>NZ_JHET01000021.1 GCF_000685355.1 Microbacterium sp. CH12i | reverse complement strand
GTTCTGGACTCGTGCGAACGCGTTCTTCGCCAGCCTCGGCGTGACCGTGACCGCGGTGATGACCGACAACGGCGCCTGCTACCGATCCCACGCGTTCGCTGCCGCGCTCGGCGAAACCATCAAGCACAAGTGGACCAGACCGTATCGGCCGCAGACCAACGGGAAAGTCGAGCGATTCAACCGGACCCTCGCCGTCGAGTGGGCATATGCGAGACCCTACGCCAGCGAATCCGAGCGAGCCGCCGCCTACGAGACCTGGCTCCATCACTACAATCACCACAGACCCCACACCGGCATCGGCGGCAAGACCCCCTCAGAACGCGTTCACAACCTCACGGGGAAGTACAACTAGCCGACGTTCGCTGACACCTGATCTACAGCGCGAGATTGTCCGAAAAGACCATCAACTCACGCGCGACCCCAGGTTTATGGGCGGAGTAATGGAGAGAGAACGTCTGACTGCGGCGGTCCGAGTAAAGGTCACGGATCGCTGGCACGTCGTCGTACGTCAAGATCCATTTAGCGGAGGAAGGCGCGTTCAGTGCTTCGGCTAGCTCAGCGTGCTGCGTGTCTGTGAAGGAGTTCAGGTAGAGATAACTCCCCTTGTCGTAGTACGGCGGGTCGGCATAAACGAGAGTCGATCGGTTCTGCGACACTTCTCCGATCAGTGCACGACCATCCATATTCCGAACGTCGATGCGATCTCGAACGGCGCTGATCCTCCCAAGACGGTGCAGGAGAGTGGCTTTGTTGTACCGCGCGTCGATTCGATATGTACCGGCCTGTGCCTGGCCTCCGATCACGCCGGCGTTGAGCACGCCCGATCGATTCGTTCGATTCAGGAAGAACGTGGCGAAGCCCAGGTCTAGCGAGTCCGCACCATCAAGTCCCGCGGCGTAGATCTGCTTCTGCTTCCGCCACTCATCGAGAGTGACCGGAGTCTCTCGTACGAGCTTCTGGAACCGCTCCGCGTCGTGCACCATGGATTCCCAGAGAGACCACATCGCAGGATCGAGATCGTTGACGATGATCTCGCTCACTCGCCCTCGCAGGAGAAGCGCGATGGCGGCTCCCGCGCCTCCAGCGAAAGGCTCGACGTAGCGAGGCTTTTCCTCGAAATTGGCGTCGATGATCTTGGCGAAGAAGTCCGTCAGGGAACTCTTCCCGCCCGGATACCGGAGAGGGCTGTAGTCGACGCATCGCTTCGTCTCTATCCGGATCATAGGCACTTTCTTCGTGGGCGGCTCTCCCAAGGGTAGACGACCAGATCAGATGCTGGGAGAGCCGCGCGGCCGCGTAACATGATGGGATCCCTTCGTGAGTTGGTGGGGTGGCCCCGGGGATTCGGGGCCACCGTGGTGATCAGGGCGTGAATGCCCATTCCGGGAGCATCCCGATGTTGAGCACTTCGGCCAGCAGGTGCGCCATGCTCAACGACGGATCAGCCTTCTGGGCCTGATCCACGTAGAACGTCGCGTGGGTCGAGTTGCCCATCGCCCACGACAGCCACGTGCAGACCGTCAGCAGGGCCGCGCGGTCAGTGGCTGGTGTGTGAGAGGCGAGCATTCGGCAGACCGCCAGGGCCGCCCGCAGGCGGTCTGCTTGAGGTCGGGGAGCCTTCCCCATCAGCACGTTGCCGATGCGATCCGGAATGCTCCAGCCGTGGGCGAATGCGCGCTGTGCTGCCAGCGCCTCCCTGCCACCCTCTTCATCCGTCGCCCACTGGATCAGAGCGGTGTCACGGAACATCGGCAGGGAAACGATCCCGGCCAGCAGAGCCGCTTTCGGCACGTCCAGCGCCTGAGGATCCCAGGTGAGAACCTCCTCGAACAGGCTGGTGAAGTCCACTGTTTCCACGTTGGGGAGCGATGCGGCGAGGATCTTCATCCGTAGCGACTCATCCACAACGGGGAGCGATGCGCCGGTGCTCTGGTCGCCATCCTTGATGAACTCCGGCCCGGGCAGTGCAGGTAGAGAGTCCAGCGGACGCTCTGCGCCCTCGTAGAACTCTCCCCAGCCGGTCGGGGTGACGTACGCCAACTCGATGACATTCAGTCCGATGTACTCCGCCGCCAGCAGCAGATCTGACGCCAGCGCCTGATGCTCGGCCTCGGTGCCGTCCGTGTAGACGACCGCAGCGAATCCCGTCACGCCGGTCACTCGGCAGGTGATTCCCATTGCCGTCGCGACCATCTGAGCGCGAGTCTCGGAATCCGTGTGGAGATCCATCCGCAGCGCGGAATGCGCTCGGCTTCCCACGAACGGGGCGATGACCAACGAGTGTGCGGGCATGTATCCCAGCAGCGCTGTCACTCCTCCGATCAGCTCGCCGACTCCCTCGGCCTTCAAACCTTCTTCTCAGTCATGGTGGTTCCTTTCATTCGGTGTGTTGTGAACCTGACATTTACAGACTACGGGGGGCCACGGACATTCGGATTCTGTGACGGGCATGCCGACCGGGTAGGCGCTTAGATCGTCACCAGCTGGCGGCGCTCCGCCTGTACCTCGCGGATCAGGGTTGCCACCTTCGGCATGCGAGCGGGGATGCCCGTCGAGCGGGTCGAGAACCAGCGGCTGAGCGCTTCGGACTGGACTGACTCACGCTCGGCGATATCTCCGCGGATGCGCACGGCCTCCGCGCTGGAGGGGTTGAGTTCCTCGACGCGATGGCGCTCCAGGATCCGCACCATGGAACCGGACGGCTCGCGACCATGCTCAGCCTTGAAAGCGGTGATGATCTGATCCCTGATATTCATGGCATCTCCCTCTGTTGTGAACCTGACATTTACAGATTAGGAGGGGTCACGGACATGGGGGGTTGTGGGGACGAGGGCTGGTGAATTGTGCTTGCATTTTTCAAGCATTGAGGGGTTGAATTTGTGCCTGAAATTTGCTTGCGTTTTTCAGTCAGTTTTCGGGGGTGTGGTGGTGGGGAGCGTCGCAAGATTCCCCCGGCGGGTGGCGGGGTGTTGGTGCGGGGTGTGGTCGTGAGATCCCGGGGGGCAGCAGCAGCGGCGGCTGTGCAGGGTGCTGGAGGCGCGTTTTGGCGGGGTGAGCGT
>NZ_JHET01000020.1 GCF_000685355.1 Microbacterium sp. CH12i | reverse complement strand
GCCCGCGCGCGAGGAGCGACCCCTACGATCGTCACCTCCAGGATCACGGGCACATGGTCACCGTTGCCAACCGTCGCTCATGAGCTCGCGCTGTGTCTTCTCCTCAACGAAGCAGAGAGCGTCAAAGAAATCTCGGAGATCGTTGTTCCTGAGCACTGGGGATCGGAGCTCGAGCAAGTCCTATTCGAGGATCTCGATCACGAGATCCTGTATGACGAGCGCGGTGTCGAGAACGTCATAGGAGACATCGCAGGGATGACACCCATGGACATCGAATCCTGTTTTGTCCCGTTCAGCTCTGACTCACACGCGGCGCCGTACGCCATAAGTAACGACGATTGACCGGACTGCCCACGTCGCGGGAGCCAGCAAAAGATGAGGCATGGTCGCTCAGTATCCGGGGAATGCCGGCCCCTCAAACTCCCTCGGCATCTCCATTGGAGGGGCGGCCAGCTTCTCATCGCAGCAAGGGCATTCCCAGCCACCGGGCACAGACCGCATCAAGACCCCGTACATGCTGCAGCGCGGCTGAGCAGCGTCGTCGAACGGATCATCCACCTGATCAGGCTACGAGAGATGCTTGCAACACGCATGAAAAATGCCAGCAGGATTCAACCGAGACCGACGATCGGAAGGTGTATGCGGGGTGATTACCGTGAGAGACTGAGTCTCCGCCCACCCCGCGCTAGGGCGCAGTTTGAGCTGCGGCTCAGCCTATCAGGGTTGTCAACGTGTATGGCAAATTGCAAGCAAATTTCAAGCACTAAGACACTCCTTATAAGGGACACAAAGCTTGCCTCGCGTCGCTCTCAAGCTCGGTGTGGCGGCTCCCTCCGAGACGACTGTCGCCACGCGTCCACCTCGTAGTCTCGACATGTGAGCGAATCAGTGGAGTCTGTCGAAGCTGGGCCTACGTCACCGGTCTTTGACCCGGACGGGATGCGGACTTTCATTCGTTCGGTGATCGCGGAGTTCGCCACGAGAAGGACGCGACGGATTCCGGACAACCGGGGCAGAGAATTCAAGATGACCTTCGGGTGCTGCGTACAGGCGGTTCGCTATGCCGAGGCGTACATGGTGCTGTGTGACAGCGGGCTTTCTCTCGAGGCTCGCGCATCGGCGAGAGCTGCCCTCGAGCACGCGGTGACGGTGGAGTGGGCATACTTCCGGGTGGGCGGTCTTGATCGCCTGGCCAACTCGGCGACCTCGACTAGCTGGGACATCCGAGATCGACTCCATCGGTGGCGGCAGACGGCCGATGACCCGGGGGATAGGCCGGGGTTCACCGCCGCAGAGAAGGTGCCGCGCCTGACGTCCGATGAGGGCCTGCTTAGGCAGCTCGATCCGGATGACGTCCTGCTTAACCCTGGGTATGCCGTTCTCTCCCAGGGCGTGCACGTGACAAACCAGACGATCACCGGGTTCTTCCGCACGATCAACGAACAGCGCGACATCCAGATCAACCATCACCGGCAGGACAACCTCGCCGACTACACGCTCCATCTCGTCGCCGCTTCATGCATGCTGGTGGCCTGGATCCAGGCCACGTGCTCGAGAACGAGGAGCGGCTACAGGAGCTCGATGAGATCTCAGATGCCCTGGGGCTGCCAATCCGGCTCGACGACATGTGGGCAGAGAGCGATCGCACCCACCCCAGAGCGAGATCAGGGGAAGGCGGGAGGTAGCGACAGGCCGTACTTGCGGACTGGAGATCTCGCGGGTGCCGAAACCTGGCTCTCAATGAGCATCTGCACGCGGACTGCGCTGCCGGTTCTCCTGGGCAATCCGTGGCGCCGTGATTCACGGGCCCATGAAGAGGCGCCTGGCCGCCGACATGTTGCAGCCGGGAACGAAACTAAGACGAGTGATTGAGGGGACGATTACACGTCAATCGGCCCGGGAATCCGGGGGACTGGATTCAACTTGGTATCGCCGGTGCTCCCGAACGTGCCTACAATCTACGAATAGGAGTTCGAGAGTTTGGGGCACGCATGGCTATGACCGTCGTACCTCTGTACGCGTATCCGGTAAGCGTCAGCCCGATACAACTGGGGCAGCTCCTCGACGCCGTTCCTGCTGGCTTCCCCAGCCCGGGTCAAGATTGGGATGCTGGTCCCATAGATCTCACTGAGCTGCTCATCGACGACCAAGCGGCAACTTTCCTCGTTCGCATCACCGGGACATCCATGATCGGTGCCGGCATCTACGACGGTGATGTCGCCATCGTCGACCGATCCAAGTCACCTCGATCGGGCGATGTCGTCGTCGCGATTCTCGACGGTGACTTCACTATCAAGAGGCTCTTGCGCGAGCGTGGAACCTGGGCGCTGCGCGCAGAGAACGCTGAGTGGCCAGACGTCGTCGTCGACGAGCTCTCCACCTTGGAGATCTTCGGAGTTGTCACCGTGAGTATGCGGTTTCATCGGAGCCGGCGATGACCGTCCAAGTTGGACACGTCGATATCAATAGCGCGTTCGTGAGCTTCGAGAGAATCGTGAATCCGCGTCTCGAGAACCGGGCCTGTTGCGTTCTGAGTAATAATGACGGCATGATCGTCGCCTCCTCTAAGGAAGCGAAAGCCCTCGGTCTGGATCTCGGAAGGCCCTGGTTCGAGCTGAAGCCCCATGCGAAACGGTATTGGTAACTCGCGGTGTTGCGATTGGCGGTATTGCGAGTCTGAGATGCGTCGATCGCTTCTCCGAGAGCGGCGTGTCGGAGCATGGTCGGATTTGCCTCCTCGGCGCTTCGATCACCCGCTCGCAGGCCGAGGTGGTCGACCCTGTTTCCGTGTTTACACGTATCTGCAGATCTGATCCGGGTTGCAGGTGTCCGGTTCGGGGTGCGCTGCGTTGTCTCGGAGATCGACGATGGTGTCGCGCAGCGCGGAGAGTTGCGCGATCTGCAGTTCGATGTCGCTCAGGCGGGTGTCGAGAAGGTCGCGCACGTGCTCGCACGGCGCGCGGCCGTGGTCGCGAATCTCCACGAT
>NZ_JHET01000019.1 GCF_000685355.1 Microbacterium sp. CH12i | reverse complement strand
TCACCGCGGCAGCGACGGCGCTTGCCTTCCTCGTGCCTGTACTCGCTCCCGAGCTGACGGCGGCAGGCGCATCCGTCATCGCCCTGCTCTCGCTCTCGCTGCTCGAGCCGCTGACCGACCTCGTCGCGGGCGTGCACCGGGTGCCGTCGATGCGCGCCGTGCTGCGCAGGCTCGGGCCGGTGCTGCGCCCGACACCGCATCCCGAATGGGGCGAGACCCAGCCGCCGAGCCCGATCGCGGAGCTCGCACTGCAGGACGTTGCCGTGCGCTACCCAAACACCCCGCAGCCGGCGGTCGCCGGCGTCGACGGGCGTGCGGATGCCGGCAGGTGGCTTGTGCTCGACGGCCCCTCCGGCTCGGGCAAGTCGACCTTGCTCTCGGCCATCATGGGCGCACTACCGCTCGAGCGCGGCGCGATCGTCGTCGCCGGTACGCCGCCTACGCTCGCGCCCACCGCAGAGTTGCAGCAACTGGTCGCCAAACGCGAGCTAGAAGCGCCACTCGCTGCAACTCTGTCGGAGCAGAGCGCGGGAACCCCGCTCACCCAGCTCGACGAGCGCGCGTGGAAGTCGCGCGTGGCCTGGTGCCCGCAGGATGCCTACGTGTTCGACTCGACGCTGCGCGGCAACCTGCTGCTCGCCCGCTCGCGCGCCGATGCCCCTGAGGAGGCGGCGTTGCGCGGCGCCCTCGCGCAGGCCGGTCTCACCCCGCTGCTCGACACGCTCGCCAAGGGGCTCGACACACGCGTGGGTGCCGGCGGCTCGGCGCTCTCCGGCGGAGAACGCCAGCGGCTCGCGGTCGCGCGGGCGCTGCTCACGCGTGCCGACCTGATCCTGCTCGATGAGCCCACTGCGCACCTCGACGCGCCCACCGCATCCGCCATGATGACCGACGTGCGCGCGGCGACCGCCGACCGCGTCGTGTTCCTCGTCTCACACCGCGCGGCCGACCGCCACGCCTCGGACGAGGTCGTACGTCTGACCTGACGCAGCCGCCCGTCAGCGAACTGCGCTTGCGTCACGCGATCGGCCCACTCCTCACGGACGATGGCCTGCGAAGCAGCACGGTGCCACTGTCATCACGCTCAACCAGCGGGCGTGCGGATGAGTCGAAACGATCCGAGAACTCTTCTGCGACCGACGCCTGCACTGAGCTCAGTACCTTGCCCCAAGCCGAGAAGCCTGGCATCTGATCAGACTCAGCCCACCAGGTTCCCTCTTCGTGGTGGTAAGTCACTTCCACGGGCTCCACAGTCATCTCCTCAATCCCATCAGTCGCTCCGCCTCGGCGTCGCTCAGTCCGACGTCCTTCGTCAGGATCTTGCGCACCGAACCACCAGTGCGGTGGCGCAGGTTCTCGGTGTAGCCGAGCTTCTTCTTCAGGCGTTTCAGCAGCACCGTCGGGTACGTTGCCACCTCTGGAGTTTGGCGCCTATCGCCATTTCGAGGAAAAGCGCATCGCTCCACCTGGGGAAAACGATCGTTGAATACTGTCGGTGCAGCGCTCTCGCGTGCAGCAGCTGCCGATCGTGTGCTTCTCTACCCGTAGCCAATCGGCAACCGCGCCAGAGCGGCGCCAGTACAGCGAACGCGCTTATCCGTTCTTCAACCGGTCTCCAGGCTGTTCGACCGGATTCTCGGCCCGAAACACCACCACATCGGTTGAAAGAATACAGCCCGACACGCAACCGGGCGGCGGCGCGGCGGCCGACAGCACGCTACGTCACCAGCCGCTTGAAGCGGTCGCTGCCGCGCGTCGAGCCCGCGCTGTCGACATCCGCCCCCGAAACGCCGCTCGCGCCCACCGCGAGGATCGCCCGCGCGAGCAC
>NZ_JHET01000018.1 GCF_000685355.1 Microbacterium sp. CH12i | reverse complement strand
GAGAGCGCGGCGGGTGTGTCAGCGGATGAACGCCCACTCGGGCAGGTGGCCAGCATTGACCATCTGCGAGATCAGTCCAGCCATCGTGTGATCGGGATCGATCGTGAGCGCCTGACGTACGTATGCGTCAGCGTGCGAGGAACGTCCCAGCGCCCATGAGAGCCAGCCAGCGGCCACCAGAGCGCCGACCTTCGCCGCCTCGGGTGCAACAGCGGCCAGGTAGCGGCACACGCGCAGAGCGTCGCGCAGACGGTCAGCGTCCGGGCGAGCGCCTTCGCCGACGATGACCTCGGCCAGGTGCGTCGGCATCTGCCGGGTGCCGGTGGACGCCATCTGAGCGTCCAGCGTTTCCGCGCCGGTCGCGAGATCGCGCGCCCACTGCACCAGGGCCACGTCGCGCGTCAGCGGGCGATGCAGCAGCACCAGCAGTGTTGCCGCATCCATCGGCGTAGCGTCGGCCACGTCCAGCGTCAGCGCCCGCTCGAACGCGGCCACGACGGCATCGGTCGCGGTAGTCGCGGATGCCACCGGCAGAGCGTCGGCAACCTCGGCGGCGAACGCCTCGGGAACCTCGGGGAGTACCGCCCCGGCCTGAGCGTCAGCCTCGGCCGCCAGTGCCGCGATGTGCGCCGGAACAGCGCCCAGCGGGGTCATGGTGCGCTCACCGACATGCGCCCACTCGGTGCCGGTGACGTACAGCGCATCGACCACGTCGAGGCCGCACATTTCCGCCTGAGCCACGATCGGCGCACTGACAGACTCAGCCTGATCGGCAGTGCCATAGACGACGATGGCCACGCCGGTCACGCCCGTGATCTTGCACAGTAGACCGGCGGCGGCGCTCGCCATGTCGGCAGCGTTCTCCGCAGCGGGAAGGTCGATCCGCATTGCACCGGCGGTGGCATTGCCACGGAACGGAACGAGCACGACGGACTCGCTCGGCTGGAAACCCAGCAGTGCCGGAACGGCAGCCAGGAAGTCGCTAGCCTGAGCGGCCTTGAGGATGGTGGTGATGGTCATGGTGTCCTCCATAGAACGGGTGTTGTGTATCTGACATACATAACAATACACTAAGCGGCGGACATTGCAAATGCGATGTCCGTGAATGGCGATCCGTGCGGCCTATATGAGGAAGCGGAGAGAGGACGAAATGACAGACCATCTAGTACGTGCGGCTCAGAACGACTATGGGGAGTTGATCGAGCGGATTGCAGTCTGGCCTCCCGGCCTCGGTATCGACGTGCATCTCATCGGCGGTGACGTGGTGCAGTACCTTCCAAACGGCTCTCGGCACCTGGTCGAGCCGCTGCCGGTGAAGGCAAGTCTTGGCAGGCGAATATCAGCGCTACGGGGAGTGCTGCGCATCATTTGGCCGTGCACAAACGAGCGAGCGCCCCGTCGAACTTCTTGACGGGGCGCTCGCCGCAGGCTAGTCGCTGCTTTCATCATCGAAGTCGAGGCGCGGGTCGAAGTGGAACCGTTCGGCACCCTCGTTGTGCGCGAGGTCGTCAGCGCGGGTGCGGTACTCGCGTTCACTCAGGCGCGAGCCGTGCCCATTTACCCAGGGGAGCGGGTCGCGAGAATCCTCGGACTCGCCCTCCCAAACCTCCCGGATGACGTGCGCGGCGGCATCGTGCTCGTGCAGGGCGTCGAGTAGCGCTGCCAGGGTGAAGCCCTCGCTCACGTTGAGCGCGCTCAGCACTTCTCCGGCATTCCAGTAGCCGACCATTTGCGCGGCGGCCGTGACGACCTCCTGGTCGATCTCGTAGGCGCGAATCGTGGTCATGGTGACCTCCATAGATCGTGTGTTGTGTATCTGACGTAAGTAACAATAGCGACCGCCTCAGACACTCAAACGAGGGGGACACTATGAGCGCGTCAACGTGTATTGAGTGCGCCGCCCGAACTCATATCGGGCGGCGCACTCGCGGGGTTACTGCGGGGCGTCGGTGCTCTGCTCGCGCTCGATGGTGAAGCGCTCGCGGCCGTAGGACAGCAGCCAGGTAGCGGCATCGTCGTGCTCGTGCACGCCCAGCTGCATCGCGATCTCATCGAGGGTGTCGAACAGCCCGCCGTCATCGCCGCCGACCTCTTCGGCCTCGTGCTCGACGCCGTCCTCATCGAGGTAGGCATCGAAGGTCAGGCGCGGGGTGTCATTGATGCGGAACAGCAGCGCGCACACCCCCGCCGGGATGAGCCGGGTGACCTCGCGTATCGAGGCCTCCCAAAACTCGACTTCGGCGTTGACGATCGCCGTGACCGCCTCACAGTAGGCGGGGGACTGGTACTGCGTCGTCATGGCTCACTGCCCCCTTCTCAACGCGAGCCGTCGAGGCCGTCGATGAGCCACCGGGCAGCAGCAGCAAGGTCGCCGGAACCACCCAGCGCCGCGCGCACAGCGGCAATGCTCTGCACCAGGTCAACCGGCACCAGGCCGCTCTCCTGCGACCTCGCGCGTTGACGCTCGCCGCCGGTGTAGACGTCCAGGCTCTGCCCTGCCTCGTCGGCATCGCGCGTGTCCCACTCTTGGAGCACTTCGACGCACGCGCCGGTGTGACGGCGGCTGAGATCCGCCGCGAGGTCATAGATCCCCTCGGCCTCGTACTTGGAATTGCCGCAGACCTTCCAGCCGTCCTCGTCTTCGATGATCTGCTCATCGGAGAGGCACAGCCCTGCACGGTCGATGGCCTTGCTGAGCTTGCGCTCGGTGAGGCGGGGAGCCTCGGTGACTGTGATGACGTTCCACGTAGACATAGCGTGTCCTTCATTGTGTTGTGTATCTGACATAGGTAAGATTAGAGGCAGGGTCAGACATTGCCCCACCAGGCCAGGGAGGTCGCGCAGCGGGCTCCCGAACCCACCGGTGAAACCGGCCCCAGAAAGGCGCGCAGCGCCCCTAGACGGGCCTCGGCAGCCAGGCATGAGGGAATGAGCCTGCATGGGGCCGGCTATCGCAGAAACGCACTCAGAGACCGCTGAGCACACCCCGATCACTCGGCCACAAATCCCGGCCCCAGAGCACCCCAAACCGATCCGCAGGGCACCACACCAACCACTCCCGCAACAGCCACCAGAGACCCCCGCGCAGTCCCCTTTGGGGAGACCGCG
>NZ_JHET01000017.1 GCF_000685355.1 Microbacterium sp. CH12i | reverse complement strand
CGGACTGCACCCTGATACGACCGGATCGTCGACGCCTCCCACCTGCCTCTGCGACACCAGCAGAGTCATCCACTCGTCGAAGTCTCCCGCCGACCACTCCCACGGCTTCTTCCCGGCGTAGGCTCGAATCTCCGCACCACGCCCAGCGCCCGAGCCACCGAGTCCTCCCTGAGCCGGCGGCCACCGACCTGCTGCATCCGCCACCCCTCGAGCATCGCGTCAAAGACGGCTTCGTGGGCGTTAAGGAACGACACCCCGCTCGCGAGATACAACGACGACGCACCATGCGGAATCCGACCCATCGACAATCCAATCCATCCGTATAACGCTCTAATCATGCATTAAACGCGAACCCTGAGGATGGACGCAAGACTTCCCCGCGGAATGTTGCGCGGTAGATCGAACGCACCGATAGTGTTTCCGACACAGACGACGACTCGGATCCTGCATCGGATGCAATACCGCGGGGAACTCGGGTTACGAGCTCTGAGTTCCAACTATGAGCTCTACGCCGATATGAGTCGGCGCTTCCACACCCTCCTGGAACGGTTCGGACCGGGCCACCAGGAGTACTCAATCGATGAAGGATTCGTTGAGATCCCCGCGAGGATTGCGAACGATCCTGGGGCTCTGCAGGCGCTCGGCCGCGACATGAAAGACACCATTTGGCAGCTGATCGGAGTGCCCGTCTGCGTGGGAATCGCCGGCACCCGCACTGAGGCCAAATTGGCGAACCGCACGGCGAAGAAACTCGCCGTGTTCGATGGGGTCTGCGTGTGGCCGGCAACGCGCCCCGAATGGCGCCAGCAGCTGATGTCCCGGCTTCCCGTTTCCGAGGTCTGGGGTATCGCCTCTCGTCTCGAGCGGCGACTTGCCGCACACGGAATCACGACGATCGCAGATCTCGCGGCCGCGGACCCAGTCATGATCCGCAAGGCGTTCAACGTCGTCGTTATGAGGACCGCGCTCGAACTGCGCGGCGTCGCCTGCATCCCCGCCGAGGAAGACCGCACCGGCAAGAAAGAGCAGCTGATCGTCAGCAGATCCTTCTCCGAGAAGATCACGACGAGAGACGGGATGCGACAGGCGCTGTCGATCTACGCTCAACAGGCATCGACACGGCTCGTCAAGCATGGGCAGGTGGCAAAGATCCTCACCGCGTTCGCCGGCACCAGCCACTACACCGAGCAGGTGCGTTACCCCAGCCAGGTCGTCCGGCTGCCATTCCCCACCGCCGACCCCGTAGAACTCATCCGCGCAGCGCACCGGCTGTTGCCACAGATTGAGGAAGGCGTGCGCTGGGCGCGCGCCGGCGTCACACTCACCGACCTGCGACCCACCGAAGTCATCCAACCCCTCGACCTGTTCCGGCACGCTCACGAAGACGCCGGGATCTCCACCATCATCGACAAGATCCAACACAAGACCGGGCGAGACATGCTCGGTCTCGGATGGGGAGGGATGCGCCCCGGACCCTCCTGGCAGATGCACCGCGGCATGCTATCCAAGCGCGCCACCACCCACTGGGACGAGCTCATCACCGTGAAGGCATAGCCCACGCCACATGCGCATGTTCATACGCCACTTCTGGACTACAAAAGTCTTACTTCTGTAGTACAATAGTCATATGGCGATCGAGTGGACAGACAGTGCAGAGAAGCACTACCCGATCGCTGATGGCAGGTACGCACTCAAGCACCGACTGTTCTTCCTCCGGGGGTTCGACGTCGACGCCGAGACGGGCGAAGTCGTTGACCTCGTCGTTGGTCCCGCCCGCGACGGGCAGATCCTCGAGGTCTTTGTTCACCGCCGGGCACCGCAGACGGTGTTCGTCTTCCACGTCCTGCACTTCCGTCCCAAGACCAAGTCCCGCGCTCAGGCGATCATCGCGTCACGACAGCAGAAGGAGGAAAGCTGATGTCTCTCAGCAAGAAGGAACAGGATCACTACGCGGCGCTCGCCGCGCGCGCGGAGGCCGAGGACTACGCGCCGATCGAGCGGCTCGCAGAACTGAGCTCGGCAGCCAGCACGACGCCCGACGAGCTGGATGCTCTGCTGCGCGAGCTCGATGAGATCCCCGCAACCGACCAGGCGCCCACACCTGCAGGTTCCACGGATGAGCGCGCCAGCAAGCAGGACGCACTCGAGCTCGCCGCGATGGGCCGGCCAGGACTCAGCGGCCGCCCCGGGGCTGGGCCTTCCCCCAAGCGGCAGGTTCGGCTGTCGAAGGAACTTGACGCTGCTCTCACCGCCCGGGCTCTGCTCGAGCACCGCAATGCCAGCGACATCATTCGTGACGCGCTCGATTCCTATCTGCGCGCAGCCGCATGACGGATAACACGCACACCGCGCTGTGATCATGGATGCTGATCCGGTCTCGACGACGCAGGCGCGCACGGCGTGGCACGTTGGCGTCGACCCGCTGCTCACGGCGTTCCCGACCCACGCCGGCGACATCCTTCGTGCGATCGCGTTCGCGCACCGTGCGCACTTCCCCGTGCCCGTGTTCATCACCGGCCGCACGGGAGCCGGCAAGACCACACTCGCGCGTGTCATCGGAGATCTCACCGGTCAAGTTGAACCGTTCGAGCTCCCGCAACTCTCCCTGCTCTCGATCCGCAAAGCTGCTCGAGCGGGGGAGCCCCTCATCGTCGACGACGCGGCGCCAGCCGGGGCTCATGCGCGCCCGTCGATGTTCACGCAGATCCAAGGCGAGATCTACAGCAGCCGCAACTCACCCCTGCACGCTGCATCGATCATCGTCGCCACCGGTGAGCAGAAGATCGACGAGCTCAGCCAGGGGCGAGTACTACTCGCCCGTATCAATCGGCGTCGTGCCCCGATCGAGATCTACCAGCAGCTGCACGACGCCGCAGCTGCCGCGTCTCGCCGTAGCGTCCACACCTACCTGCAGGCACAGATCCCGCACATCTCACTCAGCAACGCCGACAACGCTGCAGCACGCATCGCGCTCAGCGACCACCTGGACCACGGCCGCCGGCGCGACGCGGCACTGCACATCGGCCATGTGCTGCTCCGCAACCTCGACCTCAACGTCGAGTCACCACGGCCACACCTGTCAGCGGATGACCAGATCATCACCGCAACACACGCAGCGCTGCTCTACGCCCTCGACAACGGCGCGACACTCACCGGCTCCACCGACTGGACCATCGGCAGACGAGACGACGACTACCTCTACGTGATCCCCGGCGAGATCATCACCTTCATCCGTGCAGAATCCGGCAACCCCGACCTCAGCACCACCGCAGTAGCCGCAGCCCTCGAACGCAACCACATGCTCTACCCCAGCCGCACCCAAGGGCGCAGCATCCCCCGCTCCATCAACGGCACGCTCACCCGCGTCTGGCGACTCACACCCGGACTGATCGCCTGACACCGACACGCCGTGAACCACGAACCCGACCACCCCATCCGCACGCCAGCTGCACCAACAGACACCGAGCCGCCAACATTTTCTTGCGCTGAATCACCCTCCTACGCCTTACGGGATTAGCGTGTACCGTGCAGCACTGCAAAAACAGGTGTTCCAGGTGTTCCACTGGCTGACCTGGGATTTCCTAAATCGGCTCATCCCAGAAAAACGACTAGGTGTTCCACCCGAAAACAACTACTGACCAGGTAAAAACATGCGCCCGGAACACCTGGAACACATTTTCAAAGGCATACACCCCACACGCGCGATGTACGCGAGCGCGCGAGGGTGTTCCAGGACGGCGCGAAACTTTTTTTCCGGACCCGATGTCCGCGAAGCCGCACTTCCGAGGCCTATATGGACATGGAGATCTCAACGCCCTTGCAACTCGCCGAACCAAAGTGCGTGATTCTGAATCAGGTTCATGTTAGGAATGGGGTATGGCATCAGGGAACAAGCCCGGCCGGCGCTCATACGGCCTACGCGCCACTCGCACTGTGCGCTATCCAGCGGAGTACGACGAGATCTTCGTTCGTCGCGCCGAAGAGTCCGGCATCCCGATCAGCAGCTGGCTGGCACTCGCTGTCTGCCAGCAGGCCGGCCTCGATGTCCCCGAGTACGTCAAGGATGAGCTCGAGGAAGCAAGACGTAAGCAGTCCCGCCAAGCGACAGACGAGGAGCTCGACATGCCGCGGACGGCGTAGAAACAAAAAGACCCCCGCTGGTCGGCAAACCTGCGGGGGTCGGAAGTTGTGTGTGTTTTTGAGTTATGACCTCCGGCAAGAGGTCGTGAACCCTTATTCAGAATTCGGGTATGTGATGATTGTAGCCGCTTTGTTGCGGATGTCTAGCGCAGGTGTGCACAGTTTCGTGCGCGTCGCTAGCTCATCTGTGCGCCGCCCCGTCGCGGGGGTGGCTTTGCGATGACCCTCGACACCCCGTCTACGACGGCGCTGACGAACTCCCTCGATCGCGTGTGGGAAGCACTCGACCGTGGTGGCTTCAAGCCCACCCGCCGTGCCAACACCTTCAAGGCGCTCTGCCCCGTCCACGGCGACGCCAACCCGTCACTGAGCGTCCGTTACGACCCCCAAGCCGGGAAGATCGCACTGCACTGCTTCGGCTGCGATGCATCCGTTTTCGATATCACCGCCCAGCTGGGCCTCACCGTTGGCGACCTGTTCGACGCGCCACTGCCCGACGATCGCCGCACCAAGAACCGCACCACGCGAGCCCCTCGCCAAGCACTTCCGCCTCGACTCACCCGCGAAGAGCTCGCCACCCCTGCACCGGATCTGACCGGCGCCAAGTGGGACCGCGTGAAGGCCTACGACTACGTCGACGCCGCCGGAGTCGTCCAGCAGCGCGTCCACCGCGAGGAAACCGTCATCGACGCACCCGCCACAAGCGCTTCACTCAGAGCTACCGCGGCAACGCCGGCCGCTTCGTCAAGCGCAAGCCCGAAGGCTTCACCCCCCTGCTGTACAACCTGCCCGCAGTGACCGCGACGATCGCTGATGCCGGTGACGTCTGGCTCCTCGAGGGGGAGAAGGACGCCGACAACGCAACCGCTGCAGGCCTGGTCGCCACGACCAACGCCGGCGGCGCAACAGCGTTCCCCAGCGAGCTCGTCGACCGTTTCCGCGGTGGCCGCGTGCACCTGGTCGTCGACAACGACCAGGCCGGCTACAAGCGCGCCGCATCCGTGACCGCGCAACTACTGCGCGAAGGCATCGAAGCCCGCGCCTACCTGCCCAACGTCGCCGACTCCAAGGCAGACTTCACCGACCACATCGCCGCCGGCGGCACCGTCGACACCCTCGTACAGATCACCGTCGACGACGCGATCGCGCTCGAAGCCGCGGCCGAGGCAACACGCCTGATCACTCAGGTGGAGATCTGCCTGAAAGAAGCCAACGCCCAGCTGACCGCGACGGCACAGGATCAAGCAACCTCCGAGCGCAACGCCGAGGCATGGGCACGTGAGTCCGCCAAACGCCTCGAGCGGATCACGTCTCTGCAGCCCACGATCCCCACCACTCTCGGCCCCCGCGCCGAACCCGCCCGCGCCGAACTCGCAGCAACCGTGAACGCAGCTGCCGAGATCTCCCGTGACACCTTCCTCGCCGCCGGCCTCACCGTTCCCCGCGATGTCACCGCGGCGCTCGCCGCATCCAGCGAGCTCGAGCAGGACGACGTCGACGAGGCGACCACCGAGCCGAAGAAGCCTTCTCCCGTTGCATTCAAGACCGGCTCTGACGCGGATAACCGCGATGGGGGCAACGGCGGTGGCGGCGGCACGCCCCGGTTCTCTTCTGATGATCAGCCGGCCAAGCGTGCTGTCATCAAGCGCGAGGAGTACGACGTCGTCGACGGAATCACTGTCAGCGTCAAGTGGGTAGCTGGTGCCACCGATGAAGAGGGCAACGTGCAGTGGGAGCCGCGTTACTCCGCAGTCCTCAATGGGTGGGCTGAGATCCAGACCGTCGCTGTCGAAGACGACGGCACCGACAGTGAGATCGCCCGCGCCCCGCACATGATCGCGATCCGGTTCTTCCGCTACGTTCGCGACTTCCGCGGCATTGCGATCATCGACAGCGAGACTGGCCAGCCCCAGACGGAATCTGCCCTCGTCAAGTTCGACGAAGAGCAGCTGCGGACCGGAACTTGGTCGCAGGCGCTGCCGTGGCCGAATCTCCTCGAATCCACCACTCGTCGCGGCAAGGACCAGGCGTGGGACGCGATCCGCAAGGCCCGCCAGACGGTCGCCACCAACAGCCGCGTCTATACAACCCTCGGCTGGCGCAAGGACGCCGATGGCAACCCTTTCTTCATTCACTCAACCGGCGCGATCGCCGAGAGCGGCGCGCTCGACGACGTCGAGGTCAAGCCCTCGCTGTTCAGCGTCTTCAACCTCCCCGCACCCACGACAGATGCTGCAGAGCTCCGTGCCGCGTGGCAGAAGGGCACCCTCGAGGCGAAGGATTCCTGGCTCATCGGCCGCGCTCTTGCTCCGCTGCTCGCACAGTCCTGGGGTGCGGTCCTCAAGCCCAACGACGCCACCGTGCACCTGGTGGGTGGACGCGCCTCGCTCAAGTCCGCACACGGTCGACTGTGCGTGCAGTACTTCGCCCCCGAGGTTCACTACCACGGCGTCAAGGAAATGCTCTCTGGCTCCGCGAAGGGCGGCTCCGCGCTCGGTCTGATCCGCAGCGCAAACACCGTTTCGCACTTGCCGCTGCTCATCGATGACTTCGCCCCGGACGGTAACGCGAAGCAGGCTCAGAACCGTCTCGGCGAGCTCGCCCGCATGCGGTTCAACTCCACCGGTCGCAAGGTTTCCACTCAGCGCGGGGGCGTCCGAGAGGACCGCCCGATCGAAGCGAATCTGATCACCACTGGTGAGCTCACCGCGACCGGTTCCGCCGACAGCCGTATCCTCAACATCCCGCTGCACCCGCAGTCGGTCGACAAGGGCAAGGCGCTGTTCGCCCGCCTCGAGTCCCGCAGCTACCGTGCCGCCCGCGCACTGCTCGGCGCCACCCTCATCCAGTGGGTCGCACAGCGCCGCGACCAGATGCTCGAGGAGATCCAATCCGCGATCGAGGGCGACATCACATCCCCTCTCACCACCGACAGCTACTGGGAAGCTCGCCTGCGCGACCTGCCTCACGACTCTGGCGTCCGCAACCGCCTCGAGAACATGGCCGTTGATCTCGACCGTGGGATCTACATCATGCTCAAGATGCTCCGCGACTACGACGCGATCTCCAAGGACGAAGCCACCGAGTTCTACAGCTGGGCACGCGAAGGAATCTATGAGGCCGTCTCCCTGCAGGATTCCGCCACGTCGGCGCCGGCGAGATGCTCCTCGGCTTCCTCCGCGAAGCACTGCTCTCGGGCAGCGCACACCTGAGCACCCAGAACGGTGACGCACCCTACGACGCCCCCAGCCTCGGCTGGGTCGATCAGAGCGCCGGCCAGGTCTCCCAGTGGCGCCCTCTCGGCTCTCGCATCGGCGTCATCGTCGGGGAGGGCGATGCCCAGCGTGTCTACCTCATTCCCTCGACAGCGATCGGTGTCGCCAACGCCGTCGCGCAGCGCGCCGATGAGGTCTTCTCGGAGACCACACACTCGATCGCGAGCAGCTTCGAGAGCCACGGCTGGCTCGTCAAGGACCACGAAGGAAAGCGCTCCGGGTCTCGCCGTATCGGCGGGCAGAAGGTTCGCGTCTGGGATATCCCTCTCAGCGCGCTGCTCGGCTCCGACGACGAGCCAGGCACCAGCGCACCCACCGATGGCCCGACAACCGACCCAGACAACCAGCCTGGTGGTCTGTTTGACGTCGACCCCACCCCTAATGCCCCCACGAAGCCCAGCGCGCCTACTGAGCTCATCGACGAAGAGCCGCCGGTCGAGGAGTACCCGCCGACAGACCCGTACCTTGACGAAGCCACCGTAGAGCCAACGCCAGAGCGCCCTGCAGTCGAAGAGGCAGCGCCCACCGCGGCTGCACCGCTCCCTGCACACCCCGCCGGACGGCGCAACAGCAGCACCCCGTTCCGCGCGTCGGTTGCCGTCCTACACACCGATGGCGTATGGCTGCCCGATGGCACGCACTTCGACCTTGACGAAGAGATCTCCCACGCCGGTCAGATCGCGATGCTCGCAGCGCGACTCGGCCTCGGCACGCAGATCAACACCGGCCCGAGCAAGCTGCGCCGCACCGAACGCGGCCAGGTGTACCTCACCCTGGATTTCGCGTTGTCCCTCGGCATCCCGTTCGACCAGCTGCCTGCCCCGGGATCATTCCGCTACCGCGAGAAGCTGCACGAAGCGACTACGGATGCCAGTTTCATCGCCCTCGCTCGTGAGTCCGGCTTCCAGGTCTCCGGAAAGGATGCCCTCGACCCCAACCTCGAGGTCTGGCATGACGACAACCCCGACATCGGCGTGCTCATTGGTTTCCTGCCGGCCCTTGAGCCGTCGTTCCAGTTGACCATCCTCAAGGACCAGCCCACACCCATTGAGATCGCAGATCGTCTGCAGCGGTTCACCAGCGCCCTGCGCTTCCCTTACCGCAAGACGCCCTCGAGCACCGGACTTGATCTGCTGTTCGCCCTGCACCCGCGCTCTGAGCGCGATCGCCTGTTCGCATCCTCCCCGTCGCCTCGCGTGCTGCACGAGGCCGGCCACGACGAATCGGACCTCGACTGGCAGCGCGCACTCACCGCTGAGGAGAAGGAACACACTTGGGCGCACGCCTACGACCGCGGCGGTTCCTACCTCGCCGCGATTGCTGGCCTCGAGGTCGGCATCGGCTCGCCCACGCATCACCCCGAGCCTCTCGTCTTCACCAAACTCCCCGGCTACTGGAACATCACCATCCCCGAGCACGGGCACTGGCTCACCCCGAATCTGTTCAGCCGCTCGGGAATCACCGGCGATGCAACTGCCGGCAGTCGCGTCTGGGTCGCGACTCCCACGATGGAGCTCGCCGTCGAGCTCGGCATCGAGCCTGAGATCCACGAGGCCTACCTGTGGCACGAGAAGGGCCGCATCTTCGACTCCTGGCAGAAGCGCATGCGCGACGCCCGACAGACCCTCGATACCGACGACCCCAACGATCAGACCGCCCGTGATCTGCTCAAGAAGGTCTACGTTTCCGGTCTCGGCATCATGTCCAGCGACACCTACCGCAGCGGTCGCCACGGCTTCGCACCCCACCGCTACGACCACGTCATCGCCAAGGCCCGAGCGAACATCATGCGTCGCGTCTTCCAGATCGGCCGCGACACCAACCGCTGGCCGGCCGCGATCAGCAAGGACACGCTGATCTACACCAGCCCTGACGTCGACGCCGCAGCATCCTGGCCCGGCAAGCCCGAGCACTACGGCCGCGGCCTCGGCCACTTCAAGTACGAAGGCAGCGCCGAACTCGCCGCACACGCCCAGTACTTCACCGGCGACGCCCGCCCCTACGAGGGCAAGCAGCAACTCGTGGAGATCTTCTGATGAGCACCATTGACACCGACGCTATCGCGCAGCGCAACGCCGTTTTCGAGTTCTTCACCGGCAAGGACTACAACGAGGTCACATCCTCACCCAAGAGCATGCTGACCCACCTGTTCCCCGGAAAGAGCGACCGCTACCCAATCGACACCAAGCTCGCCGCCAAGCGACTCGGTGTCTCCCAGCGCACCGTTCAGCACTGGATCAAGGGCGACTCGAAGCCCCGACCCGAAACGGCTAAGAAGCTCGCCGACCGCACGCGGCAGACTGTGACCACCAAACGCGGCCGCGCACAAATGGCCAAGCGCGCAAAAGCCGAGCTCCCCGGCCGGACCCGCAAAGTCAGCGTCAACGGCGTACAGGGGATCTCGTCAGACCCCAATGACATGACATACAACCGCAACGGCAAAAGCCACCAGGACCTCACACCCGAAGAGCAAGAAATGTTCATCGACGCCTGGGCCAACGGCGGCGATCAGGGCGCTCTGGACTACCTCACGACCGTCTACCAGCGCCCCGGTGAATACCACGCCGAGTGGCGCTTCCACGGCGTCGACGGCATGAACTGGCGATAGATCCGCCAGGCGCTTCCCAGCGCATCCCGAAACCGGTAATGTTATGTATGTCACGTACTCTACTTTTCATCGGGCAAGGGAGGCCTCAGCCATGACCGCCAAGCGATCGACATCGCCGGCATTCTCTCTGCGCGCAGCGCAGCAGTCCACCCACACCCACCAGCGCCTCGACAGGACAACACCATGACCAACGCGAAAACACCCCAGCCCGAGATCGCCGACCTCGGGCTCGTCGGCTACGACTACTTCGCCCAGGAGCTCAACGTTCGACCGAGCACCATCCGCACCTACGCCAACGGCACCGAGAAGCAGCGCCTCATCGACTTCCCCCTGCCCGTCACCGGCCCCAACAGCCGACAGCCACTCTTCCGAAAGGAAGCAGCTGACACCTTCATCAGCAACCGCCGTGCAGGCAGCACCACAGGTAAGGGCCGCGTCAAACCCGCAACCCTCACCAAGACGCAGCGCACAGCGCTGCAGGCCGCTGCCGCCACCCTCGGCCACGAGATCAAACTCGACGACCGTCGCGCCGTACGCGAGGCCATCTATGGCGAACTCGACTTGCCCGTGATCACAATCACCAAGAACGAGCAGCTGCCGGCCGTCGACACCCCCACCATCAAGAAGCTCTACAAGCAGACCGAGCACCCATTCCTCCACCACCTGCTCACCTACCGCGGCATCGACACCCCCACCACGACCTCCTGACCAGGACCAAGTCCATGACTGAGCCAACGCCCCTCTGGCAGACCACCGAGCACGCCGATCTAGCCGTGCTCGAGCACGCCTGGGGAGCACACCGGCTCTCACTGATCCTCGGCGCCGCCCTCGGCAGCTACAACCGCCTCGGCAACGTCAACGCGCTCGCCGCAAGCACCGCTCTCGACGTCTCCGAGGGCACCATCCGCCGCTGGGTGCGCAACGGCGTGCCAACCTCAAGACAGCAGGCCGTCATCGAGCTCGTACGCCCACCACAGGGCGCATTTGAGGACGAATACTCCGAGCTCATCACCGCCCGCCGCAATCTCGAGTACCTCGAGCAGAACCCCTCCGGCGCCGCCGAGATCTGGGGAATCAAGCGCTGGGATGAGCCCCATGACCTCGCCGTCGTCAAGCTCGCCGGCGAGCCCTTCTCCGTCGCACGCATCGCCCGCACCGAACGCGAGCCCGCAAGCACCAGGCGCATGCTGCAGGGTGGCCAGAAGGACACACGAGGCCACTACCTCCCGCCGGCCGAGATCGCCACCTTCCCCAACTACTTCGCAGCCGCTATCGCCCGACTCGAGATCCTCGAGGACGTATACGCCTACCGCGTGCGCATGCCACACGGTCGCCTCGACCGCGGGGGATCCAAAGCATGGCTTACCGAAGCACCCCGCAAACCCCTCAAGTCCTACCGGAAAAAAGGCCGCATCCGACCCCGCACCGGAGCCACAGTCGGCATCCGCCACAACTAGCCGGAGGCGCGCAGCGCCGACCCCGCCAGCAACTCACGCCCGCCGCGCACATCTAGGGCATGACAGCAAAGCACCCATGCCGCCGGCTCATTCGCCGAGCAACACGCTTCATCACCGACCTCACCGCACTAACCCGAGCACTCCGCAAGCTCGGGCAAGAAGCGCTCGTGGCCACCGCCATCATCATCACCCTCGTCACAGTCATCCACACCAGCTCCGGGGGAGAACCAGCACCACAGGCACCCAACCTCACCACCC
>NZ_JHET01000016.1 GCF_000685355.1 Microbacterium sp. CH12i | reverse complement strand
GGCGAACGGGTTGGACAATGGTCGACCAGTCGCCGTGGATCCGTGGAGGTGACGAGTCGGACGGGTCGCTCCTCGCGGCGCGGGGTGCTGAGTACACACGTAAGGCCCGTCACAATGAGGACGGGCCTTACGTGTATTTCAGGGGATGATTCAGTCGCTCTTCCCCCATCGGGTGCGAATTGCATCTTCGAGCGCTGCGCGGACGGTGATGCCTTCAGTGGCGACTGCGGTGTCGAGGATCTCGATCACTTGCTCTGACAGCCGCGTGCTGAGGGGGACGGTGATCTCTCGACCTCCTCGTCGAGCTTTGGGCGCGGGCGCTGCAGGAGAAGCTGCTGGCGTGGTCTCGGGTACTCGTTCCTGAGTTCCCTCTATCGGTGTCGAAGTGATCGGATCGACGTTGTTGTCGGCTGCTGGCTTCGGTGCCCGCTTAAGTGATGTGGGGCGGTCTGACTGGCTCATGCGAGCACCTTCCTTGTGATCTCTTTGTAAGCAGTGACGACTGGCTCTCCCTTGCGGAAGTTTCCGTACCACTGCCCCACTGTGCGTGCTTCCTGGACGATGGTTCGCGACGGGACGATCGGCGTCAAGAGGAGGCCGGTTTCACGCAGCTCGCCGATGGCATTGATTGCGACGCGGCTCATGATCGTTTCGTTGACGTTTCCTACGACGATGCCGGCCTCCACGAGATCAACTGTCGCCCCTTGTCTCTCGCGCAGCCGTCGGAACTCTGCGACGCTCTTTCTGGCGCCTTCAACACCGTCGACCCCATCCTGTGTAGCGGATGTTGCGTAGACGATTGCATCGGCAGCGTAGAAGGCGCTGAGGGTGAGCGGACCGCCCTGACGGTTGGGGCAGTCGATGATCACGACGTCGGCGTCAAGTCCGATGAGTGATTCTTTGAGGCGAAGTTCGAGACCCTGAGAGGAATCCTTCTCGCGGTTGGAAACACTTCGGTGCGAGGGGATGACTCGGAGGTTTGGGTGCCAGCTCGAGGGGACGGCCAACTCTTTTGCCCATCCTTCAACTTCGTCGTTGGCAAGGATGGCGCCAACGTGCAGGCCTTCCTCTTTCGGCTCCACGTCGAGCCATTTCGTTGTAGCACCTCGGGGGTCGAGATCGATCAGGACTGTTCGGTGTCCTTCTTCGGCGGAGACCATGGCCAGGGAGACAGCGGTCGTGGACTTCCCGACTCCCCCACTTTCGTTGTAGGAACCAAACACTCTCATGTTCGCCTTCTTTCATGCATGCAAGCATGATTGCTTGCTGGCTTTCAGGACTGAACCTAACGTTACATTAGGGAAGATAGTTCATGCAAGCATGCTTGACAGATTTCTTTCATTCCGTCTAGCTGTCATTCTTGGTTGCCATCATTCTTTCTGTCATGCATGCATGCTTAGACGAGTCGAAGGAAGGGGTTCATGTACGGCATCATCGACGGGTCTAGTTGCTCTGGGGGAGTGGTGGCCACGAATGACGTTGAGGTGTCGGTGCGCTGGATCTGGATTTCAATCAGACCGTCGGCGGTATTGGACCACCTAAGCGATGTGGCGGTGGCTTGAAGTGTCCATCCAGCGGCGGTGAGGGCCTTATTCAGGGTTGTTAGCTCTCCGATAGCCGTTTGGAGCTCACGGTGCGCAGCGTGAAGCTCTATCGATGAGCCGAGAGCTGCTCTAACAAGTGCCTTGACGTCTGTGCGGCGCTCGCGCAGCTTCGGCCGGCGGAGTTGCCGGTTCTGCGCAAAGAAGGCTGCTGCTGCTGTGTGGGCAGCTTCGCGGTCTGTCTCACTGAGTGGGGGAGAGCTCTCAGAGGAGTGTTGGCCTTCCTCGCGTTGGCGTGCGCGTTCGGCGGATTCTCGGCGGATCCGTTCGATCGTGGTCTCACCAACAGCGAGTTCGTTGAGGCGCTTCAGGGTCCATGCGAAGAATGCGATCTTGTCGCGCTGCTGGTCGGGATTGGGGGAGGGCAGCTTGCGTGCGGCAATCAACACCTGCAGAGCATCGTTGAGGCTCTGTGGTGTGTAGCGGTCAGGAGTGACGTTGTAGCGCTCAAGGATCTGGATCAGGTTTCCGATGTGTCGACCATTTCGTAGGATCCCCGGCTGCAGCGGAACGCCTTGACGGGGGAGAGGGCCGCTGCTGAGGAAGAATCTCTGAGCAATCTGCCATGCAAATCGCTGCATTCTGAGATCGCGAGGTGTCCGCTCAGCTCGTTGATGTGATTTCTTCCTAGGCTTTGGACGCGAAGCGGCCTCCTTGCGCGTTTTTACGCGCTTTGGTTCCCATCTCTTAACTGGAAGAGGTTCTCTAACTGAACCCCTACGGGGTAGGTGGAAAGTATCCACAGCTTCATCACCGAATGTGCCTTCGGCCGCGCCGGGATCAGTCGTGGCAACAGTGGGGGACGGAGCTGGCACTGTGAGCGCACGGACCGATGCGGCCGCCTCCTGGTAGCTGCCGTGGCTTGCACGGGCCTGTGAGCGTTCCTGGGGGGATAGGTGGCGGCCGCGGACCAGCGTGACGGCCATCCCAAGAGATTCGATGATCCGCCTTGCGGTGCCGACATGCCGACTCGACATGCCGACGCGCTTCGCGACTGTCTGATGCGATGTCATCACGCCTCGACCGGAACCAGAATCCGCTGTCGACGCATCTGCCCGGGCAACTACAAGTACCGTGTCGGCCTTAATTCGACCAGCGCAGAGTGCGGCTCCTGCGGGGGAAGTCAGTAGCTCACGCAGTAGCTCGAGCCAGGAGACCGCCGAGTGCCATGCGAGCACGCCACGATGGGCGCCATCTTCGACCGGGAGAGCCCAGGAGGAACACCCTCCCGTAACCCCACGGCGGCGAGGAGCACGCACGGATGCGTCATCGATCGGAAGATCGCCTTCACGTTGTGAGGCTAGAGGGGAACTCTCGTAAGGCGTACGCGAGTTACGTAAGCCATTAATCTGCTGTTCAGAGACTGAATCTTGCTTGCAATTTTCAATCAAACTGCTTGCAGTAATCGGTTCTAAATGATGGAGATAACTCCGACGCTGGGATATGATGAGACCACCTCCAGGTGCCCCCTGGTTGGTATGACAAAACCCCGGGTGCCTGCCCGGAGTGACATACAGCTCAAGACGCCGACCGCCAAGTCGGCCTCGAAAGCAACTTGATTCAGATCAGTAGCGGCAAACTTCTGAGATCTGAACCCAAAGCGAATTGGCCCTCTGCCTCGGCAGGGGGCCTCTTGCGTTAAGCCGTGTCGATAGGCAGCTCCCCGTCCCGATCGAGTTCCGGAACCCATGGAGGGATGCCCTGATCCGTGAGTTCCATGTTCGTGGCCATACTGTCGACGAACTCGGAGACAGACATGCGTGAGCGAGCAGCGACCTCGTTGAAGAAGGCACGAGAGGTGCGTTCGATCCGCCAGTTCACTAAGACTGGGTCGACGAGAGCACCCATCTTGCGGCGGGGCTTCTGCTCGCGCACCTGCGGTTCGGCCGGATCGGACATGCCGCCATACAAGCACATATATGTGGTCGTGTCGATGATTGCTGCGCGGCGCGTCTGCTAAGACTGTCATCACATCTTCCCCTCATCTGGATCAAGAGGGGTGCGGGTGATGAGGGTTACGCCGGTGGGAATGGTCTTGGATCCAGGGTCTCCGGTGGCGAAGTCGCGGTAGGAGAAGGTGATGTCGTCCTCATCTTCTTCGGCGAACTCGACCAGGCCCCAGGCGTCGGAGTCTTCGTCTACGAGGAGCAGGATGCCCTCGGCGCGCAGCTCGCCGTCGACAAGCAGCTCCTCGGGGAACTGGTCGACGGCGGGGGAGTAGCCACTGAACATCTCGGCTTCATCAGAGATCTCCGGTTCTTCCTCCTCGATCTGGATGCGCTCGAGGAGCGCGACCTTTGCGGCCTGCTTCTCCCGGCGGGCGTCACCTTCCGCATCGCCGAGGATCTTGCGTTCGCGCTCGATGAGCTCGGGGTCGCCGGCGTTGATGATTGCGGTCGACATGTGATCGCTGTAGTCGACGGGGATGGGCTTTCCCTTGTCGTCGAACTCGATGATGTCTTCGTCTAGGTCGACGATCTTCACCAGGTCGTGGATGCGCTTCTTCGGTCGCATGTTCTCGACGATCTTCAGATCGTCTGGGAACACCCAACGTTCGGGGTGCTCGGCGTCGGTCTGGTACGGGTCGGGTGTCCAGAAGCCTTGGACTTCGACGGCGTGGCCCTGTTTGTTGTAAGCGATGCCGCGGCCCTTGGCGGTGGTGGGGATCGTTGTACCAGTGGTGTAGTTGTTCCACATCATCTTCGCGGCCTCGGCGGAGAGGCGGCCCCAACTGGCACGGAAGGTGTAGTTGTCGCGCATGTCACCGGTGAGGAAGTCGGCGTCGGGGCGCTGGAGGCCGTTCATGATGTGGATACGCATCTTGCGGCCGAGGGAGGCGATGTCGCTGATCTCGTCGAGAACGGGCGGCTGCGCTGCGGCGCCCCGGGGCTTGACCATGCGGTACCAGCGCAGCAGCGCGTTCTTGAAGGTCTTGAACTCGTCGATGACGAACAGGATCGGCACGAATTCCTCGAGCCGGATGGATCCGGCCTCGTAAGCGGCCATGCGACGCTGCATCTCTTCGTAGACCTCGTGGGCTACCCGCGCCTGGTGATCGATCCGGCCAGCAATGAGCATGACGTTGGGCCAGGTGCGCAGCCCGAGCATCTCGAAGCGCTTGCCATCGATGCCGTAGATCATCCAGCCGTGCGCGGCGAGGAACCCGATGACACCGAGCTCGCAGACGGTCTTGCCCTTTCCGGTCTTGCCTGTGGTGAGGAAGTGAGGGTCCTGCTTGGGTCGCCAGCTGACGGTGTTGCCGTCTTCGTCGATCGCGACGGGCACGGCCAGGTCGTCGTAGGTGGCGAGGGGGTCTACGTTCTCAGGTGCGAGAAACGGGTTCGGAATGACGCTCGGCAACTCGGGGCGCGGCTCCATCCAGAAGGTGTCGTTGGGGAGATCCCAGAACGCCCGCCAGCGCCCCTCGAGCACACCGGATATCTGCGACTCGACGGAGGCGCGCACCCCGCTGCGAGAGAGCTTCGGGGCGACCTCGTACTTGACGCTGATGCGGGTGACCTTCGTCGCCGTGATCGTCTTGCCGTCGACCTGACGGGTCACGGCCTCGGTGTCGACCGTGGTGCTGGCGCTGCTGCCGAATGTCTTGGAGACGATGAGCTTGGAGCGTTCGATTTTCTCGTCGCGTTCGCGCTCTCCCGCAGAGGTGCCGGAGGCAGCCATGATGACGATGCTCTTCTTGTGCTTGACGACCTTGAACGCGGAGCCGAACTGCCGCTTGGCGAGGCGCCGGATCTCAGCGAGCATCTCGGGGACTTCTTCGTCGGCGAGAGGGTTGTAGGTGACCTTCAGACGAGTGGGCTTGCCGACCCAGCTGCCCCGGTACCTTGAGGGCACTACCTGACCGCGGTGTGGGTCTGGCCATCCGAGGATCCCGTGCACTCGATGCAAGTACAGATCGGCGTCGTCGTGGCGGTCACGATTGCGTATGTACAGAGCCATGATCCCTGCGATCATCACCATGGCGATGACCCCGGTGAGGATGGTGAGGGGCATGTTCCCGGTGAGGTACGTGAGCATGCCGATGGCGATCGCGACGAACACGATGACAGCGACCGCCGCGGTCGGGGTGGGCCTCGGGGTGAGCTTGGATCCCGGAATGAGGAGACGACTCATGGCTTGGGGCTTTCCTTACGTGCCGCGTGACGGCGGAACACAATCACCGCAAGCGTGATCAGGGAGCCAAGGATGCTGAGCGCTAGGACTACGCGGGGTAGATCCAGGCCCGCGCCGTCACCAAAAGGGATGAGGATGTGCTCAGTGACGAGGATGTGCCATTCGACGAAAAGATCTCGAACGGGCTTGAGCAGCCTGGCCAGCAGCATCGGACCAACAAACAAGCAGGTGAGGAGTACGAGGAGGTCGTCATTTCGGCTATTCAAGATCAGCTCGCTTTCGATAGGTGCTCATCTGTAAGTGGTGGGCGACGAACGCCGGAACCGACAAATTCGTTAAGGATTTGTCTCCGGCGGCCGCAGCGTGAAGACCTTCCAGACGCCATCACCGGCGTCGACCTCAACGAAAAGCACGATCTCAACCCGCCAGATGCCGGCATCGGTCGGGACGTCGACGACTACGAAGGTCGAGCTGGGAGCCTCGACGACACTGGCTGGCCCTGTGATCTTCGACGCGATGATCTGACGCGGGTCAGTGAACTCCCAAGCGACGGCGGCTTCGGGCGTGAGGAACTGCGACAAATCTGCCCACCATGCGTCGTAGGAGCGCGCGTGAGCGACGAAAGCAGCCATTGTGGCCTCTGCCACCTGAGATGCCTCCTGTTGGCTCTGTAGCGTCGCAAAGTCGCCGCCAGAGCCGGTTCCTGCGGTGGGCAGCGTGACCGGTCGAGAGGTGTCTTGCGTAGTCGGTGCAGTCGGAGCCGCGGTTGGGACCGTGTCAGTGTCCGGGGATGCCGTGCAGCCGACCATGAGGGCAGCTGCTGTGACGATGGATGCCACCGCCGTGAGATATCGATTCATGCTCAATTCGCCTTTCCCCAAAACTCCCAGTGCCAGGCCTCATCGGGGCCACCTGGGTCTCCTGGCTCCGCCCATTGCGGGTGCACCCACCCGTACGAGGGCGCATTGCGCTTGAGCCAGTCGTATATCGGGTGGCTGTAACTGATGCGCCAGTGCTGCTGGTCGCCAATGTCGATCGCCAACGCCCAACCGTGGTTGCTGGTTCCGGGCGTTGCTGCCTCATTGCCGTACTCTTCTTTCGCCTGGACCTGCTGGTCGTAGTCGCGGTATCCGTCGTTGATGGGCAGGTGATATCCGAAGTCGGTGACGAACTGCCTGTCCATCTCGACAAGTGCTTCGAGTGCGTCAGCGCGCAGCGTGTGACGGCCGTCCCATGGAACATTGCCGAGGAGATTCGTCGGGATCCTGCCGTTGTCGAAGCCGCCCCATGGGCCAGGAGGATCTCCATTGGGGGTCGGGTAATCGCCTCCAGTTCCGACCTGACACGTCTCTGCCCCAGGCTCCGTGGTCAGCGGCAAGCCAGTCAGGGTGCTGACGATCTCGGTGGCGTCATCAAAAAACTGTTGATAGTGATACGGATTCGTATTGCCCTGCACCCGATGTGCGGCAATCGTCGGCTGCAGAGTTGCCCATCCGTCGACCTTCACCAACGCCTGAAAGAACAAGTTGGCGGACTTCTGCGGGCTCATGCGATCTTCGACAGATCCCCACCACGTCTGTTGCTGGAACAAGCCAATGCTGGACGTGGGTGTGCCATCGGGATTGCGGACACCACCGGTCTCCCAGTCGCCGTAATCGATGCTGATCAGGGAGGACTCACCCATCGCGGTCATGACACCGATCACCTGAGCCCGGCCGTCCAAATTCATCGCCTTGGCAGCGATGACGATGTGTGCGGCATTGACGAGCTGCTCGTGCTCCCATCCTGCGATCGGACCTTCGGGAACGTTCTTCACGTCCACCGTCTTGGGCGGTTCCCCTCCAGGGAAGCAATTTGCGCCGCTGCCGCCGCCGGCGATCGCCGACATCATCAGAAGTAGGAACACGAATCCTGCAATCGGCACAGCACCGATCGCCGCCAGAGCGATGAGGATCCCGCCGGCCTTCTTCACCGCTGCGTCCCCCGGGCGCCGGCGGCAGCCTTCTGCAGCCGTTCACGAAGGTGTGAGGTCGAAGATTTTGCCGGTGATGTGCCCTTCGGCCTGGGAGCTTCTGTGATCCGGTAGACACCGCCGCGGTGAGGGGCCTCACGTGGAGCGATCGTGCTGACACCATCCTTGTCAACTTCGATGCTCCTGCCGAAGCCAGTGAACGTGGGTCGCTGTATCGAAGGGGAACTGGAAGTGTCTGATGTCCGGGAGTTGTTTCGCTGCGAGTCGTTGGCGTGAGTGGGGGCGCCCTTGTCCTTTGTCGGGCCAACGTTCTGCGTGCCACGCTGCAGCACGTACTTGCCGCCTTCTTTCGAGAGGGCGAGTACTGCCGCACTGGTTCCTCCGGTCGCCGCCGCGAGACCCACCGAAACACCAGTGGTGAGCAGCTTCCCGGTCTTCTCCTTCATCGTGGTCTTCTCTGACGTCGGAGAAGCATCAAGGGCGAGCATGGGCTTTCCCACAGGCAATGCCTGCTGGCTTGAGGGCGTTGAACTCTGTGAGGTCATGGGCTCAGGCTTGGGGCGTGGTGGCTTCGAACTCGAGGGAATCGGAACCGCTTTGGAGGAGGAACCGAAGCCACTGATCTTGTTCCCGATGTAGCGTTCCGCAACGCGACTGATCGTCTTCCGGATCGGATGCGGTTTCGGGCCTGAAGAGCCGCCGCCAGTGAGGCGAGCCAGACGCTCAGAGAGGCGTTCGCCAGCCTTCTTCGCCTTTATCCACTGCCAGATCAGGACTCCGATCATGGTCAGTACGAAGACGTCCAGGATGCCGAGCTGCGCGATCGTCGAAAGCCCAGGGAGCCCTGACATCGCCGTCATTATCGAAGCGACTATCGAGAGGAAACCGGAGACGACGATGAGAGCTAGTGCGACTCCGATCACACCGATGAAAGTTCCGACCATGCCACCCCACCAGGCCTGATATCCGACGTCGCGACCACAGCGAAGTTCGCGATCATCCACTTGCCAACGCTGAAGACGGAGTACCCGATTGCAATCAGCAAGATGACACCGAGGCCGACAGCCAAGAGGTTGAGGATCTGCGAACCGAAGGTAGCGATCCCAGCGCTGAAGGCGTTCGCGATCGTCGGGTGCATCGCGTACTCGCCCGCCGCAGGATCACAAGCCTTTATGGCATCGAGAACTTTGTTCCCGCCCGTTTCCAGCGGGCCGACTTCCATCATCACCTTGTTGAAGGTCTCGGCGCATTGCCCTTCGAGAATGTGGCCGAACGCTACCTCCTGAGCGGGAAAGCGGACCCATGCATCCATGACCTGACCGAGGAGAGAGTCCGTCACGATCTGCTTTGAGACATCGGCTGATGGAGCCTGGTTGAGCAGGGAGGCGTCGCCGGTGGCGATGGACGCGGCGATCGCCCCGCCTGCGGCGCGTGCCTTTCCCAACAAACCGTCTGGGCCCGTGACCATCCCAACCGGATTGGCAAGCACCGTGCCGGCGAGCGCGAAGGCGCCGAGAGAGATCAGCATCTTTGTCATGCCAGTGGCCAACTGTCCGCGGAAGAATGCAACGGTCACGACGATGCCCGCGATGATGAGGCCGGTCGTGACCCATCCGATTTGGGCGATCGCATCGGCGATCAGCTTGAAGATGGCCTCGAGTGGGGTGGTGAGCCAGGCGACCCATTCCATCGTGATGAGGAACTGCAGGAACCACATGCCCCAGGAGAGGCCGAAGATGTTCGCCATCCAAATTGGGTCAGCGATCTGTGTGACAAAGAAGTTCGTTGGACTGGTGATGGGGTGGCCGCGGTCGACTGGTAGGAAGACGTAGTGCAGCAGATCGACTCCGCCGGAGTCTTTCGGGTTCAGTGAGGACAGGAACGGAAGACTCTGGATGCCTTCGCCATCGGCCGCGAAAGCCATAATCGCGTGGCCACCAAGCAGCGATATCGTCAGCCAGGAGCCGACGATCAATGCGAATGTGCGCGTCTTGTGGCGCCGAATCCACTTCCCGATCCTGCGGAGCCGGCGCCAGACGATATCTGCGTCACGGACGAGTGTGTAGGGCAGCATCACGCCACTTCTTCCAGGTCTGCAGCGCGCGCTTCCTGACGCTTCTCGTTCGGGGTTGTGAGCGTCGCCATAGCGCGATCGGGACGGCGGGAGATCCGGGTGCGGATTTTACCCATTCGGCCACGTGCATCCCGGAGCAGAGCCTCACCGCGACGGTCTACCGGGACGAGATTGTCGGGGCCGAGGGGGGAGAGTCCCTCGGTGACGATGCGGATGTTCTCTTCGCTGTTCTCGAATCCTTTCTGGAACCACTCCAGGTTGTGCTGGGCGGCATCGGTATCGGTCTGACGAGTTAGCATCCGGTTCTTGATCAGCGAACGGGTGACCTCGTCGCCGAAGTCGCGGGCATCTTGCGATGCAAGCAAGCATGGAGCTCCGTGCTTGCGGCCATCACGAAGGCTCAGATTCACCATGCTCAGGCCCTGCGGGCTGGCGGTAACGTGCGCGAGTTCATCCACAGCCCACAGCGCGATTTCGTCTTTGTTCGCCCAGCAGATCTCTTTCGAGAGGTGAGCCAACAATGCATACATGGCGTGCCCGAACTTCTTCTCCATTGGCAGCATCCGGAACAGGTGCTCGTTGACGAGCTCTTCGTTCGTTGGCAGAGCGACACCGTGCGTGAGGAAGACGATGCCGCGGCTGCGGAGATCCAGCGGTGGCAGCTTGTCGTCGAACAGCACCTGGCCAAACTCGGTCTCGCTGTACAGCTCCATGAGGCCAGCGAGGCGGTCAGCATGAGGGTTCGTCTGTCGGAGCTCTTGCAACTGCCACAGGAGCCGGTTCGCGCTGACCAGATCGTTGTCGACGGCGCGACGCTCAGAGAGGATCCGGTGGAGGAAGACGCCTTCGGGATCTTCCGGAGCGACGTTCAACAGCGCTGAGAAGAGCGTGAGCATCTGGCTTGCGCCGTGTCGTGCGCCAAAGATTCGCAGCGGATCGAGCGAGAACTTCGCGTCGACGAGGTCGACGATGGATGACTGAGTCTGATCGATCGAGGACGCGAAGACCCCGTACTCCTTGTTCTCGGTGCGGTCGATGGCGACGAATCGGCCACCACGATCGTGAACACCGCCCAGGATGATCTTCATCGCGACGGACTTACCTCCGCCGGGCTCTCCAGCAAGGCCAATTGAACCGGAGACGTTGCCCTTCACCTGGCCCCACAGGTCCAGCAGTACGGGGCGTGAGACACCGTTGCTGATGTTGTCAGCGAAGAGAATCCCCTTGCCATCGCCGAGATCAGTGCTGCTCATTGGCGCGAGGGTTGCGAAGTGGGCACCCGTGGTGAGTTCCGCGAATTCTCTGGTGATCCGCTCCGTCGCCGCACCAGGCCACATCGCCCACCACAGTTTTTCCTGACCGCCGATCGGGATATCGAACTGGAACTCGAGATTGTCGGCGAAGTATTTCCGTGTGAACCGCGCCTTGTCCATCGCCTCTTCGGGGGTTGCCCCACCGATTGCGACGATGAACGTCGCCTGCACCTGGACCTCGCGCTCAGTGGCGCCCAAGGCCTGGTGGAAGTCACTGAGGTCTTGTGCCTTCTGATCGAGTTCGCCCCCCGAACCGGTGATCGCTGCTGTGCCCTCCTGCTGGTCCATCTGGTCGGTGATGTTGACCTCTTTACGCGAGTTGCGGCGTCGTGCCTCCCGCGCGCTGATGCTCTGCACACGGAAAACCCAGTCGGCGTTAACGCCGAGCTCGTCGAGAGAGCCAATCCAGTCGAGATCTTCGTCCCATCCGCCAGCGGGTGAGCCCGAAAGGGTCATTAGCGTCTGGTAGCTGGTGGTGTCCGTTCTGGTGTTCGTCACCTTCAAGAATCGGTTCTGCAACGGATTTACTCGGGTGAGCTTTCCCCGAGGATCGGACTGGCCCCCCTCATCAACGTGGGGCACTGGGTAACTCTTCGCTGTCGCCGTGTGACGCATGTGCTCATCAGGGGTAAGACGCGCAACACCAGACGGGAGATCTTCCGCACGGCGGCGAGGCGCGGGCTCTTCGTACAGGCCTCGGGTCATGGCGTGGTTGGCAATCCAGACCTGTTCGGCAACTGTCGAGCGTCGAGGGAAAAACCCCTTGGGGAGCGCCTCTTCAACGCGGGCGGCTGCGCGCATTGCCACTTCAATCTCAGCGGCCGAAGGTTCTGCGACGGGCAACGCCAGGTTCTCTCTGACCGCATATTCTGTCCACGCCCACACTGTGCGCGCTTTGTCGGCTGGGGTGATGGCTTTCAACGGAACGCTGATCCAGTACTCTCGCCGGCCTTGGGGTCGCTCGTCGAACTCGTCCATGTTGAGGAGAACTTCTTCTGCCCAGGCGGGGTTCTCGACGACATCAACACCGTCGAGCATCTGGTTGGCGATGTCCTCCGGGGAAACGGTGCCTCCCAGGCCGAGCAGCATGTATTCACCGACGAGGCTCTGGGCGAGCGCTCGATGGACGCGCCGGCGGGTCTCATTCAGGTCGCTGCCGCCCAGGCCTTTGGGGAGACCTTCGATTCTCCAGGTGGCCCACACCGTGCCGGTACGAGTCCACTTCAGATGACCCTTCACTGCGATATCCGGGATGCGCATGTCAGCCTTCCTTCACACGGGCCTGCTCAAGCAGGCGATCAAGTCCCGACGCGAACGCAGGAACGGACACCACGGGGCTGTGTGGCTCAGTGGTGTCATTGGTGGCGATGAGGGGACTTTCATCGACGAGGGGGCTCTCATCGACGACGGCAGCCTCCTCGTCGACGAAAGTTGCTGCCATCTCCACCAGTTCTTCAAATGGGTCAGCCTCGATGAGCACCGTCCCTGTGACGCGGTGCGGTGCTGGCAGTCGCACCGGCCGCCCGTTCAACTTCCCTGCGGCGGGTGCAGTAATCGCACCTGCCGCATCGAATGCGAGGTTATGGATCTTGCGTCGACTCGACGGGAGCTGCCCCGATGCCCACAAGGCGAACGCTGATGCGATGAGCAGGGTAAGGATCCGGATCAGTGGATGCGAACCTGCCATAGGCCCCCACAACGGCATCGTCTGCCACCCGACGGCGAGTACGAGCGCACCAACCACGAACTGCGCCGGCGTGTAAGGGCCGCCGGGCAGACGAGAATTCCCGGCCTTGCCGATAAGCAAGGGGATCCGGGTGATGCCGGTGAAGAACCGCGCAGTGCGCGGCTGCTCATTCCGAGGGGTGGTCATGATCTGGACTTAGCCGCTGAAGGTTTGCTTGATCAGATTTCCGACGAGCTCGAAGCCACCATTGACGGCGAAGTACCCGAGGCCGGCAATCAGGAGCCCGCCGATGAATGCAGCAGCTGCCCACCCCTTCCGGAAGCAGGTGATGACGAATGCTGCGAGGAAGATCGTCACGGCGGCATTGCGGAACAGGGCCGCCAGATCGTTGTTCAGGGAGTTCGCTGTGTCAACGATTCCGGTGGACACGAGCTTCGTCTGCACCCCCCTCGATGGCGGACTGGACTGTGGTCATGATGCGGTTCATTTCGAATCTCCTTCAGTGGTGTCGCCGGTCGGCGATGGTGTGGGTGATGCGGGCAGGGGAGTAGAACTCGAAGGCGCAGCCACGGAAGTCGCCGCTTCCAGATCGGTGACCTCCCATCGGCCTGCGCGTGCGGTGAGGTGGACCCAATAGGTCGCCGTCACGGCTTGGCCGTTGCCGTTCTGGAGCGCGACATTCGCCTGTACGTGGATCGCCTCGCCATCAGCCGGATCCTCAGACGGCGGCATATCGCTGTACTGCGTCACAGGAGTGAGTTGTGTGAACGGTGCTGGGCTGATCGGAGAGATCTCGACACCAGGAGTCAGATATGAGCTCGTGCTGCCTTGCCCTGTCAGATACGCGGTCAGGAGCAGGTTGACGGTCTCGGATGCGGGATCCGACATCGTCAACTGGTTCGTGTAACCGAGGCCGTTCTGAACTGGGTTCGTTGACGGCCCTGTCTTCGGTGCCGGCAACCCCAGGGCACTGAGCTGGCCTCCATCTGTGTCGACGGGAACTTCGAAGTACCGGCGGATCCACGACGGCGGATCTTCCGCGACCGGCTTCTCGTAGACGTCAGCCCCGACAAGGACCGTGACCAGATCGCTATCCTCCGCCGGCACGATCTCAGCAACAGAAAGATTGCGGCTGTCGAAGGGCTGATCGCCGAGATTAGCGGGAGCGATGCTGAGATACGGAGTCAGGGCTGAGACATCGTCCTTACTGGACGAAAGCCACGCGCCAACGAGACCAACGCTGTACGCGCCCGCACTTTGCTGCAGCGGGGTCAACGGAGATTCGGAGCTGGCAACAACAGCCGGAGGCTGCGATGTCGGCTTCAACAACACCACCCCGAGCGCGAGCGGGGCACAAAGCCATCCGATCACCACGAGAACGCCGACTGCCTTGGAGCCGAGCACAGAGCCATTCGTCCAACTAGACGTCTTGACTGCAGAGCCAGCGGTGACGGTCTTGTCCTTCTTCGGCGGCCGGGGCTTCTTCGTCAGCAGGCTCATCACACATCTCCTCGAGGAAGGTCGACAGGCCCAGTCGTAATCCGCTGGAAGGTCTCTGCAGCGGACTCGTATCGATGCGACTGCAGGAAGGCGAGAGCGCGCTGTTTCGTGGACGGATTGAACAGACCTTCATGCAGATCGAGGGCGATGTCCTGGCCCTCGTCGTAGACCCCGAGCACCTCGGACTGATCCTTCAACTGCCCGAGGAGCTCCGGCCCGATCTCGTCCTCGCGACGGTCCGCCTGTGAGCCCATATCGATCTCTCCTGTCGATCCGGGCCCCTACGTGGACCCTCCTACCCCTAAGGGGCGGCTGGAACAGGCAGAAACCGACAAATCAATCAAAGAAATCTCAGCCAGAACGTGAGTACACGACGAGAGCCGCGGATTTATGCGGATGTCGGGCAAAGGCCCGCGCCAGTTCTCACACCAGAAGAGGCAGCTAATACACGTATCCGTACACGCGAGCTGAGGAACGTCGAGGGCGATCAGGTTCACATCACCACTGGGAGTTCCGATGTCCTCCACCATTCAGCCAGCACCTCTGATGACCCGCCTCAACCTCGAATGGGCGAGCAGCCACGCCGACCGAGAGCACCACTTCGGTCAGCTGGGTATGCGCGTCTGCGGCGAGCTAATCGAAGAGATCCGCAACGCCCAGGGCCAGACCGAAGACGCACTGCTCTACGAGCTGATCGTCCTCGCTCGCCAAGGAGACAAGGTCTCTGAACGAGTCCTCGTGCAAGTTCTCATTCCGGCCGCCCAGCGGATGGCGCACCGCGTCCGCAGCCTCGGCGACATGGATCGCGCCGACCGCGTTGGATACGCGATCGGCAAGGCGTGGGAGATGGTCGGCACCTACAAACTCCACCTTCGTGAAAAAGTCCACGCGAACCTCACGATGGGATTGCTCAGCCTCCTCACTCCCAAGAAGACGCAATACGACATCGTCGTCGCCGATCGCACCACACCGGTCAGCGACGAGGTCCTCGAAGTCGTCGCTGGCGAGTGGAACGAACCAGACGCCCCCTTCGAAGTCCTCGCTGCGCGGCTCTTCACCTGGGCTATCGACACCGGCGTTCTCACCCGTGACGAGACGGCACTTCTCGCACGGGTCGCACTCGGTGAAGAAAAGCAGACCGAGATCGCAAAAGAACTGGGTGTCTCCGTCGACTGCGTGAATCAGCGCATCGCCCGCGCTCGTCGCCGCCTAAAGACTGCGTACCGCGAACAGTTCTAGCGATCGCTCTGCAGCGCTGCACACAAGACGGCCAGATCTCGACCTAAAGCCTGCCTGTCGACGCGCCACACCAACCGATTGAATCCAGCCTTAGCGCCGACCTTGGTCGGGTCTTTCTCCTGGACGAGGATCCCGGACGCCACCAACGCCTGAGTGTGCGGGACGAGAGTCGTCCGACCGACTTCCAGGGCCTCCATCAGATCCTGCGCCGTCACCGTGCCACGATCCAACGTCGTGCGGATGATTCCCGCACGCAGCGTCGGCATGCCGAATGCACGCAACACGCTTGCAAGCTCATCCGGGGAAACGCGGGTCATATCCCCATTGTGGCATCCGCGTAACGATCCAAATTCGGATCCCAGCCCGTCAGGGCCGCGGTTTACGCTGAAGATGGCGCCAAAGATAGTGATTTAGCCACCTACAGGCTTTCGAAAAACCCGAAAGCCTGTATTCTGGCCATAACCACCGGGGGGTGGCACCGCACACAGGATCAACTTGTCGGTTCAGAACGTGAGATACCACCCCTTCTAAGTAGAAGCCCTCACGGAAGGACCAGAAGTGACGATCACGGAAGCGCAGCTCACCACGAGCTCCACGGAAGCGACCAGCAGCACCAAGGACGCACCCGCGGACGTCAAGCCCGTGCGCACCCGGAGATCCGCGCTCTGGGCAGCAGCAGCCATCGCGATGCTGCTGCTTGGCGCGCTCGCTGGAGTGTTCATCTACAACCAGGCCAGCGATGCAACTCAAGTCTTCGTCGCGAGTAGCGACATCGTCCGTGGTCAGACGATCGCGAAGGGAGATATCACCACGATCTCGATCACGTCCGGCCAAGACACCAACACTTTCACTTCCACTGAGGCTGACGAGGTTATTGGGACCATCGCCACGGTGGACATTCCACTGGGTGGCCTGATCACAACCTCATCTGTTTCCTCGGCTCTGACTGTCCCTGAGGGCAAGGCTCTCGTCGGGATCATCCTTCAGCCGGGCCGACTTCCCGCTCAGCAGCTGACTGCCGGCGACAACGTCGTCCTTGTTCCTGTCCCTGCACAGGGAGCAGTCCCCGTGGATGTCGACATCACTGCTGACCAGACCATCCCCGCTGTCGTTTCGCAGGTGCATGCCATCCCAAACACCAATGACGTCGTCGTCGATGTGTACGTCTCAAATCAGGCGGCGCCCACGGTAACCAGCAAGGGAGCAGCCGGCGTTCTCGCCCTCTTCCTTGCCCCGGGGGAGAAGTAATGGTCGTTATCGCCCTGACCAGCTTTGCTGGCGCTCCGGGTGTCACGACGGCCGCGACGGCACTCGCAGTGCATTGGCCGCGCCCAGTGCTTCTGGTCGAAGCAGACACGAATGCCGTGTCGTCGCTGATGACCGGATTCTTCCGCTCAAACCTCCGCACCACCGACGGAGGAATCGAGAAGCTGGCTTTCGCATTCTCGAGGGACTCGCTCGAGGCGGAAGATCTCCTGGACTCCGACTATGGGCTCTCAATCCCCGTGCACGATCTACCCCCCATCCCCACGATGCCGATTCCTGCGATTCCCGATGGCCACAAGATGTGGGTCATACCTGGCTTTGTGAACCTCGGCGTAGTTGACGGCGTCCGCAGCCTGTGGGCCAAGCTTCCTCGTCTCCTCGGCGCTCTTGCAGATGGAGGCATTGACGTGATCGTCGACCTCGGACACCTCGACATCGACGACGACCGCTTGCCTCTCGTCGATACCGCTGATCGTGTCGTCGTCAGCGCCACTGCATCGATGGTGGATCTGAACCGGACATACCGACGTCTCGAACTCTCTGACCTCAACGATCGCGCACGAGCCCCAGGTAGCGAGCGGTATTGGACTCTCCTGAACACCACGGTGTCTGAGCGGATTCCCGCCCGAGAGTTCAGCACGCATGTCCTGCCGGTCCTCGCTACGCTGCCCCACGACCCATCCGGCGCAGCGTGTTCTCACACGGGCGACCAGACCCCAAGCGACCCGGAACGCCTATAGGGGAGCGATTCGTCGAGTCGTGCAAGACCTCCAGACGCTCAATGACCGCAAGCAGAGGAGCGTCAGTTGATGAACGATCAGCCGGATACCGAGATCGAGATCACGACTCGCCCATTCTTCGGTGACATGCTCGCCCCGTCCGCAGCTTCCAGCCGAATGTCCACAGCGGCACCTGAACCGGGTCGAGCACGCGAGAACCATCATCTCCTTGCTGCAGTCACAGGATCCCGCCCGCCGCTGCACATCGTTGATGACGAAGAAGCTCCGCCGATCGAATCGATCGAGGACGCTGAAGCGGAACCACTGCGTCCCAGATCGCGCCGACGCGGAACAGACGCGATCCGGCCGGCGGGATACCTCCAGGTGGACTGGTCGCTCGTCAAGCGACTCACCAAGGAACTCACGATTGCAGACGAGTCCAGCGGTCGGTCCCGTGGATCCTTCGACGTAGCCACCGCCTCAGCAGAACCAGAGAACGAGCTCGAAGAACGCACGATGGTCGAGATCCATCGCATCATCGACCGTCACACAACGCGCACTGTAGGCGAGCGCGGGGCCGATTTCGATTGGACTGAGCTGACTCGGTCGCACTACGCGCAGGCGATGTTTGACCAGGCGCACAGGTTCGGACGCCTGCAGCAATATCTACGTGAAGAGGAAGTCGAAGACGTCTCGGTTGTGGGGTTTGCGAACGTCGTCGTCACCAAGACCACTGGGATCCGTGAGAAGCGGAGTCCGATCGCCGAGAACGACAAGGACCTTGAGGACCTGATCTCCGAGATTGCCTCATACCGGGGGCGCACCTTTGCGAAGCCTTCAGGACATCTCGATCTGGATATCGGCGGAGCGCGCCTGTCAGCCACGGGTGTCGGGATCACCTCAGTGACCAACGCCACCATTCGAAAGCACAACCTCGTCGACATCACCCTCGAAGACATGGTCAAGCACCGAACGATCTCCCCGAAGATCGCGAGATTCCTCGCTGCGGTATCCCGTGCCAACATGTGTGTTTTCGTTGCTGGGTTCCCTGGTGCTGGCAAGACGACGATGCTTCGCGCTTTGATGTCCACCATTCGTCCTGAGGAAAAGATCGTCACGATCGAAACCGAGCGTGAGCTCTATCTGAACAAGCTCCCCGAACGGCACTGGCAGGTGCAGGACTTGCAGTACGTCCCGTCTCAGGCAGCCGGTGCAGATAGCGTCGCAGGATTCTCCCTCCAGCAGTGCTTGGATATCGCCCTTCGGTCCAGCGCTGAGCGCATTCTGTTCGCTGAGATCCGTGGTGCCGAGGGCCCGATCGCGCTCAAGGCGATGCAGGCCGGTAAGGGTTCGATGTCAACGATCCACGCCCGCAGCGCTGACGACGCGATCCACCGCTTTGCCGACGTGCTCATGAGCGAACTCGGGCTCTCAGACGACACCGTCCCGCTTCGTCAGATCATGCGCAGCATTGACATCATCCTCTACATCGACTTCATCGATAACCCTGACGGTACGCGCCGTCGAGTCATCACCGAGGTGACCGAAGTCCGACCTAACGATCTCGGCCAGCCGATGGCCAAGGCGCTGTTCAAGTACGACCTGGACCGTGACATCTGGAGCAACCCGGAAGAGCCGACTCCTCAGCTGGAAGCGCCTCTGCGTCGTGTGGGATACGACTGGGAGAAGGAGACGCGCGCATGATTCTGATCTCCAGCCTTGCCGGAGTTCTCTTCGTAGGTGGGCTCATCATGCTCGCGATGTACTTTCGGCCGGCAGCCCCGAAGGCAATTTCGTCAACGAAAACCACACTCAGAACGCGCTGGCAGCGCGTCAGTAAGAAGACGAAGAACAACCTCGTGATCGGTGTGATCCTCGGTGTCATCGCTGCCATCGTCTCGGGGCTCCCGGTGATGGTGATCGTGGTTCCTGCTGCGATGATCATCCTCCCGACGCTGCTGGGCAAGCCGTCGACATACGAGCGCGATCTTCTTCTTGCGCTTGAGGCCTGGTCGAGATCGCTGGCGGGGACGGCTGACACCGGCAGATTCACGCTGAGGGAGGTCATCGGGATCACACAGGGCAGCGTCCCCGTGCTGCTCAAAGCGTCCGTCGACCGCCTTTATGCACGGATGAGTACCACCTGGACCACTGCCGATGCTCTCCGCGCGTTTGCGGACGAGCTCGACAACACCTATGCCGACGAAGTCACCATCTACCTGATTCAGGCTGCCGAATTCAACGCCGGTGGATTGTCGAAGGCCCTCAACAGTGTCGCCGATGGACTCAGCGGAAACGCGAAGCGGAAGATCGAGGTGGAGGTCGAGCGCAACAAGCCACGCGAGACCATGATCACGATGACGTTCATCATCGGAATCACCCTCGCCGCCCTCGTGCTCTTCGCTGGCTCCGGACAAATGGACTTCTATCGAACGCCTCTGGGCGGCATCGCCTTGGCCCTCATCCTCAGCATGTATGTCGGCCTGATGGTCTGGGCAAAGAACATCACGCGGGTAGCCCCGGAACCGCGAATTCTCCAGCCTCAGGCATCAGTTGAGACAGGAGCCCAGCGATGAACCCGACGCTGATCGCAACGATTCCCGGACTCCTAGTCGCTGGCGGTCTGGCCATCATGATGTTCGTCCTCGCCCCTCGCACAGTGCGTGCCGGAGATGCACTCATCCGTCTTGGACAAGCTGCTGTCACACCAGTCACAGCTGCCGCACCTCTATCGCTTTGGGATCGTGCCGGCAGCTGGCTGTCGCAGCACCTGCCGCAGGTGAAGTTCCTCGCCCCGCCGGTTAGGGATCTCGACTTGCTGGAGATCTCTGTCTCCCGGTTCTACGCTCGGAAACTCCAGCTGGCGCTCCTCGGCTTCTTCGCGCCAGTCATCCTTGCGCTGTTCGTTCAGATCATCACGGGGCGCCCATTCGCCCTCCCACTGATAGTCAGCCCGTTCTTCGCGATCATCATGTGGGTGATCACCGACGGGCAGATCAAGGCGCGAGCGGCGGCTGCGCGTCGTGAGTTCACGAGATTCGTCAGCGTGTACCTCAAGCTCGTCGCCGTGGCGCTCCTGGGTAACACGACGGCGGATTCGGCGCTTACTGACGCTGCGTCGGTCTCGGACACGTGGGTGTTCCGTCGCATCCGTCGTGAGTACGCCCAGGCGGATCTCACTCGCACAACCAAATGGGATGCGATCGAGCGGCTCGGCTCACAAATCGAGATTCCTACGCTGATCGAGCTCGGGCGAACGATGCGACTATCCGAAGCGCGCGTTGGTCTTCGCGACCAGCTCCTCGCCACTGACGAGAACCTCCGCTCCGTGGTCGCCGCAGCTGACAAGTCTGCGGCCGAGAAGATCACCAAGCGGAGCCATCTACCCGTCTACATGACGTTGTTCCCGATCATCCTGATCGTGCTCCTCCCGCCCATCTACAGCCTCTTCACGCTCTAACCCAACGAAAGGAAATCATCATGGACGAAGTTCCCTGGAAAGCCGTCTGGATCGTCGGCGGAGTTCTCGCCGGCCTCGCCATCATCGGCCTCCTCAGCCCCTGGGCAATGGAATACATCGGGGGCGTGCTTCCCGGATGACCAGGGGAATCCGCCAGCACCAGGAACGCCTCGCCCGCTTTCGAGCAAAGCTCGAAAGCGAAGGCGGCTGGGCGAGCACGGTAGTGCTCATCCTCGGCACAATATTCCTGGTGCTGGGCGGACTCCAGGTCGCCCTCTGGTTCAATGCCGTCAACGTCGCACAGGCAGCCGTGCAATCCGGATACTCGGTTGCTCGCGCCTATGAATCGAACGCCGATGCCGGCAAATCCACAGCACTGCAACTCATCGCCGGGATCCCCCTATCGCTCCGCGACCCATCAGTGAGCATCAATCGCACGGCCGACACCGTCACGGTCACCGTTACTGGCAATGCGACTGCTGTGCTTCCTGGTATTGAACTCCTACTCCAGCCAGTTACCTACACGCACACCGGACCTGTCGAGCGGTGGGTGCCGGCGCCATGAACATCATCAAACGGATCATCCGCGACGACCGCGGAGATCTCGACGACCTTCCCGGCTGGACGATCCTCTCCATCTTCGCGATCGCACTGATCAGCATGGGGATACTCTTCGGCCGCGCCGGAGTGGTAGAAAACACTGTCCAAGCCGCAGCGTACGCAGCAGCCCGGGACGCCTCCCTCTCCCGCGGCGCCGATGCCGTCCCTCATGCCATCAGCGCCGCGCAAGTCGCCCTCGGCGACAACGTCACCTGCACAGATCTCGACGTCACCGTCGGAGGCAACGGCCTGAGCACAGGCCTGGGAGAAGCAGGCACCGTCTCCGCCACCGTCACGTGCATCGTCTCCTACAGCGACCTCGTCTTCCCTGGCCTACAGCTCCCCGGATCCTTCACCGTCACGAAGACCGCCCACAGCCCCGTCGACCCTTACCGAGAGAGGTAAGTAACCCATGAAATTCCTCACCTGGTACGTCGGCGTCTTCCTCGTCCTCATCCTTCTCGCGGGATTCGTCACCGATTCCCTCGGCAAGATCCAGACCCTGCAGCAAGCAATCTCGATCGCTCAGAGCGCTGCCCGGGCCGGCACCAACGCCGCTACCGGCAGCAGCGTCAACGGTGATGCTTTCGACCTCTCATCACAGATGGCAGTGACCGCAGCGCAGAACTACCTCGCCTCTGCAGGTGTTTTCGGCACGGCCTCCGTCGCCGGAGACACTGTGACTGTCACGGTGGAGATGACCTACCAGCCTCATATGCTCGGGCCCATCGAGCTACCGCTTATCCCTGTTGAAGCAACTGGCTCTGCACGATTGATCGGAAATTAACGGCTCCCAATTAGGGATTTCAACCTCAGGTAGCACCCACCATCTCGGAAGGAGATAGCGAATGTCTGACACCGTCTACAGAAGTGTGGCCCCGTTCTGCCACAGCCAAGATCGTCCTGGCGGCGTTCCTGTCTCTGCCTATCTCGAGGCCGCAGGCACATCTGAAAATGCGTTCGTGCAGCGGCACTCGCTTGGTTCTCGCAAAGCACCTGCTGCACGTCATAGTCGTGTACGCGGGCTCAACGATCACCACCGTGCGGCCAGCCCGCTGGGCATACTCGATCAACGTACGTTTCAGAGTTCCCACGGCAGCGTCCGCGGCTTTTCGAGCCATCTGGGACTTCGCGAGGAACATCGGACGGAAGTCTTCAACCGCGATGAGCTCATGGTCGGCAACGATCCGTCTTGCCCAGACGCGGCTGGCATGCAGGTTGCGCCGGGCGGCGGTCATGGAAACTCTGGCGGCTTCCCGCTTTGCGCGTCTGTAACCCGTCGACACGCTCTGACCGCGAGGGCGCCGTCGCCGAGCCATCTTTCGCTGAGCATGTGCGAGATCTTGCGCAGCTGCTCGGCGATACTCACTTGGCTGCAGGTCGTAGTCTGCGTTGGTTGTGGTCGCAGTGGTGGAAACGCCCCAGTCAATTCCGATTGCGTCCGTCGCAACAGACGGGGCGATTACCTCTCGTCGCGTAACGAAGGATGCGTACCAGTGACCCAAAGCGTCCCGGTAGATGCGAACAGATGTTGGGTCCGAGGGCAACTGCCTGGACCACACAACCGGTACCGACACCCCTTTAGGCAGCCTGAGCCGACCATCTCGAATCGAGAATCCTCGAGTCGAATATTCAAGACTGGGCGCAGTTCGTCGGGCGGACTTGAACCGTGGTCTTCTGCGCCCTTTGACCGAGAACGACTGAGAAAGGGCCACCGTAAAAGTGCGGAGCGTCTGTTGTTGGGCGACCTGCGAGCCCTCCCTGAGCCATTGGTGCTCAGCCCGCGACGCGGTGAGGCGCTTCGAAAGAGAGGGGTAGGTCGGTTTCGTGCCGCTTCTCAGCAACTCAACGGCCTCGTTCCACACATATCGGCTTCTGTGCCATTCAGCGACGAGTGCTTCAACCGCGGTCGCGCCAGGGCGCAATCGGTAGGTGTAGCGCACCGTCTCCTTCATGCCCATCACCATAGACCCGGAGTATCGACATGACACGTCATCGCAGCACAGCAACCGCCATTGCCGGAGTCCTCGCCGTCACCGCGATGATGCTCACGGCATGCACGCCCAGCGAGGCGACACCGACCAAGACGCCCACAGCGAGCGCGATGCCGACACCCGAGCAGACCGGAGCGCCGACGCAGGCGCCTGTCGCAGCTCCGAAGGACGAGTCAGAGGCCGTCGCGGCAGCGAACACCGCCTACATTGCCTTCCAGCAGGCCCAGTTCGATTTCATGGCCGATCCTGAGCTCGGAACGGATTATCTGGAGAACTTCGTCTGGCCGGGAACCCGCATGGAAACGATCATGCAGGACACATACAACAACAAGGTCGAGATGAAGACATCGGTGCAGGGTGAGCCGTTCGGATGGCAGGCCAATGAGGCACTGTCGTACGTATCGCCACTCACCAACCAGAGCACTGGAGAGGTGGATCCTCTCGGCTCGGTTAACCTCTTTGGTTGCAGCGACAACACCGGCACGACCTTTCTCGTAGGCGGCGTGGAGAACGCCGACATTCCCAAGGGCAGCTTCCCGTACCACGTGGAGCTGCTCTACAGCCCTGATTTCGAGGGATGGTTCGTCTCGAACTCGACTGAGATTACGGGGCAGGAAGGGGCGCCACTGTGTTGAGTTCATGGGCGCGCCGCGCCGCAGCCATTCTGGTGGGCTTGGTCGCGGTGATCGCAGTCTCGGTTTCTATATCGGTTCCTGCCGCTGCGGCGAACAATAACTGTCACACCAACTCTCAGGGCCAGGTTGTGTGCGATGTTGAGGTGGAAGTGCCGGGAAACCCGGGAGGCGGAACACCAGGAACCGGACCGGCTGACTTCACGCCGGGCCCGACGACCTGCACGTACACACCCAAGGAGGGCAAGCCGCGTGAGGTTCCCTGTTCCTCGAATGGTGGCTGGTGGGCGAACGACCTGCAGTGCTACTGGACCTTGGACGACCCGCAGCGTCCTGCCCCAACCGGCCGAGACGCCAGCGTAGGTGCGTGGTACTCCTGCATCCCGATCGAGCCGCAGGACTGCGGCGGTCGACTTTGCTACGGCACGAGCGTCTGGCGCGAGACGCCCCCACCCGGTGTGAACCGGTACACACCTGGGCAGGCAGCGGGTATGCTCGCCCGCACGTTCGAGCTCCATCCCATCCAGATCGGGATGCGCCTCAGTCAAAGGTGCATTCAGATGACCCCGCCGGGACGACACCGTATCGACGCACCTGGGTGGGGATCCCGGTCTGGCTGTGGGTAGATCATCCTACGGAGAGCACATGGGGCCCAATCACTCGGACTGCAACTTACGGTGGGGTGACAGTGTCGGGAACGGCGAGCGTGCAGTCGCTGACGTGGTCTTCCGGCGATGGCCAGACGATTGGTTGTGGTGCGGGGACTCCTTTCGATGCGGTTTCGATGGCCAATGTTGCTGCGGTGGATTCGCCCGACTGTGGGTTCCGGTACCAGCAGACTTCGGGGAATGGGTCGTTCACTCTCTCAGCCACGACGAATTGGGCCGTTGAGTGGGCCGGTGGTGGACAGTCGGGAAGGATCCAGATGCCCACGACGACATCGTCGACGACGGTCACGGTTAGTGAGCTCCAGTCGGTGAACGTGTCACAAGACGGCGATACCTTCAACGGGTGACCCGGAAGGAAAAACCATGAAGAAGCTGCTCACAGGTGCTGCTGCGCTCTTGGCCCTTGCGGGGATCCTCGCCGGTATTCCTCTGCTGTTGATCACTATTGCCGGGAGTCCGTTCCCGACCGGTGAACAGTGGCACGCGATCATCACGCTCACGCCCGACTACGGCAACGTGATCATGTTCACCAAGATCCTTCCGTTGGTGATCTGGGTCTTCTGGGCAGCCTTTGCGGTCCCCTTCATCATCGAACTGTTCGCGGCGATGCGTGGACGGCCGACAACGAAGAAGGTCGCCGCATTCCGCGTGCAGCAAAAGTTCTCAGCTGGACTGATCGCCGCGGTCGCCGTGATGTTCGCTGGTGGTGCCGGCGCGCTTTCTGCCCCCGCCCCCGCCGCTGCTGACACCTTCGCGGCGGCCACGGTGGACACTACGGCGAGCACGTTGGACTTCTCGCAGGCGGTGGCTGCTGCGCAGGCCGTTCAGGCGGCACAGGTGCAGCAGGCGGCTCCAGAGCAGCAATTTTTGTCGCATGTTGTGGTGGAGGGCGACACGCTGTGGGATCTGGCGGTGCAGTACTACGGGGCGGGTGAACGGTTCACGGAGATCTTCAATGCCAGTTTGGGTGTGCAGCCGGATGGTCAGGCATTGACAGATCCGGATCTGATTTTGCCCGGGTGGCAGATGACCGTCCCTGGTGTCTATGCAACGGCTCCCGTCGAGGAAACGCCTGCTCCGACAACGCCTGCTCCGAGTCCGGAGGAGACGATTCAGTCGCCAACAGATGCTCCTGTGCTCGATGGTGAAGAGGGTGGTTCTGAGGGTGCTGGTGGCGCGGGAAGCGCGGGCTCAGTAGGGGAGACCCAGGGCAGCGCTCTTGATGGCCGGGCGGTTGAGCGCCAGGTTGCCGAACAGGCTCCTCCAGTTAGGGAGGCCCCAGTCGAAGCGGCCGAGTCGGCGAGTGATGAGATTGACGCGTCGATCCCCTTGATGACGATCGGTGGCATCGCGGGGATGCTCGCAGCTGGTCTTCTTGTCGCCATTGGAGCGCGCCGACTACAGCAACGCCGCAAGCGCGCCAAGGGGGAGCGAATCGCGCTGCCGGATCCTGAGGTCGCGGATCTTGAGCTCGAGATGCGGATGGTAGAAAATCCCATCGGTGTCGCTGACGTCGACAACGCTCTGCGGACACTGCAGGCGTGGGCTGAGGACAACGGGGAGCAGCTGCCCGAGCTGCTCGCCGTTCGGGTCGCGGACGATGAGGTCGCGCTTTATCTTGCGGCTCCCGCGGATCTGCCGGCACCGTTCGAATCGATGCATGAAGACGGGACAGCTTGGGTTGTACGTCCCGGGATGGCGCAGGCGCCCGACCGGCCGACTGTTTCGCCATACCCGGCACTGGCGACGATTGGCACGGACGCTCAGGGCGGGTACTTGCTGCTTGATCTTGAGCAGATCGGATCCCTCACGTCGTCGGTGACGAGGAGACCGCGCGCGGGGTGCTGAATGCCCTAGCTTGCGAGTTTGCAACCAACCCTTGGTCCGATCAGATCCAGGTGACCACGGTCGGTCTAGACGATGCACTCGCCAGAGATCTCGATCGGTTCCGCATCCACCAGGTCGCTGATGTGTCGGCGCTGGTGAGGAACCTCCGCGCCGATCTTGAGGACCGTCGTGATGCGCTGAATTCGTATGGTGTCGGCGGCGTGCTCGAGGCGCGATCGCGGGCGACAGACATGGAATCGTGGGCTCCTCACATTGTGATCCTCGCGGAAACTCCAATCGGATCCCTCCGTGATGATCTGGCTGAGCTGGTTGCGCGGATGCCGCGCCTCGGAATCGCGACGATTGCTCAGGGCGATGCACTTGTGGCCGGCGCAACCGTCGTTGTCACCTCAAAGGAGGAAGCCGAGTACCGCAGCGGTGGTGCTCTGCTCCCTCTGCCGTTCCGTCCGCAGATTCTTGGTGGTGACGAGCTCGAGCTCGTGCGTTCGCTGTTCTCGACCACGACTCTCGACGCGCAGCCGGTTGACCTCGAGGAAGAGCATCCGCACACTGAGGCTGCTCCGGTCGTCGACGAGGTGAGCGACGATGACATGACAAGTGCTGACTCTCCTGCGGCTGTTGATGTTGCACCTGCTGAAGACGAAGAGATTGCAGAGACGGTTGCGGTCGCAGACGTCGAAGAGACTGGAGAGCACCTTGTCGAGGAGGCTGCGGCCGCCAAGGTGCCTGACTGGCCTGCCCCGTATATCAGGATCCTTGGCCCGGTCGACGCACTCAACGTCGCAGACCAGGACGCACTCCCCGGTCGCGGTATCGAGTTCCTTGCCTTCCTGCTGCTTCAGAACACCGCATCCGTCCCGGGTGCTCTCGTTCAGAAGAAGCTCTGGCCGGACACGTTCTCTTCGGACAACAACAACGCTCGCCAGCTCGCAAAGCAGATCCGTCTCGTCCTCGGTCATGACCCTGATGGCAAGCCGCTACCTCCCGAGCGCAGCAGTGTCGGCTTCTCGATGTATCCACATGTGCGCACCGACTGGCATGACTTCTGCGACCTCATTGGCCCCGACCTGAGCACGACGCTCAGCGAGAACCTGATCCAAGCGATCCGCCTCGTTCGCGGCCAGCCATTCGATGGCGTCTCCCGACGCCGCGGCTGGTGGGCCTGGCGTGGCCCGATCGAGGAGACTATGCGCGCCGCAATTCTCGACGCTGCCGACGAGCTCACGCACCGGGCGCTTCGCACCGGGAGGCTCGACGATGCCCGTTTCGCTGCCCGTATCGCACAATCTGCCGACCCGCTCAATGAGGCAGGCTGGCGACTCGAGATCGAGACAGCAATGTCCAACGGCGACGTCGACGCCTTCAACAAGATCATCGACGCCATGTACGAGGTCATCGGCACCGACGTCGATATCGACGACGCGACGCAACAGCTGATTGACGACGCTCACGCCAAGCTCCCTGGTTGGCAGCACGATGACCTCTCTGTCCACGACACCTCTGGAGCCCGCAATTACCCCCCTGCGGCGCTCCAGAGGGGCGTGGACGCTCGCACTTGCCGGAGCGATCCTCGGCGCGCTGGTCGTCGACCTGGTGCCCAGAATCAGCTGGCCGGCGTACGGCTGGGTGCTCTACGGGATTGGGGCACTCATCGCGCTCCGCCTCGCTGCCGTCGATGAGCACACATACACGCTCCCGAACCGCCTCACAGCGCTCCTGGCAGCCTTTGGGGCATCCCAGGTCATCGGAGTGTCAATCTGGCAAGGGAGTCCGTCTCTCGCTCTCTCAGCGGCTGCCATCGTGGGTATCGTCGGTGCGGTCTACTTCGTGTTGGCGCTCACGGGGAGCTGCGGATTCGGGGACATGAAATTTGCTGTTGCTCTCGCGCTGACTATCGTGCCAATCACGGGCATCTTCACCATCTACTTGGTGCCCCTTGCCTTCGCGATCAGCGCCCTTCGTGTGATCGGCCGCAATGTTCGTCACCGGCCGCGGAAGCACCCTCATGGGATGTCACTCGCGATTGCCAGCCTCGTGCTCATGGTGAGCATGCTGCAGATCGACTCCGCATTTATGCCGGTGTAGGAGCCGGGGGCGTCTAGCTCCGTCGCGGCCTGCGTAGCCGCGGGTTGAACGCAAGCGCATCGCGCTCTACCCGCAGGTGTGGCCGGCCAGTGTCGGGGACCGTGTATTTCCCGTAGGCGATGACGTGGCGCCCGACTAGTTGGGTGCTCGCGTCGATGCCGAGCCGGTGCATGTTGGCCTTGTCGACGAGAATGGCGACGTCGTCGGCGGCATCCTCAAGTTTGAGGATCAGGCTGCCGTAGCTACTCGTCTTCACCTGACGGACCTTGCCCCACAAGATAACGTCTCGGTCCGTAAACGTCTTCGCATGCGCAGACGGCGCATCGGTGATGATCGAGGAAGCTGGTTCCGGGGGACGTGCACCGATAACGACTTCGAGGCTGGGTGGGATCTTGCCGGCGAGGATGTTCATCAAGAGGGTGGAGAAGGATCTGTCATCTGCAGTGTCTTCGATCCCGTGCGACGAATCGGCGCGACGTCGACGAGTCCTCGTGCCTGCATCGGTGTCATCGGGGCGGCGACGACCGTCAGGACCCTGGGAGGCTCCAGACTCACCCAGGCGAAGTCGCCACCTGACGGGGCGTAACCCTTGTGCGAACGGATGGCCCTGATCTCCGGGTTGATCGTCTGAACGCTCGGAGGTGCGATCGCACTGGGGCTCATGCTGCGCCGCGAAATGCGCCGCCATGACCTTGCTGTTAAGCGCCTTCACGTGAACCTTTGCCCCACACTCACTGCCATCAGGCAGCTCACCCGGACACCACAAGACAGGGACCGTGGCCAGCCCACGAATCATGTCGATCGTGATGAGATCTCCGGCGTCGTTCCTCGCAACCTCCATGGCTAACCCTCCACGTCAGTCTTGGCCTCGGTTTGCTCGAGCTCACGCGCGAAGGCGTCCAGCATGGCTTGCTCATCGGGGAGCGCAGCTTGTGCCTCTTCGGCAAGCTCATACCGGCTGACGGCGACGGGATGTTGAGAGGAAGCGAGAGCGTACCGGACCACAGACTCATTCTTGCTGGCGACGAGGAGGATCCCCACAGTGGGGGCGTGCTTGTCATGGTTGCGGATCTGGTCGTCGACGACGGCGACATAGAAACCCAACTGGCCAGCATCGCGCGGGTCGAAGACGGTCGTCTTCAACTCGATGACGACGTACCGCAGCTGCTCGACGTGGAAGAACAACAAATCGATATAGAAGTCATCTCCGTCGATATCCAAATGAACTTGCCTGCCAACGAAGGCGAATCCAGGACCGAGCTCGCGGAGCGTCTCGATGATGCGTGCGATCAGACGGTCTTCCAGGTCGCGCTCACTCGCGTCACCATCGAGAGCCAAGAAATCGAGCGTGTACGGATCTTTCGTGAGCTGCTGCGCCAGCTCTGAATCCGGAGTTTCGAGTGCCCCGGAGAAGTTCGTCTGAGCCGCCCCCTCACGTTCGTGCAGGCGTGTAGTGATCTGATGGGCGAGCACAGCTCGACTCCACCCGTGAGCAGCGTCCTTCGCGGCGTACCAGTCCCGCAGATCTTGATCGTCGAGCTTGTTGAGAAGCTCGGTGACGTGACCCCACGGCAATTGTCCAACGGGTCGTTGGACAATTGAATCCTGATCTGGCCATGCGGCAGCGAACGCTCGCATATACGAAAGATTCGATCGAGAGAATCCCTTCATTGACGGGAACTCTGCCCGCAGACCGTCGGCCAGCTGGCCCAGCACTCCTGATCCCCACTTCTGGTGCTTCTGCCGGTCCAGAATTGTGCGGCCGATCTTCCACCACAGAACCAATAGTTCGGTGTTGACCTTCCGTTGCGCCTGGTACCGCGCAGCCAACACCTGCCGTTTGAGCTCGTCGAGTGTTGAAGCGTAGTCGTTGGGGATCAGCTCTGACATGCTCCCAACCCTGGCACGAGAGAGGGACATTGGAAGATCTGCCACTATCCGAGGAGATACGCCGTCAGCGCGCCGAGATCTGATGCCAGAGTGGACCGGTCGACGGTGAAAGTGACGTGCCGGCCGCGGCGCTTCCCTCGCTCGAGGGACCCCGACACGTAGGTCTGCTCGAGTTCTTCAAGAGCTGCGCGGACAGTCTCGCGGCCGAACCCACTGCCGGCAATGATCTCGTTGATCGTCGAGCTTGGCTGATTCAGCAGATAGTGAAGGACCTCGGTACGCGTGGTAGCGGCTATTACCCGTTGAGCGCGCGCGGCATTCACCGGCATATCTGAAGGCGCGGCGACCAGTCGGGGCATCTCCCCATTGTGCCGCAGAGAGGCGTCTTAGCTGCCTCTAAAAAGGCAGCATTCATCACTGCGTGTCGCGATCTCAAGGCGAACTTGTCGGTTTCCGTCACGAGGGCGCACCCCTTATCGGTGAAGGAGCTTTACGACGCCTTCGTAATAAGTTATATTCGGGAATATAATCATTGGAGGTGGCCATGCGCACCCACATTTGCCCCGAGGACCACAAGCACGGCGAGACGCCGACCTGTTACCGCAGCCACAGCTGCGCTTGCCTGGTTTGCCGGGATGCCAACCGTCGCCGTTGCTATGAGTACAAGAAGCTCGTCGCGTACGGCCGCCCGACAGGATCGCTCATCTCAGCACGCCCTGTCCAGGAACACATCGGAGAGCTCGCGATGGCCGGCATGAGACCAGCGGCGATAGCCGCGGCTGCTGGCATTGATAAGTCGACCCTGGTTCGAATCATGCGGGGTAGGCACGGGACCAAGCGTTTCCGCGCTCCGATGGTCTACGCGGCCACCGCCGAGAAGATCCTCGCAATCACCGCGGACCTAAGCACTGTCCCAGACGGGCACTGGGTGGACTCGCGAGGAGCCCGACGTCGTCTGCAGGCGCTCGGGACACGCGGATGGGCAATCTCCGTGCTGGCTCGACGAACCTCCTATGACCGGAAACGCTTGGATTTCGTACTCATCAGCGGCCGGGTCTCCGCAGAGACGCATCGCGCCATCGCGGATCTCTATGAGGAGCTCTGGGACAAAGACGCCCCGGCAACGACGTTTGGAGAGCGCGTTGCCCGCACCCACGCACTACAACGCGCCGAAGCGAAAGGGTGGCTCCCCGCGCTGACATGGGACGACATCGACCTGGACGACGGGCCCTCAGATACTGATGCAGAACCTGACCTGGTCGATGAGATCGCCGTGGAACTTGCGCTGCGCGGCGAGCGCGTCCATCTGTCCGATGCGGAACGCGCGATCGTCATCGCCAGAGCGCCCGAGTTCGGGTGGAGCACCAGTGAGATCGTCCCGTTCGTCGGCATCACTGCCAGGCATGTCACCCGGCTCCGCTCTGCTGCGAAAACGGCCGCTTGATGAGCAAGACATTAGATGTCCTCGAGCAGGCCGTGCACGGCTCTGCAGCCGGCTTCAAAACCGGCTGCAAGAGCCGTGGTGGCTGCCCCAATTACGGGAGCCGAGAACATCTCACGTGCTCGCGGGCATATCGCGCTTGGGTGCACTACAGCCGTCTCTACGAACTCAGTCCAGAAACGCCGATCACCTGGACCATGCTCCGCCACGCGAAAGGACGCAGCTGATGGATGAAACTGCCGCTGAGCTCTCCAAGAAGATGACCGCGACATGTGGGGTTCACGTTCGCGTGAGTTGGAGCTTCCGCCTCTTTCGGCTTGTCTGCTCGCGCGTTGTTGGGCAGCCGTTGACCGAGCGCATGCAAGAGACCTTCGAGAGGTTCCTGGGCTCCGAAGCCACAGCCCGGCCAGGAATGAGTATCAGATGACCATCCCGATAGTAGAGAGCCCACTGACGATCTTGTACGAAACGCTTATCGACCTTGCAGCTAGTGCTGATCGTCAGGCCGCACGCGCGGCTGAATTCGATGACACCACGGCCAGTTCAGCCCTGTTCATCCTCGCTGACGAGCTCCGGACCATGGCGCAGCGCGTAAAGGGCACAAGACCCGACGACGTGGCCTTCGAGCTGCTCGATTCTGGCCAGTGGCACGTCGCAACATCGATGCTCCGCTTCGATTTTCTCGAGCGGGCTACTCGAACGACGGAGGCACGGAATGAGTCCTGAACAGCATGAGCGTGCAGTGGAAATCTTCGAGACCAAAGCAGGTGTCGAGTACTCCGATGACATCGAGCGCAGCAGGGAATGGGGCGATGCGGTCGCGGAAGCGATCGAGGAGCCTACGTCTGGTTTCCCGGACGATCATTCGTTCGCGGGGATCGCGTGGTCGGATGCTCACGCCTTCGCGGTCGGTGCTGGAGCGAGTGATCCAGGAGCTTTCGCGCTTGCCTACACCGGCATGATCGAGGACGCGCAGTACGAGATCCGGAATCCCGATGGCCCTTTACCGACGCCAGCCGAATTCATCTGGCCATGAGAGAGCGCCTCGCCTCACTCGCCATCACTCTCACTGTTCGGAGGATCCCCTGATGCGCAGCTCTACGAAAATCAAGAGCGCTGCCGGCGCGTGCGCCGCCCTCATTGGCTTCGTCATAGCTATGACAGCCAATTTCCCCGATGTCCAGGCCCTGGCAAACCACGAGTCTGCGACCGCTGCTCCTACGGCTATGCCGATCGAACCGGCGCCGGCTGATCCTGATCAGGTTGCTTCCTACGCAGAGGCGGCGGTGGAGGCTGCTGCGCTGCCAGTCATCGTTGACGACACCAACGCGCCGGTTCCGCAGTATCAACGGGACTCATTCGGCACCGCCTGGGCTGACATAGATGGGAATGGTTGCCGGCAACGAGACGATGTGTTGGCCAGAGATCTCGTCGATGTCGTTCTTGATGACAACGGATGCACGGTCCTGAGCGGCGTGCTTGTGAATGATCCCTACACCGGCGGCGACATTGTCTTTCAGCATGACCGGGTCGCTGAACCCGGCAACCCGGGGAGCCAAGGGGTGCAGGGAGAGCACATCGTCAGTCTCAAAGCTGCGCACGTGGGCGGTGCGTGGGCTTGGACCGATGATCGCCGGCTGCAGTTCGCCAACGACCTCGGCAACGTCATCGCCGTCGACGGCATCGCAAATCAATCCAAGCAAGACGCCGGGCCCTCGGATTGGCTCCCCGCGACCTGGTATCGCTGCCCATACGTCTTGAAGTACACGCAGATAGTCGACACCTGGGGACTGTCTGTCACCGTCGCCGACCGGGACGCCCTCGTCCAGAATCTCACCACGTGTGGGGCCGAATAATGATGTATATCAAGCGCATCGAGCCCGAAGATCAGCTCATAGGGGATGAGCGAGCAAGTGGTGCATGGAAGGGCCTCATCCTTATCGGCCTCTGGGTAGCGTTTCTCGTCTGGGCGACTGCTCATGTCGGCATCTGGGCGGATACCTTGGTCGACCCCAGCTGGCTTATCGCTGGCGCCTGGGTCTTCTTCGCGATTGCCTGCATCGCCACGTTGGGTATGGCGGGAATCGGAGTGCTGATCGCCATCCCTTGGGTCCAGTTCCGGGCGCGGGAATCGCGAAAATGAGAGGGCTCAGGATGGGTGTTGTCTCGCGGTTCGTCGTGATCGTTGGGGGCTGCTTGGTGCTGATGTTCAACACCGAAAGCATCATCGAACTGCTCGAGCCGCTCTGGACCCTGGTGATGACGCAACCCGAGGCTGCGCTGAAGCACGGTGCTGTGCTGGTCATGGCCATATCCATGTTCTGGTTCGTCTGCCGGCTCGTATTTGGCCCCCGGCATTACGCGGTGCACCCACGGCCCATTGCTACTGGTGCGTTTGCTGCGAGAACCGCTGATCCTCCCGTTGGTCCCGAGCTGGAGAGGTTCGCTCGACACGAGGCTGCACATGCAGTCGCAGCGATCGTGTTGGGGATGACTGCCGTTACCGCTGATATTCACGCCGTGGGGGACCGGGGCGGGCGAGTGACCTATGAACCTGACGAAGATCTCACCATGCACGAGCAATCCTTCGATGCGTTGGTGTTCGGCTTTGCCGGGCAGGTTGCCGATCACCGTGCCGGGCATTTCGATCAAGGCTCTATGAGCGACATGGAACTCCAACAGCTTCGGATGATGACCATCATCGCCACGGGGCAGCGACCAGAGCGCCACGCTGGCCCTCTTACCGTCGAAGCTCTGATTGAGTCCACACGCACCGAAGCAGAGCTATTGCTGACACAGCATGCCGTCGCACATGAGCGCATCACCGAAGGGCTCATCGTCGATCGTGCGCTCAACGACCAACGGCTCCGGGAGCTGGCGGAAAGCGTGAACCACTGAGGAGATCCTCGCTCCGGTAGTCGGCGATCCGCGAGCAGTGGAGATTCGCGTTGACTCCGCCCGAATATGTCGGTTTCTGAGCAGGGATTGAACCCCTTATAGATGTGACAGAGAACTTACTGCTTGGCAGCTCGTGCGGCGTTGAGGGCGGCGTTGGCATCGGTGACGTCCAAGTCCAGCCGATCCGCGATTACCGAGAGCTCCGCGTCTTTCCACCGGGTTCGACCTCGCATGCGCTGACCGAAGGTGACGCTGTTCAGCCCCAGGATGGAGATCAGATCGGCCTGGGTGGTCACGCTCGGGGTGCCAGCACCCGCCGCGATGCGGTCACGGAGCCGTTCGGAGAACTGATCCTTGTCGACGGAGTCCGGAAGGGTCAGGCGCGGACGCCGGCCCCGCGCGGAGGGCTCGCGTGTCGAGCGCTGCGCAATGAAGGTGTCGATCGCCGCAGGGGAGTAGAGAGGGGAGCGCCCCTGGTAGCGGACCGGACTCGGGAAAGCCTCGTCCTCGGTGCGAAGTTTGTAGACGGTCCCGATGGTCACGGAAAGTCGCGCCGCCACTTGTGCACTGTCGAGAAGCTCCTGGTCGCTCATGTTCACGAATATAACGTCAGAGGGGACAAGGGGCAGAGTTACGCTCGTGGCCGACACGCCGCGATCTTGACCCGAATGGGAACTCGGTTCCGTAACCTCGTTCCTATGACCCACTCCAATGTCGACGAGATCCGCCAGGAGCTCCAGGCAGTAGCCGTGGAACTCGCAAAAAAGGAAGAGCTGATCGATCGGCGCGACGAGCTGATCGAAGAAGCACGCTCCCAGACGCCACCACTCACGCTCCGTGAGGTTGCGCAGCTGCTCGGGATGACAGAGCGAGGCGTTGCGAAAGCGCTCAGCTCTCACCGCGATCGCAATCATCGTTTGGCTTCCTAATCAGACGAAAGCGAACACTTCAGGTGAAATGTGCTTGCATTTTTCATTATTTCTTCCCTAATATAACTTCTAGGATGATTCGAGAGGAGGCCCAGCAATGAACGAGATCGACTACCGACCCAAGCCGTGGACTCCCAAGGACATCCCCACCATCTGGGTCGACCAGACCACCGGTCGTGGCGTCACCCAGGCTGGCGCACCCGTCCGCCCCGTTATCGGCGAGCGCCGGAAGAACCCCAACCTCACCGATCTGCTCGACACCGCTGCGTCATACGGTGCGAACCGGATCATGCTCTCCGGAAAACGACCCGAGCCACTGCCGGGAGTGAGGCACTGGTTGTACGTTCAGACGCCGCGCTGGAAGCCAGGATCTCATTGGATCAGCGACCCTCCCACAGGGCGGTTCGAGCACGAGAGCACAGGCTTCAAGATCGAAGTCCGCACCGTCGAAGAATGGTTCGATGACTCCCCACTGACCCCCGCCCAAGCTCGCGAAGCCTGGGACACCACAGCGGCAATCATCCGTGCTGCAGACGAGCGCGCTCGTCTCTTCAACAGCCCCGCAGCGACCGGCACGAACCTTTGGGCTCTCTCGCTGCCGAAGACGATCAACCCCGTTCCCGTCGACCCCGACATCGCCGACGAGATCCACGCGACCAGCGGCCAGCACCACTACGACCACCTCGTCGCAGGTGCGAACTTCAGCAGGCACGAGGATTGCGTGCCCTTGATCGACCCCGCCAAGCAGAAGAAGATCGGCGAGTTTGCCTACGTGGATGGCCGCTTCATGTACGCCGGGGTCGGCCGCGAGCTTGGCATCGGGCCCGCACGTCGACTGAACCGTGAGGCTGCATACGAGCTGCTCGAGCAGGATCCATACGCCCGCGCACGATTCCACGTACGCTTCACAGTTCCGGCGGACTGGAACCACGTCGGCCTCCTCGCGGTGAAACACCAACGCGTCGAAGAAGGCTGGTACTACCCCAACCGCCCCGGCGCCACAGCCGACACCTGGGCCGATGGGTCAGAGATCCACGTCGCCCGCGCCTTCGGCTGGCAGATCATCCCGCACGAGGCGATCGTCTTCACCAAGGCCCGCCCCCTCGATACATTCACCGACCGGATGACACGCGCCCGTGCCAAGGTCGCCGAGAATCGCGACCTGAACCCGACGATTCGGCAGGCGGTCATGGCTGCGCTTCGCTCGATCGTGCTGCACTCCATCGGAGCATTCGCCGCTGGTGGGCGCGATGAGACCCGTGTCGCAGAAAGCGCTGACCAGATCCCTCGCGAGTATCAGAACACCGCTACCCGTCAGGGAAAGCTCTTCATCTACCGGTTGCCGTCGAACCCGAACTCGAGGACGTCGAGCTTCTACCACCCGGAACTCGCCGCTCAGGTCTGGGGTCGGGCTCGCGCTCGCGTGCTCCACGGCCCTAGCGCCCTCGGAAACGGCACCTCCGGGGCGCTCCGCCTCGATCCCAGTACTCTCATCGGCATCCAGGGTGACGCCGTGTTCACAACATCGCTGCCGGTCTGGTCGCTGCCCGTTGACAGTGGTGGCGGCGACGACGGTAAGACAGGACGTCTTCGCCTGCAGGGATACACACGCGGGTCTTTCCAAACTCCTGAAACTCTCAAGCAACGTGCCGCTCTGAAAACTCGCGCTGAGCGATCCGGACTCACCGAAGCGCTCGCCGATAGCGAGGTGGAGTGATGGCTGACGAGAAGCGCAGCGCACAAGACCTAGTCCGGATCCTCCGGGGCCGGGGCATCACCACCGCCGAGCTCGCGGCCGAGCTTCACCGTTCCCCTCGAATGGTGCGCAAGATCCTGAACGGTGAGACCAGCGGGGCCCTCTACCGCGACACGCTCGAAGAGATTACGAACACGGGCCGCGCTACCAAGATTCCACCGCGCCGCCGTCTCAAGGACGGTTCGCTGATGCCGATCCGCGGGAAGAGAACCGACGGAGAGAACAAGAGCGTTATCCCCGACGATCCCGGCGGGCGCTACACCGGCGATAAGCAGGGTGGCCGAGCGCAGATTTCGACGTCATTCATGTCCGAAGGCGGGCGGATCATCGAGGCGCGCATCCCGAAGGGCAAGACAGCAAAGGGCCGCACCGTCGCGAGTGAGCAGCTCGTCTCACTGATCCGAAACGCAGCGAAGGGGCAGGCCGGAGATAAGCAGAAGCAGATCACCGCCCGAGTCACGTTCGGCAATGGCCGGCAGATGGAAGTCAACACGTACAACGCTTCGACGATGCTGAAGCGCATCAAGGAATCAGGCGGTGACACCCTCACTTGGCTCGCTGGTGAAGCCGGGAACAGGTATATCAACCTCGACACAACAAGCGTCCCGATCACCGGCGTCACCCTCAATGTCGTTCAGGTGCCAAAGACCGAGTCGTACCACCGCGAGTCGGCCAGGGACCGCACACGACGCACTCGCGTGCTCACGGATGCCGAGAAGCAGCGGCAGCAGCAGCGTGCACAGCTGGACGCCGCAAAGTCACGACGACGCGGCGCGGGGGAAACCAATCATGACGATCGTGAAGGGAGGGATTCACTATGGCTAAGGCTGGATCAGCTGGCGACGGCAAGACCGAACGCCCTACGTCCCTCAAACGTGCCCCTCGCCCAGCCGCCGATGAGGGCGTGGATCCCGTCGACCCGATCAGCGACCCCGCACCGGCGGCAACAGCTCCGCCAACTGGCAAGAAGCGCGGCCCGTACAACGTCCAGCGCGTGGACAAGAAGCCCGCGAGCTTCCGGTTGCCTCCCGATGTCTTGGACTACATCGCTCAGGCTCGCAACGAGGCGGCAGCTCGCGGCGATCGCCTCACCAATGACGAAGCGGTTACTATGGCTGTCCGTGCCTTCTGGGGCAAGAAACGTCAACGCCGCTGACCAAGCTTTAGGCGTTCGCGTATCGATTCCTCTACTGACGAAGAGCTCTGGGCGGAATACTCCGCGTGAGCCGTCGTCACATCGTCATTGATCGATCCACCTGAGCTGACCCTTCGACGAGCGCAACGGGTCGTGGAGGACGAACTAGGAGGATGCGACCGCGGCGTCCGCGACTGGCGATTCTGAGGCCGGGAATGTCTTCTATGTAGCGTCGAGCGAGGGTTGCTGACGTCGTATGGGCCCAGATAACAACTCGGTGTTCATCGGCCACAGTTATGAGATCGTCTCGCACGAGCAGGCGGATCTCGCGGCCAGCATCCTTGGTTCCGGGGCGTGAGACATGATCACCGGCGTACCATCCTCGTGATTTCACTTGGATCCCGAACCGGGCGTCCTTCGTTGCGTATTTGACCCACCCGGGAGCCATCGTTGCGAAGACAACGAATCCCAGGGGAATGGCCACGACGACGAGGAGCAGGCAGATCAGGGCGAAGATCCACCATGGCAAGCCCGAGAATGCTCCAGTTCGCGACCAGAACGTCACGAGCCACCCCGTAACGAATGCGAACGGTGTCAACGTCACGACTACCAGAACGAAGAACCATGGGCGTCGTTGCACTGACCAGCCACATGCCTGCAGGGCCTGCAGCGCCTTCTCCCGCGGTGCACCCACCGAAGCGATGGGATAGGGAATCGATCTGCGCTTGTCCATGCCGAGACCGTACCCGAACCCCACGTCACGCCATCCGGTTAAGTCTTGAAGAGCTGCACGCCAATCAGCTCATTGATGCCTGCGTGCAGATTCGAGTCCAGGACTTCGGCAGCTTCAACGAGAGCATCAAGGCCGGCGTCTGCGTCCGCGATCGTGGCTTTGTGGTCTGGAGCGACGTTTGTCGGGTTGGTGCCTACGGTGATCATGTTCCGACCAGCCGGGTCCTTCGTCGTCATGGACTGCTTCGGCGTGCCCCCGCCAACGCTCTGAGGGCGCCACTGGTGAAAGTTCACACCACGCAGCGCCATAAGGCGATCCCATCGCGGATTCGTTGTCAACGAGTCCAGGGCGTCAACGATGGCAGCGGCCGTAGGTGATGATGCGGTGTTCGTCGCCTTTCTCGCGTTTTTGATGAGGGTTGGGCCGACTGGTGCCAGGCATCGCGGCTCTCAGAGAATGGTGGAAAGGTGCCCGATTTTGGGTACGCCTTGTCAATGACAGGGCGCGCTGTCACGTTCAGCCAAAGGAGCCGCAACAGCACATTGCCCAGCCCGTGGGCCGCCGCCAACGCCCAATAAGTCAGCATCTCCGCATGAGCGCGCACGGCGACTGGTGCGATCTGTTCGGCGTAGGGGGATCCTCGGTGGGCGATGTAGCCGTCCAGGTCTCGTTGGAAGCTGCGGATCGCGGCGGCGATCTTTTCGATTCGGTTGGCGACTGTTCGGACGTTGTACCGAGATGCCGTTGTCGTTGCTGCGATCGTCGCGGCGGCTTCAGCGTGTGCGGCTGCCTCGTGGGTGGTGTGGACGCGGTTGAAGGCGGTGTCGGCGTGTTTGATGGCTGCACGGTGGCGTCCTTCTGAGTGGTGTCCGATCTTCACTGGCTCGCCCATGGGGGGCAGCTGGTCTAGCCGGTGGCGGAATTCCTGGTGTGCGGCCTCTGCGGCGTTGCCGCGGCGCTCTGCTTTGGTTTGGAGGGCGGCGACGCGGTCTTGCTGGCGTTCGATCTTTGCGGCCTCAACTTCGGCTGTGGTGCGGGCGGTGTCGTCGACGTCGATGGAGATCTCGAATCCTGATGCTTCCAGCTGTGCTGAAGTGTGGTTGATCGTGTGCATTTTCGCGTGGCGATCTCTGCTGTTCGGGACGTACCAGGTGCTGACGCTGCGGCCCCATCGCCATCCGCAGCGCTTGAGGACTTCGGCGGTGCCGTCGCCTTTCGCGGTGCCTTCGATGAGCGTTCCGGCTTCGTGGTTGTGGGTGATGGTGATCATTTCAATCTCCTAGTTAGTTGTGAACCTGACATTTACAATATAACTGATGTCTTCGACATTGGGTACACACGAAGTGAAGGCCCTCAATGGAATTTGCAAACTCCACAACACATTGCAAAGCAACTGCATATTGGATGTACGTTCCGCTGGAAGTGGCGGTTTCCGCGCTCCGCGCGGGATGGCGCTTCGGTCCGTTCTATCCGCTTTGATTTGGGATGAGTTTGAACATCGCGGCAAGGTTGTGGTTGTGAGAGACCTAGTGAAGTGGTGGGAGCGACGTCAGGTGGCGCTCTACCTGTTGGCTATCGTGGCGGGCGCGGTGGTTGGCCTGCTGGTACCTGGGTTGGCACGACCGCTCGAGTTGGCGATTAACCCGACGCTCGGTGTGCTGCTGTTTGCGACGTTCCTTGGGGTGCCGTTCACAGCAATGGGGCGGGCCTTCACTGACCGGCGCTTCCTCGGTGTGGTGCTTGTCCTGAACTTCGTCGTCGTGCCGATCGTTGTGTTCGGGCTGAGCCGTCTCGTGGCGGGTAATCAAGCAGTCCTACTCGGGGTCTTATTCGTGCTGTTGACCCCTTGTGTGGATTACGTCATCGTTTTCACGGGGCTGGCTGGTGGTGACCGCGCTCGACTTCTCGCTGCCACACCGCTGCTGATGCTCCTGCAGATCTTGCTGCTCCCGCTCTATCTCTGGTTGATGGCCGGCGCTGAGGTCGTTGGGGCGTTTGACCCACATCCCTTCGTGGAGGCATTTGTGCTGCTGATCGCGCTGCCACTCGTTCTCGCTGCCATCACACAGCTGCTGGCCAAGCGGTTCCGCATCGCACGTGCGATCGAGGGCACGATGCTCGCGGCGATGGTCCCGCTCATGATGCTCACTCTCGCCGTGGTCGTCGGCTCACAAGTGTTCGGCGTGAGCGGTGCCCTCGGCCAGCTGATGATCGCGGTTCCGGTCTTCGTCGCCTTCGCACTCATCGTCACCCCACTCGGCGCGCTCCTCGGGCGCGTTACCGTCTGGATGTCCCCGGTCGTCGAGCTGTCACGTTCAGCGGTGCCACACGGAATTCTCTCGTCGTGCTCCCGCTCGCGCTCGCCCTACCGGCGTCGTTCGCGTTGACCCCGCTGGTCGTGGTGACTCAAACCCTGGTGGAACTCGTGGTGATGGTCGTCATGGTCGCGCTGGTGCCACGGTGGATCCGCCCACGCATTAGTACAGCGAACAATGTATAGTCAGTGTGTGCTGACTCTTACTTCGCGTCTTGATGTGATGAATCGCCTGGGGCGGGCGATGGCCGACCCGACCCGGTCGCGGATTCTGATGACCCTGCTGGAAAGACCGGCGTATCCGGCCGAGCTGGCGCGTGATCTGGAGTTGACACGGTCGAATGTGTCGAACCATCTCACCTGTCTGCGCGATTGCGGGATCGTCGTCGCCGAGCCAGAGGGACGGCAGACACGATACGAGATCTCTGATCCACACCTGGCACAAGCGCTAACCGCGCTGGTCGACGTGACCCTCGCCGTCGACGAAGACGCACCCTGCATCGACCCGGCCTGCCAGGTCGCGGGCTGCTGCACTCCAGAGATGAAGGCATGAGCGCGATCACCGGCTCCCAGGTCAAGGGCGCGGCTCTCGACGAAGATGACGATGACGATGGGCCGTGGTGGAAAGATCGAGAAGTACTGATCCCGATCTTCTCCGGCATCGCATTCCTCGCCGGGCTGATCTGCGAGTGGTCCGGCGCGGAGATCCCGACGCTGATGCTGTTCTGGGCCGGTCTGCTGTTGGGCGCATACACCTTCGTGCCCGGGGCACTGGTGAAGCTGTTCACGAAGGGCAAGCTCGGTATCGGGCTGCTGATGACTATCAGCGCCACCGGCGCGGTGATCCTCGGCTACGTCGAAGAAGCCGCAGCGCTGGCGTTCCTGTACTCCATCGCGGAGGCGCTAGAAGACAAGGCAATGGACCGTGCCCGCTCCGGGCTGCGCGCGCTGCTCAAGCTCGTTCCCGAGACCGCCACCATCCGCCGCGAAGGCACCACCGTCGAAGTGCAGGCGAAAGAGCTCCACGTCGGGGACCTGCTGGTCGTGCGCCCCGGAGAACGCGTCGCGACGGACGGCGTGATCAGTGAGGGTCGCAGCAGCCTGGACACCTCCGCGATCACCGGCGAATCAATCCCCGTCGACGCCGCACCCGGTGATCAAGTCTCAGCCGGATCGATCAACACGTCCGGGTCCCTCGTAATAGAGGCAACCGCCGCTGGGACAGACAACTCCCTGACCACGATCGTGGAGCTCGTCGAGCGGGCGCAGGCTGAGAAAGGCCACCGGGCACGGCTCGCGGACCGAATCGCCCGTCCGCTGGTGCCCGGGGTGATGATCCTCGCCGTCCTTGTCGCCGTGATCGGATCCCTGTTCGGCGATCCGGAACTGTGGATCACTCGCGCCCTAGTCGTCCTCGTCGCAGCGTCCCCGTGTGCGCTGGCGATCGCCGTGCCTCTCACAGTCGTCGCTGGCGTTGGGTCGGCGAGCAAGTTCGGTGTCGTGATCAAGTCCGGGGCCGCGTTCGAACGGCTCGGAGGTATCCGCCACCTCGCCGTAGACAAAACCGGCACCCTCACCCGTAACCAGCCCACCGTCACCCAGGTCGCCACCATCGGTGACGCCAACCATGAGCAGGTGCTCGCCTGGGCGGCCGCGGTGGAACAGCACAGCACCCACCCGCTCGCCGCCGCGATCACCGCCGCCGTCCCGACCGCCGCCGCAGCCGAGGAGGTCACCGAGACCGCCGGGCGCGGCATCACCGGCCGTATCGGCGACGCGACCATCACCGTCGGCAGCCCCCGATGGCTGGACGCCGGAGCCCTTACGGACGAGGTCGAGACACTCGAAAACGAGGGAATGACCGTTGTGATCGTGCACCGGGACGGTGCCATCGCTGGCGCGATCGGCGTGCGCGACGAACTGCGCCCCGAAGTGCCCGAAGTGATCCGCACCCTCGAGAAGGGTGGCATCGGCGTCACGATGCTTACCGGCGACAACACCCGCACCGCCCGCGCTCTCGCAGCCAAGGCTGGCATTCAGGACGTGCGTGCCGAGCAGCGCCCCGAGGAAAAGGCCATCGTTGTCGCGGAGCTGTCCCGCACACGCACGACGCGATGATCGGTGATGGCATCAACGACGCCCCTGCTCTCGCAGCCGCGGACATCGGTATCGCGATGGGTGCGACCGGATCCGATGCTGCGATCGAGTCAGCTGACGTGGCTTTTACCGGTCACGACATGCGACTCATTCCGCAAGCTCTCGCGCATGCTCGCCGGGGCCGCGTCATCATCAACCAAAACATTATTCTGTCGCTGCTGATCATCGCCGCGCTGCTCCCGCTCGCGATCACCGGTGTACTCGGTCTCGCCGCTGTCGTCCTCGTCCACGAGATCGCCGAAGTTATCGTCATCCTCAACGGGCTCCGCGCAGCACGCACACGAACGCAGGCCTGATACCCGTCGCCGGTCTCGCCCTCAAAAACTTGATTGTAACTTCAAGCCGTAGTTGATCCGGATCCGAAGGCCGCGTTCATCATCCAGAAGTAGGCCCATGTGCTGGTGACATTCTCGGGGTGTTCTTGACGCATGGTTACGAGGATCACATCGGTGGGGTTTCGTATCTGTTGCGACAGATTGGTGACGTGCCTGTCGGGGCATCCCGATTCACCGCATGGGCATGTTCTTCTTTACTGCGCGCGACCAGGCTGAGATCGAGACGCAGTGCGGCGGCGACGCCGATGTCGAGATCACCGCGATCGGCAAGCAGTGGGCCTTCGATTTCATGTACGCAGGCGAGGATGACGATCTCGACGATGCTGTCTGGACCATGGGCGTTCAGGCTCAGCCCGACGCGAACGGCAACGTCGACACGGAGAAGCTGCCGACGCTGGCTCCCGGTCGACCAGAAGGTGCACATCAGCCTTCAGTCCCGTGACGTCATCCACTCGTTCTGGATCATCGACTTCCTCTACAACAAGGACATGTACATCGGGAAGACAATTCCTGGTCCTTCATCCCGACCCGTGTCGGCGAGTACGACGGTAAGTGCGCTGAGCTCTGCGGCGAGTATCACTCGATGATGCTCTTCAACGTCAAGGCAGTCGAACAGGACGAGTACGATGAGTAACGTCAAGTCGCTTCGCGACGAGGGCAACACCGGTGACATTACTGACGCGTACGACGCCCCAGCAACTTCCCCGGGGTACCAGTGCCCGTCTGGGAATGACTCCGAGGACGAGGAAGAATAAGCCTTATGTCAACCACCACTGAGAGGCCCAGCGAGACCGCTGACGCTCGCCCCACCGCGATGCCGGCCCGCCAGGCCGCTCTGATGAGCACCTCGCGCACCGAGCAAAAGGGCAACATCATCGTCAAGTGGATCACCTCCACTGATCACAAGACGATCGGGTACATGTACCTGATCGCCTCGATGCTCTTCTTCCTCCTCGGCGGTGTGATGGCTCTCGTCATCCGCGCGGAGCTGTTCGCCCCAGGGATGCAGATCGTCCCCACCAAAGAGCAGTACAACCAGCTGTTCACCATGCACGGCACGATCATGTTGCTGATGTTCGCGACGCCGCTGTTCTTCGGGTTCGCGAACGCGATCATGCCGTTGCAGATCGGTGCACCTGACGTCGTGTTCCCGCGTCTGAACGCCTTCTCGTTCTATCTGTTCCTGTTCGGGTCGATCATGGCGGTCGCCGGCTTCCTCACCCCTTCGGGAGCGGCGTCGTTCGGGTGGTTCGCCTATCAGCCGCTCGCCAGCGCGACCTTCACGCCGGGTGCGGGTGGGAACCTGTGGATGGTGGGACTCGGCCTGTCTGGGTTCGGAACCATTCTCGGTGCGGTGAACTTCATCACCACGATCATCACTATGCGCGCTCCGGGTATGACGATGTGGCGCATGTCGATCTTCTCCTGGAACACGCTGGTCACGAGCCTTCTGATCCTGATGGCGTTCCCGGTGCTCGCCGCCGCGATCTTCGCCGCCGCCGCGGACCGAATCCTGGGTGCTCACATCTTCGATCCGGCCAACGGTGGTGTGTTGCTCTGGCAGCACCTGTTCTGGTTCTTCGGTCACCCCGAGGTGTACATCATCGCGCTGCCGTTCTTCGGCATCGTCTCGGAGATCTTCCCGGTGTTTAGCCGCAAGCCGATCTTCGGCTACAAGACGCTGATCTACGCAACGATCGCTATCGCGGCTCTCTCTGTCGCAGTGTGGGCCCACCATATGTATGTCACGGGTTCGGTGCTGCTGCCGTTCTTCGCGTTGATGACGATGCTCATCGCGGTGCCGACCGGTGTGAAGATCTTCAACTGGATTGGAACACTCTGGCGAGGGTCTGTGACCTTCGAGACTCCGATGGTGTTCTCGCTCGGCTTCCTGGTCTCGTTCGTCTTCGGCGGTCTGACGGGTGTCATCCTCGCGGCCCCACCGTTGGACTTCGCCCTCAGTGATTCGTACTTCGTTGTCGCGCACTTCCACTACGTGGTGTTCGGAACTGTCGTGTTCGCGATGTTCGCTGGCTTCTATTTCTGGTGGCCAAAGTGGACGGGGCGGATGCTGAACGAGCGGCTCGGCTATGTGCATTTCTGGATGCTGTTCGTCGGCTTCCACATGACGTTCCTCATTCAGCACTGGTTGGGTGTGGATGGCATGGTGCGTCGCTATGCGGACTACTCGGAGGCTGACGGTTGGACCTGGGGCAACCAGGTGTCGACGATCGGCGCGGTCATCCTCGGTGCTTCGATGTTGCCGTTCTTCCTGAACGTCTGGATCACGGCGCGCAAGGCGCCCAAGGTCATGCTCAATGACCCGTGGGGCTACGGTGGTTCGCTCGAATGGGCGACCAGCTCCCCGCCGCCGCGTCACAACTTCACGTCGATCCCGCGTATTCGCAGTGAGCGTCCTGCGTTCGATCTGAACCACCCCGAGGCTGCTGAGCATCCCGTTGCAGCCCCCGAACCGGCAGCCGCCGTTGCCAGCGGAGAGGCGAAGTAAGCCATGCGGTCAAATGTTGTTCTCTGGTGGGTCCTCGCCGTCTTCTTCGCCGTGGTCGCTGCCGCGTATACGATCTGGAATATCGTGGCGCACCCCGACCTGCCGCCGGTCAACCGGGTCGAGTGGGTAGGAACCGTTGCGCTCACGTTCACTATGTTCATGTTCGCGATGGTGGCTATCTACCTGCAGCGCACACACCAGGCGCAGGGTGGCGAGCTTCCTGAAGACATCCTGACGGCGGACGTCGACGACGGTGACCCTGAGCTTGGTGAGTTCAGCCCCTGGTCCTGGTGGCCGATCGTGCTCGCAGGTTCCGCGGCGATATTCCTCGTCGGCATGGCCGTCGGACAATTCTTGCTGCCGATCGGCGTCGCGATCTTCGGCATCGCATCGTGGGGTGGGTCTACGAGTACTACCGGGGCAACTTCGCCCGCTGAGTTCTTTCTGTACGTCAGAGGGCCCCTGGATCGTTCCAGGGGCCCTTCTCGTTGCTTGGGCACGCCGCCACGGTCGGGCCCGGCAGAGGTCGCAGTTCGCCGTCACGCTCCCGTCGGGGGCCGCAGCTGGTCGCCAACGTTGACGGATAGCGGCTAAGCGAGTCCCCTCTCCGTAGGATGCGCGCGTGCGCACCCGGGGGACTCCGGCAGGCGGATCGATGGGACGCCGATGGATGCCGTCGGCGTCTGCGACCGGGTATCCCTCGCGTGCCCAGTACTCGAAGCCGCCGATCATCCGGGTTGCGTCAGTGCAAAATCGCGGCAGCCAGACCGATGGCCGAAGCCGAGTCGCGAGTCTCGGATTCGAGGAACACGTTCTGTCAGGGATGCTGGGAAGCTCCGCTTCGACGGCGGCGCGGTGCGCGTCCAGTGACGACCGAGATTCGATCGGGTCCGGTGAGCGGCTCCAGGCGATCCCAGGTGTCGCGCAGGAGCGAGTTGCCTGAGCCGGTGTCGTGCAGGAACTTCGGTACATCCGCCCTCGAGAGGGGCCACAGGCGGCTGCCGATACCCCCGGCAGGGATCACGGCGTAGAAGTCATCGAGCGGCTCAGTCATGCCCTCAGCGTAGCCCGCGAAAGAATCTCGACGTCGAGACACTTGTTGTCGAGGCACTTCGGTTGCCTTCGTCGCTCACAGCGTTTGAACAGGAATAGGATGGGACACGATCGGGCACCTCTGCGGTCAGCTCAGAACAGCATGTGCCACCGACCTCGCATCGATCAGGGAGGACGACCGTGTCCGCAGGCACTCGCTTGACACCGTCGATTTCGGAGACCACGTCAAAGACGCCGCGTGGCACCCTCTATCGGGGACGCGAAGGCATGTGGTCATGGGTGCTTCATCGCATCACCGGAGTCGCCATCTTCTTCTTCCTTCTGGTGCATGTGCTCGACACGGCACTCATCCGGGTCTCGCCCGAGGCGTATAACGCCGTGATCGGCACCTACAAGAACCCGATCATGGCACTCGGAGAGGTCGTGCTGGTCGCGGCGATCATCCTCCACGCCATGAACGGCCTGCGCATCATCCTGATCGACTTCTGGCCGAAGGGCGCGCGCTTTCAGAAGCAGCTGTTCTGGGGTGTCCTCGCGGTGTGGGTCGTGCTGATGGCCGGTTTCGCCCCGCGTCATCTCATGCTCGCGTTCGCTGGGTTCGGAGGGGGTGAGTGATGTCTGCGCAGACCGTCGCTGTACCGGCACGCCGTCGCCGTGGGGTCAACTTCGAGAAGTGGGGCTGGCTGTTCATGCGCGGCTCTGGTGTCGTGCTGATCGTTCTGATCTTCGGACACCTCTTCGTCAACCTGTTGGTGGGTGAAGGCATCAACGCCCTCGACTTCGCGTTCGTCGCCGGCAAGTTCGCCACGCCTTTCTGGCAGTGGTGGGACGTTCTGATGCTGTGGCTCGCCTTCATCCACGGCGGCAACGGCATGCGCACGATCATCAATGACTATGTGACCAACGACAAGGTGCGAAAAGCACTGGTGGGAGCAATCGTCCTCGCAGCCGGACTGTTGATCGTGCTCGGCACCCTGGTCGTCTTCACCTTCGACCCCTGCCTCGGCGTGAACGAGTCGAGCGTGCTGTGGGATCAGTGCGCGGCCCTGGGCGTCGTCGGAAACTGAGAAGAGAGCAACAAGGAGCGACTACCGAAACTCAGGATTCCGTGGTCCGCGACGGTGTGCACTACACCAGTTCGACGTCGTCATCGTCGTGGCCGGCGCGGGTGAATTGCGGCGCCTTCTGCGGAGCCTGTGGGCCCTGCATCTGCAATGGCATGCGGCCAGTGGCCCGCCGGAACTCCACCGACAGCTCTCCGACGCCGTACAGGCTCGGACCATTGGCGGTCCCCTGCAGGTCGAGACCGTGACAGGTGGCGCAGTTCGCCTGGAACAGCTTCTCGCCGTCGTCGATGGTGAGCTGAGTGCTCGCCGTCGTCTGGGTATCGGTTGCGGCGATCGCCGCGGACGCACCGGCGTAGATGCCCCCGGTGATGAGGAGTCCCGCTCCGCTCAGCGCCGCTCTTATTTCAGGAAGTAGATGACGAAGAACAGCACGATCCAGACGACGTCGACGAAGTGCCAGTAATAGGACACCACGATCGAGGATGTCGCCTCTTTATGCGTGAAGTTCTTGACTGCGAACGCACGTCCCATGATGAGCAGGAACGCGACGATCCCGCCGGTGACGTGGAGGGCGTGGAAGCCCGTCGTTATGTAGAAGGCCGAGGCATAGGCGTCAGCCTGGATCGGCATGCCCTCGGTGACGAGTTGGGCGTACTCCCAGACCTGGCCGGAGACGAAGATTGCGCCGAGTGCGAAGGTGAGCCAGAACCACTCGACCATTCCCCAGCCGAACAGGCGCCGACGGCCTGCGCCGTTCACCTGCCCCTTCTTGATGCGGTAGGGCTGCAGGTCTTCCGCCGCGAACACGCCCATCTGGCAGGTCACAGAGGACAACACCAGGATGGCGGTGTTGACTGCGGCGAAGGGAACGTTCAAGAGTTCCGTTCGCGACGCCCAGAGCTCGGGAGAGGTACTGCGGAGGGTGAAGTAGATCGCGAACAGCCCCGCGAAGAACATCACCTCGCTGCCGAGCCACACAATGGTGCCGACAGCTACCGGGTTCGGGCGCTTGATCGTTCTTGCCGCCGGGGCATAGGTCGCTGAGGTGGTCACTCCTCCATTATGGCCGATCCTGGAGGGTGATTCTTGGGATGATTCTTGCATCGCGTTCCTCGGCGGGCACCCGGCGATGATCACCGCCGCGACGGGTGCCATCGCGCTCGTCGTCGCACCCGTGGCCCGCGAGTACGGCTTGGACTACTTCATCGTCACCGTGCTGCTCGGTGGGCTCATCCAGATTGTGCTCGCCGCGCTCGGCGTCGCGAAGCTCATGCGCTTCATCCCCCGCAGCGTGATGGTCGGGTTCGTCAACGCGCTGGCGATCTTGATCTTTATCTCGCAGCTCCCGCAGCTGTTCGACGTGCCCTGGATGGGTTACCCGCTCGTGGTTGTCGGGCTGCTGACTATGTATCTGATGCCGCGCATCACGAAGGTGATTCCCGCACTCTAGTCGCGATCATCCTGCTCACGGCAGCCGCCGTCGTCTTCGGGCTGAACGTGCCCAACGTCGGTTCCCAGGGTGCACTGCCGGAAAGCCTCCCGGTGGGATTGAGTCAGATGTAGACGCCTCGTTCTTCCATGAATCTGATCGGGTTGGTGTATCCGCCGTTGATGTAGACCTCGAAGTGCAAGTGGCAGCCGAAGGAGCGTCCCGTGTCGCCAGCGTAAGCGATGACCTGACCGGAGTTGACCCACTGCCCGCTGCGCACGATGATGCCTCCGGGCTTGATATGCGCATACCCGGTGCTGACGCCCCCGCCGTGCTGGATGCGAACGTAGTTGCCGTAGTTCCCGTTCGCTCCTGCGTAGTCGACCGTTCCGGAGTTCACGGCGTAGATCGCCGCGCCGCAGCCGTTGGCCAGGTCGGCGCCGTAGTGGTAGCTCGATGAACAGCCTTGTGAGCCGCAGCTCGGTGTGCGCGGGCCGTAGCTCGAGCTGCGGCCGCCGCCGTGGGGCCGCACCCAACCGCCGGTTCCCGCGGCGCCACCGCCGCCGTTGCCGCCGCCGTTGCCACCGCCGTTCGCTGCGGCTTCCGCGGCCTCGCGTTCGCGGCGGGCTTTCTCCTCCGCCTCGCGAGCGGCGACACCAGCCTGGTATGAGGCGACGGTCGTGGTGGTGGTGTCCTTCAGCGCAGCGAGCTGAGCGTTCATCGTTTCGAGGTTCGCTGCTTGTTCGTCGAGCGCCGCTTGGGCGGCCTCCGCCGCGTTCTGGGCTGCGACCATCTTCTGTTCGGCGACCTGCTGCAGTCGGTTTCGCTCGTCGAGCGCGACCTTCGCCTGGTCAGTCAGCGACTGCGCGGTGTTGCGGGACAAGATCGCGTCGTCGAAGACCGACTGGTTGTACTCGAGCAACTTGTCCATCGTGCCCAGGCGCGAGAGGAGCTCGTCGGCGTTAGCTGCGGAACCGGAGAAGAAGAGTTGGAGTGCGGTGTCGTCGCCGCCATCGCGGTAGAGCTGCGCGGCGATCTGTCCGGCCTTGCGTGCCGCAGTATCGGCGATCTCAGCCTGCTCGTCTGCTTGCGCCTGCAGCGTCTCGGCCTCGGTTATTGCGGCGAAGTACGCCTGCTGCGCCTCGTAGAACTCATCGCCCGCCGTCTGAGCGGCAGCCTGCGTCTCAGCAACCTTCTGAGTCAGGGACTGGATGAGTCCCTCGATGCGGCTGATCTCGGAGGCCTTAGCCGCCTCATTGTTCTTCGCGCGCTGGACATCGTCCCAGCTCGGGTAAGAGGCGGCATAGGCGGCGGAGATGCCGGAGGTGACGCCGAAGGCAGCCAGAGCGACGACGCTGAGTGCGCCGAGCCCGAGCCCGAGTGCGCCGCGGCGGCTGAGGCTCAGCTTCCAGAGACCGTCTCGTTCGGCGGGGGTGGGCGCGCAGCCGCAGTCCTCGGATGCTGCAGCGGTGGCCTCCTTCGCGATCTGATCGTTCACACGTCTCTTTCTGCCGGTCGTGCTCGTAGCGCGGTGAAACATCCCGATTGCAGGTGGGGTGCTGTGGTCTATTCAGCGAATGCTGACGTGTACATCGTTACCCGGAACACGCGTGGTGAAGCGGCGGCTCGCCCGCAATCCCCGATCTCTCCGGATTCCGCTGACCCCTATGCGGCGGCGAGGAGAGCTCTCGGTGGCTGTTCGGCGTCGGTCGGACCAGATCCCAACTCATCAGCGCCAGTCCCTGTGAGCGATCTCGGCGAGATAGACGGTGCACGCTTCGCGTTCGGCATCTTCATGGAACTCGTTCAACCTGGCACTCCGGCGATCGCGTGCGTGCCAGCGGGAGAGGCAGACGATGAGCAGTGGCAGCTCGTACACACGTATGGCCCGCCGAGGTGAGGGACATAGGGTCACAGCAGCATCGCGGCCACGGCCTGGTCGTAAACGGGATCCAGTGCTTGCTTGGTGTGAAGTCGCGAGCGTGATGAACTGCGGGGGTATCCATCCTGCGTCTATGACGTCGGTAACGGGATTATAGAATCAATTCATAATTGATACGGAACCGTAGGTCGTGTTCATCATCCAGGAGTAACTCATGTGCAGTGTCGAACATGCATGAGACCAACATCCCGCCGCCAACGATAGACAATCTGCTGGCGTTCGTACCTCAGCATGCCTCCGTGGTCGCTCCGATCGCCGTTGTGCTCCTTGTGCTCTATGTGCGTGGTGCGATCTTCCTATGGTCGCGTAAGCGGAAATGGTCCGTACCGCGCACAATCTCCTACGTCCTCGGGTGCGTGCTCCTGTTCCTCGTAGGCAGTCTTGGGGTGAACGAGTATGCCAACGAGCTCGTCGCTGCACTGGTTTTTCAGCAGATCACCTTGATGACGGTCGTTCCGCCTCTGCTGATCGTTGGTTCTCCCGGGCGTCTACTTTTGCGGAGCACCCCGCACCGCGGCATCGGCCGGGCTGTCCTGCGTGCCGCGCACGCCGGACTACGCTCAAAGATCGCACGGCACTTGTTGCATCCTGTCGTTGCGATCCTGGTCGCTGCGGCCCTCTTCATGGGGCTGTATATGACAGATCTTGTGAGCCTCATCATCGTGCTGCCCTTCGGGCACGAACTCCTCGTATTGCTTTTCCTCAGTGGCGGCATCATCGCGGCGGTACCTCTATGGTCGTCAGACCCGCTACCGCGGGCGCCCTCCTATGCCGCACGCCTTGTGGACGTGATCGTCGAGATCCAGATTCATGCGATCTTTGGGTTGATCCTGCTCCGAACCGGTGAACCGATGTTCTCGGCATTCGCCGACCTGCCGTCGAGTTGGGGGATAGACCCACTCCAGGATCAGGCAATCGCTGGCACGTTGGCGTGGACGTATGCCGAGCTTCCGTTGTTGATTGTTCTCATCGTGACCCTTTCGCGGTGGCGTACGAGGGACATCAAGGTGACAAAACTCCGACAATCGCAATATGACGAAGAACTCGATCAGTACAACGAGTACCTCGCATCGCTCGAGAATCCCCCAAAAAGGCAGTAGCGCACGAGAGTTTTTCATGTGGTCAACCGAGGAACTCGAAGCCGTCGCCGTCGCGATTAACAAAAACCCGGCCAGTGAATGGTCCCAGGTCTCGCGGAGGGGGGCCGCATCCGGACGAAGACGGCTTCCAACCCCAGATCCATCCACCCCGGGGGCACCGCTAGGTAACCTTGGACCACTTGACCAACGTGCCTGCAGAGCTATGCTCGGTCACTCGGCTCTTTGTCGGCGCTACATCACTGTTGACGCCACTCTAGAGAAACAAGCGACGCATGGAAGACGACCGCGCTGCACCAGCCCAGAAGAATCTCTTCGTCTTCATCGGCACCGCGTGGGTGATCGTCGGCGGATTGGTGGCTGCAATGACCGGGCCATTGTCCTTGGAACACGGCTCATGGGCGGCCGCGTATCAGGTTCTGGTCGCCGGCGTCGGCCAGGTAGCGCTGGGCGTTGCACAATCGGTGGTGGCACCTGCGCGGCCATCCCGTCGAGTCTTGACCGCCCAGCTCCTGACTTGGAACCTGGGAAGCGTCGCGGTCCTCGGCGGCACCCTGACCCATACCCCCCTCGTCGTCGATGCCGGCGGGGTCCTCCTCCTGGTCGCCCTCGCGCTGATGATTCGCACCATACGCGGCGGAACTGGCCCAACATGGGCACGATGGACCTACCGGATCATCGTGGCGATTATCGTCGTCAGCATCCCTATCGGGCTGATCCTTGCCCACCTCCGCGCGAGCTAGTGGTGCTGGTCGTCAGTTCGTCGGGGGCATGCTGCGATCTGTTCGTGTCGGTTGACGCGTTCGAGTAGGGGGTCTGCCAGATTATCGGTTGATCGCCGTCTCACGGTCCGGTGAAGATGAGCCACAGCAGGATTGCGTTGAGCGCGATGAGGAAGACGGATGCTGCGATCCCTGCCGCTGTGGTGATGAGCCGATTGCGGTATTGGCCGAGCACGCTGCCTGTTGCCGTCAGCGCAACGAGGGGCACAAGCGCGAACGGGATGCCGAACGACAGAGCAACTTGGCTCAGCACAAGCGCGAGAGTGGGATCGACGCCTGTCGCGAGGATCACCAGCGCTGGTCCGAGCGTGACCAGCCGGCGCGCTAGCAGCGGCAGGCGGACCTTCAGTAGGCCGTGCATGATCTCGGCGCCTGCGTATGCACCGACCGAAGTGGAGGCCAGGCCGCTCGCGAGCAGACCGACAGCGAACAGCGTTGCGACTAACGGCCCGAGGCCCGCTTCCAGCGCGAAGTAGGCTCCTTCGAGCGAATCGGTGCCCGGTTTTCCGGCGAGGTTCGCAGCGGCCAGCAGCAGGATGCACAAGTTCACAGTGCCCGCGATCCCCATCGCGATCGTGACATCCCATCGTGTTGCGGTGAGCAATCGACTAGTCGGGATGCCGCGGAGCGTCTCCAGGGGGATGACGGTCCGCGCGCCGGCGCCAGGGTCGGCGGTAGCCTCGCGCGACGCGGTCGAGATTCTGGGTTCGTGCTTCTCCGTGAGTTCAGACATGCGCTTGGGTGAATTGGTTGGGTGGAAGCGATCTCGACTCAGAGCACTGTGGGCATAGATCGCGTGCGGCATGATTGTGGCCCCCAGGATCGAGGCTGCCAGCAGCACCGAGTCGGCGCCCTCGAAGCGCGGCATCAAACCGCCGGCGATACCGACCGCGTCGGGGGGTACGAGGAACACTCCGAACGTGAAGCCGATCGCGATGACCGCGACGAGCCCGATGACGACGAACTCGAAAGTGCGTGGTCCGCGTCGCGACTGGATCAGCAGCAGCACGATCGAAACCGCGCCCGTGATTATCCCGCCCCACAGGAGCGGGATGCCAAACAGCAGCCACAGCGCGACCGCCCCGCCGATGACCTCAGCGATGTCGGTGGCCATCGCGACCAGCTCCGCCTGCAGCCAGTACGCACGTCGCGCCCAGGGATTGCGGATGCAGCGACCGAGGATTTCGGGCAGGCTCTGCCCCGTGACGATGCCGAGCTTGGCAGACAGATACTGGATCAACCACGCCATGACATTGCCGATCACCACTACCCAGACCAACAGGTAGCCATAGCGGGCACCAGCAGTCATATTGCTGGCCACATTGCCGGGATCAAGATAGGCCACCCCAGCCACGAGAGCCGGGCCCATGAGCCAAGCCAGACGAGGGGCAGCAGACGGACGTCGTGCAAGACGGTAGGCGTGAGGCTCCGCTGCCTCGGCGACTTTTTTAGGCACACCGAAATTTTAGTGCCATGCCTCATCGCATGGAACCATCAGTCAGACCCATCCTGGTGGAGGATGGCCGCCGCTGTCTTGGCCTACGCGGCTGTTAGAATCGTATCGACATGAACCACTCGGCCAGCAGGCGCGCGAATGCGATGTTGTGCGACAGGCTTCTGATAACGAGGATCATTACGGGGATTGGGTTGGCACTGCTCCTGATCCTTGGAGCTTCGATCGGTAGCCATCACGAGGCAGAATCGACTCCTCTTGCTTCCTCATCGCTTGTATCGGCGACGTTGCCGCAAGCCGACTCATCTGGTGCTGGCGGGACAGCGAATCTGGCCGGAGCCGCGATCTCTGATGTCGTCAGCGACTCCGTGATGCTCGGCGTTGCGGCATGCCTGCTGGGTATCATCTGCTGCTTCCTCCTTTTCGTTGTCGCACGCTCACTCTTCAGGCGGGTGACGTTGCGCACCCTTTGCCGCCTGCCGCGGACCAGTGTGCCCGCTCAACAAACGGGGCGGGCTTTTATCGCACCTCTTTCTCTGACGCAGCTCTCTCTTTCTCGCACCTGACATAGACCGCACACGGTCATCAGTTTGATGACTTCTCGCCTGGCTGCCGCCGGGATCCGTGTCCTTTGGTCTGTGTTTGGAGTGTTTTGTGAAATCTTCTGTGAAGGCGACTATCGCCACCGTGGCGATTGTGTTGGTGCTGCTTGTTGCTGTGTTGGTCTATGTCCTCGTCAATCAAAACAATGCCGCGTCCGTGGCGGAAAGCGGTGATAGCCCGCAGGTGACGCGAGAGAACTCGCACGTTCTCGACGACGGAGGTGAGGGCGCGGTGACGGTGGTCGAGTTCCTCGACTTCGAATGTGAGGCCTGCGGGTCGTTCTACCCTCTTGTCGAAGACTCCGGGAGAAGTACGACGGAGAGATCACGTATGTGATCCGTTACTTCCCTCTGCCTGGTCACTTCAACTCTAAGAATGCCGCTATCGCTGCCGAAGCGGCGGCGCAGCAGGGGCGGCTGGAGGACATGTATCACCGGCTGTTCCAGACGCAGACGCAGTGGGGTGAGGCACAGGAATCACGCGCTGACCTGTTCCGAGGCTTTGCTGAAGAGCTCGGGTTGGATATGGAGGCATTCGATGAGGCTGTAGCGAACCCTGCAACCGCAGAGCGCGTCGAGTTGGACTTGACCGATGGCGAGCAACTCGGCGTCAACAGTACCCCGACATTCTTCGTAAACGGGGAGCCGGTCACCTTAGAGAAATTGACCGACCTTGAGGACAGCATCGAGTCAGCGGTGAACGAGAAGTAGTGATGGTCCGGGCACTATCGCATCGACGCGTCATCATCGTGGGCGCCGGGCACTCGGGGCTGGCCGTTGCCGCTGCGTTGTACGCGCGAGGACTTGAGCCTCAGAAGGACTTCGTCGTCATCGATGCAGCCCCGCAAGGGCAGCGCAGCTGGGCGAGCCGTTGGCACTCGATGGCGCTCCTCAGTAATGCCCGTCACAGCGCACTTCCGCCATTTCGGTTCCCTGGGGATCAGAGCCGTTATCCCCGAGCGGACGAGATGCTTGACTATCTCGCAACGGTTGAGACCGCGTTGGGGGTGAAAACGCTGTGGGGGACGCGCGCCCTCGGGGTGGAACGCCTGGGCGAGGGTTTCACGCTGCAGCTGTCGACATCCGGTGGGCTTGTTCAGACCCGTAACGTCGTATGCGCGACCGGCGCCGCCGCGGTGCCATGGATTCCGGGCTGGGCCGGATCATTGACCGTTCCAGGAATCGTGCAGCACTCGAGTGCATACCAATATCCCGCGCAGATACCGTCCGGGAGCGTACTGATTGTCGGCGGAGGCAACAGCGGTGTGCAGCTGGCGGAGGAACTGTGTGGTTCCCATGACGTCACCCTTTCGTCACGAACACCGCGCCGATACCGGCCCCGTGAACGGTACGTCGCGACCGCAGGTACGACAGTGTCATGGCTGTCAGGCAGGCGGCGCCCCGAGCCAGTATTCACCCACTCTGCCGGAGTATCCGGTGCAATCACGCGGGCTCCTGCGTGGTGAATGCGGAGGGTGCGATGGTGACGTTCGCTGATGGGTCGCAGATGCAGCCGACTTCGGTGATCCTCGCCACCGGGTATCTGCCGGGAGATGCGTGGCTTCCTCACCTGGCGCCGCACGAGCAGCGGTCGCGCACGAAGACGACAATTCCCGGTCTTTTCGTTGCCGGGATGCCCGGTTACAGCCGCCGAGGTGCCGACACGATCGACGGTGCATGGCGGGATGCACTCACGGTCGCTCGACACGTCACCGACCGTCCCTGAAAGGAAAGACATCATGATGTCCGCAGGTCATAGCCACGGCGCTTCCGACGACGGCACTCCCCGAAAGCGTCTGCTGATCGCGTTCACCATCACCGCGTCGGTATTCGTCATCGAGGTAATCGGGGCAATTCTCACCGGCAGCCTCGCGTTGCTTGTCGACGCTGCGCACATGCTCACCGACGTCATCGGCCTGGCGATGGCCCTCACCGCGGCACATCTGATGAACCGTCCGCCCACTCCTCGGTATACCTTCGGACTGCGGCGCGCTGAGGTGCTCGCCGCGCTCGCCCAGGCCGCGTTGTTGCTCAGCGTCGGCATCTTCGCACTCGTCGAAGGTATCCGCCGCCTGTTCGAACCGCCGGAGATCGCCTCTGGCAGCCTGCTGTTCTTCGGCATCGTGGGCCTGGTCGCCAACGTCGCATCACTGCTTGTTCTCATGAGTGGCCGCGGACACAACCTGAACATGCGCGCCGCGTTCCTTGAAGTCATAAACGACGCGCTCGGGTCGGTGGGAGTCATCGCCAGCGCCATCCTCATCGCAACATTGGGCTGGTATCAGGCCGACGCCGTCGCCGGGATCCTCATCGCACTACTCATCATCCCGCGCACGCTCATCCTGCTCCGAGCCTCAGGACGGGTTCTCTTGGAATCCACACCGAAAGACCTCGATCTCGACGAGGTTCGACGACACATCCTCGAACTCCCACACGTTGTTGCCGTTCACGACCTCCACGCCACACAGGTCTCGACCGACCTGCCCACCCTGAGCGCGCATGTGGTCGTCGATGACACCGTCACCATGGACGACTCCGCTGCGCTACTGAAAACGCTCCAGGAATGCGTCACTGAACATTTCGCCATCAGCATCGAACACTCCACATTCCAAATCGAACCCGAATCGCACCCCGGAGAACCTTTCACCCATGCGTAAGAATCACAACGCACCAACCGCCGCCCTTGTCGTACTGCTGGCCGTCACAGCCAGTGTGCTCGGCATTACGTCACCTGCTGCCGCTCACGACGACCTTGTTTCCTCGTACCCGCAGGCCGAGGCCACCATCGACGGCTCGCCGGCTGAAATCACTCTGACCTTCACCGCGGACCTCACGAACATGGAAAGCGCATCGGTTATCGAGGTCATCGATGCCGGCGGAACGAACGTCGCAATCGACGCACCCCAAGTCAGCGCAGCTTCGATCACTCAGCATCTCGCACCCGACGCGACCGCCGGTGTCTTCACGGTCCGCTGGAAGGTGGTATCCAGCGACGGACATCCGATCAGCGGCGAGTACTTGTACACCGTGGAAGATACCGCCGCGGGCCCTGCCCCTGCGGACCCTGCCCCTGCCGAGTCCAACAGTCCCACTCCTGCGCCGTCAGCGTCCGACGCTGCGGCCCCGACTCCCGAGCCGACCGCTTCTGCGCCCGAATCGGCGAAGGGCTATGGATCCACGCCGTCCGGTGGTGCCGTGTTTCCTCCTGGTCTCTATCTCGTAATGTTCGCCTTTATCCTCGCTGGCGGTGTCATTGGGGTGGTGCTGATGGGCCGTCAGCGTCGCCGTCGCGACCGTGAGGAAGCGGAGAATGCGAGCGATGATGGGTGAGCGGGTCCGTCGATTTGGACTCGCGGTCATCGTCGCAGCGGTCGTAGTTCTGGTGGATCAAGCCACCAAGCTCTTGGCGATCAGTGAGCTGAGTGAAGATCGTCGCATTCCGCTGCTGGGTGACGTGTTGGGGCTTCAGTTGGCGTTCAACCCGGGCGCGATCTTTTCCTTTGGTGCCAGCGTCACCGGACTCATCACGCTCATCGGAGTCGGTGCAACCGTGTGGCTGGTCGTTGCCGCTGCACTCACCCGCAACGCCTGGGCAGCGACCGGATTCGGGTTCATCCTGGGAGGTGCTGTCGGCAACCTCATCGATCGGCTCTTCTCTCCGCCCGGGTTCGGTATCGGACATGTCACCGATTTTCTGGCGTACGGGAACCTTTTCATCGGCAATCTCGCCGACGTCGCCCTCGGCATCGGCGCTTGCCTGCTCGTTATCGCCGGCCTTCGAGCGAGTCGTCCACGTCGTGCAGAACCCGACACGATCGCAACCGAGCACACATCACACGAGGAGACGGTGAGCTAACAATGAACCGGAAAGAACGGACCCCTTCCCGTTACCAGCGAAACGCTCTCGCGCCGAGCCTGATCGCCGCCGCCATCTTGTTCATGGCCCCGGCGCTGATCCAGGCGAACTGGTTGCCCCTGGTTCAGTTTGTGGCGGCAATCTTCGCGTTGATCGTGGCCTGGTTTGCCTTGCAAGCGCGCCACTGGTGGTGGATTCCGGTGTTTGTGGCCATTGCCGTGGTCTGGAACCCCGTGGCATCCTTTCCGTTTTCCGGAACGGTTTGGATAGCAGCTCAACCGGCGGCGGCGGTCGTCTTTATCGTGGCTGGCGCAACAATAAAGGTGATAAGAAAATGAATCGGCGGACGGTGTTGATAGCGGCGCGACTCACATCAACTGTCACCGTGGACGAGCTCTTTGGGTGGATTCGGATCGATGAACGACTGGATCCCTGAGACTCCGCCGACCCTGGAGACGCTGCTCGCACCTACCGGGTCGCCGTTCCCCCTGCTGCCGGTCATCGCGGTCCTTCTCGCCGGCATCTACCTCGCCGGGGCGCTCAGATTGTGGGTGAAGGGCAGGCGGTGGCCGGTGTGGCGAACTGTCAGCTTCCTTCTCGGATGTGTGCTCCTTGCCGCGATCACTGGTCTCGGGGTCGAGGCGTACGGGTATGCGCTGGTGTCGGTGTTCATGTTCCAACAGCTCACACTGATGATGATGGTGCCGCCATTGCTGGTGCTGGGATCCCTCGGGACGCTCTTGCTGCGCGCGGCACCGCATCGGGGCATCGGGCGCGTTTTCCTCCGGATGGCGCATCTCGGTTTACGGAGTCGCGCTGCGCGCTGGGTGCTGAGTCCGTGGTGCACTGTCCCGCTCTATCTTCTGGCGTTCTACGGGTTGTATCTAGCGAATGCCGCGGACGTCATCCTCGCGTTGCCCGGAGGGCACATTGCGCTCGAGGTCGGGTTTCTTGCTGCCGGGGTCCTGTTCACCATCCCGGTGTTGTCCTCAGATCCGTTGCCGATCACGCTCGGGCACGCCGGTCGTGCTCTGGATGTCTTTGCCGAGGCGGCACTTCACGCATTTTTCGGAGTCTTCCTCATGATGGGCAGCACAATTCTCGTGGGCTCCTTCGTCGCCCCTACCGAAGCGCTCGGCATCGACCCGCTCGACGATCAACGCCTAGCTGGCGGGTTGGCGTGGTCCTACGGTGAAGCACCGACCGTGTTGATGCTGGTGTACATCATGCATAGGTGGTTCCGCGCCGATACCACCTCAGCCGCTGCCGCAGATCGCTACGCCGACGTCCATGGCAATGCAGAACTCGATGCATACAACACGTACCTGAACAAGCTGAACGCGCATGATGTTGACCGCTGACACCTCGACCTCTCGTATCGCGCGCAACGAAAGGTCACGTGACCTACAGGAACGCCCTTCCAGTGGCAGCCTGCCCCGGATGCCGCTGCCTGTGGCGGTGATCGCAGCGGTACTGGCCGGCGCCGGGCTAGACCTCGCATACCCCGAACTCGGCTGGTGGCCCGTAGCTTTCGTGAGCGTGACAGTCGCCCTCTGGACGCTGCAAGGACGTTCGCTTCCGGCCGCCTTCCTCGTCTCGCTCGCCTATGGTGCGGCCTTCTACTTCACACACCTCTCGTGGGTGTCCCGATACCTGGGACCAATCCCGTGGGTGGCGTTGGCGGGCCTGGAATCGATCCTGTTCGGCGCCGGTGGCATCTTGATCACGCTCGCCTATCGGTTCGCCGCCACAACTTCTCGATACCGATCAGTTCTCGTATCTGCATGGGTGGCAGGACTTTGGGTGCTGAGAGAAACGATCATGGGCAACTGGCCGTACGGCGGATTCCCGTGGGCACGGACAGGTCTCACGCTCGTGGACTCACCCTTCTCCGAAGCCGCTTCGTGGGTGGGAACAACGGGGCTGTCATTCATCTTGGTCGTCATCTGCGCCAGCGCGCTCCAGGCATTGAACACACGACGATGGCAGGGGTGGATTCCGCCTGTGTTCGTCGTCCTGCTCACCCTCCTCATGCCGCTTTTCCCTACCGAGCAGGCCGGGACGTTCAGAGTCGGATGGGTGCAAGGCAACGGCCCGAGCGGCTATTTCGACACCAAATCCGCCGGAGACATCCTGGACGCGCAAGAAGACGCGAGCGCACCCCTGGTGGGACCGTCGATGGATCTTCTCGTGTGGCCCGAAGGTTCCGTCGATGCGGATCCGCTCAAAGATCCCGCGGCCGCCGCCCGACTTGACCGGCTCGTCGACAACATGGGGGCTCCAGCATTGGTGAACGCGGCGACGACGCGTGACGGAAAAACCTACAACACCTCCATGCTCTGGGATGGTGACGGCGCAATTCAGCTTCACGATAAGGCCAACCCAGTGCCATTCGGGGAGTACGTGCCAGATCGGTGGTTCTATGAAGCCTTAGCCCCCGACCTCGTCGGGATGATCCAGCGGGAATACACTCCTGGGTCGAACGCCCCGGTGATGGACGTCGACGGCACGCGGATCGGGTTGGCGATCTGCTTTGACGTGATCTACGACGACGTGATCAGAGAAGGCGCGGATGCTGGTGCGCAGCTCTATGTATTTCAGACAAACAACGCCGACTTTCGAGGCACAGACGAGAACCTGCAGCAGCTCGCCACTGCGCGTATGCGCGCCATCGAAACCGGGCGGACAGTTGTCAACGTCTCCACCACCGGCACGAGTCAAATTATCGGCAAGGATGGAACGGTGCTCTCAGAAATCCCTGTGGACACGGCTGGTGCACGGGTCACTGAAGTGACCCTCAACGATGGCACCACCCCAGCTGTTGTTCTGATGCCTTGGATCGGCCCCGTCTTGAGCGTCACCAGCGCAGTGGCGCTGCTTGCTGCCGCGTTCACTAAATTACGAAGCCGGACCGCCGGTGCCACGCGCAGGAAACGGAACAACTGATGAAAACTATGCCTCGCCTCGTCGTCCTTCTCGCCGCAGCAGGCGTGCTAGCTGGGCTCAGTGGATGTACCCCCACCATTCACATGGAACCCGCACCAGAGGCCAATGACCCGTTGTGCGCAGAAGTGACCGTGCGCCTTCCTGACTCTCTCGGCGACCAGAGTCGCGTGTGGACCGACGCTCAGGCGACGGCCGCGTGGGGGACACCCAGCAGTGTGCTCTTCACGTGCGGTCTGGAACCACCTGCCCCCACAACACTGCAATGTGTGAGTTTGAGCGGTGTGGATTGGATTGTCGACGACTCGGAGACCCCCAATCTGACGGTCACGACCTACGGGCGTGAACCTGCCGTGCAGTTGTACATCGACACAACGGTCCTATCCGCCGACAGTGCGCTCCAGTCCCTAGCGGGAGCCGTCCAGCAGCTGCCAAAGAACGGTGAGTGTACGGCGCCAGTCACCCAAGATGAGACCGAAGAAGACGTGCAAGCCGAGGACGATACCCCGTGAACTCTGCCGTTCTGCGCGTCACCGGACCGACCATTCTCGTGCTTGCCGCCGTCATTGCTGTCGCTATCGGTCTGATGATCGGTGGGGGTGCGGCCCCGCGGTTCAGTAACGATCCCGGGACTCTGGTGCGGTGGGGGCTCCCCTTTGCGAAGCTGCTGGTCAACCTGTGTGGCGCAGTGATGGTCGGAACTCTTGTCCTCGCCCTGTATGGGCTCAAAGCCGGGACGAAGCCGTTCAACTTGGCGCTGAATGTCGCTTCCGCCGGGGCCGCGGTCCTCACCGTCGCAAGTGGGACCGTCGCCTTCCTCACGTTCTTGTCATCTTTCAACCCGGAAGTGAACCTCGGGGCAGAGTTCGGCGCACAGCTTGGCCGGTTTCTGTTGGACACGGAACTCGGGCGTGCATGGCTGATTACCACCGTCCTTGCCGCCGGCGTGACATTGCTGGCTTTCGCCGTGCGCGGGCAGGGTCCAGTAATCATCACGACGATATTGGCTCTCATCACTCTTGTGCCTATGGCCACTCAGGGGCACTCTGGCGAGCTCGCCAACCATGACGCCGCCGTCATGTCACTCATACTCCACGTCATCTCCGCTGCCGTGTGGCTCGGCGGGCTGACGATGCTCGTCATCGTTCGTCCCGTTGTCCCGCAGACCTCACTTGCCGATCTCCTCAACAGATACTCCACGCTGGCGTTAGTCGCGTTCATTGTCGTCGCCGTCTCGGGATACGCACGCGCGCTCACTGCCATTGGGCGGTGGGAGGACCTGACATCGCCATACGGACTGATGCTGCTCGCCAAGATTTTCGCCTTGCTACTGATGGGGGCCCTCGGCGCCCTCTATCGTCGTCGACTCATCGCGAAAGCGGCCTCCGGGGGTGGCGCATTTTGGGTGTTCGTATGCGTCGAACTGGCATTCATGGGAATCGCGAGTGGGGCAGCGGCCGCACTCGCCCGGACGGCGGCGCCCGCAGACACCGAGACGGTCATTCAGACCACCGCTGCGGAGATCCTCAATGAGGCCCCGCTGCCGCCCGAGCTCACCCTCGGACAGTGGTTCACCGCATGGAATCCAGATCTGCTCTGGGTGCTCCTGACAGCGTTCGGAGTGTTCTTCTACATCGCAGGCGTCCGACGCATGCGACGCCGAGAGATGAGCTGGCCCGTTCGGCGGACCGTGAGCTGGATCGCCGCGATGGGACTGCTCCTCTGGGTGACCAGCGGCCCCATCGCCGTCTACGACGACTACCTGATGAGCGTGCGGCTTCTCTCACTGTGCTTGTTGATCCTGGCCATACCCCTCCTTCTCGTTGGGGGCGCACCCCTCACCCTCGCGGTCAACGCCATTCATCCACGAAACGATGACACGCAAGGCATTCGCGAGTGGTTGCTGCAAGTCGCCCAGAGCCCGGTGAAGCGACTGGCTCTTCACCCCGTCTTCACCGCAGCGTTGTTCGCTGGCTCATTGTGGCTGATTCATTACACCGGCCTGTTGAGGTGGTCGTTGTATGACCAGCTCGGTTACGAGTGGCTCGTCACCCACCTTCTCGTCGTGGGCTGCCTGTTCGTCACCTCGCTCTTCCGTGTCGGCGGCTCAATGCCGCGAGTGCCAAACAGATGGATTCTCGGCACGCTCATTGTTCTCACGCTGACCTCGACGCTCTTTGCTGTCATCAGCATGACCCGCTCAGACCTCATGGTTTCGGAATGGTTTGGCGCAATGGGACGAACCTGGGGACTCACCCCGCTACAGGACCAATTCTTGGGCGGAACGATCGCCCTATCCATCGGAGCGACCCTCGCCATCGTGACCATCGCCGTCATTATTCGTCGCAACCAATCGCCGACTCCGACACCTATACCTGCATCACACGAGTCATATGAAAGGACACCCACACAATGACCACCCGAAAAGCCCCCTGGTTCGCTGGCGCAATCATGGCGTTCGTCGCCGCCGCGACCTTCGGTACGGCCGCCCCGGCAGCATATGCGCACGACAACCTATTGGAATCATCACCTGCCGCAGAGGAGACCGTGACACAAGTCGACGAAGTGCTCCTCACGTTCAGTGGTGAGCTCGTCGATTTCAGCCAATCGAGCTTCGCGCAGATCCAAGGCCCCGACGGCCTGTTCTACGAATCCTCGTGCTCCACCATCGACCTCAACGTGCTGTCAACGCCCGTGCAGCTCGGCGAACCAGGCGTCTACTCCGTCGTGTGGAACGCCGTATCCAGCGACGGGCACCCTATCTCCGAGGGATACGAGTTCACCTACGCGCCGGCTGACGACGCAGAACCAGGCCTCGGCTGGGACCTGCCGGCCTGTGGAAACGAGGACACTCGGGTACAGCCCGGGGCGCTACCTGCCGAACCCTCACCAGATGCGGATCAAACAGTCACGCCAGAAGCAACCCCTTCCACTGCACCGCAGCAGCAGGACGAGGCGGCCGGAATCGTAGTCCCACTCATCATCACGGCAGTCATCGTCGGTGGCGGGATCATCGTCATCTCACTCATCGTGAGTAGAGTCCGGAAGCGACGCGCGGACAAATGACGATGCTGTGGCATCCTCGTTCTGGATCATCGACTACTTTTACAAGCACGGGGCGAGCCCATCTCATCCAAATGCTCCTGGCTCACCGGTTCTCGTAGCGCCGTCACCCGCATGACCGCGCGCCAGACATGAGATCGCTTCCGAATGGTGAGGATATAGGCTGGCTTGGCCGCACGTAGATGCTCATCGAGCGCGACCAATTTTGGTTGCACGGTCAGCATCCCTACGTCGAACACGGCATCGAGCAGATCCGTGGCTAGGCAACGCTTGCAGAGCTGGTTTCTGTTGAGGTGGTCCATTCGGCTGCAGCGGCTGCATAGCGGAGAAAATCGGGGGCGTTGCGGGAGCAATAGTCGCAGTATCTGCCAGTGGGAAGCACTCGCCACGGCTTTCCCTCCGTGCGCACAGGTCGCTGGCTCCGCCACGCTCAGTCAGTGAGCTGCGCGCGCTGCGGCCGTAATCTGCGTTCGCGGAGTCACCGTTGACAGCTTCCTCGGGGACTCTGGCGTGGCCAAGATCAACCTTGGCGATGAGGTCGATGCAATGTGGTCAAAATCGACCAGGGAATCGCCGCCGAATACTTGACCCTCAGCCTTTCAACGTCGGCGTGATGCGATATTCGACGCGTTGGTTCACTGTTCCGGTGTCGGTTGGACGGGTGTAGTTGACGTTGCGTTCTCGGTGTCCGAGCAAGATGCCGCCGAAAATCATCTGTTCGGGCGACGAGATCGCGGCTCCAGCACCGCAGCGGGCCCGTCCTCTCGAGCTCGCGCTCTGACTCGGTCACTGGCGGTATCGCGATGAACGCACCCGACGAACCCACGATCTGTATGGTTTGGCGGTCCGGACGCGCCCGCCAGGAGCTACACCCTCAACTGCGAAGAGCCCCAAAAACACCGAAACTGCCACCGATGTCCTGATACAGAACTGTCACCGATGTCCTGCGACATAACAATCTGGGGATTCAACCCCGAGGCGTTCTCGGCCGCACCAGCGCCGGTGCCGCCATCCGAGGAAGAGCAGCAGATGATGCAGTTCATGACGACGAACTATCCGCACGTCACGGCGGTCGCGATGGATGCCGCGATGCGCAATCCGCAGGGAGCCTGCGACGATCAGTCCGAGTTCGAGTTCACGCTCGATCTGCTGCTGGACGCGTTCCAGCGCCTGCACGAGGCCGGCTGGGTGTCGCGCGCCGCCTGAATGCCTAGGCCCGCTGGAACTGCGTCACAGCCGGGCAGTCGAACGGGTCGCCAGCGGCGAGCCCCACGCGGTTTAGGTAATCGATGACTATCGCGTAGGAGCGCAGGACCGTGGTCTCGGTGTACGGCACATCGTTGGAGAGACAGTAGTCACGAACGATTCCGCGGGCCTTCGACAGGTGCAGACGCGGCATGTTCGGGAAGAGGTGGTGCTCAACCTGGTAGTTCAGGCCACCGAACATCCACGTCGCCCACCATCCGCCGCTGACGTTGCGAGAGGTGCGCACCTGCTTGGTGAAGAAGTCGAGACGAGCACCCGGTTCGATGATCGGCATGCCCTTGTGGTTCGGGGCGAACGATGCGCCCATGTAGACGCCGAACACGGCCATCTGCACGCCGATGAAGGCGAAGGCCATACCCAGCGGCAGGAAGAGGAAGATCGGAGTCAGCACGATGGCGAACCGCAGTGCGATGATCCCGAGCTCGGTCCAGCGGCCCTTGACCTTCTTCTCCGTGAGGAGGTACTTGATGCTGAGGTAATGCAGGTTGAGTCCCTCGAGCGTGAGCAGCGGGAAGAACAGCCAGCCCTGCTTGCGAGTGATCAGCCGGATGAGACCGCGCGACTTTGCAGCGTCCTCTTCAAGGAACGAAATCGTGTCGACATCAATGTCGGGGTCTTTGCCGACCATGTTGGGGTTGCCGTGGTGCTTGGTGTGCTTGTTGTCCCACCATGCGTAGCTCATTCCGATGGAGCCCGCGAGGATGCGGGCAAGACGGAAGTTCGCCGGTCCCGAGGTCAGGATCTGACGGTGGGCGGCCTCGTGGGCGAGGAAGGCGATCTGCGTGAAGATGACGCCGAGGGCGCCGGCGACGAACAGCTGGAACCAGCTGTCGCCGAGCAGGATGAATCCGGTGATCGCTCCGCCGAGTGCGAGAGCGATGCCAGCGGCGACGAAGCTGTAGAAGCGTGGGGCGCGCTGCAGCAGTCCCATCTCACGCACGACCCGCGAGACGTTCTGATAGGCCTTGGCCATCGGAGGAAAATCGGCGTTGCTGGCATAGGTCTGCCGCACGCGTCCAAGAGTGCTTGTGGTCTGTTCGACCTGTGCGGTGGAGATGTTGCTCTCCTGACGATCGGAGCCCTTGAGCTGTGAAGCCAAGGGCATCTGCCGATCGCTTCGTCCAAGGCTAACCCGACCCGTATACGCTACTGCGTATACGGCAGGATGCTTGGCGTGGATGGTCAGGAACGTGCGGGGCTCAGATGACGATGCAGCGTTTGTCGTATGGAACGGCCGGCACGTCGCGGGGTCCCTTCGAGCGCGCGACGCGCTTCGGCAAGGCTCGCGAGGACGCACTGGACACTGCCTGCGGACTCTACCTCGCCGACCCCACAGCCTGGACCTGAACCTCGACGAACTAACGAACAGGCCCACTAGCACCTGCGCTCCCATCTCGTCGCGTCATGACTGCCCAGCTCCTAACTTGGAACCTAGGCAGCGCGCTTCCGCCATTCCCGTTCCCTGGGGATCAGTGCCGTTATCCCCGGGCGGACGAGATGCTTGACTACCTCGCAACGGTTGAGATCGCGTTGGGGTGAAACGCCTCGGTGAGGGTTTCGCACTGCAGCTGTCGACATCCGGCGGGCTTGTTCAGACCCGTAACGTCGTGTGCGCGACCGGCGCCGCCGCGGTGCCATGGATGCCGGGCTGGGCCGGAGCATTGACCGTTCCGGGAATCGTGCAGCACTCGAATGCGTACCAGTATCCCGCGCAGATACCATCCGGGAGCGTACTGATCGTCGGCGGAGGCAATAGCGGTGTGCAGATCGCGGAGGAACTGTGTGGTTCCCACGACGTCACCCTCTCGTCACGAACACCGCGCCGATACCGGCCACGAGAACGATACGTCGCGACCGCAGGTACGACAGTGTCATGGCTGTCAGGCAGGCGGCGCCCCGAGCCAGTATTCACCCACTCTGCCGGAGTATCCGGTGCAATCACGCGGGCTCCTGCCGTGGTGAATGCGGAGGGTGCGATGGTGACGTTCGCTGATGGGTCGCAGATGCAGCCGACTTCGGTGATCCTCGCCACCGGGTATCTGCCGGGAGATGCGTGGCTTCCTCACCTGGCGCCGCACGAGCAGCGGTCGCGCACGAAGACGACAATTCCCGGTCTTTTCGTTGCCGGGATGCCCGGTTACAGCCGCCGAGGTGCCGACACGATCGACGGTGCATGGCGGGATGCACTCACGGTCGCTCGACACGTCACCGACCGTCCCTGAAAGGAAAGTCATCATGATGTCCGCAGGTCATAGCAGCAGCGTGCTCGATCCACCGATCGCCCACCGAGTCCGATATCCGCGAAGAGTGCTCGATTCACACGTGCTCAACGTTCCGCAAAGACACATCGATCGAATTCGATCGGCCAATTGCGGGGAGATATAGTGAAGCGATGACCTCAGCCCGCGGCCTCCACTTCGAGAAGTGGTCCGGGCGACCAGTGATAATGAGTCTCATCATCACTGTGTGTTTCACGATGCTTCTTGCAATCGGGGCAGCGTGCGCAACCTATGAGAAGACCGATGACACAATCTTTGCCTCGGCAACGCTTGTGCAACCGAGCCCGCAGAACAACACTGTCGGCGATGACGACGATTCAGCGCATGCGGGTCCGCGAGGCGACGCCGTTCTGGACAGCGCACCAGGGACCAGCGCACTCGTTGGATCGGCCCTCTGCGCCCTTGGCGTGATGTGCGGTCTTGTCTTCGCAATTCTCCGCAAGTGGCTATTACAGCGACCCACTCCTCTTGACCGCGTGTCGGTCACATTCGTCCTGCCGTCGATTCCCGCACCATTTGCGCGTCCGCGAGCAAGCGCACTGTCTCTGACTCAACTGAGCTTGTCCCGAATCTGATTCTCGCTATCCTTCACGAAGAGCGCTGCGAAGTCGTGCACAGGTGCGCTTTGTAGCCGTGCCTGACGCTCACGCCGAGGCGTATCTTGATGGCGTCGAATCGTATGGATACCGCACTCGCGAATGTCGATGAACTCGTCCCGAGTCGCGGGTCAGCTGACCGCAGGGGATCGCCGTTTCGCCACACACCCGAGGCGACATTCACGCTCATCCGAGTCCGGTGTCATCGCGGCGTCGAGACCATACAAACTCCCGGCGCATCACCGCCCGATCCCGGGTAGCCACCAGACGCGACGAGAGCTCACACGTAGTTCTCTCGATAGCCCGGTCTTCTCGACAGAGGCCCGATATGAAAGATGAGGAGCGCCCCATTGACTCCCAAGCAGATACGACAATTCGCGATCGGTCGCGGACTTGCCAGCGGCCCGCGTGCCGTCGCCCGTGCCCGTCGCAATAGAAATAGGGGAGAGTCCATTACCCGCGTGGTCTTCCCGGCCGCTGCTGGGGTGCTCCTGGCGGGCATCCTCACCGGCTGCGCCGCGAGCGACTCGGTCGCGCAGCAGTACCGCGACGGGAATGACAAGGACTATATCGTCAGCGACTTCCAGGTCGTGGAGATCCCGGTGGAGCGGTGAGCCGGTCGTCTTCGAGGCACTACTGTCGGCCTTTTCGGCATCGCCCAGCGCTCTTTCCACCCTCGCCTGCGGGGACGGGCGGGACTCGTCGGGGCGCCGCTGCTCGGGTTCGCGCTCGGCGGACGACGGAGGACGCACCGTGAGGATCGACTGGATTGCGAACGAAGGAGGGTCATCGTGACCGAACAGGCTCAGTTTCTCGGGGGTGAACCGCCCGAGGGGCCTCCCTCTCGACGTAGCCTTCGTCTCGACGCTGACCGGCGACGGGGGGTTGACTCCCACCAGAAAAGGACAGCGCACCCTAGACAGCGCCGCCGCGCCACGACAGCCGCACGTTCACTGCGGACGCTCACCGTCCTCACAGTGGTCTGCGGCCTGACGACCGCGTTCGCGTTGCCTTCATACGCTGTCAGCCCCACGGACGTGGACGCTCAGACGATTCAGCAGCTCGCCTCCGAGGAAACGCAGTCTCTCGTCGTCGCCTCCGAGGTGTCTGTGGCTCCGCTCACGCGGGGGAGCTATTCCGCGACCACACCGGAAGAAATCCGGCAGAAGAAAGCGGACGAAGCGACCGCGGCGCGCGCACGCGCGAACGCGCAGCTCGCCTCGCCTCGGCTCGATTACAGCATGGTGGCACCGGGCAGCGGGATCGTACGGTGGCCACTGGGTGGACCGTTCACGGTGGGCGACGGCTTCGGGGCCCGTGGCGGGGCGCACATGGGCACGGACATGCTGGCCGCGGGGGGCACCCCCGTCTTCGCCGCCGTCGACGGTGTCGTCAGGATTTCCCAGGACAGCTACTCCGCGTACGGCGTGACCGTCATCCTGGAGTCCGTGGTGAATGGTCAGCGGGTGAGGACGGTCTACCCGCATATGCGGACCGGGAGCCGGCAGGTCGCCGTCGGGCAAACCGTCTCCGCCGGGGAACTGATCGGCCTGGTCGGAAGCACCGGCCGCTCTACCGCGAACCATCTGCACTTTGAGGTGTACATCGACGGCACCGCCGTGGACTCACTGACCTGGCTCCAGGCGAACGCGGGGTGATTGACGAGCTGACCGTCGACGAGGATGTGTCGCTGCCGTACTTGTTTGCTATCCCGCTACCCACCCCACCCCGCCCCTGACCGCTCCAAATCCAGATCACCAGAGGAACTGCCATGAACGTAACCGACACGCTTTCCCTTGACGGCATCTCACTGCTGCTCGTGTGGTGCTCCGTACGACCTGGGTTTTCTGAATAGGCCCCGAGCAGTACCGAGTACACGGATGAGGATTTAGATAACCGCTAGCCCCTGGCAGGGGTTACGCGCGTGGGGCCACCGCATCCTTGTCGCGCAGGATCGCGGGCAGCACGATGTGGGCGTCGGGGATCATGTCGGGCGTGACGCGGCGGCGGAAGACCCAGTAGCTCCACGCCTGGTAGGCGAGGATGATCGGAAGGCTGATGGCGGTGATGACCGTCATGACGCCGAGCGTGTAGGGGCTGTTGGCGGCGTTCATGAGCGTGAGGTCGAAGGCCGGGTCGACTGTCGAGGGCAGCAGGCGCGGGAACATGCCGGCGAAGATCGCCGCCACGCCGAACAGGCCGAAGGCGGCGTAGCCTGTGAACGCGAGGCCTTCTCGGCGGCGCTTCGCTTGGCCCCAGCCAAACAGGGCGGCGACGACGGCGAGCACCACGAGCGTCCACGACACCGCGTTGCCGCCGTGCTCGAGTTGCACCCAGAGCGCCCACACCGCGGCGGGCACGAGGCACAGCGGCGCCCAGCGGGCGGCGAAGGCCGCCGAGCGCTGCCGCACGGGGCCGTCGGCCTTCAGCGCCAGGAAGGTCGCCGAGTGGGCGAGCGAGAAGCCCACGACCGCGAGGCCGCCGATGATTGCGGGCGCACCGAGCCACACGAAGGGGCCGCCGACGCGGTCGCCGTTGTCGTCGATCGGCAGGCCGAGTGAGGTGAGCGCGAGCATCGCGCCGATGCAGAAGGCGGCGATGAGCGAGCCGAGGCCGATGCCCGCCGTCCACGCGCCGCGCCAGCGCGCGGTGTGCACCTTGCCGCGCCACTCGATCGAGACCGCGCGCAGGATCAGGCCGACGAGCGCCACCGTGAGCGGCACGTAGAGGGCCGAGAACAGCGACGCGTACCACTCGGGGAAGGCCGCGAACATGCCGGCGCCGGCGGTGATCAGCCACACCTCGTTGCCGTCCCAGACGGGCCCGATGGTGTTGAGCATGACGCGGCGCTCGCGCTCGTCGCGGGTGGCGAAGAGCATGCGCATGCCGACGCGAGATCGAAGCCCTCGAGCACGAGGAAACCGATCCAGAGCACGGCGATGATCACGAACCAGGTGATGGCGAGCGGTTCCATGATGGTTCCTGTTCTTCTCTCGGGCGGCTAGTAGGCGAAGGCGAGCACGTCGTCGCGGCGGTCGTTGTCGTCGGATTCTTCGGTGTCGCCGCCGCTGTCAGGGTCACGGTGCGCCGATGCGAGCTCGGGCATCGCGCTTGCGACCCCACCCCGCACGTACTTCACGAGCAGGAACAGTTCGACCACCATGAGCACCGCGTAGACGGCGGTCAGCGTGATGACGGAGAAGAGCATCTCGCCCGCGGTGACGCCGGGGGGAGACGGCGGCGGCGGTGAACATGAACACGCCGTCGATGCCCGAGGGGTCGGGGTTGGGGGCGACGACGAAGGGCTGGCGGCCGATCTCGGTGAAGATCCAGCCAGCGATGTTGCCCGCGAAGGGCGCCAGGATGCCGAGGATCGCCAGGCGCATGATCCACGGGGATCGCGGCACGGTGCCTCGGCGGGTGAGCCACAGCGCCACGAGCGCGCCGAAGGCGGTGATGGCGCCCAGGCCGATCATGAGCCGGAAGCCCCAGTAGGTGACCCACATCGGCGGCACGTACTGCACCTCGCTGCCCGCGAACGAGCCGTAGAGCTCGTCGTTCGGGATCGTCTCGCCATACTGGTTCTGGTACTGCGGCTCGAGGTCGGAGATGCCGGGCATGTCGGCGCCCCACTCGCCGGTGCCGAGGAAGCCGAGCACGCCGGGGATCTCGATGAGCGTGATGACATCCGAGCAGTCGGTCGAGCCGGGGTCGCCGAGCGAGAGGACCGAGAACGACGAGCCGGTGTGGCACGCGGCCTCTGCGGAGGCCATCTTCATCGGCTGCTGCTCGTACATGAGCTTGCCCTGCCAGTCGCCCGTGAGGGTCAGGCCGCCAAAGGCGACGATCGCCATCACGGCGCCGAAGCGCAGCGACCAGAGCCACACGCCGTGGTCGGTGCGGTCGCGGCCCGGCACCGCGGGCGCGGCGCCGACGATGACGCGACCCGACGCACCCGCCGTGCCCGTCATGCCCGTGCTCGCGCCGGTCGCCACACCGGTCGCCACCGTGTCGATGCCGTCGTGGCGCCGCCGCCACAAGTGGTACCAGCTGATGCCGATGAGGAACATGCCGGCGACGATGAGCGCGCCGAAGAGGGTGTGGGTGACGGCGGCGAGCGCGGTGCTGTTGGTGAGCACGGCCCAGAAGTCAGTCATGACCGGGCGGCCGTCGGCGCCCATCTCGACGCCGACAGGGTGCTGCATCCACGAGTTGGCGACGATGATGAAGTAGGCAGAGAGCCACGATCCGATCACGGCGCACCACAGCGCCGCGAGGTGCAGGCTCTTGCGCAAGCGGCCCCAGCCGAAGATCCAGATGCCGAGGAAGGTCGATTCGGCGAAGAACGCCAGCAGCCCCTCGAGCGCGAGCGGGGCACCGAAGACGTCGCCGACGAAGCGGGAGTACTCGCTCCAGGCCATGCCGAACTGGAACTCCTGCACGAGGCCCGTCGCGACGCCCAGGATGAAGTTGATCAGGTAAAGCTTGCCCCAGAACTTCACCATGCGCAGGTACTTCTCGTCGCCCGTGCGCACCCAGATCGACTGCATGATGGCGATCGTCATGCCCAGGCCCAGCGTGAGCGGCACGAGCATGAAGTGGTAGACGGTCGTGATGCCGAACTGCCACCTGGCGATGTCGAGGACTTCCACGCGGTCTCCTTGCGAGGTTTCGGGCGATGGATGCCGCCGGCAGTAATTCTACACAGCGTAGAACTAGTTCGACAATCGATAGAAGAACTTCGACGCTGGTAGAACGCGCGCTAGGATCGAGGTGACGGATGGGCGACACGCGCCCGCAGACACGTTCCGGTCGCGCTCGGCGCGGCAGGGTGCAGGAGGCAGTTGATGAGCACGCTCGGCGAGTTGGAGCGCACGGTGATGGATGCGGTCTGGGATGCGCCGACGCCGGTGAGCGCCTACGACGTGCAGGAGCAGCTGGCCGCCGCAGGGCGTTCGCTCGCTGTGACGACGCTGCTGACGGTGCTCTCGCGGCTGGAGAAGAAGGGATTCGTCGCCTCCGACCGCGCCATGCGGCCCTACCGCTACACGGCGGTCGCCTCGCGCGCCGACCACGTAGCCGAGCTCATGCACGAGGTGCTGGGGGAGTCGCAGGATCGCTCCGCGGCGCTCGCTCGCTTCGTCGGCAGCGTCTCCGATGAGGACGCGACGACCCTGCGACAGCTGCTGCGCGGCACGAGCTGATCGCAGGCGTGAGCGTGCTGCTGGCGACCGTGAGTGCGATCGACGGCGCGATCGCGGGTGGTGCGCTCGGGGTGCTGCCGGGCGCGCTTGAGATCCCGTACGGCGCGATCGTGATCCCGCACGGCGCGATCGTGTGGGCTGCGGTGATGCTGGGCCTCGTCGCGCTGCTGCTCGCGTGGCCCGTGCCGATCTGGCTCGCGCGCGCTGGCTGGCCCATGCGGGCGCCCGTGATCGCGCTGCTCGTCTGGCAGGGCGTCGGCCTTGCCGGTGGGCTGTCGATGATCGGTGCGCTCGCGCTCATCGGGCTCGCGGTCGCGCCCGCGATGCCGTGGTTCGCGCTGGTGCCAGCGGCGGTGCTGGCGATCTACCTGCTGGTGCATCTGGGCGTCACGATCGTGCAGGTGACCAGGCAGCGCCGACGCCACCTGGAGCTGCTCGACATGCTCACCGCGCCGCATCCGACCCGGGCGCGCACGCGCGTGCTCGACGACGCGGTGCCCGTCGCCTACTGCCTGCCGCGCGGCGCCGGCTCGGTCACGGTGCTCTCGCAGGGCCTGCTCGACCGGCTCGACGCCGACGAGCTCGTCGCGGTGATCGCGCACGAGCGCGCGCACGTCGAGCAGCGGCACGCATCCTGCTGCTGGCGTTCCGTGCCTGGCGC
>NZ_JHET01000015.1 GCF_000685355.1 Microbacterium sp. CH12i | reverse complement strand
CTGGCGCTGCCACTCGATCGAGGCGCTGGCGCGCCTCTCGCGCCCTGGCGGGGCGCTTCTGTGGCTGGGTTGTGTAGCCCTCTTGCGTCTTCGCGGGGCTGGGTGTGCGTGCTGGTTTGGGTGGAGGTCGGCAGGTTCCGAGGTGGTCGGTGATGGCGTCATGCTCCCGCTGTCGCGGTCGCTGGGGTTGGGTTCCTGGGGTATCGGTGCGTTGGGTGCTCCCCTGCGCTCTAGATCGGGCTGAGGAGCACCGTTACCGGCGTGGATGGCTCCCAGGGGCAGGGCGCGGCATTCCGGGCCTCAGGCAGGCGCTGAGCGCCGCTGACCGACCCCCGCAGCCGAAACGCCGGCCCCATCGCCACCCGGCCCCCTCAGCGGCCCGCAACGGCTCCCGCTCCCCCAGGAGCTCACCCCGCCAGAATGCGCCTCCATCACCCGCACAACGCCGCTGCCGCCACACCGAGATCTCACGACCACACCCCCACCGACCACCCCACCACGCCGAGGAGCATCCGGTCACGCGCACCCCCGCCCTCCCCGGCGAAATCAGCCTGAAAAATGCATGAAAAAAGAAAGCACAATTGACCCCCAAAAGATTGAAAAATGCAAGCACAATTCACCCCCACCTAGTCCCCCACCCCCACCAATGTCTGACCCCCCTCGTAATCTGTAAATGTCAGGTTCACAACAGAAAGAAACGAAAGGAACCACCATGACCTCCTTCTTCCTCTCCCCCGCTCAGCTCTCCTCGGTCGCCTCTCTCGCTGCTGCGACTAGCCGCGATAAGGCGGTGCCGATCCTCAGCACTGTCAAGATCACCGCGAGCCCGTCAACGGTGCAGGCGGTTGCCTCTGATCGTTATGTCGCTGCGCGTCTGACGTTCTCGCTGGGCGACACGGCGCACACGCTGCCGGATGAGGGCGCGACGCTGCTTCTCAGCGCTGCCGATCTCGCGATCCTGGCGAAGGCTAAGGCCGGGTTCATGCTCACGTTCGACAGCGAGGATGACCGTCCGGCTGGCCGCGTCACGGCAGAGTCAGATACGGGAGTCGCTTTCACCTTCAGTGCTCCCAGTGGGAACTTCCCTCCCGTCGAGCGTCTGATTCCCGATGACGCTTCTGACTGCGCTATCCCTGCGGGTATCAAGGTCACCGCGGCGCTGTTCGCAAAGCTCGCGAAGCTGCGCTTGCCTGGCGAAACGGCTGCGGAGGGCTCGGGCGCGGCGTACTCCATCGCCTATCCGCCGACCGTCTCACAGCACAAGCAGTCTCCGCTGGTAGCCACTCGCTCGGAGGGTTCCGGAGATCTCACCGTGCTCGTGCAGCCCTGCACCCGCTGACTCGCGATGGGGTACCGGTAAGCCGATGCCCCATCGACATCGCACGGCACCCCTGTGCACCCGCGTCAATGTCGGAGGCCTCCCGTAGTCTGTAAATGTCAGGTTCACAACAAAAACAGAAGGGCCCATCATGGGAGCAGATATGACCATTGCCATCGCCAAGGATTCACGACTCAGCGCTGGAGCGACATCCTGGTGCGACGAGCATTCACTGGACGCGGATGCGCGAACCGCGCTCGAGCTGCGAGCGCTCCTCGCGCGCGTGGATCACCTGGAGATCTCCCAGGACACCGTCGACGACTTGGAGCACCTCCTCCCGGAGGATCCCGAGCCATCCGCCGAGACTCTGAGGGCCGCGACACGCGACGCCGTGATCGCGCTGAACGGATATCGCCGCGACGTGACCAGCGTCTTTATCGCGAAGACGTGGTGGCTCGCCACTGGCGGCCTCTCCTGGGGCGACACCCCTACGGATGCCTACGACTTGATCCTGCTCGTCAGCGAGCTTGAGGTCACCGAACGCGCGGTCTCGCTCGCTGAGATTAAGGCCGCGGCCGTCGTCGATTCAGCCGCCGCGGCGTAGGCGATCCGCGGGAGGCTGCCCAATGTCGGTGGCCTCCCGTAGTCTGTAAATGTCAGGTTCACAACTCATTTACTGAAAGGGTCATCATGACTTCTTCGATCATCACCAACCAGGACGAGCGGTTCGCGCGGGCGGCATGGTCCGCCATGACGGAGCCGGGCGACACGAACGCATCCGCCATCGTCACGAATCTCGGGTACATCGACGCCCTCGACGCCGTCACCGACAGCACCCGCGCCGCAGAACTCGGCGAGCGCAGCGACGGCATGGCGCGCGCCGTCAAGCAGTGGCGCGCCCGGTACCGCGCGGAACAGGTCACGCAGTTGCTTGTCGACGCCGACAAGCTCGGCATTCACCTGGTGGATCCGCTCTCCGTCCAGGGCATAGCTGATCTCGGCGAGCGTGCCCCGCACCTTCTCTACGTACGCGGCGACATCACCGCCCTGGATGCCGCACAGGCGCTGGGCTGGTCCGGCGCTCGTGCCGGGTCGAGCTACGGCGAATCGGTCACGACCGAGATCGTCTCCGACCTCGCCCAGGCCGGAATCACCATCCACAGCGGCGCAGCGTACGGAATCGACTGCGGTGCACATCGTGCTGCGCTCGCCGTCGGCGGATCAACCGTGGCGTGGATGGCAAGCGGGGCCGACCGGGCATATCCTGCCGGTCACTCACAGCTGATCGAGCGGATCGCCACCGCCCCGGGATCCGCCGTGGTGACAGAACTCCCCATCGGTGCGGCACCGACCAAGTGGCGGTTCATCACTCGGGCTCGCTTGCTTGCGGCCAGCACGCAGGCGACGATCATCGCCGAAGCGGGCTGGCGGTCCGGCGCCCTCAACACGGGCGGTCAGGCAACGGCACTCGGTCGCCCTCTCGGTGCAGTTCCTGGACCGATCACGAGCGCCTGTAGTGCAGGGTGCCACCGTTTGATCCGCGAGTACGGAGCTACGGCAATCACCAGCTCCGCGGATGCCCGCGAGCTGCTCCAACCGGAAGAGATTGCGGTGAGCGCCTGAGAGAGGCGGGGAGAGCCCCGGGCTCTCCCCCCTCCAGCAACGCGCCAGGAGGCCCGTTCGAACGCGAGTGGGCCTCCTGGCGCGTCAGTACCAAAGCGCGGGCAGTGGCCGCGTGAGATCAAACCACGACACAGCCCCCACAAGAATCCGGCCCCACCCGAAGGGGGGAGTCGGTCATGCAGCCTGAGGCGGGCACGGGCCCGTCAGAGGCCCATCCCCCAGACGAACTCTTCGCCGGTTGCACCTCTCACGAAGAGCTCGCGAGCGACCGCCTCGGCTGAGGCCGACAGATCGAGCCCGGCATTGTCGGTGATCGCGTACCACTGCTGAACGACGAACCGGATCGCATCCAGGTGAGCAGCCGAAGCTGTCACCTCACGCGGAAGCTCACCGCTCTCGATCACCGCCGTCAGATCAGAAATCGCTTCATCAAGCTTGGAACCCATGAGCTCGGCCTCTCAACTCGCCGCTGCAAGCTCGATAGTGAGCTGTCGACCCACCGCACGGGCGACGCGAAGGCGTGCCTCCTCCTCTTCGAGCGCGGCGTCAAAGCGCGCGCGCTCGTCAGAAGTCATGGCCGCGAGAGACGCGGCTTCTAGTTCGCGAAACGGTGTACTCATCGCTTCCTCTCCTCTTCGGTGTCTCATCCTGGCGAGTGACATCATGCTTGGCCTGAGCGCGGCGAGCATGCAGAGTCAGATCAGCCCTACCGCCCAGAGCTGACCTGCGCGCGTGGCCTCTTCAAATTGCCGGAAGCGGTAGCAGGTTACATCACCCTCGACATAGACGGCCAGGGTCGCCGGATACTCACGGGGCGACGTGCCCTCGTCGGAGAGATAGGCAACCGCGGCGGCGTAGCCGGCCCGTAGCCACTCGTTACTGGGCGACGGCTCAAACTGTTCGAATGAACCATCCGCGGCCGTGAGAATCTGCGAAGACACCACGAATTCCTCCACACTCTCGTGCAGACCGGAACGAATCGACGGAGTCGCCGTCTCGGCCTTCCCCTCCACATAGGAGCGGAAGTCACGAAACGGAGCGTTCATCCCCTCCCCTCCCCTCGTCGACTGACGACGGCGAGGCGGATTCGGCGGATGATGCGCGGCGAGTATCGGATGAGGAACACGAGACCGGCAGCTATGAGCGCCACGATGATCTGCAGCGCGGGCCCGGTGATGACCGGCCCCAGCAACATCATGAGAAGAAGGCCAGTGACCATGGCAGCGATGGCCATGTAGAAAAGTTCGATCCCAGTGGGCGCTACAACGACGGTCGAGTACTTCCGCGTTGACATGGTCTTCCTCATGGAACGCATCTTGCTCGAGGGCTCCGACATCACGTACCAACCTCGTTAGAGGCAACCATCCCATGAGCCACTAAGACCAGCTGCACACCCTGCCTGACCAACTCCGACTGAGTGCGCCCCGTCTCGGCGATCACCGCCTTGAGAGCTTCGAGCTCAGCGTCCGTGACGCGGCCCTTCACTGTGGGAGATTCCCCGCGGCGAGCGCCGACGCGAGGACGCCCGCGGAGGAGTGCGGGGTTGTCTGCGCTCGCCGCATTGGGGGCTGGGTTCGTCATGAAGGCTCCTGTCTTGTGTGACCACTGTACATAATCCGGGCCGGTTTTTGTGTCTTGTTTTTCTGGATGATCAGAGATATTCTGTAAATGTCAGGTTCACAACTAGATCGGATCATCGAAATGACCACCACACCCCTCACCCCTCCGTCCGCCTCATCGCCTTCCGTGTCCGCGGCGGCGGCAACCCCGAAACCTCAGCCCAACTGCTCGCCGCGCTCACCACATCACACGTCGGCCACAACCTCGCCTACGCGCTGCACTACAACGGCTACGTCGGAAAGACCCGCGCCGAAAGCGCCGCCCACGATCTAGAGGTCGAGCACGCCGACGACCAGGTGCGCAAAGTTGCCGAATTCCTCCCCTTCCCCGCCCAGCTCGAGGCAGACATGGGCGGCAACTACTCCGGCAACTCCGTCCTAATGATCGACCTCGGCACAATCGGCGGCGAAGACGACCCCCACCAGCCCCGCGCCACCTGGTGGATCGAAACCGAGGCGGCACGACCTTCGAAGACTCCCGCCTCCCCGCGAACACAGACCCCGAACTCGTCGCCGAATGGATCACTTCAGCGCTCGCCGCCTGGGATGCACCGCGGCCCAGGTCCCCACCCTCAACGCCTATGCAACCCGGAGGCCTGGCGGACACACCCCAGCTCCGGGCACCAACTCCGAGAGGACACACCATGAACACCACCACCGCACGCGTGATCTACATCAGGCGCCGGCTCCTCGCCGGTCACAAGATCGCGTACTGGTATCAGATCCGCCATCCGGAAGACGACCCCACCAAGATCCTCATAGCCGGGCCGAGCGCCCCCCGCGTCGTGGGGGCCTGGCAGGATTCAGAGGCCCTCACCAATTGGAGAATCCAAGACCGCGCGGATGCCCAGATCGCCGCAAATGCGCAGCGCGCACAGAATGACCTCCAAGGCATCCCCGACTCATTCGAGGAGGCCCCGGAGACCCTCAGTGCCCACTTCTCACGCCTCAACCACTCCCAGAGAGCAGCCCTCATCCCGCTCGTCCAAGCCCGCATACTTGACCCGCGCTGACACCCGCTCGAGAAAGACACCATTATGTCACCCCACGGAAATCCCGAGGCACGTATCGCCGCGCTCCACGACGCGATCACCGCCACCAACCCCCGGCCACACCACAACCTGGACCGACCAAGGCATCGAAGTCACCGTCTACGGACAACGTCGATACGAACTCAACACCCCCACACCCTGGGCCCACATCACAATCAACGGCAAGATCCGCGCCATTCGCACCTGGGATCAGCTCCTCGACTACATCGACGCGCTCGCCGCCGAGGCGTACTCCTCTCCCGTCTCGAAACCCCCTGGATCCAGCGTTCCGATCGCATCACGCACCGCAAGCATCGCCCGGTTATCCCCAATGCCGTTCGGTTAAGCCGCGCGGGAGTTTGTCAAGGCGGCGTGTCGAGCTTCCGACTGAAGCGTACTCGCAGCGTCGAGGGAATCGGGCTTCCCGTGATCTCGCCAGAATTGGGCAGGACGCGATCTCGACGACCGTGAAACTCGTCCCGCGACACGCCGCAGGCCGGATACTTGACTCTTATCGCTGATCCGTAACCGAACGGCATTGCTCTGGACCTACACGCTTATCAGTTATGACTTCGCGATCATCACCACAATCATGGCAGTCGCACTGGTTCTGCGAACTCCTCCCAATCGAGCAGGGCAGCGCGAACCATGATTGAGCCGTCTCCTAGACGATCTGCCTATCATCGAGGGACAACGCGACTAGAATCTGTGATGGGGAAGGAACGCCGTGCAGACCTTGATTCTGAAGATTGCGACGGCTTCACTTTTGATTCTCGCCGCGCTCACAGGTACTATCTCGGCCCAACATGCCGAGTCAACACCCGGTATCAAGAGTGTTGTGCCGGGGGCGACCTTGTCTGTTCTGCCCTCCAACGCAGAGATCCCTCGCGTCTCAATAATTGACGAGATGGCCGGCGCCGATCAAACATCGACTGCTCCCGCAGCCATCGTCATGTCCCCGATTACTTTGATCGCGGCAAGCGTGTGTGCTGCCATAATCGGTTGCTGCGTTCTGGGATTTGCTTTGTTGCGGTTCCGTTTGCGAGGTCGCCCCAGATCGTCATTGGTCACGGCTGTCCGTCGCACGTTATCCGTCGCATTCCCCGTGGCCCCGCTCACGTCTCCAATCAGGCCGTCACTGACTCTTCTCTCCATCAGCCGAACTTGATTTCTTGGGCTGACGCGTTCCACGTCTGCTAGATCCTGCAGCGCGCGAGTAACGCGACCCCGCTCCCGGCTGCGTACTCCGCAGTCTTTTGGCGACGGCCGCGCTGCGCTACTCGTCTTCTGAGTGCCCAAGAGTTCATTTACCGTGGAGAGAAAATTGAGAAGCGTTCCTATGTCTGTCGCAACGGTTGTGGTAGCCGTGCTGTTGCTATCAGGCTGAAGCGCCCTGGGTCTGATGGAGACTCACTCTATTTGATTCCCACCAGCTGATCGGTGGTGGTTTTGCCAGCATAGAACGTCTGCTCGAACTCGGCGGGTGGGACGTCGCCGAGGTAGCCGTGGAGGCGCTGCGTGTTGTGCCAGTGCACCCATCCGAGCGTCGCGAGCTCGAGATCCTCGACCGTCTTCCAGGGGCCCGGGCGAGCGGGTCCGCGGACGAGTTCGGTCTTGTAATACCCGTTCACAGTCTCGGCGAGGGCATTGTCATAACTGTCGCCGACGGTCCCAATCGATGGGGTCGCGCCGATCTCAGCGAGACGTTCGCCGTAGCGAACCGACGTGAATTGACTGCCCGCATCGCTATGACAGCGCAGATCATGGTGGTGTGCACCTCGGCCCCACCGGGCCATCTCGATCGCGTCGAGGACCATCTCGGTGCGCATGTGAGACGCACACCGCCACCCCACGATCATCCGGCTGAACACGTCGATGATGAAGCACACGTAGGCCACGCCTGCCCACGTGGGAACGAAGGTCAGATCGGTCACCCAGAGCCGGTTAGGCGCGGTCGCCGTAAACTCACGGTTCACCAAGTCCGGGTGGCGTGCGGACGTTGGATCTGGCCGTGTGGTCTTTACGCGCTTCGTCCTGGTCGCGCCCTCGATTCCGGCGGCGCGCATGAGCCTGCCTGTCTGGTCGCGGCCGATGTTGATCCCCGCACGGCCGGCGGCCTTCCAGAGCTTGCGAACCCCGTAGACGGAGTAGTTGTCCTGCCAGAGCGTGACCAACTCGGGAGTGAGGGCCGCGTCACTGACCGCGCGCGCTGAGGGGGCACGGTCTTTCGCTGCGTAATAGGTACTCGGAGCCACCTGCAACAGCTTGCAGATGGGCTCGACTCCGAGCGGGCGACCTTCAACGACGTCGTTCTTGTTCTCGTCGATGAACCGGACTACTTCCGATGTTGGCGGTCGAGCTCCGCCCCGAAGAAAGACGCAGCCCTCTTCAAGATTTCGTTGGCCCGACGAAGCTCACGGTTCTCCTGCTCAAGCTCCCGCAGCCGGCGGGCGTCGTCGGTACTCACTCCGGCGACGTGACCGTCGTCGATGTCGGCTTGCCTGACCCACGCCCGCACCGACTCGATCCCATACCCGAGCTGCGAAGCAACGCGCTGAACCGTCCCGTGGTCGGCCCCGAGCTCCGCCCGCAGCGTTCGCACCATCCGGACCGCGGCGGCCTTCTCTTCCAGCGAATACCGACGCGCCGTCGGCTTCCCAAATCCTTGATTCGACACCATGACTCCATCCTCGTTTCCAAGGTCAGGAGTCTCCAACAATGCCAGGGCGCTTCAGTGCCTCTCGCTCGCTCGAGCATCGCGATGACGGTTTGGCGTAAGGACTTCTCATGTCGGCCATAAACTGTGTCTGCAGCGCGCCCGCCACTTGCACCAGCGTCGACATGAAGCGTTGGCGGGCGAGTGCTTTGATCGACATCTTCGCCATGCCGACAGTGTATGGTCTCACGCCAGTCCGGCCCAGCCCAGCTACTCCAGTATCTGCGAACACTGCCCGTATCGGTCCGAACCCTCCTCGTTCCCAGGCTAAGAACCCTGCAAAAAAGTCGAGAAGCAGTATGCAATGTGGGGCGAAGTTCGGCATTGGCGACGTGAATGGGTTGACATGCGACGGCGTACGCGGCGGATCCAGGTGCTTCCCCTCGCGGTCGGTATCGCAGCACAGGAGGCGACGCGCTACAACCGCGGAAGCTCGACTGACGGCAACCGCAGCTTCGCCTCGACGTCGAAGTGGCCAGCGGCCGCCCCGGCGCCGCTGGCGATGCCGCGATGCGACAAAGGTGCTTGGCCCGCGCCACAGTCACCGATCTTCATTCATGTCGGGGACGACGGCTGTGTCCGCCGCGGCCGCTTCTCGGATCCTTGAGTAGTGGCGGTTCCGTGGCACGAAAATGGTCGCGGCCAGCAAGGAGGCCACGATAGAGGCGATCAGGATCGCCACCTTCGTGTTGTCGTACGCGGGCGTGCCGGCGGCGAAGCTCAGCTCACCAATCAGCAGGGAGACGGTGAAACCGATCCCAGCGAGGAAATCGACACCGGTCAGGTCCACCCACCGCAGGGCGGGATTCAGCCGAATCCGGGTGACACTGACAACCAGCCAGGTGGTCAGCACGATGCCGATTATCGGCGGATTGCCGATCGCATCCGTACCATTTTCTGGCTCGGTTACCCTCCGCCGCGCTGGTCTGGAGCGATGGCGACTTCACGTATCGTTGTTTCAATCCGTTTTTGACCCACGAGAGAGCAGCCCCGTGAGCCGACGTCGCGCATCCTCCGGTCAGGAGGGTCGAACACCGAACCCCCTCGTTGTTCGAGGGGGTGACCTCTGATGCTCGAGGCGGCGCTGACCTTGCTGGTAGGCGTCCTGGTGACGCTGGCGATCATCGCCGTCTGCGGATTCTTCGTCGCGCAGGAGTTCGCTTACATGTCCGTCGACCGCTCGCGCATGGCCGCGAAGGGCGAGAAGGGCGACGCGCAGGCGACGCGCGTGCTGATTATCACGAAACGCACGTCGTTCATGCTCTCGGGCGCCCAGCTCGGCATCACGGTGACGGGTCTGCTGATCGGGTATGTTGCTGAACCATTGATCGGCCAGTCGATCGGAACGCTGCTGGGCGGCGTCGGTGTCGATCCGGCGGTGTCAGTGCTGATCGGAACGATCGGCGCCCTTCTGCTGGCGACGATCGTGACGATGATCTTTGGTGAGTTGTACCCGAAAAACCTTGCCATCGCGAACCCCGAGCCGCTGGCGCGGGCGCTGGCAATGCCCACACGCGTCTATCTGTTGGCATTTGGCTGGCTCATCACCGTCTTCGACATGGCAGCCAATGTACTGCTGCGGCTCCTGCGGATCGAGCCCCTCGAGGACGTGGATGAGAGCGCCACAGCACGCGACCTCAAATCGATCATCGAGGAGTCCCGCGTGAGCGGGGACCTCCCCGACGATCTGTCGATGATCATCGATCGGATCCTCGACTTCCCGCAACGGGATGTCGAGCATGCGATGGTGCCGCGCTCTCGTATCGACTCGATTACGCCCGTCACGACGATCGGTGCAGTTCGAGCGATGATGGCCACCGGACACACCAGGTACCCGGTGATCGGCGACGAGGACGATCCCGTCGGTGTGGTCGAACTCATCGACCTCTTACGGCACGAGCACCCCGATGACGCCGCGGTGTCGACGGTCATGCGGGACGCGGTCGTGATTCCTACCACGATGCAGCTGCCGGTCGCGCTTAATCGGATGCGGCAGACCCGCAACGAGATGGCGTGTGTCGTGGACGAGTACGGCAACTTCGATGGAATCCTCACCATCGAAGACCTCACCGAAGAGGTCATTGGTGAGATCTCCGACGAACACGACCTCGATATCCACGAGGTTGTGAACGTCGGTGACGATCAGTGGGCCCTGCCCGGAGACGTGCACCTTGACGAGGTCGAGCGTCTGATCGGCCACGATCTACCGCGTGGCGACGCGGAAACCATCGCGGGACTCATCATCAGCGAGCACGGAGACCTGGTTGCCGAGGGCGAAGTTGTACGTATCGTCTTGCCGCACAAGGCATCGGAGACGGTGCAAGGGCTGCGCATTGAACGGGAGCTCGAAGTGGAGGTCATCGAGGTCGAGCGTCACGTCCCCTCGCAACTCATCGTGCGGCTGCACGAACGCGATCACAACGCTCCAGAAGCAGACAAAGACGCCGCCGCAACGGTTGATCATCCAGGCGAAGAGGGGCCCCGATGAGCTGGTGGATGGTCACGATCATTACGACGGCACTCATCGTGGCGAGTGCGTTCTTCGTTATCGTCGAGTTCGCCCTTCTCGCAGCACGGCGACACCGACTCGAAGCAGAAGCCGATCGCAGTGCGTCCGCTCGGGCTGCGCTACGAGGAATGAACGAGCTCACGGTCATGCTCGCCTTCGCTCAGCTGGGCATCACGGCCTGCACCTTCTTGCTTGGCGCCATCACCAAGCCCGCGATCGACTACGCACTCGCGCCGGTGTTCGAGCAGTGGGGACTCCCGGCTGTTCTCTCCGACGTGACCGCGTTCATGCTCGCGCTCATCGTCGTCACATTCCTGCACCTGGTGATCGGCGAAATGGCTCCGAAATCGTGGGCGATCGCGCATCCCGAGACCGCCGCGAAGGCGACCGGCATCCTGGCCCGCGCCCTCACCTGGCCGCTCAGGCCTTTCCTGCTGTGGATCAACCACATCGCCAACCGCCTCGTGAAAGCATCGGGCGTCGAACCGGTCGAAAAGGCCGCAGCAGGAGGCCAAGACGCCGATACCATCCGCGAACTCGTTGCCCACTCTCAAGCCGCCGGCGCCCTCGACGTGCAATTCTCCGAGCCCATCGCCCGCGCGATCGCGTTGGGGACGCTCACTGTGGGCGACATCGTGCGCACCGATCGTGTGCCCACCTCAGTACCGGAGACCGCGACCGTCGCGGATGTTCAAGCTGTCGCGGCGTCATCCGGTCACCTCCGCATCCTCGTCGGCACGGACGCAGACTGCAGGGTCGCGCACGTTCGGGACACGCTCGCCGTCGACGCACAGACGCTCGCCGCGAATATTGCGCGCGATGCGCTCGTCACCGGCCCCGACGCATCCGCGTACGATACGCTCGCCCGAATGCGCCGCGAGCGTGTGCAACTAGCGACCGTTGTGGACGCAGACCGCCTCCTCGGCATCGTTACGATGGACGACCTCCTCCGCGAGGTGCTGCCAGGACCTGCGTCACTCACTACCACTACACAAGGACGGTGATCTCAATCCTCCTCCGATCTCTTTGCCGACGCGATGCGCAACAGGCCTCTCGCACTGCGCAAAGGACCGTGAGCGCGAAGGTCTACTTCATCGTCGGATACCAGGGCATACCATGCAGGTTGATTGGGCCGGCACCTCGATGTGGTTGACCGACCCGATCGCCAGACAGCAGATGCGAGTGTCGATGTTCGTCGCGTCGTTGCCGTACTCCGGTATGGTGTTCGCTCACGGGTGTTTCGATGAGAAGCAACCCGCGTGGCATGACGCTCACCGGCGAGCATTCGAGGCACTTCAACGGGGTCGGTATGGCCGCCGAACGCGGACTCGATCTCCCGGTCCGCATCGAGGATCGTGGTCAATCGAGGATCGTGGTCAATCGACCAGCCGGATCAGGCTGGCACGAGCGGGGGTCATGGCACCCGTCGCGGCTGATGTCCGCGCTCGGTGACGCGCGCCTGCTCGCTGAGTCCGACACCGACCAGCGGAACCGACTTCACTTTGAAAGAGAGCATCACCAGCAGCATCCAGCCCCACAGCATGATCGGTGTCGACTCTGCCAGACCCTGCACGAGCAGGATGACGGTGAACAGTAGCGGCAGCATCGTCAGCGACGAATACGGGCGGTCAGCCCGCAGATCCCAACGGGGCCGATCCGCCGCGAAGAACCACGCCCGCCACAGCAGCGACACATAGGCACCCGCCATCAGCACCACGCCGACGACGCCGAGTTGCATCAGCACGTCGAGCCACATGTTGTGGGCGTGGAAAACGGTGATGCCGTGATCGACGATCCAGCCGTCAAACGATGGATCGGTCGGGATCCACGGGCTTGAGAAGCCGTTGCCGAACACTGGGTGGGTCGCGGCGCGCTCGAGCACTTTGGTCCAGATGACGTCAGTGCGTCCGGTGAGGTCGGCGCTGCGGCCGAGCGCCTCAAGCAGCGGTTTCTGGAACGCGATGACGGCCGCAACCACCACAACGACGATGCCGCCGCAGATGAGATAGATGCGGCCCCGTATTCGGGGCGTGCGCGCGCGCCGGATCAGAAACGCGACCACCAACACGACTGCCGCGGCGATCGCGCTGACGTACGCGGTGGCCGACGACGCGCGCACCATCAGATACCCGGCCAGCAGCGTCCACAGCACGAGCGTGGTGCGCCAGCGCGGCGCTCGCGCCGCGTAACTCACGCCGAAGGTGACGATGGCGAAAAGACTGACGATCGCCAGCAGATTGGAGTTTCCGACCAGCCCCTGGATGCGGCCATCATCGAGGAAGTTGCCGCGCACCCAGTACCAGTGCGGATCAATATCACCGTCGGGGAAGTCCGCGAAGTTCGGCAGCAACGGGCCACGCAGCACCAGCGATGCCCACAGTTCGATTGCCAGCGACAGTCCGAGAATCCATTTGAAAGCGGATGCCAGGGCATGCACAATCTCGCGCCAACTCAGTGCATGCGCGGTCAGTAGGGCGTTCAGTGTGAACGCGGCGAGGAGCAGCCAGGTGATGATGGTCGGGAACCGCCACTGCGACCAGGCAACAGATACCAGCGCGAGACTCACATAGCCCAACGCGACCCAGGGCAATCGTCGCCAGGGGAACGGATGCGGATCCGCGCGCGCGATCATCGGCACGCCGATCGCCACACCGGCCAGTGTGAGCACGATCATCCCGACGCCGGAACCGATCTCACCGACAAGGTTGTAGACCGCGGCGTGTGCGAACGCGACGACGAAAACCACGATGGCGTACGCGCGCAACAATAGGTGCCCCGTCGACTCGCGCTCCGGCGCGGTGGGCGGGGCTGTCACGGGATGCTTCGTGTACCGCGCCATCTCGTTCAGGCTACCGCGCCGAAGCCGCCATAACCCTGTGCCGCTAGACGCTGGCGTGAGCGTCACGGGGTGACCCACATGGCAGCGGACGATTCGGCGCGAATGCGTGGCATCCATCATCAACGAAGAAGCGCGCCACCCCGCACTCGGCCTAGCGTTGCGGCCATGGACATCAGCATTCACTACGCGTTCCTCCCCCACACCGACGGCGAGGCGGCACTGGGCTTCTACCCCGACACGCTGGGCTTCGAAGTGCGGCAGGCGTCGACTACCAGGACATGCGCTGGATCACCGTCGCGACCGAGGGGCTCCCCTACCGCGATCGTGCAGCACCCTCCGGCTGTCGACCCGGGTGTGACGGATGCGGAGCGCGCGGTCGTGCTCGACCTACGAAGGGCGTCTACACGGCGCTCACCCGCGCGACCCGACGGGCTGTTCGATCGCATGCAGACGGCAGGAGCGGATGTCGTGCAGAAACCCACTGACCAGGACTACGGCGTGCGCGACTGCGCGTTCCGCGACCTGGTCGGCAACCTCATCCGCATGAACCAGCGCGTCGCGGCGTAACCGCACCTGCGCTCGTCGAGTAGCGCGCGAAGCGCGCGTATCGAGACGCAGCACCGACCCGCTCGTCAACGCCGACACATAGCGTCGGATGCCACCATGGAAGCGTGCCCCGACCGGAATCTGACACCGACATCGCAGGCAGCCTCGACCCCTGGGTGCTCGAGGCTCAGCGCACCGCCACATCCCCCGGCTTCCGCGCCCGGCGCTCGGCCCGGTGCCGAAGGGTCCGGTCTACCTGCTGAGCCTGCTCGCCGCGCTGCGCTCCGCGGGGCTCGTGCTCGTCGCCGAGGCGGTCGCGCGCGGCATCGCGGCACTCGCCGACAGTGATCTGACCGCCGAGACCACCCGGCTGATCGTCGTGCTCGGCATCGCCGGAGCGCTGCTGCGCACCGGCAGCGAGTGGGCCACCTCGGTCGTCGCCCGCCGCATCGCGACCGACGTCAAGCGCTCGATCCGCGGTCGGCTGTGGCGGCAGATCATCGCGGGCGAGGCTTCCGGAGGCGGCACCGCGGTGCTCGCAGCCGACGGGCTCGACGACCTCGACGACTACTACATCTCCTCCCTGCCCGCGACGATCGCCGCCGCGGTGGTGCCGCTGCTGATCGGCATCCGGGTGCTCGGCGCCGACTGGCTCAGCGCCGTCGTCATCGTGCTCACCGTGCCACTCATCCCCTTCTTCATGGTGCTCATCGGCAAGCACACGCAGCAGCGCACCGACGCAGCGCTCAGCGCCCTCACCCGGCTCGCCGACCACCTCGCCGAACTGGCCCGCGGCCTGCCGGTGCTCGTCGGACTCGGCCGCGTCGACGAGCAGGCGGCCGCGCTCGAGCAGCTGCAGCGCCGCTACCGCGAGCGCACGCAGGAGACCCTGCGTTGGGCCTTCCTGTCGGCTCTCGCACTCGAGCTCGTCGCCACCATCTCGGTCGCGATCGTTGCCGTCTTCCTCGGCCTGCGGCTGCTCAACGGCACCATGGAGCTCGAGCCGGCTCTGCTCGCCCTCATCCTCGCGCCCGAGGCCTACAACGCCCTCCGCCAGGTCGGCACCGCCTTCCACGCCTCGCAGGATGGCCTCTCGGCACTCGAGCGCTCGCAGGCGATCCTCGACCGCCCCGCGCCCCCCCTCGCTGATCGACCCCTCGCTGGCTGAGGAGCGCGCCGACGCAGTCGCGCGCGTCTCGAAGCCCCCGCCGTCCGCATCCACAAGCTCACCATCCGCTACGCCGGCCGCGACACCCCCACCCTCACCGGCGTCACCGCGACCTCACCGGCATCGTCTCGATCGCCGGCCCATCCGCGCCGGCAAGTCGACCCTGCTGGCCGCACTCACGGGCACCCTGCCCGTCACGCCGAGGTAAGCGGCAGCATCACGGGCATGCAGACGGATGCCGTGGGCTGGGCCTCGCAGGCCCCGCGCGCGTTCGCCGCGACGCCGCGCGCCGAGCTGAAGCTGTACGGCGCCGAGCCGATGGCAGCGCTGGATGAGCTGGGGCTGTCCCACGTCGCCGACGCGGCCGTGCCGGAGCTCAGCCCCGGA
>NZ_JHET01000014.1 GCF_000685355.1 Microbacterium sp. CH12i | reverse complement strand
CCGCTCTGGGAGGGCGCGGCCTGACCTCACGGAGGACATCATGACTGTTGAGCTCACGCCCGCGGAGGGCATCACCGTGACCACCTACCAGGGCGCAGCTGACGGCGCGCCTGTCGTGCAGATCGACACCGCTGAGGGTGCCGGATGGGTGCGCGTCAATCTGAACGACGGCCCGCCGCTGTTCGATGGCGACCCCGAGCGCCACGATGCACCGGGTGCATTCCGAGGCCCGTCCGCACCTGACTCGATCCTCACCCGCACCGCACCCGAGTCTGCGCATCAGATCGCGGATGCCGTGATCGCCGCCGGATACGCGGACTGGGAGACCTTCACTCTCATCCTGACGATGCAACCCATCGACGCGCACACCGTGCGCGCTCTCATGGCCAAGGCCGCGCGCGCAGCGCTGGCCACGCTCGCCGTGCAGGTAGCCGACGTGCGCGAGGGCATCGACACTCTCAATGCCGCCGCCGAAGGCGACAGCAACGACGACGAGATCGAGGCCGCGCACCACCTGTGCAACGCCGCTGGATGGCTTGCTGACAGCATCGACAACGCCGCCCGCTGAACCGCGCGCGAGGGCATCCGTCACCCCGGCGGATACCCTCGCGCGGCACTCATCATGCCAATGTCCGACCCCCCTCGTATTGTTATCTATGTCAGATACACAACACGTTCTAGGAGGACATCATGACTGACATCACCACCACCGCACCGGCCACCGGCATCGAGGAGGGCACACTGACCTTCCCCGGCACCCCGGCTGTCACCGACCGCCGAGGCGCGTTCGCAGGCGAACTGGCACGCGCTCAGGCCGAACTGGCCGACGCACGCGCACAGATCGCCACCCGCGATCAGACCATCCACCAGCTGCGCACCGAGCAGATCACCGATGGCGCAGATGCCCGACTGCTGGACTTCTGGGACAAGGCCGGACGCATCGCCGATCACGCCGACTTCTGCCAGGAGTACGACCGGCTCGCCGAGGCCATGAACGGCACACCCCGAAACCGCGACTGGGAGGTTGAGGCCGAGGTCACCGTGACCATCCGCGTCAACTACTCCACCAGCGCCACCACCGAAGACGACGCAGACGAGAACGCCCGCGACGGCATCGACTTCGACGACGTGATCGCCGCCTACCGCGACAACGGTCACGAGGGCTTCGACGTGTCGATCATCAGCACCGAGCGGGTCTAACCCCACACCCTGACCGGGGCACACCCCGCCCCGGTCAGGGCAACCCACCGCCACGGAAAGGGCACCCCATGAGCACCGACACCACCGCTGCCGCGCTCGCCGCTGCTGGCTCGCTGACATGCGCCGAATGCGGTGACCAAGACGCGACCGGTTACGTCGTGACGATCCTCGATCTCGCCGACCCGAAGCACACCCGCACCGAGGTCTGCACCCGATGTCGCACTGAGCCGCCCGCGCCCTGATCGCGACCGACGCGCACCCGGCACCGCGCTCGCCGGGTGCGCGATCTCGCGCCGGTTCGCTCTCGCTCTCACCAATGTCCGACCCCATCTGTAGTGTTATCTATGTCAGATACACAACACCACGGAGGGCACCATGTGCACGCACTTCACCACCATCACCACCCGCCTCTACAGCACCGAGGAGCGTGAGCCAATCAACGCCCGCAACCTCGCCTACCGCCTCGATGACCTCACTGGCTACGGCAGGAACGGCTACGCACTCACCAGCACCGTCACCGCACCCGCGCACGACGCATCACCATCATCGACACCCTCGCTCTCACCGAGCCGCACTAACTCACTCAGCGCCCGCCGAACACCCGGCGGGCGCTGAGCGCAGGGCGCAGACTGGATCGCGCTCGCAGCTTGCCAATGTCCGACCTCCTGCGTAGTGTTATCTATGTCAGATACACAACACTACGGAGGACACCATGAGCACCGACACCACCCCGGCACGCACCGAGGCCACCACAGATCTCCCCTGGGTAGCCCTCGACTGCTTCGTCACCCGCATCCTCGGCCACTACGCCACCGAAGAGGAAGCCGTCGCCGCCGCCACTGAGTTCGGCAACTGCTCGTTCGCCTACCGGCTCACCACCTAGCCGCACGCGACAGCGACCCACTCCCGAGCGGGGGCGGGCTACCGCGCGCGCTCGCAGCAGGGCTGCGCTCGCCGCCGGGCTGCGCTCGCCGCAGATCGATGCTGCCCGAAATTGGGGGTTGCAACAGTCTGACCGCCCGTGTATTGTTATGTATGTCAGATACACAACACTTGTTCATTGGAGGACACCATGACCACCACCCTCACCACCGCCACCGACCTCGAGGCACGCGCCGCCTGGTCGATCATCGCCGAGCCGAGCGACGCCATAGCCGGCGCTTTCACACAGACCCTCGGCCACGCCGCCGCACTCACCGCAATCACCAGCGGACGCACCACCCTGATCCGCGCCCTCACCGAGCTCCAAGGCATCGGCGATCGCACCGCAGACGAGGCAGCCAACCGCTGGCTCCCCCGCCTCACCAAGAGCTACCTCACCGACGCGCTCGCCACGGCGAAGAACAACTCGATCACCCTGATCGACCCGAACACCATTCCCGGACTGCGCGACCTCGGCGAGAACGCCCCGCACGCCATCTGGGCACGCGGCGACCTCACAAACCTCACCCGCCCGAACACCGACCGGCTCGCCCTCACCGGCGCACGCGCGGCCACCAGCTACGGCGAGAACGTGGCACACGAGTTCGCCAGCGACCTCGCCGCACGCGACATCATCATCGTCAGCGGCGCGGCCTACGGCATCGACGGATCCGCCCACCGCGCCGCGCTCGCCGCAGGCGGCACCACGATCGCGTGGCTCGCCGGTGGCATCGACCGCCCCTACCCGATCGGGCACAGCAACCTGATCGACCGGATCGCCGCGAACGGAGTCGTCGCCAGCGAGCTCGCGCCGGGTTCCGCCCCCACCCGCTGGCGCTTCCTCGGTCGCAACCGCCTGATCGCGGCCACCAGCGCCGCGACAGTCATCGTCGAAGCCGGATGGCGTAGCGGTTCGCTCAACACGGCAGGGCACGTCACCACCCTCGGGCGCACCCTCGGCGCTGTCCCCGGCCCAATCACGTCCGCCGCATCCGCCGGATGCCACCGCCTGATCCGCGAATACGACGCGCAGATCGTCACCAGCGCCACCGACGCATACGAACTGCTCGGACGCTAGCCCCCAGCGCGAGCGCCCCGCCGGTTGATTCCGGCGGGGCGCTCGCCGCATTCCCTGTGATCTGCTGCCGACTTGCCAATGTCCGACCCCCCATGTATTGTTATGTATGTCAGGTACACAACACATCGGAGACATCATGACCAACACCACCACCCTCACCGGCCTCGACCTACTGGCGACCGCCGCACCCGGCCTGCTGCTGATCTGGCTCACCGCCCTGATCGCACTCGAGATCTGCCGACACCGCATCAACAACACCCCCGTCAGCAACCTCGCCGACATCAACCAAAAAGCCATCCGCAGCCGCCACCACGCACGCGCCATGATCGGATGGCACGCGCTCGCCGCAGCCGTCATCACCGCCATCTTCGGACTGCTGTCCTGGCCCTCCGCGCTCGCCGCAGCCCCGCTGCTAATCCTGCCCGCCCTCGGCATCCACAAATGGGCGCGCACCGCGCGCACCCTCACCCGCATGCTCAAAGCAACCAACCCCAACGGCCACGCACAGCTAACCGGCTGACAGCCCATTAGGACCGGCCACAGCGCCGGCCCCACCACACGCCGAACACGTCCCCACCCGCACGTAAGGTCAACATCATGCCTCGCACCACCAGCCAGTACCCCCACCACGTCGACTGGGCGACCGTCTCCCGCTGGATCGACGCAGGCAAGCCAGACCTGAACCCCGATGGCACCTGGGGCGAACCCACAGAAGCCCCAACACACGAGAGGAACGAGCGATCATGACCACCACCAACGCAGCCGCGATCAGCGAACTCCTCGAGGCAATCACCAACACCAGGCCCGGACACACCACCACCTGGGAGCACCGAAACACCCCCGTCACCGTATACGGCCAACGCCGCCACGAAATGAGCACCCCCACACCCTGGGCACACATCACCACGCCGGACGCACCCGAGCGATCTTCACCTGGCAACAAATCATCGACGAGATCGACGCGCTCGCCGCAGACCACCAGACCCCCTGACACGCTCCCCGCACTCTGACCACCCCACAACACAACAGCGAGAGATCCGACCCGAACCTCAGACCCCGAGACCAACCACACGGCACGTCTCGGCACGACGGGCACCACAACACTCACTGACGAGCCGCCGCGCTCGCCGCATGCCCGTCCCCAGGCAGCCGAAGCCACCAATGTCCTCCAACCGGCCCGCTGCCCGCGGGGGCGGCGACCCTGACACCGCCGCCCCCGCCTCTTCCAGATCTCTCGTCCGCGAACCACCGCATCACCGGCTTATATGGAGCAAGGAACACCAAGACGAAGGACTACATGATGGCCCGCACCTACACCATCGGAGAGAAACAGATCAGCCTTGACGACGTCGAGGCGGTTCGTGGCCTCAACGCCGACGAGCTCGCGATCCTCCTCACGTTGACGCAACAGACACCGCCCGACCCCGAAGACACCGACCCTGAGTTCCCCGCACAGCAGCCCCCCGAGGGGACGGGACTCGTCATGCTGGTCCCCGCTGCCTCAGTCCCAGAAGATGCGGAGTCGCAGCCATGAGCTTCCAACGGTTCAAGAGCATCGTTCACCCCGAGGGATATGGCTTTTGGGCGGACCCTGACGGAGCCTTCACGCTTCTCGCTCCATCGCCCTCACGATCGCGGTCGTCGTCACCACCCGGGTGGGCGATATCTTCGCCGGCGTAGGGGAGACATTGCGGGGTGCCCTCTGGGATAGCCCACCCCTCCGCATCGGACTGCTGCTGTTCCTTGCGTTAGTCGCGTCGTTGATGATCACCGCTCCGGAGCCACCCGACTTCTCGAAGACCGGCCGCTTCCACCTGTGGGTCGCGACCGTGGGCGCCACCCTCGTCGTGGGCTCTACGATGATCTGGACCTGGCCTGGCTTCGACTACGACCGCGGTGCGCCTGTCTTCGATTGGGCGATGCGGATCTGCGCCGTCGCGTTCTATGCCCTCGTCATCGGGCGCGCCGTCCGCAAGCGGATGACTGCCCGACAGACCTGGGTGAAGGCAGAGATCGAGCGACTCGGGACGGCCGAGTGGACCGAGCAGATAACCGCTCGCTGAGACATGTGCGACGATATCGACCACGGTGGCCGCCGATGCCCCGGGCAGACCCCCGAAGCTCGCCGCCGCGCTCGAGCGAGTCAACGCGACGAGGATGCCGCCAAGCGGATTGAGGCCTTCATCGGGGCGACACCGTTCCGACCCGAATCGGATGAGCTTATGCGGATGAGCTCACGCCCCAGCTACTACGACACCGATGAGTGGATCGAGTTCGACGAAACGTTGCACGCGACCGCAGAGCGCCACGGTGTGGCGATCATCGACGCCAACGCCGCACAAGGCGTGTGGATGAGCGACATCGAACCCGCCAGCGCCTACGTCGTCCGCGCTGACAGCTTCGACGACATCAAGGCCTGGGCCGGGGAACTCGCCGGCCGCTACAACCAAGACAGCATCATGGCCGGCTTCTACAACGCCGCCGGTCCCGACACCGTCTACTCCTTCGATGCTGGCGACCGCGACACTGACAGCATCGTCACCGCAATGCGTACGGCTGGCGTCGCCGGCGGTCGCACCTACAACGGCAGACTCGAGATCGCCGAGACCGCCGACTCCCCTCTCACTCCGGACACCAAGCGTGCGCTCGCGATCATCCTCGGCAATCCCACCACCGCCCGAGCTCACGTCGAGTTCGTCGAGAAGACGGACGCCTACCTCGAGCACACGCCGATCAAAGAGATCCAGAGCCTGAGACAGAACTACGCAGCCGATCACGGCTTCCCCGTCCGGGAGCGCATGCCCAACCTGACCGCAGCTGACGACATCGCTGCGGCCCGCGCCTACGAGGCCGCACCGCACGAGCCCACTCACCCTCGGGTGGTTCGCTCCTACCGCTACTTCCGTCAGCACATCGCTGCGCAGTGGGACATGCTCACTGCCGCCGGCTACCGCTTCGAGCCCTGGCACGGCGACCAGGAACAGCCCTACTCGAACTCAGCAGCGATGCTCGCCGACCTCCGCAACAACAAGCACCTGTTCTACTTCCGCACCGAGGTCTCCCAGGACACCGAAGGCGCGCTGCCGACCGATCACCCGATGGCCAGAGAAGTCACCGTGACCATGCACGATGGCACCACGCAGCCCATGATCGCCAACGACGTCTTCCGCGCTGTGCACGACGCGATTGCCCATAGCGAGGGGCACCAGTTCGGCCCCTTCGGGGAGAAACGCGCCTGGTGGGCGCACCGCTCAAGCTTGCCCCGCGATGCACGCCTGGCGCTCTGGAACGAGACCCGCGCCCAGAACTGCTGGACGAACGCGGGCCCTCACATGACTACCCTCGACGACGACGGAAACACCCGGCTCCGTCAGAGTACCGAGGCCGGATGGCTGCCGATCTCCCAACGCCCCTACGCAGAACAGAAGTGCGTCAACGTCAGCCCGGCGCTCCTCTAACAACGACGAAAGAGAGCGCCGCAATGTCCATCGTCGATGGTTTCGTTCAACCGCACTGCCCCACCTGTGGAGTCGTCATGCGCGACGATCCCCGTGGCTTCCGCTGCCCCTCCTGCAACCGCCTCGACGACCACTCAGCAGAACGAGCAGCCGTCGAGATCCCACCCGCGTTCGACGGCCCGGATCTCGACCAGCACCGCCACCACAGCTACCGATCCGATCTCAGCTGACAGACGCACCCTGAGATGCCGGCGAGACCAGTACGCTGCCACCCGCCGGCGGAATGATCGTCGCCACCCCGGTGTCATCGACACTGAGAACGTAGCCGCGAACCACCGCGCGCTTGGCATCACCGACCTCCACCTGCGGCGCATCACCGTGACGCACCACATCGGTGTCTACGTACACGATCGGGCGCGCCTGACCGGCCTTCCACGGCCCGACCGGCGACGGCTGGCCAACCAGATATCCGAACTCAGCCGAGTCCTGCACCTGGAACCGAACCCGCGTTCCCTCATCGACACGGACGTGACCGACGATGTCGTAAACAGACACCACACGGTTGTTCCACACGCCCACAAGAACGTCCCCATACTGGGCAACCGCGGCGTCATTGATGCCGTACCAATCCCCCTCAGTCGCTTCCTGCAGCGTGAGCTCACCCGAGAGCGTCTGCGCATAACTCCGGTTCACATTCACAACGATCACGATGAACTCCTAACATCTAAGAGACATCTTCATTTGAAGATGCGACAACTATAACTAGACGTTATCTAGCGCGCAAGATGCGACATCTTGAGAGCGACGTAACCGTACAGCCCCACTCACCCCCTACGCGACCGCCAGTGACCAGCAATCGGAGCACCCGAACGCATATGCGGCTTCACCCACACATCCCCTTCAGACACCACTGACTCGGCGCTCGCGCCCGATGTCACCGTGCTCGAGGCATCGCCCCAGCCTCGCTCCGGCTGCCAGGCGACGTCGTCTGCAGCGCGGCCGGGAGCGAGTGCCGGCGTGAGGAAGTTCCCCATGAGCTCGCTTGCTTGATCGACGGTGGGAACCGCGGCAGCAGGTGGCGTAGCTGCAGCGAGCACCTGGTAGCGCTTCTCCCAGCCATCGGGGATGACCAGCTTCTCGAAGGGCTCGAGGCGTGAGTGGATCTGCTGCGTGGCGATCGCCAGCTGCAGCGGGCGCAGCGGAACATTCTGCGTTCGGGCGATGACGACCAGGTCGACGAGGTCTTTCACACGGCTGCTGGGTCGACCTCCCGAGTATGCCCGCGACATGGTCGCACACACCTTCTCGGCGATCTGGTCGACCAGCGGAAACAGCCGGTAAGAAGAGGACGGCAGCGGTCGCGCCAGATGTAGGCGTGATGCGGGATCGATGACCTCGACGACGCCAGTGGGCGGTGGGCCGACGACCAGGTCGACCTTGACCTCACCGAAGCGTTTGCGAGCGCCGGCGCTGCCAGCGAAGCAGGCGAAGGTCACCTGCCGAGTCTGCACATCGGGCTGCGTTTCTCCCTGTCCGGTGTCTTTCGTCGAGAGCAGCTCGAAGCTCAGGTGATCGCCGTAGTCACGCTGCACGCGAGTGCGCAGATCCTCGACCGCGGCGTCCAGCGTGGCCTGCGAAGCGTTGAGATCGACGTCCTGAGTGTGTCGAGCGTCCGGCACGCGAGCCAGGACGCTGAGCCCACCCTTGAGCATCCACCCGGACGAATCCCCATCCGCGAAGACACGGCTGAGGAATCGGTCAAACCGTGCCCGGGCGATCTGCGCGCCGACGTCGCCGCCGGTTGTTTTGGCTGCCGACTTGATGGCTTGCTCGATTCCCTGCCAGCTGCCGTAGGGAGATTCTTCGCTCATGCCGGCACGCCCAGACCCGCGTCAGCTGCCAGCTGCGCCGCGAAGGTTTCCCCGTCCGGCATCCCGTCGCGAGCGGCGAGCGGTTCCAGGTGGATCGCGAGCTCGCTGAGATCGACCATCCCCCGGGAGCTGGCATCGCTCAGGGCGTCCGCGACCAGCGAGAGGTCAGTCCACTGCTCGACGAGATCTGCGATCGTGCGCATCGGAGTCATCGCCGGCACGCCATCGATGAGGGTGATCTCTCGCGGCTGCAGCTGCAGCATGCGCATCCGCACTCGAGGATTCCGGCTGGTTCGTCGACGGGCGCACACCAGGTCGATCACGTCGACCCAGAGATCTCCGAGACCATGCAGGCGCGCGGCCGCAGTGCCGGCCACGACCACCGCGGACTCATCCGCTGTCCTGGCACCATCGCTCACGGACAGCCACGCAGCGAGGATCTCTTCGTGCTCAGGTTCCGGGGCACCGGCCATGCGGTACACGCCGTGAGTGATCCGCTCGAGCACGCCGGCCGCACTCATGCGCGACATCTGCATGCGTTGCACGCCGATGGCCGCTGCCTGTCGAGTCGTCACCAGGCCCGACTGCATCTGTGCGAGCTTCCCGAGCTCAGCGATCGCGTTCATCGTCATGTTGCAACTGTATCACTGATAGTTACAACTGCTGTAGCTCGCCCTCACCCAGATTCTTCATCCCGGGGGTTGTGGGCACCTGTACCCGTGTGTATTGTTATCTATGTCAGATACACAACATCAACACACGGAGGACATCATGAGCAACACCAACGGACTGCTGATCACCACGGGCGGACAGGTGACCGACGCCACCTTCACCGGCCTCGAGGACTACCAGCGCGCAGTCGGCGGCTATATCGAGACGGTCGATATCGACGGCAACCACGACCTGATCGCCAACGAAGAGGGGCTGATCCAGCAGCTGCCACTCAACCGACTGGCGTCGCTGATCGCACGCCGCCCGATCGTCGGCAACGCCGTGGTTGTCGGGTTCAAGAGCTCCGAGTTCGTCGACATCGACGACGAGCTCGCAGGCACCATCCGCAGCCTCGCCGGATAGCACCCCCTCCTCTCACCCAGCGCCCACCGCCCCGCGGTGCGCTGATCTCGTCTGCCTCAGCGGGCACTTCTCCCCTATTCGCAGATTGGGCTTGACAGTCGCTCAGTCCTGAGTATTGTTATGTATGTCAGATACACAACAAGCCTTTGGAGGGCATCATGAGCACGACCACCACCCGGACCCGGACCCGGACCCCCGAGCAGCGGCGCGAGCAGGCGAAGGCGCTGCACGACCAGCTGACCGCTCAGGTCGCCGAGCTCGCGCAGGGCGAGAACTGGATCGCGTGGCTGCGGTTCACCGCGAACTTCCGCACCCTCAGCATGAACAACTCGTGGCTGATCTTCGCTCAGCGCCCGGACGCGACCCGCGTTCTCGGATACCGCCAGTGGGAGAAGCTCGGCCGACACGTTCGCCGCGGCGAGAAGTCGATCAAGATCTTCGGATACTCCACGAAGAAGACCGTCGACGTCGACGAAGAGAGCGGCGAAGAGATCACCAGCCGCCGCGCCTACTACCCCGTGCTGTCCGTGTTCGACATCAGCCAGACGGATGCCGATGAGGACGCAGTGGAGCCGGTGGAGATCACCCGCCACCTGGTCGGCGAGGATGAGACAGAGATCTTCGAGCGCACCGCCGCATTCATGCGCGGCCGCGGCTGGGATGTCGAGCTCGAGGACATCGCCCGCGATGGCCTCAACGGGTACACCACCCCCAGCACCCGGCAGATCCGCGTCGACGCGAAGATGTCTCCCGCGCAGCGCGCGAAGACGATGATCCACGAGGCCGCACACGCGATCCTCCACGTCGACGAGATCGAAGGGGAGTCCGGCCACCGCGGCATCCGCGAGACCGAGGCCGAATCGACCGCCTACGTCGTCGCCGCGCTGCTCGGACTGGACACCAGCGACTACTCCATCGGCTACGTCGCCGGATGGGCTGGCGCTGATGTCGACCTGATCCGCAGCACCGCCACCAACGTACTGCGCGCCGTCAACATCCTCGCCGAAGACCTCGTCGACGACGAGCAGCTGGCCGAGTGAGCCGCGGCCGCGAACCGGCAGGCCCTGCGCCCCGGTTCGCGGCCGTCCACCCAGATTCGTCCGCGAAGGCACGAAATCGCGGCCTATATGCAATGAAACCGGAGGTCCATCATGAAGCTCAACCGAACCGTAGGAAAAGCCGCCGGCAGCGGCGTCGCCGTCGTCGCAGCCCTGCTGCTGGCGCTCACCTTCGCGACCAACGACAACGGCAACGCCGCACACCCCGCACCAGCGCTGCCTGCACCGATCGGCGCCACCCCACCTGCATCGCCGCCGCCCGCCGACGACGCTGCCGCAGCAGCTGCAACGCCGGCCCTCGCACTGCTCGAGGAGATCCCCGCCGCCACCGACATGACCTACACCAAGTACGACCGAGATCTCTTCGGCCAACGATGGGCCGACGTCGACCGCAACGGCTGCGACACCCGCAACGACATGCTGCGCCGCGATCTCATCGACCTCACCTTCAAGGCCGGCACCCACGATTGCGTCGCCCTCACCGGCACCCTCAACGATCCATACACCGGCGAGACGATCACCTTCACCCGCGTCAGCAAGGGCTACCAGCCCGTGCAGGTCGACCACGTCATCCCCCTCGCCGCCGCCTGGTACACCGGCGCCGCCCAATGGAGCGACGACACCCGGCTGCAGTTCGCCAACGATCCCCGCAACCTGCAGGTCACCACCGCGAACCAGACCAAGGGCGATCGCACACCCAGCAGCTGGATGCCCCCGCACGGCCCATGCGACTACGCAACCCGCTACGTGCAGGTCGCCCACGCCTACGACCTCACGCTCGCTCCCGACGACATCACTGCCCTGCGCAGTGCCCTGACCAGCTGCACCCCAACACACTGACCTCGTCAGACACGACCCAGGAAGAGACAGCATCATGACCATCCCACCCCGCATCCTCAGGGCGATCGACGAGAACGGCACGAACTACTCCGACCTGTTCGCCGACATCGACACCGACACCATCGAGAACGTCGACAGCTACGGCGTCCGCAAAATCGACGCCATGATCCCGAACGACCCGCACTCGCCCCGCGCCAACTCTGACGGCCCCCTCGGTGCCATCATCGTCCGCTGGATTCAGTCACGCATCGACAACCCCGCCGAACCGTTCGGCTGGCAACACTCCTACGGCTGGCAGTATCTCGACGCCGCCGACATCCACACCATCACCTACGTCGAGGAGGCAGGCGACGAGCTCGAGTTTGAGTTCATCAACATTTTCGGCCATGTCGAGCAGGGACGCCGCGGCTACCGGCTTCGCGCGATCGCCAACGCGCTCGGACTCCTACTCGAGCTCGATCCGCACTGAGAGGAAGACCCCACAATGTCCACCCTCGACCTGCTCGACGACAGCTTCCCCCACGGCACACCAACCGGCCACCGCAAAGGCTGCCGCACAGCCGCCTGCCCCGCCGTCATCCCCTGCCGCACCGTGTATACCCGCTACGTCGGTGACTTCACCTTCGCCCGCCGCCTCGACGCCGGCATGTCCCTCACCGAGATCCTCGAACAGGACGCCGCCGCACGCACCCGCGCGCGCCAACACGACCGCACCACAACTGCAACCGCACCCCCAAAGAAGCGCAAGCCGGCAGCCACCAAACACCCCCGCACGCCCAAGACACCGCCACCCGCAGCGCAGTCCCAGGCAGACCGAGCCCCCGCCGCCACGCCGCCACCCGCACCGCGAACGCACCCCGGCTACACCTGGCTCACCCACGCACGCAACAACACCACTCTCAGCGGCGACAAGCTCGCACAGCGCCTGCGGGATCTCGACGCCTATGAAGTCGAGCTCGATCGGCACATCGACGAGCTCGCTCGCTGGCGATCGACCAGAGTGGACCTCCGCCAGCAGCTGGCAGCAGCCGTCAAACGGCTCGCAACCGCGACCATCGCATCGAGCACCGGCCTGTCGGTAGGTGGCGCGATCGAACGTGCGCTGCAGGAAGCGACCGAACGCCATCAGGCCGTCACCGCTGAACTCGAAGCGAGCACCAACAGCCGGCCGGCACCGCCCGCTAAGCCGCGCGCACTCCGACCCTCCAAGCCATCTAAGCCCCGCCAGCTGCGGCCACATGGCACCAACGCCTGCAGGGCACGCGGCTGCGATCGCCCTGAGTGCATCGAGGCCGGCAGGAACTATCACCGCGAGTGGATGGAGCAACGCAAGCAGCAGCAGATCCCTGCCGAGTACCACGGCACCGCATACGGCTATCAACTCGGCTGCAAGAACCGGGAGCACTGCCCCGGCCAGATCTCCTGCTCCGACGCATCACTCGCTGAGGAACGACGCCGCCGTCGCGAGGCCGGCATCGCCGAGCAACCGCCGCGCGTCCCCGCTGAACCCATCCGCACCCACACCCGCGCGCTGATGGACAGCGGCATGACCGTGCTCAAAATCGCCGAGGAAGCCAACGTCTCCAAGACCGGAGTGAAGATCCTCCTCTACGGCCGCTCCGGCGCCCGCAAAGGCGAACTCCCCCGCGAGATCGAAGCGGCAAAGGCACAGCGAATCCTCGCCCTGCAACCGCTCACCGCACTCGAGAACACAGCCTAGAAAGCACAGCCATGTCCCAAGGAACCACATCCCGAATCTGCATCGCCAGCGCCGATCCCCAACACGGCTACTGCGGTCGCCAAAACAGCACAGCCAACACAGACCCCAAAAAGACCAACTGCAAAGACTGCAGCGCCGCACTACGCGCCGACATCCACGCAGGCCTACCAATGCCCCAACCAGAGCGGATCAGCCAATGAGCACCCACCACCCCACGACCTCACCACCTGGCCCCAGCTGCACCCCGGAGACACCGTCCTCCTCCGCAACCGCACCAGCCCAACCCACATCGTCACCACCGTCGCCCGCACACTACCCACCACCGATGGAGACGGCCCGGGCATCACCGACACCCACGGCAACAGCTACCGGCACTACTACTTCACCGCCGACCGCACCGCCACCGCACAAGAGATCTCCGACTCAATCGACGCGCTCGCCGCGCTTCTCGAGAAGATCAGCGCCCAGCTGCTCGACCCCACGATGATCGACGACATCGACGACGCCAGCTAGCATTAGACCTGGGCACCCGCCCGTTGAGCAATCTCTTCCTTCTGGTTGAGGCTGACCCTCCAACACTGTTGTGTATCTGACAATCGCGACCGAGTTGGCTCCGAGCGGGTGCCCTTACTCATGCGCAAAATCAGCCCAGAGGCGGACCATACGCCTCACGGTCATACCGCGCCAGCGCAGCAACAAACTCAGCACCACTGACGTCATACCGCGCCACCGCCGGCACAACCGACCTCACGAACAACAACGCATTGGAATACACCCGACCACACACCGGGCAGACCGCGAACTCCGCAGAATCATCAGACCCCGAAGACGCGAACGACAGCCGACCAAAACGATCGGCATGCCGCCAATCCTCCGTCCACGAATCATTCCCGCACGCACAGGACTGATTCTCACCATCCTCATCGATCTCCGCAGCCCCATCGACCGGCACCGTCGCATACGGCCACCACTCAAGACACCCCACCACGACGCACCCTACCCAGCAGCACGCGAACGCCGACGCACAGGCTTCGCCGGCATCACAAGCTCATCCACCGTCGTGAGCTTCGCATAGCTGGCAAACAACGCACGCAACCGATCAGCCTCACCAACACTCCCCCGCAACCCGAAAACCTTATCCACCGCCGCATCGAGCTCACGATGCGCTCGCAGCAGATTAGGTGACATGGCGAGCGGGTTGTAGTGGTCAGCGAGCGATCGTTCTGGATGCAGCGCTCTTGCTGCGAGCACGGACTTTCCACCGGCGATGATCGCTGTCCTTTGCGCATCGGTGAGCGCCGGCAGCGGGAAGGTGTTCCACGACAACGTGTTCGAGAACCTTAGTCGTGACTCGAGGCGTCCGCCGATCGTGCGTTGCCAAGTGATGAACGCTGAGGATGAGATCACTGCGAAGGCCAGGCCGTCCGGATCGTCAGCTTTGAAGTTGGCATCACCACAGATCACATCGGGCTCGAACAGTCCCACGGGGAAGAACATGCGGGTCTCACTCGCATGCCTGGGCACGCACACATAGGGCGTGTCCGGCTGCGACCGTTGACCAAACAGGTGCGGTGTCTCCGCCATCTGCCGTGTCGAAGCGGCCTTCGATGATGCACGGAAGGCTCGCACCGCGTCGAGGCGGCGCCGCAAAATCGGAGAGCGGGCGATGTCGCTGGGGTCGAGGTCCACCAGCCAGAGGCACCACCGCGGTTCATCATGGATCAGCTGGCGGGCACCCACGAACGGGCGAACGTACTTCGCAGCCACCGGATCAGCCATGACCTCGTCATACTCGTCAGGTTCGATCAGAAGGTTGCCATCGTCTCGGGCCATATTGCCGAACACCATAGGCGGCAGCTGACCCAACGGGGTACGTCGCTGCTCAACGAGCACTATCGGCCCGTCGACGAGATATCCATTCAGCTGATCCAGCACGGGGATCTCCATCGGCTCCCCCTTGAGGTCGGCCGAGTAGTCGAACAGCCGTGCACGCTTCTTCGGTGATCGGTCGAAGCCGATCACCGAACAATGCACCGCAGCTGCTCCCGGTGCCTCACTCGTCCACGCGAAGGTACGGTGGGCGAACTTCACACGCCATCCGGCAGCGAACACCGGTCCGAACAGCGCGGGCACCGGCTCACCCTGCGCGATCGAGTTCGTCGAGACGAAGGCGAACTCGCCGGCATACCCCGGACGCTCGAACAACTCGAGCGCTTTCGCATACCAGCCCGTGACGTAATCCAGCCGACCGATATCCTCCCGACGCCAGACGTCACGAAGCTCCTGCGCCTGCTCCACAGAACGTGTCGCGTGCCCGAGGAACGGCGGGTTGCCCATGATGTACAGGTGCTCGGTGGGCTCAACGACTTCCGCCCAGTCGATGCGCAGCGCGTTCCCGACGATGATCGTCTTGATCTTGTCGAGCGGCAGCGGATCAGGGGCAGAGCCTAAAGCAAGTTCCATCGCCTGATTCGCCTGGTGCTCTACCAGGTGCAAAGCCGTCGCGGCAATCTGCGCCGGCCACTCCTCTAGCTCGATCCCGTGAAAGCTCGAAAGCCTCACCGCAAGGTGCTCCTCGGTGAAGAACATCGTGCGTGCCGTCTCTCCGGACAACTCCTGAATCCGCAGAAGTACTTCGAGATCCAGCGCCCTCATCTGGCGATACCCGACCACCAGAAAGTTGCCACAGCCGGCAGCGCTTATGTGTATGTTCTGTCAGTGTCTCAACGCACTCACGTACCGACCACTCGGAGAACCATGCATCTACGATTCATTGACCGCAGCCTGCCGTCGACGCTGGCCGCTGATGATCTGACCAAGAAGACATATGAGTCAGTGGCCACACTCGGCGATGGAATGCCGCTCCTGCTCGATGAACGGTGGCGCCCGGTCGAGCCGTGGCTGACCTACTTCAGAGCCGTCAGCGGCGCCACGTCGAAGTCGACTGTTCGCAGCTACGGGTACGACGCCTTCCGATTCGCGTCGTTCCTCGCACGTCGAGGAACCGACGTCGTCCACGCAGGCGCAGACGACATCACCGCCTATCGGGAGTGGCGCCTGGCCGACGCTGAGCGGCCCGTTTCGCCTGCTACCTGGCAACGTGAGGTGGTCGTGATCCGCGGTGTGTACAGCCTTCTGATGCAGACCGGCGCGATTGCTCGCGAGCCGTGGATAACCGTCGGTCGTTCATCTGCACTTCGCCGCCCATGGCACAGTGAGCCTGACATCCGGCCGCTTACGAGAGCACAGTGGGCAGCCTTTCGTAACGTCGGGATCCAGGGACGAACGGCCAGCGGCGAGATGGATCCGAGCTGGCGTGGCCGCTCCGCGCTGCGGTCTACCGCGGGTGCTGAAATCGCTGTGACGACCGGGATGAGGGTGTCCGAGTTCTCTACTCTGCTGGATACTGAGCTGCCGCTGCCATCCGGCTTGGGCGCCTCCGTGCTGCTCGAAGCATGCGCCAAGTACCAGAAACGCCGACGCGTGTCCGTCCCGGCGTCCACGCTGCGGTCCGTCGACCTCTACCGGCAGACCGAGCGGCGTGCCATCGTCCGCCGCTCCGCGGCATCGCTGTGGGCGGGACGTCACGACCTGTTCATCGTCGACGAGCTCGACTCCACAGCTGGCGTTGTCCGAGGCCGCCTTGGCACCCGGCGTTCCACCTGGCGACTGCACCTGCTGCCTCCCCGTCTTCGGAGGATCGCGGTGACTGAGCGTGAGCACGGCCTTGAAGCACTCGGCCTCTTCCTCGGAAGAGGAGGACTCCCGATCGGTCTGCGAGCCTGGCATGCGACGTTCGAAACCGCGAGTCGGCGCACGATCGAACTCGCGCCCGAACAACTTGGGGGCCGCCGGGCACGCGTCACGCCACACGATCTCAGGCACACGTTCGCCGTCGTCACACTGAAGGCACTCACCGAACTGGCGCTCGCTCGCGAGGCGGAGAGACGCGCCGGCTCGATCGGCCCCGCGACACTTTCCGAACACATCTCAATCAATCCGCGACTGACCGTGCAGCGCCTACTTGGGCACTCCAACCCGGCCACGACGATGATCTATCTCCGCTACATCGAGGACACTGACGCACTAGTGCAAGACATATTTGAAAGCTGGAACGACGAAGCAGTAACGTTCGCCGAGGCCGTACTCTCCGATCGCCGTGACGCATGAACAATCTCGACCTCTCGCCCCGCGTCGTATCCTTTCGCACAGACACAGGCAGCGTTGTCGACTCGACCGTACATCCGCTGGAGTACCGGCATCCTGTGCTTGCAGCCGAGCTCGCGGACGCGCTGGTCGAGATGCAGAAGACCTTTGGGCTCGCCGATGGCACCATGTATCACTACCGCCGCGGGCTGGAAAATTTTCTAGGCCAATTCGCCGATTCGGTTCCGCGCGCGACCTCCCTGTCACGAGCGGATGCTTCGGTGGTCGAAGCGCTCCACGAGTGGGAATCGTCGCTCGGCCGGTCGTACTCTGCAGAGAGCCACATCCCGTACAGCCGGGGCCGCCAAATCCGACGGCTGATCCAGGTACGCGTCGCCGGGGGCCGCGAAGTGAGCGAGCCGGTACTGCGCTGGGCACGTGGCCCAATTCTTCACCAGGGCGGCGAGAGTAGGCCCCTAGACGAGTTTTCGAATGCCGAACGTCTCGCGATACGCGATGTATGCCGGGACCGGATCCGGAAGCTCGAAGCACGACTGTCACGCGGTCGACAACTCTTGCTGAGCGGGAAGGATCCCCGCAACGACGGATGGGTTCGACCGGCCAACGTTCTGTGGGGCGTGCGATGGCTCGGTCGCACAGACGATACGTCGATCTTTGACGATGTCGCTAGGGCCAACAAATCCGGCACGCTTAACGAACTCGATGGCGAGGGGAGCGGCGGGGCGTCCATCTATCGCTCGATGGACCGCGCCTTGTCGTACCTCTATCCGACGGATCAAGATCTCATTGCATTCCGCACGCTCCTGCAGTTGGAAACCGGCGCCGCGCCTGAGGAATGGTCAGGCGTCACAATCCAAGACATCAAACCTTCCTCCGACGCACTCCACGTGCGTCTTCATAAGGCACGGGCTCACCGGAGTCGCACAATTCGCTGCGCAACTACGGATACGGATACCGACAAGGGCTGGAAGGCCGGCGACCTCGTCCGACGCCTCATCGCCGTCACTGAACACGCCAGAAGCGAAGCGACGTCGATGAAATCGCCGAGCGGCGACGCCCTATTTCTCACTGTTCAACGAACAATCGGCCGATCCCTCGAACCTCGCGCAACCCCATTCCACCGCCAACCGTTCAGCGCCCTACTGGCCACAATCTCACCCGAGGTTTCGCAACCCCACGACGCTCGACGACTTCGGAAGACGGTAAAGAGCATCAGAGCTGCGGTCTTGCGAAGCGCCGACTCCGCCGCGGGCGACGATCACAGCATCGCTGTCTACCAGCGACACTATGCGCAGTCGACGACGGTGCATGTCCTCGCAGGGACTGCCGTCAACGCTGCACAAGAGCAGGTGTTCGACCGGCTGCGCAATGGACCTCTCTTGGTGAAGTCACCAGCGAGCGTCGTGGCGACGGATGAGTCAGGTGCGCTCTCGAGCGCTGCAGCAGAAGAACTGTCGTCGAGCACCACCGACCGTGCGATGAGCGTCGCACAATGCTCGTCTCCCTATGAATCACCCTTCAGCCCTACCGGTCGGCTATGCGAGCATCGCCCATCGATGTGCTTCGCGTGCCCGAACGCGATCGTCTTCTCAGATCATCTTCCCCGCGTCCTTGCGTATCGAGAGATCTTACGAGGGCACGAGAAGGAGATGCCTCCTGGACAGTTCGCCGCAGTGCACGGCCAGCAGCTCATGAACGTCGAACGGATCCTGCAAGAGTTCCCGGCCAATGAGATCCATGCAGCTGAGGCCCAGCTCAACGACATCCAGCAGACGGTGCATGTACCGCTCACCCAACGAGGAACTCACCTGTGAACACGACGCCGAATACGCATCCCCTCGCGGCATCAGAATTTCAGAGCAGCTTTTGGGCTGCGAACGAACCAGTCCTCCAGCATCAGTATCTTGAGCATGATCACCCTGTTCCTATGTTCGGCGAAAACCGACGGTGGGACCTCCGTGCAGCGGGATGGAATCCTGCGGCTGGCCGGCATTCTGCATCTCTTCTTTTCGAAGGGTTCGACGGCGGATGGAATCTCCTCGCACGAGAGTTAGCCATCGCATTGCTCAATCCCGTGCACGCGGTGCTGCGCAAACAAGGGCTGTATCTGAGATCAACGCCGGTCTCGATCAAGACGGTTCACTCGAGACTCGCCGGCCTGAAGAACTTCGCGATGTGGCACACGGAGAACTACCGTGGGACCCCGCTTCGCGATCTACAGCAGGCGCATCTCGACCGGTTCCTTGTCAGGGCAAGGTCGCAGGACGCGATCTCTGCGACAGTGTCGGCGGTCGACGCAATCCGGGCCCTGCACGACTTCGATTCTGTCCTCACTGGAGGTGGCCTCTCGTTCCGCCCGTGGGGCGGCCAAACGACCAAGGCACTGAGCGGACGAACCGTTGGCAACGAACTCAGCACGCCAGTGATACCGCCAAGCGTGTGGTGGCCACTTCTGCGTGCGTGCTGGCAATACATTGACGTGTTCTCTCACGACATTCTTGCAGCCGCAGCTGAGTGGTCTGCACTCAATCGCCCGCTGAAGGATCGCCGACGAGTAAACGACCCCGACGCCGCGCTGAAGCGCTGGCTTAGCTCAAGCGACACCGTAGTTCCGGTGCACCGGTTGACATACGGACGGTTCCGAAAAGGCGAGATCCACTGGACCTTGCTCTCCCTCCTTGCCACTGACGGCCACAGCCACGCCATGTTCGCGGACCTTCAGTCGCAGGTAGTGCTGTGCCGCCGTGAGCAGGTCACTCGTGCAATTGCAGGCGGAGCCATCCATACGACGGCCGGGGGTCTATCAACCAAGCCGACCGACGTCACGCGTGCCGACGGCGGCCTTGGCCCATGGATCGACGGATTCGACCCAGCGACGATCCGCGAGCAGAAGAAGATCCTCCGCAACGCGTGCTACGTCTTTTGCGCTGCGCTCACGATGATGCGCGATTCCGAACTGCTGAGCATCAAGAAGGGCGCGCTCACCACGTCCTACGGCGCTCCCGCTGTCACGTCTCAACTGCGAAAGGGTCGACGCGGGACCCACCGGCGCAACTGGTGGATCATCGAACCGGTAGCGCAAGCCATTGCGGTCGCAGAGCAGCTCGCACTCGGCGAAGACCTCTTCGGATCGAGTCGGCGCAACCACGAGAAGGAAGGTCACCTGACGCGGTTCGACCGTCACGATGAGCTGAAGAAGTTCATCATCCAACTCAACGCGCTAGGTCCAGACGCGGGGCTCGAGCCAATCCCGGCGTTCCACCTCGCCCCGCACATGTTCCGGCGAACCATGGCCATCATCACGGCGCAGCAGCCAGACGGCGAGATCGCGCTCGGCATTCAGCTCAAGCATGCGGCACGCCGCGCCGTCGCTAACGGCACAACGTCCGGGTATGCGAGCGAGACGCCGGAATGGGCCGCCGAGTTCGAACACGAGTTACAAGAAGCGGTCGCCTCACGGCTCGTCGGCATGTGGTCCGGGGCGAATGCCCAAGAGCTCCCGCTGGCAGGTGCAGGCGCACAACGCTTCCGCGATCGCCTCGGTGAAGTCGAGGCCAGCACGATAGTGAAGATTGGAGACCAGCGCACTCTGCGGGCGCTCCTTCGGGATCAGTTCAATACGCTGCGCTGGGGCACAGTGAACCACTGCCTGGGCATCCCCGAACAGGCGGCATGCCTCAAAGGGCTGCCGGCCGAAGCAGCCGCTCAGGGGGTGATGCCGAACAGATGCCAACCAACTACCTGCGGAAACTCCGTCATCACCGATGAGCACGCGCCGGTCTGGATCGCCGAGGAACGCGACTTGCTTGCGAAGCTTCGAGATCGGAAGATGGCGACCCGCAATCGTGAGCAACTCGAGGGAGAGCTCGCATCAGTTCAGAAGATCACTCGGAGGTTCACGGATGTCTGACACCACCAACTCCGAGACGAAGCTGCGCGCGGCGATGGCGAGACTGCTCGGCGGAACAGCAGAGCGCACCGACGGGAGGCTAAGGGCTCGCTGAATATTAACTTGGGCGTGTCGAGTTGAGCGTGTAGTTCCATTCTGGGTGCCAGTCGTGGCGGGCGAGGATCCCGTCGGCCTCGAGGGCCTTCATCTGCTGGTCAGGGATCTTCACGCCGAGCGGGTACTCGTTCTGGTCGAGTTCAGCGTGGACACGTAAGCCCGTCCGCGTCGTGGTGGCGGCGATGGTGTTCACGATGACCTCGTGACTGGTCAACGGTCTGCCTCGCCAGTTCATCGAGATATAGGAGAACAGGCCGTGCTCGATTTTGTTCCACTTGCTCGTGCCGGGCGGCAGGTGGCACACCGTGATGGCCAGCCCGGTGTCGGCGGCGAGA
>NZ_JHET01000013.1 GCF_000685355.1 Microbacterium sp. CH12i | reverse complement strand
AACCCCGCCGTACGAAGCGCCGCGGCCGTGGCAGCGAACTCCGCAGGGCGTGGTGCCTTGCCGGTCGCGAGGCGCGCGTCGAGGCGGATGGCATCGCTGCGCGCTGCCCAACTCGCGCTGCCGAGGGCGCGGAACCGTCGTGCTGCCGTCCTTGCGACTGTTTCGGCACGGGCCGGATCATGCCGCAGCAGCGACCGGGCCAAGTGGAACTCTGACTCGCCGCGCGCTTGCCGCATGCGCGCGGCGCCGAACGTCACAGCCACACCTTCGAGCAGGTGTTCTGCTTCGTCGACCAGGCCGGCGTCGCGCAGCACCTCGGCACGATCCAGATCGCTCATCGCGGCACTCACGTCGGAGTCTGCGGCGATAACAGGCCGGGATTGCGCCATCAGATCGAGCGCCGCAATCAGGTCGCCGCGCAGGAGGGCGGTGTAGCCGAGGTTGTGGCGCGCTTCGGCTGCGGCCGCGTGTTCACCGGCCGTTTCGTAGATCTCGATCGCTAGTTCGAGGTCGGCGGTGCAGGCATCCAGAGTGCGGCGCTGCATGTGCACGAGCGAGCGGTTGAGTAGGCAGTTGGCTTTTGCCACCGACTCGAGTCCGTCGATTGCGCGGGTGAGCATCTCTTCCGCGTCATCCAGTCGGCCTGCGCGGGTGAACAGCACGCCGAGCTGGCCGGCGAGGATAGCCCGAGTCTCGGAGCTCACTCCGGCGCGGCCGAGCGCCTCCTGGCACAACTCTTCGGCCTTGGCAGGTTCCCCGGTCTGCGCGAGAAGATACGCCATCGTGCCGTCGATGCGTGCCCGCAGATCGGCATCCTCTACCCGTGCGGATGCGCGAGCGAGTAACTTGCGTGCGTCACCGTAGCGCTGCGCGTTGGTGGCGTCGCGCCCGCGCTCGTACAGCGTGAACGCGGAGGTATCCATCTGTTTAGGATGCCGGTTTCACGGTGCTGGCGGAAGGGCAGGGCGCCGCCTAGTCGAACGGCGCCTCCGGGGGCAGCGCTTTCAGCACAGCATCCACAGCCTTCTTCGCTGCGGAAGTCGGCGCGGCACCGCCCGACGGCACGGCGCTGGCGAGGACCGCGGCGATCCGCCCCGCGACATACGGCGCGGCAAACGAGGTGCCGCTCCACGCCGCGAAGCCGCCACGGTAGTCGTCGGGGTCGACCGTTTCGCGTGGCAGATTCCCGATGTCGTCGCGGGTCGCAGCCTGCGCCCCGCCCGTGAACGCGGGGGTCGTGGAGACCACCGCAGTTCCCGGCGCATAGCCGCACACCCACGGCCCGACATTCGAGAACAGTGCGACCGATCGACCCGAGGGATTCAACGCACCCACCGACACGAGCGGCACGGCGCCGTCTGGTGCGAGTCCGTTGTCGGCGCCCGGCCATGCCCACAGCGATGCCGGAAACGACGGCCGATCGATTGCGTCGTTCCCGGCCGAGCAAACGACGATGATTCCGAGCTCGCGCGCCGCGCGCAGCAGGTCGTAGAGGGTGAGCGAGAACAGACTGTCGGTCGGAGTCTCGTGGTAATACCCGAGCGACAGGTTGAGGACGTCGATCGGGCGGCCGCCGTCGATCCCGTGCACGAACCGACGTTGCAGCTCGATGACCGCGGCGAGAGCCTCAAGGAACGTGCTCTCGTCGACGACTCCCAGTGACCCTGCGACGCGGACGGCGAGGATGTCGGCATCCGGAGCGGTCTGGCGGATGATCCCGGCGATGAACGTGCCGTGACCTGCGACTGCGTCGATTTCGCCATCGAGCTGACCGTATAGATCCGGGTACAGTTCAGGGTCATCGTCGCCGGTGAGACCGATGGCGATGCCGTCGAGCTCGACCCTGTGCGTGACGATCGTATCTGGCAGCCACTCGTGAATGCCGCAACCGGTGTCGAGGATGGCAACGACCGCCCGGCGTCCCTTCCGTAGATTCGCTCCCCGCACCGGGCCAGCGCCGATCCACATGATGGGCTGGCGGCCGCCGCGTCCCGGTTCGAGATAGTCGTCGCTGCCGACGGCGCCTGCTCCACGCACCGGGTTGGTGCGGGTGAAGGGATTCGTACGCGTGAACGGGTTTGTACGGGTGAACGGGTTGAGGCCGACGGGGTCGATCGCCAGCACATGCTCAAGGCTTGCCCGCGGCATTGAGCTCTCGGTGAGACGCCGAGCGCGCTGCAATACCCGCCATGCGTCGGGAGCGACCGGCGAGACGCCCTCGCCGAGCTCCACAGGAGTCGTGAGGTGCGCACGGTGCAGCCCGGCGATGCCTGGCAGCATCTCGGAGGCGCGGCCGGTGCGAAGGAGGTCGTCGGCTTCGACATCCAACTGCCATCCGAACGAACGAGCGGAGTCCTTGAGGACCTTCACGTCGCGGTCGTATGCACCGTTCTCATCGTCGGGCTCCTCGGCGATCAGCATCCGACTCGGAAGATATGCGGTCGGGAACGCCGTGATACCCGGAATCGGATCGACGTTCGGATCTAGCGCCGTACCGCGAGGGATCGACCCTTCTGCACGGTCCTGCCAACTCCAGCCACGAGGATGATCCATCGCTCAACCTTCCCGGCGGATCACCCGCCGTGTTCGTCGGGTCTCACACCTCGAAGTGCGGCGTGAGCAGATCTTTGGTCTCACCGGCGGTGACGAGTTGTACTCGCGTGAGTCCTGGCGGGATGTCGTCGAATGCGAAGCGGCCCTGTCTTCCCGGTGGCACACTCCAGGAGCGCTCGCCCTGTATGAGCCGGATCTCGATGACATCGGCATCCACCCAGCCGTCGACGCGGCGGAGGTCGCGGGCCGTATGACTGACGTGCAGAAGTACGCTCGCCGTGCCGTCGCTGAACTGCAAGGTGGTCGTCTCGGCGTCGCTGCGCACAGCGTGTTCGGCGCCCTCGACGAGGGTCAGCAGTGCATACTCTCGCGAGAGGTCGGCGACCGCGACGGCCGCGACCATCCGGTCGGCGAGATCCCTCGGAACAGGGTCTGCGTCGTCGATGGCGGTGCGCAGTTGCGCGAAGAGCACGGCATCAGAATCGTTCATCGCTGCTCCCTTCGCGAGGTGTGGCGTGGTTGGGCGGTGTGCTTTGGTCGAGAGGTGCGTCGTGGAACCCTGATGTGGTCAGTGCGGTGCGGAGCTTCGCCAGGCACCGTTTTCGGGTCGGGCCGATGCTGCCGATCGGCATCTCCAGATCTGCGGCGATTGCCGCGTAGTCCGGTCGCTCGTCGAACGCGACGATGCGCAGCAGGCGCTGGCAGCGTTCGGCGAGGGTGCGGACGGCTGCCCATAGGCGGGCCGATTCATCGGATGCCGCAACCTGAGCTTCGGTCGACTCCTGCGGCGGCAGCATTGGTTCGAGGATCTCGTCTGCCGTGGCAGCCGCTCGTCGGTGGTTCTTGCTCACGCGCCAAGCCTCGCGTCGTGCGGTGACGGTGAGCCAGCCACTGATCGCGCGAGCGTCGATGATCGATTCGGCGCTCCGAACGAGCGAGAGCCAGGTGGACTGCACGACATCCTCTGCGTGCATGCGTTCGAGTCCATACGCGCGTACGACGTGCCACAGCACGGGTGTCATCAGACGCACCAGGCCGTCCATCGCGCGCGCGTCGCCAGCACGCCAGTCGGCGAACAGATCGGCGGCGCGTTCCCAACGTGGCGGATCATCGCTGACGGCGCCCTCAGGGGAGGCGTCGGTCATGGTGCCTATTGTGCTCACACTTACTAGGAGCGCGGCAAGGGGTCGCTGATACATTGCGCGGTTGCGCCGGCATCCGCCTCGCCCATCGGAAAACCGGGATCATCAATCGTCGGTTCGGCGTGTCGAGGCCGGACACGCCGGGCGGCACTGAGATCGTCCGGGTTTTCCAAGTTGGGGAGGGGTGTCGTCAGGCGAGGTCGCGCCCACGCAGCGCGAGAGCGGATGCCGCGGCACACGCCAGCGCGAAACCCCACACGAGTGCGAGACCGCCGAGATCCACCCCGCCCAGTAGCGGTGGCTGGTGGTAGACCCAGTTGTACGGAGAGAAGACGTTCAGCCACTCGATGTTCTTCGACTGCTTCGCGACCGCCTGGAAAACGTATCCGAGAACGGCGATCCCGGCACCAACGCCACTCGCCCAGGCTTTGCGGCCGGTGAGAGCCCCGGCGAGCAGAGCGGCAGAAGCGCTGAGGAAAGTGAGCCCGACGAGCGCGGCGCTTGCTCCGACGATGTGCACTGGGTCAATGCCGAGCCCCGCCGGGCCGTTCAATCCCCAGACGATCGCGCCGGCGAAGGCTCCGAGCCACAGCAGTCTCACGAGCACTGACAGCGCTGCCTCAGCGGCATACTGCATCCGTCCGATGCCGTGCGCGAGGTCGAGTTCGAGACGCCCGGACTCTTCGGCGCCGGCGATCGCGGCCGAGCCCCACAGGACCGAAGCGATCGTCAGCAGTAAGAAGCCGAGCAGTCCATAGAAAGTGCTCTGCGCGTACCCGGCGCCGGTGGAGATCTGGTCATAGCCGATAGTTTCGACCAGCTGTTTCGGCAGAGCGTCGATGATGTTCTGCAACTGTCCGTCGGCGCCGAAAGTCGGAAACAGCGGAAGGTAGAGCAGCAGCACGGCGGCCACACCGATCGACCAGCCGATCAGGCCCCTCCAGGACTCCTGGATGCTGCGCCGAAACACGGGCAGGATGCTAGGCATCTCCGCCTCCGGCTCCGTACAACTTGAGCACCGACTCCTCGAGATCCGGCTCCTCCACGGTGAGCTCGCTGACCTCGAACGGGGCGAGCGCCTTCACGAACGGGTCGATCGCACCATCCACGGTGCCGGTGATGCGCAATCCACCCGCTTCTTCCTGCAGTTCCACCCCGGCGAACCCCGAGAATCGTGCATGCGCAGCTGCGCCATCCGTCGTCGAGATCTTCGCGTTCACCCTGCGAACCGATCCGAGGCGCAACGAGGCGACGTCGCCCTCGGCCACGATGCGCCCGTCGCTCAAAACCGCGACCTCGTCGGCAATCTGCTGGATCTCGCTGAGTACGTGCGAGCTGAGCAGCACGGTTTGCCCGGCATTGCGAGCCTCGCGCAGCATCGCCAAGAACTCGCGTTGCACGAGCGGATCGAGACCGCTGGTCGGCTCGTCGAGAATGAGCAACTCCGGGCGGTGCATGAACGCCTGGATGAGCCCGAGCTTCTGCTTGTTACCCTTCGAGAGCGTACGGACGGGACGAGCGAGGTCGACGCCGAGACGGTCGGCGAGGTCGTGGATGGCGCCCGGTGCGACCGGCCCCGACACTTCGGCATAGAACGCGAGAAGGCGGTGTCCGCTCACGTGGCCCTCGAGGCGCAGCTCGCCTGGCACGTATCCGATCCGACGACGAAGGGCGGGCCCGCCCGTGTGCGGATCCTCGCCGAGCACCCTGGTCGTGCCAGACGTCGGTCGGATGATGTCGACCAGCGTGCGCAGCGCCGTGGTCTTTCCGGCGCCGTTGGGGCCGATGAGTCCGAACACTGTGCCGGGCGCGACGTGCAGATCGATGCCGCGCAAGGCGGTGTGGCGGCCGTAGTTCTTCTGCAGCTGGGTGATCTCGATCGCAGCGCTCATGGACACTGCCCTTCCCCGGTGTGATGCCGCCGTTGTACTGCACACTAGGCCTGAAGCGGGCTGAGCGGTAGGAGCCTTCGCGCGGAGCGCCGCGGGACGCGTAAGTTTGGCAGGTGCCTGACTTTTCGTACGACCGCCTGCGCCGCTCCCCCGATGTCGAAGCCGAGAACCTTTTCGCCTACGACGCGACAGATCGGATGCTGGTCGAGCACGCGCTCGCTTCGTCAGAACTCGTGGGCACGGAGGTCGCCGTGATAGGCGACGAGTACGGCGCGATCACCCTGGCGCTGACGGATGCGGGGCTCGAGGGCGTCCGGGTGCATCAGGACTCTGCGACCGGGCGAATCGCGCTGGCTCGCAATGCCGAGTCGCTGGGCCTCGCCGGATTCACCTCGCACGAGCTGGATCGGTCGCTGCTTGAGGGTGCCCGCCTCGTGCTGCTGCAGTTGCCGAAGGCGCTCTCCGAGCTGGAAGAGATCGCGGATGCCGTGGCCCGCTGGGCCGCTCCCGACGTCGTGCTGGTGGCCGGCGGACGGGTGAAGCACATGACGATCACGCAGAACGAGGTGCTCGGGCGGAGCTTCAGCGAAGTGCAGGCGCAGAGGGCCGAGCGGAAGTCGCGGCTGATCGTGGCATCCGGTGTGCGGCCGGTGCCGGACGAGCCGCCGTACCCGCAGCGCGCGACGCACGCCGAATTCGCCCTCACGCTCGCCTCGCACGGCGGAGCGTTCGCGGCGTCCCGCATCGACATCGGTACGCGCGTTTTGCTGGAGGTGCTCGCCGATTCCGTGGACGCCGACGCCACGCAACGAGTGATCGACCTCGGTTGCGGCACCGGCGCGCTTGCTGCGTTCTACGCCCTGAACCACCCCGATGCCCGCATCACCGCGACCGACCGCTCGGCTGCGGCCGTGGCATCCGCTCGCGAGACGATGATTGCCAACGGCGTCGCGGACCGCGTCACTGTCACCCACGACGATGCCGGTGCCGACTTGCCGGATGCGAGCGCCGATCTGATTCTGCTGAATCCGCCGTTTCACCTCGGGGCCAGCATTCACACGCGTGCGGCGACGCGACTGTTCGAGGCGGCCGCGCGCCTGCTCCGTCCCGGCGGCGAACTCCTCACGGTCTACAACTCTTCGCTTGAGTACAAGGCCGAGCTTTCCCGGCTGATCGGTCGCACCGAGCAGGTCCGCCGGACGGCGAAATTCACTGTCACCCGCAGTTTCAAGCGCTGATTCTGTCCGCGCCGCAGATTGTCTACATTAGACAGAACCCCCGTTCAGGCGACAAAAAGGGAGCGCTCAGCCGCGATGGGATTTGCCCCTGACCTGCACTTTTGTTACGTTGAAATGTAGACCTTTTGGTCTGTAGACCAGTCCGCGGCCACGTCCTTCTTTCGATGTGCTGTGCTGCGAAGAGGCGTGGGCGTACGGTCGATGTTCTTGCGGCGGATCCGAATCCGTCGTCAGTGCCGCCGGTGCAGCGATATCGAAATGGCCATGTGAGCATCACCCGGGCGTAACCGAAACCGGCTTCCGAAACCCGAAGAATCGGTAAGCCGCGGGGGAAACGTGACCGAAACCGCTCTTGAAGCGCGCCAACTTTTCAAAGTGTTCGGGCGAAACCCGAACCAGGCTGTTCGCCGCCTAAAGGCGGGCGAATCCCGCTCTGACATTCAGGATGCCGGAACCGCTGCCGTCATCGACGCGAGCTTCACCGTCAACCGCGGTGAGATCTTCGTGATCATGGGCCTGTCCGGATCTGGCAAGTCCACCATCATCCGCATGCTCAATGGCCTGCACGAGATCACCGACGGATCCGTCGTCATCAACGGCGACGAGATCGCTGGTGTCTCCGCGTCACGTCTGCGTGAAATCCGCCGCCAGAACGTGTCGATGGTGTTCCAGCACTTCGCACTGCTGCCGCACCGCACGGTCGCTGCAAACGTCGCCTACCCACTCGAGCTCAAGGGCGTCGCCAAGGCCGAACGGCTGGCGCGCGCCACCGAAGTGCTCGACATGGTCGGCCTGACCGGCTGGGGCGACAAGCTGCCCTCCGAACTGTCCGGTGGCATGCAGCAGCGCGTCGGCATCGCCCGCGCGCTCGCCGCTGACACCGACATCCTGCTCATGGACGAGGCGTTCAGCGCACTCGACCCGCTCATCCGTCGCGAGATGCAGGAGCAGCTGCTCGAACTGCAGCAGAAGCTGCAGAAGACCATCGTCTTCATCACGCACGACCTCAACGAAGCGATGTTCCTCGGCGACCGGATCGCCGTCATGCGCGACGGGCGCATCGTGCAGATCGGCACCCCAGAAGACATCCTCACTGACCCCGCCAACGACTACGTCGAGCAGTTCGTGCAGGACGTTGACCGGGCTCGTGTGCTCACGGCATCCAATGTCATGGAGCGCCCGCGGCCGGTCATCGCCGAGACTGCCGGTCCTCGCACGGCGCTTCGCCAGATGCGCGACGCTTACATGTCGGCGGCGTATGTCACCGATCGCGACCGCAAGTTGGTCGGCATGGTCACGGACCGCGACGCCATCAAGCTCGTCCGCAAGGGCGAGACGCAGCTGGCATCGATCATGAGGCCGGTGCCGCTGGCTGTTTCCGAAGACGAGATTCTGATGAACCTGTTCGTCCCTGCGGTCGAGTCGCCGCTGCCGCTCGCGGTCACAGACAGCGCCGGACGTCTGACCGGTGTCATCCCGCGCGTCACGCTGCTCGCAGCGCTCGGCCCCGGACCGAACTCGACCGAGGAGATCACCCTGCCGCACCTTCCCGTGCCGCAGGCCGAGATCGACGCAGTTCTTGATGCGGCGGCTCAGCCCGCCCAAGCATCCGCAACCGAAGGGGAGGTGCGCTGATGGATGGATTCCGTATTCCGCTTGGCCAGTGGGTCGCTACCGGCGTCGACTGGATCAAGGACAACCTCGAGGGCCTGCTCGACTTCATTTCGTTCGTCGTGAAGTTCCTCGTGAACGGTCTCACCGAGATCCTCACGGCCACCCCTCTCGCCGTCGTGATCATCATCGCGGCGCTCATCGCCTGGGCGGTGCGCTCGATCTGGCTGGCAGCAGGAACCGTCGTCTCGTTCCTGCTGATCCTCAGCATGGGCCTGTGGGTCGCGGCGATGCAGACGCTTTCGCTCGTGATCGTCGCCGCTCTTATCGCGGTCGTGATCGCGATTCCGCTGGGAATCTGGTCGGCGCGCAGCGACACCGTGCGCACGATCCTCAAGCCGGTGCTCGACTTCATGCAGACGATGCCGGCCTCGTTTACCTGATCCCCGCGATCGTGTTCTTCAGCATCGGTGTCGTACCGGGACTTGTCGCAACCGTGATTTTCGCGCTGCCTCCTGGGGTGCGGTTCACTGAGCTCGGCATCCGCGGTGTGGATTCTGAGACCGTCGAGGCCGGGTACGCGTTCGGCGCGACGCCGGGACAGATCTTGCGCGGCATCCAGCTTCCGCTCGCGATGCCGACCATCATGGCCGGAATCAACCAGGTGATCATGCTGGCCCTGTCGATGGCCGTCATCGCCGGGATGGCCGGCGCCGACGGTCTCGGAAAGCTGGTCGTCGAGGCCATCTCTACCGTGAACATCGGCAAGGGCGTCGAGGCCGGCCTTGGCGTCGTGCTGATCGCCGTCTTCCTCGACCGGGTCACCGCAGCGCTCGGAACGCCGGGCGATCAGCCGTCATCACTGCTCGGGATGCTGTCGCGTCGGCGCGCTTCGCAGCGCGAGCAGACGGCGGATGCCACGGCAGAACCCGTAGTCGCATAACCATCACTGAACTCATACGTAACGCAGCAGAACATACGAAAGGAAGCACCATGAAGAAGTACCGGCACATCACAGCCATCGCAGCAATCGGTGTCACAGCATCCCTCGCCCTCGCAGGATGCGCGACGGGCAACGACACCGCTGGCGGCGATGCAAGCGGCGGAGACAAGGGCACCATCACCCTCGGGTTCATCCCGTCGTGGTCGGACGGCCTCAGCATGGCGTACCTGGCTCAGGACCAGCTTGAGAAGCTTGGCTACACCGTCGAGCTGCAGACGCTCACCGAGGCGGGCCCGCTGTACACCGGCCTGGCCCAGGGTGACATCGACGTGTTCCCGTCGGCTTGGCCCGAGGTCACGCACGCCGAGTACATGAAGACCTACGGCGACGACCTCGAAGACCTCGGCGCTTACTACGAGAACGCCAAGCTCACGATCGCTGTGCCCAGCTACATGGATATCGACTCGATCGAAGACCTCAAGGGCCAGGCCGCGCGCTTTGACGGCAGGATCATCGGCATCGAGCCGGGTGCAGGCCTCACCGGCGTGACCCAGGACTCGATGATGCCGGAGTACGGCCTTGACGGTGAGTACACACTCGAGACCTCGTCGACCGCGGCGATGCTCACCGTCCTCGGTGAGGCAATCGACAACAAGGAAGACGTCGTCGTCACGCTGTGGCGTCCGTTCTGGGCCAACACTGCGTTTGACGTGAAGGACCTCGAAGACCCGCTCGGCGCGATGGGTGATGCGGAGACGCTGAACTTCATGTCGCACAAGGGCTTCGCAGAGGAGTTCCCCGACGCCGCAGAGCTGATGTCGAAGATCAAGCTCGACGATGACCAGTACGGCGCGCTCGAAGACCTCGTCGTCAACGAGTTCGGCGAGGGTCAGGAAGCTGAAGCCATCGACAAGTGGCTCGAGGAGAACGGCGACCAGTTCGACTGGGTCGTCAAGAAGTAATCACTTCTCACTCACTGAGCGCCGAAAGGGCGTCGCGGCTTCGGTCGCGACGCCCTTTCTCGTGCGGCCTGCCGGTGTTCGGGCGACTCTTCGGGCGACACTCGCGCCGACCCCCAGACTGTCGCGCATGCCGCGCCGCACTGATATCGGGCGTGCGCGCAACCCCCTCCCGCCTCGACGCGACGCGCGTAGCCTGGCCGCATGGACGGTTTCGCGGCTGTCGACTTCGGTTTCGCACGTGAGGTGCTCCAGCGGGGCATCGCGGCGCTGTATCTCGTCGCGTTCATATCGACTCTGAACCAGTTCCGGCCCCTTCTGGGCGAGCACGGGTTGCTTCCGGCGCCGGCGCTGCTGGACTGGGCCGCCACGTCGAAGTCACGAGGGCGCATGCTGCACCCGACCCTGTTCCGCCGCATCCGGTACACCAACCCACGACTGGCGGCGCTGTGCTGGGTCGGCATCGCTGTCGCGGCGCTGCTTGTCGCAGGCATCCCTCAACTCGCCCCGCCGTGGGTGCCGATGCTCTGTTTCCTCGCGCTGTGGTTCGGATACATGTCGATCTCCAGCATCGGTCAGACGTTCTACGGGTTCGGGTGGGAGATGCTGCTGCTGGAGGCGGGGTTCCTCGCCGCCTTCCTCGGCTCGCGCGATCAGCCGCCGCCGACGGTCGTGATCGTGCTGATGTGGTGGCTCGTGTTCCGGCTGGAGTTCGGTGCTGGCATGATCAAGATCCGCGGCGGACGGGAGTGGCGCGACCTCACCGCCCTCACGTACCACCACGAGACTCAGCCGATGCCTGGGCCACTCAGCCGCCAGGCGCATCTGCTGCCGCGGTGGTTCCACAAGGGTGAGGTGCTGGGCAATCACTTCGCGCAGCTGTTCGTGCCGTTCTTCCTGTTCGCTCCGCTACTGGGGCTCTGGATCGAGAGTCCGGTGCCCGCGCTGGTCGGCGCTGTGGCGGCAGCGATCGTGGTCGCTACCCAGGTCTGGCTCGTGATCACCGGCAACTTCGCGTGGCTGAACTGGGCGACGATCGTGCTGGCGTTCTCGGCCATCGGGGTGTCGTCGGGCGCGGCCGGTGAACGGGGGATCGAGCTCTACTGGATCGTCATAACCTCAGCCGTCGGCATCCTGTATCTCGTCGTCAGCTGGCCGGCACTTCGCAATCTGTTCGCCCACCGCCAGCTGATGAATGCGAGTTTCAACCGCTGGCAGCTGGCGAACGCCTATGGGGCGTTCGGCACCGTGACGAAGGAGCGGATGGAGATCGTCATAGAGGGCACTCTCGATGAGGATCCGGATGCTGCGGACTGGCGCGAATACGAGTTCAAGGGCAAGCCCGGCGACGTGCGCCGCGTGCCGCGGCAATACGCTCCGTACCACCTGCGTCTTGATTGGCTGATGTGGTTCCTGCCGCTCGGACGCTCGCTGGATGACTGGTTCACGCTGCTGCTGGCACGGCTGCTGCAGGCTGATCCGCCGACGCTGGCCCTGTTGCGCGTCGATCCGTTCGACGGCCACCGGCCACGGTGGGTGCGGGCGGTGTCGTACCGCTACCGCTTCGCGACCCGGGAACAGCGACGGGCGGAGGGTGTCGTGTGGGTGCGGGATCGGCGGCACGAGCTCGTAGGAGCCGTCGAGTTGCGCTGAGTGGGAGCCGGGTCAGGCCTTGCCCTGCAGGATCAGGTGCCAGTAGACCTGAGGGAACACCCAGCGGTCGATGATCCACGAACGGCGGCTCTCCCGGTAGGACGTGCGCCACAGCGTGGGGGTGAGTCGTCGCTCGTCGTCGAACTGGGCGAAGACGGCGTCGACCGTGAAACCGTGAAGGGGCAGACGCCGTAACCGTCGTAGTGCGCAGTCGGCTCGCGTCCGGAGAGGACGGAGAGCAGGTTGTCCGCAAGAATCTTGGTCTGCTTGCGCAGCGCGCCGCCGGATTTGGAGTTCGTCGTCGCGGCGGCATCACCCAGCGCCCAGACGTCAGGGTGCGTCGAAGATCGAAGGGTTCGTACGTCGACGTCGACGAATCCGCCTGGCTCGGACGCGAGGCCGCTCTCGCCGATCCACTTCGGTGCGGACTGCGGCGGTTCGACGAGCAGCACGTCGTAGGCGAGATGCTCCTCTGTCGTGTACATGGGCTTCTGCGCGGCTCCGGCGCACGAGGCGGGGCCGCTGGCCTGGACGAACACGACCGTTCCGCCGCGCACATCTCGCAGCAGCGCTGACGCTTTGACGGCGAGATCGAGTTCGTAGTTGGACGCGCCCTCCGGCGAACGCATCGCGTCGGTGAGCCCGGGGATCGTGTCCCAGTCGTGCACGATCCCCGGGCACACGATGACGTGCTCGTATGCGACGGTGGCACCGGATGCGAGTCGCACTTCGTGCGCGTCGGCATCCACGCTCGTCACGGAACCCTGGATCCAGTCGACGCCCTTCGGGATCACGTCTGCCTGCGCGCGCATCGTCTCGCTCGCTTTGGCTGTCCCCCCGGCGACATGCGAGAACAGGGGCTTGTAGTAGTGCGTGTCGTTGGGGTCGATCACGGCGATGTCGGAGATGCCCGCATGCCTGAGTCTGCCTGCGACCGAGAGTCCCGCGTTGCCGCCGCCGATGACGACGATGCGATGTCTGCTGGATGCGTCTGCTGCCGCGTGTGGAGTGCTCACCCGGCCGACGGTAGGCGTCGTGACACTCGCCGAACACGGGGTTGACAGTCGCGCGAGCAAAGGTTGGTGTGCATTCGGGGATGGGGCGGGTCAGGCATCCCGCGTCGAGGCCCCCTTTGCGCGTCGAGGTCTCCTTTCCGCGCCCATGCCCCCTTTCCGTGTCGACGCCCCCGTGACGTGCGCACATGCGAGGGGGCGCCGACGATGGGAGGGGGCGTCGATGAAGGTCGGCGATGCCGCCGCGGGCGCTACGGCGCGTCGTGCTTCGGCTGGCGGAGTGGCTCCGGCTGCGGTGCCTGTGCGCGCTGCGATTCGGCTGCGCGCTCGGCCTCGGGCGCGCGCTCGGGGGCCGGAGCCTGAGTCGAACCCGACGTGATCTCTCGCGCCACCTGCTTCTCAAGCACCGTTACGGCGTCGTCCGAGAGCAGGATCAGCCCCTCGAGCTCCTCCCGCACGCGCTTGTAGGCGACGTTGCGCTCGGCCTGCGTCGCCGACTCGTCGATCGCGACCTTGAGCAGCTTCTGCGCGCGGTCGAGGCGCTTGCGCTCGGCCTCGCTGAAGCTCGAATCCCGCAGACGCCTGGCATCCCGCTCGGCGATCTCGAATGCGACGGCGTAGTTGCCGACGGCATCCAGATATTCCGAGACGCGCTGCTCGCTGATCTTGGCATCCGCGGATGCCGGACGCAGCGCATCCGCCGTCTTCTTCGCCCGCAGGAACGCGGCGGTCAGCGGCTGGCGGCCGTCGCTCATGGCGGGGAACGCGATGAGTTTGGCGACGTCGAGCTCGTAGTCGAGCCAGCGGGCGGTGATCTCATCGTGTTCGGTCAAGAGTCTCTCGAGCAGCTGGTTCGACGACACCTGGGCGTCGGATGCGATCTCACGGGGCTTCTTCGAAGGCGCGACCTGGCCGCGTGCAGCGAGTTGGGCAGCCTTCAGCTCGCCCTTCAGGCGCAGCGTCTCGAGGCGTCGCTCGTGCCGGCGCTTCGCGCCCTGCTCCCACGCCTTCGCGGCCCCGCCGGCCATCCCCATGATCGGGAAGATGAGCCACCAGAAGTTGCCCGCCCAGTCCCAGAACTCTTGCATGATGCCAACAGCCTACTGCGATGGCTCGCTGCATACGCCTCTCCGCTGGTGCGGATGCCCGGGGGATCTCAACGTCCTCGACATGGGTCATGACCCACCAGATGTTGCCGAACGGATCGCGACGGGGATCGGTGATCTCATCGTGGCTGCTCGACCTCACGGCGGCCGCGTTGCATGAGAACCCCAAGCTCGACGGTCTGGCTGGTCGCGTCTCGGATTCCGGTGAGGGGCGGTGGACGGTGAAGGCCGCGGTCGACGTCGGCGTTCCGGTTCCGGTGCTCGCGGCCGGCGACGTGCTGGAGGCCGGAGCCCGCAAGGCCGACGCCGGCTGACCCGTCCCTCCCCGATGCCCGAGGGCTGGCCGCGGTACGGATGTCGGGAGAACGTACGGATGTCGGGCGAAAACAGTGGTTTCGGCCCGACATCCGTTCAATCGCCCGACATCTGTACCGGCACGGCGTCGAGCAGACCCGCGCCGCCTCACCCTTTCGCGCCCGCGCGTCTGCCGTGAACCGCTGCGCCCCGAGCACGCTCAGCAGCCGGATCTTCTCCTCATCCTCGCTCCGCGGTGCCGCGGTCAGGACGAGCAGCGCCTGACCGCGGTCTTCGGTGAAGAGCACCTGGCAGTCCACTTCGATCGGCCCGACTTCCGGATGGATCAGTGTCTTGTGGTCGGCGAAGCGCTGGGCGACCTCCTGCTTGTCCCACAGGTCGCGGAACTCCGCGCTGCGACGAGTCAGCTCGGCCACCAGCATCGCGGCCTGCGACTGCGCACCCATCGCGCCGTATGCCGCACGAAGCCCGGCGACCTGCGCCCGGCTGTTGCGGGCATGATCGTCCTGGGGATAGTGCGCGCGCGCCTGTTCGGGCTGCACGAACCAGCGGTACGGCTCGTAGCGTTCGAACCCTGCCGCGCCGACGTTGTCTCCGAGCAGGGAGGCGGCGAGGGCGTTCTGCACGAGCGTCTCGCCGAGGTTCGAGATGATCAGCGCCGGGGTGTCCTGCAGTCGATCGAACACGCGCTGCAGCGGTGGAGCGACGTGGTCGGACGGAGTGATCCGATCCGGCACGGCGTGACCCGCGGCGCGATACAGATAGTCGCGCTCGTCGGCCGTGAGGCGGAGCGCGCGAGCGAGTGAACTGAGTATCTGTGCGCTCGGCTGCGGCCCGCGCTGCTGCTCGAGCCTGGTGTAATAATCCGTCGACATGAGGGCGAGCTGCGCGACTTCCTCGCGACGCAGCCCCGGTGCGCGCCGGCGCACTCCGACCGACAGCCCGACGTCGCCGGGCTGCAGCTGTTCCCGACGACCGCGGAGGAACTCGGCGAGGGCTTCACGATCCATGCATCCATCATGCGCGTGTGGCGCTCAGGTATCCAGGGATCGCCAGTCCCCCGACAACCGCTCTCTGCCGCGCACCGTGCACCCGCTCGACACTCGAAGCATGCGAATCAACGGAACCACCATCTTCATCCCCGGAGCGACCAGCGGCATCGGCCTTGCTCTCGCCATCCGACTCCACGACGCCGGCAACCGGGTCATCATCGGCGGTCGCCGCACCGAGTTGCTCGCGGACATCGCGGCGCAGCATCCAGGAATCGACACGATCCGGATCGACACGACGGATGCCGCATCCATCACGACCGCGGCGAACGAGGTCATCGCACGCCATCCCGACCTCAACGTGCTCGTGCCGATGGCGGGCATCATGCGCGCGGAGGACTGGACCACCCCCGGCAGCTTCCTGGAGGATGCCGAAGCCACGCTCGCGACGAACCTGCTCGGCCCGATCCGACTGATCTCGGCGTTCATCGAACACCTGCTCGCGCAACCGGATGCCACGATCATGACGGTGTCGTCAGGTTTGGCATTCGCGCCGCTTCGCCCCACACCCACCTACAACGCGACGAGGCCGCGATCCATCAGCTCAGCGAGACGCTGCGGTTGCAGTTCGAAGGCACGAGCGTGGGGATCGTCGAGCTCGTGCCGCCGTCGGTGCAGAGCGACATCATCCCCGGACACCGCGATGACCCGACAGCGATGCCCCTCGATGAGTACATCGACGAGACGATGACGATCCTCGAGACGCAGCCGGATGTCACCGAAGTGCAGGTCGAGCGGGTGAAGTTCCTGCGGTACGGCGAGGTGCGGGGTGATCAGGCGCAGGTCATCGCGGCGCTGAACGCTTCGCCATGCAGGCCGCGGGCTGACCTCACCCGCTCAGCCACGAACCGATGCTCGTGCAGGGCACTCAGGAGTCGGCATCCGCCTCGTCTGAGTCGTCGACTTCCTCGGAAACCTGCGCCGGAGGCATGTCGTCGAGATAGGCACGGTCGTCGTTCGGATCGCCGGTGCCCTTGTCGAGTCCGGTCTCGATGGGGTCGTCCATGCGGGGTTCGCCGGTGTTCGGATCGCTCATGGGAGGCTCCTGTTCGTGAGTGTGTTCGCCCAGCGTCGTCCGACTGTCCTTCGGTCGCCAGAGGGTTGACAACCCGACCGTTAGCGCGTCAGCGACCCAGCTTCTCCGCACACGGCACGCAGAGCGTGGCGAACGGCCTGACGCGCAGTCGCGCGATCGGGATGCTGCGCCCGCAGTTCGCGCAGATTCCGTAGTCGCGGGCATCCATTCGGGCCAGCGCGTCGTCGACCTGCTGCAGTTCGTCGCGAGCGCCGTCGAGCAATCCGCTCAGCCTCGACCACTCGGCAGACAGCGGCACTCCCTCCGGGTCGTGCTCGTCGTCATCGCTCTGGCTGCTGCGGTCGCGGGTGAGTTCGGTGAGCGTGGCTGAGATCGACTCCGTGCGAGCAGCCGCCTCGCGGCGCAGCACCTCGAGCAGGGTGCGCAGCTCTTCGTTGCTCATGCCCATACCTTAGGCCCGCGTCCACTCCCGGGGCCGCGCACAGGGCGCTCTCAGATACCCCCGGGGGTATCATCTAAGGTTAAAGTCAGCAACCCGAGGGAGCGAACCATGTGTCGAGCAGTCACCTGCCGCAAGTGCGGCAAAACCACCTGGGCCGGATGCGGCCAGCACGTCGACAGCGTCATGCGCGGTGTGCCGCGCACTGACCGCTGCGCCGGACACGAGAACGAACCGTCCACCGGCCTGTTCGCCAAGCTCTTCGGGCGGAAGTAGTCCCATGCGCGTCATCATCGTCGGTGGGGTCGCGGGAGGCATGTCGGCGGCGACCCGGATGCGGCGGCTCGACGAGCACGCCGAGATCATCGTGTTCGAGCAGGGCGACCACGTCAGCTTCGCGAACTGCGGGTTGCCGTACTACGTGGGCGGAGTGATCTCCGAGCGCGAGTCCCTTCTGCTGCAGACGCCCGAGTCGCTGCGCGCGCGCTTCGACCTCGACGTGCGCACCGGGTGGTCTGTCGGCTCAATCGATCGTGACGCGCAGACTGTCAGCGTGCGTGATGTGCGCTCCGGTGCTGTCCAGATCGAGCGCTACGACTGGCTCATTCTCGCAACCGGCGCCGCTGCGCGGGACGAGTTCGTGCGGACCGTCGATGGCCCGGTGGTCTCGACGCTGCGCACGATCGACGATGTGGATCGTCTGACCGACGCGCTCGCCGCAGTCCCCACGAGGCCCGCGCCGTGGTCGCCGGCGGCGGATTCATCGGACTCGAAGCCGTCGAGAACCTCGTGCGTCGGGGGCTCGAGGTCACGCTTGTGCAGCGCGGCTCTTACCCTCTGAGCCCGCTCGATCCTGAGATGGCCGCGCTCGTGGTGGACGAACTCCGCGCGTACGGGGTCGAGCTGCGCACCGACTCGACGGTGGCTGCGCTGGACGCTGATGGCGTGCACCTCGGCGACGGCAGCGTCGTTGCAGCCGAGCTTGTCGTCGATGCGCGCGGAGTGCGGCCCGCGGCATCCATCGCCCTTCAGGCCGCACTCGAGATCGGCCCGACCGGCGGCATCGCCGTCGACGGACTGCAGCGCACGAGCGATCCGCGCATTCTGGCCGTGGGCGACGCCGTCGAGAAGGTTGACGCGATCTCCGGCGCGCAGACCCTCGTCACGATGGCGGGACTCGCGAACCGGCACGGACGCACTGCCGCCGACACCATCGCGTGGCAGACCGGGATGCTTGACGAGCGACCGGCGGATGTCGCTCCCGCACTCGGCACGGCGATCGTCGGCGTCTTCGATCTCGCCGTGGCGATGATCGGCTGGAGCGAGCAGCGGCTGCGCGACGCGGGGCGCTCGCACCGCGTCATCCATGCGCATCCGCTCGATCACGCCGGGTACTACCCGGGTGCGGAGCGGCTCACGATGAAGCTGCTCGTCGATCCTGATACTGACCTCATCCTGGGCGCGCAGGTCATCGGACGCCGCGGTGCCGACAAACGCATCGACGTGATCGCCGTGGCAATGCGGGCAGGGCTCACCGCCTCGCAGCTCAGCACGCTCGAGCTCGCCTACGCACCGCAGTTCGGGTCAGCGAAGGATGCCGTGAACATGCTCGGCTACGTCGCCGACAACGCGGCGACGGGATTGACCGACAGCATCCAATGGCACGAGCTGAACGAGGCCGCCGAGGCGGGCGCGACCGTGATCGACGTGCGTTCGGCAGCAGAGCACGAGCACGGCGCGATCCCCGGAAGCCTCAACATCTCGGTCGACGAGCTGCGCGAGCGGCTTGATGAGCTGCCCGAGGGCGAACTGATCGTGCATTGCCAGGTCGGTCAGCGTGGTCATACGGCGGTGAGGATTCTGCGCCAGCACGGCCGGGCCGCACGTAATCTGGACGGTGGCTACCTCACCTGGGAGGCAGGCATCCGCATGACGGAGAAGGTGAGGGAGCTCTCATGACCACGGCATCCGAGGAAGAGATTCGCAAGGTTGTCAACCGCCTCAAGCGCGCACGCGGTCAGCTGTCGGCGGTCATCGACGCGATGGAGACCGAGGCGGATTGCCGCGACGTCGTCATCCAGCTCGCAGCGGTCGGCAAGGCCATCGACCGGGCCGGCTTCGCCGTGATCAGCACGGCGCTGCGCACCTGCGTCTCGAGCGATGAGCAGACCGACGAGGATGCTCCGACCCTCGCCGAGCTGGAGAAGCTCTTCCTGACGCTCGCCTGACCCGCCGCACACCCGCGGCGCGCCCGCCGCACACCCGCACCCGACCGCCGCTGGGGCGACCCGAACTACTGGGGCGTCGGAGCTCCGGCGTGACCCGTCTCGCGCGCGACGTGGCTTCGCGCGTGGGCGACGGCGTCATCCAATGAGGTGAAGAGGTGGCGGTGGTGGCGCAGCGACGCCAGCACGCCGATCGTCCGGAACAGATCTTCGTGCACCGGTTGCACGCCCTTGATGAGCACTGTGACCCCACGGCGTTCGAGCGATTGCACGATGTCCTGCAGGGCATGAGCGCCGCTCGCATCGACGTGCTCGAGCTTCGACATGCGCAGGATGACGACCGTCGCGCCCTGCATGCGGGTGATCTCCTCGAACACGCGGTCGGCGGAGGCGAAGATCAGCGGTCCGTCGATGCGCACGACCGAGATGCGCTCATCCCCGGACTGCGCAGTCCCGGCGATCTCCTCACGCTGCACGCCGGCGCCGCGCGAGAGGTTGCGGATCGCGAAGACGCCGGCGAACACGATGCCGATCACGACGGCGACGATGAGATCGAACGAGACTGTGATGATCGCGGTCACGATGAATGCCGCAGCATCCGATCTGGCCGACTTCAGGATCGACCGCATCGTGGCCCGGTGCACCATCCGGTACGCGGTGAGCATGAGCACGCCCGCGAGACCCGCTAGCGGGATCATCCCGACCGGGCCCGACAGGACGAGCACGAACAGCAGCAGCACGATCGCGTGCACGATCGACGCGAGCCGGGTGCGGCCGCCGGATCGCACGTTCACCGCGGTGCGCGCGATGGCCCCGGTCGCCGGCATCCCGCCGAACAGGCCGGAACCGATGGATGCGATGCCCTGGCCGACCAGCTCGCGGTCCGGATCATATGGCCCCGTGTCGGCGAGCGATGAGGCGACACGAGCCGAGAGCAGCGATTCGATGGCGGCGAGCGCCGCGATCGTGAGAGCAGGGCCCAGCAGGGATGCCGCGCTGCCGAGCGTCAACGTCGGGAAGGAGGGCATCGGCAGCCCGTCGGGCAGAGCACCGATGACGGCGAGCGGGCTGTCGACGATGAGGCAGAGGATCGTCACGACCGCGATTCCGACGAGGGAGCCGGGGATGCCGCGATGCAGACGCTGCGCGAGAAGCATGCACAAGACCACGATGAGTGCGGCGCCGACCGCCCACGGAACGTACGTCCAGTCGGCGTCGCCGATCGCCTGGATCGCCGCGACCAGGGCGTTGGAGCTGTGGCTCGCGGCATCCGCCTGCCCGCCGACGGTGAGCGACGGCACCACTTAGCGACATGATGAAGTCATCATATCGCGGGATGCTGGACGTTCGCACACGGCCTCGAACGCCTGAGCCCGTGCAGGCAGCGGATGCTGTGCCGGAGGTGGATGCTGTGCCGGAGGTGGCCGGAGAGGTCTGCCGCGCACGGCGCTCACCCGCGTCGGCAGCAGCTCTCCGCGTCGGCAGCAGCTCACCCGCGTCGGCAGCAGCTCTCCGCGTCGGCAGCAGCTCACCGCGTCGGGAGGAGTTCTCCGCGTCGGGAGGAAGAATTCCCTCTGGCTCTCCTCCCGAGAGGGAGTTCTCCTCCCGAGGAGGCCCCACGAGATCTACAACGGTGGCGAGTCCCTAAACAGCACCCGCCACTGCCCCAGGAGCCTCAGCCGAACAGCAGCGAAAGCACGGTCGAGCCGCCGCCGATGAGGATCAGTGACGCGATCGTCACCCAGGCGACGATGCGCATCCGGCGGGTGCGGTGCTCGCCGAGCCGGCCGTAGTCCTCTTCCCCGGAACCGGAACCAGAACCGGAGCCAGTACGACCGGCAGCCCCCCGCCGCTCGACGTCCGTCATGCGACCGGCTCCGAAACAGTAGCCCCAAACGCAGCCGGCAGCGTCGCCTGCGAGGTCGAGCGCAGCTCAGCAGCCGAAACCGTGAACAGCCCCGTGACCTCAAGATCGGCGACGGTATCGGTGACTCCGATCCGGAGCACCGGGTAGTTGCGTCCCTCGCAGAGCCCGCGGAACTTCACGTCATCCTCGCGCGGCACGGTGACGATGACGCGACCGGTCGACTCCGAGAAGAGAGCGGATGCTGCATCCACCCCATCGCGATCCATGAGCTCGGTCAGCCAGACACGAGCACCGACGCCGAAGCGCATGACGCCCTCGGCGATCGCCTGCCCGAGGCCACCCTCCGAGACGTCGTGTGCCGAGGAGATCAGCCACTCGTCGCGGGCCGCGGCGATGAGCCCTGCGAGACGCTTCTCAGCAGCAAGATCCACCGCAGGCGGCAGCCCGCCGAGGTGCTGGTGCACGGTATCGGCCCAGGCCGACCCCGAAAGCTCGGTCGACGTTGTGCCGAGCAGGTAGATGTTCTGGCCCTCGTCCTGCCATCCAGACGGGATGCGACGCGAGACGTCTTCGATGATTCCGAGCACGCCCACCAGCGGTGTCGGGTGGATCGGCACATCACCGGTCTGGTTGTAGAACGAGACGTTGCCGCCCGTGACCGGGGTGCCCAGCTCGTAGCATCCGTCGCCAGGCCGTCGACCGTCTGGCCGAACTGCCACATGACCTCGGGGTTCTCGGGGGACCCGAAGTTCAGGCAGTCGGTGATCGCCGTCGGGGTCGCACCGGTGACGGCGACGTTGCGGTACGCCTCGGCCAACGCCAGCTGCGCGCCCGCGTAGGGGTCGAGCTGGCAGTAGCGGCCGTTGGCGTCGACCGAGATGGCGAAGCCGAGTCCGGACTCTTCATCGACGCGGATCATGCCGGCGTCATCGGGGAACGAAAGCGCCGTGTTGCCCATCACGTAGTAGTCGTACTGGTTGGTGATCCACGAGGTGTCGGCGAGGTTCGGCGAGCCACTAGCGACAAGAACTGCTCCCGCAGAATGGAAGGCTCAGATGAGCGGGGCAGCAGCTCAGCGGCGTCCGCCTGCAGCGCGTCGATCCACGTCGGGTACGCAACTGGACGGTCATAGACCGGGCCGTCAACCGCGACGGTCGACGGGTCAACGTCGACGATGCGCTCGCCCTGCCAGTCGATGATGAGGCGGCCGTCGCCGGTGACTTCGCCGAGTACGGAGGTTTCGACCTCCCACTTGCCTACGACCTCGAGGAAGGCATCCAGCTTCTCGGGCGCGACGATCGCCATCATGCGCTCCTGCGATTCCGACATGAGGATCTCTTCGGCAGTCAGCGTGGGATCGCGCAGCAGCACGTTGTCGAGCGAGACCTTCATGCCGCTGTTACCGTTGGCCGCGAGCTCAGAGGTTGCGCACGAGATTCCGGCAGCGCCAAGGTCTTGAATCGCCTCGACGAGTTCGCCCTTGTAGAGCTCGAGGCAGCACTCGATGAGCACCTTCTCGGCGAAGGGGTCGCCAACCTGCACCGCGGGGCGCTTGGTGGGACCGCCGTCATCGAACGAATCGGATGCCAGGATGCTGGCGCCGCCGATTCCGTCGCCGCCGGTGCGCGCGCCGAACAGGACGACCTTGTTGCCGACACCGGTGGCATTCGCGAGCTTGAGGTCTTCGTGGCGGAGGACTCCGACCGCGAGCGCGTTGACGAGCGGGTTCGCCTGGTAGACGGAGTCAAAGACCGTCTCGCCGCCGATGTTCGGCAGGCCCAAGCAGTTGCCGTAGAACGAGATTCCCGCAGTGACGCCGTGCACGACACGGGCGGTGTCTGGATGATCGATCGCACCGAAGCGGAGAGCATCCATCACGGCGACCGGGCGTGCGCCCATCGAGATGATGTCGCGGACGATGCCGCCGACGCCGGTCGCTGCGCCCTGGAACGGCTCGATGAAGCTCGGGTGGTTGTGCGACTCGGCCTTGAAGGTGACGGCCCAACCCTCGCCGACGTCGACGACGCCCGCGTTCTGGCCCATGCCGACCATGAGGCGTTCCTTCATCTCGTCGGACACCTTCTCGCCGAAACGGCGCAGGTAGTTCTTCGACGACTTGTAGGAACAGTGCTCAGACCACATCACCGAGTACATCGCCAGCTCACCCGAAGTCGGGCGGCGGCCGAGGATCTCTTTGATGCGCTCGTATTCGTCGGGCTTGAGTCCGAGGGCCGCGTAGGGCTGCTCCTTCTCGGGTGTCGCGACTGCGTTCGAGACGGAGTCGGGGACGTGCTGACGGGCGGATGCTGCGGGGTTGGTCACACGCACTCCAAAAGAAGGGTCCAGCGGGGCGTGTTCAGTCTACCGGCGGTGGGTCTTGCGCGTCGTCGGGGTTGCTCGGGGCCGTCAGCTGCGCTCGCCGGTGCGGTCCACGATGCGCCAGCTGAGGGGCAGCACCCCGGCCATCGCGGCAACCTTGATCGCATCGCCGATGAGGAATGGCAGCACGCCGAGGGTGAAGGCTGTGATGAGGTCGACGCCCAAGAACGCGGCGAGCCATGGCACGCCGAACGCGTAGATCGTGAGCGACCCGAGCACGGCCAGGCCGAGCGTTGACCACACATTTCGGTCGGATCGGCGCCGTGCAAGCGTGCCGACGATGAGCGCGGCGATGACGTATCCGACGATGTAGCCGAACGAAGAGAATGCCCACCCGGATGCTCCGTGCGCGAACAACGGGACGCCGACGAGGCCGAGGGTGAGATAGAGAGCGGCACTGATGCTGCCGCGCAGCGGCCCGAGCGCCGCACCGGTGAGGAGCACCGCGAAGGTTGCCAGCGAGAGCGGTACCGGCGTGAACGGCAGCGGAATCGCGATGTATCCGGCCACTGTGATGAACGCAGTGCCGCCGAGTGTCAGGGCGATGTCGCGGGCGCGGGTGCCCGGAATGAGATCCGCCAACACGGGAACTCGAGGGGTGGTGGTCGCAGCGACGGACATGGTTCCTCCTGAGTAGCATCCGAGCAGTGTCAACCTGAACACTGTTCACTAGAACGATGTTCAGTACACTAGCAGGATGAACGCAGCCCAGTCGCACACGCGGTACTCGAAGCCCGACGTCGTCGCGGCGGCGATGCGCGTACTGGCAGAGCAGGGACTGCCCGGCTTATCGATGAGGCGCATCGCCGAGGTTCTCGATGTGCAGGTCAGCGCGCTGTACTGGCATTTTCCGAACAAGCAGGCTCTCCTGGCGGCCGTGAGTGCGCAGATCGTCAACACCGGCAACCCGGATGCCGCACCAGATCTCGCCGCGATCGCTACGGCGCTGCGCGACCGGCTGCTCGCTCATCGCGATGGCGCGGAGATCGTGTCGAGCTCGCTGGCGCTCGGTCTGCTTGAACTGCCTAGTCGTGCGAGCCTGGTCGAGGCGGGGCGCAATTTGGGACTTGACGAAGGAGCAGCAGCGATCGCCGCAGACACTCTCGTGCACTTCGTGATCGGTTACACGTTCCACGAACAGCAGCGCATGCACGCGGCCGTGTTGGGTGCGGCGGATGCATCGGTCGATCTTGTTCCGGCTCGCGTCGAGGAACGAGTGGATGCTTTCGAGGCGGGGCTCGCGATGGTGGTCGCCGGGGTGCGGGAGGCGAGACAGCGGATGTCGCATGAGTCAACAAGAACTGCATGAGACACCACGTCTGCGGTGGCGTCTCATGCAGTAAATGATGTCTGACGTCAAAGACGGTCGGCTTGGAGCTATAACGGATGATCGAACCCACACGCCGCCCCGCCGTTGAACACGACACCTACTCGTGTAAAGCTGATCGAGCTCGTGTAAAGCTGATCGAGACTCGGCTCACCGGAGCCGTAGCGGGAAGGAACAGCCATGCAGCTGGCGATGATCGGTCTCGGACGGATGGGGGCGAACATCGTTCGCCGTCTCATGAACGATGGCCACGAGTGCGTCGTGTACGACGTGAATCCGGATGCCGTGAAAGCACTGGCCGCCGAGGGCGCGACGGGCGCCGACAGTCTGGCTGACATGGCGAGCAAGCTGCAGACTCCGCGGGTGGTGTGGATGATGGTTCCCGCGTCGCTGACCGGTTCGGTCGGTGAAGAGGTTGCTGCAGTGCTCGAGGAAGGCGACATCCTCATTGATGGTGGCAACTCGAACTACCGCGACGACGTGCGTCGTGCCGCGGCGCTGCGCGAGCGCGGCATCAACTACGTCGACATCGGCACGAGCGGTGGGGTCTTCGGTCTCGAGCGCGGGTACTGCCTGATGGTCGGCGGGCCGGATGCTGCGGTCGCACACCTCGAGCCGATCCTGAAGACGATCGCACCGGGTGTCGGCGACATCGAGCGCACGCCCGGACGCGAAGGCGAGCTCGCACCAGAGGAGCAGGGCTTCTTGCACTGCGGTCCGTCGGGGTCGGGTCACTTCGTGAAGATGGTGCACAACGGTATTGAGTACGGCATCATGGCGTCGATCGCCGAGGGCTTGAACCTGCTCCACAACGCGGATGCTGGATTGCGAGAGGCCGAGCATTCGGCTGAGATCGCTCCGCTAGAGGAGCCCGAGTTCTACCAGTTCCCGATCGACACCGCGAAGGTCTCGGAGCTATGGCGTCGTGGATCGGTCATCTCGTCGTGGCTGCTCGACCTCACCGCTGCTGCACTGAACGAGAACCCGAAGCTCGAGGGTCTTGCCGGCCGTGTTTCGGACTCGGGTGAGGGCCGTTGGACGGTGAAGGCTGCGGTCGATGTGGGCGTGCCTGTTCCGGTGCTCGCGGCGTCGCTCTTCGAGCGCTTCGCTTCGCGCGACGAGGATCTGTTCGCGAACCAGGTGCTCTCGGCGATGCGGTTGCAGTTCGGCGGGCACCAGGAGCTCCCCGCCGGCGATGTGCTGGAAGCCGGTGGGCGCAAGACGGATGCCGGGGAGAAGAGCTGACCGGGACGCCGGTGGTGGGAGCGGCGCCGTTAGGCTGAACGAATGAACAAGAGCAGCGTGTGGACAATCGTCGGGGTCATCGTCGCTGTGGTCGTCGCGTGGTTCGTCGTCAGCGCGTTGTTCTCGGTGCTGTGGTTCATCGTCAAGCTCGCCGTCGTGGCGGTGGTCGCCGTGGTCGTGTACCTGGTGCTGCGCGGAGTGTTCAGCAAGCAGGAGTAGCGGGACATAGGTACCGCTGCGATCTTCATCGCTCGGCCGATTCGAGCGACGTCAGTCGCAGGCGATGCCGTCTCCGTCGCGGTCGAGCTGGTATTCATCGTGGCCGATTACCTGTACTGGTCCGGTGACGTATCCGGGTCCGTTGCCGCCTCCGCCTTCGCAGTCGACATCGCTGGCGAAGGGGACGCACGCGCCGGTGTAGCTCGGGTGGCACCCGGAGTTATCTTGTTGCACCAGGGGAACGGGTGCTGGAGCGGGCACGCGGGTTCCGACTGACGTGACCTCGGCGACGGGCGCCAACCCGACGACTTCCTTGACCGCATCGCGGGCGACTTCGACACCGTTCACCAGCGTCAGACGGTACGTCACCACGGCGGCCCCAGCGGCGCCCGCAGTGACCAGGGCGGTCGTGCCCTGATCCAGCTGGCTGTCTTCAACGGTCGTCTGCTCGAAGGGCACCGTGATCCGTTCAGTTACGACCTTGAAGGTCGTGGGCGTAGGTGACGGCGTGCGCTTCGGTGCGGCCGTCGGTGTGTGCGTAGGCGTTGCCGATGCGCGCGGAACGGTATCACCGACGAGGTTGAGCGCCGCGGCAGTCGGTGCATCCGTCGTTCGGGTGGCTGCGCCGGCGACGCCGCCGCCAGCTACCAGCAAAACCGCGAGACCCAGCGCCGCGAAACCGGAACCACGGGAACGAAGCCCCAGCATTGGCAGCGGTCGCGCAACCAGGACGAAGATCGCGAGTCCGGCGACAACGAGGAACGCCAGCACGATTGCGACGGGAGACCAGCGTGCGAGCACGCCGCCGAGAACCAGCACGCCGACAATGATGCCCAGAATGAGCCAGCCGCGGCGGGGCTTCCCGGGAGTCTTTTTCGGGTTGGACATGAGACGCACCTATCGGGTTGAAGCGAACCGAAATCGATGTGTGCGAATACACATCTAGTGCTGTGTATAGCGGGTTCTGCCCGGTGGGGCAAGTTGCTTCAGGTAATAGAAGTGTGCCGAACACCTCCGTTAGCGTGGCGTCATGACTGACTTTGATGTGGTGCAGGTAGGCGACCTTGACTCGTGGGATGAAATCGATGGGGCAGCGCCAGGAAAGCTTTTCGTGGAGAAGGACCTCGCCGCGAAATATATGGGCTTGTCCGTGAACTCGAACGCCCCCGGCTCGCAGGCGCCTTTTTGGCATACGCACTCTCAGCACGAGGAGTTGTATGTCTTCCTCAGCGGACGCGGCCAGCTCGCCTTGGACGATGAGGTTGTCGACATTCAACCCGGCACGATTGTGCGTGTTGGAACCGGGACGTGGCGCGCATTCCACGCCGTACCCGACAGCCCCGACCCCTTGCGCTGGCTGTGCATCCGCGCCGGGGGATCTACCCTCGGCGAGATCGGCCACGACGGCGAGCTCGACCGAGAACGCCCGATGCCCTGGTCGGAGTAGTTACGGCTCGTCCTCCAGCGCGGCGGCCTGCGGTTCCTTCGCCGTTCATCTGGCCCGCCTAGCCTCGGGCGCATGTCAAAGCAGCTCGTCTCCGTGTACGCCGTGGTCGCCGGAGTGCTGATGGCGACGTTCCAGCTCGTGCGTCCGTGGGGCGATGTGTCCGAGGAACCGGCGGCGATGGCGGAGGCGTTTGCGAATCCGCGGTGGGTCGTCGCCCACCTCGCCGGGGCTGCGGCGTTCGTGATGCTGGCCATGCTCGCGCAGGCCGTGGTCGCATCCGGTCTTCGGGAGCAGTCGTTGCGACGCCGGTCGCCGGTCGTGCGGATCGCTCACTACGGCACGGCCCTCGGGGCCGCACTGATACTGCCGTACTACGGCGCTGAGACGTTCGCGCTGCATGAGATCGGCCGGGCGGCGCTCGCCGGATCGCCCGTCGACGTGGTCGCGCTGAGCGGCAGCATCCGCATGAATCTCATGGCCGTGATTCTGTTCGGTGCGGGGCTGTTGCTCGTCGCTGCTGCAATGGTCTGTTTCGCCGTCGTGGCTGCGCGTGCGGGCGCGCGATGTGGGGAACCTGGCCGCTCGGGGTGGTGGCCGCGCTCGCACTTCCGCAGTTCGCGTTGCCGCCGATCGGACGGATGGCGTACGGCGTCGCGTTCCTGGTGGCCGCGGTGTTGTTCGCGGTGGCGTGGGCGCGGAGGCGCACGCGAGCGTAGGTTGCCCGGGGCGAGCTCCGGCGAAGTCGGAGGTGCCGATGCGCACCACGTGGCGCCGGAATCGCATCAATCTCGCGCGTATGGCAGTGCTCCAGAGCGTCGGCGATCACGGGCTCGGGGCGGCTTCGCGGTCCACATCCGCTCCCCGCTGGGTATGCGAACTACTGCGCCGACCATCCGCCGTCCGACGCGAGCACAGCGCCATTGATGTTCACGGCGTCGTCGCTGAGCAGGAACGTGATCGAGGCGGCGAGTTGCTCTGCCGTAGCCACGGTCGGGATGGCCTGCTGGAACGGGGCGAGACGTGCTGAGCCGGTCTCCGACATGTTCGGGGGCATCGGGATACCCGTGGCTACACCGCCGGGAGCGACGGAGTTCACACGGATGCCCTTCGGTCCGTACATGAACGCTGCCGACTTCGTGACGCCGATGATGCCGTGCTTGCTCGCGGTGTAGGCGTTGCCGGATGCATTGCCGCGCAGGCCCGCTTCACTGGCGACGTTGAGGATGGCGCCGTGGCCCGCCTTCTCCATGGCTGGCAGAACTGCGCGCATGAGCTTGAACGGCGCGGTCAGGTTGATGGCGATGACGCGGTCCCAGACAGCATCCGTCGTCTCGCCGGCGGGCGAGAAGTCGTCATTGATGCCGGCGACGTTGGCGAGCGCGTCGATGCGGTCGCCGGCTGCGGCGAGCACGGCGTCGATCGCGTCTTGCTTGGTGAGGTCGCCTGCGACGGTGATGATGTCAGCATCCGGAAGTTCGGCCTTTAAGGCGTCGAGCTTGTCGGCGGCGATGTCGGATGCGATCACGCGCCCGCCTTCACGGGCGATGCGGGATGCCGTGGCCTTGCCGATTCCGGATGCCGCACCTGTGACGATCACGGTCTTGCCAATGAAGCGGCCAGCGGTGATCTTCTCGACCCAGCCGGCGGGGCCGGTGTCTTCGGGGATCTCGCCGCCGTTGGCCGCGCGGACGAGGTCGTCGACGACCGACTGCGGCATCTGGCCCTGGCTGAGAACAACGAGCTGCTGCAGGGGCAGGCCGAGCACGGGGGCGAGAGATTCGGGGTTGGCGCCCGACCGCGCGAGCAGGCCCTTGATGAGCTCGCCGCCTGTCTGGTCATTCAGCCATTCACCGATGGTGGAGTGTGCGGTCAGTGCCATGTCGTTCTCCCTTTCGTCCGCCGTGTGCATGTTTCGCAACGGTGCGTCTCGTTATTTGAAGTCTACGCCGAATAGGCTGGAAACGTGCCTCGTCTCCGCAGTGAGAAAGCTCGCCAGTCCGTGATGGCGGCGATGCGTGCTGCGGTGACGTCGGATGGCTACGAGTCGGTGACGATCGAGGGCCTCGCGGCCGAGGCGGGTGTCTCGAAGCAGACGATCTACCGCTGGTGGTCGTCGAAGGCCGCCATCTCGGTGAGGCGCTGTTAGAGGGGTCGCTTCCTTCGCCTCCGCTGCCGGTATCAGAGGATCTGGCGGAGGACCTGCGGGCCTGGTTCTCGGCGATGTCGTCGCAGGCCGAGCACGGCGCGAGCGTCGAGGTCGCGCGGGCGCTGATCGCGGTGACTGCGACGGATGCGGCGCTCGGCCTGCGGTTGAACGAGCGCCTGGCTGGCCCGATCGTCGAGCAGGTCGTCTCGCGTCTTCAGGTGGCGCAGGATGCTGGGGATGTGAAAGGCGACGTCAACGTCGCGGTTGTCGCCGACCAGTTCATCGCGATGTCGTCATACGCGGCGCTGCTGGGCAGGCCGTTGGACGAGGCGCGGGTGGATGCTGTCGTGGACGTGCTGATGCGGGGGATCTCCGCGCGCTGATCTTCGACCTTTTTGACCGTCGGGCGGTGCGCGTTCACAGTCGCCGCACCGCGTTCAGGCTGGGGTTGCCTGCGGTTCACCTGACCTCGATTGACTCGGCGTCGCGCCCGTAACGTTCGGGCGCCTTTGTCTGTATCGAGGAGTTTTTCGTTGAAGACCACTTCATTCGCTGTACGTGCATCCCGAACGACCGCGGCGTGCGTCGCAGCTGTGGCGTTGGTCGGCATTGCCGCCCCGGCTGCATCCGCTGCTGAGGCTGCTACTGCAGCATCCAGCGCGAGCCCGATCGCCCCCGCGCCCGACGCGTGGGGTCGCTACTACGTTGACGCCTGGGCGTCGAACGCGACCGAGAACTCGTCCCCAGAGACCAACGCCGCCATCGGCCTTCTCTCGACGATGACCGAGTACTGGTAGCCCGATGTCCCGCTCATGCCGGAGTGGGACGAGGCCGGAAAGTTCCTTCCCGAGAGCGTCGGAACCGTCATCAACCGTGAGGTGCTTGACGCGAACATCGCGACGTCAGCGACCATAGCGGCGGGCCGGACGGCCGAGCAGGGCAACGAGTCATGGGTTATCGATCGCCGCAACCAGAACTACTCGGCGGTGAACGGACTGGGCCCGTGGGCTGCGGAGTTCCGCGCTGGCACGAACACAGGAACCACCATCCCCAGCGACGCACCGGCTGATGCCACCATGGTTCGCTACGACGACGGAGGAAACGCGAACGGACGCTGGGCCGACGAGGACTCCGAGTACGGTGCGATGGTTGCGCTGGTGGATAAGATCCGCGCGTCATCCGCGTCGACGAACCCTTCGAAGGCGTACTTCTCCTATGCGCGTCCATTCCGTTGGAGCGACGACGGCCCGGTGTTACCGGAACTTCTGCCGGTCAAGAAGGCAGATACCGAGGCGCTGAGCGATGGCGGATTCCCCAGTGGCCACACCAACGCCGGATGGCTCGCCAGCTACGCGCTGGCGTACTCCGCGCCGGAGCGGTACCAGGAGATCCTCACGAACGCGTCTGAGATCGGCAACAGCCGCATCGTCGCCGGCATGCACTCGGCAATGGACGTCGTCGGTGGTCGGATCATGTCGACCGCAGTCGCTGCGGCCGCGTTGAACCAGCCCGAGAACGAGCAGCTTCTGTCGGATGCCCGCGACGCCGGCCGCGCACTCATGGCGACTCCGGCATCCGGAGACGACCGCTGGGCCGACCGAGCAGACAACGAGGAATTGTATGTCGAGCGACTGACCTACGGTCTGCCCCGCGTCGGTGACACCACCCTCCCCGTGGTCGTGCCGAAGGGTGCTGAGGCATTGTTGGCGTCGCGGCTCCCTTACCTCACCGACGAGCAGCGCCGATGGGTTCTGCAGTCGACAGGATTGGAGTCCGGATACGCACTCCTCGATGACGCCGAGGGTTGGGGACGCCTCAACCTTTACGCTGCCGCCGACGGATACAGCGCGTTCGATGTGGACGTGACGGTTGGCATGGATGCCGCGCAGGGCGGATTCAGCGCTCAGGATGCGTGGCGCAACGACATCGATGGCGTCGGGGCGTTGACGAAGGACGGAACCGGCGTCCTCACACTGACCGGAGACAACTCGTACTCCGGCGGAACAACGGTTGCGGGAGGCCAGCTCGTTGCCGCTTCTGCGACGGCGCTCGGCGCAGGATCGGTCGCCACGCGTGTCGGCGGCGCGCTGATCGATGCGTCGGATGCCACGGTAACGGTTGCGGGAGATCTCACACTCGCGGCGGGTGGAACGCTCGCCCTCACGATCGACGACGTGAACCCGGCGCTTGCGGTTGCTGGTGCGGGATCGTTTGACGGCGCTCTCGAAGTCACCATCGCCGACGGCGTTGTTCCTGCCGATGATGCCGTGATCGCGACGTTCGCAGGTCTCGGGGCGGGGGAGGGGTTCTCCAAGGTCACTGTGAACGGCGCTCCGGACGGATACGACCCGGTCATTGAGATCCGCGATTCAGCTGTGCACCTCGTCAACGATGCTGCTGAGCCGGAGCAGTTCGTTCCCGGCCAGCCCAGCGTATCCGGCGCGGCTGTCGCTGGGACGGTCCTGACGGTCGATCCTGGTGCGTGGAGCCCTGAGCCGGTGGAGTTCAGCTACCTGTGGAACCGCGACGGCGAGGTGATCGAGGGCGCGACCCTTGCGAACTACACGCCGAACTACCTCGATGTCGGGCATGCAATCGGCGTGACGGTCACGGCGCACAAGGCCGGGTTCGCATCGGCATCGGCAACGGTTACGGTGCGAAGGCACTGTTGTTGCCGGCGTCAGCCCGAGCAAGAGCACCGTGACCGCGGGCGCTGACATCACGTTGTCGGGCGCTGGTTTCGCTCCGGGTGAGACGGTGAAGATCCAGCTGCACTCGACTCCGGTCGAGCTCGGCAGTGCGACAGCGTCGACCGATGGCACAGTGCGCGCGACAGTGACGATCCCGGTAGAGACGGATGGCGGTCAGCACGAGGTCGTAGTCACTGGACAACAGAGCCAGCTCACGGCCAGCGCGGCACTGTCGGTTGAGGGTGTTGCTACGGGCGAAGGCCCGGGGCTCGCCGTGACGGGTGGGTCGGTGGATCCGATCGTCCTGGGCGGCGCGATCGCATTGCTCGCGGTCGGGGCGCTGCTGCTCGCGGTGCGCACGCGCCTGCGTCGCCGCTGACGGCAGCCGGAAACTTCGAAAAGTTCGGTGACCGGCCGCCACCTGCTGGCGGCCGGTCAGTGACGGCAGCGCCTGCTTCGCCCTAACCCGGAGTCATGAACAAGAGCACTCTGTGGACCATCGTCGGCGTCGTCCTCGCCGTGATCATCGCGTGGACCCTGGTCAGTGTGCTGTTCAGCGTGCTGTGGTTCGTCGTGAAGCTGCTCCTTGTCGCCGTCGTCACGCTCGTGGTGTTTCTGGTGCTGTGTGGGGTGTTCAGTCGGTCGGAGTGACGCCAGCTTGGCTCCCCGGGCCCGGTGGAGCGAGGGAGCGTGAGAGTTAGTCGGCGACCGGCGCGACCAGGCGTCCGACCACGGTGCCGTCGGTGAGCTCTGTGATCGACTTCGCGACCTCGACCGCTCCTGCCTCGCGGGCGTTGTCCCAGACTGCTTCGTTGATCTCGGCGACCTAGACCTGGGCAACGCGCAGATGCGCGACGCGTGCGCCGATCTGGCCGAGTCTGCCGAAGCCGATGATGCCGACCTTCATGCCTGCTTCGACGCCGGCGGTGGAGAGCGCGCCGACCGAGGTCATGCCTGCGTCGGTCGCTGCGGCGGCCTGGGCGAACCTCACGTCATCGGGAATGGCGATGAGTGCGTCGGTGCTGACCTCGGCACGGCGAAGCGCGGTGGGAGAGAGCGTCGAGTGTGAGGGGGAGCTACCGGCTGAAGCCGATTGGCTAGCTGTAGACGTCCGTCTCCTTGACCCGATGTGTCGGGCCGTAGTCGATGAGTCGCTACCGTACGAGGTCTCGTTCCTCCATCGCCACTCGGGAATGATCTCCGGCCTGCCGGAGCCGCTTCTCAGGACGTATGAGTTGCCAATCTTGCGTAGCAAGGATGCGCCACCGCCTATGCCACTGGCATAGCGGCGGCCGTGTGCTGTTCCCGAAACGTGACGAGGTTGTCACACCGTCTACCGGGACGTGACTTCAGTATGGCTGGGCTCTATACATAAGGAGTGACCAAGACGGTGCTCTTACAGCAGAAACAAAGTGAGATCGGACTCTTCATCGCCTCGGTTCTGTCTGTAATAGTCCAGCAAACGGTTGAGTTCGCGTGGCGACGGAGCGCCGCTGTTGTAGCGTTTCATCCGAACAGTCAGTTCTTTTCGCGAGATCGGTTGCTCACCGAGGATACGGATGTCGTTGAGGACAGTTTTCAGCGTATCGAGCTGGGCCTTATCGCGCTCGGAAGGCTGCCAACCGAAGTTCGCGATGCGCTGGGTCAGGCAATTCCCGCAGAATCCGAACCATCTAAATGTGCCAAGCGGATGCTCGGTTTCGAAGACCGCGCGGACTCGGTCCATGCGGAGTTTCGCTGTTGGCTCCTCCTTAGGAGTGGTTGTGCAGTGCTGCTCGTGGAACACCGCTCCCCTCAGTCCGGTCCAGCACAGAACCGTGGACGTATCGTCATTCCACCACTTGTCGCGGAATCGCCATGCGCGCAGATCCTGGTGTCCGGGAACCGCGGGCTTGCGCAGATCTTCCGGGTCCATAAACTCAATCACGATGTCATTCCCCTTCAACGAACGCGCGTGCGCGACCGAGGAGCGTCGCGTAGGGGCCATCCTCGATGCCGTAGAGCGCTTCGTCGGTGAGCGGATCACGACGGAAGCTCCATCGGACTCTAAACCCAACCTTTTTGCCCTTGCGGGTCGGCCACGAAAGAATTCCAGGGATGTCGCGTGGTCCCTTGAGTGACATTCGATTCACGATCTCGTCGGCGGAAAGCACGTTAGGGGCAGCGTCGATCCACAGGCCGAAGATCTCCCGCTCGCGAAGGCCAAGTGATTGCCACCAGCGGACTGCAGCTTTCTGATCCTGCTCGGACAGCGTTGCGGCGTTCGTGTTCAGAGCCGCGGCCTCAGCAGGAAAGTGACCATTTTGTTCCGTCCATTCGGCAAACCATCGGTAGAAGTTCGCAACCTGCTGGGTCGGCACAGGGACGGTGATGTCAGTTGTTTCCATTGTCATGTTCTCCTGTCGGGGAAGTCTAGTAAACCTCATTCTATAGATAGCTAATAGCTAGTGTCAAGGTAGGTATACATGCATGATGATCGGGCTCGTCGTCTGGCCGGCGAAGCGCCGTGGGAGAAAGCTGAGGTCTGGGCGGGAGTCACCGGGTTGCGCGATGTGGCGGATGCTGCGAGCGCCGGTCTGTTCCTGGTGTGTCGCGGAATGTTCAGCAAACAGGAGTAGTGAGCATTCGGCGAGTGCGGATATCGCGCTAGGCGACTACCGCGCGGATGTCTTGCCGTGCCGCTGCATCCGCCAGCTCTGTGTCGAACGTGAGGATGCCGGTGACTACGTCCTTGAGTCGTACGGCCGTTGCCAGGTGCAGTGCATCGAGGGTGCGCAGGCCGCTGTGCATGCTGACCGCTTCGTCGAGGATGCCGTCGTTGAGCGCCACGAGCGCCACCCGGTCGAGTAGTTCTTGCGCGGCGTCTGCGCTGATCATGCGACGGTCTGCGACCGCATGAAGTTCTACGGCGAGGAGCTTTGAGGATATGAACGCTGTGCCGTCTGCGAACAATCGACGCACGGGATCGCTACCGTCTTCATCGATGAGCGCTTTCGCGGCGGCGGAAGTGTCGAGGTAGATCACAGGCGGTCCGCACGCAGGTCGTCGAGGATCTCCCGGGTAGATTTGGCGGCTTTGACTGCGGGTGCCTTGAGCGCTCCCGTCTTCGTCGGGAGCGTGACTTGGCCGCTTGCGACGAGCTCCGACCAGGCGTCCTTCTCGGGTGGCGACAGCTCGGCGATCGGTCGTCCGCGATCAGTGACCGTGAGCCGTTCACCCGCGGCGACGCGCGCCAGCACCCGCGCGGTCTGCTGGTTCAGTTCCGTCTTTGTCACGTTGGCCATACCTCCAGAGTACCCCTGAACTAGTAGAAGTAGTAGGTGCCGTTTCTTTCTTCCGACAGCGTCGCTGGAGCGTCCGACATTCTGCTCGATGAGGACAAGGTCGAGACTCTCGCGGACGAGGCTGCGTACTTGAGCCCGTCCTCCAGGCGGTTGCCGAGTGTTGCGAACGGCCATCCGCGCCGACACAGGCTGGTGCGCTCGCTGATGTGAGACGCGGAGGATAGCGTCGATGTCGCGCACCAGAACGTCAGCCGCGGCCAGATTGCGGGCAAGTTCTCGTGCGTGCTGGGAAGCAGACTTCTGCAATTCTGCAGCTCGCTTACGCTCTTCGATGATCGCCGTCACGCGATTAGTGAGGTCTTCGACCTCGCCGATGGGCTCGAACGCCGGATGGACACTGCCATATGTGAGCGCCGAGACCTTGCTGACGAGGTGAGCCGCGACCCCCTGCCATATGCCACAGCGCACAGCACTCAGCACTCAGCACTCAGCACTCAGGCGTCGGCTGAGATGCTCGGCATCAACTGTCTGGCCTTCATTTGGCTTCTGGAGAAGCGTGAGACCTCCTTCACCAGCCGACCAGCATCGGCGGGTGAAGCTCGCTGACACGCTCGAGTATCGTGAACGAACTCATCGCGCTACGACGGAACGATTGAATGCGAAAACTGACGAGACTGTTGTCTCGTTCTTGCATGGCGACGATGCCGTCGATTAAGCGGAGGCCGTGCACCGCGGGCGCTTCCGCGGTGGATAGGCCATTATGAATGTGCGATCCCGCGCGATCAGAGGAGCACACCTTGCCTAATCCGAACGTCTCCGCCCAAGGCTGGCGCACCCTCGATTGGCTCAGAAGCGCGCCCGAGATCAGTGTCCCTGTGTTCCAACGCGCCTACCGCTGGGGCGCGGATGCCTGCCGCACGCTGCTGAATGACATCCGTGTTGTCGCGAATGCTGACGAGCACGAGTCGCACTTCATCGGATCGATCCTCGGAACTGGCGAGGCCGAAATCACCCTCGTCGACGGACAACAGCGACTGACTTCGCTCTTCTTGCTGCTGATAGCACTGCGCGATTCTCTTGGCAGTGGGGACCCCGAGACTGTGGCGGAGATCGACAGTTTGACACATACTCCGTGCCGACGTCGATGCGGGATGGTTTCGTGCTTACTGACAGAAAAAAGGGCGGGGCACTCCTGTGCCCCGCCCGTTCGAATGAGGTCCCCAGTCTCTCATTCGGGGCGAACGAACTCCCCAGGGTCGTCCGCCGGTCCTTGTGTTCCGGCGCGTCACTCTCGCGGTGCGCTGGTCGTCATCGCCTGGTCCACCGAGGTGCGTCAGGCGCTGACGGCTCGCCTTAAGGCTGCCCGAATCCGTACGTGTACTGGCCGGAATCCCAGTTCATCGTGGCGTTGTAGTAGTAACCGGACATAGTGCCGTCGCCGTTGTCCACGTTTGCGACGAAGCACTGGAAGACGGTCGTCTTCTGGGCCAGATCGTCCGTCGAGCCGCCGCCAAGCGGATCGCAGGAGACCTCGATAATCGGTCCGTCGATGATGCCCTCTTCGACATGGCCCTTTGCCATCGTCTTGATCGAAACCTCGACGCCGTCAAAGGCGACCTCACGGCCATCGCGCTCGCGCTGATCGGCTGCGGCCTGTCGCTCCTCTTCCGCCTCGGCCCGAGCCTGCTCGGCGGCTTCTGCCTCTTCTGTTTCCTGAGCGACGGCCACCTTCTCCGCCGCGACCTGATCGTTCTGAAGCTTGATCGCGAAGGCGACACCGCCTCCCGCGAGAACCAGGACGCCGACGACGATCGCGGACCACGTCCTGAGCCGACGTCTTGATGACCGCGAACGTGGCTTGTCCCGGGTTCCGTCGCCAGCGAGTCGAGACGCCGTTTCAGGGGCCTCGATGTCCAACCAATCTTCGCCGTCCCAGTAGCGTTGCTTTCCCGTCAGATCGGGATACCAGCCCACCGGTGCCTTGGGTGCGTTGTCTGACAAGATTGCGCTCCTTGTGTTGAACGTCACGCCGTATCGCGAGTCGAGTGGCAGACGTGTCACACGCCTGCCACTCATCTCCTTACGGCTGAACGAACACCTCGTCAGCCAGCATCCCCGGGCGAACCCGAATCAGCACAGTCTCGCCATCAGGAACGAGGAAGGCCTCGGAACCGGTGGCAGATGCGCCGTTGTAGAGCTCATCCATCCCGATGCTGTCCGACAGCATGACCAGATTGTCGTAGCTGTTTACGACGTTGCCCGCGCTGGTGACGAAGGCGATGCCGACCTCGAGCGCAAGGCCTGATTCATCACCCGTGTATGTGACCGTGTAGTTCACGATCTCGTAGTGCGATCCCGCAGGTGCCGGGTCGTTGAACATGTTGCCGTCGGCCACTGCAGCGGCTCCATCGGCAGTGTGACTGTTCACGACGACGGTCCAGTCGCCGGAACTGATCTGCGAGGCGAGCGGATACGGGTTCTCCCGCGTGCCCTGCTCGGCAGCATCCGCCGGCTCTTCCTCATCTTCCACCGCAGCTTCTTCATCCGCGGGCTGCGTGACGGTGGTGTCCGTGTCGCCGAACTCGTCGGCGATGGCCTCGCTCGCCACACCGGCCATCACCGCGAAGAAGACGACGAAGCCGGCGATCGTGCCGACGACCGACAGGATCAGACCGACGACGCCCATCCACTTGCGGTCGCCCTTGACGAACAACGAGACGATGCTGAGCACGAACGCGATCGGCAACAGGATCCAGCCGACGATCAGCGCGCCGGGGATGCACGCGAAAATGAACCCCACGATGGCGACGATCATCGCGACCAGCGCGACGACGTTCGTCTTTTTGGGTGCGGATGCCGCTGCATCAGCGGGAGGCATCGGAGGCGGCAACTGCTGCGGAGCAGGGGCTGCGGGATAGGGAACGGACATGTGATTCTCCTTGTGGAGTGTGCGTGAAGCACCGGCCTGCCCCACGACGAATGCCGTAGGACGCCGATTCGCACGCACGACGAATACCGTCCTGAACAGGGCGCGAGTCGTGAGTTCGGGTAGAACTCTGTGGTCCGTGCGGACCGGCTGGAGGTCACACTAGGGAAGGGTTCGGACATTGGTCGCGTTCCCTTGAAAACACTGGAATGTCCCGGTTCTCGATAGCATCCGATCATGGCATCCCTCGCTACCCTCACAGACTGCAACGCGGTCGAAGCCGCGCTCGAAGAGTTCGACCGCGTCGGCCGTTTCGCGTTCCTTGAGAAGTACGGGTTCGGTGAGGCGAAGGAGTACTTCCTCGTCACCGAGACCGGCAGCTACGACTCGAAGGCGATTTTCGCCGCTGCGTATGAGCGGCAGCACGGCGTCGGTTTGTCGAGCGAGGACTTCTCGGGTGGCAAACACGGTGCGGGGAAGTGGCTCAGCGACCTCGGTTACACGATCGAAGGCATGGAGTCTGAGAACGGTCGGATCACGTTCGATTCGTTCGAGCCGGCGATGGACGCGTTCCGGTTGTCGGTCGCGAACATCACGGCTGCGCGGGACTTCGTCGCCAATCGTGACTTCGAATCCTTTTACCTTCCGCCGAGTCGCACGTACATCGCGATGATCCCGCGTGGAGGCGTTCGCCCGACTGCGTGGATCAACAAGGGCTTCGTATGGTTCCGCAATGACGACGGTACGCAGGAGGGCATCGCGTTCCCCGAGAACAAGCTCCGCGACGGCGGCCGCAACTCGCGTCAGCGGCGCCGCGAAGAAGCCGAGAAGCGCATCTGCTCGACGCCGGGATGTGGGATGGTTCTGCCCGCGAACGGGGTGTGCGAGTACTGCTGAGGTTTACGCGTAGCGCCCTTGGCCACGTCTCGAAGCGGCCGCCGTAGCCGTCGCTCTCGCAGGCGAGGGGAGCTTTCTTGCATCGTGATTCGCTGTTCGACCTGCTCGCTGCGCGGCCGCGCGCCCCGCATTTGCGATGATGGGTCTGCCCGGCGGCGATTCGCCGGGCAGAGCGGAGCCTGAAATTGAGCGGTGCACCTGAGCGCGTCTCGCGCGCAGAGCAGAAGAGGCGCACGCGTGACGCCCTGATCTTTGCGGCCCGCGGCCTGTTCGTCGCGCAGGGCTACTCCGCGACGACGGCGGACGCGATCGCGAAAGCCGCGAACGTCTCGCGGGCGACCTTCTATCTCTATTTCCGCTCGAAGGCTGAGATCATCATCGAGCAGATGCGCGCGGTCGAGCCCGAGATCCTCGCCGACTTCCGCAAACTCGCGGAGATCCCCGCCGAGCAGGACGCACTGGAAGCCTGGCTCCGCGAGCACGCGGCGACCTGGCGCCGCCACCAGATGGAGTTCAGCGCGATCGTGCAGGCCATGGCCGCCGAGCCCTCGGTCGCTGACGAATGGTTCGAGGAGTACGGACGCATCGTCGCCGAACTGCCCGAGCTGGTCAGCCGCCTCATCGAATCGGGTCTCGACGAAGAACGCGCTCAGGCTCGACTGATCGCCGTCGCGATGACGATCGACCGCGCCTTCTACTTCGGCATTATCGGGGACCGGCCGGACTTCCTCGACGCGATCATCGCTGAGATCGCCTCCACGCTCGCCTTCGGATTGACGGTGCGCGTATAGCTTTGGGTAGACACGTGTCTATCAAGTGAGCTACTCTCTCGGAGATGCACGGCGCCGACGCCGTGCCCGACAGAGAGTTGAGACGATGACGTCCTCCGACATCGCTCCACCGGCAGTGGCCGGCGGAAAGACCCGCGACACCGCACCCACCGCATTCCTCCCCTGGCGCCGTGCCGGACTGGCAATGGCCCTCACGTTCTCGTTGCTGCAGCTGCTCAACGAGGTCGGAGCCATGATGGCCATCCCGCTCTACGGCTCGATGAGCAACGACCTCGCTCTGAGCCCCGGCCAGGCCACCTGGGCGCTGATGAGCACGACCATCTTCGGTGCGGCGACCATCGCACTGCTGTCGAAGGCGGGTGACCTCTACGGTCACCGCCGGCTGATGGTGATCTCCGTCCTCGGCATTGCCCTGGGCTTCGTTATCTCGGCCCTCGCGCCGAACTTTATCGTGCTCGTCATTGGCCGCGCCCTCACCGGAACAATGGCAGGGCAGGCGCTGTGCATCGGCATCCTCAACGCCCGACTCTCAGTGGGCGACCGCACCCGCGCGGTCGCGATCATCGCCGGTGGTCAGGCCATCGGCATCTTCGTCGCCTTCGCCTTCGGCGGCATGATCGTCGAGTTCGGCGGCACCTGGCGCGGCGCCTTCTGGATCGGCGGCCTGCTGACCGCCCTGAGTCTGGTCGCCTTCCTCATCTGGGGCAAGGACTCGGATGCTCGTGTGCGCAACGCCGGCACCCGCCAGCGCGTCGAGGTCGGCGGCGTGCTGCTGCTGGGCGTCGGGCTCACCCTGCTCTGCATCGGCATCGCCCAGTCCACGACGTGGGGTCTGGCCTCGCCCGCGACACTCCTCACCGTGCTCGGCGGCGCTGCGGTGCTGGCCGCCTCGTTCTTCGTCGAGTCGAAGGCGAAGAACCCGCTGCTCGACGTGCGCTCGCTGCTCGGACGCAACCTGACCCCCGCCTACCTCGTCTTCCTGACGCTCGGCGTATGCGGGATGCTGCTCTACAACCTCACCCTCACGCTCCTTCAGGTGCCCGGCGATCCGGTCAGCATCGGTTTCGGGCTCAGCCCGCTGCAGGCGGCCTTCGTCTTCTTGCCGATGACCCTCGCAGGGCTCGTCGCGGCCAAGACTGTGCCGATCATCGTTCGCCGCACCTCCGCAGGCGTCACCCTCGTGATCGGCGGACTGCTGCTCATGGCTGCGTTCACGGCACTGCGCTTCGAGCACACTTCGCTCGCGGTGATCGTCGTCGCGATCCTGGTCTTCGGATACGGCTACACCGCGCTGCTGACGACGGCGCTGTCTGTCATTACGGCCGAGGCGCCGAAGGAGACTGCCGCGGGCACAGCTTCGCTGTACGTGTCGATGGCGCTCGCGGCATCCTCGCTGGGTGGGGCGATCTTCGCAGCCCTGCAGGCGGCGAACTCGGTGCCGATCGAGGGCGGCGCGCTGCCCACGGCAGGGCTGTTCGACACCGGCTATCTCATCGCCGCTGGCGCGACGCTCATCGCAATCGTCTGCGGACTCGTGATCCGTCCGACCAAGCTCGCAGACGCCGTCGTCACGCACTGAGAATCTCGTCTGTCTGCCACACTCACTAGACAGGTGTCTAGTGAGTGTGGCAGACTCATCTCACGGTCAGGCAGACCGTCACTATCGCTCGAGGAGGAGCACATGACATTCGAGGGCACCGTCGCACTTGTCACCGGGGCTGGCTCCGGGATGGGGCTTGCCACTGTTCGCGCGCTGCACGCCGCGGGCGCCACCGTCTACGGACTCGACATCTCGCCGAGCGTCGTCGACGCTCTCGCCGATCTGGATCGTGCCACCGGCCTTGCCGTCGACATCTCTGACAGTGCCGCCGTGCGGGCTGCCTTCGAACGCGTAGAGTCCGAGCAGGGCCGCCTCGACGTCCTCGTCAACGCGGCAGGGGTCAACGCTCCCAACCGTGCAGCGCTCGATGCGCTCAACGACGAGAACCGCAAGATCTTCGATGCGATGAAGGCCGGTCGCAAGCACGACTCCGAGTTCTTCGAGTTCATCACCGACGAGGACTTCGACCGCGTCATGCGCATCAACCTCTACGGCACCTTCTACGCGATGCGCGCAGCGGTGCCGCTGATGAAGCGCAACGGCGCAGGCTCCATCATCAACTTCTCGTCGGCCGCAGCCCTCATGGGCGTCACGATGCCCGCCTACTACCCGGCATCCAAGGCCGCAGTGCTCGGTCTCACCCGCGAGGCCGCCGCAGAACTCGCTCCCTTCGGCATCCGCGTCAACGCGCTGGCCCCCGGCGCCATCGACACCCCGCTGTTCCGTCAGAGCGACAAGGAGTTCGCCGACTTCCTGATCGGGATGCAGCCGATCCGCCGCGCCGCGCAGCCCGAGGAGATCGCCGAGATGGTGCTCTTCCTCGCCGGCCCCTCGGCCTCGTACCTGACCGGTCAGACGATCTCGCCCTCGGGCGGGCTCGTGATGGTCTGAGCGGAGCATCCGATGATCATTCCTGTTTCGCACACCAGCACCGCTGACGTCGTCACCCGCGACGACATCGACCCGCGCGCGATCGAGCGCTTCACCGCCGAGATCGCCTCCGGCATCGAACGCGGCGCCTACGACGGCGTGCACGTGATCCTCGCGCGCGGCGGCGAGAAGGTGCTCGACGCCACGATCGGCTGGGCCGAGCGCGCAACCGGACGTGAGATGCGCCCGGACAACGTGTTCCGCGTGCTCTCGCTGACGAAGGCGTTCACGAACCTCATGGCGCTGCGCGCCATCGGCGAGGGCAAGCTCGCGCTCTCGACCAGGGTCGTCGACCTGATCCCCGAGTTCCTCGGCACCGATCCATTCCGGATGCTGCGCAAAGACCGCATCAACCTCATCCACCTGCTCACGCACCGCTCAGGGCTCACCCCCACGCCGAACCCCGGCCTCGGCCCCGAAGGCTTCGGCGTGCTCGCCGACGTCATCCAGGCGCTCGGTGGCGTGGACGTGCTGTTCGAGCCGGGGGAGAACCTCAACTACGCACCGGCCATCAACCACGCCTGATGGGTGAGATGGTTCGCCGCGCCTATGGTGCGGAATCGTTCGGTGCGCTCGCACAGGAGTTGATCTTCCGCCCGCTCGGCATGACCGACACGTCGTTCGGGCTGCCTGCAGCACTGGCCGATCGCGCTGTGCCACTGAAGGCCTACCTCCCCGAGGGTGGCTTCCTGCAGCCGAGCGACATCGAAGTGCTCAACGACGTGATCACCGCAGATGCCGAGATGCCGTGGGTGGGCTCGGTCTCCACCGCTGACGACGTGCACGCGTTCGCCGAGTGGCTGCGCCGCCGCGGAGAGCACAACGGCGAGCACCTCGTCGCGCCCGCGATCCTCGATCAGGCCACCACGCTGCAGACCGGCGAGATGCCCAACGATCTCTACGCCGAGATGGCGAAGGCGCGCGGATGGGAGAGCCCGAAGGGCAACTTCGGCCTCGGATTCTCGCTCTCGGGCACCGGCACGGCGCCGAGCTTCTTCGGGCCCTTCACCTCCCCGCGCACGCACGGCAACTACGGTGCCGGCTCATCGCTGTTCTGGGTCGATCCAGAGCGCGACTTCACCTTCACCTTCCTCTCCGCCGGAGTCATGGAAGAGAGCGAGAACGTCGCCCGCTTCCAGAAGCTGTCGACGATGGCGATCGCCGCCGCCCTCTGACCGGCATCCGAAACCACCCGAGAACGACGGAGTTCGACATGACCGACATCCTCACCGCACCCGCGGTGGCCCCGCGCCCCGTGGCCGCCGCCTTCGACGCCATGAGCGACGACTACTACCGCGACCCCGCCGCGCACTTCGCCGCTGTGCGCGACGAGAACCCGGTGTTCTGGTACGCCTGGCTGAACGCCTGGATCGTCACCCGGCGCGAAGACGTACTGACCGTCCTCGGCGAGTGGACCGAATTCTCGTCCGCCGGAAACACCGCGACGATCGATGTGCCTGAGCGTTTCCAGCACATCGTGCCGCCGGGACTTATGGCACAGCTCATCGTCGGCATGGATCCCGACGAGCACACCCTGCACCGCAACATCGCCCTGCGCGGGTTCACGAAGGCGCGCATGGAAGAACTGCGTCCGCAGATCGAGGAACGCGCGCACCGCATCCTCGACAAGATCCAGCAGCAGGGCTCGGCGAACATCATGGCCGAGTACTGCCTCGACCTGACGACGCAGACGCTGCTCGCCCACCTCGGCCTCGGCTGGGAGTACGACGACCTCATGCGCCGTCTTCGCGGCGACATGGGCCGAGTGCTCTCCTCCGCGCAGGAGGAGATGCCCGCCGACGTCATCGACGAGGTGTGGGAGGGCTTCTCCGGCGCGTTCGCCGAGATGTCGACCGTGGTCTCCGAGCGCCGTGAGAACCCTGGCAGCGACTTCATCAGCGAGATGGCTGTGCAGCGCGGCGCCGATGGCGACTACGCGCTGACCGTGCCGCAGATCGCCATCAAGATCTGCGAGTTCGCGATGGCCGGAACCGATAGCACCGCCCAGGCGATGACCAACGCCATCCTCTTCCTCAGCCAGAAGCCGCAGTACATCGACGAGGCCATCGCCGAGCCGTCACTGTGGGCCAACGTCTTCGAAGAGACCGTTCGTCGTCGCCCCTCCGCGCCGTTCGCCTCCCGCCAAGCCATGCGCGACATGGAGCTCTCGGGCGTGCAGATTGCCAAGGGCGACATGATCTGGGTCGCGCTCGCCAGCGCCAACACCGAGGCAGCGCACCACGACGCGCCCTTCGATTTCGACATCCACCGCGAGAATCCCACCGATCACCTCGCCTTCACGATGGGTCGCCACACCTGCCTCGGTCAGGAGCTCGCCCGCGTGCAGGGTGCGACAGGACTCAAGGTGCTCTTCGAGCGCCTCCCCTCGCTGCGACCGGTGCCGGACTTCCCGCTCGAGTTCATCAAGATGGCGCTTCTCCCGGTGCGCACGAGCCTGCCGGTGGTCTGGGATGTCGCCGACATCGAAAAGGCCAAGAAGAATGTCAAGCGCGACATGAGCCTCACGATCGCGAGCAAGACGGATGCCGCCGACAGTGTCGCAGCGCTCACGCTGCGGCATCCTGACGGCGACGTCCTTCCCGAGTGGCTGCCCGGCGCGCACGTCGATGTGGCTGTGCCCGTCGCCGGCGGCGGCGTGGTCGTGCGGCAGTACTCACTGTCGTCGTCTCCGAACGAGCGCAGCGAATGGCGCCTTGGCATCCTGCGCGAGGTGAATGGCCGCGGAGGATCGCTCGCTGTGCACGATGCGCTGGCTGCGGGCGACAGCATCCGGGTCGGATGGCCGCGCAACAACTTCCACTTCCTGCCCTCGCAGCGCTACGTGTTCGTCGCCGGCGGCATCGGCATCACACCCATGCTGCCGATGATCGCGGCGGCAGAGGCCGCTGGCGCCGAGTGGGAGCTGCACTACGGCGGCCGCTCGCGCAGGTCGATGGCCTTCGTCGACGAGCTCGAATCGTACGGCGACCGGGCGCACCTGGTTCCGCAGGATGAGTTCGGGCACCTCGATCTGGCGGGGATCTTCGCCGAGGTCGCTGCCGACACTCTGGTCTACGCGTGCGGACCCGAGCCGCTGCTCAAGGCGCTCGATGGGGCCCTCGCGTACTGGCCGGAGGACACCCTGCACACCGAGCGCTTCGCGCCCAAGAAGATCGAGCACACCAGCCCCGACACCGAGTTCGAGGTCGAGTTCGCGACGTCGGGTCGGGTTGTGACCGTTCCGGTGGGGGTATCGATTCTGGATGCTGCCGAGAAGGCCGGTCTCACCACGATGTCATCGTGCCGGGAGGGCACCTGCGGCACGTGCGAGACCCCGATCCTCAGCGGTGAGGCCGACCACCGCGACTCGATCCTCACTCCGAAGGAGCAGCAGCGCGGCGAATCCATGATGATCTGCGTGTCGCGTGCCATGGGCAACTGCCCGCGGCTCGTGCTCGATGCCTGAGAAGTAGTCATGTACCTCGAGTGGAGCATCAAGCTCAGCCTTCTTCTGTACGTCACGTCATCGCCGGGTGGTGCTGTGCGCGTCGATGGCGTGACGTCGCAGAACGGGCAGTTCCGTTTCCCTCTGGTCTCTGCGGCATCCGCTGCCGCCGAGTACGCGACGACCGGATCGGTGTCGCTGTTCGCCCACTACGGAATGCCGATCACGTCACTGGAATCGCTGCGCGCATACCGCTCGGCAGCTGGCTCCTGGCTGCTCGCGACCTCGCCCGGTGGGCAGGCTGTGGATGCTTTCGCGCTCAGCGCCCCGCGCGAAGACGGAGGTGACATCGTGTTCGAGCAGGTGACGCTGACTCCTGCGGGCGCCCAGCTGTTCGGCGGCTATTACGCGGTGGGGGAAGTGTTCGACCCGATCACGGTGCACCGCTCGGCGCCGCTCGGTGTGAGCGGGGTGAACGCCGGGGGACGCTGACACCGATACGGTCGTACACGTGTCTGGTTCCCCCACCCTCGACCCGGCCCTGCGCCGAGCCCGCGTCGCGTCGCGCTGCTGTTCCTGACGAACGGCGCGCTGTTCGCCAACATCCTGCCGCGCTACCCCGAGATCAAAGCATCCCTCGGTCTGGATGCCGCGCCTACGGCCTCGCGATCGCGGCCTTCCCTGCTGGTGCGATCATCGCGGGTCTTGCGGCGGCGATGTTCATCCGCCGATTCGGCTCAGCGAAGGTCGCCGTCGCCGGAACCATCCTCACCAGCCTCGGCATTCTCGCCGCGGGGCTCTCGCCGCACGTGCTGCTGTTCGCGCTCGGATTGCTGGTCGGGGGAGCGGCGGATGCCATCACCGACGTCGCGCAGAACGCCCACGGTCTACGGGTGCAGCGCGGCTACGGTCGCTCGATCATCAACTCCTTCCACGCGACCTGGTCGATCGGTGCGGTCCTCGGCGGATCGATGGCGGCCGTCGCGATCGCGACGGGTCTGCCCATCGGCATCCACCTGATCATCTCCGCTGTGATCTTCTGCGTCGTCTCGCTCATCGCCCTGCGACTATGCCTGCCGGGCCGCGATGAGGTCACAGAAGAAGAGGCAGTCGCCGGAGGTGCGGAGATCAGCGGGGCGCTGGTTCGCATCGGCGCGAAGACCGTGTTCGTCATCGTCGCTCTCGTGTTGATCTCGATCGCAGGCGCTGTCGTTGAGGATGCCGGAATGTCATGGGCGACGCTCTACCTCTCAGACTCGCTCGATGCTCCGATAGTCATCGCCGCCACCGGATACATCGCCCTCGTCGGCGCACAGTTCATCGGCCGAATCATCGGCGACCGGATGGTTGACGTCTTCGGGCAGCGCAACGTTGCACGTGCCGGCGGACTCATCATCGCCGTCGGCATGGGGTTGGCGTTGGCCTTCCCGACCGTGCCGATCACGATTCTGGGCTTTGCGCTGGCAGGGTTCGGTTCTGCGACCCTCATCCCTGCTGCCATGCAGGCGGCGGATGCTCTGCCCGGACTGCGACACGGCGCGGGACTCACGATCGTGTCGTGGTTGCTGCGGCTCGGGTTCTTGCTATCCCCGCCGTTTGTCGGATTCATCGCCGACAATGCGGGGCTGCGGGCGGGACTGATCGTGGTGCCGGTGGCTGGGGTCGTGGCGATTGCGTTCGCCGGGGTGCTGGCGGGGCAGCGGGATCGCACCCCGGCATCCGATCGATAGGCTGTCCGCATGCGCAGCCGTGCCGAGACCGATGACCGACTCGCGCGGGATGCGCACCCGCCGCGAGTGATCCACACCGGGCAAGCTCTGGTCGACTTGGTCATCGAGGTGAAAGACCTTCCCGTGCGCGGACAGAACCTGATGGCCGACTCCGTCGCGGAGTACGCCGGTGGCTCCGTCACAGTGCTGCTCGCGGCGGCCCGCCTGGGTGCGCAGTGCCTGCATGCCGGAGCGATCGGGACCGGTCCGTACGGGGATCTGATCCGTGAAGCACTGGATGCTGATGGCATCGCAGCATCCGCCCCTCCAGTGACCACGCAAGACACCGGCGTGTGTGTCGTGCTGGTCGAACCCACCGCGGAGCGCACGTTCGTCACGACGCTGGGCGCCGAGCGCGAGATCACAGTCGACTCGCTCGCGAGCGCCGACGTGCAGCCCGACGACCTCGTCTGCGTCACCGGATACTCGCTCGCCGTCGCACAGACCCGCGACCCGTTGCTGGAGTGGATGGCATCCCTCCCCGAGGCTGCGGTCGTCATCCTTGACCCAGGGGCGGCTTTCGCTGCGCTTCCCGCCGAGGTGCGTGGGACGATGCTCGCCCGCACCGACGTGTGGACCAGCAACGCCGAGGAGGCGACCGACCTGCTGGCTGCGCTCGGTGTTTCGCCCGAAGCATCCGAACGCGAGATCGTGGCCCAAGCCCGCGCGCTTGCTCCGCTGATGCGCGCCGGGGCGGTCACCATCGTGCGCGACGGGGCGGAAGGATGTGCGGTGCATGCGCACGGCGAGGCGACTTACGTGCCGGGCTTTCCGCAGACCCCCGTCGACACGAACGGCGCCGGTGACACCCACACCGGCGCGCTGCTGGCTGGCATCGCCGGTGGTTCGACGTGGGCGGATGCCTGCCGGCACGCCAACGCCGCGGCCGCGATCAAAGTCACCCGTCGTGGGCCGACGACCGCTCCGACCGCAGCTGAGGTCGAGGAGTTCCTCCGTGCTTCGGAGTCGCTCATCGAAAGTATGACGCCCCGTTCAAGTCGAGGATCGCGCCCGACGCCCACTTCGCCGAACCGGACGTGAGATAGGCGACGGCTTCCGCGACCTCGTCTGGCGTTCCCACCCGGCCGAAGGGACTCTGTTCCTTGATGCGGTCACCCGATGCGCCGGAGAGCTTCTCGGCCTGACGCTCGGTCGCGATCATGCCGGGCGCGACCGAGGCCACCGCGATGTCGTGCGGGGCCAAAGCGAGCGCCATCGACTGCCCGAGCGCCTGCAGGCCGGCTTTCGTCGCTGCGTAGGCCGGGTGATCGGGCTCGCCGCGGAAGGCGCCACGCGAGCCGATGTTGACGATCGTGCCGCCGGATCCGCGCGCGATCAGGTGCTGGGCGAACAACAGCATCACGTTCGCGGCCCCCAGCAGGTTGACCTGCACCATCGGGAGCCAGGCCTGTTGCCACTGCTCGAACGTCGTCGAGTCCGGCCGGTGCGCGTTGCTGGCGTTCGGTGCGGCGGCGGCGTTGTTCACCAGGATGTCGAGCGACCCGAGCGCGGCGACCGCATCATCGACGACCTGCTGGGCGCCTGCGGGTGAACCGATGTCGCCGCCGATGATCGCGTGCCCCGTACCGTCGAGCGACGCGAGCGTCTGCTCCGCCGCTGCCCGATCGCTGGCGTAGTGCACCGCGACCCGATCGCCGCGGCGGGCCAAGGTCTGCGCGATCGCGCGACCGATGCCGCGGGAACTGCCGGTGACGAGGCGCGCTGCTCAGCTTCAGCGCGGCTGCGGCACGCATCAGAACGGCGTGGCGTCGGTCGTTGCCCACTCTGCATCTGAGGCCTGTTGCGGCTCGCCGGTCGCGACGGGCGGACGTGGCGCACCAGCATCCGATCGCTGATCACCGCCGAACGAGGCGCCACCTGACCGATCCCCGCGCACGACCTGTGCGGTCGCGTAGCGCAACGACGGGCCGACCTCGTCGACCTGCAGCTCCATGCTGACGCGACTGTTGCCTTCACGATCTTGGTAGCTGCGCTGCTGCAAACGCCCGGTGACGATCACGCGACTGCCCTTCGTGAGCGACGCCGTGATGTTCGTGGCGAGGTCGCGCCAGGCAGAGCAGCGTAGGAAGAGTGCCTCGCCGTCCTTCCACTCGTTTGCCGCGCGATCGAAGTTGCGTGGCGTGCTCGCGACGGTGAAGCTCGCGACCGCAACACCCGATTGCGTCTGGCGCAGCTCAGGGTCGGCGGTCAAGTTGCCCACAAGCGTGAGAGTCGTCTCGTTCATATTTTTCACTCCGGTTTCGTATGTTGTTCATCTCGGTATCGAGACGCCTCATCGGTGAGACGAGATCAGAGTATGGGGAGCGTCGGACATTGCCTAGGCTGAGTCCCGGTAGTTCAGGAAGCAGCACGAGCCGATTCATGCTCCCCACCCACCACCTTCGATGAGTTATCCACCGTTCCTGGATATAGAGGCTTGAGTGTCGGGCGCGATTCTTAGCGTGAACGGCATGAACCTTCTCTCACGCCTCCGCGTCACGCCCTCCATTCATGTTCGGCTCTCTGTCGCCGGGCACTCAGAGTTTGATCGCTCCATCGAGCTGCCCTCCGGAGCATCCGCCGATTGGCTCGTCGAGGCCTATCTGTTGAGCCTCGGTACACCTCGCGATGACATTCACAGTGACTTTGATGGGCGGCTTGAGCTTTCTCCGCCACACTGGCGCGTCGAACGTCAGACGATGCGGCTCCCGGAGATACCGCACGAGATCGACGTATTTGTCATGGGCGCAGGCACGCCCGCGGTCGGTGATCCGTGCGTTGCGGTTGTCGATGCCGAGCCGGATGCGCCCGCACCGGTCATCGGACGATGGCAGAGCGACGCACCCCCGTTTCGCGTCCACCACATCAACAACGAACTCGCACAGCGGTTCGGAGTCGTCGTCCCGCGCTTCGACGATTCTGGACTCGCTGGTGGCCACGGCATCCGATCGTCTTCTCGACTCGACTCCCTGCTCCGATCGTTGGCCCCGACCCGCCGACTCGCGCTTCTTGTACACCTCGACGACACGGGAATCCTTGAGGAACGACCACTTGAGTGGAGTACGGTCGAGTCAGCGCTGGCGTCGCTCACCGCATTGTTCGAGTGCGTCGGTGCTGCTGGTCTGGTCCAGGATTCCGAGACCGGATGGCTCGCCGACCGAGACGTTGCGGCGATCGTGCGCGCACTTGGCTGGGCGTCGGCGGGCGCGACGGGCGCGGCGGCGGGGGGCGCGGATAGCGTCAGCGCGCCAGGCGAGGCGCTGCTGTCGCTAGCGCGTCAGTCGAAGCTGATCCGACGGCTGAAAGGCCGCATCCTGGTGACGAAGCGCGGACGTTCGCTTGTTGAACCCGGCTCGAAGACGTTGTGCGAACTCGCCCGGGCGGTCACCGAACGCGGCAATCGCTATGGCGGGTGGTCTTTCGACGCCGATTCATGCGATCAGACACTTGCGCTCCTCGCGATCGCTGATGGGTCCGCTGAGACCTTCGCCGAGCTTCCGGCGCTGGTCGACCTCGGCAGGGCGGCGACCGAAGAGTATCGATGTTCACCAGATGGCTACGACGAGTATGGCCTGTACACGAGTCCGTTCGATCGTTCGGCGTCGAATGCCGAAACCGGGATGCCGGTGCAGGTTAGGCAGACCATCGACAGGCTCGCTGCGCTGTCGGAACCAGACCGGTTCGGCGTGATCTCGCCAGCCATGCGGGCGGTCGCTCGTGCCGCGCTGCTGTGAGCAGTTCCCCGTTGCCGCTCCGCATGGCGATCCGCTGAGTGGGCGCCAGCTTGGGTGCGTGTGCGTGTGCGTGTGCGTGTGCGGGGCTTACTTACGCCTGATCGTGATCAGCATCTGTCGCGTCTTCCTCGCACCGCGTGCAATTCTAAAATCTTTCGAACAAAACTTCGACAAATCTCACTTTATGGGGTACGCTGGAGTTATGTCGAAGTTGACCCCACTTATCCAGGCGGTATCCCGCCTGGATGAGGTGTGGGCCGATGCCGAAAGTTCGAATACTCTTTCGAGAGAGAAGCTCATTCAGATCGAAGACACGATCGGTGTGCTGCAACGTCGACTCGATGCCGTGCACGTCGATGTGGCGGCTGGTATCTCGAGTGAATCTCGTCGCGAACTCGGACCAGACAGTCTCGCGAAGCAGCAGGGGTTTCGTACTCCTGCAAAGCTCATCGCCGCAGCTACCGGAGTATCGACCGGCGACGCGACGCGTTTGATCAAGGTGGGGGAAGCCACCGCTCCACGCAGTGACCTGCTGGGTAATCCGTTGCCGGCGAAGTACCCGATCATCCGCGAAGCTCTCGCCTCAGGCGCGCTCAGCGCTCAGGCCGCCGCGATGATCATCGCTCTGCTTGATCGGTGTCGTATCGCCGCCGGAGCAGAGCTGATCGCCGAGGGTGAGTGTGTACTCACCGGATCGGCCGCCGGGCTCTCGCTCGACGACCTGCGAAAGCTCATCGTGCGCGCTGAGGCGTGGCTCGATCCAGACGGCGTCGAGCCGCGGGAGGACGAGCACCGATCCAAGCGATCACTGACGATTTTCGAGCGCGATGGCATGGTGCATTTCAATGGAAAGTTTGACGCGGAGTCAGCCGCTCCGTTCGTCACTGCCATGCGCGGGTATGTCACCGCCGCGTTCGCGGCGCGGAAGAATGCTGTCGATCCCGACGCGCCGGATGCTGACCGCCGCAGTGTGGCGATGCTCCAGGCCGACGCGCTCAGTCTGTTCTGCGCTCACGTGCTCGGTTGCTCCGAAAAGGGGCTTCCCGTTGCCGGAGCGACCGTGATTATCCGCATGAACCTGGACGATCTGCAGGCGGGCACCGGCTCAGCGGCAGTCGACGGGGTTGACCAGCCAGTCAGCGCCGGTGCTGCTCGCCGGATGGCTGCCAACGGCGGAGTGATTCCCTGCGTTTTCAACGGGGAAAGCGAGATTCTCGATTGGGGACGCGAGAAGAGGCTGTTCACTCGAGCGCAACGCCTCGCCCTGGGCGAGCGGGACGGTGGGTGTGCGATGTGTGCGCTTCCGCCAGAAATGACGAGGGCGCATCACATTCGCTGGTGGCAACGACATCACGGCAGCACCGATCTCTCGAACGGAGTGCTCCTTTGTGAGACGTGTCACCATCGCATCCATGACAACGGGTGGGAGATACGGATCGATGGCACGGGCACAGCTGCCCGAGTGTGGTTCATCCCGCCGCCCTATGTCGATCCGACTCGCAGGCCGCGGCTCGGAGGTCGGGCGCGGTTCGACATCGCGGCGTGAACGCGGCGTGAAATGACCGCAAGAAACTCTTCCCTAACGACAATTAACGATATATCGTTGACTATCGCTCAATTTTAGGAGGCCATCATGAACGGTTCATTCCCCACCGGCGGATTCGGCTCAGGCTCGCCCTTTGGCGGTGCAGGTGGTCCAGCATCCGCTCTCTTCGATGCCATGGATCAACTCCGAAAGACCTTCGAACAGCGTCCAGGCGGCTCGACTCGTATGGCCCGCGGCGACGTGCGCGCGGCCGTCCTCAGCCTGCTCGCCGAAGAGCCGATGCACGGCTACCAGATCATCCGCGAGATCGAAGAGCGCAGCAACGGCTCATGGAAGCCGAGCGCAGGCTCCGTATACCCGACCCTTCAGCTCCTCGCCGACGAAGGCCTCGTCTCGGCCGAAGAGCAGAATGGCCGCAAGACCTACTCGCTCACTGAAGCAGGTCGCGCGGCTGCCGACGAAGCCGACGCACCCGCACCCTGGAAAACCACCACTGGCACCCGGGAACACGGCCAGCACGGCGCCCTTGCCAAGGCCGGAGTCGACCTCGCCGGAGCGGCGGCCCAGCTGGCCCGCACCGGAAACTCCGAACAGTTGGAGAAAGCTGTCGACGTCCTCGACGACGCCCGCCGTAAGCTGTACGCGATCCTCGCCCAAGACTGATCAGTAGAGGGGCATGATGGCTGACGCGCAACATCCCCTGCCGCAACATCCCCTGCCGCAACAAGCGCAGCCTCACCGCGCCCGCTACCGACGCATCCTGCGCTTCGCATCACTGCAGCTCGTACAGCTCTGGTGGTTCGAACTGCTCCTGCCGCGCATCGGCCTCGCAGGCGTCAGCGAGCGCACCCGCGAAAACCGGATGCGACGGCTCGCGCAGCGTTTCCACGCGCTCGCCGTCGACCTCGGCGGGCTCATGATCAAAGTGGGTCAGTTCCTCTCCTCGCGGATGGACGTACTCCCGCCCGAAATCACCGCCGAGCTCGCGGGGCTGCAGGACGAAGTTCCCGCGGTCCCGTTCGCCGACATCAAGAGGCAAGCAGAGGCCGAACTCGGTGTGCCACTCGAGCGCGCATACGCGTGGTTCGACGACGTGCCGCTGGCTGCGGCATCCCTCGGGCAAGCGCACCGCGCGCGACTCTCCGAACAAGACGCGGCCGACACCGGCTTCACGGATGTCGTCGTCAAAGTGCAGCGGCCCGGCATCGACGACATCATCGCCGTCGACCTCGCCGCGCTTCGCAAAGTAGGCGGGTGGCTTCGCCGTATCCGCATCGTCTCGGACCGCGTCGACGCCCCCGCGCTCGTCGAAGAATTCGCGCACACCAGCCTCGAGGAGATCGACTACCTGCACGAGGCCGCGAACGCCGAACGGTTCGCCGAGAACTTCGACGATGATGTCAGGGTCGCTGCCCCCATCGTCGCCTGGGAACGCACGACCCGGCGGGTGCTCACATTGTCGGACGTCACCGCGATCAAGATCAACGACACCGACGCTCTGCGCGCTGCCGGAATCGACCCCGCCGAAGTCGCCAGCACCTTCGCCGAGGTCATGTTCGAGCAGGTCTTCACGCACAGCTTTTTCCACGCTGACCCGCACCCCGGCAACATCTTCGTCACGCCGGTGTCGGATGGCGCAGCTGCCGGCGGCGCTTCGCCAGGCTCAGCGAGCGGCTGGCGGCTGACATTCATCGACTTCGGGATGATGGGCGAGGTCCCCGTCAACCTCCGCAGCGGCTTACGGGCGCTCGTGATCGCCGTCGCCGGCCGCGATGGGAAGAAGCTCGTCGAAGCTGCGCAAGAAGTCGGCGTGCTGCTGCCATCCGGCGACACCCGTGAGTTCGAACGCGCCATCACCGCGCTGTTCGCCCGCTTCGGCGGAATGGGCTTCGCCGAGCTGAGCACTGTCGACCCCCGCGAGTTCCGCGACTTCGCCCGCGAGTTCGGCGACACCATCCGCTCGCTGCCGTTCCAGCTTCCGGAAGGGATGTTGCTGCTCTTCCGCGCGGTCTCGCTGACGTCTGGCATGTGCAGCGGACTCAACGAGAAGTTCAACGTCTGGGATGCTGTCGAGCCCTACGCCGCGCAGCTGTTGCGTGACGAAACTGGCAACACAGTGAAAGCGTTCGCGCAGCAGGCGTTGGCATCCGCTGGCATCGTCGCACGTCTCCCCGGCCGGCTCGACGCCGTGATCAGCGAGGCCGAACAGGGCACGCTGTCGTTTGACACCTCGCGCCTCGAGCGTCGCCTCGCGCGGTTAGAACGGATCGGCCTGCGTGTCGTCTCGGCGGTGCTGTTCGCGGGGCTGGTCGTCGGCGGCTCCCTCCTGCTGGTGCCGAACGCGGTACTCGGAATAGTGCTCCTCGCCGTCTCCGTGATCCCGCTCGCGCACGCCGTGTTCGCGGGAGTCTTCGGGCGCCGCGACCCGCGCTGACCTGCGCTGCCATGAACGCTGGTCGCACCATCACCGGCGACTCGCCCCTGCACGAGGTCATGCACCTCGCCAGCCAGGAATCCATGCGCATCACCGGCGAACTCAACGGCGGCTATCACGAGCCCGCCCGTGTGCGTGAGCTCCTGTCAGAGCTGATCGGCAAACCCGTCGACGAGACCGTCACCGTCTTCCCGCCCTTCACAGCCGACTTCGGCAAGAACATCACGCTCGGCAAAAGAATCTTCATCAACTCCGGATGCCGCTTCCAGGATCGATGCTGTCGTGGACGCAGCATCCGTCGTCACGAAAGCGTCCCAGCCGGGGCGATTGTTGTCGGCTCGCCTGCGCGCGTGGTGCGGTCCGTGCCGGAGTAGGTTGCTAGACGAGTTCACTCACCAGCTGCTTGATCCGTGCGCGAATGTCGTCGCGGATCGGGCGGACGGAGTCGATTCCCTGACCGGCCGGGTCGTCGAGCTTCCAGTCCTCGTAGCGCTTTCCGGGAAAGAACGGGCATGCATCCCCGCACCCCATCGTGATGACGACGTCGGACGCCTGGACGGCTTCGGTGGTCAGGATCTTGGGCTGTTCGTTGGTGATGTCGATACCGAGTTCTGACATCGCCTCCACCGCGATGGGGTTGATCTGGTCGGCGGGCATGGAACCAGCGGAACGAACCTCGATGCGGTCGCCCGCGATGTCGCGGAGGAAGCCGGCGGCCATCTGCGAGCGTCCAGCGTTGTGGACGCAGACGAAGAGGACGGATGGCTTGGTGTTTGTGTCAGTCATGGTTTCTCCAGTTCGAGAAGGGTGGTCAGTTGAGAAGGTCGTCGACGAGGGTGCGGACACGGGTGGCGATGTCATCGCGGATGGCTTCGACGCCTTCGCGGGACGCGAGGGCCGGGTCGCCGACCGCCCAGTCGTCATAGCGGATGCCGGGGATGATCGGGCAGACATCGCCGCATCCCATGGTGATGACGATGTCCGCGGCGCGGACGGCGTCGTCGGTGAGGGGCTTCGGGAACCGCTCAGCGGCACCGTCACCTTCGATCTCGGCAAGTAGAGATCGCACGTGCGGGTGGATGACATCGGCGGGGCTCGATCCTGCGGAGCGGGCGATGACCTTGCGTCGGCGATCTGGTTGACGAGCGCAGCAGCGAGCTGGGAGCGGCCGGCATTGGCGACGCAGACGAACAAGACCTGCGGTACGGCGGTGTCGCGGTCGCGGGTGAGATCGCTCAGGCGCTGCCGGGCGAACCGCTCAGTGAGCGGAATCAGTGCCGACGTCACACGGGCAGTGCGAGCGAGAGCGGTGTATGACTCTCGAACGATGGTGAGGACCATAGCTGAGTCGAGTTCTGGAATCTGCGCCGCCAGCTCGTCGGCGAGATGCGTGACGCGCGCGTCGAAGTCTGGCCGACGCGCGTCATCTGCTGCGTCCTCCGCCCAGGGCGCTGCGACGGTGGCGGGTGCGAAGGAATCCAACAGTGTCGTCACGGCGCGGCGACGGTTCGGGTTGATCTTGTACCAGACCCACGTGCCGCGGCGCTCAGACGTCAGCACATCGACATCCCTGAGGACCTTCAGGTGATGCGAGACCGTTGGCTGCGACACGTCTGCCAGCTCGGCGAGATCACAGACGCAGGATTCTCCACGAGGGTCGGAGGCGATGGCAGAGAGCATTCTCAGCCGCAACGGGTCCGACAGTGCCTTCAGCGTGGATGCCACCGATGTCGCGGCATCCTGTCCGATTGCATGCGTGCTGACGGGACTGCAGGTCTCGTCAGCGGTCAGTGTGACGTTCATGATGACAACCTTTCGCCTGTATACGGGTCGGTGTGGAACCATTTGCGGGCTGCCCAGAGCGAGACGTAGACGAGCCCGACGAGAACGGGGACCTCGATGAGGGGTCCGACGACGCCTGCGAGCGCTTGCCCGGAGGCAGCCCCGAACGTGCCGATCGCAACCGCGATCGCCAGCTCGAAGTTGTTGCCAGCAGCCGTGAAGGCCAGCGTCGACGAGCGAGCGTAACCGAGGCCGAGTGCCTTGCCGGCGAAGAGTCCGACGAACCACATCACCGCGAAGTACGCCAGCAGCGGCAGTGCGATCCTGGCGACGTCGAGCGGACGTGATGTCACCTGCTCACCCTGCAGAGCGAACAGCAGCACGATCGTGAACAGCAATCCGTACAGCGCCCACGGGCCGAGCTTCGGCAGGAACTTTTCCTCGTACCAGTCACGTCCCTTGTGCCGTTCGCCAATGAAGCGGGATGCGAATCCGGCGAGCAGCGGGATGCCGAGGAAGATCAGCACATTCAGGGCGATCGCTCCGACGGAGAAGTCCAGCCCCTGTGTGTCGAGCCCGAGCCAGCCGGGCAGGACGGTGAGGTAGAACCAGCCGAGCAGTGAGAAGGCAACGACTTGAAAGACGGAGTTGATCGCGACGAGAACGGCGGCGGCTTCCCTGTCGCCGCAGGCGAGGTCGTTCCAGATGACGACCATCGCGATGCAGCGGGCGAGGCCGACGATGATGAGCCCTGTGCGGTACTCGGGAAGGTCTGGGAGGAACATCCACGCGAGCGCGAACATGAGCGCGGGGCCCGCCAGCCAGTTCAGCACCAGCGAGGAGATGAGCAGCTTCTTATCGCCGGTGACGGCAGCGACCTTGTCGTAGCGGACCTTCGCCAACACGGGGTACATCATCACAAGCAGCCCGAGCGCGATCGGAACGGAGATTCCGCCGACCTCGAGGCTTGCGAGCAGCGGGGAGACGCCGGGGATGAATCGGCCGAGCAGGATGCCGGCGACCATGGCAAACCCGATCCACAGCGGCAGCCAGCGGTCCAGAGTGGACAGGCGGCGCGACGTCGGGGCCTGTGCGGGAGCGGTTACGGCGCTCATGCGAACACTTCCTCGAGCTCGATGGTGGCGTTTTCGTCGAGAGCAGACAGGTAGTGCTGAGCGTCCTGCGCGGCCGCGCATCCGGTGCCGACGACGACGATCTCCTGCTCACGGAAGAAGAACCCGTCGCACGTCGCACACCATGACACGCCGTGCCCGGTGAGGCGCTCTTCATCGACGATGCCGAGCTTGCGGTAGGCGGAACCCATGGTGAGGATGACCGCACGCGTGTGAAATGTCTCACCTGCTCCGGTCTCGACGACCTTGATCGGGCCGTCGAGGTCGACGCGGACGGCGTCGTCGAGCTGGATGCGGGCGCCGAAGCGTTCGGCCTGGGCGCGCATCGACTCCATCAGCTCCGGACCTTGCACGCCATCGACGAAGCCGGGGAAGTTCTCCACCTCGGTAGTCGTCATCAACGCACCACCCGCGGTGACGGAACCGGCGAGGACAACGGGGGTAAGCCCGGCGCGTGCGGCGTAGACCGCAGCGGTGTACCCGGCGGGGCCTGAACCGATGATGACCAGCTCAACTTCTTGAATCGACATGTGTCTATATTGACATCCATCGATACTGAGTGCAAACGTCCTGGAGAGAATTCACCTGCCCGTCAGCCGACGGCGACGGGGCGCGCGCCGATCTGGAGCGCGGCCGGTGCGGCGCAGCAGCTCCCGGCGTTGTCGTCGAAGTCCCCCGATCCGCCACACACTCCCGTGTCGGGAAGAACGAGATCATTGCGTGCAGCGGCCTCGTGGTCGCCAGCGAGGTGCGCGACGACGCTGCGCACCTGCTCGAAGCCCGTCAGCGCGAGGAATGTCGGCGCGCGGCCGTACGACTTCACGCCGACGATGAAGAAGCCATGTTCGGGCTGGGCGAGTTCCCTGGCTCCCGTTGCCGAGACGGATCCGCAGGAGTGGATGTTCGGGTCGATCTCGGCAGCGATCCCCGCGACAGCGTCAAAAGCAGGGTCGAGATCGGTGCGCAGCTCCCGCAGCATTTCTGTGTCTGGGCGGAATCCGGTGAGCGCAAACACGTGAGCGACCCGGTCGACCTCACGCCCATTCTCAGCAACGATTGTCAGCGAATCACCATCCTGGCGGAACTCCGCGACGCGGAACCCGGTCACGAGATTCACCAGACCCTCATCGATCATCTTGCGGGCACGAGACCCAAGCGCGGCCCGCTCCGGAAGCTCATCGCCGATTCCCCCGCCGAAGACATTCGCGGCACTTCCGCGGCGACAAGAGAAATCGGAAAACCCTTGACACGGCATCCGTCGCGGCATAACGTACAACCAAATGGTTGCACAATCTGAAGTGAGCGAAGCGGAGATCGACCGTGTGTTCCATGCACTGGCGACGGCGACCCGACGCGATATTTTGCGGCGCACGATCAACGAAGAGCAGTCGGTGTCGGCCCTCGCGGGCGACTACGACATGTCGTTCGCTGCCGTGCAGAAGCACGTCGCCGTCCTTGAGTCCGCCGGCCTCATCATCAAACGCGCCGAGGGACGCGAGCGGCTCGTCCGCGCGAATCCCGAGATGATCGCACGCGCCCGGGCTTTGCTGGCTCGCTACGAAGACCTCTGGCGGGCACGCATCTCTCGCCTCGACGACCTGTTGGCCGAGCCGCCAGCACCACAACACCACGCATCACAACCACTAGGAGAGTGAAATGCCTGTCATCGATGTCGCAACGGATGCCGAGAACCTCACCATGACCGTCATCGCCGAGCTCGCCGCGCCGCTTGAGCGAGTGTGGAGGGCATACAGTGATCCGCGCCAGCTCGAACGGTTTTGGGGACCTCCAGGTTGGCCAGCCACTTTCACCGACTGGGACCACACCGTCGGCGGACGAGCGATCTATCACATGACCAGCCCCCAGGGAGAGAGATCATCCGGCTCCTGGGAGTTCCTCGCGATCGATGCGCCGCACCGGTTTGAGGTGCTTGACTCGTTCGTCGATGACTCGGGCCAGCCGCTGGAGGGCTTCCCCGCGATGCGAATGGCGTTCGTGTTCGAAGCATCCGGCGACGGCACGCGCATGGTCAACACCAGCTACTTCAGCTCGGCCGAAGCGCTCGAGCAGGTCGTCGCCATGGGCGCGATCGAGGGCACAAAGATGGCGATGAGTCAGCTCGATGCCGTGCTGCAAGACCTCCGCGACTACGCGCAGGGCAAGGGCACCCGCGTCGAACTGCTCGACGACACCCACGTGCGCATTACCCGGCTGGTGAACGGTCCACGCGAGCTCGTCTGGCGCGCCCACCACGACGCCGAGCTCGTAAAGAAGTGGATGCTCGGACCCGACGGCTGGGAGATGACAGAGTCGGTCGTCGGTACCAAGCCGGGTGACACCTACCGCAACTCCTGGGCACCGGTCGGAGACACAGAGGGCGAGCCCTTCGGATTCGAGGGCGAAGTGCTGCTCGTCGACGCGCCACGTCGCGCCGTCACCACCGAGCGGATGCAGGGTACCAAAGGCCCCCAGACGCTCAACGACCTCAACCTTTACGAGGAAGACGGCGCCACTCTCGTCACGGTACTCATCGAGTATCCCGACAAGGAGACCCGCGACATGATTCTCGCCACCGGCATGGCCGACGGCATGGAGGAGTCGTTCGCGCGGTTGGAGCGCGAGGTGCTCAGCCCCTCGAGCTGCTCATAACTCCTCAAGAGTTGCCAGAACGGCCCCGGATCCAGTGGATTCGGGGCGTTCTGCTGCAGATTTGAGGAGTTATGAACGCTCCACCGACGACTTCGACCCCCTGGTCGACCACCACGCCAGCCAGACGAGCACCGGCTGGAAGAACAAGCGAACAAAGCGCTTGATCTCGGTGTCGAGTCCGAAGCCGTCACGGTGATGCGTCCACTGTGACACGTTGCCGGGAAGCACGGCGATGAAGAACAGTGCCGCGACGACTCCGACCAGACCGCGTCGGCGACGCGCGAACAGGAGCGCAGCTCCGAGGCTGACCTCGACCGCGCCGGATGCTACGACCGTGGTGTCGGGCTCGAGCGGCACGAAGTCCGGAACCTGCGCCTGGAACTCGCGGCGGCCGAAAGTGAGATGCGAGATCCCGGCGAACACGAGGAACGAGCCGAGCAGGACGCGAGCGGTGGTGCGTGCGGGAGAAGCCATGGCATGACCTTACGCGCGTGCGCACGCGCGGGCCATGTGTTCGGCTGAGAGTCAGTGCCCCATCGCCCGCTGCGCGGCAAGTCGGATCGGTGCGTTCGCTCCGCCATACCCGTCGTACCCACCGCGTCGTTCGACCACCTCGAAAAAGACGTCACCGATCGTGCGCGTGTAGAAATGGATGAACTCTCCCTCAGCATCCCGGTCGTACAGCAGATCGAGCTCGCGCAGCGACGAGAGCAGTTCCTCCGCAAGGCCGAACCGGGCCGACAGGTCGTCGTAGTAGTTGGCGGGGATCCGTAGGTGATCGATGCCACGCTCCTTCGCCCGCCGCGCGACGGCGAACACATCATCCGTTCGCACCGCGATGTGCCGCGCCGGCGGGGCAGCGGTCGGTGGGGCAAGGTTGATCGGCACCCGAACGATGCCATCCGGCGTGCGCATCACCTGACTGCGAATCAGCCCTTGCGGCCCAGGAACATCTGCCGGCGGCTCCGACTCCAGCGACAGTGCGCTCGACATGAACAGCACCGCCTCATCGAAGTCCTGCCAGGCATATGCCAAATTGATGTGGTCAACCTCGCCGCCCAAACCGTCGACGCTCCGGTACCGCCTTCAAACTCCTGCAGCCACGATGATCCCGCCGGATGCGAGCTCCAAAACATCTGCGTACCATCGGGCGCAGCCACGCCACGGAGGTCTTGCTCGCCTTCATACGTTCGACGGAATACGGTCGTCGACCCCAGTGCCACAGCGCGATCTACAGCGGCCTCGGCATCCGCCACCAGCAGCCCGATTCCTGACAGCAGCGGCTCATCATGCCGTACCTGCTCGTTGAGAATGATGCGCGCAGAGCCGGCGCTCCACAACCGCACCGGCTTCGAACGGTGCCGCCCCTCGAACGCGAATCCCAGCTGCGCGAGGAGCTCGTCGACCTCGGCGAGATCCGATCCCGCAATTTCCACAAAGTCCAGGCCCGTCGCGCGCTGCGGCTCACCCAGACGACCGTCATCCCACCCGTTTGCGGCGGCCGTGCGATCGGCCAGCCACACCAGCGACCGATGCGCGTGCGCAGCAGTGCGCACCGTGTCCGTCTGCCGATACGTGTCGTTGAATACTTCCAGCGACCACGGCCCCGCATACCCGGCACGCACCACGTGGGTCATGAACTTCACCAGATCGAAGTTGCCCTCGCCGGGGAAGAGGCGGTGGTGTCGACTCCACGACAGCACGTCCATGTCGAGCGCAGGGGCATCCGCCAGTTGCAGAAAGAAAATCTTCGATGCGTCAATGTCCTCGATACCGGCCGAGTCGTGAGCGAGCGACAGGATGTGGAAACTGTCCAGACATACCCCGAGATTCGCCCGGTCGGCACGCTTCACGATCTCCCAAGTACGCCGGTAGTCATCGACGTACTTTCCCCAGGCCAGCGCCTCATATGCGAGGCGGATGCCGTGCACCGCTGCCCGGTCTGCCAGCTCACCGAGCTGCCGTGCAACAATCTCGTCGTCATCAATCGTCGCTGTGCCGACATTGCTGCACACCAACATCAGATCGGTGCCGAGCCGGTTCATGATCTCGAACTTCGCCTCGGCCCGCCGCAGCGTATCGGCGAAGACGTCGTCGGCCGTGCCCTCGACATCACGGAACGGCTGGAACATCTCGATCCGCAGTCCGAGCCGGGCACAGAGCGCGCGGATCTCTTCGGGAGATTCGGTGGCGGCGATGAGATCAGCATCCATGATCTCTACTCCATCGAAGCCCGCCGCCGCGCAGGCGTGGAGCTTCTCGACGAGTCCGCCGGACAGACATACGGTCGCTATTGACGTGCGCATGGGAGTGAACGTACCAGTTTGTACATTAATTTCCCAGAGGGATTGCGGGATCAATGTACTAACCGGTACATTCGTCATCGACACCCGAATCCGGGTAACACGCGATGCGCGCCACCCACCTAATGCACGAACAAGCTTGAAAGCCGAAAGTCAAGGAAGACATGCCCCAGCCGCCGATACTGCGTGGAACGAACACGGCTCAGTACTCCCGTGAAGGGGCTTGCGCATGACTCTCGTAGGCCTAGTCGGTGAGGGGATCACCACCTCGCTCACTCCTCCTATGCACCGCCAAGAGGCAGCGCACCTCGGCCTCGACTACGAGTACCGTGTGCTCGACATTGCCGTCACCGGTCAAGGCATCGACGACTTGCCACAGATCCTCGACGAAATTGCCGCCGCCGGCTTCGACGCAATGAATGTCACTCACCCGTTCAAGCAACGCATCATCGCGCACCTCGACGAGCTGACCGAGGATGCCGCCGAGCTCGGCGCGGTCAACCTCGTGCTGTACCGCGACGGCCGCGCGATCGGTCACAACACCGACTGGACCGGTTTCCGCTATGCGATCGGCGAGGGCCTCGCCTCGGTCGACGGCGAGCGCGTCCTGCAGATCGGCGCCGGCGGCGCCGGCGCGGCGACTTGCTTTGCCCTATTGAAGTCGGGTGTGGCAGAACTCGCGGTCGCCGACCTGTTCCCTGCATCCGCAGACAAGCTCGTGGAGCGGATGCGGGAGATCTTTCCCCAGGCGATCCTCACCAGCATCCCCCTCGACGACCTGCCGCTGGCCTTGATGAGCACCGACGGCATCGTGCACGCGACCCCGACGGGTATGCTGCACAATCCGGGACTCCCCTTTGAACTCGACCGTCTGAACCCTGAAGCGTGGGTGGCCGAAGTCGTCTACCTTCCGCTCGCGACCCAGCTCGTGCAGAAGGCCCGCGCCCGTGGACACCGCGTGCTCGACGGCGGGGTCATGGCCGTCGGGCAGGCAATCGACAGCATCCGGATCATTACGGGCCACGAACCCGACGGATCCCGGATGCGGCGGCACTTCCTCTCCATCGTCGGCGACCAGGCCGGCACCTCCACAACCTCGTAACCGAAGCACGATATAACCCGCAATGCCCCACCCGGGGCACACCACCCGAAAAACAGCGCATCCCTAGAAAGGGACTCAACGATGAATCCTCGAATCACATCCACACGTCATCGCGTCGCGGTCGTCCTCGCCATCACCGCCGCCCTCGCCATCACCGCCACGGGCTGCGCGTCCGCCGAGCAGGGTGGCAGCGCCGGAGTAGCCGACGACGAGATCGTCGTCGGCTACTCCGGCTACACGCTGACCAACCCCTACTTCGCCGGTCTCATCCGGGGCCTCGAAGAGGGGGCCGACGAGTACGGCTTCCGCCTGCTGCAGACCAACTCCAACGGCGACAACAACACCCAGACCAGCGACATCCAAAACCTTGTGAGCCAGGGTGCCGACTATATCGTGGTCAGCCCCGCCGACGCGTCGGCCATCGTGCCCGCCGTCGAGGCGGCTGCCGAAGCGGGCGTCACCGTGGTCGGCATCTCCGACACGATCGACTCGGATGCCGTGACTTTCACCGTGGCGATGGACCACGTCACGATCGGCGAGCAGAGCGCGCAGGGCATCGTAGACTTCCTCACTGAGAAATACGGTGAGCCCGAGGGCGAGGTCGTCGAAATGCAGGGCATCGCCGGCAGCGCCGCGGGCTCCGACCGCACCGAAGGCTTCGACAACATCATCAGTCAGTACCCGGGCATCAAGGTTGTCACCCGCGCCGACGGCGGATTCGATACCGACAAGACGTTCCAGCAGATGTCGACCATCCTGCAGGCACATCCCGACATCGACGCGGTGATGAACGCAAACGACAGCGAAGCACAGGGCAGCACTAAAGCGATCGAGGCAGCGGGACTGTTCAAGCCGGTCGGCGACCCCGACCACATCTTCGTCACCGGTAACGATGCGCCCGCCCCGGCGATCGCCGACATTCGTGCGAACCGTCAGGACATGACCGTGGCATCGAACCCGATCGAACTCGCCAAGCTCGTCATGAAGAATATCGCCGACATCGAGAAGGGCGAGAAGATCACCGGCTTCGTCGAGTGGCCCGGCCAGATCATCACCCCCGCTAACATCGATTCCGACGAGGTCAAGGAATACGGAGTCTGGGCGGATGAAGTCGACTGACACTGTTCGCCTTTCTCTCGAGGGCGTCTCCAAGACGTTCGGCACCAACACGGTGCTGAACGGCGTGGGGTTCGCCTTCGAGGGCGGCACGATCACCGGCCTCGTTGGCGAAAACGGCGCGGGCAAGTCCACGCTCATCCGCACGCTGGCCGGCGCGATCGAGCCCACTGCAGGCGAGATCACTATCGATGGCAGGCCGCTCCCGCGCTCAGCGAAGGCTGTGATCGACGCTGGCGTCAGCGTGATCTACCAGGAGCTCACCGACATCCCCGACATGTCGCTGCTTGAGAACGTGCTGCTGGGCAACCTCACTGCCCGTGGTGGCGTGAAGCGCCAGGCCGAGAACCGCCGTCGCGCCCGCGCGGGACTTGAGCGCGTGGGGCTCGGCCAGATCGATCTCGGTACAGCTATCCGCGAACTCACCATGGCCCAGCGCCAGCTCGCCGAGATTGCACGTTGCCTTATCCGGAACGCCCGGGTGCTCATCCTTGACGAGCCCACATCGTCGCTGCCTGAGGCAGACGTCGAGACACTTCTGCATGTGGTGACTGATCTGCGCGCACAGGGCATCGCCATCCTGTACGTTACGCACCACCTCGACGAGCTGTTCCGCATCTCCGACCGGCTGGTCGTGCTGCGCGACGGGCACAAGGTGGCGGAGGGCCCCACATCCGACTTCGACGAGAAGTCGCTCGTGCGGGCGATGCTCGCGAAAGATCTGGAGCAGGCCTACCCGTACCGCGACCGCCGCCTCGGCAAGACCGTGCTGCGGGTCGAAAACCTGACTGCCGCCGGTTCGAAGGGCAACTCGGTCACGGCACGCGCGGGCGAGGTTGTGGGCTTGGTGGGGCTCGCCGGCGCCGGCCGCACCGAGTTATTGCGCGCGATTGCCGGTGCGCACAGCGTCTCGTCGGGATCTGTCTCGGTCGACGACAAGGCCGTGCCCACCGGGTCCCTGGGCAAGGCGCTGCAGGCTGGCATCATGTATGCGCCCGAAGACCGCAAGCGTGACGGTCTCGTGCTCGACGGCAGCATCGAGTCGAACCTCGTCTACGGCGACTACCACGGTGTCTCGCGTTGGGGGCTCCTGAACTTCCGTGCACTCGCCCGCAAGGCGCGCGACGTCGCCCAGCGGTACCAGGTGCGGATGTATTCGCCGAGCCAAGCGGTCGGTGATCTCTCCGGCGGCAACCAGCAGAAGATCGTGGTCGCCCGCCTGTCGGAGCGCGAGCCCAGGGTCGCCCTCTTCGACGATCCGACCCGCGGCGTAGACGTCGGCGCAAAGGCCGGCATCTACGACCGCATCTTCGATCTCGCCGAACGCGGCACCGCCGTGTTGGTCTGCTCGAGCGACACAGACGAGGTACTCGCGGTCGCCGACCGCGTCTACGTGCTCGTCAGCGGCAGTGTGGTCGCAGAAATCACGCGCGACCAATTTGAAAGAGAACAAATTCTCCACCTCTCCGCCGGTGGTAACGCAACGAACGGAACGTTCACCTCATGACTACCTCCTCTGTGGCCGCCGCTCCCCAAAGCCGTTGGAACGACACTTTGCACAAGGCGCTTAACAGCAACCTCCTGCCGATCATCGCGGCCCTGATCATCGTGTCGGTCGCGCTGTCGGTGATGACCCCCGCGTTCCTGACCGCCAGCAACCTGACGAACATCGTGACGCAGAGCGCGGTGGTCGGTATCGCTGCGATCGGTGCGACGTTCGTCATCATCACGAGCGGAATCGACCTGTCAGTCGGCTCCAACATTGCGCTGTCAGGCATGATCGGCGCGATCGTCGCGCAGAGCACAGGCAACGGGTTCTTCGGTATCGCGACCGTCATCGTAGTGGCGGCCGTCGTCGGCGCGTTCAACGGAATAGCGGTCTCTTGGCTGCGCCTGGCCCCCTTCATCGTGACGCTCGCTACGTTGGGTATGGCGCGCGGGCTCACGCTACAGATCAGCCAAGGACAGTCGGTTTACAGTCTCCCCGAGTCCCTTAACTGGCTCGGGGCATCCGCGATCTTCGACGTGAAGACGTCGGCGCTCGTGACCGTCGTGTTGTTCGTGATCGCGCACTTCGTGCTCTCGCGCACCACGTTCGGCCATCGCATCTATGCCGTCGGCGGCAACGCCGAGGCGGCAAGGCTCGCGGGCATCAACGTACGCGGCGTGGTGTTCTCGGCCTATGTGATCGCCGGTGTCGCGGCGGGTATCGCCGCGCTGATCCTGCTCGGACGGCTCGACTCGGCAACCCCGAACGCCGCTACCGGCACCGAGCTGCAGGTCATCGCGGCCGTCGTCATCGGCGGCACGAGCCTGTTCGGCGGCAAGGGAAGCATGGTCGGCACATTCGTCGGTGTGCTGCTGATCGGCGTCATCAATAACGGGCTCACCCTGCTGAACGTCTCGTCGTTCTGGGTGCAGTTCGTGCAGGGCGCGCTGATCTTCCTCGCGGTGCTGCTCGACTCGGTCAACACGCGCCGGCGGGCGCGGCAGTCGGGGTCCTGATCCGGTGTCCGTGATGCTGAACCACCGCACTCTCGGGCGAGAACTGTCGAACTGGGGACGCTGGGGCAGCGACGATCAGCTCGGCACACTGAACCTTCTGACCTCGGATCGGGTGCTCGCGGGCGCGCGCAGCATCCGTTCGGGACAGGTGCTCGAGCTCTCGCTGCCCCTCGACGAGCACGGCCCCCAACCCGTCGGAAGCCGCCGCGGCAACCCCGTGCACATGATGACGCGGCTCCCGGATGCGCCGGTCGAGGAGGGCGGGTTTCACTTTTTCGATGACGCGATGTTTTTACACCTGCAGGGTGCGACGCAGCTGGACGCGCTCGCGCATGTCTCGTACGACGGGTTGCTGTACAACGGGGTGTCGTCGGTGTCGGCGGTGACATCCGCCGGCGCTTCGCGCCTCGGGATGGAGAACTATGTCGGGCGCATCACTGGTCGCGCGGTGTTGCTCGACATCCCGGCCCTGACCGGGCGGGATCGACTGGATTCCGTCGAGCCGGTGTCTGCAGAGGACCTTTCGGCGGCGGAAGCGCGCGCCGGCGTACGCGTGGCACCCGGTGACATCGTTGTGGTGCGTACAGGTTGGATGCAGGTGCTGCTCGGCGGTGATGCCGAGGCATACTTCGCGACCGAGCCGGGGCTCGATCTGTCGACCGCACGATGGTTGCACGAGCGAGATGTCGCCTTCGTCGCGTCGGACAACTGGGGCGTCGAAGTCGCCCCGTCGGAGTCGGGAGCGGCGATGCCGCTGCATTGCGTGCTGGTACGCGACATGGGGATGCCGCTGGGCGAGATGTTCGTACTCGAGGAACTCGCGGCCGTCTCGGCATCGCAAGAGCGGGCGGACTTCCACATCTCGTGCGCAGGACTCCGCGTCACGGGCGGAGTCGGCTCCCCAGCGAGCCCGGTCGCCACGTTTTGAGGGGGCACAGGTGCTGCACTTCCCGCGCGGCGGCGCAGCCCCGCCGCATCCGCTCCACCGTTCGAAGATGGTGGAGTCGCTTGCGTGGCCAGACGCCTATGGAGGGAGGCCAACATGGGGCTTAACGACCTCGTAAACCGTGGCAAGAAGCTGTACGGGGCGACAGCTCCGACGAGATCCAGGAGACCCTGCGCAGTGTCCGGGCCGAGCGCGCGGCCGGGGTCGATGAGCCCACTCTGCGCCAGCTGATGGTGGTGAATCCGCAACGGGTGCTGACGGGTACGACATGATGTGTGCACAGCGCTTCATCCGCGATGCCGAAGGAAACGAGAGACGATGCCGAACAGCGTGACCGAACCGGTCGTGCGAAAGCGCGACGCCGAACGCACGCGCGCCGAGCTGCTCGAAGTCGCCACCGAGGCCTTCGCCGAGTCGGGCTACGCCGGAACGCGCGTCGACGAGATCGCCGAGCGCACTCAGACGACGAAGCGGATGATCTACTACTACTTCGGCGGCAAGGAGCAGCTCTACCTCGCCGTTCTGGAGAACGCCTACCGTGGCATCCGCGAGACGGAGCAGTCGATCCAGGCCGGCGATCTGCCGCCGGTGGAAGCGCTCCGCCAGATCGCCGAGCTCACCTATGACCATCACCTGAACCACAGCGCGTTCATCCGCCTCGTCTCGATCGAGAACATCCACCACGGCGAGTTCATCAAACGTCTCGAGGGCCTGCGTACGTTGAACCAGCCGGCCGTTGACGTGCTGGAGACCGCGCTCGAGCGCGGTCGCGCCGATGGCACGGTGCGTTCAGACGTTGACGCCCTCGACGTGCACCTGGTGATCAGCTCGTACTGCTTCTTCCAGGTCGCGAACCAGCACACCTTCGGGTACCTGTTCGACATGGACCTGCTGGCTGAAGAGCGCCGCGATCACCTGCGCTCAATGATCGGCGACGTCGTTGTGGCGTGGTTGACCGCTTCGCTGGGGTAGCTGTCACTTCCCGCCGAACGAGGGGTGGGGGTTAGATCAGGCGGCGGAGCGCGTCTTCCAGCGAGATGCCTTGAGCGTCGGCACGGTCGCGCAGACGGGAGTGCTCGGTGGGCGAGAGCGCGATGCGCAGTTCGATGGATGTGGTCTCCGAAGCCTCGTTCAGGCTGTCGAGCAGATCGGATGCTTCGGCCCACAGCTGCGCGGGGGGCGTGGTGGAGGCAGGCTCAGTAGCCGGGCGGGCAGTGGCCGGACGATCAGCACTTGAACCGCCCAGCGTGAACCCGGGCCCGCGCTGCGGCTCCACCTTCTGCTGGTACGCCTTCGCAGCCGAGTTCGCCCGCTCATCTGCTGCCTCGTTCAGGTCGTGGCCCGCGTGGCCTTTGACCCACTCGAACTTCACATCGCGCCCGCGCATTGCTTCGTCGAGGGACTCCATGAGTTCGCGGTTGAGCACCGGGGCGCCGTCGGCTTTGCGCCATCCGCGGCGCTTCCATCCCGGCATCCATTTGGTGATCGAGTCGATGACGTACTTGCTGTCACACATGATCAGCAGTGACTCATCAGTGCCTGCCGTCGCGCGCAACAGCTCGAGCACCGCCTGCAACTCGCCCTGATTATTGGTGCCGTGCGGTGACCCGCCAGCACCCCAGTTCGCGTCGTCGATGTACCAGGCCCAGCCGTTAGGGCCGGGGTTGCCCAGGGCGGAGCCGTCTGCGGCGGCGGTGATCGTCATCCTTCAACCGTAACGGCCAGCGCAGGCCCGTCCGTCCGCGGCTCAGGTGCGACGGAACGTGTAACTATTCGTCGCCGTCCGGCTCGCCGGTCTCGATGCTCTCGGCATCCGGTGCCGGCAGAGTGACGGGGAAGGCGATCGAGCTGACCGACGCCCCGAGTCCGATCGACAGGGGGTCGATGGCAGGGCCAGCGCCGAGGGTATCGGCGGTGTCGGCTTCGAGTGGTTCGGACGGCAGGCCCGTCCAATCCTGCTGCTCTTCATCTGGACGCTGTTGAAACAAACCCATGAGAACAGTCTGCGCTCAAAAGTCCGCGATGACGAGTTTCTTCATCTCCGACATGTGCGCGAAGGCGTCTGGTCGCGCCATGAGCTCGCCCATATTCGCGGGAATGATCTGCCAGCTCACGCCGTACTTGTCCGCGAGCCAGCCGCACTGCTCCGCCTCGGGCACCATACTCAATGCTTCCCAGTACCGGTCGATCTCCTCCTGGTCGGCGCAGCTCACCTCGAGCGAGACGCCGGGGGTGAAGGTGAAATCCTGCTCCACCGCGGAATCCATCATCGCGAACCATTGCCCCGCCAGCCGGAACTCGCCGAACATCACGCTGCCGGTATCCGCGGGGCCGGTCTGCTCGGTATAGGGCGCGATGAAGCCGACACCGGCGTCCGGGAAGAGCGACGAGTAGAACTCCGCGGCCTCTTTCGCCTTGTTCTGCACCGGACCGGAGAACATCAGCTGCGGAATGAGAAACGGACGCGGCTCGCCCTCGGGGTTCGTGAGCAGCAGCTGCCAGCTGACACCGTAGCGGTCTTCCACCCAGCCGTAGTGGGGGCTGAACGGATAGGTTTCGAGCGGCATCAGCACGCGACCGCCTTCGGCCAGCTTGTCCCACGCCGCATCCAGCCGTGCGCGAGCATTCTCGGCGCCATCGAAGAGCAATGGGTCGAAATTCAGCATGAACGAGATCGACGAGTTCGGCCGGAACTCGTCGCCCGCGTTGATCAGCAACAGTCGGTACCCCTCGATGACGAGGTCGATGGTGAGTGTCTTCCCGGCGAACGGGGCCTGCCAGTTGTCGAGGTCGTCGGGGTACTTCGCGCCGATAGTCGCGGTGGCCCCAGGGAAGACTTCGGCGTAGAAAGCCGCGGCATCGTCTGCGTCATGGTTGAACCAGAGGTTGGGAACGATCTTCTGTGTCATAACAGCTCCTTCGCCGAGTGCGATTCCCTTTGTTGGATTCCAGCGTGCCCTCGAGCGCCGTTGCACACAAGGGGTTGCGCGGCGCCCAGCCGTCTTCTTTAGGCTGGGGCGATGAGCTCTCTCGCACTCTTTGATTTCGACGTCTTCGCAGAGAGATGGCTCGGCAGCCTCGTTGCCGTGGTCGTGGCGGTGGTGATCGCCGCCGTGGTCGTGATCGCGGTCCGCCTGGCTGCGAAGGGGCTCGGCGGACGTTCCCCCTGGATCATCGAACTCGAGCGTCAAATCCGCGCACCAGGCGTCGTTGTCGTGTTCGTCGTCGCCGCGTGGATCGCCTGCGCATCGACGGCGCCGAGAGCGGAGGACTGGTGGCCGGTCCTGGAGCGCATCTTGCTGATCGCCACCATCCTGGCCGGCGCCTGGCTACTCGCTGTTCTCATCTCGTTCGGCATGGGCAGCCTCATGCACTACGACAGCAAGAAGGATGCCACGAGCCCCGAAGCCCGTCGCCGACAGACGCAGCTCACCGTGCTCAACCGCCTCGCGGTCGTTTTAGTCGGAATCATTGCGATCGGCATCGTGCTGTTCACGTTCCCCGAGGTGAGGGCCGTGGGCACCAGCATCCTGGCATCCGCCGGCGTGCTGAGCGTGATCGCCGGTTTCGCCGCGCAGTCGACTCTCGGCAACCTCGTCGCCGGTGTGCAGATCGCGTTCACGGACGCGATCCGCGTGGGCGACGTCGTCGTCATCGAGGGCGAGTGGGGACGTATCGGCGAGATCAACCTCTCCTATGTCGTCGTCTACATCTGGGACGAGCGCCGCCTCATCCTGCCCTGCACTTACTTCACGTCCAAGCCCATCGAGAGCTGGACCAGAAAGTCAGACAAGATCCTCGGAACCGTCTTCATGGACCTCGACTGGCGCGTGCCGGTGGATGCTGTGCGCGAGAAGTTCATGGAGATCATCGAGGGTTCGGATGCCTGGGACCGCCGCTCCGCGAACGTCCTGGTCACGGGTTCAGAGGGCGGCTACGTCACCCTGCGATTCAAGATCTCGGCCGCGAACTCCGATGACCAGTGGGACCTGCGGTGCCTGGTGCGTGAAGAGGTCATGACGTGGCTGCAAAAGGAGCATCCGGAGGCTCTGCCGCGGACGCGAGTGACGTTGGAGCCGTAGGGCTGAGCACCCCTCGCGTAGCCGCAGTTTCAGTGCTGGGATTTCAGCCTGAGGCAGCGGCCTCGCGGACGGCGTTGACGAGCTCACGCCACGGGCCCGCCAGTTCGCGGTCTGGCACGTCGCGCTCGCGGCGATCCTCTGGCATCTGCGCGCGGATGTTCCAGACATAGCGGTCGGCCCCACGCGCAGGTTCGTCCGGGGCGTCCCACGGGCACTGTGTGATCAGCTTGACCCAGTGCGGAGCTTCATCCCGCGGTGGTTCGACCTGCCAGCGTCGGCGGCGTCCGGCGATGCCGCCTGTGCGGATGACGACGATGACGATCTGATGGTCATCGTCGTTCGCTTCGTCACTCGGCTGGGCTGCGTCGCTCATCGTCAAACACTCCCACGCTCACCCACGCTTTGCGCACTGCCGCGGCGGTCTCGTCGTCGATTGCCGTGGCAGCGGTGACGGTCGCATCGGCGAACGCGCGGAACGTTGCGGCGCTAGACAGTTCGCCGGTCAGAGCGCGGTACCAGGTGAGTCCCGCACGCTCCCAGGCCTTGCCGCCGAGCGTCGTCGCCGCGAGCGCGAACGCGCGGTTGGGGATGCCGGAGTTGATGTGCACGCCCCCGTTGTCTTCGGTGGTCTGCACAAAGTCGCGCATATGGCCCGGCTGCGGATCTTTACCGAGCTCGTCGTCGTCATACGCGGTGCCAGGCTTAAGCATCGACCGCAGTGCGGTGCCCTGCACCTCTTCGGTGAAGATGCCTGCGCCGATCAGCCAGCTTGCCTTGTCTGCGGTTTGGCCTTCGGCGTACTGCTCAGTGAGGGCACCGAACACATCGGCGATCGACTCGTTGAGTGCACCGGGCTGCCCTGGTACTCAAGGTTCGCAGTGTGCTGGATGACGCCGTGGGCGAGTTCGTGGCCGATGACCGAGAGCGAGCCGGTGAAGCCGCGGAACACCTCGCCATCGCCATCGCCGAAGACCATGCGCTCGCCGTCCCAGAAGGCGTTGTCGTAGTCGGTGCCGTAGTGAACGGTGGCATCGAGCGCTGCGCCGAGGCCGTCGAGAGAGTTGCGCTCGAACGCCGAGAGCAGCAGCTCGAACGTCGCACCGAGACCGTCGAAAGCTTCATTCACCGAAGAATCAGCGGCGGCTACGTCGTCTTCAGCGCGCACGATGAGTCCGGGCAGCGTCTCGGTGTTCTGTGCATCGCTGATCGTGCGGTTCGGAGCATCCGTCAACTCGGCGACGAGATCGCCATGCTCGTCGATCGACAGGTTGATCCTGGCGCGAAACGGCGGGCGGCCTGCGATCAGAGTCTGTCGCGCGGCATCCGCCGCATGCGGAAAGCGCCCAGACTCGGCCAGACGAGAGAGAAGATACGCCGGAATGATGCCGTGCATTGCGGTGTCCATGGTGCGACCCTACGCCCCGGGCCCGACACCCAGGTCGCTCGCGTAAAATCAGCACAATGACCTCTGTGCCTGCTGCCGACGACTCTGACCTCGGCGACGGCCTCGATCCGCACGATCTGGAAACCACGCTGCGCGTGCTTGCCTCGATGGACCAGATCAGCGAAGAGCATCCCGACTACATCGCCGTTCGGCGTGCAACTGCCGCGATGTTCAAGGCCGTCAAGCGCGTGCGCCGCAAAGAGATCCGCGACGCGATCGCCGAGGCCGATAAGGCCGTGGTCGCCAACACCGCCACCGGCGCCCCCGACCGCATTGACGACGAGACTCGCGGCGCCGACCTCAGGACGTCGACGGATGCTCCGATCGCTGGCGAGCTGCTCAAACCGCGCAACTGCTACATCTGCAAGCAGCCGTACACGGTCGTCGACGCGTTTTACCACCAGCTGTGCCCGGACTGCGCGCGCTTCAGCCACGGCAAGCGCAACGCCCGCACCGACCTGAGCGGAAAGCGCGCGCTGCTCACCGGCGGCCGCGCGAAGATCGGCATGCACATCGCGCTGCGGTTGCTCCGTGACGGCGCGCACACGACGATCACGACGCGCTTCCCGCGCGACGCCGTTCGCCGCTTCTCGTCGCTGCCAGATTCGTCCGACTGGCTCCACCGCCTCCGTGTCGTCGGCATCGACCTGCGCGATCCGGCACAGGTGATCGCACTCGCCGATTCGGTCGCAGCGCAAGGCCCGCTCGACATCCTCATCAACAACGCAGCCCAGACCGTTCGGCGCTCGCCGGGTGCGTACTCGCTGTTAGCGGATGCCGAGATGCAGCCGCTTCCGGACGGGCCGTTGCCCGAAATGGAGACCTTCGGGCACACCGCTGATCCGCACCCGCAGGCGCTCGCGGCATCCGTCGCCTCGAACCCGTTGCTCTCTGTCGCAGCCCTCGGCGGCACCGTCGCAGAGCAAGGCGGGCAGGCGCTCACCGCCGAAGATCTCGCGCGTCTCGCGATGGCGCCGGGGTCGTCGTCACTGGAGAAGCACGCCGACGGCACCGCGATCGACGCCGGTGGGCTCGTGCCAGACATCAACCACGTCAACAGCTGGGTGCAGTCAATCGAGCAGGTCGATCCGCTCGAAATGCTCGAAGTCCAGCTCGCGAACACGACCGCGCCGTTCCTGCTCATCAGCCGCCTTCGGGCATCGATGGCAGCATCCGATGCGCGACGTAAGTACATCGTGAACGTATCGGCGATGGAGGGGCAGTTCTCGCGCCGCTACAAGGGTCCGGGGCATCCGCACACCAACATGGCCAAGGCCGCGCTCAACATGCTCACACGCACCAGTGCCGGCGAGATGCTCGAGACCGACGGCATCCTGATGACCGCCGTCGATACCGGTTGGATCACCGATGAGCGCCCGCACCACACGAAGGTGCGCCTCGCCGAAGAGGGCTTCCACGCTCCGCTCGACCTGGTCGACGGCGCCGCGCGCGTGTACGACCCGATCGTGCAGGGTGAGACCGGAGTCGACCAGTACGGTGTGTTCCTGAAGGACTACAAGCCGAACCCTTGGTGAGGCGGGCGTACGGCCGGCAAGTCTGGCGACCGAGGGCAACTCTGGCGGCCCGATCCGTCAATTCTGGCCGCCAGAGTTGACTTCATCCGCAGAAATTGATGGACCCGCACGCTCAGTGCGCAGGACCCTCGAGGTTCGCGGATGCCCACTCGCCGAGCTGACTGAGGATCGGCCGCAGCCCCTCGCCGCTTTCCGTCAGAGCGTATGACACCGTGACCGGGGGGCCGGCGTCGACGGTGCGGACGACGAGACCTGCCTGAGCAAGCTCAGCGAGTCGATCGGAGAGCACAGTGTCGCTGATACCGACGACCGCGCGACGCAGCGCGACGAAGGTTGTAGAGCCCGCGCCGAGCGTCGAGACGATCATGCCGTTCCAGCGCTTGCCGAGCACGCTGAAGGCCAGTGTGACCGCCGCGTCACACACATGGAGCTCCGTTTCGGCATCCGCCATGACCCCATCATACCTGTGCTACGTTAACGCAAGTCGCTAATAAAAACATAGCGACTTCGAAAACGAAAGGTCTAGCATGTCCCTGTTCCGCCTGGATGCCAGCATCCTCCCCGCAACATCCGCCAGCCGTTCGCTCGCCGATCTCGTGGAGGCGGAGTGGACAGCATCCCACCCCGACTCGGTCGTGACCCGACGCGATCTCGCCGCCGATCCGGTTCCTGCAACGGTATGGGCGGATGCTGTCACCTCGAAGTTCGTCGACGAGGATCAGCGCACCCCCGCGCAGCTTGAGGCGCGCGCGCTCGCGAGCACCTTCGCCGACGAGCTGATCAACGCCGACGCACTGCTGTTCGCCGTGCCGCTATACAACTTCGGCGTCTCGCAGCACTTCAAGACCTGGTTTGATCTCGCGTACACCGAGTCGCGCATCGACCCGCAGGGGACCGCGCTGAACGGCAAGCCCGCGACCCTGGTCACCGTGCTCGGCGGCAACTACGGTCCTGGAACGCCCAAGGAAGGCTGGGATCACTCCACCACGTGGCTGCGCCGCGTGCTCGAAGATGTCTGGGGCCTCGACCTGCGCGTCGTGCAGCGTCCGTTCACGCTCGTCGGCGTGAACCCGGCGATGGATGCGTTCACGGATGCCGCGCGCGGGTTGAAGGAGGAGGCCGAGAAGTCGGCACGCACGTACGGGCAGGAGCTCGCTGCGACCAGGGCGGCCAAGGTCGCCTGAGGCTGCCTCACTAGGCAAACCGGGCGGTCGACTTGGCCCGGTACGCTATGCCCCGATGGCGTGCACGCGACGCGCCGCGCTCAGGTGAGGACTCGTCGATGACCATCGTTCGCCCCGATGTCAGCGTCCACGCCCGAGTGCGCGCGGCAGCCTCCTCTCTCGGACCGAGCGAGGGCCGTGTCGCGGCGGTCATCATGGAGCGCCCGGACGACGTCGTGGACTGGTCCGCCGCCGAGCTTGCCGCGGCGGCGGGCACGTCGACGGCCACGGTGATCCGCGCCTGCCAGAGCCTCGGGTTCCGTGGCTTCCAGCATCTCCGTCTTGAACTCGCGCGCTCTGCGCCGCTGGCGCCTCGAGACCAGAAGGATGCCGCAGGCGCGAGCACCTTCGATGACGCCGTCGATGCGCTCCGCCTCGCACAGGAAAGCGTGGATCCGGAGCGCATTGACGCGACAGTCGATGCCCTTCGGCGCGCGCGCCGAGTGGTCCTCGTCGGCAACGGCTTCTCCGGCCCGCCGCTGCAAGACCTTGCGATGCGGCTCAGCGGCCTGGGGCGTCCGGTCGAGGCGCCCATCGATGCGCTGGCCCAGCAGTTCGCAGTGCACTCGCTCACCTCTGACGACCTGTGTCTGGCGCTGAGCTATTCCGGGGCGAACGTGCAGACGCTGCGAGCGTGCGCTGCCGCCTCAGAGCGCGCGTGACGATCGGTGACCGCACCGTCGCCGAAGGAAAGACTTTTGTGCCGCCTGAACAGCGCGAGTTGGGGATGGTGTTTCAGCAGCACGCGGTCTGGCCGCACTGGAACGTCGGGCGCAACGTCGAGTATCCGCTGCGTCGCGCGGGGGTCGCGAAGGCCGAGCGTGCAGCCCGAGTCGAGGCGACGCTCGAACTCGTCGGGCTCGCAGGTTACGCGCGTCGGGATCCTGCGACCCTCTCGGGTGGGCAGCGGCAGCGCGTCGCCCTCGCCCGTGCCCTGGTTGCGCGCCCGCGTGTGCTGCTGCTTGACGAGGCGCTGTCTGCCCTGGACGAGCCGCTCCGCGACCATCTGCGGCTCGAGCTTCACGCCCTGACACGCGAACTCGGTCTGACCGTGGTGCACGTCACCCACGATCGCTCTGAGGCTCTTGGGCTCGCGGACCGCGTCGTCGTGCTCGATGAGGGCCGGATTCGCCAGGTCGGCACACCGCATGATCTGGTGACGCGGCCCGCGAGCGGTTTCGTCGCCCGATTCCTCTCGGATGCCACACTCATTCCTGGCGTGGTCGACTCAAGTGGATTCCGCGCTGACGATCACCCCTTGTGGATTTCACGCGACGCCGACATGCCGGCATCCGGTCGCGCACACGCCGCGCTGCTGCCCTCGGCTATTGCGGTCACCGCCGATTCCCACGGCGAGGCGACCGTGCGGTCATCGTTGTTCACTCCGGAGGGAAGCGACCTCATGCTCGATTGGGGCGGGGTCCCGTTGCGAGCACGCACGCACGGCACGCGCCCGCGGGTGGGAGATCGGATGAGGATCGTCGTGGGTGAGGCGCTGGTGTATTCGGACGAAGCCCCGGGGGAGCCCGTGCGTGATGGGGCAGCGGATGCCGCGGCATCCACTCGCACGATGTCATTCTCGCGAGCATGACGGTCGCTCTCGTCCGCCACGGCCGTACCGCTTGGAATCTCGCCCGTCGCATGCAGGGGCGTGCCGACATTCCGCTGGATGAGCACGGTCGGATCGAGGCGCATGCTGCCGCTGACCTGCTCGCGCGTGCCGCCTGGGACCGCATCATCACCTCGCCGCTCAGTCGCGCAAGCGAGACCGCATCGGTGATTGGCGAGAAGCTCGCACACGCCGAGATCATCACCGATGAGCGTCTGGTGGAGCGCGACTACGGCGCCGCCGAGGGGATATCGGTGGGTGAAGTGCGCGAGCGCTGGCCGGATGCCGACTACCCGGATGCCGAGCCACTGGCTGACACGATTGAACGAGCGCGTCACGTGCTGGGACAGATCGAGCAGCAGGAAGGGAACAGCGTTGTGGTCGCGCATGGCACGCTGCTGCGCGTCGGGATCGAAGCGCTCACCGGGAGTGCGTGCCCACGCATCCTCAACGGTCAGGTTGTGCTGCTGGAGCGGAATACCGGTGGATTGCTCGCAAGGTTCTTGGGCTGAGGCTGGTTGGCCGGCCTCCGGGGCGCAGGGTTGTCGGCCGTGGGCTGCCCGATCGCTCGGCCCGCGCCGTTGGGCGGACTTCGCAGTGATGGGCGGAGGATTCTCTAGGATTCCTCCGCCCATGCGTGCGTTCTCCTCCCGGAGCAACAGTCCTCGGCTACAGCCGCGCCACTCCAGTCACCACAGTCACGGCTTCGCCCGCCTCGTCGGATGCTGCGAGGTCGATTGTCGCTGAGATGCGCCAGTCGTGATCACCGGCGGGATCATCGAGGATCTGGTGGACGGTCCACGTCGCTGCGCCCTCGGTGAGGAGCAGCAGCTTCGAACTGCGCGCTTCGGGCCCGGTGAGGATGTCGTCATGGTCGGCGAAGTATTTGTCGAGAGCGTCGTCCCATGCGTCGGCACCGAAGTCAGGATCAAGCGCGGCCAGGGCGTCGACATCCTCGCGGGCGGCGAGCTGAACACGACGGAACAGTTCGTTACGCACCAGGATGCGGAAAGCTCGCACGTTCGACGTCAAGCGCTTCGGCGCCGGAGGCACGATGGGTTCGTCCTCCGGTCGATGCAGATCGAGTACACCGTTGTCAGTGCCAGCGCGAAGCTCTTCCCACTCGTCCAGCAGCGACGAGTCGACCTGGCGCACCAGCTCGCCGAGCCACTCGATGAGGTCGCGCAGGTCTTCGTTCTTCAGCTCTTCGGGGATGGTCTGCGACGCCGCCCGATAGGCGTCGGACAAGTAGCGCAGCACCACGCCCTCTGACCGAGCGATCTTGTAGTACGCGACATATTCTCCGAACGACATGGCTCGTTCATACATGTCGCGAACGACGGCTTTCGGATGCAGTTCGAAATCGCGGATCCACGGTTGCGCGGCGCTGAACGTCTCGAACGCGGCGCCCAACAGCTCATCGAGCGGCTTCGGATACGTAATCTGCTCGAGCAGCTCCATCCGCTCGTCGTACTCGATGCCCTCGCGCTTCATCTCGGCGACAGCCTCGCCTCGGGCGAGGAATTCCTGCTGGCTGAGGATTGCGCGTGGATCATCCAACGTCGACTCGACGATAGAGATCATATCGAGCGCAAAACCTGCCGAATCCGGGTCGAGCAGCTCGAACGCCGCCAACGCAAACGGCGAAAGCGGCTGGTTCAGCGCAAAATTCGGTTGGAGGTCGACGGTGAGACGGATCTCTCCGCCCGGCGTCTGCTCGACCACTCCCGATTCGAGCAGCGTCCGATAGATTCCCAGCGCCCTGAGTGCAAGCATCCGCTGCCGCTCGCGCGGCTCGTGATTTTCGTATACCAATGCGCGCATATTGCCGAACACGTCGCCGCCGCGGCCGATGACGTTGAGCATCATGGCGCTCGTGATCTGCATGTGCGAGGTGAGCGTCTCGGGATCCGCATCGATGAGCTTGCGGAACGAGGGCTCTCCCCACGACACGAATCCGTCCGGCGCCTTTTTGCGGATCAGCTTGCGCTTCTTCTTCGGATCGTCGCCAGCCTTCTTGATCGCTGCGGCGTTTTCAGTCTCGTGCTCCGGCGCCTGCGCTACGACGGTCCCGGCGGTGTCGAAACCTGCGCGTCCGGCGCGGCCGGCGATCTGGTGGAACTCGCGTGCATTCAGTTGGCGCATGCGGGTACCGTCGAACTTCGTCAACGCCGTGAACAGCACCGTGCGAATCGGCACATTGATGCCGACGCCGAGAGTGTCGGTGCCGCAGATGACACGCAGCATCCCGCGCTGCGCGAGTTGCTCCACGAGCCGTCGGTATTTCGGCAGCATCCCGGCGTGGTGAACGCCGATGCCGGCGCGCAAGAACTTCGAGAGGGTCTTGCCAAAAGCCGTCGTAAAACGGAACTCGCCGATCAGCTCAGCGATCTGATCCCGCTGTTCGCGCGTCGCGACCTTCGCACTCGAAAGTGCCTGGGCACGCTCCATTGCGGCGGCCTGCGAGAAATGCACGACGTAGACCGGTGCCTGTCCGGTGCCGAGCAGGTCATCGATCGTCTCGTGTATTGGCGTGAGCTCGTAGAAGAAGTGCAGCGGCACCGGACGCTCGACGCCGGTCACGACAGCGGTCTCGCGGCGGGTTCGTCGGCTCAAGTCCGAAGCCAGCGTGGTGACATCGCCGAGCGTCGCCGACATCAGAATGAACTGAGCCTGCGGAAGGGTCAGCAGTGCACCTGCCATGCCCACCCGCGCTCGGGGTCGGCGTAGAAGTGGAACTCATCCATCACGACCTGGCCGACGTCGGCCGTCGGCCCCTGCCGCAGCGCGAGGTTCGCGAGGATCTCCGCGGTGCAGCAGATGATCGGAGCATCCGCGTTGACCGAGGAATCACCCGTGATCATCCCGACGTTCTCTGCGCCGAAGGTCTCGACGAGCGAGAAGAACTTCTCACTCACCAAGGCCTTGATCGGAGCGGTGTAGTAGCTGCGACGCCCCTCGGCGAGAGCGGCAAAGTGCGCACCGACGGCGACGAGCGACTTTCCGGTTCCGGTGGGAGTAGAAAGGATCAGGTTCTGCCCCGAAACGATCTCGATGACCGCCTCGTCCTGCGCGGGATAGAGCTGGATGCCGGTGGCCTCTGCCCATTCAACGAACGCCAGGTACACGGCATCCGGGTCGACGACTCCCGCATCGTCGCGCAGGAATGTCGGATCGAGGCGCGCGGAGGAAGTCATGGTCCTTCGATCATCCCTCATTCGCGCCGCTGTTCGGGATCCCGGCGCCGCCGGGCAACGATGACACGCACCAGAACGATGACGGCGACGACGATGCAGAGCGCGGATGTCGTCGACAGGGCGACGCCGAAGCTCGACTGGGCGGCGATGAAGCCGACGACCAACGCGCCGATGCCGGTGCCGCAGTCGAAGCCGATGTTCCACACGGCGCTAGCAGTGTCGCGGTGACGATGTCCGGCCACTGCGAAGGATTCGATCAACGTGACGTTCTGGAGGCTGCCGTAGGCGATGCCCGTGATGGCCATCCCACTCACCAATGCCGCCCCGCCAGCGCCGTACATCGCCCACACGCACAGGGCGAGCCCCGCCGCACCGAGGAGAAGCAAGGGCGGCTGAAACGGCAGGTGCCCGAATCGGTCGGCCAATCCGCCGATGAGCCAGCGGGCGACTGCCGCACATGCGGTGAGCGCGAACAGTCCGGCGACGGCGTAACCACCCACTCCGGGAAACTGCGCTGCGAAGGTCAGCAGCGCCCCGCCGGGGGCTGTGATCGTGAGCAGCACCACGCTCGGGGCGATCAGAGCCACCCAGAGGCGTGCGCTTGCTCTGGGCGCGTGTTCGGAAGTCGGCGAGACGGCCGTCGGTGCCTGTGCGGCGCGGTCAAGGCGCCGAGCGAGCAGGAACGCGGGGATGGTGGCGAGCAACGGGGCCGCCCCGACAGCGAAGACGACCCAGAAACCCACGTGATCGGCGATCCACACCGATGTCGGCACGAGCACGATCTGAGGTGCCGAGAGCGAGAGGCCGTAGAGGCCGATGGCGCGCCCGCGGCGCGCCGGTTCCACCAGCCGCGCCACCGCAGACGATCCGCACACGGTGATCACGGCGAAGCCCGCACCTCGCACGGCGGATAGAGCGAGAATGGCCGGCAGCGCATCCGTCGTGATCAGTATCAGTGATGGGGCGCCTAGCAACACGACGCCCGCCAACAGGGTCGGCGTCCAACCGAAGCGGCGCAATGCCGCGGGAACGGTCGTCTGCACAGCGACGGTCGCGGCCATCATCACCGCGTTCACGAGCCCGCCGCCGATCTCGTCCGCGCCGCCGCGCGCCGCCCATAGCGGCACCGTCGAGACCAGCGCACCGAACCCGGCGAAGCCGAGCGCCGACATCGCCATCAGCGCCAAGATCCCTGGTGTTCGGATCACGCTTGAAGGTGTTGCCGCCGCTCCTGTCATATCCGATTCAGCCTACCGACGCCTGGGCCCGGCCTCGACGAAAAGACGGAGGCTCACACCTTCTTGACGAGGCTCGACTTCAGGAGCATGGCGCCGAATCCGTCGACCTTGCAGTCGATGTCATGGCCGTTAACGGGATCGATGAGGCGGATGCCGCGCACCTTGGTTCCCGCCTTGATCCCATGCGACCCCTTCACCTTGATGGATGTCGTGACGACGACGGTGTCGCCGTCGGCGAGGATGTTACCGACGGCATCCTTCACGACTCGAGCCTCATCGGCATCCGTCGACGACGACTGCGAATCGGCTGGCGCGGGAGACCATTCGTGCCCGCACATCGGGCAGACGAGAAGCGCGCCCATCTCGTATGCGTGTTCGCTTGAGCACTCGGGACACAGGGGAAGGGGATCGGCCATGACTACATCGTCCTCGAAGTCTCACCGCGCTCGCAACACAGGACGTCAAGCGGTGGCCGCGCGCAGCGCGATCTCGATCATGTCGCCGAAGGTCTGCTCGCGTTCCTGCGCCGTGGTCTCCTTGCCGGTGACGATGTGATCGGACACCGTGCAGATGCTCAGTGCGCGCCGACCGTGGAAGGCCGCGAGCGTGTAGAGACCGCTGGTCTCCATCTCGACCGCGAGCGCACCATGCTGCACGAATGGCTCGGTCAGCTCCGGTCGAGTGCTGTAGAACTGGTCGCTCGAGAACAGCAGCCCGACGTGCACGGCTGATTCCAGAGGCATCTGTTCGCTCGCTTCCACCGCCGCGCGCAGCAGCGAGAAGTCGGCAACGGGTGCGTAGTCGAGTCCGTGGAAGCGCACTCGGTTGATTCCAGAATCAGTGCAGGCGCCGTTCGCGATAATGATGTCGCGCACCGCGAGGCGCTCGGACAACGCACCGCACGAGCCGACCCGCACGATTGTCTGCACGTCGTATTGCGTGAACAGCTCGGTGGCATAGATCGCCATCGAAGGCTGTCCCATGCCAGAGCCCTGCACAGAGACGCGGTGGCCTTCCCAGGTGCCCGTGAATCCCAGCATCCCGCGGGTTTCCGAGTACAGGGATGCGTCGTCGAGGAAATTCTCGGCGATCCACTTGGCGCGTAGCGGGTCTCCGGGAAACAGGACGATGGGTGCGATCTGACCGGGCTCGGCGGCGATGTCCGTGCTCACGGTTCCAGCGTAGCTACGCGGCGAACGCCGAGGAAGCGCGTGCCGCCGGCATCCCGATCCCGACCAGCCAGATTGCCGAGTAGCTGCTGGCGCTTTCACGACATCCGCTGAACGGGAATGCCGTGTGCGGTCAGCATTCCCAGCAGTCGGTCGACGACGACGTCGAACTCCTCGTCTGTAGCGAACAGGCTGATGTAGACGTCCTCGGTCGAGCCGTCGTTGCGGGTGAATTCGATCGTGCGATGTGTTCCGGATCCGGTCCAGCGTTCCATCGAGCCGGTGATCGGATGCCTGGTTCGGCGGGGAAACCTGCGCCAACGTATTGCTGCGCTTTTCAGATCGGATGCGAGGATCGGGCCGGATGCTGTGGTCACGGCATCCTTCTCCACTTGCAGGAGTAGCCCGTGCTTCTCTGTCTGGCGGAGTCGGCGGACACCCACAAGGCAAAACCAGGAGAAGGCGCAGCAGACGAGGCCGAAGATGAGGCCGCCAACCGTAGTGCCACTGACCGCAGCTCCGTCGACGGCAGCAGCCCCGAACGCGGCGATCGCGATAAACAGCAAGGCCCAGATGCCGAGCACCGCGCACACAGCGGCGATGACGCCGAGCAGCAGGCGCATACGCTCGCTGCGGCCGGGGTCGGCAGTGAGTGTGAGCGATTCGCGTCGTCGGTGAGCATTGTCAGTGCGTCGATTCGCGGCGCCTGACGATCTCACCGATCCAGACCGGCGCGAAGGGAGAGGTGCAGCCGGGCGCGGTCGGATAGTCGGCCAGCACCTGCAGTCGTTCACCGATCGCCAGAGCGCGTGCGCGCAGGCGCGGATGGTAGATGCCGATCTGCGCGAGCGTCTCGTTCATCGCCCACTGTGGCCGCTTCGGGGCATCCTTCATTTCGCGTTCGATGCGGTCGAGCAGATCCTCGAGATCAAGTCCTTCGGGCTTCTTCGCCACGCGCTCGCTGGTCAGCGACCATGCGCCCGCTGCGACTGTCGGATCGGCATCGTCGAACCACCGCACCCGCACCTCCTCGGCAAGCGGCGACTTCTTGGCGACGTAGTTCACGAACCAGTCGTTGACCTTCGGGGGCCGCGTCTCGCGCAGCATCGCGTCGAGCTCGTCGGCGGAGAACTCTCGAGGCGTGCAGATCAGTAGCGCGAGCAAGCGCGGTGCGGTCTCGCCCGTCGACCACAGCTCTTTCGCCAAGGCATGGTTCGTCTTGATCTTCTTCGCGAGTGTGCGCATCTTCGACAGGTTGATGCCGTGATCGTCGCCGCGCTTCTCATTCGCGGCGCGCGTTTTTCGGATCCTCGAGAGAGGCGAGCTCCGTGAGGACGTCAGGGACGGTCATCGTGTCGCGCATGGTGCCAGCCTACGACCGGCGCGCGGGGATACAGATGTCAGCTGAAAGTACAGATGTCAGCTGAGATCGGCCGTTTCGGCTGACATCCGTGAAATGAACTGACAGGTGTACCCGCATCGTTGGGCCGGCTCAGTCGTCGCCGACGAGCTCCCCGCGGATGCGGCGCAGATCTTCCATCAGCGAGCCGATGAGAACCCAGTGGCCGGATGCCGGCGGCCGCAGCTCCAACGGCGTCGTCAGCGCGGGAATCGCCGAGGTCAGCGCATCCGGTTCCGGCGTCACGTCGGCGATCTGCACGGCCAGACGCACATCGTGTCCGGCCCGGTGCAGCTGCTCGGCGATCGCGTGGACGGTGGGCTCGTCCCGCAATGCGTCGTCATAGTGGTCGAAGTAGGCGCGGGTCATCCCGATCACCTGCGTCACTATCGGTGAGAGCGTCGTGAATAGCGCGCGCATCTCAGTGAGGTCAGTCCGCTGCGCACGTCGCGGATTGAAGGTCAGCGACTCTTCACCTGCCTTGATGGATGCTTCGGCCGCGACCTGCATCGGACGCAGGAGGCGCGCCTCGAGCATGAGCCCATGCAAGTCCGCAGGCTTCTGCGGCGTGAGAAGCGCTTCGGCCAGGCGGTCGAGGCTCGCGGCGAGTTCTGCGCCGAGCAGTCCCAAGTCGCGGCGGGCGGGAGCGGCGAGGATAGGCGGCACGATAAGTGCGTTGACGACGATGCCTATCACGACGCCAATGAGTGTCTCGACGATCCGATCGATCGAGTACTGGGGGCTCGATGAGCCCAGGGCCAGCACGAGCATCGCTGAGATAGCCACCTGGTTGGCCATTCCGGGCGTTGCGCGCAGCGCCCAGGCGACGAGCATCGCGATGACGATCGCGAGCAGCACGACCCAGCTCTGCTCCCCGAACAGCAGCCCGAGCCCGGTGGCGATCAAGACTCCCACGATGACGCCGACGCTGCGCTCCACCGCTTTGGTGAACGACTGGTTCACGCTCGGAAGCACCACCAGCAGCGCGGCGATGGCGGCGAAAACGGGGAGCGGCCCCGGAATCAGCCAACTCGAGATCAGCCAGGCGCCGATCGTCGCCACCGCGGACTTCACGACTTGCAGCAGTGGCGTCCTCTTGGTGCTCTGCACCGCCGCTGTCATTCGCATGGCCCCACGCTATCTCCCGGCGCGCGAGCGGGACGTCAGGCTACGAGCCGCAGGCGTCAACTGAGGGCACCCTAACCTTCTGGTAGATTAGGCGAGGCTTACCAAAGCCCGGCGCCTTTTCGCCCTATCGAATCGCTGCGTCGAAACCCCACCCCGAACTGAAGGAAACGCCTGTGCGCATCTCCCGCATCCTCGGCCTCGGTGCTGCCGCCGTTCTCGCCGTCAGCCTCGCCGCCTGCTCCACCTCCCCGGCGACCAGCAGCGACACAAGCTCCGCGAGCTCGAACCCGGCATCCGATGACGCGTTCCCCGTGACCATCAAGCACGTATACGGCGAGACCACGATCACCCAGAAGCCCGAGCGCGTCGCCACGGTGGCATGGGCGAATCACGAGGTTCCGCTCGCGCTCGGCATCGTGCCGGTCGGCATGAGCAAGGTTGCCTGGGGCGATGACGACGACAACGGCGTGCTGCCGTGGGTCGAAGACAAGCTCACCGACCTCGGTGTCGACGTCTCGCTGATGGGCGATAAGAAGGCCGAAGCCGCGGGCGAAGTTCCGGTGCTGTTCGATGAGGCCGACGGCATCGACTTCGAAGCTGTCGCCGATACGAACCCCGACGTGATTCTCGCTTCGTACTCCGGCATCACGCAGGAGGACTACGACACCCTCTCCAAGATTGCACCCGTAGTCGCGTACCCCGATATTGCGTGGGCGACGTCTGTCGACGACATGATCACCATGAACTCGACAGCACTCGGTCTGGGCGCTGAGGGCGCTGCGCTCATCGACGATCTGCATGCCGAGACGGATGCTGCGCTCGAAGCGCACCCGGCGCTCAAAGACGCGAAGCTGCTGTTCACCTACCTCGACCCGAACGACTTCAGTCAGGTCGGCTTCTACACTCCCGCCGACACCCGCCCCGGATTCCTGCTGGGCCTCGGCCTTCCCGAGCCTCAGATCCTCGTTGACAACGCCGACAGCACAGACTTCTACCTCACGATCAGCGCCGAGGAGGTCGACAAATTCGACGACGTGGACGTCTTCATCACCTACGGCGACGAGTCGATGATCGCTGCCCTCCAGGCTGACCCGCTGCTCGGCAAGATCCCCGCGGTTGCGGCCGGACGAATCGCGATTCTTCCGGATGCCACACCGATGGCGAACTCCGCCAACCCTTCGCCCCTGTCGATCCCGTGGGGAATTGACGAGTACTTCGCCATCCTCGAGGCACCGCTGCTCGCCAAGTGACCTCAGTCGCCACGACCCCGACACCGGGCACCGCACCTCTGCGGCGTCCGGTGTCGGCGCGCGTCGGCTGGTTGCTCATCGGCGTCGGGGTCATCATCGTGCTCAGCATCCTGTCGGTGTCGTTCGGCACACGCGCAGTGTCGTTCGACGACATCGTCGCCGCACTCAGCGGACAAGACGACACCGTCGCGCAGGCGGCCGTCATCAAGCGGATGCCGCGCACCGTGCTCGCGATCCTCGTGGGCGCAGCCCTCGCCCTATCTGGTGCGACGATGCAGGCTGTCACTCGCAATCCGATCGCCGACCCGGGCATTCTCGGGGTATCGAACGGCGCCGCACTCGCCGTCGTATTCGGCATCGCTTTCTTTGGAATCTCGAGCGCCTACGGCTACATGCTGCTCGCGATCGTCGGCGCCGCGATCGCCGCGGTGTTCGTTTACACGGTCGGCTCGCTCGGTCGCGGTGGTGCAACTCCGCTCAAACTCGCCCTCGCGGGAGCCGCAACCGCCGCGGCGCTGGGCTCGCTCATCAGCGCCATCCTGCTGCCCCGTGTCGACCTGCTGCAGACTTTCCAGTCCTGGCAGATCGGGGGAGTCGGCGGCGCGGAGTGGCCGCGCATCGCGATCACCGCGCCCGTGCTCGCCCTCGGCGGCCTCATCTGCTTCGCCTGCGCGCGCGGCATGAACTCGCTCGCACTCGGTGACGATCTCGCGGCAGGGTTGGGGGAGCGGGTGTTTCGCACCAGGCTCGTTTCGGCGGCCGGCTCCGTCGTTCTCGCCGGAGCTGCGACCGCGATCGCGGGTCCGATCGGATTCGTCGGCCTCGTCATTCCCCATATCTGCCGGATGCTGGTCGGCACAGACCATCGGTGGCTACTGCCGTTCTCCGCTCTTGCTGGTTCTGCACTGCTGCTCGCGAGCGACATCATCGGTCGGGTCATCGCACCGTCCTCGGAGGAGATTCAGGTCGGCATCATCACGGCTGTCATCGGCGCTCCGTTCTTCATCTGGATCGTCCGCCGCCAGAAGGTGCGTGAACTATGAGCGCCCTCCGCTCGCTGAGCTTGTCGAAGCGGGAGGGCCCAACAGTGGCCGCCGCCGCGATCATCGCCGGCCGCCGCGCCCGCCATCGCCGCCATGCCGCTGCCAGTATTGTGCTGGGCGTGCTGCTGTTCGCGCTCGCCGCAGTAGCGCTCATGGTCGGCAACACGTTCTATACGCCTGGCGAAATCATCCGCGTCATTCTTGGTGAGACTGTGCCCGGGGCATCCTTCACCGTCGGCGAACTGCGCTTGCCGCGCACCGCGCTCGCACTCCTCGCCGGCTTCGCGTTCGGTATCGCCGGCGTCACGTTCCAGACTTTGCTGCGCAATCCCCTCGCGTCTCCTGACATCATCGGCATCAGCGAGGGGGCGAGCGCCGCGGCCGTCGTCGGCATCGTGGTGCTGGGCGTCAGCGGTCCGTTCGTCTCAGTGCTCGCTCTTGGCGGTGCACTGGTCACAGCGATCGCGATCTACCTGCTTGCCAACAAGGGCGGCTTCGCGGGCACGCGACTCATCCTCATCGGAATCGGGGTCGCGGCGATGCTGCAGAGCGTTGTCTCATACGTGCTTTCGCGCGCTGCGCAGTGGGACATCCAGACCGCCATGCGGTGGATCAGCGGCAGCCTGAACAACGCATCGTGGGACGACATCGTGCCGCTCGCGATCGCCAGCATTCTGATTCTGCCATTCCTGTTCGCTCAGGCACAGGCGCTCGGGATGCTGCAGCTCGGGGATGACTCGGCATCCGGTCTCGGGGTGCGGGTGAGCGTCACGCGGCTGAGCTTTATCATCGGCGCCGTGGCACTGCTCGCTTTCGCCACGGCTGCCACCGGCCCGATCGCGTTCGTCGCGTTCATGGCCGGCCCCATTGCCGCCCGCATCACCGGACCCGGGGCGAACCTGCTGCTCCCATCGGCATTCGTCGGCGCCGTGCTCGTGCTCGGCGGCGACCTCATCGGACAGTTCGCGTTCGAAGGCCGGTACCCGGTCGGCGTCATCACCGGCGTGCTCGGCGCGCCGTACCTGATCTACCTACTCATCCGCACCAACCGCTCTGGGGGGTCACTATGACCGAGGCGCACACACTGTCGGCCGAGGGGGTGACCCTCGCCTACGGCGATCGCACCGTCATCGAAGGGCTCGACCTCAGGATCGCGCCGGGCAAGATCACCGCGATCGTCGGTGGAAACGGATGCGGCAAGTCGACGTTGCTGCGAGCGCTCGCGCGGCTGCTTTCGCCCGCATCCGGGCAGGTCGTCCTCGATGGAAAGTCCGTGCACTCGCGGCCGACGAAAGAGGTTGCGCGGGTGCTCGGGCTGCTGCCGCAGTCGCCGATCGCTCCGGAGGGGATTGCTGTTGCCGACCTGGTCGGGCGGGGGCGGCATCCGCATCAGAAGGTGCTCGCGCGCTGGAGCGCACACGACTACGAGGTCGTCGCTGACGCGCTCGAGGCGACCGGAATCAGTGACCTTGCCGACCGCAGCGTCGATGAGCTCTCTGGCGGGCAGCGACAGCGCGTCTGGATCGCGATGTCGCTCGCGCAAGAGACCGACATTCTGCTGCTGGACGAGCCGACCACCTTCCTCGACGTCGCTCACCAGGTTGAGGTCCTCGACCTGCTCACTGACCTGAGCGTCTCGCGCGGCACCACGATCGTGATGGTGCTGCACGACCTGAACCTCGCCGCCCGCTACGCCGACGAGCTCGTCGCGATGAAGGACGGACGAGTCCACGCGCTGGGCGCACCGAGTGAGATTCTTACCCACACGCTCGTCGAAGAGGTCTTCGGCATGGCGAATCAGATCACCACCGACCCGGTTTCCGGTAAGCCGATGGTCACCCCGATCGGAAGGCATCATGTCCGCTGAGACCACCCGCACCCGCCCGCCGTACGTTCTCGCCCGCGCCGAGGTGCGTGCCGTTGACCGGGTCTCGCCGAACTTTGTGCGCATCACCCTGGGTGGCTCCGAGATCGACGATTTTGGTACCCCGGGCGATATGTACGACGCGCGAATCAAGCTCGTCTTTCCCCCGGCGTCCGGCGTGCTGCCTCCGGTCGCGCGCGACACGGACGACTGGTGGGGCGCGTACCTCGCTGTTCCCGAAGACGAGCGCGGTTCGATGCGCACCTACTCGGTGCGCGAACTGCGCGTGACGGATGCCGGCACCGAGGTCGTCGTCGACTTCGTTCTTCATCTCGCACCAGGGCTCACCGGCCCCGCCTCGCTCTGGGCCAGCAAAGCAGCGGTGGGTGACGAACTGCTCATCGTCGGGCCTCGCCGTGGACGCGAAGACCGCAGCGGCATCGAATATGCCCCGGGAGCAGCGACTTCGGTGATGCTCGTCGGCGATGAGACCGCTGCGCCGGCGATTGCCCGCATCCTCGAAGACGCACCGCGCGACCTGCGTGGCATCGCCTTCATCGAGGTGCCGGTCGCCGAAGACATTCTTGCCATCGACGCCCCCGTAGGCGTTGAGGTGCACTGGCTGCCGCGCGGCGAAGCCGCGCACGGATTGCGCGTGATCCCGACGGTGCTCGACTACCTCGGCGACCGCGACGCGACCGGCGAGATCAAGATCACCGACCTCGAGGGCGAGGAGATGGTCTGGGAAACGCCGCTCTACTCAGGAGCCGGTGAAGAGGTCGCCGCTTCCTCATCCGAGACCGATCGGTACTTCTGGATCGCCGGAGAGAGCGGCGTCGTCACGACGCTGCGCCGACACCTGGTGAAGGATCTCGGCATCGACCGGGGCCAGGTGGCCTTCATGGGGTACTGGCGCCGCGGCGTCGCCATGCGCGGCTAGGTCGGTCCTAGGTGGTTCTATGGGGGACATGAACCAGGAACAGCGGATGAGAGCGGAGACCCGGGCGATCTGGGCGACCGTCGTCTGCTTCTTGGTGGGAGCCGGGGCCGGAATGCTGGCGCTGTGGGGAAACCGCGACCGATCGCCGGAGACGGCTCTGTCGGGATGCCGGTCGCAGCAGTCGCAGGGGTGATCGCCGCGGCGTCCTTCGTGGTCAGCACCTTCCTACACCGCCGAGGTCAGAACGCGTCGATGCCCAGGTGGCAGGCGACCATCTCGGCACTGTCTGCCGTCGCGCTGACGATCGCCTTCGCCGGGGTCACCGCACTCGGCGTGCTGCTTGCCAGCGAAGTACTGGGCGTCGGACTGCAGGGGCTCCAGCTTTCTCCCCTCGGAGGCGGCCTTCTCGCCGGAGTCGCCAGCGCGCTCGCCGGTCGGCTGACCTTCGCCGCCGGAATCGGCCTTCGCACCGCAGACCTTGCCGCGCTGCTGTTCAGCTACCTTGTGATCGGTACTCTGTTCGCCATGATCACTGCCGCTGACCCGCGGTGGTGGGAGCGGAACTTCTCGCAGCTCGGCATCGGCGCCGGCGCCTGGGCATTCAACGGCACGCTGCTCGTGGCCGGCATCCTCACCGCCACTGTCGGCTCGTATATCGGACGTGACCTGCACCGCATCCGAGGTGACAGCGCGCTCAGTCGAATCGCCTGGGTCGTCGTCTTGTGGGCGGCGACCGGTGTCGCACTCGCCGCGATCGGGCTGTTCCCGCTCGAGCGGAGCGCACTGCTTCACAACATCGCAGCTTTCAGCACACTCATTCTGTTCGTCGCCGCCGGAGTGATCACCACCCTGTTGATTCCGGGGCCGCCGCGTCCGCTTCTGCTCACCACGATCGGCATCGCGCTGCTGCTCGTCGTCGCGTGTGTGCTGGCCTTCGGCTTTCGGCTCTTCGCCATCACGGTGCTGGAAGCGGTTGTGATCGGTCTCGGGCTGCTCTGGCTCACGACACTCGTGCGCATCCTCGCCGTGCTGACGCCTGCGGGTAGTAGGCCTTCCGCACGGCGGTCTCTGATGCGCGGCTGAGCGCGAGGCCGCAAACCGGTGCACGCACAGCGATGATATGATGGATTTATCACACCATCAGATGATGCTCTACGGGGGAAGCAATGGAACCTGCGCTGACCGATCCGAATCGCCCCCTGTATGAAGTGAAAGCCGGGCTCTTCAAGGGCCTCGCGCATCCCCTTCGCATCCGCATTCTCGAAGTGCTGTCGGCCGCGCCTGAGGCATCAGTCTCAGAGATTCTCGCCGTCACCGACCTTGAGGCCTCGCATCTCTCGCAGCATCTCGCCGTGCTGAGACGCAACAGGCTTGTGCTCTCTGAGCGGCGCGGCAGCCTGGTGTACTACCGACTGGCGTACCCGCAGGTCGCCGACTTGCTTCGTGTCGCCCGTGCGCTGCTCGGTGAAATTCTGCAGACCACGCAGCAGCAGCTAGTCGAACGCGATGGCCTACCGCGGATTCCGGATGTCGTGGCGTGAGCGCATCCTCGCGCGCACGTCAGACAGGTCTTGCCCTGCGGCAATTGCTGCCCAGCGCAGACGATTATCGTGGTGTGCGCCGCACCTGGCGCGGTGATGTGCTCGCCGGCATCACCGTGGGCATCGTCGCTCTGCCGCTCGCACTCGCATTCGGCGTGAGTTCGGGGGCTGGGGCCGAGAGCGGCCTTGTCACCGCGATCATCGCAGGCATCGTCGCCGCGATATTCGGCGGATCCAACGTGCAGGTATCGGGTCCGACCGGCGCGATGGTGGTCGTACTCGCCCCCATCATCGCGTCGCACGGAGCCGGGGCGCTCGCCGCGGTGTGCCTGCTCGCGGGCGTGATCGTGCTGCTGGCCGGTGCCCTCCGCCTCGGTCGCACGATCGCATACATTCCCTGGCCCGTGATCGAGGGGTTCACCCTCGGTATCGCGGTGATCATCTTTCTGCAGCAGGTGCCCACGGCGACGGGTACGGCGGGCGGCGAGAGCACCAACGCCATGGTCGCGGCACTCGAGACGCTGCGCACGATCGACTGGCAGACGCTCGCGTGGTCACTGTTGCTGGTCGCGATCGTCGTGGCGGTGATGCTCCTCTCGCCGCGCATCCACCCGCGCTTTCCCGGTTCGCTCGTCGCGATCCTCATCGCTTCGATCGCCGCGTGGGCATTCGCGCTGCCGGTAGAAGCGATCGGCGAACTTCCTACCGGGCTGCCTGTTCCCACTCTTCCGATGCTCGACGTCGAGACGCTCCTTGCGCTGGCTGGCCCCGCCGTCGCGGTGGCAGCCCTTGCGGCGATCGAGTCGCTCCTTTCTGCTCGGGTGGCGGCTTCGATCTCCGATACCGGCGCGTACGACGCTGACCGCGAGCTCGTCGGGCAAGGGCTCGCGTCCATCGCGGCCGGACTGTTCGGCGGGATGCCCGCAACCGGCGCGATCGCCCGCACGGCCGTGAACGTGCGCGCGGGGGCGCGCTCACGCCTGGCCTCGATCGTCCATGGGCTGCTGCTGCTCGCCATCGTTCTTGTCGGAGCATCCGTCGTCGCCCGTATCCCGCTCGCAGCCCTTGCGGGCGTGCTGATGGTCACCGCGTTCCGCATGATTTCGATCGCCACCGTGCGCACTGTCGTCGGGTCGACGAGAGCGGATGCCGCCGTCTTCATCATCACGGCGATCGTCACGGTCAGCGTCGACTTGATCTACGCCGTGCTGATCGGCATCGCGGTGGCCGCGTTCTTCGCACTCCGTCAACTGGCGCGCGCAAGCGGAGTTCACCGTGAAGAATTGCCCGGCGCTGCGCAGCCGGGAGATGAGCGGATCGCCGTGTTCCGTCTCGAGGGTGCGCTCTTCTTCGGCGTCGCCGAACGGATGCTGGAACGCATCAGCGAACTGCGCGACGTCGAGGTCGTTGTGATCCGGATGTCTCAGCTGCAGATCCTCGATGCGACCGGCGCGCAGGTGATCACCGAGCTCATCACGAGCCTCGAGCGGCGCGGCATCACCGTGCTCGTGAAGGGGATTCAGCCGCGGCATCTCGCTCTGGCTTCACGCGTGGGCGTGCTGTCATCGCTCCGGCATCAGAACCATCTCTTCGATGAGCTCGACGCCGCCGTCGCGCACGCGCGTAGCCATGTGCGGCGGTCGGCGGCATCCTGATTCGTCGGCGGCAGCGATAACGCGTCCGTCGAGGGCTTAGCGGTAGGGCATTCACCGGATGCCCGGGGACAATAGGGGCATGGCAACTGAGCTCTCGCGGATCATTCGTTCGATCGCAGACGGGACGGGAGCCGATCCACGAGCCATCCGCTCAGTGCTCGCTCACGACGTCGAGGCGGCGGAGGCCGCCATCGATCTTGCACGCAAGGTTGACTCGCTCCGTCGGCGAAGCACCGAGTTGCGCGCGGTGATGTCTTCGACGCGCGACCTGCTTTCCATCCCGGATGCTGACTTGATGCTGCAGCGCATCGTTGACCGTGCACGGGAGCTCATGGAAGTCGATGTCGCCTACCTCTCGGTGTACGACTCTGATCACGATGAGCTGCATGTGCGGGCACAGACGGGCACCGTTTCTCCCCGCTTCTTCGGAATGGTGGTGCCCGCCGGCGTGGGGCTCGCTAGCCTTGCGGTGCGCACACAACGTCCGCAGTGGGTGGCGGATTACGAGTCGCTCACTACAGTGCCGCACGACGTGACGATCGACGCCATCGTGCACGAAGAACAGCTGCGTTCGCTACTCGGAGCACCGCTGGTCGTCGGGGGCCAGGTGCTTGGCGTCCTCTTCGCGGCGAGCCGACAACCGCACGATTTTCGCCCCGAGGAGATCTCGTTGCTTTCGGCCTTCGCGGGTCACGCGGCACTCGTATTGCATCTCGCGCAGCTGCTCAAGGATGCGACCGATGCGAGTGCGGAGGCCTCATCGCGGCAACAGGAGGCAGAGTGGGCAGCTTCGCTACACGGCGAGCTGATCAAACTCGTCGTTTTCGGCCATGACACGGATGCCGTCGTTGGTGCCCTAGCCGAGGCGCTTGGCCGTGATGTCGTCTTCATCGATGATGAGGGTTCGACTCTGGTCGGCGATGCTGAAGTTGCGCTAGACCGTCAGTTGCGCGAGGCGGTGGTCGCGGCCGCGGCTACTGGTCGAAGCGTAGAGGTTGCAGACAGTGCCTTCGAACTTGTGACTCCGGTTGTCGCCACGACTGCGCGTTCTGGCGCGCTGCTGGTTTCTCGGGGCGCTCACCCGCTTACCCCAATAGAACGCCGTACAGTCGAGCGCTCCGCTCTCATCGCTGCACTGGTGATGCTGCGGCACAATGCGCTCGCCGACGCAGAAGAGCGAGTGCGCGGTGAGGTCGCCGCTGAATTGTTGCAAGGAGCGACGACGCGAATGGCCGGCGTGCGTCGTGCGGCCGCACGCGGCTATCTGATCGCTGCGCCATGGACGGTCGCCGCGGTGTCATGCGCTCCAGATGAGCGCCAGCGGGTGCTATCGCGCTTGCGTGGGCGGGCAGACTGGCTTGCCGCGCCGGCGCGTTCGGGGTGACTGTACTTGCGCCATCCTCTTCAGAATCGTTGGGGAGCACCGGCAGTGTCCACGACCGTGCTCGCACAGAGGCCGGTCGCATCCAGCAGGTGGTTGGTGCAGCAGGTCCGCTCGTCGTTGCCTCCGTTTGTGAAGGTCTCGATGTCGCTGCTGCCGCGGCTCCTGCCATATGGCAGAGCGCCCAACTGGCGCTCGGGCTCGGCATCGCTGAAGGGGCAATGGACTCGATCACCCTCGCTCCGTATGCGGCGTTGTTTGATGGTGATGGCGTGCGCCTGGGCACCTTCATCGACAGCATGCTGGGACCGGTCAGGGAGTGGGACCGTGCGCATGGATCTGAGCTGCTGCAGACACTGGGCGCGCTCTTTGACGAACGCTGGTCGCTGACCGCCACCGCTCGCGTGCTGCATATTCACGTGAACACCATGAAGCAGCGGATGCAGCGGCTGAACGTGTTGCTCGGCGAAGAGCTCGATCGACCAGAGTCTCGCTTCCGGCTCGAACTGGCGCTGCGCATAGAAAATGCTCGTTCCGCATTGAAAAGTACATAATCACCCACTCGCATATATCTGAAACGGATCTGTTGTATGGGTTTCGATCACTGATTGGCTGTCTAGGTTGGTGACGAAAGCGTCATCCGGAAGGGCAGCAACGTGGCAACCACCTCTCGACTCAGCGGACTCCGCAACCTCAGCGTCGACGATCGTCGAGCGGCCGTGACGGACGCAGTCGGAGGCAACCTCGATCTCGCGTCGCTTGCAGGTAACGGGCTGAGCACGGAACAAGCCGACCGCATGATCGAGAATGTCATCGGCCAGATTGGCATCCCCGTCGGCGTCGCCACCAACGTGATCGTCAACGGGCGCGAGGTTCTGGTGCCGATGGCCACTGAGGAGCCGTCGGTAATCGCGGCGGCATCCAACATTGCACGCATGTCTCGCCGTTTTGGGGGCATTATCACCCGCTCCAGTGAGCCGCTCATGCAGGCACAGGTGCAGTTGCTCGATGTCACCGACATCAACGGTGCACGCGCACGCATTCTCGAGGCTAAGGATGAAATCCTGGCCCTCGCTGACGCACAGGATCCGAAGCTCGTCGAGGTCGGCGGCGGCGCACGCGACCTGCTCGTGCGAATCGTGCAGGGGGTGCTCGACACGCACCTCGTGGTGCACCTCGTCGTCAATGTCGGCGACGCGATGGGGGCGAACGCCGTGAACACGATGGCTGAGGCGATCGCCCCGCGCCTCGCCGCGATCGCGCAGGGTCGTTCGCTGCTGCGCATCCTCACCAACCTTGCCGACATGCGCGTCACTCGTGCTCGGCTCACTATCCACCCCGACGAAGTCGGCGGCGCAGAAGTCATCGCGAACATGATTGCTGGTGCGAACCTCGCATACGACGACCCTTACCGCGCCGCGACCCACAACAAGGGCATCATGAACGGCATCTCTGCAGTCGTGCTCGCTACCGGTAACGACACGCGCGCGGTTGAGGCCGGTGCGCACTCTTACGCCGCTCGTGACGGCCAGTACCGTGCGCTGTCTCGTTTCGAGCAGGACGCCGAAGGCAACCTCGTCGCGACCTTGGAGCTGCCGATGGCAGTTGGCCTCGTTGGCGGCGCTACCAAGTCGCATCCGGCCGCACGTGCAGCCGTCGCGATGACTGAGGTGTCAACGGCCCGCGAGCTGGCCGAGATCGTCGTGGCAGTTGGCCTTGCGCAGAATGTTGCTGCTGTGCGCGCACTTGCCGCAGAGGGAATCCAGCGCGGCCACATGGGATTGCATGCGCGCAACGTCGCCGTCGCAGCCGGGGCGACGGGGGCCGAGGTGGATGCCGTTGCTGCAGCCATCGTCGAACGCCGTGCTGTGCGCGCTGACGTTGCCGAGAGCGTGCTCGCCGAACTGCGGTCGAACCAGTGACCACCACGCGAGAGCTCGGACTGCCGTCCATTTCGCCGCAGCAGGGACTGCCAGATGAGGTGGAAATCTGGGAGGTTGCACCGCGAGACGGGCTGCAGGCGGAGAAGACACTACTCAACGTCGACACCAAGGTCGAGCTGATTGAACGCCTCGCCCGCGCTGGCGCACCGGTGATCGAAGTCGGCAGTTTTGTTCGCGCCGACAGGGTGCCGCAGATGGCAGATTCGGCAGAAGTGTTCCAGAGGGTCAAAGATCTCTCGCCGCGCACTCCCGTACTGGTGCCGAATATGCGCGGATACGAGTTGGCGCTCGCTGCCGGCGCGACAGATATTGCCGTGTTCCTCAGCGTCACAGAGTCATTTTCCGAGGCGAATCTCGGTGCGCCGAGGGAACGTATGGAACCCATCGTCGAGGCAGTAGTTGAGCGTGCAGCAATCGATGGGGTGCGCGTGCGCGGGTACCTGTCAATGGTCTTCGGTGACCCGTGGGAAGGGCACGTCGACACCGCTGAGGTCGTGCGCCTCGCCACCGCGATGCGGTCGTGGGGAATCGCCGACCTTTCGCTCGGCGACACGATCGGTGTCGCGACCCCAGGGCAGGTGAAGCAGACCCTCCGTGCGCTCGTCGGTGCCGGCATCCCGATCTCTTCCCTCGCTTTGCACATGCATGACACCTACGGGATGGCGCTCGCGAACGTATACGCCGGCCTCGAAGAAGGCGTGCGCATCTTCGACGCCGCCGCCGCAGGTGTTGGCGGGTGCCCGTTCGCGAACTCCGCAACCGGGAATCTCGCCACCGACGATCTCGTTTGGATGCTGACAGGTCTTGGCATCCAGACAGGCATCGACCCAGATGCCCTGACCGAGACGAGTGCCTGGCTTTCCCAGGCACTCGGAAAACCCACTACTTCACGAGTCGCAAGGTCGCTGACCCGCTAGAGAGGAATACCCCGTGGCACAACCACAACTTATGGAGGTCTGGGGTGACACGGTCGATGGCCGGCACCTGATGGGCTCTATTGGCCTGGGCATCGGTATCGCCGTGCCCGTGTACTTGCTCGCAGATTGGGGCTTCGGCACCCTGACCGAAGGCGACGCCCTCGGACATTCGTATGCTCTCATCACCGGACTCGCCGCCTGCGTATTCGCGGCAGTCATCGCGGCGCGCATTTTCAAGCCCAAACGGGTCGTGCTCGTAGGCGAAGCGCACAGCGGCTCTCGGGCCGAAGCGATGGATGCCATCGAGGCTGAAATGGGCCCCCTCGGTGACCCGGATGAGCTTCCCGCAGCAACGCTCACTGAGGTGAAGGAACTCGGTCTCTACGACGACCTGCGCGCACAGCACGAGAAGAATGTGCGCCTCGCGGCCGAAGGGAAGGGTGAGTGATGGAATCTTTGCTCGAGCCCGTCCTCTGGGCCATTGGCATGTCGTTGCTGGCCACCATCGCTTTCGCGCTGATTGGCCTGGTTTCCGGAACCGATGAAACGGCCACAATCGCCCCGCTAACACTGTTGGTTATTTTGCTGGGCGTTCCGCCGGTCGGTGTCTTTGCGTTCTTCATGTCTGCGATTGCCGCAAAGCACATTACCCACGCCATCCCCACCACGCTGTTGGGCATCCCCGGTGACACGATGGCTGCACCGCTGCTGCGTGACGCGCAGATGCTGCGCGAACTGGGTGTGCCGCACATCGCGCTGCGCAAGGCGATCTCCGGCGGCGTCATTGCCGCGGTCATCGCTGTTCCGCTGGCAGTGTTCTTTGCCTGGATCCTCACGCCGTTCTCCGGAGCGATCAGCGCGGTCGCGCCGTGGTTGTTCTTGGCAGCTGCCGTCCTCATCGCTGTGCTTTCGAAGGGCCGCTGGGGTGCGCTTCTGGCGTTGATCCCGTTCGTGCTGATTGTGGTCGGCCTGCAGAATTTTGCGGTCGATGCGCTGGGCAAGGGGCTGTCGATCAGCTTCTTCCTCGGTATCGCAATCGGTCCGCTCATCGCTGACCTGGTGCTCGCGTCCACCCCTGCTGGGCGTGTGACGATGAAGCGAGATGCTCCGCGAACCTTCGAGCTCGCCGCAGACGTGCGTACGTGGAAGGGCCGCATGCCTAACCCGTTCCGTGTGCTCGATCGTGGGCAGCTGAGCGGAACGGTCGGCGCGGCAGCGATCTCGAGCGCGACCTTTGTCTTCTCGCCGGTGGCGATGACCGTGCTGATGGGTGAGCTCTTCGCGGGCCGCATCAAGAACGGCTACCGTCGTCTGACCACGATGATGGCGGTGAAGAACGGCACCACCGAGTCGACCTACATCGCGGAAACCCTTATCCCCCTCATCGCGATTGGGCTTCCGTTGTCACCAATGGCAGCAGGGCCCGCGAACCCGCTGTTCAACGCACCACCGGTGTACACGATCAACGCCGAGACGGGCGAAACGAACAACCTGCACAATCTGCTTGAGCCATGGCAGTTCCTCGTGTTCGGTCTGCTGGCGGTGCTGATCGCCGTCATCATCACCTACCCGTTCGCGATGACTCAGGCGCACCGCGCTGCAGCATGGATTATGCAGAAGGTCTCGCATGAAGCGATCATTGGGCTTTCGCCGGCCTCATCGCCGTGATCTGCCTTTATGAAGGCGGCATCATCGCATTGCTGGTGGCGTTGACGATCGGTCTGGTCGGTGGATTGCTGAACAAGCTGTTCCAGATGCACACCGGCGTCCAGTTCATGGGTTACTACGTCGCGGCGCTCACCGTGCCGGCGATCACGGCCCTGTTCGCCTGATTCGCACCGCAAGAATGGCGCTCCCTCCACTTCTGGAGAGGGCGCCGTTCTTGCGTCAAGTCACACCACCAACCGGTAGCCCATCCCCGACTCGGTGAGCAGATGCACTGGCGCGGAAGGGTGCGCCTCGAGCTTCTTGCGCAGCTGCGACATGTAGAGCCGCAAATACCCCGAATCTGACACCTGCTCGCTGCCCCAGATCTCTTTCAGCAGATCCTGTCGGGTGACCAGGGCGCCGGGGTTGCGGCTGAGGTGTTCGAGCATGCGCCATTCGGTCGGGGTCAGGTGCACTCGCGAGCCGCCGCGGGTGACGGCCTTTGCCGCGAGATCGACCACAACATCGCCGAAGTGCACGCTCGATTCGCTCGACCGCGCACCAGCCCGTCGCGACAGCGCACGAAGCCGAGCCAGCAGTTCATCGACCTGGAACGGCTTGGTGACAAAGTCATCGGCGCCGGCATCCAGAGCGGCCACCTTGTCTGCCGAACCGGTGCGTCCCGAGATCACGATGATCGGTGCGTTCGTCCAGCCACGCACTGCCTGAATCACCTGGATGCCGTCGAGCCGCGGCATCCCCAAATCAAGCAGGATGATGTCGGGGCGTGACTGGGCAGCGGCGGTGATCGCAGCCGCGCCATCCGCAGCGGCGACGATCTCGTAGCCGTGCGCGGCGAGCGTGATGCGCAGCGCCCGCACCAGCTGCGGGTCATCGTCGGCGATGAGCAGCTTCATTCCGAAACCTCCTCGGTCGTCAAAGGCTCGGTGGTCAGAGGCTTGGTCATCAAAGGCAAAGAGACGACCATGGTCAAGCCGCCGCCGGGTGTGTCGTCGGGAGTCAGGCTGCCGCCCATCCCCTCGGTGAAGCCCTTCGACAAGGCGAGTCCCAGGCCGAGACCGGTCGCGTTGTCGGTATCGCCGTAACGCTGGAACGGCTGGAAGATGCTGTCGTGACGCTCGAGTGGAACGCCCACTCCGTGATCGATGATGCGAATCTCGGCATGCTCTCCGACGTGCCGGGTCGTGATCGTGACCGGGGTGTCTTTCGGCGCGTAGGCGAGCGCATTGGCGAGCAGATTCACCAGCACCCGCTGCAGCAGCACGGGGTCGGCGCGCAGCGGCGGCAGCTCGGAGTCAAGTGCAAGCTCGATATCCGAAGGGCCGAGCGAGAGCTCATCGAGGGCCGCGAGGATGCTGTCGACGGCATCCATCCGCGTCGCAGAAACGGCAAGAACTCCCGCCTGCACGCGACTCACATCGAGCAGATCGGTGACGAGAACCGACAGCGCAGAGAGGCTCTCATCGGCGGTGGCGAGCAGTTCCGCCCGATCTGAGTCAGAGAGATCGTGCAGACTGCGCAGCCCGCCGACTGCGGCCACTGCGGCGGCGAGCGGGCGACGAAGGTCATGGCTGAGAGCCGAGAGCAGGGCGGTGCGCACCTGATCGGTCTCGGCGAGCGATTCCGCCTCGCGTGCAGTGGCACTGAGGTCGGTGTGCTCGATCGCCGCAGACAGTTGCGCGACAATCACCTCTAGGAGGCGACGGGATGGCTCACCCAGCGGCCCGCCGTGCAGCTCGAGCAGCGCCCGCGGCGTCCCGTCGGGTGCTGCGCCGACCGGCACCGTCGTCGACCTTCCGTCCGACACCGGTTCCCCGTCGCGGGCGAGCACTTCGCCGTCGACCGCGACCAGACGCACACCGCTGAGACCGAACGCCTCTCTGGTGCGGGTGACCAGGGCGAGCACTGCACTTTCACCGCGCAGCACGTTGCCCGCGACAGAGACGAGCAGTTCTGCTTCGGCCGAGGCCCGCTGGGCTGCGCGAGCACGCCGGGCGGCCTGGTCAACGATCAGGCTCACCAGCACGGCGATGATGACGTAGAGCGCCAGGGCGAGAAGATGCAGCGGATGCTGGACGGCGATACTGAACTGCGGTGCCACGAACAGCAGGTCGAGCGTGACACCAGACAACACGGCCGTGAAGACCGCAGGGCGCAGCCCCCCGACAAGAGCAACGATCACAACGAGCAACTGGTACGACAGCACCTCGTAGGTGATCGACTCGGGGCTGCGCAACGCGAGCAGCAGCCACGTCAATAGCGGTCCGCCGACCAGGGCAACGGCGAATCCGAGCACTTCACGGCGCCAGCCGAGGCTCCGCCGGTCGTTCGGGGCAGGGCCGTGCGATCGGCAGCCACTGTGGCCGCAACGGTACTCATGATGTTTGCATCCTAGACTCCGGCGTGCGGCGGACGACCGGCACGGTCCTGGCCGGGGATCGGACGCGAGCGGCGTCCATAGATCAACTCGGAAGAATCGAGCAGCCAAGGCACCAGCGTGATCGATACTCCGTGTACGAGCATCAGCTGGTTCGCGATCCGACGTGCTCGCCGGTTATGCAGCAGGCGTTCCCACCAGTGCCCAACGATGTACTGCGGCAGGTAGACGGTTACGACAGACGATCCGTGCTTCTCGCGATATGCCTTGATGTAGTGTCCGACGGGCTCGGCGTAGGTGCGATAGGGCGATTCGAGGATCACCAGCGGCACCGGAATCTGGTGCTTCCGCCACTCGCGTTGGAGTTCCTCGCTGTCGTCTGTGGCGGACGCGACATGGATGGCGATCGTCTTTTCGTGATCCGCGGCGATCGCATAGTCGAGTGCCTTCAGGACCGGCTTCTGCAACCGGTTCACGAGCACGAGCGCGACGTCACCGGACGATCCGAACCGGGTGGTGTCGTCCACTGCGATCTCATGCTCGACATCCCGGTAGTAGCGCTTGATCCCCACCATCAAAAGTGCGAGCACGGGGATCGCGAAGAACACCAGGTACGCGCCGTGGGTGAACTTCGTGATTGTGACAACGATCAGCACAAGGATGGTGAAGACGGCGCCCACCCCGTTGATGATCAGGCCGGCATGCGCAGAGTGCCGTTCGGATGCCGTCGCAGCAGTCTTCTCCCGCAACTCACCGCGCAGCATCCGACGCCAATGCCGGACCATGCCGAGCTGCCCGAGCGAGAACGACACGAAGACGCCGATGATGTACAGCTGGATCAGCGTGGTCAGCCGTGCCTGGAACACGACGAGAACGGCGATTGCGCCGATCCCCAACAGGATCATGCCGTTGGAGAATACGAGCCGGTCGCCGCGCGTGTTCAGCGCTTTGGGCGCGTAGCCGTCGCGGGCGAGAACCGAACCCAGCAGGGGGAAGCCGTTGAACGCAGTGTTCGCGGCGAGCAGCAGCACGCAGGCGGTCGCGGCCTGCACGATGAAGAACAGCACGCTGCCGCCGCCGAAGGTTGCCGCGGCCACCTGCGCCATCAGGCTCGGCTGCGGGTTCGTGCAGTTGAAACCGATCAGATCGCATGGGTTTTCTGCGTAGTGCACGCCGGTGATGAGGGCGAGGGCAGTGAGACCTGCGAACAGGCAGATCGCGATCGAGCCCATCAGTACGAGGGTCGCCTGGGCGTTGCGCACCTTGGGGGCACGGAAGGCCGGAACGCCATTGGAAACGGCTTCGACGCCGGTGAGGGCCGAGCATCCGCTGGAGAATGCGCGAAGGACGAGCAGAATCACCGCGGCCTGGCTGAGATCCTCGGCGTGCACGGCAAAATCCGCACTCGAGGCGACCGGCGCATCGCCGAGCGCGGTGCGGATCAGCGCGGTGACAATCATGAATCCCACCGACGCGATAAACACGTACGTCGGGATCGCGAAGACAGCGGATGCCTCGCGCACACCGCGCAGGTTCACGATGATGATCACCACCACGAAGCCGACGGCGAGCTCGACGCGCCACGCGTTGAGCCCCGGCAGGGCCGAGATGATGTTGTCGACGCCGGATGCTACGGACACCGCAACGGTGAGCACATAGTCGACCAGCAGGGCGGCGGCGACGACCACTCCGGCGGTTTCACCGAGGTTCTTCGACGCCACTTCGTAGTCGCCGCCGCCGGAGGGGTAGGCCTTGATGAGCTGACGGTAGCTGAGCACGACCACTACCAGCAGAACGATCACGGCCACCGCGACGATGGGTGTGAAAAAGAGGAAGGTCAGCCCGCCGATGAGGAGGATCATCACGAGTTCTTGCGGGGCGTAGGCCACGGAGCTCAGAGCATCCGACGCAAAGATCGGCAGCGCTCGCCGCTTCGGAAGAAGCTGGTCGTTCATCTGCTCGGAGGTCAGGGGTTCACCGATGAGCAGCCGCTTCGCAATTTGCGGTGCATCGGGAGTATCGCGCGTTTCATCAGTCACGAACGACGACCGTACGCCGCATGGAGCTCTGGGGGACGGCATCCTTACGGAATCCCTACGGGTGTCGAGCCCACCCACACGGAATCCTCACGGCATCCGCTGGCCGCGAACGTACAGCCGGTTCTGAACCCCAACGCGTAACGTCGCTTTCATGACGACCATCGAGGTCACCGAAGAAACCATCCGGCAAACCCGCGAACTGCGAGACGAGTTTCAGAAGTTCCTGCGCGAGTACGAGTTCGGGATGCGCGAGGTCGAGACGAAGATTTCCATCCTGCGGGATGAATTCACTCACGATCACGAGTACAACCCGATCGAGCACGTGAAGAGCCGGCTGAAGACTCCAGACAGCATCGTGGAGAAGATCGCGCGCAAGGGCATCGAAGAGCCCGACTTCGATCGCATCCGCGAAGAGATCACCGACATCGCTGGCGTCAGGGTCACCTGCAGTTTTGTCGCGGATGTGTACCGGCTGTTCGATCTGCTCACCCAGCAAGACGACATCACCGTGCGTGTGGTTAAGGACTACATCGCCTCTCCCAAGCCCAACGGCTACAAGAGCCTGCACGCCATTATCGACGTGCCGGTATTCCTGTCGACCGGGCCGTTGCTGGTGCCGGTCGAGGTGCAGTTTCGCACCATCGCGATGGATTTCTGGGCGAGCCTCGAGCACAAGATCTACTACAAGTTCGCCAATCAAGTTCCCTCGCACCTCGTCCAGAGCCTGTCGGATGCGGCGGATGCGGCCTCTGAGCTCGACAGCCGTATGGAGCGACTGCACCGCGAGGCGCACGGCGAACCCTTACGGCAGCTCGCGCCGCCGCCCCCTCCGCACGTCGTCGAGGTCTGACCGATCGTCGCAGTCTGCCCCCGCGTCACATCCGATTGCGCCTCGTCTCCGAATAACTGGGGAGAACGCCGAAACCGGCGACAGAGGAGACGACCGTGACCCAGCGCAGCAGTGCTAAACGATTCATCTTGTGGTCTGCGCTCGCCGGCGTGATCGGCGGTGGCGTGTTCCTGGCAACGGCGGAGCTCTTCGCGCTGTTGTTCGCCCGTGCGGCTAGCCCCATCCTCGCGGTGGGCGGGTTCGTGATCGACATCGTGCCGCAGCCCTTCAAGGAGTTCGCGATCGCCACCTTCGGCGAGTACGACAAGATCGCCCTGTTGGCCGGGCTCGGCCTTGCCGTATTCATTGCCTCCGCGATCTCGGGAATCCTGCAGTTCGTGCGCCCTCCCCTGGGCGCCGTCGCGTTGGTCATCGCTGGCGCGCTCTCGACCGCGGCAATTCTGACTCGCGCTGGTGTGACGCCGCTCGCCTTTCTTCCGCCGGTGTTAGGTACAGTCGTCGGCGTCCTTGTTCTCGTCCTTCTCTGCCGCCGGCTGCGGGCGTGGCGGGATAGCGCAGTTGGTACGGCGAACGCAGGCGCCTCCACCGGCCACGCCGACGGTGAGAGGACCCCGACCGGTGTCGACCGGCGGCGCTTCTTCGTCCTGGCGGCAGTTGCCGGTGCATCCGCCATCATCGTCGGTATCACCGCCCGCACTGTCAGCATGGCGGTGGCATCTGTCGAGTCGATCCGCAGCGCTCTGCGCCTGCCGTCCCCGCGCTCGAGAGTGACGGTGCCGTCCGGCGCCGAGCTCGACGTTCCTGGGCTGAGTCCGCTCTTCACCCCGAATGAGGACTTCTACCGTGTCGATACCGCGCTCACCGTGCCGACGATCGACCCCGAGACCTGGCGTCTCGTGATCGACGGCATGGTCGATCAGCGGGTGGAGCTGAGCTTTCAAGACATCCTCGACATGGGGCTCGACGAATACGCCATCACGCTGACCTGCGTCTCGAACGAGGTCGGTGGCGAGCTGGTGGGCAACGCGATGTGGCTCGGCGTGCCGCTGCGCGATGTCCTTGCCAAGGCCGGGCCGCAGTCCGGAGCTGACATGGTGCTGTCGCGCAGCGTTGACGGCTACACCGCGAGCACGCCGCTGTCTGCTCTGACCGACGACGGTCTCGACGCGATCCTGGCGGTCGCCATGAACGGGGAACCGCTGCCTCTCGAGCATGGATTCCCCGTGCGGATGGTCGTTCCTGGTCTCTATGGATACGTGTCGGCGACCAAGTGGCTCACCGAACTCAAGGTCACGACCTTCGCCGACGACGAAGCGTATTGGACGCCGCGCGGATACAGCGCGGAGGCGCCGATCAAGTTCTCCTCGAGGGTCGACACCCCGAAACTCGGCGCAGCTGTTGAGGCCGGGCGCATCCCGATCGCCGGTGTCGCTTGGGCTCAGAGCGTCGGAATCGAGAGCGTCGAGGTGAGCATCGACAACGGAGACTGGGTTGCGGCCACGCTCTCGGCACCCGTCAATGAAGACACTTGGGTGCAGTGGCTGATGGAGTGGGATGCCACCCCCGGAACGCACTACGTCGCCGTCCGCGCGATCAACAAGAACGGCGACATGCAGGTCGAAGAACGAGCGCCGATTGCGCCGGACGGGTCTTCTGGGTGGCAGCGTTCGCTCATCCGCGTCAACTGACCCGTTCCGCCCGGACTCTGGTCGCCGCTCAGGAGTTGTGCCGGCACGAGGAGAGTCGGCGGGGCGTCGTCAGTCCAAAAACTCCCTGACTGCGGTAGCCATCGCCGTCACTCCGACCTCGATTGTTGGGTGGATCACCGGTGCGAAGTACGACGAGTGGTTCGTCGGGATGTCGCTCGCGACGCTGTCGTTCTCGACCGCAGCCGCGAAAGTCGCCGGATCCACTCCACCCCAGAACCAGAACACCAGGGGTGCTCCGGCATCACGAGCGAACCACGATACGTCTTCACTGCCGGTGAACATGCCGGGATCAACAACCGTGCCTTCGCCGAGTGCGCGGTCCATGGCCGCGGTGAGCCGTGCCGTAGCATCTGCGTCGTTGATCGTCGGCGGGAGCCGGTGATCGGTGTGGAACTCGGGCTCACGCTCGGCGCCGGATGCCGTAGCCTCTGCCCGCACGATGCGCTCGACGCTGGCGATCACCTTGGTGCGCATCTCTTCGGTCGCATACCGCAGGCTCAACTCGAGCTTCGCCTCGGCCGAGATGATGTTGTTCTTGGTGCCGGCGTGGATGGAGCCGACAGTGACGACCGCGACTCCCTGCGGGTCAATTTCGCGTGAGGCGATGGTCTGCAGGCGCATGACGGTGGCCGCAGCCATCACCACAGGATCGATCGTGGTGTGCGGGCGCGAGCCGTGCCCACCGCGGCCGTGCAACGTGACGGTGATGCCGTCGGCCGCAGCCATCTGCGGCCCAGGTCGCACACCGATCGTGCCCACGGGGAGCGGTGTGACGTGCTGCCCGAGCACGATGTCTGGTTTCGGGTAGCGGTCGAGGATGCCAGCATCCAGCATCGCGCGCGAACCGGCGCCGTACTCCTCGGCCGGTTGGATGAGCACGACAAGGGTTCCCGACCAGTCGGCGCGGTCGGCAACAAGTTTTTCGACGGCGCCGATCATCGCGGTCACGTGCATGTCATGGCCGCAGGCGTGCATGATCGGCACGGTGTGGCCCGCGGGGTCGATGCCGGTTGCCGTGCTCGCATAGGCGAGACCGGTCAGCTCTTCGACGGGCAGGGCATCCATATCGGCGCGTGCCCAGACAACGGGGCCGGGGCCATTCTCGAGCACGGCGACAACTCCGGTGATCCCGACGCCCTCTTCGACTTCGAGTCCGAGATCGCGCAGATGTTGGGCGGCGATGCCCGCTGTGCGCGTTTCTTGGAAAGAAAGCTCCGGATGCCGGTGCAGGTCGATGTACAGTGCCTCAAGGTCGATGCTCATGGGCCGAGCCTATCGACGTGTGCGTCAGGCGGTGCGGGTAAAAGTCTCAAGCTCCGGACCGGGTTGCAGCACGGCATTCACGATCGCTCGGATCGCAAACTCGCTGGCTGCGCCGAGCTCGACGGTGTCGGGATGCAGGAGCCACTGCAGCTGCAGGCCATCCATGACGGCAAGAATGCTGGCCGATGCCGCTGAGATCGTCTGCGGATCGGCGACGCCCTTTTGCACGCACAGCTCGTGCAACGCCTCGGATGCCTCTCGCCGCAACGTCGTATAGCGCTCCTCGAAGTACTCCCGCCCCGGGTGGTCGTCGGTCACGGATTCCGACGACAGCACGGTGTAGGCCTGCACGATACCGGGGCGCTGCTCGTTGGCGAATGCAGTGCGCACGAGGTGCAGAAACAACTCCGGTCCGCCCGGAATGTGCTGCTCGACGAGGTCGGCGACGTCGGCCTGATCGCGGTAGGCGAGTACCTCGAGCAGCAGATTCTGCTTCGAACCGAAGTGGTGCAGCACGCCAGCGTGCGTCATCCCGACCTGCTCGGCGACGTCGGCAAGGGTCCCGTTCGTCGAGCCCTTGTTGCCGAAGATTTCGACCGCGGCCTTTAGGATTTCTGTGCGCTTGAGGCGGGTGGCAGGACGAGTGCGGGTTGTGTCCTGCGTGTCACTGGCCATGGCATCCTCCTGAGCTGAGTGTAACGGTCTGGTAAGCGGTACTTGCAAGCTTACTTACTTGTCGGTAACCTCACATTCAGTTTACTTTCTCACTGGTAAGCAAAGCTCTACCCGAGTACCGCAGCTCGTCCACCCCTGCACAATGACCCGTGCCCAAGGAGAAGCAATGAAGCTCAGCAAATCACTGATTGCGATCACCGCAATTACCGCCATCAGCGTCGGTGCCCTCGCCGGATGCTCCCCATCGGGAGGCAGCGACGGAGGGTCTGGCTCTACCGGTGCCGCCCTCACGATCGCCAAGCCGGACGGTGCGATCACCACTGAATCGCACAACCCCTACCTCGGCGACTCTTCGGCGTCGAAGTACGGCTACGCCAAAGTCATCTTCGAGCCTCTCGCGCTCGTAAACCCGACCGGCGACCTCGCCACCACCCCGTGGCTGGCCGAGTCTGTCGAGTGGAACGACGATTACACCGAGCTCACCGTTGTCCCGCGCAGCGGTGTCAACTGGAGCGACGGCACAGCGTTCACCGGTGACGACATCGTCTTCACCTTCGACCAGTTCCTCAATGGCACGCTCACAGACTCCGCGGGCCTGAACTACCAGGGTGCGACAGTCGACGGCGACAAGATCACTCTGAAGTTCGGCGACTCGAAGTACACCGCCCAGGCGCGCGTGCTGCACACCCCGATCGTGCCCCAGCACATCTGGGAGAACATCGAAGACCCCAACACCGACCCGCTCACCGGCGAAGGCCTTGCTGTCGGCACCGGTCCCTACGTGCTGTCGAACTGGACAACCGAATCGGTGACCCTGGCGGCGAACGAGGACTATTGGGGCGGCGAGCTGGCCGTTCCCACGCTCAACTACGTCTCCTACGGCGACAATGCAGCACTCACCACTGCCCTTGCGTCCGGCGAGGCGGACTGGGCGCAGGCGTTCCTTCCGCAGATCGAAGACAGCTACCTGTCGGTAGATGAGGACAACCACTTCCTGGTCTCGCCCACCGCTGGCGCCGGAACACTGTTCTTCAACCTGCAGACCAAGCCCTTCAACAACCCCGCTCTCCGCGAGGCGCTGGCTTGGACGATTGACCGTCAAGCGTATGTCGACATCGCTCGAGAGGGCGCCAGCGAAGTGATCTGGAACGTGACCGGACTCGGAACGCTCCTCGAGGACGAAATTGTTCCCGACTACCAGGATGTGAACTACGAGGTCAACGTTGACAAGGCGAAGAGCATCCTCACCGACGCGGGCTACACCTGGAAGGACGAGGCGCTGATCGACCCGGATGGCGAGGCTGTCTCGTTCTCGATCTCCGTCCCCGCCGGATGGAGCGACTGGAACACTGAGCAGGCTCTCATCGCCGAAGAGCTCGACAAGTCTCTCGGCATCGAGGTCAAGGTCGACCAGCCCGACTGGGGCGGTTGGGACGCGGCGCGTCAGGAAGGCTCTTTCCAGGCGATCATCCACTGGCTCGAAGACACCGGCAACGCCTATGGTCTTTACACCTCGACCATGGACCCGAAGTGGATCGTCGACGACAAGGCGCAGTTCAACTTCGGCCGGTACGACAACCCGGCAGTGACCGAAGCGCTCAATACCTACGCCAACGCGTCGTCTGACGAAGACCGTCAGGCCGCCGTCGCTGTGTTGCAGAAGGCATTTGTCGAAGACGTACCTGCGATCCCGCTGGGCGCACACCCGCTGCTCGGCCAGTTCAACACTCGCAATTACGTCGGCTTCCCGTCCGAAGATGACCAGTACGCCTCGGCCGACCCGACGCAGCCCGGTATCGTGCAGATTCTTACCAACCTGAAGGCGAAGTAGGGCGTTCGGTAGCTGAGCCTGTCGAAGAGTCGGATGCCATCCGCTACCGGATGCTTCGACAGGCTCAGCTACCGTCCTGCTGTCCACGATTCGCCCACGCACGAAGGCTAAATCCATGCCAGACACCCTGCTGTCCGTCCGCGACTTCTCCGTCGTGTATGACGTTGACCCGCCCGTCGAGGCGGTGAAGAACGTCTCCCTCGAACTGAAGCGCGGTGAGATTCTCGGCCTTGCCGGTGAGAGCGGCTGCGGCAAGACCACACTCGCCTACGGTGTGCAGCGTCTCCTCAAGGCCCCGGCGGTAATCACGAGCGGCTCCGTCGTCTTCCACGATGCCGCTGGCGATGACATCGATGTGGGTGCTCTAGACATCGAGCAGATGCGCAGATTCCGGTGGGACAAAATCTCAATGGTGTTCCAGGGCGCGATGAATGCGCTGAACCCCGTCACCACCATTGGCGCGCAGCTGGAGGATGTCTTCGAAGTCCACCGCCCCGGAATGAACAGGAAGCAGCGCCGAGAGGCCGTCGTCGAGCTTCTCGAGATCGTGAAGGTGGGCGCGCAGCGCGTCCGTTCGTTCCCGCACGAGCTTTCCGGGGGCATGCGTCAGCGCGTGATGATCGCGATGGCGCTGGCCCTTCGGCCCCAGCTGATGGTGATGGATGAGCCTACGACGGCGCTCGACGTGCTCGTGCAGCGCGAGATCCTTCGTCAGATCTCACAGCTGCGCGCGGAGTTCGGCTTCTCGGTGATCTTCATCACCCACGATCTTCCGCTGTTGCTGGAGATCAGCGATCGCATCGCGATCATGCGTGAAGGGGAGATCGTCGAGCTCGATACCGCCGAGCGGATCTGGCGCTCGCCGCAGGACGAATACACCAAGACCCTACTTTCGTCGTTCCCACGTCTCACCGGTGAGAAGGGCGTGGTGGTGCGATGAGCGTCCTCGAACTGCGACACGTCACCAAGGTCTACAACGTCCGTGGGGCAGGTCAACTCACCGCACTCGACGATGTGAGCTTCACCCTGCACTCAGGCCAGACAATCGGTCTGGTCGGACAATCGGGTAGCGGCAAGTCGACGATCGCGAAGATCCTGACGCAACTCGAGACGCCGACCAGCGGCGAGGTGCTGCTTGATGACAAACCCATTCCGCGCCGAGGCCGAGGCCTGCGGAAGTACCGGCAACAGCTGCGAATGGTCTTCCAAGACCCGTTCGCTTCACTCAACCCGTACCACTCCATCAGATACCACCTCGAACGCCCCCTGCGTCTAGACAACGTGGTTGCGAAGGCGGAGACGGAGGCGGAGGTGCGTTGGTTGCTGGAGCGTGTTCGATTGGTTCCTGATGCCGTGATCGACCGCCGACCTCACGAGCTGTCTGGCGGACAGCGTCAACGCGTGGCGATCGCCCGAGCGCTGGCCTCGCGACCGAAAATCCTGGTCGCTGACGAGCCCGTATCGATGCTTGACGTCTCGATCCGTCTGGGAGTGCTGAACCTGCTCGCCGACCTGCAACGCGAAGAGGGGCTAGGCGTGCTGTACATCACGCACGACCTCGCCACCGCGCGGCATTTCAGCGACGAGATCATGGTGCTCAATCAGGGCAGGATCGTCGAGCACGGCACTGCAGACGATGTCATCCTGCGACCGCAGGACCCCTATACCCAAGAACTCCGCGCGGCATCCCCAGACCCTGAGCGGCATTTTGCATCGATGACCAGCGAATTCGGAGGCAAATGATGACTGCCGTTGAACCCCAGCTTCCCCTCGCAGAATCCCCCTCAACGGCCGTCGAGATCGGCACCACCGCGACGAAGGTCATCGCAGGCAGATCACGCATTCCGTGGGGATTCCTCGGCGGTCGCGCAGCGTTCTACCTCTTCACGCTGTGGGCGGCGTTGACCATCAACTTCTTCCTGCCTCGGATGATGAAGGGCGATGCGGTCAGCCAGTACCTCGCGCGCAACCGCAACGTTTCTCCGGAAGCTGCGGACGCGCTGCGCGCGCTTCTCGGGCTGGACACCGATAAGTCCCTGTTCCAGCAGTACCTCGATTACTGGGGTCTGCTGTTGCACGGCGACTTGGGTGTTTCGCTGCTGCACGGGCTGCGGCCGGTAACTGAAGTGATCAGTCAGGCGCTTCCGTGGACCGTGGGCCTGGTGGGCTTCGCGACGATCGTGTCGTTTGCGATCGGCACCATAGGTGGCGGAATCATCGGTTGGCGACGCGGGGGCAGGCTTGATGCACTCATCCCCATCACCACGTTCCTGAGCACAATTCCTTACTTCTGGCTGGGGCTGCTCGCGATCGCCGTTTTCTCGGTGAACCTCGGCTGGTTCCCGATCGGCAAGGCCTACGGCATCGGGACGTCGCCGGGCCTCACCCCCGAGTTCATCGGGCAGGTCATCCATCACGGCACGCTCCCCGCCGCGACGATCGTCATCGCATCACTCGGCGGCTGGATGCTGGGGATGCGCAACATGATGCTCACGGTGCTCGATGAGGACTACATCACCGTCGCTCAGGCCAAGGGCATGCCGCAACGGCGTGTGCTCTGGGGGTACGCGGCCCGCAACGCGGTTCTGCCGCAGATTCAGAGCTTCGCACTCTCGATCGGCTTCATCGTGGGCGGCACGATCGTGATGGAGATGGTGTTCAGCTACCCCGGGGTGGGCAAGCTGCTACTGGATGCCACCAACGCCAAGGACTACGCGCTGATGCAGGGCGTGTTCCTGGTCATCACTCTCTCGGTGCTGGTCGCGAACATCGTCGCTGATATCGCCTACGCGTTCCTTGATCCGCGCACGCGCCAGACGGAGGCCTGAACAGTGACCACCACAGCGAAAACGACGGATGCCCTTCGGCGGCAGACCGGTGCAGGTTCCCCGGAGACGCTCGCCGTTCGCACCAGCGGCTCAGGCGCCCAGAACACCAAGCCACGCCAGACGCTCTGGGCGAAGTTCACTAGTGCCTTCGCAATGTTCCGCAATGGCAAGTCGATCACGGGTCTGGCTATCTTGGCGTTCTTTGTCCTGGTCGCGATCTTCGCCGATGTCTTGGCGCCCTTCTCGCCAACGCAAATCGACAACACGGCAAGACTGCAACCGCCGTCCGCTGCGCATTGGCTGGGCACCACCCATATCGGCGAAGACGTGCTGAGCCAGGTCATCCACGGCGCACGCGGCGTCATCGTCGTCGGATTCCTCGCCGCGGCAATCGCCACAGTGATCGCCATCGTCGTCGGTGTGATCGCCGGGTACCTGTCCGGATGGAAGAGCGAGGCGCTGTCGGCACTGACCAACGTGTTCCTGGTGATTCCCGGCCTCCCGCTGATCATCATCGTGGCTGCGATGTTCGAGGATCCTCCGCTCGTGCTGATCGCCGCCGTCTTGGGACTCACCGGGTGGGCCTGGGGCGCTCGTGTGCTGCGCGCGCAGACCATGTCGCTGCGCAATCGCGACTTCGTTCAGGCCGCGCGTGCGAACGGAGAGCCACTGCGTCGCATCATCACGAGGGAGATGCTGCCGAACCTGATGGCGCTGATCGCCGCGAGCTTCGTCGGGACGGTGACCGCGGCCATCCTCGGGTTGACGACGCTGTCGTACATCGGCGTGATTCCGATGACGACCTACAACTGGGGAACGATCCTGAACTGGGCCTCGGCCCAGGGAGCGTTCGGGCAGAACCAGTGGTGGTGGTACATGCCCCCCGGGCTGTGCATCGCCGCCATCGGTGTCGCTCTGTCGCTGATCAACTTCGGCATCGACGAGTACGTCAACCCGCGGCTGCGTTCTGCGGGTGAGCGTGCGCGCGCCATGAAGAAAAAGGGCCTTGACGTCAACGACGCGGTCACCGTGGTGCGCACCAGCGCCGAATCGAACACAGAGAACAAGAAGTGATGACTCCTGAGACCCTGACCCTGCCGTATCTGAACGCCGACCTGTCCATTTCCGAACGGGTAGCCGACCTGCTCGCACGTATGACGCTGGAAGAAAGGGTCGGGCAGATGTTGCAGCTCGACGCGCGCGACGATCTCGAAGACCATGTGCTGCGGCGGCTCGTCGGGTCGATTCTGCACACTTCGCCGGAGCGCATCGTCCAGGCGAGTCAGCTGACCGCTCAGACCCGGCTGCGCATCCCGTTGCTCGTGGGCGAAGATTGCGTGCACGGCCACTCGTTCTGGCCGGGCGCCACGATTTATCCGACCCAGCTCGGCATGGCGGCATCCTGGAATGCCCCACTGGTCGAGAAGGTTGCGCGCGCGACCGCGGTCGAAGTGGCGGCCACTGGCATCCACTGGACGTTCTCACCCGTGCTCTGCATTGCCAGAGACCTGCGCTGGGGGCGCGTGAACGAGACGTTCGGCGAGGATCCGTTCCTTCTCGGCGAGCTCGCCTCCGCGATGGTCAAGGGGTATCAGGGTGAAGGGCTGGAGGACCCGACCGCGATTCTCGCCACCGCCAAGCACTTTGCCGGGTACTCCGAGACGCAGGGCGGACGGGATGCCAGCGAGGCTGACATTTCGCGCCGGAAGCTGCGCAGCTGGTTCCTGCCGCCGTTCGAGCGCGTGGCCCGTGAGGGCTGCCGTTCATTCATGCTCGGTTACCAGACCATGGATGGTGTGCCGATCAGCACCAACGACTGGCTGCTCAGCGATGTCTTGCGCGGCGAGTGGGGGTATACCGGAACGCTCATCACCGACTGGGACAACGTCGGCCGGATGGTGTGGGAACAGCACGTGCATCCCGACATCACGCATGCTGCTGCCGCTGCTGTCACTGCTGGTAACGACATGATCATGACCACGCCCACCTTCTTCGAGGGCGCTCTGGATGCTGTGCAAAACGGTCTACTGACGGAAGGTGCGTTCGACGCCGCTGTCGAGCGGATCCTCACTCTGAAGTTCGAACTCGGACTCTTCGAGAACCCGCGAATCCCGCTCGACGAGCTCGACGGACTCGTCGGTACTGCCGAGCATGCCGAGCTGAATCTGGAAGTGGCACGGCGCTCGCTCGTGCTGCTGGAGAACGACGGTGTGCTCCCACTGGCGCCTGCCGCGACGGTGCGCGTTGCGGTCGTGGGGCCACTGGCGGATGACGCGCAGACGCAGCTCGGGGACTGGGCCGGCGGTTCCGGCCAGGCCGGCTGGCTCGACGGACAACCGCGCGAGATGATCACCACGGTGCTTGATGGACTGCGTGAGATCGCACCGTGGGACGTCGTGCACGCCCGCGGCGCCGACATCCTCACACTCGAGCCTGATCCGTCCGGTGCGACCTGGCCGGACGGCCAGCCGAGGCCGCCCGTAGTGCGAGCGTGTGCACCCGATGACGCTCAGATTGCCGAAGCGGTTGCCGCAGCCACCTCAGCGGATGTCGTGGTCGCCGTCGTCGGAGACACCTTCGGTCTCTTTGGCGAGGGCCGTTCGACCGCGACGCTGGAACTCATCGGTGGACAGAACGCGCTCCTCGACGCGCTGGTCGAAACCGGCACCCCTGTGGTCGTCGTGCTGCTGGCGTCGAAACCGCTGGTGCTGCCAGCATCCGTGCAACGCGCTGCCGCTGTGATGTGGGTCGCGAACCCGGGCATGCAGGGCGGTCGCGCCATCGCTGAGTTGCTCACCGGGGCAATCGAGCCCACCGGGCGTCTGCCGATTTCGTTCGCCAGGCATGCCGGCCAGCAGCCGACGTACTACAACCAGATTCGCGGTCAACACGGCGACCGATACGCCGACCTCACTCAGTCGCCGGCGTGGGCGTTCGGGGAGGGGCGCTCGTACACGAGTGTTTCGTACTCTGCGCTCGAACTTTCGCAGTCCGAGCTGAGTATCGAGGACACCATCACCGGGCACGTGACCGTCACCAATACGGGTGCCCGACCGACGGTCGAGACCGTACAGGTGTACGTGCGGGATGCAGTAACCAGTGTGAGTTGGGCCGATAAAGAGCTCAAGGCCTACCAGCAGGTGTCGCTCGAGCCGGGGGAGTCCCTTCGCGTTGCGCTCGAACTGCCCGTCGAGGAGTGCACTTTGGTGAATGCCACTGGTACACGCGTGGTGGAGCCGGGGAAGTTCGAGCTGCTCGTGGGCCCGAGTTCGCGGAACGAGGTGTTACTCACAGCCGAGTTCACCGTTGCCTGACCCTTGGGGGTAAAGGCGGACGGTTAGTGTTGAACTTCGTGACCACTGCCGCCGACGACCGCGCCCGCTACCGGCCGAACCCGTCCGTCCTCACCGCGCTGAAATCTCCGCGGATGCTGACGCGCGAGGTCCTCGCGGGACTCGTGGTCGGACTCGCACTCATCCCCGAGGCCATCGCGTTCTCGGTGATCGCGGGCGTCGACCCCAAGGTCGGGCTGTTCTCGTCGTTCATCATGGCGGTATCGATCGCTTTCCTCGGTGGACGCCCGGCGATGGTCAGCGCAGCCACTGGCGCCGTCGCGCTCGTCATTGCCCCGGTCGCTCCGCTCTACGGCATCGACTTCTTCATCGCGACGGTGATGCTCGCCGGTGTCTTCCAGGTGCTGCTCGCGGTGCTCGGTGTTGCGAAGCTCATGCGCTTCATCCCGCGGAGCGTGATGACGGGCTTCGTGAACGCGCTCGCGATCTTCGTCTTCAGCTCGCAGGTGCCGCATCTGCTCAATGTGCCGTGGCTGGTGTATCCGCTCGTGGCACTCGGCATCCTCGTCATGATCTTCATGCCTCGCATCACGAAGATCATCCGGCGCCGCTCGTGTCAGTCATCATCGTCACGGCCGTCGTCATCGTGTTCGCGATCAACGTGCCCACCGTGGGCGATCAGGGTGAGCTGCCGCACAGCCTTCCCGAACTGTTCATCCCGAACGTGCCGCTCACCTGGGAGACCTTCACGATCATCGCCCCATTCGCGCTCGCCGTCGCCGTCGTGGGTCTCCTCGAATCGCTGATGACCGCGAAGCTCGTCGACGAGATCACCGACACCCACTCGCGAAAGACGCGCGAAGCGTGGGCGCAGGGTGTCGCGAACATGCTGTCCGGCATCTTCGGCGGCATGGGTGGATGCGCGGTGATCGGCCAGACGATGATCAATGTGAAGGCGTCGGTGCGCGCACCCGTATCTCCACCTTCTTCGCCGGCGTCTTCCTGTTCCTGCTCGTCGTCGTGTTCGGCGACTTCGTCGCAACCATCCCGATGGCGGCGCTCGTCGCGGTGATGATCATGGTTGCGATCGGCGCGTTCGACTGGCACAGCATCCGGCCGTCGACTTTGAAGCGGATGCCGAAGAGCGAGACCGTGGTCATGCTCGTGACCGTGCTGGCGGTGGTCATCACGCACAATCTAGCGATCGGGGTCGTGGCCGGTGTGGTCCTGGCATCTGTGTTGTTCGTCAGACGCGTCGCGCACTTCGTCACCGTCACTCGCACGGTGACGGACGACACCGCTCACTATGCCGTCGACGGAGAACTGTTCTTCGCCTCGAGCAACGACCTGACGACGCAATTCGAGTACGCCGACGATCCCGACCGCGTCGTGATCGACATGTCGCGCTCGCACGTGTGGGATGCGTCGACGGTTGCCGCGCTGGATGCTATCGAGACGAAGTACGCGCGCCACGGCAAGACGGTCGAGCTCGTCGGGCTGAATGATGCGAGCGGCCTGTTTCACGACCGGTTGAGCGGCGGCTTCCCGCCTGCGTGACCGCGCTGTGCTCTGGAAAACCCTGTGCTCTGGAAAACCCGGATGATTCGTCATCCCCACGGCGCGTCGGGTGTGGACACGCCGTGGTGGGTGCGGATGATCCGGGTTTTCCCAACGGCCTCAGGCGCCGGTCAGTTCTTGGTGAACCAGACCGCCGTGTCGATCGGCAGGCTTGTGCCGTCGAACGGCTGGCTCTGCACGACGAAGGTCACGTCGTCGCCAAGTTCCAGCGGTTCAGTGCCGAGGTTCATTGCGACATGCAGGTCGCCTCGGCGGAACGCCACGGCCGTCTCGCCGAGGTCTTCCCACACCAGCGAACCCGTGCCGAGCTCGCGCTCGCGCCGCAGGCGCAAGAGCTGCTTATACAGATTGAGGGTGGACGTAGCATCCGTTTGCTCGGTATCACGGGCGAACGTTGCCCACTCGGCCGGCTGTGGCAGCCAGGCGTCACCGGTGGTGTTGAAGCCGAACGCCGGAGCATTGGCCTCCCACGGGATCGGCACGCGGCATCCGTCGCGGCCGTAGCGCTTGCCACCCGTGCGGAACCAGGTGGGGTCTTGACGGAATGCGTCGGGAATCTCCATCGCCTCGGGCAGGCCGAGTTCTTCGCCCTGGTACATGTAAGAGGATCCGGGCAGGGACAGCATCACGGTTGTTGCTGCTCGCGCGCGCGAGAGACCCACAATGGGGTCGGGCTTGCCCTTGGAGAGCGGGCCGATGCCCTCGCCCTGCGGGCTGTCGGCCGTCAGTGCGAGGCGAGATGCGTGCCGGATGACGTCGTGGTTAGAGAGCACCCAAGTGCTCGGCGCTCCGACAGCGCCGAACTCTTCGAGCGATTCGCGGATGACGGCGCGAGCTTCTCGGCATCCCACGGGGTCATCATGTACGGGAAGTTGAACGTCTGGTGCATCTCGTCCGGACGCACCCAGAGCGCCGTCATCTTGAGCGTCGGCAACCACGCCTCGCCGCAGATCGCCCGGTCGCCGTCGTACTCAGCGAGGACATTATGCCAATCGCGGTATATGTCGTGAACGCCGTTCTGGCCCCAATACGGGACACTGGCTTCGCCGCCACCCATCGAGTCGGCATCGGCCACGGGCGCGTAGTCGGGAAGGCCAGCTTCCTTGATCATGCCGTGAGCGACATCTACTCGGAATCCGTCGACGCCTCGGTCGAGCCAGAAGCGCAGAATCGAGCGGAACTCTTCCTTCACTTCTTCATTCGTCCAGTCGAAGTCGGGCTGGCTGACGTCGAAGATGTGCAGGTACCACTGCCCAGGCGTGCCATCGGCCTCGGTCACGCGCTCCCACATGCCGCCGCCGAAGACGCTCTCCCAGTTGTTCGGAGGAAGCTCGCCATTCTTACCCTTGCCGTCGCGGAACACATAGCGCGCGCGCTCGGGGCTGCCCGGGGCCGCCTTCAGCGCCTCCTGGAACCAGACGTGCTGGTCGGAGGAGTGGTTCGGCACCAGGTCGACAATAAGGCGGATGCCGCGATTATGAGCCTGTGCGAGCATCTCATCGAAGTCCGCCAGCGTGCCGAAGATCGGGTCGACGTCGCGGTAGTCGGCGACGTCGTAGCCGGCATCCTTCTGCGGGCTGGTCATGAACGGACTCAGCCAGATCGCGTCGACGCCGAGCTCTTGCAGAGCATCAAGACGGGAGGTGATTCCGGGAAGGTCGCCGATTCCGTCGCCCGACGCATCCGCGAAGGAGCGCGGGTAGATCTGATAGATAACGGCGCTGCGCCACCACTCGGAACCGGGCGCGGCAAACTGCTCAAGATCTGTCATGCCATGAGCCTATCCGTCACCCGGCGCGGCTGATCACGCGTCGCCGTTGATCACCACATTGACCGGTGCATCGCCGCGCAGCATCCGATCGATTTGGGTGCGGATAAGGCGCGCGATTCGCGGTTCCATCGCGGTCGAGGCCCCGCCGACGTGCGGCGAGATGAGCACGCCATCGGTCTTCCAGAGCGGATGCTCCGCCGGAAGCGGCTCGGGATCAACGACGTCGAGTGCGGCGCGAATTCGACCGCCCTGTCGGACGAGCGCGTCCGTATCGACGAGCGTGCCACGACCGACGTTGACGAGCAGCGCACCATCGGGCATCAGCCCGAGCATCTCGTCGTTGAACAAGTGCTGTGTCGCGTCTCCGCCTGGCAGGGCGAGCACCACGATCTCCGCGTCCGCAAGCAGCGCAGGCAGCTCATCGATCGCGTGCACATCGAGGCGGCCGAGGCGCTCGTGCCACACCGGACGGGCGGTGCGGGCGACGACGGTCAGCTTCACCTCGAACGGCTCAAGACGCATGGCAATCGCTTCGCCGACGCCGCCGAAGCCGACAAGCAGCACCCGTCGGTCGGCAAGGCTCTCGGCAAACACGGGGGACCACTCGCCCTGCTGTTGCGCGAGCACGAAACGAGGGAACTGACGCTGTGCAGCGAGCGTGAGGGCGAGTGCGATCTCTGCCGTCGACGTCTCATGCACGCTCGCGGCATTGGCGAACCGGATGCCAGCGGGGAGCTTGTCTGCCACACCGTCGTAACCGATCGACTGGCTCTGCACGAGCCCGACCTCGATGTTCTCGAGGGCACCGTATGTGGAAGACCCACCCATGTACGGCGGCACGACAATGTCGACCCGCCCGCGTGGGGCCGGAGACTGCATGTCCCACACCTCAAGCTCGACTCCCTCGGGGAGCGCGCCGATGTTCTCGACCAGGTGGGCAGCGGGGACGGTGACAAAGAGACTCACACGTTGAGCTTATCGGCGGTGCCCGCGCCCTTAGGCGTTGCGGCCCGATGCGCTCCTATCCCGGAAAGTTCCCTGCCGAGGAGTAGCCTGAGCGGCATCCGTCGATGAGGAGGAACATCATGATTCCCGAGATCAACTATTGGGCGGTCCTGCTGGCCACGCTCTCGACCATGATCGTCGGCACGATCTGGTACACGCCGAAAGTCTTCGGCAATCGCTGGGCGCAACTCGCGAAGGTCGACCTCTCCGGCTCCGCGAAGAGCGCACTGTGGCCGATTATCACCACCGTGATTGTGAGCTTCATCACTGCATGGGTTCTGGCCGGAGCATCCGCCATCGCCTGGCACTTCTACGAAGGATCGTTCTTCGCGGCCTCTGTCGTGACGGCAATCCTGCTGTGGGCGGGATTTACCGCCGCGCGATTCATCACGCACGACGCCTTCGAAGGTCGACCGACCGCGCTCACGACCATGAACATCGCGCACGAACTCGTAACCATCGTGATCATGGCCGTGCTGATCGGGGTGTGGCCTCCGGCCCTCGGGTGAGCGAGAGGGTGAGCCTGAGGGGGTCTCTCGCTAGGCGGCGACGCGCGAGACGGCGGAGATCGCGCTCGTGAAGAATGCCAGACCGTCGATACCGGAGCGCATCGCGGCGCTCGTCGTGGGGCCAAAGCCCGCTTCGGTGGCGTGCTCGGGGTGCGGCATGAGGCCGACGACGTTGCCCGCCTCGTTCGTGAGTCCGGCGATGTCGCGCAGCGAACCATTCGGGTTGACTCCCGCGTAGCGGAAAGCAACCAGACCTTCACCCTCGATGCGGTTGAGTGTCTCGTCGTCCGCCACGTAGCCGCCCTCGGCGTTCTTCAGCGGGATGACGATCTCTTGGCCTCTGCGGAACTCATTCGTCCAGGCGGTGTCGTTGTTCTCGACCGTGAGTTTCTGGTCGCGCCGCACGAAGTGCTGGTGGTCGTTACGGATCAGGCCGCCGGGCAGCAGGTGCGCCTCGACGAGCATCTGGAACCCGTTGCAGATGCCGAGGATCGGCATGCCCTTGCCGGCCGCATCCTTCACCTCAGACATGATCGGCGAGAGCGCGGCAATTGCGCCGCTGCGCAGGTAGTCGCCGTAGCTGAAACCGCCGGGCAACACGAGCGCGTCGACCCCCTCGAGGTCGTGAGAACCGTGCCAGAGGGCAACGGGCTCGCCGCCACCCAGACGGATCGCGCGCTGCGCGTCGCGATCATCCAGCGAGCCGGGCCAGGTGATGACGCCGATGCGGACGCTCACTCGACAACCTCGATGCCCACGACGTCTTCGATCACCGAGTTCGACAGCACGTCATCGGCGAGCTTCTTCGCCTCGGCGAGGATCTCATCGGTGACCTCACCGTCGACCTTGAGCTCGAAGCGCTTGCCGATGCGGACATCGCTGAAGCCCGAAACGCCCAGACGCGCGAACGCTCCGGAGACGGCCTTCCCCTGCGGGTCGAGCAGTTCAGACTTGGGCATGACGTCAACGACGATGGTGGGCATTGAAGGCTCCGGATGTCGCGGGAAAAGCGGGCGCTATCAGTCTATCGGCACCGCCGAGGTTGCATTCCTGGTCGGGGGGTGGAAGGGCGCTTCAGGAGTGGAAGCTTCAGGAGTGGAAGACGGTGTGCAGGTCGCCAATGAGATCGCGACCGCCGAGACCGTCGATTTCGAATAGCACCGAGATGCCGGCGACGTGCGAACCCAGCTGCTCGATCAGCTGGCGTCCGGCGGCGAGAGTACCTCCGGTGGCGAGGACGTCGTCGATCAGCAGTACACGCGAGCCCTTCGGCAGATCGTCGTGCATTTCGATTGTCGCTGTGCCGTATTCCAGCGCGTAGTCGACAGACACCGCGGGGCGTGGCAGCTTGCCAGCCTTGCGGATCGGGATGAGGCCGACGCCAGCTGCCAGTGCGGCAGCGCTGGCGATGAGGAAACCGCGCGCTTCGATTCCGGCGATCACGTCGAACTGCCCGGCGAACGGCTCGATGATCGCCTCGGTGGTCACCCGGAGCGCCTCGGCATCGGCCAGCAGTGGCGTGATGTCACGAAACAGGATGCCGGGCTCTGGATAGTCCGGGATGCTGCGGATCAGTGATTCGGCACGGACGAGGGCGGGCGACAGCTCAGAGAAAGGCACCGGGCAAGGCTACTTGACCATGGGTTGTGTCGGAGTGCTTGACATTCGTGGGAGCGCTCTCATAGAGTGACTCATCAGCTGTGGGAGCGCTCCCACAGCTGTCCCGAAGCATCACCAAGAATCATCACCACACAAAGGAGTGACCCGTGAACACACGTACCCAGCGCCGGATGACGACGGCAGTTGCCGTTGCATCCATCTCCGCTCTCGCGCTTGTCGGCTGCGCCGGCGGCACTAACGCGAGCGACTCCGGCGGCAGCGCCGATGAGAAAGTCACGCTGACCGTGACGACTTTCGGCACCTTCGGCTACGACGACCTGTATAAGGAATACGAGAAGCAGAACCCGAACGTCACCATCGAAGCGTCGAACATCGACACCGGTGGCAACGCCCGCACCGACGCCTTCACCAAACTTGCCGCCGGATCCGGCCTCAGCGACATCGTCGCGATCGAAGAGGGCTGGCTCGGCGCCGTCATGGAGGTCTCCGACAGCTTCGTCGACCTCCGTGATTACGGAATCGAAGACCGCAAGAGCGACTGGGTGGACTGGAAGTACGCGCAGGGCACCGACGCCGACGGCCGTGTGATCGGCTACGGAACGGACATCGGTCCGAGCGGTATCTGCTACAACGGCGCGGCGTTCGAAGCCGCTGGCCTGCCCAGTGACCGAGAGTCCGTGGCGGAGCTGCTGAACGGCGACTGGGAGAACTTCTTCGCCGTCGGCGCCGATTACAAGGCAAAGACCGGCAAGGCATGGTTCGATCACTCCGGCTTCGTTTGGAACGCGATGGTCAATCAGCTCGATGAGGGCTACTACACCGCCGACGGCGAACTGAACGTCGACGGCAACGCCGAGTTGAAGGACCGCTTTGAGCTGCTGGGAGCTGCCGTTGAAGGCGGCCAGTCAGCTGCACAGGCAGCGTGGGACTGGAACGGCGGCAAGTCGTTCGTTGACGGTACTTTCGCCACCTTCGTCTGCCCTGGCTGGATGCTGGGTGTCGTGCAGGGTCAGGTCGAAGCTGGCGGCGGAGACGCGTCGACCGGCTGGGACTTCGCCGACGTGTTCCCTGGAGGAGCTGTCAACTGGGGTGGCGCGTTCCTGACGATCCCGGAGAGCTCGCAGCACAAGGAAGCAGCCGCAGCACTCGCTGACTGGCTGACTCAGCCTGAGCAGCAGGTGAAGCAATCTGCATCTGCGGGCAACTTCCCCTCGACCATCAAGGCGCAGGAGACTCTGGCCGCTGATGCGACGCCGAACGCATTCTTCAACGATGCCCCGACCGGAGCAATTCTCGCGGAGCGCGCCAAGGGCGTTGTCGCGCAGTTCAAGGGTGCGGATGACTCCGTCATCCAGGAGAACGTCTTCGGTCCGGCGCTGAACAGCCTCGACCGTGGCGAAACTGACACCAACGGCGCCTGGGACCAGGCGATCAAGCTTCTGAACGAGCTCGTCAACTGATCCCACTTCGACAGGCTCGGTAGCGGACCTGCGACTTCTGGGGAGTCGCAGGCCCGGCTTATGGGGAGCCGGTCCACGGCTGCTGAGCCTGTCGAAGCACCGCCACGCGCACACGACGAGGAATCAAAAATGACACTCACAACGACCAAGCCTGAGGAGCGCCGGGACATGGCATCCAGCAGGCGGCCGGACGCCACGGCGAAGCCGTCGTGGCGTCACCGCGTCTCCCGCTTCGACCAGAACGCGTCGCCGTACTTGTACGTCTCGCCGTTCTTCCTTCTGTTCGGCCTGGTCGGCCTCTTCCCGCTGCTCTACACGATTTACGTTGCTGTGTTCGAGTGGGATCTACTCAAAGGACAGGGCGAGTTTGTCGGCCTCGGTAACTTCGTCGAGATCCTCGGCGATTCGATGTTCTGGAACTCGATCTTCAACACTCTGAGCATCTTCTTGCTCTCCGCGATTCCGCAGCTCGCTGTCGCGCTGATCGTCGCCTACCTGCTTGACCGCGGTTTGCGGGCGGCCACATTCTGGCGAATGAGCATTCTCATCCCATTCGTCGTCACCCCTGTCGCCGTGGCGATCATCTTCTCCAGCATTTTCAACGAGGCAGATGGCCTCGCCAATAACCTGCTGAACCTCATCGGCATCGTCGATCAGGAGTGGAAGCACAACACCTTCCTTTCGCACATCGCGATCGCCACGATGGTGAACTTCCGCTGGACCGGGTACAACGCCCTCATCCTGCTCGCCGCGATGCAGGCAGTGCCGCGCGATCTCTACGAGTCCGCCGCCATCGACGGCGCAGGCCCCATCCGCCGCTTCTTCTCGATCACGATCCCCACGATCCGCCCCACTCTCATCTTCGTCATCATCACGGCGACCATCGGCGGTCTGCAGGTGTTCGCCGAGCCGCGCTTGTTCGACGTCTCCACCGCCGGCGGGATCGGCGGTAGTGACCGACAGTTCCAGACCACAGTGCTGTTCCTCTGGGAACTCGCGTTCTTCCGCAGGAACCTCGGTGAAGCATCCGCCGTCGCCATCCTGCTGTTCCTACTGATCGTCGTCATCGGCTTGATCAACTTCCTGATCTCACGGCGAATCGCTACCGGCGATGCCTCACCACGCAGTCAGCGCCGCCGCGCCCGAAAGAACGCCAGCACGACAGGAGTCGAACGATGACCGCCACGCAGGCACTGAGTGTGCCAGAGAAGATCCGCCGTCGTCGCGGCGGGGAAACCGGCTCCGCCGGCATCGGCAGCCGTCCCGGATTCCTTACCTATGGTCTGCTCGCCGCCTTCATCATCGGCAGCGTGTACCCGCTCTGGTGGTCAGTCGTCGTGGCCAGCGGCACCAACGCCACTCGTGGTGAGACGCTGCCGCTGATCCCCGGTGGCAACTTCTTCGCCAACGCCGCCAAGGTCTTCGACGCAATCCCGTTCTGGCTGGCGCTCGGAAACTCCTTCCTCATCTCCGCGATCATCACTATCTCGGTCGTGACCTTCTCCACGCTCGCAGGTTATGCCTTCGCGAAGTTGCGGTTCAAGGGCCGCGAGGGGCTCATGATCTTCGTCATCGGCACTATGGCGATCCCCACGCAGCTCGGAATCATCCCCCTGTTCATGGTGATGCGCGAGCTCGGGTGGACGGGCAGTATCGGTGCGGTCATCGTGCCGACGCTGGTCACCGCCTTCGGCGTCTTTTTCATGCGCCAGTACCTCGTCGACGTCATCCCTGATGAGCTCATCGAGGCCGCACGCATGGACGGCGCGAACCAGTTCCGCACCTTCCTCACCGTCGGTATCCCGGCTGCGCGCCCGGCAATGGCGATCCTGGGGCTGTTCACCTTCATGACGGCGTGGACCGATTACCTCTGGCCCCTCATCGTGCTCTCTCCCCAGAACCCCACACTGCAGACGGCGCTCAGCCAGCTGCAGTCGGGGTATTACATCGACTACTCGATCGTGCTCACCGGCGCGGTGCTCGCGACCCTGCCCCTGCTCGTGCTCTTCGTGGTCGCAGGCAAGCAGCTGGTCAGTGGCATCATGGCTGGCGCGGTGAAAGGATGACTTCTATGACCCGTGCATTCCCCGAGAACTTCCTCTTTGGCGCCGCAACTGCGGCTTATCAGATCGAGGGCGCAGCGCGCGTAGACGGACGCACGGATTCCATCTGGGATGCTTTCGCCCGCGTGCCGGGTGCGGTGATCGGCGGCGAGAACGGCGATGTGGCGTGCGATCACTATCACCGCTATCCCGAAGATGTCGCGTTGATGACCGAGCTCGGACTGCAGACGTATCGTTTCTCGACCTCATGGTCGCGCGTGCGCCCGGACGGCGGCGCGGTCAATCAGGCCGGCGTCGACTTCTACCAGCGCCTGGTCGATGAACTGCTCGGTGCTGGCATCCTGCCGTGGCTGACGCTGTACCACTGGGACATGCCGCAGGCTCTGCAAGAGAAGGGCGGGTGGACGAACCGCGACACCGTTGACCGCTTTCTCGATTACGCCGGCACCATGCACGATGCGCTCGGTGACCGCGTGAATGTGTGGACGACATTGAACGAGCCGTGGTGCTCGTCGTTCCTCTCCTACACCGGGGGCGAACATGCTCCGGGGCACACCAGCGTCGCCGAGGGCCTGCTGGCCTCGCACCACCTTCTGCTCGCGCACGGCCAGACGGTTCGTGAACTGCGCGCACGTGACTCTGAGCTCAACCTCGGCATCACTCTGAACCACACCGTCGCTGACCCGGCAGATCCCGAGATTCCCGCCGATGTCGACGCGGCCCGCCGCGTCGACGGACAGTTCAACCGCTGGTTCCTCGATCCGATCTACCGTGGTGAGTACCCCGCAGACATCGTTGAAGACATTCGAGCGATCGATGCGGATGCCGTAGACCAGTTCGAAGCCGCCATCCACGACGGCGACCTCGAGACGATCTCGCAGAAGATCGACACGCAGGGCGTGAACTACTACCACGGCGACCTCGTGTCGGGAACGGCCCCGGCAGTGCCGCCTGCCTCTGGTGGCCCCGGCACATCGAGGCAGGTGCGCAGCCCGTACCCCTCCAGCGACGGCATCCATTCCGTGGAACGCGGTCTTGCCCGCACCGCGCAGAACTGGGAAGTGCAGCCCGAGGGGCTCACCCGCCTGCTGCAGCGGGTCTGGACCGACTACGCGGAGCCCGCCGGAACAGTTCTTTACATGACCGAGAACGGTGCCGCCTACAACGACGAGGTCGTCATAGAGGATGGCGAGACGCGCGTTCACGACGCTGACCGCGCCGAGTTCCTGCGCTTGCACCTCGCCGCTGTGCTCGACGCGGCGGATGCCGGAGTCGATGTCCGCGGTTATTTCTACTGGTCGATGTTCGACAACTTCGAGTGGGCCTGGGGCTACGACAAGCGTTTCGGCATCGTCCGAGTCGACTACGACACCCAGCAGCGCAGCCTCAAGGACAGCGGTCGGGAGTACGCTCGCATAATTGCCGAACGCGCTCTCTGATCGAGCGCGAACGGCACAGGAGCATCCGGCGTAGCGCCGGCCGAAGGGAGAACTGTGTCGTCACGCGCGACCATTGAAGAGGTGGCGGACGCGGCCGGGGTGTCCCGTTCGACCGTGTCACGGGTCGTTAACGGTTCCACCTCTGTCAGTGCGGAAGCCCTCACGTCGGTGCGTGCGGCAATCGAACGGCTCAGCTACGTTCCCAATCGTGCCGCACGATCGCTGGCCTCCCGGCAGACGCACGCGATCGCCCTGATCGTTCCTGAAGACACGACGCGCTTCTTCGGCGACCCGTTCTTCGCTTCGATCGTCGCCGGGATCACCGGAAGACTGCGGGCTTCGGACTACCTGCTCAATCTCCTGGTTGCCAGCGACGATCCCGGCGACAAGATGACGAGCTTCGTGCGCAATGGTGGCGTCGACGGCGCACTCATCGTCTCGCAGCACACCAGTGACGCCTTCATCGAACGGATCGCGGATGCCGTGCCCGTTGTCTACGGCGGCCGGCCGGTACGCAGTCGCGATAACGACTACTACGTCGATGTCGACAACGTTGCTGCCTCCAGAACTGCCACAGAGCACCTGATCGCTCGGGGATGCACGCGCATCGCCACGATCTCCGGACCGTTGACAATGCTCCCCGCCATCGATCGTATTCAGGGGTTTCGGAATGCGCTGGCGGATGCCGGACTCACACCGTTCGCCGAGGCTGAGGGCGACTACTCCGAAGAGAGCGGTGCCGAGGCAGCGGAACGGATCCTTGCGGTCGGCACGCCCGACGCCATCTTCGTGGGTAGTGACCTGATGGCTCGAGGCGCACTGCGGGTGCTGCGCGCCGCCGGTCTGAGCGTCCCCGAGGACGTCGCGGTGATGGGCTTCGATGATTCTGCCGTTGCGGCATCCTCAGTTCCCCCGATGACGACGATGCGTCAGCCGATGGTGGCACAGGGCGAGACGATGGCGAACGTGCTGCTCGACCGCCTTTCCGGCGGCTCGCCAGATCACGTCACTATCCTGCCGACCGAACTCGTGGTGCGGCGCTCCGCTTAGGTCTGAGGACAGCTCAGGCAGCGACCTGCGCCTTGAGCGCGTTGTTCCAAGGATCGAGGAAGCTCAGAGTTCGCCCGTCGTCCTGTACCCGAGTGCCGAAGTGCGTGAGGCGTTCGTTGAGCTCGCCGAGAGCGTCAGGGTTCGGCAGTGCGAGATCGACCTGGCCGAGGCCGAGTGCCGGCATCCGCGGTCCTGCACCCCGAGAGTTCCAGACGTTCATCGCCATGTGGTGGTGGTAGCCGCCAGCGCTGACGAACAGTGCCTGCTCGCCCATGGATGCCGTGACATCGAAGCCGAGGCGACGCACATAGAAGTCGCGGGCAAAGGCGACATCGCCGACCGAGAGGTGCACGTGGCCGATCTGCGCGGCATCCGTTGCGGTCGAGCCAGCAGCGACCTCGTCGGTCAGGTGGTCTTGGAGGTAGGAATTCGGGTCGAGGTAGAGGGTCGCCATCTCGATCTGACCGTGGGTCCACGACCACTCGGAGCGCGCGCGATCCCAGTACAGCTCGACGCCGTTGCCTTCGGGATCTGTGAGGTAGAACGCCTGACTGACCAGGTGATCGGCGCTGCCGGTGAACGTCTGCGGGGCGCGCTGAGCGACCGAGGCGAGCGCTGCCGCGAGGGCAGCCTGCGACTCGAACACGATCGCCGTGTGGAACAGGCCGGCCGATCCGGGTGCCGCGTGGCGCAACTTCGGCTCGTGTCGGAGGACGACAAGCTCGTGCCCGGCGCGACCGAGCGCGACCTCGCTGCCGTCTGCGCGCAGCACCTGCAGTGTGATGACATCGCGGTAGAACGCCGTCATCCCATCGAGGTCGGACACGAGAAGCGTGACCGCACCCATCGTTGTTGCCGGGGCAAGTAATTCGTTCATGTTGGTCTCAACCAGCAGCTACGGCAGGATATTCCCGTCCGCTCTCACGCGCTGCCCATTCGGGCGAAAGCACCGAGCACAAGGCGTTCGGATGCGATGCCGCAGCCGTGCTTGACGCGATGAAAATGGAGACTCAGGTCACCGCCCACCGCGCCGGGGTGCTGGTGCACGCTGCATCTGTAGGAGACATGGTCGATGCCGGCGCAGTGATCGCCCGCATCGGCTGAATCGCGGCATCCGTGCTGCGCTCCCGCCCGCACGCTCGGGCGGAGAACGCACGGATGGGCGGAGCCGCGGGCCGGATTATTCCGCCCGACACTGCGAAGTCCGCCCATCCGTGCGGCCACCAGAAGCGGTGCGTTACTCTGGGTCGCCACCCAGCTGTCCGACGGCGGGGATGGGGCCGCCGTCATCCGCACCGGTCTTGCGCCAGCGGGCGATTGCATTGCCGAGGTGATAGATCACTAGTGCCGCGACGGTGCCGAGGACGATGGCGCCGAGCTGGAACCCACCCCAGTTCATGGCGAACCCGCCGACCGCGATGACGAACGAGACTGCGACCGTGTACTGATTCACCGGGCGCGAGAAGTCGACGCGGTTGTCGACCCAAATCTTGATGCCGATGACGCCGATGAGGCCGTACAGCGCGGTGGTCACGCCGCCGAGCACGCCCGGGGGGACCGTGTTGAACACGGCACCGATCTTGGGGGAGAAGGCAAGCAGAATCGCGGCGAATCCGGCAACCCAGTAGGCGGCAGTGGAATACACGCGGGTCGCTGCCATCACGCCGATGTTCTCGCCATAGGTGGTGGTGGCAGAGCCGCCAAAGCCGCCAGCGAGTGTGGTGGCAAGACCATCGGCGAGCAGCGCGCGGCCGGTGTGCTTGTTGATCGATGGGTCATTCGTCATCGTGGCGACACCGCGCACATGGCCGATGTTCTCGGCGATGAGCACCAAAACGACCGGCAGAAACATCGGCACAATCGCCCAGGCGCCAGGGTCGGTGACTGCGGCGAGGTGGAAGTCGGGCAACCCGATCCAAGCGGCCTCTTCGACGCCCTCGAATTTCACCTGACCGGTGAAGACAGCGATGATGTAGCCGACGATCACGCCCAGGAAGATCGAGATCCGCCCGAGGAACCCGCGAAACAGCACGCTGAACAGCACGACGGCGGCGAGCGTCACGGTGGCGAGCTCAGGCTGCAGGGTGAAGTTGTTCCACGCCGCAGGCGCGAGGTTGAAGCCGATGAGTGCGACGATCGAACCTGCGACGACCGGAGGCATGAGCTTGTCGATCCAGCCGCTGCCAACCGCCTGCACCAGGAAGCCGACTCCGGCCAGCAGCAGCCCCACGACGAGCACTCCCACGAGTGCCTGTCCGATCTGCTCCGGTGTCTCGAGCGCGTTGCCGCCGTTGAGCGCAGTGATCGGTGCAAGGAAGGCGAAGGACGAACCCAGGTAGCTGGGCAGCCGGTTGCGCGTGATCAGCAGGAACAGCAGCGTTCCGACGCCGGAGAATAGCAGGGTCGTCGACACTGGAAAGCCGGTGATGATCGGCACCAGGAACGTCGCACCGAACATCGCGACGATGTGCTGGGCGCCGATCGCGAAGGTGGCCGGCCAGTTCAGCCGCTCGTCGGGCTTCACGACCTCGCCGGGGGCAACGGTGTGGCCATCGCCATGAATTTTCCACACGGGCATGCGGGGGCTCCTCAGTATCGGGGTGTCGGGAATGTATCGCGGGTGGCAGGAATGCTGGAGCAACACTATCGATTCCTGAGTGTTCCCTGGGCAGAGGCGATGCCGGATGCCGACGTGAGGCAGATGGCCTGACGCAAAGTTCTACAGGCTCAGCGAGCAAATGTTCCGGCTCCTGAAGCTCCCCCGACTAGGCGCTCAGGCGCTGGATCAGTTCGCGGTACCGGTCGGCGGTACGTTCGACGATCTCGTCAGGAAGCACCGGCGGCTCGCCCTGCTTGTCCCAGTTCGATGCCAGCCAGTCGCGCACGATCTGCTTGTCGAAGCTCGCCATCCGCGCGGCCGGGGTCGTGCCAGACTCCCAGGTCGCGGCATCCCAATAGCGAGACGAATCGCTGGTGAGCACCTCGTCGGCGAGGCGCAGAACGCCGTCGGTGTCGATGCCGAACTCGAACTTGGTGTCGGCGAGAATCAGACCGTGCTCTTCGGCAATGGCCGCGGCGCGTGCATAGATCGCGAGTGAGGTGTCGCGGAGTTCTGCTGCGCGACCCTCACCGACGAGTTCGACGGTCTGCTCGAACGTGATGTTCTCGTCGTGCTCGCCCATGGGTGCCTTGTACGCGGGGGTGAACAGTGGCTCTGGCAGGCGGTCACCGTTTTCTAGGCCCGCAGGCAGCGCGATGCCGCAGACCGTGCCGCTCTCCTGGTACTCGGCCCAGCCGGAGCCGGTGATGTATCCGCGCACCACGCATTCGATCGGCAGCATCTCCAGCGACTGTGCGAGCATCGCGCGGTCTGCGACCTCGGCAGGGAGGTCGCCCTCAGCGAGGTGGTTGGGAAACTCGCTGAGCTGCGCGAACCACCAACGGCTGAGCTGGGTCAGCAGTGCGCCCTTCCCCGTGATTCCGGGGGAGAGGACGAAGTCGAAGGCGCTCACCCGATCAGAGGCGACGACGAGGATGCGGGTGTCATCGGCATCCTCTGAGGCATAGAGGTCGCGCACCTTGCCGGAGTAAATGTGTCGCCAGCCGTGGATGCTCTGGGAGGTGCTGTCCGAGGGAGTGCTCATCCGCCCATTATCCCGGTGCGAGGGCTAGTTTCGCGCCTCACTCATCTGTTATAGTCCATCTGGACTAATCGGAATGGACCAAGAGTGAGAGACCTGCTGGACCGACTCACGCCGATGGGCGTGATGGTTCTCGCGCTGCTGCGTGAGGGTGACATGCATCCCTACGAGATGGCGCGTCTCATGCGCGCACGTCGCGACGATCGTCTGTTGACCATCACCAACGGCACGCTCTATCACACGGTCGCGCGGCTGCAGAAGCTAGCTCTGATCGACGAGGTGGGCACCGACCGTGACGGCAACCGTCCCGAGCGCACCACCTACACGCTCACTGAAAGCGGTCGCGATGCTGTCAGAGATTGGGTGGAGCGCGAGTTGCCTCGAACTGATCGACCGACCGAGTTTCGCATCGCGCTCGCCGAGTCTCACAACCTCGAACTGAGCGATGTGATCGGCCTTCTGCACGCGCGTCGATCGGCACTCACTGCCGACCATGAGATGCATCTCGCTGATCTGCACAAGACAAGCGCGCGCGGTGTTCCGGAACAATTCTTGCTAGAAATCCAGCGCCAGGAGACCTTGCTTGAAGCCGAAATCGGCTGGATGGACTCTCTCCTCACTCGCCTCGAAGCTGGCGCGATCCCCTGGGGCGCCGCCGGATTCGATGACTCAGACCGCTACCTCGCTCAGCGAAAGGCTGCACAACAATGACGGATTCCACCCGGGCCGAACGCAAGGCCACGGCATCCGCGCCGGTGTCTACCGGCCCCTCGACGGGAACCTTCGCCGTCGGACAGCGCCCGCAGAGCCCATGGCCAGCGCTCTGGGCGCTGGTGATCGGGTTCTTCATGATCCTCGTCGACACGACGATCGTTTCCGTCGCCAACCCCGCCATCAAGGCGGCCCTTGACCCGACGACCAACAACCTCGACCGGGTGGTCTGGGTCACCAGTGCCTATCTGCTCGCCTACGCGGTCCCTCTGCTGATCACGGGGCGACTCGGTGATCGGTTCGGCCCGAAGAACATCTACCTGATCGGGCTTGCCGTATTCACCGCGGCATCCCTCTGGTGTGGTTTGTCGACGACGCTCGACGGTCTCATCGTCGCGCGCGCCGTGCAGGGTCTCGGTGCGGCGTGCATGACTCCGCAGACGATGGCTGTGATTACCCGCACATTCCCGCCCGAGCGGCGCGGAGCGGCGATGGGGCTGTGGGGCGCCACCTCGGGCGTCGCGATGCTCGTCGGGCCGCTCGCCGGCGGATTCCTCGTCGACGGTCTCGGCTGGGAATGGATCTTCATCGTCAACATTCCGGTCGGCATCATCGGTTTCGTGCTGGCATGGATCTACGTGCCGCGGCTCGCAACGCACCCGCACCGCTTCGACATCCCTGGCGTCTTCCTCAGTGCGATCGCGCTTTTCCTCATCGTGTTCGGGCTGCAAGAGGGCGCGACCTACGACTGGGGAATGATTTGGGGGCCGATCTCGGTGTGGAGCCTGATCATCGCTGGAGTCGTCGTGCTCGCGCTGTTCATCTGGTATCAGTCGCGCACGAAGAACGAGCCGCTGGTGCCGATGGAATTGTTCCGCGACCGCAACTTCTCCTGGTCGAACATCAGCATCGCCCTGGTCGGCTTCACGGTGACAGCGCAGGGGCTGCCGCTGATGTTCTTCCTTCAGCTGGCACGCGGGCTGACACCGACAGAGTCTGCTCTGTTGCTGATTCCGATGGCCATCATGGCGGGCGTGCTCTCGCCGATCGCGGGTCGGATACTGGATCGAATCGACCCCCGAATCATGCTGGTCCCGGGCCTGCTGCTGGTGTCGCTTTCGCTGTTCCTCTTCGCCATGATGATGAACACCGAAGTCGATATTCTCTGGATGCTGGTCCCCTCGGCGATCCTCGGGCTGGGAAACGCCGGCATGTGGGGTCCGCTCGCGACGACTGCAACGCGCAACCTCCCTCCACGTCAGGCGGGCGCGGGTGCCGGCATCTACAACACCACCAGGACGATCGGATCTGTTCTCGGCTCGGCCGCCGTTGCGGCATTCATGCAGAGCCGCCTCGATGCGAACCTGCCGGATTCTGGCGGTGCCGCATCCGGAGGGTTCGGGAGCGGTGCGCTACCGGATGCCGTCGCCGGGCCCTTTGCCGATGCCATGGCGCAGACGATGCTGCTGCCTGCGGCGTTTATCCTGCTCGGCGTCGTTGCGGTGCTGTTCCTGCGGCGCCCGGCGAACCTGCTGGGGGCGAAGAGGTAGGGCGCGCGACTACTCGGCGACGCGGGCGGCGATGTCGCTGCGGAAGTGCGCGCCGTCGAGAGTGATGCGACCGATCGCGTCATAGGCCTGAGCGCGAGCGGATGCGAAGTCGGTGCCGACCGAGACGACGTTCAGCACGCGGCCGCCGGTTGCGACGAGGTCGCCTCCTGGTGCATCGGGTCCTGCGGTCGCGGCGTGCACGATACGGACGCCCTCAACGGCGGCCGCCGCAGCAAGGCCCGAGATCTGGCGGCCGGTCTGCGGTGCCTCCGGGTAGCCCTCGCTGGCGAGCACGACGGTGATTGCGACATCGTCGGAGAAGACCGGTTCCGGCTGGTCTTCGAGGGTGCCGGATGCCGCGGCGAACAGCAGCTCGGAAAGCGGAGTGACCAGTCGCGGCAGCACAACCTGCGTCTCGGGGTCGCCGAAGCGCGCGTTGAATTCGATCACGCGCACGCCCTGGTCGGTGAGAATGAGGCCCGCGTAAAGCAGCCCGATGAAGGGGGTGCCCTCCGCGTCCAGCTGCCGGATGACGGGGAGCGCGACCTGCTCGGTGACCAGAGAGACGAACGACTGCTCGCTGCCGAACTGCTCAGCAAGCCACGGCAGTGGCGAGTACGCGCCCATGCCACCGGTGTTTGGACCTTCGTCGTTGTCGTAGGCGCGCTTGAAGTCTTGCGCCGGGCTCAGCGCCCGCACGGTGTCGCCGTCGGAGAGAAAGAAGAGTGAGACTTCGGGGCCGGAGAGGAATTCCTCCACCAATACAGGGCCATCCGGAAGATAGTGCGTGGCGTGAGCGAGCGCCTCGGCGCGATCGGAGGTCACGATGACGCCCTTGCCGGCGGCGAGCCCATCGGCCTTCACCACGTACGGCGCACCCAGGTCGTCGAATGCGGCCTCGACATCGGCGATGGATGCTGCGCGCACCGCGCGCCCGGTCGGCACGGATGCGGCATCCATCACGCGTTTCGCGAATGCCTTCGACCCCTCGAGCTGGGCCGCAGCCTTGCCCGGCCCGAATACGGGGATGCCGCGCTCGCGCAGCGCATCGGCGACGCCGGCTACGAGCGGAGCCTCCGGACCGATGATGACGAGATCGATCGAGTTCTCATTGGCGAAAGTGGTGACTGCGCCACCATCGAGCTGGTCGACTGCGACGAGCGTCGCATCCTGCGCGATGCCGGCGTTGCCGGGGGAGACGAACAGCTCGTGATCCGCGCTTTCGTCCTTGAGGGCGAGAATGATCGCGTGCTCACGGGCACCGGAACCGAGGACGAGAATCTTCACCCGTCCAGACTATCGAGCGGCGCGCGCCCCCGTCAGACGACATCGCGCTGGACGGTCTCGTCCCACGGCACCGTCCACCCGCAGGTGTCGAACAGCCGATCCAGCACCATCGCTGTGAAGCCCCAGACGATCGTGCCGTCAACGTCGAACGCGGGGGCCGTGAAGGTCGTGCCGCCACGACGGGTCACTGAAGTGAATCGGGTCGCCGGGTCCAGCAGTTGCGCGACGGGCACTCGAAAGACCTCAACGGTCTCGGCGTGGTCCACGGCTGCGACTTTCGACGGCCTGGTCCACCATCCGAGCACCGGGGTGACTTGGTGGTTGCTGACGGCGAGCGGGATCTCCGGGAGTGTCGCGAGAATCTCGACGCCAGCAGGGTCAAGGCCGGTCTCCTCCTCGGCCTCACGCAACGCTGTGGCGACGATGTCGCTGTCTTCAGGATCCCGACCGCCGCCGGGGGAACGAGACCTGGCCGGGGTGCGAGGACAGTGTGGATGCTCGACGCTGAAGCAGCACGTCGAGCTCTTTCGCGACGACGGCATCGATCGTCGGCGCAGGGATGCTGTCGAGCACTCCGAACAGAATCAGTACGGCGGACGTGCGCGCAACGGAGGGGTCGGCCAGTTGCGGGAGTGTCCGCCGACTCCAGTCGCCGGAGTGCGCCGCTGCGAGAAGTTGGGCGCGGGCGCCTTCCGCATGCGGGCTGTCAGTCACGTATCGAGCCTACGCGCAGTCGTAGGCTGAGAGCATGGCCCGCAAGATCGACACCGCAGAAGGCAGGACCGCGCTGGATGCTGTGGCCACCGCGCAATCCGCGGGCGAGAAGCCCGCACGCCTCACTATGGCGACGGCTGTGCGCTACCTGCTGCAGTTGCTCGATGAGAAGGCTCCGGGTAACAGCGTCGAGGTGCGGGTGCCGCCGTTCGGCGCGGTGCAGGTGGTGCAGGGGCCGCGGCACACTCGAGGCACGCCTCCGAATGTCATCGAGATGGATGCCGCGACCTGGATCTCCATCGCGACCGGTGCGAAGTCGTGGGCTGAGGTTGTCGCCGCGGGTCGTGTGCAGGCATCCGGCACACGCGCCGATCTCGCAGATCTGCTGCCGCTGCGCCCGTAGCCCGGCACACCTGCATGCTCAACCGCGACAGGTCTACCCCTAGCATGTGCTCATCGTTTCGGCACGATCAGTGGTACCCCCGTGATCGGATGCGGGAACACATCGACGGGCTGCCCGTAGACCATCTCGATGCGCGGGGATGTGAGCACATCCCCAGGAGGGCCGGTCGCAATGACCCGACCGAATGCGAGAAGCGTCACCTGATCCGCGTGAGCGAGCGCGGCATTGAGGTCGTGCAAGACGACGGCGACGGTGGCCCCGGCATCCGCCCGCGCACGCACCAGGCGCATCACATCCTCGTGATGCTTGAGATCGAGTGATGCTGTCGGCTCGTCAAGGAGCACGATCGGTGTCGACTGAGCGAGCACGCGCGCCAGCGCTACACGTGCACGCTCGCCCCCAGACAGGGACGACACCGATCGGTGCGCAAGAGCGCCGACTTTGGTCGCGATCATTGCAGCGGCGACTGCGTCGTCGTCATCAGCCTCGGATTCCGTGCGTGCCCACGGCGCACGCCCCATGCGCACCACCTGCTCAGCGGAGAAGGGGAAGGACACCGCGTTTTCCTGCAGCAGTACCGCGCGGGTGCGTGCCAGATCGCGTGGACGAATCTTCGCGATGGGTTGGCCGGCGAGCTCGACCGTGCCGGATTCTGGCGTGAGGTCGCCTGCGAGCACACTGAACATCGTGGATTTGCCCGCGCCGTTGGGCCCGACCAACGCATGGATCTCGCCCGGATTCACCGAGATCGAGGCATCCTCAAGGATCGCACTCCCCCCTGAAAATGGACGCACGGTGATGTTAGTCGCCGTCAGCTGCACACTCACGCCCAGCCTCCGGAGCGGCGGCGGGTCCGCACGAGCAGCCACAGGAAAAAGGGCCCGCCGACGAGCGACGTGATCATGCCGATCGGCATGTCCGCAAGGGGAACGGCTGTGCGCGCGACGAGGTCGGCGATCGCAATGAGCAGCGCGCCGCCGATCGCGGAGGAGATGATGAGAGGCAGGTGCGCAGGGCCGATGAGCATGCGCATGAGGTGTGGGATCACGAGACCGATGAAGCCGATGATTCCGGCGAATGCGACCGCGGCGCAGACCAGGACCGCGACGGTGATGATCACGATGATCCGCAGCAGTTCGACGTTTACGCCGAGGTGTCTGGCGGTGCGCTCACCGAGGGCGAAGAGATCGAGTTGATGCGCGACAATCAGTGCGATCACGACGCCTAGTCCGGTCAGCGGCGCGACAACGGCGATGTTCGGCCACAGTGCGCCGTTGAGCGAGCCGAGCTGCCAAAAGATGATCTGCTCGCGAGTCGAGGTCGTGCCGAGGAACGTCAGGAACGCCATCCCTGCCCCGCCGATGGCGTTGATGGCGATCCCGGTGAGCAGCAGTGTGACGACTTCGGTGCGACCGCCGGAGCGACTGATGAAATACACCGCGAACACTGCGATGAGCCCTCCGACGAACGCCATCGTCGGAGTGGTCCACATGCCGAATGTGGTGAGGCCGAAGGTCAGACTGGCCGCCGCGCCCAGTGCCGCGCCCGATGAGACGCCGACGACACCGGCATCCGCGAGCGGGTTACCAAAAATTGCCTGCATGAGCACGCCGGAGACGGAGAGTGCCGCACCGACCAGGATGCCCAGCACGAGTCGCGGCAGCCGGATGTTGAAGATCACGCCGGCGTCGGACACGTTCGTAGGGTTCCAGGCGGTATCGATGCCGACGCCGTGCAGCAAGATGCCGATAATCTGCGCCGGCGACAGCGTGTACTGACCGCTCGCGAGTGATATGACGCACGTGAGTACCAGCGCAACCAGCAGCCCAATCGTGACCAGGATGAACCGCAGCCCTCGATGCTTCGACGGCGTCGAGGTGACGACCTCGCCGGTCATTCTGTGGTCTCGGAGGAGCCGGCCTCGGGTGCGTAGAGTGCACGTGCGATCGCACGGAGGACCTCGGGTGAGCGCGGACCGAAACTGAGGATCTCGGTATCGGCCATGTCGATCACGCGGCGGTTGATGCCGGCCGGCGTCTCGGCCACTGCGGGGATGCGTTCGATGAGACCATCGATACCGCCGACCGATTCCAGGCCATCTGTCATCATGACCAGCACATCTGGCTGGGCCGCGACGAGTGCCTCTGCGGTCATCGGTTTCATCCCCTCCCAGCCGATCTCTGCCGCGACATCGACACCGCCCACTGCGTCGATGAGTGAATCTGCCCCAGAGTCTTTGCCGAAGATGTAGTAGACGTTGGCGCTGCCACGGACGTAGAGGAACAGCATCCGCGCGCGATCGGACTTCTCCGTGGGTGCAACCCGCGCGATCTCGTCCAGCGCCGCGTTGAGATCTGCGTCCATCTGCACGATGAGCTCTTCTCCGCGGCTGGGGATCCCGAGCGCCGAGGAGACCTCGCCGATGAGCTGGTCGGTGCTGTTGAGTCGCCGATCATCTGAGATGACGACGATGGGGATGCCGGCGTCTCGAAGCTGTTGGCGCACCTCCTTCGGACCGATGGAGGAGTCGGTGAGGATGACGGTGGGTGCGAGCTCGAGGATCGCCTCCGGGTTCAGCGAGTGGCCGGACTTCGTGACGACCGGCAGCTCTTCGGTTCCGACGAAGGCGGTCGACGAATCGCGACCGACGACGTTGTCACCCATCCCGAGCGCAAAGACAGTCGAGGCGATCGTGCCGGAGATATCGATGGCCAGGATGCGGCTGACATCAGTGACCTGGACCTCGCGACCCTCTGCATCCGTGACTGTGATGGGGAGGTCGGGGGCGGTGGTGTCGGCAACCGGTTCGATCGCATGCGTCGGCAGGCATGCGGTGGAGCCGCCGGTGGTCGCACGGATGTCGTCGGCGAGGTCGAGCTCTGAAAGCTGTCGTGCGGCTGAGGGACAGCTATCGAATGCGGCGTCCTCCGCCCCTGCGTTCGCCGGGAGAGAGGCGCAGCCGGCGAGTCCGATGATGAGCGCCGCCGAGATCAGAAGACAGAGATTAGCGCGCATTAGGGTAGCCTATCCTAAGAGTTGACGGAATGATCTCAGTCCGTCTAGGGTCAGATGCGAGGAAGTTAGCTAAGCCTAACCAATCCTGTCCACAGCAGTTGACATGAAGACGCCCCGCTATTGCGCACCCGAGCGCACACGCACGCCTGGAGACATCCGTGAACAAGACCGAAACCCCTGCGACATCGAGTCGCACCCGTGCAGTACTAGCCGCAATGATGGCGGTGCTGATGACCGTGTTCGGCTCGCTCGCCGCGCCAGCGGCGTTCGCCGCAGACGGTGCGGGTGTCAACGCACAGGTCACGGCTGCCTCTGAGTCCGGCTTCACAATCCACGTCGACGCCTCCGGGTTGGGCGACGCTACCGGCGCATACGCGGCGCTCATCGTGCAAGGGCAGGACGACGCGCTGAACAACCAGCAGTACGTTGCGTTCGCTCTGCCATTCCCCGTGGTGAGCGCAGGAAACTCATCCTTCACGCTGACAGCGCCGACGGCGAAGCTGGATCGCTCGCTGTCATACGAGGTGGTCATGTGGCAGCAGCACAGCAACTTCTCGGCCGATACCTTCTACGGCCGCTCCGCCGTGTCGATCACGGATGCGCAGTGGGACGCTGTCTTCCCGCCCGCTGAGCCGGAGGTACCCGCTGAGCCGGAGGTGCCCGCCGAGCCGGAGATACCCGCTGAGCCGGAGACGCCCGCTGAGATGCAGCCGGCTATCGAGGTGCTCCTCGCGGATGGCGAGACGCCGGTCGCGACACCGCGTTGAAAGCGGGAGATGTGGTCGTTGTGAACGGCAGCGGCTTCGACCCGGCGGCGAACATCGGCGGACGCGGTGTGCCGATCCCCGCGAACCTCCCGCAGGGCACCTATGTCGTGTTCGGTGATTTCGCTGCGAACTGGCAGCCGTCCGCGGGTGCGACTTCCGGCACGCGTTCGGTGAGCACTCAGGCGTGGGCGCTCGCGGAGAGCGTGCTCGAGCAGGTTCCCTCTCAGTACCAGAACATCATTCGTGCACAGTGGGTCGGCATCGCTGACGACGGCACTTTCCGGGCGACGCTGACGCTGAAGGATGCTCCGGCTGAGCCTGAGGGCGGCGCATATGGCGTGTACACGTACGGTGCGGGCGGAGTGACGAACGTCGCGCAGGAGCAGAGTGCACTGCTGAACTACTCGACGGCAGTGGAGAGATCGGTGAAGACGAACGTCTCCACCGATGGGACCGACCTCCATGTCGGTGTCGAAGGGCAAGGATTCGGCACGATTGCGGGCGCATATGTGGCGCTGATCGAGGAGGGTGCGGAGGCTGACGTCACCGCATCCGGCGGATTCCTCGCGATGCAGTACGTGCGCACGATTACTGATGGCGCCTTTGCCACCGACCTGACCGCTGCGGGCGACAAGCTGGATCCGGAGAAGTCGTACGAGGTGATCGCCTGGCAACAGCACACAACGCCAACCGTGGACACCATCTACGCGCGCACGGGCGTCACCATCACTGCTGATCAGTGGAAGGAGCTCGACAACAGCACGCCCGAGGTCCCACCAACCACGCCACCGACGACGCCGACCACGCCGCCGGCACCGACGAATCCGGTCGCAGGCGGTTCGCTGCGCTGGGCGATCTCATCGTCGTTCGTGAATTACATCACAGGCCAGATTGCGCAGGGTGAGATCTTCGTCTCGGGTGGTGCAACGCGCTCTGGTAGTCAATTCCAGTTCGGTCAGGCAACTGGCAGCACCTACGACGCCGCGACCGGTCTCGGCGCTGTGGGCTACACCGGTTCGGTGCGTTTCACCGGACACGCTGGGGCGCTCAACGTGACCGTCTCGAACCCTCGTATCGAGATCACGTCGTCATCGTCGGCGACGTTGTACGTGACCAGCGGCGGATCGCGGGTGCCATTCGCTTCGATCGACCTCGCGGCTGCGGCGAAGACGACGGCGAACGGTGCGGTCACTTACACGGCGGCACCCACGTCGCTCACGGCCGCCGGTCGCGACCAGGTGCTCGACGGCAACAGCACGGTGTTGAACCCGGTGACGTTCACGATCGGCTCTGTCGCCGCGGCCCCCAACGGTACGGTGGGCACGGTGGCTGCAGCATCCGTCCAGCGGAAGGCCGCACTTCCGTCGGCGCCGCCGGCGACGCGGGGAATCGAGATCGATGCAGCGAGCCTCGAGGCGCTTCAATCCGGCGCATCCACAACGATCTCGGCATCCGGTTTCCAGACGAATGAGCAGGACATCAATGTCGTCGTGTACTCGACGCCTGTCCTGCTGGGAACAGTGAACGCGGATGCGACGGCGTCGCCACGTGGACGGGCACACTTCCGGCGACGCTGGAAGACGGCGAACACACGCTCACCTTCCAAGGGTCGATCAGCCGAGGGCTCGTCTTCGTCCTCGACCGCGCGGCCACGGCTGCGATCGGCATGTGCACGGTCGAGGGGGCAACGCTCAACTGGGGGTACAAGGAGAGCTTCCGCAACTACATCGAAAGCATCGCCAAGGGAGGCTGGGACCTCACCGGTGTTGTCTACGAGTTCCCTGAGTACGTCTGGTCCGGCGGCACCGGAACGTACGACCCGGAAACCGGCAGTGGTCTGGTCGCGTTCGGCGGAATGATCGCATTCTCCGGACACGAGGGCGCTCTCGACACGCAGCTGAACGCTGCTCGTATCGAACTCGCCGGCGACACGGGCTACATCGTGTTCGACATCGCGGGTACCACTCAGGAAGGCGAGCAGATCAACCAGAAGGATGTGCGATTCGTCGAATACTCGCTCGCTGGAGCTGTGATGCTCGACGGAGTGCTTGCAGTCACCGGCGCCGAGTCCACGCTCACGGATGCCGGTGCTGCCGCCTTCGGCACCTACGCCGCTGGCGAAGCTTTCGATCCGGTGTCGTTTGTCATCCCTGTGGGTCCTGACTGTGCCGTCACCGTCGAGGAAGAAGCGGTCGATGCTCCCGTCGCTGCGGTCAGCGCCGCTGTCGAGCCGATCGATTCCTCTGATGCGCCGGTCTGGCCGTGGTTCGTGGGTGGCGCTGCGCTGCTGCTTCTGCTGGCAGGCGGCGGTGTGCTGATGGCTCGTCGAAACTCGAGCAAGAACGAGGCGCCGAGCGAGTCCGTCGACGCCTGAGATTCAGCGGGTGGGGAGGAATGACACCGCCCCACCCGCTGCGCCCATAGAAGAACAGTGGGAGAATGGGACCATGTCTTCCCCCGAATCCCGTCAGACCGTCGAGGCGACCGTTCGTCGCGTGCCGCGGTACGGCGTGTTCATGGGCATCGGCGTGGTGCTCGGCATTATCGCCGCCGGCATCCTGACCATGGTCGGCACGTACGAGCCGTCTGCGGTTCTCGACGTCATCTACCCACCAGGACAGGTGTTCGGCTTCGCACTGCTCTGGACTGTACCGATCGGTCTCGCACTCGGTGGTGCGGTCGCAATCCTGCTCGAGCGCATCGCCCGCCGTCACGACCGCGTCGTGCGAGTCGATCGAGAAACGATCATCGAATCAGACTGATTGTCACGCCAGTTCGGCGATGACCGGGCGGATGGCAGCGTCAAAAGCCACGACGTCACGTCTTAATCCGTCGGTAACTGCCACAGTCAACGCGCCGACCCACCAGATGCCGCGCTGCGAGAACGGCAGCACGTGCACGTTCAGCTCGAACGAGTGTGCTCGCCGCCCGATCTCGCGCTCGAACTCAGCGATCGCACTCGCGTAGGCACGGTACGCGCCGCCGCCGGTCGCCGTCTTCATAGTGTTGAAGTAGCGGGCGTGTGCGTCGTGTGCGTATTGAAGGGCAATGGGGGCGAGAGGCATGATCGCGTCGCGGAGCTCTTCTGCGCCGGTGGCCGGCAGCGCGACCAGCATGTTGAAGCCCTCGATGAGCTCCAGCGGCACCTCAGAGCGGTGTGCTCGAGGCTCGACCGTCATGTCCCAGTATTCGCGCCACTGCGCTTCTAGCTCGGGGGTGGCGTCGACCGCATCGGGTGCGCGCACCTGCAGGTCGCGCAGTACAGGAAGGTCCTCCGGTGCGCGGATGCCGAGCATCTGCCGCAGGACGAGCGCAACGATCACCGCGACTCCGGCGTCTTCACGAATCAACCACTGCGGCTTGTCGGCCATGGCCCCATCCTAGGGAGATCGCGCGCGCGGTGTCCCGATCTGGCCATTCGATCCTGAGAAGTCACGCGGAGATGCGGACACTCCAGCGACGGTAGTCTTGTCGTGTGGCAGCCTCCCCCACCAATTCCTATTCCGAAGCCGGCGTCGACACCGCTGCAGGTGATCTCGCGGTCGAGCTGATGAAGTCTTCCGTGCGCGCAACGCATGGTCCCGAAGTGCTCGGCGGTGTCGGCGGATTCGCTGGCCTGTTCGACGCCAGTGCACTGCTCGGCTACACCAAGCCACTGCTCGCGACCAGTACCGACGGTGTCGGCACGAAGGTCGCGATCGCGCAGGCGATCGACAAGCACGACACGATCGGCCAAGACCTCGTCGGCATGGTCGTCGATGACATCGTCGTGGTGGGCGCTAAGCCCCTCTTCATGACCGACTACATCGCCTGCGGCAAGGTCGTCCCTGAGCGCATCGCCGACATTGTGCGCGGCATCGCCGACGCGTGCACCGCGACCGGCACCGCGCTGGTCGGCGGCGAGACAGCAGAACACCCAGGACTCCTCGGCGTGCGCGACTATGCGTCGCAGGCGCGGCAACCGGCGTTGTCGAAGCGGATGCCGTGCTCGGTGCCGAGCATGTGCGCGACGGTGATGTCGTTCTCGCCTTGGCGTCTAGTGGCCTCCACTCCAACGGCTACTCGCTCGTGCGCCACATCGTCGCCGGAGCAGGCATTGCCTACGGCGATAACGCCGCCGACTTCGGTACCACCTGGGGTGAGGCCCTCCTTGAGCCCACCCGCCTCTACACGCTGCCGCTGTTGCGCCTGCTCGACCGACTCGACGACGGCGCCGTGCACTCGCTCAGCCACGTCACTGGCGGCGGCATCGCCGCGAACCTCGCACGCGTGCTCCCTGTGGGAAGCTGGGCAGAGGTTGACCGTGCGTCATGGTCGCCGAGCCCCGTCTTCCGCGTGCTCAGCGACATCGCCGGCTCCACGCTGGAGTCATCCGAAGGCACCTGGAACCTCGGAATCGGTTTCCTCGCCGTGATCGACCAGAGCCAGAAGGATGCCGCTATCGCTGCGCTCGCCGAAGAAGGCATCCACGCCTGGCAGGTGGCGAGTGTCAGAACTGGTGCACGCCCCGCGGGCGAATTCGAGCAGGGCGCCAAGGGCGTCGACGGCGGAGCGGTGCGCCTCGTGGGCGCATACGCAGATGGAGCAAAGTAACAGCACATGTGCGGAATTGTCGGAGTGGTCGGAAATGCCCCGGTCAACCAAGACATCTACGACGCTCTCCTGCTGCTGCAGCACCGAGGGCAAGATGCGAGCGGCATCGCCACGGCGGAGCCAAACGGCATCATGCACATCACGAAGGTCGAAGGCATGGTGCGCGAGGCCTTTCGCACCCGCGACATGCGCTCTCTCCTCGGTAACGTCGGACTAGGACACGTCCGCTACGCCACCAAGGGCACAGCATCCAGCGAAGAAGAAGCGCAGCCGTTCTACGTGAACGCGCCGTACGGCATCGTCCTGATCCACAACGGCAACCTCACCAACACGCGTGAGCTGACCGCTGACATGGCCAAGCGCGACCGCCGGCACCTGAACTCCTCCAGCGACACCGAGCTGCTGCTGAATGTGCTTGCGGGCGAGCTGCAGTCGACGGCATCCGATGTCGATCTTGACCCGGAGCGCATCTTCGAAGCCGTGACGCGCACGCAGAAGCGCATCGAAGGCGCCTACGCGGTCATCGCCGTGATCGCCGGGTATGGGATGCTCGCGTTCCGCGATCCGTTCGGCATCCGCCCGCTGATCCTCGGCCGCCGTGACGGCGCAGAGCACGACGAGTGGGTCGTTGCCAGCGAGTCGCTGGTGCTTGAGAACGGCGATTACGAGGTCGTGCGCGAGGTTGCTCCTGGTGAGGCGGTCTTCATCAGTGATCGCGGCGAGCTGTTCAGCCAGCAGTGCGCCGAAGATTCGAAGCTCACACCGTGCGCATTTGAATACGTCTACCTTGCGCGTCCCGATTCGATCATGAACGGCATCGCCGTCTACGAATCGCGTCTGCGGATGGGGGAGCGTCTCGCCGACACGATCGCCAAGCACGTACCGCTCGACAAGATCGACGTCGTGATGCCGATCCCAGACTCCGCGCGACCCTCGGCGATGGAGGTTGCCCGCAAGCTCGGCATTGAATACCGCGAGGGCTTCTACAAGAACCGTTACGTCGGTCGCACGTTCATCATGCCTGGCCAGGCGGTGCGCAAGAAGAGCGTGCGCCAGAAGCTCAACGCGATGTCGAGCGAGTTCAAGGGCAAGAACGTGCTGCTCATCGACGACTCAATCGTGCGAGGTACGACGAGCAAGCAGATCATCCAGATGGCTCGGGATGCCGGTGCCCTCTCCGTCACGTTCGCGTCGGCGGCGCCGCCCGTGCGCTTCCCTCATGTGTACGGCATCAACATGCCCTCGAAACATGAGCTGATCGCGCACGGACGGACGATTCCCGAGATCGCCGAAGTGCTCGGTGCCGATCACCTGGTATACCAGGAGGTCGAAGACCTGAAGGCTGCGATCATTGAGGGCTCCGCGGTCACCGACCTCGATATGAGTTGCTTCGACGGTCGCTACGTCACCGACAGCGTCACCGAAGAGTACTTGGCCTGGGTCGAAGGCTCTCAGACGTCGTGACCGAGCAACGCCCACTCTGGCGAGGGCGGGTACTCGCAGTGCTCGGCATCGTGCTGTGCGCTTTTTCACTACGTTCCGCGGTCGCGTCGCTGTCTCCGCTGATCGACTACATCGCGGCCGACTTCCCTCTTCCCTCTTCCGTCGTTGGTCTGATCGGCACGGCCCCGCCGGTGTGCTTTGCGATCTTCGGACTACTGACCCCCACGCTCGTGCGTCGATTCGGCCCAGAGCGCGTAACCGTCATCGCTCTGATCGCGATCGCGGTCGGGCTCGTGGTGCGGGGCCTGGCGATCGACTCGATCACGCTGCTGGCGTCGACCGCGCTGATCTTCGCCGGTGTCGGGATGGGAAACATTCTGCTGCCGCCGTTGGTGAAGAAACACTTCCCCGACCGGCTCGGGCTGATGATGACGCTTTATACGACGGCGATGGCGTTTTCGACGTTTCTCCCGCCGCTCGTTGCGGTGCCGGTGGCGGATGCTGTGAGCTGGCGCTTCTCGCTGGCGATGTGGGGTGTCTTCGCCCTCGCTGGCACGATCCCATGGGTGCTGATGCTGCTGCGCGGAACCGCTACCGCGTCGGTCGCTAGTGCGGCACCGTCGGTCGCTGAGGAGGTCGAAGTGCCAGCGCCAGGCGCGACATGGACCCAGTCGCCCTCGCCACCGGACCGATCGCCGTCGCGCCGAGAGATTCCCGCATCTTCGCCCGTCTCGTGCGCCTGCCATTGGCCTGGGCGATCGCCGTCGTCTTCAGCACCTCCTCGACGATGGCGTATGTGTCCTTCGCCTGGTTGCCCTCCATCCTCATCGATCAGGCAGGGGTTTCGGCATCCGTCGCTGGACTCTTGCTGTCGTTTTTCGCCTTCATGGGGCTGCCCGCATCGCTTCTCGTCCCGGTGCTGGTCGTGCGGTTCCAGGCGACGCGAGCGCTGTTCCTCGTCGGGATAGCATGCGGGCTCAGCGGTGTGGCGGGTCTCATCCTGGCGCCGACACCGGTGCTGGTGTGGCTGTGGACGGCCTTGTTCGGTGTTGTCGGCATCCTGTTCCCGCTGGCGCTCGTGCTTATCAGCATCCGTGCGCGCACCCCCGAGAGTGCTGTGGCACTCAGCAGCTTCGTGCAAAGTGTCGGTTACATCGGCGCCGCCGCGTTCCCGTTCGTCATCGGCATCCTCCACGGGGCGACCGGTGACTGGCTCACGCCGCTTCTCGTCATCAGCGCCGTGCTGATCTTTGCGATTCCGTTCGGGATCATCGCAGGTCGCCGCCGCACCATCGAAGATGAGTGGGAGCGCCAACACGGGCGCTGGTAGTCCAACGGTCGCTCGCGGAACGTTCCAGAGACGACGAAGACCCCGCTACCTAAGCAGCGGGGTCGAAGTCATTTGAGCTCAGGCTTTCTCGAGCTCGTCTTCGTCTTCATCCACGTAATCGTCAGCCCACTTGTCGACGTAGGCATTTTCGTCCACGGGGTGAGCAAGTTCGCGCTCAAGCGCGGAGGTGTTCAAAGACGGACTATACGCCTTGAGTTCTCGGGCGATTTTGGTGTGTTTCGCCTTTTGACGGCCACGGCCCATGCGCGAGACCCCCTTACGAGTTAGGATGCGGGCGTTTAGAGGCCCGATGCATTTCACGACACCGGCGTAGGCCGGTAAGAGTAGCATTCAGAATAGCATGAGGGTCGGGCCTCCCGGCCTTCCTAGGCACCTGAAGGGATCGATTCTCATGGCAGACGACAGCTCCTCCTCGCTCGACGAAGCAACGCAGAACGCCGCATTGCAGAAAGCAGTGATCGTCGGCATGCAACCCGGTCAGGCGACCCGTGTTTTGCAGGAGGCGGTGCGCTATGCGACTCTCCTCGATGCGCCGCTCGTCGTGGCACACGTTGATGTCACACGGTTCGTCACTTATGAGGATCCCGACGGCTATGTGCACTCGGCTCCGATCGATCTCAATCTCGAGGCGGGGGTCGCTGAATTCGAAGAAGTGCAGGCAGCAGCGGCTGCGGCTCTCGACGACACCGGCGTCACGTGGACGGCCAGGCAGCTGGTTGGCGATCCTGCACTGGCGATAAAGCAGCTCGCCAACAAGATCGACGCGCAGCTCATCGTCGTCGGTACCCGCAAACGCGGCCTCGGCGAGTCGATCCGCGAGTTCTTCACCGGATCCGTCGCCGCGCGCCTCGCTCACCGCCAGCACCGTTCGGTACTGGTAGTTCCGCTTGAAGAATCAGTGCCAGACGAGCAGAAGGAGATCTGGACGGACTAGCTCGTCCGTTCAGATCTCCTTAGCTTCGGCGCAGATCTCATACGACCCGGCGCAGAGGCTCTGGTGTCAGCGGGAGCTGGAACTCAGCGCCTGTGTGATGGCGCGAGCCGCGGCATCCAGAGCCGTGTCAAGATCCGTGACGACGGATTCTGCCAGCACACCTCCGCGCGCGACGTGGGTGCGCACATCGGTGCGGACCCGTGCGCGGAATGCGTTGATTGAGGCATCCGCCCGATGAAGCTGCTCGCGGCTGCTGACACGGTCATCGGGTGTTGACGCAGATGAGCGCGGGCGGGACTTCGCGGCGGTGCGCTCATCGTTCGCGGCGGAGGCAAGGTCGGCACGCAGGCTCTTCATCGCATCTTGCACGCTCTGTCGAACCTCATTCGCGATGAGGCGCACAGAGTCGGCGAGACCGGATTCGATGCCAGCGAGGTCACCCTCGCGACCGGCCAACTCGGCGCGGCCTGCATCTGTGATCGCGTAGATCGTAGTGCGACCGTCGACGGTCTTGGAGACCAAGCCTTCTTCCTCAAGCTTCGCCAGTCGCGGGTAGATGGTGCCCGCGCTCGGCGTGTACGTGCCGCCGGTGCGATCAGTGAGCGCCTGGATTATGCCGTAGCCGTGCTGCGGGGCCTCTGCGAGCAGCGACAGCAGGTACAGGCGCAGGTCGCCGTGCGAGAAGACGGCGGGGGTCATGAGTCCCACTCCGCGTCGTCTGCGACTGTGATGATGGGCTGGCGGAGCACAGTGATGTCTCCGGAGACCGAGTTGGAGCGCACATACAACGAACGAGCCGGCGAGCTCGCGGTCGAGCCCGTGTAGTTGGTCGGACCGGAATTTCCTCGGTCTGTACCGTCGATCAACATGCGTCCGCTCAGCGAGCGTGCGACGTAGTTGGCGGGGAGCGTCTCCTCGAGGCGAATCGTACTGTTGCCGGAGACCGTGTTCAGGTTGATGGTGTTCACCGCGCCCGCGGCATCCACCAAGATGCTGCCGGAGACCGTGTCTACCGTTGCTTTGCGCACTGAACCGGTGATCGCGACGTCGCCAGAGACGCTGTTCGCGTTCGCGGAGCCGGTGAGGCCCCGCACCTGCACGTCACCCGACACTGAATTCACGGTCAGATCTCCCGTGTGAGTGTCGACGATCAGGTCGCCGGAGACGGTGTTCAGGCGTGCATCATTGGTGAGCCCGGAGATGAGAGCGCCAGCGCTGACGACGCCGAGGTTGAGGGCAATGCTGCGGGGTACCGCGATGCTGACCTCTGCGCGCGGACCGCCGGATCCGAAGTTGCGGAACACTTCAAGGAAGTTGTCCCAGCCCAACTGCGGGTGGTCGATCTCGATCTCGTTGTCGTTGCACTCGATGCGCAGGTCTTTGGTCGTGACGCCGTGCACCTCGATGCGGATGCCGGGTTCGTCGTGAGCGATGACGTCAACCTGTCCGCCGACGAGACCGACCTTGAGTCGGGTCGCCTGGGCGATGTCGATGACGCGTTCCTCGCCGGGGGCGATGAGCCACTTCTCGGTCATTAGGCACTCTCCTGGTCTATTGAGTCGCGATATATCGCGTCGACCACAATAACACGATATATCGCGAGTTACCTATCGCCCTGTCCTTCGAATCGCGCAAGTTGCTCTATTCCGCGCAGGATGCAGCAACTTACGCGATTCGAAGCGAGCAATTCGGCGCTTGACATTGACGTCGCGTCAACTTCTATCGTGGATGCAAGACCACGGAAGGAGGATGCCATGCAACGAAGCGACCGGTCGATCCAAGAGATCGCGCGGCTCGCCGGCACGACCAGCAGGACGTTGCGTCACTACGACGACATCGGGCTGCTGAAGCCATCGCGCATCGCGCACAACGGCTACCGGCACTATGACGAGCGCGCGCTCGTGCGGTTGCAACGGATCCTGCTGCTTCGAGAACTCGGACTCGGGCTGCCGCAGATCGCCGAGGTGCTTGCGGCGTCGACAGGGGCAGCAGAGGAAGCATCCGCACTCGCCGCCCACCTCGCCTACCTGCGCGAGGAGCAGACCCGACTGATGCGACAGATCGTTTCGGTCGAATCCACCATCACGGCATTGAAAGACGGAGAAGATCTCATGGCAGAGAACATGTTCGACGGCTTCGACCACACCCAGTACAAGGATGAGGTCGAACAGCGCTGGGGCAAGAAGGCCTACGCCAGCGGCGACGCTTGGTGGCGTGGCATGACGGATGCCGAGCGCACTGCGTGGAAGCAGCGCGTGTCTGGTCTTGGGCGTGATTGGGTCACTGCCGCGGAGAGCGGAATTGATCCGGCATCCGAGGCGGCGCAAGATGTTGCGCGGCGTTATGTGGAGTGGCTGACCTCGGTGCCTGGCACGCCAGCATCCAGAGGCGGTGACGTCAAGAGTTACGTGCTCGGACTCGGCGAGATGTATGTCGCAGACCCGCGCTTCGGCGCCAACTACGCCACGGCCGACGGCGGCACGCGCGGCCCGGAGTTCGTGCGCGACGCACTCCGGGTCTACGCGGAAGCGAACCTGTAACCAGCCACCGTTCGAGTCGCGCAAATGACCCGAACTCAGCCCCGGATCGGGTCATTTGCGCTACTTGAACGCGGACGGGTGGGTCGTACCTCTCTGATAGCGTCGAAAAACATGAGGCGGATCGCGTTCGGACTGGTCGTTCTGATCGCTGTGACGCGGTGCGCGTGACTCTCCGGCGTCTGCTTCTCGTCTTCGCGGGCGGCGTGATCGGCACGGCATTCCGACTGAGCCTGAGTTTTCTGATTCCGGATGCCGGCATCTTCCCCACTGCGACGTTCGCGGTGAACATCATCGGGGCGCTGCTCATCGGAGTGCTCGCTGCTCGACCCTTCGACAGACTCGGGGATCGGGGTGCGGATCTGCGAGTGTTTCTCGGTACGGGCATCCTCGGGGGGTTCACCACCTACAGTGCGTTTGCTGTCGGCACTATCCAGTTGTGGGCGGACGCTCCGTTGCTCGCCGGCGCCTACGCGCTCGCCACGCTTGTGCTCGGCATTTGTGCAGCCTTCGCAGGGCTGCGCATCGGAAGACCGGGTGGCGCCCGATGACGCCGCTCATCTTTCTGCTCGCGTCCCTTGCTGGCGGCATCGGAGCAGCACTCCGCTACCTCGTCGACATCGGGATCATGACACTGACGAAGGGGCGCTTCCCGTGGGGAATCGTCGTCGTGAACATCACCGGTTCGTTCGCACTCGGAGTTGTTGCGGCATCCCTTCCGGACGTTGCGTTCATCGTGGGCGCAGGCCTGCTCGGCGGCTACACGACCTTCAGCACCGCGATGCTCGATGCTCTCGCGCTGTGGAAGGACGGGGAGCGGCCGGCCTGGGTCCTGCACCTGCTCGGGACGTTCGCAGTGTGCGTCCTCGCGGCCCTCGGCGGGATCGCGATCGGCTCGCTGTGATGCACAGGCGAGCGCAGTATCGCCCGCGTACAGCATCCTGTATGTCGCCTATGGAATACTGGCCGCGCATCCCTACCGCATAACAGCAAATCGAGAGTGTCCTGCCGTGTCGAACCTCGCCGTTCTCAGCCTGCGCAATCGCGCGCTGATCGCCCTCATCACGATCGTCGCCGCCGTGTTCGGCGGGCTCGCTCTGACGAACCTCAAGCAGGAGCTCATTCCCTCGCTCGAGCTGCCAGCGCTCGTCGTCATGACGACGTACCCTGGCGCCTCCCCGGAGGTCGTTGAGAACGACGTTTCGACCCCGATCGAGAAGGCGATTCAGGGTGTGCCGGGGCTGGAGTCCACCAGCGCCACGAGCACGACCAATGCCTCGATCATCCAGGCAACCTTCGCTTACGGCGAGAACCTCGCGACGGCCGAGCAGAAGATGCAGCAGGCGATCAACCGCATCTCCTCGACACTGCCCGCCGATGTGACACCGCAGGTGCTGTCGGTGTCGATCGATGACTTCCCGGTGATTCAGATCGCGGTGACCGGATTCGACAATGCCGAGACAGCCCAGGCTGACCTCGAGAACGTTGCGATCCCGAAGATCGAAGACGTCAAGGGTGTGAACGCCGCGCAGATCGTCGGCGGTATCGGGCAACGAATTACCATCACCCCCGACAACGCAAAGCTGGCCGCTGCGGGTGTCAGCAGCCAGGCGATCCGCGACGCACTGCAGCAGAACGGCACGCTCTTCCCCGGCGGTGACATCACCGAGAACGGTGAGACGCTGACCGTGCAGACCGGTGCGAAGATCACCTCCGTCGACGAGATCGCGGCGTTGCCCCTCGTCGGCGCGGGGGTCACGATCGCCGACGTCGCGACTGTCGCGCTGGGGTCGGACCCCACCTCATCGATTTCGCGTGTAAATGGCGAGGACGCCCTCTCGATCTCGGTCACCAAGCTTCCTTCGGCGAACACCGTCGAGGTCTCGAACGGTGTGACCGCTGCGATCGACGAACTGTCGACCTCGTTCCCGGATGCCAAGTTCACCGTGGTCTTCGATCAGGCGCCGTTCATCGTGCAGTCGATCGACACGCTCGCCACCGAGGGACTGCTCGGTCTCGTGTTCGCGGTGATCGTCATCCTGGTGTTCCTCATGTCGATCCGTTCGACACTGGTGACCGCGATCTCGATCCCGACCAGCGTGCTCATCACGTTCATCGGGCTGCAGGCGTTCGGCTACTCGCTGAATATCCTCACGCTCGGCGCCCTGACGATCGCGATCGGACGTGTTGTCGACGACTCCATCGTCGTCATCGAGAACATCAAGCGGCACTACGTAGGAGACGCAGACAAGGGTGATGCCATCCGTCTCGCCGTGCGCGAGGTCGCGTCGGCCGTCACGGCATCCACGATCACGACGGTCGCGGTGTTCCTGCCGATCGTGTTCGTCGGCGACATGGTGGGCGAGCTGTTCCGGCCGTTCGCGATGACGGTGACGATCGCGATGGTGGCGTCGCTCCTGGTCTCGCTCACGATCGTGCCGGTGCTTGCTTACTGGTTCTTGAGGCCGGGCAAGGAGCTGCTCGACGAGAACGGCAACGTCATCGATCCCGAGCACCCGGATGCCCCGCCCACCGCTCTGCAGCGCAGGTACCGCCCGATTCTCACGTGGACGCTCAAGCATTCTGGCGCCACGGTGATCATCGCGATTGTGGTGCTCGGCGCCACTCTCGCTGCAGCCCCGCTGATGAAGATCAACTTCTTGAGCGACACCGGTCAGAACACGATGACCGTCACACAAGACCTCGGCCCGACCGCGAGCCTCGAGACGCAGGATGCCGCGGCAGCTGTCGTCGAAAAGGCGCTCAAGGGCATCAAGGGCATCGAAAAACGTGCAGCTGTCGATCGGCTCGAGCGGCTCCGCACTCAGGGACGCATTCTCCGGCGGCGCGGCGTGACGTATTCGATCATGACGTCGGCTGACGTCGACCAGGAGAAGCTTCGGGCCGACGTTCTGGATGCCGTCGCCGACCTCAAAGACGTCGGCGAGATTGGCGTCAACGCCGCAGCGGGCTTCGGCTCGAGCGACATCGCCGTGAACATCACCGCGCCGAACAGCGACGCGCTCGCCAGCGCGACCAAAGCCGTTACCGCGGAGCTCGACGGGCGCGAGGGCATCGGCGCGGTCACTGACAACCTTGCGGCATCCCTGCCGTATATCGCTGTGGTCGTAGACCGCCAGGCCGCGGCAGATCGTGGCCTGTCTGAAGTTGCCGTCGGCACCCTGGTGTCTGGCACCATGCGCCCGCAGCAGGCCGGAACGATTGAACTCAACGACACCGCACTGACCGTCTACATCGCTGCGAATGAGCCGCCCGCGACCGTCGAGGCGCTGCGCACGATGATGATTCCGAGCGCACTCGGAATGGTGGCGCTGCAGGACATTGCCACCGTCGAAGAGCGTCAGGGCCCGACCTCGATCACCACCGAGCAGGGGCGCCGGACGGCGACGGTGACGATTCCCCCGGCATCCGACAACCTCGCGGTGGCGACGGCGTCGGTCACGGCCGCCCTCGAGGCCGTGAAGCTTCCGGACGGGACCAGTGCTGAGGTCGGCGGTGTCGCTTCGCAGCAGGCCGACTCGTTCTCGCAGCTCGGACTCGCCATGCTCGCGGCGATCCTGATCGTCTATGTCGTGATGGTTGCGGCGTTCAAGTCGCTGCGCCAGCCGCTGCTGCTGCTCGTGTCGGTGCCGTTCGCGGCCACCGGTGCGATTCTGCTGCAGATCATCACGGGCGTTCCGCTCGGCGTCGCCTCGCTCATCGGTGTCCTGATGCTTATCGGTATCGTTGTGACGAACGCGATCGTGCTCGTCGACCTCGTGAACCAGTATCGCGAGAAGGGACTGTCGACCCAGGATGCCGTCCTCGCCGGTGGTGAGAAACGTCTGCGGCCGATCCTCATGACGGCACTGGCGACGATCTTCGCGCTGACACCGATGGCGCTCGGCATCACCGGACACGGCGGATTCATCTCGCAGCCGCTGGCGATCGTCGTGATCGGTGGTCTGGTGTCGTCGACTGTGCTGACGCTGATCGTGCTGCCGACGCTCTACAACCTCGTCGAGGGTGCCAGAGAGCGGCGTCATGCGCGCAAGGCTGGGCCGCATGCATCGGCTTCGTCGGTGGATAGCGAGCCTGGCCCCGAGACGCCAGCGCCCGCTCACCAGCTGACGCGCCGTGAGTTGCGCGACCAGCAGGCGCCGACGGTCTGAGTGCGCGGCGGCCTCAGCTGAGTTCGATGCCCCAGCTGAGGTTCCACGTCTCGCCCGGCGCCAGGCGACGGATGCCGAGACCGCTGTTCAGCGCGTCGGCCGGAGCGGTCATCGGCTCGATGGCGACCGCGAGCGGCTGATCCGGGTACCCGGTGCTGGTGTAGACCTGCACGAAGTCGAAACCCTCGCCCTGCCATAGAGTGACGCGGCGACCGTCTGGTGCGTCGAGCGAGTGGCGCACCTTGCCGTCGGCGTCGCGGCTCAAATCGGTGAAGCCGGTGTCGAGCGTGATGTCACCGAGGCGCACACCTTCCCGGAGGGCCTCCGGTGCTGCGGACGTGCCGGTAGGCAGCATCCGTTCGTCGGTCTCGAACTGGGTCTGAGCAGGGACCGTGAGCACCAGGTCGTGCGGATCGACATCGCCGATTGTCATGAACGGGTGCGTTCCGAGGGCGACCGGTGCCGCGGCATCCGATCGGTTCGTCAGCGTGTGAGTGATCTGGATGCCGGCATCCGTCAGCGCGTACGTGACGGAGGTGCCGATTTCGTAGGGGTAGCCGGTCTGCGGGTGGATTATCGCTCGCAGGGTGGCGGTCGCGTCCGTCTGCTCGATTTCATAGGCGGTGAAACGCAACAGCCCATGGCTGGCGTTGTTCAGCTTCGGCTCGGAGATTGCGAGCTGCTGGGTGGTGCCGTTGTCATCCCAGGCGCCGTCGCGCACGCGGTTCGGCCACGGCACGAGCACGACGCCCGAGCACGACGGCGTGGGAACGTCCTCCGGGTAACGCGCGACGAGGTCGACATTGCCAACCGCGAGGCCGCGGAGGGATGCTCCGACCTGAGCGACCTGCGCCGAGACGGCGCCGCGCTGAAGGTGGATCTGGATGCCGGTGGGTGTTTGCGAGCTCACTCCGCCATCGTACGGGGGTCTTTCTCAGACGCGTCGGGTAGACTTGCGCAGTCGGCTTCGGACAGCCGTGTCGCTTCGCTTGGCGAAGGATGCGGAAGTTTTCGTCTCAGTGTGAGTCCAGGGGCCGATGGTGAGCGTCATTCGACGCACATTTACCATCACATGAATGGCCCTCGTCCCTGAAGACGATCCCCGCAGGTCGCGGTGCCCCACCGGTACGCGACCGATGTTGGAAGCGCATGCGCATTGGTGCTGTTCTCGTGCAGAGAAACAGAAGGATTTACCTTGCCTAAAAACAAGAAGCCCCAGGGTGGCCGACCCTCGAGCAATTTCGAGCCGCGCTATGGCGCGAAGAAGACGTCGTTCCACGACCGTCACGCAGGTCGCCCTGCTGAGGGTGGTCGCGGCGGTCGCTCGGATGCTTCGCGTTCGGATGCTGGACGTCCGAGTGCTGGCCGTCCTTCTACCGGACGCCCGGCTGCTGGCGGACAGCGTTCAGCTGCCGCTGCAGGTCGCGGCTACGACAGCCGCCCAGGAAACAAGAGCCAGGGCCACCGCGGCTACCGTGCCGCCGACGCAGAGGGCGGTGCATCCAAGACCCGCTGGAGCGCACAGGAGCGCGCCGGTCGCGACGAAGCTCGTGGCATCCGCGGCCGCGCCGAGTCTGGTCGCCGTGAGGCGCCGCACCACCGCGACGAGCGCCCCCGCAACGACGGTGCTCGGTTCAACAATGACCGTGGTGCTGAGCGCCCTCGTTTCAACAACGATCGTGGTGCTGAGCGCCCCCGGTTCAACCGGGATGAGCGCCCTGCCCGTGACGATCGTGGCGGCGCCGGCGAGCGTCCTCGGTACAACAGTGACCGTGGTGCCGAGCGCCCGCGT
>NZ_JHET01000012.1 GCF_000685355.1 Microbacterium sp. CH12i | reverse complement strand
GATGCCGTAGGAGCCCATCGTGACCGTGACGAGCTTTCCGTTCTCGTTGAGGACCTTGAGCCCTAGAGCTTCGGCGTATTTGCGGCCGAGCTGGAAGACGTGACCGATCTCCATGCCGCGAGCAAGCGACACCGGCCCTGATCCATCGGGTGCCGGGTCGCCATCACGCACGTTTGCGATCTCGATGATGCCATCGGCGGTGAAATCCCGACCCGCGACGACACTGTACGCATGCTTCTGGTCGACGTTCGCACCTGTGATCCACGACGTGCCTTCGGAGACACGAGGGTCGACGAGGTAACGGATGCCCGTGGCCGACTCTTCACCCAGCACAGCACCGGTGGTTGACCAGGGTCCGATATAGCCTTTGACGAGCAGCGGGTTGTTCTCGAAGTCGTCGTCGTTCGCGGTCGAGACCTCGGCGGGCGCGAAGGCGACTTCGGCACGCTTCTCGTCGACCTCGCGGTCACCGGGGATGCCGACGACAACGAGCTCGCGTGTGCCATCGAGGTGCGTGAGCGCCAGCACGACGTTCTTCAGAGTGTCGGCGGCGGTGTATTCGCCATCGAGCACGGCGTTGGAGTGCGCGACGAGCGTGTCGATCGTCGGTGTGTTCGGCGAGTCGAAGATCGTGGCCTCTGGGGCATCGCCGAACGGCACCGTGTCGGGCACAGCGGTCGTAAACGCTTCGACGTTTGCGGCGTAGCCGGAGTCGTTGCGAACGAAGGTGTCTTCACCGACGGGGGTCGGGTGAAGGAACTCTTCACTGCGCGATCCGCCCATCGCACCAGCATCCGCCTGCACGATGACGTACTCGAGGCCGAGGCGCTGGAAAATACGCTCGTAAGCATCGCGCTGCGCCATATACGACGCCTCAAGACCTTCGTCAGAGACGTCGAAGGAGTAGGCATCTTTCATCGTGAACTCGCGCCCGCGGAGCAGCCCGGCACGGGGCCGAGCCTCATCACGGTACTTGTCCTGGATCTGGTAGAGCGACAGCGGCAGATCTTTGTAGGACGAGTACAGGTCTTTGACGAGCAGCGTGAAGGCTTCTTCGTGAGTCGGGGCAAGCAGGTAGTCGCCGCCCTTGCGGTCTTGCAGGCGGAACAGCAGATCGCCGTATTCGTCCCAGCGGCCTGTCGCCTCATATGCCTCACGCGGCATCAGAGCCGGGAAGTGCACTTCTTGAGCACCCGCATTCGCCATTTCGTCGCGGATGACCGTCTCAATCTTCGCTTTCACACGAAGGCCGAGCGGCAACCAGGCGAAGATGCCGGAAGCCTGGCGTCGGATGTAGCCGGCGCGCAAAAGCAACTTGTGACTGGTGACCTCCGCCTCGGCGGGGTCTTCACGGAGCGTGCGGAGGAAGAATTTCGAGAGACGAGTGACCACGACTCAAGTCTAGTGACCCCCAGCGACCTCAGTTGAGGGCGCGTGTGCTCTCGGGGATCACGCCGTCTGCGTAGAGGCTGGCTGCGACGTCCTGCACGGCGGTGAGCCCAACGCGCTGGATCATGGGGCCGTACGAGATGCGGGCGACGCCGAGCGCCTCGTATTCAGCGGCAGAGAGCGCACCCGGCAGACCGATCACGCTGATCTTGCGCTCGCCGATTCCTTCGACGAGCTGGCGGGTGACATCGGCGTTCAGGATGCCGGGGATGAAGACGCTCGTAGCGCCTGCGTCCAAGAAAGCGCGTCCACGCTCGATGGCGTCGGCGATGCTCTCTTCGACCGGTCGACCGCCGGCGCGAACAAACGCGTCAGTGCGTGCGTTGAGCACGAACGGTACACCTTCGGCTTCACCGGCCTTGATGATCGCCTCGACGACGGCGACGGATTCGGCGAGGGGCTTCAGGCGGTCTTCGACGTTCGCGCCGACGATCCCTGCGGAGATGGCGAGGCGCGTGGTCTCCCCCGCATCGTCGTAACCGTCATCGAGGTCGGCGCTGACCGGAAGGTCGGTGGATGCCGCGATCCGCCCGATCATGTCGATCATGAGCGCACGCGGAATCTGCCCGTCCGGGTAGCCGAAGGCCGCGGCGATCGAATGTCCTGCGGTGGCGAGCGCCTTCGTCTCGGGGAGGTCGGCGACAGCTTCGCAGAAATCACATCCCAGACATTGACGACGCGGAGAATCTCCGGTGCGTCGTAGAGGGCGATAAGCGTCTGGGCTTTGTCTGCAGCAGTCATATCTCCACGCTAGCGTTCGAGTGGCCCCGGTGGGCCGTCTGGTCAATCTGTGACATCGAAGATGCCATGGGCTCCGCGCTCCGCATCGATCATGACGTGCGAGACGAAGGGATAGTGGCCGGCCTCAGGGAAGGCGAGCTCCACAAAACCGCCCTGTGCTGGCAACAGCGCCAAGGCTTGAGATCCGGTGTCCACGGCGTGGTCGATGAGGTAGCGCCCCTCTGACCACACCGTGTCGAACTGACCTCCGACGATGTGGAAGCTCGAGGCCCGGTTGGGTCCGGCATCCAGAACCCATACGCGCACGCGCTCGCCTGTCGTCGCCGGAAGCGGCATGTGATCGTACTGATTCGCATATCCGTTGAAGACAACAAGGTCTGGTTTCTCGGCTGCCAGCGCATCGACGTCGACCTCGCCGCCGTCGCCGCCGAGGTAGTACTCGTTCTGAATAAGTAGGTAGCTGCGCTCGACTGGCGCCAGATCGTCTGGCTCGATCACGACGGCTCCGAACATCCCGTTGGCGATGTGCGCGGTCATCGGCATGGTCGAGCAGTGATACATCCAGATGCCAGACCGGGTCGCAGTGAACGTGTAGGTGAGGCTCTCGCCGGGTGCAATCGTGCGCATCGGCTCATCGGGCGCGAGCGCACCCGCGTGGAAGTCGATCGAATGGCCCATCGTGCCGCTGTTGACGAGCGTTACCTCGAACGTGTCTCCGACCCTGCCGTGCAGGGTGGGACCTGGAGCTGTGCCGTTGTAGGTCCACAGGGTCTGCTCGATGCCAGGAGCGACCTCAGTGACAGTGTCTTCGACCGTGAGAGTGAGCCGATGCGTCGTGGGGCCATCGGCGGGCGGCAGCGGCGGAAGGGATGCGTCGTACGGGCGGAAACCGTCGCCCGGCATTGCGTCCATATCCATCGCGCCGGCGCCGCCGGTGTCGCTCATATCAGCGTGATCGTGGGCACCAGCATCCGCGCTTGTGGAATCGCTCGTGCCCACCGCGACGATCGTGAGTGTCATGCCCATTTGACGGTGCCCGATGATCGAGCACCATCCGTCGACATCCTCAGTGATGACACCGACATCGATGCGCTCCGAAGCGCCAGGCGCAAGGCGAGTACCCCCGATGCCGTTCTCGAAAACCAGATCGTGCACCTGCGCGTCATCGGTGTTGGTCAGCTCGACGACCAGTCGTGTACCCACCGGCACCTCGATGAGGTTCGGAGTGAAGCGCATATCTGCAGCGTGAACCTGCACGACCTGAACCGGAGCATCCGCATCGCCGGTCGCTTGAGCTCCCCAGCCGAGCGCGAGCGGATCAACGGCCGCGCACACCACGACCGTGAGCACAACGGCGAGCAATCCGGTAACGGCTTGTCCTGCCCTGCGGCCCGCGGGCTGATCTCCCTCAGGCACAATCGGACCTCGACGCGCCTCACCGAGAGTTTGATGCTCGGCTTTGGCTCGACGTTGTGCGCGCATTGCGAGAAACATGATCACGATGAACGACGCCATCGCCACGAGATATAGAACGGATGCTGCGACCCGCATCAGACTCGACACTGGCAGTGCACACACCACGAGTGCGGCGTTCGCGGTTGCGACCCGGAGTGCTCCGAGGCGGTCGAAGGCCGCAGTGCCCACTCGAACCGGCGTCGGACCGCCGCCGAGAACCACCGGGATCAGGTAGCTGAGCGCACCAGGGAGCACCTGAGCGGCAAACCCTGCCACGAGGAATGGCACTGTCTGTTCGACAAGCGGCGAAAGCGTCGCGATGCCGCCACCGTCGATGCTGGCAACGATCGTCCCCACGAGCAGAACGGCGACGCATCCTGCCCACCAGAGCAGCGCCATCCCCACCGACATCGCGGCAAATGTACGCGGAGGTGCTTGGCGCGCCGCCCGCCACAGCGAGACACCGATGAAGACCATTCCACTGAAGTATGCGGCGAGTCCGAGCGCGATCACCACAAGCACACTGAATGCAGCACCGGCGGCGGCGATGAGCACACCTCCTGCGAGTAGTGGGAGTGCTCGTGCGGCGCCGACCGCGGCGCCCTCATCTGCGCGTGTGCGCAGAATCGTCGGCCAGAGTGTGACGACGGTTCCTGCCACGACGATGCCGATCCAGCCGAGTACGTTCAGTAGCGCATGAGCGAGGACAAGATTCGGCGCATCACTTCCGCGTGCGAGCCATCCCCCCAGGCCCGCACCGAGTACAAGCATCGCGGCCGCCGCGATATAGAACCGGATAGTGCGCCCGAAGCGCCCCGGCATGCTCCGTTTTGCTCTGCGGTAGAGGCTCACGCCGTGCCAGGCAACGGCGATGATCAGTGACGTCGCACCGGCAAGGGAAAGCGGCCAGATCGCCAGTGGAACCCCAACAAAGACGAGGGTCGCTCCGACGTTGGACAGCAGCAGGCGCAGGTTCTGCGCTCGGCGATCGGCGATGGTCGCTGCACTGCGCAACAGCGCGAACGAGAAGTACTGACTCCACACCAGAATCGCGTGCGTGACGGCACCAAGCAGTAACAGGTGGATCATGAGCCAGTTCGGCACGGGAAGCGAGCGATGCACGAGAACCGCAATGACTGTGAGCAGCAACCAGAATGCCGTCGGCAGGTCGCGTGCCGCCCAGAATCCCCGGGCGGGAGCCTTCGTTGTATCGTTCTGCGGCGCTGTCGACATTCTCATCTCAGTTCAACTCTCGTCGCGATGCTACTTCTCGTCGGGATGCCCGCTTTCGTCGAAGTGCCATTCTTGGTCGAGTTGCTACGAATCGCACTGGCCAGCGCGGTCAGCACGAACAGCAAGAGTGCGAGCACACCGAGTGCACCGCCCAGCTGCCAGGCGAATGCGATGCCCAGCCCATCCCCCAGCCAGATGCGCACCACTAGCGCGATGTGCAGGAGCACCGCCGGCGCCCAGAACGCGGCGCGGTATGGCAGAGCAATACCGAGAACCGCGGGCAGAATCGTTGTCGCGTGCGCCATGATCATCGAGAACGTGTAGCCGAGGAAGACCGCATGAATGACCGCATCGTATTGTCGCTGTGCGTCGAGTTGCCCGAGCAGCAGCACCGCTCCGGCAAGCGCCAGCCACACATACCCCCCAAGGATGCACGCGGCCATGTATCGCGTCACACCGGTCGAATTGATCGTGCGTCTGGCAACGTCATGCATCACGAGCCATCCGGTGAGCGAGAGCAGTGCGGCCCCGAGCAACACTGCTCCAGCGTCCGGAAGCACGATGCCTACCGTGAGTGCCGCGGTAACCACCCAGCCGTGCACGAGCAGTCGGATGCCTGCCCGCGGCCCCATCGTGATGCGAGCGAGTTCCACGCGTTCAGCGGCGATGGTGAGCACCACGAACCCGATGATCCATGGGATCACCTGCGCCATATTGTCTTGCACGAACCAGAGCACGGTTCCGGCGAGCGCTAGCGCGGCACCGAGTACCTGTGTCAGCAGCGCAGCGTCATATTGGCGGCGCCAGAGCGGGATGTATACGAGGACGAACACGGCAGCTCCGGCGACAAGAATTGCTTTCGCGGCGATGAGAGGAACTGCGGGGACGACGAGCGCGATGCCGCCGAGACCGAGCAACGCGGGTGCGGCATACCCGTACCAGAGTCGGAGGGCGGTTGCTCTCTCCAACGAGATCACCGTGCCAACGAAGCCCATCGTCAACAGCATCCCGTGCACTTCGGGCAGTCGGGACCCGTCAATCGGTGCCGGCAACCCGATCAGCAGAAGTGCCGCATTTAAGCCGGCGAGGAGCGCCACACCCGCGGGCAGCATCCAGATGAGGCGCCAGGACGGTGCGCGCCGTGTGAAACCGGTTTCATGCCGAGGCACGCAGATGCAATAGGCACGTGCGTCGTCAGAGAACGGCGTCAGACTGCTTTCCAGATCAGCGCCATGGGCTCTGGCGATGCCCTCGACCATCCCCTCGTGCACTGCACACACGACGGTGGGGTTGTGCACAGCCGCGGAGAGCAGCGGACAGGTGTGAAGGCGCACGACTTCGCCATCACCTTCTGGAGCGAAGCCCTGTTCCCGCATAACCTCAACGACGAGTGCGCGGGCGTCAGCGTTCTGTGCGGTGGCGTTCTGGGCTGTTCCGCGCGCATCGGATGCCGGCCGATCGGCGATGAGCTGTTCGCCCCAGGAAATGCCTGCTCTGCGTGCCGGAGCGAACGGATCTGACGATGCCTGTTCCAGTGCAGATGCCAGCGTGGCGGCCAGTCCGGCGTAGGGGCTGAGCTGCTCGGGGGACACAGCACGCCAGCGCCATGCGGGCCGCCCGCGACCTGGTCCGTCTTCGCGTTCGCGCCGGATGTATCCGTCGGCGCGAAGCCGATCGAGGTGTCCGCGCACGGTGTTCTCGTGAAGACCGGTGGCGTCGACGAGTTCTGCCGTCGATGCTTCGGCGCGGCTCTCGAGCTCGCGGAGCAGTCGTTCGCGCGTTGACGAGTGTCGGCGTCCGGACGCCGTGCGACGAGGATCGCCCGTGCTGGTATTTTCCACGGGGTTAACTATAGTTAAATAGGCGGATCACCGCATGCACGTTTGACGGGAGCACACATGGGCCACATCGAGATTCAACGTTCACGCGACGAGGCCGTCGATCAGAACCCGACTGCGGGGTGCACATGTGGCGAGGCTGATGAAGAACTCCCCGAGCTCGATGTGCAGAGCATCCCGCATGCCGTCCGCCACGCCGCGATCTTCGGTGCGATCGAGTCGCTGCGTCCCGGCGCCGGCATGATCGTGTCCGCCACGCATGACCCCGTGCCGCTGCTCACGCAGTTGAGTGCTCGCCACGGCGATGCCTTCAACACGCGCTACCTGGATCGCGGTCCCGAGCGGTGGCGCATTCTGATCCGCAACGCTGGCTGAAAGCCAGTTGCTCAGTCGGACTTCGCTCCGGTCGCAACGACGGTGAGCGTCATGCCCATGGCGCGGTGGTTCGAGATCGAGCACCATCCGTCGATGTCGTCTGTGATGACGCCGACGTCGACTTTCTCTGAATCCCCTGGGGCGAGATGGCTACTGGCTTTGCTATTGGCGAGCTCGATGTCATGCATCTCTCGTTCATCGGTGTTAGTGAGCTCGATTAGCAGTCGGGTGCCGACCGGAACCTCGATGACATCCGGGGTGAAGCGCATGTTGGCGGCTTCGACCTGAACAACCTGAACCGGGGCGTCGGCATCGCCTGACGACGCTCCGGCGCACCCGGCAAGTGTCAGCATGATCATGAGAAGAGCTATGACGCCGAACGGCACCCAGCGGCCGCGATTCATCGGCTGGACAGCAGCGCCGAATCTCTTCGGGTCAGCGTTGCGCAGCAGCGCCAGAAAAGTCACCAGAGTCCCACTTTCTTTGGATACAGCTTCCACGTTATCCGCGATCCGTTCGGTGCGGATCGTGCCAGCGCGCGTACCCCGCGTTTAGGCTGAAAGCATGCCCCAGCGCCGATCGCATATTGCACCCTCCGCCGTCCAAAGTGAACTCGCCGCCGCTCTCGCGGAGTTGCGTGAGTCGGTGGACGCTCCGACGGAGTTCTCGCCGGAGGCACTAGCCGAGGCATCCACTGTCTCGCCATCGGCACCAGAACTCGACCTGCGCGACGTTCCTTTCGCGACCCTCGACCCGCTGGGCTCGAAGGATCTTGACCAAGCCTTCCACCTGGCTCGCGAGGGCTCTGGGTTCGTCGTGCGCTACGCAATCGCTGACGTGCCTTCGTTCGTCGAGCCGGGTGGAGCGGTGGATGCCGCGGCACGCGAACGCGGACAAACGCTGTATGCGGCGGATGGCCGAATTCCCCTGCATCCGCCCGTACTCAGCGAGGATCGTGCCTCGCTGCTGCCCGATGTCGACCGGCCCGCACTGGTGTGGACATTCGATCTCGCGGCAGACGGGACGGTATCGAAGTTCCGACTCGAGCGTGCACTGATCCGCTCACGGGCGCAACTTGACTATGTCACGACGCAGAAGGCGCTGGATCGTGGCGAGGATTCCCCCGCATCGCTGCTGCGAGAGATTGGTGAGCTTCGTATCGCACTGGAGCAGGCACGCGGAGGCGCCAGCCTGAATATGCCCGATGAAGAGGTCGTGCAGAACGACGACGGCACCTACGCGATCGAACGACGGCACGCTCTGCCGATCGAAGAGTGGAATGCCCAGCTCTCCCTCATGACGGGAATGGCCGCTGCCGACCTCATGGTCGGCGCGAAGGTCGGGGTTCTGCGCACGATGCCCGCACCAGACAAAAAGTCCTTCGACGCATTCCGTCGCCAGACCGAGGCCCTCGGCCGGCCGTGGACGACCGGTGAGTACGGCGAGTACCTGCGAACGCTGGACCGCAAGGACCCGCTGACCATTCCCGTGCTGGAAGCGGCGGCCATGCTGTTCCGCGGTGCCGGCTATGTGACGTTCGACGGCTCTGTTCCGGAGAACATCGAGCAGGCCGCGATCGCTGCGCCCTACGCGCACGCCACCGCTCCCCTGCGCCGCCTCGTCGACCGTTGGTCGCTCGCGATCTGCCTCGCCATCTCGCAGGGCGAAGAGCCACCAGCGTGGGCACGCGAATCGTTGGGCGAGTTGCCCGAGCTGATGCAGGCATCATCCCAGCGCGCATCGCGGCTCAACTCCGACACCGTCAACCGGGTTGAAGCGGCTCTTCTCACGCCGCTTGTCGGATCGAGGATCGACGCCACGGTGATAGAGCTGCGCGAAGGCGGCGAGCGCGCGACTGTGCAAGTCGCTGACCCTGCGGTCACGACATCCGCGCCTGTACCCGTCAGCACAAAGCCCGGCGAAACGGTGTCTCTAATGCTGGTGCGCGCAGACATCGCGAAGGGCGAGGTTGAGTTCTCGCTGTGAGCACGCGCAACCGAGGCGACCGCTAGCCGCCTGCCTGCTCTAAGCCAGCGCGCACATACCGCAGGAAAAGTTCTTCCTCAGCGTGGAGAACCGCCGCGAGGCGCATGTCGGTCGGCGCCGCATGTGCGGAGAGCGAGATTCGGCCGGCGTCCCCGGCATCCAAGGTCGAGGCGAGGGTGAGACAGAGCTCATCCACGGCGCCAGCGGCAATGAACGCTCCGAAGAGGCTCGGCCCTCCCTCAGAATGAACGTGCCGCAGCCCCCGCGCCACCAGGTCTTCGCGAAGTTTGAGTGGGTCAAGCGTGTCTGCTCCGGCGTCAACGACATCGGCGACCGGTCTCAGTGCGTCGCGCCGACTCTCCGGAGCCGTGCCCAGCGTGTAGACGATCGGCCTACTCGGTGCGTCGGTGAAAACTGCCGAGCTCGGGTCGAGGTCCAAAGTGCCCGAGACGAGTGCAAATGACGGATGCTCTGGTACTCCTCGCTCCATCCGCCAGCGCACAGCGTCATCTTGGAGCCGCATTGAACCGTATCCCTCGGCGCGCACGGTCCCCGCTCCGACGAGAATCACGTCTGCCTGTCGGCGCAAGAGCTCGAAGACCCTTCGGTCGGCGTCACCGCCGAGGCTGCCTGAGCGCCCGCTACGGGTTGCCGCGCCGTCGATACTCGAGACGAAGTTCATCCGCAGCCACGACGGGTCGGGAAACCGGTAGGTATCGAGGATGCTGTCGTCGTCGATATGGTCCGCAGGTCGCGGCCAGATGCGATTGATGTGCGCGTTCATACGTTCCGAGTCGGGTGCGTGTTGTGGTCGAGACGCGCAGGTTGCCGCATCCCGAGAATTGCTTCCACCATACGCACCGCGTCGACAGCGGCCTCGACATCGTGCATCCGGACGATCCGCGCACCGCGTTCGATGCACACGGCCATCGCCGCGATAGAGCCAGCAAGCCGGTGACCCTGTTCGCGATCAATCGACTCGCCGATGAAGTCCTTGTTCGACACCGCGGCAAGGATCGGCAGGCCGAGAACGCTGAGCTCATCGAGATGGCGGGTGAGCTCGAGGGAGTGCCGCGTGTTTTTGTCGAGGTCGTGCCCCGGGTCAATGATGATCCGACTGCGTGGTATCCCTGCGGCTTCCGCGCGTTCGACGCGCTCCTCCAGAAAGCTCCGTACGTCCTGAACGACATCAGCAAAGTACGCGGCCGGCTTCTCCACACGCGGCGGGCCGACACTGTGCGTGATCACCAGATGTGCATCGCTCCTCGAGATCACATCCGCCATGTCAGGGTCGCCCAGGCCACTCGTGTCGTTGATGACGGCGGCACCTGCCTTTATCGCTGCCTGGGCGACCAGCGCACGGTTCGTGTCGACGGATACGACTACGTCACTTGCCTGCGTGATGGCTTCGACGACAGGGACGATCCGATCGATCTCCTCTGCGACGGAGACGTGCGGCCCCTGTCCGAAGGGGACTCCGCCGATATCGACCCAGTCTGCGCCGCGCTCAGCCGCGGCGAGCGCCGCATCGACAGCTCGATCGAGAGCGAAGGTGGCGCCGCGATCGTAGAACGAGTCCGGTGTGCGATTAACGACGGCCATGACCGCGACTTGCCGGTCGAAGTCGAAGCGTCGTCGGCCGATTGTTCGTTCGTTCACAGGGTCTCTCCGTCAGCTCAGAGTTGTGCGTATGGGATTTCCGGGTCCATCAGCCGTTCCGGGTCGACCGACGCGTGCGACGCGATGAGTGGCTTGATCTGGTCGATGACATCCCACACGTTCACGTTCATCGCCGCCAGGATGCGGTTTTCAGCATCAAGCCAGAAGGCGACGAACTCTCGTTTCGCCAGGCTCCCCCGTATCACGACTCGATCATACGATCCCGGTGACGCATAGCCGATGTACTCGCAGCCGAGGTCGTACTGGTCGCTGTAGAAGTACGGCAGCTCGGTGTACTCAGTGTCATTGCCAAGGAGCGCGGAGACGGCAGCGGCCGGCTGATTCAATGCTGTGGCCCAGTGCTCGACGCGTACCCGCTGCCCGAGAATCGGATGCTGGTGATTCGCGATGTCGCCGACCGCGAAGACGTCTGGGTCGCTAGTGCGCAGCGCAGCATCGACGAGCACGCCGTTGTCGACAGCGATCCCGGCTGCCTTCGCAATCTCGACTTCAGGGCTCACCCCGATGCCGATCACGATCGCATCGGCGGGCACCCCTTCACCGTCCGCGAGGCGCACACCCGTAGCGCGACCGTGTTCAGTCGTGATCTCAGCGATCTGGACGTCGGTGCGGAGGTCCACACCGTTGGCCGTGTGCAAATCAGCGAAGACCTGCGCGATTTCATCACCCAGAACCCTGAGGAGAGGAAGCTTTCCGCCTTCGAGGATCGTCACCGTCGTATCGCTCGCGCGAGCGGCCGCGGCGACCTCTAGCCCGATCCATCCACCGCCGATGAGTACGAGCCTCTTTCCCTGCCCAAAGGTGGCACGGATCGCGTCGGACTCTTCGACGGTTCGCAGATAGTGGATGCCGTCGGCATCCGCACCGGGAAGTGGAAGGTGGCGGGCGATGGAACCGGTCGCGAGGACGAGCTTGTCGTATGGGAGTGTTGAGCCGTCGCCGAGTGTGACCGTATGCCCGGCGATATCGATCGCCGTCGCTGTCACGCCTTGACGGACCGTGATGTCGTGGTCTTGATACCAATCGGCAGAGTGCACGAGCGCATCATCGAACTCGGTGCGGCCGAATAGATAGTCCTTTGACAGTGAGGGACGTTCGTAAGGCAGATGGTTCTCTGCGGCGATCAACGTGACTGCACCTTCGTAGCCGTCTTGTCGCAAGGCTTCTGCTGTCTTCCCTGCGGCGAGGCCTCCCCCGATCACGATGACGTTCTGCACTGTGTTCATCAGCTCTTTCCAATCGTTCTTGTGTGCGGGGTCTATATGCGAGTGAGTTCTGCGAGTGCGAGGAACTCTTGTCGTGAACGTGGATCATCACGCAGGCGACCGAGAAGCGTCGAGGTCAACGTGCTCGATCCGGTCGCCTGAGCACCTCGCAGCGTCATGCACGAATGTTCCGCTGCAATAATCACGCCCACGCCCTCAGGATCGAGGTTGTCTTGCAGCCACTGCGCGACCTGCTTTGTCAGCCGCTCTTGGGTCTGGGGACGAGAAGCAAAGTGTTCCATGATGCGCGCCAGCTTCGACAGGCCGACGATTCGTTCGCCTGGGAGGTATCCGATGCTGGCTCGACCGCTGAACGGCAAGAGGTGGTGCTCGCAGATCGAACGGACGGGTATGTCACGCACGATGACCATCTCGTCGTACCCCTCCTCATTCGGAAAGGTGGTCAAGTCAAACTCTCGCGGAGTGAGTAGCTCAGCCCACGCGCGCGCCATCCGCTCGGGCGTCGCTCTGAGGTGCTCAGATTCGAGAGAGACCCCTAACGCCCGCAGAAAATCGCCTGCCGCTAACTCTGCTCGCGCCAGATCTGGTGCAGGCATTGCGCTCTTGACATGCACTGGCACAACTTCGGGCCAAAGAATCGACTCCGACATGTCTGCACCTTTCTAAACCGTAATGAACTTATTTTTAGAATGGCACCACGACGATGTTTCGTAAGGTAGCCTTGTTTTAGAAAGGGCGATGCGAATGGACACAACCAACCCTCACGGGAATCTGGGCGATCTCGCGCTGCTGTCGGACGACGTCCGCCGGCGTCTTTATGAGTTCATCGCGCGCCAGAGCAACAGTGTGACGCGGGAGGAAGTCTCGACCGCCATCGGCATCAGCCGCAGCCTTGCCGCCTATCATCTGGACCGGCTTGCCGATGCGGGGCTGTTGGAAGTCAGTTTTGCTCGGATGAACGGCAGGACGGGGCCGGGATCGGGACGCCCCTCGAAGCGTTACGCGCGCAGCCAGGACGAGCGCGCAGTGAGCTTCCCTCCCCGCAACTACAGCCTGCTGGCCAAGCTCCTCGCTACGGCGGCTGACGCGGCTCCATCTGGCGAGTTTCGCGTCGCTCTCGCCGAGGCCGCAGAGCACGAGGGGAACGAGCTGGCAGCGAACGCGGGAAACTTCCCTTCTGCGCTCGCCGCTGCGGGATTCGAGCCCGTCAGTACTGACGACGATGACATCATCCTGCAGAACTGTCCGTTTCACAGTGTGGCGCAAGAGCACACCGACCTTGCGTGCAACCTCAACCACGCGTTCGTTCGCGGAACGCTCGAAGGGTCCCATGCCGACCCTGATCGAGCAGAACTGTCGCCTGCAACCGGCCGATGCTGCGTGGTAATTCACCCCGCACAACCACCCGCGCACCCCGCACAACCACCCGCGAGCACAGCATGAGCAGACCCCGGTTCGCGTTGATCCCCGCGGCATACGTCTATCTCCGGCGCGGTGATGAGGTGCTGCTGCAGCTGCGACAGGGCACCGGATACCTCGACGGCACGTGGGCAGCCGGAGCAGCCGGGCACATCGAGTTCGTTGAGCACGCGACGATGGCCGCTATCCGTGAGGCCAGGGAAGAACTGGGCATCACACTCGAGGAGCACGACCTCACGCCGCTCAGCGTCATGCAGCGCACCGACGGCACTTCGACTGAGATCGAGCAGCGCGTCGACTGGTTCTTCGCCGCGTCCACGTGGGTCGGCGATCCTCGGATCATGGAGCCGAGCAAGTGCGCACGGATCGACTGGTTCTCACTCCAGGATCTTCCGGAGGCGATGCCTCCTCATGAGCGATTGATCCTCGAATCACTCGCCGATGGCTCGTTACCGGCGTTCACCAACTTCGGGTTCTGATCCGACGACCTGCGTCGTCATCACCAGCAACTGCGGATCGCTCAGATCGAGCGACACCCGAATGCTCGAGAACGCAGACAAAGCCTCGACGTGCGTCCCGCCGCAAAGAATCTCCACGTCGCCATCGGGAAGCTCACAGTGCCAAGAGCGCCGGTCAGTTATCGTCGGTCCCTCCACAGCGATCCAGCTGCGCGCACCACAGGCCACCCACACGGCAAGCTGCGTGTTGATGCGCTCTTCGCGCTCCGAGAGCGTCGCCGCGAACGTCTCGGTGTCAAAGCCCGCCTTGCGCAGACTTTTCCCGAGCCTGTAATCGTCGACGCTGCCATCTTCATGGATGCGACTGGACTGGTTCGCGCGACCCTCGAAATCCGGGCTGCCCAGTGCGTCGCACCCGGATCTTTCCGCCACAGATCAGCGACTGCGAGATCGAGCGCCAAAGATGCCAAATGACACGCAGTGTGCCCGCGGCTCAGACCACTGCGCCGTGAGGCATCGACGTCGAGAGTCACTGCGGCCCCTGGCACCAGCCAGTGCGGAGCATCTGCGACCGCAAGGCGATGCCCCACCAGCCACGTCCAGCCCTCCGCACCCCGCTTGACGGGGATGTCCGCACCCACAGCGAGCACACCGTCGTCACTCACCGCAGCCATCACCGCCTCGGCAACCGCTATGGACTCGTCGCCCGCACGCAGGGCCCCGGCATCCCCGGGCTGATCCGGCCAGGTGTGATCCACGGGATGAAACGGCGTCGCATCCACGACGATGACCGCGCCATCTTCACGAGATTCCGCGGACACAACTGTCCCCGCGCCACGCGTAGCACCGTGCGGAAAGGTAACGATCGTGGCGGGCATCAGACTTACGCGGTGATGACCTGGGCGGTGCCGAGGGGAGCGTCCGCACCCATCTCGGCGGCAATGCGGTTCGCCTCTTCGATCAGGGTCGCAACGATGTCGGCCTCAGGAACGGTCTTGATGACCTCGCCCTTGACGAAGATCTGTCCCTTACCGTTTCCGGAAGCCACGCCAAGATCAGCCTCGCGCGCCTCACCAGGGCCGTTTACAACGCAGCCCATGACTGCGACGCGCAGCGGCACGGTCATGTCTTTAAGACCCTCGGTCACGTTGTCAGCAAGCGTGTACACGTCTACCTGGGCGCGACCGCACGAAGGGCAGGAAACAATTTCGAGCTTGCGCTCGCGCAGGTTCAGCGACTGCAAAATCTGATGGCCGACCTTGACCTCTTCGGCGGGCGGCGCAGAGAGCGAGACGCGGATCGTGTCGCCGATGCCCTCCGAGAGCAGGATCCCGAATGCCGTCGCCGACTTGATCGTGCCCTGGAATGCGGGCCCGGCCTCGGTCACGCCGAGGTGCAGGGGCCAGTCGCCGCGCTCTGCGAGCTGACGGTAAGCCTTCACCATGACAATCGGGTCGTTGTGCTTGACCGAGATCTTGAAGTCGTGGAAGTCGTGTTCTTCAAACAGCGAAGCCTCCCACACGGCGCTCTCGACGAGCGCCTCTGCGGTGGCTTTGCCGTGCTTCTCGAGGATCCGCCTGTCGAGCGAACCGGCGTTAACGCCGATGCGCAGCGAGACACCGGCAGCCTTCGCTGCCTCGGCGATCTTGCCGACGTTGCCGTCGAACTCGCGGATGTTGCCCGGGTTCACGCGCACCGCACCACAGCCGGCGTCGATCGCCGTGTAGATGTAGCGCGGCTGGAAGTGGATGTCGGCAATCACCGGAATCTGGCTCTTCATCGCGATAATCTTCAGCGCATCGGCGTCATCCTGATGCGGCACCGCCACGCGCACGATCTCACAGCCGGAGGCGGTGAGCTCGGCGATCTGCTGAAGTGTGCCGTTGATGTCAGTCGTCTTCGTCGTCGTCATCGACTGGACGCTGACGGGAGCGTTTCCGCCGACCAACACTTTCCCGACCTTGATCTGTCGAGTCTTACGACGAGGGGCGAGGACTTCAGGGACCTTCGGCATCCCAAGATTCACGGCTGGCACATCTCCAGCCTACGCCGCCGTCACGCGGCGGGGCTGGATCCTCGCCGTGTGATAGTTTCAGGCCATGCTCGCGAACTTCACCTGGTGGCCCGCCTCTTAGGCGGTGTGTTCGCGTTCCCACGAATTCTGACCGCCTCCCGGGCGGTCTTTTTTTTTGAGCCGAGCCGGAGCCCTGCACAGGAGATCTCGATGACCGATACCGCAGCCCTGCTCGCCGAACTGGTGCACGACACCGATGCGTCCTTCGTGCTGATTGCGCGCGACGGCGCCGAGAGCGTCGAGCTTCTCACGGGAGACATTGAAGATGTCGAGCTGCTCGCCGACATTCCGCTGACCGTGAACGGGACTCCCCGCGAGGTGTTCGCGATGGTCCCGTACCGCCAGGTGCGTGAGCGGGGTTTCGAAGCGCAGGATGACGGTGCACCGCTGCGCTGCCTGCTCGTCGATCGCCATGAGTACCTGCCGCTCGAAGGCATGCTGAGTGCACTGCCGCAGGATGCCGTGCCGTTGAAAGACGCCGGCTTCGATATCAGCGATGAGGACTACGCAGAAGTAGTCACCCGCGTCATCGCCGACGAGATCGGCCGTGGCGAAGGCGCCAACTTCGTCATCCGTCGTGACTACACCGCCACTATCGACACCGGTTCCGCCGAGCACACGACAGCCGAGCGCACCGCTGCAGAGCGCACCACCGCACTCACTTGGTTCCGCGCGCTTCTCGAACACGAGCGCGGTGCCTATTGGACGTTCGCCGTCATCACGCCCGGACACATTGCCGTAGGTGCGAGCCCAGAGGCCCACGTGGTCGCCCGCGACGGCATCGTCACAATGAATCCGATCTCCGGCACGTTCCGCCATCCTGCAGGAGGAGCGACCAAAGAGACTCTGGTCGAGTTCCTCTCCTCCACCAAAGAGACTGAGGAGCTCTTCATGGTCGTCGATGAAGAACTCAAGATGATGAGCGCGGTCTGCTCGGATGGCGGTCGTATCACCGGGCCGCACCTCAAGCAGATGTCACGCCTCACACACACCGAGTACATGCTGCGTGGGCGCAGCCGGCTTGATCCGCGCGACATCCTCCGCGAGACGATGTTCGCCCCCACCGTCACCGGCTCTCCGATGCAGAACGCCTGTGCTGTCATCCGTCGCCATGAGGCGAAGCCCCGCGGCTACTACTCCGGTGTTGCGGCACTCTTCACCCCGAACGATCACGGTGGGCACGACGTCGACGCCCCTATCCTCATTCGCACCGTCTACCTCGAAAACGGGCAGCTGCGCGTCCCGGTCGGCGCGACGCTGGTGCGCCACTCCGACCCGTACGGAGAAGTCAGCGAAACCCACGGCAAGGCGGCTGGCGTTCTCGGTGCCATCGGCGCGATTGCTCGTGACGACGTCGCCACGACAAAGACCGATCCAGATGAGCCAGGAACAGAGACGTCACTCGCCGATGACGCGGAGGTCAGCGCGCTCCTCGCCTCGCGCAACTCGCGGCTCGCGGAATTCTGGCTGAACCCGCAGGAGGACGGCACGGCAGGTCCGTTCGCCGGCCGCAGCGCACTCGTCGTCGACGCCGAAGACCGCTTCACGACGATGCTCGCCCATCAGCTGCATCACCTCGGGCTGGACGCGAAGATCGTGCCGTGGAACGAAGTCACCGACGCGGACATCGATGCCACCGAGCTTCTCATCGCCGGCCCCGGCCCCGGCGATCCTCGCGACGCCGCGACGCCGCGAATTGCCCGCATGCGCGAGATCGTCGCCAGGCGACTCGCTGAGGGCGCACCGCTGCTCGCTGTATGCCTCAGTCACCAGATTCTGGCTGACCAGCTCGGCATCGAGCTCGCCCCTCTGTCCACGCCGCACCAGGGACTGCAGAAGGTCGTTCCTGTGTTCGGCGAGGATGCCTCGATCGGGTTCTACAACACGTTCACTGCCCGGGTATCCCCTGGCACCACCACAGTGGGCGCCGCCGAGGTCTCCGCAGACGTTGCGACAGGCGACGTCTACGCAATGCGCGGCAAGGGCTTCTCTAGCGTGCAGGGGCATCTCGAGTCGATCCTGTCCCGCGATGGCATCCGTACGTTGGAGCGCCTGATCCGCGACGCGGTCGCATAACACCACCTACTGGAACAGGTTCACCGGGTTCACGACGTCGGCGATCATCAGCAGCGCGCCCATTCCGATAAGCAGCACTGCGACGATCACGGTCAACGGCACGAGGCGGGTCGCGTCTACCGGAGCTGGCGGCGGGCGGCGGAACAGCTTCGCCCAGGCGCGCCGGATGCCGTCCCAGAGCGCCACGACGACGTGACCTCCGTCGAGCGGCAGCAGTGGGATCAGGTTGAACACGAACAGCGCGATATTCAATGAGCCCAGCAGGTTCAACAGCACGACGAATCGGTTCAGAATCGGTGCATCGGTGGCAGCCACCTCACCGGCGATGCGCCCCACCCCGACGACGCTGAGCGGACCGTTCGGGTCGCGCTCCGACCCGGTGAACAGCGACACTCCGACATCCCAGAGTCGCGCAGGGAGCGTCACGATCAGGCTCGCCACACGTCCGACGTTCTCGCCCGCCATCTCGGCGCCCGTGCCGATCGGCTGCGGGACGAAACCCATCTGGGCGCCCATCCCGACGTAACCGACCTCGGCGACGATCGGCTTGCCGTCGGCGTCGAGTTTGGGCTGACCAGAGGCGTCGGTGAGCGCCCGTTCGGCTGAAATCGGAGTAATCGTCAGGTCGGTGTTCTCACCCTTGCGTGAAACGACCATGTCAAGGGTGTTACCGGGCGCCGCCTGCACTATGGCGGTCGCCTCGGCGAACGTCGACACGGGCGTGCCGTCAATCGATACCAGCACGTCGCCAGGCAGAATGCCGGCCTCAGCCGCCGGAGATGCGGGATCATTCGGCGCACACTCGGTTTGTGATGTTCCGGCCGGAAGAACGCACTCGGTGACACTCGCGATGGTCGTCGTGCCCTGCTGAAGGCCGATCCCCGAGGCGAGCACGGTAAGGATAAGCACCGCGAGAATCAGATTCATCAGCGGACCGCCAAGCATCACGATGACGCGCTTGAACACCGGGAGCTTGTAGAACACGCGCTCCTCGGCACCGTCTGTGATCGTCTCATCGTTAGCGGAACGGGCATCCTGCACCAGCGTGCGGAAGATTCCTCGTGCGGGCTTTCCCTCGGATGCCGGATACATCCCAGACATCGAGATGAATCCGCCGAGCGGCAGAACCTTGAACCCGTACTCGGTCTCGCCGATCCGTTTCGACCACAGCCGGGGACCGAAGCCGATCATGTACTGCCCCACGCGCACGCCGAAGAGCTTCGCGGGGACGAGATGTCCGATCTCGTGCAGCCCGATCGAGAGGCCGAGGCCCACCAGCATGAACAGAATGCCGGCGATGTAAAGCAGGATTTCCACATGCCAACGGTACTGTGCGTCGACTAGGAATCCGCCGCATAGGCTGAGGGGGTGACTTCCCGACAGCTGCGACTCCTGCGTGGGGCCACCGCATCGTCGGTCGCGACGATCATCGCCGCCGTTTCACACACCATCGGCGGCGGGACTCCGCCCCACCCTCTGCTCGTCATCGCGCTCAGCGTGTTCCTTGCGCCCATCTCGACGCTGCTGGTCGGACGCACCCCAGGTCTTGCGAAGTTGAGCACGGCTGTACTGGTGTCGCAGGTTGTCTTCCATGTGCTGTTCGTTGCGCTCGGAGCGACCCTGACTCCCGGTGTCGCCGTCAGCGGTCACCAGCACGTCTTGACCCTGCCAACAGTGGCCGCAACGTTGCCTGCGGCTTCTGGTGATGCCGCCATGGCCGGCGCGCACTTCTTTGCCGGCATCCTCACCGTCGCCATGCTCTGGCGCGGCGAACAGCTGCTGCGCGCGATTGCACGCTGGGTGCGGGCCGTGTTGCGGGTGCGGATGCCGCAGCTACCCGCCGACTGGCCAATTCCGGCATCGCTCGGCGAAACCACGCACATCTTTGTCTCGACGATCCGCGTGGGCGACATTTCGCTGCGCGGGCCTCCCCTGCTCTCCCACGGCTGAACAGTCGTACGTGATCATCGCCGTTTCACGGCATCCCTCGCGGTTCAGCGCGCCATCGGCGTGCCCGCACGCAGAGTCGACTCTGCATCTGACCACAGGAGACACCCATGTCAAACTCTCGATTCCCCCGTCGCGGCGTCGCCGCCGCCGTTCTTGCCGCAGGTTTTGTTCTCGCAGCTCCGCTCGCTGCGAGCGCTCACGTCGGCGTCAGCCCCGATGCCATCGAGCCAGGAGGCTCGGCTGTACTGACCTTCTCGTTCTCGCACGGCTGCGAGGAGTCCCCCACGACGGCGCTGCGCATCACGATGCCTGACGGTCTGGCATCCGTCTCACCGACGGTCGACAGCCTCTGGGACATCGCCGTTGAGCGCGCCGACAACGGCCTCGTCTCTGCGGTCACTTACACCGCCACTTCCCCCATCCCTGGCGGTCTCCGCGGCGCGGCGAGCATGGCAGTGACGCTCGGTGAGGATGCGCCAGATGCCCTCGCTTTCCCCGTTGAGCAGCAGTGCGAGACCGGCATGAACGAGTGGGTCGAGATCGCTGAGGATGGCGCTGATCCGCACGATCTCGATTCACCCGCACCGGTCGTGACTGTGGCGGCCGCTGGCTCAGACACCGCGGATGCCGGACACGGCGAGCACTCCGACATGCCGCAAAGCACGCCAGCGGAGGAATCGGCGAGTCCAGTCGGAACGATCCTCGGCGGTGCAGGGCTGGTTGCGGGCCTCGCTGGTCTCGTCGTTGCGGTACTCGCATATCGGCGTTCGGCCTAGCCGCTCGCGAACCGGCGGATGAAGCCGGTCTGGGGCGCGCCCGACACATCTGCGAGCGCGTCCCAGACACCCGCTCATGAGATCATGGAAGGGCCATGTCGACCACACAGCCCAGCCTTCCTCCCGTGCTCCGTCCGGATGCTCCGCCACAGCGAGCCCTGACGGATCTTGCCGCCCGATTCGGCACCGCCACCCGCGGTGACACGGCCGGTGTCACTCTGACCGGTATCACCCTCGCCACCGCCGACCTCCGCGCCGGCGAGGCGTTCGTCGCCATTCAGGGCGTCAATCAGCACGGTGCGGTGTTCGCCGACACTGCCGCTGAGAAGGGGGCGGTCGCGGTTATCACCGACGAGGCCGGCGCCGACCTCGCCGGCAACACCGGGCTTCCGATCGTGATCGTCGATGACCCCCGCGGCATCCTGGGGTCACTGAGCGCCTGGGTCTACGGCACTGGCGCCGATGACGATCTGCCGCTGCTCTTCGCGACCACCGGCACGAACGGTAAGACGAGCGTCTCTCACCTGCTCGAAGGCATTCTCGATCAGATCGGTGTTGTGACCGGGCTGTCCTCGACGGCAGAGAGACACATCGCCGGAGACGTCATCGTCTCCCGGCTCACCACGCCCGAGGCCTCCGAGATGCATGCGCTTCTTGCGCTCATGCGCGAACGTAAGGTCGAAGCCGTCGCCGTCGAGGTCAGCGCCCAGGCACTGTCGCGCAAGCGCGTCGACGGCATCGTGTTCGATGTCGCAGGGTTCACGAACCTCTCCCACGATCATCTCGACGACTACGCCGACATGGACGAGTACTTCGCCGCGAAGCTGCCACTCTTCCGCCCTGACCGGGCGCGTCGTGCCGTGATCTGTCTGGACTCCGCCGCTGGCGTCGATGTCGTGGCCGCCTCCGAGATTCCGGTGGTCACCGTTGGCACCCCGGCGATCGCGGTAGACCCCGAAGCCGCAGCCAAGGCCGACTGGGTCGTCACGATTGATGATGAGCGCCAGCGCGGCACCCGCTTCACGCTGACGGGCCCCGAGGACAAGACGCTCACGACGGTTGTCCCCGTGATCGGCCCGCACATGGCAGCGAACGCCGCGCTCGCGCTCGTGATGCTGCTTGAAGGCGGCTACACCTGGGAGCGCATCGCTCTGGCGCTCGAGCGCGACGGCCAGATCAACGCCTACCTGCCGGGCCGCACCGAGCTCGTCTCCGGAGAGCAGGGGCCAGCGGTCTTCGTCGACTTCGGCCACTCCCCGGATGCATTCGAAAAGACCCTCGCAGCGATCCGCCGGGTTACACCTGGCCGCACCCTGATGCTCTTCGGCGCAGATGGCGACCGTGACGCGACGAAACGGCACGACATGGGTCGCACCGCGGTCGAGGGCAGCGACATCCTGGTCGTCACCGACCACCACCCGCGCTTCGAGGACCCAGCCTCGATCCGTGCGACCCTCATCGAGGGCGCGCGGCTCGTGCAGCCGGATGCCGAGATCCACGAGGTTTCCCCGCCGGAGGCAGCGATCATCGCCGCTGTCGGCCTCGTCGGAGAAGGCGACGCCATCCTCTGGGCGGGTCCAGGGCACCAGGATTATCGCGACATCCGCGGAGTGCGCACCCCGTACTCGGCGCGTGAGTTGGCACGTCGAGCGTTGCGCGATGCCGGATGGCCCGTTCCCGAGCCGCACTGGCCGGTTCCGTACCCGGACTGAGCCCGGTCGCCCGCCCGTTCGCTCCGTACAGCCCGCAGGGCCCTGGACCGCTCCCTGAGCCTGTCGAAGGGTCGGTGTCTTAGACCTTTGCGATGAACTGATTTGCCGTTGCGCGCGCCAGTTCTCTGCCTCGGCGAGCGTTTCGACCGTCAGCTGATCAGGGGGCTCATGAGCGTCGACGACGCGTGCGATCGTGTCGACGATGCCGAGGAATGGCAGACGTCCTTCGTGGAAGGCGTCAACCGCCTGCTCATTCGCGGCGTGAAGACGGCGGGGAACGTGCGGCCGGCCCGGCCGACTCTTTTCGCCAGCGCAACGGCGGGGAATGCCTCGTCATCGAGCGGCTCGAAGTCCCAGCTGCTCACCTTAGTCCAGTCCAACGGTCGGCCGACCCCGCCGATGCGGTGCGGCCAGTCCAGAGCCAGGGAGATCGGAAGACGCATGTCGGGCGGCGAGGCCTGGGCGATCGTCGAGCCGTCGATGAACTCCACCATCGAGTGCACAATCGACTGCGGATGAACGACCACCTGGATATCGTCGTACTCGACATCGAACAGGAGGTGCGCCTCGATCACCTCGAGCCCCTTATTCACCAGCGTCGCGGAGTTCGTCGTGACGACACGACCCATGTTCCAGGTCGGGTGCGCGAGCGCCTCTGCTGGCGTCACGGCATCCATCTGATCGCGTCTCCGACCACGGAATGGGCCACCGGATGCCGTCACCACAAGGCGCCGGATCTCATCGTGCGTCCCCGAGCGCAAGGCCTGCGCGAGCGCAGAGTGCTCAGAATCGACCGGCACGATTTGGCCCTCTGCGGCAGCCGCAGTGACCAACTCGCCACCGACGATCAGCGACTCCTTGTTGGCCAACGCCAGTGTGCGGCCAGCTTTCAGCGCCGCGAGCGTTGAGCCGAGACCGATCGAACCGGTGATCGCGTTGAGCACGACATCCGCCTCAACATCGCGAACCAGCTGCTCTGCCTGCTCAGCGCCCAGTGCAGTGTCGTCCACCTGGAACTGTTCTGCCTGCTGCCCGAGCAACTCTGAGTTGCTACCGGCAGCGAGACCGACGAGCTCGAACCGTCGCGGATTGGAGCGGATCACGTCCAACGCCTGAGTGCCGATGGAGCCAGTGGAGCCGAGAACGATGATGCGACGCATGATCTCAGCCTAAGCCTCGGCCGTATTTCTCGATCGCGTTTCTCGGCTGCTCTTCTCGACCACGGCACCGCTCGCGCGGCCGTTCGCTTACTGCGCGGCGGCCGCTGCGGGGTGCATTGTGGCGAGAATGTCGATCACGAACACCAGCGTCTGACCTGCGAGCTCGTGGTCGCTGGTACCTGTTTCACCGTAGGCGAGAGCCGGCGGGATGACGACGAGAACCTGCGAGCCGACCTTCTGACCTGCGAGCGCCTGAATGAAGCCCTCGACGTAAGTGTTTCCGTCGATCGAGATCGGTGCGCCGTTTTCCCATGATGAGTCAAATGTCTCACCGTCAGTCCAGTTCACGCCGTGGTACTGAAGGAGACTGGTATCACCGGCCTCAACAGGGATGCCATCGCCCTCCTTGAGTACGGAGATCTGGAGCTCAGTCGGCGCCGCGGTGTCGGGGATCTTGACGGTGGGTTTGCCGTCCTTGTCGAGCGTGACCGTCGGCATGCCTTCAACCGGCGCCTGCTCCTTGCCCCATGCCGCGGTGGGGACAACATCGAGCACGTCAAGAATGTAGAACTGTGCAGCAGCCTGGTCCGTGGTCGGGAAGACGATCGAAAGTCGAGAGCCGACCGTCGCGCAACCGATGAGCTGGCCAAGGGGCGCGTCTGCCGTCAGTGCGGCGGGGAGGAGCTCACCCTCTGTGTAGCCAGCGTCACCCAGACGCTCACCGGTATCGCCGTCAAAGGCGCTCAGGGCGTAGCTGACGTAGTCGCCGTCGGCGATCTTGTCGCCGTCTCCTTCGCTGACCACGCTGCGCTGAGCTTCGTCAACCTGCTGGCCGAGTTCGAAGCTCGCCGCAGATACGGTGCCGAACTCGCCGTCGACGGTGACATCTTTCGACGCAGCGCCGCTGTCGACAGCTGCCGAGCAGAGGTCTGTGCCTGCCTTGTCACCCGCATCGCTTTTTGTGCCGTCGATGCCTGAGCATCCGGCCAGCAGCAGGGTCGCAGCGGTAACGGTGGACAGAACGATGAGTGGGCGCTTGCGCAAAGTGAAACCTCAAAATCGTGGGGGGACGTCCTATCTTCTCGCATTCGCCTTTGCCCTCGCTGGGAGAGGCTCCCGTTGCGGACCTCGACCGGCCGGTGAGAGTTCTATGCCATGGAGAGCATGGATCGCGGAGTAGCCTGATCTGATGACCTCTGAGCAGTCCGACACTTCTGAGCCGGCCCCCGAAGAGGTCGTAGCGGAGGCTGCAGAGGACTCCGCTACTCCGCGTCACGCCGGCGCAACATATGCCATGGGACGTGCCGTGATAGGCATGCTGGCGCGCGTGATCTACCGCCCGCGGGTAGAGGGACGCGATCGTGTCCCTCTCGATGGGCCCGTGATCTTCGCGAGCAACCACCTGTCGTTCATCGACTCGATCGCGATTCCGGTCGCCGCGCCCCGCCCCGTCCAGTTCCTGGCGAAATCGACCTATTTCGAGGCACCGGATTCAAAGGCGCCGTTTCGCGGACGTTCTTCCAGTCGATCGGGGCAATCCCCGTGCGCCGAGGAGCAGGACAGGCAGCACTCGATGCCCTCGACCAGCAGCGCCAGCTACTCGACGACGGCCTCGCCGTTGCGCTCTACCCGGAAGGCACGCGCTCCACGGACGGACGCCTTTACAAGGGCCGCACCGGTGTCGCCTTCCTCGCCTTGCAGACCGGGGCGCCAGTGGTTCCGGTCGGGCTCATCGGCACCGATAAGGCCATGCCGAAGGGTGCCAAGCTCCCGTCCATGAAAGAGCGCATCACGGTACGGTTCGGCGATCCGATCGATTTGTCGGTGCACGGTCCGGCATCCAGCGGCAAAGCGCGTCGACTCGCGACTGATCAGATCATGGCGGCAATCCACTCGCTGTCGGAGCAAGAACTCGCTGGCGTGTACAACGAGCCTCCCGCGCAGGGTCCGATCGAGAAGATCAAGCAGGCATTGCCGCACGAGCGCCGCTGAGCAGACGAAGCTGCCTACGCCGCAGTGACAGTCGCCTGATGACGAACCGGGAAATTCATCGAGTTCGCGATAAAGCACATTTGGTGGGCGTCGTCGTGTGCGCGTTCTGCCGCCGCGATCATCGATGCGTCGGCGACGACCACCTCTGGGCGCAGCAGCACTTCGGTGAACGCGCCGCCGCTCTTGCCGTCCTCGGTCATGACGCCGGTCGCGGTGTCGCGATACGAGACGACCACGACGCCGGCAACCACGCAGGCGTGCAGGTATGACAGCAGGTGACATTCGGACAACGAGGCGATGAGCATGTCCTCTGGATTCCAGCGCTCCGGGTCGCCGCGGAACGGCTTGTCCGCGGATGCGAGCAGCGTCGGCTTTCCTTCGACCTCGATCGTGACGTCTCTGGAGTAATCGCGGTATCCGCTGGTACCGGAGCCGAGATTTCCTGTCCACGTTGTGGTCAATGCGTAGTGATGTTCTCCGAGCCTCATGCGGTCAGTCTGGCACGCAGAGTTTAGGGTGGAGGGGTGTTGGAGACTTTCACTGTTGCGGATGCCGTAGAACTCGCCGTCGTCGACCGAAGTGGGTTCGTCGAATCCCGCCATGCGGGCGCGGCGATCGTCCTGTCACCCGACGGTGAGGTCACCAGCGCCTGGGAAACCCGGACGCGCTGATCCTCCCCCGCTCCAGCTTGAAGCCGCTTCAGGCGGTGGCCTGCATTACAGCTGGCGCAGAACTTGCCGGCGAGCATCTCGCGCTCGCAACGGCCAGTCATGTCGGCACTAACCGTCACGCCGACGTCGTCCGCGAGGTTTTGACCGCAGGTGGGCTCACTGAAGATCAGCTCGCGTGCCCGGCCGCATGGCCGACTGACACCGCCACCCGTGATGAGCTGGTCCGCGAACACGGCGAGCCGGCACGCATCCGGATGAACTGCTCTGGAAAACATGCTGCGATGCTCCGCGCCTGCGTGGCGACCGGCTGGGCAACCGACGGATACCTCGATCCGTTGCATCCGCTGCAACTGCACATTCGCGAAGTGGTCGAGCGTCTTACGGGCGAGAAGATCGCGCACACGTCTATTGACGGATGCGGGGCGCCGGTGCACGCCATCACGTTGGCGGGTCTTGCCCGTGGCATCCACCGGATCGGCACGGCGTCCGAGCGGTCGCCGTTCGCCCTGCACCGCGTCGCTGGCACGCTGGTTCGTGCGGTCAAGGAGAACCCCTGGACCATCGAGGGACCGGGGCGACCCGACACGATCGCGATCGAGACTCTCGGCGTGTTCGCCAAGGGGGGCGCCGAAGGCATCATGGTCATGGTTGCGCCGAACGGCACCACAGTGGCGCTGAAGATGCTCGATGGCTCGGGACGTGCGGCGACAATCGTCGCCGCAACTCTCCTCGCCCGCGCGGTGCCCTCAACGAGGCTAACGTGGCAACGCTGGCCAGCAAACTTCCCCTCGCCGTACTCGGCGGAGGGAATGACGTCGGGATGATCCGTCCCGGCGCCGGCATCTGATGCCCTGACCCAGGGCTGAAACCCCCCTCAATGTCGAGGGGAAGGAGAGGAGCCACGATGAGGATCAGCGTCCCCACCGAGGTCAAAAACAACGAGTACCGTGTCGCGCTCACGCCCGCTGGCGTGCACGATCTGGTGAAGTCTGGGCACGAGGTCTTCGTGCAATCCGGGGCGGGTGTGGGCTCATCCATGCCCGATACCGAGTATGCGGAGGCAGGCGCCACGCTGCTGGATGACGCTGCTGAGGTGTGGGCGTGCGCAGAACTGCTGCTCAAGGTGAAGGAGCCGATCGCCAGTGAATATCGGTATTTTCGCGATGATCTGACGCTGTTCACCTATCTTCACCTCGCCGCCGATCGCCCGTTGACCGAACGGCTCCTCGCTGACGGCGTGACCGCCATCGCGTATGAGACTGTGCAGCTGGCTGGAGGCGGGCTCCCGCTCCTTGCTCCCATGAGCGAGGTCGCCGGGCGGCTGGCGCCTCTCGTCGGAGCGAACACACTGCTGCGCTCGAACGGCGGCCTCGGCCTGCTGATGTCAGGTGTACCCGGCACCCGGCCCGCTACCGTCACCGTCATCGGTGGAGGTGTCGCCGGCGCAAACGCCGCGGTGATCGCCAGCGGCATGGGCGCGGACGTCACCATCTTCGACACCAACATCCCCCGACTGCGGATGCTCGATGATCACTTCTCCGGGCGTGTGAAGACCGCGGCATCCAACCCGATGGATCTGCGGCGAGCGGTCACCGCCTCTGACCTGGTGATCGGCTCGGTGCTGATCCCCGGAGCGCGCGCACCGAAACTCGTCACCAACGACATGGTCGCTGAGATGCGCCCCGGCAGCGTCCTCGTCGACATCGCCGTCGACCAGGGCGGCTGCTTCGAAGACACTCATGCGACAACACATGATGATCCGACGTTCGCCGTGCACGACACGGTGTTCTACTGCGTCGCCAACATGCCCGGTGCGGTTCCGAATACCTCGACCTCCGCGCTCACCAACGCGACGCTCCCCTATGTGCGCCAGATCGCACGCCGCGGGTGGAAAGACGCGCTTCGCGCCGACACGGCGTTGGCCGCAGGCCTCAATATCGCGGGCGGTGCGGTGCTCAACGACGGCGTCGCTGTGGCTCACGGCATGGATGTTCGGCCACTCGAGTCAGTGCTGTGAGGCCGGTGTGAGAGACCGGTGTGTGAGACCGGTGCTCTGAATTCTCAAATCACCGGTTCGAAGGATCAAGTTCGGGAATGATTACGCGTCTGGGCTGGCGTCCGTCCTGGATGCTCCACGCACGCCCGACGTGAGGTTCGGCATACGGCGGCAGCGTCCGGCTGCCGGTGAAGGCACGCAACTCCGCCGCGCATTCCGCAAGGATCAGCATCTCTCCCTCGAGTCGGATCTGCTGCCACAGGCCCCAGTGACGCTGCCAGGTCTCTGGATCGCCGACCAGGATTGTCTGCCGTCCGCCGCCCAGCTCGGAAGGAGCATCTTGCGAGCGATCGGAGACCGGCTTCACCTCGCAGTTCGGATGCGCGGCGCGCAGCGCCTCAACAACCCGTCGGGCGCCCGGCGCGACCACGCCCACCACGCGAGCAGCCGCAGCCCAGCTCGTCGCGCGCGCACCCTCACCCCCGCTTGTTGCCCGCGCCGTTGGGATTCGGGCATCCTGCTCGCCACTCACGTCAGGTTCGGCCCAGACGATCTGCACCTCACGATTGTCCATTCTCGCGCGCCCGGCAGGCCGATCGCGGCGGTAGCCGTCGTTCTCACCGCCTGCTGCGAGATGTTCGAGTTTGGTGCCCATGCGCAACAGCATCCGAGTCGGCAGCGCCTCGATCACCCTCGAGATCTGACCCGAGACGCGGCTGGTCGTCACGACGATCGTGCACCCACGCACCGCTGCTGTGCGCACAAGCTTCTCAAACCGTTCGAGGAACACTTGGGCATGTTCGATGGGAAATGCGGCAGTGAGCTGATCGAGGTCATCACACAGTACGAGGTCAGGCGCAGGAAGATCTCCCTCAGAGAGATCAGCAACCGTGTCCCACGCTCGCTCCGGATCAGAATCGATGAATACCGCACGTTGGTTCTGCGCTGACAGAGCCCGCAGCACTGTCGTGCGTCCCGATCCGCTGCCTCCGATCACAACGATCCCCCGATCTACTCCTGGCCTCAGCAGCACGGGTATCTGACGCTGCTTCTCCGGTTCGTCTGCAAGGCCAAGGAGCAGCGACTCCCCCGCCGGGTGCGCGTGAGCGAGCGCCGCGAGCGCCAGACGTCGCGGCAGCGGAGGCAGCCATGGGCTGGTGGGTACCGGCGCATCGGAGAACCGCGCGCCGATGCTGCGCAGGTCCCCCGCACCGGTGAGCGCCACACGCACGGCGGCGGGGGATGAATCTTGTGGGCGGCGCACGAACGCCAAGCCGCGCGAGCCTGCGCCACCAGGCAACTCAGCCGCCTCATCTGAGCCGATCACGAGGCGACTGTCCGCTGCCTCGGTAACACGCAGGCTCACCCGCAGCGGACAGTTGGCTGCCAGTGCATCGCGGATGACTCCCGCCGCCCGCTGCGTGCCGAGGATGAGATGCATGCCGAGAGCCCTGCCTCGTGCCGCCACATCTGTGAAGACCGCTCCGAGGTCGGGGTGCTCTTGCAAAAGCGCGGCGAACTCGTCGACCACAATCACAAGTCGCGCCAGCTGTCCTTTACTCTCCGCGACGTTCCTTACTCCGAGCTCTTGGAGCACCGTCTCTCTGCGTCGAAGCTCGGCCGTCAAGCTCTGCACGCCGCGACGGGCGCCCTCGTCATCCAAGTCCGTAATCACGGCTGCGACGTGCGGCAGGGAACGCAGCGGGTCGAATGCGGTGCCGCCCTTGAAATCGGCTAAGACGAAGGTCACCTCTTCTGGACTGTGCGTCCGTGCCATCGAGGTCACCCAGGTCACCAGCAGCTCGCTTTTCCCCGAGCCAGTCATCCCCGTCACGATCGCATGCGGCCCGTCTTCCACGAGATCGAGTACCACCTCCGCGCTCTCTGTGCGGCCGATCGCGGCTCGGAGCCGGGCTGAGCCGCTGTCGTCGCCCTGCGTGAGTTCCTCGAGCGCGACGCTGTCTGGTAGTTGTGCCACCTCACCTTCACGTTCCATGCTGCCAGCGGCGATTGCCACGGCCTGCGGCCGCGACAGACACTCCACCACGATGTCCTCGACACCGGCCGTAGTACGCACGCTGGTGTGCCCTGGATCAGCGCAGTCGACCACGGTCGTCACGCCCTCCGGCACTTCGCCGCCCGGACCACAGACACGTACCTCGGCAGCCGCATCCGTGCAGTCGCCATCGGCCAGATTCACGGCGAGCCGCCACGCGCCGCGCCGCGGCCGACCTGCGTGCGGAAAGCTATCCAGACCCAACGGAGCGAGTCCGTCTCCTACCAGTGCAAGCTGCGCTGGTGCGTGACGCAGACACAGCTGCACGATGAGTGCCCTGGCTGCAGCTGCTGCCACGGGTGCGGGACCGCGCAGACAGACGCCGCGTCCCATCGGCACGACGATCGGAACGTCGTGGACATCGCTCGCTCGCTCACGAAACGCACGAGAGCGCTCGCTGTCATCACCCGTCACTCGCAGCACGCTGCGACGGGCACCCGATCCGATGACGATCGGCGTTGCCTCATCGAGAGCCTGCAGGTCGCGCAGCGGCGGATCCTGCACGCAGGCCGCAGCATCCGGATGGACGCGTCGCAGTTCGCGGCGCTCGCGTTGGTGACGGCGACGCAGGTCCTGCTCTGCTCGACGCCAACCTGCTGTCTCCTCCTCCGCCGCTACACGACGCTCGCGACGACGGGTGCGAAGACCATCAAGCAGCGAAGCCCCGATCATCAGCGGGCCGAGCGCGGCGAAACACAACGAGAAGATCGACCCCGTCACAAGCCACAGCACGACGCCTGCCGCGATGGGGACGACCGCCGCCAGCACCGGGACCGGTTGCCTTCGAGGTGCAGCCGGCGTTGCCGGCAGGGTGAGTGGCTCAAGATCCATGCCCCTATTGCACGCCGTCCACGACCCGCCAGGCCGTTATCCACAGCCAGAAGAGGCTATTCGGCGGTCTGCTCCACTGTGGAGGACGACTCATCGATGATCTGAATCTTCGATGTATCTGCATTGTCGATCGCGGAGTCGCCGCCGGTGCGCTCGACCTTCACAATGATCACGGTCACGTTGTCGCGACCGCCGTTCTCCAGCGCCGCAGCGAGCATGGCGTCGACCGCGATTGCGGGGTCAGCATGCTCACGCAAGAAATGCTGGATGCCGTAGTCGGTGAGTTCCTTGGTGAGGCCGTCCGAACACACCACGAATCGGTCGCCGTCAAGCACCTCGATCCCGAGATAGTCGGGCGCGGTGAGCTCGCTTGCTCCGACGGCGCGGGTGATGACGTTGCTGTACGGGTGGCCCTCGGCCTCTTCCGGGCTGAGTCGCCCGAGCTGATCAGCTCTTGAACGACGGAGTGATCGGTGGTCACCTGCACCAGTCGATCGTCACGCAGCAAGTAGACACGTGAGTCGCCAATGTTGAGCGAAATCCAGCGCGGGCCGTCCTCAGCGAGAGAGAACAGTACGCCCGTGAGTGTCGTACCAGTGCCTTCGTCCGTGGTGTCCGGATGCGCAGCAATATCCCCAACGACGTGCTCAAGCGCTTCCTCGATGGCACCCGTGGTGATGACGCCGGTACTGACAACCTCTTGCAGCCGTGCGATCGTGCTTTGGCTGGCAATCTCGCCACCCGCATGCCCCCCCATACCGTCAGCGACGACGAACAAGGGATACTCGGCCAGGAAAGCATCCTGGTTGTTATCGCGGCGAAGACCCGTGTCGGTGACTCCAGCCCAGGTCAGCACCACGTCGTCACCAGCGGCGACGGCAACGCGATGGGTCTGCGTGGTCGTCTCAGACAAATGGGGCCTCCGGGTTGAAAGCGGCGCTTCGGGCGGCCGCAAGATTCTCACACATCGTAGTAGAACTGCGTCATACCTGCGCACCGTGAGAATCGGATGCTTCGACTCGGCGCTGCAACATGACTATGTCAACGCTACCGGAATCCTGGCCATGAACGACAAAGGGCCCTCGATCGAAATCGAGGACCCTTCATTCAGTTCATCACGCAGGTGGCTGCGTCGGGTTGACCGGCGGTGCGGGCGGAGCCGGCGGCGCCGTCGGCGGCTGCGTCGGAGCGGCCGGCGGCGGCGTCACCGGAGCTGGCGGCGTAGCAGGAGCTGCCGGCGGCTGGTAGCCAGGTGCTGCCGGTGCAGCAGGCTGCTGGTAACCAGGAGCGCCAGTCTGCGGGTAGCCAGGTGCAGCAGGCTGCTGGTAGCCCTGCGGCGGTGCGTAACCCTGCGGTGCAGCGCCATAGCCGGGCGCAACTGCAGCCGAAGGCTGAGTAGGAACGCCATCCCACGTGGTGCGGTCAGCGAAGAAGGCATTGCCAGCCCACGGTGCGGGCGGGATCTGAGTGTTCCAACGCGACTTGTCGAAAGCGTTGATTCCGAGCCAGACGATCGACAAGAAGATGTAGAGGACGACCCATGCACCCTCCTTCTGGAGCTTCTGTCCAACGCGGTAGGCCGCGAGGATCATCAGCACGTAGGCTGCGAGTCCGATGAGTTGTCCGATGACCGGTACCCAGCTGAGCAGAACGGTCGCACCAAAGGCATACAGAATCAGCCAAGGGCTCATGTCGGGCCGAGCTTAAGGAAGGATCATGGTGTTGTAGACCGGGATCCAGGCCGCGCCATTTGCCCTGTACGCCAGCCTTTTCGAAGATCTTCATCAGGAACAGCGAAGACAAGACATATCCGATAACCGCGAAGATCAGGCCGAAGACGATGATGCCCGCGAACAGACCGGCAGTGGCGGTGTCGTAGTAGTAGTTGTCCATTGACCCCTCCATGGAGTAGGCGATACATTCCGCATCGCGTCAATCACACTAGCGTGATTGGGATATTCGCGCACGACTGAAAGTGTCGTGTCTGTTCATCACTTCACTAAGAGTTCAATGACCCGAGCATCGGTCGTGGAACGAAAAGTGAAATCGCGCGCCCGCGCCCACTCCTGCAAACCTGCAAGTGAACGCAGCCGCGGTCGATCCTTCGCCAGTGCCCGAACCAGCTCGCCCTTGGCCTTCTTATTGAAGTGGTTGAGCGCTTTTCCAGCATCCGTGACGACGCGCACGTATGCCGAAGACACGGATGCTGGCACAGGGCCCAGCGCAACATAGGCCTCGCTGCGCAGATCAAGAACGAATGGCGGCGACTCTTGCGCGATCGCTGCGGAACTCGCTTCTGCCCAGTGCCGGCGCAACGGCGCGATACCCGGCAGAGAGGTTCCGGCAGCGAGTCGATACGCGGGGATCGCGTCGAGCGCGGAGATCAGACCGAAGGGTGCGGAGTGAATCCAGACGTGGCTCCCCAGCCATCGTCTGGACGCAGAATCGAGGGTCGTCGCATCCAGAGCATCGAACAGCACTCCAGTGTAACGATCGACCGCTGGCATCGTCGGCGCTGAGCGCAGCACGCGATTGTCCTCAATGTCGGTGAGTTGCCGCTCGCTGAGTTTGAGCACCCGACGCGCCTCGACAGGGTCAGCCGCCAGGGCGACGAGCGCATCAACGATGCTCGCGCGCTGTGGCGTCAACGACGAAAAAGCGAGCTTCTCGAGCGACAGCGGCTTGCCAGAACCACCGGCACGCTTGGTCTCAGAAGGTGGAAGGAGAATCTTCATAGGCTCCACAAACGAGAACGCGCCCGCCCTCTGGTCACGATGGAAACAGAAGACGGACGCGTCCGCAATGAGTTAGTTCAGGCGATGAGCGCCGCGTTGCCGGCGACAATCGTCAGCTGGCTGCCCTCCATCGAGAGGAAGCCGTCCTGCGCGTTGGCGAGCACCTTGGTGCCATCGAGCTTGGTGATGCGCACCTGACCCTCAGCGAGGATCGCCAGGATCGGCTCATGGCCGGTCATGATGCCGATCTCGCCTTCGACGGTCTTCGCGACCACGAGGCTCGCTTCACCCGTCCATATCTCCGAGTCTGCGGAGACGAGGCTGACCTGCAATGCCATGACTAGCCGTTCTCCTTCTGGATCTGCGCCCACTTCTCTTCGACGTCGGAGAGACCGCCGACGTTGAAGAAGGCCTGCTCGGCCACGTGGTCGAACTCACCCTTGGCGATGGCGTCGAACGACTCGATGGTCTCCTTGAGCGGAACCGTCGAACCCTCAACACCGGTGAACTTCTTCGCCATGTAGGTGTTCTGCGAAAGGAACTGCTGGATGCGGCGTGCACGCGACACGACGATCTTGTCCTCTTCAGAGAGCTCGTCGACACCGAGGATCGCGATGATCTCCTGCAGTTCCTTGTTCTTCTGAAGGATCTGCTTGACCGTGGTGGCAACGCGGTAGTGGTCCTCGCCTAGGTAGCGGGGGTCCATGATGCGCGAGGTCGAGGTCAGCGGGTCAATCGCAGGGTACAGACCCTTTGAAGCGATTTCACGCGAAAGCTCGGTCGTCGCGTCAAGGTGCGCGAAGGTCGTTGCCGGAGCCGGGTCGGTGTAGTCATCGGCCGGAACGTAGATCGCCTGCAGCGAGGTGATCGAGTGACCACGGGTCGAGGTGATGCGCTCCTGAAGAACACCCATCTCGTCGGCGAGGTTCGGCTGGTAACCCACGGCGGAGGGCATGCGGCCTAGCAGCGTCGAGACCTCGGAACCGGCCTGCGTGAAGCGGAAGATGTTGTCGATGAAGAGCAACACGTCCTGCTTCTGCACGTCACGGAAGTACTCCGCCATCGTCAGAGCCGAGAGGGCGACGCGAAGACGCGTTCCCGGCGGCTCATCCATCTGCCCGAAGACAAGAGCGGTCTTGTCGAAGACGCCAGCCTCTTCCATCTCAGCGATCAGGTCGTTGCCCTCACGGGTACGCTCACCGACACCGGCGAACACCGACACACCACCGTGGTCCTGCGCAACACGCTGGATCATTTCCTGGATCAGGACGGTCTTGCCGACACCTGCACCACCGAAGAGACCAATCTTTCCACCCAGCACGTACGGGGTGAGAAGGTCGATCGACTTGATGCCGGTCTCGAACATCTGCGTCTTCGACTCGAGCTGGTCGAAGGGCGGTGCCTGGCGGTGAATCGGCCAGCGCTCCGTGATTTCGATCTTCTCGCCGGGCGCGGCGTGAGAACCTCGCCGATCACGTTGAAGACCTTGCCTTGGTGACGTCACCCACGGGAACCGAGATCGGCTCGCCGGTGTCGCGCACTTCCTGGCCACGAACGATGCCGTCAGTGGGCTTCAGCGCGATCGCGCGGATGAGGTCGTCGCCGAGGTGCTGTGCGACCTCGAGCGTGATCTCAGTTGATTCTCCGTCGAGCACGATCGTGGTCTTCAGGGCGTTGTAGATGTCAGGAATCGAGTCGTGCGGGAACTCGATGTCGACGACCGGGCCCGTGACGCGTGCGACGCGCCCGACGACCGCGGTCCCAGCCTCAGCTGTGGCGGTGGGGGTCATATCTTCGTCTCTTTCTTGATGGTCTATTTGCTCGAGGAGAGGGCGTCGGCACCGCCGACGATCTCGGCGATCTGCTGCGTGATCTCCGCCTGACGCGCGTTGTTGCGGAGGCGGGTGTAGTCGGTGATGAGCTTGTCAGCGTTGTCGCTGGCCGACTTCATCGCCTTCTGGGTCGCAGCCTGCTTAGCGGCGGACGACTGCAGCAGTGCGTTGAAGATCCGGCTCTGCAGGTACACCGGCAGGATCGCGTCGAGAACGGTCTCAGCATCCGGTTCGAACTCGTAGAGCGGGTATACCGCGCCAGCCGAGGTGGCCGACTCGCTGTGCTCTACGATTTCGAGCGGAAGCAGGCGAACTGTTTCCGGCGACTGCGTCATCATGCTCACGAAGCGGTTGTAGAGAGGTGGAGTTCGTCTACTCCCCCATCCGCGGCGTCACGGTTGAACGCTTCAAGCAGCGTCGCCGCAATCTCCTCGGCCGTCTTGAACTTCGGAGTGTCGGTGTCGCCCGTCCACTGCGCGGCCGCCTTGATGCCACGGAACTGGAAGTATCCGACGGCCTTGCGTCCGACCAGGTAGTAAACCGGCTCACTGCCCTGAGAGCGGATCAGCTCACCGACTTCCATCGCTTCGCGGAGGATCTGCGAGTTGAAGGCACCGGCAAGACCGCGATCCGATGAGAAGACCACGACGGCGGACCGTCGGATCGTCTCAGGCTCGCGAGTGAGCGGGTGGTCGACATTTGAGTAGGTCGCGACAGCAGAAACAGCCTGTGTCACAGCCCGCGCGAAGGGCGACGACGCGCGCACGCGCGCCATCGCCTTCTGAATGCGCGAAGCCGCGATGAGCTCCATCGCCTTCGTGATCTTCTTGGTCGTCTGAGCAGAAGAGATCTTCTGCTTGTAGACCCTGAGTTGTGCTCCCATGGTTCAATACCCGCGCGTTAAGCGCGACGACCCTTGACGATCTTCTCCTGGTTGACGTCGTCGACATCCGAGGCTGCGTGCTCCTCGTTGCCGAGGGCGCCGATGGACTGGCCCTTGCCACCCTGGAACTCAAGGATGAAGGCGTCAACCTGCTTGTTCAGCTCGGCAGCGGTGTCGTCGTCGAGGACGTTGGTCGAACGCAAGGTGTCGAGCACCTTGGTGTTGCGACGCAGGTGATCGAGCAGTTCACGCTCGAACCGGAGGACATCCGAGACCTCGATGGTGTCGAGCTTGCCGTTGGTACCGGCCCAGATCGAGACGACCTGATCCTCGACCGGGTACGGCGAGTACTGCGGCTGCTTGAGCAGTTCGGTCAGGCGTGCACCGCGGTCAAGCTGACGACGCGAAGCCGCGTCGAGGTCGCTCGCGAACATCGCGAAGGCCTCGAGCGAGCGGTACTGCGCCAGCTCGAGCTTCAGTGTTCCGGAGACCTTCTTGATGCTCTTGACCTGAGCGTCACCACCGACTCGCGAGACCGAGATACCCACGTCGACCGCAGGACGCTGGTTGGCGTTGAAGAGGTCGGACTGCAAGAAGATCTGGCCGTCGGTGATCGAGATCACGTTGGTCGGGATGTACGCCGAGACATCGTTCGCCTTGGTCTCGATGATGGGCAGACCCGTCATCGAACCCGCACCGAGCTCGTCGGACAGCTTCGCGCAACGCTCCAGCAGACGGGAGTGCAGGTAGAAGACGTCACCCGGGTATGCCTCACGTCCCGGCGGACGGCGCAGCAGAAGCGAAACAGCACGGTAGGCCTCAGCCTGCTTCGACAGGTCATCGAAGATGATGAGGACGTGTTTGCCGCTGTACATCCAGTGCTGCCCGATGGCAGAGCCGGTGTAGGGAGCGATGTACTTGAATCCAGCGGGGTCAGAGGCGGGAGCCGCGACGATTGTCGTGTACTCCATCGCGCCAGCATCTTCGAGCGCGCCCTTGACAGCCGCGATCGTCGAGCCCTTCTGGCCGATGGCGACGTAGATGCAGCGAACCTGCTTGTTGGTGTCGCCAGACGCCCAGTTATCCTTCTGGTTGATGATCGTGTCGATCGCGATGGCCGTCTTGCCGGTCTGGCGGTCACCGATGATCAGCTGACGCTGACCACGACCGACGGGGATCATGGCGTCGATCGCCTTGATGCCGGTCTGCATCGGCTCGTGCACGCTCTTGCGCTGCATGACGCCAGGCGCCTGCAGCTCGAGTGCACGACGGCCCTCGGATGCAATCTCACCGAGACCATCGATGGGGTTACCGAGCGGGTCAACCACGCGGCCGAGGTAACCGTCGCCGACGGCGACCGAGAGAACTTCGCCGGTGCGGCGAACTTCCTGGCCAGCCTGGATGCCGGAGAACTCGCCGAGCACGACGGTACCGATCTGGTGCTCGTCGAGGTTCAGTGCGAGGCCCTGCGTGCCGTTGGCGAACGTCAGGAGCTCGTTCGCCATGACGCCGGGCAGGCCCTCAATGTGGGCGATGCCGTCGCCTGCGTCGATGACGGTGCCAACTTCGGTCGCTGCGGCGCCGGTGGGCTCGTACGCAGCGGCGAAGTCCTTCAGCGCGTCACGGATGACGTCGGGGCTGATCGATAGTTCTGCCATTGTCTTCCCTTTGTATTGGAGGAGAATCTGCGCGGTTCCCCGCGCGAAGTCGTATTAGCCCGCGAGCTTCTGTCGAAGATCGGCGAGCCGCGCGGAGATGCTGCCGTCGATAACGTCGTCGGCGATCTGCACACGCAGTCCGCCCACAACAGTGGGGTCGATCACCTCATTGATGGAGATCTGGCCGTCGTAGCGCTGAGCCAACGCATCGCCGAGGCGGGTGCGCTGAGTTGCCGACAGCGGCGCCGCGGCGCGAACCGTGGCAACGATACGATCGCCCTGAGCCGAGACGATCTTCATCGCCCGGTTCAGCAGTTGACGAACGCGACGTCCCCGCGGCTGACGGACCAACGATGAGAGGATCAACGTCGTCGGTGCGCTCGCCTTGCCGTCCAGGAGCTTCTCTACGAGAGCGCCCTTCGCCGAGTCTTCGCCCAACCGTCCGCCGAGCGCGAGCTCGAGTTGCGGATTGGCTGCGATGACGCTCAGGAAGGAGAACAGCTCCCCCTCGATATCGACATTCGGAGCAGCGATAGCCGTAGCCCGGATCGCGAGCTCTTCGATGCCGGCGATGAGGCCGTCCTCGTCAGACCATCGCTGGCCAACAACCGACGAAAGCAGCTGCCGTGTCGTCTCCGACAGTCCGCCGAAGACCGACGCCACAACCTGCTCACGCAGGCCGGTGGGAGCGGCAGGGTCAGCGAGCGCGCCGCTCAGCTTTCCGGACTCGCCCACGAAACGTGCCGCGGTGAACAACTCACCGGCAGTGTCGAGGGTGACGTCCTTCGCTTGAGCGAGGGCCGCCGTCGAGGCCGCGAGTGCCTGAGTGGTCGCGCTACCCATTACCTGGCCGCCTTGTCTGCCGACTCGAGATCTGCGAGGAAGCGGTCAACAACTGCGGTGGCACGAGCGTCGTCCGAGAGCGTCTCGCCGACAACGCCGCCAGCAAGGTCGATCGCGAGCGTGCCTACCTCGGAGCGGAGCGCGACGAGCGTCGTCTGACGCTCGGCCTCGATCTGCGCCTGGGCTGTGGCAGTGACGCGGGCGGCCTCAACGGTCGCGGTCTCCTTGGCTTCGGCAACGATCTTCTTGCTGTCCTCACGGGCAGCCTCACGGATCTCACCGGCCTCGGTGCGAGCCTCAGCAAGCTGACGGGTGTACTCCTCGAGAGCCGCCTCCGCCTGCTTCTGTGCTTCGTCGGCCTTGGCGATGTTGCCCTCGATCGCGGCGGACCGCTCGTCGAGCATCTTCGCAATGTTCGGAAGTGCGACCTTCCAGGCCACGACCAGGATGATGACGAAGCAGACCGCGGACCAGACGATGTCGTACATCGCCGGGATGAGCGGGTTGTGCTCCGCCTCCTGGGCCGCGAGCGTGACAAGAGCGTTCAGCATCCTGTCTCCTTAAGTGTGGTGATAGCGGATCAGAAGCCGAAGAGGAACGCCGCGCCGATACCGACGAACGCAAGCGCCTCGGTGAAGGCGATACCGATCCACATGGTGCCCTGGAGCTTGCCGGACAGCTCAGGCTGACGGGCAATGCCTTCGATCGTCTTGCCGACGACGATACCCACGCCGATGGCCGGGCCAATAGCTGCGAGGCCGTAGCCGACGTTGGCGATGGAGCCGGTGACCTGGGCGAGAACAGAAACGGAATCCACGGATTCTTCCTTTCATTGAGGGGAGCCGAAGCGCCCCGATTAGTGTTCGTCCGCGACTGCGAGCTGAATGTAGACCGCGGTGAGGATAGTGAAGACGTACGCCTGGAGGAAGGCCACCAGGATTTCAAAGGCAGTGAAGGCGAAGCCGAAAGCGAGGGTGCCCGCACCCAGCACGGTCCAGAAGCCGCCCATCGAGAAGATGAAGAACTGGGTTGCTGCGAAGAACAGCACCAGCATGAGGTGACCGACCATCATGTTCATCAGCAGTCGCAGCGTGAGCGTGACCGGTCGCACGATAAAGGTCGAGATGAACTCGAGCGGCGCGACGAGGATGTAAAGGGCCGGCGGCACTCCGGGCGGGAACAGCGAGTTGCGGATGAAGTGCCACACGCCCTTGCGGACGCCCGCATAAATGAACGCTCCGTAAGCGATTACTGCGAGCAACAACGGCACCGCAATAATGCTCGTTCCGGCGATGTTCAGGAAGGGGATGACACCCGTCATGTTCATGAACAACACCATGAAGAAAATGGTGGTCAGCAGCGGCAGAAAGCGATCGCCGTCTTTCTTGCCCATCATGTCGTGAGCGATATTGACGCGGACGAGGTCGAAGCCCATCTCAACGATCGACTGGCCACGGCCAGGAACGAGCTTGAGCTTGCGCGTGCCGAGCCAGAAGATCAGGACCACGACGATAGTGGCGAGGAACTGCACCAGGTGGATGCGGTGCACCGAGAGCGGGCCAATACTGAAGAGAATCTCCGGGAAGAATTCAGTGATCGACGGTGGGTGAAACTCATCCGTTGCGATTCGGACGAGAAGGCTCGCGGCGTGAGTCAACGTTGCTCCAGCTTCGGGGACATCGATCAAGATCGACGCGACGATTTGGGTGGGGAGTTCAAGCTGAATCGGAGCATCTCGCACGACGCGAAAGCTCGTCCAGCGAACCCGGATTTAGACTATCAAGATTTTCCCAGGGTCACGAATCGTCACGCTCTTCAGGGTTGATCTGCGGCAGAGCAACATCCGAGGCGTAGGGCATTCGAATTTTGGTGAAGGCCACCGCGTCGATTGCGAGGCTCACTGCGATCCCCGCCACCAACGACAGGAAGGTGACGGTAGGCACCACCCAGGCTTGTTCGCGGAGGATCACCATGGCGACGAAGAACAGCACGAACTTCAGCAACCACCCACCCATCACAATGCCGAAGAACAGTGGCACGAACATCTCGGTGCCAAACCAGCGGTTGGCGATCAGCATGCTCAGCGGCGTGAGTGCCAGGAAAATCACGGCCAGGCCTACACCTACCAGGCCGCTCCACAGCCCGTTCGTGCCGGCGACAAGGAAGCCGATTCCGGCGCTGAGGACAACGAGTGCGACCGCTGCCAACGCGGTCCACGTGAGCGTCTTTCGGAGCATAGGTGTGCTCGTGGGTGTCTTGCGTGCGGGGGTCGCATGCTCGGGTGTGTCGCTCATCGGTTCTCCAGTGCGGGGGCAGATTCGGTGGGCGCGCTCGGAGCGCGGCGGGTGGGAAGCAGGGTGACGACGAGGCACGCGGCGATGCCGATCACGCCGAACGCGACACCCGGCAGGTATTGGCCCGGCCAGTCTTCGCGCGAGCCGACGTACATGAGCAATACTGCGAGCGAGATCACGGCCGTCCACGAGTAGAAGATCAGCACGGCGTCGCGGTCACGGTGCCCGAGGTCCAGCATCCGGTGGTGCAGGTGCTTGCGGTCGGGCGAGAACGGCGACTTACCTGCCCGCATGCGTCGGAACACGGCAAGTCCGAAATCGAGCAGCGGCAAGATCACGACGACGAGCGGCAGCAGGATCGGGATGAACGCGCCGAGCAGTTGGGAGCGGCCGAACTCTTCCGGGTTCATCGCGGTTGATGACATTTGACCGGTGAGCGCGATGGCAGACGTCGCCATCAGCAATCCCAGAACGAGCGCGCCGGAGTCCCCCATGAACAACTTGGCTGGACTCCAGTTCAACGGCAAGAATCCGATGCATGCACCGATCATGACAGCGGCGAGGAACGAGGCCAGGTTGAAGTAGCTGCTGGCGCCGGTGTCGCGGGTGAGGATGTACGAGTAAGCGAAGAACACGCCGTTAGCAATCAGACAGACACCAGCGACCAGACCGTCGAGCCCGTCAATGAAGTTGACGGCGTTCATGACGACCACGATCGCGAACATCGTCACGGCGATGCTCAACCAGCTGGAGAAGATGATCATGTCGCCCAGGGGCAGCGCGAGGATTTGGAGCCCTCCGCCGACGGTGATGATGCCGGCCGCGAGGAATTGGGCGCCGAGCTTGATCATCCAATCGAGGTCCCAGAGATCGTCGATCACGCCGATGACGGCGATGAGCAGCACCGCTGCGAGAATCGCCCACATCGTCTGCGGTGGCACCCACATGATGCTGAAGAACGGGTTCGCCGCGGAAACGGCGATCGCAGCGGCGATGCCGAAGACAATCGCAATGCCGCCGAGCCGTGGGGTCGGCGTCGTGTGCACGTCGCGTTCGCGGATGCCGGGATAGAGCTTGAATCGGAGGCTGAGCTGCCAGACCGCCCAGGTCATCACGAGCGTGACGGTTGCGGTGAGGATGATCGTAAAGAGGTACTGCTTCACGCGGAGCCGTCCGTTGCAGGGTCCACGAAGTCGGCTGGCGTTCTCTCCGGCTCAAGGAGATCACCGAGCACGCTTTCCAGCTGACGGCGGGTTACGGCGCCGTCACGCAGCAACCGGATGCGGGGTTCGCCAGCATCCGAGCCGCGACGAACGAAGGAGGTCGCGTCGATGATCGTGGACGCAATGCCCGTCTTGCTCATGCCGCCATCGAGGTACACGGAAACACTGTCGCCCAGCATCCGCTCGGCATCCTTGACAGATATAGCAGCATCCTTGCCGGTGAGGTTGGCGCTCGACACTGCCAGCGGACCTGTCTCTTCGAGAAGCTCCAGCGCCACGCGCTGGTTCGGCATGCGCACGGCAACAGTGCCAAGAGTGTCGCCGAGATCCCAGGAGAGCGAAGCCTGTGCTGGGAGCACGATGGTCAGTCCGCCCGGCCAGAACTCATCGACCAGACGCTGCACAGGATCCGGAATCTCTTCCACGAGTGCGGCCAGTGCGGATTGGCCCGCAACGAGGACGGGAGGCGGCTGATTGCGACCGCGGCCCTTAGCGTCCAGGAGTCGCTGCACCGCCGATGGGGTGAATGCATCAGCAGCCAGACCGTAAACGGTGTCGGTTGGCATGACGATGAGTCCGCCTCGGGCGATCGCCTGACGCGCATGGCGCATACCGGCGAGCAGCTGCGCCTCATCAGAGCAATCGAAGACTGAGGACATGGCCTTGACAGTCTACGTGTCCACCCTCATAGCCCACGACTCGCCTCTTCAACCGTATTTCTTTCAGGGACGCAGCGCCGTCGTCGATCGATCACGCTGGGTGAGGTCGCGATGCGTTGTTGGTGCCCGCCAACCGTCCTGGGAAAGCAGAGTGCGAATGGCTTCCCCCTGCAGCTCGCCGTGTTCGATGACGAGCAGACCGCCGGGGCGAAGCAACCGTAACGCCCTGCTGCTCAGCACGCGCACGATATCGAGGCCATCCGGCCCGCCGTAAAGCGCCATGTCCGGGTCGAAGAGTCGTACTTCCGGGTCCCTGGGGATGGCGTCATCCGGAACGTACGGCGGGTTCGAAATCACCACAGCCGCGGTGCCGTCTATCTCCTCAAGAGCGTCGGCCAGGTCTGCGTGCACCAGCGTGAGGTTCGCAGCGTCGACAGTGTTGCGCGCCGCCCAGGCGTAGGCGTCTGTCGAAAGTTCGACGGCGTAAATGCGCGAATGCGGTACCTCAGTGGCCATGGCCAGCGCGATCGCCCCGCTGCCCGTGCAGAGGTCAACACCGATCGGTTCGGGATCTGGATCATTCAACAGCGCGTCGATCGCGAACTGTGCGACCGTCTCGGTCTCAGGCCGCGGTACGAAGACACCAGGGCCAACGGCAAGCTCGAGGTGGCGGAACGGTGCGACACCGGTCAGATGCTGAAGGGGTTCGCGGGCCTCGCGCCGGGTGATGAGGGCGTCAAGTGCCGCAGCATCCTGCTCACCCATCGTGTCGCCGCGCACGATCGCCGCCTGCACCTCGCCACGGCGCGCACCCTGAACGTGTCCGGCGAGGAGTTCGGCGTCAACGAGCGGGTCTGGCACTCCGGCGGCGGCGAGACGCTCGGCGGCGGAGCGGACAACAGCTGCGAGGGTCAGTTCAGGCACTCCCCCAGCGTACGTCGTGGGCTCACACCACCCGCCCCATTCCCCGTCACAATGACCCGACAATGCATCGACTCGAATAGGCTTGCCGTTGCACCGTTCCGCGAACGAAAGGCCAACTATGTCTGGCATCCATTCCGACATCACCACCGCTTTCGGCAACACGCCGCTGGTTCGACTGAACCGCGTCACCGAAGGGGTCGGGGCCACCGTTCTGGCGAAGCTTGAGTACTACAACCCGGCGTCGAGCGTGAAAGACCGTATCGGCATCGCGATGGTAAATGCCGCTGAGGCATCCGGCGAGCTCAAGCCAGGCGGCACGATCGTTGAGTCCACCAGCGGCAACACGGGCATCGCACTCGCGATGGTGGGCGCTGCGCGCGGCTACAAGGTCATCCTGACCATGCCGGCGTCGATGTCGAAAGAGCGTCGCGTGCTGCTCAAGGCCTTCGGTGCAGAGATCGTCCTCACCGACCCGACCACCGGCATGAGCGGTGCGATCGAGGAGACGAAGAAGATCGTCGCCGCGACCCCCGGCGCCGTGTGGATCCGTCAGTTCGAGAACCCCGCCAACCCGCAGATTCACCGTGAGACCACCGCGCAGGAGATTCTGCGCGACACCGACGGCAACGTCGACATTCTTGTCGCGGGCATCGGCACCGGCGGCACTGTCACCGGCACCGGCCAGGCGCTGAAGGCCGCGAAGCCCGGCGTGCAGGTCATCGCCGTCGAGCCGAAGGACTCCCCCGTCCTCACCGAAGGCCACCCCGGGCCGCACAAGATTCAGGGAATCGGTCCGAACTTCGTCCCGGCCGTTCTCGACCGCGACGTGCTCGATGAGGTCATCGCCGTCGAGTTCGATGAGTCGCTACGCCTCGCCCGCGAACTCGCCGCCAAAGAGGGCCTGCTGGTGGGAATGTCGTCCGGCGCGGCGCTTTCGGCGGCGCTGCAGGTCGCTGCTCGTCCAGAGAACGCCGGAAAGACAATTGTTGTGATCATGCCGGACACCGGTGAGCGCTACATCTCCACCGCGCTGTTCGAGGACCTGCGCGAAGGCTGATCCGTACATGGGAATGATCGCGCAAATTCGCGAGGACATCGTCGCCGCGCGTCTTCGCGACCCCGCCGCACACAGCGGCCTCGAGGTCGCAGTGCTTTACCCCGGGTTGCACGCCGTCTGGGGGCACCGCGTCTGGCACGCCCTCTGGGTGCGTGACCTGCGCTTCCTGGCCCGCGCCGGATCGCAGATCACGCGCCTGTTGACCGGCATCGAGATTCACCCCGGTGCGACAATCGGGCGCCGCTTCTTCATCGATCACGGCATGGGCGTCGTGATCGGCGAGACCGCAGAGCTCGGCGACGACGTCATGCTTTATCACGGTGTCACCCTTGGTGGGCGTACGCGCGACTCCGGCAAACGGCATCCCACGCTGGGCGACGGCGTCGCGGTCGGCGCGGGTGCCAAGATCCTGGGTCCCGTGACTGTGGGTGCTGGATCCGTCATCGGTGCGAACGCGGTGGTAACCAAGGATGCCCCGGCAGACAGCATCCTCGTCGGTGTTCCCGCAAAGGCACGCACGCGAACAGGCAAGGAAGACGTTCGCGGCATCCTCACCGCGCCAGAGTATTCGATCTGACGTCGTATTCGATCTGACGTCGTATTCGATCTGACGTCGTATTCGATCTGAGCGCTCAAGCCTTCCGACGCTCTTTGACCTCACGCTTGAGGAAGATCATCGGGAGCAGAATCGTGCCGAGTGCCGTGACGATCCAGACGATCACCGCGCCGAGAATCCAGCCGGCCAGATCGGTGATGCGCAGGCCACCGATCGGGAGCAACACGACGACGATCAGCGCGACAAGCGTCGAGAAGATGCCAATGCCGCCCATCAGGACGGGCGCATAGCGATCTGCGAGCTTCGCTATCCACGGGCTGAGGATGCTCTGCAGAATCGCGAAGATCGCGATGCAGATCACGAATCCCCACCACTTGTCCCACTGGATCTGGAAGCCCTCGAGCACGAGATCGGCCACGATCAGCCCGATTGCCGCGGAGGCGAGGTACACGACGGTCCGAAACAGGAGGGTGATCACGCCCTGAGCATAGCGCGTGCGCTCCTCCGCGACAGGCGCGCCTCAGGAATCTGAGCCGACGGCGGCGAGGCGAGCCTCTTCGTCGGCGGAGATGCAGCTCTCGACAACGGGCTCGAGTGCGCCGTCCATCACCTGGTCGAGGTTGTACGCCTTGTACCCGGTGCGGTGATCGGCGATGCGATTCTCCGGGAAGTTGTAGGTGCGGATGCGCTCGGAGCGGTCCATGCCGCGAATCTGGGATTTGCGAGCGTCAGATGCGATGGCATCTCGCTCCTCCTGCTGCTTTGCGAGCAGGCGGGCACGCAGCACGCGCATTCCGGCCTCACGGTTCTGCAGCTGTGACTTCTCGTTCTGCATCGATACGACAATGCCGGTCGGCAGGTGCGTGATGCGTACGGCGGAGTCAGTGGTGTTCACCGACTGTCCGCCGGGGCCGGACGAGCGGAACACGTCGATCTTGAGGTCGTTCTGGCTGATCGCGACCTCTTCGGGCTCGTCAACCTCTGGAAACACCAGCACACCCGTGGTCGAGGTGTGGATACGCCCCTGCGACTCGGTCGCGGGCACGCGCTGCACGCGGTGCACGCCACCCTCGTACTTCAGGTGCGCCCAGACGCCCTGTGCAGGGTCGGTGGATGACCCCTTGATCGCGATCTGAACGTCCTTGTATCCGCCGAGGTCAGACTCGTTGCGCTCCAGGAGCTCGGTCTTCCAGCCTTTGGATGCCGCGTACTGGATGTACATGCGCAGCAGATCAGCGGCGAACAGCGCACTTTCCGCGCCACCCTCGCCACCCTTGATCTCAAGGATCACGTCACGAGCATCATCCGGGTCACGCGGAATGAGCAGCCGTCGCAGCTTCTCCTGCGCCTGGGCGAGCCCTTCCTCAAGTGCGGGGACTTCCTCGGCGAAGGCTTCGTCTTCTTTGGCGAACTCGCGCGCTGCCGCGAGGTCAGCGGTTGTCGCCACCCACGCATCGTGCGCGGAGACGATCCGATTGAGCTCGGCGTAGCGACGGTTGACGCGCTTGGCGCGCGCAGCATCGGCGTGCACCGCCGGGTCGGAGAGTTCCTCCTGCACCCGGCGATGCTCTTCGATGAGTGCCTGAACGGACTCGAACACGCCTATGCTCCGATCAATGCCAGATCAGCGGATGCTGTTCTCATGGCTGTGGCTGGAGCCACCAGCCACAGGTGCGGGCATCGACTTCTGCATCTGGACGAGGAACTCAACGTTCGAGTTCGTCTCCTTCAGCTTGCCGAGCACAACCTCGAGAGCCTGCTGCGTGTCAAGACCCGCAAGGGCGCGACGCAGCTTCCAGGTGATCTTCACTTCGTCCTGCGAGAGCAGCATCTCTTCGCGACGCGTGCTGGACGCGTTGACGTCCACGGCCGGGAAGATGCGCTTGTCGGCCAGCTGACGCGAAAGGCGCAGTTCGCTGTTGCCAGTGCCCTTGAACTCTTCGAAGATGACCTCGTCCATCCTGGAGCCGGTCTCGACGAGCGCGGTAGCGAGGATCGTGAGCGATCCGCCGTTCTCGATGTTGCGCGCGGCGCCGAAGAAGCGCTTCGGCGGGTACAGCGCCGATGCGTCGACGCCGCCACTGAGTACACGACCGGATGCCGGGGCCGCGATGTTGTACGCGCGACCGAGTCGGGTGATCGAGTCGAGCAGCACGACGACGTCGCGACCGAGCTCGACCAGACGCTTCGCACGCTCGATGGCGAGCTCTGCGACGGTGATGTGGTCTTCGGCGGGGCGGTCGAAGGTCGAGGCGATGACCTCACCCTTCACTGTGCGCTCCATGTCGGTGACTTCTTCGGGACGCTCATCAACGAGGACGACCATGAGGTGCACCTCAGGGTTGTTCTGCGCGATCGCGTTGGCGATCTGCTGCAGGACGATCGTCTTGCCGGCCTTGGGCGGTGCGACGATGAGTCCACGCTGGCCCTTGCCGATTGGGGCGACCAGGTCGATGATGCGCTGGGTCAGCTTCTCAGGTGCGGTCTCGAGGCGCAGACGCTCCTGCGGGTACAGCGGGGTGAGGTTACCGAACTCGACACGGTTCGCGGCATCGTCAACGGACAGGCCGTTGATCGAGTCGACCTTGACGAGTGCGTTGTACTTCTGGCGCCCCTGCTGCTCGCCCTCGCGCGGCTGCTTGATCGCGCCAACGATCGCATCGCCCTTGCGGAGGTTGTACTTCTTCACCTGGCCAAGCGAGACGTAGACGTCGCTCGTGCCCGCAAGGTAGCCGGTGGTGCGAACGAACGCGTAGTTGTCGAGGACATCGAGGATGCCCGCAATCGGGATGAGGACGTCGTCCTCGCCGATCTCGGTCTCGAATTCGTCGGTTGCCACGCCGGTGCGACGCTTGTTGCGCTGACGGCCACGGCCGTTGGCATTGTCGTCATCAGCCGGGCTGTTCTGCTGCTGCTGGGTGTCCTGGCCGCCGGTCTGGGTGCGTCCGCGGTTGCGGCTGCGGTTGCGGTTTCGGTTGCGGTTGGAGCCCTCGTCGCCGTCGTTGCTGTCTGAGCCACCGTTATCGGACTGTGTGTTGCCGTTGTTCGACTGCGTGTTGGCGCTATCGGAGTTCGCGTTGCCGTTGTCAGAGTTCGCGTTGCTGCTGTCGGACTGCGCGTTGCCATTGTCTGACTGTGCATTGCGGTTGTTCGACCGCGGGTTGCGATTGTTCGACCGCGCGTTGCCGTTCGACCCGGCGTTGTCGTTGGAATCGGACTTCGGGGCTTCGGCGGGCTGGTCGGTCTGAGCCGAGTCCGCAGGCTTGTCGTTCGACGTCGTGTCATCGGCTGCTGCAGAGTCGGCAGCGGGCGCAACCTTCTTCGCACGCCCGCGTCCGCGACCAGTGGTCTTAGGTGCAGATTCCCCGGCCGGAGCGGCATCGGCGGGTGCGTTATCGGAAGGTGCACTCTCGGAGGGTGCGCTCTCGGAAGGTGCGCTGGTTGCGGCCGAAGAGTCAGTGGACGCCGCTGCCGGAGCAACATCTGCATCTACCTTCTTCGCGCGGCTGCGGCGAGGTGCCTTCGCCTTCGGTGCGGCTTCTGGAGCCGGCGCGTCGGCGGATGCCGCGGCCGGTGCTGCGGACGCAGCCGGGGCGGCATCGGCTGCCGGAGCTGCCTGCGCTTCGCTGGCGGCCTGCTCTGCCTTTGCAGCGGCGGTTGCGGTGGTCGCACGGCGCGGAGCGCGCTTGCGCGGCGGCGCCTTTACCTCTGCTGCTGCGGCGGTGTTCGTCGGGGCGTCAGCGGATACTGTCGACGCCTGCTGGTCATTCTGGGTCTCGGAGAAATTCTCCACGAGTACTCCCTCATATGTCGTGGGAAATGAGCATGTCTCGCGCACAACGGGTGCTGCGCGCGATCGCACGGGCAAGCACTCGGTGCCCGCCAGCCAAAACCAAGATTGCGGTTCTGGGGGTTACGTGCGGATCTCGCAGATTTGCGATGGGGGCCAGATTCACGAAATTACGTGGAGCCCTCCGCTCGAGTCCTTACTGTACCACCACGCACGTCGACGGCGAGCATGAGGCCCTCCCACGGTGTGTGTGTCGTGGCAGCTGCGAGTTCCACAGCATCCAGACGAGTTCCCGGCCCGTCAGCGAGCACGAGAACGCTGGGGCCTGCTCCTGAGACGACCGCGGCGAAGCCGGCCTGGCGCAACGTCTGAACGAGCTTGTGTGTCTCAGGCATGGCCTCGGCCCGATAGTCCTGGTGCAGGCGATCGGCAGTCGCGTCGAGCAACAGTTCGGGGCTCTGAGTAAGAGCGGCGATAAGCAGCGCAGACCGGGAGACGTTGAAAATCGCATCCTCACGCGACACCTGCGGTGGCTGCAGCGAGCGCGCGAGCGTCGTTGACATCGTGCTCTCCGGTACGAGCACAAGGGGGGCGACGCCGCGGTGCACGAGAAGCTTTTTGTGCTGGGGTCCGCGCTCCCCCGTCCACGCGATCGTGAGGCCGCCGAAGAGCGCCGGCGCCACGTTGTCCGGGTGTCCTTCAAGTTCTGTCGCCAGTCGCAGCAAGTCGGTGTCGGTGAAGTCGACGTCGCCCTCGAGCAGCCCCTTGGCGGCGAGCACTCCCGCTGTCACGGCGGCTCCCGATGAACCCAGACCGCGGCCGTGAGGCACACCGTTGTTCGCGATGATCCGCAGGCCAGGCATCTGGCGACCGACGTCCTTGTAAACATGCTCGATCGAGCGGACAACGAGGTTCGACTCGTCACGTGGAATCTCGGCAGCACCAGATCCCGTGACCTCGATCTCGAGGCGGTCCTCTTCCAACGCGATAACGGTCAGCTCGTCGTAGACGCTGAGTGCGAGTCCGAGGGTGTCGAATCCCGGTCCGAGGTTGGCGCTGGTGGCCGGAACCCGAACAAGGACCGTGCGTTGATCCTCGGCCATCACTCGCCTTCCACACGCAGCACGGAGACCACACGGTCAACGACAGCGGAGGATGCGAGGCGCTCGACGGTATCGCTCAGCGCCTGCTCCGGCGCCCTGTGCGTTCCGATGATGAGGCGTGCGGTGGCGGATCCGTCGGTCTCTGAGCCCGCCGAAGGGCCTTCGACTGTCTGTACGACTGTGGCGACAGAGACGCCGCCGTCGCTGAGAATTCCCGCGATCGACGCGAGGACGCCTGGCTGGTCAGCGACCTCGAGCGTGACCTGGTAGCGCGTGATGACGTGCCCGATCGGCACCGTCGGGAGGTTTGCTCTGGTGGACTCCCCCACACCTACACCACCGGCGATGTGTCGACGTGCGGCAGAAACGACGTCGCCCAGTACCGCGGAAGCGGTCTGCACGCCACCGGCACCCGCGCCGTAGAACATCAGCGATCCGGCAGCTTCAGCCTCGACGAACACCGCGTTGTTCGCGCCGTGCACCGACGCGAGCGGATGCGTCCGCGCAACGAGCGCCGGGTACACCCGCACCGAGATCGACTCGGCGCCGTCAACGGTGAGGCGCTCACACACGGCAAGCAGCTTGATGACGAAGCCAGCGGCGCGGGCCTCGTCGATCATCGCCGGAGTGATCTGCGTGATGCCCTCACGGTAGACGGCGTCCAGCGGGACGGTGGTGTGGAAGGCGAGGGATGCGAGGATCGCCGCTTTCTGCGCGGCGTCATAGCCCTCGACATCGGCGGTCGGATCGGACTCTGCGTAGCCGAGCCGCTGCGCATCGGCGAGCACTTCGGCGAAGTCAGCGCCTTCGGTGTCCATCCGGTCAAGGATGTAGTTCGTGGTGCCGTTGACGATGCCCATGATTCGCACCACTCGGTCGCCGGCGAGGGAATCACGCAGCGGTCGGATGATCGGGATCGCACCCGCTGCGGCGGCCTCGTAGTACACCGAGGCGCCCACCTGGTCGGCGGCTTCGAAGAGCTCGGGACCGTGCGTGGCAAGCAGCGCCTTGTTTGCGGTGACGACGTCGGCGCCGGAATTCAATGCCAAAAGCAGTTGCTCACGGGCGGGCTCGATGCCGCCCATCAGCTCGATGACGATGTCACTGCCGACGATCAAGCTCTCAGCATCCGTGGTGAACAGTTCTGCAGGAAGCTCAACATCACGCTTTGCGTTGACGTCGCGTACCGCGATGCCAGCAAGTTCGAGAGACGCGCCCGCACGGTCGGCCAGCTCATCGCCGTGACGCAGCAGCAGATCAGCGACCTGCGACCCGACAGCTCCGGCGCCGAGCAGCGCCACACGCAGTCGGCGGTACTGAGTCGAGTTGCTCGCCTGGAGATCGGTCATTGTGCTCCTTCATTCGTGCTGATTCCGGCGTCACGCGCCAGCAGATCTTGGATATTCTCGCCGCGTACGATCACGCGCGAACGGCCTTCCGCGACCGCAATGATTGCGGGCCGTGGAACATGGTTGTAGTTGCTCGACAGCGAGGCACAATATGCGCCGGTGGCCGGGACCGCCAGGAGGTCACCCGGCGTGACATCCCCGGGCAGGTACTCGTGGTCGACCACGATGTCGCCAGACTCACAGTGCTTGCCGACGACACGCACCAATGCAGGGCGCCCTTCGCCTGCCCGCGAGGCAAGACGGGCAGAGTACTGCGCGCCGTAGAGCGCGGGACGAGCGTTATCGCTCATACCGCCATCGACACTCACATACAGACGGCTCGCCCCAGAGCCCAGGCGCACATCCTTGGTTGTGCCGACTTCATACAGGGTGACTCCTGCCGTGCCGACAATCGCACGGCCCGGTTCGAAGGCGAGCATCGGGATCGGGATGCCGCGCGCCGCGCAGCCCTCTGCCACTGCGGCGACGATTTCTTCAGCGAGCTGCTCGATGGGCGTCGGATCATCGACGCTCGTGTACGCGATGCCGAATCCGCCGCCGAGGTTCAACAGCGGAATATCGCCGCCAGCACGCAGCTTCTCGTGCAGCTCTAAGAGACGTGATGCGGACTCGCGGAACCCGGCAACGCCGAAGATCTGTGAGCCGATGTGGCAGTGCAGGCCGAGAAAATCCAGTCCTGGCAACTCGCGGATGCGGGCGACGGCGGTTTCCGCATCCGCGAAGGGCATTCCGAATTTCTGGTCTTCGTGGGCGGTCGCGAGGAAGTCGTGGGTTTCGGCGTGCACGCCACTGTTGACCCGAACGAGAACTCGCTGCATGCTTCTGGTGCGCGCGGTCACTGCGGCGATCCGCTCGATCTCGATGGCACTGTCGACGACAATCGTGCCTACCCCGACTTCGACGGCCCGCTCGATCTCGGAGACCGACTTGTTGTTGCCGTGGAAGCCGATACGGGCCGGATCAACGCCTGCGGCGAGCGCGACCTCGAGCTCTCCGCGCGTGCAGACGTCGACGTTCAGCCCCTCTTCGGTCACCCATCGGGCGATCGCTGTGGAGAGGAAGGCCTTGCCGGCGTAGTAGATCCGCGCAGTAGTGCCGTGTGCTTCTGCCGCAGAGGTGAACGAACGGTAGAAGGCACGCGCACGCGCACGCACCTCGTTCTCGTCGAGGACGAGGAGCGGAGTGCCATAGGTGCGGGCCAGCTCGGTCGTTGAGATGCCGCCGAGGAAGAGCGCCCCATCCGTGTCGCGCTTTGCGGATGCGGGCCAGACGCCTGATGCCAACGCGTTGGCATCTTTCGGCTCGACGAGCCATTCCGGGGCGAGCGAGTCTGCAGTGGGAAGCACAGATCACCAATCGTCGGGAGGGGATCCTCGGGGAAGACAACGCCGCGCGAGGTTGCCCCGATTCTATGGCACCGCGAAGTGCCACCCCACATCGGCAAGCCCCTCGCGGATGAAGATCTCGATTCATTACGGTTGAGGCATGGACAGCACGAATACGGCTCCTTCCGAGCGACGAAGAAGCCCGGTGGCATCGCGGGACTGATGGCGTCCGTGATCGCTTGGGCGTTACGACGGAAGATTGTGCGCGCCGCCCTGCTCTACTCCGAAAGACGCGGTCCGATGCTCGCCGACAGCATCACCTACCGGGCACTGTTCAGTGTGTTCGCGGGACTGTTGCTCGGCTTCTCGATCGCCTCGATCTGGCTCGCTGGGAACGACTCCGCGTGGGACGCGATTATCAAAGCGGTCAACTCGGCTGTTCCTGGTCTGCTCGGTCCCGACGGCGTCGTCAAGGACCCCTCGTCGATCGAGGCCCCGGCGGGGCTGTCTATCGCCGGAATCGTCTCGCTGGTCGCCCTGGTAGGCGCTGCTCTCGGCGCGATCGGTTCGTTGCGCACCGCGGTACGCACCATCGCCGGCGTCGTGCTCGACGACATGTTCTGGCTCTGGGTGATGCTGCGCAACCTGGCGCTCGCGGTCGGTATCGCAGTCTCTTTCATCGCCGCAGCCGCGGTGACCTTCCTCGCACGCATCGGAATCGGATTCATCACGGATCTGTTCGGTCTGCCGTCGGATTCCGTTGGCGCGGTATGGGGCATCCGGATCGCGTCGCTCCTGGTTGTGTTCGCGTTGAACACCGTGTTGATCTTCGGAATCTTCCGACTCCTCTCCGGACAGCGTGCCTCGGCGGGTGCGGTCTGGTCTGGCGCGTTGCTGGGTGGCGTGGGGCTGCTCGTGTTGCAGGAGCTCTCGAGCCTCTTCGTGGGTGGCGCGACATCGAATCCGCTCCTGGCGTCGTTCGCCTCGCTGCTGGCGCTTCTGATCTGGCTGAACCTCAGTACACAGGTCATCCTCGTCGCGTGCGCCTACATCATCACCGGTGCAGAAGAGGAACAAGACCGAGTACTGGCAACGCAGGGTGCGCGCTCGTTCGCCCAGCGCCGCGTGCAGCGCGCGCGGCAAGATGTGATGGTCGCGACGTCAGCGCTCCGCGCAGCCGAAAGAGCAGAAGCCGCTGAGCGCTCTTAGGGGCAGACTCCGTTGTCTTGCAGCGACTGGTCAGTAACGATCGCACCGTCGACGTCAATGTCAATGATGGCTGCGGATCCCTCGATCGACAGCCCGGTCATGGTGAGGCCTGCCGGTAGCTGATCGGCGATGCAGACCCGCTGCGGTTGGGTGAGCTGCGCCGCAGCGTCGCCGAAGCGATCCGCGATTTGGGCGGCGTTCAGTGTGAGCCCCGCCACCTGAAGTTCGATCGGGGTGAGTACGAGTTCTCCGGCATCCGCACTCGGTGTCACCGTTAGCGACACCGGAATCGGCAGAGCGAGAATGGCAAGACTGCCGGATGCCGTGACATCCGGCGCCGCGAAGGTGATCTCATCGATCGGCAAATCGGATGCCGCAACGAGTGCAGTGAACTGGTTCTGATCGATGCGCACAGTGCCCCGCGCATCCGTGAGGTCCCCACCCTGCAACGGCACCCCGAACGCTGTGACGTCGGCCGCGCCGGTAATGCCGCCGATGGTCACCGACTCAGTCGAAAGATGCAGTTCGTCAAGCTTTCCGCCGATCAGCTGGGGCAGCAGAATGCCGCTCGCTTCAACATCGAGCTGCTGATCTGCCGGAAGCTCCAGCTGCTCGACGACAATCCCGCGGACAATGCCAGGCAGGATGCTGCGTGCCAGGAACTCTGCCGCTACCGCGAGCGCAGCGATCACCACCACGACGATGAGCAGAACCCACGGCCAGCGCGCCCGCCGTGGCTTCTGCTGCGTCATCGCAGTGCGTTCGGTCACGACCGCGTTCTCGGTCATTACATGCGTTCCGGGGCAGAGACACCGAGCAGGTCGAGTCCGTTGCGCAGCACCTGGCCGGCAGCATCGTTGAGCCAGAGGCGCGTGCGGTGCACGGTTTCGATCGGGCCATCACTCAGCGGAATGACACGGCAACTGTCGTACCAGCGGTGATAGAGGCCAGCGAGCTCTTCCAGATAACGCGCGACGCGGTGCGGCTCGCGCACCTGGGCGGCGAACGCCACAATGCGCGGGAACTCCTGCAGAACTCCGAGCAGCGCAGACTCCGACTCGTGCGTGAGCGTCTCGGGAGCGAACTCAGAGCGGTCAACGCCGGAATCGGCGGCGTTGCGTCCGACATTGTGGGTTCGCGCATGGGCGTACTGCACGTAGAACACCGGATTGTCGTTCGTGCGCTTCTGGAGCAGTTCAGGGTCGAGGTCGAGCGGCGAGTCGGCAGGCGAACGCTCCAGCGCGTACCGGAGAGCGTCAGTGCCGATCCATTCGCGCAGATCGTCCATCTCGATGATGTTGCCTGCACGCTTCGAAAGACGCGCGCCGCGGACAGAAACGAGCTGTCCGATAAGCACTTGGATGTTCTTGTCCGGGTCCTCCCCGGCTGCTCCCGCGATCGCCTTCAGTCTGTGCACGTAGCCGTGGTGGTCGGCACCGAGCAGGTAGATCTTGTTTTCGAAGCCGCGATCACCCTTGTTCAGATAGTAGGCGGCGTCAGCGGCAAAGTAGGTGTACTCCCCATTGGAGCGGCGGATGACGCGGTCCTTATCATCGCCGAAATCGGTGGTGCGCACCCAGACTGCGCCATCCAGATCGAAGACATGACCCTGCTCACGCAGGCGATCGACCGCCTGGTCGGTGAGGCTTAAACCGGAAGTGTCCTTCGCGTGCAAGGTGCGCTCGGAAAACCAGACGTCGAACGGCACGTTGAACGCATCGAGTGAGTTCTTGATTTCAGCGAGCTGATATTCGTAGGCAAGGTCTTCAGCGACCTTCAGCTGCTCAGGATCAGGCAAGTCGAGCAGGTCGGTGCGAGCTTCGAGCACGCGCGCAGCGAGGGCCGCAATGTACGCCCCGGGATACCCGCCCTCTGGTGTCGGGTCGCCTTTCGCAGCCGCGACGACAGAACTCGCAAAGCGCTGCATCTGTGCACCGGCATCGTTGATGTAGTACTCACGAATGGCTTCAGCTCCACTCGCAATCAACAGCCGAACGATCGAGTCACCCAGAGCCGCCCAGCGAGTGTGACCGATATGCAGTGGTCCGGTCGGGTTCGCCGACACGAATTCGACGTTCACGCTGACACCCTGCTGCGAGTCGTTCGTGCCGTATGCGGCGCCGGCGTCAACGATCGTCTTGGCCAGGATTCCTGCGGCGGCGGCATCCAAACGGATGTTGATGAAGCCGGGTCCCGCGACCTCTGCGCTGGCGACACCGTCGACATCTGCCAGACCCTCAGCGATCCTCTGTGCCAGTTCGCGCGGGTTCGTGCCGAGCTGCTTCGTGAGGCGCATCGCGAGGTTCGATGCCCAATCGCCATGGTCACGGTTGCGCGGACGCTCCAGAACAATGTCAGAAATGTCAATGTTCAGCGTGTCATCGGGTCGCAGGGATGCCGCGATCGGCGTGACGACGGCGAGAATGGCTGCGGCGAGAGTATCGGGGTTCATATCCCGTCAAGTCTAAGGCGCGAGCCGCTCTGACCCGTGCGTCGAATAGGCGATGTGCAAACGATCGTTTACCCTCATGCCATGGCTCGGGGGACAACGAAGCGCGGTGTGCGCACAACCGCACTGTTCGTCGTGCTCGTGGTCGCCGTGTCTGCTGTCGTGCTGGGCGTCTGGCGTCCGTGGGTTCCGGCGGCCATGGATGCCCCGATCCTGGCCTCTGATGAGATCGTCACGGTGGCTCCGGCGCCGCTCGTGTTGCCCGAGCATCCTCGCGTACTCGTGTTCGGAGATTCGTGGACGTACGGTGCCGCGGCGAGCGAACCGACCCTCGGCTATGCCTACCTACTGGCTGATCTGCTGGACGGTGAGACGATCGTCGACGGCGTCCGTGGCAGCGGGTATCTGAAGCCTGGAATCGACGGGCCCGCGTTCGGAGAACGCATCGCCGCGTTGGATCCGACACTCGAGCCTGATCTCGTCATCATTCAGGGGTCAATCAATGATCGCGCTCAGGGCGCTGAGGGCTACCGCGAAGCCGTAACTGCCGCCTGGGCTGCATTGGCCGGGACTTACCCGGCAGCAAAAATAGTTGTGCTGGGTCCGGCACCTCACCAACTTCCGGTTGACCCTGGCACGGTGCGGATCGATCACGACCTCGCCGCGGTCGCCGGCGCCCGCGGCTGGTGGTACATCTCCCCCGTACAGGATGAGTGGATCACCGAGCAGAACTACCTTGGCGTGATCGACGTCGACCTAGGCAACAAGCATCCGTCGAACGAGGGGCACCGCTATCTGGCGGAGAAGGTGGCGGCCGCGCTGGCCGATATCGAGTCGGCGCCACTCACTCAGGCCGACGGTGCAGAGCCCGACCCCGAGCAATGATATTGTCGATCGGTACGCCTCCGTAGCTCAGTGGATAGAGCGCCGGTTTCCGGTACCGTAGGTCGCTGGTTCGATTCCAGTCGGGGGCACATCTGCGAAAGGCCGCCATTCTTGGCGGCCTTTCGCATTGCTCCGGGTAGCAGCGCCTCGTTATTCGTCGAGGGGAGCGCTTGCCAGCTTGCGCAATACCGTCGTCAAGACATCCATCTCATCGGGAGTGAGCGACGAGAACCACTCCGCGTCTGAATCGTTGATTACCTCGCGTGCGCGGCCGGCTAGGAGGCGTCCCTCTGCCGTCGCGACCACGACGTTGGCTCGACGATCGCGTGGATCAGGCTCACGGCTCACTAGAGCACGCTTCTCGAGCTGATCGACCAACGAGACAATCTGACTCGGATCTAGGCTGAGGAACTCCGCGAGCTCCCGCTGCGAAGGCCTGGCATCAGAGGCTGCGATCTCCAGCACCGAGTAGGCGCGCGTTCTCAGACCGAGCTCTTCGAGCACCTGATGGATTCGGCTGAGCGAAAGCGCGTTCGCCCGCGCCAGCAGGAAGGCGAGGTCAGCCCCGACCGGCGTCGTCCACAGGCGCTCAGAGCCAGCTGCCTGCGCGGTGGAAGAAGGCGTCGCCGTCGTATTCGTCATGCGCACGATCATACAAGGTTACGAGATCGTCTCAATAGTTGACACTTTCAATAATATGAGGTTCTATGACTTCTAGGAACCACAACCAAGGAGTGTCAATGACGACGAGGATCCCCTACGCCGAGCTGACCGACTACGTCGGGAAAGACTTGGGCTACACCGACTGGTTCGAGATCACGCAGGAACGTGTCAATCAGTTCGCAGACGCGGCAGACGATCATCAGTGGATCCACACTGATCCCGTGCGCGCCGCTGAGGGTCCGTTCGGAGCACCGATCGCTCATGGGTTTTTGACGCTCTCGCTGCTGATCCCGCTGCAGACGGCGCTGTTCGATATCGATGGCGTCAGCACCAAAGTCAACTACGGACTCGACAAGGTGCGCTTCGTCACCCCGGTCAAGGTTGGCTCGAAGATCCGACTGACCGCCACCATCGCCGAGCTCATTGAGGTTGCCGGCGGCGTGCAGGCAGTCATCGACATCACGATCGAGCTCGAGGGCGGCACCAAGCCCGCTCTCGTGGCACGGAGCTTGCAGCGCTTCTACGCATAGCCCGACGACATCATCATCCAGTTTCAAAGGAGTCACTGAAATGAAGAAGAACCTACGATTCACCGCGCTCGCGGCCGCAACCGCTGCAGCCGCGCTCATTCTGAGTGGATGCTCTGGCGGCAGCCTTGAAGGCGACGCCAAAACGACCGATGCGCCCGCATCGGGCGATCTGACGCACGTTATCGTCGGCGTTTTACCGATCGCTCCGGCCTCGGCGATGCAGCTCGGCATTGATGAAGGCATCTTCGAGAAGCACGGGCTCGACGTCGAGCTTCAGCTCGGCGACGGCGGCGCGGCATTGCTGCCCGCAGTCTCAAGCGGAACGATGCAATTTGCGGTCGGCAACCCTCTCTCGGTGTTGACAGCCGCCAGCCAGGGACTCGACATGCGAATCATCGCCGGCTACTCACGCAACTACGAGAACCCGAGCGATCCGGAGGACAAGGCACCCTCGGGAATCGTTGTCGCCGCTGACTCCGGCATCAAAACCTGGAAGGACCTGGAGGGAAAGACCGTTGCGATCAACGCTCTAAACACTCAGGGCGACCTCGGCACCAAGGCAATGGTCGAGGCAGATGGCGGTGACCCTTCAAAGGTCAACTTCATCGAGATCGCGTTCCCCGATCAGCTGGCGCAGCTCGAGCAGGGCAACATCGATGCATCCTGGACTCCTGAGCCGTTCCTCAGCAAGTCGCGTGCAACCGAAGGCGTCGAATTCCTCGGTGACCCGCTACGGGCGATCGATAATCTCTACACCATGGTGACGTTCACCTCAGGTGCGTACGCAGACGCGAACCCGGAAGTTGTCGACGCGTTCCGTGCGGCGCTCATTGAAACCGCTGATGCTGCGATGGCTGACAAATCCAAGTTCCGCGCCGCCGTCGTCGAACACACCGGTATGGATGCTGCTGTCGTCGACGGTATCAACCTCGAGTATATCTCGGGAAAGCTTGACCCGAAGGTCATTGAAGAGCTGAGCGCACTCGCACTGAAGTTCAAGTTCTTGCAGCAGGAGCCCGACCTTTCCAAGGTGCTCATGACCAAGTAACACCCGCTGTGGGGCCCCGCACACGCGGGGCCCCACAGCCTCATCCGCCTCACAGGTTTGGTTTCAGAGAGGAAACCCGTGCAAAACCAAGGAATCGGCAGCTGGATCGATCGGAAGAAAGCACGCTGCAGTGACGATGTCGCCATCATCTACCGCGACGAGCGCCTTCACTACGGCGAGCTGGCTGGACGCATCGCCCGGTTGGCGCACGCCCTGCGCGACCGAGGCCTGGAGGCAGGCGACCGCATCGCATACCTCGGAAACAATCACCCCTCGTTTATCGAGGCGTTATTTGCCGCGGCGACTCTTGGCGCGATCTTCGTACCATTGAACTCTCGACTGGCATCGCCAGAGATTGAGTTCGCACTCGAAGACTCCGGCGCGAAGATTCTCATCTTCCATCATGATTTTCTCGATCTCGCGCGCGCAAGCAGCTGGTCATCCCCCGCGCAGACTCGCATCGTCGTGCGCGGCGAAGAAGCGAACGGCGTCGAAGACTTCGACCGCATCATCGCCGAAGCGTCGACAGAGCCCATTGACGTGCCCGTCGAGGTCGACGATGCGGCCATCATTCTCTATACCTCGGGCACAACCGGTCACCCAAAGGGTGCGGTCATCAGCCACGGGAACATCATCTGGAACTCGTTCAACGTTCTCATCGACTATGGCGTCTCCCCCGGCGAGCGTGTTCTTCTGATCTCGCCGCTGTACCACGTCGCAGCATTGACCAACGGGGCTCTTGCCGTGCTGCTGCAGGGCGGCACCGTCGTTCTGCACGAGAAGTTCGACGCCGAGCAGGTGCTGAAAACAATCGAGTCCGAGCGCATCACAATGCTGTCGGGTGTACCCACGACCTACCAGATGATTCACGAACACCCGAATTGGGAGACGACTGACATCAGCTCGCTGCAGCGGCTGACCTGCGGGGGGTCCGCGGTACCCGAGCGGACGATGGAAGCGTACGGCGCACGAGGACTTGGATTCGCGGTCGGATACGGCATGACCGAGACTTCTCCGAGCGCGACAGCTCTGCCCGTCCACCGTACGAAGGAAAAAGTCGGCTCGTCCGGCATCCGGCTTTTCTTCACGGACGTCAAGATCGTGGATAAGCAAGGAAACGATGTCGCACCCGGAGTCGTCGGCGAAATCTTGGTCAAGGGCCCGAACGTCATCAAGGAGTACTGGCGCAGGCCCGACGCCACCCGCGACGCCTTCACGGACGGGTGGTTTCGTTCAGGCGACCTCGGCCACCTCGACGACGAGGGCTACATCTATATCTCTGACCGCCTCAAAGACATGATCATTTCGGGTGGGGAGAACATCTACTCGGCAGAGGTCGAGGCGATCATAATGGAGCTCACTGACATCGCCGCGGTCGCGCTCATCGGCGTTCCCGACCAGAAGTGGGGAGAAGTGCCGCACGCGTATGTGCAACTCAAACCCGACAGTGCGTTGACCACCGACGACATCGTCGCGCATGTCGCCACTCGACTCGCCCGCTACAAGATTCCGAAGCGCATCGTCTTCGTCGACGACTTTCCGCGCACCGCGAGCGGCAAGATTCGCAAGAACGAACTGCGCACCCGCGCTCTCGCACAATCAGACTGAACGATCGAAAGGAGGAAGCCCCATGTCCACTCCCGCAACTCACGTCGAGTCGCCGACGCAACTCGTCGCCGTCGTTCAGGCGCAGTCGCGCCGGCGCAAGGCTCGGCCGTACCGCGCACTGCTCGGTGTCGCCGGCATCGTGACACTGTTCGCAGTCTGGGAAATCGCAGCCCGTCTCGGCATTGTCGACCCGCGATTCCTGCCGCCGCCCACCGAGGTGCTGCCCACGCTGTTGACCATCCTGACCTTCGGAGACTTCTGGGCTGCCGTCGGCACCACGATGATCTCGTGGGGCTTAGGCCTGCTCATCGCCCTCGTCGCCGGCACCGCCCTTGGCATCATCGTCGGGCTCTCCCCATTCATGCGACGGGCCACTCACTCGACGACCGAGTTCCTGCGACCGATTCCCTCGGTTGCCCTGATCCCGCTCGCTGTTCTGTTGTTCGGCGCCAGAATCGAAGCCAGCCTGCTGCTCATCATCTACGCGGCGTTCTGGCAGATCTTCATTCAGGTCCTCTACGGGGTCGCCGATGTCGACCAGGTGGCAATGGCCACCGGCCGCAGCTACGGGTTCTCTACGTGGCAGCGGGTGCGCAGCATCGTGTTTCCGACAACGCTTCCGTACCTGATGACCGGCCTACGGCTCGCTGCGGCGGTGGCCCTCATCCTCGCGGTCACTGCACAATTGCTGATCGGTACCCCTGGTCTCGGCCTCGAGATCAGCAAAGCGCAGAGTGGCGGGCAGTACACCACCATGTACGCGCTCATCCTCGCGACGGGCTTGCTGGGCGTGCTCATTAATATGGGCGCCCGTGCGCTCGAGCGAAAGCTGCTGTCATGGCATGAATCGGTGCGAGGAGAGCTGCCCTCATGAAAAAATCCCTGATTGCTCTGGGGTTTACCCTCGGGTTACCCGTTCTGCTGATCGCACTCTGGTGGATCAGCACGAGCGTCTCACCGAACTTCTTCGTACCGACGCCGCCCGAACTCGTTGTGACCTTTATTGACACCTGGATCGGACCGCGCATCTGGCTCGATGTTCTTCCGAGCATCGGCCGCTTTCTCGCCGGTGTGACCATCGCGGTGGTGCTCGGGATACTGCTCGGTGTGCTGGTCGGCCTCAACCGCGGGTTGCGAGCATTCACCGAACCGGTATTCGAGTTCTTCCGTGCGTTGCCCCCGCCGATCCTCATCCCCGTGCTCATGCTGCTCTTCGGGCCCACTGACTGGATGAAGGTCTTCATCATCGCGCTGGCCGCTATCTGGCCAGTACTGCTGAACACGGTAGAGGGGGTGCGCGGAGCAGACTCCGTGCAGTCCGACACCAGCCGCTCGTACGGTATTTCCGGCTTCAACCGCGTCCGGTACCAGATTCTGCCGGCGGCATCGCCGCAGATTTTCGCCGGCATCCGGCAGAGCCTGCCTATCGGGTTGATGCTGATGATCATCTCCGAGATGTTTGCGTCCAGCTCAGGTCTCGGCTTCACCGTTATTCAATTCCAGCGCCGCTTTGCCATCCCAGAGATGTGGTCCGGCATCTTGGTACTGGGTCTGCTCGGCTACTTCGTGGCCGTGATCTTCCGAATCGTCGAGCGACGAGTGCTCCGCTGGTATCACCGACTGAAGGATCTTGAGAATGCAGCATGACACCGCAACCCCGCTGAATACCGTTTCCTACGGCCGTACTCTGAAGCCCGAAGACACCTTGCTCTCGGTTCGTGGGCTCAAGAAGGTTTACCACACCGATGGTGGCGACATAGAAGCCGTTCGGGACCTCACTTTCGACCTCGGAAAGAACGAACTGACCTGCCTGGTTGGCCCCTCTGGCTCAGGAAAGACCACCCTGCTGAAGTGCATTGCCGGGCTGCTCGAGCGACGAGCGGTCAGGTCATTCTCGACGGCAAAGAGGTCACCGCGCCGCCGAAGAAGATGGCCGTCGTGTTCCAGGAGTACGGGCGTTCACTGTTCCCTTGGCTTCGCGTTGCAGAGAACGTCGAACTGCCACTGAAGAACGCCGGAATGCCGAAGGCGGAGCGTCAGAAGCTCGTCGCTGAGGCGCTGGAGAACGTCGGGCTCTCACACGTGCCGAAGTCGTTCCCCTGGCAGCTGTCGGGTGGCATGCAGCAGCGCGTAGCGATCGCGCGAGCTATCGCTTACCAGCCCGAGGTGCTGCTCATGGACGAGCCGTTCGCCGCGGTTGATGCGCAGACTCGCGCAGACCTCGAAGACCTCGTCCGCAAGGTGCGAAAGACGCTCGGCATCTCGGTGCTCTTCGTCACGCACGACATCGACGAGTCTGTTTATCTCGCTGAGCGCGTGATCATGCTCTCCAGCTCGCCCACCGTGGTGCAGGAAGACCTGCTGGTTGATCTGCCGGATACGCGTGACCAGCTGGAGACACGCTCGCTGCCGCGCTTCACCCAGCTGCGACACCACGTCTACGAGCAGATTCAGCTCGCGAAGAAGGGCTTCCGGCCCGACGACGCCGCCGCCAAGTAGCGAGTACGACAAAGGGAGCGGGCCAGGCGATTTCTCGCCTGGCCCGCTCCCTTTGTAATCGCGACTATGCGAGCTTAAGCAGACGTACCGCGTTGTCTTTGAGGATTCCAGGAAGAGCCTCGGGCTTGAGCTCAGTCTGCTCGATGTCACGCAACCAGCGATCCGGGCTGATCATCGGGAAGTCGCTTCCGAAGAGCACACGATCCTTCAGCACCGTGCCCGCGTAACGCACGAGCTCGCTCGGGAAGTACTTCGGGCTCCAGCCCGAGAGGTCGATCCAGGTGTTGTGCTTGTGCGTTGCGACCGAGAGCGCCTCGTCCTGCCATGGCACCGATGGGTGCGCCATGATGATCTGCAGGTCCCCAAAATCAGCTGCCACACCATCGAGCAGCATGGGGTTGGAGAGCCCGAGGCGCATACCGCGGCCACCGGGCATGCCCGCTCCGATACCGGTCTGTCCGGTGTGGAACAGCGCGACCATCCCGGCTTCCTGCAGCAGCTCGTAGATCGGGTAGTACTTCGTGTCACTCGGGTCAAAGTTCTGCACCGTCGGGTGGAACTTGAACCCGCGCACACCGTGGTCTTCAATGAGGCGGCGCGCGTAGTCGACTGCCTTCGCACCCTGGTGTGGGTCGACCGACCCGAAGGGAATCAGCACGTCATTGTGGCGCGCTGCCCCTTCAGCGATATCAACGCTGGAGACCGGCTCATGGCCGAACGCCGTTGATGCGTCGACGGTGAACACGACCGCGGCCATCTTGCGCTCGCGGTAGTAGTCGGCGACCGCGTCAAGCTCGGGGCTCAGCCCGCCGTTGCTGAAGTACTTCGCCGCGGCAACCGCGAGGTCGTCCGGCAGCGAATTGTGGCCGTGCGCATCCATTTCGATGTGCACGTGCATGTCGATCGCGACCAGCTGGTCAAGGTCGAGGTGAGGTTCGTAGCGGGTCATTTCTGGTCCTTAGGCCTGCGGCGGCTGCAGCTCGTCGGGCAGTGCGGGGAACTTCTCACCCACCGCCTGAACGTTTGCGCCCACCACTGTGTCGAACTCGGCTGCGAGTGCCTCCGCATTCCAACCTCCGTCGTGGAATGCGCTCACGACCGGCTCGGGATGCGACCAGACCTGCAGACGGTCGCCACCGACGCCGATCGCCTGACCGGTGACGTTTGCCGCGGCATCCGACGCCAGGTAGGCGATGAGCGGGGCAACGTCTGCGGCAGTACCGAACCCGAGGTCCTTGCGGAAGAAGTCGGGCATGGCCTCACCCTTCGCGTCCGCCTCGACGGCTGCGTGGAAGTACGGCACGGTCGCAGTCATTGCTGTTGCTGCGACGGGGACGACGGCGTTCGCGGTGATCCCCGCTTTCTTGAGCTCAAGCGCCCAAGTGCGCACCATGCCGACAATGCCGGCCTTGGCTGCCGCGTAGTTGGTCTGTCCGAAGTTGCCGCGCTGGCCCGTGGGAGAGCCGATAGCGATGATGCGCCCGCCCTGTGCCTGCTCGCGCATGTAGATGATCGCTTCACGAGCGCAGGTGAAGGTGCCGCGTAGGTGGACGTTGAGGACGAGATCAAAGTCTTCGTCGCTCATCTTCCAGCTGACGGTGTCGCGGAGCACGCCTGCGTTCGTGACAAGAATGTCGAGGCGGCCGAAAGTGTCAACAGCGGCTGCAACGAGATGCTTGGCTGTTTCGCTCGAGCCGACCGGTGCGACGACAGCGGTCGCCTTGCCGCCGGCGGCCTCGATGCTCGCGACGGCCTCTGCGGCGGTTGCGTCGTCGACGTCGTTGATGACGACGGATGCTCCCTGACGAGCGAGTTCTTGCGCATAAGCGAGGCCAAGCCCCCGGCCTGAACCTGTAACGATGGCTACTTTGCCTGCGAGTGACATAAATACTCCTCTGTAGTCGAGCGACGCTGCGCTTCCTTCCATCTGATCGGAAATCCTTGAAAATGTCAATAGTTGCGTATTCCATCGATAGGCATCGTTGTGTCGTTCGCGGGCGTCACGCACCACCACCACGCCGTACGATGGAACCGACGACCTGGCACCCACTCCCCCAGCACAATCGAGGTACGAGATCTTGCAGTACATCTCCACACGCGGCGGCACGCTCGGACAGTATTGCGATGTCCTTCTTGAGGGGCTCGCGCCCAACGGCGGCCTCGCGGTTCCCGCGTCGCTCCCCCAGCTCAGCAACGAAGACCTGGAGCGTCTGCGCTCGCTGAGCTACGCCGAGCTGGCGACCGAGGTTATCGGCCTCTTCGCCACCGACATTCCGCGTGATGACCTTGCCCGGCTGACCGAGGCGGCATACGGTGGCGGCAAGTTCGCAGCGGATGAGATCGTTCCGCTCAACGACATCGGCGAGGAAATGACGCTCGTCGGCCTCTCTGAGGGCCCCACCCTGGCCTTCAAGGACATGGCGATGCAGTTTCTCGGCGAAGCGCTGGAGTACGTCCTAGAGAAGAGCGACCGGGTACTGAACGTGCTCGGAGCGACGTCGGGCGACACCGGCTCCGCCGCCGAGCATGCCCTCCGCGGACGCGACCGTGTCTCGGTCTTCATGCTTTCCCCGCAGGGCCGGATGAGCGCGTTTCAGCGCGCACAGATGTACTCACTGCAGGACGAGAACGTGCACAACATCGCCGTCGAGGGCAACTTCGACGATTGCCAAAACCTCGTCAAGCGTCTCTCCAGCGACCTCGAATTCAAGCGTGCGCACAGCCTCGGCGCCGTCAACTCGATCAACTTCGGTCGCATCTCTGCCCAGATCGCCTACTACGTGTGGGCCTGGTTGCGCGTGACCGATGCACTGCCTGCGAGCGAGCGTGCCGGCTTCGAGGTGTCGTTCGCTGTTCCTTCTGGAAACTTCGGCAACATCCTCTCCGGCCACTACGCGCGGAGCATGGGCATCCCGATCCGCAAGCTCGTGCTCGCCTCGAACGAGAACAATGTTCTCGACGAGTTCTTCCGCACCGGTCACTACCGCCCGCGCAACGCCGAGAACACGCTCGCAACCTCGAGCCCTTCGATGGACGTCTCTCGCGCGTCAAACCTGGAGCGCTTCGTGTTCGATCTGCTGGGCCGCGACCCTAAGCGCACGGCAGCGTCGTGGCATGAGCTCGAAGAGCGCGACGAAATCAACCTCTCCGCCGAGTTGGAGCGCTTCCTTCCCGAATTCGGTCTCGTGAGCGGCACGAGCACGCACGATGATCGTCTCGCGACGATCCGTGATTTCTCTGCAAAAAGCGGCGTGACGCTCGACCCGCACACGGCCGACGGCGCGAAGGTCGCCCGCGACCACGTCGAGCCTGGCGTGCCGATGCTCGTCCTCGAGACCGCGAAGCCCGCGAAGTTCGCTGACCTCATCACCGAGGCGCTCGGTGTCGCCATCGAGCCGGATGCCGATACCCAGGCCCTTCTCGATGCCCCGCAGCGCGTGACGAAGATGCCAGCCGACGAGCAGCAGCTGCGCGATTACATCTCCGAGCGCGCCCTGCACACATCAGCCTAGATGCCCGACAAGGTCGACTTCAAGAAGACAACCGATGCGTATCGTGCCAGAAAGGGCCGCTTCGACGTCGTTGACGTACCGGCGCTGAGTTACCTCATGATCGACGGGCACGGCGACCCGAACACCGCGTCGGAGTTCACGACCGCCGTCGAGGCGCTTTACCCGCTCGCGTACACCCTCAAGTTCGCCAGCAAGCGCGACCTCGACCGCGACTACACCGTTATGCCGCTCGAAGGTCTGTGGTGGGCCGACAATCACGCGTCCTTCACGTCCGCGCGCGACAAGTCGAAGTGGGACTGGACGATGATGATCATGCAGCCCGACTGGATCGACCAGGCGATGTTCGCAGATGCTGTCGCCAAAGCCTCCGCCAAAAACCCTGCCACCCGCGTCCGCGACGTGCGACTGGAAGCACTCTGCGAAGGCCGATGTGTGCAGACGATGCACATCGGCTCTTTCGATGACGAAGCGCCCGTGCTCGCAGAAATGCACGATGTGTTCATCCCGCAGAACGGGCTGCAGTTGACCGGAAAGCACCACGAGATCTATTTCAGCGACCCACGCAAAACGGCTGCCGAGAAGCGTCGCACGCTCCTTCGGCAGCCGGTGACACCGCTCAGCTGATCGCGACTGCCACGGCGGTGACGATGATCGCCAGCAGCGGCGGCCCACCCTGCAGGGCCGCAGCCCTCGCCATCTTCGGGTTCGACAGCACGAGCACGAGCGCTGCCGCGAGCATCATTGCCGTGCCAGCGAATACCAACGTGATCCCCACGGTCGACAATCCTGCGAGCAGCAGAGCGATGCCCACGAGCGTGGTCAACGCCAGAAACAGGTTGTAGAACCCCTGGTTGAATGCGAGGGGCTTCGTGGTCACGGCATCCGCTTCGCTGGCGACACCGAAGATCTTGCGTGTCTCGGGCTCTGTCCACCTGAGCGATTCGAGAGCGAAGATGAAGACGTGGAAGGCTGCGGCAGCCGCCGCCAGGAACAGACCGAAGATGAGCATAGACTGATTCTCGCCTACTCGAGCGTTGACGCAGACTATCCCTTGGTGCGTAGTTTGCGGTACGGGTGGTTCTGGACCCGCGAAACAGCCTCGTCGACAAGCTGCTTGTACGTGCGCGATTTCCGCGCACCGGCCATGAGGTGCTTGGTGGTGCGCGCAGCCTTGCGCAGATTCATCGGGCGTCCCTCAATGCCGTAGAGCAGGCGTGCCCAGTCCGGCAACAGGTGCAGCACGCCGTCTTGCACGATCACCCCGGTCCACACCTTGAACGGATTACCGCGGAGCGCCGGATTTCGCAGATTGCGTGTCACCTCGGCGGCTTCGACGCCGAGAGCAAGCCAGTGCGTCTGCGCATCGATGTATTCCTGCAGCTCAGCAGCGTTTGACGGGAGCAGCGACTCATCCTCGATACCGATCAGACGTGCGGCGATGTGCTGTTCCACGATGAAACGGTCGCCTTCCTCCGCGGTGATATCGACGCCGAATTCATTCGAAGCGCGCAGCAGCGCGTATACAAAAGTGTTGTGGGTCCAGGCGAGCCATTCCGGTTTGTCGGCACGCAGTACCTCACCCGTCACGGGGTCTGTCCACGCCGCGTTTACGTGGAGGCGACGAACCATCTCGGAAGCGATATCGGCATGAGCACGGTCGCCGAAGATCACGGTTTCGAAGTACCGTCCGGTGCGCTCGTCGCGACCTCCCGCGTCGCTCTTAGACTCGGTCGTGTTGTAAAACACTCTCATCATGTAGGGGTTCAGCGCCTGCAAAAGCAACGCAGCCATCCCACCCAGTTTTGAGACTGGGTCAGCAAAAATACGCCAGGAAATACTGTCAGGTGCGAAGTATCCGTCATGATCATGACTAGGTTTCGCGGTGGTGTGGGCATCCTGCACGGTCATTAACGAATCCTGTCTCTGTGCTTCAAGTCGCTGACTGCTCTATTCCAAACATTAGAGCAGATCACACCCACGCTTCCTCGGCGCCCACTGTCTACAGTAAAAAGATCGGCAACAGTTCAGGATTATGCGCGTGCACCAGCACCGCGAACACGATGGCGTCGAACAGCAGATGCACTGTGACGACGTACGCAAGCGAATGTGTCCGCAAGAAAATGAAGCCCTGCAAGAGTGCGAACGGGATGGTCAACGCTGGTCCCCACGCCCGATAGCCGAGCTCCCACAGGAACGACACGAACACGATCATCTGCAGCACGTTAGCGAGCGCATCCGGGAAGTGTCGCCGTAGCAACGCGAAGACGGTGCAGATGAAGAACAGCTCGTCCCAGATTCCCACCGCCCCAACGCCGACGAATAGGCGCGCGATGAGTTCGGGCGAGTTGACGACCGGCCAGTTCTGGTAGACACCGCTGCTGATGAAGTAGAAGGGCAAGATCAGCCAGCCGAGCACGAGAACGGCGATCAGCCAGCCCCATTGCAGCCTCCCCCAACGTTTGCCGGTGCGCCACGGGAAGCTGATCGCACGGTCACGGAACACAAATCGCGAGATGACGTACGGCACGGCAACCGCGCCTCCGAGGGCGAGAGTGAAGCGCACCATCGCCATATTGTCGAGCTCTGCAGCTAACGGAATCACGCTGACGATGAGCATTCCGAGGGCGATGAGCGAGAGATCGCGAGTGAGCGACGGACCGGATGCCGTGATATCTCGGCGCCCTCGAAATGAGCCCCTATCCGCACAACCGGACGCTGCACCGACGACCGCCGCTCAACGAGCCACGCGAGCCCGATGCCTGCCCCCAGCAGCACCCAGCCCAGCCATGTCCACTGGGCGACGAAAAACGCGGGAGCTGCGAGGCACACGAGCATGGCCGGCGCGAGGCCCGGCGTCCACGTGGCGGTGGAGTGTGTCACGCCCGACGCTTTCGCCGGTAAACGAGGTCGCGAATATCCCGGCCTTTATCAATGCCTTTACGCTCGAACGAGGTCATGACGCGCCCGTCGAAGCGCTCTGCCCAATCGCCCTCGAAGGCACGCTCAAACAGCGGATCAGCATCGAGAACATCGCGCATCTGGAGCGCGTAGTCCTTCCAGTCGGTCGCCAGTCGCAGCAGTCCACCGTCTTCGAGTGCGCGCGCCGCGGCATCACCGAAGCCCTTCCGGATGAGTCGACGCTTGTTGTGGCGCGATTTGTGCCAAGGATCGGGGAAGAAGATCCACACCTCGGATACCCCGCCCTCCGGCACGTACGACGACAGCACCTCCGGGGCGTTGGCTTCGATAAGTCGCAGATTGCTTACGCCGCCCTTATCTGCGTCAAGCATCGTGCGCGCAAGACCAGCCCGGAACACCTCAATGGCGAGGAAGTCATCATCAGGACGCGCCGTCGCCGCAGAGATGATGGCGTGGCCCTGACCCGAGCCGATCTCGACGATCAGGTGCGGGTCACGGCCGTACTCTGCTCGGGGATCCATCCGCGCTTCGGGGTGGACACTGGTCGAGGCGAGGTCGCGCGGCACATCAAGCAGGTAGCGCGGAGCGAGCTCTTCGAACGCTCGCTCCTGAGCCTCTGACATCCGCCCGCTCCGACGCACGAAAGAGACCGGTTCTTCGCGGAAGATACGGGGTTCGGACATACGTCAAGCGTAACGGCGTGCGCCGACTTCTCACGAGTTAGCGGGCGCCGTCACGAAGTCGATGAGCTCTTCAACGCGGCCCAGCAGGTCAGGCTCGAGGTCTCGGTAGGTATGCACTTTGCTGAGGATGAACTGCCACGCACGTCCGGTATCGCCCTGCGTCTCATAGGGCCAGCCGAACGCGCGGCAGATACCCGTTTTCCAGTCGGTGCCACGTGGGATCTCCGGCCAACGGGCGATGCCGAGAGTCTTCGGTGTGACGCATTGCCACACGTCGATAAAGGGATGACCAACGATGCGCACATGCCGGCCATGCGGACCGCGCGCGACCGCCTCGGCGATTCGGGATTCCTTCGATCCAGGAACCAGATGATCGACCAGCACACCGTAGCGTCGAGTAGCGCTCGGCGGCTCGTTCGCCAGCAACTCATCGAGCAGGTCAACGCCCTGCAGGAACTCGACGACGACCCCCTCCACGCGAAGATCAGCGCCCCACACCTTTTCAACGAGTTCGGCATCATGCTTGCCCTCGACAAGGATGCGGCTGGGCAGCGCGACACGTGCACGTTGCTCATCGGGCGCGAAGGATCCGGATGCCGTGCGTTTTACGGTCTGCTTGGTGAGCGCGGGAGGAATCAGCCGTACCGGCTGTCCTTCGATCAAGAAGCCGCCGCCCAGCGGGAACAGTCGTTTTCGACCCTTGTAATCCTCGAGCTCCACATGCCCGCTCTGCACGCCCGTGATCGCCCCGCAATAGCCGTCGTCGGCGACCTCTACGACCAGGTCGCGCTCCGCGGCGATGTTCGGAACCTTCTTGGCACCGCGATCGCGCCAACCCTCCGCGAGTACATCCGAGCCATACCTGTCGTCCATGCCTTCCAGCGTATGTGTATGCGCTGATGGCGAACGGCGATCCGGCGATGGATGCTGTCGCGTGTCGCTGCCTTTGCATAGACTCGTGATCCAGGGGCACGGCCACCAGTCGGAGGGAACGCTATGAAGACGAAGTGGTTGGCTGCGGCCACGATCGCGCTCACCGCTCTAGTGGGAGGGTTCTCGGCCTCTGCGGCATTTGCTACTGACCCGCTGCCTCTCGATCCGAGCTACATCACCGATCAGGCCGGAGTGCTGAGCTCTAGCGAACGACAGGCCGCTGAGGCTCGACTGCAGCAGCTCACTGAGAACTCAACAGCCGATCTTTTTTGTGGTGCTCGTAGACGATTTCACTTCACCGTCAGATCGAGTGGCATGGGCAGACAACGTCGCAGAGATGAATAACCTCGGACCAGAGCAGTACCTGTTGGCGATCGCGGTCGACGGACGCAGTTATTACATCTCTTCCGCCCAGGGTGGGCCGCTGAGCGACAGCAAACTCAACGACATCGAAGACAAGATCCAGCCCTTGCTCGCGCAGCAAGACTGGGACGGCGCGATTGTGCTCGCAGCCGACGAGATTCAAGGCGACGGAGGAGCAGGAACACTCCGGTTAGTGCTTGTCATCGTCGGCATCGTGGCGTTGGTTCTTGTGATTTGGCTCGTCGTCACAATCGTTAAGCGGGCGCGCCGAAATGCCGCGATTCGCAAGCGCGGCGCGATGCCCGAGACGCCAGATCCGAACGATCCCTTCTCCACACTCACCGACGAGCAAGTGCAGACCCAGGCAGGTTCGGCACTCGTGCAAGCCGACGACGCCATCACCTCAAGCAAGGAAGAACTCGGCTTCGCGGTGGCACAGTACGGCGAAGCCGCGACCGCAGTATTCAGCGGCGCCATTGAGACGGCCAAGGCGAAGATATCTGAAGCGTTCGACATCAAACAGAAGCTCGACGACGAAATCGAAGACACCATTCAAGATCGCCGAGCCTGGCATATTCGCATCATCCAGCTCTGCGATGAGATCGACGACGCGCTCGATGACAACACCGAAGCCTTCGACGCGCTGCGCAAACTCGAGCAGAATGCACCGCAAGAACTGGAACGGGTTCGCAAAGAACGCGCGGAGCTGCAGCCGTCTGTAGATCGTGCCGCGTCCGCGCTCACTGCGTTGACTGCGGCGTACGCCCCCGATGCGCTGAGCACTGTCGCAGACAATCCCGCACAGCGCGCGAACGCACGGCGCTGGCAGACAGGTCTATCGACGCAGCGGCACAGGCAATTTCTGCCGGCACCACCGGCACCGCGGCTTTTGCCATTCGCACAGCGGAGCAGTCTGTTGCTCAAGCCGCACAGCTGACGCAGGCCATCGACAGCCTCGGCGCTGAGCTCGCCCAGAATGAGCGACAGGCCCGTGCCCTGATTACCGAGTTGAACAGCGACCTCGCTGCCGCCCAGCAGTTGCCAGACGCTGATGGCTCGCTCGCAGCCGCCGTTGCAGCGACCATCGCCCAGGTGCAACAGGCAGAGGCAAATCTCACCGGTTCCGCACGTAGTCCGCAACGCGTGCTGGACGCGTTGACTGCTGCGAACACCCAAATCGATGCGGCGATCGCGCAAGGCCGCGAAGTTATTGAGCGCACCCGGCGCGCTCAACTAATGCTCGAGCAGACTCTGACGCAGGCTGCGTCAGAGGTGAGGGGCGTTCGCGACTTCATCGAGACGCGACGCGGGACGGTACAGAGCACCGCCCGAACCAGGCTGTCTCAAGCAGAAGGGATCTTGGCGCAGGCGCAGAACCTTCAGGGCAGCGATCCGCAGGCCGCACTCGCCCAGGCACAGCAGTCGCTCGCCCTCGCCCGCCAGGCCCGCGCTGCCGCCCAATCCGATCTCGACAGCTACAACCGCAGCCAATACCAAGACAACAGCTGGAGTGGCGGAATCTTCGGGAACTCGTCCTCGAACAGCTCATCCGGGCTGGGCGGAGATATTCTCGGCGGTATCATCGGCGGGCTTCTCTCTGGCGGCGGAGGCGGATCGTCGAGTCGCAGCAGCTGGCGATCCAGCGGCAGCAGCGGCGGTGGTTTCCGCAGCTCCGGCTTCGGCGGTGGCAGTCGCTCTGGCGGCGGCCGCAGCGGACGCTCCGGAGGGGGGCGCTTCTAGCATCGCTTCTTTCTTCACTCGACGTAAACGACCTCAGACTCCGTTCCAATCGAAAGGAAACAGCATGACCAAGCAGTCCATCTTCGGCCGTATTTCCACTCTGATGAAGGCCAACATCAACTCGCTCATCGACTCTGCAGAAGACCCGCAGAAGATGATCGACCAGCTCGTCCGCGACTACACGAACAACGTCGCAGACGCCGAGGCTGCGATCGCCGAGACGATCGGAAACCTGCGTCTGCTCGAGCGTGACCACGAGGAAGACGTCCAGTCGGCAACGAATTGGGGCAACAAGGCTCTCGCGGCAAGCCGCAAGGCAGACGAGCTGCGCACGGCTGGCGAGACCGCAGATGCAGACAAGTTCGACAGTCTCGCGAAGATCGCCCTGCAGCGCCAGATCAGCGCCGAGCGCGAAGCGACCGGCGCAGAGCCGACCATCGCGTCGCAGACAGAGATCGTCGACAAGCTCAAGAGCGGCTTGAACGGCATGAAGGACAAGCTGGGCGAGCTCAAGAACAAGCGCAGCGAATTGCTCGCCCGCGCCAAGGTTGCCGAGGCGCAGACCAAGGTGCAGGATGCTGTCGGCTCGATCAACGTGCTCGACCCGACCAGCGAACTTGGCCGGTTTGAAGACAAGGTCCGCCGCCAGGAAGCTCTTGCCCAGGGCAAGGTTGAACTTGCCGCCTCGAGCCTGGATGCGCAGTTCGAGAGCCTGGAAGACCTCGGTGAGCTCACCGAGGTCGAGGCGCGTCTCGCAGAGCTCAAGTCCGGCTCTTCGCAGCCGCAGTCGCAGATCGAGTCTTAAGGCTTCAGATGCCCCGGGCCGACGGGTCCGGGGCATCCCCATTTACTTTCTGGAGGTCCCCGTGGCCCGATTTCTAGTAGCTCCGCAGTGGCAGGGCTCTCCTTCCGCTCGAGCGATGCTGCTCGTCGACGGCGCATCCTCAATCGCCGGTGATCTTCCGCGAAAAGCGACCACAGTTCTTGACGTACCGGTCGAGGCTGGTGATGCGCTCGGCACCGATGTCCACCGTCTGAGCGCGTTGAAGCAGGTTCGCGAGCTCATCGCATCGGAGATGAGGGCCGAGACGATCGTCATCGGCGGCGACTGCAGCGTGACGGTTGCAGCCTTGGACGCAATCGACCACGACGACATCGCAGTCGTCTGGTGCGATGCACATCCTGACCTTCATACCCCTGAGACGTCTCCATCCGGTGCCTTCTCCGGCATGGCGCTCAGCGCCATCCTGGGTGAAGGTGAACCGCAGCTCGCACTTTCGCCCGGCATCGATCGTGGGCGCGTTGTTCTGGTGGGTGCCCGCGTGATCGACGACGACGAGGCGGAGCCTCTCAGCAGGCTCACTCAACTCAACGTCGAAGACCTCGATGACGTGGATGCTCTGGCGAACGCAGTGGCTGCCACCGGGGCGAGCCGTGTCTGGGTGCACATCGATGTCGACGTGCTCGACCCCGCCGAAATCGCCGGGGTGTCGACCGCGGCACCGTTTGGCATCACAGCATCCGCTCTCAGCGCGGCACTACGAGCTCTCCGCTCGCGCGTGCCGCTCGCTGGCGCGACGATCGCGGGATTTGCCCCGCGTACCCCCGTCGATGCCGTAGATGATCTCGGCGCCATCCTGCGCCTCGTCGCGGCAATCGCGTGAACGACGATTGGCGTCCGGCCGCAGAAGCCGCACTCGCGCGTGGTCGACGACTTGATCGGCGAATCCCCTCCTTCCTCCTTCGCTCCCCCATCAGCCGCCTCGGCTACGCCTGGGGAACCGCGGTGGGATGGGTCTGGGGAACGCTCTGGAGCACTGGCCCTGTCGAACGGCGGGCAGGACTCTGGGTCTTTCGTGGAATGCCGCAGTGGACGTTCAAGCGTGGTGGCGTCTGCGTCGGCGGATGCTTCCTCACCGGCGAAGCCCGCCCTACCGAGGCGGTGCTGCGCCATGAAGCTGTGCACAAGGCGCAGTGGCTGCGCTATGGCTTCTTGATGCCGGCGCTATACCTGTTCGCCGGGAGCAACGCCCTTCGCAACCGCTTCGAGATCGAAGCGGGGCTCGAGGACGGCAACTACGTCAGCGCTCGAGCGGGAGCAGGCCGAAGCGCTCAGGGGCGTGGATCGCAGTAACGGGAACGTCGAGTGCGCTCCTCAGGTGCTCAACGATGTCGGCGGTGCCGAGGTAGCCACCCAGCAACGTGACATTCGTCGCGGTCTCGCCATCGCAGAGCATTTCGTCAGCCCACGCGCACGTAGCTCTCGCGAGCGCCGCACCAGGGGCGCATGAGCGACCGCTGCCAGGCGCACCGGATCGTGCGGCACGGGCAAGCCACGTGACGGTCATACGGGCCGGAGCGTCGACGATGCTGATGTCGCTCTCCGCGGGCACCTCGATAAACACACGGCCCGATGCGCACAGCGGCAGTGTCGCGAGGAAAGCCTCAAGTTCTGCCAGCGAATTCTCGTCGGCCGTCACCAGATGATGAGCGCTCTGACGCGCGGCACGACGCTGTGCGCGTGAGGTGCGGAATTCGGCGGCAGTCGTCATGATTGCTCAATCGTACCACCCAATGAAGGGTTGCCTTACCTTGCTAGATCTTCGCTTTGTGAACGTTATGCCTTCGGCGCGCGCGGCCTCACCGGATAGCGGCCCGCGATGACAATGCGATTGAAGGCGTTGATCGATACGCAAGCCCAGCTCAGCGCTGCGTACTCTTTCTCGGTGAAGACGCTGCCGACACGGTCGTAGACTTCGTCAGAGATGCCCTCGTCGGCGATGAACGTGAATGCTTCTGCGAGTTCCAGCGCGGCCCGCTCACGCTCTGAGAACACGCCGCTTTCACGCCAGGAGGGAATCTGGGTGAGAGTATCCGCGTCGATGCCGGCAGCAGCGGAACGGTCGACGTGGACGCGAGTGCAGTAGGCGCATCCATTCAGCTGCGAGCAGTGGATCATCACGAGCTCCTTGAGGCGATCGTCAATGCCGTTCGCTGCGCAGATATCGCCCACGGTCTTGGAGAACGCCTCCAGAGCCTGGTAGGCGGTCGGCTCGGTCTTGGACAGGTGCACGCGCGTCTCGCTCATGCTCTCCAGCTTAGGCTCAGGGCACCTCGCTAACGTTGTTGCAGATGTCGAGTTCTCAGCGCATAGCAAGTATCGACGGGGTTCGCGGAGTGGCCTCGCTGGTCGTCGTCTTCTACCACAGCAGCCTCATTGCGATGCCGCACCTCAATGGAACCCTGAGTGCGTGGCTGACGCAGAGTCCACTCAAGCTCGTGTTCGCCGGCACCGAAGCGGTCTTGGTTTTTTTCGTCCTTTCCGGCTTCGTCGTCGCTCTTCCCGCGCTGCGCGACGGCTTCTCGTGGTTGCGGTACTACCCCACTCGCGTGCTGCGGCTCTACCTTCCGGTCTGGGCCTCACTCGTGCTGGCCTCTTTGCTCATCGCACTCGTTCCCCGTGACCCGACGACTATGCCGGAGGGGTCGTGGATGCAGAATGCACAGGCCGCCACGGTGACACCGGCGAGCTTCTTCAGTGAGGCCTCGCTGACCATGGTGAGCTACGACATCAACAACGTGCTGTGGTCGCTGCGATGGGAGCTCATTTTCTCGCTGACACTCCCCCTGTTCATCGGTCTCGCCGTCATCCTTCGACGCCACGCGCTGGTCGCCGCCATCGCGGCATGCGCACTCACTGTGCTCGGCCGGATCATCGATGTCGACGCTCTCGTCTACCTGCCTGTCTTCCTGCTCGGCACTTTGATGGCCGTGCGACTCGACGACTTACTGGCGTGGATGCGCCGTCCCCGCCACCCGGCGTTCTGGCCGGCCGTGACTACCCTCGCACTCGCGTTGCTCATCTCCAGCTGGCTCGCGCGACCGATCGCCGCCGCTGGCAGCCTTGCCGGTCGACCGTTCTGGGGGCTTGCTGGGGTCGGGGCGGTGCTCATCATCGTCGTCGCAATGGGATGGCCGCGGCTACGAGCGTTGCTCGAGCGCGCTGTTCCGCAATGGCTGGGGCGCGTTTCTTACAGTCTCTACCTCGTGCACGTGCCGCTGCTGGGCACGCTGGTCTACTTCTTCGGCAGCGACCGATGGCTGCTGGCGGTGACAGTCGGAATCCCCGCGAGCCTCGTCGTCGCTGCGTTGTTCCACCGGTTCCTCGAGGTCCCCGCTCACCGGTTGGCGCGGTTCATCGGCGGCGCGCTGCAGCGTCGATTGCAGAATTCGAATTCACTCGTCTGAGCGATCGTAGAGGCCACCAAGACGCGTGACCCTGCGCTTGACTCGGCCAGCCTTGCGTCTTGATCGCTGAACGAGCGAGGCCGGTGCAGACGACGCGTGCTTGCGCTCGAAGGCGCGCTCCATTTCGCGCGCCCAACGGCTGGTCACACTGCGATCATCGAACCTCTTGGCTGTCGCCTGCGCGCGTCGGCGCATCGCCTCGAGCGACCGAACCGGCATCTTCTCCAACTCGATTATGCGATCCGCCAGCGCATCAATATCACCGGCCGGCACCAGAAACCCGTTCCTGCCGTCCTCGATCAGGTCTGATGGCCCATACGGAATGTCATACGCGATCGGAATGCATCCAGCCGCCATTCCTTCGACGAGCGAAAGCGGCAGTCCCTCCGACGTCGACGTCAGCAACATGAAATCTGCCTTCGTGAACATCGATCGGGCGCTCGCGTCATGCCCACGCAACCGCACACGCTCACCGATGTCGAGCGAGCGAATCGTCTTCTCCAGCAACGGTCGACGCTCGCCCTCCCCAAAGACGTCCAGCATCACATCGACCGCTGCGGCTGCCCGTGCCACCGCTTTCACAGCGTGCGACACGCGTTTGCGTTGGATCAGCGATGCCAACATGATGCCCGCTCCGCGGACTCTCTCCGACGTGTTGCTGCTCTCGGCTCCGGGGGTCGCAGCGTCGAAGCCGTTCGGAATGACTGCCAGGTTGGCGTGCGGGCCGACGTCACTTAAGAGCGCGTCGCGCTGACCTTCCGTCAGCAGAACAACAGAGTCGAAATCATCCAAGTTCTCAATCACGGTCCTGCGCGAACGGCTGAGAGCCGTACCATCTGCCGAGCGATGGGAGCCGTGCATGACATGCATCGTGACGACCTTTCGTCGCCGGTATGTGAGAGCGAACCGCGCCACGGTTTTCGAATCAACGATGAGGAAGCTCTCCTGCTCTCCGATGAGCTCGTCGAGCCAGTAACGGTAGATCCCCCAGGCACTGCCCCAGCTGCGCACCGGCGAACCCGTACGGTCGTAGAGAACGAGACTGCGTTTGTGATTCTCAGGATCGCGGCGATCGCTCACCAACAGGCTTCCGTCAGCACGGAAACGATCTACGCCCAGAACAGTTTCTCCGTCATCCGCACGTTGTTCCCGGATGAGAACAGCCCCGCCTCGGCGCTGCTCAACTACCTCGGCGCTCATCGCGATCGGTGCGTGCACGTGAGTTGGCGACGTGGTGGGGGGCTCGGCGTCGTGCTCGCGCAGCCAGTCCCAGATGTTGAAGACTCGGATACCGTCGATGAGGAGTCCGGTATCGCGAAGCTTCTGCTCGACTTCGGTGTAGTCCAGTCGGTCGTCGAGGGTGAGGACATCGACCGGATGGCCCGCCAGGCGAACGAAGGCGCGCGAACGATGCAGGAGAGCGCCCGTCATCCCGCCGAACGAATCTGGGATGCTCCACGTCAAAGCGAAATGCTTGCCCGGTCGGAAGTGCGGGGAGAGAATGGACGATCGCATAGCGGACGACCTTAACAACCTGTGCTGTGAGAGGGGTTCAGCAGATCAGAAAACAGATAGACAACTTCTACGTGTGATTCTTCATTGTTCTGACAAGTATTACTATATAGTTACTGGTCATATTGATCTCCAGTTTCGCGAGCGCGCGTAGTTCGGAGCAGAATATGGGCGTGACGACAGACAACAGCGAGTTCCGCTATCTTCCCGGCCAAGCACAGTCGCTCGGCGTTCCGGTTCCCACAGTAGAGCGTGTGACGCTCACGCTGGCCGACGGCCGCGAACTCAGCGCTCTGAAATACGGACGCGGCACACCTACCGTCGTCCTCCTCCACGGTGCCGGGCTCAACGCCCATACCTGGGACACCACCGCACTGCTGTTGCAGCAGCCGGCACTCGCGATCGACCTGGCTGGCCACGGCGATTCCACTTGGCGCAAAGACGTCGACTACTCGGGCCGCACCCTCGCGGCCGATATCGTTGCCGCCCTAGAACAGTGGACAACCGAGCCGCAGATCCTCGTCGGCCAGTCATTGGGTGGTCTGACGGCCGCAGCCGTGGCATCCGCCCGACCTGACCTGGTACGTGAGCTCATCATTGTCGACATCACCCCCGGCATCAACGCCAGTGCAGGGCCGTCCGCCCTTCGTGCGTTCTACGCGGGACCTACCGACTTCGCATCACGCGACGAACTGGTCGACCGCGCCATTGCCGCCGGATTCGGCGGATCGCGTGCAGATACCGAACGTGGGGTCTTCTTCAATTCGAGGGTGCGCCCCGACGGTCGCGTGGAATGGAAGCACCATTTCGCCCGACTCGCAGCTCAGATCCTGACGACGCCCGACGGGGTCACGGCCGCAGCACCAGCGATCGTTAATAGCACTGGCTGGGACGACCTGTCCGCGGTGAAGGCGCCGATCACGCTCGTACGTGCAACCTCCGGTTTCGTTAGCGAAGCAGACGCCGAAGAACTGCAGAACCGCGTGCCCACCGCCCACGTAATTGACATGAACGCCACCCACAACGTGCAAGAGACGGCACCGGGCGAGCTTGCCGAGTTGATCCGCGCCAGCGTGCACTCCCCGGCGTGAGGAATGTGACCTCCTATTCCTTTGTCCTGAACCCTTTCACCGCTCATCCCTAAGCTCGAACCGAATCGGCACACAGCACCTGCCGCCCCGAGAGGATCCGCACATCCCATGAATCGCCGTAACAGACGCCTCGCCATCATCTCCGCGCTCGCCGCAACCGCCGTCGTCCTGAGCGCGTGCACCGGCTCGCCCGAGCCTGTGAAGACGTCGAGTGGAGAGCCCGACCTGAACGCCACGCTCACCGTTGGCCTTGTTCTCGAGCCGAGCAACCTCGACATCCGCCACACCAGCGGGGCAGCGATCGAGCAGATCCTCATTGACAACATCTACGAGGGGCTCGTGACCCGTTCGCAAGACAACGCGATCGAACCGCGACTTGCCTCGAAGTACGAGATGTCCGATGACGGCCTCACCTACACATTCACGCTCAACGAGGGCATCACGTTCCACGATGGCACTCCCCTGACCTCGGCAGATGTCGTGGCATCCTACGAATCGGTGCGCACCGATGAGACGCTGCAGGGCTTCGCCGATTTCGCCAACGTCGCCGCGATCACCGCACCTGACGCTTCCTCGATCGTCATCACGCTGACGCAGCCGAACCAGAACTTCTTGTTCGCGCTCACGGGACCCGCTGGCCTCGTCTTCAAGTCCGGGGACGCTACCGATCTGAAGACGGCAGAGAACGGTACCGGCCCATTCACCCTGCAGAGCTGGAGCAAGGGCAGCGCGATCACCTTCGCCCGCTACCCCGACTACTGGAGCGATCCGGCCGGCGTCGCAGAGGTCGTCTTCGAATACATCCCCGACTTCACCGCCGGAGTCAACGCGGCTCTCGACGGCAGCCTGGATGTACTCACCGCCGTCGACCCGAACCTCGCACCGCAGCTCGAAGACTCCGGTGACTTCGTGCTCACGACTGGTCGCACCACTGACAAGGCAACGCTCGCGTTCAACAACGCGAAGCCCCCACTCGATGACGTGCGCGTGCGTGAGGCGCTCAGACTCGCCATCGACCACGACGCGCTCGTTGAGGCGACAGGCTCAGGCACAACACTGTACGGACCAATTCCGGAGCTTGACCCCGGATATGAAGATCTCTCTGATGTCGCACCGTATGACCCGGAGCGCGCCAAGGAATTGCTCGCAGAGGCTGGTCAGAAGAATCTGGACCTGACCCTCACGATCCCCGCCTTCTACGGCACGACAGTACCGCAGGTGCTGGTCTCGGACTTCGCGAAGGTTGGCGTCACGCTCGAGGTCGACTCGGTGGAGTTCCCGACCTGGCTCGAGGACGTCTACACGAACAAGGACTACGAACTCAGCTATGTCCTGCACGTCGAACCGCGCGACTTCGGCAACTTCGCCAACCCGGACTACTACTTCAACTACGACAACCCGGAGGTGCAGAAGCTGTACGCCGAGGCCCTCGCCGAGATCGATCCGGATGCTTCGGCCAAGCTCCTCGCGAAGGCTGCGCGCATCGTCTCCGAAGACCACGCCGCAGACTGGCTGTACAACGGCGCCACCATCACAGCGGTGCGCCCCATCGTCTCCGGATTCCCGGAGGACTCGATCAACTCGCGCATTAACCTGGCGGGTGTCACCGTCGCTGCCGAGTAGTTCCGGGTGATCCGCTACACGCTCACACGAGGGGTCCTGCTGATCGCAGGGCTCTTCGTGTCGAGCGTGCTCATCTTCCTTACTCTCCGGGTCTTCCCCGGAGACGTCGCACAGCTCATCGCGGGCACACAGGCCTCACCTGCACAGGTCGATTCGCTGCGCGAGTCACTCGGACTCAACCGGCCGCTGATCGCACAATACGGCGAGTGGATCGGGGGCGTGCTCACCGGCGACCTCGGCACCTCTCAGCTCAGCGGCGCCTCGGTGGGCACAGAACTCGCAGAGAAGGCGCAAGTCACGGTGCCTCTCGGGCTGATGGCACTCACGATCGCTCTTCTGATCGCTATCCCCTTCGGCATTCTCTCCGCGCTGTTGCGTGGCCGCGCCGGAGGAACCGCGCTCAGCGTCACCGCACAGGCATTCGCTGCTGTCCCGGTGATCTGGGCCGGAATGATGCTCATCGTGGTGTTCGCGGTCTGGCTGGGGTGGTTGCCTGCCCAGGGCTTCCCGCGTGGTGGCTGGAATGAGCCGTGGCAGGCACTTCGCGCGCTGCTGCTTCCCGCACTGACCATCGGCATCGTCGAGGGTGCGATGCTGCTGCGATTCGTGCGCAGCGCCACTCTGCACGCCCGCGGACAGGACTTCGTCCGCACTGCGGCTGCCAAAGGCCTCACCCGCAACCGTGCGCTCATCCAGCACGGCATCCCCGCAGTGGGGCTGTCGATCGTGACGGTGCTGGGTCTGCAGATCGCGGGAATCATCGTCGGCTCTGTCGTGATCGAACAGCTTTTCACCCTTCCCGGTATCGGACGGATGCTGGTCGCCGACGTCGGTACGCGTGACCTGATCAAGGTGCAGAGCGAGCTGCTCGTACTCACCGGGTTCGTGCTCGTGATCGGCTTTCTCGTCGACCTCATCCACCACTTCGTCGACCCGCGTCAAAGGGAGGCAGCATGATGCCCCGCTGGCTGCGCTCGCTCGTCCAGAGCGCTACCGGGCGCTTCGGCCTCATCGCCGTCGCGGTGATCGCCCTAGTCGCACTCGTCTCGGTGTTCTGGACGCCGTTCAATCCGTTGGCGGCCGACATCCCCAACCGGTGGGCTGTGCCGAGTTGGCCGCATCTGCTCGGCACCGACGGCACCGGCCGCGACATCCTGAGCCTCATCATGGCTGGAACCCGCACGACTGTGTTTGTGAGCGTCGGAGCCGGTATCGTCGCGACAATCATCGGCATCGCGCTCGCCGCGCTCGGCGCACTGACGATGCGGTGGATGCGAGAGGTCGTCGCCGTGCTCGTCGACATTCTGATCGCCTTCCCGGTGCTGATCATCGCCATGATGATCTCCTCGGTGTGGGGCGGTTCACTGTGGGTGGTGATCTGGGCAGTCGGCATCGGCTTCGGCGTGAACATCGCCCGAGTCACTCGTCCAGAGCTGCGCCGGGTGCAGCAGAGCGACTTCGTACTCGCAGGGCGAGCGTCCGGACTCACCAACTCGCAAAACCTGCTGCGGCATCTTCTTCCGAACGTTGCCCCGGTGTTCATCGTGCAACTGTCCTGGTCAATGGCTGTTGCCGTGCTCGCCGAGGCAGGGTTGTCCTACCTCGGCTTCGGCGCGTCTGTCGTTGAGCCGTCCTGGGGCATCCTGCTCGCCGATCTGCAGCGCTACATCAGCGTCCACCCGCTGTCCGTCGTGTGGCCCGGCCTCGCCATCACCACCACCGTGCTCGCCCTGAACCTGCTCGGCGACGCCCTCCGCGAAGCCACCGACCCGACGCTGCAGCATCGTCGGGCAGAGACGCATACCCCGGTGGTGGTCGCATGAGCCTCGTCGTGCAGGACCTTGTCGTCACCATCGACGAGCGACGGGTCATCGACAGCATCTCCTTCGAGGTGCCCGATGGCGCGCGCGTCGGCTTGATCGGCGAATCCGGTTCGGGCAAGTCCCTCACGGCGCTCGCGATTCTCGGGCTGCTCCCCGACGGTGCAACGGCGAGCGGTAGCATCCGTTGGAATGACACCGAATTGATCGGGATGCCAGACCGGGAGCTTGCCCACTTCCGCGGTGACGACATCGGCATCGTGTTCCAGGAACCCCGCACGGCGCTGAACCCGATCCGCACGGTGGGCAGACAAATCGCCGAATCCGTTCGGATCCACACCGGCGCGAGCCGGAGCGAAGCCCGCAAGAGGGCGATCGCCGAGGCTACGCGTGTGCATCTATCTGACGCTGAGTCGATCGTGCGGAAATATCCCCACCAGCTCTCTGGCGGCCAGCGGCAGCGGGTGGCGATCGCAATGGCACTCGCGTGCCGTCCGCAGCTGCTCATCGCCGACGAACCCACGACGGCGCTCGATGTGACGATTCAGGCCGAGATCCTGAAACTGCTGCTATCCCTCGTCGAAGAGCACGGTATGTCGTTGATGTTCATCACCCACGACCTCGCCGTGCTCGCCCAGGTTGCCACACACGGTGTTGTGCTCGACAACGGGCGGGTGATCGAGCAGGCGCCGGTGTCGAGGCTGCTCACCGCCCCGACGTCGCCCATCACGCAGGCGTTGCTGCGCGACGCCACGGCGACGCTGTGGCGGCCGGAAGGTGGCAACGCATGAGTCTGATCGAAGCCCGCGGCCTCAGCCGCGAGTTCCCGGTACCCACCCACACGATATTCGAGCGTGCGAGCACGCAGACCGCCCTCTACCCGACCGATCTCGACATCGAAGCTGGCGAAGCATCGGCATCATCGGCGAATCCGGCTCTGGAAAATCGACGCTCGTGCGCCTTCTCCTCGGCCTTGATCGTCCGACGTCCGGTGCGATTTCTATCGACGGCAAGCAGGTAATCGCCTCACAGTCCGCGCGTCAGTTGCATTGGCTGCGCCGCCAGACCGGACTCGTCTTCCAAGACCCTTACGCGTCGCTCGATCCACGCATGAGCGCCAGCCAGATCATCGCAGAGCCACTGTGGGCCCTCGGCATCGAGGGCGATCACCATGAGCGCGTGCGCGAGGTTTTGACGCAGGTCGGTCTCGAGCCGGAGATGGCGGACCGCTACCCACACGAGTTCTCTGGCGGCCAGCGTCAGCGCGTCGCCATTGCCCGCGCGATTGCGCATCGCCCGCGCATCCTTATCGGAGACGAGCCGCTCTCTGCGCTCGATGTCACCGTACGCGCCCAAATTCTCGAGCTGTTCCAGCAACTGCTCCAGTCTGAGGATCTCACCCTGATCGTTGTCTCTCACGACATCGGTGTCGTCCAGCACCTCTGCGACACCGTCGCTGTCATGAAAGACGGCCGCATCGTCGAGCGCGGCACGACTCAGGACGTGCTGCTTCACCCGCAGCAGGACTACACCAAACGGCTTCTCGCGGCGATCCCCGTCATCCCCGGCGCAGAACGCGGCGGCGCGACCTCGGTTTGAGCGAGCGCTGCAAGTAGACCGTTCCCAGCGATCGGCCGAATTTGAACCCGACCCTGCCCATCCGGCCGACCTCAACGAAACCGAGCTTGGTGTGCAGCCGGATCGATGGTTCCGCGCCGCTGTCACTGATAACAGCCACGATCTCGCGCAGATTAATTTGCTCGCATGCGGCGATCAGCGCCTCGAGCAACGCTGTTCCCAAACCTTTGCCACCAGCACTCGGACCGAGGTAGATCGAATCCTCCACGGTGTAGCGGTATGCCGTCTTCGAAGCCCACGGTTGCACCAGGCATAGCCGATCACTTGATTCGACGGGGTCGCTGCGACGAGGAACGGCAGCTTGAGCTTGGTCAGCATCGCGAACTTCTCGCGCCAGTAGCGGTGCGTGCTGGGCTTTTCATCAAAGGTGACCACGGAGTTCGCGACGTAGTGATTGTAAATCGACCGGATGTCGGGCAGATCACCGACCTTGGCTGGTCTGATGACGAACGAAAACGTGTCAGGTTCTGGCACCGGTGCCTGCAGATGCCGCGGCATCCGTCGACGTTGGTCACCGGGCTCGAACTGCATGAGGTCAGAATAGTGCCAGGTCGGGAACTGGACTCGCATCGTCGCCGCCGACATGCCAGTCGATCGGCTGCGCTCCTTGTTCAACGAGAAGTGCATTCGCTCGTGAAAACGGCCGAGATCCGAAGAAACCGCGTCGTGCGGACAGCGGTGAGGGATGCGCCGAGGTGATCACGGGGGTGTCACCGAGCATCGGCTGCAGGCTCGCGGCATCCTTTCCCCACAGAATCGCGACGAGCGGCTGCTCACGCGCCGCGAGCGTGCGAATCGCGAGATCGGTCACGGTCTCCCATCCCCAACCGCGGTGGGATGCGGCAGCCCCTGGACGCACGGTAAGGACGCGGTTCAGCAGCAGAACTCCCTGGTCGCTCCAAGCGGTCAGGTCGCCGTGCGGGGCAGGCGGGATGCCGAGATCGTCTTCGCGTTCGCGATAGATGTTCGACAGACTGCGAGGAAGAGGGCTGACCTCGCGGTCGACGGCGAAGGACAGCCCGATCGGGTGGCCCGGGGTCGGATAGGGGTCCTGCCCGGTGATGAGCACACGCACGTCGGCGAGCGGTCGCTGAAACGCACGCAGTACGTGATCGCCGGACGGGAGGTACCCATGCCCCTGCGCCTGCTCCTCACGCAGCCGCTCGCCGAGACCGCTGATGACCTCGGCAACCGGCGCGAGCGCCTCGGCCCATCCTCGGTCAATCAGACCTTCATCCGCTAGCTGTGCCAGTGGACGCTGTGGCATCGGCCTCAGCCCTCGCCACCGCGCACGCGCAGCGGACCGCGCGCGAGGAGATGCTGCGCCGATTGTGCGACCGGGCGCATCGTGATCAGGTCAAGGTTTACCCGGCCGGGGGGTATCCAGTGCATAGCCGATGACATCCGCGACGTCGTCAGCGGTCAACGGCTCATCGACTCCTGCGTAGACGGATTCAGCAGCACGCTGGTCGCCACCAAGACGGTTGAGGGTGAACTCTTCGGTGTGCACCATGCCTGGCGCCACCTCGACCACGCGGATCGGCTCGCCGTTCAGTTCCTGACGGAGGGCATGCACGAGCATCGACTCTGCGGCCTTGGCCGCGTTGTAGCCGCCGCCGCCAGGGTATGCGCCCTGGGCCGCAGTCGAAGTGACGAACACCATGTCTGCGTGCCCATCGGCCTCTGCCGCTCCCCGCAGCAGCGGCAGGAGACCGGCAACGAGACGCTGTGTGGCGAGCACGTTTACGTCGTACATCCACTGCCAGTCATCGGTCCTGGCGTCTTCGATGCGGTCTGTCCCGCGCGCGCCGCCAGCAATCTGTACGAGCGCGTGGACGGGTCCTGCGGCCTCAATCTCCTTGATGAGAGCGGCGACGGCATCCGCATCGGTCAGATCACATGCGACCGCAGAGGCGCCGGTTTCGTTCACCAGCATCTCCAGCCGGTCCGCGCGTCTGGCAACGCCTACGACGTCCCAACCGCGAGCTCGCAACCCTCGCGCGGTGGCCTCGCCGATCCCGGAACTGGCACCTGTTACTACTGCACGTCTTGTCACCATGCCTCCACCGTACGACGTTTCGCCGCGCACGCATGTTACGTAACATTTCTCATCAGTTGTTGACAAGGACGCCCTTGCGTACTCTCGCATCAACGGCATCCGCCATCACGACCTCAATTCGTTCCAGGGAGAACAACATGTCCGCATCTGAGACCTGGCGTTTCGAGACCAAGCAGATCCACTCCGGCGCTGCACCCGACCCCGTCACCAAGGCACGGGCTACGCCGATCTACCAGACCACGTCGTACGTCTTCGACAGCGCCGACCACGCAGCAAATCTCTTCGCTCTTGCCGAGTTCGGCAACATCTACACCCGCATCCAGAACCCGACGCAGGATGTTCTAGAGCAGCGACTGGCAGCCCTTGAAGGTGGCACAGGCGCACTCGCGCTCGCCAGCGGCCAGGCAGCTTCTACCTCTGCCGTCCTCAACGTCGCCCAGGCAGGCGATCACATCGTCTCTTCGAGCTCGATCTACGGCGGCACGTACAACCTCTTCAAGTACACCCTCGCCAAGCTTGGCATCGAGGTCACCTTCGTCGAGAACCAGGATGACCCGGAAGAATGGCGCAGCGCCCTGCGTCCGAACACGAAGCTCTTCTTCGCAGAGACCATCGGCAACCCGAAGATCAACGTGCTCGACATTCGCACGATCGCCGACATCGCCCATGAAGGTGGCGTCCCTCTGATCGTCGACAACACGATCGCGACTCCGTACCTGATCCGCCCGTTCGAGCACGGCGCCGATATCGTCGTTCACTCGGTGACCAAGTTCCTCGGTGGCCACGGCACCACCATCGGCGGTGCAATCGTTGACGGCGGCAAGTTCGAGTGGTCCAAGAACGTCGAGAAGTTCCCGGGTCTCACCGAACCTGATCCGTCTTACCACGGCGCCAGCTACACGGCCGCGGTCGGCGATCCTCTTGCGTATATCATCAAGGCGCGCGTGCAGCTGCTGCGCGACCTCGGCTCCGCCATCGCGCCGCAGAGCGCCTGGAACCTCATCCAGGGCATCGAGACGCTCTCGCTGCGCATCGAGCGGCACGTGCAGAACGCGCAGGAGATCGCCGAGTGGCTCGAGAATCACAGCGATGTCGCTTCGGTGAACTACTCCGGGCTCCCCTCCTCGCCGTGGTACGCCAAGGCGAACGAGTACGCCCCCAAGGGTGTCGGAGCCGTGCTGTCGTTCGAGCTCAAGGGCGGCGTCCAGGCCGGTCGCGAGTTCGTCAACAGCCTGGAGCTGTTCAGCCACCTCGCCAACATCGGTGACGTGCGCTCACTTGTCATTCACCCCGCGTCGACGACGCACTCGCAGCTGTCGCCAGAACAGCAGCTCACGGCTGGCGTCACGCCGGGCCTCGTGCGTCTGTCGGTCGGCCTCGAGAACATCGACGATCTGAAGGCAGACCTCGAGCAGGCTCTCGCCGCAGCTCGCCGCGTCTCGGAAGCAGCGCGCGCGTAACTTCGCTCGCGGAAACGCGGATGCCCCAGACTCACGTGGTCTGGGGCATCCGCGTTTCGTCGTGCGGTGCGCGCCGCTGCGCGGACCGGCGATGGAAGGAGGCTCAGGTCGGTTTGGCGCGATTCTCGCCGACGTTTTCGTCCTTCCACCAGCGCGCCCGAGGCAAGGATGCCAGGGGTGAGGATGCCAGGGGTGAGGATGCCAGGGGTGAGGATGCAAGGGGTGAGGATGCCAGGGGTGAGGATCCTGCAGATCAACGCGCCCGAGTCGCCAGCGCGCGCCGGATGCGAAGCAGGAGTGTCGCCCCGCCGTCCGCAAGATCTGCTTCGGTGAGCCGGATGACGATCCATCCGTGGTCTTCGAGGTCACGTTGACGTTGGATGTCGATGCGCCACTGTTTCTTGTCGACGCGGTGGCCGTCGCCCTCGTACTCGATGGCGATCTTCGATTCCGGATATGCCAGATCAACACGTGCCACGAAGTGTCCGTGATCTCGGACCTCATGTTGCACTACCGGTTCTGGAAGTCCTGCGGCGCGCAGCAGAAGCCGTGTCTCCGTCTCCTTCGGCGATTCCACGCGCTCGCGCGCAAGCGGCAGCGCGCGCCGAATCACACCGCAGCCGGGAAATCGACCCCACAGTTCGAGTCTTTTGGTGATGGCGGTGAGCGTGCTCAGCGGGCTCAGCCGAACAAGATCTGGGTAATCGTCCGCGGTAGTGATGAGCGCATCGATCGCGACCACAGCATCATCGAGAGTCAGCTCGCCCGCACAGGTGAAGAGCGCGGCAACGGGGTCGACGACCGGTACTCCATCGAAGATCAAGGCGTCCGCCCGCTTGGCAGCGAGTCGACGCCCCTTCACGCCAGGGATGCAGGGCGGGGCAGTGTCTGGCGGCACGATGACGTCCAGCGGCTCGTCGCACTTCCATAGTTCCGGATGCGGGATACCCCAGATGCGCATGGCTGTGCGTCCGCCGTATTGGTGGTCGGGCTTCATACGAGGGCGATAGCAGTCCACGAACTCACGGAAGGTCGTGGGCTGCTGAGTGGCACGAACCCCATGAAACGGACGATGCAGGTCTGGAGCGTCGCGTCGAGAGCGCCCCACACCGGAGTCTGTTGCCGCGCGAACGGTGAACCGCTCACCGAGCCGTCGAGGTAGTCGAGTTCGCTGTCTCATGAGTACATCCTCGAGATCTCATCACCGCCGCACGTGCCGATTCCCACGCCCAGTGCACAAGCGCTTGACCATCGGTTGTTGTGCAGAAGAACTCGCATGGCGGCACACGCCGTGAAAGGAGAAGGATGCTTGTTATTGCGCTGCGATAGCGACACGATTCTCCTTCCACCGCGACGGCTCCAGGGCGCCGGGGTGCCCTGGAGCGAGGGCTCCAGTGCACCAGCGCGCCAGGGAGCGAATCACTGGGGCGGGTGAGGCGAACACGTAACGTGCGCCTGCGCACGGCACCGACAGGCGAGAATGGAGGCATGGACTGGCAGAGCACCTCCGAGGACACCGTCCCGTCGGCGCGCGTCACAGAGGCAGACGCACGTCTGATGCGCGCGCGCCCGCCGGTGACGGGTGCGTGGCGCGACGGCGACCCGATGGGCAATCGCCAGTTCGCAGCGTTCGGCGCCTTCCGTACCGAGAACGGCGCTGAGCTTCCCGGCATCCGCATGGCGTATGAGTCGTGGGGCGAGCTCAACGGCGCCCGCGACAACGCCATCCTCGTATTGCACGCGCTTACCGGCGATAGCCATCTGCGAGGTGCAGCCGGTGCAGGTCACCCCACCGCCGGTTGGTGGGAAGACATCGTCGGCCCTGGCGCAGCCTCGATACCGATCGTTGGTTCGTGATCGCGCCGAACATGTTGGGCGGATGCCAGGGCTCCACTGGTCCCGCCAGCGTCGCGCCCGACGGCTACGAATGGGCCTCACGCTTCCCGTACCTCACCGTGCGCGACCAGGTCGCAGCCCACGTGCTGCTCGCAAACGAGCTGAGCATCGACCGTTGGGCTGGGGTCGTCGGTGGATCCATGGGCGGCATGCACGCCCTGGAATGGGCAATCACCCACCCCGAACGCGTCGAACGCCTCGCCGTACTGTCTTCTCCCCCGGTGAACACCGCCGACCAGATCGCGCTGAACTCGGTACAGCTGGAGGCGATCCGCATCGACCCGCGCTTCCAGGGCGGTGAGTTCTATGACCTCTCCGATGGCGAAGGGCCCCACCGCGGTCTTGCGCTTGCCCGAAGAATGGCGTTGCTGAACTACCGCAGCCCTATCGAGCTGAACCAGCGCTTCCAACGCTCCTGGCAGTCCGGTGTCTCACCGCTCGGGTCCGGCGGCCGCTTTGCCGTCGAGAGCTACCTCGACTTCCACGGCAACAAGTTCACCCGCCGTTTTGACGCGAACAGCTACATCACACTCGTTGAGGCAATGAACTCGCACGACGTCGGCCGTGGCCGCGGCGGGGTCGAAGAGGCTCTGAAGTCCGTCACCGCGACCACGCTTGTACTTGGTATCGACTCCGACCGGCTATTCCCCGTCGACGGGCAGCAGCGCATCGCGCGCAGCATCCCGAACACGCTCGACGGCAATGAGGCGGTCGTGCTGACGAGCGACTTCGGTCACGACGGCTTCCTTATCGAAACCGAAGCCGTCGGCGCGCACCTGCGGCGTCTGCTCGACGCCTGAGTCAATCGCGAAAGTACCGCCAGGGCCGCTCGCCGGTCTCCAATCGGTGACGCCCACCGCCACCCTCAGGATGTTCCGCGTCACCGCGCCAGGCGAACGTCTGCGCCTCGAGTCCCCTCAAAACATGCGTCGCGTAGATCTGCGGGTCGGATGACGCGGCCATCGCGCCGGCGATATCGCCGGCCGCCACGAGAGTGTGGAGCGTCACCCACGTGGGCGGAACTAGCTCGATCTCGCCTCTCGCGTGCTGGGCGAGGGCCTCAGTCGGACTCACCCATCGCCAGTCGACGACTTCATCCGGTGAGGGCGTAACCGTCCCGTGCATCTCGGTGCTCAGAAAGAACCAGGTGCGCACGCGCTTGGGCGCCTCGATCGGCGGCACCCACTGCGACAGCACAACCAGCCCCGTCACGTTCAGCCCGACTTCTTCGAAGGTCTCGCGCACTGCGGCTCGGCCAGCGTCCTCGACTTCGGCGGCATCCGCACGCCGATCGATGTCCTCGATAATGCCGCCGGGAAAGACCCAGGCTCCCGCGAACGAACCGCGATCGGGCCGGCGGATCAGCAGCACCTCAGAGCCGTGGGGCGTCTCGCGCAGCAGCACAGCGGTTCCCGCCACGAGCATGATCTGATCCATACCGTCCCACGTTAGCCGGTGAGCGCTGGCTAATCAGCGGGCGAGAACGATTCGTTCGGCGCGGAAGGCGATGGCGGTGATACCCAACCCGGCGATTGCGAGAGCGGCTCCCACCCATGCGGGTGCGGTGTATCCCCAGCCCACGGCGATCACGACGCCACCGAGGAAAGCGCCGAGACTGTTCCCGATATTCAATGCTGAGTGATTCATCGCCGCGGCGATGGATTGGTTATCACCAGCGACATCCATCAGTCTGGTCTGGATCGCCGGACTCAACGCTGCAGAGACCAGCCCGACGAACATCGCGAGGACGGCCAGCGCGATGATCTCGAACGAGAACAGGGCCAGGAGAGCAAGCACAGCGGCAAGCCCGCCCATCCCCAGCAGCATCGTCCGACGAAGATCGCGATCCGCCATGTGCCCGCCGAGCAGATTTCCAATCGTCATTCCTATGCCAACCAACACGAGCACGATCGGCACCGCCCACTCTGGAGAACCCGCCGTCTCGGTCACCAGCGGTGCGATGTAGCTGTAGACCGCGAAGAACCCACCAAATCCGATGGCGCCGATGCCCAACGTGAGCCAGACCTGCCCGATGCGGAACACCCCCAGTTCCGAACGCAGGGTGCGACCTGGCTCACCAGGATGCTTCGGCACGAACCGCGCGATGAAGATCGTTGCCACGGCGAAGACAACGGTGACGATGAGAAAGGCAGTCCGCCATCCCCACAGCTGCCCGAGGAAAGTGCCGAACGGCACACCGACCACGTTCGCAATGGTGAGCCCGGTGAGGATGAACGCCACTCCCTTTGCACGGTTGCCGGGACCGAGCACGTCGGCGGCAACCAGCGCACCGATCCCGAAGTATGCGCCGTGCGGCAGTCCGGCAAGCAGGCGCGAAGCTCCGACGAGCTCGAACGTCGGCAGCACCACCGTGAGTGCATTGAAAACCGTCAGCGCGAGCGCAAGTCCGATCATTACCCGGTGGCGTGGGAATCGCGCGACAAGACCCGCGATCGTCGCGCGCCGACGACAACACCGAGCGCGTAAAGCGAGATGAGGATGCCGGCCTGGCCGATAGCCGCTTCCGGGTTGGATTGCCAGAGCGTCGGTAACAGGTCTGCGGCAACGTTGGGCAACAGGCCCATGACGACGAACTCGGTCATACCGATGCCGAAGCTGCCGATGGCGAGGGAGAGGAGCGCCCACATCGCCGCACCCCTCGAGGATTTCGAGGGATTCACCCGTTAATGCTACCGGTCGGCGGAGTCTTCGATCGCCGTCTCGAGCCGGTCGATCTTGGCGTCCAACTCGCCTTCATAACCCGGTCGGATATCTGCTTTGAGCACCAGCGAGACGCGCGAGCCGAACGGCATGACGGCCTCGGTGGCGCGCTTGACGACGTCCATGACGGTATCCCAGTCCGGGCCCTCGACTTCCGTGAACATGCTGGTCGTACGGTGCGCTAATCCGGATTCACGCACGACGCGCACGGCGGCCGCGACCGCATCGTGCACAGAGGCATCAGTATTGCCGGTGCCACTGGGGGCGACGGAGAATGCAATGAGCATGGTGTTCCCTTCCGTTCAGGTTCTTATTCGGGTGCGCCCGCGTCCGTTCGGTACCCGCACCAGGGCGCGGACGGCGGCGACAAGCAGCGCGATGAGAAGCAAGTTGCGGGCAGTCAGCAACACAACAGGCAGAAGGTCGGTGCGCAACAGCGCGTCGTAGGTCAGCGGATAGATGGCACACGTCAGTCCGCCGAGCACCAGCACGATCGCTGATGGAATCCCGGACCTCGTGCGATCGAAGATGATCCACAGGATCACCGGCGCGATCAGCCAGGTCTGGAACTGCGGGGAACCCACCTTGTTGGTCACGATGAGCGTGACCACCAGCGCGAGCGCGAGTGGCGGCAACAGCCTGGGGAAGGATGCCCCGCGTGCCGCCTTCAGCGCGCCGATCACAACGAGGGCGAGTACGGCGAGCACCATGATCGGCGTCAGCAGCCCCGCCAACACCTCAGCGCCGGGCATGCCGATCTGGAATGTGAGGAGCTCAAAACTGTAGTCAACTGATGCTGCGCCGAAATGCGCCATCCACATGAACGGCGTCGCAGCGACGGCCTCAACCTGCAGCCCCCGACCAGCCTGCTCGGTGAGGAAACCGAACAGGTGCTGGTCGGCCCCGAGCAGGAACAGCATCAGGACGATGACCGCGCTCAGCGCGAAAGCGGTGATCAGCATCCGCATTCGGCTGCGGGCGGCGATGACGGCAGCAAGAACAAGGGCGCCGGGCCAGATTTTGATCCAGGCGGCAATGGTGAGCAGTGCTGTCGCCACGACCGGGCGCCGGGCCAACCAGCATCCGCCGATCACCGCGAGCGGCACCGTGATCGCATCGATGCGGTACATCGCGATCGGCCCCAGCAAAATCAGGGCGGCCGCCCAGAACCACCCGGCTGACGCCGTGAAGCGGAGCCGCTGCGCCCGACAAGGACGCCGAAGGCGACAGCATCCAACGCCGTGACCAGCACCGCCCAGGCGATCAGGTAGGCGCCCGACGTGCCAGCGAGCGCAAGCAGCGGCCACGACAGAACTTTCGCGAGCAACATCGGCAATAGCGCCAGCTGCGGGTACACCCAGGTCTCGTTGATGCCGACGATCGAACCGCCACTCAGCGCAGCCGCAGACCACGGCTCATAGACGAGAACGACGTCGCCCATCGGCTGGCTGGGGTAGATCCATCCCTGCCATGCAATCAGCACATGCACGGCGAGGAAAGCGGCCCACAGTCCAACAGCCCCGAGCTTCACGAAAGCAGATCCCCGATGGCAGCGGGCAGTGCCTCAGCGACGTCAAGCGCGACGATCGGATGTCCGTGGCTGCCGCCCGTCATTCCGGATGCCCCCGCGGCGGCGTAGCCATGCAGCCAGGCACCGGCCGCCGCGACCTCCGCTACTGAAGCATTGGGATTCGCGGCGAGCAGCGCGCCGAGTACACCCGCGAGCACATCCCCCGCGCCAGCGGTGGCGAGCCAACCTGGCGCGGACGCGACCGATAGGACGGTGCCGTCGGATGCTGCAACCAGGGTCGTTGCCCCCTTCAGCAGTAGGGTGCACCCGAGGGCGCTGGCCGTCTCGACGACGTCCGCGACACGATCACCAGTGCCGTCAGGGTCGAGGTCCAGTTGCTCTCTGAGTCGGGCAAACTCCCCCGCATGCGGGGTAGCGAGGATCGTGGCCGTGGCATCTCGTGCGAGATCGAGTGCCCCCGCATCGACGACGACGCGTGCGCTCCCCGTAAGGATGCTGCGCAGCTCAGCCTCTTCTCCTCGGGTGCGATCTGCGGCATCCGTGCCGGACCCAATGACCCAGGCGTCCACGCGCGTGCGCCCGATATCCGGACCGATCACCGTCTCTGGTCGCCGAGCAAGCACGGCATCTGCCGCACGTCCTGCGCCGATGAAGCGCACGAAACCGGCACCGGTGCGCCAGGCCGCCTCGACACCGAGTACCCCAGCCCCCGGGTAGGCGTCTGTTCCGGTGCGAAGCGCAACCACGCCGCGCGAGTACTTGTCATCGGAGGCACCCGGAACTCGAAGCAGGTGCGCGGTGTCAGCCCGGGACCACTCACGCACATCGACCATGCGTCCACGCTATCGCGCCCACCCTGCCCTGGCGGTACTACGGTCGAATAGTGAGTCTTCTCTTTTCCCCTCTCAGCATCCGTTCCGTCACATTCCCGAACCGCCTCTGGGTGTCACCCATGTGCATGTACAGCGCAGTAGACGGCGTCGTACAGGAGTGGCACCACACTCATCTTGCACAGTTCGCCTCTGGCGGGGCAGGCCTTGTCATGTCTGAGGCTACTGCCGTCGTCGCGGAAGGCCGCATCTCCCCCCGCGACGCAGGAATCTGGAACGACGAGCAGCGCGACGCCTGGGCGCCGATCGTGCAGGCAATCCACGATCGTGGTTCGCTCGCTGGCATCCAGCTCGCCCATGCTGGCCGCAAGGCGTCGACCTGGTGGCCATGGGCCGACGCCCGCGGATCGGTCACTCTTACTGACGGTGGCTGGCAGACTGTCGCGCCCTCGGCAATCGCCTTCCAAGGGTTCGACGAGCCGGTGTCGATGGATGCTGCGGCCATCGCGCACCTCGTCGAAGGGTTCCGCTCAGCCGCGCGACGCGCGCTCGATGCCGGATTCGACGTGCTCGAGCTGCACGGCGCTCACGGATATCTGCTGCACCAGTTCCTTTCCCCACTGTCGAACCGTCGCACCGACGAGTACGGCGGTTCGCTCGAGAACCGGGCAAAGCTGCTGTTGCAGGTCATTGACGCCGTGCGCGGGGCCGCCGGGAACGAAGTGCCGCTGTTCGTGCGCATCTCCGCGACGGATCACGCCGAGGGCGGGTTCACGTCGGATGAGGCCGCAATCGTCAGCGCCTGGGCCATCGATCACGGTGCCGACTTCATCGACGTCTCCAGCGGCGGGCTGGTCGCACATCAGAAGATCGACGTGCACCCCGGCTATCAGGTTCCGCTCGCAGAAACCGTTCGTCAGAGTGGCCGAATCCCGGTGAGCGCGGTCGGGCTCATCACCGCAGCCGAACAGGCAGAGCAAGTTCTGCAGGATGGCGCGGCCGATGCGATCTTCGCCGGACGCGAATGGCTGCGCGACCCGCACTTCGCGCTACGGGCCGCGCACGAGCTCAGCTCAGAGGTCACCTGGCCCGCGCAGTACGACCGCGCACGCTGGCGCTAAGCCGGGCGACCTGTCGCCTAGCTGTAGTTCCTCGGGAGGTTGTGAACGCGTGACATAGGGAAGACCTCCGGCAAGGATGTGGGTTACCACACTCGCATCTCTAAACCGGAGGTCTCCATGACACACGCTAATGCTCCGTTGACTCCTGAGGGGCGCCGGCGCCTTGCCCTGTTGATAACTCAGGATGGATGGTCGCTTCGCCGCGCTGCGGAACGGTTTCAGTGCTCGCCGGCGACAGCGAAACGGTGGGTGGATCGGTGTCGGGCTGGGCTGCCGCTGACGGACCGCAGCTCGAGGCCGCGGAGGTCACCGAGCCAGCTGCCACGCAAG
>NZ_JHET01000011.1 GCF_000685355.1 Microbacterium sp. CH12i | reverse complement strand
CCGACACGACCCAGTCGATCTCGCCCTGCAGAGACGCCCGCTTCTGCACGTGGGTGAGGAGGTCTTCCCAGACACCGTCGGCCGCCCAGCGACGGAAGTTCTTGTACATCGTGTTCCAGTTCCCGAACCGCTCGGGCAGATCACGCCACGCCGTCCCCGTCCGGAACCGCCACGCGGTCGCCTCGACAACCATGCGTCGATCGACGGGAGGGCGACCACGCGTCCTCGCCGGCGGAAACACGTCCTTGATCAGCTCCCACGCCTCGTCTGTGATGACATCTCGCGACACGCTTCAAGGATCGCCCCGCCAAGCGGAACAGGATTTAGCAACACGCCCTAGATCCTGAGCGCAGCTGGTCGAATCCTTGTGGATTCCAAGCCCTTGAGATGGAGCATTTGTCGGGCGTCGTCGGGTGTAGCAATATCCCGGCCGAGGTCGCTCAGGGTCTCGACGATTTTCCGAACCTGTTGCGCGGTGGATTTCGCCTTTACTCCCTTGCTGACGTAGAGGTTGTCCTCCAAGCCGACTCTGACGTGGCCTCCAAGCCAGGCGCTGTGCGTCGTGAACTCCATTTGTTTCCGACCTGCGGCGAAGGCCGAGAAGTGATAATCGTTCCCGAATAGCTTGTCGGCGATTCTCACCATGTGCTCGAGGTTTTCGTGATCCGCGCCGATCCCACCAAGGATGCCGAACACCCCCTGGACCAGAAAGGGGGGCTTGACTAGACCACGGTCGACGAAATGCGCCAACGAGTACAGGTGACCAATGTCGTAGCACTCGAACTCGAATCTGGTTCCGCGTTTCTCTCCAAGTTCCAGCAATGCATGCTCAATCATCTCGAATGTGTTATGGAACGGATGCGAGTTCGAGTTGAGGACGTATTCCTTCTCCCAATCGAATCGCCACCGGGTGATACGGTCGGCGATCCCGGAGAACACGAAGTTCATCGACCCCATGTTTAGCGATGCGAGCTCTGGACTGAAGTGCGTGGCCGCCGCGAGCCGCTCTTGGACGGTCATTGCGGTCGAACCACCTGTGGAGACGTTGATGACGGCGTCAGTTGCAGCTGCGATAACCGGCAGGATCTCTTCGAACACTTCTTGTTCGAACGCCGGCCGACCATCCGAAGCACGCCTGGCATGCAGATGGACGATGGCTGCACCAGCATCAACGGCCGCTATCGCCGCCTTGGCGATTTCTTGCGGGGTGATTGGCAAGTATTCACTCATCGACGGCACGTGCACGGAGCCGGTAACGGCCGCTGACACAATCAGCTTCTTGGCGCTCTTCATACTTGTTTCCCCCTCATTTAAATACGTTAGAACACCGCGTAGGCGTTCGCCGGCGAACCGACCCCACCGGTGAGCCTTAACGGAGCGGAGACGAGCAGGAACTCGAATCGGCCCGTACGAGCGGAATGCTCGGCAAGGTCCCGCAGCCACCAGAGTTCGCCAACGGCCATCCCCTGCAATGCGATGAGCCGTCGGTGCAGGAATCCCTTCTCGCGATCGACGGGGAGCACCTCGACGGCCGGGTTGTCGCTTGTGATTCCAGCGATTCCCGCATCCCACAGCCATTGCGCCATCTGTTGTGACGATTCCAAGCCCGGGCACTCGAAGCCGTTCCCGATCGTTCCCGCCATCGCCTGCCGCACTTCGTCCGGTGCCGCGCGGTACCCCTCGACCCATCCCGTCCTCACTAGCAGGATGTCTCCCTCGCGGAAGCGCACGCCTTCCTGCGCGGCGACCTCCTCGAGAAGCTCTACGGTGATCTCGAAACGTCTGTCGAAGGCGACAGGTTTTCCGCGGCTGGCCAGGTGTCCGGCGACATCGAGCAGGACTCCCCGGGTGATCATTCCGTGCTCCGCCCACTTCTCGATGCCGAGGTCGGCGCTCTGGTCGAGGTGCTCGTCCGTTCTTCCGCCCCAGTAGTACTGCCGGTATCGAATGTGGCGAAGGCCGTCCCAGTGGCTCGACCCCTGCAGGTAGAAGTCGTCGAGTTTGTCGTCGCGCCCGTTTCTGGTGGCGAATGCGGAGTGCGAGAAGGGTGGTCGTTCCGGGAACAGCCCAGGGTCCGGTTCGTCGAGCGGCAGGCTCAGGGAGATCACGTCTCCGGTGCGAACGAGCGACGCGGCCTGGACAACTTGATCGGGGCCGATGCGATTGATCGAGCCCAGACTGTCGTCCGCACCCCAAACCGACCACGCAGCCCGTTCGCGATCCCGGTCGGAGGCGAACGGAAGCTCGTGAAAGGGTGGCACCGGGTTCACATTCATGTCGTTCTCCTAGTCAGCACAGTCATGGGTGAAGCAGAGCACACCGAACCCATCGCCTGGCTGGTATGAGCCGGCAACTGCGGTGCCGCGCGTGAGAACCTCACCGCAGTTGCAGAAGATCCGCCCCGGCAGGCGCAGACCTGGGGCGATGTCGATGAGTCCGGAGATGAACGGCACCTGGCTCGCCCACACGGGGTCGCCGGTCGCGCGTTCAACCCGGATGGCGACGGCAACGTTGCCGTTCCCGACCACCTCTTTCCACGAGTAGTCCAAAGAGCCACACTCGTAGCACACCGGGGCTACCGGGAAACGTACCCGGCTGCATGCGGTGCACCGCTGCAGTTCTAGTCGGCCCGCAGCGAGCGAGGTCCAGAACTGTTCGTTCTCGGGATGGATGACCGGCGTCGGCCCCGCATACGTCGGTGCTCTTCTCAGCATTGCCCCATCCTCTCCGTCTTTGATCCTGTGCGCGCTCGCTGGCTCTGTCACGCGGTGAGGATCAGCGAGTCGCCCCATGGCGCCGCCCATTGAAGGATTTCCGCATCCGCGATTTGGCGTGGCCCAGCAGTGCCCCGCAGCTGTCGCACCATCTCCACCAGGTGGGCGTAGCCGGAGTAGTGGCCTTCTGACTGCAATCCGCCGTTCGTGTTTATCGGCAGCACGCCGTCCGGGGCCATGCCGTGCTCGGCAACCCAGGCGGGCGCCTCGCCGTCGGCGCAAAACCCGAACTGTTCCAGCAGCATCCAAAGGTTGCTGGAGAACGAGTCGTAGATGTACAGACCGTCTACGTCGGATTGCGAGACTCCCGCGTGGTCGTAGACCGGTTGCCTGTCGGCGATGAACGGGAAATCGCCGCCGAAGCCGACACCCAGCCCCGGCCGGGAGAAGAGGACATAATTGTCGCGATTGGCGCGGATGCTCTGCGCCCCTGCGATCGCCACCGGCTTGTTGGGCAGGTCCCTGGCGCGTTCGACGGATGTGATGATCATCACGTTCGAACCCTCGTTCGCGAGCGCGTAGTCGCTGCGGCGGAAGGGTGCCGCAATGATGGGCTCGTCGTAGTAGTTCTCGAGGGTCAATTCCTTGTCACGGAGGATCGCCTTCGGATTCAGCTGTGCATTGCGTCGGTAGCCCGAGGCGATTCGGGCGAGGTCGTCTGAGCCGGCCCCGTACTTCTCCATGTATCGCTTCGCGACGAGCGCCGTTGCCGAGCCCGGGGTATCGATTCCCGTCGTACCCCACTCACCGTGACCGCCGCCGAAGTCGCGCAGTCCCTCATCGAGTCCATACCCCGCGGGCGTTCCCAGGTGCCGCTGATAGCCCCGCGCGGTCGAGGTCGTGTTGCAGACGGCGACGACGTCGGCAAGACCCGCCATCACGGCGAGTGCCGCCGACGTCGTGACTCCTGTGGCCCAGCGACCATGCGACCATGCCTGGTCGACATAGCGGATGTCCAAGCCCATCGCCGAGATGAACTCCTCGTAGTCGACGCCGCGGGGGGCGCCATGCGCGGTCACGAATCCGTCGACGTCGCCGCGGGACAACCCGGAGTCCGCGAGGGCGGCATTGAATGCCTCCGCCTGCAGGCGCAACGGGCTCTTCCCCAGCGAGAACCCGAAGTCGCTCTGCCCGATCCCGACGATGCAAGCCTCCTGCGTGGCGAGCTTCACTTCTTCTCCGCTCCCTGTCTGGCCCATTTCTCGCCGGGCTTCTTCGGGTGGCGATACTGGTGCGCAGCCGCAGGCAGCTCGAAGGGGGTCTCGGCGATGGTGCCGAGGGCGCCACGGGCGACATGGACGAGCCGGTCTTCAGCGTCATAGTCGAACGGGTCGCCGATCTGATTCTCGACGGCGCCGCCGGGCTCGGGCCGATTTTCCAGCAGCCATTCCACCGTCGACTTGACGGCATCCGCCGGTGCGAACTCGTCCGTGTATCCGAGCTCTGCGCGGATCAGCATCGAATCGGTCAGGCTGTGATCGCGAATGTGCCGATACAAGGGGTGCGCGGGACGCGCGAGTTCCCAGGGCAGATCGATGATCTCGAACGTGTGGCCAAGAAGCGAAGCAATGTACTCGACGCGCTGACGCATCGTGTACGTGTGCGGGTCGGTGACGATGTATCGCTTTCCAGCGCTCTCCTCTGGCTTGTCCGCTGCGAGTAGCACCGCGTTCGCGACGTTCTGCGAGTATGCGCGGGTTTCGAGGCGCAGCCCGCCATCGGGGAGGACGAGCGTTGCCCTTCCGTCGAGCGCCCGCCGCACTACCGTCCAGTCCTGGGGCGCCAGTTGGTTTGGGCCGTACAGCGGCGGGTAGCCGAGGTAAGTGGCACTGAACGCGCCATGCCGATGCGCACTGAACAGGTGATTCTGCGCTTCGACCATCCGATACGCGATCTTGTTCTTCTCGATGTCGTGCTCAGGAAGGATCCGATGTTCGGTGAGCAGCGCGGGCTTGCCGATTGGGCCCCACCCGGGATCAGCGGTCGAGGCCGCCAGTCCAGTGGCGCCACCGATCGCGATCAGGCGGGGCGTGCGGCCCGAAACGACGTCGACGATCGTCTTGAGGCGTCCGTACTGTGCGAGCACGAGGTCATCGTGACGCCCTTCGACGGCGGGCAATAGCGTCTCGGCAAAGTGCGGGTCGGCGTGGATATGCTGCACTTCGGGCGGTATGGCGCCGTTCTCGTGCTGTCCCCCATGGAGGATGGTGACGTCGTAGCCACGCTCGAGGAGTCCGCGAACGATCTTCGGCCCACTAGGTCCTGTGCCGCCGATCACAAGGGCGGTCTTGCTCATAGGGTGGGGTCCTTTTCTATTCGCGGATGGAAACGTCTACAACGACAGGTATTTGTCGTTGTCTGCTCCGAGGCTCGGCGGTGCCGTCCACTCTGACTCCGGAAGCATTCCCCGCTCAAGGTGCAGGGGTGGCCCCGGAACCTTGATGCCAGGGAAGCCCGGTAGGTCGCGTACTGCTCCTCGCGCGAGCGCGTGCGGGTCTGCGATCGCGTCGTCGACCTCGCGAATCTGCGAGACAAGAACGCCACCGGCGGGAAGCGTCTCGAGCCAGTGCTCCAGCGGCTCCGCGCCGAGTAGTGGTGCCAGGATCTCGCGGAGGTCTTCGCGGTTCGCCACGCGGGCTGGATTCGTCGCGAAGCGAGGGTCGTCAATGAGGTCGGCGCGGCCGAGCTGCTCGGCGAGGAAACGCCAGCTGCCGTCATTGGGCGAACCGATGAACGCGTATCCGTCGGCGAGCTCCCAGACTGAGTATGGGAACAGGTGCTCGAAGTCGCTGCCCATCTTGCGGGGGTTGACGCCTGTAGCGGAGACCTGAGGGACCGCCCACAGCAGCATGGACATCGCGCTGTCGTAAAGCGAGACGTCGACGAGTTGACCCTCGCCTGACGTGTCTCGCTCACGCAGGGCGGCCATCGCACCGGCGAACCCCATTGCTCCCGTCATGATGTCGAGGGCGCTGATCGCCATCCGCACGGACGGCCGGCCCGGCTCGCCGGTGAAGCTCATGATGCCGGTATCGGCCTGCAGCAGCACGTCCATGCCATTGGCGTTCATGCGTGGCCCGGTCGCGCCGTATCCAGTGATCGAAACGTAGATCAGGTCGGCACGCACCTTCTTGAGTGACGCGTAGTCAATGTGAAACTGAGCAGCCCGCGGCGGGGCATACGAGGAGACGACGACGTCGGCGCTCTCTACCAGGCGCTCGACGTCGGCGCGGCCCTGAGCGGACTTGAGGTCAACGACGACCGACTTCTTGTTGCGGTTGCCGGCGAGGTAAAGGAACGACTTATCCCCTATGCGCGTGTCACCCCAGTGTCGGCCGTGTTCCCCGGTGGGCGGCTCGATCTTGATGACCTCGGCGCCCAGATCACCCAGGAGCTGCGTACAGAAAGGTCCGGCGGCGGCGGCGCTGAAGTCCACGACGCGCACGCCTGTCAGAAGTGCCATAGTGGGAAATCCTCCATCAATTCGGTGAGCGGGGAGACGTGCTGGCCGGGGTGCATTGCCACGCGGTGTACCCCACCCTGTGACGGCAACTGTAGGAAGAATCTCCCGCGTTCTCTGTGACTTCCGTCCGCTGACGACCGTCGTCCGCGTCCCAACGGGTCTCTGCACCAACAGCGCATCACGGCGCCTGTTCAACAGTCGTGCTGACAATCGCCTCGAACTCGATGGGCGGGGCTGCTGCCAACTACTTGGCGCGCGGTACCTCCGCGGTCTCAGCAGACGGTGACGCTGTCCCCGGTGACGGGTCGCCATTGGCCGTGCCGCCGCGGCGGCGGGCGGCAAGCTTTCGGATGCTGCGAGGAAGGGAGACGAGACCGCCAGGTAGTACGAACAGGACGGCGACAAGGATAATGCCCTGGCTGATCGCGGTAATGGTCGGATCGATGGCGTTGGTGACCTGCGGGACGAGCACGTAGTAGACCCCGCCGATGATCGATCCGGCGATACTGGCCGCCCCGCCGACGACCATGGCCGCCAACAGGTTGATCGAATGGTGGAACGCCATCGTCTCGGGCGAGGTGTACTGCACCGCGACCATGTAGAGGAACCCGCTTGCGCCGCCGAAGATCGAGGCGATTGTGAACGCCATGACCTTGTATCGGTACGGCGAGATGCCCATCGAACGGGCGACGTTCTCGTTTTCCTTGACGACGCGCATGGCCCGGCCGTACTTGCCGCGCACCAGGTTATAGGCGAGGAGGAAAGCGATGACTGCGATGCCGACGACGATGTAGTACTGCCACTGATCGTCGTAGAGCCCGCTCCAGTCGGGCGCGGAGGAGAAGCGCGCCGAGGTGCCCTGCGAGCCGCCCGTGAACTCCGATAGTCGTTTCGCCAGCGGAACGCCGATGATGGGCAGCGCGATCGTGACCATCGCGATCGCGAGCCCACCCAGGCGCGCGGCGGCCAGAGCGATGATCAGGCCGAGGACAGCCGGGATGACGCAGGCGGCCACGAAGATCAGCAGGACGTTCCAGTCGTGCGTGACCCCGTAGGCGGTGACGTACGCGCCCACTCCGAGGAAGAAGATCTGACCGAGCATAACCTGCCCGGTATAGCCCATGATGATGTTCAGCCCGAGTATCGCGACGGCGTAGACGCCGACGCGGGTAAGGGTCTGGTTCGCGAACGCCGGCAGCATCAACGGCAGCACTGCGAGCACCACCAGTGCGACCGGCAGGGCTGCCCTGCGTACCCAGGGGGCACGCACGAGATTCGAAAGAGTGCTCATCAGACGCGCACCACGACCTTCCTGCCGAACAGGCCTTGCGGGCGCAGCAGCAGCACAATGAATAGGATGATGAACGGCACCGCGATCTTCAGGTCATAGCCGATGAACGGCACGTACACGGCCGCGAGGTTCTCGAGCACGCCAATGCCCCACGCTGCCACCGCGGCGCCCAGGGGGCTATTCATTCCGCCTATGATGACGGCGGCCAGAGCGTAGACAAGCGCGGAGTCCATCATCGTCGGGGTCAGGCTGAGCTGCGGGGCAACCAGCGCTCCTGCGACCGCGCCGAGGGCTGCGGCCAGCCCCCAGCCGACCATCAGCAGGCGTCCGACCGGAAGCCCGGACAGCGCAGCCGAGGTCGGGTTAATCGACACGGCGCGCAGAGCTAGCCCGAGCTTCGTGCCGACGAACAGCAGCTGCAGCACGATCATGATCGCGACGGTCACCCCGATCGTGCCAAGTGAGCGCACGCTGACCACCGCACCGAAAAGGTTCACGGTGTCGAGGGGGAACAGCGACGGGAACTGGATGTTGTTGTACCCCCACAGCCATCCACAGATACCGGTGAACAGAGTGAGCAGGCCGATCGTCACCACCACAGCGGTGTCGGGATCGCCGCCCTCGAACCGGCGGATCACCAGCCGCTCGACCACGGCACCAAGTACGAATGAGACGATCAACGCCCCAAGGATCGCGAGCAGCAGGGGAAGCCCCCACCCCATGAGCACGTACGCGATGTACGCCGACAGCACTGCCATCGCACCCTGCGAGAAGTTGATGAGTCCCGTCGATTGGTTGACCAGCACGATCGCCAAAGCCAGTGCGGCGTAGATCGACCCCGCAGACAGTCCGTCAATCACCAGCTGGATGAAGGTACCCACGCTCACGCTCCCAAATAGGCACGGCGGATCTCGTCCATGCCCCTAAGTTCAGCCGACGACCCGGTCAGGACATTGCGGCCTGTCTCGAGCACCGTGGCGGAATCGACGACGGTGAAAGCGAGGTTCGCGTTCTGCTCGACGATGAGCATGGCGATCCCCGCATCGGTGCGCAGTCGCTGGATCGCCTGGTACACCGTCTTCGCGGTGCTCGGGGCGAGTCCGAGGGATGCTTCGTCCAGCACCAATAATCTCGGTTTGGCCATGACGGCGCGACATACCGCAAGCATCTGCTGCTCACCGCCGGACAGTGCCGAGGCACTCGACGAGATGCGATTGCGCAGTTGCGGGAACAGGTCAAGCAGGTAGTCGACGTCTGACGCCACTCCCTTGCGGTCCTTGCGAAGGTAGGCGCCGACGCGCAGATTCTCGCGCACCGTCAGCTGGCCGAGCGTGCCACGGCCCTCGGGCACGTGCGCGATCCCGAGTTTCGCGACCTGCTCGGGTCGCAGGCTGCGAATATTGCGGCCGTCGAACATGATCCGTCCGGTCGTGCGCACCGACCCGCTGATGGCCCGCAGCGTCGTGGTCTTGCCTGCACCGTTCGCACCGAGAATACCCACTGCACCGCCATCGGGCACAGATAGCGACACGCCGTCGAGGACTTGCACGGAACCGTACGACGCGGTCACATCTTCGAGCTCAAGCAGCGTCATCCGCGGCCTCCTTACCGATGTACGCCTCGATGACCCGCGGGTCGGACTGCGCCTCCGCCGGAGTGCCCTCCATGAGCTTGCGGCCATGGTCGAGCACCATGACCTGCTCGGTCAGCGCCGAGATGAGACCCATATTGTGCTCGACGACCACGACCGTGACATCGAAGTTGCTGCGAACAGCGCGCACCAGCTCGATGAGCCGGTCGACCTCGGCGTGGGGCAGGCCGGCGGCAGGCTCGTCAAGCAGCAGCAGGCGGGGCTTGAGCATGAGCGCCCGGCACAGCTCAATGCCCTTGTGCAGACCGTGCGAGAGTTCGTCGGGCGTGCGCTGCGCAGCCCACCCCAGACCCAGTCGTTCGAGCAGCTCCAGGCGCGCATACGCTCGCCACGCTCGTCCTTGCGGGTGAACGGCAGGCGCAGCGACCACGACAACGGGCCGCCTCGAAGGTGCGGCTGCGCGCCGAGCATGACGTTCTCGAGCACAGTCTCGTGCAGCTGCAGCGCTGCATGCTGGAACGTGCGTGCCAGGCCCAGCCGCGACATCCGCCACGACGGCTTGGACAGCACCTCAACTTCGTCGATACGCACACTTCCCGACGACGGTCGGTAGTGCCCGCTGATGCAGTTGAACAGCGAGGTCTTGCCGGCACCATTCGGTCCGACGAGTCCGAAGATCTGGCCAGCCGCGACCGTGAAGCTCACGTCGTCAAGCACCTTCACACCACCGAAATGCAGGTTGACACCCTGCACCACCAGTTCAGCGCCCATCAGAAACCGTTACCTCTCTTATAGCGGTGCGCAAGCGACCTTGGAATTTGTCGCCAGCACGGCCGAGTACCGAACCGGCGAAGCCACCATCGCCTGCTGGGGCCGGGTGGGAACACCCGGCCCCAGACTGCGAGTGCCTCAAGCCCAAGTGTCAGCCGATTGCATCGACTGTGACGTAGCCCTCACCATTGAACTTCTGGAGCACGACCTCAGCCACCGCGGGGATGCCGTCAATGGTGGAGTTGATCGCAGTGCCTGGCATCATCAGCGGAGCGCGGAAGTCGGAGATGCTGAGCATCGCCTCCATGAAGCTCTCGCGCGTGGGCTCCTCCATGATGGTGAACGCATGCTCGAGCGTCGCGGCCGCTATCCAACTCCACACGCAGTGCGGGAAGCTGGGCGCTGCCTCCTGATTGGTGTACTCGGCCAGAGCCGACAGGAGCGCCTTGCCCTCATCGCTGTCCTTCACTGCCGGGCTGTTGACGTCCTGAGCAAAGGCAACGGTGTAGATGCCTGGGTAGGCATCTCCACCACCCGGCTCAATGACGCCGCTCGGGCTCGCGGTATTCGACGGCAGCATCCAGCTCGGGAACCAGCCCAGCTGCTGTGCCTTCTGCATCGCGCCGATGGCAAGCGGTGTGACACCGTTCGCATTCAGGATCACGTCGGCGCCGGTACCCGCGAGCTCAGTGATCTGCGGGTCGACGCTCGTGTCGCTGGCCGCAAACAAGGCCTCCCCGACAATCTCGATATCAGGACTGCCCTCAACAGCGGCCTTGAAGCCTTCGACGTAGCCGGCTCCGTAGTCATCGTTCATCTGCAGGATCGCCACCTTGTGGGGCTCGCCCGAGTCGATAAGCGCCTTGCCGAACGCGGCTCCCTCTTGGGGGTACGTCGGCGGGAGGCCCAGTTGCCATGGGCTCTCCTGGCGATCACTGAAGATCGGATCACCACTGATTATGAGCACTTGCGGGACCTCTTCGTCGATGGCAGCCTCACGCCACGCTCGGTTCGTTGCGGTTCCCAGACCGATGCCAGCAGCAAAGACTCCATCTGCCACCATCTGCTGGAAATTGCCGAGTGCCTTCTGGGGGTCCAGCTGGTCGTCGAACAGGCTCAATTCGATCGTGCGAGTCTTGCCGTCGCCGAAAGTAATGCCGCCGGCCGCGTTCCTGGACTCGAAGTAGGCAACCGCACCATCTGCAGCGCAGTTTCCCGGACCGGCAAGAGGACCGCTGAGCGGCGTCGTAATGCCGAAGGTAAGGGTGGTGTCGGTGATTCCCGGGCTTGAAGTCACCCCGCCGGTGTCACCGTTGGCGCTGCCACCTCCATCGCGCGTGCATCCGCTGAGTACGAGCACGGCCGCGGATGCCATGGCAACGATGCCGATGGCGCCCGCAAGCTTCTTACGAATGATCATGCTTGGTCCTTGTCTCTGCTGTTGGATTCCGTCTAGGCGGGTGACGGCAACCATAAGCGCAGCCAGAAGATATGCTCTGTGACTTTTGTCCGCGAAGGATCTTGGTCAGTAGCTGGACTGCGAGAATCCTCAGCGACCCTCGCCGAGCAGCGGCTCTTCGCCCAGCGCTATCTGGCGGAGCACCTCCGGCTTGACGATCTCGATGTACCTCCCTGCGCCATCCGAACGACGCAGGATGCCCTCGCGTTCAAGCTGCTTGAGTTGGCGGGAGACCACTTCGCGCACCGAACCAAGCGCACCCGCGATCGCTTCGTGTGATACGCGGACGACGATCACCGCGCCCGAACGGTCCGCGAGTGTGAGGAGATGGGTGGCCAGCCGTGATCGCACGGGCTGGAACAATTCGTCGGCAAGCCGCTGCTGCGTCGCCACGAGCTGCTCTGCGATGTTCCTCGCGCACAGCATCACGAGATCTGGGTGGGTGGTCATCGCCGCACGCACCCGATTAACGTTCAGGTGCAGCACCACCGTCTTCTGCAGCACTTCTACGTCCCGCGATTCGCCGCCCACTTGCCGCCAGGATGTTGCCCAGTTCGTGAGGCGCGGTCGGCTCGGGTCCATCCGGATGAAGAACGGCACAAGGCCTATGATTGCGCCGGGCCTTGCGTACCGTACCGTCACCATCCGGCCCGACGCCTGGGTCAGCCTCGTGCGGGCGAGGCCGCTCACGAGCAGGAGCGGACTGAGCGCTCCTGGGTCCGTTCCCTCGAAAATGAGGTCGCCGGGCGCATGGGTGGCAAGCACGCCGTCTTCGGCCATGGCCGCCAAACCGTTGGGGTGGCTCGCAAGGAAACTCCTCGACCACGCCCGCGTTACGTCTTGGCGTAACGCCTCATCCTCCTCGCGATCTGCATTCCTCGAGCCGGCCGGACGCGTGAGTCCGATTCTTGCCACTGCGCACCTCAACTGTCTTTTCCTGATCCGGTCTACGGTGCAATTCAGCGTACGGGTCACGTGATCAGGGTCACATCAATCCTACCGGCGACCGGGCATGATGTGGACGGACGGTGAGTCTCCAGACGTCTAAAGGAGTGCAAGAGAATGACGATACACAGCGTGAAGCGCTTTGCCTTCGGCGCGTCCGACGCCCATCGTGAGGTCGACTTCCACGAGCGGATACTCGGACTGCGGTGCGTCCGGCGTGACAGCACGACATTGTGGGGCAACCCTGGCGAAGTGGTGGCATTCGGTCTCGATGGTGGGGCCGCTGAAGCGCTTCTCGTCGCATACTGCCTGGGTGCTGAGGGTCCCCGTGGCCGTTTGGGCACGGAAATGCCGAAGGCAGTAAACCTCGGTATCCCGGTCGGTTCGCTGGCCGCTTGGCGCACTCGCCTGTACGACGCTCACGTCGACACCGCCGAGGTGCTCTTCCTCTTGCCGCGCCTGGCGTTCGCCGGCCCGTCCGGGGTGCGCTACACGCTCACCGAAATGCCGCAGCCCGATGACGAGGATGGTTCGCCAGATTCGAACACCACCCGGATAGTCGGACTGTACAGCGTGACCCTTTCGGTGATCGATGTGCGCGAAATCCACGACTTCATCGTCCATCTCCTCGGCGGCGAGCACCTGGGGCAGGACATGGAGGTGGGTCGCTATCGTTTCGAAGACAAGTCCGGCGGCGGCATCGAGCTGCTCGCTGAACCCTACCGGGTGCCCGGTTCGTGGACGTACGGCGTCGGAATCGCGCACCACATCGTGCTCGATGCTGGAGCACCGAGCGATTTCGACCCGCTCAGGCAACGACTTGTCGAGGCCGGCTACAGCGGCATCTCAACCGAGGCTGACGATAGCGGAACCTCCCACTGGCTGCGCATGCCCAGCGGAACGCTGATAGACCTGCGGTGCGGACGGGCGGCGTAGTGGTGCAGAACGACGAACTTGAACTTCGCGCAGTGGGCGATGTCTTCACCGATGTGGAAGACGGCACAGCCGTGTTCGCCGGGGTAGAGCCAGTGCTGTCGGCGGGTGACATAGTGCTGGGCAATTGCGAGGCGTCTACAGCGATCGTCCTGCCGAGTCCCCCACGCGAAAGCATTTCATGGGCGCATCCGTCGCACACGCCCGGCCACTCCGAGACGCGGGCTTCACCGTGATGACGCTGTCGAACAATCACGTGCTTGACGGCGGGTACGTCGGCCTTGAGGACACCCGCACAACCCTCTCTGGCATGGGCATAGGCACCGCGGGGGCCGGCGATGACCTCGAAGGTGCACTTCGTCCGTACACCACCGAGATCGCCGGGGTGCGAGTGGCGATTCTCGGATTCGCCAGCGTGTTCCCAAAGGGCTATGAAGCTCGGCCGACACGTCCCGGACTCGCCCCGCTCAGGCTGACGACCGCGTACCTCGATCCCGACGACAATTTCTGGGAGCCCGGAGTGAGACCGGTCATCTCGACCATTCCCTTCCCGGAGGATCTCGAGAGGTTCCATTTGGCGATCGCGGCCGCTCGCGAAGTGGCTGACGCCGTGATCGTGTCTATGCACTGGGGATCCTCCAGCGTGCTGGAGGGCCTGATGGCCTACGAGTTCGAGCTGGCGCGCGACGCTGTCGATCACGGCGCCGATGCTGTGCTGTGCACTCACCATCACGCCCTGAGGCCAATCGAGTGGCATCGGGGACGCCCCATCTTCTACGGACTTGGAGCGCTCGTTCATCACTTCCGCGACGAGGTGGTCACACCTCAGGGGCGCGCCAGCGCGGTGAAGAAGCACGGTCCGATGGCTCTCTACCGGGCGCCTGCAGAAGAGTTTCCGCTGTGGCCATTCGCCGAGGAATCCCGCCAGAGCATGATCGTCTCCCTCACGCTCGGACGAGGCGAGAACCCGGTGCGCGCGGCAGGGTTTTTCCCGGCCCAGATGATGGCTGACGGATCCACGACCGCGATGGCGCCTGATGACCTGCGAGCGAGGGCGGTAGGTGACTACGTCGCGAAGATGACCGCGGACCACGAGCTCGCCACGGGCTTCGACCTCACGGATCGAGATGGGTGGGCATACGTACGCCTCACTGACCCTGATAGCCCAAACGCTGACGCACCGCAATGGCGAACCAATTCAGACAAGAAACGAAAGGACTCCTCGGTGCTCGCATGAATAATCCACTGGATGTTAACCCTCCCTATTTTCATCCCGCTTACGCGATCACTCGGCTGCGTGGGCCGCTCGAGCCACCAGTGGTCCTCCCTCATGGCTGGTTTCATGAGATCGCAGGCCCCTCGTTCGGGCACGTCACAGTGAAACCGAGCGACAACGATCTGACCATCCAGCACAGCGGGCCCCCGCAAGGGCAGCGGATGGTTCTCTCTGGCCGTGTGCTCGACAGTGACGGTCGTGGCGTCCCCAACACGCTCATTGAGATCTGGCAGGCGAACTCCGCTGGACGCTATGCCGACAAGGCGGACCCCAACTTCATGCCGATGGATCCGAACTTCACGGGGGCAGGGCGTTGCTTCACCGATGAACAGGGCAACTACAAGTTCACCACCATTCGTCCTGCCGCCTACGCGGGCCCGAAGGGAACGGTGTACCGCCCCGCGCATATCCATGTTTCCTTGTTCGGCCGACTCCTGAGTGAGCGGCTGATCACCCAGTGCTATTTCCCCGGTGATCCGCTAATGAAAAACGACCCGATCATCGGTTCCATTCCGAACCTCAAGGACCGTGAGAGGCTGATCGTCGCGTACGACGAGGAGGCGACTCCGCTGACCTCTGGAGGCGAGAACTCGGCACTCTCATTCCGCTGGGACATCGTGTTGCGCGGAAGCGACTCCACCCCGCTGCTGCGGTGATCGAAGCCAACCGGATACGCGCTCTCCCCCGCCAGCATTCCGTCGTCGAAAGGCCAGACCATGCCAACTCACTCCGTCCCACAGACACCCGCGCAGACGATAGGCCGATGTTCGGCTTCGCGCTTACCGCGGATGAGGATCTGCGAAACGCCGTCGACCCCGGGGAGCCCGACGCTGTCCTTTTGACGGGTTCGCTGCTCGATGGTGCCGAAGAGCCCCTTGCCTACCCCGACGGGCTCGTCGAGGTGTGGCACGACGATCAGTTTGCGCGCGCGCGAACTGATCCATTCGGGGTCTGGCAGACCTGGGTGCGCAAACCCACGACAGGACTCGTGTTAGCCGACGGCACCTCCGTCGCACCACATCTCAATCTCACCGTCTGGGGACGTGGACTAAACAAGCAGGTTCAGACGCGCCTGTACTTCCCTGACGAAGCGGAGGCCAATGGGGCCGACCCGATCTTGTTCATCGTTCCGGAGCACCGGCGGCGCACGCTAGTTGCAGTGGCGCAAGAGGACGGTTCACTTCGGTTCGACATCCGCCTTCAGGGGCCGCAAGAGACGGTGCTCTTCGAGTTCTAGTCTGGGTAATCGAGGAGATGGCCATGCACCGGAGGGGCAGCCCGGATTTCAGGGTGACTGGACGCTCGGCGATTGGGGCGTCGCAACGCCCCCGAACGCCAGTCGGCCTGACGCTGGATCTTTCCTCCGTAGGACCAGCTTTTCGACCCGATTCGAGCGCTCCGGCGTCGTTTCATCGAATCACCGTTAGACGCTCACTGCAAGCTTTCGATTTCAGCGTTGCAACGGAAAAACAGGTCGCGGGTGTCAGGCCGACTCTGCAGTGGCTACCCAATGCTCGCCACGGCTTTTGTCCAAGACAGAACGGACTCGCGCCACCGCTCGCGATCCGAATTCCACGTCATCGTGTGATCGGCGTCGAAGACTCGAGGTTGACGAGTCCCGCACGCAAGAAGTTAAGACGAGCAGCCAACTCAACCGGCGACGACGTATCGCCACGTCCGTGGAGGATGAGTATTGGAGCGGTCAATTCGTTGGCTCGCGCGATCCAGGCAAACCGTCGCAAGTTGATCGGGTTTTGGAGACCAGTTGCGCGTGACAGGGTCCGAGAGCAGAGCCATGGCAACGCCAACAGCGCAATCCACTTGGGGAGTCCGGCTCGTGCACAGTTCGCCTTTATCGTAGAGACCCAATCCAGGATGGGCGACTCAAGTACCAGTCCGGTCACAACGTCGCGAAGTTCAGGCTCATCCGCGAGCTGTAGCGCGATGGCACCGCCCATCGACCAGCCGAAGAGGATGACCTGATGTGCCCCGTTTTCGCGAGCGAAGCTGATAGCGGCTCGCACGTCCTGTAACTCAGCGGCACCAAGCTCCGACCGCCCGGTGCCTACGGTGGGACCTTCCCCGTCGTTCCTGTAACTCACCACCAATGAGGTCAATCCGGCGCCGACAGCGACCTGCGCTCCTCGAAGCGTTCCCGCACGGGGACTGCCGAGTCCATGGATGTGAATCGCCCACGTGCTCGAGAGTCCTCCCGGGCAAGGGATGAGCCAGGCGGGCGCTGGACCCTCTGCTGTAGATACCTCGACATCCGTTGCTTGGGTGCGTCCCGTAGCGTGGATGCTCCTATTGCTGTCAAGCGTCCGGCGGTGGGGCGAGTCGGGCGAGTGCGAGGGTCGCGCGTTGTTCGAGATCGGCACCCGCGCTGACCCCGAACTCGAACAACGCGCAAGCCTCGCCCTCGCTCAGCTCAGCCCACCGGAGACCGCTTGACAGCAATAGGAGCATCCACAACACGGGACTTGACCAAACCTCAGTGAAACATCGGCCGGATAACGTGAAGTCATACCTTCACCCAGCGGATCTGGTCGTGAGGAAGGGCCCTAGGCCGTGTTGCTATATCCATTGGAGTGCTGCGGCGAGGTTGAGTCCGGCTGCGTATGAGGTGGCGGTCTTGTCGTAGCGTGACGCGAGTCCTCGCCACTGCTTGATGAAGCTGAAGCATCGTTCGACGACGTTGCGGCCCTTGTAGCGTTGCTGCTGCTCGAGGCCGAAGTTGATCGGGCGACCGGGTCGCTTGCGTCGGTGCGCGATCTGGTCGTCGCGCTCGGGGATCGTGGCCTTGATGCCGTGCTCGCGCAGCCACGCCCGGTTCTTCTTTGACGGGTAGCCCTTGTCCGCGAGCACCCGGTCGGGTCTCGTGCGTGCAGG
>NZ_JHET01000010.1 GCF_000685355.1 Microbacterium sp. CH12i | reverse complement strand
GCTGCCCCGCGCCTCCCCCTGGATGCGCCGACGCCGCTCCGACTGCGCGCAGCGGAATTCCGCGCCGAGCGGGCCGCGGCACTCGGCCGTCTGGCAGCAGCCCGTCAACATGCCAGCGACGGGCTCACGCTTCTTGCTGACTGGCAGCGGTCGTTCGGCGCGCTCGATCTGCAAGCGTCGCTGGCCATGCACGGGGCGAATCTGATGTTCCAGGGACTGTCGGCCGCTGTGGCGAGCGGCGATGAAAGCATCCTCTTCGACTGGTCAGAGCGCGCGCGTCATCTCAGCCAGCAGGTCGCTCCGGTACGGCCGCCGCACGATCCTGCCCTCGCTACCGATCTGGCAGAACTGCGGATGCTGCGCGCAGAACTCACCGGCAGCGAATGGACGACGCATCCCCAGGTGCGCGCTCTGCGCGACCGCGTCCGTGAGCGCCAGTGGACCGCGACTGGCGCCGGCGACGCTCGCCCTCGCGTGTCACTGGCGACTCTGCAGTCTGAGTTGGATGCCGACACCGCCGTCCTGTCGTACGTTTTCACCGGCGGCAGCCTGGTCTGCCTGGTCACCACCGCAGATACCGCGCGCATCGTCGCGTTGTCCTGGGCGGCCGTCCAAGAAGAGACCAAAGGCTTGCGTGCTGACCTCGACGTGTCAGCGACCGTCCGGAGCGGCCCCATGGCAGCGGTCGTGGCGCGTGCTCTCGAAGATCGGATGCTGCGCCTCGACGAAGCGCTCCTCGCACCGGTGTGCGCCGAGCTACCGCCCGGAACCCGCCTGCTGCTCACCGTTCCCGGCGCCCTCGCGGCCATCCCCTGGGGGATGCTGCCCTCGATGCTCCATCGCGCGTTCACCCTCGCAACCTCGGTGTCGCGCTGGGTGCATGACCGCCCCGCTCGCCAGAGCTTCACTGCCCGGAGCGCCGGGTTCGCCGTTGGGCCGCGGGTACCTCGCGGTGTCGACGAGGCAGTTGCTGCGGCATCCGTCTGGGCCGACGCGAGCATCCTCACCGGCGAAAGCGCGCGAGTGGATGCGGTGACCACGCTTGCCGACCGAGTCGACGTGCTGCACATCGCTGCCCACGGCCGGCACACCGTCGACAATCCCCTCTTCGCAGGATTCGAGCTCGCCGACGGCACTCTGTTCGGCTACGACGTCGACCTCATTCCCCACGTTCCGTCGACCGTGGTGCTCTCGGCCTGCGAACTCGGCCGCTCATCAGTGCGCTGGGGCGAAGAGGCGCTCGGGATGACCAGGGTCTGGCTGCATGCGGGCGCTAACTGCGTGATCGCGACTCCCGTGGTCGTGCCCGACGATGTCGCGAGCGAACTTCTCAGCACCGTGCACTTCGGGCTGATTCGCGGCGATTCACCCGCAATGGCACTTGCCGCGGCATCCGATAAGACCGGACACCGCACGCCGTTCCAGTGTCACGGCAGCGGATTCTGAAGAATCTCTCGATCCGATGTATCAGGGCGGCACCTAGGTGCTCTTGATCTTCGGAAGGTGTCACGTGGGGGTTCCTGAAGTTTGAGGAACTCGGGGGGCGCGATCATCTGGGGAGATGCGCACTGGGGGCGCAGCGACTGACACTGACTACTCGGGGGGTGTCGCGGGAATGGCCGCGGCACCCTTCTCCGTGTGACACGGTCGATGCCGAGCGCATCAAAGACCCGGTCAGCGGCCTTCGGCGGCTTCGGTGTGGTGACGGATGACTTCAGCAACCACGAAGTTGAACCACTTCTCGGCGAACTCAGGGTCAAGATGCGCCTCTTCGGCGAGCGCACGCAGGCGGGCAACCTGCTGCTCTTCGCGGGACGGATCAGATGCCGGCATCGCATGCACAGCCTTAAGGATGCCGACCTGCTGAGTCGCACGGAAACGCTCAGCGAGCATGAAGATCAGCGCGGCATCGATATTGTCGATGGTTCCGCGCAGACGCAGCAACTCAGCGGTGGCTTCGTCAGAGTCGGTCATGTCTCTCCTCATGGTCGGCAATTACGACGATATCGCGCGATCAACTCTAGAGTGGGCGCATGAGCACCGATATGCCTGCGGCATCCGACGACGCCCTCGCACCCACTAGCAATGCACCTGCTGCGTCACGCGCCGAGGCCGCAGCGAAGAAGACAGCGACCACGACCAAGACCACGAAGAAGCAGAAGGCGGAGCCGATCGCCGAAGCGGAGATCACCCCCAAGCCGGTCGTCGAGCCGGAACCCGCGCGACGCTCGATCTGGACGCGTATTGACCGTCCATTCGTCTTCGGATTCCTCGTCACGCTGGGTGCTCTCGCTGCAATCCTGCTCGGGATCGCGCTGTCAAACCTGTCGACGGTCATCATCTACATCGCGCTCGCACTGTTTGTGGCGCTCGGCCTTGATCCCGCCGTCCGTTTCCTTGAGCGACGAGGACTGTCGCGCGGTGTGAGCGTCCTGATCGTGCTCTTCGGGCTCATCGTGATTTTGGGCCTGATCCTCTGGATGATCATCCCCGTCGTCGTCGAGCAGATCACCATGTTCGTGAAGAGCGTTCCCGACCTCATCAAGGATTTCGCCGCTAGCGACATCTACGCGACCCTCAATGCCCAGTTCGGCGAGCAGTTCCAATCCCTCGTTGGTGATGTGCAGAGTTTCCTCACCAACCCCGCCAACATCGCGGCGATCGGCGGCGGCGCGCTTCAGGTCGGCGCCTCGATCGCGAGTGGCATCTCCGGCATGGTGATCGTGCTCGTACTGGTCATCTACTTCGTCGCAACACTCCCCGGTATCAAGGAGGCGATGCTGCGCCTGGTGCCGGCCCGCGACCGCCGCAACGCCGACATCATCTCCACGCAGATCACCGATTCTGTCGGCGGTTACGTCATGGGCATGGTGACTCTCGCGTTCATCAACGCGCTGCTCGTGCTGCTGCTTTACACCGTGATGGGGCTGCCGTTCCCGCTGCTGCTGGCGGTCGTCGCCTTCCTCATCACGCTTATCCCGCTCGTCGGACCTCTGATCTTCTGGGTGATCGGTACCGGCATCGCGCTCTTCGTCGACCCAGTGCTCGCGCTGATCTTCGCGGTGATCTACCTCGTGTACATGCAGCTCGAGTCGTACTTCCTGACACCGAAGGTCATGAACCGGGCGATCTCCATCCCGGGTTCACTGGTCGTCATCGGTGCCCTCGTCGGCGGCACCCTGCTCGGGCTGCTCGGAGCGCTCGTGGCCGTGCCGGTCACGGCATCCATCCTGATCATCATCAAGAAGATCTGGATCCCGCGCCAAGACTCTCGCGTCTAGGACCGTATCCAGGTTTCGAATCGCGCAAGTTGCTGCACCTGAGGCGGGATTAGAGCAATTTGCGCGATTCGAACGGCGGTTGGGGTTGCGGTTGGGGCTCAGACGGTGACGTCGACGATGCCGATGAAACGGCTGCCGACGCCCTCGATCTCAGTGCGGTGCTGATCGGATTCCGGTGCCGGCAGATCTTGCGGCGCGTGAGTGCGGCAGGTCAGATAGGTGAACTCCGGCCACCACTTTTTCGGGCGCGCAGATTCGCTGTAGCCGCAGACGTTGCAGGTCAACGTTGACCAGATGGGGCGCGCGCCCTTCTTGCGGTTCGCGCGCGACTGGATGAGCCAAGGCGGTGGGTCCTGCTCGAGCGCGGCAAACGCCGCCTCACTCATTCCGTCATCCAGCCCATGGCGGGTGATCATCTCGAGGGTGATATCGAGTCGCTGAGCGAGGTCACGCTTTGAGATCATGCGATGGGGTCCAGACATCTACCCATCTTCTCAGGTCACCTTGGGGTTCTCGGGTCCACTCGGGCCCGAGCCGGCCCCGGCTCAGATGAGGCCCTTGTCCTTCAGCCACTTCTTGGCGATATCCGGAGTCGAGAGCTCGTCGACCGTGCTGTGGGCGTTCAATGCGACGAGGTCCTTGACGGTGAGCGCGGCGCTGATGGGGTTGATGACATCCGCGATCTTGTCAGATACGTCGCTGGCAGCAATCGGCACGACGTTCGAGGCGAGGATCAGGTTCTCCGGGTCTTCCAGCGCAACGATGTCGCCGCTCTGGAACGCGGGGTCAGCGGAGTAGATGTCAGCGACGTTGATCTCGCCGGCAAGCAGCGCGTCCAGCGTCGTCGGACCGGTTGCCGAGAACTCCAGCTTCACGCCGTAGGTCTTCTCTGCCGCAGCGGGACCGTACGGGCGCTGCTCGAACTCGGGCGCCCCGCCGATGATGAGACCGTCTCCGGCACCCGCGAGATCGGCGATCGTCTTGAGGCTGTGCTCATCCGCGAAGGCCTTGAGCACCGTGTAGGTGTCCTGGTCGCTCGCCTCGGAGTAGTCCAGCGCGGTCAAACCGTCGGGGAGGGCGTCCTGCAGTGCTGCGTAGACGTCGTCGGAGCTGGTGGCAGTGGCCTCAGGGTCGAGGAACTCCAACAGGTTGCCGGTGTACTCCGGGAAAAGGTCGATCGCGCCTGATTCGAGCTCAGGCATGTAGGCGTCGCGCTGGCCGATGTTGAACTGCCTGTCGACCGTGAGCCCAGCGTTCTCCAAAGCCTGGGCATAGATCTCGGCGACGATCTCGTTCGAGTAGTAGGCCTGCGAGCCGATGACGATCGTGTCGCTGGAGCCTGCGTCACCGCTGTCGGTCGGGGTGTCCAGGGGGTTGCTGCTTGCGCAGCCAGCGAAAACGAGTGACGCGGCGAGCGCGATCCCGGTAGCGGCGGCAAAACGTGTCGTGCGTGCTGTGAACATGATGTTCCTCTCTGATGGGAAGTGCGTGGGAAGCGCGTGAGGTCAGGTGACGGCGGATGCGTGGCGGATGCCGTGCGGCGAGGCGTCGCCCGCGTCGGAGAAGGGCCAGCCTTCGCGGCACGCACTCCGGCGGGGACGGCCGCGCGCTGGGCGATGGCGAGCAGCAGATCGGCGATGAGAGCAAGCGCGGCAACCAGGATGGCGCCGCCGAGAACCTGGTCGAAGCGCTGAAGCGGGATGCCCTGGATGATCGGCCAGCCCAGGCCGCCGAGGTTCACGTACGCCGCGATCGTGACTGTTGCGATCACCTGCAATGTGGCCGCACGCAGACCAGCGACGAGGAGTGGAAGGCCGAGCGGAACCTCCACCTTCCAGAAAATCTGCCATTCGGTCATGCCCATGGCGCGTGCAGAATCGATGATGCGACGATCGATCGCTTCCAGCCCGGTATAGGCACCAGCGAGCAGCGAAGGGATCGCGAGGAGGACGAAAGTGACGACCGCGGCTTCGGGAACACGCAGTACCCCGAACAGCAGCACGAGCAGCACCATGAGCCCGAACGACGGCACGGCCCGTGCGGCACCTGAAACCGCCACGGCGAACTCTCGGCCGCGACCGGTGTGTCCGATCAGCCATCCCAGCGGCACGGCGATAACTGCGGCGAGCAACACCGAGATCACGGTGTAGAAGAGGTGCTGACCAAGCAGTGTCGGCAGCGCATACGACCCTTGGAGCCGCTCAGGGGAGAACAGCCAGGCGAAGGCGTCAGCGAAGAGGTTCATGCGGCCGCCCTCAGCACGAGGCGGGGACGTCGTGCGCTCGCAATCTTGGTTGCGCGCGTCCAGGGCATGATCGCCCGTCCCGCCAGCATCAGCAGCAGGTCGATAACCAGTGCGATCACCACGACCGCGATGACACCGGCGAACACCTCGGCGATGATCCGACGCTGCAGTCCGTTCGTGAACAGGTAGCCGAGGTTCGTGACACCGATGAGGATGCCCACCGTCGCGAGCGAGATCGTGCTGACCGCGGCGACTCTGAGCCCGGCGAGGATGACGGGGCCGGCGAGCGGGAGATCAACGGTCCAGAAGCGGCGGAAGCCGCCGTAACCGACCGCTGTGGCGGCCTGTCGTACGCCCGGGTCGACAGAGTCGAGACCATCAGCGACCGAGCGCACCAGGATCGCCACGGCGTAGATGGTGAGCGCGACGATGAGGTTTGTCGGGCTGATCGCCGAGTAGCCCCCCACCGCGGGCATCAGGATCAGCAACGCAAGCGAGGGGATCGTGTAAAGCAGACCCGTGAGGACAATAACTGGCCCCCGGACGAGTCGGTAGCGCCACGCGACCCAACCCAGCGGAAGTGACAGCACGAAGCCGAGCACGATCGGAATCACGCTCTGGCCCAGATGCGTCAGGCTGAGATCGAGGATCAGCCCGAGATTGTCGATGACCCAGTTCATCTCATCCGCCGTCCGTACCCTTGGGTGAGCCATCCACGAGCGCCCCCTGAGTGCGGCCCTCGGAATCAACGACGACCGTGCCGTGGGGAGTCTGCTTCAGGCGCAGCGCGCGCCGGCCGCGCTCGGCGCCAATGAAGGCGGAGACGAAGTCATCAGCGGGGTTCTCAATGATCTCGCTCGGGCTGCCGACCTGCACGATGCGCGCGCCCTTGTCGAGGATGACGACCTGATCGCCGAGCAGGAATGCCTCATCGATGTCGTGCGTGACGAATACGACGGTCTTGTCGAGTTCTTTCTGCAAGCGAATGAGCTCCTGCTGCAGGTCGGCGCGCACGATCGGGTCGACGGCGCCGAACGGCTCATCCATGAGCAGAATATTCGGGTCTGCGGCAAGCCCGCGCGCCACTCCGACGCGCTGCTGCTGCCCACCGGAGAGCTGGCTCGGATAGCGATCTGCGAGCGCGCGATCAAGCCCGACGGTGTCGAGCAGCGTCCGGGCGCGCTCATGCGCTTGCTTCTTCGACGTGCCGGTCAGACGCAATACCGTTGCAACGTTGTCGATGACGGAGAAGTGCGGCATGAGCCCGGAGTTCTGCATGACGTACCCGATGCCACGGCGGAGAGTCACCGGGTTCTTACCAAGCACGCTCTCGCCGTCGATCTCGACGTCACCGCTCGTGGGCTCGACCATGCGGTTGATCATTCGCAGCAGCGTCGTCTTTCCGCATCCGGAAGAACCCACGAAAACCGTCGTCTTGCGCGAGGGCAGCGCGAGGCTGAAGTTGTCGACGGCGAGCGTGCCGTCATCGAACTGCTTCGACACCGAGCGGAACTCGATCATGCGGTTATCTCCGGTCGATCGTTGACTGCGTCAGGCCTGAGCGAACCAGCTACGGTCCGACCTCGACGCCGGGGGCGAAAGCGATGTGGCCGGAGATGTCTTTGCCGACCCGTTCGAACGCGGTGGGGTAAGGATGCGGGTAGCCCCATGCCTGATCGACATGAGTCTCACCGTCAATCTGCGCGGAGTAATACTGGGCTTCGCCCTTCCACGGACAGGTGTACGGGGTGGGACTCTCGACGAGGACACCGGGCGTCACCGACGTGAGAGGGAAATACCAGTTGCCCTCAATAGAGATGAGGTCGCTCTCGTCGGCCTCGGCAATAACTTTTCCTGCGAGTACAGCCTTCATGGTCATGTCTCCTCAGATTCGGATTCGAGCGTACGTGATACCCCGGACATCCGGGGCAGGCTCTTCGGATATTCGGAGCAGACGCGCGATCGGATGGGACTCACGCCGAGGCCCGACCGTACTGCTCCAATAGTCGCAACCAGACCTCGCTCACGGTCGGGTACGCGGGCACCGCGTGCCACAGCCGAGAGATCGGTACCTCTCCGACGACGGCGATCGTCGCGGCCTGCAACAGGTCGGCGACGTCGGGGCCGACGAAGGTCACGCCCAGAATGACGTCGCGTTTCGTGTCGACGACCATCCGGGCCTGACCGGCGTAGCCGTCTTCACGAAGGCTCGCTCCTGCAACCGCACCGAGATCCTGATCGATGACGCGAGTGGAGTATCCGGCCTCCTCCGCGGCCTTTGCCGTCAGCCCGACCGAGGCGACCTCCGGTTCGCCGAATACAACCTGTGGCACGGCCGCGTGATCGGCGGTAGCGACGTGGCGTCCCCAGGCCGCATCATCGACGTCTTCGCCTTTCGCACGTGCGGCGATCACATCTCCCGCTGCGCGCGCCTGATATTTGCCCTGATGCGTCAGCAGCACACGGCCATTCACATCACCCACGGCATACAGCCAGTCGCTGGCGGGAACCCGCAGCGTGTCATCCGTCTCGATGTAGCGCCCCGGCTCGAGGCCGACGGCGCCGAGCCCGATGTCGGCGCTGCGCGGAGTGCGCCCGGTGGCGGCGAGCACCTCGTCGGCGATGATTTCGGTGCCGTCGCCGAGGGTGATTGTGACGCCTTCCGCATCGCGGCGCACGCGCGCAGTGTCGGTTTTCGTGCGAACATCCACGCCGAGCTCGCGGAGCCCCGCGCCCACCCGCTCGCCGGCGAAAGTCTCCATATTGGCAAGAAGCTCGCCCCGTGCGATGACGGTCACCTTCGCGCCGAGCGACGCGTATGCCGTGGCCATTTCGACTGCGACCACGCCGCCGCCGATGATCGCGAGGGATGCCGGAATCTCCTGCGCACTCGTCGCCTCGCGGCTTGTCCAGGGCGCAGCATCCGCCAATCCGTCGATCGGCGCGATCGAGGCGGACGTCCCGGTGCTGATCGCAACCGCATGCCGCGCCTTGAGCACGCGGGTCGCACCGTCGGGGTCGGTCACGGTGACTTCGCGTTCACCACTGATGCGGCCGTGGCCGCGGGCCAGGTCGATACCGGCCGAATCGAGCCACTTCACCTGCCCGTCATCCGACCAGTTCGCGGTGAATGAGTCGCGGCGAGCGAGGACGGCTCGCACATCGAGCGTGCCGGTCACGGCCTGTTTGGCACCATCCACGTTCTGAGCTGCGCGCAGCGCCTGGGCCGAGCGGAGCAATGCCTTAGAAGGCATGCATGCCCAGTACGAGCATTCGCCGCCGACGAGTTCGCTCTCGACGATGATCGCGGTGAGTCCGGCCTGCACGGCACGGTCTGCGACATTCTCGCCAACCGGACCTCCGCCCAGGACGATGAGGTCATATTCGTCTGTCGCCATCGTTGCGCCTTCCGTCAAGTGCCCAGTCTTGCTCACCTGCAACGTGATGTCACCGAGTTTGTTCCCATCCGAGCGTTACGCACGTCGGAGCCTGTTGCGCCGGTAGGGCAGATTGACCACAAACCTCCTACGGGTGCAACACCCTCCGAGCGATGCAACAGCCTCGACCGCGAGCGGCCGAGCCTCACCAGATCAGCCGAGCGGACGGCCGGCGGAGCCGCCGGCCCCGGGACTCAGCGGGCGAGTAGCAGGTGCGTCGGCGCGGGCGCCGCAGCGCGGTGGCGGATGCCGCGGGGCGTGCCAGTCCGCTCATCAAGATCGATCACGCTGATCTGGTCGGAGCGCTGCCCGGCGACGAGCAGAGTGCCGTCATGGATCAGGTGGTGGCGCGGCCAGTCGACTCCTGAATCGGCGAGCGCGATCGGCTCAACAGTCTCGCCAGCACCACGAACGCGGAGGGCGGCGATCGTGTTGCTGCCGCGCAGCGCCGTGTAGAGCGTCGCCCCGTCCCGCGAGCGCGCGAGTTCGGCCGCGAAGTCGAAGCCGATCTGAGCGGCAGGCGTCGCAAGCGTGACTGCGACGATCTGCCACTTTCCGCTCGCGGCCGCCGCGAGCGTGAACACCTCGCAGGAGTACTCGGTCACGACGTGCAGGTGTCCACTCGGGTGAACGACCATGTGCCGCGGACCCACCCCGTAGGGTAGCGCGATCGTGTGGTCGGCGATGAGTCCAGAGGGGCCCGGTCGCCAGATCCGCACGAGATCGAACCCCAGATCGGTGGTCGCGATCCTGCCGTCCGGAAGGAAAGCGGCAGCGTGGGCGTGGGAGGCACGAGTGGCTGGATCCTCGGCGACGAGCTCGGCGGCCTCCGGCACAGCGTCCCGCTCAGTGGCGGCGCTCGGAAGCTCAAATCCGGCGGAGGCCATCGCCGCCGCCAGCATCTCGCTCGCCGCAGAGGCCTCAGCCGCGGCATCCTTTTCGAACTGTCCGAACAGCGCGTCGGCTTCGCGCAGCGATACCGCACCGGCGAACAGCTCTGGCTCCTCGGGAGATCCGATCCCATAGGGGTCGGACGCGGCATCCGCGATCTTCGGTACGAGCATCGCGCCCGCAGCATCCAAGCCGATGTGCACGACCCGGCCGTCGCCGTAGCAACTGGCAATCAGGTACGCGCCGGTGGGAGCGACTGCGAGGTGGCAGACGGATTGGCCGACCTCGACGGGCCGACCGATAGGTGACAGTGCGCGCTCTTCCGTGCGTCGAAATGCCTGCACGGTTCCGGCACCCTCGAGCGCCGCGTAGATGACTTCAAGTGACGGATGCTGCGCCAACCACGATGGCGACGCCGTCGAAGTGACAGCACCGCGGTAAGCGAGCGTGAGCGGCTCGCGCCCCTCATCCCCCTCGAGCAGGCCGATGCCGGTGGCATCCCCGTCCATTCCGGGTCCGTATCCGCCAACCCAGAATTGCGTCATCAGTCCACGAGGTCGTGGCGAACGATGACCTGGTCGCGCTCCGGGCCGACGCCGATCACCGAGATGCGCGTGTTGCTCATCTTCTCGAGCGCGAGCACGTAGTCCTGCGCGTTCTTCGGCAGGTCATCGAAGGTGCGGGCCTTGGTGATGTCTTCACTCCAGCCGGGGTAGTTCTCGTAGATCGGCGTCGCGTGGTGGAAGGCACTCTGGTTGACCGGCACGTCGTCGAACCGCTCGCCCTCGACGTCGTAGGCGACACACACCGGAATCGTCTTTAGCCCAGTCAGCACATCGAGCTTGGTGAGCACGAGGTCGGTGATGCCATTGATACGTGTCGCGTAGCGGGTGATCGGGGCGTCGTACCAGCCCACCCGGCGCTCGCGCCCCGTGGTCGTGCCGAACTCGAAGCCGGTCTGGCGCAGCCATTCGCCGGTCTCATCGAACAGCTCGGTCGGGAAGGGCCCGGCGCCCACACGCGTCGTGTAGGCCTTGACGATGCCGACAATGCGGTCGAGCGATCCTGGCCCGACACCTGAACCGGATGCCGCGCCCGCCGCCGTCGCGGTCGACGAGGTGACGAACGGGTAGGTGCCGTGGTCGACGTCGAGCATGGTGGCCTGGCCGCCCTCGAACACGACGACCTCTTTACGCTCGAGTGCTTCGGCGATGAGGTGACCGGTGTCGGCGACCATCGGGCGCACCCGCTCGGTGTACGACAGCAGATCCTCAACGATCTCGTCGACCGTGAAGGCACGACGGTTAAAGATCTTCACCAGCAGGTGGTTCTTCTGCTCGAGCGAGCCTTCGACCTTCTGACGCAGGATGTTCTCGTCAAAGAGATCTTGCATCCGGATGCCGACGCGGTTGATCTTGTCGGCATATGCCGGTCCGATCCCGCGGCCGGTCGTGCCGATCTGGCGCTTGCCGAGGAAGCGCTCGGTGACCTTGTCGAGGGTGCGGTGATACTGCGTGATGATGTGCGCGTTGGCGCTGATCCGCAGGCGCGAGACGTCGATCCCGCGCGCGGAAAGGGCCTCGAGTTCTTGGAAGAGCACCTCAAGGTCGACGACAACGCCGTTGCCGATGATCGGGTGCACTCCGGGCGAAAGGATGCCGCTGGGCAGCAGGTGCAGCGCATACTTCTCGTCACCGATGACGACAGTGTGTCCGGCGTTGTTGCCGCCGTTGAACTTCACAACCCAGTCGGTGCGCTCACCGAGCAGGTCAGTTGCCTTGCCTTTACCTTCGTCGCCCCACTGGACGCCGACGATCACAATTCCTGGCATGGGTAACCCCCCTGGGTCTCTGCCGGTATAGATGGCCCGAATGGGCAGTTCCATCCTAGCGAAGGCCTCTGCCGGGCCGCCCGCTACAGTGACCTCGGGAGGCAACCCATGAACTGGTGGCCATACGCACGACTCGCCGCGGCATTGCTGACGGTCGCGGCGATCATCGCTCAGCTGTCGCTGACGATAAGCAACGCGATCGGCACCCCCACCGAGTGGGGCTCACACATTCCGACCGTCACAGCGAACTTCCTGAGCTTCTTCACGATCCTCTCGAACCTCATCGGCGCCATCGTGCTGATCGTGCTCGCCGTCTGGGCCCTGACAAAACGGGGTGGCATCAAGGTTGAGCCGCGGGGACTCGCCGTGCTCCTCGTGTGCGTCAGCACATACATGATCGTCACTGGGATCGTCTACAACACGCTTCTGCGCAACGTCGAACTTCCACAGGGCGTGACGGTGCCGTGGTCGAACGAGGTCCTCCACGTCGTCTTCCCCTTGTTCCTGCTGGCCGACGTGCTGTTCGCTCCGCGCCGGCGGGCGCTCGGGTGGGGCACCGTCGCTGTCGCTGCAATCTTCCCGGTCGCGTGGGTGGCGTACACACTGATCCGCGCGAACATGATCATCGCGCCCGCGACGGGCAACCCCTGGTGGTATCCGTACCCATTCCTTGACCCGCATCTCGTCCCGGGCGGCTACCTCGGAGTCTCTGCCTACGTCGTCGGCATCGCGGTCGCGATCGTCGCCGTCGCGATATTCGTGGTCTGGGTGGGACGGCGCCGCGGCGCCCGCGTGACCTGACGATTCGGCGGGTCTGGATGGGCATTTCTGCCCTATCTCGGATGCCGGTCAGCGAAACCCCAGCGGTTACGCTGTTTGTCGGGGGTCGATCGTGTTGCGTCCCCAGCGCCAGCGAGGAGACCAGCATGAACGATTCATACCCCACCACCATGGGTTCACCATCTGCACCTCCGCCGCCCCCGGCGGTCTCCGCCGCCCATGCCGCCTCTGCGTCCCCGGCAACGCCAACCGCGACGCCTACCGCAACGCCTGCGCCCTCTGCGAGCCCGGCGGTTCCCGAAGCTTTGGCGCCACCAGTCGCATCGGCGGCGCCCACCACTAATGCCACCACACCCACCGACGCCGAGATGAAGCGCGCGGCTGATGTGCTGAAGATCATCTCCGACGCCTACTCGGCGAAGATGGTCGGCCAGGACCGGCTGCGGATGAGCCTGCTCATCTCGCTCATCGCCGGTGGACACATCCTGCTCGAGAGCGTCCCCGGCCTTGCCAAGACCACCGCGGCCAGCACACTCGCCGACACCGTGAAGGCCCAGTTCAAGCGCATTCAGTGCACGCCGGATCTCCTCCCCAGCGACATCACCGGCAACCAGATCTACGACGCCGCGACCGGATCATTCCGCACAGTTCTCGGCCCGGTGCACGCAAACTTCGTGCTGCTCGACGAGATCAACCGCTCCAGCGCGAAGACGCAGTCGGCGATGCTCGAGGCGATGCAAGAGCACCAGACCACCATCGGCGGCGAGGTGCACCACCTGCCGAAGCCCTTCCTCGTGATCGCGACGCAGAACCCCATCGAGCAGGAGGGCACCTACGAGCTGCCCGAGGCGCAGATGGACCGCTTCCTGCTCAAGGAGATCGTCGAGTATCCGAGTCCCGCGGACGAGTTCGAGATCCTCGGACGCATCGACTCCGGCGTCCTCGACCCTGACCGCCATGTCTCCAGCGCCGTCACTCTCGAAGATGTCGAGTTGTTGCAGGACGTCGCCAGCCGCATCTACGTCGACGCCGCGATCCGCAACTACATCGTCTCGATCGCATACGTCACCCGTAACCCCGGTCCGTACATCGGTGAGGACCGCGCGCGCTACATCAAGTACGGCGCGAGCCCCCGCGCGAGCATCGCTTTCCTGCAGGCGTCCCGCGCACTGGCCCTGCTCAACGGCCGCACCCACGTGTTGCCCGAAGACATTCGGACGCTCCGGCACCTCGTGCTCCGCCACCGCGTGCTGCTCACGTTCGAGGCCGACGCCGAAGGCATCCGCAGCGAGGAGATCATCGACCAGATCTTCGCGTCGGTGCCGACGCCGTAGTCCTTCATGGCCAGCCTGATCACGCAGGTGAAGAGCAAGCTCTTCATCCACTCCAGACAGAAGTCGATGCATGCGCTCGATGGCGCCTATGCGTCGCTGCTGCATGGGCGCAGCCTCGACTTCGAAGACCTGCGCAAATACGAGTACGGCGATCAGGTGCGCGATATCGACTGGCGGGCCACAGCACGACTGGGCACTCCGCTGGTGAAGCGGCATCGCGCCAACCGCATGCACACCATCCTCTTCGTCGTCGATACGGGTCGCTCCATGACCGCGATCGCGCACGATGAGAAGCCGAAGAAAGACCTTGCAATCCTGGCGACCGGAGCCCTCGGCATCCTGGCCATGCGGCACGGCGACGATTTCAGCGTTGTGTACGGCGACGCCGAGCAGGTGCGCAGGCGCGCGCCAGGCCGCAGCGAGGGTGCGCTCGAGCATGCCCTCCGCACCATCGACGCCGCAATCACCCAGAGCACCGCTCCCAGCGACCGCGACGCACTGCTCTCGTACGTCGCCCGCACGATGGCGCGTCGCATGATCGTCGTCGTCGTCACCGACGAGGCACCGGTCACCGACGAAACCGAGCGGATGCTACGTCGCATGCGCGTGCAGCATGACGTGTTGTGGGTCACTCTCCGCGATGCAAACCCGGTGCTCGATCACGCCTCGCACACTGTGCGCAGCGATGTGAACACCCGGTGGGATGTTCCCGATTTCGTGCACGGTGACCCCGAAGTGCTCGGTGAACTTCTCGCCCAGCAAGAATCGGATGCCGCGCGGCTGGCAAGCCTGCTCGATCGACTCGAGATCAGCCACACCGCCCTCGACACTCAGGATGACGCTGTGTCGGCGCTGCTGCGCATGCTGAATCGGAGGGCGCATGTCCGCTCCTGATGAGCTGTACCCACCAGCGCAGTACGGGTGGGGATGGATGCTGCTGGCGCTCGGCATCATCGCCTTCCTCATCCTCGCCGGATGGTTGCTGATCCACTTCACCAAGCCCCGCCGCAGCATCGTGGTGCAGGGACAAGTGGAGATGCCGATGACCGCCGACGTGCTCACAATGCTGCGACAGGAGTACAACGAGCGCATCGGACAGATCGAGGGCGACTACCGCGCCGGCGCGCTCACGGCACGCCAAGCGAACCTCGAGCTCAGCCGGGTCGTGCGCACCTTCGTCAACGAGTACAGCGGGCTCGAGGCCCCCGTGCTCGCGCTCGATGACCTAGTGCGGCTCGGCGTGCAGCCGGCACTCGTCGACGCAATGCATCGGTATTACTATCCGAGCATCTTCCGCAAGGGTCCCTCAGTCGACCCGGTCGCCGGAGCCGAAGCTGCCCGCAAGGTGGTGGCCTCATGGCACTAGCCAACTGGTGGATCATCCTCATCGCCGTCGCCGTCATCGTCGTCGCAGTTGTCATCGGTCTCCTCATCGGATTGCGTCGCAACGCGCGTCACCGTGCATTGCCGAGCGCTCAGATCGCCCGCGCAGAGCGGGTTCGCGCACTGCCGTCGTTCCAGCACGCCGTTCGGCGGCGCACAATCGCTCTCGCAGGTGTGCTGGCTCTCGGCGTGATCGCCACCGTGATCGGCGGAGTCGTTGCCGCGCGCCCGATGTCATCCGAGACGATTCAGCCGGTCAACACCAGCCGCGACATCATGCTCTGCCTCGATGTCTCGGGTTCGATGAGCGAGGTCGATGTCGAGGTGCTCAGCGTGTTCGAAGAACTGCTCAACGGTCTCGAGGGTGAGCGCATCGGGCTCACGATCTTCAACAGCTCTCCTGTACAGGTGTTTCCCCTGACGGACGACTACGACTTCATCCGCACGCATCTGGCCAGCATCCGAGAGAGCTTCGATTACATCGAGGAGATCCCCGAGCACTGGGTCGGCACCCTCAACGGCCCCGGTGCCTCGCTCGTCGGCGACGGACTCGCTTCCTGCGTCATGCGCTTCGATCACGTTGACGACGAGCGCTCGCGCTCGATCATCCTCGCCACCGACAACGAGGTGAACGGCGACTCGATCGTGAGCCTCCAGGAAGCGGCAGATTACGCGGCATCCGTGGGCGTGCGCGTCTTCGCGCTCAACCCGGTGCAGGGCGTGAACACCGCCATCAGCGAAGAGCTCATCACTGCCGCCCAGACCACCGGCGGCGAGGCGTATGGCCTGCGCGACACCACGACGGTTGGTGACATCGTCGCCGATATTCAGGAGCAGGATGCCACTCAGCTGCGCGGTCAGGCGCAGGTCGTGTGGACCGACACCCCGAACGTGTGGATCGCGCTTCTGCTCGTCGCAGGGCTCGGATTTCTCGTGCTGCTGTGGAGGGTGCGACTGTGATCTTCCAACCTGTTCTCAACGTCTTCCTGCTCCTGCTGCTGTTCGCGCCGGTCGCGTTCGTCGTGGTGCGGATGCTGGTGAAGTCGATGCGCCCTTCGACAGGGTCGGGCAGCGGTTCAGCAACCGGCGCCTCGCCCTTCCTGTGGGGGCTGCGGCTGCTGATGCTGCTCGCCTGTTTCCTGATGCTGCTGCGCCCCGGCATCCCGGGCGGCGCGACGCAGACGCTCGCCACAGACACCGACATCATCGTCGTCGTCGACACCACGGCGAGCATCGCCGCCGAAGACTGGGATGGCAAGGGCCAGCGGCTTGAGGGCGTGCGCGACGATGTGCAGTCGATCGTCGATGAGTATCCAGGCGCGCGCTTCGCGCTGCTGACCTTCGATGCGTCGGCGGAGTTGCGCCTGCCGTTGACGACCGACACCACCGCGCTGATCTCGTCGCTGGAGATCCTGCATCCTGAGGTGACCGCGCAGTCTCGCGGGAGCTCGATCGGCATCGCCAACAAGATGCTGGCGGAGACGCTGGCGAATGCGGCCGAGTCGGCACCTGACCGCTCGCGCATGGTGTTCTACCTCGGCGACGGCGAGCAGACCGTGACCAGCGATCCGGAGTCGTTCTCGAAGAGCGCCGAGTACGTCGACGGCGGTGCGGTGCTCGGCTATGGCACGACCGCGGGCGGTCCGATGAAGATCACCACCGGCGCCTTCGGGGGCGGCGGTTCGGAGTACATCGAATACGAGGGTGCGCAGGCAATGTCTGTGATCGATGAGGACAATCTGAAGACGATCGCCGACGAGCTCGGAGTCGATGTTCAGCTGCGCTCAGCCGACACTGAGCTCACGCTGCCCGAGGCGCCGGCGACGACGAAGAACTACACCGACTCCGGGTCGGTCGGCAACGTGATCGAGCTCTATTGGGTTGCCGCACTCGTCATGGTGCTGTTGCTCGGTGTCGAACTCGCTCGAGCAACCATGCTCATCGCGCAGATGCGTGGAATGGCAACCCGGGGAGGTGCGCGATGAACGCTCCCACCGAGACGGATGCCGCGGCCGCTCTGCTCGCATCGAATCGCAAGCGCCGCCAGATCCGCCGCTGGGTCGCAATCGGCACGCTGCCACTGACGATTGTTGCGCTGCTGTTCGTGGGCAAGATGCTGACCATGTACGCCTTCGCACACCAGGCAATCACGACGTACATTGTCGGCGACTTCGCCGGCTCGACGTCAGCTGCCGAACGCCAGGAGTTCTTGAACTGGTTCGAGCCGTTCAAGGCGCCGTACAACGTCGGCACGGCGCTTGCCGGCGCAGAGGATCTCGACGGTGCGCGCGCGAAGCTGGAAGAGGGGCTGACTTTGGCGCAGGGCCTCGACGTCTGCGCGGTGCGCGTGAACCTGGCACTCGTCATCGAACGACAGGGCGATGCCGCAGTCACCGCCGGCGATGGTGTCGGCGCCGCCAAGCTCTACGGTGAAGGTCTCACGATCACCGCCGAGACGCCCGAGGAGTGCAATACCCCGGAGGCTGATTCGCAGTCGCCTGACCCCGACCGCAGCATGAGCGACACTCTCGACGACCTCGAGAAGCGCCTGCAAGAGAAGCAGCAGCAGAGTCAGCAGCCCCCGCCGGATGGTGGCGACAAGGGCGACGAGCAAGAGCAGCCGTCGCAGCCTGACCAGGACAAGCTCGACGAGATCCAAAAGCGCCTCGAGCAGGGTGCGGAAGAGCGCGAACAGAACCAGCAGGGCGACGAGGACGCACCCGGCAGCGGGACGGACAAGCCATGGTAGATCCAGAAAAGCAGCGCACACGGTATCTGGCCGGCACCGAGGGCGCACCTCCGGTGCCGCCACCCGGTGGCTATCACGGAGCCCGGCGCGCAGCGCCCGCACCTGCCCTGCCCTCCGGTGCCCCACCCGCACTGATCACGAGCACAGCCGAGGCACCCACAGACAAGCAGCCGGCAAACGTGATCGGCTGGGTCGCTCTGGTGGCCGGCATCCTCTTCGCCGTCATCCTGCTCGGTACGCTGTTTACCGGCGGCACCGATGCGATCTACGGCGTCACGATGCTGACGCTGCAGCTGGTCGTGGTCGGCATCATCATCGCAGCGCTGTTCTCTCGCCGCGGGCGGGTGCTCGCCTCATCCGCTCTCGTCGTCACGCTCCTGTTCAATGTCGCGACTGTCGGTGCGATGAGTGCGCTGCAGACCTCAGCATCCGGCAGCTACAAGGGTGAGAAGACTGATAAGCAGAAGCATGAAGAGGCATACCCCGGCATCAAGGACACTTCGGCGAGCGAGATTCTCTCGCAGCCGTCGCTGGAAGAGGTGCGCACCACAAGTGACGCGGCGCTCACCGAAATCCGCCGCCGACTGAGCGCGGAATTCGGGTACACCTGGACCGAAGTCGCAAAGGAAGACCTCCGTCCAGAACGCAATGGCTACGGCGGAGAGTCGATGCTGGTGCAGTACATCTCCGTGCCATGGATGACGAATGAGCCGATCCAGGATTACAACCGCAAGCTCGCGGTCATGGATGTCATTCAGGATGTGTTGTACGAATACGGAATGTACGACATGTACTCGTTCAACGATCCCTCGTCGGGGTTGGATGGCTCGGTTCTGGAGAAGTTCTACGGCAGCACCGACCCTCAGACGCAGAACACATGGGAGTGGTACAACGACAACTACCCCGACCCGCTGCGGTTCTACGCCATCATCTACGACCTTTCCCACGACCCGGACGGCTCATTCCAGGCCGAGCGAGAGGCGCAGAACGCCCGCACCGGCGAGCCGCTCGAGGGGCTGCAGATCTATTTCCTGGCACCGCAACTACTCAGCGAGGCCGATCAGGCCGAGTTCGAGAAGCTCATGAAGGACTATCCGGGGTACTGACCCGGCCCGGGCCCCACGATACCATTCGAATGGTATCGTGATGGCATGAAGGCAACCATGGACAAGGCAGGGCGAATCGTCATCCCTGCGGTCATCCGCGAGCGCCTCGGGATGCTGCCCGGCCCGGTTGATCTGATCATTGACGGCACCGGGGTCCGCATCGAAGTCGAGGTGCACGACAACGTCGTCGAGAAGAATGGGCGGCTCGTGATCACCGGAGGACCCGTTCTCACGACAGAAGAAATCCGCGAGTTGCGCCTTGCCGACCAGCGCTGATCTACTCCTCGACACGAGCGCTGCGATAGCTCTGATACGAGACGTGGATCCCGCACACGAGAGCGTGAGCGAGGCGACGCACGGATTGGTGCTCGGGCTTTCCGGCCACGCACTGTTCGAGACATTCTCGGTTCTGACGAGATTGCCAGGGTCGGCGCGGGTCCAGCCGGAGCGTGCCGCGCAGATCGTAGAGCGGGTATTCCCGCGTTCCACTGCTCTCCCGGCTACCGATGCTCTCCGGGCGCCGACCACGTTCGTACATGCGGGGATCGCAGGCGGAGCGGTCTACGACGGGCTTGTCGGGCTCGCGGCAAGAGCCGCCGGAATCACACTGCTTTCGTGTGACCGACGCGCCGCACCAACCTATCGGGCACTCGGCGTCGACTTCCGTCTGGTCTGACCACGCTTCGGACGGGGATGCCGGCTCACCCCGCCAACGACAGCCCTGCGGCGAGCGCGAACCCGAGCACAGTTGCCAGGCCGGTCGACTCCTTCGCCTTGGATTGTGCGTCGGGAATCATCGAGTCCACGAGCATGACGAGGAGCGCGCCGGCGGCGAAGCCGCTGGCTCCAGCACGGAACTCGGGCCCGACAGCATCCGCCAGCGCTGCGCCAGCGATCGTCGCGAGCGCACACACGACCGCGACTCCCGCCCACAGCGTCAGCACACGCGAGCGCTTCATGCCTCCGTCGAGCAGGTCGGCGGCAGATCCGATCGACTCTGGCAGGTTCGAGACGATGATCGCGATGATGAGCGCGACGCTCACGCCGTGACCGGATGCCAGACCGATGCCGAGAACGAGCTGTTCAGGGATGCCGTCAAGCAGAGCCCCGAACGCCAGCGGACCACCCGCCGAGCCTTTCGAGGAGGAGCGGTGCTCGACGATCCGATCGCCGATGTAATAGCAGAGCGCACCGGCGGCGACACCGACGACGAGCGGAATGGGGCCGGCGAGATTCAGCCCCTCTTCCCACAGCTCGAACGCGATCGACGACATCAAGGCCCCGGCCCCAAAGCCGAGCACGATGCCGAGCCACCGCGGCGGCCACTTGCGCAGCATGGCGAGCACCGCGCCGATGAAAAGGGGGGCTGCCGCAACTGCGCCCCAGAGAACTGCCTGACCCATGCGCACAGGCTACGCCCACGCGTCCTCGTCCGCCCGGCTCCCCCGGTGGACCCGGCGGAACCGGCGCCCCGGTGGAAAACGCAGATCATCCGAGCGCGCCGCGGCGTGGCAGCATCCGACACTCCGTCGAGACAACAGATCATCCGGGTTTTCCAGATCGGATGCTCGGATTGGGACAGCCCATGCGCTGGATAGAATGAATCCCATGTCCAAGGTCCTTCAGTCCCTGCCCGTCGGCGAGCGCGTCGGCATCGCCTTCTCCGGGGGTCTTGACACCTCCGTTGCTGTTGCGTGGATGCGAGACAAGGGTGCCGTGCCCTGCACCTATACGGGCGACCTGGGTCAGCCCGACGAGACCGACATCGAGTCGATCCCCGACCGTGCGCTGGAGTACGGCGCCGAGATCGCTCGGATCATCGACTGCAAGACAGCTCTGGTCGAAGAGGGCTTCGTCGCACTGCAGTGCGGTGCGTTCCACATCCGCTCCGGCGGCAAGACCTACTTCAACACCACGCCGCTGGGCCGCGCTGTCACCGGCACGATGCTGGTGCGCGCGATGAAGGAAGACGGCGTCGACATCTGGGGCGACGGCTCCACTTACAAGGGCAATGACATCGAGCGGTTCTACCGCTACGGCCTGCTCGCCAACCCCCGCCTGCGCATCTACAAGCCGTGGCTCGACGCCGACTTCGTCACCGAGCTCGGTGGCCGTCAGGAAATGAGCGAGTGGCTCGTTGAGCACGGCTTCCCCTACCGCGACTCCGCCGAGAAGGCGTACTCGACCGACGCCAACATCTGGGGCGCCACCCACGAGGCGAAGACCCTCGAGCACCTCGACGTGTCGCTTGAGACCGTTGACCCGATCATGGGCGTGAAGTACTGGGATCCTTCCGTCGAGATCGAAACCGAAGACATCTCTGTGACGTTCGAGGCTGGCCGCCCGGTTGCCCTCAACGGCACCGAGTTCAGCGACCCGGTCGCCCTCGTCCTCGAAGCGAACGCCATCGGTGGCCGCCACGGCCTCGGCATGAGCGACCAGATCGAGAACCGCATCATCGAGGCGAAGTCGCGCGGCATCTACGAAGCGCCCGGTATGGCGTTGCTGTTCATTGCCTACGAGCGTTTGGTCAACGGCATCCTCAACGAAGACACCCTCGCGACCTACCACGAGCAGGGCCGCCGCCTGGGCCGCCTGATGTACGAAGGCCGCTGGCTCGAGCCGCAGTCGCTCATGCTGCGCGAGTCGATCCAGCGCTGGGTGGGCCTCACGATCTCGGGCACGGTCACGATTCGCCTCCGCCGCGGCGACGACTGGACCATCCTCGACACGACCAGCCCGAACCTCTCGTATGGCCCGGAGAAACTCTCCATGGAGCGCGTCGGGGACGCAGCCTTCGGCCCCATCGACCGCATCGGCCAGCTCACCATGCGCAACCTCGACATCGCCGACTCGCGCTCGCGCCTCGAGCAGTACGCGAGCCTCGGCCTCGTCGGCGGCGCCACCGGTGAGCTCGTCGGCCGTGTCACGGCTGGTGAAGCATCCGAAATCACCGGTTCTGGCGGAGCGCATGACGCCCTGGCGGATGCAGTGGACTCGGCATCCGAGGGCGCGGCCTTCGACTCCGGCACCGACTGACAGTCCCGGCCCCACACAATGGGGGGCCGAATACACGGATGTCGGACGATTCCACGTGATCCGTCCGACGTCCGTCGTTTCGGCCCCCAAATTGTCGTACCCGCCGCGCCTGATCTTGCACATGCATGTGCAGGATCGTAGGCTGAAGGCATGTCAACAGTTCGCGCACCCCGCCGCGATGCGCAGGCGAATCGCACCAGCATCCTCACCGCCGCCCGCGTCGCGCTCGCTCAGGACCCGAATGCCTCGATCGATCTGATCGCCAGCACCGCTGGACTGTCGCGTCGCGCGCTGTACGGCCATTTCGACGACCGCTCAGCCCTGATCGCTGAGCTCATACGCACCGGCGCGCAGCGTTTCAACGCAATCGCCGAACAGCCACTCGCCAACGAGGCGCCCATCGCGCTGGCAGAACTCGCCGCGCGACTCTGGCACCACATTGCGCACATCCAGACGGTGACGGCCATCGCGCTCGACGATGCGCACGTCGCCGACACCGCTGCCGCCCTTGCCCCGCTGCGCAAAACCGTGGCGGAGATTGTCGAGCGCGGCCGCCGCACGAACGCGCTGCGCACGGACATCCCCGACGACGTTCTCGCCCGCCTCATCGAAGAGACCGCCCGCATGGTCGTGAGGGTTGACGTCGTCGGCCCAGATGCCGCCACCACCGCCGTGCGCGCAGTGCTGAGCATCGCCGGGCTTTCGTGGCAGGAGGCCGACGCGCTACTCGCCGCCCGCCCAGAAATCATCGAGGCCGCCGCGTGACGTCTTATGCTCAACATGCCGCACAGCGCACGGAGGAGGTCTGATGCACAACGCCTGGAGTGTGTTCAGGCGCGACATCGGCCGACTCGCGCGGGTGAGCAAGGCGTGGATCATCATCATCGGCGTCATCGTTACACCCTCCCTCTACGCCTGGTTCAATATCGTCGCCTTCTGGGATCCGTACTCGAACACTCAGAACGTCAGCGTCGCGATCGTCAATCAGGACGACGGAGCCACCTCCGATCTGACCGGAGACATCGATGTGGGCGGCGAACTCGTCACCGAGCTCAAGAAGAACGACCAGCTCGGCTGGGAGTTCATGAATGAGGACGAGGCGATGGATGCCGTCAAGAGTGGCCGTAGCTATGCCGCGATCGTCATCCCCAAGGACTTCAGCCGCGACTTCATCAGCATCACCAGCGGCGAGTTCACGCGTCCCGTCCTGCAGTACTTCGTCAACGAAAAAGCGAACGCGATCGCCCCGAAGATCACCGATGTCGGCGCCTCGACGCTCGACACGCAGATCAACAGCACCTTCGTATCGGTGGTCGCAGAGACCGTCACCAACCAGTTGAAGAATGCCGGCGAGGATGCTGAGGTCCGGCTCACCGACGCGCGTGACACCACCGTCACCGCCCTCGACGATGCAGCCGGCAAGGTCGACACCGCACGAACGCGCATCACCGAACTGCAGAGCGGACTGACCGGTGCACAGGCGGGACTCGACAGCGCCGTGTCGACGCTGAGCGATGTCGACACCACCCTCGGCGAGGTGCAGGGCGCCGTCGCCCAGGCCCAGACCATCGCCGCCGAAGCGCAGAAGGAACTGTTGACGTTCACCGACAAGGTCACATCGGCGTACGTCTCCGGAGCCACCCTTCTCGCCGACGCCTCATCGAAGATGAACGCGTCGATCGCCACGCTGTCCACCAGCCTGCAACAGGCGAACGTCGCGGTGGGCACGGCGATCGACGACCTCTCCAGCGTGATCGAGGCGAACGGCACCGCGCTCGACGAACTGCAGGCGATACTCGACGACACCGATTCCGCGTCCGAGGCGGCGCAGCGGCTCAGCAAAGCGATCGACGCGCTCAAGGAGCGCAATGCCGCCGATCAGGAAGTGCTCGACCAGCTGACCCAGCTGAACACCGACGTCTCGAGCACGATCGATTCCGTCAAGAAGTCTGCGGACACGATCAACTCCGCCGTCAGCAGCGCGTCGACGTCGGCAGGTGCCATCCGAGATGCGCTCATACAAAGCGTCCCCGAACTCAACAGTGCGATGTCGGCGCTGTCCTCCAGCGCGGATGCATTCGCGTCCGCGCTGGGCGCGCAGCGAACCCAAGTGACACAGGCCCAAAGCCTGCTGGCGGGCCTGAAGACTCAGCTCACGGCGACCACGACCGCGCTCACAGCACTCGACGACAATCTCGCCGCCGCGCAGTCCGGTCTCGGCGGCGTACGCACCGACGTCCTGGCCCTCAGCGCTGCGGACGTGTGGAACCGGCTCAGCACGATCAGCGGATTGGACGCCGATCAGATCGCCCAGTTCATGGCCTCTCCCGTCGAGGTCGACGAGAAGGTCCTGTTCCCCACCGAAGCGTACGGTTCCGCGATGGCCGCTCTTTTCACGAACCTGTCCCTATGGATCGGCGCTTTCGTGCTGATGGTCATCCTGCGGCTCGAAGTCGACACAGAAGGCGTGGAAGGCGTATCCGTGCGTCAGGCGTACCTGGGGCGCTGGATGCTGCTGGCATCGATCGCCGTGTTCCAGGCCGTCCTCGTCTGCGTGGGCAACCTGGTCATCGGCGTTCAGACCGTGAACGCGTTCGCGTTCGTCGGGACCGGTGTGCTCATCGGCCTGGCTTACCTCAGCATCATCTACGCACTGTCGGTCTGCTTCGGCATCGTCGGCAAAGGCCTGTGCATCCTGCTGGTGATCTTCCAGATCCCCGGAGCATCAGGGCTGTACCCAATCGAGATGATGCCGGACTTCTTCCGTGGGCTGTACCCGTTTCTGCCGTTCACCTACGGCATCGATGCGCTGCGCGAGACCATCAGCGGCTTCTACGACGGCCACTACTGGCAGTTCATGGGGGCGCTCGCGATCTTCGTCGTGCTCGCGTTCGTGCTGGGGCTGTTCCTGCGCCGTCGACTTGGGAACTTCGCTCTGCTGTTCAACCGCCGACTCGCCGACAGCCAGCTGATGGTGAGCGAGGACGTGCAGATCACCGGCCGCCGTCGCACGCCGGAGGTCATCCGTGCGCTGACGGATGGTGAGGGCTTTCGCGCAGAGGTTGCGCAGCGCGCGCGGCGATTCACCGACCGGTATCCAACTCTGCTGCGGCTCACTGGGATCGTGGGCGTCGCGATCATGGCCGTACTCGCCGTCGCCGCGTGGCTCGTACCGGATGCGAAAGCGACGATGCTCGGCCTGTGGGCTCTGTGGTGCCTGATCCTCATCGCCTTCCTCGTGGCGCTGGAGTACATCAAACAGAGCATCGAACAGTCAGCCGAGGTCGGCGAGATGCCGGAAGCAGACCTGCACCAGACGTTGGCCATCGAGAACGCTGGCGATGCGTCTCTGCTGGCCGTCTCCGCTCCCGTTGCCGCGACCGAGCCCGCCCCCGCCCGCACCGCAGTGCTCGAGCATCCCGTCGATGTCGAGAATGCGGAGGAAACGGACGACGCCAACGCTGATGTCGAGGATCTGTTCGCGGTCGATGACGAGGATCTGTTCGCGACCGATGACGAGGATCTGTTCGCGGTCGATGACGAGGATCTGTTCGCGGTCGATGACGAGGATCTGTTCGCGACCGATGACGAACGTGCGGACGAACGGGACGACGAGACCGAGCAGCCGGATGGCGACGCCGATGACACGCAGGAACGGCAGGAGCGCGAATGAAGAACATCCTGCACCTGTTCCGGCACGACCTGCGCCGATCGACGAGCAGCGTTATGACAGTCATCGTGTTGTTCGGCCTGGTCGTGATCCCGTCCCTGTTCACCTGGTTCAACGTCATCGCGAGTTGGAATCCGTTCGAGAACACCGAGAACCTCACCGTCGCCGTCGCCAACACCGACGAGGGGTACCAGAGCGACCTCGTTCCAATTCGCCTCAACGTCGGCGAGCAAGTGCTGTCGGAGCTGCGCGCGAACAACGATCTGAACTGGGTGATCACCTCGGAGGACGAGGCGATCGACGGCACAAAGTCCGGCGAGTACTACGCCGCGATTGTGCTCCCACCGACCTTCAGCACCGACATGATGACCTTCTACTCGAACGGCTCCGAGCACATCCAGATCGAGTACTACACGAACGAGAAGAAGAACGCCCTCGCCCCGAAGATCACCGAGCAGGGCGCAGGCGAAGTCTCAACGAACATCAACGAGGTGTTCACAGAGAAGCTCAGCGAAGTCGCTCTGAACATCATCACCTCGCTGTCCGGGTATCTCGACGACGCAGACACCCAGTCCGCACTGTCGCGACTGCAGGCGCATGCCGGCGAGGTGGGCGCGCAACTTCGCGCCGCATCGGCGACAGCCGACATGTTCACCTCGCTGATCGCTTCGAGCAGGCCGCTGGTCAACAGCGCGTCCGGGCTGGTATCGGCGTCCGGCGACGCACTACGGGACGCCACAGGTGCGCTGGGCACCGGAAGGGACGCCGCCCAGTCGCTGGAGGGCGTTCTCACGTCGACGGCTGCGACGATCGGCGACGCGCTGTCCAGCACGGCCGACAGCTATCAGGCCGTGGCCGACAGCATCGACGAGGTGTTCTCGTCGATGAATGCGCAGTCCGCGAGCTCTGCAGACACGATCCGTGCCGTGGCGACGCGGGTGCAGACCCAGATCGATCAGCAGCAACAGCTGCGTGACACCCTGGTGAATGATGTCCGCCCGCTCCTTCCCGAATCGGCACAGGACTCGTTCGACCGGGCAGTGGCCCGCATCGACGCGTCGATCGCGCGACAGCAGGATCTGCACGATCGTCTCGCCGAAGCAGCGACGCACATCACCGAAACCGATGCCGACATCCAAGCCACGCACGCGGAGATCACCGAACTGATCGCGAACGCGAAGGCTGCGGTAGACGACGCTCAGAACGCCTACACAGGCAGTCTGCAGCCGAAGCTCGATGCACTCGCAGAGACGCTGGCCGTGATCGGCGGCGACATCGACTCGATCGGCGGCGATCTCTCATCCGTGGCAGAGTCGCTTTCGGGATCGGATTCGCTGAACACGACACTCGTGCACGCGGAGTCGTTGACGACTGATATCTCGAGCTCTCTCACCGAGACGGCGGATCAATTCGACGCCCTCGCCGCTGCACTGACGAAGACCATGGATACCGGCGACCTCAGCGAGCTCACCGAGGTGATCGGCGGCGACCCGCAGTCGCTGGCCACCCATCTCGCAGAGCCCGTGACATTAGAAAGGGTGCCGGTCTACTCGGTCGTCAGCTTCGGTGCAGCGATGACACCGCTGTACACCATGCTCGCACTCTGGGTGGGAGCACTGCTGATCTCGGTGTCCATCCGCGTCGACCCGCCCCGGGGCGACGCCTCCAACCTTCCTGCCCTCACTTCCACTCAGACGTATGTCGGCAGGTTCGGCATCTTCGCGCTCGTCGGGTTCCTGCAGAGTTCGCTGGTGTGCCTGGGCAGCGTGCTGTTCACGCAGGTGCAGCCCGAGCATCCGTTCTTGCTCATCCTGACCGGCTGGGTGATGTCGCTCGTGTTCACGCTCATCATCTACACGTTCGTCGTGACCTTCGGGAACGCCGGAAAGGCGTTGGCCGTGTTGATGCTCGTCGTGCAGATCTCCAGTTCCGGTGGTGCGTACCCGCTGCAGGTGCTTCCGCAGTGGTTCCAGAACATCAGCCCGTTCCTACCCGCCACGCACGCGGTGAACGCAATGCGCTCCGCGATCGCCGGTATCTACGAAAACGACTTCTGGGTATCGCTGGGCTTGCTGTCCGCGTTCGCGCTGCCCGCCCTGTTGCTCGGTCTGGTGCTGCGCCTCCCGCTCATCGGCTTCAATCAGAAGCTGCTGCGCGCATTGGAGTCCACGAAACTCATGTGACACGCGCACTCGCCCTGCACAGGGACGCCACCCGCCGTGCCTTATATCGAACCGCACCGATCCGACTAGGCTTCCCGGAGTGCGTCCCGAAACGCGCTCCGGGTTCCACACATGACCGGATCCCATTGACGACCCGAAAGAACCTCAATGACGACTGCACCCGCCGACCCCGCCGTGTCCCGACGAAAGATGGGAAGTCGCGTCGGACGGATCGCATTCGGCGTGCTCGCCGGTCTCGTCGTCATTGCCGTTGCAGCGGCTTTCTTCGTGGTCTGGACCATCCAGCGCTCGTTCCCGCAGACCTCCGGTGAGATCGAGGTGAGCGGGCTGAACGCCGATGTGATGGTGCAGCGCGATGAGCTCGGCGTTCCGACGATCACGGCGGATTCCACGGACGACCTGTTCTACGCGCAGGGCTTCGTGCACGCGCAGGATCGCTTCTTCGAGATGGACTTCCGCCGGCACGTGACTTCGGGCCGCGTTGCAGAGATGTTCGGCGAATCTCAGGCGGCAACGGACATGTTCTTGCGCACGCTGGGCTGGCGTGACGTCGCCGAGCAAGAGGTCAAAGACATGGATGAGACGACCCTCGCCTACTACCAGGCCTACGCCGACGGAGTGAATGCGTACATCGCCGAGCGCGACAGCGCCGACCTTTCACTCGAATATGCCGTCATCGGCATGCAAAACCCGGAGTACACCATCGAGCCGTGGGAACCGGCTGATTCGGTCGCGTGGTTGAAGGCCATGGCCTGGGATCTGCGAACCAACATCGAAGACGAGACCGAACGCGCGTTGCTCACCGCAGAGCTCGATGCCGCAGAAGGTGCCGCCCCCGACGAGACGCAGCGGCTGCTCGAACAGCTCTACCCCGCTTACCCGTTCGATCGGAACCCGGTCATTGTGCCGAAGATCTCGACGGTCCCGGCCCTCGAGACCACCACCGTGCCCGCATTCGCTCCAGGGACGAACGACGATGGCGACACTGGGGCGCAGGCAGTGACAACGATCGAGTGGGACGAAGCGTCCAGTGTCATCGAGGCCGCAAGCCTGCTGGTCGGCGACGTCGGCGAGGGCATCGGCTCGAACTCGTGGGTTGTATCTGGCTCTCTCACCGAAAGCGGGATGCCGCTGCTTGCAAACGACCCGCACCTCGGCGCATCCCTTCCGTCAGTCTGGTACCAGGTGCAGCTGAAGTGCTCCAAAGTCTCCAAAGAATGTCCGTTCGACGTCGCGGGCTTCTCGTTCTCAGGCCTGCCTGGTGTGGTCATCGGTCACAACGCGCAGGTCGCCTGGGGTTTCACGAACCTCACGACCGACGTCGCAGATCTATACATCGAGAAGGTGGCGGGTGAATCGTACTGGCGCGACGGCGCACTCGTACCGCTCGAGGTGCGCAAAGAGAAGATCAAGGTTGCCGGTGGCGACGACATCAACCTCACGATTCGTTCCACCGTGCACGGGCCGATCATCTCCGGTCTCACCGACGACTTCACCGCGATTGCGGATGCGGGGTTGGCCTCGGACCCTTCAACGGCGTCAGCGGCCGAGAGCGCTGCGGATGCGGAAACAGCAGTCAGCCTGCGCTGGACCGCGCTCGACCCCGGAAAGACAGCCAGCGCGATCTTCGCGCTGAACACGGCACAAAACTTCGAAGACTTCCGGTACGCGGCATCCCTCTTCGATGTCCCCGCACAGAACCTCATCTACGCCGACGTCGAAGGCAACATCGGCTATCAGGCGCCCGGACGCCTGCCGATTCGCGGCGCTGGCGACGGCTGGGTGCCGCAGCCGGGTTGGGACAGCAGCTACGACTGGACGGGCTTCATCGATTTCGAGAAGCTGCCGGTCTCCTACAACCCGACATCCGGGTACATCGTCACGGCGAACAACGCCATCGTGACTGACGACTACGAGTACTTCCTCTCGCGCGACTGGGATTACGGATACCGCGCCGCACGCATCGTGGATATGATCGAGCGCCGCGCCGCTGCGGGCCCTCTCACCGTGCAGGAGATGAGCGAGATCCAGAGTGACAACGAGATGTGGATCGGCAAGCGCCTGGCCACCGTGATGGGCAAGGTTGACGTATCGGGCAAGGGCCCCAAGGATGCTGTTGAGCTCCTGCGCATCTGGGACGCCCAGAACGATGCGTCCTCTGCTGCCGCCGCTTACGCAAACGTGCTGTGGTCAAACCTCGTGCAAAACCTGTTTGAGAACCGCTCCGAACCGCTGCCCTACGGCGGCCAAGGGCGGCTCTTCACGGTGGTCTCTGCTCTGCTGGACGACCCGAGCGATCCGCTCTGGTCAAACGAGAAGCTCGACGTGTCAAGCATAGACGAGATGCTCGCGCTTTCTGCCGAAGACGCGTACGACGAGCTCGCCGGGCTCCAGGGCAATGTTGTCACCAACTGGAACTGGGGAGCCCTGCACGCCATCACTCTCACCAGCGACACGCTCGGGTCCTCCGGCATCGCTCCCATCGAGGCGCTGTTCAACCGTGGTCCGTATCCGGTCGGCGGCGGCGCATCGGTCGTGAACGCCACCGGATGGGACCTCGGCACGTCCTACGCGACGACCAACGTGCCGTCGATGCGCATGGTCATCGACATGTCCGACTTCGACGCCTCAACGTGGAACCACCTCACCGGTGCGTCAGGTCACGCGTTCAACCCGCACTACACCGACCAGACCGAGAACTGGGCTGCCGGCATCCAGACGCCATGGGCGTTCAGCGCGGATGCCGTCGACAAGGCAACAGTCGACACCCTCGTGCTGCAGCCAGCAAGCTGAGTCAGCCCTCTTCTGTGAACTCGATCGGGCCGAGGGCAGGCGGCTCCTCGTCGGGCGGGGTCTCGACGGTCTCGACCTCATCATCCTGGCCGGTGAGGCGAGCAACAGCCTCGCCGAACTGCCGCTCGAGCGCGCCGAACGCGGCCGCGCCGTCTCCTGCGGCGAGCGCGTCGAGCAGTTGGCGATACGTCTCGGAGACTGACCGGCGCACGGTGTAACCGTTCGGGTTGCTGAAGCTGGCGATGCGCGTCTCGATGGCGAGCGTTGTCATGTAGCCCGACAGCCGACCGCTGCCGGCGGAGTCGACCAGAAGCCGGTGAAACTCGAGGTCTGCGTCGCCGATAGTGCGCGCATCCGTCCCTTCGCTGACAGTGACGAGCTCGGCGTAGGCGGCCTCGAGCGCGTTGATCACGGACGCATTTCCGGCGGCGGCGATCAGGCGTACGGCGTGACCTTCGATGGCAAGGCGCGCGTCGTAGACGTCGGCGACATGCTCGGCTCCGATGACGCTGACGCGCATGCCGCGCCCGGGGGATGCTGTGAGCAGCCCTTCCTGCACGAGGCGCTGTGTCGACTCGCGCAGCGGACTGCGACTGACTCCCAGCTGCGACGACATCTCGACCTCTCCGATGGGACTGCCAACAGGCAGCGCTCCGGTGAAGATGGCGTTTCTCAACTCGGTGACGATGAGGTCAACCGTGGATGGTCGCGCGACGCGCACCATAGACACCGGTGAGACCACGCGAGGCGTCTGTGCAGCCATAGGGCATCCCTTCCAGGCGTCGCGTAAACCGCGAGCATCTCATTGTGCGTCCTCCGCGCCGATCCGCGAAGTCAACGTAGCGAGTTCAAGTCTCCCCCATGATCACGTTTTTGTATACTTGTCGACAATCTGCGCGTCTGACTGTACATTCCTCGACAGAATTCATAGTCTGTTCCACGGCTTACCCCGGCCTGCCGGCAACCCCGGACGGGCCACGGTACCCCTGACATACGAAACCCAGACCGAATTCACACGGAACGCGAGGACATCATGACGAAGAGAACAGCGCGAGTCGGCATTGCCACGGCGGCCATCGGAACCCTCACACTCGGCTTGCTTGCCGGTTGCTCGGCGGGTGACACCAGCGGGGACGACAGCATGAGCACGCTCGAGAAAGCACAGGACGAGGGCACGATCACCCTCGCGATCGCCTCGGAGCAGCCCTACTCCTGGGTCGAGGGGGGCGAGCCCACTGGCGCCACGATCGCGATGCACGAACAGATTTTCAAGAGCCTCGGAATCGACAACGTAAAGGTCGAAGAGGTCGACTGGAACTCACTCATCCCCGGCCTCAACGCTGGCCGCTGGGATGTCATCAGCGCAGGAATGTCGATCCTTCCTGAGCGTTGCGAAGAGGCCGCGTTCAGCGACCCCGAGATCATGTACACCACCACCCTCGTCGTGCCGAAGGGCAACCCGAAGGATCTCAGCGACCTCGACTCGATCGCCGCATCCGGTGACGTCACCCTCGCGGTGCAGTCCGGAGCGATCGAAGAGGGCTACGCCGCCGACCTCGGGATTGCAAACACCGTGCAGGTCGACAGCGCTCAGGCAGGCATCGAGATCGTGCAGTCCGGCCGCGCTGACGCCTTCGCTCTGACGGCGGTCTCGATGAACTGGATGACCGAAGACATGGACGATGTCGAGACCACCCAGGCGTTCGTGCAGGAGATCGATGGTGTCGAGCAGATCGGCGCTGGCGCCACCGTGTTCCGCCAGGATGACACCGAGCTGCTCAAGGCATACAACGCGGAGCTCGCCAAGATCACCGCTGACGAGAGCACCTACCTCGGCCTGGTCGAACCGTTCGGCTTCACAGCGGAGAACCTGCCCCCCGCCGACCTGACCACCGAGCAGCTGTGCTCGGGCGACCTGAGCTGATTCGAGCCCAGTGACCGAGAACTTCGAAGCGCTCTGGAGGGCGCTGCCCCAGATCATCGACGGGGTCCTGATGACCCTGCAGTTGACTGCGGGCGGCGCCCTCCTGGCCATCGTCGTTGCCATTGGGCTCGGCCTGATGGTGCGGCTGGAGAACATCGTGCTGCGAGGTATTGCGCGCACGATCATCGAGCTGTTCCGCGGCACATCGCTGCTGGTGCAACTGTTCTTCTTCTTCTTCGTGCTGCCGTTGCCACCCTTCAACCTCGAGATGCCTGCCGTGCTCACCGGCATCCTGGCCCTCGGCTTGAACTACGGCGCGTATGGCGCGGAGGTCGTGCGCGGGTCGATCAACGCGGTGGATGCCGGACAGTGGGAGGCAACGACCGCGCTCAGCATGTCACGCACCCAGCGAATGTGGCGGGTGATCTTCCCGCAGGCGTGGGCGCTAATGGTGCCGTCGCTGAACAACCTGCTCATCCAGCTGCTGAAGGGCACTGCGGTCGTGTACCTGATCACGATCGTCGACCTCACCGCAGAGCTGAACCGGCTGCGCGTGCAGACCGATGTGTTCTTCGCGTACTCGCTCGGACTGCTCATCTACTTTGCAATCGCATACCTGCTCACGCTCGGCATGAACGCCCTCGAAACCCGAGCGAAGCACCAGCTCGGGTACGGCGGGAAGTGGCGTGACACGATCACCACCACTCCGATTCCAGACATGAAGGGAGCGGGCCAAGCAGCATGAATGACGACAAGAGCTTCTGGAGCTGGGACCACGCGCTCGCGGTGCTCCCCGACCTTCTCTGGACCTTCCTCAGCGTCACGCTGGTTGTGACGATCATCGGCAGCATCATTGCCGCGATCCTCGGTCTCGTCATCGCGCTCGGACGCCGCACGGCCACGCGACCAGTGAGCGCTGCGATCACACTCGTGATGAACTTCATCCGAATGACCCCGCTGGTCGTGCAACTGCTGTTCGCGTATTACGTGTTCACGAGCGTGCCACCAATCGTGCTCGGAACGATCATCATCGGCATCCATTACGCCACGTATATGGCCGAGGTGTACCGGGCCGGGATCGATGCAGTACCGCCGGGCCAGTGGGAGGCGACAACGGCGCTGTCGATGTCGCCGGGACGGGTGTGGACCGCGGTGATCATTCCGCAGGCCCTTCGTTCAACGCTGCCCGCACTGACGAACTACGTCATCTCGATGTTCAAGGACACCCCGTTCTTGATGGTCATCACCGTGACCGAGATGGTGCGAGAGGCGCAGCTCTACGGCGGCACGAACTTCCGCTATGTCGAGGCGATCACCCTCGCCGGACTCATCTTCCTGGCGGCGAGCCTTTTGAGCTCTGTGCTGGCCAGACGATTGGAGAAACGTCTTGAATACACCACCGCTTGATACCCACACCGGCGCCATCACCCTGGATGAAGGCGATGTTCCGGCGATCCTGTTCGACAAGGTCGAAAAGCGCTTCGGCGACCACGTCGTGCTTCACGATCTCGACTTCACCGTGCGTCGCGGGGATCGAGTGACCCTGATCGGGCCGAGCGGCTCGGGCAAGACCACGATCCTCCGTCTCGTCATGACGCTGGAAGAGGCAAACGACGGCTACATCCTCATCGACGGCAAGCCGCTCACGCACTTCTCGCGCGATGGCAAGCGCGTCGAGCTGAAGGAGAAGCACAAGAACGAGATGCGAAAGCGCATCGGCATGGTCTTTCAGCAGTTCAACCTGTTCCCGAACATGACGGTGATCGAGAACATTATCGAGGCGCCGGTGCATGTGCTCGGGATGTCGAAGACTGAAGCGCTTGTTCGCGGACGGGCGCTGCTTGAGAAGGTCGGGTTGCCAGATAAGGAGAACGCTCACCCCACTCAGCTGTCGGGTGGGCAGCAGCAGCGCGTTGCCATCGCGCGCGCGCTCGCGATGGAACCCGAGATCCTGCTGCTGGATGAAGTCACGAGCGCCCTTGACCCTGAGGTGGTCGGCGAGGTGTTGAACATTCTCCGCGATATCGCTCGCGACACCGATGTGACGATGCTGATCGTGACGCACGAGATGCAGTTCGCGCGCGATGTATCCAACCGGGTGCTGATGTTCGACAGCGGACGCATCGTCGAAGAGGGTACGCCAGAGCAGATCTTCAGCAACCCGCAGGAACAGCGCACGCGCGACTTCTTGTCGGCTGTTCTCTAAGCGCGCTGAGCGGTGCGTGCAGGAGCGAGAGATATGGTCGATTAGTGCCATCTCCACTCCTCGCGCCCGAAGGCGTTCCGGTAGCCGTCACTGAGTTCGTCCACGGCGGTGCGACGCTGATCGCCGAGGACTTCGGTACCGGCGTGCGACCGTACGTACTCATCCACGGCATCGGCATGGGACGCAGCGTCTACCTCGACTTCGTCGAGCGGCTATCCGGGCGCATCATCGCGCTCGACCTGCCCGGATTCGGCGAGGCGCCTGAGCCGGTCCGTACGTTGACCATGGAGCGGCACGCCGACCTGATCGCGGCATTTCTTCGCAGCATAAAACGTTTCGGACGCCGTGATCATCGGCCACTCGATGGGCAGCCAGATCGGCGCGGAGTTGGCGGCGCGGCATCCTGACCTCATCGGCGGCCTCGTGCTCGCGGGTCCCACCGTGAACAGCGCTACGCGCAGTATCCGGGAACAAGCCACGTATCTGCTGCGGGATCTGCTCGGCGAGCGCCCGACTGTGCTGTGGCGCGGCGGGCGGGAGTATCTCCGCGGGGGTCCGCACTTGATCCGGAAGATTCGCGCAACCGTGGTTCACGAGCCCGAGAAGGCGTATGCGCGTGTGAAGTGTCCTGTGCTCGTGCTGCGCGGCGAGCGCGATCCGCTCGCGCCGGTGTCGTGGTGTCGCAAGATCACCGAGCTCGTTCCCGGGCCCGCCGAGATGCACGAGGTCCCCGACCACGGCCACGGCACCCTGATCAGTGACGCCGAGTTCGCCGCCGACACGATCGCGGAGTTCGCCGCGTCCCTCTGAGCTGCGGGTCGCGGGCTGTTCTGGTTCATAACTCCTCCAAACTTGCCGGGAGCACGGCGTTTCGACGCGCAGCGGGCCGAGCTCCACTGTTTTTGGAGGAGTTATGAACGCCGACCGGCGGGAAGTGCGGCCCGAGAGCGGCCACTGCCGCGGCAATTGACCTTCGTCCCCGCCGTGTCTCGCATGATCTCAGTTGCGAGCGGGCGGAGGGTGACGCACCCGAGTTTCGCTGCGGCCATGTCGCGATGTCGATCTTCGACTTGTTTCTCCCAACCCTCGTGCCACTCTTTGCTGTCGCACTCGATGATGAGCCAACCCTCAACGAGGAAATCGACGTAGCCAACGCCGGGCAGGAATACCTGAGTTTCGTACTTCAGGCCCAGCCCACGCAGGATCAGCCGCATGAATGTCTCTGGTCCAGAAGCCGCCGAGGCATCGACCAGCGAGAGCAGCACACGGTACCGCTTCGGGAGCAGCGCGAACACGGCCTCAAGTTGCGCCGGCGACATCAGGGAGTGATGCAGCACGCTGTCCAGCGTGGCGAGGGCTGCTCGCGGCGACTGACAGCGCACTGCCTCCCGCACCGCGACCTGCAAAGCAACCGCGTGCATCGTCTCGGCGCCAAGTGTCGAGTCAGCGTCGAGCGCGGCATTCCAATGCAACTTCGTCGCGTCGTTCTTCGGCGCGCGAATTCGGGATGTGCCGCGATCGATGTGCACATGAAGGTGCGGACAGGCCAGTACAAAGATGCCTATCGCCTTCAGTAGAGACAAGCACGACAGCCGACCGCCGATTCGTACAGCCTCTGCCACATCGTGGCCGACCCGATCTCACCGCGGCGGTGATGTCCCGCCCGCTGGATCCAGTCTGGAGCAGCTCCGCGCGCGTGAATACAACTTGCACGTATGCGTCTCGAGCGCGTTCAACCACTGTCTTCTGCTTCTCTCCCATTCCAGAAGTGTCGACAGTGCTCCGGTACGCGGTACGCCTGTTTCCACGGATCGGGGATAGGTTCGGACAACCCGAATTTGTGCAGCAAGAGTAGAGGTGGCCGATGCGGCGGACGCGTGGTTCACAACTCCTCCAGATCGGGCGAGTTCGGGCCCGATCGCGCCCGATGCGGCCGGAAGCGTCCGTTTGTGGAGGAGTTATGCACAACAGCGCGGGCGGGCGCGCGGGGGCCGCGCAGGCGAGCGGGCGGGCGGGGCGCTCAGCGCAGCGGCGGGGCCTGCGTCGGCAGAATCATCGTGTAGCGGCGGATGTACGTCAGCAGCACGATCAGACCGCCCGCGAGGCCGAGGATCACCGCGGGGATGATAACGGCGACACCCACCCACCTGTCCAGCAGAGCGATCATGGCTATTCCGAGCACTACGCCCAACGCACCAACCCCCGCAAGGACCCAGCCCGCAATCATCGAGACGCGGTAGCCGCGGGCGCCGGCGTGCGCCGGCCGCACCCCGAACTTCTGCCCGACGTAGTGGCTCCACTGGGTTCCGGTCCACCAGCGCGTGACCCGACCTGCGACCGGATACCAGCCGGCACCGGCACCCTCAGCCTCGCCAGGCAGTGGTCGCGTCGAAGGGTCAAACACCGGCACAGTCGACGGAACAGAGAGCTTCTTCAGTTGACTGACGCGGAAACTTCCGATCAGCCAGATGACGCCGCTCGCCAAGAACAGCACGGGTGTGATCGCCAAGCCTGGCTGACCCGAGAGGCTGTACGTGTTGAACTGCGTGAAACCCAGGACGATGAAAAGAATTCCCAGCGTCATCCCGGTAGACGCGGGTTCAATGGCGAAGGCATCCGGGCGCGACTTGCCATCACGAAGGCGGTACGGGGTCCAGCCGCCACCATCCCACCAGCGGACGTCCGATGTACCGACCACGGGGAACCAGCCCATCGGCGCGGCCTGCGCGACAGGCGCCGCATACTGCGCCTGAACCGGCTGCTGAGCCTGAACCGCCTGAACCGCCTGCGCAGCCACCACCACCGCGCGCTCGTGCGCGGTCCATTGCGTGCCGTCCCACCAGCGTTCCTGTCCAGGAACTCCGGCGTCATACCAACCCGGCTGTGCGTTCACATCTCCCCCTCGTAGCTGCCACCCTGCGGGCGTCTAGCCCGCCCCAGGTGGCGTCTGCTTCGACTCCGCGAGTTCGTCGACCACCAGTCGACGCTCTCCGGTCGTGCCGTTACGGTAGGCCTGTCGTCCGACCATGTGCGCCGACAGCGGGGCTGTCGCGAACTGCATCAGCACGATGGGCGCGACCAGCGCGAGCCCGAGCAGAATGCCGCCAACCGAACGCTGCGACAGCGCAATCGCCAGACAGATAAAGATGATCCCGAGCACCTGCGGCTTCGTCGCGGCGTGCAACCGCGAGGGAACGTCGCGAAAGTGCAGCAGCCCCACGGCGGCAGAAAGACACAGCACCGCGCCGAGCAGGATCAGCACCAGCACCGCCACATTGATGATGGCATCCGGAATCTCGAAACCGAGCACGTTCATGATGTCGTGTTGTCCCTTCGCGCCACATACCGAGCGACCGAGATCGATCCGAACACGCCGACCGCCGCGATGATGAGCAGCACCGGGATGTTGCGGGTGTGCCCGTTGATCGCCATCTCTGCGCCCAGAACACACATCACCTCGGTGAGCAGAACGTCGGATGCCACAGCACGGTCAAGAATCGACGGGCCGCGGATGATCCGAAACACCGTCAGAATCGCAGCGATGCCGAAGACCACCACGATCGCGCCCATGAGGATGTTCACCGCACACCTCCCGCGCGTTCGTCTTCCTTCAGCGCACGATACTGCGCAGGGCTGCCGAGCGCCCGGACGATCCTTCGCTCCCAGCGGAGCACACCTTCACGCTGCTTGTCCACATCCGCGCGGCTCCGCACCCCGATCACGTGCAGGTACAGGATGCCGCGGTCACGGTCTGTTTCAACGACGAGAGATCCGGGGATCAGCGACGATGTCACCGAGACGTGGGTCATGATCAGGTCATCCGCATACTTCAGCGGCACGGCCATGATGGCGGCGCCCGGCTGATGCCGGAAGTCGAATACCTGGATCGTGACCGCAATCGCCCCGCGCAGCACTGCGAACAAGAACTTCACGATAAACGATGCCGTATACCAGACGTTGATCCGGCCGGAGAGTTCGATCGTCGGCAGGCGGAACACCCGCGTGACGAAGACGGCAACGACAAGGCCGCTGACGAGCGAGAGCACGGTGAACTGGTTCCACAGCAGCATCCACAACAGGATCAGCCAGACCAGGAAGGGCACCTGCAGCCACACGTCATGCAACAGATGGCGGCGCGTCTCAGGACTCACGGAGACACCTCCTCTTCGAGCTGCACCAGGTTAACCGGCTGCAGCAACGAGTCGCCGATACGGTCACACAGTGCGTAAAGAGGACCAGCGAAGACCGTCAGCATCAGTGTCACGCCGACCATCCCGCCCGTCGCGAGCGTCATGATCTTCGGGATGCGACGACGCTCTTGGTGCTCGTCGGCAGCCGGAGCGTTACCGAGGTAGGAGATGCGTCCGTCGGTCTCGGTCAAGTCTTCTTCTTCGCGCCAGAACGCAAGGTTCCATGCGCGCATGAGCGCATAGAGGGTCAGGAGTGACGTCAGGATGCCGCCAAAGATCAGCACCATCATGATCGGAGTGCCGACGGATGCCGCGGCCTCGAAGAGCGCGAATTTGCCGATGAATCCGGAGAAGGGTGGGAGGCCACCCAGGTTGATGGCGGGCACGAAGTAGAGCACGGCCAGCAGCGGTGCGGCCTTCAATAGTCCCTTGACGCGCAGGATCGACGTGCTCCCGGCACGACGCTCGATGAGGCCGACGGCGAGGAAGAGAGTGGTCTGGACGACGATGTGGTGGACGATGTAGTACACCGTCGCGCCGATCGCTGCTGGAGTAGCAATCGCGAGACCGAAGATCATGTAGCCCACGTGGCTGACGAGCGTGAACGAAAGGATTCGCTTCAACTCGGCCTGCGCCACCGCACCGAGAACACCGATGACCATGGTGGCGAGCGCGACGATCAGCAGCAGCGTGTTGATGCTGTTCTCGGCGAACAGCTGCGTCTCGGTGCGGATCAGCGCATACACGCCGACCTTGGTCAGCAGGCCGGCGAAAACCGCAGTTACCGGCGCCGGTGCGGTCGGGTACGAGTCCGGGAGCCAGAACGACACCGGGAAGATCGCGGCCTTGATTCCGAACGCGACGACCAGCATCAGGTGCAGCACGAGCTGCGTCTCCTGCGGAAGCTCCGTCATCCGCTCGGCGATCTGCGCCATGTTCACGGTGCCCAACGCCCCGTAGATCATCGCGATCGCGGCGAGGAAGATGATCGACGACACCAACGAGACGACGATATATACCGCGCCGGTGCGGATACGGGACTCCGTACTGCCCAGCGTAATCAGCACATATGAGGCGACGAGCAGAATCTCAAAGCCCACATAGAGGTTGAACAGGTCGCCCGCGATGAAAGCATTGAAGATGCCGGCCGCGAGGATCAGATACGACGGATTGAAGATCGAAATCGGAGTCTCGTCCGTGCCGTCGGCCGCACCCTGACCAATGGAAAACAGGAGCACGGCGAGCAGCACGATGCTGGAGATCAGGACCAGCAGTGCGGCGAGTCGATCGACGTAGAGCACGATTCCGAACGGAACCGGCCATCCGCCCACCGACACCGCAAGCGGAGTCCCACCGTCGACCGCGACAAGCAGGATTGCCGCGATGATCGCCACGGCGGCGAGCGTCGCGACGGTGACGAACATCTGCAGGCGCGGGCTGCGGCCGAATACCAAGGTGATGGCCGCGCCGAGAAGCGGAAGTGCGACGAGAAGAGGGACAAGCGCGGTCACGGGCGGTCCTCCTCTTCGGCAGGGTCGGGGATCGAAGGCGCAGTGTCAGCCTTCGCGGCCGCTGGTCGATCCGTGGGTGCATCGTCGTGGATCGAAGGATGATCGCGCATGTGCAGCACAGTGATCGGCGCGGTGTGCACTCCGACGAAGTCGGTGGTCGCTTCTTCCTCTTCCACGTCGTCTTCGTCGTCCATGACGTCTTCGTCCGCGTCGGTACGTTCGCGCAGGGCGATGTCGGCCTCGTCATCCTCGACGGTGTCGGCCTGACCGAGCTGCCATGACCGGTAGATGAGAGCGAGCAGGAACGCGGAGACGGCAAACGTGATGACGATAGCAGTGAGCGTCAGCGCCTGCGGCAGCGGGTCGCTCGTGTCGATCTCGCCGTAGAACGGTGCGTTGCCCGGCACGCCCATCACAATCATCAGCAGCAGGTTTGTGGCGTTTCCGAGCAGCAGGAACCCTATGAGCACACGGGTCAGGCTGCGCTCGAGCATGGCGTAGGTGCCACACGCGAAGAGCACAGCCATCACGAGGATGAGGGTGATCGAAACATCCATCAGCTACTCACCCCCCGCGTGCGCATCTGCTGTGCCTGCTTGTCGACCTCGGCGCCGAGGCTGCGAAGCACGTCGAGCACGAGGCCGATGACGACGAGGTAGACCCCGGCATCGAAGATCGTCGACGTGACGAACTCCATGTGCCCGATCCCCGGAACTTCCCACTCCCAGAACGAGCTGGTGAGCGGCGCGAGGCCGAAGAACAGCGGAACGACCGCGGTGCCGACGGCAAGGATGAGTCCGGCGCCCAGCAGGCGACCAGCATCCGTCGGGGCCGCGGCGCCCAACTCCCAGCGTCCGCCGGCGATGTAACGCATAACAAGCGCCATGCCGGCGACGAGGCCGCCCGCGAAGCCGCCACCGGGGCCGTTGTGCCCCGCGAAGAGCAAATAGATCGACACCACGATGATGGTGTGGAAGAGGATACGGACGATCACCTCGAGCAGAATCGAGCGGTTTTCGGGCTTCATCTGCTGCCCGCCGACGAGCCAGGCACGCGGGTTGCTGCGGTTCTCGGCGGTCTGGAAACGGACGCCCTCGGTCGTTTCGACCAGCGGTGAAATTCGCGCCTTGCGGCGCAGCCGCTTCGGCAGTGCCGGACGCTGCGAAAGCATGTCGGCGCGGTGGCTGACGAACACGAGGGATGCCACACCGGTGGCTGCGAGCACCAGAACGGACAGCTCTCCCATGGTGTCCCAGCCGCGCAGGTCAACGAGAGCGACATTCACGACGTTCTTGCCATGGCCGATCTCATAGGCGAGCTCGGCGAAGGAGAGCGAGATCGGCTCCGTGATCCGGGCTTGTGTTGCGACAACCGCGATGAACGCCATCGTCACGCCGACGGCGATTGCAAGGACCGCACGCGGGATGCGCGATACCGAAGCGTTGTGCTCACCCATCCGCGACGCAGCCGCCGAAGCACGAGCGCGAACGCACCATCGTGACGGTCTCCACGAGAATCTGCGTGAGCGCGAGGTCGGGCGCCCCGCTCGTCGCAAAGAGCGCGACCATGCCGAGCCCCGTGACCGAGACAAGCACGACGCCGGTGTAGCGCTTCCGCGCCTGCACGGCGAAGATCGCAGCGATGGCCATGATCGGCGCGACGGCGATCTGGGTCGGCGTGTGCCAGGCCGACAGATTCAGCTGATCGACGTCGCTGGCGAGCAGCGCGGTGATCTCGGCCGCGACAAAAAACGACGAAGATCGTTCCGACATACACCGGCAGCGAGCCTCGCTGAGTGAATGTCGTCGTGATCACGGACAGGCGGTCAACGCCGCGCATGACGTAGTAGTACGCATCGGCGGCGGTGAACTTCAACACACGTGGCTTGCGGTCCCAGCCAGTGCGACGCGTGAGCAGGAACAGTCCGATACCCAAAAGAATCGCGACTGCCGAGATTCCAAGAGCGGGCTCGAACCCGTGCCAAAGGGCAAGATGCCCCGGACCCTCGGTCGCTGCCCCCTCGGCATCCAAACCGGGGATCGCGGTGATTGCGTAGCCATTGAGCGCAACGTCGACGGCAGGGGCTCCGATGCCGGCGGCGAGCGTGAGCCCCGCCAGGATGATCGGCGCCGAGAGGAATCCGACGGGAGGGTCGGGCCAAGGCGTGTCTGCCACGCGCTCACCCTGCTTATCGCGCTTCTTCCAGAAGGCCCCCCACAGAAAGCGCACGCCGTATGCCGTAGTGAGAATAGATCCGAGGATGACGCCGATCAGCGCAACGAGTCCCCACACTGAACCACCCATTGCATCGTCGAGCAGGCCCGTGAGGGCCGACTCCTTACCGACGAAGCCGATGGTCGGAGCGATGCCGGCCATCGATGCCACGGAGATGAACGCGACCGTCGCCATTACCGGCGCCTGTCTGCCCACGCCGGAGAGCTCATCGATGTCACGCGTGGAGAGCTGACGGTCGATAACACCCACGATCAAGAACAGTGCGGACTTGAATAGTGCGTGGCCGATCACCAGCGCAATCCCTGCGAGTGCGGTGGCTTGCGTGCCGTAGCCGACCACAACGGTGAAGAAGCCCAGCTGACTGACTGTACCGAACGCGAGAATGCGCTTGAGGTCGGTTTCGCGCAGAGCCTGAATACCGCCGAGCAGCATCGTGAACACGCCCAGGGAGACCACGATCGGACGCCACGTATCCGACAGCGCGAAGATCGGCGCGAATCGCGCAATGAGGTAGATGCCAGCCTTGACCATGGCCGCAGCATGCAGGTAGGCGCTCACGGGCGTTGGTGCTGCCATCGCACCCGGGAGCCAGAAGTGGAACGGGAAGATTGCCGATTTGCTCAGCGCACCGATCAGCAGCATCACGATCGCGGCATTAACGAGCGGGCCGCTGGGGGCGAGCTCGAGGATCTCGGTGATGCTCGAGGTACCGGCCCCAACGACCAGAATCACGACGCCAACGAACATGATCAGTCCGCCGAGCGTCGTCACGAGAAGTGCCTGCAACGCAGCACGACGGCTGGCAGCGCGGCGGCGGTAGTGGCCGATCAACAGGTAAGACAGGATGCTGGTGACTTCCCAGAACATCACGAGCATGACCAGGTCATCGGTGAGAACGAGGCCGTACATCGCGCCAGCGAAGCCGAGCAGAACGCCAGCAAACTGACCAAGATCAGTGACGTCGTCAAAGAAGTACCAGCGGCAATAGAGCAGCACGAGCGCGCCCACGCCGGTGACAATCAGGGTAAGCACCCAGCTGAGTACGTCCATGTGCATGGAGAGATTTAGACCCAGCTGTGGGATCCATTCCACCGCCTCGAACGGCGCTGGATCATCACCCAGCACCTGCGGCGTCATCATCAGTGCCTGAACGAATGCCGCTGCGGGAATAAGAGCCGCGATCGCGAACGCCTGCGCGCCAAGCCACCGGACCAGCAACGGGAGAAGGAGAGACCCGAGCAGGAACACAGCGAGGAGCAACAGCATCGGCGGCTCCTCAATGGCACGTCGGCCTTCACGGCACAGGCGGGCAGGTTCTTCACAGTTTACCCGGCGGTAGCGTCGTCCCGCGCGGAGCCCAATTTTCGGGCCGGGTTAGGCGGGCGGCTGCGCAGTCGTCGTGCCGGCCCGGAAGCGGCAGGTGAAGTGCAACGATGCCGCGTGCTCGCCGCGGAGCATCCGCGCGATCTGTTCTCCCGCGGCCCGGCCCTTCTCCACTGCTGGCTGCACCATCGTGGTCAGCACGTGCGGTCCCATACCGTCGAGCGTGATGCCGTCAAAACCGGCGACGCTAATATCTTCCGGCACTCGCAGTCCAAGCTCTTCGGCCGCCCGGATCACGCCGACGGCAAGCAGATCGCTTTGGGCAAGAACAGCGGTCGGTCGCGTCGAAGAGTCTGCGAGAAGCGCTCGCCCCGCGATCACTCCCTCGTCGATGGAACTGCTTCCGGCAGAGACCGCTAACGCGTCCGGGTACACCTCGCGCACCCCGGCAAGCCGGTCGATCGTGACGTCAACGCTCGCCCGCGCCAGGCGTTCGGCGTTGACCACGCCGCGCTCACGGTAGCTGTCGAGCGGCAGCGTCACAGTCGCGACTCTTTCGTGGCCGAGCCGGCGGATGTGCCGGGCGAGGCCGTTCGCCGCCTCGCGGTTATCGAGAGAGATCTGCGGGACCCCCTCGCCCGCGTCCCCCTCGATCACGACGACAGGCAGTCCTCTCGAGCGGACGACCTCTAATGACGCACGGGTGCGGCCGGAGCATCCGATCAGCACGACCGCGTCGACCGGCGCCGTCGTGAGCGGTGATGCCTCGTCTTCCCCCGGCTCATCGCGCAGCAGCAGAACCCCTGCACCCAGCGAAGCAAGGCCATCGGTGAGCCCGTCCATCATGGGAATGGTCACCGGATCGAGAAACGCTGTGCGCAGCTGACCCTCCAGAACCACGGCCACAATCCCACTGCGTCCGCGCCTGAGAGACGCCGCACGTGGATCTGGGCCGAGGTAGCCGAGATCCACTGCCGTGGCGCGGACCCGCTCGCTCGTGGCATCCGACACCTTCGTCTTGCCGCTGAACACGACGGAGGCCGTCGAGGTCGATACACCTGCTGCGCGCGCCACGTCGGCGAGAGTCGCGCGACGTGGGGCGGAAGACGAAGCCATGATTCGAGGATAGCCCGAAATATTTCCGGAAATCGAATCGATTCGATACGCTCTCTCTCATGGACTTTGCCCTCAATCGCTCGCAGTACGTTCGTTGGCGCAACGCGATCTTCGCGATCTTCCTTGCCAGCGGACTCTCCATCGCGACGTGGGCCTCCCGCGTGCCGGACATCAAAATCTCGCTCGGCGTCGATAACGCACAGATCGGCCTGCTGCTGCTCGGCATGGGAATCGCCTCGATCCTCGGTATCTCAGCGAGCCCCGCAGTCATGGCGCGCACCGGTGCACGACGCGGGATGCTGAGTGTAATGATCACGCTGGCGCTGGGCCTCGCCGTGATCGGTGTCGGCACCACGGTGTTCCAATCGTTCCCGCTCGTCATCGTCGGTCTTGTGCTCTTCGGATTCGGCAACGGATGCCTCGACATCATGATGAACGTCGAGGGAACAGCCATCGAGCAGAAGGCCGGGAAGACGATCCTGCCACTGTTCCACGCCTTCTTCAGCTTCGGCACCGTCATCGGCGCGGGACTGGGCTGGGCGGCTGCAACCGCCCATGTCTCCGTGATCGCGCACGCCGTCATCGTCGCCGCCATCATCTTCGTCGGCGCCTTCGTCTGCATCGCGAACGTGCCGAACCGCGAGGCAACGCTCGATCCGGCGCCCGCCGGCGATAAGCCGCACTGGCGCGAACGCATGCATGTCGCGCTTTCGGCCTGGCGCGAACCGCGCACCTACGCACTCGGCCTCATCCTTCTCGGAATGTCATTCGCCGAGGGCGGCGCGAACGACTGGCTGGCACTGGGCACCGCAGAGGATCACGGCGGCGGCACCGCCATGGGCGCGGCCGCACTCACCGTTTTCGCCGTGTGCATGACTCTGGTGCGGGTGTTCGGCGGACCGCTCGTCGACCGCTTCGGGCGGGTGCTCGTGCTGCGGATTCTCGCCGGCGCCGCGGCGACCGGCATCCTGATGTTTATCCTCGCCCCCTCGCTGCCCTTCGTATTCGTGGGTGCCGCGCTCTGGGGTATGGGTGCGTCACTCGGCTTCCCCCTTGGCATGTCGGCAGCGGCGGATGATCCGGAGAAGGCCGCGGCACGCGTGAGCGCCACCGCCACCATCGGATACGTCGCCTTCCTCGGCGGCCCACCCGTGCTCGGCATGATCAGCGAGCACATCGGGTTGCTGAACACGCTGTTCATCCTCGTTGCGCTCGTCGCATTGTCTGGCTTCGCCTCTGGCGCTGCGCGCCCGCTGAAGGTCACCACCGCTTCGCGTTTATGAACGCACCACGGGCACGGTGAAGACCGTTAGGCTCGTCGGGTGCGTCTCGTCATCGCCCGCTGTTCCGTGAACTACACCGGACGGCTCAATGCCCACCTGCCCCTTGCCACGCGTCTGCTCGTGCACAAGGGTGACGGGAGTCTGCTCGTGCACTCCGATGGCGGCAGCTACAAGCCACTGAACTGGATGAGCCCGCCCTGCACCCTCACCAACGAGGAGCCCGGCGAAGAAGAGTCGATCGCCGGCGCGTCGAGGTGTGGCGCGTCACTCACAAGAAGACCGGCGATGCGCTGCGTGTGCAGATCTTCGAGGTGCTGCACGACTCGAATCACGAGCTCGGTATCGATCCCGGCCTGCAGAAGGACGGCGTCGAAGCCGATCTGCAGCGGCTGCTCGCCGAACAGGTCGGACTCATCAGCGAAGGCGCGACACTCGTGCGCCGCGAGTACCCGACGGCGATCGGTCCGGTTGACCTGATGGTGCGGGATGCCTCGGGCGCTGCCATCGCGGTCGAGATCAAGCGGCGCGGCGACATCGACGGCGTCGAGCAACTCACGCGTTACCTCGAGCTGCTCGGGCGCGATCCGCACCTCGCTCCGGTGCAGGGAGTGTTCGCCGCCCAGGAGATCAAGCCGCAGGCGCGCGTGCTCGCCGAAGATCGCGGCATCCGCTGCCTGGTGCTCGACTACGACGATATGAAAGGCCTCGAATCGGGCGTTCCGCGACTGTTCTGAACGGCAACATCTAGGTTGAAGCATGCCCCAATCCCCCTATTCCTGTGTGCTGTGGGACGTCGATGGCACCATCATCGATGCCTCAGTCGGCATCCTTCGTCGCCTCGAGATCGCTCTGACTCACTTCGGTCACCCCGCGCCAACGCGCGACGATCTCGTGCACTGGATCGGGCCGCCGATGTTCGACTCCTTCCAGGATCAGGCGGGCATGACGCCTGCCGAGTCTGCTGAGGCTGTCACGTTCTACCGCACGCTCGGCAAGGCCGACGGCTACACCCGAGATGTTGCGACCTATCCCGGCATCGTCGAACTGGTCCGGGACGTCCACGCCGCCGGCATTCCACAAGCGACCGCGAGCTCGAAGCCAGAGATACAGGTCGACGCTCTCGTAGATCACTTCGAGCTGCGCTCGGCGTTCCTCACGACAGTGGGTGCGACCCCGGACGAATCCACCCTTGCGTCGAAGACGGACATCGTCGCGGAGGCACTGCGTCGGCTCGGCGAACGCGGAGCGGACACCTCGCGCCCGGTATTGATCGGCGACAGGCACCACGACGTCGTCGGCGGCAATGCCAACGACGTGCCGGTGATCTTTGTCGAATGGGGCTTCAGCAACGAGCACGAGGGCGACGAAGCCGCTTTCCGCGTGGCATCCGTGGCGGAGCTGCGAGCCCAAATACTGAGCTGATCCACCCGGGCTGATCCACCCGGGCTGATCCACCCGGAAAAGGCACAGAACTCCCCACCAGAGCACGCGAAAGGCGGCTCCGGACGGGGAGTTCTGTGTGTATGCCGCGCCGTTAGACGGGACGAATGTTTTCGGCCTGCAGGCCCTTGGGGCCCTGCGCCACCTCGAACTCAACGCGCTGGTTCTCTTCGAGTGAGCGGTAGCCGCTTGCTTCAATGGCGGAGTAGTGCGCGAAGACGTCAGCGCCGCCGTCATCGGGGGAGATAAAGCCGAAGCCTTTTTCCGAGTTGAACCACTTAACCGTGCCTTGGGTACTCATGTACTGCCGTTCTGCTTGAAATTTTGTCGATGCCGGGTGCCCCGACGATGCCCACAATATCTGCGCAGCGCGCACGCGGAAGGGCTCAGACGAGAAGGTAACCCAAATGTTGCATGAGCAGCACATTCGAGCAGCGGCGCTCCCGATGTCCGCACAGACACTCGCCACGTGCCGGAATGGAGATCAACGTGCCCGAAAAAGAAAACGGCCCTCACCGCGGGGGGAGCGATGAGGGCCAAAGACGACCGGAGGGTGCGTCATAAAACACCCTAATACCTAACCAGATGTCTTGTCCCCCATTTGGGGGACAAATTGAGAAGATCGTGGCAAGATGCTAGATAGTGGCCCTCTCGAATAGCCCATTGGGGACTGAACTACTAGAGGGGCCCGATCACATGCGCCGATCGTCGGGCTGGGGAAGTTAATCCGTCTTCTGGGGAAGATGGGACGATCAATCCCCGTGCGCATGTCCCCTATACGAGGGGTTGAAGTTGGGGAGATGATCCTGCGTGGATCGCAGGTCTCGGGAGGAGATGGGGCGCACAGCACGGAATACATATTCCGTCGCCTCACCTCCCCCGAAACCGCGGGATACCACGAAACCGCAGGATGCCGCGGCGAGGGCCCACGCGTCAGACGATGCGATCGGCGGGTCGGCGCGGCCACCAGATGCGATCGCCCAGCACTCCGAAGAGCGCAGGCACGATCACCGTACGCACGATCAGCGTGTCGACGACCACACCTACGCCGACGATCAGGCCCAGCTGACCTAGTGTCACCAGCGGCAGCACGCCGAGCGCGGCGAACACCGCGGCAAGCACGATGCCGGCACTGGTGATGACCGCGCCCGTATGCGAGACCGCGCGCACCATGCCTTCTCGCGTGCCATGCTCCGCAGCCTCAGCCCGCGCCCGATGCACGAGGAAGATCGTGTAATCGATCCCCAACGCAACGAGGAAGAGGAACGCCAGTAGCGGCACCTGAAGATCGAGCGCCGGCTGATCGAACAGCACCCGACTGAGCCATGATCCGAGGCCAATGGCAGCGGCAGCGCTGGCAAGGTTCACCAGCAGCAGCACGATAGGCGCCACGATCGAGCGCAGCAGTACGAGCAACACGATGAAACTCACGGCGAGGACGAGTGGAGCGATCACCAACAGGTCCTGTTGATTTCCCGCCCTGGCATCCAGGTCAGTAGCGACCGCGCCGCCGACGAGTGCGTCAGCATCCGGCACATCGTGAGCGACGTCGCGCAGCTCGCTCACCAGAGCAAGGCTCTCGGGAGTGCTGGGAGCATATTCGCCGGTGACCATGATCTTCGTCAGCGATCCGTCGTTGGTCTCGGCGATGGCGTGTGCGCGCACGACACCGTCGACGTCTTCGACTGCGGTCAGTACGTCATCAGCCTGTGCAGTGTTCGCCACGACGAAGATGGGCTGCGATTCTCCGGGCGGGAAGTGATCGGCGAGCACTTCGAGTCCCGCTGCCGACTCCGACTGCACCCGGAACTTCTCGACCTGGTTGAGACCCACCGACGTGCCGAACAAGCCTGCCCCCATCACGGCGAGGATCGCAAGGCCAGCACCGAGGCTCACCCACGGGCGACGCATCACTCGAGTGGCGATGCCGTGCCAGACCGTGCCCTGTTTCGCACTGCTGCCTGCCTTCGGCACGAAGGGCCAGAACACCTTGCGGCCGCAGACCGCCAACAGCGGCGGCAGAGCGAATAGCACCGCGGCGAGCGCAATCAGCAGGCCGACGGCTGATGAGATGCCGAGGCCGCGGGTGCCGGGAATCACGGCGAGCGCAAGCGTGAGCAGTGCGAGAACAACGGTGATGTTGGAGGCAAGGATGGCCGGAACCGTCTTCCGCCAGGCCGAGCTCAGTGCCTGCCGGTGATCTTGGTGGGTGAGTAGTTCTTCGCGGTAGCGCGAGATCAGCAGCAGTGCGTAGTTCGTGCCAGCCCCGAAGACGAGCACGCTGATGATTCCGGAGTCGAACTGCAGGTCGAGCCACGTACCAACTGCTCCGGTCACCTTGCTGGCGAGCTGATCGGCGAACGCGACCACGACGAGGGGGATCAGCCAGAGAACGGGCGAGCGGTAGGTGATGATGAGCAGCAGCGCCACGATCAGGATCGTCACCAGCAGCAACGTAAAGTCAGCGCCGTCGAATGCCGAGGTGACATCCGCACCGAATGCCGGTCCGCCAGTGACCTGCAAGATCAAGCCACCTGGAGCCGAGAGGGATGAACGCAACTCTTTGATGATGTCGGCAGTCTCTGCGTTGTCAGCACCGACGGTGATCGGCGTGACGATGACGCCGGCCGCACCATCCTCACTCACATTCGGGCCGGATGCCGTAAGGCCGGTGTGTGCGTCGAGCGCGGGCACCATCTTCTCCAGTGCCGCGATGTCGGCGGTTGAGAGATCAGCGGCATCCTCGCGGGTGGCGACGATGAGTACGGACTGCTCATCCGCGTTCGGGAAATCGTCTAGCAGCGCGCTCACCTGAGAAGACTCGGAGTCTGGGGGCGCCGTCTCATTTCCGGAGGGACCGTCGATCCGACTGAACATGCCGAAGAGTGCCACGAAGACTAGAAGAACGATGCCGAGGGAGAGCCATGCTCCGCGGCGAGAGGTGAGCCGATCGGAGAAGCGCGCGCGAGAAGCTGTCATGCCTCAAGCCCACCAGGATGCGTGCTCTCGGACATCGCTCAAGAGGTTGAGCCGAATCTCCATCGTTTGATCGACGTTGGGCGCTTGTAACGAGCGAATCCACGTTCGTCAACCCCCTTAAACCAACTGATCTGGCATGTAAGAGTCGAAGACACCGGATCACGGATCCGCTACGAAAGGAATGGATCATATGGGTATCGGAGACAAGGCAAAGCACGCAGCCGAAGACGCCATCGGAAACGCCAAGGAGGGCCTCGGCAAGGCCACCAACAACGACGACCTCAAGCATGAGGGTCAGGCAGACCAGGCGAAGGCCAACGTGAAGAAGGTCGGAGACGACATCAAGGACGCTTTCGACAAGTAGGTTAAGTCGTCCTATCGCGTCGCTGTCGGATGCTGGAGCGAATCGAGCTCCCCCGACAGCGGCGCGATTTTCTTTTGTGCGCTTCAGCGCGCGGCGCGGCTGGCCCTCAGCGCGCGGCGCGACGCAGGCGCAATGCGCCGACGAGACCGAGAACGAGGAAGACGGTGGCGATCAGCAACGCCAGCCGGGTGCCATCCGTGAAGCCCGCCGCGAGCGCCTCGACAGCCTTCGCGGTCTGATCGCCCAGGTTGCTGGCCGAGCCTTCTGCACGCAGCTGGCTGATGGTCGTGCCGGCTGACTGTCGGGTGGTGGTTGCGAGCTGGTCGGCAGTCTTCCCGGTGATTCCTGCGGCATCCAGTGCGGCAGGCAACGTGAGCGCGAGCGAAATGGACAGCGTCGCGCCAGCGAAAGCCGTGCCCAGCGCCGAACCGATCTGGCGCACGGTGCTCTGCGTCGCCGATCCTTGACCTGAGACCCTACCGGGACATCACGCAACACCGTGCCGGTCAGCTGCGCCGACGCGAGGCCGAGGCCGAGGCCGTACACGACAAGCGGAATAGCAATGAGCCAACCGGGTGTCGTGCTGCTGATGATCAGAACGAGGATGCCGACGCCAAGGACCTCAAGCGCCAGCCCAATGAGCACGGTACCTGGCGAGCCGAAACGTGCGGCGAGGTGCCGGGCGGATGCGCCGGAGAAAAACGCACCCAGTGCCATCGCAGCGAGGACGAGTCCCGCGCCCATGACGTCGAGCCCGAGCGCATTGATCAGGTAGAGCGGCAGTACGAAGATGATCGCGAACTCGCCGACGGCGACCATCGCCGCCGTCACGTTGCCCCACGAGAACGTGGGGAGAGTGAAGAGCGACAGATCGAGGATGGCGTCACGCTGCACGTTTTCGCGGTGACGCTCCCACACGACGAAAAGCGTCAATGCCACCGCCGCGATCGCGAATGCGATGGGCACGGCCGAGATCGCGGCATCCGCTGGCCACACCCATCCGAAGAGATTCAACTCGACCTTGGGTTTCCACCAACCCAGCTCTGGGCCTTCGATGACGGCGAACACGAGCGTGCCGAATCCGATCGCGCTGAGCAGCGCACCGTCGACGTCAGCGCCTGGGCGCCCCTTGCGTCCGCGCGTATTCGGCACGAACAGCAGTGCCCCGATGAACACGAGAATGCCGAGCGGAATGTTCACGAGGAAGATCCAGTGCCACGACACCCACTGGGTGAGCGCTCCACCGGCCAACGGCCCGACGGCGGCGGCACCCGAGATGACAGCGCCCCACACACCGAAGGCCGCAGCGCGGTACTTGCCTCGGAAGACCGCGTTGACGGTCGAGAGCGTGGATGGCATGATGAACGCCGCCCCGATCGCCTGCACGGCGCGAGCCGCGATGAGAGGGCCCGCAGCATCCGACATTGCCGCCAGGATGCTGCCACCGACGAAGACTGCAAGTCCAATCAGGAACATGAGTCGGCGTCCCCAACGGTCCGCGAGCCGCCCGGTTGAGAGCAACAGCGCCGCCAACAGCACCGCGTAGAGGCTATTCACCCACTGCGCATCGGTCAGGTTGAGGCCGATGTCGCCGATGATCGCGGGGAGCGCGACGCCGACGATGGTGCCGTCGAGCACAATGAGGCCGAGCCCGATCGACAGGACGGCAAGTCCCAGCCATTCTTTTCGGGTGGGTGCCTGCTCGGCGGTGGCGGTGGTTTCAGTGCTCATGCGTTCGGCGTTCCCTTCGGTAACGAAGCTAGTCCTGCCGCTAGCGATACGACTCCATCAAAAGGAGGATAGTGAGGCAGCCCGCTGAGATAACGGTCAAGTGGCGCAGGTCGTTCCGATCAGCAACGATAGGAAGATGCTCGGGCTCTTCGGAACGATCTGGCGCCCGTTGTGGCAGAAGCGCGGCGAACCCGTAGAGCTGAAATGGCTCTCGGCACGCACGTACACCGCAAAGTGGTACCCGCAGGGTATCGACGTGGGTACGTGGCAGGGCCGACGAGTCGTGGCGGTCAGCTGGTTCCGCAAAGACAAGAGTGGTCGACACCTCGCATCCCGCGTTTCCATGATCGACCTGAAACGCTCGCGGCTCGTTGATATCGCCCTCACATTCGAGGATGACGACGGCAGAATTCACCCGGCGCAGATTCACGCCGGTGGAATTGCCTGGTTCGGCGATCGGCTCTTCGTCGCCGCAACCGGGCAGGGCATCTGGGAGTTCGACATGCGCGCAGTCCGCCGTCTGGGGCGCGCCGATGCCCGACGAGCCATCGGGGCGAACGGACGCGGCTATGGAGCCTCTGCTCTGGCCGTCGTCCGCACCCGCGTGCATCCCGTTCCATTGCGGTGTTCGTTCGTGGGGCGCGTGTTCGATGCGGACGGCACATCGCTGCCTCGAGTGCTCATCGGCGAGTATCGCAACGACGAGAAGGGTCGCATCGGCGAGTTCACGATTCCCACTGGGGATGAGGGATTCACGAAACTCGACACCTCTCGCCCCGGCATCCGCCATATGCAGGGTGCCGTGCACTGGGGAGAGCACCGCTACGTCTCCCAATCCCGTGATCTGAAAGCGGGCGCGCTGTGGAGCGGCACGGGTGAGACTCTCGAGCGCAACGAGGTTGTGCTGCCCGTCGGATGCGAGGATCTCGCCCTTGATCCCGAAGACCGGATGCTGTGGTCGCTGGGTGAACACCCGTGGCGTCGCGTAGTGCGGGGTATCCCGTTCACACAGCTCGACATATGAAGACATAGAAACTGGCCCGGTCTCCTGAAGGGAGCCGGGCCAGTTTCATAAAAATCTCGCGTGCGCGAGGGGGGACTTGAACCCCCACGCCCGTAAGGACACTGGCACCTGAAGCCAGCGCGTCTACCATTCCGCCACTCGCGCGAGCGCTGCGTTCCGAAGAACTCAACTTCCCGAGGATATCACGCGATCTGCCCGCTCCTGAAACGCGCCCCCGCTCCCCCGCAGGAAGTGGTTTTTCGGCACAATGACGTGGTCCGAAGGCGGACATTCAGCACAACTGGCTACGATATGTCTACCGTCGGCCATGCCAGAGGAGCCCAGTGGGACTACTTGACAGCTTTGAGAAGGGTCTTGAGCGCGCCGTAAACGGTGCATTCGCCAAGACCTTCCGTAGCGGCATCCAGCCGGTAGAGATCGCCTCGGCGCTCCGCCGCGAAGCGGACACCAAGGCTGCCGTCGTGAGCCGCGACCGCATCATTGCGCCCAACAGCTATGTTGTGCGCCTCAGCGCAGATGACGACGAGCGGATGCACGCACTCGGCGGCGCACTAAAAGACGAGCTGCATGCACTCATCAACACGCACGCCAAGTCGCAGGGTTACAGCTTCGCCGGCCCCGTTTCGATTGCGATCGAAGCAGATGAGAAGGTCGCCACCGGCACGGTGCGGGTCAGCTCCGGCACGGCGGAAGGACGCGTCAGCTGGCAAGCGGTCGTCGATGTCGACGGAAAGCGGCACACCCTTACTCGGGCGCGAAACGTCATCGGGCGTGGCAGCGACGCCGACATTACGATTTCGGATGCCGGATCCAGCCGCAAGCACGTCGAGATTCTGTGGGACGGCGAGCGCGCCATGATGCGCGACCTCGGCTCGACCAACGGCACCAAGGTCAGTGGACAGAAGGTGCGCGAAGCGCCGCTCCCCACCGACACCACCATCACGATCGGTCGCACCGATCTCGTGTTCCGGATCGTCCCCGTCGCCGCTGATCGCCCCTCGGGGGTGTCCCGATGAGTGAACTGGTTCTCCTCCTCCTGCGCATCGGCTTCCTTCTGCTGCTCTGGTTCTTCGTGTTCGGCGTGGTCTACTCGCTGCGTGCCGACCTGTTCGGCGTGCGCGTGCGCAAGCTTCCCGCCGAAGCAGCAACCGGCGCTGCGGTGCCCGCTGCCGCCCCTGCCCCGACCACCAGGCCCAAGCCGTCTGCGCACAGCGGCGGTGCGGCAACCACGAAGAGCGTCTCCACACTCGTCATCACTTCAGGGCCTAAGGCCGGTCTTGAGCTTCCGCTCGGAACTGAGCCGATGACCATCGGTCGCTCCAGCGAATCCGGTCTCGTCATCCGCGACGATTACACCTCGAGCCATCACGCACGCCTGCTGTTGCGCGGCGATGCGTGGGCCATCCAGGATCTCGACTCGACCAATGGCACCTATCTCGCCGGCACGCGCCTGTCGGGCGCGCCGACGCCAATCAAAATCGGCGACGCGATCAAGGTCGGCGCCACGACCTTCGAGCTGCGAGCCTGACGCCGGCATGGTCTTCGAAGGATCAAGTGCTGCGATCTCCCACACCGGGAAGGTCCGCTCCAACAACCAGGACTCCGGTTACTCCGGAGCGAACCTCTTCGCCGTCGCCGACGGTATGGGCGGCCACGCCGGCGGCGATGTCGCCTCCAGCATCGCGATCCAGCGGCTCGAGCGGCTCGATCAATCCTTCGACTCCACCGACGACGCGCAGGCTTCGCTGCAGGCCGCGGTCACCACGGCCGCGGGCGACCTCATTCGTGCGGCGAAAGAACGACCAGAGCTCGCGGGCCTCGGCACCACGGTCAGTGCGATCATCATGGTCGAAGACCACGCCGTCATCGGCCACATCGGCGACTCGCGCATCTATCTGTACCGCGACGACGATCTGACCCAGATCACCGCGGACCATACGTTCGTCCAGCGTCTCGTCGACTCCGGCCGCATCACACCGGAAGAAGCTCGCTACCACCCGCGTCGCTCGGTGCTGATGCGCGTGCTCAGCGACATGGATCACGATCCAGAGTTGGACATGTTCGTCATGCCGACACTCCCCGGCGACCGCTGGGTGCTTTGCTCAGACGGACTGTCCGGCGTCGTCGACGAGTTGCACATCCTCAAAGCCATGCGCTTGGGCCTGCCCCCAGGGCGCACCGCCGACAACCTGCTCAAGCAGGCCCTTGACGGCGGAGCGCCAGACAACGTCACGACCGTCATTGTCGACGTCGGCGGGGTGCACCCGCTCTCCTCGGGCACCCCGACCATCGTCGGTGCGGCATCGAACCCCTCCGGCGTCCTCATCCCGGCAGCGCGCGTCGGCCGCACAAGCTGGCTGCACCCGGTGCGTCAGGCAGCCAACGAGCCCTCGCACTTCGAACCCGCCGCCGACTACCTCGAAGAGCTCATCGAAGAAGATCGCCGCGCGCGAAGCGCCGCCGAATCGGTTGGTTCGCTGCACTGGTCGTGGTGATCCTTGCCCTCGCCGCGCCGGTCTCTTGGCGTACAACTGGACGCAGACGCGCTATTTCGTCGCGCCGACGATGACAGTGTCGTGATCTTCCAGGGTGTACAGCAGAGCATCGGGCCGATTTCTCTCTCGAGTGAACTCGACGACACCGGCATCCTGCTCGCCGAGCTTCCTCCCTATCAGCGTGCGTCGGTTGAACGCACGATCAATGCGCGCTCGCTCGCCGATGCGATGGCGATCGTTGATCGGCTGCGCGCCGGTGCGGATGCCGTCGTCACGGAGACTCCCGCCACCACGCCCTCGCCGACACCGATCCCAACTCCCGCGGCCACGAGCACTGACGGAGGGGATGCCGGATGAGCACCGACGTCGCCGCCGACACCGCGGTCATCAAAGCCCTCAAGCGGATGCGAATGCCGCAGACCCAGCGCAACCGCGAGTTCTGGCTGCTGCTGTTCGCCTGCGCCATCAGCGGGGCAGCCCTCACGCTCGTGCAGCTGGGCGCACTCGGCCTGATCGACCCGTTCATCCTGTTCATCGGCGGCGGCCTGGCGGTCCTCGCCTTTGCCCTGCACATCGTGCTGCGTGTGGTGGCATCCGACGCCGACCCATTCGTCCTTCCCATTGCGACACTGCTGACCGGCCTCGGCATTGCGATGATCTACCGGATCGACATCGCCGAACACAACACCGGCTGGAACGCGTACTCCACGAAACAGTTGGCCTGGACGGCTATCTCGCTCGCTGGCGCCATCGTCGTCGTCATTCTGCTGCGCAACTACCGGATCCTGTTCCGCTACACCTACCTCTTCGGGCTCGCCGGAATCCTGCTGCTGCTCCTGCCGTTCGTTCCCGGCCTCGGCGCCTCCGGCTCGAACGCCGACGTGTGGGTGTCTCTCGGCGGCCTCTTCGCGTTCCAACCCGGTGAGCTCGCCAAGATCTGTCTGGCGATCTTCTTCGCCGGCTATCTGGTGCGCACGCGAGAGAGTCTCACGTCAGTCGGAAAAGTCTTCCTGGGCATCACCTGGCCGCGCATGCGCGAGCTCGGCCCGGTCATCGTCGTCTGGCTGATCTCACTGGGCATCATCGTCGTGCAGCGCGACCTCGGCACCGGCATGCTCATCTTCGGCATGTTCATTGCCATGCTCTACGTTGCGACCGGAAAGACCAGTTGGGTGCTCATCGGTCTCGCGCTCGTCGCCGCCGGCGCACTCGTCGCGACGCAGATCCTTGCATACGTGCACGCTCGCTTCGTCAACTGGCTGTTTGCATTCGATCCGACGGTCGTTGACCCGCAGGGTCCGGGCTACCAGCTCGTGCAGGGGATCTTCGGTCTCGCCCACGGGGGCCTCATCGGCACCGGTCTCGGACAAGGCCGCCCAGACATCACCCCGCTCGCGCACAGTGACTACATCATCCCCAGCCTGGGCGAAGAGCTCGGCCTCATCGGGCTGTTCGCGATCCTTGCGCTGTACATGGTGTTCGTCAGCCGGGGGGTAAGGATCGGCATCGCCGGGCAGGATGACTTCGGCAAGCTCCTCGCGACCGGACTGTCGTTCACGATCGCGCTGCAGGTGTTCATCATGGTGGGCGGCGTGACGCGCGTCATCCCGCTGACCGGCCTCACCACACCGTTCCTCGCCGCTGGCGGATCGTCGCTGGTCGCGAACTGGCTGATCGTAGCCCTCCTGCTGCGCATCTCGGACGGCGTACGCAGCCAGCCCAGGGCGGTGATCGGCTGATGACTAAAGAACTCCGACGTCTCAGCATCGTGATGCTGTTCATGTTCCTATCGCTGTTCGCCGCGACGAGCTGGATCCAGGTGATCGAGGCAGACAACCTCGGACAGGCCGATCGCAACACGCGCTCATTGCTCGACAGCTACGAGATCCAACGCGGCTCGATCATCGCCGACGGCATGCCGATCGCCTACTCCGTGCCCGCAGACGACGAATACCAGTACCAGCGCGTGTACGCAGATTCACCGATGTGGTCGAGCGTCACCGGCTTCTTCAACCCCGCGCTGCAATCGTCGACCGGCATTGAGAACGCGTTGAATGGTGATCTCTCCGGAACGGGCGCGAACGCATTCTTCTCCGAGATCGAGCGGATCGTCTCCGGCCAGGCGCAGACCGGATTCAGCGTCGAGCTGACCCTGGATGCCGCGGCTCAACAAGCGGCGTACGAAGCTCTCGGTGATCTGCAAGGTGCCGTGATCGCCATCGAGCCCAAGACTGGACGCATCCTTGCGATGGTCTCTACGCCCGGCTATGACGCGAACGAGATCGCCGTGCACAGCGCCAACCAAGCGGATACCGCGTACAACACTCTCGACGCGCTCCGACCGAACCCGCTGGAGAACCGCGCGATCGCCGGCAACCTGAACCCGCCGGGATCGACATTCAAGGTCCTGGTGGCTGCGGCCGCGTATGCCACCGGCAAGTGGACGCCTGACTCGCCCCTGCCCAACCCCGCGCGCTACGCGCTACCCGGCTCCACGGCGCAGGTCTCCAACGCCTGGGGCGGCACGTGCGGCGACGGCGCCACAGTGACGATCTCCGAAGCCATCCGCCTCAGCTGCAACATCCCGATGGCCGAGCTCGCCGTCGCGATCGGCGACTCGACGATCCTTGAGACGGCCGAGAAGTTCGGATTCAACAAGAGCTTCGATACTCCGCTGGCGTCGACGCCCTCCAGCTATCCGCGGGCCCTTGATGACGCGCAGACCGCGCTCACGGGCTTCGGCCAGGGTCAGGTAACGGCGACGGCGCTGCAGGTGGCAATGATCTCCGCCGGGCTCGCCAATGACGGCGTCGTGATGAACCCGCGACTCGTCGATTCAGTGATCGGAAATGATCTCTCGACCGTCCGGGAGTACTCGGACAGTGAGTTCGGCCGTGCCGTCGATGCAGATGTCGCGGCTGCCGTCACTCAGTCAATGGTGGCGAGCGTCACGGATGGCGCGGCGACGGGTGCAAGAATAGATGGAATCGACGTAGCCGGTAAAACGGGGACGGCGGAGAACGACGGAGACGAGCCATACACGCTCTGGTTCACCGGTTTTGCGCCGGCGGACAACCCGCAGATCGCGGTGGCAGTCGTCGTCGAAAACGGCGGCGGAATGGGACAGTCGGGATCCGGTGACTCGCTCGCCGCCCCGATCGCGAAGAAGGTCATTGAGGCGGTGCTTAACAGATGAGGCCGACGCAAGGTGTGTCGTTCGGTGGTCGATACGAGCTTCAGTCACGTATCGCAATCGGCGGCATGGGCGAGGTATGGGAGGCAACCGATCACGTCATCGGACGTACGGTTGCCATCAAGATCCTCAAGGACGAATACATGGGGGATCCGGGCTTCCTCGAGCGCTTCCGCGCTGAGGCCCGTCACGCTGCCCTCGTCAACCACGAGGGCATCGCCAGCGTGTTCGACTACGGCGAGGAGAACGGCAGCGCCTTCCTCGTCATGGAACTCGTGCCCGGTGAGGCGCTCTCCACTGTTCTCGAGCGCGATGGCGCGCTGGGTGCTGACAAGACGCTCGACATCGTCGCGCAGACGGCATCCGCTCTTCAGGCCGCACACGCGGCCGGGCTCGTGCACCGCGATATCAAGCCGGGAAACCTGCTGATCACTCCGGATGGCCGAGTGAAGATCACCGACTTCGGCATCGCCCGCATCGCCGACCAGGTGCCGCTGACGGCGACCGGCCAGGTCATGGGCACCGTGCAGTACCTCTCCCCCGAGCAGGCCTCGGGACACGCGGCATCCCCCGCGACCGATACCTACTCGCTGGGCATCGTCGCCTACGAGTCGCTCGCCGGCAAACGCCCCTTCACTGGCGAGTCGCAGGTAGCGATCGCGATGGCGCAGATCAACGAGCAGCCACCGCCGCTGCCGCCGACAGTACCCATCCCGGTGCAGAACCTCGTCATGGCGATGATCGCAAAGAAGCCGGCCGACCGGCCCTCCTCTTCTGCGACCGTCGCTCGGGCCGCCCAGGCGCTGCGCCGAGGCGACCTCAACTCGGCGGCAATCGCGGTTCCTGCTATCGCCACCGGCGGGATCGCTGGCGATGACGCCACGCGCTTGCTGACCTCGAGCGGTGACGACGGAAACACTCGGATTCTGCCGACGACCGCGCAGCTGCCCGCAGAGGGTGCTGCCGCGGCGGATGAGAAGAAGAAGCGCAGCCCGTGGACGTGGCCGCTGATCGCGCTGATCGCCCTGCTGGTGATCGTGCTCGGCGGAACGGTGATCGCTCTGATGAATCAGAACGATGGCCCGGCGCCCGTCGAGTCCACCGCCACCCAGGCTCCGCCCAAGACGCCCAGCCAAGCCCCGAGCAAGACGCCATCGCCCACGCCGACGCGTGTCAGCGTTGACGGGCTGGGGCTCATTGGCATGACGTGCGATGACGCGATGGCAACTGCCACCGCTGCTGGCCTCGCTCCGGTCTGCCAGACGGGGACCAACCCGGCACCGTCGGATGAGCAGGTAGGCACCGTTGAGTCGGTCAACCCGCGCGGTGACCTCGAGCAGGGTGCTTCGATCACGCTGGTGCTTTACGGCGACCGGGTGCAGATCGGCTCCCCGACAAGCGCGCCAACGATCACGGGAGATCCCGTCGCTGCCAGCACGGTCAAGTTGAACTGGACGAACTTCACCTGCCCGAGTGGCACCGGCAACCTGAGCGGCTACAAGGTGACGATTACGAACGCCACGTTCGCTGACGGTACGACGGCGTCCACGTTCGACCCTGCCACGCGAAGCGCCGACATCACACTCGGCAATGCCGGGTTGCAGGTCACCGCGACGTACACGGCCCTGTGTTCTGGTGGCGGCAACGACCAGCGCGAGTCTGGTCCTTCCCCGCAGATGGCTGTGTCGATCACCGCCCCCACCACGCCAGCCCCCGACGGTGGCGACGCAGGCTGAGTAGCCTAAAGAAGAATCAGAACCATTGCCACACCAGGGAGAGTCATCAGTGTCCGTAGAGCCGCGCATCATCGCTGAGCGATATCGCGTTGACGAGCTCATCGGCCAGGGCGGCATGGCAAAGGTTTACCGGGGCTACGACATCACGCTCGGGCGAGAGGTCGCGATCAAGATCCTCAACCCCGAACTCGCTCGCGACACCGCGTTTCGCAACCGCTTCCGGCTGGAGGCCCAGGCGGCATCACGGATGGCGCACCCCTCGGTTGTGCGTGTGTACGACGCCGGCGACCCCACGTCAGCGGGCGAAGGCGCGCCGGCAGCGGGATCGCCCGGTAGCGAGCCGTACATCATCATGGAGCTGGTGCGCGGCCGTCAGCTGAAGGATGTCATCGCTGAGGGACCGGTCTCCGTCGAGGATGCTGTGCGCTACGCCGACGGCATCCTCGAAGCGCTCGACTACTCGCATCGTGCCGGCGTCGTGCACCGCGACATCAAGCCCGGCAACGTGATGATCACCGAGAAGGACCAGGTCAAGGTCATGGACTTCGGCATCGCACGCGCGGTGTCCGATTCTTCGTCAACAGTCGCCGAGACCACCCAGATCATCGGCACGGCGGCATACTTCTCGCCGGAGCAGGCGAAGGGCGAGCCGGTCGACGCGCGCGCCGACCTCTACTCGACGGGCGTCGTGCTCTACGAGATGCTCACCGGCCGTCAGCCGTTCCGCGGCGAGTCTCCTGTGGCAGTGGCGTATCAGCACGTGAGCGAGACGCCGTTGGCTCCGACCGAGGTGAATGAAGACTCGCCCGGTGCGCTTGACCCGATCGTGCTTCGTGCTCTCGCGAAAGACCCGTACCAGCGGTATCCGGATGCCGCGAGCTTCCGTGCCGCGCTCGACAATGCCGTCGCCGGCAAAGCGCCGAGCAAGCGCCAGCTCGGCGCATTGACCAGCGAGCTGTACGGATCGAGCCCTCGACAGGCACAAGAGACAGCACGCTCACTGCGTCAGCTCAGCACCGACACCACCATGGCCCGCACGCAGTCCGGACCCCCGGTCGTCTGGATATGGGCAGGTGTCGCGCTACTGGCCGTACTGCTTATTTCGGTGCTGGTGTGGGTGCTCATGATGCCGCGCGGCGAACAGATCCCCACCTCATCACGCACCGTCCCCGATCTCTCTGACGTGTCTTACGAACGCGCACAGGAAGCGTTGCTTGATCTCGACCTGCAGTCTGCTCTGGTGTACGAGGCGAGTGCCAGCGTCACAGAGGACAACGTCATCCGCACCAACCCTGTCGGCGGCCAGTCCGTGGAAAAGGGCCAGAAGGTCACCCTTTACGTTTCCACCGGTGCGGAAACCGTGGCTGTGCCAACGCTCGTCGGCCTTTCCCAAACTGCGGCCAGGGCTGCGCTTGCGGGCGTGGGTCTCGAGATGGGTAGCGTCATCCAGCGCAATGAGCCCAACAGTGCCGCTGACACGGTGTTGGAAGCGAGCGTAGACGAGGGCGCAGAAGTCGCTCCGAAGACGGTCGTCGATGTCGTCGTATCCAGCGGCCGCGTCACCCTTCCAGATGTATCCGGCTGGACGGTAGACGCCGCAACCGCAAGGCTCGAAGAACTCGGGCTGACGCCAACCCCGGTTGCGCAGGCAGACTGCCCCGCCACTTCACCCTCGACCGTCGCATCGATGTCTGCCGCACCGGGAGACGTTGCCGTGCACTCCGAAGTCCAACTCCGCTACTGCACCGGCGGATAGGCCTGAGCTAGCCAGGGAGCGGATGCAGCTCGGCCGCAGCCGCGACCGCATTGGCATCGCCGAGTTCGGCCAGCCAGTTTGCCAGTAGGCGATAGCCATGCGGGGTAAGCACACTCTCAGGGTGAAACTGCACACCGCGGATCGGCAGGTCACGGTGCGCGATTGCCATCACCGTTCCTGAATCTGTGCGCGCAGTAACGATGAGCTCCTGTGCGAGTGAAGACTCGGCCAGGGCGAGTGAGTGGTAACGCCCGACATCGAACGGCGAGGGGATGCCATCGAACAGCGCTGAGGAGTCGTGATTGACCGTTGAGACCATGCCGTGCATGAGTTCCGGAGCCTCGGAGACCTCGGTGCCGAAGGCCGCGCCGATCGCCTGGTGCCCGAGGCAGACGCCCAGCAGCGGCATCCGTCGGGCGGCAGCGAGCTCGACGATGTCGACCGAAGCGCCGGCGTCGCGTGGACGTCCGGGACCGGGAGAGAGCAGCACGCCGTCGAAGGTCGGCAGAAGGCGAGCGAAGCCCGCGGCATCCTCAGCATCCGCTTCAACCAGCGAGACGTCGGCACCTAGCTGTCGAAGGTAGCCGACCAAGGTGTGAACGAAGCTGTCGTGGTTGTCGACGACCAGCACCCGTACGCTCATCCCAAATCGACCTCACCGGGAGTGATCAGCGGGCTCACCCAGGGGAAGAAATAGAAGAACAGCCCGTACAGAATCGCTGCGACCGCGACGATCAGAATCAACACGCGCACCCACCACGGACCGGGCAGGATACGCCAGAGCGCTGCATACATCAGATATTCCTCACCAGGACGGGGATGCGACGACGTCGACAGAAGCCATGGATTCCGGTGCTCCCTCGGCCCGAGGCTGGAACCCTTCGAATACGGCGTATCCCACGATGCGCTCAGCCAGCGAGTAGAGCGGCGAGCACGCGGTCAAAGTCAGATAACGCTCGCCGGTGGCGGCGCCTGGGACCTGCGGAACATCCGCAAGAACGTCGACCTGGCCCGGATGCACGTACTCAAGCGTGCGGAAACGGTAGGTGTACCACCCGTCCTGCGTCTCCACCACGACCGCATCGTTGAGACGCAGCTTGTCCATCCTGTTCAGAGGGAAACCCCACGTCGTACGGTGCCCAGCGACCGAAAAATTGCCGACCTGTCCCGGCATAACGGACTGCTCGTACACGCCGATCCAGCCGTTATCGAGAGTGGTGGAGCGTGAGGTTCCCCCCGCGATGGCGACGTTGTAGTCGTCACCGAAGCGCGGGATACGCATCTGCGCAAGATATTCACCGTCGCCCGGATGCGTCAGCAGAGGCGGCTCGTACCAGGTCTCACCGGTGTCCTCGTCGGCCACGACAGGTGGCAGGTCGGGTACCGGCGCTGCTCCCACTTGTGCGTGATCTCCTGACCTTGGCTATTGCTCTGTGCACTGATGATCAAGTCACCGATCCACATCTGCCAGGCGACAAACAGCAGCACGATAACGCCGGCCGTGAGCAGCAGCTCACCGAGCACACTCGTGAACGTGGCACGCGAACCTCGGCGGCGCTCGCGGCGGGGCGACGTCGCGACGGGTGCACTCATACGCGAGATCTTATCTCTCGCAAATAGACGACAGCCGAAGAAGCTGAGAGTCAGCGTGCTCTTGGGTAGACTGGGCCCATGGCACGAGACCGCAAGAGCGAAGAACCCGTCGTCGAGCGCGCCGAAGGCGATGCCGCCCCGAACGCCGTCTGGTTCAAGCCAGTGATGATCGGCTTCATGCTGCTGGGGCTGGTGTGGATTCTCGTCTTCTACATCTCCGGCATGCAATTTCCCGTTCCGGGCATCGGCTCATGGAACCTCGGCATCGGCCTTGGCATCGCAATGATCGGATTCCTCATGACGACGCGCTGGCGCTAAGCCTCCATCTGCTTCACGGCCCTCGCTTCGGCGGGGGCTTTTTCATGCCATCTTCCGGATGCATCTCTGCATCCTCAGCGGTTACGTCGTGTCCGGAGTTATCCACAGGGTTATACACACCTGGGGAGAATTACACCAGTGTTATTCACAGGAGTGGAGAAACCTGTTAACAACTTCTGATCAGGGCATAAGGATCAGCGGCGGGATGAAGGCCACCACCACGATCAGGAGAACGACGGTGGCTGCGAGCAGGATGATCTGCAGGCTGCGCTGATTCGGGCGCCGCGTGCGCATGTAGATGAAGGCGACCACGGCACCGATAATGGCACCGCCCAGGTGTGCCTGCCAGGCTATCCCGCCGATGAAAAAGCCGATGGCGAAGTTGATGCCGAGGACGATGAGGATCCCTCTGACGTTCGCGCCAATGTGGCGTCCGATGATCAGCAGCGCTGCCATGAGTCCGAAGATCGCACCGGAGGCACCGACCGTCGCAGTCGTCGGCGCGATGACGGCGACCATGACGGATCCCCCGAGGCCGCTGATCAAGTACAGCGCGAGGTAGCGAGACCTACCCAGCATGGGCTCAAGGCCTTGCCCGAGCATCCACAGAGCGAGCATGTTCAGCGCCAGGTGAATGAAGCTGCCATGCACGAACACGGCGGTGAGTAATCGCCAGGGTTCGAAGAACCCACCATTGAGGTTCGGGTACAGATAGGGAGCAGCGAAAAGTAGTGCGCTGGTGATCTGTTCGCCAATGCCGGGGATCAGTTGCACCAGACCGATGAACGAGGTGATCGCAAGGAGCGCGTAGGTGATGACGGGCTTGCCGCTGCGCACCGCCGTGACCGAACCGGCTGAACGGGAACCCCACTGGCGCTGTGCGCGCTTCTGAGCGGGAGTGCGCTTCTTGCGCTCTGCGTCCATGCACTCCGGACAGATGACGCCGACCGGGGCTTGAGTCTGGCACTCCGGGCAAATGGTGCGCATACACCGCTGGCAGAGCACGAAACTCTGCCGATCCGGATGGCGATAGCAGAAATTGTCGCGATTGCTCGCGAACTCAGGTGTCGTCATCCGGATCGGCCAGAGGAAGTTCGATCAGGCCGCGACGATGTCGACGGACTGCAGAACGACGGGCTCGATCGGACGGTCGCCCGCAGCGGTGGGGACTGCGGCGATCGCATCGACGACCTTCTTGGAGGCATCATCTGCCACCTCACCGAAGATCGTGTGCTTGCCCTGCAGCCACGGAGTGGGGTCGGTGGTGATGAAAAACTGCGAGCCGTTGGTGCCCTCGGCCTTGCCGGTGATGGCGTTACGACGCTGACCTGCATTGGCCATGGCGAGGATGTAGGGCTCGTTGAAGTTGAGCTCCATGTTGATCTCGTCGTCGAAGTTGTAACCGGGGCCCCCGACGCCCTGACCGAGGGGGTCGCCACCCTGGATCATGAAGTTCGGGATGATGCGGTGAAAGACGACGTCCTTGTAGAGCGCGCCCTCGCCCGGCTTGCCGGTAGCGGGGTGCGTCCAGTCCTGTGTGCCGTCGGACAGGCCGACGAAGTTCTTGACCGTCTTCGGGGCATGATCACCGAAGAGGTTGACGACGATGTCGCCGTGGTTGGTGTGCAGAGTTGCGACGTGTGAGTGCTGAGCCATACGTCTATTGTCGCAGAGCTTCGTATGACTTCGCTCGGTCTGCGCAGTCAGATCGGCTCTCCGGCTAGACCCCGACGCCCGGCATCAGGACGGTGACATCAACCGTCTGGTCCGATTCGTAGTTGAACTGCACGTACCGTTCCCCGACGAGATAAAGATCCATATCTTCGCTCGCGTAATGAGGAGTGCCGAAGTGCTCTTTGATCTGAGCACGGCTGGATGGCAGCGCGCACCCTGTGACCAGACGTTCGGGCCGCGGGTAGGCCGATTCGTCCTCGTCGGCGATCAATCTGACCAGTGCACCGACGAGAAGTTCGTTCTTGAACTGGAGGATCACACCGGTTTTGGGGAACCGGTGGTATTCCCACGCTGCGCCGTCCTGCTCTGCCTCTTCAACTTCCATTGCGGGGCCAGCGAGAACGATCAGCGCAAGGTGCTCAGGCGAATGGATCGGCTTGCCAAGCGCGTTCAGGAAGGCACTGAGTTCGCCGTCGATTTCTGGTTCCGCTTCGGGCTCAGCACGGAGCGCCTCCGCAGCGTCGGGGTCGGGATCTGTGGCCGTGGCGCTTGCAGACGTCGTGGATGCGGTTCCCACCCCTGGGGCCTCACGCTGAGCGACTGCCATGGTGAGGGTGCCTTCTTCGAAGGCGAATCGCACAAAGGCGTCGTCGACCGCGTAGAGCATGGCCTGCGGCGTCGAATAGTACGGCTCCCCGAGGACCCGAACGATGTCGTCACGCGATGCATCGGGCCCGATCCCATCGACAAGACTCGACCAGCCGAAATACGGGGAACGGTCGCGACTACCTTCGGCATAGAAGAAAACGCTGCTGAGCGCACCGGCCTTCAGAAGGAAGTCGGCGCCTCGATCCATCTGGATGAGGTATTTCTCCTCGAACCCGCGATCGTTGTACGTCTCGACCTTGTACTGGTCTCCGACGAGTGCAACTGCATCCGTGAATCGCTGTTCACCTTCGCTCGTCCCCAACGCATTCACATACGTGACAATCGCACCCTCGATCATCCGATGCCTCGCTCCCTGTTCATATTCCGGATCAATTGGATCACATCACTGATCTCGTCGGGCTTCAGCCTGCCATCGTTCATCAGATTATTCCTCAGCGTGCTCAAGTCTCGTTCCATAGCAGCCCCGAGATCACTCGCATCCAGGTCGATCTGATCCTGAGTGTTGCGCCCCTTGAACGTGCGACTCATCGCGTGCAGCGCGTCGCTGAGTTCGACGGCGACGCCGCTGTTATGTATCGCGTCGCGTACCTCTTGCCGTTGCGCCGGGGTCATATCACCCACATTGGCATTTTCATGAGCGCGGATGAGCGCCGCGGATGAGGGGATGTGATCATGCTGCATGTGGTCGCCGACCGTCTCACCCTTCCTCAGATCCCGGTAGGTGCCGACGTCAAACTCTCGCACCGGCCCGCGCCCGTCGGTGTAGGTGTCCATCCCCTCGATGTCACTCTTGTTGCTCCTGTGCGCGTCGCCCCTTTTGCGGAGCATGTCACCGAGCTTCTTCAACTCGTGCGGCATGTCACCCAGCGATCGCAGCAACGGACGGATGACCGACTCTCCGATGTTCTTGCCCATTGTCTAGTCCCCCGTGACATTCAGCGTAGAGAGATCGGTGAACAATCTCTCGGTCAACGTCTCGATGTCTTCGGCATGCATGTCCATCTGCTCTTGCGCCTGCCCCAGCGCCTGAAGGTCGGCCGCGAACTCGTCGACATCACCGAGGTTCGACTCGACAATCGGTGAGTCCAGCGCAGCCATGACCAGCACCGGGAGCTGCTCTGCCATCGGCTCGATCACCATGGGGAGCACTTGATTGAGCACCTGCTCGACCGCGATGTCGACCGCAGCGTTGAGCAACCTCTTCTTGATCAGCAGCATGGGCCCCGCGCCCAGCGCCGTGACCGGATTAGTCAGCATCGCGACCAGTGTGATCAGGGTCGTCGACACATCGAAGATGACCTTGAGCTTCAGAGCAAGCACCACGTCCGCCGCGATATCGATGCCCGTGGGAACCGGGTCGAGCAGGTCGAGCAGTCCTTGCAGATTCTGCGAACGGTTCGTGTTCCATGCGCCCACGTACGCCGGCCCGGTCTTGCCGCTCATGGCGGCTGCGAAATCGCCGTTGACTTTGCGGTCTACAGCCTGAATCGCGGACTCGAATTCGGTCGTGAACACCCGGATCATCTCACCACCGCGACGTAATTCATCCTCGTCGACATCTGGCCACTCAAACCCGAGCTTCTCCATCACCCAGATCAGCTCATTCGGCAACATCATTCCCATGGCAGCATCCCTCCTGCAACGACCGTAGGCAAAGAAGCCAGAGACCACCATGGGCACTCCTTCCCTTCGAGACTTTCTGTCTCAGGCAATTTCACCAACTGGGAGTTCGCTAAACCGGCTGATGAGATGGCACGGCAGGCATTTTCTCTCCCGGCATACAGACTCGTCTGGCAAGATAGTGAACCCGTACTCCCCAACGACAGGAGAACATCGTGAGCCTGACCCGCAAGCGGAAGAAGGAACTGCGTCGCCTGCAGAATGACGCCAACGACCTCTGGGAGAACCAGCAAGTTTTGGTCGGTCATGCTGCTGACGTCGCCCGCGAAGCTGGCCGCCAGCTTGGCAACGTCGGACGCGAGCAGGTACTGCCGGTCGTGCAGGACGCGTACAACCGCAACGTCGCCCCGACGGTGAACCGCGGCATCAAGCTCGGCCGCCACGTCGTGGATGACAAGGTCGTGCCGCTCGTCGGCGGAGTCGTCGGCAGCGCACTGTCTGCCTGGGATGTCGCAAACGCCAAGCGTCAGCAGCTCCCGTTCCTGCGCCAGCCCGAGCCTGTAAAGACCGGCCCGGGTATTGGTGGCGTCATTGCCATCATTCTCGGTATCGCAGCCGCAGCTGGCGTGGTCTACGCCGCATGGCAGGCCTTGCGCACCGATGACGAGCTTTGGGTCGCTGACGACCCGCTCACGGCACCGCCCGCGTGAATTCTGAGCAGTCGGCATCCCTCGACCCGCACGGGCGGGTGAGGGATGCCGCAGCCGCGCGTGGCCTCGATATCGAGCTGCGCGAGCGGCCCGAGGCCGGCAGCCTGCATGAGGCCGCTGCGCTTCTCGGAATCGAGCCGTCCGGAATTGTGAAGACCCTCGTGGTCAAGCGCGCCGACGACACGTACCTTTTCGCACTCGTGCCAGGAGGTCGCTCGATCTCGTGGCCGAAGCTTCGCGCCGTCGTCGGCGTGAACAAACTACGCATGCCAGAGCCTGAGCTCGCCCTCGCCGCAACCGGTTACGAGCGCGGCACCATCGTTCCCATCGGCAGCAGCAGTGACTGGCCAGTTTTCGCCGATGAGTCGATCGTCGGAAAGCGCGTCGCCATGGGCGCGGGATCGCACGGGTACAGCCTGTTCGTCAACGCAGATGACCTCATCTCCGCCTATGACGCGACAGTGGCTGACATCACCGTCCCGGAGACTCCGCGCTAAGCGGCGAGCACGGATAACGGGCTTAAATCACCTCGGCCATTCGCAGTGCGATGTCGACCAGCTTGACGCGTTGCAACGCCGCCACCTCGGCGAGGGTGAACCACCCGGCCATGTCGGTGGAACCATTCTCTTCGAAGCGCAACTTGCCGCCGGAGATCTTCGCGCGATAGACGATTCGCAGCGTGTGCAACGGATGCGGCGCCTTTTGCACGCGGCGACCGGCTGGGATCACCCGCGAATGGATGCCGAGCAACTCTTCGACATGGACCGAGTAACCGGTCTCTTCGCGCACTTCACGGCGCACAGCATCCTCGGGATCTTCACCAGCCTCTAGACCACCGCCCGGCATCGTCCAGGCGACGCGGCGCCCCTCGGTCCAGCGCGCGAGCAATACCTTGTCCTCGTCATTCGTGATGACGGCGTACGCTGCGACCCGCAGATCCATGAGCCAACCATAGTCGCTGCGCCGCGCCGCATTCGGCCTGGCGGTCAGACGACCTTCACGCCCGCGAGGTAAACGGCACGCACCACGGTCTCGGCGAGTTCTTCGGCCGGGACGGTTACTGGATCACGGTCCACGACAATGAAGTCCGCAAATAGGCCCGGTGCCAGCGCTCCCACCTCATGCTCGCTGAACAGTTGCCAGGCGGCGTTCGTCGTCTGAGCGGCGAGGGCCTGGACGCGCGTGACTGGTATGCCGCCCGGCATCCGAAACCCGCTGCGCGTGGTGCGCGTCTCGGCGACGGCCATGTTGCGGAACGGCTCATTCGGGGTGACCCAACCGTCGTTGTGGAACGTCGCCCTGTGTCCGGCGGCGAACGCAGCGCCGGCATCCGCCCAGGCTCCGCCGTGCTCGGGGCCGAACAGGTCATCGACGAGCACTTCTCCCCAGTACGTGATGTGGTCGACGAACAGGCTGACGGTGACTCCGAGGGATGCTGCCCGCTCGAACTGCGCCGGCAGCATCGCCCCGCAGTGCTCGAGTCGGAATCGGTGGTCGGTGAGTCCGTGTCGGGTGATGATCTGCTCGTACACGTCGAGCGTCGATGCAACAGCGAGGTCACCGTGAGCGTGGCACGAGAGCTGCCACCCACCGGCGGCATACGGTTCGGCGATCTCGTGCAGTTGGTCGGTCGTGTAGTTCGCGGTGCCGATGTGGTGCGGTTCGAGGCCCAGCGCACGAGTCGCCTCGGTATCGAGGTAGGGAAACGACGTGGCGATGTTGCCGATCCAGGGAGAGCCGTCAGACCAGGTCTTCACTCCCACCTGGCGGAACAGCTCGTCGCCGTTGCCACGTGGTGATGCCGTGCCGCCGGGGCGTGACATCTCGTACCAGCGCAGCCGCACCGGCAACTGCCCCTTGGCGTACAGTGCCTCGACGAGCGGGTTGAGATCGGCGTTCCAGGAGAGGTCGGAGACCGTGGTGATGCCGCGTCGCGCGAGGTCACGCAGATGCGCAACGAGGAGTTCCGGCAGGTGCTTCTTCGCGCTTTCCAGCACCGGAGCGACGACCTTCTCGACTGCGGCCTCTTCGACGGCGACGCCACTGAGTGCCCCGCTCGCGTCATGCCCGAAATGGGCGCCGACCGGGTCTTCTGTCGTTCTGTCGATTCCAGCGGCACGTGCTGCAGCAGTGTTGAAATACGCCGAGTGCCCGGAGTTGTGGATGACAACGAGCGGGGTGTCGCCCGCGAGCTCGTCGAGCCAATGGATGTCAGGGTCAGGGAGTCCTCGCTGCAACAGCGAATCCCATCCGTTCGCGAAGATAGCCTGCCCATCGGATGCCGCAACCGCTTCACGGAGCGCAGCGAGGACGCCCGCGGCGTCCGGAATTGTCACGGGACGGATGTCGAGCACGAGATCCGAGAGGAGGATCGATGAGTATCCGGGGTGTCCATGCGGTTCGATCAGCCCCGGTATCACCCATCCGTCGAGCGCGACGGTTTCTGCGTCGGGATACTGTGCAGTGAGTTCGGCGGCCGCACCCAGCGCGACGATGCGGCCCTCTTCGACGGCGAAGGCCTCTACCTGGGTTCGGATATCTGTGCCGAGCGGGCGGACCTTGCCAATGAAGACTGTCGTCATGGCGTCAGTCTGGCAGGGATGCCTGGCGGGCGGGGTCGTAGTGGGTCATTGAGCTCGCGGAGGGGCCACAGTGGGTCGCTGAACTTGTGATTTAGCGGCGAAGCCCGACCCCCACCCGCTCGATCAGGCCCCGCTCGATCAGCGTCCGATGGCGTCGAGAGCCCGCTCGAGGCGCGCGAGCGTGCCGTCGACGTCGGCGAGCTTGTCGAGGCCGAACAGGCCGAGGCGGAAGGTCGAGAACGACTCTGGCTCATCGCAGTGCAGCGGCACACCGGCGGCGATCTGCAGTCCCTGTGCCTTGAATGCGGCTCCCGACTTCATCGCCGGGTCATCCGTGTGCACGACCACGACGCCGGGGGCGGCGAATTCGGATGCTGCGACCGACGGCAGCCCGCGTTCGGCAAGGAGCGCCCGCACCCGAGCACCCAGTTCGATCTGCGCGTCGCGGAGCTTCTCGAATCCGCGGTCGCGCGTCTCAATCATCGCTGCGAGGTTATGCACCAGCGCATCGGTGGGCATGGTCGCGTGATACGCCGGACGGCCAGCACGATACTCGTCGGCGATGGCAAGCCACTTCGCGAGGTCGATCGCGAAGCTCGACGACGGACGGCTGGTGACAGCATCCCTACCGGCCTCGCTGAGCATGACGAACCCGGCGCACGGCGAACCGCTCCAACCCTTCTGAGGAGCGGAGAGCAGCACATCAACGCCGAGAGCCTGCATGTCGACCCAGATTGCGCCGGAGGCGATGCAATCGAGCACAAGGAGAGCACCGACCTCGTGCGCGGCATCCGCAAGTGCACGCACATAGTCGTCGGGCAGAATCATGCCGGCCGCGGTCTCGACGTGCGGCGCAAAGACGACCTCGGGCTGGCGCGCGCGGATCGCAGCGGTCACTTCGTCAATGGGCGCCGGCGACCACGCAGCCTGTGCGTCATCCGAATCGGGGCGGGCTGCGAGCACCGTGACGTCATCGCTGATGCCACCCACGTCGAGGATCTGTGACCAGCGGAACGAGAACAGTCCATTGCGGACGACGAGCGTGCGGCGACCGGTGGCGAGCTGGCGAGCGACCGCCTCCATCGCATACGTGCCGCCACCCGGCACGATCACCGAGGTGTGCGCGTTGTACGCCTGGTCGAGAATCGCGAGGATCTGCTGCATCGCGTCAACAAATCGTGCGGACATGTGGTTCAGCGAGCGGTCGGTGAAGACCACCGAGTACTCAAGAAGGCCGTCCGGGTCGACATCATCGTGCGGGAGGTGGGGCAGCTGGCTCATGCGCCCATGATCCCACGAGGGGTGCCGATCAGTAGAACCGTGGGAGCCGAGCATGTACGTGCATGGGGTATTGTCGTTTGCATGACAATCCGTTGGTATGCGTATTACGAGTCGGCTCTGGAGGGGCCGGCGCGAATTTAGCGCGTACCGACACCTTCAGAGCGACAAGCCAGAGCATCTTGCTCTGGCTTTCGCCGTTTCCACGGCGGGCTCTGACCAGGTCCGCCCTCTCATCAGGACAGGACCCATGAACACCATCGATGCCACCGCCGACCTGCACGTCGCGCAGTTCACCACGCTTCCCACGCCCGCCGATATCGCCTCTGAGCTTCCGGTTGGCGAAGAGCGAGCCTCACTCGTCGCCCGCACCCGCGCAGAGATTCGCGCGATCATGTCGGGAGAGGACGACCGACTTCTCGTCGTCGTGGGTCCCTGCTCGATCCACGACCCGGCCGCCGGGCTCGAATACGCAGGTCGCCTGGTGCGCGAGGCTGAGCAGCACCGCGACGACCTGCTGATCGTCATGCGCACGTACTTCGAGAAGCCGCGCACCACAGTCGGGTGGAAGGGCCTCATCAACGACCCTCACCTCGACGGCAGCCACGATATCGAGACCGGTCTGCGCCTGGCGCGCGGATTCCTGCGCGATGTGACGGCGCTCGGGATGCCGTGTGCCACCGAGTTCCTCGAGCCGATCAGCCCGCAGTACACCGCTGATCTCATCACCTGGGGTGCGATTGGCGCACGGACCACGGAAAGCCAGATTCACCGGCAGTTGGCATCCGGCCTGTCGATGCCGATCGGTTTCAAAAACGGCACGGACGGCGGACTTCAGGTGGCGCTGGATGCCGCGGCCGCAGCATCCGCTCCGCAGGCGTTCCTCGGCATCGGAGCCGACGGCCGGGCGAGTCTCGTGTCGACGACGGGAAACCCTGACACTTCTGTCATTCTGCGCGGCGGGGCCGATGGGCCGAACTACGGTGCAGAGCACGTTCAGCGGGCGTCTGCGCGACTGTCAGCGTCGATGCTGGTCCCACGGGTGATCGTCGACGCGAGCCACGGCAACAGCGACAAGGATCATGTGCGTCAGGCGGAGGTCGCAGCCGAGCTCGGTGCACAGATCGCCGATGATGGCGCGGCGATTGCCGGCGTGATGCTGGAGAGCAACCTTGTCGCCGGTGCGCAGAAGCTCGACGTCGCCGCCGGACGGACGCGGTTGACCTACGGCCAGAGCGTGACGGATGCCTGCATGGGCTGGGATGCGACGGTCACGGCTCTTGCCGCGCTGGCGAGTGGGGTGCGTGAGCGGCGCGGGTGATCACTGGAAGGAAGAGAAGCGGCCCAGGCAAATGCCTGAGCCGCTTCTCGATCTGTGGAGCCTAGGAGATTCGAACTCCTGACATCCTGCTTGCAAAGCAGGCACTCTACCAACTGAGTTAAGGCCCCGTAAAAGTATTGAATTGTGGTGACGGAGTGGGGATACCGGGATTTGAACCTGGGACCTCTTCATTATCAGTGAAGCGCTCTAACCAACTGAGCTATATCCCCGTCAACCTCCAAGACTTTACCGGAGATTGACGGAAAATCCGAATCGAGCCGATCAGTTGCCCGGCCGAAGAACGACACTCCCGGCCGACACCGATGCACTGATCGTCGACTGCGCTGAGCTCGACGTGTTCAGCCTGTTATCGAGCGAGCCGGCACTCACATCCTGAGTGACGTTGTATGCCTCATTCGGCACCGTCAGGTCGAGCGAACCGGCACTCACATCGATCGTGATGTCGTGCGGTGTGGAGCCCGTCAACTCGCCTTCCAGCTTGCCCGCCGAGATACCGAGGTCGGCTTCGTCGACGTCGGATAGGTTCAGATCCGCGCGCCCGGCACTGATCCTGGCCTCGATTGTCTGCGCAGCGCCGTCGATCGACAGTGAGCCAGCGCCGACAGTGATGTGAAGGTCATTGAACGCCCCTTCGACATCAAGGCTTCCCGCACCCAGCGAAAGGTCTGCGTCGAGGCCAGCGTCATTCAAGCTCTGCGGCAGCGTGAGCACAACCTGCTCGTCAGCACTGAACCACCCGTCACCGAACCAGCCGATCCCGAACCACGAATTGTTGTCGGGACTGCGCACGCTGAGCTCGTCCCCGTCGCGCTCAAGAGTCCAGCTGCCATTGCGGCTTCCGGTCACCTCGAGCGTTGCCTCCTCGACGTCGCCAAACCGCGCCGTCACATCGCTCGCGGCCACATCGAGGGTGATCGCGTCGATCCCGTCGACGTTCACGGACTGCATTTCGACGCCGTCCCGTTGGCCTTCGGACTGTGCAGACATGTCGTGCACGGCAGCGACCGCCGCAGTGCCCCCCGTGCCAAGCAGCACGAGACCGCCAAAGACCGCGAGTGCAATCGCACCGGCCCTCGCACCCGACCCGCGTGACGCGCGAGGTGCGTCAGAAGCCGCGTCGGATGCCGTCGGCGCTGCAGCCGGCGCATACTCGGCCGGCGGCGGGGTGAGGGGCACGTCGTGCCCACCCTGCGGGTTCTGCGATTCGGTGGTCACGATGATGCTCCTGTCTGAGGCTGACTGCCGGTCGGCGTAGCGCCGCCGGTGTTCTCAATGTGGGCGAGGGCGGCAAGCACACGCCGGTTGCCCGATTCGTCTTGTTCGAAGCCCAGCTTTTGGAAGATGGCGGTGATGTTCTTCTCGACGCTGGCGGGGGAGAGGAACAGGATCCCGGCGATCGCCTGGTTCGACTTGCCCTCGGCGATCAGCGCCAGCACCGTGCGTTCCCGTTCGGTGAGGCGCAGCATCCGATCGTCGCGATTGCGTCGAGTGAGCAGCTGGGCCACGACCTCTGGGTCGAGGACCGAAGCACCCTCCGCGATCCGCTCCACCGAAACAAGGAACTCGGAGACATCGGCAACTCGGTCCTTGAGCAGATAACCGAGCGGCCCGCCCTGCGCTGCGATCAGGTCACTGGCGTAGCGCTCCTCGACATACTGCGAGAGCACGAGCAGCGGCAGCGACGGATGGGTCTTGCGCAGTCCGAGCGCCGCCCGGATTCCCTCGTCGGTGAACGTCGGAGGAAGCCGGACATCGAGGATGCAAAGCTCCGGGTTCGCGGTCTGCACCGCCTCAGTCAGCCCCTCGGTGTCTGGCAGGGCCGCGACAACCGTGTGACCGGCATCCTCAAGCAGACGCACGAGCCCTTCACGCAAGAGGACGGAGTCCTCACAGATCAGGATGCGCATGGCACGCTCACCTCCACCGACGTCGGACCGCCCTGCGGACTGTCGATACGGATCGTGCCGCCGGCGGCGAGCACGCGGTTCGAGATGCCGTCGAGTCCTCCACCGGGCTGCACTTGCGCGCCCCCGATGCCGTTGTCTTCGACGCGGGCCCACAGCACACCCCCCTCACGCAGCCGCACCACGACGCGAGCCTCACTGGCCCGAGAATGCTTTGCAGAGTTCGTGAGGGATTCGGCAATGGAGAAGTACACGGCAGCCTCAGCATCCCGACTGCACCGGCCATCGAGACGCACATCCAGGTGCACGGGGATATGCGACCTGCTGGCGAGGGCCGACAGCGCAGCATCCAGCCCTCGATCGTCGAGAACAGACGCGTGGATGCCGCGGGCAAGCTGTCGCAGCTCAGTGATAGCGGCCTTCGTCGAGGTGTGTGCCTCGTTGATCAGTGCCTTTGCGGCTGCCGGATCGTGGTCGATCTTCTGCTGAGCGAGGCCCAGCGTCATGCCGACGGACACGAGCCGAGGCTGCACCCCGTCATGCAGGTCGCGCTCGATGCGAGTGCGCTCGACATCAGCCGCGCGCACGGCGCCCTCACGCTGAGCGGAAGTGGTGCGCACCTGCTCGGTGAGCTCTACCTCGCGATTCGGCACCACGAGCGCCCTACTGATCGTGCGGTGCAGCAGCGCAAGACCGATGATGCCGGCGGTGGCGGCGAGAGTGCCCAGGATGCCGACGAGCACAGCCCACTCCACGCCGACGTTGCCGACACCGAACGCGAGCGGAATCGACACCGTCTCGGCTGCACCGAGGGGAGCGAAGATCGTCACTACTGAGAACACCAACGCCCAGAAGAGCCGCAGCACGAACGCCCCGAAGATGCACGCGATAGTGAAGCTGGCGAGTGCTCGCCACATCCGCCCGTCGATGCTTTGTCGTCCGACTGAGCGGAGCCACCCACCGAAACCGGGGCGCTGGCGCCGACGCAACTGAAGGTCGGCGATGTCGAGGCGATACAGCCCGCGCACGCGCGCCACCTCGAACCATCCGACGCCGTACATCGCGTAGACCAGGCCGACCAAGAACACGAGCCCGATCCCGAAGGCGAACAGCAGTCCGATTCCGGTTCCGAATATTGTCGCGAGAATTGTGATCACCGCAGCACCGAGCACGCCGAGCGCTGCGAGATGCAGGATGGTCAGGAAAACGCCCAGTGGCGCTTTCCTGGGCGGAGCACCCGAGATGCGGGAAGCAGTCTGTGTGGTCATGGTTCAAACGTAGAACCTGGCCAATGCCCGCGACACCGTGTCACCCGGAGTAGATGATTCGGGTTTTCCCTACCCGCGGCTTCCGGAAACGACGAATGGCGGATGCGTGAGCATCCGCCATTCGTCTAAAAGATGTCAGTTCGACATGAAGCCGACCAGCAGACCACCGGTGACCTTGACGGCGAGGTTGTAGATTCCGGCGATAACCGCACCCAGCACCGTGAAGACGATGAGGTTCAGGATCGATACGACCGCGGCGAACGCCATCACCTGGGGGAGTCCCATGAAGCTGCGACCGAAACCGAGCCGTCGGTGATGTTGGCGACGAACTCATCTGCCTGCGCAATGATGTTCGTCGCATCCAACACCAAGTAGATGAGGAAGAACGACACCATGGTCACGATCGCGAGCGCGACTGCGCCCAAGAACGAGAGCTTCACGGCCGACCAGAAATCGACGTAGACCAGACGCAGTCTGACCTGCTTGCCACCGGTCTTACGAGTGGACTTCTTCGCCAGCTTGTCGGCTACTGTGCTCATTCGTCGGTACTTTCCTCAGGGATCTGCGTGTCTTCGGGAGCAGGTGTCTCAGAATCTGACTCTGCCTCCGCCACTTCTTCGGCGATGACCCGCTCACTGTTGCGGGCAATGGCGAGGATCCGGTCCTTCTCGGAAGTCCGGGCAAACACCACTCCCATGGTGTCACGGCCCTTGGCGGGCACCTCGGCCACGGCAGAGCGTACCACCTTGCCGCTGGAGAGAACCACCAAGACCTCGTCATCCTCAGACACCATCAGTCCGCCCGCGAGGACACCCCGATCGTCGTTCAGCTTCGCGACCTTGATGCCGATTCCACCGCGTCCCTGAACGCGGTATTCGGAGATCGACGTGCGCTTCGCGTAGCCACCGTCGGTGACAACGAAGACGAAACCGTCTTCGCCGGCGACGGATGCTGAGAGCAGATCATCCTCGCCGCGGAAGCTCATGCCCTTGACGCCCTCCGTCGCGCGGCCCATCGGGCGCAGCGCCTGATCGGTGGCGTTGAAGCGCAGTGACATGCCATGACGGCTGATGAGCAGGATGTCATCCGTCGCATCGACCAGGAGAGCACTGACGAGCTCGTCGCCCTCGCGCAGGCGGATCGCAATCACGCCGCCCTGACGGTTGGTGTCGTAGTCCGCCAGACGCGTCTTCTTGACCACGCCGCCACGGGTGGCGAGCACCAGGTACTCGGCAACCCCGTAATCGCGCATCGCAAGAATCTGGGCGATGTTCTCATCCGGCTGCAGCGCCAGCAGGTTCGCGACGTGCGTACCCTTGGCGTCACGACCCGACTCGGGAACCTCGTACGTCTTCGCCCGGTACACCCGGCCCTTGTCGGTGAAGAACAACAGCCAGTGGTGCGTCGTTGTCACGAAGAAGTGCTCGACGACGTCATCCGCGCGCAGCTGCGCGCCCTTGATGCCCTTGCCACCACGGTGCTGCTGACGATAGTTATCACTGCGCGTGCGCTTGATGTAACCATCACGCGTGACGGTGACGACCATCTCTTCTTCGGCGATGAGGTCTTCCATCGACACGTCGCCGTCGAAGCCCTGCAGGATGTGCGTGCGGCGATCGTCGCCGAAACGCTCGACAATACCTTCCAGCTCCTCGCGGATGATCGCGCGCTGGCGTGACTCGTCGGCGAGGATCGCCTTGAGGTCTGCGATCTGCGCTTCGATCTCGTTGGCCTCGTCGATGATCTTCTGTCGCTCAAGGGCGGCAAGACGACGCAGCTGCATTGCGAGAATCGCATCCGCCTGGATTTCATCGATATCCAGCAGGGACTTCAGCCCCGTGCGGGCCTCATCGACAGTAGGGGAGCGACGAATCAACGCGATGACCTCATCGAGCGCGTCGAGCGCCTTGAGGTAGGCGCGGAGGATATGTGCCCGCTCTTCAGCCTTGCGCAGCCGGTAAGTGGTGCGACGAACGATGACCTCGATCTGGTGCGAGATCCAGTTCGTGATGAATCCGTCGAGGGCGAGCGTCCGCGGCACACCATCGACGATCGCGAGCATGTTCGCGCCGAAGTTATCCTGCAGCTGAGTGTGCTTGTACAGGTTGTTCAGCACGACCTTGGCGACGGCATCCCGCTTGAGCACGACAACGAGGCGCTGACCGGTGCGATCGCTGGTCTCGTCCCGGATGTCGGCGATGCCGGTGATCTTGCCATCACGGGCGAGGTCACCGATCTTCACCGCGAGGTTGTCGGGGTTGACCTGGTACGGCAACTCGGTGATCACCAGGCAGTTGCGGCCCTGGATCTCTTCGACGTTGACGACCGCGCGCATCGTGATCGAGCCACGACCCGTGCGATATGCCTCGTGAATCCCCTTGGATCCGAGGATCTGCGCACCGGTCGGGAAGTCCGGACCGGGAACGCGCTTGATGAGCCCCTCAAGAAGCTCTTCACGCGGGAGATCGGGGTTATCAAGGGCCCAGAGCGCCGCCGCAGAAACCTCGCGCAGGTTGTGCGGAGGGATGTTGGTGGCCATGCCAACCGCAATACCGACCGAGCCGTTGACGAGCAGGTTCGGGAAACGCGCCGGCAGAACCGTCGGCTCCTGAGTCTGACCGTCGTAGTTGTCCGTGAAGTCAACGGTCTCTTCTTCAATGTCGCGCACCATCTCGAGCGCGAGCTGAGCCATCTTCGTCTCGGTGTAACGCGGCGCAGCAGCGCCCATGTTGCCGGGGGAGCCGAAGTTGCCCTGACCCTGAGCGAGCGGGTAGCGCAGCGACCACGGCTGCACGAGACGCACGAGAGCGTCGTAAATCGCCGTGTCACCGTGCGGGTGGTACTGACCCATGACCTCGCCGACGACACGAGCACACTTCGAGAACGACTTGTCGGGGCGGAACCCACCGTCGTACATGCCGTAGATCACACGGCGGTGCACGGGCTTCAGGCCATCGCGCACATCCGGCAGGGCACGGCCGACGATAACGGCCATCGCGTAGTCGAGGTAGCTACGCTCCATTTCGTACTTCAGATCAACCTGGTCGATCTTGCCGTGCTCGTGGAAGGGAATCGCGTCGGGGTGGTCTTCGTCAGTCATGTGTTTCTTTCAGTTCCGGTCGCCGTCAATGCCTGGGGCATCAGATGTCGAGGAAGCGGACGTCCTTGGCATTGCGCTGGATGAAGCTGCGGCGAGACTCGACGTCTTCACCCATCAGCACGCTGAAGATCTCGTCTGCAGACGCGGCATCTTCAATGGTCACCTGGCGGAGGGTGCGCGTGGTGTGATCCATCGTGGTCTCCCACAGTTCCTTGGCATTCATCTCACCGAGACCCTTGTAGCGCTGCACGCCAGAGCCTCGGGAGACGCTTGCCATTGGAGAGTCCGTGCTGCATCAGCGCATCGCGCTCGGCATCCGAGTACACGTACTCGTGCGGCTGATTCGACCACTTCAAGCGGTACAGCGGCGGCATCGCGAGGTAGACGAATCCGGCCTCGATGAGTCCGCGCATGTAGCGGAACAGCAGCGTCAGCAACAGTGTCGTGATGTGCTGGCCGTCGACGTCAGCATCCGCCATCAAAACAATCTTGTGATAGCGAGCCTTCTCGATATTGAAGTCTTCGCCGATGCCAGTGCCGAAGCTTGGATCATCGCCTGGACTTCTTTGTTACCCAGCGCCTTGTCGAGTCGTGCGCGCTCGACGTTGAGGATCTTGCCGCGCAGCGCCAGGATCGCCTGCGTGTGCGGGTCGCGACCCTGCACCGCCGAGCCACCCGCGGAGTCACCCTCAACGAGGAAGATCTCGCTGATCGAGGGGTCCTTGCTGGTGCAGTCCTTCAACTTGTCTGGCATCGCGGCTGACTCGAAGACGCTCTTGCGTCGAGCCGTCTCGCGGGCCTTGCGGGCAGCCATGCGGGCGGTCGCTGCATCAATCGACTTGCGAATGATGTTCTTCGCCTGCGTCGGGTTGCGATCGAACCAGTCGCCGAGCTGATCGCCGACAACCTTCTGCACGAATGCCTTCGCCTCGGTGTTTCCGAGTTTCGTCTTGGTCTGACCCTCGAACTGTGGCTCACCGAGCTTGATCGAGATCACCGCGGTCAAGCCCTCGCGCACGTCGTCTCCGGAGAGATTGTCGTCTTTCTCTTTCAGCAGGTTGTTCGCACGCGCATATTTGTTGACGAGTGTGGTGAGCGCCGCACGGAAACCTTCTTCGTGCGTGCCACCCTCGTGCGTGTTGATGGTGTTCGCATAAGTGAAGACGTTCTCGGTATAACCGGTCGTCCACTGCATCGCGACCTCAAGCGAGATCTTGCGCTCTTTGTCTTCTGATTCGAAGTCGATGATCTCGTCATTGACGACTTCGGCGTGACGCACCCGGTTCAGGTACTCGACGTAGTCGACAAGGCCACGCTCGTAAAGGAAGGTGTCGCCGCGCTGCTTCGTGACGGGGACGCCGTCTTCTTCTGATTCGTAGGTCGAGCCTTCGCGCTCGTCCTCAAGCTCGATGCGCAGTCCCTTATTGAGGAACGCCATCTGCTGGAAGCGAGTACGCAGGGTTTCGTATTCGAACTCAACGCCGTCGGTGAAGATCGTCGCGTCTGGCCAGAAGGTGATCGCGGTGCCGGTCTCGTCGGTCGGCTCGCCCTGGACAAGGCCCTGCTCCTGTGGTTGGCCACCATTCGAGAAACTGTGGGTCCAGGAGAATCCTTGACGCTTGATCTCAATGTCAAAACGTGTGGAGAGCGCGTTCACAACCGAAGAGCCAACGCCGTGCAGACCACCCGAAACCGCGTAGCCGCCGCCACCGAACTTTCCACCGGCGTGCAGGATCGTCAGGACGACCTCAACTGTCGACTTATTCGGGTCAGAGGAGTGCGGGTCGACCGGGATGCCACGGCCGTTGTCTACGACACGCACCCCGCCATCTTCGAGCAGGGTGACAACAATGGCATCGCAGTAACCAGCGAGGGCTTCATCGACAGAGTTGTCGACGATCTCGTAGACCAGGTGGTGCAGGCCGCGCGGACCGGTCGAGCCGATGTACATACCGGGGCGCTTGCGGACAGCTTCGAGGCCTTCAAGAATCTGAATGTCAGCCGCGCCGTACTCAGCGGATGCATTCTCTGCGGGGGTTCCCCCGATGGTCGATTCCGGCTCGTCAGCGGGGGATTCAGGCGTCATCAGAGGGCATTCTCCACATCGATATCTCGAAACTCCAGTCTAGCTGGTCTGGAGGGAGATATCTCCGCTCAGCGCCCGCGTGTGGCCCTGAAATCGATCTGGAGTCCTCGCACGATGCCCTACCCGTAGGTATCGCGCGGACCGCGCCCTGGGACGGCTCTCGGGCCCCATTTCCACGAGGGAACGTCAGGGCCGATGAAACGGAGGTTATTCACACCCGCCTGCGGATAGCGTCGGCCGATCTCGGTGAGGATGGTCGCGCGCATGAACTGCAGGTTCTTCGCCCACGCCGTCGAATCACACTTGACCGTCAACATCCCGTTCTCTAAAGACACCGGCTCGGAGTGCTTGGCCGTGTCGGCACCGGCAAAATCTGCCCATTGCCGTACAACATCTTCGCGCGCCAATGAAGACTCCCAGCCCGAGTCGCGGGTGAGCTTGTCGAGCACCGCACCGAGCGCGCCCGGGTCGCGACCAGGAGTGAATGGTGCGTTCTCGTCATCATCGTGAATGCGCCGTTTGCGCTTCCAGGACTTCGAGCTCGGCTTCAGACCGCGAAGACGCAGGTAGGTCGAAACGGTCTCTGGCACGTCGGAGGCGGCGTCACTCATCGACTGCGCCGTTCTTGCGCTCATCAACCGGGGCGCTATCTCGATCGTCATCTTCGCGGTCGGCGCGGTCGTCGCTGATGGTGCCCGCGTCGATTCTTACGACGTGACGGTGCAATTCCTCTGGAATGTCTTCTTCGACGGCAGCTGTCACAACAACCTGTTCGTATCCGACGGTCAGGGCGGCGAGCCGCTGTCGACGATCAGCGTCAAGTTCAGCGAAAACATCATCGAGAATCAGCACCGGGTCGCCCGCTGGCGACTCGGCACGCAAAAGTTCGGCGGATGCCAGGCGCAGAGCGAGCGCGATCGACCAGGACTCACCGTGCGAGGCATAGCCTTTGACCGGAAGTCCACGGACGCTGAGGATGAGGTCATCGCGGTGCGGCCCGACAAGAGTGAGGCCACGTTCGATCTCTTTACCGCGCTTTTCCTGCAGCGCGATACGGAACATCTCGCGATCTCACCCTTGGTGTCGGATGCTGCCGGCGCTTCGCCCTCTTCCGGATCGCCACCGCGCACCGACAGCGCCCACTCCATTTCTGGACGGTGATCAGCGCCGGCAATCGCTGTGTACGCAGCTGCGAGGGGAGTGCGCAAATCAGTCGCAAGTCGAAGGCGTGCATCGATGATTTCGGATCCCAGCGCGACAAGTTTGTCGTCCCACACATCGAGGGTGCTGAGACCTTCGCCGCGGATGCCGCGGGCACGAGCGGATTTCAGCAGCGCTGTGCGTTGTTTGAGGACCCGGTCATAGTCGCCCAGCACTGCAGACATGCGTGGTGTGCGCTGTATGAGCAGTTGATCCGCAAAACGACGACGTGATGACGGGTCGCCGCGCACGATCTGCAGATCTTCGGGGGCGAATAGTACGACATGCGCATAGCGCGGGAGCTCGCTGATTTTCGAGGGAGAACCGTTAATGCGCGCCTTGTTCGAACCCTGACGATTCACCTGAACTTCGGCGAGAACTCGGCGCTCTCCGACCGAAAGCCTGGCACGAATAACACCGAATTCTTGGCCGTCCCTGACCATCGGAGCATCCGACGACACCCGGTGAGAGCCGAGTGTTGCAAGAAAAACGATGGCCTCTGCGAGATTGGTCTTCCCCTGACCGTTCTTGCCTACGAGTACATTCGGGCCTCGGTGCAACGTAAGTTCGGCGGTCGCGTAATTGCGGAAGTCCACAAGGCTCAAGTGCTCCACAATCACGAACTCAGCCTACCTTTTGGGTCCGACAACGGCCCCGGGCGAGTACTTCGGGGTCAGCGGAGGAGGAGGTTGGGCTGCAGCAGATACTTGAACGAGTCCAGGCCAGCCTGATCGACTGAGGTCTGACTCGTGATCAGCACCGGACTGAGCTTGTTGGCGTTGTCACTCGAGGTGAACGTCACCCGGACGAACTCGCTCTTCACCGCACCGAGTGCCTCAATCAGGTACTGCGGGTTGAGACCGAGCGTCACATCATCGCCACCGGACAGGTGCGCGTCAACCGACTCGGATGCTCGCGCCTGTTCGCTGCCCGAAGCATCCATTGTCACGCTGTCCGTTGTAAACGTGAAACGCAGCGGAGCTGCACGATCCAAGACCAGCGACACACGGCGAACTGCTTCGACGAGGTCGGCAGTGCTAACGACGGCGTAGTGCTCGGTCTGGTCCGGGAAAAGCCTGCGTACGGGCGGGAAATTACCCTTGATCAGGAGAGAAGTCACCGTCTTGTTGCCGGCGGTGAAGGCGATGATCTCGCGATCTCCTGCTCCAGAGAACGCGACCTGGATGTTGCCAGCGTGACCGAAGGTTTTGCCGACCTCGATCAGTGTGCGGGCCGGAACCAGCGCGGTCTGCTCGGCCGCCTCGCCATCCCACGGAACATCACGCAATGACACGCGGTAGCGGTCGGTAGCGACAAGGCTGAGGCTCTGGCCGGAGACGGAGAGCTGCACACCGGTGAGCACCGGGGTCACGTCGTCACGGGAAGCAGCGAACGCGACCTGCGCGATTGCGGTGCTGAAATCATCTGCCGGAACGACACCCGATGAACCAGAAACCTCTGGAATCGAGGGATATTCCTCGACGGGCATGGCGGCGAGCGTGAATCGTGCTGAACCACACGTGACCGCAATGCCACCGTCTTCTTCGACGGCGATCTCAATCGGAGCATTCGGGAGACGGCTGGCAATATCCGAGAGCAGCCGCCCGTGCACAAGAATCGTGCCGGGTGTGTCGACCGTTGCTTCGATTGTTGTCCGAGCAGATGCCTCGTAGTCAAAAGCTGAGAGGGTGAGCCCTTGATCCCCTGCTTCAATCAACACACCAGCGAGGATCGGCTGCGGATTGCGCTGTGGCAGCAGCTTGACGACGAAGGACACAGCCTCGCTGAATACATCGCGGTTGACCTGGAACCTCACGGGCGCTCCCTCGTCGTTTTACAGGACCTGACCGCCGGTGGGCCCACGTCAGGGAATCCCATGCTATCCCCACCGGCAGGATGCGCCATACGCCGGCTCCTTTCGCCCTTGAGGTCATTGGATCGATCTCTCAGAGGCTTAACTCCTTAACATTCTTAACAGCTGTGGAAACTGTGGATAACTCGGTGGATATCAATCGCGAGTAAGGAACTACACGCGTGTGAGATGTGGAATTCCTGAGGAATCCGCAGCTAAGTGAGGCACGTGCGTCATCCGCTGATTGCGAAGTTATCCACAGGTTGGTGCGATTTGCACACATCCGTCCCGATTTTGACGAGATTCATCCACAAGTTATCCACATGTGCAATTCGCCGTTATCGTGTGCGCCGAAAAGCTGTCAACCCGCCGTTTGGAGGCAAATTGGTCAGCGTCGTCCGAGCTGTGTCGTGATTTCCGTCACCTGGTTGTAGATCGAACGACGCTCTTTCATGAGGTCACTGATCTTTTTTGTACGCGTACATGACGGTCGTGTGATCACGATTACCGAAGAGTTGACCGATCTTGGGAAGCGAAAGATTCGTCCGCTCGCGGCAGAGGTACATCGCGATCTGTCGGGAGGTCGCGATCTGCTGCGAACGGCTCGAGCCATACAGGTCATCGACCGTGAGCTTGAAGTACTGTGCGGTTGCCGTGATGATGTCGGTCGGTGAAATAATGTTGTCTTCCGCGGTGTCGATGATGTCGCGGAGCACCGTCTGGGCGAGCGAGATGTCGAGTGCTGAGCGATTCAGGCTGGCGAAGGCCGAAACGCGGATCAGTGCGCCCTCGAGTTCGCGGATGTTTGAGGACACCACGGTGGCGATGTATTCCAGCACCTCGTCAGGAATGTGCAGCGCCTCACTCTGCGCCTTCTTGCGGAGAATCGCAATACGCGTCTCGAGGTCGGGCGCCTGCACATCGGTGATCAGGCCCCACTCGAAGCGGCTGCGCATCCGATCTTCGAACCCGGTCAAGTGTTTCGGCGCGACATCGCTCGTGATCACTACCTGCTTGTTGTGATCGTGCAGCGTGTTGAAGGTGTGGAAGAACGCTTCCTGTGTCTCGGCCCGACCCTGCAAGAACTGGATGTCGTCGATGAGAAGGATGTCGACCTCGCGGTAACGCGCCTGGAAGGCAGAACCGCGGTTATTGGCGATCGAGTTGATGAAATCGTTGGTGAATTCCTCGCTGGAGACGTACCGAACTTTCACTCCGGTGTAGAGCGATTGTGCGTAGTCGCCGATGGCGTGCAGGAGGTGGGTCTTACCCAGGCCGGAATCGCCATAGATGAACAGGGGGTTGTATGCCTTCGCGGGCGCTTCTGCGACGGCTACTGCTGCAGCATGCGAAAAGCGGTTTGATTGGCCGATGACGAAGTTGTCGAAGGTGTACTTGGGGTTGAGGCGCGACTCATGCCTGATCGGCGTCGGCTGTTCCATCGTGAACTCGGAGCGCGGAGCCTCTGGACGACCGAAGTCGGCAACCGCGATCGGCACAGTTTGCTGTTCGGTGAGCTCGTGGTTCACGACAACGCGGAACGTCGTTACTTCTTCACCGAGCTGCGTGAGTCCCTCCATGATCGGTACCCGCAGGCGCTTGTTGATCTGCGCAGCGGTGAGGTCATTCGGTACGTCGAGATACAGCGTGCCGCTCATGACTCCGGCGGGAACCGCGAGGCTCAGAAAGCCTTGAAGCTGAGGGGTGACACGGTCGTCTTGGTCGAGCAGGTCCAACACCTGAGCCCAGATCGGAACGTCGGGCTGGGCAGGAGATGACATGGTGCTCCGGGCAAGGGCTCGCGGAGGTAAGCCAAAACAGCCTTGCCCCCTGTGGATAACTTCGGTTGCCACGGTAGTCATGGAACCTCCAGAGGGCAACCTGCGCACGGAAAATCAACGGTGTGTCGCATGTGCAGGGAGACTGGAGGTTGTGGATAATTGCTGTACAGAGCGATCACACTCGGTCACACCGTCGCGCGGAGATTTGCCCTCTGCGCCGGTAAGACGTACCCTTAATCGGTTGACTTGTGCCCGAAATCGGGCAGTTCCCTATGTCCCCGGTTGTATACCCCGGTGACAGCGTTCCCGGAGTGATCCCATGACCAAGCGTACGTTCCAGCCCAACATCCGTCGTCGTGCCAAGAAGCACGGTTTCCGCGCGCGCATGCGCACCCGCGCCGGCCGTGGCATCCTCTCGGCCCGCCGTGCGAAGGGCCGCACCGAGCTTTCTGCGTAAGCCTCGTGCTCGCCCGTCCGCACAGACTGACGCGCGGCACCGACTATAAGTCGGTCGTCCGTCGCGGTGTCCGGTGCGGGGGCGCCCGGGTCATTAGCTCAATGCTGGTGACCGGGGAAGCACGTGAGCCCCGGTTCGGGTTCATCATCAGTAAGCAGGTGGGCACAGCTGTGATCCGCAACACCGTGCGTCGACGGCTCAAGGCCGTCTGTGCGGCTGCGCTCGCAGACGTACCTGAGGGCACGGATATCGTCATCCGTGCCCTTCCTGCGTCTGCAACCGCGACGTTTGCTGAGCTCAACGCCGACGTGACGCGATGTCTGGCGCGACTCAACCGTGAACGCGTGTCATCGTGAGCGCTCTGCCTTCCTACGCAATGGGTTCGGCTCATCTGCATGCCGGTGACCTGGCGCGGAGCATCCCCCTCGTCCCACGAAATCTTGTCTTAGGGTTTCTGGCCGGATACCGTGCGGTGATCTCTCCTCTTTATGGAGAAGTCTGTGCGTACTACCCGTCCTGCTCGGCTTACGCTGTAGGTGCGGTGCAGCAGCACGGCGCTGTAAAGGGATCCGTGCTGTCGGCATGGCGCATCCTCAGATGCAATCCCTGGACAAAAGGCGGCGTCGATGACGTTCGCCCCCACGACCATTTCCGACACGACCTGACCGCTCGAGGTTTCGTCGTACCTTCTCGAAAGGACTGAACAGTGGGTCTTGACCTCCTGCTCGCCTCCGCCACCCCCTCGCCGGCTGCCGGTACCGGGGGCGGCTTCGATCTGCTTGGCACCATTCTGTGGCCGCTGAAGTGGGCCGTTGAGCTTATCCTCGTTGCTTGGCATTGGCTGTTCACGTCTGTGGGGTTGCCAGAAGCAGCCGGCATCACGTGGATCCTCTCGATTGTCGGTCTTGTGATCATCGTTCGCGCAGCGGTCTTCCCGCTGTTTGTGAAACAGATCAAGAGCCAGCGCAAGATGATGGAAATTGCACCTCAGATGAAGAAGGTGCAAGAGAAGTACAAGGGCAAGAAGGATCAGCTCTCTCGTGAGGCGATGAGCCGCGAGACGATGGCGCTTTATAAGAAGCACGGCACCTCGCCGATGTCGAGCTGTCTGCCCCTTTTGGTGCAGATGCCAGTATTTTTTGCCCTGTTCAGCGTGCTAAACGATGTCTCAAAGCACGCCAAGGCAGCCCTCGGTGGTGTGGGCCTTTTGAGCCCAGAGCTCACCAAGCAGTTCTACGACGCAAAGATCTTCGGCAACGTCTCGTTGCATGGAACGCTGGGTGACGCTGTCGATGCCCAGAACACCGTTGCGATCGTTCTGCTCGTGATACTCGTCGTGCTGATGATCAGCTCGCAGTTCTTCACTCAGCTGCAGATCATCTCGAAGAACCTGTCGCCCGAAGCCAAGACCGGCCAGGCGTACCAGATGCAGAAGATCATGCTCTACATCCTGCCGCTGGGTTTCATCTTCTCGGGTATCTTCTTCCCGCTCGGCGTCGTCGTCTACTGGTTCATCTCGAACCTGTGGACCATGGCACAGCAGTTCCTTGTCATCCGCGAGATGCCGACTCCCGGATCCGAAGCCGCCAAGGCACGCGAAGAGCGTCTGGCACGCAAGGGTAAGGCGATCGATTCGTCAGGCAAGGTCGTTCCGATGTCGGTGTATGAGGCTGAGCAGCAGCGCCTGCTTGAAGAGGTTGAAAAGGCCAAGCAGGAAGCACCAACGCGTCAGCAGCCGGTAGGTAAGAAGCGCGCGAAGAAGAAGGGTCCCAACGCATGACCAGTGACAACGTGGCCGAGCGCACCGAATCTTCTGAGCGCGCTGGATCGTCTGAGCGCACCGAGCCCACCGTAGAGCAGCTCGAGCATGAAGGTGACGTCGCCGCCGACTTCATCGAGGAGCTGCTCGACATCGCCGACATCGATGGCGACTTGAACCTTGACGTTCGTCAGGGCCGTGCATACGTGTCGGTCGAGGCAGAGGGTGAAGACATCTCTGTGCTCGCCGACCCCGATACCGTGCAGGCACTGCAGGAGATCACTCGCCTGGCCGTCCAGAACAAGACCGGGTCGTTCTCGCGCCTGATTCTCGACGTGGGTGGGTCCCGTGATGCGCGTCGTCGCCAGCTCGAGATATTGGTGGATGCCGCAATGGCAAAGCTCGACGAGGGTGCTTCTCAGGCTTCACTCCCATCGATGTCCAGCTACGAACGCAAGCTGGTACACGACATCGCCGCTGACCGCGCGCTCGTTTCAGAGTCGTACGGTGAGGGTGCCGATCGCCACACGGTGCTCCGTCGCCGCTGATGTTTCACGTGAAACATTGCCTGGAAGCCGCATGACTGAGGTTGAGAACGAGCCGGATGCTGCGGCATCACTGTTCGGAGATCGAATCGATGTTGCCCGGGCTTTCACTGCAGCTCTTGCTGCACAGGGAGAAGAGCGTGGTCTGATCGGGCCACTTGAGCTTCCACGCCTGTGGACTCGTCACGTGCTGAACAGCGCCATTGCTGCGCCACTCTTTCACGGCTCGGCGGCCGACATCGGATCGGGGGCAGGGCTCCCAGGACTCGTCATTGCGATTGCACGCCCCGATGTGCGCTGGACACTGGTTGAGCCGATGGAACGACGCGTCAACTGGCTCAACGAACAGGTCTCGGAACTCGGCCTCGAGAACGTCACGGTCCTACGGTCACGCGCCGAGGACGTGCGCACGACCGAGAAGTTCGACATGGTTACCGCCCGCGCGGTCAGCGCACTGCGCACCCTCATCCCGTACACCGCACCGCTGTTACGCGATGGGGGAGAGCTCGCACTTCTCAAAGGCATGAACGCCCCGGCGGAAATCGATGCCGCAGCCAAGCAGATCAAGAAGTATCGGCTCAGTGATGTGCGGGTTGAAGTACTGGGTGAAGGGGTGTTGGGGGAAAGTACTCGGGTAGTTCGGGCTACTGTTCGGTAACTTTGCTGCTGTTGCGCGCCCTTTGGGCGACGCGGTCGGGTGCCTGCGGGCTCCGGGATGCCGTCTCTCTCGCAGAGCGGGTGCCCTCCCCGCAAGCGGGGCCCCTCCCGATGCTCGTTCGTTCGGCATCCCTGCGCCCTCTGTCGTTGGTGGGGTATCTGCCGTACTTCTTTGGGTGAGATGGGGTAGCAGCGTCTCGCTTCGCTCGACGGCTGCGGCACATTAGCTGGCCCTTTAGGAGTCGGTCACTTAGCCGTCGAAGTGTGAGCACAGATGTTTCACGTGAAACATAGCTGCACCGTCAAGAACGCAACGATGCGGACGAATGGTCGCACATCCCATTGGAGCAGAGCCTGCAGTGCCCCGAACAAGGTCGACGCGTTTCACGTGAATCATCCGCCCGTGCCGACCGGCAGTGCTGATTGCGCGCGATTGCGTGTCCCACTGAACGAGACGTGTCGAACCTTTGTTGAGGCAGCAATGTTTCACGTGAAACACTCACAGATCCGCCCGTCTGTGGCCGCCCACCAACGCGTGTTTGCAGACTAGGCGCAGTCGTAGAGCGAAGCGATACGCTGCTACCCCCGTCCAAGCCTCCAGTTGGGGGCACTGAGTTCATTTCTAGAGCAGAGGGGTTCGGATGCCGCACGAACGAGCATCGGGAGGGGCCCCACGAAGGTGGGGAGGGCACCCGCTCTGCGAGAGAGACGGCATCCCGAACCCCGGAAGTGCAGCCGATTACCGACGCAACTCCGCCCCAGTGCCACCAACGTCCCACCTTGCGATTAGAGTGGAACGCGGTCCCCGAAAGGAGTGGATGTTTCACGTGAAACAGTCCGAGAAGGCAACAGTGAACGATACTTTCGGGGTCGATACGCCACTGGCACGCGAGATCGCTGATCTCAGTGCAAGGCGTCGAAATCTGGAAGCGACTGCGGTTGAGTTCGCTGGGGAAACCCGCGTGCTTACCGTGTCGAACCAAAAGGGTGGTGTGGGTAAGACCACCACGGCCGTGAATATCGGTTCTGCGCTAGCAAGTTTGGGCGCGAAGGTGCTCGTTATCGACCTCGATCCTCAGGGGAATGCCTCTACGGCGCTTGGTGTGCCGCACAACGCGGAGACCCCGAGCGTTTACGACGTACTGATCAACGATGTTCCTCTGGCGGACATCGTGCAGCAGAGTCCGGAATCCCCGAACCTCCTGTGTGCCCCGAGCACTATCCACCTGGCCGGCGCTGAGATCGAACTGGTGGCCCAGGTTGCGCGGGAACACCGTCTGCGCGGAGCGCTCGACGTCTATCTCAGTGACAATGCGGCTGATTTTGTCATTATTGACTGCCCGCCGTCGCTGGGTCTGCTCACGATCAACGCTTTTACCGCGGCATCCGAGGTTTTCATTCCTATTCAGTGCGAGTACTACGCACTCGAGGGTCTGAGCCAGCTGCTCGGTAGCATCCAGATGATCCAAAAGCACCTGAACACTGACCTCCACCTCTCCACAATCTTGCTGACGATGTATGACGGACGCACTCGTCTTGCGCAGCAGGTCGCCGACGAGGTTCGTACGCATTTCCCTGAGCAGGTGCTGCGCACGGTGATACCGCGTTCAGTGCGCGTGTCTGAGGCCCCGAGTTTTGGTCAGACGGTGATCACATACGACGGAAACTCCGCCGGTGCGATCGCATACCGCGAGGCCGCTGTCGAGATCGCATCGAAAAAGATGCCGAGCAAGGAGAACTGATGGCAAAGCGCACTGGACTGGGTCGAGGAATCGGCGCACTTATCCCCACTGCAGATCAGTCGGCGCGTCCCGTTGACGTGTTCTTCCCCGGCGGTTCGCTGAACCCGGCCGGTGGCGTCAAGGTCGCTGAACGCTCGGAAGCGCCCACAGACGATCTCACTGAAGTTCCTGGCATCCGTCTGATCGAGATCGACCCGAACGATATCGTTCCGAACCCACGCCAGCCGCGTACGCATTTCGACGCCAATGACCTCGCAGAGCTTGTGCACAGCGTGCGGGAGTTTGGCGTCTTGCAGCCGGTTATCGTCCGCAAGAACGCTGATGGTCAGTTCGAACTGATCATGGGAGAGCGCCGCACCCGCGCAGCGCGAGAGGCGGGACTTGCTTCGATCCCTGCGATTGTCCGCGAGACGGCAGATGAAGACCTTCTTCGTGATGCCCTCCTCGAGAACCTGCACCGTTCCGAGCTGAACCCGCTGGAAGAAGCGTCTGCGTACCAGCAGCTTCTTGAGGACTTCGGTATCACGCAGGAGGAGCTCGCGACACGGATTGGCCGCTCACGTCCGCAGATTAGCAACACGATTCGACTGCTCAAGCTGCCCGTTCCCGTGCAGCAGCGCGTCGCTGCCGGTGTGCTGAGTGCTGGTCATGCTCGTGCCCTGCTGTCACTCGCCGATCCCGTCGCAATGCAGAAGCTCGCCGATAAGGTCGTCAATGAGGATCTTTCTGTGCGTGCCACGGAGGAGGCAGCCAAGGCTGTTCCCTCGAGTGGATCGACCAAGACGAAGCCACAGGCGGGTGCCCGTCGCGCGTATCTCGACGAGGTGTCGGGCAAGCTCGGTGACCGCCTCAACACCCGAGTCAAGATCACTCTGGGTGCAAGAAAAGGCCAGGTCGCGATTGAATTCGCATCTATTCAGGATCTGAACCGAATTCTCTCTGAACTCGGAGAAGAAGGCTACGGCGCCTGACTTTCAGTTTCATTGACAACGAAGCACCCGCGACTCGTAGAGTGAACAGAGACAGGGGAGAGCACATGCCAGACCAGAGCAAAGCCGGGCGTTTCAACGCTCGCGTTATCGGAATCAGTATCGCCGCAGCTTTGGGCGGGTTCCTGTTTGGGTTTGATACGGCGGTGATCAACGGCGCCGTATCTGCTCTCGCTGGCGCGTTCGAACTTGGCCCCGCTCTTCAGGGTTTCGCCGTGTCGTCCGCACTGCTCGGCTGCGCAGTGGGTGCGTGGTTCGCTGGCAGCCTCGCGAACAAGCTCGGTCGCATCCCTGTGATGGTGATCGCCGCGGTCCTCTTCTTTGTTTCAGCGGTCGGATCGGGTCTCGCTTTCGGTGTGGTTGACCTCATCGTCTGGCGCGTGATCGGTGGAATCGGAGTGGGGGCGGCATCTGTCATTGCACCGGCCTACATCGCCGAAGTTTCACCCGCGAAGGTGCGTGGGCGACTCGGCTCTCTGCAGCAGCTGGCGATCGTGACCGGTATCTTCACCGCGCTGCTCTCCAACGCTCTGCTCGCGAACATCGCGGGTGGCGCGGCAAACGTGCTGTGGTTCGGCATTGATGCGTGGCGCTGGATGTTCATGGTCGAGGTCATTCCGGCCGTGATCTACGGCGTTATGGCACTTCGCCTGCCAGAGTCTCCACGCTTCCTCGTTGCCCGAGGAGACATCGACAAGGCCTCGCAGGTGCTGTATGACTTCACCGGTGAAACCGACGTGAATCTCAAGATCGAAGAGATCCGCTCCACTCTGAACTCTGAGCAGAAAGAATCGTTGAAAGACCTGCGAGGGAGTCGCTTTGGTCTGAAGCCGATCGTCTGGGTGGGCATTCTGCTGAGCGTCTTCCAGCAGTTCGTCGGCATCAACGTGATCTTCTACTACTCCACGACGCTGTGGCTTTCGGTCGGGTTCGATGAATCGCAGGCGCTGATGACGTCGGTGATCACCTCGGTCACCAACATCGTCGTGACGATCATTGCGATCCTGCTCGTCGATAAAGTCGGCCGTCGCCCCATGCTGTTGGCAGGATCGATCGGCATGGCCGTAACCCTGGGCATGATGGCAGTCGCCTTCTCGTTCGGCACGCTGCAGGATGGCGCCGTCGTGCTGCCGGAACCTTGGTCGCTCATCGCACTGATCTGCGCCAACGGCTTCGTGGTCGCTTTCGGTGCAACCTGGGGGCCCTTGGTCTGGGTTCTGCTGGGGGAGATGTTCCCGAACTCGATCCGCGCCGGTGCGCTCGCAGTGGCGGCCGCCGCGCAGTGGATTGCGAACTTCTTCATCTCGACGACGTTCCCCGCCTTCGCTGAAATCGGCCTCACTTTCGCCTACGGTTTCTACGCATTCTTCGCGATCGTGTCGTTCTTCTTCGTCTACTACCAGGTGCCGGAGACGAAGGGCCGGGAGCTCGAATCGATGACGGATTCTGCGGAGGTCACGCGCCGACGCCGTCCGAAGCGCGCGTAGGCTGGATGCATGTCAGAAGCTGTTCCACGTCGCGCCAGCCTTGAAGTGCTGCGTGCCGAGGCGGCCGACGAGCTTGCCGTGCTCATCCAGGAGCGCCTGCTGAGCGGTGAAGACCCGTGGGACTTCATGGAAGAGCTTCCCAGCGTCGATGAGCTCGTCGTGTTCCTTCTGCGCGCCGACAACATTTCTGCAAATGACGGTGTGCGACCGAATGCCGCGCGTCACTACCGTGTGCTGCGCCAGATCGCGCTGGAGTACCCCGAGCTCACGAGTGCCGTGTGGGGGATGCTGGGCGAAGGCTCGCGCCACCGTCGGTGGGACGCCTCAATCGCCGACGCCCCCTGAGCGCAACAACGACCGGAGAAACCGCGTAGAAACAACGAAGCCCGCCCCTCCAGCGGAGAGACGGGCTTCAGAAGTGCAGTGCGAGGGGACTTAGCCGATGAACTCGGCGAGGTCCTTCTCGAGAGCGGGCTTCGGCTTTGCGCCGATGATGGTCTTCTTGACCTCGCCGCCCTGGAACACCTTCATCGCCGGAATCGACGTGATCTGGTACTTCATTGCAAGCTCGGGGTTCTCGTCAACGTTGAGCTTGACGATCGTGATCTTGTCTGGATTGTCGGCCTGGATCGCGTCGAGAACCGGCGCGACCATACGACACGGACCACACCACTCGGCCCAGAAGTCCACCAGAACGGGGCCTTCGGCCTGGAGTACGTCCTGGTCCCATGTGGCCTGGCTCGTTACCTTGGCAGTCATCAGATATCTCCTTGAATTGAGGAACTCCCTGCTACAACAGCAGACGAGTGAAATGTGTTCCCGGTGTTAGACGGCGACGGACTCGGTAGCTAATGACGCCGGCTGCTCGTCGGATGCCGCGAGGAAGTGCTCGGCGTCGAGAGCTGCGACCGTGCCAGAGCCGGCAGCGGTGATCGCCTGACGGTAGGTCGGGTCGATGACGTCACCAGCGGCGAAGACGCCCGGAACAGATGTGCGAGATGAGCGGCCGTCGACCCAGATGGTGCCTTCGGGCGTGAGCTCGAGCTTGTCGTGCACGAGGTGTGTGCGCGGGTCGTTGCCGATCGCGACGAAGACGCCATCCAAAACAAGCTCACTCTCTGAGCCATCGACCGTCGAGCGCAGTTTCACGCCGTTGACGCTGTCGCCACCGGTGATCTCGGCGACCTCGCTGTTCCAGATGAACTCGATCTTCTCGTTCGCGAAAGCGCGGTCCTGCATGATCTTGGATGCCCGCAGAGTGTCTTTGCGGTGAATGACGTAGACCTTGTCCGCAAAGCGGGTGAGGAAGGTTGCTTCTTCCATCGCCGAGTCGCCGCCGCCGACGACCGCGATGTTCTTCTCGCGGAAGAAGAAGCCATCGCACGTCGCGCACCACGAGACGCCGTAGCCCGAGAGGCGCTCTTCGCCCTCGATGCCGAGTTTGCGGTACGCCGAGCCTGTCGCATAGATCACTGACTGTGCTTCGTGGGTGATTCCGCTGCCGAGCGTGACCTTCTTGACCGGTCCGTCGAGCTCGAGCGAGGTGACATCGTCGTAGACGACCTCGGTGCCGAACTTCTCGGCCTGCTCCTGGAACTTCGTCATGAGGTCTGGACCCTGGATGCCCTCAGGGAAGCCGGGGTAGTTCTCGACGTCGGTCGTGTTCATGAGTTCTCCGCCGACCTCGACGGAACTCGCGATGAGCAACGGCTCGAGGTTCGCGCGCGCCGCATAAATGGCGGCGGTGAATCCGGCCGGACCGGAGCCGATGATGATGACCTTGCGCATGTGCTCTCTCTCTTTGCCTGGCAGGACGCTCCACTGCTTCAACCCATCGTAACCGCGAGGCATTCCATGACGCTGAGGACAGGCGTTGTCTCATGCGCAGACGCGGTTATTCTTTCGTTGACTCGTCAGGCGTGGCATCCGTTTCGAATTCGGCATCCGCTTCACCGTCACGATCCTTGCGGCGCCGCACGACGGTGCGCACGATACCGAGGATGAGTAGCAGGGCGATCATGCCGCCGAGGATGCCGAGGCCGATGTTCTCCCACTCTGCACGTACCGCGACGGTCGCCGACTGGTCGACGCCGACGGGCACGCCGGTGGGAGAGGCGAGGCTGAATTCGACGGTGAGATCGCCGCTGCCCACGCGCGCCTCGACGGGCACCTTCACGCGAGTATTGCTGGCCGGCTGCGCCGCGACCTCAGTGGTGGGCCGCACGTCCAGGCGCGCATCGGAGGGCGTGGACGTCAGCGTCACGTTCACTGCCCATGGAAGATCGTTGCGCACCCATACGGGCAGGGGCGCAGCAGAGGTGAAGAGCTGAATCGGGCTCGGTGGTTGGACTCCGACTGCGTTCAACGTCTTCGTTGTTGCGGTGCGATGGGCGGCAGCATCCTCGGGGTAGGTATCGGCGACGCCCACACCAATCAAGCGCATCAGCTGCAGCCGTTCGGGTGAGCGCAAAACAAGAGTGTCGTCAAGGATTGACGAAAATGCCGTCAACTGCGCTTCATCGGCCAGCAGACTACCCAGCATCGTCACGCGTGTGGTGACGGCGTCATTGGCCGCATCGGTTGCGTCGCCGAGGGTCGCGGATGCCGGGACGGTGTTACGCAGTTCGCTGAGCCCGACCGGCGCGGCGATCGTCGTGACCGACAGGATTGTTTCGCGCAACGCGTCGGCCGTGCGGGTTTCGTTGCGGTCCAATCCCACCAAGAGTGAGGCCTGCGGGCGGGTGAAGGACAGGTGGGCGATGCCCTCGGCGATGTCGCCTTCGCGTGTGGTCGCGTCAGCGTCTCCCGCGGCGCGTGACAGTGCGTCGGATGCCGCGGCATCCATCACCAGAACATCGTGGGAGTCGACTTCAACACGGGCACTGCTGTACGCGGCGAGTGACGTGGACGGAAGCACCGTCGTGACATCGGTACCGAGGTACTCGTTGAATGTGGCGAGGTCTGCGGTGGTGACGTCACCCAGGGGCCAGACAATGCCGGGGGCGGCCGAGCGAAGAGCGGTGAGCTCTGCGTTCGTCGGCAGCACCGGCTCCGTCGGGGCGCCAGACGGGGTGGCAGATGGCGTGGGGGATGGCGTCGCCCCGCCACTGCTTTCGATGAAGTTCGCATCGTTGAGGTACGGCGCAAGCGACAGTGGAGCGAGCAGCTCCGGTAGGCCCGCTCGCGCCTGCACTGTGGCATCCGCATCGCCGAGCTGCAGCGCGAAGCGCTCGTTGGGGAGGGCATCCAGGCGGGTGAGCCAGTCGGTTGCGCTGAGGGGCGCCGCAGTGCCGAGGGCGCGGATTGCCGCGGGAATCAGCGGGTCGACGGCGAGTGCCGCCGACGTCCCGGCGACCCCGTCGAGCTGTGCAGTGAGAGCGCCAGCAGTGAGAGCGCCATCTGAGGCGGTGAGAACGGTGAGCTCGTCGGCGGTGAGGAGGCCTCCATCGGCGGGCGTCGCGGTGATCGGTACCAGCACGCTCACCTGGGCGGCTGCGCCCGAATCGACGATGAGCACGCTGCTTGCGGTGATGTTCTGCGAGGAGAACGTGTCGTTCTGCAGGTCTCCGGTTGTCGCGCCCGCGAGCTTGGCGCGAATCGGGTACACGCCGTCCGCAAGCGCGCCGAGAGCGCTCGCTGGCGTGAACACCGACGTGATGGACGAATCGGATGCGGTGACCGGATCGGAGTTCTCCGCAGCGAGTGGCGCGAAAGATCCGGATGCTTCGCCAGAATCGAGCCACGAGGCGAGCGCAGATCCATCGAGGAGGGGCGTCCGATTGAGCTCGACCGTTACACGGCCGGTCGACAGCTCTTCGTCTGTGCTGTTGGTGATCGTGACGGTCGTTGTCAGTGAAGAACCGGGCTGGATCACGCCGTGCGCGCCGGTTGAGAGTGCGATGTCGACGGCGCCCTCACTGGTGTCCTTGGCAGCGGCGGATGCTGGCGCGGCAAAAGTCAGTTGCGGAGCGAGAGCGAGTCCGGCGGCCAGAGCGAACACCACAAAACCGCGTGCACTGCGTTGAGCGCGCGCGCGACGACCTGTTCGGGGGCTGATCAAAGTCTCTGGTCTTCCTCGGGCGCCATGGCGGGCGGCCCGTGAGTTGTGACCCTGCGATTCTAGGCTGGCACCACGAGTGAACCCTGAAGGCGCGTAGAGTGACGGCCGTGTCCGACGCTCTTCCGCCCATGCCGCATCCCGCACTTGTCGCCGCTCTCGCGGCCGATCTGGATGCTGCCGACTTCCGTTCTGAACCGCTCCGTCGACTGTGGGGCGAAGAAGAGGACGACGCGTTGGGGCGCGGTGTGCGAGAGCCGTTACTGCGCGCCATCGCTGGTGATTCGGGAGTTCTGGCAACGCTCGGTCGACTCTTCGTGCTCGGGATGCCGCAGCCGCTCGCATCTGTCGCGGCGGCGCTTCCGCGGCTCGGGGTCGAGGGGCTGGTCGCACTTGGTCTTGCGCTGGTTTCAGAGGCCAGTGATGAGATCGCGCCGATTGCGATGATTCACCCGCAATCCTTCGTTGATGCCGAGGGTGTGGGGGAGTGGTGGATCGCCAGCGATCTCGATGAACTGGCCCTCGGCACGGAATTGCCCGCTGACCACGTGCTCGGCGTGGGCGGAGCCTCACGCACGCTGGCCGAGCTGATCGTGCCGGCACCAATCGACCGCGCGCTCGACCTCGGCACAGGATGCGGCATCCAAGCCCTGCTCGTCGCCCGGCATGCCCGAGAGGTAGTCGCAACCGACATCTCGGCGCGCGCTCTTGCGTTCGCCGAGCTCAATGCCCGCCTGAACGGGGTCGAGAACATCACGTTCCGGGTGGGCAGTATGTTCGAGCCCGTCGCTGGCGAGGAGTTCGATCTGATCGTTTCCAACCCGCCCTTCGTGATCACGCCGCGAGTGGATGGCGTGACCGCGTACGAATACCGCGACGGTGGACTCATCGGCGATGCGCTCGTCGAGCAGTTCGTTCGTGCGGTGCCCGCGCATCTCGCCGAGGGTGGGATTGCGCAGCTGCTCGGCAACTGGGAGTCCCTTTCGCAGGCGGGCGCGGGTTCGCAAGCGGCCTCGGGCCTTGACCGCCTCGAGTCGTGGATCGATGACAGCCTCGACGCCTGGGTCGTCGAGCGCGAGGAGCTTACCCCGCTCGGCTATGCCGAACTGTGGATTCGCGATGGTGGCACGACTCCGCGAGATGCCGCGTTCGATCGGATGCTGGCCGCGTGGCTCGACGATTTCACCGAACGCCAGGTCACGGCGATCGGGTTCGGGTATGTGCTGCTGCGGCGCCCGGAGTCCGCGGATGCACCGCGACTTCGGCGTTTCGAGCGGGTGTCGCAGCCACTCTCCGCCCCCGGGCGAGCTCTGCACAGTGGGCTCGCTGCGCATGACTCTTTGGCCGACGGCATCCCTTCGATTCTCATCACCGCACCCGACGTTACTGAGGCGCGGCATTACATGCCGGGCGATGATGATCCGAGCGTCATCGAGCTGCGGCAGGGCGGTGGGTTCGGGCGCACGCTTTCGGTCGATCCTGCGCTCGCCGGGCTCGTCGGTGCGTGCGACGGTGAACTCACGGTCACGCAGATTGTCGCTGCCCTCGCCGATCTGTTCGAGGTGCGGCTTTCTGATCTGTGGGCTGAACTCGAGCCGCGCGTGCGGCAGCTGGTGCTGGACGGATTTCTCGTTGCGGATTGATCATGGCGGTCGGGAATGCCACCGGTATCCATTCGGTTGCATGAAATCATGAAGGCTTTCGGATTTCTCTCGTTTGGGCACTACGCGCCCGTGCCCGGCTCTGGTACACGCACGGCCGGCGACATGCTGCACCAGACGATCGACCTCGCGGTCGGCGCGGATGAGATCGGGGTCAACGGCGCCTACGTGCGCGTTCACCATTTCGCTCGCCAGTCGGCGTCGCCGATGCCACTGCTCGCGGCGATGGCAGCCAAGACCGAGCGCATCGAGGTCGGCACCGGCGTCATCGATATGCGCTACGAGAACCCGCTGCAGTTTGCCGAAGAGGCCGCAGCCCTCGACCTGATCGCCCGCGGACGCATCGCGCTCGGCGTGAGCCGTGGTTCACCCGAGACTGCTCTCCGCGGTTACGAATCTTTCGGCTATGTCGGCTCTGAAGACCCGCGAGGCGCCGATCTCGCCCGTGACAAGTTCGAGCTGTTCCTCGAGGCGATCGATGGCGCAGGTGTCGCCCCCGGAGACCCGAAGCAGGTCGGTGAGGGCCGATACTTGGCAATCGAGCCGCGCTCTGAGACCCTGCGCGATCACATCTGGTGGGGCTCCGGTTCACGCGCGACCGCGGAAGAGACCGGCCGAAAGGGTCTCAACCTGATGAGTTCGACCCTGCTCACTGAGGCGACCGGTGTGCCGTTCGACCAGTTGCAGCGAGAGCAGATCGATCTGTATCGCGCGGCATACAAGGATGCGGGCCACACTGGAACCCCTCGCGTCTCGGTCAGCCGCAGTGTCTTCCCGCTTATCTCGGATATGGACCGGGCGTACTTTGGCCTCCGTTCCGCCGAGAGCGGTGACCAGATCGGCATCATCGACGGCATGCGCTCGACCTTCGGCAAGACCTATGCCGCCGAGCCGGATGCCCTCATCGAGCAGTTGCTCGCGGACGAGGCGGTCATGGCCGCTGACACTCTGATGCTGACCGTCCCCAACCAGTTGGGCGTGGACTACAACCTGCACGTGCTCGAGTCGTTCGCGAAGTACGTCGCGCCTGAGCTCGGCTGGAAGTCGAACACCGAGGGACCGGTGCACGGCGACGCGATCTGAGCGTCTCAGACTGCGAGATGGTTCGATCATGCATCGGGATCGTGTGGCCGCCTGAAACTGTCGACTGTCGCCGCTGAGCCTATTCGCACGACGCTGAAACGCCTTCGGTAGCTTGCGGCTTCATCGCCCAACACCTGATCCGCTGACCCGACGCTAGTATCAGTGCAACAACGGGATGAGGATCACCGCCGTCGCTGATCAAGGGGAAAGATGCACACTCTTACGGGTAAACGTGTCGCCAAGTTTGCGCGCGACTTCGGCTTCGCGGTATCGGAGGATAAGCAGTTCGAGCTCTACGTCGCGGCCAACTATCTTTATCCCTACCTGCGAGACGATGTGGGGAAGATCGAGCGGTCCGTGCGCGGAGGAGGGTCGGACGAGGGAATCGACATCGCCGCCGTGGTCGTGAACGGGCAGCTTGTATTCGAACCGTCGGAGATCGAAGAACTGATCTCAGAGCAGATCTCGAATACCGCGCGCGTCGTTTTCATCCAGGCGAAGACGAGTGAGTCCTACGACACAAAGCTGATCTCGAAGTTTCTCCACGGGATCGAGTCAGTCACGAAGTATGCGATCAACCCGCAGAATATTAATCTCCCTGCCGCCCTAGTCGACCTCGCCGCGTTGATCGACAAGATCGCCGAGAACGGTGACAAGTTCCAGGAAACGCGAATCCCGTGCGAGGTGTTCTACGTCACGACCAGTGGACACGACGGGGCTGATGCTCGCAAGGAACTCCAGGTCACCGAGCGGTTCGCCGGATCAAAGAACTAGGGGTGTATTCGGAGCCGTTCGAGTTGAAAACTCACGGACACGATGCGCTCGCGGCGAAGCTGAAGGAACGACACGGGCCACAAAACGTCCGTTTCGACTTCACGAAGCGACAGACCATCCCCGCCACGGAACGCGTGAGTGAGGCCTACATCGGGCTACTGTCTGGCGCGGAGGCTCTGAAGTTATTGACGGACGAGACTGGTTCCATCAGGCCCGGTATTTTCGATGACAACGTGCGGCTGGATCTCGGTGCGCACAACACCGTCAACACCCGCATCACTCGAACCCTCCAGAGTGAGGAGCGTGAGCAGTTTCCGTTCCTGAACAACGGTCTCACCATCATCGCTAGCTCACTCAGGGGAGCCGGAGACAAATTCTTCATATCTGGCTATCAGATCGTAAACGGTGGGCAGACGAGTCACCAGCTGGTGAGGTGGGCGGCGAGTGAGGCGGTCAAAGAGAAGCCGGAACTCTTGTCCGATCTTTGGATTCCAGTGAAGATCGTCAGTTCAGACGATGCAAGAGTGAGGACGAGCGTCGCGATTGCCACCAACCTCCAAACTCCGATCGGTTCGACGGACATCCAGGCGAGTTCTCAGACAGCCAAGGACGTCGAGGAGTATTTCACTCAGTCAGGTGCCGATGGCCTGCGATACCTGCGTCAGATCCAGCACGCGGCACTCGACTTTCCGAGGACGCGCGTCGTCACTACTCCGGAGCTCAACCGCGCCGTCGCCGCCACCCTCTTCGGCGAATCCTTCCGAGCGATTGGTTCCCCGAAGGAACTCGAAGCCGAGGATTCCTTCGTCTGGGGCAACTACTCAGTCGAGGCGTATTACTACGCAGCCTGGCTCCTCTACCGGGTGGATCGATACTTCGCTCGCACTCCCGACTCCACAACTCTGAAGGCGGCGAAGCATCACATTGCCATGATGGTCTCTGTCATCATCAATCCGCAGATAGCGTCGGTGTTCGAAGCGGGTGACCTCGAGTCCGCGAGGCGCCGGCTTGTTGCGGCTAAGAAGGTCCAGTTCAAGGTCACCGATTCTGACCGGATCGAATTCGCCATCTCCAAGGCGATGGAGCTTGCCACGGAGCAGTTTCAGACTGTTCTTTCCGAGGGGCGAAGCCTCCGGAAGGATGATGTGCGAAACCGACGCCATCAGGAATCTCTTCTGCAGAAGGCGAAAGCGGTGAAGCCGAAGGCCCAGTCGCGCTGAGGGCACGAAGAAGGCCGGGGATCGACCCTCAATTAACAGCCCCCGGTCTTCGCCGTTCTTTCAAAGCTCAGATATCAGTAGCCTTCCTCTCTCGATCGATCTGCTTGATCCGCCTCATCGCGTCCGCGACCTTATCCTGCCGGGATTTGTCCTTGGTTGCCTGCCACTCGTCGACCGTCATGTCGTAGCGACCGCTCAGAACCTTCTGAACCGTCGTCGAACTGATCGGCATTTCCTTGCCGTGCTTCTTGCTGTAGACCTTAACCGCCCCAGCGATGTGCTTGATCCATACCCTTCAGCGTGGAGGGTATGGATATAGGCAACGTGGCTCCTGGAAAGCTTCGGCTTCTGGCCGAGGTTCATTCCTGCCCCCCGTCGCCGTGGGAAAGCACGCGCCCCGGTACGCTGGAACCCATGCTCAATATGGCCGAGGGCCTCGCACGCCTGCGCACTCTCGCAGAAGGACCCGTTGTTTCGGCGCTCGCGAATGCGTTCCAGGCCGCGGGGTTCGAACTCGCTGTAGTCGGGGGACCAGTGCGTGACGCGTTGCTTGCCCGCGAAGTGAATGACCTCGACTTCACGACGAATGCCTCGCCCGACGACATCCTCAAGATCGTCACGCCGATTTCCACCGCACAGTGGGACATCGGCCGCGCCTTCGGCACCATTGGTGCACGCATTCGGGGTGAGCAGGTCGAGATCACGACCTACCGCGCGGACAGCTACGACGGCGTGACGCGCAAGCCCACCGTCGAGTTCGGCGACACGATCGACGGTGACCTCGTGCGCCGCGACTTCCGGGTGAACGCGATGGCGCTGAAAATCCCTGAAATCAAGCTCGTTGACCCGACGGGTGGGGTCGAAGACCTCGTCGCCGGCATCCTGCGCACACCGACCGACCCGAACGTGAGTTTCGGTGACGACCCGCTGCGGATGCTGCGTGCCGCCCGTTTCAGCGCGCAACTCAGTTTCACGATCGAGGCTGAGACGAGCGCGGCGATCACGCGCCTGCGCGACACGTTGAAGATCGTGAGCCCGGAGCGCATTCAGTCAGAGCTCGTCCGGCTCATGCAGACCGATGACCCGGTGCGCGGCATCCGCGTGCTCGTTGACACCGGGTTGATCGAGGAGTTCCTGCCCGAGGTCAGCGCTCTGCGCCTCGAGGTCGACGAGCACCATCACCACAAGGATGTTTACGAGCACTCGCTCACCGTGCTCACCCAGGCGATCGAACTCGAGCACGTCCGAAGCCCGGGTGCCGCCCCCGATGTGCCACTGCGCCTTGCCGCTCTGCTTCATGACATCGGCAAGCCGCGCACGCGAAAGCTCGAAGGCGGTGGCGCTGTCACCTTCCACCACCACGACGTCGTCGGCTCGCGAATGGCACGCAAGCGCATGAGCGCGCTGCGTTTCGACACCGCCACGACGGATGCTGTTGCCACTCTCATCGAGCTGCACCTGCGCTTCTTCGGCTATGCCGAGGGCGCGTGGACCGATGCCGCCGTGCGACGCTACGTGCGCGATGCCGGCGACCTGCTCGAGCGGCTGCACATCCTCACTCGCGCCGACGTCACCACGCGTAACCGGCGCAAGGCGTCGCGCCTGTCTGGGGCATACGACGACATTGAGAAGCGCATCGCCGACCTGCGCGAGCAGGAAGAGCTCGACGCCATGCGCCCAGAGCTCGACGGCAATCAGATCCAGCAGATCCTCGACATTAAGCCGGGACGCGAGGTGGGCGAGGCCTACAAGTTCCTGCTTGATCTGCGGCTTGACGAGGGCGTGCTCGGGCCGGATGCTGTCGAGCAGCGCCTCCGCGAATGGTGGGCTGCCCGCAGCTGAGACGTGGTGCTCAGGCGCGCAGTTCGGGAATCAAGATCTCGACCTCGTCGGCGACAAGCTCGAAGTCTTTCGAGTTCAATGTCACGAGGCTCGCGCCGAGCGAGTGGGCATGCCCGGCGAGCATGATGTCCTTGCTACGCGCATGTGCGGGCCGGGTCTTCGCGACGATCGCGGCGAGACGCCCGTAGCTCGCAGCGGCGGCGTGGTCGTAGGGCAACCACGGAGTCGCGAGAAGCGCATCAATGCGTGCAAGCTGCGTGATGCGGCGGCGGCGCTCGCGTTGATCTCTGGCGAACTCGATGCCGAACTGAAGCTCAGCGAGCCCGATGATGCTGAGGCCCAGGCTCTCATGCGGCAGCAGAACATCGTCGATATTGATCAGCACGTTCGTGTCGAGCAAGATCACTTCCGGCTCGCCTGACGTCGCCGCGCCGCGTCGAGCAACTCGTCCGCCCGTTCCCACGGATCCCTCAGGGCTTCTTCGGACGCCTCGCCGCGGTATGTGTCGAGCTCTTCGGCCCATACCCGTGCGGTCCGTCGTTCCTCTTCGGTAGGCGGGTTCGCAGCGATGCGTGCCATGACCTCGCTGGCCGGAACCGAGAAACGCCGCGCGTTCACCTGTCGCGCCAGTTGATCTTCCAGGCCGCTACGGAGTTCCTCGCCATCGGCAAGCCGAGTAAGCACATCACGCACCTCCGCTTCCATTGATCGGGCGTTGCGTCGAGCGCGCTCTTTCAGCGCGGCGACCACCTCGTCGGCAAGATTGCGAATCGTCACTGCTGCCATTGGGCACCTCCTGCCAGCATAATGCTAGCACTTACCGTCGTCGCTCTGTGAGGGTTGGGAATAGACCCGCGGCACACTTGGTTGCACCTGCAAGTAAGTACTTCCGCAGAGGAGAAACCATGAATGCCACCGACACCGCGGCCGCTCCCATCGACGAGCGCACGCTCAACACGCAGACCGCGATGGATGCCGTCACCCTCCGCGTCGGCGACATCGAGACCATGTCGTCGTATTACGCGAACGCCCTCGCCCTCGAGCCGATCGAGGAGCGCAGCCGCGGCACCGAGGTGCACCGCGTGCTCGGCCGCGGCACGACTCCGATGGTGCGTCTCGTGTCGACGCCGAACCTTCCGGCGGTCGATCCACGCCACGCCGGGCTATTTCACACCGCGTTCCTCTTCGACGACGCCCCGGCGCTCGCCGCCACTGTGCTGCGCGCAGCGCAGGACCCGCGCGGACACTTCACCGGATCCAGCGACCACCTCGTCAGCGAAGCGTTCTACTTCACCGACCCCGAGGGCAATGGCGTCGAGCTCTACGTCGACCGTGCCCGGGATGAGTGGCAGTACGTGAACGGCGAGCTGCAGATGTCGACGCTGCGCCTCGACCCCAACGCCTACCTGCAGCAGCACCTCGACCAGAACACGGTCGACACGGTCGCGAGACAGGCTGGCACCGTCGGACACGTGCATCTGCAGGTCGGAGATATACCCACCGCCCGCGCGTTCTACGTCGACGCCCTGGGCTTCGAGACCACTGTTGCCAGCTACCCCGGTGCGTTGTTCGCCTCGGCTGGCGGCTACCACCACCACGTTGCGATGAACGTCTGGAACAGCGCCGGCGCCGGCCCCCGGGCCGCGCAGCTCGGCCTCGGCGACGTCGCGATTACCGTCCCTGGCCGCGAAGACCTTGACGCCCTGGCATCCCGACTCCGCGAACGAGGCTTCTCCTTCGCCGACGACGGCCGTGCGATCACAGTCGCTGACCCCTGGAACACCCAGGTCACCATCGCCCTTCCCGGCGCCAACGTTGACGAGGTGCTGGCGCGATGACTCTCCACGCTCTCACCTCACCGAACTGGTCGCCGACAGCAGAGACGGTCGCCGTCTTCTTGCACGGATACGGCTCGAACGAGCGTGACCTCACCGCCCTGGCATCCGCTCTTCCCGAAGGGATGCCGTGGGCGTCGCTGCGCGCACCGATCGAAGTCGCTCCTGGCTCGCACGCCTGGTTCCGCATCGTCACGCCGGGCCACCCCGATCAGACCGCTCTCGACGAGGCAACGGAGGCTATCTGGTCGTGGGCGGATGCCGCGCTGCCGTCGAGTGCACGAATCGTGCCGATCGGCTTCTCGCAGGGCGGGCTCATGGCCTCGCAGCTCTTGCGCACCCACCCCGCGCGGGTACTGGCGCCCGTCGTGCTCGGCGGGTTTGTGCAGTCAGGCGAGCAATCGGGGGATGCTGTGCTGCGCGAGTCGCGCCCGGCGATGTTCGTGGGCCGCGGCGCCGAGGACCGCGTTATCCATCCCGCAGCCGTCGAACGCACCGACGCGTGGGTGCCGACGCACACCACGCCGACCGACCGGCGGTATCCGGGGCTCGGGCATGGCATCGACGGCCGAGTGCGCGATGACATGCAGGAGTTCCTCGCCAAGCAACTTGCGGATGTTGGACCATGACCGCGCCAGCGAGGTGCTGCCGGAGGTACGCAAGGCACTAGGTGCCTGAATAGGCCTGGAGGCTGAATAGGATTGCGGCATGCAACTCTCTCGCGTTGTCGCAACCAGTGCGGTCATCGGCGTGCTCGCTCTTGCGGGATGCGCCGCCCCTCAACCGGATGCGGACAAGACGCCAGAGCCCCCCAGCTACGACTACGACCTCATCGACATGAGCTCGATCGGTGCGGCGACTCCCGCTGGTACGGCACTGAGCTTCCGTGATGTGGCCTGGCTGCCGATCGCAACCGACGCTGGTGACGTACTGAACGGATTCACGGTGCTCGATGTGGTCGAGCACGACTCGTCGTTCATGGCCGAGACCGTGATCAATCCTGAAGAGTTCGCCCAGTACACGCCGTACGTGATCTTCGTCGAACAGCACGTCGACGGTGACGTCACACGGGGCATCCCGCAAGTGCCGCTTTATCCGATGCTCGCCGACGGGACTCCCGGCGCGTATGTCCAGTCACCATTGGATGCCGCATCCGGTGGGTGTGGAGCGGAGATCCCGCCATACGACGGCTCAAATACCAAGATGTACTGCATCATCGGGCTGGCTGCCGAGGGCCAGCAGGTTGTCGGGCTGCTCTACAACAACACCACGTCCCTTGACGTGTGGGCAGATCCCGAGAACCTGTACCAAAGCGCACCCGTCACCTGGACAGCGCCCACCTCCCAACACCCCTGAGGCCTCTGCCGGTCAGCTCAGAATTCGCAGCCAGAACCAGCCGAAGCCAAAGAGCACGACCAATAGGATCGGTAGCCAGCGCGTGCTGCGCTTCAGACGCCGGCCCTCACGCGCAACGCCGGGCGGCGGGCTGAGCATCCCCGCCGGTGGAGCGAAGGGAAGCGACGGCGCCCCCGGCTGCGCTTGCCCCATTGCCGGAGTCGCCGCGAACGCCTGAGCGTGTGCACGACCCTGCTCTTCGAGAAGACGGTCGTCGCGCCAGCGGGCCCACTGGTCGAACTTAGTGATGAGCGCACCGACGACGGTGAACAACCACGCCCAGGTGGCCGGATCCAGCGTTGACGCCGCGCGCTTCGTGTACAGGAACAGCCAGTCATCCACGATCTCTACGTCGAGCTGGGCAGCGTTGTCGATGAAGCGCGCCATGATGTCGGGCGTGAACAGGTAGAGAGCGTCCTGCTCGTAGCCCTCTGGGCAGTACAGCGTGAAGTACTTGTCGAAGTCGCCCTCGAGCGAGAGCTGCTGTTCTTTACGGAAGGATGCCGGGAGGTTCGAGCCGAAGCCGTTGTTACCGAGTGCGTCGAGAACGATGTTCGGCAGCGGCACGTCGAGCTTCACCGCGACGTAGCCCCAGTGATACGTCGTCGAGTTCTTGCCCGACTTGACCGTGTACTGGTAGTTACCGAACTCCACGAACCTGGGGGAGTGTCCGCGGACAAGCTCGCCCGACTTGCGAGAGTTGCCAAGGCTGAAAATCATGCCCGGCAGAGGTGGGTTTTTCACCTCATCTTCGTAGGTCATACCGTTCGCCGTCGCGAACCTGCTGAGGCGGAAGCGCTTGATCCGTGCGTGACGGTTGCCGAAGAAGAGCGCGATCCCGAAGGCGATTGCCGCGAGGAAAATCAGCACGAACAATAAACCGAGGATGGGTGTACCGCTGCGGAATCCGGTCACGGCTGCGAGTCCCAGTACGGGAAGCATCACTGCCAGCAGGACGATCACGACAACGATCGCGATGATCGCGCCGACATTCGTGCCGCCGTTGCCGCGTGCCCGCATCTCGCGGACGAACGCGCTCACGGCCTGTGGATTGACCGGTTCGGTCAGCGGCCGGGCATCGAAAGAGATCGGGTGCGGGCCGGGAGGTGACATACTCACGCATCCACGCTAGCCGCCGATGGTCGATCAGCGGTGATCGTCATGCCATCGAGCCCACTGATCCAGTTTGGCCATCAGCGCATCGACAGTGCCGAACAGGCGCGCCCAGGTTGCGGCATCCGGCGTGGTCATCCTGTCCCGGGTGTAGAGGAACAGCCACTCGTCGACGATCTCGACGTCCAGTGTGGCGTTGTTGATGAAGTGCGCCATGATGTCGGGCGTGAACAGGTACAGCGCGTCACGCTCGTATCCCTGCGGGCAGTAGAGCGTGAAGTACCGATCGAAGTCGCCCTCTAGCGACAGCTTCTGCGACCTATCGAACGTTGCCGGAAGGTTTGAGCTGAAGGCGGAGTTGTTGCCGGTGGCGTCCAGCACGATGTGCGGAAGCGGCACATCAAGCTTGATGGCGACATAGCCCCATCGGCGCGTCGTCGCGTCTTCTCCGTAGCCGGTGGTGAAGCGATAGTTACCGAACTCGACGAAACGCGGGCGCGCGCCGCGTACGACTTCAGAAGACGTGCGCGCCCTGCCGATGCGGAAGATCATGCCAGGCAGCGGCGGGTCGGGGATCGAGTTCAGATAGGTCATGCCATTCGCACCGGCGAACTGGCTGAGACGGTAGCGGTCGGTTGGCCCCACTCGATTCTTCGCGAGGCGACTCACAACGAAGACGATCATGGCGACGAGGATTGCCACGAACAGGAGCATCCCGGGGGAGATTGCTTGCCCGCTCCCCAGGGAGAGGACGGTCATGAAACCGAAGATCGAGAGGATGAATGCTCCGATGATCCCGATCAACACAAAGACGAAGATCTTCCCGACGTCTACCGGCGGTCGGTTCGCCCGTTCGAACTTCTTGGCCGCGCGCTGGTCGACGGGTTCGGTCAGGGGTCGAGCATCCATGGTCTCCACGGTACCGGGCAAGAGCCGAGTCACCGCTCGTTCATCTAGGCGTCGATAACCGGCAAGACGCAGATGCGACCATGCCGGACACCTTCGATCCACACAGGAGCCCTGTGCGCACACCTCTCGCCACCGTCATCCTTCCCGCGAAGGACGCCTCGCCCTACATTGGCACCGCGCTGGAAACCCTGCTGCGCCAGTTCGACGACCCTGGTGCGCTCAAGCTGGTGGCGATCGATGACGGCTCGAGTGATGACACCGGCGCACAGATGCGGCACTACGCCGAACGTTTCGATCACGCCGAGGTCGTCACCAACTCGCACCCGGTTGGTCTGGCCAGCGCACGTAATCAGGGACTCGCGCATGTCGAAGGCGATGCATTCTGTTTTCTCGACGGCGATGACTGGATGCAACCCCACCGACTCCAAGTGCTCACCGAACGCCTACGTGAGCTGAGTTGCGACTTTCTGCGCACCGACCATGTGCGCGTGACCGGTTCCAAAAGAGTGCTCAAGCGTGCACCGTATGCCTGGCGAGGCATAAGCGCTTCTCCCCGAGACGCGATCCTCCCGACCGACGACACGACGATGGTCGACTACCCCTTCGCGTGGGCCGGAATCTTTCACCGTCGCATCCTCGACCGCGGCCTGGCGACGTTCTCCGACGGGCTGTTCACCGCGGAGGACCGCCCGTGGATCTGGCGCCTGCACCTGCAGGCCAACTCCTTCGCCGTCGTTGACGCCCCGGCTGTTCTCTACCGCCGGGGGGTGCCCACGTCGCTCACCCAAGTGCGCGATCGCCGCCAACTCGACTTTGCTCGAGCGCTCGCGCAGACGGTCGAGATTGTCGAGCAGGATGACGAGGCTCACCGCTTCATGCCAAAAGTGGCATGGACCGCGTTGGCGTTGAGTTCACACCAGTTCGTCAGGTCGCGGCGGATGGAACCAGCGCTGCGACGAGAGATGCGGGAAAGCATCCGGCACCTGCTGGCGAGCCTGCCCAAATCAGATGTCGACGTCGCGCTGAGCCGCTTTGAGGCCTCGCGACGCCGTGTGCTCGCACGAACGCTCCGAAAGGCAGGGCAGGTGACATGACCCAACTCTTCGCGCTGCACAGCGCATACGGTCTCACCACCGCCGTCGCTGCCCTCGATGCGGGTCTCATCGCTGACGATGGTGGGGAACGCATCCTCGTGCCGTTCAACACCGCGCGAGTTCCGGAGACGACGACCGGGCTGGACGAGTTGCCAAACCTGGCGACCCTTCGCGCTCGATTCGATCGCATCGAGCCGCTCGACGGCATCCTCACGCCATTGCATCCGAGTTCCTGGCTTCCGGACGAGGTCGACCTGCCGACCCTGAACCGGCTGTTCACCCGTGCGTGGACGCTCGATGACGACCTTGAGCTATTCGTGCAGAGTCCACAAGTGGCGCCAGCGCGCACGCTGCTTTCACTGTTCCCCAACGCGCGGATCACCATCATCGGCGACGGACTCATGACGTACTCGCCGATCCGGGTTGCGCTGGGGCGAACGGTCGTCGAGCGGATCGGCCGCGTCGTCTACGCCGATGTCGTGCCCGGGGTCGAGCCGCTGGTGTTCGTCGAGGCAGGTGCCGCGCGTGTTCCCGTGCCGCCGGCTGCGTTCCGTGCGGTTCTTGACGAAACTGCAATGCCAGACCCCGCGCTCGACGCTCTCGTTGACGGCACGTCGACGGCACTCGTGCTCGGACAGTACCTCGCAGCCTTGGGGCTCGTCTCCGTCGACGACGAGATCGCGATGCAGCGGGACATGGTCGATCGTGCCATGCAGTGGCATCCGGAACGGATCATTTTCAAACCGCATCCGTCCGCGCCGCCCTCGGTCACCGATGCGGTACGTGAGCGGGCGCTCGGCCATGGTGCAGAGTTCGTCGAGTATCGCGGTGTTCAGCCCGCCGAGCTGATCGCCGAGCGACTGGATGCCGTTGGCGTTGTCGCCGGATTCTCGACCGCTCTTCCGACCGTGCAGGCGCTGTTCGATCTGCCGATCGCCTCGGCCGGCACCGAACAAGTGCTGCGCCGGCTGACGCCGTTCAAGAACAGTAACCGCGTGCCGGTGACCATCGTCGACGCACTGACTCGTCCGAACTCGCCGTACCGCGATCCGGAGCGACTGCAGTTGCTGATCGACGCGGTCGGCTACGCCATGCAACCAGTGATTGCCGAGCACCTGCGTCCCCGTGCCGAGGAGCTGCTGCGACAACTGTCAGCCGCTGAGCGGAGGCGATACTTCACCCCGGCACGGCTGATGGAGCTGCGTCTACCCGGTGCTCCGCCTGAGGGTGCCATTCGCCGCGCACTGCGCTCGAACGGTGGTGCGGGGCGTATTGAAGAGTTTCGACTGACGCTCGGTGGGGCGCGCCGGCGTGCGGCTCGGGCCTGGAAGGCGGTGCGTGGATCATGACGGCAGACGCGAATATGCCAGCAGGAATGACTGTCGCGATCATCCCCGCGCGCGGTGGATCCAAAGGCGTACCGCGCAAGAACCTGAGCCGAGTTGGCGGCGTTCCACTGGTGGTGCGCGCTGTGCGCGCTGCGGCCGCAGCCAACGGCGTCGATCTCGTGATCGTTTCGACCGATGACGACGAGATCGCCGCAACCAGCGCGGCTGCGGGAGCACGTGTCATCCGACGCCCCGCCGAGATCGCGGGCGACACCGCGTCGTCCGAGAGCGCAATCCTGCACGCTCTGGACGAGCTGGAGCGCAGCGGCGACCTCATCGACGTCGTCGTGTTCGTGCAAGCCACCTCGCCGTTTATCCCGAGCAACGGCATCGACGAGGCCATTGACGAGGTGCGCGCCGGGCGTGCGGACAGCGTGTTCTCCGCACACGAGACGTACGGATTCCTCTGGCGCCGCCAAGCAGATGGTGCCGCCGCGGCGATCAACCACGATGCCAGCCACCGCCCGCGCCGCCAGGACCGTGAGCCGCACTACTTAGAGTCCGGCGCCTTCTACGTCTTCCGCGCCGACGGCTTCCGCCAGGCAGAGCACCGCTTCTTCGGTCGCATTGGGATCGTCGAGGTCCCCGAGTTGACCGCGATCGAGATTGATGATGCACAGCAGCTCGCCGTGGCATCCGCTCTCGCGAGCGTCGTCGACGCACCCGAACCCATCACAGCGAAGGCAATCGTCACCGACTTCGACGGGGTGCACACCGACGACACCGTTCTCATTGACAGCGCCGGCGGCGAGCAAGTTCGGGTCAGTCGCGAGGACGGGATGGGTGTCGCGCGGCTGAGGCGCGCTGGCATCCCGATACTGATTCTCTCCACCGAAGTAAATCCGGTGGTGCGAGCACGGGCAGAGAAACTCCGCGTGCCGGTGCTGCATGGCATCGAAGACAAGGAGTCTGCGCTCGCCGCATGGGCGTGCGACAACGACATCGCGCTTGCCGACATCGCCTACCTCGGCAACGACATCAATGACCTCGGCGCGATGCGAACCGTCGGCTGGCCGATCGCCGTTGCGAACGCGCATCCAGAAGTTCTCGCCGCAGCCAGAGTGGTGCTGAGCCGGGCGGGCGGGCAGGGTGCGGTTCGCGAGCTCATCGAACGTGTTCTGTCAGCTGACCGACCCCGGTAACCATCGCTTCGCGTGATGTTCACAGTCGCGGCGTACCCAGGAATAAGGCGTACACGACTGGAGGACGATCATGACTGTCAGCATCGGATCACACGTGATCGGCGGCGGCCGCCCGGCCTACGTCATCGCTGAAATTGGCTTGAATCACAACGGTGACGTTGAGATCGCGAAGAAACTGATCGACGTTGCAGCTGACGCCGGGGCCAATGCCGTCAAGTTCCAGAAGCGCACGCCGGAGATCTCGACTCCCCAGCACATGCGCGACGTTCCGCGGGAGACCCCGTGGGGGACGATGACCTACCTCGACTACCGCTACAAGGTGGAATTCGAGCGCGACGAGTACGTCGAAATCGGCGACTACGCGACGCTGCGCGGGCTCGACTGGTTCGCGTCGCCGTGGGATGTGCCCAGCGTTGCATTCCTTGAAGACCTGAACGTCGTCGCTCACAAGGTCGCATCCGCAAGCCTGACCGACCTCGAGTTGCTTGCCGCTCTGCGCGATACCGGCAAGCCCATCATCCTTTCCACCGGCATGTCGACGATCGAGCAGATCGATCGGGCGCTTGAGGTTCTTGGCACCGACCGTGTGGTCCTCATGCACGCCACCTCGACCTACCCGATGGAGCCGGAAGAGGCGAACCTCCGCGTCATCACCACCCTGCGCGACCGTTACCCCGGTGTGCCGATCGGCTACTCCGGACACGAACGCGGCCTGCAGATCTCGTTGGCAGCCATCGCGCTCGGCGCCGTTGCGGTGGAGCGCCACATCACTCTCGATCGCACCATGTGGGGCTCCGACCACGCGGCCTCACTCGAGCCCGCCGGCCTGCAGCACCTCGTGCGCGACATCCGCGTCATTGAGACTGCGCTCGGCGACGGCGTCAAGCGCGTGTTCCCGGGCGAGCAGGCCCCGATGGCGAAACTGCGTCGCGTCCCGGCATGATCGGCGATCTCCGCGTCGTCGCGATTGCCGACGCCGACTCCTTCGTGAAGTGGTCAGCGGCGTTGCTCGACTCCGTCCCTGACATCCGTCGACACCTGCTGCTCGTGCGCACACCACTCACGGTGAGCAAACAGCAGGAGCAGATCGCGCTCGCTGGCACCAGTCTCGGGGAGGGCGCGGTTACTCGCGTCGGCTTCGACGAGGTCGCCGGCTGGCTCGGCGGGCACCTGCCTGACGTTGTCGTGCTCGCTGGTCGCGGACCATTCGTGCGACTGATGATGCGGCAGATCGATCGACTGCCGCATCGGCCGGTGACCCTGAGCGGTCTGCCAGGGATGTCGATTCCCGCGCAGCGCGGGGCGATGGAGTATCGCCGCGAGTCTGACCTGCTCGTCGTGCACTCGCATCGCGAAGAGCGCGCGTTCACCGAACTCGGCCGTCGACTCGGGATGCCGGTGCCTTCGGCTCTTGCCACGCTGCCGTATGTGCAGGCTTCCGGAACCCCGGTACGGTCGCGGTCTTCGATGGTGGGCTTGGGCGCTCGGGCGGATGCCGGCACCCGGGTCACCACGAATCGGCCGCTCGGCGGCGTCGCCGTCGCCGAGCGGCCTCGAGTCGGAACGGACTTGGTCTTCGCCGCGCAAGCGCTCGTCCCCGTCGAACGGCACGAAAGGGCTGCGCTCGTCAGTATCCTTCGCCGCGCCGCGAACGCCGACCCCACTCGTCGAGTCGTCGTGAAGCTGCGCTCGCGGCCGGGCGAAGCCGAGACGCATCTGGAGCGCGATGCTTACGCCGAGCTGCTGACCGATCGTCCGAAGAACCTCGTGCTCTCGTATGAGCCGATGGCGACTGCGCTCTCGAAGGCCGAAGGGCTGGTCACGATCAGCTCAACCGCGGCCGTCGAGGCCATCGCCCGCGGGATCCCCGTCATCGCTCTCAATACTTTCGGTGTGAGTAAGCCACTGCTGAACACGGTGTTCGTGGGAAGTGGCCTGATCGGAGACGCCGATGATGTCGTCGCGCGGCGGTTCCGGCATCCGGAGCCTGACTGGATGCACGACAACTACTTCCACCCCGCCGCAGAGTCGGATTGGTGGAGTCGAACGCAAGAACTTGTTGCGCTGCGGCGCGCGGGAGTGCTGCCCGCGAAGCGTGTTCCGGTAGGGCGCGGCGGCACGTTGCATGCCGCGTGGCACCGCAAGAGCGTGCTCGGCACCGAAGATCGCTCACTCGCTGGGCACCTCGCCCTCGGAGTGGGTGCTCCGGCAGTCCGCGCGATCGTCGGGCTGCGGCGTGCACGTGGCCGGGCGGGCGAAGACACCTGGGCCGATGCCAGTACCGACTACACGATCGAGCCCACGCCGCATCAGGATCCGGTTCGCCGCTGACGCGGTTTCGGTGAGCTGGCGCTGATGCGCGTTCTGCGGTGAGAAACGCCTTTCTGCATGAGACAGGTGTTGTGAAGACGTTTCTCACGCAGAAGGGTGTTTCTCGCGGTCAGTGGTTCATTTCTGGGGCTCAGCGGTTGATGTCGTCGGCGTCCCAATGCAGCGAAGCGCCTTCGCGCAGCGGCAACGCCTCGAGCGACGAATCTGTGCAGATCGCCCTAATGAGTTCGTTCGAGCCCGCAACGATCGTGGAGTCGTAGTCGATCTCAGTCACCACGACCCATGCATGGTCGGCGGGCCACAGCAGGCTGAGCGGTTCATCGTCCCAGGGGGCGCTATTGCGCCACTCGGACTGGGTGAACATCGATGGCGCGGCCGAGAACAGCACGTGATCGCGGTCGGGCAGTTCGAGTCGAGGCCCCTTTGAGATCTCGTCAGACAGGATGCCGGGGTGCCAGGTTCTCCGCTGGAACAGCTTGTCCAAAGGAGAGTAGATGCTCTGCTGCAGCATCTGCTGATGGACGGCATCCTCGCTGTAGGTGAGTGAATTCTGTGATGGGCCCGTCCGCGCGTCTCCCACCAACCCGCCCCAGCCTTCCCAGACCGCGGCGAACCCGTCATCGGGTGTCGTCGTGTGTGCGAGCAGGTGCGTGGCGAGCTGGTTCAGGGTCGCGTCATCAAGATTTCCCTCGCTGGGGGCCGAGAACTTACGTCCGTCCGGAGCGACCCGGGTGTGCCAACTGCCCTCGGTGGGTGTCTTCACAAGGTGCTGCCACGATGCCTGGGCGTGCAGCGTCGTGCCGAAGGCCGCCGCCGCCGCTGCCCAAGTGGTCGCCTCGCCGACAGCATCCGCAGCATCCGCCGCCGATCTCACGGACGGCGCGTGGAAGACTCGTGCGCACGCCTCGAAATCGTGTGGCACGAAGTGGTGGATGCTCCAATCCTCACTGAGTCGCTCGCGCAGCCAGTTACCGACAGAGACATCTGCAATCCACTCCATGTCGGCCACGCTACCCGGCGCGGCCGGTGTGATGCGGTCACCGTTCCCGTGCGGCGGGCGGGCGGGCGGGTGCGGAGGACGGGGCGGGGTGGTTAGCTCGCGGCCGCGGCGACCTGAACAGCCGCCCCGATCGCCCACACGTACGGTGGCACGGTCTGGTTGATCTCCCAATCGCCGATGATGCGCTGTTTGAACACCACCGGGTTGTGCGAGCTGACTGTGCGAGCGTTGCGCCAGTGACGGTCGAGTCGCTTCGCAGCGGAGGTACCCGACGCGCCGAGCGCGTCGAAAAGGGCGCTCGTGGCTGATTGAGCGAGGCTCGTGATGACGACCTGACCGCGAGCCGAATCCAGCTCAGCGCGGATGTTCGCTTCTTCCTCTGCATCCGCATCTGCAACGAAGTGGCCAAGGTAGGCGTCCTGCGATGCCTCGGCCGCACGCACGGCGGTGGCGCGGGCGGCGAACGCCTGCGATCCAGCGATACCGACGACACTCTGCACGAGCGGGTCCTGGTTCCATTCCGGGCTCGCACCGTGACTGAACACGCGCTTGCGTCGCTGCGCCTCACCAGCGAACTCGGTCACGGCGTTCTCGGCGATGCCTGCGAGAGTCGCCAGCAACACCACTTGGTAAAAAGCGGTTTGGTAGCGGAAGCGGTCGGCGAACGCACTGACCGCTTCGGCATCAACCCGGGCGTTCTCGAGAACGGTCGTGCCGCTGCCGGTGGTGCGCTGACCGAAGCCGTCCCAGTCGTCGAGCAGGGTCACTCCACTCTGATGGGTGTTCACAATCGCGATGACGGTCTCGCCCGTGTCGAGTCGCTGTGCATACACATCGAGCCAGTCGGCGAAGATGCTGCCGGTGCTGTAATACTTCGTGCCGTTGACGACGAGGCCATCGGGGCCCGCTGACACCTTCGTGTTGACGTCGCCGACCTTCACTTCGCCGATTTCGGTCCAGGCGTTGCCGGCGAGCTCTCCGTTGACGAAGCGCCGGAACCACGTCGATTGGTCGCTGGCAGCATGGGCATTGAGGCGATCCTCGACAAGAGCGAAGTGACCGCGCAACGCCTGCGGCAGGTTCGGGTCGGCGGCCGCGAGATCGGCGAGAAGTTCGACGAGCTGAGGCAGCGAGACGCCGTATCCACCGTATTTCTTCGGCACGCGGAGGGCCCCGAATCCGGCCTCGGCGAGTGCGCGGATGCCGTCACGCGGAAGCTCTCTGGACTCATCGCGGTCGCGCGCACCCTCAGCGATGGCGTCGAGAATCGCGCGAAACCGCGCGCGAATCGGCGTGAGGTCGGCACCGCTGGAGATTTCGGAAGAGTCAACGAAGAAGCTGGTCATGACCCAGACGCTAGTCACCGCAGACGCCCTTGGCCGAGAGACCGTCGCGTAACGTCACGTGACGAAACGTGAGGACACAGCATTGACGCGCGGCGGGAACGGCTGGGAGCGTGGCTGCATTCACGGCCCGGACGCAACTCTGCGAGTGCGACGGACGCCAGACCGGACAGGAGATCCGAAATGACCACTGCGATCACAGCATCCGCCCTCGTCGACCGCTGGTCGAGCGCGCCTCGCCCCGCAACGGAGCAGGAATGGCTCGCTCGCGCACAGGAAGTCGCCGACATCCTCGCCGCCGACGCCGTCGAGCGCGATCACGCTAACGAGGCACCACACACCGAGGTGGCGCTGCTCAAGAATGCAGGATTGGTCACCGTGCTCGGCCCGCGAGCCCACGGCGGAGCAGAGCTGCCCTGGGACGTCGTGAACCGGATCGTACGCATCATCTCGCGGGCGGACGGCTCGATCGGACAGTTGCTCGGCTACCACTACGTATGGGCCTGGGCGGTGCGCCTGGTCGGGACCGAGGCGCAGATTGCCGCCGTCGAGCAGCTGTACACCGAGGGCAACCTGTTCTTCGGTGGCGCGGTGAACCCCCGCGACTCCGATCTCGCGATCACCGAAGAAGGCGACGAGCTCATTTTCACGGGGCGCAAATCGTTCTCGACCGGAGGTCGTGTCGCTGACCTCACTGTTCTGGAGGGCGTGCTTGCCGGCACCGACACGCACATCTTCGCTATCGTCCCGACCGATCAGCCCGGCATCCGCTTCCTCGGCGACTGGGACAACCTCGGTCAACGCCTCACCGAGTCTGGGGGAGTGGAGATCGAGGGTGTGCGTGTGGACTGGGCGGGCGCTGCCGGCTTCACCGACCGCGTCTTCCAGCCGTTGGCCTACAACGAACTCAAGGTGCCTGCGTTGCAGGCCGTTTTCAACAACATCTACCTGGGAATCGCCGAGGGTGCGCTCGCCGCAGCCAGTGCGTACACCCGTGAGCGGACCCGCGCGTGGCCGTATGGCGGCGAGGACAAGCGGCGCGGTGTGGACGAGTTCTATGTGCTGGAAGGATACGGTCAGCTGGCCTCGAAAATCTGGGCGGATGCCGCACTCATCGACGCGGTCGACATTGAGATCAGCGCTGCACTGCACGCACCTCGGGAAGAGCTCACCGAGCGTCGCCGCGGTGAGCTCGCCGTCCGCGTTGCGGCCGCAAAGGCGCGAATTATCGAAGACGGTCTCGAGGTCGCGACCCGCATCTTCGAACTGACCGGCGCCCGCGCGACCGCGAACAGCATCGGCCTCGACATTTATTGGCGCAACCTCCGCACGCACAGCCTGCACGACCCGCTGCCGTACAAGCGGCACGAAGTGGGTCGCTTCGTCCTGCTCAATGAGGTGCCAGAGCCCAGCTGGTACACGTGAGCGTCGGAGCTTGGACGGGTGCGCTGACAGCTGTGTTCGAGACACGCCCGGATCTCAAGTAGACTGTTGTGGTTGTCTGCCCATCGGACCGCATTCGGCGGCGAGAAGAGCAGGCACGTGCACACACCCTCCTGTTTTCGGGAAATTCCCGAAAACCGTTCTAGTCCGAAGGAGGTGGGTAAGTGACGCACCAGTACGAACTCATGGTCATTCTGACCCCCGAGATCGACGAGCGCATCGTCGCCCCGACCCTCGACAAGTTCCTGAAAGTCATCACCAATGATGGTGGCTCGATTGACAAGGTCGACATCTGGGGTAAGCGCCGTCTGGCTTACGAGATCCAGAAGAAGACCGAGGGCATCTACGCCGTCGTCAACTTCACGGCTACAAGCGAAACCACGCAGGAGCTTGACCGTCAGCTGAAGCTGAACGAGCAGATCATGCGCACCAAGGTTCTGCGTGCCGAGGAAGCTCAGGCAATGGTCGCATTCGAAGCCAAGCGCTCCGAAGAGAAGGCTGCTCGCAAGGCCGCCAAGGCAGCAAAGGCCTAAGGCTCATGGCTGGCGAAACCGTCATCACCGTTGTGGGAAACCTCACGGCCGACCCCGAGCTGCGTTACACGCAGAACGGGCTGCCGGTGGCGAACTTCACCATCGCATCAACGCCGCGCAGCTTCGACCGGGCAGCGAATGAGTGGAAGGACGGCGATGCGCTGTTCCTCCGCGCATCTGTCTGGCGCGAGTTCGCCGAGCACGTGGCGGGCTCGCTGACGAAGGGCATGCGTGTTGTTGCGCAGGGCCGTCTGCGTCAGCGTTCCTACCAGGACCGCGAGGGCAACCAGCGCACCGCTATCGAGCTGGAGGTCGACGAGATCGGCCCTTCGCTTCGGTACGCGACCGCGCAGGTTACCCGCGCTGCTTCTACCGGCGGTGCCGGTGGCGGCGGCGGTGGACAGTCGCGTCCCGCGCAGCAGCAACAGCAGGTATCGGAGGAGCCGTGGTCAACACCCGGTTCATCGACCAGCGCTGATGCGTGGAGTACTCCTGGCAGCTTCGGCGACGACACCCCGTTCTAAAGTTCTGGGTTTAAAGTTTCTGGATGCCTCGGCATCCGCTCATCAATAAGGAATAACCATGGCTGGAAAGTCGAGCGGCGACCGCCGCAAGCCGCGGAAGGGTGGCAAGCCCACCGCTCCCGCGAAGTCGATCCGGGTTGGCGTCATTGATTACAAGGACATCGCAACCCTCCGTAAGTTCGTTTCGGAGCGTGGGAAGATCCGCGCCCGTCGTATCACCGGTGTCTCGGTGCAGGAGCAGCGTCTGATCGCCACGGCGATCAAGAACGCACGCGAAATGGCGCTCCTGCCCTACGCTGGCGCAGGCCGGTAAGGGGTAACGAGATGGCAAAGCTGATTCTCACGAACGAAGTTGCCGGGCTCGGAAGCGCCGGCGACGTGATCGAGGTCAAGAACGGGTACGCCCGTAACTACCTCATCCCCCAGGGCCTCGCTACGGCGTGGACCCGTGGTGGTGCCAAGCAGGTCGAGTCGATCCAGGCCGCCCGCAAGGCGCGCGCCATTCACGACCGCGACGAGGCTGTGGCTCTGAAGGACAAGATCGAAGACACGAAGGTTCGTCTGGCCGTCAAGGCTGGCGCTGCCGGACGTCTGTTCGGTTCTGTCAAGACCGACCACGTCGCTGACGCTGTTGAGGCTGCTGGCCTCGGCAAGATCGACAAGCGCAAGGTGACGATCACCGCGCCGATCAAGTCGACTGGCGACCACGAGGCGACTGTGCGTCTGCACGAAGACGTCATCGCCGTCATCACCCTTCAGGTCGTCGCGGCCAAGTAGTCCGCAACCACCTGCGCGAACGCCCTCTGTCCTTCGGGATAGGGGGCGTTCCGCGTTGGCGCGCTGGTGTGTTGTGAATCGGATGCCGGGCACACCGGTGTCCGGTTGGGCCGACAATTCCTCTTCGAGGGTGCCGGCCCAACCGGACCGTTTACCGCTGGTGTTCGGCTACTGCATCGTGCGGCGACGCAGTAGCAGGCCGGCACCGAGCAGCATCAGCAGTGCAGCCAGCACTGTGGGTGCAAGATCGCTGCTGCCACCGGTGGCAGCGAGCCGCGGAGCCGTTGCCATGATGGCCGATCCGTTTCCGCTCGGGACGGTTCCGGGGTTCGGGTTCGTCCCGGGGTCGGTTCCGGGGTTATTTCCCGGGTCGGTGCCCGGGTCGGTACCAGGATCGGTGCCCGGGTCGGTCCCAGGATCCGTGCCGGGGGTTGTTCCCGGTCCGGGGTCGGTGACAGTGCTGGTCCCGACGACCGAGATCGCGTTGCCGCCGATCGTAAGCGGGATGCTGAGCGGAGCCGCGATTTGCGACCCACCCAGGATCGATCCCACACCCGATGTGAGGATGTCACCACCCGCCGCCGGTGGCGATGCGGGCGTGCCCGCGCCTCCTCCGGTCACATCGCTCGTGCCGAGCACGCTGATCGCATTACCGAGAACCGCTACCGGTGCGGTGACGGGTGCGATCACCTGAGTGCCGCTGGCGACACCGTCTGTGCCGTCGGTGACAGCCTCAGGTGTCGTAGCATCCGTGGTGCCCGTTAACGGTGCTGGCGTTGAGGAGGCGGGTGCCGCCGACTCCTCAGACGCTGCGACGTCGCTTGTGCCCAACACCGAGATGGCATTGCCAGACACGTTGACCGGAACGTTCACCTGTAGCAACGCCTGGCTGCCGCCAAGCAGCGAGTCGGTGCCAGATGTCGTCACGGATGGCACCCCCGCAGCCGGAGCGGAAGCCTGGGGAGCTTCAGTCTGGGGATCAGCGGGAGGGGTGCTGGTTGAAGATGAACCGAGAAGGCTCACCGCGGTGTTTTGGATGGTCACCGGAACGTCGACGGTGATGACCGCCTGCGTCCCGGATGCCACCCCATCTGTACCGCTCGTGGTCGCGACCGGATCGGTCGCGGTGGGTTCTGCAACGGCGGCGGGTTCTGGTGCCGGTGCATCCACGCTGGATGTTCCGAGCAGGGCGATGGCTCTTCCGGTGATATCAACGGGTATCGAGACGGGGATGATCGCCTGGGTTCCGGAGAGGATGCTGTCCTCTCCATCGGTTTCTGCCGCATTGGCGGCTGTGGCGCCGAGCAGGGTGATCCCGCCGGCTACCAGCACGCCCCAAAGGACGCGCCTCACTGTTGTACGCATAATGTTCAGCTCCTGACTGAGGTGGGGTTGATGAGGTCCGCGCGATCTGGGGTCGCGCGCGACACGTCTGTCATCCGCGAGGGATGACAGAACCCCGGTCAGTCAGGAGAGGTGTCGGTTTCGGCGACCGGAGACGACGGCAGATCGTCATCCGGTGCGCCGAGAGTTCGCTTCCAGTAATGAAGCGAGTCGACGGGGGTGTCAGCGAGGCGTGCACCGTCACCAACGGGGCCTGCGCCGTGTCCGGCGGAGGAAGAAGGTGCCGGCGAACCCGGCGGAGCATGCGCGCCTTCGCAGGCAGCGACGGCACATCGCTGGCATCCGCACTGTCATCCACGGTGGCGAGCGTGGCTCCGGAATCGTCAAATAAGCGTCCGGTGAGCATGGTCGCGGTGGCTGCCGGGGCAGACGTCTCGGCGCTTGCCACGGCCGTGATGGGGGCCGAAACGATTCCGGTCGGTATGTCGCTCTGGGGCGAGACTCCGGAGTCTGTGGTGTCTACAACGGCTGCGACATCATCGACGGCACCGGGGACGCCGAGACCGCTGAGAACATCGCCGATGACGGGGACGGCGGTAGCGGCATCCAGAATCGGGGTAGTGATGCTTGAAACGGGGGCGTGTTGAAGCAGATCGGTCACCACCGGGACGGATTCAGACGCCACCTGCACGACGGGAGTCTGCAAGATAGGTGCGACGACATCGGCCACTACGGGTGTCACGACCTCTGTCACGAGCGGAGCGACGATCGACGTGACGTTTCCGAGGAGTCCGTCGGGCTCTTCCTCGGCGTGTGCGGCGCCACCGCTGGTGAGGATGCTGAGCGTCGCCCACGCGAGCACTCCGAACGTGCTCCACGCGATGCCGGTCGAAATCCGACGGGATGTAGCAGTAGCCACGTTCACCTCCCCCTCGAAGGGAAACGTTCACAACACAAGATGCGTCGTGTGGCCGACGATACCCGTTGGCGGCAGCGCGTGTCTAGGGCTAATTCGCGTGTGACCGGCGCCTTACCACCGCACGCCCGGAAGACGCGCCCGACAAAATTCGCGCTTGACTTCTCCCCAAGTTGTACACATCTTCCAACGAGTGAGGGAAACCTTCAATGACGCGTTTAAGTCGATTCTCATCCACAGCATCGTGAATACTAAATATCCAGGTCAAAGGCAATAAATGAGCATAAATATTGCGTACAGCACAGGGTTATCCACATGTGTTTTACACAGACACTCCGAAGTTCTCCGCACACTCTCCACAGAGTTATCCACAGGCCGTGTTGCAGGTGGAGAACGTCGCTTCTAGCGTGGGGGAGCGACGAGATGTCGGTGGTGTGTGATTCGCTGTGTGCGATCGCGGGACACTCCGCCGTCGCCACCAACATCTAGCGCACCGAAGGGAGCACCGTGTCGATTGCCGACATCTCGGAGGAGCGTCTCGGGGGCCAGCGCAAGCCAGAGCGCACGCCACCACACGACCTTCTCGCCGAACAGAGCGCCCTCGGTGGAATGCTCCTGTCGAAGGATGCTGTCGCCGATGTGATCGAGACGCTCAGGGGCGCCGACTTCTACATTCCGAAGCACGAGCTCATCTTCGAGGCGATTCTCTCGCTGTACTCGCACGGTGAGCCCACAGACGTCGTTGCGGTCACCGACGAGCTGATCAAGACCGGCGAGCTGGGCCGCGCCGGCGGCGCCGACTACCTGCACACGCTTACGTCGATCGTGCCGACCGCGGCGAACGCTGGGTACTACGGCAGCATCGTTTCGGAGCGTGCGATCCTCCGTCGCCTCGTCGACGCGGGCACTCGCATCGTGCAGCTCGGCTACGACGGTCAGGGCGAAGCTGCTGACATCGTCAACAACGCGCAGGCAGAGATCTACGCGGTCACCGGCATGCAAGAGGTCGAAGACTACGTTCCGCTGACCGTCGCTGTCGATGCTGCGGTCGAAGAGATCGAGGCCGCCAGCGGTCGTGACGGTTCGATGACCGGCGTGCCGACCGGCTTCAAAGAGCTCGACGAGCTGACGAACGGTTTGCACGGCGGGCAGATGATCGTTGTCGCGGCCCGACCGGCAATGGGTAAGTCGACGCTTGCGTTGGACTTCGCTCGTTCCGCCGCCATCGGCCACAACCAGCCGGCGATCTTCTTCTCCCTCGAGATGGGCAAGGCTGAGATCGCGATGCGCCTGCTCAGTGCCGAGGGCGCGATCCCACTGCAGCACATGCGTAAGGGCACGCTCGACCCGCGCGACTGGACGACCGTGGCAGCGACCCGTGGTCGCATCAACGATGCACCGCTCTATATTGACGACAGCCCCAACATGACGCTCGTGGAGATTCGTGCGAAGTGCCGTCGCCTCAAGCAGCGTTCGGGACTGCGGATGGTCATCATCGACTACCTGCAGCTGATGACGAGCGGCAAGCGCGTCGAGTCTCGCCAGCAAGAGGTCTCGGAGTTCTCGCGTGCGTTGAAACTGCTCGCGAAGGAGCTGCAGGTTCCGGTCATCGCACTGTCGCAGCTGAACCGTGGTTCTGAGCAGCGCCAAGACAAGAAGCCCCAGATCAGCGACCTTCGTGAGTCGGGCTCGATTGAGCAGGATGCCGACATGGTGATCCTGCTCCACCGCGACTCGGTCTACGACAAGGACATTCGCCCCGGCGAGGCTGACCTGATCGTCGCGAAGCACCGTAACGGCCCGACTGCGACGATCAACATCGCGTTCCAGGGGCATTACTCCCGGTTCATGGACATGGCCCCGGGTGGGGACTTTAACTGAGTGTAGGTTCCACTAACGGGGAGCAACGAGATGAGAGCACTTCGATACTCGATCAACGTCACGCTCGACGGCTGCTGCCATCACGAGGCAGGGCTCCCGCCGGACGAAGAGTCGATGCGCTATTGGACCGCCGAGATGGCACGGGCCGATGCCCTGCTGTTTGGCCGGGTGACCTACGAGATGATGGAGTCGGCGTGGCGGAAGCCAGCCACGAATACGTGGCCTGACTGGATGGATGAGTGGGAGATCCCGTTCGCCGAGACCATCGACCGGGCGAAGAAGTACGTCGTGTCGAGCACGCTGAACGGGGTCGACTGGAACGCCGAGCTGGTGCAAGGAGACTTGGGTCAAGCGGTGCGGCGGCTCAAACAAGAGCCAGGCGAACGCCTCTGGGTGGGCGGAGTGACGCTTCCCCTGGCGTTGGCAGATCTGGGATTGATCGACGAATACGAGTTCATTGTGCAGCCGGTCCTTGCCGGACACGGGCCTACATTGCTCGCCGGTCTGCGCGAGCGCATCCAGCTCGAGCTCGTGGATCGCCAAGACTTCCAGTCGGGGGCGGTCGCGCTCCGATATCGACCCACGCGAGTAACGGTTTGATGAGACGGCCGCGCAAGGCCTGAAATACCCCTAGGGGGTATGGTTGGTGAACGCGGTGGGCTTCCCGCACGGTTCCCCAAATGCCAAAGAGGATCAGTTCATGAGCAACCCGCACAACGCCAGCGCTGAGCACCCCAGACACGATGCTCATAACGGACACGATGCTCATAACGGGCACGGCGCTCAGAATGGTCATGCTGGGCACGGCGACCACGTCGGCCAGTTCCGGCGGCTCTTCTGGATCATGCTTGTCATCGCCATCCCGACCGTTGCCCTGTCTGGCATGTTCGCGTCGATCGTCGGCTACCCGCTCCCCGATATTCCCGGTCTAACGTGGGTCTCCCCGGTCCTGGGAACAGTCATGTATGTCTGGGGCGGAAAGCCGTTCCTCGTTGGGGCGCTGAGTGAGCTCCGCTCGCGCGCACCAGGGATGATGCTGCTCATCGGGCTCGCCATCACCGTCGCTTTCCTCGCCTCGTGGGGTGCGAGCCTCGGAGCCCTTCATCACGAGCTCGACTTCTGGTGGGAACTCGCGCTCCTGATCGTCATCATGCTGCTGGGGCATTGGATCGAGATGCGCTCCCTCGCCCAGACGACATCTGCCCTGGATTCTCTCGCCGCTCTTCTCCCGGATGAGGCCGAACGCGTCGAAAACGAGACGGTCGTGACTGTCTCTCCAGACGACCTCGTCGTCGGCGACGTCGTCGTCGTGCGACCAGGTGGCAGCATCCCCGCTGACGGGCGCATCGTCGATGGACGCGCATCTATGGATGAATCCATGGTGACCGGTGAATCCCGCACTGCGACCCGCACCATTGGTGACCAGGTCACGGCGGGCACAGTTGCCACTGACTCCGGGCTTCGAGTCGAGGTCACGGCTACCGGTGACGACACCGCTCTCGCCGGCATCCAACGTCTTGTGAGCGACGCACAGAATTCCTCATCGCGCGCGCAACGCCTCGCCGATACCGCCGCCGGGTGGTTGTTCTGGTTCGCGCTCGGCGCCGCCGTTATCACCGCACTTGTATGGACGCTCATCGGGTTCCCGGATGCCGCGGTGATCCGCACAATCACGGTGCTCGTCATCGCCTGCCCTCACGCACTTGGGCTCGCGATTCCGTTGGTTGTTTCAATCGCCACCGAACGCGCGGCACGTGGCGGCGTGCTCATTAAGGATCGGATCGCGCTCGAGAGCATGCGCACCGTCGACACCGTGCTGTTCGACAAGACCGGCACGCTCACGAAGGGCGAGCCCGTCATCTCGGAGGTATCCGTCGTCGAGGGGATCGACACTGACCGGGTGCTCGCCCTGGCCGCGGCCGCAGAATCTGACAGCGAGCATCCGCTTGCGAAGGCGATCGTTCGGGCGGCAGGCGACAAACAGCTCAGCATCCCGAAGAGCGGCGACTTCACGTCATCTCCCGCGGTAGGGGTCACCGCGACCGTCGAGGGAACGACCGTTCGTGTTGGGGGACCGCACCTGCTCTCTGAGGAGAACGTCGAAGAGCTTCCCGTCGCTGACCGCTGGCGCAAGGATGGCGCCATCATCCTGCACGTCATCCAGGATCAACGCGTGATCGGCGCCCTGAAACTCGCCGACGAAGTGCGCCCCGAATCTCGTGAAGCGGTCGAGGCGCTACATGCCCTCGGTGTGCAGGTCGTGATGATCACCGGAGACGCCGAAGCCGTCGCACACGCTGTCGCCGAAGACCTCGGCATCGACCGAGTCTTCGCCGGGGTTCGTCCAGAGGAAAAAGCCGCGAAGGTTCAGGAGCTCCAGCACGAGGGTCGAAAAGTGGCGATGGTCGGCGACGGCGTCAACGATGCCCCCGCCCTCGCTCAGGCAGACATCGGACTCGCGATCGGCGCAGGGACGGACGTCGCGATCGCCTCCGCCGGCGTCATCCTCGCCAGCGACGACCCCCGTTCCGTACTCTCGGTTATCGAACTGTCGCGCGCCACATACCGGAAGATGAAGCAGAACCTCTGGTGGGCTGCCGGCTACAACCTCATCGCGGTGCCACTCGCCGCCGGTGTACTCGCCCCCATTGGGTTCATCCTCCCCATGTCCGTCGGGGCGATCCTCATGTCACTGTCCACCATCGTCGTCGCTCTCAACGCACAGCTACTGCGCCGCCTCGACCTTCGCCCCGACATCACGGCCCGCGCCATCCTCGACCGATGATCACACCCGGCACGGAGCACACGATGACCGATCTCAGCGAAACCCCAAGAGCCTGACACGGATGCTGCGACCGTACCCATCGATAGGGTCGCGGTCGCAGCATCCTTTGTTCGTCGCGTCAGCTCTTTCGCCGGCGTCGATGCGTCGGAACGAAAAGCAGTGCTCCGCCACCGAGCAACGCGATCGCGAGCATGGCCGACCACACGAGCTGCTCCGTCGCGACACCTGTAGTGGCGAGTGAAGCCTGCCGTGCTGAGCCAGACGCGCTGATCGGCGCGGCAACCGGGTTGAGCGATGTACTCGGAATCTCGACGACCGGATCCTCACCGAGACGCGGAGCCAAGGGTCCATCTACGCCCTCTTTGATCCACTGGCCCGACTTGTCGGCGAACGTCGCCGAGACTCCCTGCAGCAGGTACAGCCGGTTGTTCTGATTGACGTAGATGTCACCTGATGCGTGGATCATCGGCGGCGAGCCCACTACCCATCCCTGACGGTTCGGTGGGATTTCGTAGTCGAACCCTTCGCTCGTCTCCGTCGTGTTTTCGATGTCCCACCCGTACGTCGCCTTCACCTCAAGTTTGAAGTGCGCACCGATTCCTCCCTCGACGCCTACCGTGACCTCGGTTCCGAACGACGTGGTGGTCGATTGCGACGATTTCGTTTCGAACTTCAGCGCCATGGGCTTATCGGTGCGGTTGTTGATGTAGCTCGAGATAGGGCGTTCGGCCCCTTGCGCCTTCTCTGCGTTGGCAAGGCGCAGGTCGCACAACTTCATGTCGACCTCGCATACTGACTTGATGAGCTGGGCCTGTAGCGGGCGCTGACTCGCTGGAATGACGGTGACGTCCCGCGTGCTTACGGTGAACGTCACGTCCAGCGTGTCACTGTCAGGGCTCGTGCCGTGATCCGCGCATGCGTACGGCGCTGTCGAGTCGTTCGGCAGGTCGTCCCATACCGGCGCATTGTCTCCCCAGGGGTCCTGGTCGATGATCATGCACTTCCCACCGGATGTTGCGCTTCGAGGTTTATTGACCCACCCGACCACCCAGTAGCGGGTCGGTTTGCCGTTGTCGAGGATCCTGTACGTGAATGACACCTTCGCCGCCGCGCCGACGATGGGGCGATCAGGTTCGCGCCATACCGTCGCGAATGTGGTCTGGCTGGATTGCGGGACCGTCGTGGCGCCCGGCTGCGCGAACGGAAGGAGGAAGAGGTATTTGCCGTCGTCGAGTGAGACCGATCGCTCGGTCTGCACCGTTCCCGACGCCTCCGCCCACCGGTTGAGGTCAATCGAGACGGTCACGGTCTGGTTCAGCATCGAACTCTCCGAGCCCGGGGTGCGCGCGAAGCACGTGAACGGTGTGGGGGCGATCTGCACTCCACCGGCACGCGGATCGCCCGTGGTCACGTCGCAAGTGCGGAAGTAGTGAAACCCCGAGGTGTAGACGTGGATCTTGACCCAGTAGTCCTCATCGGGTGCGTTCGGTATGGCCATCGCCACTTTGTACACGACAGTCAGCTCCAGATGAGCGGACGCATCTCCGAGGTTGCCCTTGACGGAGAAGACATTCGTCGCGCTCCCGTCGATGTTGGTAGGAAACGCATTGGACACCGTTCCGTGGGTCGCGCCGGTGACGGCGCCATTGGATAGAGTTACGCGCTTCAGGTTGAAGTCGACAGTGATCGACCCCGCCTCCACCGCCTGAACCCCCACGTCGGGTTCCGCCGCGTCAGCCGCGGGCGCAGCTCCGTCCGGGACGGCCTCTACTTGCACCGACGGCTCGTCGGTCGAGGGTGTTCCCTCCTCGGAGGCATCCCCCTCCCCGGGGGCTGTGTCCTCTTCGGAGGTACTCGCCTCTTCGGATGGGGCCTGTTCTGTGGCGGCCTGTTCTGCGGCGGTCGGCTCTGTGACGGCCGCCTCCTCCTCAGCGGGATTCTGCTCTGTTGCGGTCGCCTCCTCGGAATCCGGGGCGGCGTCGCCGTCGGCCTCTGAACCTGGTGCGATCGTTGTCAGATCATCACCCCACTTCATGTCCATCGCGACGGCAGGGCTTGCAACGAACGCCGTGACCACGACAGCCATCGCCGCCATCAGTGCCGCCATCCGCCGGATGCGTCTTGTCTTGTCCATATCCTGTTCCACTCGTTAGCGCGGTTTTCCGCGGTGACATCATCCAAAATGACCAGCCAAATCGATGATTGCGTGCCGGCGAGCACTGATCCATAGACCTGTGTCGTCCGTGTGTGTCGATGCGACGATGCGCTGCTTCAGAACGCCTGCTGGATGATCGCGGCGACTTTGCCGACGTCGTCGTTGGCGACGAAGACGCCCTCGATCTCAGGGAAGAACCCCTGGTTGACGATGATCGTGAAGGCGAGCTGGCGGCCTTCGGCAGTCTCCATCACGCCGCCGAGGGTCTTCGTGCCGAGCCGCCACAGATCGTTGAACTCGTCGCGACCCATCAGGGTGCCAGTTTTCGCGCGTACCTTGCCGGCCGCGGGCCCGTCTGCCTCTACGGCGAAGAGTGAACCGTCTACGCCGAGTATCGGCATGGTCGCCTGCCAGCGCTCCGCATCAGGGCGCTTGGCCATCAGAGTTTGGATCTGCAGCGCGTTCTCGGGCGTGACGTAGTTGCCTTCGAGCCCTGATCCGTCGATGAGGGCGGCGCCGCCGATATCTAGACCCGCTTCATCCCAGATCTTCGCGATGGCGGGCATGCCCGTGTCGCAATCTGGCGAGCCGTATTCGACTGCGAGCCGGCAGATGAGAGTCTGCGCTCCGCGGTTGTAGCTGATCTTCATCACGTAGGTCGCTTCCTGCTCGAGTGAAAGCGATTCGAGTTCGGCGACCGACGGTAGCGCGTCGACGGCGGCGCGATCGGCGAGCTTCGAGGTGGGATTAGGCGTGATCGGATCGGCGGCGACACTCACTCCCGCACGTTCGAGTGCCTCGATGAAGGCGGTCCGTGCGAAGGTCGCAGGAGCCGTGAAGGCGTGCACTTTGAGTTGTGGGTCGCTGTCGGCAGCGATCGTGCCCTCCACCAGGATCTCTCCCTCACGGGTCGGCTTTGGGAGCGAGATGCTCGTGGTGCCGCCTGCCTCGACTGTCTTGACGGTCGACGTCACGATCCACGGCGAGACCACGGGGGTCATGTCGACGGTGGCCATCTCACCTGGCTCGCCGGGATGCACCATGATGTCGATGAGGTTCTGATTGATGATGATCGGCGTGATCGGCTCGCCTCCGAGAGTGCCGGTGAAGAGGCGGTCGTCGACCACCACATCGCCGCCGACGGAATCAATCCCGGCCGCTTTGATCTCGGCCGCAAGTTCGTTGAGGCCGGTCAGCGGATCCTCTGGCGTGAGGGTGGAACCCGCGAGGAAATTCGCATCGTTGTGATCGAGGTTCGTGAAATCGACCGACCCATCGTCCTTCGTGCGCCCACCCATGGTGAGGTCGCCCATGCCGACGAGGACAAGGTCGCCGGCGAGCGCACCGGCCGTGACCTCGCCCGTGCGCTTTACCGGCGTTGTGATGGTGTGGTCGGGTCCCCACTCAAGCCACGCTGCCCCGGCGCTGTAAGTCTTCACGAACGATCCGGGCTCAGCCATTCGGTTCGCATTGAGATCGATCAGCACCTCGCCGGTGTCGAGGTCGGTCACGGCGATCGACCAGGTTCCGTTGGCGTACTGATCCTGATTCATGACCTGAAGCGCGGCATCGGGCAACCCCTCGACCGCATACGGGTCCTTTGGCTCGGCAGTGCACGCGGTGGTGACGGCGAGCGTCGCCGCGGCCACTGCCGTGATGGCACCATGCGGCGTAGAGAGCTGCGGTTCATGATCAGGATCCGTTCTCGAGGATGTCGGCGATACGGCGGAACGTCTGATCGGCGGGGTGCGCCAGGGGCACCACATTCGACTCGTTCATGAAGACGACGATGCTTGCGCCGGATTCGGGCTGGTGGAAGACCGCAACCGTGAAGCCGAGGCCTTCGCCGTTGTGCCCCCACCATCCGTTGGTCTCACCCATGCCCATGGCATAGATGTCGTATGGCGGACCTTCATCGAGCGGCGCCCCCTGCATCCGCTCGGTCTGCGTCGCCGGTTCTAGCAGTGATCCGCTCGCCAGGACCTCGGCCCAGACGCGGGCGTCGTCGAGCGTGCTGACCATCGACCCCGCAGCGCCGTAGATCGACATGTTGTCGTTCTGCACGGTCTGCTCGCCGTCGCTTATCGCGTACCCGAGCGGATGCTCTGACCACTTCGAGGCGTCGATGAGGTACTGAGTGCCGGTCTGACCGAGCGGCTCAAGGATGCGCTCGGCGAGCACATCGCCGATCTCCTGCCCTGTCGCCTTCTCGACAACAGCTCCCAAGAGATTCGTGTTGGCGTTGATGTAGACCTTCTGATCACCGGGCGCGAAAAGCTCGGGCTGATCGACGGCGAAGCCGTTGAGATCGCCGAGGGTGAAGACCCTTGAATCATCTTCGCTGTAGGCCTCGCCAAACCCATCCGTATTCGTGTAGTCGTGGTTGCCGCTCGACATCTCTGCGAGTTGTCGGATCGTGATCTGATCGCCGTTCGTGATGTTGTCGACATACTGGTCGATCGTGTCGTCGAGGCTCACCTTGCGTTCGTCGACGAGCTGCAGGATGAGCGTCACGGTGTATGACTTCGTCACGCTGCGCAGTGGCCACGTCATGTCGGGGTCGATCGGTGCCTGGGCAGCGATATCGGAGAATCCGGTCAGGGATGTCCACGAACCCTCACCGGGGATCCAAACACCTACAGCAGCGCCGGGCACGCCGTATTCGGCCATAGTCGTGTCGATGACCTGTTGGAGTTCGGCCTGCAGATCGTTGGGTAGTTCGCCCTCCGGGGCCACCGGTCGGATGAACTCCGGCGCCGCAGTGGCGGGGCTCGTTTGGCTTGGCGCAGCCGAGGCCGCGCATCCGACCACGAGGAGGAGCGCACCGATCGAGGCGATGCCGGCGATCGTGCGTGGGATCCTCTGGCGATGAATGTGCTGCGTCATTAGTAGTCTCCTCGGTCGTGATGAAAGTGGGAGCGCCCCCGGCCCCCCGACAGGGAGCGCCCCCGGCCCCTCAAACACCCTCGCCGTCGAAGCACATCACCGACAAGGGACCTGGGTCGCTGATTCACCGCTTCACGGGCGACTCAGCCATGGCGGATAGGGCTTCAGGTCGTCTGCCTCGTGCGTGGGCGTTGGCGTGGGCGTGGGTGTTGGCGTGGGCTCGCCAGCACCGGACACCGCGTCCAACTGCTCGTCGGTGAGCGGCTCCGAACCGGATGTCGGCTCCTCACTCTTGTCGTCATTCACGATTCCCGCCCACCCTTCACCAGAGTCCGCGAGGCTGTTGCGTGCTCTCCGCCCATGCTGTGCGGGTTTGACGATGGGCACCATGGACGCAGGTCCCCCGTTCTCGCCAGGAGCGCTGAATCCAGAAGAAAAGGAACCAGAAAACGACTCCTTCGGATCGTTCACAGGGGACCTGCGTCTATAGCTCGTTCCGCCAGTGGCCTGGAGACTGGAACAGATCTCGCGCCGCTGGCGTGGGCGAAAGGGAGCGACGTGGACGGCATAACGAACACCCAGGCAGCCCGACGAGGCACCTCGCGGAGGCGGCCGGTCACAGCGGTCGTCGTGGTTGCAACGGCTCTGGTGCTCGCTGGTTGTGCCGGTAGCACTGCGGCGCCAAACACCGCCACGCCCAGTGCGTCATCGTCCAGCGACGCCGTCTACACCTTCGACGTGGATGCGCTTACGACGCTCTTCGAAGAATCCGTCGACGAGATGCTCGTTCCCGGCGCGGTGATGATCATCCGCACTCCGGATGGCGAGGCCGAGGTGGCCTACGGCGTCACCGAATGGGGAGGGTCCACGCCGGTGACGCTCGATGACCACATCCGCATCGGCTCGAACACGAAGACCTGGACGGGTACGGTCATCCTGCAGCTTGTCGAGGAGGGGGCCATCGCCCTCGACGATCCGGTGTCGAAGTATCGCCCGGATGTGCCCAACGGCGACAACATCACGATCGAGCAGTTGCTGACCATGCGCAGTGGCTTGTACAACTACACGCAGACGCTCGAGCTGAACACCGCGTTGGATGTCACGCCGGAGCGGGTGTGGGATCCGGAGGAGCTGGTGAAGATGGGTCTCGCTGAGCCGCCGTACTTCGCCCCGGGAACGGGCTACGAGTATTCGAACACCAACACGGTGCTCCTCGGACTCATCGCCGAAGATCTCGACGGCAAGCCGCTCGCCAAGATCTACGAGGACAGGCTGTTCACTCCGCTCGGGCTCACCGAGACGTCGTACCCCGACGTGACTGACACCTCGATGCCGGAGCCCTACCCGCACGGGTATATGTTCTCCAATAACGTCGACACAATGGACGGTGAAGGATGGCTGTCCAACGCCGAGATCGCTGCGGCCGCCGCCGGGGATCTGCTGCCGACCGATCACACCAACGACAACCCGTCGTGGACGTCTGCTGCGGGCATGGGCATCTCCACAGCGCCGGAGATCGCCACCTGGGTGGAGGCGCTCGCCGGTGGCGGACTGCTGAGCGACGAGATGCAGCAGCGCCGGATGGCGAGCCTGGAGCCGAACGAAGAAGGCGGCCAGTACGGATGGGGCATCGCGGGGATGGGCACCTTCTACGGGCACATCGGGTCACTACCGGGGTACAACTCGTTCATGGGCTACGACCCCGCCACCGACGTGACCGTGGTCGTGTGGACGACGCTCGCTCCGGGTGCCGACGGTGCGGCGACGGCGGCGCTTCTCGCCAGGTACCTGATCGAATCGATGTACGGCACCAGCTGAGCCGGGGGAAAGTCAAACCCCGGCACACCGACGAGGCGCGCCGGGGTCAGTGCGCCAGGGGGACCGCGGCCTGCAGGTGACGGACGACGGCGAGCACTCGGCGGTGGTCGTCGGCATCTACCGGCAGGCCGAGGGCGTCGTAGATGTGCGAGGTGTGCTGGACGACCGCCTTTTCGCTGAGGACCAACTGCGCGGCGATCGCCGCGTTGCTGCGCCCCTCGGTCATCAGCCCGAGAACCTCGACCTGGCGCGGGGTCAGGCGGCCCACCGCCGAGGTACCGCGACTTGCCCGTGCGACCAGTACCGACACCACCTCTGGATCAAGCGCGGTGCCGCCGGCAGCAACGCGACGAACGTCGGCCGTGAATGTGCGTACGTCTGCGATCCGCTGTTTGAGCAGGTACCCGAACCCACCGCTGCCGCCTTCGAGGAGTTCGATGGCGTAGCGACGCTGCACGTGCTGCGACACAACGACCACACCGATGTCGGGATGAGTACGTCGGATGCGGAGCGCGGCGACGAGTCCCTCATCCGTGTAGGTCGGCGGCATCCGGATGTCGGTTACGACGAGCTCTGGCGAGTGACGCGCTACCTCACGTTCGAGCTGCACCGCGTCGCTGACACTGGCGAGAACATCGAACCCGTCGCTCGCGAGGATGTGCGCCATTCCTTCGCGTAGAAGCACCTCGTCTTCACCGATCACAACGCGCATGGCAACTTAACCTTCACGTTGGTTCCCCGGGTCGGCTCGGACTGGATGTCTATGGTCCCCTTGAGTGCCTCGACACGATCGGCGAGACCACGCAGGCCGATGCCTGAGCCTATGCGCGCCCCACCGATCCCGTCGTCCTCGACCTCAAGCACCATCATGCCCTCGCGTTGGTTCATCGTCACGCGCACCTTGGACGCCCGGGCGTGCTTGACGGTATTCGACAGCGCCTCGGCGACGATGAAGTACGCGGTGTGTGCGGTTGCTGTAGCGATCGTCGTCTCGTCGAGGTCGGCATGCAGCGTCGCGGGCACCGCGAGGCGGTCCACGAGATCTTCGGTCGCAGCCAAGAGGCCCTGCTCCAGCAGCGCGGCAGGCAGTACGTCGTGCACGAGTCGGCGGAGATCCGCTGCCGCGAGGTCGATTCCGCGTCGCAACGTCTCCAACTCCTCAGTCGCCGCCGATCCGGCGGTGGAACTGGCGATGGTCTGGGCTTCTATGCCGAGCAGGACGAGTTGCATCTGCAGCCCGTCGTGCAGGTCGCGCGCGATGCGGAACCGCTCTCGGTCCGCTGCCTCGACGATGCGGATGCGCGAGAGCAACAGCGCCTCGTTGCTTGAGAGCAGCTGCGTGGTCAGACGCTCCCGATCAAGCGCGATGGCGAGCACCTCGGCTGCGCGTCGGACGGGGGCTGGCCCGGCGATCATCCTCGCGTCATAATCGACGGCGCCGACGAGATCGTCATCCACCATTACGTGCAGCCAGCCTCGGTCGGCGTCCGATGCATCGTTGTGCGCCTCAAGGCCTTCCTCGTCGACGAAGCCGCCCTGCGGCGCATCCCAATACACGACCCGAAGCGTGCTGTCGCCGAGAGTCGAAGCGAGGGCTTGTGCGACGGCGGGGCGGCTCGCTCCCCGGATCGCCAGCCACTCGCTGAGTGCCTCGAGCGGGGTCGTGCGCGTGAAACTGCCCAGCAGTACACCGAGGAGGAACGCGATGGGGAGGCCCACGAGGAGTGCCGACTGCAGCACGCTGACCAAACGCAGATCCGCGCCGAGCGGGAACAGGATTCTCGGAATCATCGGCAGCGCCAGAACCGCGAGGATGCCGTATGCGAACAGTGGCAGCAAGATACGGCGGTGCGCGGCATCCGCAGCTCTCAGCCGTCGCGCAAGGACTATCGCGGTCATGATCATCACTGTCAGGCCGAGCGCGCTCTGCGCAAACGACAGCAGGTCGAACGCAACGGTTCCGATTGTCAATCCGCGCGCTGAGTCGAAGACGATGCAAGTGATGTAGCCGAGCACGACGGTGACGGTGGAGAGCGTGCCGCGGATTCGTCCGGAAGGGAACGCGAGGAGCAGGTGCACAGCCACGGCAAGCGGTGTGGTCGCGAACACCATGCTCAGCACGGTCAGCGCCGGTACTCCGACGTTGGCGGTACTCACCAGCAACACTGAAACCGCACCGATCAGCAGGAGCCCACCGATCCCGTTCGTTGGCCTCCGCCACCACGCGAACACTCCCGCGGCCGCCCAGATCCAGAACAGGCCGACAAACTGCAGGATGTCGAAGGGGCTGTCGTTGGCATCGATTCCGAGACCGATCTCGATGATCCCGATCACAAAGACGAAGACGACAATGAAGAGCAACGCGAACTCAAGCGATCCCACGCGCCGCCCTGAAGACGTCGGGGGGTCGGATGGGCGAGCGGCGTTATGGAGGGATGTGAGGACACGGGGTCTCTCTCGAGAATAAAGAAGCAAACGCGATCACTCCCAGAGTGCCCGACCTCATAGCGCCGGACAAGGGACCTGAGTCCACTCCTCGTTTAAATGGCATACTCACCGAATGGCTTACTTCGTGAAGCCCGCGCACCGCAGCGCTGCGGTCGCGGCATCCATTCCTCGCGACGAATCATTACCGCGCGTGTGCGTGATCGGAGCCGGCTCTTCAGGTCTTACCGCCGCAAAATCGCTCTACGTGGCGGGCGTCCCATTCGACTGCTTCGAGAAGGGCAGTGAGATCGGCGGCAACTGGCTGTTCAACAACCCGAACGGACAATCTGCCTGTTACGAGACGCTCGAGATCAACACGTCGTGTCCGCGGATGGCGTTCTCTGACTTCCCGATGTCCGTCGAGTACCCGGCCTCGCCCGACACGATCAGGTGCACGCCTACTTCGAGCAGTATGCAGCGCACTTCGGCTTCCGCGACATGATCACCTTCGACACGACTGTGATTGACGTCTCGCGTACCGACAGCGGCGGGTGGCGCGTACTCGTGGAAGGCCCGTCTGGCGCGGAGACCCGTGAGTATGACGCCGTGCTCGTCGCGAACGGCCATCACTGGGACCCGCGTTGGCCCGAACCCGCCTACCCCGGCACCTTCGACGGTGAGCAGATTCACGCGCATGACTATCGCTCTGGTGACCAGCTCGACGGCCGCGACGTCGTCGTCGTCGGTGCCGGCAATTCCGCCATGGACATCGCTGTCGAAGGTGCGCTCCGGGCGAAAAGCGTGACGCTCTCGATTCGTCGCGGCCAGTGGGTGATGCGCAAATTCCTGTTCGGGATGGCATCCGATCAGATCGCACTGCCCGGTTGGATGCCGTGGTGGATGACGACATTGCGTCTGCGCATTGGTGCACTTGCCTCGGGTGGCCTGAAGAAGTACGGGCTCCCGAAGCCGCCGCATGCGCCAGGGCAGTCTCATCCTGTGCAATCCGAGCAGATCCGCGATCGGATCGCGGCGGGGAAGGTCGTCGTGCGTCCCGGCATTCGTCGCTTTGACGGCGATGAGGTCGAATTCACTGACCGCACCCGCGTCCGCGCCGACCTGATTGTCTGGGCGACCGGATATCGGGTGTCATTCCCGTTCCTTGCCCCGGCGCTCGTCAATCCTGAGGGCAACGAGTTTCCGCTGTGGAAGCGCACGGTTCACCCGGACCTTCCGGGCCTCTACTTCATCGGCCTGCTGCAGCCCGTCGGTGCGGTCATGCCGCTGGCCGAGGCGCAGGCGGCATGGGTGACCGAGATGCTCACCGGTCAATACCTGCCGCCCAGCGACGCGGAGGTGCGCACTCAGATGATGCGCGATCACGAGCGCAACAAGCGCCGGTTCTACGCATCGCCGCGCCACACCATGGAGGTCGACTTCGACCACTACCTGTGGGATCTCGCCCGCGAACGCAGGGCCGGTGCGAAGCGCGGCCGCGCAGTCGGACCCAGGAGCAGACAAGCGGATGCCGTGGCAGAAGCAGGTGGCCGCATGAGCGTGCCGCTGTCACTTCAGGGTCGGGTCGTCGCGATCACGGGCGGCGCGAATGGGATCGGCCGCGAGACCGCAGCGCTTCTCGTAGACGCCGGTGCCAGGGTCGCAATCGGTGACTACGGCGGTGACGCCGCGCGTCGCGCGGCGAAGGACCTCGGTCGGAGTGTGGTCGGGTTCAACCTCGATGTCACAGACTCGGAGTCATTCGCTGCGTTCGTGGCATCCGTTGAATCGGAATGCGGGCCGATCGATATTCTCGTCAACAGTGCCGGCGTCATGTGGGTCGGATCCTTCGAGGACGAGCCCGAGATCGCGGCGCGGCGCCAACTCGACGTCAACCTGCTCGGTGTCATTCACTCGGTCAAACTCCTCGCCCCGCGCATGCGGGCGCGCGGCGCAGGTCGCATCATCACGATCGCCTCAGCGGCATCCATTCTTCCGACGCCGGGAGAGGCGACCTATGCGGCCAGTAAGCACGGCGTACTCGGATACCTGAAGGCCGTGCGCGCTGAGCTGCGCAAAACCGGCGTGCAGCTCGCTGTCATCATGCCCACAGTGGTTGACACCGCGCTCGCCGCAGGTACGAGCACGGGATCGGCGGCGATGCTGCAGCCCGCCGACATCGCCCGCGCGGTCCTGCGCACCATAGCCCGTCCACGTTTCGAGGTGACCGTGCCCGGCTATGTCGGCGTCGCGTATCGCATCGTGAGCCTGCTGCCGCAACGATTGCGCGATGCGGTACTGGGCAGAATGGTGCCGGATCAGGTGGCGTCCGTCGATCGGCAGGCGCGCTCGGGGTACGAAGGGAAGTTCACGCAGGAGTGAGCTCTGACCCAGCTGCGCCGCCAGATCTAGTTCACCGGTAGCGGGAGAGAGCACCACGTTTTTACGCCCACAGCGCTGAGGTCCCACGGCGTCAGGACTTCGGTGGCTCGAGCGGCAGCTGCGGTCCGTAGTTCCATGCCAGAATCGCGGGGTGCTCACGGTCGTATCCGAGTACGGACACAGACCCGGCACCGAAGGTAATCGACGCGCCGAACCTCGGCGCCTGGCGTAAAAATACGGCGGCGAGGATGCGCAGATAGTGCCCGTGCGCGACGAGCGCGACATCGCCATCCACCATCGCCGGAAGTACACGGGTGAGCACGCGGGAGGCCCGGGCTGCAACCTCTTCGACGGTTTCGCCCGGAGTCTCGCCGCGGATCACACCGTGGGTGAAAGCGGACCAGTTGTAGCCGAGCTCGCGCGGATGTCTTTGGTCGTACGTCCTTCATACCCGCCGTAATCCCACTCGATCAGCAGGGGATCGATCTCGGCGTGCAGCCCCGCAAGCGCAGCCGTGCGGCGGGCGCGCTGCAGTGGAGAGCTGAGCACCAGCCGGAAGTCGTAGTCGCGCACCAGTTCACCGGCGGCGCGCGCCAGCTCCTCGCCGTGCGCGGTCAGTGGCACATCCGTGACACCGGTGTGCCGTCCGCTTCGCGACCATTCGGTCTCGCCGTGTCGCAGCAGCACAAGCTTGCCCTGCGGGTTGTCGGGTGCAGGCCGGTCGGGCAGCGGATCGGTTTCGGTCACAGGGACACCGTACTCACTCGGCCTCACGGCCGAACGCGAACCGTACGCCCTTCGAACGTGACGAGGTCGCCGTCGTGCAGTTGGCGTCCGCGTCGGCGCTCCACTTCGTCATTCACGCTGACGTAACCGTCGATGGTGACCTCTTTGGCGTTGCCACCAGAATCGAGCAGACCGGAGAACTTGAGGAACTGGCCCAGGCGGATGACGTCGCCGCCGATGGGCACGTCGTCAATCGAATCAGCGTTCGTCATTCCTGAATGCTAACCGGCCAGATCGAGAAGACGATCAATCGCACCTCGCGCTCGCGTTCGGTGATCAGCTGCAGCTCTTGGCGTCTCGGGCGGGCTCAGACGAAGCGCACGGTCTGCTGCAGACGCGTGCGCACGTCGAACAACTCGTTGCCGCCGATGTCGCGGGCGCCGGGAACACCCTGCCGCAGCACGAGGTGCAGCGCGCTGCGACGAACCACGACGACGGGGACGCCTCGGATGCTGCCAAGCGGCGTGATTGCCTGATCCAGGTCGTCGTCGGGGAGTACAACGATCGCACCGCCGAAGCGGACGTGAGCAGCGCGCGCGATCACGCGCATCCGTGCGAGAAGACCTGCGACCGGTCCGCGACCCCCGCGACCCCCGATGCCCTGGCCGATGATCTCGCCTCGTTTGAACCGCACGACTTCGGCGAAGTCCTCTGACATCACGCCATATAGTCCGGACGGGCTGAGCACGACGTGGTCGAGCTTTTCTTCAGCATCCGCGCCCGTGGAAACGTCGTGCCACACGGTGAATCCCATGCCGAGATCGGAAACGGTGCGGGCTGTTTCTTCCTCAGCGAGTGCGTCGGCAAGCATGCGCCGCAGCTCGCGCGGGGCGGAGCGCACCAGAGCAGGGTCGTACGGATCGGGAACTTCGACGCCGTGGCCGGCCCACTCGCGGATCAGCGCGAGGTAGCGCTCGCGGCGCCAGCCGCCCGGATGCCCGTACGAACGCGCGCGCGGACGCGTATCGGTGGTGGCGGTGCGCGCGTGCCAACCGCTCCAGCTCACCTCTTCATCGGTGAAACCGTGCCCGCGGTCGTATGCTGCGCGACCCTCCGGCGTGCCGATGACTTCCCACGCGCGCTGCACCTGGATGAACGCTGCTGAGTCGCCGCCGGTGTCGGGGTGCGTTTGCCTGAGCCGCAGGCGATACGCCCGACGCAGCTCTTCGTCGCTGACGGAGGGGTCGACACCGAGAACTTCGTACGCGGAGTGAGAGAGGGGGCTGTCGAACATCACTCCCTATTGTCCTCTGATGTCACCACCCGCGGATCCGGCATGATCGTGTCGATCTTCGGCTTCGCGTTCGCTTGCGCTCGCCACCATACGACGAAGCCGACGGCGGTAAACATTCCGTAGAAGACATACATGAATCCGGTGGCGTAATAGCCGGCGCTGAACAGCAGTGGCACGCCGACCACATCGACAGCGATCCAGATCAGCCAGAACTCCGTCCAACCCTTCGCCATGCCGTAGGTCGCGAGGAGCGAACCGACGAAGGTCCAGGCGTCGGCCCATACTGGCTCGTACGACCCGAGCACTCGGAACAGGGGAGTGAGTGCCACCGTGCCGATCACCATGACGAGCACGATGCTGATGCGCGCGCTGTTCGGCGCCCAACGAGGGGTGACCTGTCCGTTGTCTGCCGTCGCCCGGCGCCAGCGGTTCCACCCGTAGATCGCGACCGCGATGAACATGATCTGACGCCCGGCCTGCCCGAGCAGATTCGGCAGTGAGTGCGCGGGGTTCAAGATCGAGCCGAGAAAGACGGTCAGCAGCAGCAAATTGCCGACGATTCCCACCGGCCAGGCCCAGATCTTGCGGCGCATACCGCCGAGCGCGCTGGCGAGACCGAAGACGTTGCCGACGACCTCGCGGATGAGCAGGGTCTGCCCGCCGGGCAGCATCCACTGCGAATTGAAGGCGTCGACGAGCCAGCTCAGGAAGTCCATGGTTCTCTTCTCGGTATCGGTACCTTGAATCGGTGCGCCGAGGAGAGGTGTGGCGGACTACGTGCGTTACCGCACGCGCATCAACCTGTGCTTCTCCCATCCAGACTGTGACTGTCGGTACCGGAATTTCACCAGTTCAATCGCGGCCGTGAAGGGCTGCGAGTCGCGGACTTTGACCGCCGGTTCGGACTTTCACCGATCCCGGAGCACGTGAGTGTTCACTCGGAAGATTACCTGATGGTTCGCTCGCTTCCCGCGATCGCGTTCACCAGACGTTCCAGGCGGGCTCGCGTTTTCGTTCCGTATCGAGCGCGTCGTCCACCGCCGCATAGTCGAGATGGGGCGAACGCCAGAGCCCGTACGGGTCCCACCAGTTTGGTCCGCGGATCTCGGGTTTGCCGTTTCTCATGCGGATCGCCCAGATGTTCTCGTCGAGAGTTCGGTGGTGGTGCCAGCACAGCGGAACGCCGTTTCTCGTGTGCGTCGGGCCACCGCGAGAGTATTCGGTGACATGGTGTATTTCGCACCATTCGGCAGGGATGTCGCATCCCGGAATGAGGCAATCGCGATCACGAAGAACGATCGCTCGCCGCTGATGCGTGTTGAAGATGCGGGCGGAAGTGCCGATCGCGATGATCGCTCCGTTCTCGTCAAACAACACCCGCTCAACTCCACCCGCACAGCCGACGTGTGCGGCGGCCCTGAGCGGAACGTCGTAGCCGGCGCCCTCGATCGTCGCCCGTCCGCTGCCGCTGGCGAAGTCCGCCGCGCTGACCGAGACGACAAGCGTCGGGGCTGCCCCGCCGGATTGTGGCATGCCACCGGATGCCGCGGCCACGCCGAGAATCGTCGCGAATGCGTCGTGCCGCTTCTGTGCGTGGCTGCGGAGGTCTGCAGCTTTCGACGGTGGTGACAGCACCCTGTGGTCGGGCGATCCGTCCGCTCGGGTACTCGTCTCGTCCGACGGTCGGAACTGCACGGTGCCTCCAACGGTGCCTCCAACCATGCCTCCAATGGGTGTGTCGGGATCCACCTTCGGATTGACCAAGCTGTCGATGAGCTTTTGCAACTGTGCCGCCACCTCGGGGAGCAATTCGCCGCGCACGGGCACCGATCCATCGCGCAATCGGCCGACCGTGATGTGCCGGCGCCGCGTCCCAGCGCGGTCGCTGGGCTCTGATCCGTCGGGGTCTAGCCGATTGATGATGTGAGCGGCGAGCCCGGCAAGTTCATCGGTCGACGGTCGTGGTGCGCGCTCGTCATCCACACCAGCCCCGACATCCCCCTCGTCGCCATCCAGTGGCCTCCCGGTCGCGAACCGCGCGAGCACGGCATCCGCCGCCAACCGGTCGGCTGCACCTAACTTGGCCAGCTTCTGGAACGGCGTCACACACGCAAGGAATCCGCTCAGTGAGACCTCGCCAGCCAGCAACGCCGCGGAAAGTTCGGGGAACGGCGCAGGCAAAAGATCGCCCGAGCTTATGTTGAGATCGCGGTGCACCCCTGCGGTGGCCGACACGTACCGGCGGGCGGTGTAGCCGTCGACGTACAGCACCCTGCGCAGCAGATCTGCGGCATCACGGCATCCGACCTGTGTTGTCAATCGCGCGCCACGTTCGCACTGGTCGCGCTCCACGACCCGGTCAGTCGCCTCTGTGATCGCGCCGTCCAGCCGACGTTGGATGCGCCCGAGTACTTGCAACGTCGACACGAGCTCATCGTCAGATGCCAGCCGCACCCCACCCTGCGCGCTCGACGAAACCATCGTGTCGGCGAGTTGCCGATCGATGTTCGCGAGTTGCTCTGGAAGGGATGTCATACCTCCATTAAATAAGAGGCCACCGACATCCAAATCCCAGGTCAGGCCCCATTCACAAACTGTGGATAACTCCGAGTAGTGCCTCACCTGTGCAGAATGAGTCGTGCGAGGAGAGACCCTTCGTCAGGCTCAGCGAGCGGTCTGCTCGGGGGCCGCGGCGAGCCGCGAGATGAGCAGCGAGGCGAGCAGCGAACCTACGCCGCCACCTTCTGCGGCGACTCTCCACCCTCTGTGAACGAGGGCTCTTTGCCCAGCATCCGCCCGATCAGCAGCACCACTCCGACGACGACCAATCCCACGACCAGCCCGGCCACGGCAGAGACGAATGTCTCGCCGATCCAGGCGAGCACAGCACCCAGCGGGGCCAGCAACGAGTGGATCTCATGCAACATGTCGCTGAAGAACACCAGCCCGACCTCGCCGAGGTTCGCAAGCAGCAGGTGTCCGCCGACCCACAGCATCGCGACCGTGCCGACAACGCTGATGACGCGGAACACCGCAGGCATCGACCGCACGATCCGCGTGCCGGTGTGCCGCACGCGACGAGAGTCGTTCTTGGCCATCTTCAGGCCGATGTCGTCAATCTTCACCAGCAGCGCGACGGCGCCGTACACGATGACAGTCATCATCAGCGCGATCACGGCGAGGATCGCGAGCGTCGTCCAGATGCCGAGCCCCGCCTCGAGGTTCGACAGCGAGATGAGCATGATCTCGGTGGAGAGAATCAGGTCGGTGCGGATCGCACCCCACACCAGCTTGTTCTCGTTGCGAGCGCCCTCTTCAACGTGCCCGTGGTGAAACCCGAACCACTCGAGAACCTTTTCGGCGCCCTCGAAGCAGAGGTACGTTCCCCCGAGGATGAGCAGGTACGGCAGCACCCACGGCGCGAACGCGGTCAGCAGGAGCGCGATCGGAATGATGATGACGAACTTGTTCACCAATGAGCCGAGCGTGATCTTCATGACTACCGGCAGCTCGCGCGCCGGCGAGATTCCTTGCACGTACTGCGGAGTCACGGCGGCATCGTCGATCACGACGCCCGCCGACTTCGCGGACGCCTTCAATGCGGCGCTCAGAATGTCGTCAACGACGGCGAGCAGACCAACCGACATGTGTTCTCCCTGGAACTGGTTCCCGAAAATGATGTGTGGTTCCGGGAAGCAAGACTACTGGGAGCTCAGCCCCGCCCCGTGAACTCGTCCATCGACGAATAGACCTTGAATACCCGGTTGGCGACGACATCCCACCACTTCGTGGGCAGGATGCCGCGGAAGGCCATGGCGAGCTTTACGCTCCACGGGCGCAGCACCATCGGGGTGCCGTTGAGCATCCCGTTCCATGCGGCGGCGGTGGCCTGGCGCGGGGTCATGATCGGCGTCATCAGCGGGCCACGCGCACCCTCGAACATTCCGGTCGAAACGTAACTGGGGCAGAACGTCGTCACGGCGATGTGTCGGTGTCCGTACGAGCTCAGCTCGAGGCGCAGCGACTCGCTCCAGCCGATCATCGCCCACTTGGATGCTGCGTACACACTCATGTTCGGATTCGCGAGAGTCCCCGCGGCAGAGGCGATATTGAGAATGCGCTTCGGGCGCGAGGTGTCTGCAATCATCTCGGGCAGCACCTCACGGGTGAGCCACATCGCCGCAAGCGCGTTGATGCGCATAGTAGCTTCGATGTCGCGTGCGGGGTCATGCTCCCAGAACGGTGCCCCTCGGACGATGCCTGCGTTGTTGATGACGACATCCGGCGTGCCAAGGTCTGAGCGCACGCGCTCGACACCCGCGGCGATCTCCTCCTGGCGAGAGACGTCGACCTTGTAGGCGCGCACATCAACGCCAGAGCGGGAGAGATCTGCGGCGAGAGCGGTTGCGGCATCCTCATCGATGTCCCACAGGGCGACGGCACGAGCGCCGCCAGCTACGGCGCGCCTGGCATATAACTCGCCCATTCCTCGAGCTGCACCAGTGATGAGGACGAGAGCGTCAGTGATCGGATCCTTAGTCATTCATCGAGCGTACGCTGGAACCATGACCGATTCCGGAAACGTCACCCGCACACCCGGCACCGAAACCGCCGTCCTCGCCGGCGGATGCTTCTGGGGCATGGAAGATCTGATCCGTCGCCAGCCCGGCGTGCTCGACACTCGCGTCGGCTACACTGGCGGCGAAAACGACCACGCCACGTACCGCAATCACCCGGGTCACGCCGAGGCGATCGAGATCGTCTTTGACCCGACGAAGACCACGTACCGCGACATCCTCGCGTTCTTCTTCCAGATCCACGACCCGTCGACGCTGAACCGTCAGGGCAACGACATCGGCTCGAGTTACCGTTCCGCGATCTTCCCCCTCAGCCCCGAACAAGAGCAGGTCGCGCGCGACACCATCGCCGACGTCGATGCCTCGGGCCTCTGGCCGGGCGCGGCCGTCACGACGATTGAGTCGGAAGGCCCCTTCTGGGAGGCCGAGCCCGAGCATCAGGACTACCTGATCACGTACCCCAACGGGTACACGTGCCATTTCCCGCGCGCGGGTTGGGTGCTCCCGCGCCGTGAGGCCTGATTCCTGCGTGAGACCCTGATTCCTGCGTGAGACACCATGTCTCAGTGGCGGTCTCACGCAGGAGATGGTGTCTCGTGCGGGATATCCGGTCTCAGACGATCGTTGAAGCGTCGATCACGAAGCGATAGCGAACATCGGATGCCAGCACCCGAGCCCACGCCTCATTGACCTGATCTGCTGAGGTGATCTCGACCTCGGGGGCGATGGCGTGCTCGGCGCAGAAGTCGAGCATCTCCTGCGTCTGTGCGATGCCGCCGATGTTCGAGCCTGCGAACGAACGGCGTCCACCGATGAGCGTGCCGGCCTGTACAGGCATCGGCTCGGAGGGCGCACCGACGTTGACGAGCGTGCCGTTGAGAGCGAGCAGCTTGAGGTGAGCGTTGATGTCGATCGCCGCGGAAACAGAGTTGATGATGAGATCGAACGTTCCCCGCAGTGCGGAACGTCTCGGGGTCTTCGGTCGCGAAGTAGTGGTCGGCGCCGAGTTCGAGCGCGTCATCCTTCTTGTTCAGCGAACGCGACAGCACCGTGACCTCAGCGCCCATTGCGTGCGCGATCTTCACAGCCATGTGACCGAGTCCGCCGAGTCCGACGACGGCGACCTTCTTGCCGGGGCCGGCGTTCCAGTGGCGCAGCGGCGAGTAGGTGGTGATTCCCGCGCACAGCAGGGGAGCGGCCTTCTCGAAGGGGATGGCTTCTGGCACCCGCAGTACGAAACCCTCGGTGACAACGATCGACGTCGAGTAGCCACCCTGCGTGATGGTGCCATCGACATCGGTGGCACCATAGGTTCCGGTCGCACCGTTCAGGCAGTACTGCTCTTCGCCGGCAGCGCAGCTAGAGCATTCGCCGCAGGAGTTCACCAAGCATCCGACGCCCACACGGTCGCCGACGGCGAACTTCGTTACTTCGGAGCCGACCTCGGCGACAGTGCCGGCGATCTCGTGTCCGACAGTCAGCGGGTACTGCTGGGCCCCCCAGTCGCCCTGGACCGTATGAATATCGGAGTGGCAGATGCCCGCCCAGCGGATGTCGATGCGTACATCCTTGGGGCCGACGTCGCGGCGTTCGATCGTGCCCGCAACGAGCGGGTCGGTGGCAGAGGGCGCAACGATGGCGGGGATTGCTGTAGGCATGCCTCGAGCCTAAACCGAATGCCGCGCTCGTGGCTCGAATAAATGTCAGCTATCGCCGTCGTCGTTCAAGAACGCCAACGCCGCATCTTTGAACGCCTTCGACCCCGGTGCATTGAAGTGGTGGCGGCCGGGAATTTCAAAGAAGCGACCCTGCGGCGCGGCATCCGCAAGCGCACGCGAACCTTCGATGATCATGTCGTTCGATCCCGTCGCGAACAGGATCGGTTGGGTCGGGGCGTTGCTTGGATCAGGGTCGACGGTGCGGGTCTGACGCATGCCCTGGGCAAGGGCGAGCAGCGAGCGCAGGTCATTGCCCGAGACGCGTTCAGTGAGTGCAATGTAGTTCTGTGTCGTCTGATCGAGCACGGGTTCTTCGTGATCGATGTATGCGCGCACCTGATCGAGGTTGAGTCCTGAGAGTGGCATGCCATCGGGTACGCCACCCAGCACGGCACGGATGATGCGCTGTGGCAGGTCGCGCACAACTTCCCAACCCACGCGGGCGCCGAGCGAGTAACCCACGTAGAACGCCTCGTCGACGAGGTACTGATCCATGACCGTTTCGATGTCGGTCGCGAGCGTTTGGATGGCGTAGGCGTCAGGCTCATGCGGCTTGTCGCTGAGCCCGTGACCGCGCTGGTCGATCGCGAGAACGCGGTACCCGGCGCCGGTGAGGTTGCGTACCCACCCGGTCAGCACCCAGTTGTCGCGCACGTTCGATGCGAAGCCGTGGACGAGCACCACTACCGGGTCATTGAGATCGCCCCAGGTGTATGTCGCCAGCCGAGTGCCGTCGGGGGCATACACGCGCTGCGGTTCGGGCATGCGGGTTAGTTCATTCAGAGGAGCGGCCACCATCCCATCATCCTCCTTGCCCTGCACCAGTTGCGTAACATCATCCTCCCGATGGATGCGAATGTCGGTGATCCCTCGTACCGTAGGAGACACGGAGGCTGACCGGGGGGTCAAAATGTCATCACTAGGGGTCTTGAACGACTTAGCGGCGTTCTTCCTGCCGATCGGGTTCATCGGTGCGGCGATCGCCGTGCTGTGTGCGTTGGTCGCGGCAGTAGCGCTCGCGCGAGGCGCAGCCGGACTCACTGGTGGCGCGGTCGGGCTCTGGATCGTCGGTGCGATGCTCAGCGTCACCGCGGGCTTCTCCGGCAACTGGCTGCTTCTTGCGATCTCGGCGGGCTCGCTCATCGCGGCACTCGTCCTGGGCGTCGTTGCGCGTTCGCTGCTTCGCCTGATTCCGGAGCGACCCGCACGGGCAGTGGTCAACGAAGAACCAGCGCCAGCGTCGGTGGCTGTGCCGGTGGCCGTCTCACGGCCCCGTTTGGCTGAGCTGCGCGTCGGCGACGCGCTCGCCAAGACCGGTCACGCGTAGGCCGCTAGCAGGTTCGTTCAGCGGTAGTCGCGGTCGAGGTGTTGGCCCGCGGCGTTCCCTGTTGCGACGCGCTCGGCTTCGCGGGCGCGGAGGTCGACCCGGCGGATCTTGCCGGAGATCGTCTTGGGCAGCTCAGGCACAAACTCGATGATGCGCACGCGCAGGTGCGCCGACAGTCGTTCGTGCGCGAAGACGTAGATAGCTCGCGCTGCGTCTTCTTCAGAGGTCGCGGCATCCGCTCGCAGGCACACGTATGCCTTCGGCACCGAGAGCCGAGTGGGATCGGGGCTCGGGATCACCGCCGCCTCGACCACGAGGTCATGTTCAAGCAGCACCGATTCGAGCTCAAACGGCGAGATCTTGTAGTCCGACGCTTGAACACGTCATCCGCTCGGCCGACATAGGTGAGGTAGCCATCAGAATCACGTGAGGCGATGTCGCCGGTGTGGTGGTAGCCGCCGGCGCGTGACTCTGCGGTTTTCTCCGGATCGCCGTAGTAGCCCGCCATCAGACCGAGCGGCGGTTGTGCGAGATCGAGAGCGATCTCTCCCTCATTCTCGGCCAACTCTCCCGTGACCGGGTCCAGCAGCACGACCGGATAGCCGGGCAGTGCCCGACCCATCGAACCGTCCTTCACAACCTGGCCGGGGGAGTTGCCGACGCAGCAGGTCATCTCGGTCTGACCGAACCCGTCGCGGATGGTGCCGCCCCACGCTTCGCGCACGCGGCTGATGACCTCGGGGTTCAACGGCTCACCGGCGCCGACGAGCTCTCGCGGAGGATGCGTCAGACGCGACAGGTCGGCTTGGATCAGCATCCGCCACACCGTCGGGGGCGCGCAGAACGTCGACACGTGATGGGTGTCCATGACCTGCATCAGGGTGTTCGCGTCGAACCGGTCGTAGTTGAAAACGAAGACGGTCGCTCCGGCGAGGAACGGTGAATAGAAACTCGACCAGGCGTGCTTGCCCCACCCCGGCGACGAGATGTTCAAGTGCACATCTCCCGGTCGAAGCCCCAGCCACCACATGGTCGAGAGGTGACCGACGGGGTACGAGACCTGCGTGTGCTGCACAAGCTTCGGCCGACTGGTGGTGCCGGACGTGAAGTACAGCAACCCGGTGTCGGATGCTGGAGTCGCGCCGTCCGGTTCAAACTCAGTAGGCGCGCTCGTCGAGTCGGCGAAGTCGTGCCAGCCCGCCGGCACCTCGCCGGTTCCGATTCGGATCACCCTGTCGTCGATGTCGCTCAAACGGTCGGCGAGGGCACCCAGAGTGATGACCGCACGGGCCTCACCGTGCTCGACTCGATATGCGAGATCGGATGCCGACAGCAGAGTGGATGTCGGAATCGATACGGCGCCGACCTTGGTGATGCCGAGCATGACCTCCCACAGCTCGATCGTGTTGTTCAGCATCACAATCAGATGATCGCTCCGACCGATGCCGAGCTCGCGCAGCCAGCTCGCGACCTGGTCAGATCGACCCGACAGGTCGGCGTAGGTCCAGCTCTGAAGCGTGAGGTCGGCAGAAACAATCTGCACGGCAGGTCGGTCGGGGTTCTCGCCCGCCACGACGTCGAACCATTCCAGGCCGAAGTTGAACTCATCGAGCTCGGGCCACGCGAACCCGGACACCGCGCGTCGTAGTCGGTGGCGTGCGCGAAGAGGAAGTCCCGCATCTCGCGGATCGCAGAAGTGGCGGCGGTGGTGGTGCGGCTCATGCGTCCATCCTGCACCCCGCGCCACAAATTCGGCGGAAGGCTTCCGTTACCGAATCGATTCGATAGAATGGCCTGTCGCTGGATTCCGGCACATCGATCCCCATTCGCCCGCGTTCCGGAAGTACTTCTCCGCATGGCCACCTCTCTCACCACGGGCCGCCCCTGGCGCGTCATCCTCGCGTTCAGCGTGCCGCTACTCATCGGCAACATCGTGCAGCAGCTGTACCAGGTCGTCGATGCGATCGTCGTCGGCCGTGAGCTCGGCGTGAATTCGCTCGCTGCTGTCGGCGCGACGGGAAGCCTGTTGTTCTTGCTGCTCGGATTCGCGTGGGGGATGACGACCGGCTTCGCAATCCCGACCGCTCAGGCGTTCGGGGCCCGTAACTATGCCGCGGTTCGCCGCTCGGTTGCCACCGGCACCATCCTTACCGGCATCACGAGTGTGGTCATTACCGCCGCCGCTCCCTTCTTGTCTGAGCCCGTGCTGCGGTTGATGCAGACCCCGCCGGAGCTCTTGGCCGAGGCAACAGTATTCACGCAGATCAGCTTCATCGGCGGCAGCACGATGATGTTCTTCAACTACCTCTCGGCGATCATCCGCGCGATCGGCGACTCCCGCACGCCGCTGGTGTTTCTCACCATCTCCTGCGCGATCAACGTCGTTCTTGTCATCCTCATGGTCGGCCCGCTCGGCTGGGGCGTAGCGGGCGCGGCGCTCGCCACCGTCATTGCACAGCTGATCTCGGTGCTGCTCTGCCTCAACTACGTCCGGCGCCGGGTGCCGGTGCTGCATATCCATCGTGAGGACTGGAAGGTCACCCGCGCCGACATCGCCGAGCACTTGCGCCTCGGACTTCCGAAGGGCTTCCAGGCCTCGATCATCGCGATCGGCACTCTGGTTGTGCAGGTCGCGTTGAACTTGCTCGGCGCCGATGCGGTCGCGGCATACACCGCGGCCACCCGTGTCGACAGTCTCGCCAGCGCTTTGCTCGCGTCGCTCGGGCTCGCCGTTTCGATGTACGTGGCGCAGAACTTCGGCGGGCGGCGGCCCGACCGCATCCGCCTGGGTGTAGTGCAGGCGACCTGGATGGCGATCGCCGTATCGCTGCTGCTTGGTGTCGTACTCATCGCTTTCGGTACGAACTTGGTGCGACTGTTCGTCGGCGAGGGCTCTGATGAGGTTGTCAAGCTCGCGCACCTGATGCTGGTGATCAACGGTGCGACCTACTCACTGCTGGGCGTGCTGTTCGTGATGCGCGGCGCGCTGCAGGGCCTCGGCCACGCGCTGATTCCCACGATTACCGGTATCGTCGAGCTCTTCATGCGCGTGGGTGCGGCAGTGGTGCTCGGCGCGGCGCTGGAGTTTGGCGGAGTAGCGCTCAGCAACCCGCTTGCCTGGGTCGGTGCGGTCGTCATCCTGATTCCGGCATACGTGCGTGCGCACCGCGCGCTGGCACGCATGCCAATCGATCCGGACGAAATGACGCTCACCACCCCGATCGCGATCATCGGACCGAGTGACAGTTCCCTCAACGTGGATGCCTTGGTCACGCAGTCCGTGCCCGTCACCATGCAGCGTCGCTGGCAGAGGCTGCTCAAGCGCTGAGCCCGTTGGTCCCGGAGCCCAACGAGCACTGTTTCTCCCGAGGTGTGCAGGGGGTTTCGCTGAGGTTCAGCGCGCGAGCAGCCCGCTGCCGTCGCGAATCTCGAACACCAGCTGCGTCTCGGTACCGCGGACGACGGGATGGATGGTGATGTGATCCAGGACGATGTCACGCAGCGCCGTGGCATCCCTCACCGCAACGTGCACGAGAAAGTCATCGACGCCGGCGACGTGGAACACCTGCAGCACGCGCGGAATCGCGACCAGCGCGTCGAAGAGCGCATTGACTTTCGCACCGGTGTGATTCGCGAGCCGCACCTTGATGATCGCCTGCAGTCCGAAGCCGAGCGCCGCTTCGTCGAGGCGGATGCGCACATCGCGGATGATGCCGCGATCGCGCAGGGACCTCACGCGGTGCGCGCAGGTCGATTCGGCAAGTCCCAGCTGCTGTGCGAGGGCCTTGTTGGTCGTGTCGGCGTGGGCGCTGAGGGCGGCGAGGATCTCGAGATCGACGTCGTCGAGGGATGCCGGGGGCTGTTGTGTTTTCGACAATTCGCACGTCCTGGTTTCGGTGGTAATTGCTGAGAAATTCTCGTTTAGCAGTAAGGGCAGCGGATGCTGTCGAATTCTTGCACTTTCATTGTGATTTCGGCAATGTTGAAGGATGACTGCACCGCTGCATCCCGACACCGTCGCCGTCCACAGTGGCCGCGCCGACCTCGCTGAATTGGGCGTGCACGCGCTCCCGATCGACCTGTCGACGACGAACCCGCTGCCGGATATCGAGCGAGGCGGCGACTCCTATGAGGCGATGGCCACCGGCGGTCGCCCACCCGTCGACGGCAGCATGGTCTATGCGCGGCTGTGGAACCCCACTGTCGCCCGCTTCGAGGATGCGCTCGCCGAGATGGAGCACGCCGAAGCATCCGTCGCCTTCGCCTCGGGCATGGCAGCGATGACTGCGGTGATCCTCGCGCACACCGGCGCTACCGGGCTTCGCCATGTCGTCGCGGTGCGTCCGCTCTACGGCGGCACCGATCACCTGCTGGGTTCAGGGCTTCTCGGAGTGGAGACCACCTACTGTCATCCCTCAGAGGTGGGCATCAGCATCCGTCCCGACACCGGACTCGTCGTCATCGAGACGCCGGCGAACCCGACGCTTGAACTCGTCGACATTGCCGCGGTCGTTGCGGCGGCAGGTTCCGTCCCTGTGGTCGTCGACAACACTTTCGCGACACCGATTCTGCAGAACCCGATCGACCATGGTGCGGCGATGTCGCTGCACAGTGCGACGAAGTATCTTGGCGGCCACGGCGACGTGATCGCCGGCGTCGTCGCGTGCAGCGAGCAGACAGCCGAGGCGCTGCGCCGGGTGCGTGCCGTCACTGGCGGGTTGCTGCATCCGCTCGGCGCCTATCTGCTGCACCGCGGACTCACCACGCTGCCGGTACGGATGCGTCAGCAGCAAGAAAAACGCGCAGCAGATCGTGCAGTGGCTTCTGGATCAGCCCGAAGTGGCCGAAGTGTTCTTCCCTGGACTCGACGGTGACCCGGACGGGATTCTCGAGCGGCAGATGCGCGGTACCGGAGCGATGATCGCCTTCCGGTTGGCTGGCGGCTATGCGGCAGCCAGTGCGGTCGCGTCGGCCGTGCAGTTGTTCACGCACGCTGTGTCGCTTGGCGGGGTGGACTCGCTCATCCAGCATCCGGCCGCGCTCACTCACCGACCGGTGCCGCCCGAGGCGCGCCCGGCGGCCGACGTGCTGCGGCTCTCGATCGGGCTTGAGAATGTCGGTGACCTCATCGCCGATCTCGCGCAGGCGCTGGCCGGGTTGCCGGGCGATGCCGCGGCCTCTGCCGACGACGCGCTCGTCCGAGCTGACGCCGTTCATAACTCCTCCAGATTGGCCCCCGGCGGCGCTCAGCCGGCGGATTTCGGGGCGATCGGCCGCTTTCTGGAGGAGTTATGAACCGAACGACTCCGCCACAGGTGTCGGCCCACAACGCCCTGCCGCGGCGCGAACAGGTACACGAGCGCGAAGACGCACCCCTGCACGACGACCACCAGACCGCCGGATGCCGCGTCGATCCAGTAGCTGAGGTAGATCCCGATCACGCTGCAGAGCGCCGACATGACAGGCGCGATCACCAGCATCCGACCGAAGCGATCGGTCAGCAGATGCGCCGTCGCGCCGGGGATGATCAGCATCGCCACGACCAGTACAACGCCGACGACCTGCAGTGCGACGACTGCGGTGAGCGCGAGCACACCGAGCAATAGTGCACCGAGTAGACGCGGCGAGAGCCCGATCGCGAACGCATGCGTGGGGTCGAACGCATACAGCGTCAGATCGCGGCGCTTGATGATCAGCACGCTGAAGGCGATGGCGGCGAGGATCACGATCTGTAGAAGATCGCCCTCCGAGACACCGAGGATGTTCCCGAAGATGATGTGGTTCAAATCGGTCTGACTCGGGGTCACCGAGATCAGCACTAGCCCGAACGCGAACAGCGTCGAGAACACGATGCCGATCGCAGCATCCTCCTTCACTCGGCTCGTGCCGCGAATGAGGCCGATCAGCCCGACCGCGAGGAACCCGAACACCAGCGCACCGAGCGCGAACGGCGCCCCGAACATGTAGGCGAGCACGACCCCCGGAAGCACCGCGTGCGAGACCGCATCGCCCATCAGCGACCAGCCCACCAGCACCAGCCAGCACGACAACAGTGCGCACACGACCGCCGCGATGACGGTGGTCACGATCGCGCGCACCATGAAGTCGTATTGCAGTGGCTCGAGAATCCAGTCGAGAATCATGCCGCATCCTCCGAAACATCCGGAGAAGAATCTGGTGAAGAATCCGGAGAAGCGTCCAGCCCGAAGGCACGCGCCAGGTTCGAGGGCTTCAACGCCTCATCGACCGAACCGTGAAACAGCACCCGTCGCAACAGCAACACGGCCTCGTCCGCGAGCGTTGGCAGCGCATGCAGATCATGCGTAGAGACGAGCACCGTGCTGCCGGCTGCGGCCAGCTCGCGCAGCAGCCGAACGATCGTCGCTTCGCTGCGTTTGTCGACTCCCGCGAACGGCTCATCGAGCAGCAGGATGCCGGCACCTTGAGCGATCCCGCGAGCAACGAAAGCACGCTTGCGTTGTCCGCCGGAGAGCTGTCCGATCTGCCGATCCGCGAGGGCGGTGAGCTCCACCCGCTCGAGCGCCTCGTCCACCGCCGCCCGATCAGCCGGGCGCGCTCGCCGCATGAACCCCTGCGTTCCGTAACGCCCCATCATCACGACATCCCGCACCGAAACGGGGAACGTCCAGTCGACATCTTCGCTCTGCGGAACGTACCCGATGAGTCCTTTACGACGGGCGGATGCCGGATCCATGCCATCCAGTCGCACCTGGCCAGCGGCGGGCCGAACCAGCGAGATGATCGTCTTGAACAGGGTCGACTTTCCCGAGCCGTTCATGCCGATGAGTCCGGTCACGCGCCCCGCTTCGACGCTGAGCGACACATCATCCAACGCCAGCACTTCGCCGTAGCGGACGGTGACTCCGGTCACCTCGATCGCGCTCATGACCGGCTCCCGTCGTCTTCAGAGAGGCCGGTCAGCCCCGCGATGATTGTGTCGGCGTCGTGGCGGATCAGATCGAGATAGGTGGGAACGGGCCCGTCGGCAGTGGAGAGCGAGTCGACGTACAGGGTGCCGCCGAACGTGGCATCCGTCGCCTCGACGACTTGCCGCATCGCCCGATCGGATACCGTCGACTCGCAGAACACGGCTGGGACATCGTTGTCTCGTACGAACTCGATCACCGCGGCGATCTGACGCGGCGTCGCCTGCTGCTCAGCGTTCACGGCCCAGATGTATGTTTCGGTGAGACCGGCATCCCGGGCGAGATACGAAAACGCGCCCTCGCAGGTGACCAGCGCTCGCTCGTTCTTCGGAAGTGCAGCGAGCGAGGCGCTGAGGTCGTCCTGCACCTGCTGCAGCTCGGTCTTATAGGCCTCTGCGTTCGCGGCGAAGTCATCGGCGTGCGCGGGATCGAGATCGCTGAACGCGGTGACCATGTTGTCGACATACCGCTGCACGTTCGCGGGACTCATCCAGGCGTGCGGATTGGGCTTGCCTGCGTAGGCATCCTCGGTGATGTCGATCACTTTGATGCCCTCGGATGCTACGACGTGAGGGGCATCGAACGCCTCGACGAACTGCGCGAACCATACCTCAAGATTCAGGCCGTTGTCGATGATGAGGTCAGCATCCGTCGCCTTGCGGATATCTCCGGGGGTGGGCTCGTACCCGTGGATCTCGGCGCCGGGCTTGGTGATCGACTCCACGCGCAGATGATCACCCGCGACATTCTGGGCGATATCAGCGAGCACCGTGAAGGTCGTCAGTACGACGGGACGGTCGTCGTTGCCGTCGGCATCCGGACCTGCACAGCCGGCGAGCAACGCAACGCCCACGATGAGGGCAGCCGCAACGACGCGGATATTTTTAGGCACACCGAAAACCTATCTTTTAGGCACGCCGAAAACAACCGCGCTGACCAGGCATTTGTGGGTTCAGTACATAAAACGCAGTGTCACAGAGTATGAAACTTGGTCTCTGATCGCAAAGGGTGGCGGTCTTCGACATTTGCGCTCATACACTCACCGTGGCAATGACGCCACTGACCTCTGGAGCCTCATGACGAGTTCTACGCCCCACGCGCACGGCAACGGTATGCGCATCACTGTCATCGTTCTCAGCTTGTTGCTGACCGCGATGGTCGTGCTCTTCTTTGTAACCACAGGAAAGATCGCAGCTGGTGCTGCGGAGTTGTCTGATGGAACAGCGACAGCACAGGAAGGCTCAGCCGATCTCGCCGCGGGTGCTGAAGAACTTTCCGCGGGTGCGGACAAGCTCGCAACCGGTGCGGACGATCTCGCCACGGGTGCGACAAGCGCTGACGAAGGCAGCCAGAAGGTCTCGGCCGGAGCGCAGAGCGCATCCGCTGGTGCTGCTTCATTGGCCGCTGGCGCGGACACGCTGGCCACCGGTGCATCGACTGCAGAAGCTGGTGCAGGAAAGGTCAGCGCAGGCGCGCATAGTGCTCTTGATGGTGCCGAACAACTGGCGACTGGTTTATCGAAGGCGGATGCTGGAGCCCAGTCAGCACTCGATGGTGCACAGCGGGTGTCTGCTGGTGCTCAGCAGGTTGATGCCGGCGCGCAATCGGCCGTCGATGGCGCACAGCGGGTATCTGCCGGTGCTCAGCAAGTTGATGCTGGTGCGCAGTCGGCCCTCGCCGGTGCTCAGCAGGTCGCAGCCGGCGCGCAGCGCCTGGACGCTGGAGCGCAGTCAGTGCTCGATGGAGTAACAGGTCTTGCCGCCGGAGTCGCCGGAGCGCACCAGGTTGCCGGCCAAGTAAACGCAGGCGCCGCGCAACTCAGCGCGCAACTCTCGGGTGCCGTGACACCGCAGCTTCAGGCTCTTGCCAGCGACGAGGCGGCAGCTGCCATTACCGCGGCCGCCGCATCCGCGCCCGCAAATTCGCAGCAGTTGGCGGATGCGCTGGCACAGCTCGCAGCGGCGAACCCGGAAGACACGCAGCTTCAGCAGCTCGCCGCGCTCGCCGCTGGCGTTGACGCGCAGGTTGACGGCATCGCGGGCGCAGCTTCGGCTGCACCCGCGCTCGCCAAGGGAACTTTGGCAGCGGTGGCCGGTGCGCAGCAGATTGCGGGTGGCACGGACGCGCTGGTCAATGGCAACCTTGCGCAGGGCTGGCCCGGCACCGTGGCTCTCGTCGATCCCGCAAGTGGAGCGCCCGCACTGGTACAGGGCGCTCAGAACATGAAGGGCGGCGCTTCGGATCTGGCTACCGGTGCCTCGGATCTGGCGATCGGGATCGAACCTTTGCAGGTTGGCGCCACGCAAGTCGCCGCCGGGGCGGCTCAACTCGCGATCGGAGTCCAGCCACTGAAGGCCGGAACCTCACAGCTTTCCACCGGTGCGGTGCAACTTGCGATGGGACTGCAGCCGCTGAAGGACGGCACCGGCAACCTCGAATTTGGGGCACGCAACCTTGCGGGCGGCTTGACGACCCTCTCGGATGGCGCAGACTCACTGCACGCCGGCTCGATGAATCTCACCTCTGGCGCAACTCGTCTGGATGAGGGTGCGACTGCCCTCGCTGAGGGTGCTGCGACATTGGAAACCGGAGCTAGCGGACTCAGCACCGGTGTGAGCAAGCTCTCGGAAGGTGCTGCCGCCGTGGCTGAGGGTTCGAGTGCTCTCGCTGATGGTGGCGGAAAGCTTGAGACTGGTGCCGCCGACCTCGCCGCGGGAAACGGGCTTATTGCAGATGGTTCCGGCACGCTTGCGACGGCGACTGCCGGCGCTGCACCGTCGATGCTCCCGTGGATGCTCGGCGCCGTTCTCGCCGGTTTGGTCGCGATCGGCTTCTGGGTCGGACACCGGGTCAGTCACCGCCGAAACCTCGCTCTCGCGGCCTGACGTTCACGCCCCCAGTTATCTCCGACGCCCCCGGTTACAGGCGAACGGCGTTCCTCACCCCGCGAGCTGCTCGGCGAGGAACGCGCCTGCTTCTCCCAGTGGAGGCCCTGCCCGCCTTCGTGCTCGTTGAACGGGTAGTCGATGATCTCGCTCGTGCCGCCCCAGCGGTTGTAGGCGGCGTAGACCGTCGACGGCGGGCACACCGGGTCGAGCAGTGCAACAGAGAACAGCGTTGGCGCGGTCGCGCGCTTCGCGAAGTTGACGCCGTCGAAGTAAGAGAGTGTCTCGAAGACGGTGGCCGAAGCATCTCGGTGCACCGCCAAATACTTCACGATCTCGTTGTACGGGTCGTTTCCGGTCATGCCGACGGCACGTTCGAAGTGGCAGAGAAATGGCACGTCCGGCATCGCCGCGACCAACCCGTTGGAGAGCCCAGCCGCTGCGATGGCGATGCCGCCTCCTTGGCTGCCGCCGCAGATGGCAACGCGCGCGGCGTCGATGCGGTCGAGCGAGCGGATGGCGTCGATCGCCAGCACCGCGTCAGTGAAGACCCGACGGTAGTAGTAGTCGTGCGGGGATTCGATGCCCCGGGTCATGTATCCAGAAACTGCGGGACCTGAGCCATGCGGGTCGGCGGTCACGCCACCGGTACCCCATCCACTGCCCTGGCCGCGGGTGTCCATCAAGAAATACGCATAGCCGGATGCTGCCCATCCGAGTCGCTCGTGGGGCAGCCCACGACCGCCGCCGTAGCCGTTGAACTCGACCACTGCGGGCAACGGCTCATCAGTGTCAGCAGGCAGGAGCAGCCATCCACCGATCGGGTCTCCACCGAACCCGCTGAAGGTCACGTCGTAAACCTCGACCGACTGCAGTGGCGAGTCGATGCGACGCAACTCGATCGGCTGAGCCAGTGCACGAGATTCCTCAAGCGTCTGCTCCCAGAAATCATCGAAGTCGGCGGGCTCAGCGACCTCGGGGCGGTAAGAGCGCAGCTCTTCTGCTGGCAGGTCAAAACGCGGCATTGCGGCATCCTTAAATCAGGGTCGAGCGGTAGTTTATCGGCGCGATGAACAGGCGCATGAGATTCACAGCGTCGGGTGGTGCTGAACGGTTCCGGTGGAGCAGGCGCGCGGTTAGGCTGAGTGGCGAGGTTCGCTCCTCTCCCCCCAATTCCGCGAACCGACTCCTCTTGTACTGACGGTTTTCGTCGCGGAGGCTGTGCGGTGAGCATCCTTTCGAAAGGCGTTCCCCCTGTGAACAACTCCGCCGAAAACAGCGTCGATGAGCAGGGTTCCGATTTCTTCGATCAACTTGCTCAGGGCCAGACCCGCGAGCAGGGCGCCTTCACTGTGGGCTTCCGCGGGTACGACAAGGGTGAGGTGGATGCCGCGATCGCAGGGCTTCGCATGCAGGTGCAGCGCGCGGATGCCGAGATCGCCGAGGCGCGGGCTGACGTGAGCCGCGATGTTGAGACGGTACGTTCCGAGGTCGAGTCGGTGCGTACCGAGAGCGACGCTCGCATCGCGGAGCTCGAGGCAGACTTGGCCGCCGCCCGTGCGCAGGCCGCCGATGCCGACCAGCAGGTGTCAACGTTGACGAGTGAGCTCGTCGATGCCCCCAAGAGCGAGGCCGACACACAGGGGTCCCGCCTGCAGTTTGAAGCCGTGCTTCGCGTTGCAGAAGAGCAGGCCACGGTACTGATCCAGAACGCTGCGGTGCAAGCCGATCGTCTGCTCGAGGCTGCCCGCGAGGAGGCCGAGTCGCGGCGCGCAGAACTCGCCACAGAGGTAGAACGCATCACCACGCAGGCACAGCACGATGCCGACCAGGTACGTCTACGGATCGACACCGAGTACACCGCCCACGAGGCGCGCCTCGAGCGCGAGTCGGCGCATGCTGCCGAGAAGGTTGTTCAGGCCGAGCAAGAGGCTGCGACCGTCCGCACTGAGGCCGAGAAGGGCTCAGCGGCGTTGCGCTCGATGGTCACACGTGAGACGACCCAGCAGCGTTCGGATGCCGAGCGCGAGGTGCGCGAGATGAATGCTCGCGTGCTGGAGTTCGAAGAGACCCTGACGCGCCGCCAGGATGACGCCCAGCAAGAGTTCCTGCTGCTGCACAATCAGGCCGTCGCGCACGCCGAACGCATCACTACCGACGCGAACGAGCAGGTCGCGGCATCCCTCGACCACGCAAAGCGCATCTCGGCGAAGGCTGATGACTACGAGCGTCTGATGCGCTCGCAGGCGCAGGCCATCGAGGCCGACGCGCAGGTGCGCGCCCGCGAAACGCTTGACCGTTCGAGGGTGAAAGCGCAGAAGATCGTCAGCACGGTCACGGGTCACACCACCGATGTCCTCCGCGACGCGGAAGACCGCACTCGCCAGCTGCGCTGGCAGCAGCAGCAGTTGAACAGTTTCATGGCTGAGGTGCGCGAGCTCATCCGCCCCGACGGCGTGCTGAGCGCGGACCTCGCGGATGAGGAAGACGCTGATGTGAAGGGCGATGCGGACACCGACGTCGTCGTCGAGGAAACAGACGACGTCAAGGACTGATCCTCCTCAACGAGGTCGGTCAGCTCACCGTGACCGTCACGCTGTGCCATCCCTCAGCGCCGTCGGGCACGACCGGAACTGGTGTTCCGCTCTGCGTCTGTCCAGTCGAGTCCGTCGCTCGGACTTCGAGTTCATGGTTGCCCGCTGCGGCGTCCCATTCGTAGACCCACTGCACCCAGGTGTCAGACGAGATAGGTGTGGAAAGTCGCGCGGGCGCCCAGGCTCCGCCGTCGACGCGGACCTCGACCCCATGAATGCCGGTGTGCTGCGCCCAGGCGACGCCGGCAACCGCGACCGTCCCGGCCTTCACGCTCGCCCTGCTGGATGGAACATCGATGCGTGAGCCGATCTTGACGGGACCTCGCTCGGACCATCCGCGATCGGTCCAGTAGGCGCTGGCGCTATCGAAGGTCGTCACCTGCAATTCGGTTAGCCATTTCGTGGCGGAAACGTAGCCGAACAGCCCAGGCACGACCATCCGCACCGGGAACCCGTGAACCACCGGCAGCGTCGTTCCGTTCATGCCGAGGGCGAGGATGCTGTCGCGGCTCTCGTCCTGGAGTATTTCGAGCGGTGTGCCTGCGGTGAACCCGTCAACGCTGCGTGAGAGAACCATGTCGGCGCCGTCGAGGGGCTTCGCTTGAGCCAGCAGCTTGTGGATCGGGTAACCGAGCCACACGGCGTTGCCGATAAGGTCTCCGCCCACCTCGTTGGAAACGCAAGCAAGCGTGACGGTCGTCTCGATGAGAGGAAGATCGAGCAGCTCCTTGAACGAGATCTCGATCTCGTTCTCGACCATTCCGGTCACCCGCAGCCGCCAGGTTTCCGGGTCGACGGCGGGTACCTGCAAGGCGGTGTCAATGCGATAGAACTGGTCGTTCGGAGTGATGAGCGGCGAGAGGCCTTCCACATCGAGCATCGAGCCGGCGGCAATCGGCGGCGCGGGTTTCGCGGGCTTCGGGAGTGAGATCGCCTCACGGATCGTGTCGACCGCGAGGCTTGCGGCGTTGGCGACGCGTGATCCGATGCCGATAACGACGGCGGCCGCCGCAGTGCCGATGAGGAGTGTCAAGAAGCGGCGGCGCGTCGGCGTCGCCCGGGGGTCAGAATTCGCCCGGGGATCAGAATTCGACGCGGCTCCAGATTTCGACGGCATGCCAGACTCGGCGTCGTTCTGTTCGGATGCCGATGACCAATCACGGAGGCGTCGGATCGAGAGGCGCAGCACAAGACACGCACCGACGGCCCCGACGACCGCGGGCGCGGCCCACAGCCCGTTGGCTTGCGCCCTGGTTGTTACCGCCACGGTGGCCACACCGCTGAGCATGAGAAAGAGCACGGCGCCCCATGGCGGTTTCTTGAGCTCGAGATACCCGGCTCCCGCGGACACGATGGCAAGAACGACCAACAGCAGCGTCAGCAGGAACACTTTGTCGCCGGTGCCGAAAACCGCGATGACGGCATCCTTTACCCATGGCGGTGCAAGGTCGATGGTCAGTGATCCGATGGCGAGAACTGGGCTGCTTTGGGGGGCGATCATCAACGCGGTGAGCTCAGCGAGAGCGAGGCCGGCCGCCGCGCTGATGAGACCGGCGAGCCCCGCCCACCGTCTCTCCACTTTCGCGTGCACGTCGCAATGATAGGCGCGCAACCTTGAGCCAGACACCCTGATCTGAGATGGGGACTTCACGTGAGAAGGTGAGGCCGTAGCCTGGGAGCATGTCGCATCTGGTGAGCGTCGCCGAACTGTCCGATTTGATCAACGCGGGCGCGCGAGTTCTTGACGTGCGCTGGCAGCTCGGTCGATCAGACGGCCACGATCGGTACCTCGAGGGCCACATCCCCGAAGCCGTTTATGTAGACCTCGAAAACGAGCTCTCCAGGCACGGACGCCCCGAGGACGGCCGGCATCCTCTGCCCGACACCGAGACCGTGCAGGCCGCGGCTCGGCGCTGGGGCCTGAACGACGGTGACATCGTCATCGCGTACGACGACTGCCGAGGACTCGCCGCCGCACGGGCATGGTGGCTGTTACGACACGGGGGAGTGGATGTGCGGGTGCTCGACGGCGGCTGGCACGCTTGGCAGGGGGCTGGCGGTGCGATCGTGACAGGTGAGGTGATTCCCGAGCCGGGCACGGTGACGCTGACGGATGTCGATGGTGACAGTCTCACCATCGACGAGGCAGCCGCGTTCCCGGCATCCGGCGTCCTGCTCGACGTGCGTGCGCCGGAGCGCTTTCGTGGCGAGAGTGAGCCGTACGATCCGATCGGCGGCCACATTCCTGGGGCGGTAAATCTTCCGACCGGCGCGCACCTCGCGGACGATGGCACGCTACGTGGCCTCGTCGAGCTGCGCAACGCCTTCGCCGGTGCCGGAATCTCCGATGACACTCCGGTCGCGGCGTACTGCGGCTCGGGCATCACTGCCGCGCACACAGCCCTCGTGCTTGCCGAGGCGGGGATCGATGCGAAAGTCTTCCACGGCTCTTGGAGCCAGTGGTCAAACACCCCGGGTCGCCCGATCGCAACCGGCGCCTAGACGATCAGCGCTCGCCGTAGCCCCAGCGCAGCACGAGCATTCCCGGACCCCAACTGCGACGCACTTGGTGAATGGATGTGGCCCCGTCAAGGAAGAGTGGCGTCACAGTCGTCTTGGTCGGCGTCTCTTCTACCTCTTCGATCCAGGTAGGGAGGGCATCCGGGTGAAACCTGGTCCATAACAAAAGCTCACGACAGTGTCGGGCAACGCCGTGCCCGGTGTCTCGTGTAGTGGGGTACTCGGATGGGTACTCCAACCTCCACTCGAGCATCGTCGTCTGCGCCGGGCCCAGTGGGCGCTCGAGCTCGAACATCGCGCCGTGCACCTCGCCGCTCGAGTGTGAGTGCAGGCGCGAGATGTGTCCGCCGGCGACGACGCTGAAGTGTGGCGCGGGCGTGCGGACATCGGGGGTGAGGTCGAGGTAGGGGACGTTCGTGATGGTCCCGGATGTCGACTGCAGGAGTGTGCGTGTTGTGCGTGAGATGACGAAGCCGTCCGCGCCGACATCGGTGACGGCATGGGTAGATACGTCACGCCCTGGATCCATCACCGGCGCTCCCAATGCGATGAAGGTCTCGGCCACTGCCCGCTCGAGGCGATTTCCCTCGAGCGGATAATGGGCTGTCCCCAGCGGGCCTACGCGCTGGCTCGGGCCGATCAGTGACACCAGCGAGCCCTCATCCAGCTCGAGCAGTATCTCGATCTGTTCGATGGTGGCGATCGACTGCGGACCCTCGGGGCGTCGCGCACCGGATCGCCAATAGCTAAGGGCGGCAGCAGATACCGGATTTCCGGTCGCCGCCAGTCGCTCTCGCAGCCACGTGAGCGTGACCTGACGCTGAGTGATCGCCGTGCGCAGAGCGGTTGCGAAATCTGGGCGGGTATCTCCGCCGATAGATTTTTTTCCTTGCATCACAGGCCGCCCCCAGGTATGTGACAAGCATCGAAGTATTCTCGAGCATAAGACCAAACACCGACATCTCGGGCCGAGATGTAGTGTGCGGTCATGTGGTCGGATCTTTGCAGCTGGGGCCCGCCTCTGCACACGATCCAAGACCTGACGCAGCACCCCCCTGCGTGCGCTGCGGGGTTCGGCCGTTTGTCTGGGGACGCGCGTCGAACCTCGCAATTGCATCGCTGTGCTCTCCCGGTGCGTGCGCTCGCTACCCACGCGTAGACTGGTGGCAACACCCCGGAGGACCGAGGAATCGTCATGTCTGCCCCAGCTCGCACGTTTACCGTGCGCAATGTTCAGCTGTTGCGCGCCCTTTTCGCGGCGGCTTCGGCGCTCATGATCACCTTCTCGCCAGACCATTCGGCGGCGGTCGGTTTCGCCGTGTTCGGTGGTTTCGTCGCAGCGAGTGGATTCGTGCTGGCGCTCGGCGCCTGGCTTGCCGTTCCTGCTGGCTCCCGTTGGCCGCTCGTGCTCCTCGCTGTCATCGACATCCTGACCGCGATCGCCAGTGGTATCCCCACCTGGCGCACCGATGCGGCGTTCTTTGTCGTCGTGATCATCTGGCTGCGGCGACGGGTCTTGTTGAGCTTCTGGCCGGGTTGCGCGCGCGGCGCACCGATTCGGCCGCGAGGGATGCCATCACGGTCGGCGTCCTCGGACTCGTCCTTGCGATCATTCTGATCGTCATTCCTGCCGACTACGCGCAGCCGTACGCGGTGGGTGGCGAAGCACTGACGCTGAGCGGAATCATCCTTGCTGTCGGTATGTTCGGCGGCTACACCGCTATCGTCGCGGTCTTCCTTGCGATCGCCGGGTTCTCGCCGCGTCGGGCCGAACCGTTGAAGGATGCTGAGACCGCTGACGCTGCGACCGCAACGGTCGAGACTGGAGGAGCCGCGTGAGCGACAACAAGCCCAACCGCCGAGAGTTGCTGCGTCCACTGCACCTGCTGGGCATCGCCTGGTGTGCGGGATTTTCGCAGCGGTCGTCACGCTGGTGAGCACGGGTGCTTTCACATCACGCGTGAACTTGGCGATTGCTAGCGGCAACTATCACGGACTGACCCCGGTCGCCCTGGGACTCGTCGTCGGTGGAGGCGCGTTCATCGTGACACTGCTGATCATGTCGATGCTGATCCTCGCCATAGATCCCCGCGAATATCAGAGCAAGACGCTCGATCGTCCGGTGCTCTACGACGAAGAACCCGGCGAGAATCCCGCCGGGCCCTCGACCCCCGAAGCCCCCCAGCGCTAGCTGTTACTTCGCGAGCCGCTCCGCAATACCGGTGTAGGTCGCAGGTGTGAGGGCGAGCAGGCGCTGCTTCGCGGCATCCCCGATTTCGAGACCCTCGACGAACGATGCCAGCTCCGCTGCTCCCACGCGGTGACCGCGGGTGAGTTCCTTCAGCAATGCATATGGATCGCTGATGCTCGAGCGGCCAGCGATGACCTCGGCGCGGATGACCGTCTGGATCGCCTCGCCGAGCACCTCCCAGTTCACATCGAGGTCGGCGAGCAAGACGTCGCGCGCGAGCGAGATCTCGTTCAGCCCGCGGCGTAGGTTATCGAGTGCGAGCAGCGAGTGGCCGAATGCGACCCCGATGTTGCGCTGCGTGGTCGAATCGGTCAGGTCTCGCTGCAGACGTGAGGTCACCAGGGTCTGCGACAGCGAGCCGAGCAGGGCTGCGGAGAGTTCGAGGTTGGCCTCGGCGTTCTCGAAGCGAATCGGGTTGATCTTGTGTGGCATCGTCGACGATCCGGTGGCGCCTTCGACCGGAATCTGTGCGAAGTACCCGAGCGAGATGTACGTCCAGATATCGGTGGCGAGATTGTGCAGGATGCCGCCGACATGCGCGCGCGGTCGTAAAGCTCGACCTGCCAGTCGTGCGATTCGATCTGGGTCGTCAGCACGTTGAATCCGAGCCCCAGCCTCTCGACGTATTCGCGGGCGATCGTGGGCCAGTCTGCATCGGGGTCAGCGGCCAGGTGCGCCGACCAGGTGCCGGTGGCACCCGAGAACTTTGCGAGGTACTCGGACCCTGCGATCTGCGTTCGCACGCGCTCGAGCCGCGAGGCGAACACCGCGAGCTCCTTGCCCATCGTGGTCGGAGTTGCTGGTTGTCCGTGCGTGCGGGACAGCATCGCAGCATCCGCATGCTCGACGGCAAGCTCTCGCAGCTTCGCGATCACGCCATCCAACGCGGGCAGCCAGACGCTTTCGACGGCGCGCTTGACGGTCAAGGCGTAAGAAACGGAGTTGATGTCTTCACTGGTGCAGGCGAAGTGGGTGAGCTCGGCGATTTCATCGAGGCCGAGGGCGGCCAGACGATCGCGCACGAGATACTCGACGGCCTTCACGTCGTGGCGGGTGACCGCTTCCTTCTCGGCGAGCCACTCGATCTCGGCCTGACCGAAGTCGCGGTAGAGGCCGCGCAGGCGGTCTTTGTCACTCTCGGCCAGTGGCGTGGTGCCGAACAGCGAGCGGTCGGTCAGAGCGATGAGCCACTCGACCTCGACCTCGACGCGGGCACGGTTCAGCCCCGATTCGGAGAGGTAGTCGCCGAGCGGTGAGACGGTGGCGCGGTAGCGACCATCAAGGGGGCTCAGTGGCTGGACAGGGAAGGCATTCGGGGAAGTCAGGGCATTCCTCCTGATCGGGGCCCTCAAATGCGGGGCGACTCAGTTCTGGGTAACGTGCGGCTCTGACGCAGGGCGGGTTCGAGCTGGCGAAACAGGCCTCGGGTCGCGGTCTCAATCATAGCCAGCACGGAGTGGAACGTTTCCATGTCCGCGTAGTACGGGTCAGGGACGTCCATGTTTTCGGTATCGCGGTCAAATGACAGCAGCAGGGTGACCTTGCCCTCCTGGTCTTCATCACGGGCCCACTCGCGGAGAATTCTTTCGTGCGAGCGATCCAGCGCGACGACGAGGTCGCTTTCGGCGAAGGATGCCGCGGTGAACTGTCGTGCGCGATGGTGCGAACCGTCGTACCCACGACTTTCCAATGCCTCGAGTGTGCGCTGATCGGCGCGCTCGCCGACATGCCACTCTCCGGTGCCAGCGCTGCTTGACGCGATGCGAGGTCCGAGACCCTGCCGTTCTGCGAGGTCCCGGAACACCACTTCCGCCATGGGCGAGCGGCAGATATTGCCCGTGCACACGAAGATGACGCGGAAGGGCTCGGGCGGGGTCACGGATCCATTCTGCCCGCCAGGGCTGGACTTGCACAGTCCGCGGGTCTCTTTCTGCACAGTCGTGCGTCGGTACGGGCTGTGCACGATTCGTGGTTACCCCGCCTCTGCACCCTCGCTTTCCGTCGCATCCTGGACGCATGTTCAACTACGACTTAGCTGAGGCGTGGAGCGCAGACTCGCTCTTGGCCTGGTTTTCCGCGCAACGCGCTGTCGCCGAGGCAATCGATGCACTGGAGGATGGGGGTGCTGCACTGCTCCCGCTTGTCTCAGAGAGCGACTGGCATGCGCAGGGTATGCGGGCGTTGCATGAGCTGATCGTCGATCTCAAAGATCGCGTGGCTGCCGAGAGCGGCCAGCTGCACAGTCGGCTCTGGGAGCTCGAAGCGATGGAGCGGCTGTGAGCGACGACGTCAACATCACCCATGGCGGGGCGATCTCCGTTGATCCAGATGCTCTGCGGGCGGTAGCGAACGGGATGAACCTGGTCGCGGTGAAGTTCACGGATGCCGTGTCAGCGATCGGCAATGCGTACCGGATCATCGTCGACGAACCCGGCTTCAGCGATCGCATCGACACCGTGGCGCTCTGGGCCAGTAGTCAGCGCACGGGCCAGCTTCACGACGAGTGTCAGCTCGCGGCGGAGAACACGCTTTTGATGGCGGACGTGTTCGAACTCGTCGAGCTGAAAGCGCAGCTGGCGGCGTTGGCGGTGCAGGATGCCGCGGGCGCTGATGCGCTCACGGCGAGGATCGCCGAACTGGAGGCCTCGGACGAGCGACTCTCGATCATGGCGGACTACCTCGTGGGAGGTTGGGAGCAAGGTCGCTTTAAGGGTTTGGATGAGCAGTTCGACTTGGCCGGCGTGCTCGGACCCTGGGGACTGGCGCCAATAATCGCTGCGGCCGCGACCCTCGGCGTCGTCGGCGGACTCGGCGTGGTGCGGCAGGGAACGAAACTTGGCGGCACCGCTGATCCGGTCGCTGTCACTCCTCTGAAGACATCGAATCCGATCACGCCGCCGGCGAGCCTGGCGGATGCGTTCCGACGCTTCCCGAGCAGTGACGGGGCGCAGTTGAAAGTTGAGCGCTACACGATGGCCGACGGTACGAACCGGTTTGCGCTTTACATGAAGGGCACTCAGTCGGGGTACTACGGCAGTGGCAATCCTCTCGATATGAAATCGAATCTTGAGCTGTACACCAATCAACAGTCGGCGTCATATCAGGCGACCATCGAGGCGCTGGAAGCGGCAGGGGCTCAGCCAGGAGACCAGGTCGATGTCTACGCCCACTCGCAGTCGGGGATGATCGCTGCGCACTTGTCGATGGAGAGCGAATTTGACGTCAAGGTGCAAGTGACCGCCGGCAGTCCGGTCACACCGACACTGGATGGGGATCAGTTGCTGATTCAGCTCGGTCACACGGATGACGCCGTCAGATCACTCGCCGGTGGTGGATCGCCCGGGGGCACGGGTTCGCCTGACAGCTTCGTCGCCACCCGAGAGGGTTCGCCGGGTAAGCAATTAGAGGATGTGACGCTCGACGCGCACATGCTCGACACCTATATCGAGACGGCCGAGATGGTCGACGCGTCCGGAGACGTGCGTCTGCACGCCATCGAAGAGAACTGGCGCGAGCTTGCTGACGCGGTCGAGATCGAATCGACGGAGTACCGAGTCGACCGCACCGGTTGGTCGACCGAGTGATCAGTCGCGACGCGACTTCTTCTTCTGCGGTCGCAGGACGGCGCCGAACACCGCGTTGATGATCGAGATGATGATCGCGGCGACAACGCCCCACCAGAATGACCCGACCGTCAGACCCCAGCCGAAGCCAGAGGTGATTGCTGCCGTCAGCCACAGCAGGAAGCCGTTGATGATGAAGCCGATGAGCCCCAAAGTCAGGATGTACAGCGGAAACGCGACGATCTTCACGATTGTGCCGATGATCGTGTTCACGAGGGCGAAGATCGCACCAACAGTGAGCAACGTCAGCACGAGCTGCAAAGTCTCGCCGGGTGCGAACGCGGTGATCTGCACCTGCAGCGCAGGGATCAGCGTCACCACCCATAGGGCGAAGGCGTTGACGACAACTCGGATGATGAAACGCATGGTCCGATAAGTCTCGCACGGCGGATGCGAGTTGTCAGCGAATGTGTGCGCGGAAGATCTCTGCGATCTCTTTCAGGTCGATGCGGCTTTGCGCTACGGCGAGAACGAGGTCGAATGCCTCGTCGTTCGTAAACGTGAGCTCGAACCCATTGAGTCGAACGAACGCGAACGAGAGATAAAGGGAGAGCCGTTTGTTGCCGTCGAAAAGCGCGTGATTCTGTGCCAGAGAACTGATGAGCGCGGCCACCTTCTCTTCGAACGTCGGATAGGCATCGACGCCAAACATGCTCGCCGACGGCCGTGCGAGCGCAGAAAAAAGCAGGCCCTCGTCTCTGACGTGGAGTCCCAGCTTCTTGATGAGCGCGAGTGCTTGTTCGGGCTCGATGTACTCGGTCACTATTAGCGTGCTTCGTCAGGCGTCTTCGAGGCGTTTGATGGTCTCTGCGTATCGATCCGAGATTTCGTCGGCGATCGCGAGCACCCGGTCGGTCTTGGATTCGGTATTCACGAACCGGGTCGCGGCCTCGATGATCACCGCGTGCTTCGACGTGTGGCGCGCGCGCGCGATCGCCTCGAGTTTTGCATCGAGTTCATCGGGGAATCGCACATTCATAGCCATACCACAATGGTACCACTGGGGTTCGGTGGCAGACAGGCCGAACGCTCGTAGACTCAGACCGTGACCGAGCCGATTCTTCCCCGCATCCGCCCCGAGATCGCTGCTCTTGCGCCGTATAAGCAGGGCAAGCAGGCCGGAGCCGATGCCTTCAAGCTCTCGAGCAACGAGAACCCGTTTGAGCCGCTGCCGTCCGTGGTCGAGGCGCTGCAGCACGCGACTCCCATGAACCGCTATCCGGATGCCACGGCCACCCGTCTGCGCGAACGCCTGGGCGCCCGGTACGGCGTGGGCATCGACCAGGTGCATGTCGCCAGCGGCAGCGTCGCCATCCTCTATCAACTGGTGCAGGCCGCGGCATCCGTCGGCGATGAGGTCATGTACGCCTGGCGGTCTTTTGAGGCATACCCTGGCATTCCCCTGGTGGCGGGCGCTACCGGCGTGCCGATTCCGCTGACCGCCGATGCGCGCCACGACCTCGATGCGATGGCGGATGCCGTCACCGAGCGCACTCGCGCGATCCTGCTCTGCACCCCGAACAACCCCACCGGCCCGATCATCACGACCGCAGAGTTCGAAGCATTCGTCTCCCGCGTTCCGGCCGATGTGCTCATCATTCTTGATGAGGCATATGCCGAATTCGTCACCGCAGAAGACGCGGTTGATGGTCTCGGCGCACGCGTATTCGAGGCGCATCCGAACGTGGTGGTGCTGCGCACCTTCTCTAAGGCCTACGGCCTCGCTGGCCTTCGCGTCGGTTACGCAATCGGGCACGCAAAGGTACTCGACGCTGCGCGGGCCACCGGCATCCCGCTCTCGGTTACCGCCGCGGCAGAGACGGCCGCAATCGCCAGCCTCGACGCCGAGTCCGAACTCATGCAACGCGTCGCCGTGATTGTGGAGCGTCGTACCGCACTGGTGACGGCCCTGCGCGCGCAGGGCTGGAAGGTTCCGGACGCCCAGGCGAACTTCGTCTGGCTTCCCGCCGGATCTCACACCGACGAGGTCGCCGCGGCATTCGTCGCGGCTGACATCATCGTGCGGCCGTTCTCTGGCGACGGCATCCGTATATCCGTCGGAGAGCATGAATCGGTGGAGAAGGTCCTACAGGTTGCGGCATCCGTTGTGCAGACCCTCCAGCTCTCGACTGACGAGCTCGGCTAGCGTAGAACGGTGACCTCGTCAGAGCCCGATATCGTCCGCATGCTGCAAGCGGACGGTCGTTTCGCGCCCAGTCCGGCAGCCGAGCAGTACCTGCCGTTGCTTGATGCGATCAGTGACAGAGAGCTCGAGCAGTTCTACCGCGACATGGTCGTCATCCGTGCCATCGATACGCAGGCCACCAACCTGCAGCGTCAGGGGCAGCTGGCGCTCTGGCCGCCGAGCCGCGGGCAGGAGGCCGCCCAGGTGGGCTCGGCCCGCGCTGCGCGCCCGCAAGACACCCTGTTCCCCTCCTACCGTGAGCACGCCGTCGCCCGCGTTCGCGGCGTCGACCCGGTGGGCATCATCTCGCTGATGCGCGGTGTCACGCACGGCGGCTGGGATCCGACTGATCCTAAGAACGGCAATACGCGGTTGTACACGCTGGTGCTCGGCTCGCAGGTGCTGCACGCCACCGGTTACGCCATGGGCCTCACTTTCGATGGCAAGACTGGCTCGGGTGACCCCGAGCGTGACGCGGCAGTGCTCGTCTACTACGGCGATGGTGCGTCCAGCCAGGGTGATGTGCACGAGGCGATGGTGTTCGCCGCGAGCTACCAGGCGCCGACGGTCTTCTTCCTGCAGAACAACCAGTGGGCGATCTCGGTTCCGGTGGCGACGCAGACGCGTGTTCCATTCGCTCAGCGCAGCGCGGGCTACGGCATCGAGAGCATCCGGGTCGACGGCAACGACGTGCTCGCCAGCTACGCAGTCTCGCGCGTTGCCCTCGACGATGCACGCGCCGGTAAAGGTCCGCGGGCGATCGAGGCCGACACCTACCGGGTTGGCGCGCACACCACCAGCGACGACCCGACCAAGTACCGCGGAAGCGACGAAGAGCAGGGGTGGGCGCTTCGCGACCCGATCACGCGCATGCGCGCCTTCCTTACGGGCAAGGGCGCGGCAGGCACCTTCTTCGACGATGTGGATGCCGAGGCTGCCGATGCCGCAGAAGACCTCCGCGTCCGCACCCTGGCGCTCGAATCGCCGGGCCCGGGAAAGATCTTCGATCACGTCTACAGCGAGCCGCATCCGCTGATCGACGAGCAGCGCGCATGGCGCGCCCAGTACGAGTCGTCGTTCGAGGCTCCCACGCAGAATGGGGGGGCTCACGCATGACGCTCGAGACAATGCCCTTCAGCAGGGCACTAAATGCCGGCCTCCGCAAGGCGATGGAAGATGACCCGCGCGTCCTGCTCATGGGGGAGGACATCGGAAAGCTCGGTGGTGTATTCCGCATCACCGAGCACCTGCAGCGCGACTTCGGCGACAAGCGGGTGCTCGATACCCCGCTCGCTGAGTCCGGAATCGTGGGCACCGCAATCGGGCTGACTATGACCGGATTCCGTCCGGTTATCGAGATCCAGTTCGACGGGTTCGTGTTCCCCGCGTTCGACCAGATCACCACGCAGCTGGCAAAGCTGACCAACCGGCACGAGGGCACGATCACGATGCCGATCGTGATCCGCATCCCTTATGGCGGGCACATCGGTGCGGTCGAGCACCACCAGGAAAGTCCGGAGGCGTACTTCGCGCACACGCCGGGCCTTCGAGTCGTCTCGCCATCAACGCCGAACGACGCGTATTGGATGATCCAGGAGGCGATCCGATCGAACGATCCGATCATCTTCATGGAACCCAAGAGCAAGTACTGGCAGAAGGGTGAGGTCGATCTCGAGCAGTCCGCAGTGCCCCTGCACGCCTCTCGTGTGGTGCGCACCGGCACCGATGTGACCCTCGTCGGCCACGGCGCGATGGTGACGACCCTGCTCGAGGCCGCCGCGATCGCCGACGGTGAAGGCACGAGCTGCGAGGTCGTCGACGTGCGATCGCTGTCGCCGGTCGACTATGGCCCCATCCTCGATTCGGCACGCAAGACCGGCCGGATGGTTTACGCCCAAGAAGCGCACGGGTTCACCAGCCTCGGCAGCGAAATCGCTGCGACCGTGATGGAGCGCGCGTTCTACGCCCTCGAGGCGCCGGTGCTGCGCGTATCCGGCTATGACACCCCGTTCCCGCCCGCCAAGCTCGAGGGCACCTTCCTGCCAGATGCCGATCGCATTCTTGAGGCCGTCGACAGGTCACTGGCCTACTGACCCACACCCATCCGCTCCCTGAGCCTGTCGAAGGGCACCAAAAAATGAGCACGCAGAACTTCAATCTTCCTGATGTCGGTGAAGGCCTCACCGAGGCGGAGATCGTGACCTGGAAGGTCGCCGCCGGCGACACTGTCGCGATCAACGACGTGATCGTCGAGATCGAGACCGCCAAATCTCTCGTCGAGCTGCCGTCGCCGTATGCGGGTGTCATCGGCGAGCTGCTCGTCGCCGAGGGGACGACCGTAGAGGTTGGTGCCCCGATCATCAGTTTCGTGTCGGATGCTACGGCTTCTGCCGCCGCTTCGCCGGCTGCTCCGGGCACAGAAGCGGGCGGCGCAGTCCTGGTCGGCTACGGCACCGGCGCCGGTGCGACTTCTCGCCGTACTCGCCCGGCAGTGCGTCCGGTACGGTCCTCGGTCGGCGTCGTTGCGAAGCCCCCGATCCGCAAGCTTGCCCGCGACCTGGGCGTCGATCTGTCATCGGTCACCCCGACCGGCGCCGACGGCGAAGTGACGCGCGACGACGTCGTGAAGAGCGCCTCGCAGGAGAGTGTCTTCCGCAACATCGAGACCCCAGAGTGGGGAACCGTGCGCGAAGAGACCGTGCCCGCACCGAAGAGTGCGCCGGTGGGGCTTGCTCGCGGAACCGCCCCGAGTCAGGCGCGAGCATCCGACCCTTCACGCACCGAGTCGATCCCGGTGAAGGGCGTACGCAAGGTCAGCGCTTCGGCGATGGTGCAGAGTGCCTACAGCGCACCGCACGTGACGGTCTGGAAAGAGGTCGACGCGACGCGCACGATGGAGCTCGTGAAGCGTTTGAAGGCGTCGCCTGACTTCGCCGACATTCGGGTGTCGCCGCTGCTGATCGTCGCGCGCGCCGTGATCTGGGCCGTGCGCCGCAACCCCATGGTGAATGCCGCGTGGGTCGAGACGGATGACGGCGCGGAGATTTCCGTTCGTCACTACGTCAACCTCGGCATCGCTGCGGCGACGCCACGCGGCCTGCTCGTCCCCAACATCAAGGACGCTCAGGACCTCAACATGAAAGATCTCGCGCGGGCGCTGAATCGCCTCACGCTCACCGCGCGCGAGGGCAAGACGCCTCCGGCGGATCAGCATGGCGGGACGATCACCATTACGAACATTGGTGTGTTCGGGATGGATGCGGGTACCCCGATCATCAACCCCGGCGAGGCCGGCATCGTAGCGATGGGAACGATCAGCCAGAAGCGTGGGTCGTCGACGGTGAGGTGCGTCCGCGCTATGTCACTACGGTCGCCGGATCGTTTGACCATCGCGTCGTCGACGGCGACGGCATGAGCCGTTTCATCGCCGACGTCGCCAGCATCTTGGAAGAGCCGGCGCTGCTCGTCGAGTGAAACAGCCGCGGCACAGCGCCATGTTGAGAATGGTTATCATTAGCGTGTAGAGTCGCAACGTGAAGAAATCCGTTGCCGCTTTTGCGCTCGCATCCGTCTCCCTGCTCGTCCTCGCGGGATGCGCGGCTGACCCTGCGACGGGCGGCTCGGGTAGCGGGCTCATTCGGGTGACCGCATCCACGAATGTCTACGGTTCGCTGGCCGCACAGATCGGCGGCGATCGTGTCGAGGTGACCTCGATCATCGACTCCGCGAGCCAGGACCCGCATTCCTACGAGGCATCCGCTCGCGACCGACTCAGCGTCACGAAAGCCGACCTCGTCATCGAAAACGGTGGTGGCTACGACGCGTTCATCGATACGTTGCTCGACGGCTCGGATGCTCATGTGCTCACCGCGGTTGAGTTCTCGCATGATTACCCAGGCAACGAGGGGCACGGCGCCGAGCACGACCACGCCGAAGAGTCAGGTGCGCACGAGGGTCATGACCACGTCGAGGGCTTCAACGAGCACATCTGGTTCGACCCGCACACGATGATCCACGTCGTTGAGGGGATCGCCGCAGAGCTCAGCGAGATCGATCCGGCCGGAGAAGCCGACTTCACGGCTTCTGCCGATGAGATCATCGCCGAACTCGAAGGCTTCGAGACCGACCTCGAGACCCTCGCGACCGCGGCCAACGGTGCTGGCACCTTCATCACCGAGCCGCTTCCCGGTTACCTCGCGACAGCCGCTGGCCTCACGAACGTGACGCCCGATGGCTTTGCCGAAGCCGTAGAGGAAGGCAATGACGTCGCACCAGCCACGCTGCTCAAAGCGCTCGATGTGATCGACAGCGGCGAGGTAAAAGTGCTGCTCACCAACGCACAGACCGGTGGCGCCGAGACTCAGCGCGTCGAGGATGCGGCCTCGGCCGCCGGCATCCCCGTCGTCGCCTTTACGGAGCTAATTGAGGACGGATCGTCGTACGCTGAATGGATGCGCGACGCGATCCAGAACCTCGCCGCTGCACTCCACCCGTGAGCGCAGGCGAGCTGGCGCGCACCCCGGTCCTTGAAATCAAGGGTGCAGCGCTTCACCGTGGCCACCGCGAACTGTGGTCTGGTCTTGACCTGACGGTTGAGCCCGGCGAGTTCATCGCTGTGCTCGGCCCATCCGGATCAGGCAAGACGACGTTGATGCGGGCGATCCTCGGGCTGCAGCCGCTTAGTGCGGGCAGCATCCGAGTCGCCGGCGCTGCCGTGCACCGGGGTAACTCGCGGATCGGGTACATTCCGCAGCAGCGCCCGCTTCCTCCCGACACCAGCATGCGCGCCCGCGACGTCGTCGCGCTCGGTGTGAACGGCACCCGCTTCGGACTGCCGATCCCGCGCCGTGGCGACCGCGCCCGCGTCGACGCGCTGCTCGAAGGTGTGGGCGCCGCGCACTTCGCCGACCGCCGAGTCGGCCTGCTTTCCGGTGGCGAGCAGCAACGGCTCCGTGTCGGCCAGGCTCTCGCTGATGACCCGATGCTTCTCCTCTGCGATGAGCCGCTGTCGAACCTCGATCTCGCAAACCAGCTGGGCGTGACCGAGATCATCGACCGGCAACGGCGAGAACGCGGCGCCGCGGTGCTTTTCGTCACTCACGACATCAACCCGATTCTCGACCGGGTCGACCGGATCCTCTACATCGCCGGTGGCCGGTTCGTGCTCGGGACGCCGGAGGAAGTGCTCCGCAGCGAGGTCCTCACCGACCTGTACGGCACGCCTGTTTTCGTGCTGCGCGCCGGCGGACGACTCGTCGTCGTCGGAATCCCGGATGCTGAACCGCACCACGACCACGCCGACCAGGGCGAGGGCCACGACCACCACGAGTTGGGGGATGGCGCATGAGCGCCCTCTGGCAGACCGTCAACTGGAACGACGTCTTCTCCTTCCAAGACTACGGCGCGCTCGTTGCCCTGCTCGCGAACTCGATCATTGCGGGCGCCGTCCTCGGCATCGTCGGCGGACTGATCGGCGTCTTCGTCATGCAGCGCGACCTCGCCTTCGCCGTGCACGGCGTCAGCGAGCTGTCGTTCGCGGGTGCCGCGGCGGCACTGCTGTTCGGCGGCAGTGTGGTCGCGGGCTCGCTCGGCGGCGCGTTGCTCGCCGCGATCCTCATCGGAATCCTCGGGTCCAAAGCGCGCGACCGCAATTCGATCGTCGGTGTGCTGATGCCGTTCGGCCTTGGCCTCGGCATCCTGTTCCTGTCGCTTTATGACGGGCGCAGTGCGAACCGCTTCAGCCTGCTCACCGGGCAGATCGTCTCGGTATCGAGCCCCGACCTCGGCTGGCTGATCGGTATCAGCACGTTCGTGCTCATCGGACTGCTGCTGATGTGGAACCCGCTGCGGTTCGACTCCCTCGACGCGGTCGCAGCCAGTGCCCGCGGCATCCCGACCAGGGCGCTGAGCCTCGCGTTCATGGTCCTGCTCGGCCTTATTGTCGCGGTCAGCGTGCACATCATCGGTGCGCTGCTCGTGATGGCGTTGCTGGTGACTCCTGCTGCTGCGGCCATGCGCGTCGCCGCAGGACCGCTCACCGTCCCGCTGCTGGCTGCCCTGTTCGGCTTTGTGTCGGCGGTGGGCGGCATCCTGCTCGCCCTTGCCGGCACGCTCCCGGTGAGCCCGTACATCACCACGATCTCGTTCCTCATCTACGCCGGATGCTGGGTTGTGCAACGCGCACGCAACCGGGTGCGCCGCTCCTCCCAGCCGTCGACTAGCCTCTCGGCCTAGACTCGGAACATGGCTCAGCGCAACACATGGCAGCGCGAGCGAGTGCGTGACGCGCTCGCCGATGCGCATGGTTTCGTGAGCGCGCAGAGCCTGCACGCCACGCTCCGCGAAGAGAACACCGGCATTGGTCTCGCGACTGTGTACCGGGCTCTCGCCGGGCTTGCGTCGGCCGGCGATGCCGACTCGCTGCAGAGCCCCGAGGGGGAGGCTCTCTACCGTGCCTGTTCGACCCAGGGCCACCATCACCACCTGATCTGCCGATCCTGCGGACTGACCGTCGAGATCGAGGCGAAGGACGTCGAGGCATGGGCGCATCGCACCGCCTCGCTGCACGGCTTCAGCGCGGCCGAGCACGTCGTCGATATCTTCGGGCTGTGCACGGCATGCACTGACCGGCGCGCGGCGGCCGGGGAAACCGTTTCCGAGTGATCACCGGTACCTCGACACGCCAGACGGCCGCTGAGCGTCACGGTGACCGCGCCCCGCACTCGCCGTGGATTGCGCTCGCTGTGGGCATCGTCATCCTCGCAGTGCTCTTCCTTATCGACCGCTTCGCGCCTGCATTGTTCCAGGACGCTCTTCCCGATCGCGCACAGGACGGGCTGACGCTCGCGCTCAGCGTGCTCATCGAGGCGCTGCCGTTTGTGGTGCTCGGGGTCGTGCTGTCGATCGTTGTTCAGGTGTGGCTGCCGCCCGACCTCATCCACCGCTGGCTGCCCCGGCAGGGATGGGCGCGCCGCGCGGTGCTGTCGCTGCTCGGGATGCTGATTCCGGTGTGCGAGTGCGGCAACGTGCCGTTCGCCCGGGGGCTGATGATGCGCGGGCTTGCGCCTGCTGAGGCGATGACCTTCCTCATGGCCGCCCCCATCGTCAACCCGATCGTGATCATCACCACCCATGCCGCTTTCGGATGGGACGGCGGGATCCTCGTCGCTCGTCTCGTCGGCGGCTACCTGATCGCGAACCTCATTGGCTGGATCTACAGCCGCCACCCTTCGCCGGATGCCCTGCTCACGCAGCAGTTCACGGCCACCTGCGAGCGCGTGTCGCACGAGCACGGCTCACCCACCCGTCGCAGCCTGACGCAGTTCCTCATTGAACTACGCGCGGTCATGCCTGCTCTTGTGATCGGCTCGGCGCTCGCCGGGGCCGTGCAGGTGCTGATCCCACGCGACGTGCTGCTGTCGATCGGATCGAACCCGGTGCTGTCGATCGTCGCGATGATGGCACTCGCGATGACCGTCGCGATCTGCTCGAACGTTGATGCCTTCTTCGCGCTCTCGTTCGCCTCGACGTTCTCTTCGGGCGCGCTGATCGCTTTCCTGCTGGTGGGTCCGCTCGTCGACATCAAGATGCTGGCGCTGCTGCGCACCACCTTCACCGCCCGCACACTTGTGGGCGTCGTGGCTGTGGTGCTGGCAAGCGCCTTCGCGATCGGGATCGGGGTGAACGTCTTTGGCTGAGAACCACACACTCTCCCGTTCGCGGACCCTCGCTTCGCGCTGGCTCGGCCTTGGCCTCGCGGTCACCATCTCGGTCGTGACGCTCGGGCTCGCCGTCACTGGCCAGCTGACGCTCTACATCAGCCCTGAGTCGATCTGGTTCGCCTGCGCAGGAGCCGTCGTCGTGCTTGCTGGAGCAATCTGGTCGTGCACGCTACCGCTCGGCGAAGAACTGGATCACGGACATGATCACGGGCAGGCTCCGGCTGGTGACGCTGTGGATGCCACGGCATCCCGCCGCCGTTCGCTGACGGTCATCGGCACCATTTCGGCGGGCGTGCTCGCGAGTGGAGTCGTCGTCGCCGCCCTCGTACTACCACCGGCATCGTTGTCCGTAGAGCTGGCGATGTCACGCGCGGATGCCGGAGGTGCATTGTTCGCAGGAGCCGACGTCCCCACCCTCGGTGTCGCCGATACGACGACCTTTGGGATTGGCGAGTGGTCGAGCGTGTTCGCAACGGCCACGCGGCCAGAGGCCTACGACGGCTCTACCGTCACTCTGACCGGGTTCGTCACCCCTGGCGGCGATGCGGATGCCGTGAACCTCACCCGCATGATCATCACGCACTGTGTCATCGACGCGCAACCCGCCACCGTGCCCGTCAGCATCGACGCGAGCGAGTACGGTACCGGTCAGTGGGTTGAGGTCACCGGTACCGTCAAGGCAGATGCCGACGGGTCGTTGCGCGTCGTGCCGACATCGGTTGTCGCGATCGACGAGCCAGGGGATCCCTATGAGTACTGAGGATCCGAACGCGGCGCCGCGCACGCGTGCTGAGGCGAGGGCAGCGCGCGCGGCGACTGAAGCCGCGGTCGAGGCGAAGAAGGTCCCCGAGATTCCGGCCGCTGAGCCGATCGACGTTCCAGCCGTCCCGCCTGTCGCGGAGCCCGCACGCTCGGTCCCTGCGCCTGTCGAAGCGCCTGAGCCTGCCACACCATCCGCACCCAAGAATCGCCGCTTTCTCTACTCGCTGCTCGCCGTCATCGCAGTTCTCGTCCTCGTCGTCGCCGGGCTCGGTATCGTCAGTCTTTTCCAGGGGCCGCGGTTGAGCCAAGTGCAGGTCGACCCTGCCGAGGCCATTGATGTCTCCGGCAGCCGCGTCATCCTGACGGCAAATCAGTCGTTGCAAGAGATCGATGCCGCACAGGTCACGGTGGAACCGGCGGCGCCTTTCACTGTCGACGCGGCCGGCCGAAACGTTGGTATTCGCTTCACCGTTCCACTTGACGACGCGACCGACTACACGGTCAGCGTCGCCGGTGTCATCGGAACCGGTGGGGGACCGGCATCCAACCTTGAGACGAAATTTGCGACCCCCGCCGCCGAGGTTTTCCTGCTCAACCGCACGGCAGACGACGACACGATCTTCCGCACCGATCTCTCCGGCAACGGAGTGCCCGTCTTCACCCACGCGCGCATCAACGACTATCGGGCCACGCGCACCCACCTCGTCGTCGCGGTCGAGGACGGCGATACGTCGAAGATCCTGGTGATGGATCGCGACGGGAAAAACGAGCGCGAACTACCTTTGCCCGGCGACGGCCTGGTCAGCACCGTGCAGGTTTCCGACCGCGGCGGCTTAGTGGCCTATACCTATTCCGACCGCAAGATCAGTGAAACCAGTGGCCGAGCGAGCGTGCTCGTCACGCAGTCGATCACTGGCAATGATGAACCGCACATCGTCGCGATTGGCGGCAAAGAAGCCAGCATCGCAGAGTGGCAGTTCGTACCCGACTCCGCCGCTGTCGTGTTCATCGACTTTGCCGGCACGCTGTCGCTCGATGACCGCGCCGGTGACGCCGGCCCGCAGAACCTGGGCATCGCGATGCGCCTGCTCGGCGTCTCGCGCGGCACTTACACCGCCATCATCGAACGTGCGGATGGCAGCACGATCGAGCTGAACCTCGCTGATGGTTCAGAGATGCAGCTTTCGGCATCCGTTCCGGATTACGGGCCCGCGACCACCATCACGCCGTACCCCGGGGGTACCCTGCGTCACGTCGTCGCGCGCGATCCCTCCGGTCTGCCCACGGGACAGGCGACCCTCCGCGTCGACGACGACGGCACGGCGACCCCGCTCCTCGAAGTCGTAGCTGGCAATGCGATTCTTCAGGCGTGCGCTTCGCCGAGCGGACAGTACGCCGCGGTCACCGTCGCGCCGAAGCTGATCGAGAACGCCTACGACGACATGCACATGCCTCTACCGAAGACTCTGCAGACGCACCTCATGGACCTGCGCTCGGGCAAAGAGTTGGTCGTACTCACCGGCTTTGACGTCTCGTGGTGCCAAATGGCGCCCGGATTCTGAGAACATGACGCACCGACGCGCGACGAGAGCAGACCTCGAACGGTTGCCGCTTGAGGTCGCTCCTCGGCTGCTCGGGGCGGAACTTCGCACCACAGTCGATGAGATCGAGGTGCGACTACGCATTACCGAGGTCGAGGCGTATCACGGGCGCGATACTGGCGAACTGCCAGACCCCGGATCGCATGCGCGGATGGGACTCACTGCCCGGAACGCCACGATGTGGGGCGAGCCTGGGCATCTCTACGTGTACCTCAGCCACGGCATCCATTCGTGCGTGAACGTCGTATGCGGGCCCGAGGGTGTGGCCGGTGGTGTGCTGTTGCGTGCCGGTGAGGTGATCGGAGGGGCGGATGCTGCGACCGCACGATCCCGCCGGAGTGGGCGCGATCTCGCGCGCGGTCCCGGCCGACTCGGCCAGGTAATCGGGCTGCGGTATCCGATGCATGACGGCATCGACGCGGTCACAGGACAAGAGTTGGCCGGTGCCCGTGCGGAGCTGTGGCTCGGCGAGCCGCTCGCCGAGGTCGCAAGCGGGCCGCGCGTCGGAGTAGCTGGAGTGGCAGGGACTGGCGCCTTCCCCTGGCGGTTCTGGGTTCCCGGCGATCGGACGGTGTCGCCGTTTCGATGGGGGCGCGGGGCACGGGAAGCATCCGTGCTAAACTGATGGAGTCTGTGCACACTCCTGTGCGCAGTTCGTGTGCCGTGGTCCCTGAGTTTTTTCAAAGGGCGGCGCGCAGACAAGGGATCTTGGGTGAGGCCGTCCGGTCTCACGGTAATGAAGGAGTAATCACATGGCAGCAGTGTGCCAGGTGACAGGAGCTGTTCCCGGTTTCGGTCACACCATCTCACACTCGCACGTCCGGACGAAGCGACGCTTCGACCCGAACGTGCAGAAGAAGACCTATTTCGTGCCGTCGCTCGGCCGTAAGATCACCCTGAACGTGTCCGCTAAGGGCATCAAGGTGATCGACGTGCGTGGCATCGAGAACGTCGTCAAGGACCTCAAGGCGAAGGGTGTGAAGCTCTAATGGCTAAGAAGTCTCAGGACATCCGTCCGATCATCAAGCTGCGTTCGACGGCAGGCACTGGATTCACGTACGTGACCAAGAAGAACCGTCGTAACACCCCCGACCGCCTCGTGCTGAAGAAGTACGACCCGGTCGTCCGCAAGCACGTCGATTTCCGCGAGGAGCGCTAAACATGGCGAAGAAGAGCAAGATTGCTCGTAACGAGCAGCGCAAGGTTGTTGTTGAGCGCTACGCAGAGCGTCGCCTCGAGCTGAAGAAGACCCTGGTTGACCCGAGCGCGACCGACGAGGCCCGCGAGGCCGCTCGCCTCGGCCTGCAGAAGCTGCCGCGCAACGCGTCGCCGGTTCGCGTGCGTTCGCGTGACGCCATCGACGGCCGCCCCCGTGGAATGCTGACGAAGTTCGGCATCTCACGCGTGCGCTTCCGTGACATGGCACACCGTGGCGAGCTGCCCGGCGTGACCAAGTCCAGCTGGTAAGCAACGCTTTCTGAAAGGGGCGAGGTTCTTCGGAACCTCGCCCCTTTCGCGTGCCCGCCGGCGCCGCGCCGCTGCGTTGGGCGGAGTTCTCACGTTTGGGCGGAGGTTATGCCTATGATGCTCCGCCCAACGCAGCGTTCTCCGCCCAAGGGCGCGGGCCCGCCCAGCACAGCGTGCTCCACCCATGCCTGCGTTCTCCGCCGATGCCGGTGAGCCGGACAGCCGCGTGACTGCTTCTGCACATATCCGGCGCGAGCGCAGTTGTGCACCGACCACGCTTCGGCGGTAGTCGGGCGTCGGCGTAAAGATCGAGTATTCAAGGATGGACCCGATCCTGGAGTTGCAGAAGCGAGACGGTGTTGCTCGCATCGATACATTGCGTCGTGTTGGCGTCAGTGCGTATGCCTTGCGTACTGCGCGCGAGCGTGGGCATCTTCGCTCCGTTTGTCGCGGGTGGGTGGCACTCGCGGGAGCGGACGCCATGCTCGTCGCCGCGGCCCGGCGTGGTGTCGTGCTCAGCTGTGTCACTCTCGCCGCGCGCAAAGACTTGTGGGTGCTTGATTCGGCGGAGCCGCATGTGGCTGCACCACCGAATTCTGGGCATGCCCGTGTCGCTCGCGGCACGATCCACTGGAACATGCCGACCTTCCCGCGTGACCCGGACTCTTGCGAGGACTCGCTGGAGAACGCACTGATCCTCGTGGCCCAATGCCAACCGTACGAGGCGGCACTCGCAGTCTGGGAATCGGCGTTGAACAAGGGGATGCTGGACCTGGAGATGCTGCGGAGAGTGCCGTTACCTCCCGCCGCGCGACGTCTCGCCGCCGATGCGCAGCCTTTCGCGGATGCTGGAACGGAGACGATCTTCCTCGCTCGTCTGCGCTGGTTGGGAATTCCGATCTTCCCGCAGGCGTGGGTGCACGGACACCGCGTCGACTGTCTCATCGGCGACCGCCTCATCGTGCAGATCGACGGTGGACATCATGTCGGCGCGCAGCGCACGAGCGACATTCGTCACGACGCGACGCTCAAGCTACGCGGCTACCACGTCATTCGGGTGAGCTACGAGCAGCTGTTCGAGCGTTGGCCCGAGGTTCAGTCGTTGATCATGGCTGCAGTGGCACAGCGCCTGCACCTCGCAGCGTGATCTTGCCTCCGGCATCCGTGACTCCGCCCGCCGCGTTGGGCGGAGTTCTCACGCTTGGGCGGAGGTTGTGCCCAGGATGCTCCGCCCAACGCTGCGTTCTCCGCCCGAGGGCGCGGGCGGGAACCCCAAAATCTGTGACTGGAGTGACTAAAGTGACACGACACGCGCAGAAAAACACCGAAACCCGCGAAATGACGCGGAAATGTGGGTGGTGGTTGATACATTCGAGGCGGTCACTCGACCACGGGGGCGTACGCCACCCGAACCACCAACTGATGCGACACTTCGTCGCTGGAGGATCACATGGCTGACAAGTCCATCACCAAGACCGAGCTCGTCGCAAGCATCGCAAGCGCCACTGGCCAGAGCCAGGCCACCGTCTCCGGTGTCCTCGACGCTCTCTTCGGCACCGTCTCCGACGCCGTTGCCAAGGGCAGCAAGGTCTCGATCCCGGGCTGGATCTCGTTCGAGCGTGTCGACACCGCAGCCCGCACGGGCCGCAACCCGCAGACCGCGCCGAGATCAAGATCCCGGCCGGCCAGCGCGTCAAGGTCACCGCTGGTTCCAAGCTGAAGGCAGCCGTCAAGTAAGACAGCTCCTTTCGAAGGCCGTCCCTCCGGGGGCGGCCTTCGTGCTTTCTCCAGACGTGCTTTCTCCACGTGCTTTCTCACAACGCAGCAAGCATAGGCTGGAGGGGTGACTTCTCCCGGCCCTCGCACCGTCCGCACTACGGGCGAAACGCGCGCTCCCGCGTACCGCCTGGCCGGGCTCACGATTCTTGCGGTTACTGCGGCAGTCGCCCTGATTACGGCGCTGCTGTTCGGCGGCGGGGCTGCAGAGCAGCTGCTGCAAGACCCCGGAGCCTTGTGCGCTGGGGGCTTCCGATCGCCCGGACGATAAACAACATCAGCGCCGCGGCCATGATCGGCTCGATCGTTCTCGCGCTGTTCGCGCTCCGCGCCGGCGACAAATCGTTCGATATCGCTCTGGACACGGCATCCATCGGCGCGGCGGTGTTCACCGTGTCATCCGGTGCGACCGGTTTCCTCACCTTCCTCAACGCATTCGGCGGCACGACGTTCAGCCTTGACCAGCAGTTCGGGCAGGACCTCGGCCGTTTTCTGCTGGCGATCCCGCTCGGCCAGGCCTGGCTGATTACGACGATCATGGGCGCGATCATCACGATCCTCGCCTTCGCCTGGCGCAGCTGGACGCCCACTCTCATCACGGCTGTCATTGCCGTGGCATCCCTGTTGCCAATGGCCTCGCAGGGGCACTCCGGTGATCTCGCGGGCCACATCATCGCGGTGAACTCGATCCTGCTGCACACGGTGGGGGCCGCGGTGTGGCTTGGCGGCCTGATCCTACTGGTCGTGCTGCGCGGCAGAGAAGGCATCACCCCCACCGATCTCGTGCGTCGCTACTCGAGCCTCGCGATCGTGTCCTTCTTCGTCGTCGCGGTGTCGGGCGTGATGCGCTCGACCGTCGGGCTCGGCGGCTGGGACGGCCTGTGGACCCCGTACGGCTCATCATCATCGCCAAGGCCGTGCTGCTCTCGGCGATGGGCGGTCTCGGCGCCTGGTATCGCACGCGGCTGATTCCGAAACTTGACGGTGAGCGACCCGCACGCTGGTTCTGGATGCTGGTGCTCTGCGAAGTCGCCCTCATGGGGCTCGCATCCGGCGCTGCCGCCGCACTCGCGCGCACGCCTCCGCCCACTGGTGAGACCGCCGCGGTGCAGCAGACGCCGGCTCAGATCCTCACCGACTCCCCGCTGCCGCCGGAGTTCACGATCGACAAGTGGTTCACCGGCTGGGACGTCGACATTCTCTGGGCAATGGCCGGCGCCCTGGGCGTGTTCTTCTACCTCGCGGGGGTCTGGCGTCTGCATCGCCGTGGCGACCGCTGGCCGATCCACCGGACAGTGTTCTGGGTCCTCGGACTCTTGATGCTCGTATGGGTCACCTGCGGGCCGCTGAACCTCTACCAGGAGTACCTCTTCAGCGTGCACATGCTCGGGCACATGATGCTGGCGATGGCGATTCCGATGCTGCTCGTCTCTGGAGCGCCGATCACCCTGGCCCTGCGTGCGATCGATAAACGGGATGACGGCACCCGCGGCGGTCGCGAATGGATCATGTGGGCGGTGCACTCGCCGTTCTCACGTATCGTCACTCACCCGTTCGTCGCGGCTGGCATCTTCATCGGCTCGCTGTGGATCTTCTACTTCACCGACATCGTGCGCTGGGCGATGTACGAGCATCTGGGCCATGAGTGGATGATCATCCACTTCCTCATCTCGGGCTACCTGTTTGTGATGACTCTCATCGGTGTTGATCCGATTCCGTACCGGCTGCCGTACGCGGGTCGACTCATCACCCTGATCGCGGTGATGGCTATGCATGCGTTCTTCGGCATCGCGATCATGATGCAGGAAGGTCTCATGGTCGCCGAATGGTTCGGGTCGATGGGACGCACCTGGGGCCCGACGCCGATGGAGGATCAGTACACCGGCGGCGGCATCGCCTGGTCGATCGGTGAGATTCCGACCCTCATCCTGGCGATCACCGTGGCAATCCAGTGGAGCCGTGACGACACGAAGGTGCAGCGTCGCACCGACCGCAACGCCGATCGCACCGGAGAAGCCGAGCTCGAGGAATACAACGCTCAGCTCGCTGCCCTTGCCGAGCGGGATCGTCTTCAGGCTGAGCGCGCGGCGCGCTGACAGGGAGCGCCCGCAATAGCCGCAGCGCGGGGTATCCCGGAATGGATGCAGCGCGGGGCATCCTTCGTCGGCCGCCTCCCGAATCAGCCAGGGTCGGCCGCTGAGCCCACCCTGATCGATGCGGAACCGTCCGGCAGAATCGCGATCGTGCCACTGACGCGGAACGGGACATCTTCCGAGACGTGCTGAATCTCCCCGTCGAAGAGCGAGCGGATGTCGACCTCGATATGCGCGACGGCATCAGCCGGGGGAATTATCCACTGCGCACCGTCAGGCTCGACGGTGACGGCGGGCTGAGCAGAGATCGACCACTCCGGCAGGCTGTCGATGCGGTTGCGCACCTCCAAGCCAAACGGGCAGGACGTCGGTTGCAACACCTGTTGCGTCGTGCACTGGGTGAGGAACTCCTCGACCCTGGTCTGCACGACCTCGACGAATTCTTTGGTTGGCACCGTTTGCAGGCTGACCGGCGTCTGGGTCAGCGGTGAGTCGGCGAGGACGCTCACACCTGGTGAAGATGAGATCGGGGTGTCGACGGTGACCGAGTACACGCCGGGCGTAAACACGAGCAGGGGCAGCGGATCGAGTGGCGCGGCTTCTGCGCCTGCCGAGGACACCTGGCGTCGGTCAACCTCAAAACCGTTCACACTGAATTGGTCTGCCCCCAAGACCGTGAGAGATACCACCGCGAGAGGGGTGCGGGTGAATTTCCAGTTCGGGGTGACTCCGGTCCAACCGTCTTGGGCCACCGTGAATGTGGTGGAGCCGGAGTGAGAACCCGCCTGGTAAGAGACCTTGACGGACGTGACGCCGTCATCGTCGGTGGTCTCGGAGACCACCTCGATGTCGGTGAGCGGTGCAAGTGCGGCTTGGCGCAGCAGCGCTTCGGATGCCGTCACCTCGATGCCGGCGCTTTGAGGGTGGCCCGATCAACCGAGACACCTGGAACGCGCAGCGCATCGGCGGCGTGTCCGGTGGCGAGCAGGTCGAGGTACCGGGTGACGAACGATGAGGGACCGTAGAACTCTTTGTAGAGAACTGCACCTGCTGCACCGAGCGCGGCAAGAAGGAGGACGCCGATCACAGCGAGAGTTGTGAGATCCACCCAGAGACGGCGACGCCGAGGCGCCGTCGTCTCAGCCTGAATCATGGCGCCAGTCTAGGAGGACGGCCTGAGACAGTGCCGAGCGTTGCGGACGATGACGGCGAACGGGCACGTACCATGAGAGTCGTGTCTCTTCCCGACCTCTCCGCCGAGCAGCAGGAGCTGTATCGCCTCATCGAGGACACCAGAGAGCACGTCTTCATCACGGGCCGCGCGGGTACCGGCAAGTCGACGCTGCTGCAGTACTTCGCCTGGCACACCGAGAAGCAGATCGCGATCTGCGCGCCGACGGGTGTTGCGGCACTGAACGTCGAGGGCCAGACGATCCACTCGCTCTTCCGGTTGCCGATCGGTCTGATCGCTGAGAGTGAGATCGAGCAGAACGATGCGACCCGTCGCATCCTGAACGCCATCGACACGCTTGTGATCGATGAGATCTCGATGGTCAACGCCGACCTCATGGACGGTATCGACCGCTCTCTGCGGCAGGCGCGTGGCAGGCGGGCTGAGCCGTTCGGTGGGGTGCAGGTCGTGATGTTCGGCGATCCCTACCAACTGGCGCCGGTTCCGCCGCGCGGTGATGAACTCCACTACGTCCGCGATCACTACCGTTCGTTCTGGTTCTTCGATGCGAAGGTGTGGGCCGGAGCGACGATGGGAGAGTCCGACGGCCTCATGGATCTCGGCAGACACGGCGCAGAGCTGCACGTGCGCGAGCTCGTGCAGATCCATCGCCAGTCGGATGACGGTTTCAAATCGATGCTGAATGCCGTCCGTTACGGCCGGGTGACCGCCGAGATCGCCCACGTGCTCAATACGCAGGGAGCGCGAACTCCGCCTGATCCCGAGCCGGGTGAGATCCCGATGATCACGCTCGCCACCCGCAACGACATCGTCAACAACATCAACCGCCGCCACCTCACCGCACTTTCCGGCAAAGAGCAGACGGCGAAGGCTGAGATCAACGGCGACTTCGGGCGCGGCGACTCCTCTTACCCCGCGGATGCTGAGCTGAAGCTCAAGATCGGTGCGCAGGTGATGTTCCTGCGCAATGACACCTCGATGACGGGCGAGCCACCACGGTGGGTCAACGGCACGATCGGCACTGTCAAACGCATCCTCGGCGGTGCGGTCCGGGTCGAGATCGACGGTGAAGACGTCGATGTCGAGCCAGCCGTGTGGGAGCGATATCGGTATTCATACGATTCGAACTCGAAGACACTCAGCCGCGACGTGATCGCCGAGTTCATGCAGTTCCCGTTGCGGCTCGCTTGGGCGGTCACGATCCACAAGTCGCAGGGGAAGACCTACGACCGGGCGATCATCGATCTCGGCGGCGGGGCATTCGCTCCAGGACAGACATATGTGGCGTTGAGTCGGCTGACGTCTCTCGAGGGGCTGTATCTGTCGAGGCCGCTGCGGCCGAGCGACATCAGGGTCGACGAGGACGTGCGTCGATTCATGCGCGAGGCATGGGAGCGTGCCTCGACACCCGAGGTCGCTGGATCCTGACGCTCCGCGACCGGAAGTTAGGCGGCTGCGCGCGCCCGGTCGAGGTCTTCGAACAGTTCGGTGTTGAACCGGTAGGCCAGAAGCACCTCGTCGATCACGCGCTCGCGTTCTGCGTCATCCCAGGGCGCGGCATCCAACTGATCGCGGTAGACGTCCTTGAAGGCCTTTGGGTCGGCGATGTCGTCGAACAGATAGAAGCCGACGCCGTTCGTCTCGAATCCGAAGCGACGCTGCATGACGCGGCCGATGAAGACGCCACCAGAAAGATCGCCGAGGTAGCGGGTGTAGTGATGAGCGACGAACCCGCCAGGCCATACGGCGCCGACCTCGTTGATCCGCTCGACGTAGCGCTGTGTGGTCGGTAGCGGAGTGATCTCGTTGCGCCAGTTCGCCCCGAGTAGAAACTCGAGGTCGGCTTCGAGAGCGGGAAGCCGGGTCAGCTTGTCGCTGATGAACGCGGATGCGGTGGGGTCGCGGCGCATCCGCTCGGCGGCCGACTCGAGGGCCTCGTAGATGAAGTAGTGCTGCGCGACGAGGGCAACGTAGTCCTCGCGAGAGCCCTCACCCTTGAGGAGATCTGCCATGAAACCCGCGTGCTCGCTGCGCGAGTGCGAGCCCGAGGATCGTTCGCGCAGAGCAGCGGAGAAGGAGAGAGGTTCGACCATACGCTCAGTGTAAGGGCAACCTAACTTAATGAGAACCCTTCGACAGGCTCAGATGGCAGGGAAGCTCAGTGCGGTCGAGGCTCGATGCCCAACTTTTCACAGGCCACGTCGTAGAGAGCGACAATCTCTCGCCGCACGGCAGCGCGCTCGTCGATCGGGCCGCCTGGCCACGGCACGCGGAGTTCCTCCGGGATGCCCGCACGGGTGATCTGCCAGACACCGCTGTGACCGTCGAGATCTGTCATCACGGCATCCGTGATCTTGAGATCGGATGCCGTGGCGAAGGCGCGCGCGATGAGGAAGTTGTCGTCCGCGTGATCGACGTTCATGTGACGGAGGATGGCTGCGACCACGTCGCTTTCGAAGATGTGAGGCACGCCAATACTGTACGTCTCCCGGGAGCGCGGGGCCTCGATGCCGATTTTCGCGGCCTGAGCTTTAGACTCGGGAAGATAAATCACCCGGGAGCCTCTTTCATGCACCTTGTTTCGTCGCGCCGCTGGCGTGCAGCGGCCGCAGGCGCGGTCGCGCTCACGCTTGTCCTCGTCGGCTGCTCGGCCGAGGAGTCTTTTTCGTATACGCCGCCAGAGCAGGTGGACCAGGCGCTGCCTGATGACACCACCGCACAGCTTCAGGCCGCCGTCGACAACGCGATCGCGGAGACCGGTGCGAGCGGTGCGATCGTCGGAGTATGGGTGCCATGGAGTGGCACGTGGGTGACCGGCGTCGGGACGCAGTCGGTCGAGGACCAGACGCCCGTCACCACCGGCATGACTTTCCGCATCGCTGACGTCACCAGAATGATGACCTGTGACGTTCTCTACGGCCTCGTCGATGATGGCGTCGTCAAGCTGGACGCGCCAGTACCGGAGTATGTTTCGGGCGTCGCAGAGCTGGGCGACATCACTCTTCTTGACCTCTGTAATGGCACGAGCGGCGTGGGATCCTCCGAAAACGCGGTTCGCGGCATGTGGTTTAACACGCCCGAACGCGTGTGGGCACCGCTGGAGCTGGCATCCTTCGGGCTCGGCCAGGCTCCCGTCACCCCGCACACCACATTCCGCGATTCAGATTCCGGATATCTGCTGCTGGGACTCGCGCTGGAGCGTGCATCCGGCAGGAGTGCATCATCGCTCATCGCCGAGTACGTCGCGAAACCGCTTGAGCTCGCGGGCACGTCGCTACCCGGCGTTACCCCGGCGCCGCCCGCCGCAGAGAACTCCCTCACCGGAAGCTACCTCCCGGCGATCGAGGGTGGTTACGATTGCACGGCGCCGATCGACATCACGACAATCTCCTCCAGCACCGGGTTCACTGACTCAGGGGTGGTTTCCACGATCGACGACCTTGGTCGCTACGTGCAGGCAACAGCGGGACAGGCCCTGCGCGGCGATGGCGCTAGGCCCGATAAGTACGCGAACCCGCTTCCGGCATCCCCAACTGCACCGTCTTGGTACCAGGCAACGGGTGGCGCTTACCTCGTCGGTTCCATGGTCGGACAGTTCGGTTGGACTCCTGGCTACGCAACCGCGGCTTACTCAGACCCCGCGACAGGATTCACTGTGGCGGTCGTGCTGAATAACGCGACGGCCGGCAGCTCTCCCGCCGCCTACCTGGCGTGGGAACTCGCGGCGATCGCGTCGAAGGCTCCGGCCGCGAGCGGGCAGACGGCGCCAGAGTTCGGACTGCCGTTCACGGCCGAGCAGTACCACCAGTCGATCACTGACCTCGCTATCTGCGCCACGCCGCCCCCAGCAGAGTAGGCGCGGCGGTACAGTCCTCTACTCTGGGGGCATGTCCCAGACGGAGAAGTCTGACCGCGTTCGACGCGTCGTCGTCGCGCTGACGGTCGTTGGCGCAGTAGTGGCGGCCCTGTTCGGCTCTGGACTGCTCGGCGGCACGTCGATTAAGGATGCCGCGGGCGGTGCCTTTGCGGCAGATGCGACGGTGCTGTCTCCGGCGGGGATCGCCTTTTCGATCTGGTCGGTGATCTACCTCGGGCTCTTTCTCTACGCCCTCTGGCAGTTGGTGCCCGCACAGGCGGCGAAGCCGCTGCATCGCACCGTGGGCTACGGCATAGCGGCATCCGCTCTTCTGAACGCCGTGTGGATCGCATGTGTTCAGGCCTGGCGCATCGCCGAATCCTTCGTGATCATCGTCATCCTGCTCGGGGTGCTGCTGGTGGTGTTCGTGCGCGCGTGCCGGCGTCCGCGCCGCGGGACGATTGCAGAAATCGTGCTGGTCGACGGGACGCTCGGCCTCTACCTCGGATGGGTGACGGTGGCTGCGGCCGCGAATCTCGCGGCGTGGCTTGCCGACATCGGGGTGAGCGCGTGGACCCAGGCGCTGGGATCCCTGGAACCCTCACCCTCATCGGAGCCGGTCTTGTCGCGGTGTTCACTGCGTGGCGCACTGGCCGCTGGGCACCCGGGCTGGCGACCAGCTGGGGTCTGGTGTGGATCGCAGTCGGACGCTGGTCCGAGCAACCTGCGGCACCCGTCGTGGCGTCGACCGCGATCGTGCTCGCAGTGATCGTGTTGGCAACCACGGCGTGGCGGTTCCGAACGCGCACTAGCGCTCGCGCCGAGCGCGACGGTGCCGGTTCCGTCGAGGCCGCTCACACTCATTGAACTCGGTCGCGTCCGCTGTCAACCCCCGTGACGTATCTGGCAGAGCCTGTTAGCGTTCCTGGCAGGAGGTTAATCATGGCAACGCAAACGCATCCACAAAGAGAAATCGCAGTGCTCGAGGGGGCGCGGGGGACAAAACCACTCGACGCCAGAACGCCGAGAAGGGTTTCGTCGCCTCGAAGGAACTCAGCGCACATATGCAAGCTGTCCTCGTTGACCTGCTGGAGTTGTCCATGCAGGGAAAGCAGGCGCACTGGAACGTCGTCGGACGAAACTTCCGCGACACTCATCGTCAGCTGGACGAGATCATCGACGCAGCCCGGGAGTTCAGCGACGTCGTTGCCGAGCGCATGCGCGCCTTGCACGCTGTGCCGGACGGCCGAAGCGATACAGTCGCTGCCACCACCACGTTGCCCGAGTATCCGCAGGGCGAGATCGATACCTCAGAGACGGTCGATCTGATCACCGTTCGGCTGGAGTCGGTCGTTCACACCGTTCGCGAGGTGCATGACGACGTCGATGAGGCCGACGCCACGACCGCCGACATCCTGCATGGGGTGCTGGAAAAGCTTGAGCAGTACGCGTGGATGGTCAGCGCCGAAAACCGAAAGCCCGCCGCGAAGGCATAACTCCACAACGGTGGCGCATGGACCGGGTTTCACCGATCATGCGCCATCACTGTGTGGGGGTGCGCTCTGTCTCAGAGGCTCGGGGCGGAGTCCTCGCCCGTCCATCCGATGCCCTGGGACCCGCTGTTCTCGGCAATGCGCTCGAGGAGCGAGTGGATCGCATCGAGGCGTTCGCAGATCGCCTTCGTGTCGTTGCTGACCGGTTCTGTCCATGCGTTGTTGGTAGCCATGAGTTGATCATGGCGTGAAGTCGCCCGTTCTGGGTAGACCGTTGATGCCGATTCCCGAGAGTGCTAGTCGATCGGCCAACCGGTGTACGCCTCGGCCAGGTATGTGCGGCCTGCTTCGGAGTCGACGACCGAGCGCAGTTCGCCGAGTTGGCGCTGGCGGTCGAATTCGTTGTGTTCGGGCTGCAGGTGCAGCATGCTCGTCATCCACCAGGAGAAGTTCTGTGCCTTCCAAATACGCTGTGAGGCGAGATCGGCGTAGCCGTCGATAAGGCGGGCATCGTTCTCGCCCAGGAGCGCGTTCAGCGCGCGGGCGAGGAGCACGACATCGGCGATGGCGAGGTTCATGCCCTTCGCTCCCGTCGGAGGCACGGTGTGCGCGGCATCCCCGACCAGGGCGGCGCGGCCGTGACGAAGTTCACTGGCGACGAAGCTGCGGAAGCGCAGCACATCGCGCTGGAAGATCGTGCCCTCTTTGAGCGTCGTTCCGGGCACACGTGACTGCAGGGTCTCCCAGATCTCAGCTTCGTTCATCGCATTCGGGTCGCGGTCGGATCACACTGGAAGTACATGCGCTGAACCTCGGGGCTGCGCTGACTGACGAGCGCGAAACCGTTGGGTGAGTTGCTGTAGATCAGCTCGTCGGCGCTCGCCGGGGCTTCGCACAGGATGCCGAACCAGGCGAACGGGTACTCACGGAAGTAGCCGCTTCTCGAGTCACCGGTTACCGCCGGTCGGACCACCGGAGCGGGACGTCCGTCGGCGCCGACGACGAAGTCGGCATCGATCTCGAGCACCTCGCCGTCAGCGGTGGTGGCGGTCACCCGAGGGCGGTCGGTATCGACGCCCTCGACATGTGTTGCCGTGACGCCGAAGCGCAGATCCTGACCTGCGCCGAGGCGCAGCGCGAGCATGTCTTTGAGGACCTCATGCTGCGGGTAGAGCCAGACGCTGCGCCCGACGAGTCCAGGAAAGTCAATGCGGTGTCCTTCGCCCTGGAACCTCAGCTCGATGCCGTCGTGGCGATGGCCGACGGTGTGCACGCGCGTGTTCGGGTCGATGGCGGTGAGGAGGTCAACGGTGCCCTGCTCGAGGATGCCAGCGCGGATGGTCGACTCGATCTCTTCGCGTGAGCGCTGATCGATCACGATGGACTCGATACCGGCGTCGGCGAGCAGGTGGGAAAGGATCAGGCCAGCCGGGCCAGCCCCGACGATTGCGACCTGGGTGCGGAATGTGTGCGGGGTTGCGGCGTTCATGGTGTCTCCTTTGACGGCGGGCTGTTCGCCACCTGCGTGCAATGACCAGTGTGGGCCGCACGACGGGAGGACTTCCCAAACTCCCGTTGAATGAGACTCAACGGCTATCGTGCAAGCTCTTCTCGATGCGGCGGGCGGCCGTTGTCAGGGCGTCGATCGCCGGTTCCGTAGCGGTCTCGCGGGGAAGCACGACCGACAGAGCGGCGACGACTTCGCCGCGGTCGCGCACGGGAACCGCGACCCCCGTGGAGACTGCTTCGATAGATCCCGGTGCGACGACGAAACCGCGCCGGCGTATCGACGTCAGGAGCGTGCGGAGAGCGGATGGATCGGTGACTGTCTCTTTGGATACCGCGCGCAGGGGCGTCGAGAGCACGCGCTCGCGCACGTCGGGATGAGCGTATGCGAGTAACACCAGTCCCGAAGATGAGGCATGCACGGGCAGGCGACCCGCGACGCGGGTGATGTTGGCACCGGCATCCGGATGAGAGAGGCGCTCAAGAAAGAGAGCCTCGTCATGCTCGAGCACCGCGAGCTGAGTGTGCTCGCGGATCAGCATCTGCACCTGTTCCATGTGGGGCAGCGCGGCTTGGCGCAGGCGAAGCGCGCTGGATCCGCGCAGGGCGAGTTCCCACAGGCGCATGCCGAGGTGCACGCGATTCTCCTCATCGCGCTCGAGAAGCCCGGCGGCGATCAGATCGTTCACGATTCGGTGCGCGGTGGATGCCGGTAATCCGGCGCGCCGGGCGATGTCAGTTGCGGTCTGCGTCGTCCGATCATCGCTGAATGACTCGAGTACGCGCACGATGCGATCGGTCATCGAGTCGCCGGACGGGGAGTTCGCCATGTGGCTACTTTCTCACGCGCAGCCTGCCATCGAGTCGACGGTCAGCGGGTGAGGCGCCGACCGATGATCTCTTTCATGATCTCGGTCGTGCCGCCGAAGATCGTGGCTACGCGGGAGTCCATGTAGTCGTTAGCGACCGGATACTCGCGCATGAATCCGTAGCCCCCGTGCAGCTGCAGGGCACGCTGGATGACGCGCTGATGAAGTTCGGTCGTCCACCATTTGACCATCGCACCGGTGACTTCATCCATCTTGTGCTCTGACGCGTCCATGATGCATCGGTCGACGAAGGTCTGGGTAATCTCGATCTCGGTTGCGAGCTCTGCGAGGTAGAAGCGGTTGGCTTGGAAATCTGCGATGCGCTCGCCGAAGGCTCGGCGTTCGGTGGCGTAGGAAAGCGCCTGCTCGAACGTCGCGCGCATGCGCGCCATGGATGTGATGGCGATGCTGAGGCGTTCGATCGCAAGGTTCTGGCGCATGTTCTTCATGCCTGCGCCCTCGCCGCCGAGAACATTCGCACGGGGCACGCGCACGTCTGCGAACGACAGCTCGGCGGTGTCCTGTGCGGGCAAGCCGATCTTCTTCAGCGGACCGGAGCGGGTGAACCCGGCGGCTTTGGCATCCACGATGAGCAGGCTGATTCCCTTGCGTCCCGCATCGGGGTCGGTGCGCACTGCGACGATGAAGAAGTCTGCGAGCAGCCCACTGGAGATAAATGTCTTGGCACCGTTGAGGACGAATTCGTCGCCATCGAGGATTGCGGACGTCTTGATCGCGGCCAGGTCCGAGCCGGTGCCCGGTTCGGTCATCGCGATCGCGCCGATCTTCTCACCCGCGAGCATCGGCGCCAACCAGCGTTCGTTCTGCTGTGGGGTGCCAAAGGTCGACAGATACGGCGCAACGAGGTCGTTCTCGCCGCTGATCGACATCGAGACGTCGGTTGCTCCCGCGCGGGCAAACTCTTCGATGATGATTGCGTTATAGCGGAAGTCGGCCATGCCACCGCCGCCGAATTCCTCGGGGGCGTTGATCCCCAGTAGTCCGGTTTCGGCGGCCTTCTGGAACAGGCTGCGATCAACTCGGCCGGCCTCGATCCAGCTTTCACGGTGCGGGGTGACTTCTCGTTCGACGAATCGTTTGACGACGTTTCGGAACTCATCGTGTGAGTCATCAAAGATCGGGCGAGGAAGAGCGACGGTGGCCATACGCAGATTATACGAAACTTCAATGATTGAAATCAACAACTATCGCGTAAAGGTGTTGCCATGGTTAGCACGAGTAGCCTCAAGACATGGTCTCTTCTGCACGCACTGCCGCGACACCCTGGGCGCCGCTCGACGCCGAGGGTGTCGCCGGGCTGCTTGCTCGGACATCCGTCCGCTGGTGGCTTTCCGGCGGAGTCGCGCTCGATCGTTGGCTCGGTCGGGCGATCCGCCCGCGCCCGAACATCGACGTGAGTGTGTTGGCCCGAGACTTGGCAGCGTTAGTGGATAATTTGCCTGCCGGGTTCAGCGCGTGGGTGCCCGCGGAGGATGACGGCGATACGGTGATCCCCTTCGAGGATGCTCCGACTGACGCCGACCTGCAGCCCGTGCTGATCCGCGATGCTGCGAAGGATGCTTGGGTCCTGCAGATCAATGTCGAGGACGGCAACGATCGGGTCTGGGTCTACAAGCGCGACCCGCGTCTGCAAGTGCCGTGGGACCGCGCGGTCATCGACGCCGACGGCATCCCGACCGGTGCGCCTGAGGTGCAGTTGGTGTGGAAGGCGCTGCGGCCTCGGCCAGAGGACGACACGGACAAGGATGCCGTGCTGCCAGAGCTGTCTGACGCGGCGCGTGCCTGGTATGAGCGCGCAATTCTGTCGATCCACCCGCACTCGAACTGGTCAATCCACGTGCGCAGCCCCTTCGCCCCGGCGAAGGCGAGCTGGAATAAGAAGCAGCGCTAGCTGGAGCGCCGGTACTCGTCTGTGGTCACGGCATCCCGCACTACCGAACGGAACCATTTCTGCGCCGGTGACAGGCTGGCTTCGCGCCGCGTGTACAGCGACACCGGCGTGCTCTGACCCGGCCAGGGAAGCTCGGCAATCTGCAACCCAGGGAACCAGCCGCTGAACACCTCGGCCACGTGTCGGGGAAGCAGGACCACGAGGTCTGTCGCCTCGAGCACCGCGGGCACCGTCGCGTATTCTTCGACGGTCAGCGCCACCTGCGACATCAGGCCGTGCTCAGTCAGCGCCTGCAACGGAAAAACGTGTCCGCCGCGGGCCGAGACTCGCACGAAGCGGCGGCCGGCGAACATGTCGGGTTCCCCACCGCGCAGCGGATGCCGGCCGGATGAGAGTGCGACATACTCCACGGCGCGCACGTGCGTGCGCCACAGCCGTGGGCTGCCGATCATCGACACTGTCATCGCCAGGTCGATGGTTCCGCGGATGAGCCCGTCTTCCACCTGATCCGAGTCCAGTCGCGCCACCTGCAGGTGGGGGCTGGATGCCGCGCGGGCAAGGGCCGCCATGATTGGCGGCAAGAACGTCTGCTCGCCGATTGAGGTGAGCCCGAGAGCGAGTTCACCGCTGAAACCCGCCGGTTCGAAGGCGTCCGGGTCACTCACCGTCGCATCGATCTGCGCGAGTGCTTCGTGGAGTGGGGCGAAAAGCGCCGTGGCCTTCGCCGTCGGCACCATGTCGTGCCCTTCTCTGCGGAATAGGTCGTCGCCGAACTTCTCGCGCAGGCGTCGCAGCGTATAACTGACGGTCGGTTGCGTGACGTGCAATCGTTCGGCTGCGGCCGTTACGCTGCGCAGTTCGTAGAGCACAACGAAGGTGCGTAGCTGGTTCAAATCAGCCAGAGCCATCTATTGATCCTCTCTATGAACAACGCTTCCAACATCTATTGGACTATATACTTTGGTCGACTTAGAGTCATGATCAAGCATTCGAGTGACAAGGACGACACGCGTTGATCATCGACATTCACGGCCACTACACCACCGCTCCCGCACAGCTGGGCGCTTGGCGCGACCTGCAGATCGCCTTCACCAAGGGCGACGGCGAGGCCCCAGATCCCGCGGCTTTGCACATCAGCGATGACGACATCCGCGAGACGATCGAAGCCAACCAGCTCAAACTCATGAACGAGCGCGGCAGCGACGTCACGGTCTTCAGCCCGCGCGCCTCGTTCATGGCTCACCACATTGGCGACTTCGCCGTCAGCGAGACCTGGGCACGGATCTGCAACGACCTTGTCGCCCGTGTCAGCGAGCTCTACCCCGACCGCTTCCTGATGGGTGCGATGCTGCCGCAGTCACCCGGTGTCGACCAGGCGACCACCGTCGCCGAGCTGACCCGCGTCGTCGAAGAGCTCGGTGCGGTCACCGTCAACATCAACCCCGACCCGTCCGGCGGCAAGTGGTCAGCGCCGGCACTGACCGACCGCTCCTGGTACCCGATCTACGAAAAGCTCGTCGAGTACGAGATCCCCGCGATGGTGCACGTCAGCACGACCTGCAACCCCGGCACCTCGCACACCACAGGCGACCACTACCTGAACGCCGACACGACGGCTTTCATGCAGCTGCTCAAGGGTGACCTGTTCCAGGACTTCCCCGATCTCAAGCTCGTCATCCCGCACGGTGGCGGCGCGGTGCCGTACCACTGGGGACGCTTCCGCGGTCTCGCCATGGCGCTCGGCAAGCCTGAGATCGAAGAGCACCTGCTGAACAACGTCTTCTTCGATACCTGCGTGTACCACCAGCCCGGAATCAACCTGCTGACCGAGGTCGTCCCCACCGACAACATCCTGTTCGCCAGCGAGATGATCGGCGCCGTGCGCGATATCGACCCGCGCACCGGCCACTACTTCGACGACACCAAGAAGTACGTCGATGCCACTCCGAACCTCGACGACGCCCAACGCGCGCAGGTCTTCGAAGGCAACGCCCGCCGTGTCTATCCGCGCCTTGACCGCGCGCTCGCCGCTCGCGGACTTTGATCTCGCGGCCCTGAAACCTGAAGGAACAAAGAATGAGATTGAACAACCTCGGCATCGTCCGTACGAACATCGAACGCCCCGATCCGGATGACGTCGCTCGCCTCTCGCAGTTCGGCGTGGCCACGATCCACGAGGCGATGGGTCGCGTCGGCCTCATGCGTCCCTACATCCGCCCGGTTTACAACGGTGCGAAGCTCTGCGGGCCCGCGGTCACCGTGCTGCTGCAGCCCGGCGACAACTGGATGTTCCACGTCGCAGCGGAGCAGGTGCAAGAGGGCGATGTCATCGTCGCTGGCTGCACCACCGAGAGCGAAGACGGTTTCTTCGGCGACCTGCTCGCCACCTCGCTCACCGCTCGCGGCTGCAAGGGTCTCGTCATCGACGGCGGCGTGCGCGATGTCGAAGACCTCGAGAAGATGGGCTTCCCGGTCTTCTCCCGCGCCATCAACTCCAAGGGCACGGTCAAGGCCACGCTCGGCTCGGTGAACGTACCGGTCGTTGCGGCGAACGCGCTGGTTAATCCTGGCGACGTGGTTGTCGCCGATGTTGATGGCGTTGTCGTCGTGCCGCGTGAGCTCGTCGGTGCGGTGGCGGATGCCAGCCAGAAGCGCGAGGACAACGAAGCGTCAAAGCGAGACAAGTTCCGCGAGGGTGTGCTCGGACTCGACCTCTACGGCATGCGTGAGCCTCTGGCCGCCGCTGGCCTCGAATATGTGGAGGACTGAGCATGGCGCACGGCGACACCACCGGCGACTTCACCAAATCAGAAGGTTGGCTGGACTGGTACGACGGTCCCACCACGCCGACGTTCCAGCTCCCAGAGGCGCCGTCGACGCGCATTGCCACGTTTTCGGCCCTGGCGCGCAGTTCCCCTACGCTCCTGAGCGCAAGTACACGCCGTGCGACGCCTCGGCCGAGCAGCTCTTCGCGCTGCGCGACCACCTCGGCTTCGACCGCAACATCATCGTGCAGGCCACCTGCCACGGCGCCGACAACAGCGCCCTCGTCGACGCGCTACAGCGCAGCGAAGGTCGCGCACGCGGTGTCGCGACAGTGCGCCGTGACATCACCGACATGCAGCTCGCCCAGCTGCATGAAGCCGGCGTCCGCGGTGTGCGCTTCAACTTCGTCAAGCGTCTTGTCGACCGGGTACCGACCGACTCGCTGGAAGAGATCGTCGCGAAGATCGCACCTCTCGGATGGCACGTGGTCATTTACTTCGAGGCCGACGACCTTCCCGAGCTCTACGACTTCTTCTCCAGCATCCCGACCGACATCGTCGTTGACCACATGGGTCGACCTGACGTGACCAAGGACCCGGATGGCCCGGAGTTCGAACTGTTCTTGCGGTTCATGCGCGAGAATCCCAACGTGTGGACCAAGGTCTCGTGCCCCGAGCGCCTCAGCGTTACCGGTCCGCGCGCCCTGCCTGAAGAAATCGGAGACAGCGAACAGCACGCGAACACCGACCCCGGCTTTTATAAGGACGTTGTGCCGTTCGCCCGACGTGTGGTCGAAGAGTTCCCCGACCGCGTGCTGTGGGGAACAGACTGGCCCCACCCCAACTTGAAAGACCACATGCCCGACGATGGGCTGCTGGTCGACTACATCCCCCAGATCGCGACGACGCCCGCTCTGCAGCAGAAGCTGCTCGTGGACAACCCTCATCGCCTCTACTGGGCCGAATCTCTCACGACCGAAGGAGCATGACATGTCACTCGACAAGCCGTACAAGAACGTTCCCGGCACCACCATTTACGATGCCGAGCAGGCCCGTAAGGGTTTTCATTTGAACCAGTTCGCGATGTCGCTGATGAAGCCAGAGAACCGTGAGCGCTTCCTCGCCGATCAGGCAGCGTACCTCGCCGAGTGGCCGCTCAATCCGGTGCAGCATCAGGCCGTGCTCGACATGGACATGAACACCATGATCGACGAGGGTGGCAACATCTACTTCCTGGCCAAGATCGGCGCCACGCACGGGCTGAGCTTCCAGCAGATGGCCGGTTCCATGACCGGGATGAGTGAGGCGGCGTACCGCGACATGATGGTCGGTGGCGGACGCCGCCCTGAGGGTAATCGTCTCAAGGATTTGGATGGGTGGACGCCTCCGTCGACGGAGAAGTCTGAGGTGATGCGTCCGGATGCTCCGGCGCGGTTCACGTCGGCGGTGTTCACCTCGCATGTGCCGGCGATTGGTGCGGCGATGGATCTTGGTAAGACGGAGGAGCCGTATTGGAAGAAGGTGTTCGACGGTTACGAGTGGACCCGCAAGTGGGTCAAGGAGAACACTCCCGATGTTGTGATCCTTGTCTACAACGACCACGCGACGGCGTTTGATGCGAACATCATCCCGACGTTCGTGCTGGGTACGGGTGAGCATTACCCGGTCGCCGATGAGGGTTATGGTCCTCGTCCGGTGCCGGATGTGAAGGGGTACCCGGAGCTTGCCGCCCATATCGCCCAGTCGGTGATCCAGGATGATTTCGACCTCACCCTCGTCAACGAGATGGTCGTTGACCATGGGTTGACAGTGCCGCTGTCGCTGATCTTCGGTGACGTGGAGGAGTGGCCGTGCAAGGTCATCCCGCTGCCAGTGAACGTGGTGCAGTACCCGGTCCCCTCCGGACGCCGTTGCTACGAGCTGGGCAAGGCAATCCGTCGGGCCCTCGACAAGTGGGACGGCCCGGAGCTGAACGTGCAGATCTGGGGCACCGGTGGCATGAGCCACCAGCTGCAGGGACCGCGGGCGGGTCTCATCAACGAGGAGTGGGACAACGCGTTCCTTGATCACCTGATCGCTGACCCGAAGGGTCTGACGGAGTGGTCGCACATGGAGTACGTCGATGAGGCGGGCTCCGAGGGGATCGAGCTGGTGGACTGGCTGATCGCTCGTGGTGCGATGGATGACCAGTTCGGCGGAGAGGCACCCGAGTTGGATCACCGGTTCTATCACGTGCCGGCATCCAACACCGCCGTCGGCCACCTCGTCATCAGCAACCCGACACGCTAAGAAGCAGGCACCCACGATGGTTACCGAAACCGCAGATCCGGCATCCGCCATGAAACCCGCAACGGAACCTACCCTTGTCCTGGTGCACGGCGCCTGGGGTGGTGCCTGGGTCTGGCGTCGCATACTCTCGCCACTGCGCGACGCGGGCTACGAAGTGCATGCGGTCACACTCACCGGCGACGGCGAGCGGGCGCACCTGCGCCGACCTGACATCACCCTGCAGAGTCACATCGACGACGTCCTCGCCCTGATCGATGCCGAGGAACTCCACGACGTGGTCCTCGTCGGCCACAGCTACGGTGGAATGGTGATTACCGGCGCCGCGGCCGCGCTCCAATCGCGTCCCGTGTCTCCGTTGCGCGGGCTCGCCTATGTCGATGCGATGGCGCCCCTTTCCGGCGAAGGGTGGGGTGTCGCACACTCACCCGAGGTCGCCGCAGCACGCATCGCGGCTGCAGCCCTGCATGGCAACGCGTTACCGCCGCCGGACCCTGCAGAGGGTTTCGCCCTCAACGACGCCGACATCGAATGGCTGCGCCGCAGGCATGTTCCGCACCCCTTCGGCATGTACCGCGAGCCCCTCCACTACGACGAGGCGCTGCTGCAACCGCTACCGCGACTGTTCGTGGACTGCAACGAGCCGGCCTACCCGACGATCAACCCGATCCGCAAACGCGTGCGAGAGTCGCCTGGTTGGCAAGTGACAGAGATCGCCACCGGACACTTCCCCATGGTCACCGAACCTGAGCAGCTCGTCCGACAGCTGCTGACCTTCACCGACAGCATCCAGAACTGACCCGCTCGGGCGCCGTCATCCTGACTGGCACCCGTCATCAAGACGTGGACCGGGCGTCGGCGTCTCCGTGGATGACGAAGAACTGCCCGGATGAGCCTTCGATCGCCCGGGCTACTGTTGTGTAGAGCCAATCGAGCGCGGCGGTGTGCTGTGTCGTCGAGCGTCGATAGAGGGCGATGTCGACGCGAGGCATATCGAACGGGAGCGGGCGGACGACGAGGGGCCAAGTGGTCGCCCATCCCTCGGCGATCGTGTCTGGCACGCTCGCGATGAGCTCGTTGCTGGCGGCAAGCACTGGTGGCAGCGTTGCGACGTGGCGGAGCGCCACAGCGGGTTCGATCGAGATTCCAGCGCGGCGCTGGGCCATCGCGAGCACCGGTGCGCCGGAGTCGCCGCCGACCGTGACGTGCGGCGCCGAGACGTACGCATCGAGATCGAGCGGGCCCTGCGCGAGGGGATTCGAGGCGGACATCGCGACCGCATACGCCTGCGACTTCAGCACGCGTCTCTGGAACACCCCGGGTATGTGGGTCGTCGTCACGGCGAGGTCGACCGTTCCGCGGGAGAGCCACTCGGGGAGGAGGTCGACATCGAGGGGAACCACTTCGAGTCGCATGTGTGGTGCCCGCGAACGAAGAGCTGCAAGGATCGCCGGCAGCCAACCGATCTCGCCGAGTTCCGACAGCGCGATGCGCACCAGGCGACGGGACTGCGACGGATCGAAATTGTGCACGGCGTCGATCGCTCGATCGATGCTCGCGATCGCTTCGCGGAAATCCGCGAACAGGCTGTCGGCGAGCGGAGTCGGACGCATGACGCGCCCCTCGCGCTCGAAGAGGGGATCGTCGAGCTCGCGCCGCAGCCTGCCGAGCGCCTGACTGACCGCCGGCTGCGTCACGAACAGTCGAGACGCTGCCGTCGTCAGACTCCGTGTTTCGTGCACTGCTACGAACACCCTGACCAGGTTCAGATCCATGCGCTGCTCAGCCCGGCGCGGTGGCTTAGAACTGCTTCGCATGTCATAAGCAGAGCTTATCCAGATTCCCACCTGAAAGAACTCATGGTTACTAGCATGAACGATGGATGCCTGCGCATCCGGTCGTCGAACGAAGGAGTTCTCATGCCCGAAACCGCCGCGGAAGCGATCGCCCGCACCGGCAGCGCCGTTGAGTTGCTGCGCAATGCACAATCGCGGCCGACCATCTTCCCCGTCACGCCGGAGTTCACGAACTGGCGTTCCGAACAGCTGTCATGGCGAAAGAGTGTTGCGCTGCTCGATCAGTCGCACCACATGACCGACCTGTTCATCTCCGGCCCGGATGCGTTGCGCCTGCTGAGCGACACCGGCGTGAACAGCTTTGGGAACTTCGCTGTCGACAAGGCCAAGCAGTTCGTCGCAGTGAACCACGATGGATATCTGATCGGCGACGCGATCCTCTTCCACCTCGAGGAGGACGTGTTCGACCTGGTCGGCTGGTTCATGGTGCTCGACTGGGTCCAGTACATCGGCGAGTCCGGCGACTACGACGTCACCTTTGAACGCGACGCGAACTCCCTGATGCGCGAGCCTGGTGTTGCGCCGAAGCTGTACCGCTACGAGCTGCAGGGACCGAACGCGCTCGCGCTGATGGAGAAGCTGACCGGCGCACCGGTACCGCAGACCAAGTTCTTCCACATGGCGACGTTCACGATCGACGCACTCGAAGTGCGTTCGCTGCGGCATGGAATGGCGGGACAGCCGGGCTTCGAACTGTTCGGGCCGTGGGAGCAGGGCGAGCAGATCCGCGACGCGATCATCGCTGCGGGAGCCGAGTTCGACCTCGTGCTGGTCGGCGCGAAGGCGTACTCCTCGGCCAACCTCGAATCGGCGTGGGTGCCATCCCCGCTTCCCGCGATATTCACCGGCGAAGGCACCGCTGAATACCTGCAATGGCTTCCGGCGAACCGCATCGGCTCGCTGGCGGGAAGCTTCACGTCCGACGACATCGAGGACTACTACCTCACGCCTTACGACCTCGGCTACGGCCGCAGCGTCGCCTTCGATCACGACTTCATCGGACGCGAAGCGCTCGAGAAGCACGCGGCCGCGGTTCAACGGACGAAGGTCACGCTGGTGTGGAATCCGGAAGACCTCGCTGCTGCGCAGCGGTCGCTGTACGAACCGGGAACCCCGGCGAAGTACATCGAGTTCCCGAAGGCCCGTTACGGCGTGTACCAGGTTGACCGGGTGCTTGCGGATGGCGTTGCCGTCGGCATCTCCCATGACGCGGGCTACATCACGGGGGAGCAGGTCTTCGCCTCGCTCGCGAGCCTCGACGCCGCCCATGCCGAGCCAGGGACCGAGGTGGTGGTGGTCTGGGGTGAGGAGCCGAACTCGACGAAACCTGCGGTCGAGCCGCACCGTCAGATCGACATCCGTGCGACGGTGTATCCCGCTCCGTATTCTTCCTTCGCCCGAGAGAACTACCGCAAGAACTGACAGTCGCGATCGGGCGGATGCTCCGGCATCCGCCCCATCCGCATCTCGGGACGAAGGAGTGTTGCACGGCGTAACCGAAATCTGGATTTGGGGAACACGGTAGGTAATATCAGCCAGATGAGCACTGACGCCTCCCTTCCCTTCCGCGCCGACATCGTCGGAAGCTTCCTCCGCCCGAGCGCTGTCGCCGAGGCGCGGATCCGCTACGCAGCAGGCAACCTCTCGGCCGCATCGCTTCGCGAGACGGAGGATGGTGCGATCGCGGACCTGGTCGCGAAGCAAGCGAATGTCGGTCTGAAGGTCGCGAGCGACGGCGAGCTGCGTCGCTCGTGGTGGCACTTCGACTTCTTCGGATTGCTCGACGGCGTCGACATCGTCGAAGTCGATCACGGCATCCAGTTCCAGGCGGTGCAGACCAAGCCTCGAGGCATCCATATCTCAAGTCCCATCCGCTTCCCCCGGGCGCACCCATTCCTCGATCAGTTCGCACACCTTCGCGTGGAGGCTGAACGGGCCGGTGTCACGCCGAAGTTCACGATCCCGGCGCCCACCGTGCTCGACTTCCGCGTCGAGCGGGCGCACATCGACAGTGACGTTTACCCCGGCGGCCATGAGGCGATCGAAGACGATTTGGTCACGACCTATCGGGATGCGCTTCAGGGCCTGTACGACGTCGGCGCGCGGTACGTGCAGTTCGACGACACGGCCTGGGCGTACCTGTGTAGCGAGATCGAAGTCGACAAGGCCCGTGAACGTGGCGTTCCGACGGACGGCATCGCGGAGCGCTACGCGCGCCTGCTCAACCGCATCCTCGAAGGCAAACCCGACGACCTCGTCGTTACGACTCACGTGTGTCGGGGAAATTTCCGCTCCACCTGGATTTCATCGGGAGGCTATGAGCCCGTCGCAGAGCAGCTGCTCGGCGCGACGAACTACGACGGTTACTTCCTCGAGTACGACACCGAGCGCGCCGGGGGCTTCGAACCGCTGCGGTTCCTTCCCGCCGGCGACAAACGAGTCGTGCTCGGGCTCATCACCAGCAAGACCGGTGAGTTGGAAGATCCTGATGTCGTGAAACGGCGCATCGACGAAGCAACCCGTTTCGCACCGCTCGAACAGCTCGCGCTGAGTCCGCAATGCGGATTCGCGTCGACGGAAGAAGGCAACACTCTCACCGAAGACGAGCAGTGGGCGAAGGTGCGTTCGGTGGTCGAGATCGCCGCCGACGTGTGGCGGTAGCTCGACCCCGCGTGAGGGCTACCGCAGCGTCACTCGGATCGGCAGAGAGTGCCATGCACGCAACGTGTTGTTGAGATGGCGCTCTGTGGGACCGGCGATCTCGATGGTGTCGACGCGTTCGACCATCGCGCCGATCAGGCTCGCGGCTTCGAGCCGAGCGACATGCTGGCCTACGCACTGGTGAATTCCCATGCCGAAGCGACGTGTCCTGAGGGATCGCGGGTCAGATCGAACGCATCCGGGGTGTCCCAGCGGCGGTGATCACGGTTGGCCGAGCTCAGGAACATCAGGATCTTCTTGCCCTCTGGGATGAGGTGCCCGTCGATCTCCACATCGCTCTTCGCCGTGCGGAAGAACGTCTGAACGGGGGATTCGAGTCGGATCGTCTCGTCGAAGGCGGTCCTGACCAGGGACGGGTCGGCCTTGAGTGCTTCCCACTGCGCGGGGTTGGTTGCCAGGGCGTAGATCATCGCGCCGATCGCGTGCACTGTCGTGTCGACGCCCGCCGTGAGCAGCGAACGCACGATCAAGGGGGCCTGGTCGATCGAGATATCTCCGCGATCGGATGCCGCCCAGATGTCCGCGCCGAAGCCTGACTCGTCAAGCTGGTCGCGTGCGCACATCTGAGCAACTGCAGCCGAGAGTTCCTGCGTGTGCGGAGCGCCTTCTGCGACCAGGAAGTTCGCGGGTCCGAATGCATTGAAGGCATGGTTGCCGTAGGGGAGCAGTGCGTCGCGGCCCTCTTCGCGCAGGCCAACGGCATCGGGGAAGACCCTCAGCGGGTAAACCTCGGCGAGAGCAGGGACAGCGTCGAACTCGAGCGGGCCGCGGAGCACCTCATCGAGAAGAATGTGCGCATCTCGTTCCCATGCCGGTGCCATGCGCCGGATCGCGCGAGGGCTGAGAATCTTCTCGAGGGTTGCGCGCGGCGCATTGTGATGCGGTGGGTCTGCTTCGAGGAGCAGGCTCGGCGGTCGCCATGGCTTCTCGTACCGGAAGTTGCTGAGCCCGACACCCGCACTCGACTGGAGGCTCTGCCAGTCGACGAGAGCGGTGTGCACGGTGTCGTAGCGCCCCATCGCATATACGTCGTATTTCTCGAGGAGGACGACGGATCCGGCTTCCCGAAGACGCTCTTGGAACGGCAGCGGGTCGCGCAGGATCTCTTCGCTGAACGGGTCGTCATCGAGAACGGGGATCGCTCGCGTGGTTGTCGTTGAAGTCATGGCAGTCTCATTCCGTCTAGAGGTCGAGGACGAGGCGGTCGCTGCGAGAGCGGCTCACGCAGGGGAACATGCAGTCGTTGATCTCGCGCTCGGCGTCGGTGAGCAGCGAGTCGCGGTGGTCGGGCTCGCCCGAGATGACTGTCGCCTCGCAGGTGCCGCAGACGCCCTTGCTGCACGACGTCAGCAGCTTGACGCCGGCGGCGCGGATCGAATCGGCGATGGTGGCCTCAGGCGGAACCGTGACGACGAGGCCCGACGCACGCAGCTCGACGTCGAATGCAGTGGTGCGAGCGGGGGCTTCCTGCGCGCGAGCGGTGAACCGTTCCATACGCACCCAGCCCGGGCGGCGATCGCGGGTGGTCTCCTCGAGGGCGTCGAGGAGACGCGACGGGCCGCAGACATAGATCTTCGAATCGGAATCAGCTTCGCGGATCCATGCCGCGAGGTCTGCACGTCCACGCTCATCCGCAGCGTGGACGTCGATGCGATCGTCGCCGGTGAGGTCGTCGAGGAAAGCCATCGAGCGTCGGCTGCGGCCAAGATACAGCAGGCGCCACTCGGTGCCGATCTGGTCCGCCATGCGAAGCATCGGGAGCACGGGCGTGATGCCGACGCCGCCGGCGATGAACGAGTACCGGGGTGCGGGCACAAGCGCGAAGTTGTTGCGGGGCCCGCCGAAGCCGACGCGATCGCCCACCTCGAGACTGTCGTGGATGTAGCGCGAGCCGCCGCGACTGTCCTGCTCTCTGAGCACGGCGACGCGATACCGATGACTGTCGAACGGATCACCGCAGAGGGAGTATTGCCGGACGATGCCGTCACCGAGCACAACATCGATGTGTGCGCCGGGAGTCCAATCCGGGAGCCTGCCGCCGTCTGCGCGCACGAGCTCGAGTGCGACGAGTGCATCGGCCACGATGTCCTTCGCCGCAACCACGAGCATGTTGTCGCTTTCGGTCTGTGATGCCGGCATCATCGGCCCCTTCCTGGTCGTCATTGACGGGATGAGGCGAAGCTACCTGCCAAGTTCAGTGCGTGGTCGAACAATTCCATTGAAGGCAAGAGTTTGCATGAATGGAAGAACACCCGTGCTATGTTCCGAGGCATGGCACGCGGATCATCGGGCAGATCGAGCTTGAGCAGGCATCTGGCGATTCTCGACGCCTTCGATGTGGATGCCGCATTCCTCACGCTCTCGCAGATCGCGCGCCGCAGTGGCATCCCGATCTCCACGGCGCATCGCCTGGTGGCAGAGCTGGAAGAGCATCGCTTCATCGAGCGCCTCGACGATCGCACCTTTCGGCTCGGCGTGCGTCTCTGGGAACTCGCGGCGCGCACGCCGGGAGCGCTCGGCCTGCGCGAAGTCGCTCTGCCTCACATGCAGCAGATACATGCGGCGGTGCGACAGCATACGCAACTGGGAGTGCTCAGCGGATCGGAGGTGCTGTTCGTTGAACGCCTCTCGATGAAGGATGCAGTCGTCAATGCCACCCTCGTCGGCGGCCGGCTGGCCCTTCATGCGTCCTCCAGCGGTATCGTGCTGCTCGCGCATGCGTCTCTCGATGCCCAGGAGGCATACCTCGGCTCAGAGCTTGAACGCTTCACTGCTTCTACGCCGCAGGATCCAGCTGGTCTTCGGCTTCTGCTCGCCAAAGCTCGGCACGACGGCTTCGTCGTCGCGGATGGGTACATTCATGTCGATGCCCGCGGCATCGCGGTACCCGTGCACGGCCCCGAAGGCGCCGTGGTCGCCGCTATCGCCGTCGTGGTTCCCAACGATGAGACTGATCCGGCGTCGATTATCGCCATATTGCACAAGGCAGCGGAGCGAATCTCCGCAGAATTGCGCACGGCATATCTCTCACCGGATGATCCCGGCGCCGAGCCTGGAGGCGGGTTCCGTTCACTCGTCCACAGTTCCACGAAGTCGATGGAGTACCTCGTGTCATCGCGCGCTCTCGGTCGTCGGTAGGTCCCTCCGGCGATATCCGTTATGCATGGTGCGCAAAATTGCAGAGAATGCAATAATACCCATGTGCAACAACCGGAAGGCCTGAGAGCCCGCAAGCAGCGGCAAACGCGTGATGCGATCCATCGTGCGGCCGTGGACCTGGCGTTCGAACTCGGGCCAGATGCAACAACGGTCGCCGAGATCAGCGCGCGCGTTGACATCTCGCCGCGCACGTTCTTCAACTACTACCCGACTAAAGAAGATGCGTTCGTAGGTCTGCACGAGGGGTTGCCGAGCGATGACGAACTCGACGTCCTGCGCTCCGGAACCTCCGACGATCTCATCGGAGACATTCTGACGCTCATGCTCGGGGTCTTCACGCCCAGTGACGAAACGCTCCTCGAACAGCGCAAGGCGCTCATGGCGAAGCATCCGCAGCTCGTCCAGCGGCAGTGGGCACGCATGATCGGCGTCGAACAGCGCATCGCCGAGGTCGTGGCAGAGCGGATGCGAGCTGCAGGCACCTTCACGAATGTGCCGGACGCGAAGACGCCGCACGCGCACTGGTCGTGACTTGCAACGCGGTGCTGCGCCTCAGCATCCGCAAAACGATCATGGACCACACTTCGACCGCAAGCATCCGACCGCACGTGGACGAGAGTCTGCACACTCTTCGAGAGGTATTGCGCACACTGCCATGACCGCTTCCTCGGCTACCCCCAGGCCCCGTTCGCACGAGTCACGCAGGGGGATCGTTCTGCTCTTCATTGGGCTGGTGCTGGCAATGCTGCTCGCCTCGCTCAGCCAGACAGTGCTCAGTGCCGCGATGCCCACGATGGTGGGTGAGCTCGGCGGGGTCGACCAGATGCTGTGGGTGATGACCGCCTATATTCTTGCCTCCACGATCATGATGCCGATCTACGGCAAGATCAGCGACCTGATCGGCCGTAAGGGGCCGATGATCTTCGCGATCGTGACGTTCATGACGGGATCCGTCATCGGGGCGCTCGCTCCAGACATGACTGTGCTCATTGCGGCGCGAATTGTGCAGGGGCTCGGCGGGGGCGGACTCATCATCCTGTCGCAGGCGACCATCGCCGATGTCGTTCCGGCGCGTGAGCGCGGCAAGTACATGGGCATCATCGGCGCGGTCTTCGCAGTGTCATCGGTGGCCGGCCCGCTCATCGGCGGCTGGCTGACGGAAGAGGTCAGCTGGCGCTGGACGTTCTGGATGAACATCCCGCTCGGGTTGATCGCGCTCACAGCTGCGATCACCCTGCTGCACCTACCGAAAGGCACGAACTCGAGGCCGAAGGTCGATGTGCTCGGCATGATGACGCTGGCGGCCGCAACAGCGTGCCTGATTCTGGTCGCATCCTGGGGCGGCAATGATTATGAATGGACGTCGCCCGTCATCCTGTCGCTCATCGCGGCCACAGTGGTATTCGCCGTGCTGTTCGTCTTCGCCGAACGGCGTGCAGCTGAGCCGATCATGCCCCTTTCCCTGTTCCGGCATCGCAACTTCAATCTTGCGACCTCGGCGGGTCTGCTCATTGGCGTAGCGATGTTCGGAGCGATCGGGTACCTGCCGACCTACCTGCAGATGGCGTTCGGTGAGGATGCCACGACGGCTGGCATTCTCATGGTGCCGATGATGGGAATGATGCTGGTCACCTCTCTCGTTAGCGGCTGGCTGGTGAGCAAGTACGGACGATATAAATGGATGCCGATCGTCGGAGCGGCGCTGGTAGCACTCGGGCTCGTGTTTCTGGGCACGATGACCCCAGAAACTCCGCTGTGGCGGTTTTGCATCGACGTGGGGTTGCTGGGAATGGGACTCGGCGTCAACATGCAGATTCTTGTGCTGATCGTGCAGAACACCTTCCCGAACAGGGTGGTCGGTACCGCGACCGCGGCGAACAACTTCTTCCGTCAGATCGGTGCGTCACTCGGTAGCGCTGTGATCGGGAGCCTCTTCGCAGTGAGGCTGGTGGGCATCATCGGAGAACGGCTTCCCTCCGGTGAAGGAACAGCCCAGCTGGGAGACATTGCCTCGCTCACCCCGGACAGCGTGCGGGAATTGTCGGCGCCAGTGCGTGAGGTCGTTGTGCACGGATACAACGATGCGCTCACTCCGCTTCTGCTCGGGATGGCGCCTCTCGCGGTTGTCGCTGTCGTGCTGCTGTGCTTCATCAAGGAAGTGCCGCTGAAGACGACGGTTGAGCGTGACATCGTCCCTGACGCTCTCGGTGAGGGGCACCTCATCGAGCATGATGATAAGCCGGCGCACGACGCCCGCTGACCCTCCCCGCAAGCAGAACACGCCATTGCTGCTCGCGCGTAACCCGGTTGCGCGCGTGGGTCAAGGTCCTGGCCGCGCGCGCCGATCGCCTGTCATAGTGAAGCCCCAATGAAAGGAGTCCATGATGTCCGATGCAAAGGATCCAACTGAGGAGCAACAGATATCTGATGTGCGGCTCGAAGAAACGCGTGAGGATGACTCGGGTTTCGAGCCGATAACACCGGACGGCGTCGACAAGGGGAAGCCGGCTGTGGCAGACCCGAAAGATTCTCAGAATCCTCCTCCGCGACGTTTCTGACCGTCTGATGCGCAGAAACCATGTCAAGAGCCGAACATGACTGTGAGCAGTGAAGCCCTCGACTGAATCGATCGTTGGTAGCGCGCCGCGAACTACTTGAGCGTCGGGCAGATCAATCTGCAGGGTGACGCGATGCTCGCACAGCCGCTCATCCGCGAAGTCCGATGCAGACGACGATTCGCGCCAGTGAACGTCGATGGATTGTCAAGGGTCGTGATCACCGATCGAGCGCACACTATGTTTGAGCGATGACGAACGAGACTGAGGCGCCCTCACGACTGCGTCGTGCGATCACCGGACCGATGCTCTTCGCGTTCATTCTGGGAGACGTTCTCGGCGCGGGGATCTACGTCCTCATGGGGGTGCTCTCCGAGCAGGTGGGCGGAATGCTGTGGGCACCGCTGGTGCTGGCATTGTTGCTCGCGCTGCTGACGGCAGGGTCGTATGCCGAGCTCGTCACGAAGTACCCACGTGCAGGCGGTGCGGCAGTGTTCGCCGAACGTGCGTTCCGCAGTCGCATTGTGTCGTTCCTGATCGGATTCAGCATGCTTGCGGCCGGGGTGGTAAGCGCGGCCGGTCTCGCAATCGCCTTCGCGGGCGCTACCTTCAAACCTTTATCCCCGTACCGCCGATTCCCGCAGCCATGGTGTTCCTCGTCATCGTCGGTGCACTCACCGCCCGCGGCATCCGCGAGTCGATGAGCGCGAACCTCGTGATGACGGCGATCGAACTGAGTGGTCTTGTGATCGTCATCGCCGTCGTGGGCTTCTTCGTGGCAGGTGGCGGTGGCGACGTGTCGCGCGTCATGGAGACTCCCGAAGGTTCCGGCGTGGGGCTGGCGGTGCTGGGAGGCGCGATCATCGCCTACTACTCATTTGTGGGCTTCGAGACGTCGGCCAACGTGATCGAAGAGGTCAAGGACCCCTCGAGGACCTACCCGAAGGCGTTGTTCGCCGCGCTTCTCACAGCTGGTGCCGTTTACGTGCTGGTGGGTCTCGCCAGCGCAGTGGCACTGCCCGCCGATGAGCTGCAGCAGTCCACCGGGCCGCTTCTCGACGTCGTGGAGGCGACCGGTATCGGAGTGCCGTCCTGGCTGTTCAGCCTGATCGCCCTGATCGCCGTCGCCAACGGTGCGCTGCTCACCATGATCATGGCCAGCAGGCTGGCTTACGGCATGGCAGAGCGAACGCTCCTGCCGAGCGGGCTCGGACGGGTGCTTCCTGGTCGAAAGACGCCATGGGTGGCGATCGTGGTAACGATGATCGTGGCGATGCTGCTGACGCTGGTCGGCGATCTTGCGACGTTGGCAGAAACTGTGGTGCTCCTACTGCTGTTCGTCTTCCTCAGCGCCAACGTGTCTGTCCTGGTGCTGCGCCGCGACCGCGTCGAGCATGACCATTTCCACGTGTGGACGTTCGTGCCAGTGCTCGGTATTGCATCGTGCATTCTGCTTCTGACTCAGCAGCGCGCAATCGTCTGGCTGTTCGGCGGTGGTCTGCTTGTCATCGGGCTCGCGCTCTACGGCCTCACGCAATGGGCGCGACGGCGAAAGGCAGCGGCGCATGTCGAGTGAGTCGGAGGTCGTGCTGTCACGGATCTCACCTGCGGATGCCGGTGAGGTGTTGACGATCCAGCGTGCCGCTTTCGTTTCGGAGGCGCTGATCTACGGCACGGCCGACATGCCTCCGTTAACCCAGACTCTCGACGAAATGCGTGCCGAACTCGTCGACGCGAATGGGTGGGTGGCCAGGTCGGGAACGCGTCTCGTCGGAGCGATCCGCGTCAGGGAGACGGATGATCTGCTGCTCATCGGTCGCATCGCGATCGCCCCCGACATGCAGCGATCTGGGATCGGCAGAGAGCTGCTCGCCGCCGCCGAACACGGCTCGCTCGCGCCGGAGGCCGAGCTATTCACCGGCAGCCTCAGCGAGGCCAACGTGCGACTGTACGAGAGTTGCGGATATCGGATCAACGAGCGCGTGGATCAAGGCGACGGAACGACGCAGCTTTTCATGCGCAAAAGGCTCGGTGCAGCGCCGCGCTGAGCCGCCGCTGTCCGGAGCGGAGCTGAGCCGTTATGCCCCCGAAGGCGTTGCCGGCTAACCCGATCGGCGTCGTCGACGGCGGAGCCTAGCGTGAGGGCATCACACAACGGGTGCTCGAACGCCTCGATGCCGAATTGGGCGAAACGGATGCCGTGTTCTACCAGGCGCTCAACGACGTCGGTTTCACTGTGCCGGCGCAGGGCTGCGTGTACTGGAATGGCGAGGCGATGCACACCACCGACTACAAGGATCTGGAGCAGACGCCCGAGAAGGTGAGCGCGTCGATCACCACGGCGTTGACCAACGCGATCCATCTGACAGGGCTGCTGCGAAAGTCGAAATACCCCGCGTCCTAACCTCGGCGGTGCGGCTCCACGATCGACTTGATCGTGTCGGGATTCGCCGTGGATTCCAGCGCATCCTTGACCTGATCCAGGGTGAACGTGCCGGTCACCATGCCGTCAAGGTCTACCTGACCCGACGCGACGAGCGCGATTGCGGCAGGCCACGTATTCGCGTAACGGAATACGCCGGTCAGCACGAGCTCCTTGTTCTGGATCTGCGTGATAGGCAGTGCCAGCTCAGGCAACCCCATTCCGACGAGCACGGCGCGTCCGCCAGGGCGAAGAGCGTCGATCCCGCTGCGCACGGCAGCCGCGGCTCCGGAGGCATCAACGAACGAATCGGCCCCGACCGTACGGATCGCATCCGCATCTGCAACAGGATCGAGCGCTGATGTCGCGCCAAAACGCAGAGCGGCTCGGCGGCGAGCGTCACTGATGTCTGAGACCAGTACCTCGGAGGCGCCGGACGCTCTGGCGACCTGAGCGACGGCGAGGCCGACCGGTCCTGCTCCTGTGATCAGCACGCGGTCACCGACCGAGAACGCGGCCTTGCGGCCGGTGGCGACAGCCACTGACAGCGGCTCGAGCAGAGCGGCAGCCCAGTCGCTCACCGAATCCGGAATCGCGAATGCGAAATGGCTCTGGATCGTGACGTACTCCTGGAACGCGCCATCGGTGCCAGGCACGGCATAGAAGCGCATATGGGGGTCGAGGTTGTAGTCACCTCGCATCGTCTCGGGGGATGTGGTGGACGGATGCTGCGGCTCGATCGAGACTCGTTCGCCAACGCGCGCGGGCGAGACATCCGTGCCAACGGCGACGATCACGCCGCCGGATTCGTGGCCGAGCACGAGCGGCTCGTTCACGACCCAATCGCCCAGGCGTCCGTCGTGGAAGAAGTGCACATCAGAGCCGCACACGCCCACCGCAGTGACCTTAACGAGCACCTCGTCAGCGGCCGGTGACGGCACGCGACGCTCTTGCAACTCGACGCGGCCGGGCTCAACCAGCACATTCGCGAACATCGTCTCTGGCAGGTGCGTCGTTGCTGTCATGGTGCGCTCTTCTCGGTGCGGGCCGTCGCGCCCGTTGTGATGGACATACGCGCGGCATCCGCATCTTGACATTCGCAGATATCGCGACGTATGGTGAATCTAACGTGGCCATGTTACATTACCCGGGAACATAACACGAGAGTAGGAACGCGAAGATGCGAGCAGTTGTATTCACGGGCGAGGGGCAGCTGTCCCTCGAAGAGCGGCCAAAGCCGACGCCCGGCTACAAAGAAATCCTGATCGAGACAGCAGCGGTCGGTATCTGCGGAACGGACACGCACGTCTTCGACGGCGAGTTCGAGGGCACCATCTTTCCGCTCGTCCCCGGCCATGAGGCGACCGGCACGATCGTGGCACTCGGCGAGGGGGTCAACAGCGGTGTCTTCGACTTCAAGGTCGGCGACCGCGTTGCGATCAACCCGAGCACCACCTGCGGCGAGTGCGAGTTCTGTCTCAACGGACACCAGAATCTCTGTCGTTTCTGGAATGGCCTCGGCGTCGTGGCCTCCGACGGCGCATCACAGGAATTCTTCACTGCGCCCGCCAGCAACGTGTACACGCTCAAGCCTGAGACCAACATCTACGAGGCCGCGCTCATCGAGCCCCTGGCGTGCGCCATTCGCGGCTGGGACGTGCTGCCGCGACGCATAGGAGACCACGTTCTCGTATACGGAGCCGGCACGATGGGGCTGCTGATGGCCCAGCTGGCCACCCGCGCTGGCGCGGCCACCGTCAGTATCGTCGACCTGAACACGGATCGCCTCGCCGTCGCGGAGGAATGCGGCATCGAGTTGCGGTACACGTCTGCCGATGACGCCGATCGCGAGAAGTGGGATGTCGTCATCGATTGCACCGGAAACCTTCGCGCCATCGAAGATGGGCTGACGCGCGTCAAGCCCGCCGGATTCTTCCAGAACTTCGGCGTCGCTCCCGCCGACGGAACCGCGAAGTACTCTCCCTTCCGCGTCTATCGTGACGAGATCTCGATCGTCGGCACGATGGCGGTCCTGAACTCCTTCGGCCGCGCTGTCGAGATGTTCGAGGCGGGCGCGATCAACGCGACGGCGATGATCAGCCACTCCTTCGTGCTCGACGACTACGAAGAGGCGCTGGAGTTGTTCCGTCGCGGCTCCGGCCGCAAGCTTCAAATTCGACCGAACGACACCGAGTCCAGGGTGCTGATCCCATGAGCGCGTCTCGCACGGTGAGTTCTCCGGTCAAGGGACCGCGGCGGCCGCTGTCCACGGGCGCTAACGCGGCATCTGGATCGGTGTGATCGTGGTCGTGATCCTCGCAATGGTGCTGGGGACGCGAGTGGTGTCCGCCGATGACCCGCTCGCGCAGGGCACGGAGAAATTCGACCCGGCCACCTACGGTGCGGAGAACTTTCCTACCGTGCAGTCCGCCATCGTCGACAGTGCCGTCGATGCCGACGTGCTCGCGGCAGACATCGCGAAGGATCCCGCGGCGGCCGCTGAGGAGTACGCGGTGCAGAGCTCTGGCGGCCCCGTCTACACCACAACATTCACCGGCGTCGTCGGTGAAGGCCAGTCCGGCATCTATGAGGTGGCGGTCGAAGGACTTCCTGAGGGCCTCCTGATCCGGGTGCAGACCGGACCCGCCATCAACGGCACTGAGCTGCGCGATGCGACGGGTGAGATCGAGTTCGGACAATTCGTCAATCAGATCGACTTCCAAAACGCGGCTTCAGCGCTGAACGAAGAGCTGAAGACGCAGGTGCTCGCCGACATCGACACTGCCGCTCTGGCAGGGAAGACGATCGAGGTCACCGGAGCGTTCACTCTGATCAATCCGAGCTCGTGGCTCGTCACCCCCGTCGAGTTGAGTGTGCAATGAGCGATGGGTTCGACGACGTCGTCCTCGAGGCACGCAACGTCGTCAAGACATACGGCGGCACCCGGGCGCTGAAGGGTGTGAACTTCGAGATCCGTAGAGGAACGGTGACCGCCCTCTTCGGCGAGAACGGCGCCGGCAAATCGACGTTGATGAAGATCCTCTCCGGTGTCGAGCAGCCGACCGCCGGCGAGATTATCCTCGACGGCGAACCTGTCGTGTTCCATTCCACGAATGACGCGCGCGACCGTGGCATCTCGATCATCCACCAGGAGTTGAGCCTCGCCCCCAACCTCTCCGTACGCGACAACATCTTCATGGGCCGCGAGATCACGGGTGCGTTCGGGATCGACTTCGCAGAGGAGTCACGTCAGACGCGCGAGCTTCTCGCCGACCTGCTCCCGGGTGTCGAGCCGGACACGCAGGTCAACGATCTCCGTGTCGGCCAGCAGCAGATCATTGAGATCGCTCGGGCGCTTTCAGTGAACTCGCGCATCCTCATCATGGATGAGCCGACGTCGGCGCTCGCCGCGGCTGAGGTGGAGATCCTCTTCGGGATCATCCACGACCTCACCGCGCGAGGTGTGGCCATCGTCTACATCTCGCATCATCTCGAAGAGGCACTCGAGGTCGCCGATCACGCCGTCGTCCTGCGCGACGGCACCATGACAGCGAAGGATGAGCGTACGAACATCGATCTCGACTGGATCGTGCGAAACATGGTCGGCGACAACTTCGACCTCGGTTCGCCGCCTACCGGTTACGAGTTCGGTGACACGATCCTCAGCGTTCGCGAACTCATCGTGCTCGATCAGGAGAACCCCGAGCGGGCGATCGTGAACGGACTCAGCCTCGACGTCCGGGCCGGCGAGATCGTCTGCTTGTACGGGCTGATGGGCGCCGGGCGCACTGAACTGCTCGAAGCGGTCGCCGGGCGGGATCGGATCGACGGCGGAGAGATTCTGCTGGACGGTACGGCGCTCGGCAATGACACGATCGCGGAGCGCATCGCGCTCGGTGTCGGGCTCGTGCCGGAGGACCGGCAGCGTGACGGGCTCGTGCAGACATTCGATGTCGGTACCAACCTCACGCTCGCCAGCCTCGGCAATTCTCTGGTGAATGGTGTGCTCTCACGTCGCACCGAGAAGAAGATCGCCGAGGACCTCATCCGCACGGTGACCGTGAAGACCCCGGGGCCTGACCTGCCGATCGGTTCGCTCTCCGGCGGGAACCAGCAGAAGGTCGTCATCGGCAAGGTCATCGCGACCGATCCGCGCGTGATGCTGCTGGATGAGCCGAGCCGCGGTATCGACATCGGGGCCAAGGGCGAGGTGTTTCGTCTTCTCGCCGAACGCGCCCGCGGGGGCCTCGCCGTCGTGTATTCGACATCAGAGGTCGGCGAATGCCTCAGCATCGCGCATCGCATCATCGTCCTGCGACGCGGCCAGATCTCCGCCGAGTTCGGTCCGGACGCCACGAAGGAAATGATCATGGCCGCCTCCGGCGAAGCCGTGGCCGCTTAGGAATTTGAGAACGGATCGACAATGACGACGACAACGACCGCCATCATCGAGAACAAGAAGAAGTTCTCCCTCGCACGTGTGCTCATCGAGGGCAGGGCATTCCTTGCCCTGATCCTGATCATCGTGGTGTTCTCGCTGATGTCGCCGAACTACCTCACCTTCAGCAACCTTCTGATCATGGCCTCACACGTCGCGGTCTACGCCATCCTCGGACTCGGGATGCTGCTGGTCGTGCTCAACGGCGGCATCGACCTTTCGGTCGGATCGACGTTGGGTTTCTCGGCGGTGATCGCCGGCTTCTTGATGCAGGGGGTGCCGATCAACATCTTCGGCGTGATCCTCTATCCGAGCGTCCCCGTGGTTGTGATCCTCTCCTGCGGCGTCGGCGCAGCAGTCGGCGTGGTCAACGGCATCCTGATTTCCAAGTTTAAGGTCGCCCCTTTCGTGGCGACATTGGGCATGCTGTATGTGGTGCGTGGCCTGGCGCTGCTCATGACCAACGGCCTCACGATCAACGACCTGGCGGGCGATGAGGCACTGGGTAACACCGGCTTCAATTGGCTCGGCTTCAACCGCGTGCTGAACATCCCCATCGGCGTCATCATCATGGTGCTGATCGCGATCGTGCTCGGTTTCCTGCTCGGACGCACTCGCTTCGGGCGCTGGTTGTACGCGTCTGGTGGCAACGAACGTGCGGCTGAGCTCTCGGGTGTGCCGGTGAACGGCGTCAAGATCTGGGTGTACGTCATCTCTGGCATCTGCGCGGCGATCGCCGGTCTCGTCCTCGCCTCGACGCTCACCAGCGCCAGCCCCACTGCGGGCAACACCTACGAGCTGACAGCGATCGCCGCGGTCGTGATCGGTGGAGCATCTCTGATGGGCGGACGCGGCAACGTGCGCGGCACTCTGCTGGGCGCGTTCGTCATCGGATTCCTGTCGGACGGACTCGTGATCGTCGGCGTCTCCGCTTACTGGCAGATGGTCTTCATCGGCGCAGTGATCGTCGTGGCCGTGCTCCTGAACAGCCTGCAGTACGGACGCCGCCGCCGTCCTGCCGCAACAGGCACGAAGCACGCGTTGGCGACCGACAAGACGTCGGAGCCGGTAGGCACGAACTGACCAGCACACAGAACCCTGTAATACCCACCAAGAGAAAGGACGCATCAAAATGATGCGCAAGAAGGCAATTGCCTCGATCATCGCCACAGGCGCACTGATCATCTCGCTCGCCGGGTGCGCCGGAGGCAGCACGGACGCTGCTCCGACGGACGATGCCAAAGGCGCAGACGCCGGCGGCCTCATCACGATCATCGTGAACGACCCGGCGAACCCGTATTGGAAGACAGAGGGCGATGTCGCCGCCGCGGCGGCGAAGGAACTCGGCTACGAGTCCAGCGTCGGCGCCCACAAGGGCGACACCAACACCGAGAACACCCTCATCGACACGGCGATCGCGAACAAGTCCGTGGCGATCATCCTCGACCCCGCCAACGCAGATGGCTCGATCGCCGCGGTCAAAAAGGCCGACGCGGCGGGGATTCCCGTGTTCCTTGTGAACGCGGAGATCAACGAGGCCGGCATCGCGAAGGCGCAGCTGGTGTCGAACAACGCTCAGGGCGCCGCGATCGGAGCCCAGGAATGGGTCACGCAGATCGGTGAAACGGCCGAGTACGTCGAACTGTTCGGCGCGCCGTCTGACAACAACGCGCAGACCCGTTCCAACGGCTTCCAGACCGTCATCAGCCAGTACCCCGGTCTAGTCAAGGTCGGCGAAGAGGTCGCGGACTGGGACCGTACCAAGGGCCATGACAAGATGCAGTCGCTGCTGCAGTCGCACCCGACGCTGACGGGTGTCATGTCTGGCAACGACGAGATGGCTCTGGGCGCGATCGCAGCTCTCAAGGAGGCCGGAAAGCTGGATGGCGTCGTCGTCGGTGGCTTCGACGGCGCACCGGATGCTGTCTCCGCGGTCATCGCGGGTGAGATGGCGTACACCGTTCTCCAGCCTGTCGCGGTCTTCTCGAAGAAAGCCGTCGAACTCGCCGACGACTACATCCAAAACGGCACTGAACCTGAGGCGGAGAAGCAGTCGTTCGACTGCATCCTCATCACGAAGGACAATGCAGACAAGATGACGGAGCCTTTCACCTACTCCGGCTGAGTCCGCAGCACACGACCGCACTTCGTGCGGTGAACGCTGGGGCGGACGCCGAACGGCATCCGCCCCAGCCCACACACTTCGTCCGTACGACGAGAGGCACCATGAGTTACGTTCTGAACGATCCCGCCGATTTCGCCGACGAGTCCGTGATCGGCTTCGTCGCCGCACACGGCGCACTCGTGCGGCGGGTCACCGGCGGCGTCGCACGCGCGCAGGCCACGCCGCCTGGACAGGTCGCAGTCGTCATCGGCGGCGGATCGGGACACTATCCCGCCTTCGCTGGTCTCGTGGGCGCCGGTCTTGCGCACGGCGCGGCGATGGGCAATGTCTTCGCGTCACCGAGCGCGCAGCAGGTCTATTCCGTCGCCAAATCGGTCGCCACCGAGGCGGGCGTGCTCCTCAGCTACGGCAACTACGCCGGCGACGTGCTCAACTTCGATCAGGCCGAGAAGCGGCTGCGCGATGAGGGCATTGCATGTCGCACCGTGCGGGTCACGGACGATATCTACAGCGCGTCGCCTGCGGAGAAGTCCAAGCGGCGCGGCATCGCAGGAGATCTCGCGGTGTTCCGCGCAGCATCCTGGGCTGCTGAACAGGGGATGACGCTCGACGAGGTGGTCGAAGTCGCTGCCCGTGCCAACGAGCGCACCCGTTCGATCGGCGTGGCATTTTCTGGCTGCACCCTTCCCGGCGCGTCAGAGCCGCTCTTCACCGTTCCGGCCGGTCAGATGGCGGTCGGGATGGGCATCCACGGCGAACCGGGCATCTCCGTCGTGCCGCTGCCTTCGGCACGAGAGCTTGCGGCGCTCCTCGTCGAGGGATTGCTCGGCGAGCTGCCAGAGGACATCACAGACGTCGACGGCGCACGCGCGGCCGTCATCCTGAATGGCCTTGGCGCCGTCAAGTCCGAAGAACTGTTCGTGATCTACGCCACGGTGGCAGAGCTCCTGGCGAAGGCCGGGGTAACGATCGTCGAGCCGGAGATCGGCGAGTATGCGACAAGCTTCGAGATGGCGGGCGTCTCACTGACCCTGGTCTGGCTTGACGATGAGCTCGCAGAGGCCTGGGCGTCGCCCGCGTACACTCCGGCGTACCGCAAGGGCGCCGTCGAAGCGGCCGTCGCGGGCGCGACAGTCAACACTGCGCAGGATGCTGCGCCTGAAGCTGACGTCATTCCCCCCGCATCGCAAGAATCCATCGAGGTCGGCGCTGTCGCCCTTGCGATCGTAGAGTCCATTCGCGACATGATCGACCGCGACGTTGATGAGTTCGGTCGGCTCGATGCGATTGCGGGCGACGGAGATCATGGCATCGGCATGCAACGCGGCGCGCGTGCTGGTGCCGCGGCAGCCCGAGACGCGGTCGCCGCAGGCGCCGGAGCGGGCACAGTGCTCAGCCGTGCGGGTGATGCCTGGGCCGACAGGGCCGGTGGCACATCCGGTGCGCTCTGGGGTGCGGCGCTGCGTGCAGCGGGGGAGCGCCTCGGCGACGAGCTTCGACCGCACGCGACCGATGTCGCAGCTGCCGTCGATACCGCGCGAGAGGCGATTCAGAGCTACGGCAAGGCCGCCGTCGGCGACAAGACCATGGTCGACGCACTCGTGCCGTTCGCCGAAGAACTGACTGCGCGCGTCGCAGCGGGCGAAGCACTGGCGTCGGCGTGGGCGGCTGCGGCCGTCGACTCCACGAATGCCGCAGAAGCGACATCCGCTCTTCTTCCTCGTCTCGGGCGCGCGCGCCCGCACATGGAAAAGAGTCTGGGCACCCCAGACCCCGGCGCGATCTCGCTCGCGCGAGCAATGACCGTTGCGGGACAGGTACTCGCGGAGCAAGACAACAGCACAGAGAAGGACTGAACATGACACGCGAATGGCGAATCGTCATCGGATCGGACGATGCGGGCTTCGAATACAAGGAAGCTCTCAAGAAGGATCTGCAGAACGACCCGCGGGTCACCGAGGTCATCGACGTCGGCGTCGACTCCACCGGAGGAACCGCATACCCGGTCATCGCGATCGCAGCGGCCGAGAAGGTGCGTGACGGCGAAGCCGATCGGGCCCTGCTCGTGTGCGGCACGGGACTCGGCGTCGCGATCGCGGCGAACAAGGTGCCAGGAATACGCGCGGTCACAGCGCACGACAGCTACAGCGTCGAGCGGAGCGTGCTCAGCAACAACGCGCAGGTGCTCACCTTCGGGCAGCGCGTGGTGGGGTTGGAGCTGGCACGCCGACTCGCGCGCGAATGGCTCGGCTACGAGTTCGACGAGTCGTCGGCATCGGCGCAGAAGGTTGCCGTCATCAACGGCTACGAGGCCACGGGGAGCTGTGGCTGACGACGACGGGCCGTCTCACGGCCCACGGGGGGAATCCGTGCGTCCGATCCTGCTCGGAGCGAGCCTCAAGCTCTACCTCGACATCGACACGAGCGTCGCGTGGGCGCGATCTCTCTCAGAGATCGCGCGTACGCACGCCGCTGTGCTCTCGGGAGACGTACGCCTGTTCATCCTGCCGTCACTTCCTGCGCTGGATCGCGTCATCGCAGCGGTTGCCGATGCCCCGATCGCTGTGGGCGCTCAGGATCTGTTCTGGGAGGATCGCGGGGCGTACACCGGCGCCGTTAGCGGCGCTGACCTTGCGCGCCTCGGATGCCGGTATGTCGAGGTCGGGCACGCGGAACGGCGGCACGTCTTCGGCGAAGGCGACACGGTTATCCGACGAAAGCTTGCCGCTGCGGTGCGCAACAGCCTCACGCCGGTGTTGTGCGTCGGTGAAGAGGAGCGGGTGGATGCTGCGCTCGCGGCTTCGATCTGCATCGCGCAGATCGAGTCAGCGATCGCGGATGCCGGAGACCTCAACGACCTCGTCGTCGCTTACGAACCGGAGTGGGCGATCGGGCAGGCTGAGCCGGCATCTCCCGACCACGTGAGCGAGGTCGTCGCACTGTTGCGCTCTCATCTCACACAGCAAGGTCTGCAGGACGCGGCTGTGATCTACGGAGGCAGCGCGAAACCCGGACTGCTGAGTACGCTTTCCTCAGGTGTCGACGGATTGTTCCTCGGCCGATTCGCGCACGATCCGCAAGCATTCGCGAGCATCATCGACGAGGCCGCCCGCTTACGTTGATCGCACTACGTTGAGAGCGAGGAGATCCGAGATGACCAGCACTTCCCCCACCGCACCGTCACGAGCGGATCGACAGCAGTCGCGCCAGCTGGCCATCAGCGAGGCGGTGATGGTCGCAGGGTCCATGCGTATCGAGCAGATCGCTGAGCATTTCGACATCAGTGTGATGACGGTGCATCGTGATCTCGACGAACTCGAAGATCGCGGGCTGTTGCGCAAGAGCAGAGGTGTGGCGACTGCGAGTTCCACTGCGCTGGTGGAATCCAGCGATGTGTACCGGGTTGGTCGACAACAGGCAGAGAAAGAGGCGATGGCGGTGGCCGCCATGGAGTTCGTTGAGCCAGGGCAGGCGATCATGCTCGACGACTCGACATCGACGATGCATCTGCTTCCGCATCTGCATACGAAGACGCCCCTGACCATCATCACCAACACGCTCACGATCATGAACGATCTGCGCGGCATGCGCGGCATCGAGATGATCGGCCTGGGGGGCGAGTACTACAACTGGTGCAGCGCGTTCATGGGGCGCATGACTGTTCGTGAGATCGCCGAGCTGCGTGCTGATCTCTTCGTCATGTCGACGTCGGCGATCGTTGATGACATCTGCTTTCACCAGACCCTTGAGACCGTCGACGTGAAGCGGGCCATGTTCGAATCCGCGAGCAAGCGCGTGCTCCTGGCGGATCGGACCAAGTTCGACAAGCGCGCCCTTCATGCGATGCTGCCGCTGGCAGACTTCGACGTGGTCGTCGTCGACGCAGCCACGGATCGGCGACACATCGACCGGATGCAGGATGCCGGGGTCAACGTTCATATCGCGCGCCGCCCGACCGGCGCTCGCTAATTCGACCGGAGGCGCTTGCGCACAGCACAGTCCGGTCTCAGGTAGTGTCTCGGTCATGGCGACCGCATCGACGCAAACTCATAAGCGTGAGGCATTCGGCTCCCGCAACGTGTTCATCCTCTCGGCGATCGGCTCAGCCGTCGGCCTGGGCAACATCTGGCGCTTCCCATACGTCGCGTACGAGGGCGGCGGCGGAGCGTTCCTCATCCCGTATCTGTGCGCGCTTCTAACCGCCGGCATCCCGCTGCTTTTCTTTGATTACGCGATCGGTCACCGCTTCCGCGGCTCAGCGCCGCTTGCGTTCCGTCGCATGAAACGTGCCGCTGAGCCGCTCGGATGGTGGCAGGTTCTCATCTGCGTTGTGATCGCTGTCTACTACGCCGTCATCGTCGCATGGGCGGCGATGTACACCTGGTTCTCGGCCCAGCTCACCTGGGGCGCTGGCAATGAGAATGACTTCTTCTTCACCGATTTCCTGCAGTCTGCCGACGTTGCCGAGGTGGGCGTCTCAACCGAGTTCGTCCCGCAGGTCGGCATCCCGCTGATCGTCGTCTGGCTCGTCGTCATCGTGATCATGGCGCTCGGCGTCAAGCGCGGAATCGGCGCAGCCAACATGATCCTCATGCCGCTTCTCACGGTCATGTTCGTGATCCTCGTCGTGCAGGCGCTGTTCCTGCCTGGGGCGATGGACGGGCTCAACGCCTTCTTCACGCCGAACTGGGAAGCACTGGCTGACCCCGGCGTATGGGCCTCGGCCTACGGCCACATCTTCTTCTCTCTTTCGGTCGCGTTCGGCATCATGGTGACGTACTCGTCGTACCTCAAGCGCAAGACTGACCTCACCGGCTCCGGCCTAGTCGTCGCGTTTGCCAACTCGGCGTTCGAGATTCTCGCCGGCATCGGTGTGTTCGCTGCACTCGGGTTCATGGCTCAGGCGCAGGGGACTGACGTCGCGGGGGTCGCGACGTCAGGCATCGGACTCGCGTTCATCGCTTTCCCGACGATCGTCTCGCAAGCCACGGCCGGCTCGATCATCGGCGTGCTGTTCTTCGGTGCGCTGGTCTTCGCCGGCATCACCTCGATGATCTCCATCCTCGAAGTGATCGTCGCGGCCCTTCAAGACAAGCTCGGCTGGGGTCGGGTGCGCACGACGCTCACCGTGTCGGTACCGCTCGCGGTCATCTCGATGGCGCTGTTCTCAACGACCACAGCGCTGACGGTGTTGGATACCACCGACGCCTTCGTAAATGCCTTCGGCATCATGGCCGTCGCGCTCGTGGCCGTCATCGTCGTCGCTTGGGTGTTCCACAAGCTGCCCGCGCTGCAAGAGCACCTCAACCGCCGCTCGAGCTTCCGGGTCGGCTTTATCTGGAAGCTGCTGGTGGGTGCGCTCGCACCGATCGTGTTGGGATACTTGTTCATCAGCGAGATCATCGCCAAGATCTCTGAGCCGTACGGTGGCTACCCGGTCTGGTTCGTCTCGATCTTCGGGTGGGGGATGGTGATTGGTCTCATCATCTTCGCTCTGCTGCTCTCACTTATCCCGTGGGGCGCGCACTCGCATGCGAAGGATGATCCGGACTACGACGAGTTCCTCGACGAAGAGCATTACGGACCAGATGGGGAGACTGACACTATCCGTCTTCCCCTGTCCGAGGAGAAGGGAGCGAGCGCATGAGCGCCGCGGCCATCGTGTTTATGATCATCGCCATGGTCACGGTGTGGGGCGGGCTGATCGCCGCGATCGTGAATCTGGCGCGCCATCCCGAGGTTGCCGAGAGCGAGCCCGCCCCTCCCGTCGAACTCTGACGCAGAAGGGCTGTTGCTCGATGACATCTCGGGGCACACTGGTCTCATCAATCAACGATGAGGAGCGGTCATGTCGTACAAGGTCGGGTATTTCGTCGGAAGCTTGTCGTCCACGTCGGTCAACCGCGTTCTGTCAAAAGCGTTGCTTGAGGTCGCTCCGGATGATCTGGAGTTCACCGAGATCATCATCGGCAACCTACCCCTCTACAGTCCGGACTTCGATGGCGACTATCCGGCCGAGGCACGCGCACTGAAGGATGCGATCGCGGCGAGCGACGCGGTGCTATTCGTCACTCCCGAGTACAACCGCTCGATCCCCGGCGCGTTGAAGAACGCGATCGACTGGGCGTCACGCCCGTGGGGGCAGAACTCCTTCGACCACATGCCGACCGCCGTGATCGGGGCGTCCATCGGCGTGATCGGCACCGCCGTCGCCCAACAGAGCCTGCGCGCGGTTCTCGCGTTCTGCAATGCGCGTCAGATGACATCGCCGGAGGCGTACATCCACTTCACCAAAGAGGTGTTCCAGGATGACGGGACCATTACGAAGCCCGACACTGAAGACTTCCTTCGGGCATACATGGCCGAGTTCCGCGAGCACGTTCAGCGTGTGTTGACGGTGCTGCCTCGGCAGTGACCACAACGCTTTGCAGTGTGCCCGGCTACTCCTGAGAGATGCTTTCGACGGTGGTCCCGGTTGCCTCCGACGACAGTGCACGCGCCACGTCGGCTTGGCTGATGATCCCTACCAGCTTTCGATCCTCCAGCACCGGGAGTCGACGGATCTGGTGCTTCTGCATCCGCTCCAACGCCACATTCACGTCGTCGGAGACGTCCACGGTCACGGGCTTTCCGCCTGCGAGATCCCGTGCGGGCGTCGTCTCCGGATCAAGCCCAGCAGAAACGGCCTTGACGACGATGTCTCGATCGGTAAGCATGCCCTTCAGCTTGCGGTCTTCGCCGCAGATCGGCAGCGCGCCGACATCGAGGTCCTTCATCACGGATGCCGCGATGCTGAGCGAGTCGTTCTCGCCGATGCAACGCGGCGCTGGCGTCATGATGTCTCGGGTGAGCGTCATTTGTCCGTTCCTCTCGTTGGTCCTGTGTAGTCCGGGCGAGCTGGCTGCGGGGGCTGGTCTTCCAGCTCGCCACCCTCGCGGCCGCCGAAAGGGCGTCCGTGGTCAGCGAACTCTTCACGTCCGAACACGAGGGTCCACGGACCCGCGGTGAAGCGGGCCCCGGTACGAAGGATCTCGGATCTGTCACCGGCGCCCGTCTCGGCGGCTCTCGAACTCGCGTTCATCTCGCCCTCGCCGTGCAGAGTGAGGACGTACTCGTCGCGATCGTCGTGCACGACGGTCGCATGCACGGGATCGGTGTCTGCAAGACGCAACTCGTTGCCTTCAGCCGATCGACGCGCACTTCGTCCGTCGTCAGCTGATGGACGAAGCGATCATCGTCGCGCGTGACGCGAAGATGCGGGTTGCCGGCGCCCCATTCGGCATGGGTCGTCGTCGGTTCATGCTTCTGCGGATCGGTCATCTTCCTCAGCCCTTCAGCGTTGGGTGGTTGCGTGCGCGTTTCGAACAGGTGGTGGCGTGCGCGTTTCGAACGCTAGCGCGACACCAAGCGGATCGGCGAGGGGGTTGACCGCACGTCATCTCGATGATCTAAGCTCTCGAGCGGCTAGGCTGGGCATCGGGCACTAACCCGAGATTGCTTACCAGTTGATCTGTGCGGGGAGCGCAAACGGATGGGTAAATTCATTTACGAGGGCGGCGTCAAGGTCGAGATCGAAGACCGCGCCCTGACACACATCCAGCTCGTCATCAGCGCCAAGCTGCGTCGCGGCGAGCCATTCGCTTTCAGCTGGCGAGAAGACGCGAGCGTGGGTGGCGGACGCACTACCGTGTGGGTGCACCCGGGTAGCTCTATCGTCTACAAGTACTACGGGGGCAGACAGCCAGCCATCAATCGGGCATGGGTCGACGCGCTCGCCTTCACCGCCAGCACACCAGCCGGTCTTTACCTTGTCCCGGAGCCAGCGGAATCCACAGACCCGGTCGCAACCATTGACCTGCCTGCGATGCCTGCGACCAGCTGACCCCCACTCCGCACCCGCGCTGGAAGTGCGAGAAGATGGAAGACATGACTTCTTCCGCGCCTCAGATGCAGCGCAACGCACTCGCACCCGGCCTGCTCGCGGCGATCGCCCTCTTCCTCTCGCCGCTGTTCACGCAGGGGCTCGTTGCGACCATCATTCTTTATGTCGTCGCGATTCTCGCGGTGATCGTCGCCTGGTTTGCGTGGCAGGCGGGACAGTGGTGGTGGACGATCGTCTTCGTCGCGGTCGCGGTGATCTGGAACCCGGTCTTCCCCTTCGGGTTCAGTGGTGTGGTCTGGACGGTGGCGCAGTTCGTCGCCGCTGTCGCATTCCTCGCCGCAGCCGCGCTCATAAAGAATGACCCCCGATGAATACGGTGCCAATGGATGTCGCCCCACTGAGCGAAGCGGAAGTCCGTCGTATCCGCGAAGACTTCCCGATCCTCAACACCGAGGTCAACGGGCATCCGCTGGTCTACCTCGACTCGGGTGCCACTTCGCAGCGCCCCCGCGCGGTACTCGATGCAGAACGCGAGTTCGCTACGACTTTGAACTCCGCCGTGCATCGCGGAGCGCACACCCTCGCAGCCGAAGCCACAGAAGCTTTCGAAGACGCGCGCAGCACTATTGCGCGGTTCATCGGCGCCGATGACGATGAGATCGTCTGGACATCTAACGCGACAGAGGCCATCAACCTCGTTGCTTACGCCCTCTCGAATGCTTCTCTCGGGCGCGGGGGAGCAGCGGCCGAAAGGCTGCGTCTCGGGCCAGGTGACGAGATCGTCACCACTGAGATGGAGCACCACGCCAACCTGATCCCTTGGCAAGAGCTCGCGGCCCGCACCGGCGCGACGCTGCGGGTCATCCCGCTCGACGACAATGGCGCACTCCGCTTGGATGAGCCGGTGATCGGCCCGCGTACCACGCTCGTCGCGGTGACTCACGTCTCCAATGTGCTCGGCGTCATCAATCCGATCGAGCAGCTCATTGCGCTCGCGCACGAGGTCGGCGCGCTCGTGCTGCTCGATGCCTGCCAGTCGGCGCCGCACATGCCGCTCGATGTGCACGCTCTCGATGTCGACTTCGCCGTCCTTTCCGGGCACAAGATGCTCGGGCCCACCGGTATCGGCGCACTCTATGGCCGCCGTGAGTTACTCGAGGCCATGCCTCCGTTCCTCACCGGCGGTTCGATGATCACGACGGTCACCACAACCACCGCGGAGTACCTGCCGCCGCCCCAGCGCTTCGAAGCCGGCACCCAGCGGGTGTCGCAGGCCATCGCGCTCGCCGCCGCGATCGACTACCTCACGGCGGTAGGGATGCCGCGGATCGCTGCTCACGAGGCACTGCTCGGTCAGCGACTTCTTGATGGACTCACATCGATTGACGGCGTGCGTGTGCTCGGCGCGAACATCGACCTGCCCCGAGTGGGACTGGCGAGCTTCGACGTTCCCGGCATCCACTCACATGACGTCGGCCAGCTACTCGACGATCGCGGTATTGCCGTCCGTGTCGGCCACCACTGCGCCCAACCGCTGCATCGTCGGCTCGGCGTGACCGCTTCCACCCGCGCAAGCACATATCTCTACTCAACCGAGGCGGAGGTCGACGCTTTCGTTGAGGGTGTTTCCGCGACTATTGACTTCTTCGGAGTGCGCTCATGACATCCGGTGACCTGCAGAATCTGTACCAGGAAGTAGTGCTCGACCACTCGCGTACCCCGCACGGGTTCGGACTGCGCGACGAGATTGCAGCGCAGTCGCATCAGCTGAACCCCACCTGCGGTGACGAGGTGACGTTGCAGGTGCATCGCGCTCCCGACGGCACAATCGAGGCCATCGCGTGGGAGGGCCACGGATGCGCCATCTCGCAGGCATCCGCATCGATGCTGGCGGTGCTCGCCGAAGGACTCACCGTCCCAGAGCTCGAGCATCGCATCGATGTGTTCCGCGAGGCAATGCGCTCGCGCGGCAAGATCGAGCCGGATGAAGAGCTGCTCGGAGACGCCGCCGCCCTCGGCGGAGTCTCCCGCTACGTCGCGCGCGTGAAGTGCGCAATGCTCGGCTGGGTCGCCGCCGAAGACGCCCTGCACAAGCTCGGCTGAGCGACGCCGCCCGAGGCACTTCGTATGTGACGTCGTGTGTCGTTACGTGAACCGTCGTGTCGCAAGAGGGTGACGACTGATCACCGGGCGCGGATGCTGGGCAGATGAGCCACCTGGTCAGTGTGGCGCAGCTGATCCATCTGCAGCGCGCCGCAGAGCACGGCACCGGTCCCGCCGTCCGGTTGCTCGACGTGCGCTGGCGGCTCGATCGTCCTGAGGGGCGGCCGGAGTACGTTCGTGCGCATCTGCCCGGCGCTGTCTACGTTGACCTCGAGCGTGAGCTCACCCGACGCGGCGACCCGCAGGACGGCAGGCATCCGCTGCCCGCCTATGACGATCTGCAGCGCGCTGCGCGCAGCTGGGGCGTCGATGACGGCGACATTGTCGTCGCTTACGACGACAATCGCAGTGTTCCGGCAGCGCGGCTCTGGTGGATGCTGAGACGCGTCGGGGTCGACGCCAGAGTTCTGGATGGTGGGATCCGCGCCTGGGCATCCGAAGGCCTTCCACTCGCCAACGGTGACGTGCTTCCGGCGCCGGGTGGGGTCCTCCTCGGCGCGGACGAGACCTCCGAGGTGCTCACGATCGAGCAGGTCGATAAATTCTCCGAACGCGGAGTGCTGCTCGACGTGCGCACGCCAGAGCAGTACAGCGGTGTGCACTCGGGCAGCGATCCGGTCGGCGGGCACATTCCAGGGGCGGTGAATCTTCCCGCGATGGCGACGGTGGGAGGCGACGGACGGCTGCAACGGCCCGAAGTTCTGCGCCGCATTTTCGCCAGCGCGGGCGTAAGCGCTGACACCGAGGTTGCCGTCTACTGCAGCTCCGGGGTGGCGGCCATGCACTCGGCGCTGGCGCTCGCGCACACCGGCATCCGTGCGCGCGTTTATCCAGGGTCGTGGAGTCAATGGGCCAATACGCGAGGTCGGCGCGTTGCGGTCGGCATCCTGCCGTCGGGGCGGCTGACCACGGTATAGCCGTCAGCGGTGAGGGAATATAGTGCGCGTGCGCACGTTGCCCTAGACATGACAACTCTAGGAATTATCGGTGCAGGACACATCGGCAGCCAGGTCGCACGCGCGGCCGTCACTGCAGGCTACGACGTCGTGATCTCGAACTCACGCGGACCGGAGACGCTCTCGGACCTGGTCGCCGAACTCGGACCGAAGGCTCAGGCGGCCATCCCCGCCGAGGCTGGTGCCGCTGGCGATGTGGTCGTGGTAACCGTGCCCCTGCATGCGCTCGCCGACGTACCTGTCGAGCCGTTGTCCGGCAAGATCGTGCTCGACACCAACAACTACTACTTCGAGCGGGACGGTCACATCGACGCCTTGGACAAGGGCGAGACGACCAGCTCGCAGATGCTGCAAGAACACCTGCCCACCTCGAAGGTGGCGAAGGCCTTTAACCACATCCGCTCCGAAGACATCACTACCGATGTGGCGCCGGCCGGAACGCCGAACCGGCGCGCTCTGGCGACGTCGAGTGATTTCCCCGAGGCAGTTGAATTCGCGACCAAGCTGTATGACGAGTTCGGTTTCGACACGGTCAACGTGGGTCCGCTCAGTGAGTCGTGGCGCGTTGAACGGGATCGCCCTGCCTACGTGGTGCGACAGAATGCCGACGAGCTGAAGGCGAACCTCGCGAAGGCCAACCGCCTCCCCTGACTGATAACCCCGTCATATGGGATACCAATCTGGCGCAGAAAACAGATGAGTGCGAGAATGCGGATATGGCGGGGGTCGGAGGCAGTGAGCTTGAGTCGGTTCGCGTGACGAGGTTGTTGCGTGATGACATTGTGGCGGGCAGGAGATTGCCGGGGGCGCGCCTGGTAGAACGCGACATCGCGGCGGAGTTGGAGGTCTCTCGACTCCCCGTACGCGAGGCGATCCGCGCACTCGTCGCCGACGGCATTGTCGTCGCCCGACCGAGGAGCTGGGCAGTCGTGCGGGAGTTCACACTCCGCGACATTCAGGACTTCGCGGAAGTGCGGGCGTCAGTCGAGACGCAACTGTTCGTGTTGGCAGCTCAGCGTCATGACGAGGCAGGGCTTGCTGAGTTGAACCAGATCGTAGAGCGCGAGGAACTCGCGGCTATTGCGGGCGACACGCGTGAAGCCCGCGTGGCTTCGGGGATGTTTCACGAGCATATGGCCGTGCTCGCTGACAACGAGATGCTCATAGAACTGGTGAGTGTCTTCGCTACCCGGATGAAGTGGCTGTTCGGCATGCACAGCGATCTGATCTTGATGGCGGCGGAGCACCGCGAACTGTATGAGGCGATCGCGATGCGTGACACGGGTTTGGTGCGGACGATGGCGACGGTTCATCTTGCCTCTGGCAGCGAGATCGCAGAGGAACATTTCCGCAGTATGACGTCGCGGCCGGGAGCCTCGCAAGACTAGATTGAACCGTGCGAAGCAGACTCCTCGCACCGGGAAGACGTATGCGAATTCTTGCATTTGGCGTAGGCGGCCTTCTGCTTCTAGGCGGAGGCGCGCTCGTTGTGCTCGCCGATCAGGAGCAGGAAGCAGGGGTCGAGCGTGCGCGCCAGAATGTCGCTGAACTCGAACAGGACCTCGAAGATGCCAGGGCAGACAATCTGGCGCTTGCCGAGACCTTGACGTCGTTGCGCGCGGCAATCGCGGCGCAAGAGAACCAGGTCGCCGACACCGAAGGTTTTCTCGAGTGAGGTTTCGACGTGCGATCGCGATCGCCATGAGCGTCATGGTGATCAGTGGAGGCGCGATCACGGCGAAAACCGAGGCAGTGGCAGTCGAACGTGCAGCCCTGGTCGATCAGGGCGAGCAGTTGGCATCGCAGATCAGGACCACGACGGCTCGCGGTGAATACATCCGCGCTCTCATCGCGCACGACCAGCCAGCGCAGGATGGACTGGATGCTGTGCTCGCAGCGCGACCGGAATTCATCTCCGCACTCGCCACCCTTCGCACTGCGCTCGTCAACGCCGACGGCAAGATCGACACGGCAGTGCACCGCGCTGCAGCGCTTGCGACTCAGGAGACCGTGCGGGCCGAGACGCGTGACGCGACGACGATCACCAACGCCACAGCGACGATCACAGCGCTCGCTACGAAGATCGACGCCGAGGTCAAAGCCTGGCAAGTTGCGCAGCAGAGCGCCGGTGATGGCCGGCTCTCCACGAGCAGCAGTTCGGATGGCTACGCCAGAGTGCGGGCGGCACTCGATCGCGTCGGAGGCGGTGGCGTGGGGCTGTACGAGTCGTCATCCTGCGCTGGAGGCTCTGCACCGGCGTGCGCGAACAGCAATGGTTACATCAAGTACCGTGCTGACGTCGGTGACTGGAGCGAGTCGCGGATCAACTGGGCCATGGCGCATGAGCTCGGCCACATCTACCAGTTTCAAGTGTGGGGCGCGCTGAACGACTCGTCGGCCTATTACTCACTCTTCGATGGCGACCCCGAGTTTCTGGCGAACTGCATGGCGCTGGTGCGCGGATACCCGGGCTCCGTCGGCTGCGACGGCGATCAGCAGATTTGGGCATCCGCCATCTGGGTCGGCTCCGTGCGCTGAGCGCCTGCGGTCGCCCGTCAGGTAACCGGAGTCGTCGTATCGGTCGCCTGGCGGAGTGGTCCGCGCATCGCGCGCCAGTAGCTGACCGGAGCAAGCCGCACGAGCGCGTCGATGAGTCCGGCCTCACGACCGACCATCGCCCTGGCTTTTCGGCGCTGAGTCGCACGGATGATGCGCGCCGCGGCATCCCTGGGTTCGGTGTGATACATCGCGGCCTGCGCTGATGCCGCCCGCGCAGCGACAGCAGGGTCGATGGTGGCGGCGTAGCGTCCGTGCAGGATGATTCCGGTGCGCACCCCGGCGGGGTAGACCGCACCGACCGAGATTGTGCTGCCTTCCAATTCGTGACGCAGCGCCTCAGAAAAGCCGCGAACAGCGAACTTGCTCATCGAGTAGGGGACGCGTCCGGCGGGCGCTGCGAGGGCGTAGACGCTGGCGAGGTGGGTGATATGGGCGGCGGGTCGCGCGCCCAGAGCAGGCAGGAGCGCCTTCGTGATTGACACCGTGCCCCAGAGGTTGACGTCCATGAGCCAGCGCATCTCTTCCATCGTGAGCTGTTCGAGGCTGCCGAGCATAGACGAGCCGGCACAGGTGATGAGTGCATTGATTCGTGGATGGGCTGCGATCACTTCCGCCGCGGCGGCAGTGACCGCATCGTCATCGCGCAGATCGACGATGTGAGTGGTGACGGTTCCGGGGAGATCTTCGGCGACGGATGCCAGTGCCTCGGCGTTGTAGTCAAGCAGGGCGAGGTGCACTCCCGCTGAGGCGAGTTGGCGCGCGAGTTCAGCACCCATACCGCTGGCGGCACCGGTGATCACCGTGGTGTTTCCTGCAAGGGTGATCTGTCGCATACATCCTCCTGATGTCTCGCCCTATTCTGACTGAGACTGGCGTCAGACGGTAACGGTATTCTTTTGGGAGGAGGTTGTGGTGGGACGAAATGCGGATGCCATCGCCGAGGGCGTTGCCATCGCCACGGCCGCGGCACGCTTGACGGTGAAGAATCAGATCCTCGTCGGCACGATCGCTCAGGGCGGCGTTTTTGACTCTTCCCGATACCTCGATGACGCGCGTGACGCGCTGCTCGCGATGGCTGCCGAGTCGGATCAGGCGGCTGAGATGGTTACTGGGCTCCGCCGACGCGCGCGCGGCCGGCACTCCGATCCTTCGGGTACGCATGACTATCGCGACCGCGATGTGCGCAACCTTCGCGCCGGGCCCGGCAATCCACCGGAGTTGCAGAGAAGCTGAAGGCGATCGCTGAAGATCCCGAGAAGCTCGGTGCACTTGTTGAAGGTGCCCGCGAAGCCGCATGGGCAGACGTGCGCGGCAACCTCGATCGTCGACTCCGCGTTGAAGGTATGCGCCCCGATCAAGACCCCGAGTACGACACGATGCGAGAGGCACGCATGCAGGCGCTCCGGCTCGTCGATTTGCAAGCGCTCTCATCCGCTCAGCGCGCCAAGCGAAAGCGCGAGGCTGCGTCCTAGTCGGTGCTTCACCGCCTTAGATCTGGTTATCCAGCCGTTCGCTTGACCCTGTAACCTTTACGTCCTCAGCCAGCCGCACTACCGCGGGGCTCGTGACTGAAGAAGGTGTACCGATGGCGAAATCCACGAAGGCGGAGAAGTCGGCGGAATCAGCGCTCGAGGCGGCCGCTGCCGCCGCGAAGGACGCGAAGAAGCTGAGCAGAACTCTCCCGAAGAAGGACGCAAAGAAGCTCCGGGCCGTGGCCGACGAGGCGAAGGACGCCGCGAAAGTCTCGAAGAAGAAGATCAAGAACAAGCCGCGCAAGGTCGAGAAGAAGGCCGTTGCGGCGATCGAGGCCGTGGCAAAAGCATCCGACAAGGCTGAGGCGCGGATTGCCGTGAAGAAGGCTGCCGCAAAGGATGTTGCTGCCAAGTCGAAGAACGCTGCTGCCAAAGTGAAGGCCGAAAAGCCCGATCCGGCCAAGCCCGCAGTCCGCAAGCCCGCTGTTACCAAGCCTGCCGATCCGGCCGGCGGTCTGGACTCGCTCACGGTCGTGCAGCTGCGAGAGCGGGCGCGTGCCGGAGGTAAGACGGGCTACTCGCGCTTCTCTAAGGCGCAGCTCATCGCGCTGCTGACTGCCTGACGCGCGCCGCCGTGCAGGAGACCCTGGACCGCGCCTCGGATGCTCCGGAGCCGCGGACTCTTATTGATATTCTGCGCGACGCAACGAAGCGTCACCCCGAAGCATCGGCTCTTGAAGATGCTGACGGGGCCCTGAGTTACGCCGAACTTCTCGCCCAGGTGTGGCGCACAGCCGCACATCTGAGCGCGCAGGGCGTGCGCCGCGGCGACCGGATCGGGGTGCGGATGCCGTCCGGTGGGCGGCAGCTGTACATCTCGATCCTCGGGATCATGGCCGCGGGCGCAGCCTATGTTCCTGTCGACGCCGACGATCCTCAGGAGCGCGCCGACCTCGTGTTTGGCGAGGCGCACGTGCGGGGCGTCATCACCGGTGATGGAACGTACACGCCTCACGATGGTGAGTCTGCGAGCGAACTCTTCGACGGCGAGGCGCCGCATCCGGCCACCAGCTCGCTCGCAATCGTTCCGCCGCCGACGGTCGACGACGATGCATGGATTATCTTCACCTCCGGCTCGACCGGCGTGCCGAAGGGCGTTGCTGTCTCGCATCGCTCCGCCGCGGCGTTCGTCGACGCCGAAGCGCGGCTCTTTCTGCAAGACGTACCGCTTGGCCCTGGCGATCGCGTGCTCGCCGGCCTTTCGGTAGCTTTTGACGCCTCGTGCGAAGAGATGTGGCTCGCGTGGCGGTACGGTGCGTGCCTCGTGCCCGCGCCGCGCGCGCTGGTTCGCTCTGGCGAAGACCTTGGACCCTGGCTTGTCGGCCACAGCATCACCGTCGTCTCGACCGTGCCGACTCTCGCCGCGCTCTGGCCGCAGGACGCGATCGAGAACGTTCGCCTACTGATTTTCGGCGGCGAAGCATGCCCGCCCGAACTTGTTGCACGACTGGTGGGCGAAGGCCGTGAGGTCTGGAACACATACGGTCCGACCGAGGCCACCGTGGTCGCCTGCGCGGCTCTCCTCGACGGAGAGGGCCCTGTGCGCATCGGCCTGCCGCTGGAGGGCTGGTCTCTCGCGGTCGTGAACGAATCGGGTGAACGCGTTGCCGAGGGCGAAGTCGGTGAGCTGATCATCGGGGGCGTGGGACTTGCCCGCTACCTTGACCCCGCGAAGGATGCCGAAAAGTACGCTCCAATGCCGACGCTCGGCTGGGATCGCGCCTACCGCTCTGGCGACCTCGTCCGCTATGACACTGAGGGGCTCCTCTTCCAGGGTCGCGCTGACGATCAGGTGAAGGTCGGCGGCCGCCGTATCGAACTTGGCGAGGTCGAGTCCGCGCTCCAAGCTCTGACAGCCGTGAACGGAGCCGCCGTCGTCGTGCAGCGCTCCGACGCTGGCATCTCGCTGCTGGTCGGCTACGTCGTACCCGCTGAAGGCTTTGACCGTCAGGCCGCGCGAGCGGAACTTGCCGAGAAACTTCCGGCGCCGCTCATCCCGCTGCTCGCCGTCGTCGACGATCTGCCCGTGCGCACATCCGGCAAGGTCGACAAGGCTGCTCTGCCGTGGCCACTCACCGACACCGATGAGTCAGACTCGACTCTCACCGGTACCAGCACCTGGCTCGCAGAACAGTGGCAGTCGGTACTCGGCATCCGTCCGGCCGACGAGACCGCCGATTTTTCGAGCTGGGTGGTGGTTCGCTCGCCGCGGCGCAGTTGGTCTCGCGCATCCGCACGCGAGCGCCCGAATTCACCATGGCCGACGTCTACGATCTGCCGCGCCTGCGGCCGATGGCGAACGCAGTGGAAGCCGAAGCGGATGAGGACCATCAGCAGACCACCTTCAGCATCCCTCGTCCGACTCCGCGGCTGATGCAGTGGGTGCAGAGCATCGCCGGTGTGCCGCTGTTCATTCTCACCGGCATCCGCTGGACGCTGTGGCTGCTGACGGCGTCGTGGATTCTGCGACTCTTCCCTGGGTTCGAGATACTTCCGCAGGTGCCCGGGTGGGCGCTGGTCTTCGGTCTCGCGATCTTCGTGACCCCGTTTGGACGGATGGCGTTCTCCGCTGTTGCCGCACGTGTACTGCTCGCGGGTGTCTTGCCTGGTGACTACCCGCGCGGCGGCGGCGTGCATCTGAGGCTCTGGCTTGCCGAGCAGATCGCCCACCAGGTCGACCCGGTGGGGTTGGCCGGAGCACCATGGGTGACGTACTACGCCCGTGCGCTCGGCGCGAAGATCGGCCCGCACGTCGACCTGCACACGCTGCCTCCGGTCACCGGAATGCTCAACATCGCCGAGGGCGCGTCCATCGAGCCGGAGGTTGATCTCACCGGCTACTGGATCGATGGCGACACTGTTCGCATCGGTGGCATCCGGATCGGAGCCGACGCCGTCATCGGCGCACGCAGCACCCTCGCTCCTGGAGCGAAGATCGGCCGAGGTGCGGAAATCGCACCAGGCTCAGCAGTATTCGGCCGTGTGCGCGCGCACCAGCGTTGGGCAGGATCTCCCGCGGTGCGCGTCGGCGGGACATCCGCTCCGCTCGCGTCCGAAGCGCCACCGAACAAGCGCAGGTGGATGTGGGCGTATGCCGGCTCCTCGGCGTCCTCGGTCTTCTACCCTTCGTCTCTTTTGCGGTAGGCGGGGCGCTTCTTGCGCAGGGCATCCGCGGCGCCGATGCGATCGCGGATGCGATCCCTGGAGTTACCGCCTGGCTGGTGCCCGCGACGCTGTCCGTCGGAATCACATTCGCCGGCGCGGTCGTTCTCATCGTGAAGCTGCTCTCGATCGGGCTGAGCGAGGGCGTGCATCCGGTGCGCGGGCGTGTCGCGTGGCAGGCGTGGACGATCGAGCGACTGCTCGACTCTGCGCGTACCTTCCTGTTCCCGATCTACTCGAGTCTGTTCACCCCCGTATGGTTGCGGATGCTGGGTGCCGAGGTCGGGCGCAGTGTAGAAGCATCCACCGTCCTGCTGTTGCCGTCGATGACGACGATCGACGACGGCGCGTTCCTCGCCGATGACACGCTCGTCGCCACATATGAACTGCGATCCGGGTGGATGCGCATCGCGCATGCGCGCATCGGCAAGCGTGCGTTCATCGGAAACTCCGGCATGGCCGGTCCAGGGCACCGCGTGCCAAGGGATGGGCTTGTCGCCGTGCTCTCGGTTGCTCCGGAGAAGTCCAAGCGCGGGTCGTCGTGGTTGGGTTCGCCCGCTGTGCGGCTGCGTCGAATCGTGAACGACGCCGATCAGGAGCGCACCTACAACCCCCCGGTGCGACTACGCATCGCGCGTACTCTCTGGGAGCTGTGCCGCCTGTTTCCCGTCATCGTGAGCTGTGCGATCGGGGTCGGAGTGCTGTTCACTCTCGCGTGGCTGATCGATGTGACCGGTGTGATCGGCGCTGTCGTGCTCTCGGGAGTTGTCGTCATGCTCGCGGGTGCTGTAGCGGCGCTGGTGACCACGGCGGCGAAGTGGGCGTTCGTGGGACGGATTCGGGTGGGGGAGCATCCGCTCTGGTCATCGTTCGTCTGGCGCACTGAGGTTTCGGACACGTTCACCGAGATGGTCGCGGCACCGTGGTTCGCGAACGCCGCTGCCGGAACTCCGGCCCTCGCCATTTGGTTGCGGACGCTCGGCGCGAAGATCGGCCGAGGTGTCTGGACCGACAGTTACTGGTTGCCAGAACCCGACCTCGTCACGCTCGGCGACGGCGCCACAGTCAACCGCGGATGTGTGGTTCAGACGCATTTGTTCCATGATCGAGTGATGAGCATTGACAACGTCGTCCTCGAGGCCGGCGCAACCCTCGGGCCGCACAGCGTGATCCTGCCCGCGGCGAACATTGGCGCGAACGCCACCGTCGGACCCGCCTCACTCGTGATGCGCGGTGAAACGGTGCCCGTCGGCAGCCGCTGGAGTGGGAACCCCATCGGCCCGTGGCGCGCCGTCAAGGTCCGCGCCTACCAGGCTGCGGACAAGTGACCGGACAGGTGAACTCCGACGCGTACACCCCGCAAAGTGGTGACCCGCACATCTCGGTCAGCCACTATGACCTGACGCTGGACTACAAAGTCACCACGAACCGGTTGAGTGGCACGGCCGTGGTGCGTGGCACCGCTGTCGCCTCGACGAAGACGATCGCACTCGACCTCGTGGGGCTTCGCGCGACCAAAGTGCGCGTCACCGGTGCGAAGGCGGCATCCTTCCGGCAGACCGATCGCAAGCTGCGGATCACGCTTCCCAGTGAGTTGGCGCCTGGGGACGAGTTCGAGGCGACGATCTTGTATGCGGGTGCGCCCCGGCCACGTCGGACCCGCTGGGGCACGATCGGGTGGGAAGAGCTCGAAGACGGTGTGCTTGTGGCATCGCAGCCCACGGGGGCGGCGACCTGGTTCCCGTGCAACGACGTCCCCGCTGATAAGGCGATGTATCGCATCAGCGTGAGCACGGATGCGGGATACACCGTCGCCGTGACCGGGCGCGAGGTGTCTCGCACGACTCGTGGCGGCAAGACGACCTGGGTGTACGAGAGCGTCGCACCGACCGCGACATATCTCGCGACAGTGCAGATCGGTCGCTACACAACCGAGCAGGTAGCGCTGGGATCAGTGTCGGCACGTCTCATCTACCCGCAGCCGCTTGCGGCTCGAGTGCACGCCGACTTCGCCGACCTCGGGCAGATGATGTCGGTATTCGAAGAGACTTTTGGACCGTATCCCTTCGAGGACTACGTCGCCATCGTGACCGAGGACGATCTGGAGATCCCGCTGGAGGCGCAGGGGATGGGCATCTTCGGAGCGAACCACATCGATGGGGTCGGGGGTCTTGAGCGTCTCGTCGCTCACGAACTCGCGCACCAGTGGTTCGGGAACAGTGTCGGCATCGCCGCATGGCACGACATCTGGCTCAACGAAGGCTTCGCCTGCTACGCCGAATGGATCTGGTCAGAGCGATCGGGTGGGCCCACAGCGCATGCGAAGGCGCTCACGCACTATGGTCGGCTGAGCTTGCTGGAGAAGGATCTGCTGCTGGGTGACCCGGGCGCTGACCTGATGTTCGACGACCGGATCTACAAGCGCGGGGCGCTCACGCTGCACGCTTTGCGGCTCACGATCGGCGATGAGGCCTTCTTCTCGGCACTGCGTATTTGGACCGAGCGCTACCGGGGCGAGGCGACGAGCACGCCGGAGTTCATCGCGCTCGCCGAAGAGGTGTCCGGCATGGCCCTGGGTGGGTTGTTCGAGGAATGGCTTGAGCAACGCGAGCTGCCTGCGCTCCCTGCGGGTGCGGTTGTGGCTCCGGTCACCGCCGCGAGGCGACGGGGCTCAGGGCGAGGCTGACCACGAATCCGGTGGGTGCGGGGGCCGGGGTTGCGATGATTCCGGCATCCGTTCCGTCGATGTGTACGCTCAGCCAGCCCGGGTTCGCAGTCTCGGGGGCTGCGAACTGGAGTCTTTCCGGGCTTACCCGCAGGCCACGGCCGTCGGCTTTGAGGGCGGCTTCGATCATCGTCCAGGTGCGGGTGTCTGGCGGCGCACTGGGCGTGAAGAGGGCTGTGAGTTCTTCCCGCGGGGCTGATTCTCCGCCTGCGGGGACGGCTTCGATGTCGACCCCGATGGATGTCGCGTGATCGGATGCGACGGCGGCAGCCACCACCATGTCACCGACGTAGCTGACACTGATCACGACGGGCGCCGTCGTGTGCGGCTTGCCATGATCGGCGCTGCCGCAGTGCGCACAGAGGGTGAAGATCTCGTACATTGGCTCCGGTCTGCCGACGATTTCGTGCACCAGAGACGCGATGAGGCTGCGGCCAGCGATGAACCGGGCGGCGCGTGCTGGGGGCAGGCTTGCGTAGCGCTGGTGTTGGGCGGCGGTGAGCGTGCGGAGCACCTCGTCGGCCGTTGCGGGGGCCGTGCGTGCATCCGCCCAGGCGAGGCGAACTACCCCGACTGTTGCGCGCCCGACGTCCATGTCTTCAGACTATTGCCGGGGCCTGCAACCGGATGCCGCGGCCGGTTTCGCGTTGGGGCACTTCGTCATGTATTCTTGCTGAGGCCCGCTTCGCTGAGAAGCAGGCCAAAAGATGCGCCCGTAGCTCAATGGATAGAGCATCTGACTACGGATCAGAAGGTTAGGGGTTCGAGTCCCTTCGGGCGCACAGAGTGTTGAGACAGTAAACAAGAAAAAAGTGCCGGAATCCCGGCACTTTTTCTTGTTTCTCGCCTGGCGTCCCTGACGCGGTGCGCCACAGAACGCCACACGTATGTGCACCAACGTGTGCACTAAAACGATCCCGACAGCGGAGCGGTGGATGCCGGCGATCAGCTACTCGGATGCCTCGGTGCGACCGAGTCGCTCAGGGTGACCGGTGGTCAGGTAACGGTCGAGCGAGAGTCCCTCGCATCGTACTGTCGGTCGACGAGGCCCTTGTACGAATGGGGGGTGCCGGTGTCACTGCAGCGATTTTGTCCCCATGAACCACTTTCGGGAGGAGCTAGGGCTCACTGTCGTGATCGCGCGCGAACATCTCACGTACGTCCGCCTGACGCTGAGCACACAAAACCTGACAAACGCGTAGCTCATACCCGCAGACGGTTTGTGTGTGCGAACTGCCACGAGCGGGTGCTGCCACGACGCCACCGCAAGTGCGAGCAAGAACAGTGCCGGAAGCAGCTCCACCGAGGAGTCTTCCACCGCCATGTGAGAGAACAGCGCTCCAGTAAGCAGGAATCCGATCCCCGCGTACGCCCATTCCTTGACGATCGGGACCTTCGAGACGAGGATCGCGATCGCTCCCTTCGCTTCGACCCGGAATAGCTGTTGGATCCCGGATCCGAGCAGCCCGGACGAGAGCATCCCGGTAGTTGCCCAGCAGGTGATTGTTTTGGTCCGTGACATCGAACGGGTGCTGCTTGGCGATCGCACTCGGTCGTCAGCTTGCCGCCGTCTTCACGAGCCGCGACCACGCGTGCCCAGCACGAACCGGCTGGTCCCGTCCGGTGTCTTCTCCCAGATCCACTCGAGCATCAGCCTTGCTTTCCTTCGTGCATGTCTGCTTGGATGTGGCGGTCAAGATCGTCGAGTTCGGCCATCACTTCGGATGCCGCCCAGACGCGGTCCTTCTTGCGTCCCGTGATCTCCTCGATGAAGCCGGCGTCGACCAGCTGGTCGATCGCCCTGTAGGCGGCCGTGGGGGAACCGGCTGTGGCTTCGATCTCGTCGGTGCTCATGACGGGGTGGTCGTAGAACGCCTGGATGAGAGCAGCCGCAGCGGAGTTCGCGCGCGGCTTCAAATCTGCAGCCCACAGTGCGGGCATCGCCTTCAGACGGGCGATGGTCTCGCGGGAGCATTCGGCGGCCGCGCGCGTAGAGAGCGCGAACAGGTCGATGAGCGGTGCAGGGTCGCCGAGTCGGTGGGAGCCGAGGGCGGCGAAGTAGTCGTCGCGGCGGGCGAGCAGGCCGCTGGCGAGGGGGACCACCGCGTTTCGGGTGACGCCTCGACGCCGCAGCACGGCAGAGACGAGAGCGCGGCCGATGCGACCGTTGCCGTCGGTGAAGGCGTGGATGGACTCGAACTGGGCGTGACCGATCGTGGCCTGCGTCATCACGGGTACGTCGTCCCGGTTGAGGTAGGCGATGAGGTCGTCCATCAGTTCGGGCACGCGCTCGGGCGCCGGGGGAACGTGGAGTGCGCCCCGAGGGGAGTGGTCGCTGCCGCCGATCCAGTTCTGCATGTCGCGGAGGTGACCGGCGTAGTCGGCTTCCTGGGGATCGTCGGCCATGAGCGCGCGGTGGGCGCTCATGAGGTAGTCGAGCTCGAAGCGACCGCTCTCACCGACCTTGGTGATCAGCTCGTGGAGTGCGGCGGAGGCTGCGACCATGCTGGTGGCGGAGGTGTTTCCCTTGTTGCCGGCGAGCGCCTTGGCGTAGTCGCGGGCGGAAGCGTTGATGCGCTCGATCTTCGACGAGGCGGCGGACTCGGAACGGACCATGAAGCGGCTGAGGGCGGCGGAGTGCCCCTCGGCGTCGGTGTCGGCCTGGGCTACAGCTAGCAATGCGCGCTCGGTGTGGAGCATCACCTTCAGTGGCGGCATGTAGTCGAGCTCGCGGATGAACGGAGGGATGGTCGCATCTACGAACCGCATCATCCGGTCTTCGCGGGTGCCACCACGAACCTGCTGCTGCCAGGGAAGCGTTTCGACGCCGTGGCGCGGCCACTGCAAGATCCGATCTTCGTCCATAACCGATAGTTTACCTGCGCAAATTCCCACTTGGAATAGCTAACCGGTGATTTGCTGGGCGAAATTACCGATTTCGGTCACCACAATCGCGGGACCGCATCCGCAAGCGGCTGCAGAACGAGAACGCTGAGCGTCGCAAGGCCAACGAGATACTCAAGGCGGCGAGCACGCTTTTCGCGAAGAAGCTCGACCGCCCTGACCGAGATGATCTGGTTCATCAACGAGCACCGGGATCGTTTCGAGGTCGAGCTGATACAGATCCAGCTGATCGAAGCGGGATGCCTCCCTGATCGAATCCGCATGAATCCGCGAGACCGAGACGGAAGTGGGGCGTATGGGTTCAAATCCCACCGTAGGTCGGCGAGCGTGGCTCATTGCACCTGCCCGCGCAATGTGTGCACCTATGTGTTCACCGGGCACCAATACTCGCGGTCGTTGGTTGGCTTCGAGTTCTGCCATTGCATGAACGCACGGCAAGATCACACACAGCCACCTTGACGCGGAACATCGTCGTCAGCTCACGCTGAAGATGTCGACGGTCACTCGGTCGGCGCGGTGGGGTGCGCGCAGACTGCCGATGCACACGATGTCGTTGAGCCAGGCGACAGGTCCATCGAGGTCGACTTCGAAGTGGGGCTGGGTGCGGCAATACCAGCTGTCCGTATTCTGCTGCTCGCCGCTGAAGACGCGTTGCATCGTCGCGTCGTCCTGGGTGCCCCACCCTTCGTTGGTGATCATGATGTGGGCGCCGTCCTCGGTGCGAAGCGTGTAGCGTGCCCACAAGTGGGTGATTCCGTCACTGCGGGCAAGATTCCAGTCTGCACCGCCGGGCAGAATCGTTCCCGAAAGGGCGGGGCCTGCGAACGTTCCACCGAGTATTGGGATGACGCGGCGCGTCCCGGCCGCGACTCGTCCCACTTCGAGCGGGGTATCGAGGTCTACCTCAAGGGTGAACAAGGGCGATAGCTCCAGCGTCATGCGCTCTTCTCCTCGGTTGTGCTCTGAGCCGCCGCAGAAGTGTGGTGTTCGGCGAGGTCTGTCTCATCGGCGGAAAGCGGCGTAGTCGCCGCTGATCCCCTCATGACGATGAGCACGATGAGTGCTGAAATGATCGACAGTCCGGCCATCGTCAGCAACCCCAGATCGAACCCGTGCTCCAGCGCAGCTGTGGCGATAGGGGCGACCGCGTCGTGGATCGCTTCCGGGAGCGGCGCGTTGGCGACGGCGAGTGGGCCGCCTTGGGTGAAGACCTCATTTGCCACACCGGCAACTTCGGCCGGGAGGTCAGCGGAATTCAGTCCGTTTGCTGTCGCCGCTGATGCGCTTCCGAGCGCGACAGCAGCAACGACTGCCGGGCCCAAGGTCTGCCCCGTTTCGCGCACGAGGCTGGTCGCACCTGATGCCATGCCGATGTGCTCGTGGCTCACAGAGTTGACAGCCGCAGCAGTCAGAGAGGTGAACATCACGATGAATCCGACGCCGAGCAGAAGAATCGGAACTGCGAGGGCAAGAAGGTCGGTCGTGCCATCCGCCAGAACAGCAAGCCACACCTGACCGATCGCAAGAATCACGAGACCGAACACCAGCAGTGTGCGCGGAGAGATGCGGTGGATGAGCCCCGGTAGCCAGCGCGCCAGCACCAGGGGAACGAGTTGGATGAGCACGAACGGGAGTGCCACCATGAGGGGCGCTGCGTGAGCAATGGGACCCAGCTTGATCGCCATCGCGTAGGCGGTGCCCATGAAGCTCAGCATGCCGAGCAGGCCCACCGCAGCGGCTGCGGCGAATGCCGGAATCTTGAACAGACGCACCTGGAACATCGGGTTCTTGCTGCGGAACTCGACCCAAGCGAACACGACGAGGGCGACGATCGCCACAGCCAACGAGATGATGACCTCAGGACTGCCGAAGCCTGCTTCTGAGCCGTGGATGATTGCGAAGATGAACGCCAACAATCCGACGATGATCAGAATCTGGCCTGGAACATCGAAAGCCCGCTTCTGCGCCGAGCGACTTTCCTGCGCGAATCGGGTGACCAGAACGAACGCGATTACCGCGGCGACCAAGACGGGCGAGAATGCTCCCCCCAAGCCTGTCTGCTGGACCATGATCGCCGACAGCAGCGGAGACACCGCCGCGCCGATGGAGATCGCGATTGCCCACCGTGAGAGTGCGTGCGCACGCGACTCCGCATTGGGGGAGAACTCTGCCGCTGACGCGAGCGTTGAGGGCAAGAGCGTGGCAGCACCGAGTCCGAGAATGACCAGTGCGATCGCGAGCATGAGAAGCGAGTCTGCGAAGATCCCGACGACGGCACCGATTGCGACAAACCCAAGGCCGATTTGCATCAGCTTCTTGCGCCCGAACATGTCCCCGAGCACGCCGAAATTGAGCTCCAGGAGTGCTGTCGGTGCGAAGACGGCAGCAGTGAGCCAGGTGAGCTGTGTCGCGCTTGCACCGTAGGTCGATTGGATGACGTCGTTCAGTGGTGCGAGTACGGTCAAACACATCTGGGCGACGAGCACCGCTGCGGCTGAGACCCAGATGGTGGGGTTGTGAATAGGGCGCGTGACCGCGCCAGGGGTGGTGGATAACACGGTGGACTACTTCCTTGTAGTGGGGGAACGAACAATGTGAAGTACGGCACTCGCTGGGGAGTGCCGTACTTGCGTCTAGAAGGGGTACCTCTCGATTTCGGACTGCACGGTCACCCACTGCACATCGCAGAAGGTGCTGAGGTTGACAGAAGATCCGAACTGTCCCCCCGAGCCCGAGGCCTTCGTCCCGCCGAATGGTGCCGTGGCCTCATCGTCGACGGTCTGGTCGTTGATGTGGATCGCACCGGACTTGATCCGATCCGCCAACTCGAAAGCCTTGAACGGGTTACCGGTGAGAATCGAGACCGACAGTCCGTACTCTGACGCGTTGATGATGTCGATGGCTTCGTCGATCGTTTCGTACGTGGTGATGGGCGCGACCGGTCCGAAGATCTCCTGCGTGAACGCAACAGAATCCAGGGGAACATCGGCCAACACCGTCGGCCGGTAGAACAGATCCTCGTGGGAACCGCCCTCGCGGAGCGTCGCACCGGCGGCCACCGTCGCCTTCACGATCGAATCGATCTTCTTGAGCTGCGATTCGTCGATGATCGGCCCGAGCGCATTGGTGGGGTCTGTCGGGTCGCCGACGGTGATACGGGCGGCAATTTCGGAGAGCTTGGCGGTATACGCATCCGCAAGGCTCTTGTGTACGAGGTGGCGCCCCGTCGTCATGCAGATCTGGCCCTGGTGCAGGAACGAACCCCATGCACCCGCGGATGCTGCCGCGTCAACATCGGCGTCCGGAAGCACCAGAAGCGCGTTGTTCCCGCCGAGTTCGAGATGAACCTTCTTGAGGAGGGGAGCTGCGGCTTCGCCGATCTTTCGCCCCGCGGCGGTGGAACCGGTGAACGAGATGCACGGCACATCGGGGTGCGCCACGAGGGCTGCGCCGACGTCAGCGCCGCCGGGGAGTACGTGGAGGAGGCCATCGGGGAGGCCAGCGTCAGCGAAGATATCTGCCAGTGCCAAGCCGCCAGAGATCGGTGTACGAGGGTCCGGTTTCAGGATCACGGCGTTTCCGAGTGCGAGCGCAGGAGCGACCGAGCGCATCGACAGGATGGCGGGGAAATTGAACGGGCTGATCACGCCGACGACACCCACCGGAACGTGACGCCCCACTGAGAGACGCGGTTTCATGCTGCGAAGGAGCTGGCCGTACGGCTGCGATGCGAGACCGGCGCCTTCGGCGAGCTCGGATGTCACGAGGCCAGTTTCGAACGCGGCCTTGCCCTGTCCGGAGCCAGCCTCGGGCACGAGCCAATCCGTCAACCGCTCCGGCGCCTCGCCGAGGAGCGTTGCGGCCTTGGCCAGGACGGCGGCACGCTCGGTGTAAGGAAGGGCCGCCCAGGCGGGCTGCGCTCGGTTCGCCGCGGCGACGGCATCATCAAGATCCTGAATGTCTGCCCAGCCCACAGTGGCGATGACGTCGCCAGTGGCAGGTGCGGTGACGTTGGTGGTGCCGCCATGGCTGGTGACGAAACCGCCGGTGCTGTAGATACGGTTATCCCAGTTGTTGCTCATTGTGATGCTCCTGTCGTGTCGGCTGTGGGTCATAGGAATAGTCAGAGGACGGATGCTGCGCGCTGGGCCGCGACCGCCGCGTCGAGATGCTCCGCTTCTGCCCACGCCCGTGGAACCCGAAGGCACGCGTGCCGGGAGCTTGACTCGCGCGAGAGGCTCTGAGTCGAATGCGTCGGTGTCATGCACCAAGAGCTCCGACAGTCCGGTTGCGCGGTTCCACCACAACGTCAGTAGATATCCGTCGTTCTCGGCGGTGGCACCGCGACGTTGCACGAATACCGGTTCGCTGGGGTTGGTCAGGCCATCGACGCCCTCGATCACGATCGTCTGACCGGTTCCGAAGTCGAAGCGGGCGAGTCCGTCCGTCATCGTGTCGGAAGTGAGGTTGCGAGTCGTAGCAAAATAGCCGAACTGCAACTCTTGCCCGAGCAGGGCATCGTTGATCTTCGGGAACTCACCGGCGACGCCACTCAGCATGCGGTTCGTCGCCTTCTTCGTGGCATGATCCAGTGTGAAACGCCAGGCCATCGCTGGCGGGAACCACGTGTGAGACCCAACCGGATCGTCGGCGTGGTCGGCCGGGTTGCCGAGGCGCGCGATGACATGGAGATCGACGACGATCCCGGTCGGCGTCTCGAACGCGTTGAAGAAGTGCGTGGGCGCAAGCATGAGACCGGTGTCGTACCAGGTCACGCGCTTTGTGCGGCGGTCGAGCACCGCGAAACGGCTTCCGTCCGGGACGGCTGCTTCATCCCACAACACGCCAGGACGCCCCTGCATGATGCGGTCCATCCGAAACTGAGTCGGCGAGATGAGGAAGATTGCGTAGTGCTCGCTGACGATGTAGTCGTGAACCATCGCCGGGCAGCCCATGTCGAAGGTGAAACTGTCGACGATTCCTGCCGTCTTCGCGTCCGCTTCGTACCAGGTCAAGCTGGTGCCGACGGCGGCGAAGAACAGCATGTTGCCGCTGTGCGGATCGAGCTTGTAGTGCGCAGTGCACAGCACATCGATACCGCCGTCGAAATCGAATGCGCCGTAAGTCTCAAGACTCTCGGCGTTCATCGACGTCGGCAGCCCACCTTCGAAATAGACGAGAAGGTGGTCGGCGAACAGGCCGACATTGGTGTTGGCGACATTCTTTGCCGGGGGTGCGCCCACCGGCAGCATCCCGGGGCCTGCGGGGCCGGAGCCATTCACGAATCCGCTGTAGAGGGCTTCTCCGGCGGCCACCTCGATCTTCATTGAGTCGGTCTCGACCCACTTCATCCGAAACGATGCCTTGCCGTCACGGATGTAGGTCGCAGCGACACCGCCGTCACCCTCCCACCAGTGATAACGATCAAGGTCACGGGGTGCGAACCGGGGGTTGTTGGCGATCCGAAAGAGCGCCCCGGCGAGGTCGTCTGGAAGCGTGCCGAGCACAGGAAGATCGAACTCCGCGGACTCGTCGGTCCAGGGGGCAAACGGGCCGTTCAAGAATTTGTTGTCCGTATCCCAACGCACATCTGCCGGCTGCTGCTGTGTCGGGCGTGCGGCCCGGGGAATGATCATCGTGGGGGAGAGAGGAGGAACATCACGCATTTGGGTGCCTTTTCGTGGGAGTGGTGCGGGTCAGCGCTGAGCTCGGGCAGTGGACGGCCAGATGCCATGCCCACCTGGAGATAAAATGCCTGCCGGGTCGATCGCGTCTTTGAGGCGTGAGTAAAAACGGGGCAGCGCATCATCACCTGCGCTATAGAGGGAGGAGATCCGATCGTGGATCGTCACGTGACCGCGGTACTCGCTCCATCCCCACTCGGCAGCGCGAGCGATCATCTCGTCGACCGCGTTTCGGGCGCGAGCCGCTTCGTCCGGATCAGCAGAGTCGAAGATGACCATGCACGCGCCGATAAGTGAGCGAGACTGCGCGATCCATCCGAAGCCGGCGACGAGGTCGTAGCGGTCGAGGATCTCCATCACCATGCTCTCGTGGCGGGCCGCAGCTTCACCGGTGAACGGGAGGATTGGAGAGAAATCGAAATGACCGACCGATGCGCCGAAGTGCTTCTGCAGCATGTCGAGGAGGAACTGATTGGGGATGCCAGCAGGCACGAGATCTAGTGGATGCACGGTGGCCGGATCAACGTCGCCAGGGTAGTTGTGCAGCTCAACCGTCGCACCCGCGATGTGAGCGACGGCGTCACGGACGATCGTCTCGCGGGCGGCCACCAGGCTTGGGTGCCCGTAGAACCCGACGCGAGCGTTCACCCGCCCAGGAGGGAACACTGCTGACATCTTGTGCTTCTTCGATCGGCCGCTGGTGTCGTCGAGAGGACCGCAGCGTCCGCCCTCCGGCTCGGGAGAACTCACGATCAGTGGCATGCCCTGGATTGTTCCGTCCTGGACCAGAGGGGCGAGGACGTCGATCAGCGTGGGGATCTCGGCTGCATCATCGAGGATGACGGAGCCGACAGTGAACATCTCCGGCTCTGGGGTGAGCCAGATTCCCATCTTCGTGATGATGCCGAAGTTGGACTGGAGGAAGAGCGAGTCGATGGATGGGCCGAAGCCACGTTTGGCGCGTGCGCCGAGAGAGTTATTAGGTAAGGCCCATAGCCCGGTTCGCAGCAAGGTCCCGTCTGGCAGGACGACTTCCATGCCAGCTACCGCTGCCGCATGATCGCCGAACTGCGTATATCCGAGACCGTGCTCCGCGGTGTTTCCGATCACGCTGCCCCAGCCCAGATCCGGCGTCGAGACCCATAGTTTCGCGCCGCGAGCCTTGATCTCTCCGTGCAGCTGGGCAAAGGAGACGCCGGGCTCAAGGATCGCAAAGCCACCCTGCTCATCGATCTCGAGCACTTGGTTCATACGACGAAGATTGATACTGATCATTCCCGCCGAAACCGGGGCTGCCCCGCCATAACCATAATTTCGGCCCTGTGACGACACACTGATCGGGAGGCCTAGCTCGTTCGCAAGTCTGACGATCGCTTGAACCTCTTCGACGTCCTTCGGCTGGACGACAAAGGCGGGTAGCGGTGTTGGCGTCTGCGCCGTCGCCCACGGGTCATGGAATTCACGCGCCCGCGTTCCGGTCAGCACGTGTTCGTGACCGATCAGCTCGATGAGCCTTATGCGAGCTTCATCGATCGACGCGACTCGCTCCTTCGTATCGTGGGCGATTGACATAGAAAGCTCCAGTGTGTTCGGGTCGGGCGCTTCCCTCTTTGGATGCCGCCGTTGAACAGTCTCGCTGTCGCTTCGCGTGGAATTCTCCTACGCTGAAGATGAAGAATAGGCGGGCTATTGTTGTCAGACGATAAAGGGCCGAGGAGTCTAGATGCGTGAGTGGCTAGCCGCGTTGAACCCGTCACGGGACGTGCCCTCGGCAGCGTCGCCGGAGTTGCGGTCCTGGGCTGCGGAGAGGATCGGTTCGGAGGCAACGGCCTGGGCGGCCGAGGTGACGGACACAGTGGTTTCTCATCTCACGGCTGAGCTGCGCACGTCGGCGAGTCCGAGTGATGTGGGCGTATATCGCGGTTGCGAAGAGTGTCTGCTGACGAGTTTGGTCGGATTGAGCGAGGGGTCGCTGCACGTCGTCACGCCTGAGGCGGCGCTCGACGATGCAAGTGTCGCAGCGAGGACCGGCATCCCCCTCGATCGGCTCCTGCGGACAGTGTGGGCGTGTCACACCGCGGTGCAGCAGGCGCTTCTCGATGTCATCGGCGCGACGGTCCCGCCCGGTTCGCTGCTGCTCGAAATCCGGAGACAGAATGACATGCTCGCCACCTTCATGGATCGCTACGTCTCTGACATCAGCGCCACCTACGCAAGAGAGCGGTTGGAAAGCGAGAGCCGGATTCTGGTCGAGCGGCGCCGGGTAGTGGACTCGTTGCTCGACGGTGATGAACCGTCCTCCGAGGGCGAGCGTATTCTCGGGATTTCGTGGCGGGAGTATCATCTCGCCGCACTGGGCTGGGCGTCCGGCGGAAACCGGACGTTCGACTCCGATAACAGTGCGTTCCGCTTTGCGGAGCGTGTAGCGCTGCGGCATCGAGCAAGCGCATGGCTGATCATCGAACGTGGAGACCATGTGGAGTTTCACTGGTCCTTTATTCACGACGCTCCCATTGACGTCGACATCATTGAGCAAGAACTCCCGTCACGCATGAGGCTCGCCCTCGGCCTCGTGCAATCGGGCGCCAATGGCTTCCGATCAACCACCGTGGCTGCGCGAAGGACGCGGGACGTATGCCTCCAAATGCCCGGCGCGCAGATGGTCACTCATTACGACGACGTCAGCCTGCTCGCACTCGTGGCCGCAGACCAGGAGCACGCGCGCGCCTTCGTTCAGCGGGAGCTGACGGGATTGCTTGGCGAGGATCCGATGTCAGTGTCCATAAGGCAGTCGCTGCGGCTGTTTCTCGTCGCCGGGCGAAGCCGGCAGCTCGCGGCAGAAGCATCGCATGTCGCACCCACCACTATCGCGTATCGAGTGAAGCGAGCCGAAGAGAAGCTCGACCGCTCTACCCTCCTGCGTCCGCAAGAACTGCTCGCGGCTCTCGAGTTGGTGCACGCCTTTCCTCAACTCAGCGTTCCGACGAGCCCACGCGAATAGACCGCAATCGCCGCGCCCGGGGCGGTCCGGCGTAGCCTGGGGTTGTGACAGCGTACGTCTCAGCCTTTGACCTCTTCTCCATCGGAGTGGGGCCTTCGAGTTCCCATACCGTGGGACCGATGCGGGCTGCGCTCGATTTCGCCCGGCGGCTGAGCGCCACAGGCGTACTCGCCGAGGTACAGCGCGTGACCTGCACCCTCTACGGTTCGCTCGGAGCGACCGGAATCGGACACGGCACACCGGATGCTGTGGTGGCAGGGCTCCGTGGGCTGGCGCCTGAGTCGTGCGACCCCGCAGATGTGCGCACCGCGTGGGGCGAGTTCCCTGTTGGTGGCACGTTGCTTCTCGACGCAGTCACGAGATTCCGTTCGCGAAGGAAGACATCGAGTTCGCGCCGCGCACCCGGTTGCCTGGGCATCCGAATGCCATGACGCTCACGGCATACGACGCCAGCGGGGCAGCGCTCACGGAGGAGACCTACTATTCGATCGGCGGCGGATTCATCCGACGCGAGGGCGAAGAAGCGCGAGTTGCGACCGGATCCTTCCCGTACGGCTACGCAGATGCGGCCTCCCTGCTCGAACTCTGCGACGAACATGGCATCTCGATTGCCGACGTCGCGCGCATGAACGAGACGGCTCTGCGCTCGGAAGAGGACGTCGCTGCCGGGCTCGACGCGATCTGGGATGCGATGGCCAACTGCGTGGATGCTGGTCTGCACGCCGATGGTGTGCTCCCCGGCATCCTCAAAGTGAAGCGCCGCGCCCTCGCAATCCGCGAGCAGCTCGAAGAGGTCGAATCGGACGGTGCGCGAGAAATGCCGGGGGAGTGGCTCGGGGCCTTTGCGCTTGCCGTCAATGAAGAGAACGCCGCCGGTGGACGAGTCGTTACTGCTCCCACGAACGGTGCCGCGGGCATTCTTCCGGCCGTCGCGATGTACTGGTGGCGGTTCCTCGCCGACTCCGGGCTCGGATCCGGCAATGCGGTCACGCCGCACGGCGAGCTGGTCGGCAGTGCGCTGTTCGGGTTCGGGCGACCTGCTGGTTCGCCTCTTGAGCGCCATTTATCGACCTCTGAGCCCGTCGAAGGTCTCGCGCCGGACGAGGCCGCTCACGCCGAGGCGAACCGCCGCCGCGGCATCCGTCGTTTTCTACTGACGGCGACCGCTCTCGGCTCGTTGTTCAAGGCCAACGCATCGATCTCAGGTGCGGAGGGCGGATGCCAGGCCGAAGTCGGCTCCGCCTGTGCGATGGCGGCCGGCGGCCTGACCGCCGTCATGGGCGGTACGAACCGGCAGATCGAGAACGCCGCCGAGATCGCGATGGAGCATCACCTCGGTCTCACGTGCGACCCGATCGGTGGACTCGTGCAGATCCCCTGCATCGAGCGTAATGCGATCGCAGCATCCACCGCGGTGACCGCAGCGCGCCTCGCCATGCGCGGGGACGGGCACCACTACGTCTCACTGGATGCTGTCGTCGAGACGATGCGGCAGACTGGCATCGACATGTCGACCAAGTACAAAGAGACCAGCGAGGGCGGCCTCGCGGTCAACGTTATCGAGTGCTGAGACGCCACATGTGGGACACGTCGCGTCATTCCCGGGCGGCGCGACGCGTGGTGTGCCGGGTAGCGCGACGGACCAGGGATCTTCCGGCCACGGATGCTTCGGGTAGCGCCCGCGCATCTCTGCGCGCACCTGTGAGTATGGACCAGCCCAGAACGAGGCGAGGTCGTCGGTCACTGCGAGCGGGTGCCGCGCGGGGGAGAGCAGGTGAAACAGCACCGGTACTCGTCCTCCGACGAGACGCGGAGTCTCTGCCCATCCGAAACATTCCTGCAGCTTCACCGCGACGACGGGGCGGCCGGTTGGATCATCAACGGGCGGGTAGATGATGCGGACGTGCGATCCGCTCGGCACCTCGAGTCGTTCCGGAACAAGAGCATCGAGCTCGACCGCGGCGGGCCACGGCAGCACTCGCCGGAGCGCCGGTGCCAGATTGATCTGGGCGGCCGGCGTGCCGGTGGCGAGGGACGACAGCTCCGGACCCAGCCACGAATCGAGGGTGGGCAGGAGCGCGGCATCCGAGACGTCTGGCCAGGGGGCTCCGAGTTCACGATGCAGCAGAGCAAGCCGGCGCCGCAGACCGTCCGCGGCTTCTGACCAGGCGAACACTCCGAGTCCTTGTGCTTCGAGGGCGCGGCGAGCGGCATCCCGCCCGCCGTCGCCCGCCTGCACGCGCACAGGGACGGACGAGCGGACGATCGCCCCGATGCGACGTTCACGGCGGGCGACAACGCGTCCGTTCACGAACTCTGCTTCGACACGATCAGTGATCAGATGCGTCGCCGCCTGCTCTACCTGGCTCTCGGAGATGATAGCGGCGGTGCGGATGATCGCTCCGGTTCCTGCGGCCGCCCTCCCCTGCGCCCGGGTGACGTCGGCCACCGCCAGCCATTCGGCGCTCGCGAGCGGGCCGGTGATTCCCGCCCGGGTGCCGGAGGCGAGGAGGAAGGTCGCACCGTGGGGCGATTGATCGACGCGGCGTGCGATCCGCTCGGGGAATGCGAGGGCTATGACGAGTCCGGTCGGATCACTGGCGCCGAGCGTAGCGCCTGTCGAGGTGAACCGTGTGAGCCGCCGGACCTCCTGCTCCCACCGCCGGGAATCGTGGCTTCGCCCGTTTCTGAGTGCGGTGAGTGTGCTCGCGGCATCCCCATCGGTGACGCGAAGATCTCCGCTGAGCAGCGCGACAACCTCGGCCGCTTCACGCCCGCCGACCAGGGTGCTGCCGTCTCGGAGCGCACGGGCGAGACGAGGATCAGTCGGGATACGGGCGAGCTGTCGCCCCTCATCGGTGGCGCGGCCATCCGCATCGATCGCGCCAAGCCCGTGCAGCACGGCGATGGCATCACGCAGGCTGTCAGCGGGAAGCGGGTCAACCAGCCGAAGACCTATGCCGCCGGGTGCACCCCAGCTGGCAAGGAGCAGGGCGGCGTCGGTGAGATCCACCGCCACGATCTCGGGCGCAGGGCGCGCGGGTGCCGCGGCGAAGGTCCGTTCATCGACGCAGCGGACCACGACGCCCGGTCCTTGTCTGGTGGCGCGTCCTGCACGCTGGATGGCAGAGGCACGGGATGTCGGACCTGTCACGAGCCCGCTCATGCCGCGCGCGGCATCCCGTTGCGGAGCACGTGACAAGCACGTGTCGACGACAAGGCGCACGCCGGGTACGGTCAGCGAGGACTCGGCGAGTGAAGTTGTGACGATGATCCGCGCGGGCTGATCGAGGGCCCGCCCGGAGATCACGGCATCCTGCTCTGCGGCGGGGATCTGTCCGTGCAGTTCGCGCACGTCGAACTCCGGGGCGAGGCGACGGATGCGATTGGCGATCTCGGCGACCTCTCGCGCACCCGGCGCGAAGACCAGAGCATCGGCGGCAGGGTCTGTGCGCATCAAGTCTTGGTGTGCGGCAACCGCGGTGCTCGCGACGTGGTCGAGGAACGCCCAGGTTACTCCGCGCTCATCCAAGCGAGGTGCAGCGCTCGGCGCCCAGCGCACATCGAGCGGAAAAGCCGGCGCCGTCTGCGTGATGATCGGCACCGGAGACGCGTCCGTGCCGAGCACCGTCGCGAATCGGTCGGCGTCGAGCGTTGCCGACATTGCGACGAGGACGAGGTCGTCACGCAGTTCGCGGACCTCCCCGAGTAGGCCGATCAGCAAATCCGTCTCCAGGGCGCGCTCGTGCACCTCGTCGATGATCACTGCGCCGATCCCGTCGAGGCCGGGGTCATCGAGCAGGCGTCGAAGCAGCACACCGGCGGTGACGAATTCGATCCTGGTCGAGTCGGTGACGTGGCGCTCGCCGCGGACGGTGAACCCCACGCGGGAGCCGAGCGGCGATCCGTCGAGTTGCGCGAGTCGTCGGGCGCCAGCGCGGGCTGCGACTCGGCGGGGCTGGGTGACGATCACACGACCTGAGACGCGGTCAGCGATTATCGGGGGCACGAGTGTGGTCTTTCCTGTCCCGGGAGGGGCGCTGATGACGACGGAGGTGCTCCGCGCGAGCGCATCCTGCAGATCATCGACCGCCGACGCGAACGCGAGCCCGCGACCGATCCTTGACAGGTCGAAGGGGGTGGGGGTCACCTCTCCAGTCTCTCGCGTTCGGAAGACGTGCGTTCGCGAGTCGCTCTTGTTGTGATGGCGCCGCGGGCGGACAATCAGCACATGATGGATGCGCCGGCAGTTGAGGTCTCGCAGCTTCGCGTGCGTCGCGGCACACTGCGAGTGTTCGATGGCCTCGATGTGTCGATTCCGCGCGGGCAGATCACCGGGCTGCTCGGACCATCTGGCTGCGGCAAGACGACGCTGATGCGCTCGGTCGTCGGCGTGCAACGGGTCGAATCGGGCAATGTCACTGTTCTCGGGGAACCGGCCGGGTCGCGACGCCTACGGTGGCGGGTGGCATATGGCACGCAGGCGCCGCGGTGTACGACGATCTCACGGTGCGCCAGAATCTTCGGTACGTCGCGACGATCTTGCGCGCGTCTCGTGACGATGTCGAGCGCGTGATCGCCGAAGTCGGACTCACGTCACAGGCTGACCAACTCGTCGGATCGCTCAGCGGTGGCCAGGGCAGTCGCGCCTCACTCGCTATGGCGCTGGTGGGGTCGCCCGAGCTGATCGTTCTCGACGAGCCGACGGTCGGTCTTGACCCCCTGCTACGGGCGGAGCTATGGGGACTTTTCCGCGGCTTGGCAGAGCATGGAGTGACGCTGTTGGTCTCGAGCCACGTCATGGACGAGGCGCTGCGCTGTGACCGGCTGCTGCTGATGCGGTCCGGCCGCATCATTGCCGACACGACGCCGCACGCACTGCTCGCCGACACGGGCGCTGACGATCCGGATGCTGCGTTCCTCACCCTGATCGAGAGGGATCAGAAGCAGCATCGACGTCTCGTCGCGGATTGCGTGAGGAGGCCAGCGAGTGAACGGCCGCAACCTCTTCGCCACCGCGCGCCGCGTGCTCGCGCAACTGCGCCACGACCCGCGCTCGATCGCGCTGATGATCGTCGCGCCGAGCGTGCTCGTCGGGCTCTTCGCGTGGCTCTTCAGCGAGCAAGACGCTGTGTTCGACCGGTTCGGAGGGGCGATCCTCGCGCTGTTCCCGTTCATCGTGATGTTCCTGATCACGTCGATCACGACGCTCAGAGAGCGTAAATCCGGCACTCTCGAGCGGCTCATGACGACCCCGCTGGGCAAGGCCGACTTCATCCTCGGTTACGCGCTGGCTTTCGGAGTCATGGCATTGCTGCAGGCCGTCATCACCGTGTGGTTCGCGGTCTGGGTCTGCGGACTCGCCGTGGATGGACCGCTCTGGCAACTGGGACTCGTTGCGGTCGTCGACGCGCTGCTCGGCACGGCTCTTGGGCTGCTGGCGAGTGCATTCGCGCAGACCGAGTTTCAGGCGGTGCAGTTCATGCCGGTGCTCGTATTTCCGCAGATCATCCTCGGCGGGCTCTTCATGCCGCGCGACCAGATGCCAGACGTGTTGCATGCGATCTCGGATTGGTTGCCGCTGAGCTATGCGATCGACACCATCAATGCCGTCGCTGCCGGCAAGGAAGGTGGGGACGTGTTCGGTCCGCTGCTGGTAGTCGTTGCGTTCATGGTGGGTGCTCTCGTGCTGGCATCCCTCACCCTGCGCCGTCGCACGCGCTAACGTGCAGTGGCGCGCACACTGACTCGTTGCGCCGCGCACGCAGAAGGCGCCGGCCGGATCAGCTGATCCATGCCGGCGCCTTCTGACTAGTTACTCAGCCGCTGCGGGCGGGGGCGGCGGAGCAGCAGTCGACGTGGCGGCCTTCTTCGCCGCACGCTTCGGAGCCTCTGGCGACGTCTGCGCGTTCGCGATTCCGTCACCGATGCCACGGCCGACGGCCTGGCCTTGGATGATTCCAGCAAGGTCGAGGCCGGTCGCCGCACTCACGCTGTCGAACACCGACTTCAGTGCCTTCGCGCTGTCGGCGCCGATGACGCTCGAGGCGCCGTCTTCGCCGGAGCCGCCGATGATCGACACGCTTCCGATCGTTGCGTAGCCCTTCGCGAACTCGCTCATGATCGAGGGGAGCACATCGAGGACTCGCTGCGACAGGAATGCTTCCTGGTTCGACGCGATAGCCTTCGCTTCGGCCTCTAGGGCAGAGGCGCGGGCGTCACCCTCGGCGCGGATGGCGTCGGCTTCTGCGTTCGCGCGCAGGCGACGTGCCTCGGACTCTGCCTCGGCCAATGCGCGCAGCGCGTTCGCGTCACCGGTCGCCTTTGCCTCGGCGGCGGCCGCTTCACCTGCGGCACGGGCGCGGTCAGCATCTGCCTGCTGCTCAGCGATGCGAGTGCGAGCTTCAGCCTGCTTCACCTGCTCGATCGCGCTGGCCTCGGCCGCACGCTCGCGCGTGTACAGCTCAGCCTGTGCGCGGGTTTCCGCCTCGTAGCGCTGAGCGTCGGCGACGCGCTTGACGTCAGCATCCAGCTGCGCCTGACGGTTCTCAGCGTTCTGCTGAAGAACGGCCTGCTCGGCCTGTGCGCGTGCGAGGTGCTCAGCCTGCTCAGCCTCGGCGCGGGCCCGGCCGATGCCGGCGTTTGCGTTTGCCGTGTTCGTGTCGAGGGCGGTCTGTTCAACCAGGTTGGATTCCTGGTTGGTGATGACCTTCTGGTTAATTGCACGGTCGGCGTTGGTCTGCGAGATCTCGGCAGCCTGGCGCTTCGTCTGGATCTCGGGAGCCCCGAGGGAGCGGATATAGCCAACGGCGTCGGTGATGCCCTTGATCTGGAAAGAGTCGAGGATCAGACCCTGTTCGGCAAGGTCTTGCGAGACGTCGGCGGCGATCTGGTCGGAGAACTTCTTGCGGTCGCGCATGAGCTCAACGACCGACAGCGTTGCGACGATTCCACGCAAAGCGCCCTCGAGCTGTTCTGTGGTGAACTGCTCGATCGCTTTGTCCTGCGAAGCGAAACGCTCGGCGGCGCGGCGCACGTAGAGCGGGTCGGAGGCGATCTTCACAATCGCGACGCCGTCGACGTTCAGCGTCACGCTGTCGAGCGACTGCGCCTCAGCGTTTAGCGATACCTGGCGCGAGCGCAGCGAGATGATCTCGTGGCGCTGCGTGATCGGGTTGACGAGCGACTTGCCGTTGACGATCACGGTGACCGGCGATTCGACCATTTCGGGCTGGCCCGAGATGCTCCCGTCGGCGTTGCGCGTCTCGACGGTGCGCTGCACCTTTTGTTTGCGACCTGAGATGACAAGTGCCTCATCCGCGCGTGCGACCTTGATCCAGCTGCGGGCAAACAGCAGCACGATCAGGCCAAGCACGATCAAGATGACGACGCCGATGCCGACAAGAGTCAGAATGCCGACAGCTCCGGCGATCTCCATAGTGTTCCCCTCCGGGCCTCCGTCTTTCGCGGAGGCATCACGTTCGACTATGCCAGATATGCCCTGCCAAGCCGAGGGCAGTGGTGCCCGAATGAGGATGCCGTCAGGCTGAGGTGCCGTCAGGTCGAGGTGCCGTCAGGCGCCGCGGAGCTTCTGCGTCAACGAGTGGAGTGTGCGTAGCTCTTCGTTGCTGAGCGATGACATTCGCTCGGCGATCGAGCGCCCATGGACTGTTGCGACCGAGCGGAAGCTGTGGGCGCCGGCATCCGTTGCGGTGAGCAGTGAACCGCGACCGTCTTCAGGATCGGCGCTCTTTGTGAGCAAGCCGCTACTGACCATGCGGTCAACGAGACGTGAGACGCTCGGCTGGCTGATCAGCATATTCGCCGTCACATCGCGGAGGCGTGCCGTCATCTCAGGCGAGCGGGTGACGGTCAGCAGCACGTCGTACTCCGCCTGCGTGATCGTGGTGCCCTCGAAGTCGGCACCCATTGCGGCGAGGAGCTCATGCTGGGCGCGGAACAAACTTTCCCATGCTTCAAGGGCGAGCTTGCGATCAGTCATGCACTCAGGGTACTGGAATAGTGAAGGGCCGGTCGGAGAGGCTCCCGACCGGCCCTTGTCCCTTGCACCAAGAGTGTCCTGCAATCACATTCGGTGGATGCCACAGCAAACATTCACCGTGTAATTACTGTATAACGACGCGGTAACGAATGCAACGGTTTGGTCACGAAAGTTTGGGGGTGTGGACTTTTGTCCAATCGCACTCGGCCTGAGGTCCATCCCTGCCGCTCGGGAGCTCGTTGTTCTGTCTCACGAAACCTGCGCTCCGGGGTGAGTGCAGCCAGCAGCCGTAGGCGGTCTTCGTGACCAGGTCGGGGTGTCATGACGATCATGGTGGCTCCGCCGGCGAGGCTGTAAGCATCCCATTCGACATCGATGTCGCCGACTCGAGGATGGCGAATGGTCTGGCGTCCTTCAACGTGGTCCCGGACATCGTGTCGAGCCCAGAGGGTGCGGAACTCGGCGCTGCGAACGGAGAGCGCACCGACGATTGCGATGGCACGGGGATGCTCGGGGTCCCGCGCGATAGTGGATCGGAGCATCCCGATGTACTCGATCGCCATGGCGCGACAGTCGGCGAAACGCAGCTGAGCCTCGTCGTGAAAAAGCGTGAGCAACACGTTTCGTTCCGCAGGGGGCAGATCTTCCGGGTCGCCGAGGAGCTCGGCGGCAAGCGGATTCCAGGCAAGGACGTCCAGGTGTTCACTGACGATGAACGCGGGCAGCTCTGTTGCGTCGAGGAGGGCGCGGGCGTTCCGCGGCACGCGGGCGGGGTGGCGTCGGGGCGTCGCCGAAGGGTTTCGTGAAGCCTGGGCGAGGCGCGTCAGGTGGGAGCGTTCGACCTCGTCGAGGTCCAAGGCGTCGGATATCGAGTCAAGGATCGCATCGGACGGGTGGGCATTTCTGCCCTGTTCCAACCGCTGGTAATAGTCCGTGCTGAGGCTGGCCAGCGCGGCGACCTCTTCACGTCGAAGGCCAGCGACGCGACGTCTGCCGCCCGGCTCGAGTCCGAGCTGCGCCGGGGTCGTCTGCTCACGTCGAGAACGCAGGAACAGGCCAAGTTCACGGGCCGGTGACGATTCGATGGTCATAGCACCATTCTCGTCTTCGATCACACGAGCAGGGTCGTCCTGCCAGACCTAGGCAACGCAGGACGACGGAGATCATGCGTTTCTTTCGTAGCGTCGGTGACCATGACCCATTGGACAGCAGCAGAGATTCCCGACCAGACCGGACGAACCGCGATCGTAACCGGCGCGAACTCCGGGCTCGGACTCGTCACCGCCACCGAACTCGCGCGACACGGCGCCCAGGTGATCTTGGCCGTCCGTAAGCCCGCGTCCGGCGAAGACGCAGCCGACGGTATTCGTGCGAAGGTTCCGGGAGCACGACTCCAGGTCCGCGCCCTCGACGTCGCCTCGCTCGCTTCTGTGCGGATCTTCGCCACGGAAATTGCAGCAGACTTCGGAGCGATCGACCTTCTCATCAACAATGCCGGCGCCGAGAACCTCGCTGGCCGTCAAAACACAGTCGATGGGTTCGAGTTCCACCTCGGAACCAACATGCTCGGTCACTTCGCCCTCACCGGACTCCTGCTCGACACGATTGCCCGAGGTCGCGAACCACGAGTCGTCTCCCTCAGCTCCATCACCCACAAGGTTCCCATCTCGACTTCGACGACCTCCAGTGGGAGAAACGCTTCAACGCGAACCGGGCATACGGGGCGTCGAAACTCGCCACAACGACATTCGCAATCGAACTCGACCGTCGACTGAGCAGGGCCGGGTCACCGATCCTCAGCGCCCTCGCCCACCCCGGATTGTCCCGCTCCAACTTCATCGACAGTGCGTGGAAAGACCGCGGCGCCGCGGCGCAGATGATGGGGAGGATCTTCTCCGCGATCGCCACACAGCCCACGGAACAAGGCGCCTTGAATCAGCTCCACGCTGCGACGGCGCCGATCGTCCGAGGCGGCGACTTCTTTGGCCCCAGCGGAAGTGGAGAACGCAAGGGCAACGTGACACCCGTTGAAGCATCGAACGAGGCGAAAGATCCCACCGTCGGCAAGCGCCTCTGGAGTGCCGCCGAAAAGCTCACCGGCGTCACATACCTCTAACACCACCACCCTCTACGAAAGGAAGCCCCGTCATGACCGACCACGCCGGAGAAACCGCTCTCATCACCGGAGCATCCAGCGGCACTGAGGCCATCGCACCAGGAAGCGTGGGCACCGACCTTCTGGACACCACGAGCGACCCCAGCTCTGCAACGTCCTCCGTGCGCACGCCTCCACCCAGCAAACGCTCGCCCTGGCCGACATCGGTAATGTCGTCGTCTACGCAGCCCAGGCACCATCGCACGTAACGTCGCCGATCTCTTCATCCTGCCCACGACACAAGCCTGAATTTGGCGTTTGAGGAGGTGGTGCCCGGGCACGCACGGCGCAGTATGGCCAAAGAGAGAAACTGCAATAGAGCGTCGCTTCGCATCGCATGAACGGTCACGACCGATAACGATCAGTTTCGGGCGTCGGCGCGAATCTCCGAGTGCTCGCGGGTCGTCTACTAAGCTGGCGCGATGGCTGCCGCTTTCGAAGAGATCACTTCTTCGTTGGTTCGCTCGCTTGTGTCGGAGCAGTTCCCTCAGTGGTCGGAGTTGCTGATCCGACCTGTGGAAGTTCAGGGGTGGGACAATCGCACGTTCCGGCTTGGTGACCGAATGACTATCCGCCTCCCGAGCGCTGACGGCTACGTCGCCGGCCTAGTCCGGGAGGAGCAAACCCTCGCGATCCTCGTGTCCAGCTTTCGCGTCGCGATCCCCCGCGTAGTAGCGACCGGGGCCCCCTCGGCGGCATTCAACCGACCTTGGTCCGTTCGCGAGTGGATTGAGGGGCACACTTTAACCGCGGTTGAAACGCGCGAGCGCGAGAGCGCCATCAGTAGCTTGGGCGACGCCTGAGGGAGTTGCAGGCCTGCGACACGGTCGGAGGCCCATGGGCGGGGAGCGCATCTGCTTACCGCGGCTGTCACATCAGCGCGGTTGGCGAGGAGATACAGGGCAGGCTCCCCCTCCTGGCCAGACGTCACGCTGAGGGATGTCGGGCGCTCTGGGATGCGGCTGTGGCCACAGCGTGGACCGAGCCGCCGGTGTGGGTCCATGGCGATGTCGCGCCAGGCAACATGTTGTTCAAGAGCAGCGGCCAATTGGCGGCGCTTATCGACTTCGGACAGACGTGCGTTGGTGATCCCGCCTGCGACCTGGCCTTCGCATGGTTGAGTTGCAGTTCTCGCGAACGTGATCGACTGCACGACCGGCTAGAGCTGCCGGAGGATGCATGGTTACGAGGAGCTGCGTGGGCGCTGTGGAAGGCCCTCATCAGTTCCCCCGAAGAGGTGCTTACCAAATACGGGCGCTCACGTGATGCCGTGCTGAGCGACGTGGACGACCTGACGACGGGATAAGAACGACCCTCTTTTCCCGTGCCTCCCACTAACGATCGTATTCGGCAGGCGCGCCGGGGCGCGGGTCGACCGCACTACACGCCGATCGCGTACGATCTTCGTGTTGTGTGCTCATCGTTCGCTTCCTTTCGACGATTCTCGACATGAGTGACCTTCCGGTTTGTGCGGACGCAGAGGTTTCATGCGGCCGTCACAAGCTATGACCGGACGCATGTCGTCGTTGTGACGACCGTGATGAACTTCGCGGTCCGGCGGTGCAGTCCTGGGAACCAGCGGCGTTGCCTGAGAACCAGCTATGAGTTGCCTATTGAGGACTGTTCCTTAGATCTGTCTCAGAGTCGGGCCAGCACGATGACCCTATGACCACTCTGACGACGAGACCCGGTGCGGCCGTCCCCTCCCCGTCTCCGACGCCTCGGCGGGCGACCCATCGTCGAGCGAAGGCGTGGCGTGCAGCCGCGATCACGGTGATCTGGGCGACCAGCCTGTTCGTCGTCGCTCTATGGGTCGCCGGCGGCGGAGTGGTCGCCGTCCTCGGGCTCAACGCCGAGACCGTCACGACATTTGGACGCCTCACCGGGCTGGTCGCGGCGAACCTACTGCTCTTTCAAGTGCTATTGATGGCGCGCGTTCCGCTGTTCGAGCGTGGATTCGGTCGCGACGGGATCACGCGTCTGCATCGCTTCGTCGGATTCTGGTCGTTCTGGTTGATGGGCGCGCACATCGCGCTGCTCGCGGTGGGCTACGCGATGGCCGCCGGCATCAACCCGCTCGCCCAGCTGTGGAGTTTCATCTGGGAGTACCCAGGCATGCTGCTGGCGACTGCCGGCACTCTGCTGATCCTGCTCGGGGTCGTGACCTCGATCCGGCGCGCTCGTCGGCGCCTGCGGTACGAGTCCTGGCACCTCCTGCACCTTTATGCCTACCTGGGCGTGGGCCTCGCGCTGCCGCACCAGCTGTGGACGGGTGCGGACTTCCTGTCCTCGCCGATCGCGACCGCCTACTGGTGGTCGATCTGGGCGCTCGCCGCGGGATCGGTGCTGCTCTTCCGCATTGGGATGCCGGTGCTGCGGTCCTCGCGTCAAGCCTTGCGTGTGGCGGGGGTGGAACCGGACGGCGCGCGGGCCATCACTATCCGCGTCGCCGGCCGGAACCTTCCCTCGCTCGGTGCCAAGGCCGGCCAGTTCTTCGTCTGGCGGTTCCTTGATGGGCCTGGCTGGACCCGCGGGCATCCCTTCTCGCTCTCCGCTGCGCCGGGCCGGGAGCTGACGTTGACCGCCCGCGTGGTCGGTGACGGTACTCGAGGGCTCACCGCGCTCGTCCCAGGCACCAGGGTCATCGTGGAAGGACCTACGGGGAGATGACCGGCGAGTGCCGCACCGGAACCAAACTGCTCATGATCGGCGCGGGCGCCGGCGTCGCACCACTCGTCGCCCTCCTCGAGACGGAAGACTACGGACCGGGAGACGCGATGCTCATCGCCCGGGAGTCCGCCGCAGAGGACGCGCTTCGGCAGCAGGCGATCGCCGACCTCGTCAGCGTCCGCGGCTTGAGCTACCTGCCGTTCGTCGGGCCGCGATCGTCCGGCGCATCGAGCTGGATCCCCGCCACGCACGAGGCGTGGACCGGCGCGGATCTCCTCCGCCACCTCGTGCCGGACCCCGAAGACCACGACGTGTTCATCTGCGGCGCTGAAGCCTGGATGAAGGACCTCCGACGAGACCTGGTGCACGCCGGGTTCCCAGCCCACCGCATCCATTCCGAGTCGTTCACGATATGAGCCGGGAGACCGCCATGAAGAAGATCCTCTACACGCTGCTCGCGACCGTCAGCGGTCTCGTGCTGCTGTTCAGCTATCGCACCTCGTTGGACGCGGTCACACCGACAGACGCCAGCGCGACGACAGCGACCGCGGGCGGTTCGGCGACGACCACCGACACCGGAGCGAGCGGCACGGGAACCACATCGGGCACGGGAACCAGCTCGAACTCGACCACCTCGAGCACCGGCCTCGCGGACGGAACCTACACCGGCCAACCGTCGCAGACGCGCTACGGTCCTGTGCAGGTGCAGATCACTGTGTCCGGTGGACAGGTCAGCGATGTGCAGGCAGTCAACTACCCCAACAGCAACGGCCGGGACCGTCAGATCAACGGCACCGCGATTCCGAGGCTCGTCTCGGAGACGATCCAAGCGCAGAGCTCGCAGATCCAAATGGTGTCCGGTGCCACCTACACGAGCGGTGGCTACCTCTCCTCGCTGCAGAGCGCGATCGACCAGGCGCAGAGCTGATGCGTACCGCGAACGAAGCGAAGCGGGTATGGGTCGAGGAGATCATGGGAATCCCGATGAGCATCCATCTGATCTCGCCGGGAAGAGCGAGCGTTGCGAACGTCGAGCAGGCGGTCCGGGAGTGCTTTGATGAGCTTCGCGAAGTCGACCGCGTCTTCTCGACATATCGCGCTGATTCCGACATCAGTCGCATCCGCCGCGGTGAGCTCGCCGTGGCGGATGCGGATGAAAGAGTGGCGCTGGTCGCGGATGCCTGCGAGCACGCCGAGCAGGCGACCGGCGGCCTGTTCTCAGCGCGGTGGCGGGGATGGTTCGATCCCACGGGATATGTGAAGGGTTGGGCTGTGGAAGAGGCGAGTCGTCGGCACCTTGAGCCGCTGCTGTCATCTGCGGCCGCAGTCGGGATCAACGCCGGGGGAGACCTGCAGCTGTTCACGGCCGCTGGAGCCGACTGGCGATGGCAGGTGGGAATTGCCGATCCTCACGACCGCGGGCAGATGATCGCGGTGGTCGATGTGCTCAACGGCGCCGTCGCGACCTCGGGAACGGCGGAGCGCGGGCATCACATTCTCGACCCGCGCACCGGTCGACCCGCCACGGGCGCGCGTCTGCCACGATCGTGGCCGACGGACTCACGCAGGCGGACGTCTGGGCGACGGCCGCAGTGGTGGCCGGTGCCGTCGATCACTCGTGGATCGCGGCCGCGGAGTCCCGCACCGGGATCGTCGTCGACGATGATGCTCGGGTGACCCGCTGGCTCGGCACGACGATGGTCGATGTGCACACGGTGGTGGATCCGCAGTCGCTCAGCGGCGTGCAGGCAGCGTGAGCAGGAAGGTCGTCCCGGTAGATGTCGACCGCTCTACCTCGATGGAACCCCCGGCATGGCGAGCGACATCCCGCACGAGCGACAGGCCAAGCCCGAAGCTGCGGGGGCGTCCGCTCTCGCGGGGACGCGCGAACCGCTCGAAGACCTGCCCCGGCGAGATCCCCTCGATCCCGGAGCCTTCGTCGATGACGCGTACCGTCGCGTTTCGGACATCCCGCCCGATGCGGATCGAGACGGTGCCTCCGGCAGGCGAATGCTGCACGGCGTTGTCGAGCAGGGCGACCAGGATGCGAACGAGCGTCACGGTCGGTATCTGCGCCTGCACCTCCTGATCGACATCGATGGTGAGCGTTACCTGGGACTCCTGCGCGAGCGTCGTCATCGCGGCGACAGCCGCGGCTGCCGTCGTCGCGAGATCCGCATCCCCGTCGGCAGCGGATTCGCCCTCGGCCGCAATCAGTAGGTCGTTGAGTACGTCGGCCATCATGTCCGCATCATGCCGTAGATCGGTGAGGCCTGGTCCGACGTCTTCGCCGCGATCATGGCGGCGCTGCAGCACCTGGATACGGCTCGTCAGCGTGGTCAACGGCGTGCGGAGCTCGTGACTGGCGTCCGCCACGAAGTTCCGCTGCCGGCGCAGAGCCTCGCCGAGCGGACGCACTGATCGGCGGGCGGCGACGGCGGCGACCGCGGCAAGTAGCACCACGCCGATCACTCCGAGGATGATCACAGCCGGCACGACCACGTCGATGTCGACGATGAAGTCGTCCCTCGGGCCGGTAGGCCCGCCGAACCAGCCCCCGCCATGCTCCTCACCCTCGCGTCGCGAGGTCGCGAGCACCACGGCGATGAGTATCCCGATGCCGATCGCGATGATCACGCCGGACGCGACTCCCACCCAGAGCCCGATTGACAACGCTGCGCGACGCACGCGTCTCGTGTCATCGTCGCTCATGAGGGCGTTCCTGCTCGGTAGCCGCGTGCACGGACGGTCTCGATCATCTCGGGGGTCGTCTTGCGCCGCACATAGTGCACATAAGTGTCTACCGAGCTCGCCGTGTCTCCTTCGTGGAAGACGGCCCGGAGGATCTCCTCCCGGGTGAACACGTGCTCGGGGCTGGCGCTGAGCAGCTCCAGGAGCGCGCTCTCGGTCGCGGTCAACGCCACCCGGATTCCAGAGGGGTCATACGCAGCCTGCGCGTCCGGCGTGAACACCCATTCGCCGAGTTGCCGTCGTGCACCATGAGCGCGGAACGCACGTCGCAGCGCTCGAAGGCGCGCCAGCAGCTCGTCGTAGTCGAAGGGCTTCACCAGATAGTCGTTCGCCCCGCCGTCCAAACCAGTGACACGATCGTCCACGCTGCCCAGCGCCGTCAGCATCAGGACCGGAGTCGTGATGTGCGCGGTGCGCACGGCACGGATGAAGTCGACGCCGTCCATTCCAGGCAGCCGCCGATCGACGACCATCGCGTCATACCGCTTGCTCAGCGCGAGCCGGAGCGCGGTCTCGCCGTCGGCGGCATGATCAACGTCGTACACGTCTTCCAGCACCTCGACCGTCAGCGCGGCGATCTCCGCGTCATCCTCCACATAGAGGAGCGAACCGCGCGGTCCCTGTGCCGTGTCGTCCATCGTCGTCGTCCTGTCGTCCGCGATCGAAATCACCAGCGTACGCCCGACTTCCGGCTCAGTCGCGTCTCACCGCGGCGGTCTCCTCTCCTAGCTGGGAGGTTGGGCGCGCGAGCGCCTGGCGGCTGCTCGCCGTCTATCGATGAGTATGCCGATTGCAAGGCAGCTAGCGACTACGACGGTAGCGAGTAGGTAAGCGGTCACAGTTTGGTTACCCGCGAACGCTGGCATGCAATACTGCCACCCGCTACCCAGCCGGTAAGTGTCCATGTCGCTAAGTGGAAGTGCCCACACTGTTTCCAGTTTTGGCCCAAATTGTTCAGGGCCGCACACTCGCCAGCTTTGAACCACCGCCCATATCGTGACCGTCCCGCCCAGCCCCGTGATCAGGCCCCAAGCGTTCCGGCATGGTCCATCGCTGACTCCTGGGAGGACCCGGGCGGCGGAACAGTCATGATGCTCCCAAGGCTTCCGCTTTCTTGAACAAACCGTATTGATTCTCGGCATCGTTCATGACGAAATTTCAGACGTCGTGCTCGATACGAAAGTCACGCGCTGGTATTCCGTGCGCGTGCTTCCATTCTTGGAAGTCCCGCGATCGAAGGGACCTCACCAGGGCATTTAGTGTCATGTCTGTCGCGCTAAGAAGGCCGGCGAGTTGGTGAGTGCGTGCGCAGCGTCAGTCGCCGACATCCACGGGTCGCCGAGCATGAGCACTCCAGACTGATTTGCAGCAGACCACCGCTGTTGCAACTGTGTCCACAAGCCTCGGTAGGTCGTTTCCGGTGCGGTCTGCAGGACTTCCAGGATCTGTGATGTGTACCAGCTGGAAATGAATGGTCCATCGCCTAGCTCGAGAGCAGTTTCACCCTCGCCCGCTGCGGCGAGCGACAGTCGGGCGATCCCCGGTCGACGTGAGCGATGGAGCGGTTTGGGATCGGGCACTATGAGTGCGTCAGCATCGAATGGTTCGATGGCGAGCAAAACAGTCGCGCTGAAACAAGTATCGGCACAGGTGATCCACTCGCTCCCCTCTGTGACACCGGGCCAGAACGAGTCGTGGAACCAATCATCCGGAAGAAGTCCGTCGGACAACACGAGACACTCGTCGTAGCCGTCGCCCGCCTCGTCTCCGCTGCTGTCGGGTATGCGGTAGCCGTGGCCGCTTATGTAAACCACGGCTTGGTCCTCAGCCATTGTTTCGGCGCGCAGCTCGAGCAACTGCGTGGTGAACGCATCGCACGTTAGGCCATTCGGGAAAGTGCGGTCGGCGACGTACCCACGGTCACGCAGTAGAGCGCCGATGGCGACCGCATCGCGCGACGCACCCTCTAGCTCGGGGAGCCCGGTTACCTCGGTTTTCGGTACACCGACCACAAGCGCGCGCGACGTCACGAGATCGGCCCCGGCGAAAACGATTCAACTGGCGCCGGCACTGGCCCAGACGGGTCAATGCTAGGAGCATCATCGATCGCCGTCGATGCAGATGGGTCAGGAGTGGGGGCTGTCGAGCTGACTGTCGCCGACACCATCCATGCGACCGAGAGGATCAGCACGATCCCTCCGATGACGACCAGATTCGCGCCTTTCAGATCCTTGAGCGCGCCGACGGCCGCCGCGAAGACGCCATCTGAAAGACCCTTCGTCCTTGGTCTATCAGCGAAGGCCCCGCGCCATTCGACGGCAATCATCCAGATACCGATCGCCAGCATCGCCGTGCCAATCACGAGGATCGGACCCATCACCTTCGCGGCAAGCGCCGCACGAGGATCGTTCTCGGCCACATCGTCCGCGAAGGAAACCGAGAGCGACAACAGGTCGGATTTCCACACAAACACGATCAGAACGAGCAGCAGCACGAGGAGTGATGACAGAGCGAACCAGGATTTGAAAATCAAGGGCACGGCGGGAGTCGCCGGAGACGGTGTTGGCGCCGTACCCGGAGCGCGGATCGTTACCTTGACCATTGCGGGTTGAGCGCCCGCGATGGGGTTCGAATCCTTATCCAGTGGTGTTGCTCTATATGTGAAGTTGCCAACAATAAGGTTGTTAGCATTCACCGACGCGCTTGATTCGCTGAGTGAAACCCAATCGTCCTCTGACTTGTAATCCCATTGCCACGCTGGTGGTTGGTGAGGGGCGTCGTCCAGCTCGAGTGTCGCGGTGATCGTCAACGTACCGCCCTTGTCTATCTCAGGCGATTGTGGATTCGTCGACAATGTTGTCGTGTATGTCATTGTGAGCCCCAGCTCTCTACATGCTATGAAGCGAAACATACACCTGGGACTGCTGCACGTATAGGCGACATCTGATCTGGCTTGCCAGGGAGGGTGGCCTGAAGACACGGGATATCTCCGCCTCTACGTTTCACAACTTCGTATGAAGCTCGGAGTCGATCCCGCCCGCGCCGCCGATATCATCACTGATCCCGGAATGGGCTACCGCCTCGACGGTCTGCTCACCTAACATGGCGCTCATCGACGACGGCATCTATGTCGATGGGGTGCTGAGCGCTTCATCGTTGACCAGACAAAACAGACCAGACAAAACAAGGGAGCAAGCCATGTCCTCCACTGACAACAGCCATCACATTCCTGCACCGGACGAGCCGAGCGTTCCCGAACTCGAGGAGGACGAGAACATTGCGCCGCGTCCCGAAGAGGAACTCGCCGACATCTTGCGCCAGGCACCGGACGTCCAGGATCACCGCGACCGATAGATCACATCGCGCTCTCCGCAGAGCTTCGGCGGGACCGTGATGTTCGATCTGACCGCGAAGCCCGCCTCAGCCGCGTCTAGGGGCGGGTCGAAGTAACAGTCACAGCAGGGAAACTGACGTCGATTCGCAGCCCGGCTCCCGGGGAGTTCGTCAATGAAACAGTGCCTCCCGCGATCGTGGCGATACCCGCGACGATCGATAGACCCAATCCAGCGCCAGCACGCGTGCGAGCTTCGCTCTGACGTGAGAAGCGATCCAGCGCGAAAGGCACGAATGCCTCATCCATCCCCCCCGCCGGTGTCAGCCACCGACAGGCAGACTCCGTCATCGTCTCCGGTGAGTCGGAGCTCGATATCACCCTCGTGTCCGATCGCTGCCACAGCGTTGCCCACGAGGTTGTCGCAGACGCGTCCGAAGTCCTCGACGCTGACGCTGACAGTGGCACCGGGCGTGGTGGTGGCATCTGTGTACTCGATGCGGATGCGGAGGGAAGTCACGCGCATTCGACCGCGATCAGCTGCCTCGGCGAGCTCGATCGCCAGCTGGTCAACCGTCGCGCTTCCGCGCTCCGTTTGCGCGTCGATGCGCGAAAGCTCCAGCAGTGAGGTGGCGAGCGAGGAAAGTCGGGCCAGGGTCCGCTGAGCTGCCGAGACCTCGACTCTCATCTCGTCCAGCGTCGTTGCTTGCTGCTGCGCGAGTTCGAGGCGTGTCTGGATGATCGCCAGCGGTGTCCGGAACTCATGGCTCGCGTCGGAGACGATCTGGCGCTCGCGATCGGCAGAGGCGCGCAGTTCCTGGATCAGCTCGTTCAGTGTCACGGCGAGATCGGCGATCTCATCGCGTGCAGGGCCAACGGGGAGGAGGTCCGCGCCCCGTGTGTCTACGAGCTCGGCGGCACTGCGCCGCAAGCGTGCAACAGGGCTGAGAGCCGCTGTTCCGATCATCCACGATGCAGCGCCGAATGCCAGGTTGATTCCCGCGATACTCGCGATGAGGAGAAAGGCTACCCGGTCGAGGACTTCTGATTCTGCGCCGCTCGCCGTAAGCACCTGCCACGTGCCCGCGTCCGCCTCGACCGATGCGGACCGCACGAGATAACCCGCGGAGTCTTCTTTCACCGTCTGAAGGCCGTCGGGTGCGGCTGCGAACTCTGGCACGCGGTCGGCGAGCACGTCCGGCAGCCTGTCGAGGACGACTGTTCCGGACGGGTCGATCACAGCGACGAATTGCTGCGGTCCAGGCAGATCCAGTTCCTGGGTGTCGCCCATCATGATGGCTGTTACGTATGGACCTTCGATGCCCTTGAGGACCCTCACCTGCTCGTCGCCGATGATCCTCGCCACTTGGCTGTAGATGATGATCCCGGCGAGATGGAGATCAGGATCGCGATCAGCAGGCTACCGCCGGTGATGCGCACCCGGATCGTCAGCCTCGAGAAGTTCACCGCTCAGCCCGGATCAGCTCAAAATCCACTTCGAAGCGCAGAGCCACGATCGACCTCCTTGTGGTGATTCTACGGCGCGCTTACCGCGAGTGATGGTGCGATGGTGCTGAGTGCGTCCGCGCGCTGCCGCCGTGTTTTGATTCCGAGGTAGGTCGCAACAATGACGATGATCATGAGGAACACCGCGCTGGTGACCGTCGTTCCCGCACCCAACCCACCGTCGGCGGGTGACTGCGACAGGAGGTCTCCGATCGAGGCGCCGAGGGGACGGGTCAGGATGTACGCGGCCCAGAAGCAGAACACCACGTTCATACTGAACGCGAACCGTGCGATGGCGATGACGCCGATCAGCGCGGAGAACAGAATCGTCGCGAACACGTAGCCGAGACCGAGTCCCTCCGAGATTAGGTCTCCGGCAGCGGTACCGAGCGCGAAAGTGAACAGGATCGCGATCCAGTAGAACACCTCACGCCGACGAGTGAAGATCGTGTGAATCGACAGAGTCCGCTCACGCGCGAACCAGACGCCGAACGTGAGGGCGAGGACGGCACTGAAGATGAGGGTACTCACCCAGAGTTCGATGCCCAGCACATCGGTCATGTTGTCGGTCACGAGCGTGCCGACGATGCTGATCAGCACGACGACGGTCCAGTAGATGCCGGAGTTGTATCGTTTCGTCACGAACTGTGCGATCAGGGCGATCACGAGGAGTCCGCTCATCACCCACGTGGTGATGCTCAGCCCTAAGCCCAGCTGAACATTCAGGTAGTCGGCGAAGGTTTCTCCGGTGGTGGTCGAGAGAATCTTGATCACCCAGAAGGCGAAAGTGACCTCCGGCACCCTGTTGAACAGATGGTGCGAATGTGTGTGGGCATTGAGCTTGTCATGCACCTATATTCGCGATGACTCCTTAGCGTTCGCCCGCAGTTGAGGCGTCCATGGATGAGTGTTCTCTCAGGGAACGTCTGCGTTCAGCCGAGGATGCGAGCTTTTGCACCGCAACCCACATGAGCAGCGCGACCGATGCCCCGAGGACTGCTCCACAGAGCGTGTCGGTGAGCCAATGCGCTGCGAGGTACGTGCGGCTCCATGCCATCAGCACGATCCACGCTGCCGCCAGTATCCAGCTCGCTTTCCGACCCGCGAGAAGCGCGATGGTGATGGCGACGGCGGCGGCCAACGTCGTGTGCCCAGAAGGGAACGACGTGAAGCCCGTCTCGGTGAGCGAATCCGGTGGTCTCTGACGCGCGAAACCCACCTTCATGACCGCGGTGATGGTCTCAGAGGCGAGCATTGCCGCCGCGGCCGTCAGCGCACTCCAGGGGCTTCTGACGCTCAGGAGCGTGACGATGAGGAGGAGGCCGATGATGATCATCCACATGACGCCCCCGATCACAGCGAGGGCACGCGCGATCGCGAGTCCAGCATCCGTCCTGCTTGCCAGCATCAGCGAGTGCCACCAGGAGTCGACCGCGGGCAGTTGATCAGCGAGCAGCACAATACTCAGACCGACCAGAACCACGGTCGCTAAGCCAGCCCAGGCTGCGGTTCGAAGCGATGGTGATGCGACGTGTCTGACCCTCACTTGAGGCTCCCGACAGCACGCACAGGCACGCGGGGACGCTCACGCACAGCGATCGGCGCCGCCCGAAACACCCAACTGCGGCTTGCGATAAACCTGAACATCGATCCCAGGAGCAGGCCGATCACATTTGCGGAGATGTTGTCTGCGAGCGGCGAAGTGAATCCCAGCGCGTAGTGACTGATCCCGAGGCAGACGAGGGCAATCGCGCTGCCAGCCAGGCTGACGCCGAAGAATGACACGGCTTCGGCGAACGCGCGATCGTGTCGACGGTCTCTGAATGTCCACCACCGGTTGCCGGCCCAGTTCGCAAGAATCGCGATGGACACTGAGATCGCCTTCGCGACCAGGGCGGCGCCCACCATTCTTCCGTCGGTCAGCACCGTCACCCTGAGCAGGTTGAAGACTCCGGCATCGATGATGAAACCGACCCCGCCCACGACCGCGAATCGTGCAAGATCCGAGGTCATCCGATGGGTCCGTAGCTCAGGCATGGCTTGTCACCGCCACGACGGCAGCGGGATGGCGTGGCATCGGGGTCAGCCCCCAAACAGTTACCCTTCAACTGTTCGAGCGCCGTGGCGCGGTAGGCGCGGTATCCGCTCGTCATGTCTCTCTGCGGGACCCTGAGCATGAGGCGCGCGTATCCGCTTCCCGCCCGCGAGAGCAGTCGCCGATGCCATGGCCAATTCACGACTGCTCCGCCTTCAACCCACCGCGAGCCAATCGCCACGTCGGCGGAGTGGATCGCCTCGAGAAGCCTGGGCAGCTCTTCCGGATGGTGTGAGCCGTCGGCATCGCATTCGACGACGACGTCGAATCCTTGTCGCATCGCCCAGTCAAACCCCGCAAGGTACGCAGCGCCGAGCCCGTCTTTCTCTCGACGATGCATTACCTGCAGCAGAGGATCACCCAGAGCGAGAGCCTGCGCAAGCTCACCGGTGCCGTCAGGTGAATTGTCATCGACGACGAGGATGCATACATCGGGCGTGGTGCGACGGATGCGCGAAACCATTGACTCCAGGTTCTCGCTCTCGTTGTACGTAGGCAAGATCACTACGGTTCGTGCGCTCATGGTTCACTCCTTGATCAGGTGATAGACAGTCGTGCGATGAACGCGCTCTGTCGATTCGATGCGATACCCGTGTTGCTCGAGCAGCACGACGTCATCCGCTTTTGCTGCGTTCGTCGTCAGTTCGACCGCCCAGACATCGCTCACTCCGAAGAGCAGATCGACAGCATCCCGATTCGGAATCACCGAGTCCCACAACCATGCACGGTCGGCATACGGCGTCTTGAGTGCGACGTCGAGTAGGCCGGCAAACTCGGCGGGACGCAGGTTCATCGCGAGGCGTGGGTTGCGTGACGGTTTGGTGGACTGATCGAAGACGATCGCCTGACCGGCGCCTGCATGATCGTGGACGTAGGTTGCGACGGCGCGCCAATCGCTGCCGCCATCCTTGGCGAATGGTCCGCGTTGGCTGACATAGGCAGGTGCGCAGGCAGCAGCCAGGAGGGCGAGGAGCAGCACCGTGGTCGTCAATTGCGTCTTCGAGGTCAGACGTTCTGTCAGAGTCACGACTCCGAGCGAGATGAGAATAGCTGCCGCCGGCGTGCAGAAGGTCAGATACCTCACGTTGTAGACGGGGGAGACCGTCGTGTTGACAATCAGAAGAATTGCGGTTGGCAGTGCCAACCAGACCACACCCGCGATCGTCAGATGCGCCCGGTCACGCCATGCCCAAGCATCCCGACGCGTAAGCCGCCAGATCAGCCAACCGATGGCCGCCACGATCAGAACCCAACTGATAATCGCAATTAATGGTGCGTCAAACCACTGTTTGATCAGCACATTCGAAGCCGTCGCGTAGGAGCGCCGTGCGAGAAAACTGATCTGTGATCTCTGCAGGAAGCCGACGATGATGATCGGCAAAGCCAGCACCACGGTGATGACCGCTGAGAGCCCCCATCGCCTGAGCTCGCGGCGGTAAAGCGTTGCGGCCACCACGCCGTGGACGATCAAGAGCAGCCCCAGATAGAGGAACAGATACATCGACGCCGCAGCGGCGATGGCATAGGCAATCCATCCGCGTCGCGTGCCACCATTGCGCAGCAGCCGAAGCACTAGGACGCTCACCCACACCGCCGCGGCGGCACCGATGGCATAGGATCGCGCTTCGACGGCCATGTACATCGTCCGCGGTAAGAGGATGCTGATGATGCCAGCGACTACCGCCGTCTTCGTCCCCACAACGTCGCGCACCAGGACGACCGTTCCCGCGATCATGAACCCGGCACCGATCGCGCTCGGCAGTCTCGTAGAGAACTCGGATGACCCAAACACGCCAACCCAAAGGTGAAGGAACGCGTAATAGAGACCATGCACGCCATCGACGTTCGTGAGCAGGGTTGCGAGACTCCCCCACGTGCGGTTCGCGGACATCACGCTGGCTGCTTCATCACCCCAGTACGAGGGGATCCACGAGCCTGCGATACCGATGAGTGCGCCGATAGTGCCCAGGATCGTCGCCGGGTACGCAAGTCGCATTCGGCGGACGGGTGCCGTCCTGACCGGAGCCGAGGTCACTTCCAGCATCATGCTCTCCCCCCCGGCATATCGCGGTTGTTGTGAGTCAGAGTCCCGCGCGAAGCTCGGAAGACACCCTGCAAGAAGGTGAGCGAGGATGAGAAACCTCTCAGAGTCGGAACAAGTTGCTGACCGCAGCGATCGGCGGGGTGGCTTTGTTCTAAGCTCTGGGAAAAGGGGTTGAGCATGGCGATACGAGTGCTCGTCGTCGACGATGAGTTCGAGATGGCAGACCTGATCTCTCGCGGACTGCGCGGCGAGGGCTACGACGTCGACACCGCGACGGACGGGCTCTCGGCCATGGCGCTCGCCAACGAGAGCGAATACGACTTCGCCGTGCTCGATGTGATGCTTCCCGGGATGTCAGGCTTCGAACTGTGCCGGTGGCTTCGCCAGCAGCACGTCGCGCTTGCGATCATCCTGCTCACCGCCCGCGACGCGGTCGATGACCGAGTCAGGGGCTTGGATGCTGGCGCCGACGACTACTTGACGAAGCCGTTCGAGTTCATTGAACTCGCAGCTCGATTGCGTGCGCTTCGCCGCCGAGATTCGCTAGGTATGCCCCGACTCGACGTCGGCGGACTGCTGATCGATCTCACCCGTCATGAGATCTCGGCGGGCGGCAAAGAACTGCGACTCAGCCGCACTGAGTTCGACCTGCTCCGCCTTCTCGCCGAACACATCGGGCAGATTCTTCCCCGCGAGATGATCCTCGAAACGATTTGGGGATCGGGTGCATACATTGACGCGAATATCGTCGACCAGTACGTCAGCTACGTTCGGCGCAAGCTGGAATCGGTGGACGCACCGGCTCGCATCGTCAACGCGCGCGGCGTGGGGTTCCAACTGATTGCGGTCAGTGAACTCAGTCCGTGACAACCTTTCGCGCGAGAGCGATCGCGCGCTGCAGCAGTTCGTCTGCGTTGTCGAATGAACCGCTGGCGATCAAGTCGCGGGCAAGGTAGTGCGTGATGCCGAAGGTCATCGACACGATCATCCGCGCTTCCTCTTCGACGCCCCTGCGGTCACGGGCGGAGTCGTCGGAGCGCAGCCTCGCATCAACCAGCTCGACGATTGAAGTCTGCGCTTCTTCCATGCGGGCGAATTCCTTGAGCGCAAGGCCAGGATTCGCTTGAACAATCTGGTGACGTTTGCCGAACAGTGCGGCGTCAACACCGCCGAGGGGCGAGAATGCGGCAACCATCGTCGCGATGAGATCCTGCAGGGGCGACCCGCCCTGCCCGGCGATGTACTCCTTGCGGAGCGCTTCGCCGGGCAGGGGAGTGTCGATGCCGAGGACTGCGCGTTCCTTCGAACCCGCGTAGTTGAAAAAAAAAAAAAAAAAAAAAACGTGCGCTGCGAGATCATCGCGCTCTCGCAGATCATCTCCACCGTGACGTTCTCGTAGCCATGCTCGAGCGCGAGTTCGATCGCACCCCGCTCGATCGCCTGCTTCGTGGCACGTTTTTTGCGCTCACGCAGCCCTACGGCATCCGCTTCACTCATACGATCGATTCTCCGTCACTCATAGCGGAGAGCGTCGATCGGGTTCTGCTTTGCAGCGCGCCGCGCAGGCAGTGTGCCAGCGAGGAACGCGATCAGCATCACGACGAGGATGACGGTGATGATCGAGGCCGGCTCAAAGAGCATGATGTGCAGACCCGGCAGGCCAGAGAGCAGCGAATTCGCCAGCGCAGAACTGATCGCAGACCCGGCAAGGATGGCGACCCCGGCGCCGATGGCGCTACCGAGGAACCCGATGAACACCGCCTCCCAGCTGAACAGCCCGAAGACCTTGCTGCTGCTCATACCCATCGCTTTCATCAACCCGATCTCGCGGGTGCGCTCTTGCACGCTCATTAGCAGGGTGTTTACAATGCCGAAGCCGGCCGCGATGAGCGCGATGACGGCGAAGGCGTTGAGCACGCCGATGATGCCGCTGATCACGGTCTGGAATGCGCCGATCTGATCTTCGGTGGTTTGAGCCTGGAAACCCTGATCCGCGAGGTCAGCCTTGATCGCCGAGACCTGCTCATCGGACGCGTTGGGGTCGAAGTGCGCAACCGCTGAGACGTAGCCGACCGGGGCCGCGGTGATGCGTCCCGTCTCTTGCGCCTTGACCAGCTCATCTGTCAGGTGCTCGTTGATTCCCGCGCCGAGCGCAATCAATGACGCATTCTGTACGCCGACGATCTTTGCTGTGACCTCGTGCTGCTCGCCGACGGCATCCGTTGCTCCGAGCGTGGCGGTCGCGCCGATGGCATCCTTCGCGTCGGCGAATCCGAGCGCGTCGAGGAAGCTGTCGGGGAGGAGGATCTCGCTCCGATTCCCGTCGGAGAGCTTTTCGCCCGCGGCGAGGTCTGGAACGGTCGCCGCAGACACCGGGTTCAGGGTCACTTCAAACTTGTCGGCGCCGTCGGTAGTGATGAAGTCGGCAGTGACGAAAACGGTGGGCTCGACGCCGGTGATGCCATCGATGGCCTCGATCGCGTCAATATCGGACGTGCTCAGCGCTCCGCCACCGAAAGGAGAGCCCCCGCCGGGAACTCCGCTGCCGGCCGTGGCCTTCTCCGGATCGTACGGGGTCGGCCCATCGTTGCCAGCGAGAGCCGCATCGTCGGGTGCGAGGGTGACGGTCAACACCCCTTCGGCGCCGATCGCTCCGAGCTGATTGTCAATGTAGTTCGAGATGCCCGCGCCGATGGCGCTCGTGATCGTCAGCGTGAACGCGCCGATGAAGATCGCGATGACCGTGAGGCTGGTGCGCAGCTTGCTGCGGAACGTGTTCTGGATGGCGCTCTTGAGCACATCTGCGGTCTTCATGCGGAGACCTCCAGTCCATCGCGGAGGAAGATTTGTCGGTCGCAGCGTGCGGCCAAATCGGTGTCATGAGTCACGATGATCAGCGTGATGCCCTTCTCGCGATTGAGATCGAACAGGATGTCTTCGACCACCTGCCCTGTGGCGGTGTCGAGGTTGCCTGTCGGTTCATCGGCGAAGATCACCTTCGGGTTGTTCACCAGTGCGCGGGCGATGACAGCGCGCTGCTTCTGCCCGCCAGACAAGTTCGTTGCCTTGTTCTTGGCCTTGTCGTCCAGTTCTAGCGCGCGCAGCGCTGCCATGCCGCGCTCGTTGCGCTCACGCGCACTGACACCAGCGATCTTGAGCGGCAGGATCACGTTCTCGAGCACTGAGGCGTTCGGGATGAGGAAGAACTGCTGGAACACGAACCCGAAATCCTGGTTGCGCAGCCGGTTCATGTCGCGTGCGCGCATGCCCGAAGCATCCGCTCCTTCGATCGTGATCGCGCCCTGATCAGGCTCGTCGAGCAAAGCGAGGATGTGCATCAGCGTCGACTTGCCCGAGCCGCTCTTGCCGACGATCGCGACGGATTCACCTTCTTTTACCGCCAGCGAGACGCCTTTCAGCGCATCGAAACGGCTTGTGCCGCTGCCGTACGACTTGTGGATGTCGACGGCATCGAGGATCGAACCAGTCACGAGATTCCCTTCAATAAGTGCAGGGCTGCAAATTTATACCTACTGCACTATTGATTGGCTGGGAATCAGGTGCGGGCGCCTGTGCGCGGGCGTGCAGGCTTTCCGGTTCATTTTGCCGATCGTGAGACCAGGGATCGGTTGGATGAACGCGTGCACGATCAGACGAGTTCGCATCGTTCACGTCGGGAGAAAACCCGGACCAATTGCTCGATAGGCGGAGTGTCGGATGTTGACACGCCGGGGCGCGCGCGGATGATCCGGGTTTTCCGGCCGCTTCCCCGCGGCTCCGGCGGCTCCGGCCGCTTGCCCGGCGGCAGCTAAGCCTCAGTCCAGCCCGACCATCTTCGCGCTGATGTTCCAATGGCGTTCTGCGAGTGCAGCATCCGATGCCTGGGCGTTCGTCTTCGCTGGCTTGCGCTTCACGTAGTACTCGCCAGACTCCCAGTCATCACCTGGGATGCCTTCGGTGAGCCAGACCAGAGTGTCGGCGCCTTTTTCGGGAGACGTCATGCGCATAAGACGGCGCAGGGGCGACTGATAGATGATGCGCATGGGGCTGCTCGTATCGTGCGCGAAATTTGTCGAGACGATTCCCGGATGGAACGCGGCTGCGGACAACCCCTGCGAGTGATACCGGCGATGCAGTTCTTTCGTGAAGAGGATGTTGCCGAGCTTCGCATCGCCGTATGCCTTGTTCGGTGAGTAGTTGTTGTCGTTGCTGAGATCGTCGATATTGATGTTTCCGAAGAGCTTGGCGGCGGCGCTCGAAGTATTCACAACGGATGCTTGGCTGGCGAGCAACGTCTCCATCAGCAGATTCGTGAGAAGAAACGGTGCGAGATGGTTGATCTGCAGCGTCCGCTCGAAGCCGTCGACGGTGCGTTGCTGGTCGAAGATGCCGCCCGCGTTGTTGGCGAGAACATCGATGCGCGGGTACTGCTCTTTCAGCTCCGCAGCCAGTCGACGCACCTGATCGAGGTCTGCGAAGTCAGCGAGGAACGAGTCGGCGTGCAGCTCGCTTGCGACCGCCTCGGTCTTAGTGGGTGAGCGGCCGATGAGCACGACGGTGTGGCCATCGGCCTGCAGCGCGCGGGCAGCGGCGGCACCAATCCCGTCGCTTGCTCCGGTAATGAGGATGACTTTGGTGGTCATGCTCGCCTGCTTCCCGCCGTGTGCCGCTGCCGCGTTGCCTCGTAGAGGATCGCGGCGGTGGCATTCGCCGCGTTCAGCGATGACGCGTGGCCGGTCATCGGGATGCGCGTCAAGACGTTGCACGCCTCTTTCCACGCGGCCGACATGCCAGAATGCTCGTTTCCGGTGACGATCAGCGTCGGGCCGGTGAGATCGACATCCCACACGTCCTGCGTGCCATCCTCGTCTGTCCCGACAATTTGCACGTTCACGCCGTTCGCGCGCATCTCCTCAACCCAATCAAGTGCAGGGCGGATGCTGGGCAGCCGAACAGTCGGCGTCATGATCGTCGATCCGGTCGAAGCGCGCAACGCTTGCGGGTCATAGGGGTCGGCAGCGTGTCCGGTGACGATGACGCCGTGACCGCCGAGAGCATCGACAGAGCGCACGATCGAGCCGATATTGCCGGGGGAGGCCGGGCGGTCGAGAGCGACATAGAGGCATTGGCCGGTGTGGGAAGGCGGGACAGGTCGTCCGCGGGGATCGCCACGATCAGGAGGAGCTCCGGAGGCTCATCGCCCTTCTCGCCTAGCTCGACCATCAGTTCTGGGGCGACCAGATAAGGCTCTGCACCGCCGCGCTCGGCTGTAGCGCTGGTCTCGGACGCCCACCGCGACCGACCATCGGCGTGCGTGATCAGGACTGCTCGCAACTGCAGCTCGGATTCGAGTGCGAGATTGATTGGCCGTACGCCCTGCACGATCATCTCGCCGGCGCGGTTGCGCTTGGTCCGGTTGCCGAGAAGCGTCTCCCAGTACTGGAACGTAGCGTTCCTGGTTGACACGGCCTTCGTTCGATGCGGTCGAGACTCGGGGGACATCGTGCGGCCTGCGCCTCTCTTTGTGCGGATGCGTCGCTGTGGCAGCGACACACTCGAGCGTACCGAGTGCCGGCGTCAGTACCAGTTCATCGACTGCGAGTGACCCCAGGCTGCGCAGGGGGAGCCGTAGCTGCCCTGAATGTACTGCAAGCCCCAGCGAACCTGGGTGACGGCGTTGGTCTGCCAATCGGCACCAGCGCTGGCCATCTTGTCTCCGGGGAGCGACTGCGGGATGCCGGTGGCTCCGCCGTCATCGTTGTAGGCCAGGTAGTTCCAGCCTGACTCCTTCTCCCAGAGCGAGCTCAAGCACGAGAACTCGCCGTCGCCCCAGCCGTACTGGTCAGCGGCGATCTGTCGGGCGGCGGCCTTGGCGCCATCCGGCGTGTTCGCATTGGCGAGGGAGGCCGCTGCCTCGACCGCCGCCTGCTGAGCGGCCTGTTCTGCGGCTTGCTGCGCTGTTGCGGCATCCAAGCGTCCGCGCAGCTCGGCAGTCTGAGCGGCGACCTGCTCGGTCTGCGCGTCGATGCTCGTCATCAGCGCGGGCAGCAAAAGCACGGAAGGGTTCTCTGCGTCTTCGAGATGCGCCATCGTGCTTACGAGTGGTGTGGCATCGATCGCGGTGCCCTGGGCGCCCAAGTCGATCCCGCTGCTCTCGGCAGCAATGACCGTGGATGCAGCATCCGTCAGCGCAGTGCGAGCCGCCGCGATCGCTACCTCCGTGTGGGCGGGATTGGCGGTGAATGTCGCCGCACCTACGCTCGCCGCGCGCGCGGGGACGCTTGCGAAAGCGGGGGCGGCTGCGGCGATTCCCGCAGTGGCGACGATGCCGAGGGCGGCGCCGACGGCGAGCGTGATGGCGGCGGTACGGCGGTGGGCAGGGGAAAGCGACAGGGTTTTATGCATAGTGAACGTATTGATCCTTCGGGTGATCAGTGCTGAAGCAAAAGCAACAGGCGCGCCCTTCGGGTGGACGCAATGCACGTCCTCGGGTGGACGCACAAGATAACGATCCTGCATCATTACGCCTGTGCGGAAGCTCCGTGCCGACTGGGCAGGTGGTGTGAGGCGAGTCGGCACAAACACCCGTGGACAGCCGTCGGATGCAGTGGAAGTGTTGACCCTGCACGCGATATCGTCCCGCGGCAGACTGAGGAAGTAGCGAGATGTTCGAGAACTCCGAAGCGTTCAGCGGCATGTCATCCAACGACGTCGCAGCTCGCGCGACTTCTACGAAAACGTGCTCGGCCTTACCGTCAGTGACCAAGGCGGCGGCATGATCACCGTTCAACTTCCGAAGGGCGGTAGCGTGCTCGTCTACCCGAAAGGCGACCACCAGCCCGCGGCATTCACCATCCTCAACTTCCCGGTCGAAGACGTTGATGCAGTCGTAGATGAGCTTCTCGCCAAGGGCGTCACCATGGAGCGATACGACGGCGCGGGCCAGGACGAGAAGGGGATCGCGCGAGGCAAAAGCGTTGGCCGCGGCCCCGATATCGCGTGGTTCAAGGATCCCGCGGGCAATATTCTCTCGGTGCTCTCGCAGTGACGCGGGACTGACCAGGAGGCAACCCTCACTCCACGAGCTTGCCCTCTGATGACACCTCGCGCATGAGCGCCGCGATCTCGGCGGGAACGGGCGGGATGCCCTCACGCGTGACGCCGGCAGCTGGCGACCAGACGAGGTTCACCTGCAACGCGGGGTCGGTCTCGGGAAAGTCGCTGCGGTTGTGGCATCCGCGGGTCTCGCGACGCTCCAGTGCAGCTTCCAGCGTCGCGCGGGCCGCGATCGCTGAGCCCTTCAGGTCGAACGCATGCGCGAGGTCTTGGAAACCGGCGATGTCGGGGTGGATGCCGACGTCCTGCATCCGTTCCTCGATGAGATCCAACTCAGCGAGACCTGCGAGTAGCCCCTCTTCGGATCGCACGACCCCGGCGTGCTCGGTCATCGTGTTGCGGATCGCACGCTGCAGCGCGCGGACGTTTTCGCGACCGTCAGCCGCGAGAAGGTCGTCGATCTCTGCACGCGCCTCGGCGACTGCCGCGGGGGAGCGACGCTGTGCGTCGAGTCCTGCCGCGTGTGTGACCGCGGCCTGCCCGACCAGGCGCCCGTATACAAGCAACTCGATCAGCGAATTACCGCCCAGACGGTTCGCGCCGTGCAGTCCGCTGGATGCCTCACCGATCGCGTAGAGCCCGTCGACATCGGTGCTGTGATCCTCTGGACGCACCCACACCCCGCCCATCGAATAGTGCGCGGTCGGCGCGATCTCGATTGGATCGACCGTGATGTCGAGCATCTGCAGCTCGAGCATCGTCTGGTAAACGCGTGGCAGGCGGGTCATGATCGTCTCACGCGGCAGGTGCGAGACATCGAGCCATACGCCGCCATTCTCGGTGCCGCGGCCCTCCTTGATCTCGGTGTACGCCGCGAGCGCGACTCGGTCGCGGGTCGACAGTTCCATGCGTTCCGGATCGTACTTCTCCATGAAGCGCTCGCCGAGGGCGTTGCGGAGAATGCCGCCCTCGCCGCGCGCCGCCTCAGAGATGAGAGTGCCGGCCGCGTTCTCCGGCTCGATGATGCCAGACGGATGAAACTGCACCAGCTCGGGGTCACGCAACCGCGCACCCGCATCGACCGCGAGACGGAATGCGTCGCCGGTGTTCTCATCACGACGTGACGACGTACGGCGCCAGATGCGGGTGTGCCCGCCGGCAGCGAGGATCACGGCATCCGCATGGATCAGGTAGCGCGTGCCGTCGTTCTGATCGAAGCCATACGCGCCGAAAACGACGTTGTCTCTGACGAGAATTCGGGTGATGTAGACGTGATCAAGGATCGGGACGTTCAGCTTCTGGGCCTGGCGCACGAGCGTGCGCTGGATTTCCAGCCCGGTGTAGTCACCGGCGAACGCCGTGCGTCGAAAAGTGTGCGCGCCGAAGAAGCGTTGTGAGATGCGCCCGTCTTCTTCGCGGGCGAAGTCCATGCCCCAGCGCTCCAGATCCCGGATGCCGCGTTCTGCGCCCTGTGCGACGACCTCGACCGTGTGCGGGTTCGCGAGAAGGTAGCTCTCCTTGATCGTGTCGGCGGCGTGCTGTTGCCAGGTGTCCTCCGCATCCATCGTGCCGAGTGCGGCGTTGATGCCGCCAGCGGCGAGCGCGGTGTGCGCATCCTGTAGCGGTCGCTTCCCTACCGCAAGCACATCAACGCCGCGCTCGGCGACCTCGATGGCCGCGCGCAATCCGGAGCCGCCGGTGCCGATGACGAGGACGGCGGTGGAGATCTGACGTTCGCGTGTGCTCATTTCGTCCACGCTACGACTGCCACGTTGATAACTCCAATGAATTATCGCTCTAGTCTCGATAGACTGGATGCATGAACTTGGACCAGTTGCGTGGCTTCGTCGAGGTCGCGAACCTTGGTCACTTCACCCGGGCGGCCGAGAATCTGCACCTCGCCCAGCCCTCGTTGAGCCGCCAGATCTCGACGCTGGAAACGGAACTCGGCACCGAACTGTTCCGACGCGTCCGCGGCAACATCTCGCTCACCGATGCGGGTGAGGTGTTGCTGCCGCGTGCCAGACGGATGCTGGCGGATGCCGCCGCCATTCACACCGAGATGGCAGAGCTCGCAGGGCTCCAGCGCGGGCGCGTGCGACTCGGCGCGACACCGACGCTGTGCATCAGCCTCGTCGCAGAGGTGATGAGTGCCTTTCACGCCTCGTACCCCGGTATCGAGCTGTTGCTGACCGAGGCTGGATCGCACCTGCTCATTGAGCAGCTCACTGCCGGCGCGGTCGACATGGCGCTGATCACGACCTCGGAGGGGATGCCAGTTGCAGGCACCGCGCTCGTGCGAATGTCGCTGCTGAGTGAAGAACTTGTCGTGGTCTCGTCGGCGGCGCAGCCGCCGGTCAGCGACACATCGAGCATCAGCCTCGAGCGGCTGGCCCAGTTGCCGCTGATCGCCTTCCATGAGAGCTACGACCTTCGGGCGGCGACCGATGCGGCCTTCCGCGCCGCGGGCCTCACTCCATCGCCGGTTGTGGAGGGCGCCGAGATGGATGCTGTGCTGCGCTTCGTCGAGCGCGGACTCGGAGTGGCGGTCGTGCCGGCGATGGTGCTGCTTGATCGGCCGACGCTGCGATCGGTGCGTCTTGAGGATCCGCGCCTGTCGCGTACCGTCATCCTCGCGCATCGCTCGGACGTGAACCCGACCCGCGCCGGCGCCGCCATGCGCCGGGTGATCGTCGACACGGCTCGCGAACTGGCGGTGCGCGACCCGGCGACGATGAGTTTGGTGGAATAAGGCAGCTAGTGCGCAACGCGCCGATGAGCCGCCAGGGCTCCGCCAGGATCCCGCCACCTCATTCTTCCGCCTCTTCCGTGACTTCGAACCGGTCGCTCTCGGGAGTGGGTTTCGGATGCAGCACACCAGATACCGCACCCAGACCCGCGCCGATCAGCGTGTCGAGGATCCGCTCAGCAGCGACGTCAAGCGATACCGGTTGGCCGGATGCGGCCCCGCTGAGGATGAGCACCAGCGGGGTGATGAACATGAGCGCCAGGGCGTAGTGGCGCACGACGACGAGCTCGATAGTGAACTGCATCGCCGCGAGGATGAGCGCGAGCCAGATTCCATGCGGGACGAAGGCAGCGATCAGCACGTAGACGCCTGCGCCGGCGAGTGAGCCGACCATGCGGTGCAGGCCGCGTTGGAATGCCGTGCGCCGCACAGCGGCGAGTCCGATCACGGCGACGGCTGCACCGACGATCCAGTAGGTCCGATCGGGATGCAGGAAGTAGCCGATCAGCGCACCGATCACAGCGACGATCGCGACGCGGAGCAGCAACATCCGGCTGTCGAGGTCTAGTGAGGGTCCGGGCAGCAACTCGCGCAGTGGTCGAGCTTTCACTGCGCGGGCGTGGGACAGGACGAACGGCGTGAGCGCGAGCAGGTACGAAAAGAGGCATCCCGCGGTGTACGCGGCGAGGTACATCGGGCCTGTTACCGGCGCGATGCCGACAACATAGGCGGTCAGACCGTAGACCAGCACGAAGAACACCGGGCCAGGGGCGCCGAGCCGGAATGCGAAGGCGACCCCAGCCCGATGATCGCGACGACGGCGACGCCGATAACTGTCAGCACGGGGTTCCCAGACACCAGGATGCCGAGCGCCGCGCAGATGATCAGACCCACAGCCGGGAATGGCAGGATCTTCGCCCGCTCGACCACGGGAGACGCGCTTGCGAAGAGGACCGTGAACGCGCCGGTTCCGGCGATGTATCCGAGCTGGGGGTGACCCAGCAGCGTCAAGACGATGATCGGCACCGCCATGCCGAGAGCCGCTTGGATGCCGATCGGCCAGCGAGCCACTGGATTGGGCGCGAACGCGAAGAAGCTCACCTGTCTATTCTCCACCGTTGCGAGCTCGTCGATGCTTCTGATCGTGCCAAGGCTCATGCACTCGGGTAGCGCCGGACCCAAGAGCGGTGCATAACTCAGCTCACCCGGGCGTCGGTGCAGAAGAGTGTCTCAGCGCGCCGCGATCCACTCCGCGAAAGTCTGACGACCGAGGTCGGCATCCGGACCGGGTAGTGCCAGCCCCGCGCGCATGCCTTGCATCTGCTTCGTGGGGATGCTGATCGATGGAACCCAGCCCCGGTAGCCACGCGCCCTCGCGTATGACTTGACCATCTCATCGAGTGCCTCTTCGCGAGGTCCGGCGAGATCGCGTGCTCTCTGCTGCGGCGCGCCCACGGCCAGAGTAGCGAGTCGTTCGCCCACCTCGGCGGCGGAAATCGGCTGCGTGCGGGCGCGAGGTGCCAGATGTAACGGGCCGGCCTTCGCCCGCGCGAACATCTGCGCGGCGAACTCATGAAATTGCGTTGCGCGTTGAATCGTCCACGGCACCGGTGAGGACTCGACGACATTCTCCTGTGCAACCTTGCCGGCGTAATAGTCGAACGGCATCCGATCGATCCCGACGATCGACAGCAGAATGATGTGGCCACGCCGCGTCGGCGGCAGCATTGATCAGGTTCCCGGACGCGGTAGTGAAGAACTCGATGGCAACGTCTGCCTTCAGCGTCGAAACGTTCGCGGTATCGATCACGGCTTCCACGCCGACGAGCGCATCGTCCAGCCCGTTTCGTGTGATGAGGTCGACATGATGAGAGCGGCTCAGTACTACGGCTTCATGCCCGGCGTTTCTGACCGCGTCGACTGTGTGCTGTCCGACGACGCCGGTTCCTCCCGCGATTGCGATCTTCATCGGAGCAGACTACCTCGGAGGCTGAAGATGTTGCCTGGCACTACTGATCCTGGCGAGACAAGCCTCGCGCGCACGTCTCGCCGCCCGGTCGGTACACTCACACCGTGAGCACAACGACCGTGCGCCCCGGCATCGCCGAGCGACTTTCCCGGATGATTCAGCTGCCGACCGTGTCGGCCGAACTGGAGGAGCGCGGCACCGCTCCGTTCGAAGAGTTCGTCGCGCTGATTGCCGAACTGTATCCGCTCACGCACCAGCATCTGACGCTCGAGCGTCACACCGAGTTCGGACTCCTCTTTCATTGGAAGGGCGCATCCGATGCAGGTCCGCTCGTTCTGATGGCACACTACGACGTTGTCCCAGTCGATGAGAGTGACGACTGGACCCACCCGCCGTTTGCCGGGGTGATCGCCGATGGCTGGGTGTACGGCCGCGGCACCCTCGACGATAAGGGCCCGCTCATCGTCGTGCTCGAAGCTGTCGAGAATTTGCTCGCTACAGACTTCACGCCCGCCCGCGACGTGTATCTGTCGTTCGGTGGCAACGAAGAGACCTTCGGCGCCGCCGCGGTCGAAATCGCGCAGGTGCTGAAGGATCGCGGAATCATGCCGTGGCTCGTGCTGGACGAGGGTGGCGCTGTGGTCGACGCGCCGTTGTCGTTCGTAAAGGGTCGCGCCGCAATGATCGGTGTCGGTGAGAAGGGCGTGCTGACCCTGAAACTCAGTGCTCGAGGCCAGGGCGGGCATGCCTCGGCCCCGCCCACGCTCACCGCTGTCCGCCGCATCGCCCGCGCCGTGAACCGGCTCGCCCCCGGCACCTTCCGCCCGCGCACACCCAAGGCCATCTCCCGGATGCTGTCGCAATTCTCCGCGCAGTCCAGTGGGCCGTCGCGGCTGCTGTTGAAGGTGCTGAGCCGCGTCCCGTTCCTCACCGCACGAGTATTCGCGGCGCTGGGCGGAGAGCCGGCCGCGATGGTGCGCACTACGGTCGCGCCCACGATGCAATCCGGTGGAACGGCGGTGAATGTCATCCCGTCTCAGGCATCGGCCACCGTGAACCTGCGCATCGCGCTGGGGGAGACCGTGGCGAGGGCGGTTGCTCGTGTCCGCCGGCGCATTCATGACCCCCTGGTATCGATCGAGGTATTGGAAGGCAGCGAACCCTCGCCGGAGTCGCCCACCGACAACGCCCAGTTCGCACTGCTCGGACGCGCGCTCGAAGAGGCATTCCCTGGCGTTCCGCCGGTGCCATACGTGATGATGGCGGCCACCGACTCGCGACACTTCCACCGGTACTCACCGGCGGTATATCGGTTCGCGCCGCTCGAGATGTCGAATGCGCAGCGCGCGGCGATCCACGGTGTTGACGAGAGCGTCGAGATTGCGACACTCGAGCGCGGCGAGGTCTTTCATCGCGCACTGCTCGAGAACCTGAACGGAACGGATCACTGATGTCTCGCACCGTCACCCTCGGCGCGCTTGCGTCAGTCGTCGGATTCCTCGCGTTCGTCGAATTCACGAGTGGGGTTTTGCAGGGGTACTACACGCCCATGCTGACCGATATCGCTCGGCATCTCGGCATCCATGACGCTGACGTCAACTGGTTCGAGGGCACGCAACTCATGCTGTCGGCGCTCGTCGTGCCAGCTTTCGCGAAACTCGGCGACATGGTCGGCCACAAGCGGATGCTGTTGATCTCCACAGCCCTCACCGCAGCCGCCGCCCTGGCGCTCCCGTTCACGGACTCGTTCTGGGTGTTCTTGGTGGCATGGACGCTGATGGGTTTCTACGTCGTCTGGCTTCCGCTCGAAATTGCACTGATCTGGTCGCGGTCACGTCGCATGGAAGGGCGTTCCCTCCTCACCGCTCGAGCCGCAGGCCTGCTGGTTGCGGCGCTGGAGCTCGGTGCCATCTCCGGCGCGCTCATCGGCGGCTCACTCGTCGACGTGCTGCCGCTCACTATCGTGCTGCTGATTCCCGCGCTGCTGGTGATCGTGTGCTTCTTCGTGATCCTGTTCGGCGTGAAAGAGTCGCCGGAGTCCACCGGAGGTGTGCTGGACACCGTCGGGCTGGTGCTCATTTCGATCGCCCTGATTTGCTTCACCGGTGGGCTCAGCCTGTTGCGTCTCGAGGGTGGACTCGTCAATCCCTGGTCCTGGGCTGTCGTCGTGCTTGGCCTCGCGCTCATCGTGCCGTTCGCCCTCTGGGAACTGCGGCATGATGACCCGCTCATTGATGTGCGGATGTTCCGTTCGCCCGCACTCGGACCAGTGTTCCTCACCGCAGGTCTGTTCGGGGTGAGCGTTCTCGGCGCTCAGGCGCCGCTGTCGACGTTCGCTCGCACAGACCCGGCGGTCTACGGCTACGGACTCGGAACGACCGGGTTTGCAACCTCGCTCATCATCGGTATTTACCTGATCGGCATGATCACCGGAGCGCTGCTGTTCTCCGTCATCGCTCGCCTCACGACCCCACGGATCACCCTCATCGGCGCGTCGATCCTCGTTGGCATCGGGTTCCTGTTGTTCTTGCCGTTCCACGACGCGTACTCGCAGGTGATCACGAACATGGTGATCGTCGGGCTCGGCTCCGGAGCGCTTGTGGCTGCGTTGCCGGCGGCCGCGGCATCGGCTGCTCCCGCGACGCAGACCGGGGTCGCTACCGGGCTGACCAACTCGGTGAAGACCGTCGGTGGAGCGATTGCGTCGTGCGTCTTCGGTATCGCGCTGCTGAGTGGGGTTGCGGGCGTGGCGGGTGGGGCGGAGGGCACGGCCGGATCGCTCACGGGGTACTTCACCGTCTGGATCGTCTGCGGCGTCACCGCCCTCGCGGCCGCTGTGCTGCTGCTCTTCGTGCCGAAGCAGGCGTTCACGGACCGCGCGAGCGAGCTCGAAACCACCCCGATGGCGTGACCCTTGGCTAGTGCGGGGCGTGGTACTCGGCTTCGTCGCGCTTCCAGTAACCCTTCACCACAGCCTGAGCGATGTCGACGCCCCAGCGCTGGAGAAGCGCTCGGCCCGGCTTGACGACCTGCTGTTCGGCGGCGATGAAGACGAAGGGGTCTACGCCCACGGCATCCGCTTCGCCGAGCCCGTCAAGGAACGCGACGAGCGCCGAACCCGCCAGCGCATCGCCACGATGCAGCCATTCGACGTCGACGGGTGCGTCGATCTTGATCTCGTCGGCGGCGCCGCGCACCTCGATGATGATGCGTGCGGGCTGGTCGCCGACCAGCGACGCGAAGCGACGAATCGCGGGAATCGCGGTTTCGTCGCCCACCAGGAACCATGCCCCGGGCGTGCCGGTCATTACGGCCGAGCCGCGTGGGCCACCTGCACCGATCTTCGATCCGATCGGCGCGTTCGCCGCCCACGGTGCTGCCACACCCTCGTCGCCGTGCACGGCGAATTCGACTTCGAGCCAGTTTTCGCCCCATGCGAGAGGCGTGTATTCGCGGTTCGGTGACGCCCGCATCTCTTCCACCGTCTCGGGGGAGCCCTCGGGGAAGAACAGCCGCATGTGGTCGTCACTGCCTCGGGAGTCGAACCCTGCGAGCTCGTCGCCCTCGAGCCGCACCCGCACGTAGTTCGGCGCGAGCTGTACACGCTCAGTGAGCGTCACCGTGCGGAACTTCAGTTCGAGCATTTCACGCTCAAGAGAGAAGGACGATTTAGGAGTGGTCATGAAGTTAGGCTAGCCTACCTAACGGCGCAGTTAGGGTTCCCTTACCTAAAGCCCACACCCCCTTTCCCGCTTTCCGAGGAGCACACATGTCATTGCGCCGCCCGCTCGCTGCAGCATCCGCCATTCTCGTTTCCGCGCTCGCGCTCGCCGCCTGCGCCGCGACGCCAGCTGCAGAACCCGAGGCGCCGACATCGAAGGCCGAGCCCACCACGGTCACGGTCGAAGACAACAACGGCAGCTACACTCTCGATCTGCCCCTCGCTTCTGTCGTCGCGACCGACAACCGCACCTTCGAAACCCTCGACTCGTGGGGCATCGAGTTGAAGGCGGCCGCCGTCTCTCTCATGCCGAGCACGATCTCGTACACGAAGGATGCGTCGATCATCGACCTCGGCAGTCACCGTGAGCCCAACCTCGAAGCCATCGTTGCCGTCGCGCCTGACCTCATCATCAACGGTCAGCGCTTCGCCCAGTTCCACGACGACTTCGTCGCTTACGCACCGGATGCTGTGGTGCTCGAGCTCGATCCTCGTGAGGGTGAGCCGTTCGAGGAAGAACTCAAGCGTCAGACCAGCGTGCTCGGTGAAATCTTCGGCAAGCAGGCCGAGGCAAAGAAACTCAATGACGATCTTGACGCCGCAATTGCACGGGTCAAGGCCGCATACGACGATGACGAGACCGTCATGGCCGTCAACACATCCGGCGGCGCGATCGGCTATATCGCTCCTGGCCTCGGCCGTACCCTCGGCCCGGTGTTCGACTTCTTGAAGCTCACCCCCGCGCTCGAGGTCGATGACGCCACGGACGATCACCAGGGCGACGACATCGCTGTCGAGGCGATTGCCGACTCGAACCCGGACTGGATCCTTGTGCTCGATCGCGACGCCGCCGTCAGCGCCGATGACCCGAACTACTCGCCGGCGGCTGACGTGCTTGAAGGTTCGGAGGCACTGGCAAAGGTCACCGCAGTGACCAAGGGCAACATCGTCTACATGCCGGCCGATACCTACACGAACGAGGGAATCCAGACGTACACGGAGTTTCTCAACGACTTCGCCGACGCTCTCGAGGCACGCGCCTAAACGCAGAGTGACGCAGGGGTCGGTCGGCGCAGGGCCGGCCCCATTCGTGCGAGAGAATTGACTGAACGAAGATGACGCGACCGATCCTGAACGCCGAACCGCGAACGCGCGGGCGGCTGTTTGACCCCAAACTGCTGATCGGGATCGTGGTCGTCGCCCTGCTGCTGGTCGCATCGCTGTTCGTCGGGGTCTATGACATCTTCGGTGCCGATGACGGCGCGGAGATGTTCGCCATCACCCGCATCCCGCGCACGATCGCCTTGATGTTGGCAGGCGCAGCGATGGCGATGTCGGGTCTTGTCATGCAGTTACTGACACAGAACCGCTTCGTCGAGCCGACCACCACCGGCACCACCGAGTGGGCAGACCTCGGCCTGCTGACGGTCATGATCATCGCCCCGACCGCAGGCATCGTGCCGAAGATGACCGGCGCGATCATCGCGGCCTTTATCGGCACGATGGTGTTCTTCCTGTTCCTGCGGCGGGTATCGCTGCGTTCCTCGCTGATCGTCCCCATCGTCGGCATCATGCTCGGTGCTGTTGTCGGCTCGGTCGCTACGTTCATCGCCCTGCAGACTGACACCCTGCAGAACCTCGGCGTCTGGTTCGCGGGCAGTTTCACCTCGGTGCTGCGCGGACAATACGAAGCACTCTGGATCGTCGCCATCGTGGGAGTCGTCATCTTCCTCGTCGCCGACCGGTTCACCGTCGCTGGCCTCGGCGAAGAGATCGCCACGAACGTCGGACTGAACTACAACCGCGTCGTCCTTCTCGGTACAGCACTCATCGCAGTAGCGACCGGTGTCGTCACGGTGATCGTCGGCAACCTTCCCTTTATCGGGCTCATCGTGCCCAACATCGTCTCGATGATCCGCGGCGACGACCTGCGCAGCAACCTGCCGTGGGTGTGCCTGCTCGGCATCGGGATCGTCACGGTGTGCGACATCATCGGACGAACGATCATCATGCCGTTCGAGGTGCCGGTCTCGCTCATCCTCGGCGTCGTCGGATCGGTCGTCTTCATCTTCCTTCTGCTGAAGCAGCGTCGTCGTGCTTAGGGCTAGCGGCACTTTGTCTGCCGCGGGTATCAGCGAGCGCCGGTCCGGTCCGCTTCCGACGGGCCGCGCGCGCCGGAAGTACTTCATCATCCTCAGCATCCTGATCGTGCTGGCTGTCGGCTTCGCATTCGGGCTCCTGGCGTGGGACAACCCGATGCCGCTCGGCAGCGAAGGTTTCTGGCTCATCGCGCAGATGCGCGGCACCAGCATCGTCGTCATGGCGGTGGTCGCGTTCTGTCAGGCCATCGCGACGGTGAGCTTCCAGACCGTGACCGAGAACCGCATCATCACCCCGTCGATCATGGGGTTCGAGGCGCTTTATATCGCGGTGCAGACCGCGGCGGTGTACTTTCTCGGCATATCTGGACTCGTCGCGCTGCAGGGAAACGCCCAGTTCGTGCTGCAGATCGCGATCATGGTCGCGCTCTCTGTGCTGCTGTACGGCTGGCTGCTGTCGGGTCGCTACGCGAACGTGCAGGTCATGCTGCTCGTCGGCATTATCATCGGGGGCGGGCTCGGCTCGATCTCGGCATTCATGCAACGACTGCTCACGCCCAGCGAGTTCGATGTTCTCACCGCGCAGATGTTCGGTAGCGTCTCAAACGCTGACCCCGACCAGTTGCCCATCGCCATTCCGCTCTGCCTGGTTGCTGGCATCCTGCTGTGGTCAAACGCCAGGCGACTCAACGTGCTCGCGCTCGGCAAAGACATCACGATGGGTCTCGGCGTGAATCATCGGCGCGAGCTGATTCGCGTGCTGGTGCTGGTGTCGATCCTGATGGCCGTGTCGACGGCGTTGGTCGGACCAATGACCTTCCTCGGCTTCCTCGTGGCGACACTGGCGTATCAATTCGCCGACACCTACGATCACCGCTACGTCTTCCCGATCGCGGCACTGACCGGATTCGTCGTGCTTGCCGGCGCCTACTTCGTCATGAAGAACGTCTTCTACGCGCAGGGCGTCGTCTCGATCATCATCGAACTCGTCGGCGGCACGCTGTTCCTCATCGTCATCCTCAGAAAGGGCCGACTGTGATCAACCTCACTGACGTGCGCAAACAGTACAGCGACGAGGTCGCGATCGGACCGGTCGATCTGCAGATCCCGGCCGGGGGAGTGACGGCGCTGGTCGGACCCAACGGCGCCGGTAAATCGACGCTGCTCACGATGATCGGCCGCCTGCTCGGCCTGGATGCCGGAACCATCGAGATCGGCGGCTATGACGTCGTCAGCACCCCGTCTAAAGACCTCGCCAAGATCGTGTCGATCCTCCGGCAGGAGAACCACTTCATCACGCGGCTGACTGTGCGCCAGCTCGTCGGCTTCGGCCGCTTCCCGCACTCCCAGGGGCGGCTCAACATCGAAGACGAACGTGTGATCAGCGAGGCGATCGACTTCCTCGGCCTGCAAGAGCTCGAGGGGCGCTACCTCGACGAGCTCTCTGGCGGGCAGCGGCAGCGCGCGTACGTGGCCATGGTGCTCGCGCAAGACACCGACTACGTGCTGCTGGACGAGCCGCTGAACAACCTCGACATGCGCCACTCCGTGCAGATGATGCAGCACCTGCGCCGCGCCGCCGCCGAGCTCGGACGCACCATCGTCATCGTGCTGCACGACATCAACTTCGCGGGTCACTACGCCGATCACATCTGTGCGGTGAAAGACGGCAAAGTGGTGCACTTCGGCCCGCCGGAAGAGATCATGACGGATGCCGTACTCAGCAGTGTCTTCGACACCACGGTGCAGGTGATCCAGGGGCCGCGAGGGCCGCTGGCGGTGTACTACTAGCGACTACAGTTCGATGCCGTGCGACTCGTCGTTTACGCCGGTATTGCCGCCCTTGCGCGACTCGACCGCGATCAGCCAGACGAGCGAGACGATCGCCGCAAGCAGAAGCCCCAACCATACGTTCTGCAGGATGAGGCCGATGACGATGCCGAGGATGAGCAGCACAACCGTGCCGCTGAGCCACGTCCAGCGCTGTTTCTTGGAACCTGCCATGGCGCCAGCCTAGAGGAATCAGCGCTTGCGGTGATCTTCTGGTGCGAGACGCGGGCCGCGACGCGGCTCCTGGATGCCGCTGGCGAGGATGAGCCGGATGACGCGTTGACGGTGTCCCCGCCACGGCTCGAGCAGTTCGAGCATCCCATCGTCGTCGACTCGCTCGCCGATCAACGCGAACCCGACCTGGTGGGCGAGGTGATAGTCGCCGACGCTGACGGCGTCCGGGTCGCCCAGTGCGCGGATGCGCGTCTCAGCTGAAGTCCACACTCCGATGCCGGGCAGGCTGGTGAGGATGCGCTCGCGGTCTGCGCCAGTAGCAGCAGCGAGGACTGCGTCGGCGACACGCTGACCGCGCTCGGCGGTGCGCGCGATCGCCCGCGACTGCGGCGGCTCAACGCCAGCCTGGTGCCAGTTCCACGAGGGGATGCGACGCCAGCCATCGATCGACGGCGGGGCGAACATCGGTCGCGGCGTCGGGCCCGGTGCCCGCTCGCCGAAACGAGCGATCAGCACCCGCCACGCGCCGAACGCTTGTAGCGATGTGACCTTCTGCTCGATCACGGCGCTGGCGAGGGCGTCGAAGACGAGATCGGTGCGGGTGAGCCTTGCCGCGCGCGTGCGGCGGGCGACCTCGGCGAGGAGAGGATGCCCCGACACATCAAAGCCAGTTGCGTCGTCGTTTGCGCCGCAGAGGTCGGGCAGCTGGGCGAGTGCCCACTCAGCACCAGGGCCCCACGCTGTGGCCCTTATTTCGCCTGCGGCGGAGCGCAGCGCAAGCGTGGCAACACCCTGCGGGGTGCGGCTCGCGCGCCACAGTGTCGCCCCGTCGATGAGCATCGTCGGATCCTTGGGCCCGCGCATCAGCACACCGACGGTGCGGAACACGTCGAGGGGGAGCGCAGGGCGGTAGACGGTCTCGACCGCTCGGGCTGACGCGGCGGCAGTGGCCGTGGCATCCGCGGTCGTCGTCATGCGAACACCCTACGTCGAGCGGCTGACACTGCTTGTGTTCATAACTCCTCCAGATCCGTGCGGAACGGGGCGGATCCGGCTCAAACGAGCACGAACGCGCTGTTTTTGGAGGAGTTGTGAACCGTGAAAGCGGCTAACAAGCCAGGCGAGGCTCAGAAGCGGTCGGGCGAAGGCGTGCCGTGGCCGTAGCGGATGACGACGTCTGCGTGACGGTCGAAACGATAGCCGACGCCGCGCACGGTGCGAACGATGTCTTCGTAGCGCCCGAGCTTGGCGCGCAGGCGCCGCACGTGCACATCGATGGTGCGCTCACCAGGTGTCTCGTCATCCGGCGACTGCCAGAGCGCGCCGACCAGCTCGGTGCGCTCAATCGTGCGCCCCTCGCGCAGCACCAAGTACTGCAGCAGTTCGAACTCCTTGTAGGTGAACGCGGCGGAGTCGCCGTCGATCAGCACGCGCTTGCGGGAGATGTCGACGGTGACGCCGTAGTCCTCGTTCTTGTCTTCCTCCTCGGCGGCCTTGGTGCGAGCGATCGCACCCGGCTCCTGCAGGGCAAGGCGCACGACGTCGAGGTCGCGTCCGCCAGAACCGTGCTGTGCCAGCGCCACGGTGGCGTGAGTCTCGGCACCAGGCGCGAGCTCAGCGAGCGTGCGGCGGAGTGCATCAACGAGAAGCGGAAGGCTGACGCCGGCTTCAGCGGCCTTGATCTCGTCGAGGCCGACGTAGAGGGCGAAGCCGCGCGGAGAACGGGTGGCGGGCAGATCGGCGACGGCAGGTGCGACGGCAACGGGTGCCTGCGCCGAGAGCGGCGGAACAGCACGCAGATGAGGGGCGCGGGTGGCGGGACGCTCGAGGGTGGCGATGTTCGACATGATGATGAAGTCCTTCAGAGGGTGAGCCGATACGGCTCGGATGTGTTGCGAGAATGACCAGAGGGCCGGGGATGAGCACGCAGGTGGGTGCTCATGGGCTCGAACGTCGCAGATGGCGATTCGCCGAACCGGCAGGTAGTCGCTGAGGGTCAGCTACACATTCGGCAACACATGCCAACGCAGCCGGGCATCATCATCCCGGCAGTCCTGTTCGCCTCCTGGGCGGACAAAGGGCGCGCGTTGGTGGTCATGGGTGGATTATGTCCGACGATGACGCCCGGTGTCAAAACGAGTCTCGGTGCGTCTGTGGGCCTTAGCCTGGAGGAGTGACCGATTCCACCATTGTCGACGGCTTCATTCTTACTGATGAGAAGGATGCCTCGCGCTACACACTCATGCGCGACGGAGTGCTCGTCAGCGTTCTCGACTACCGCGACGACGGACAGACTCTTGCCCTCACCAGGGCCTTCACTATCCCGACTTTCCGCGGGCACGGGCATGCGGCGCGGGTCGTGCAGGGTGCTGTCGCAGACATTGACAGTCGCGGCGACCGCAAGGTCGATGCGGTCTGCTGGTATGTCTGCGAGTGGTTCGAGCAGAACCCCGAGCATGCCGGGTTGCTGCGCCACCGCTGAATTCGAGAAATGTGACGCTCTGTTACTACTCATGTCGTGTCCTGCAAAGATGAAGACATGAAGATCGCCGAGGCACTGACCGCACGGGCCGACCTGCAACGCCGCATCGAACAGCTGCGTGCGCGCATCAACGCGAACGCTCGCTATCAAGAGGGCGAAGAGCCGTCGGAAGACGCCGCAACACTCCTGGGGGAGGCAGAGTCTGATCTCGGTCACCTGCGCGAGCTCATCCGCAGGATCAATGCGACCAACGCCCGGCTCGACCTCGGCGCGGACGGGACTATGACCGATGCGCTCGCCGCGCGCGATGTGCTGCGCCTGCAGCATTCGTTGTTGTCGGATGCTGCGGTCGCGGCATCCGGAGCGAACTCGGTAGGCATGCGACAAATGCGATCCGAGCTCCGGCAGATCGCGGCGCTAAACGTCGGCCAGCTGCGTGAGCGAGCTGATGCGGTCGCACAGAAGCTGCGCGAACTGGACAACCGGATCCAGCAGGCAAACTGGACGCACGACCTGGAGGATTAGAGCGGAAGTCGGTAACCACGACGAGGCGGACACAAGCCCTGCCGGAGGGTCAAATCCGGCCCCTGTAGGGCGGAGGGCAGCCCAGATCTCGCATCGCGCAGCCCCGCACGCCGAACAGGTGAATGCGCACAGCGCAATTTGCACAACCGCGTGTCGATCGTCGAGGTGAGGGTGGGTCAGGGGACCTTCCGGCTCGAATTCACAGGATTGTGCGGGGTATGATTGAGGTCTGCTCAGCGCCGCTAGCTGAGGTGGTCAGATGCTCCCTTGCGGGTACTGGTCCGAGGCTTGAAACCTCCGGCATCCGTCACAAGACACCGGAGGTTTTTCCATGTCATCGACCCCGCAAACCCAGACCCTGCGATCCCACCCCAAAGCCAATGGTGGGCCCTGTTCGTCATCTCTCTGACTCAGCTCGTCGTCGTCCTTGACGGCACAATCGTCAACATCGCACTTCCGCAGGCGCAGCTCGCCCTGGACATGGACGACCACCTGCGTCAGTGGGTTGTCACCGCCTATGCCCTCGCCTTCGGAGCGCTGCTGCTTCTCGGCGGGCGCATCGCCGACTTCTGGGGTCGCAAGCGCACCTTCATGGTCGGAATGGTCGGCTTCGGGCTCGCTTCGCTGTACGCCGGCATGGCGAATGCCGGGTGGGAGCTGATCCTCGGACGGGCGTTGCAGGGTGTCTTCGCCGCGACGTTGGCTCCGGCTGCGCTCGCACTGCTGACGACGCTGTTCCCGTCCGGCAAGGAGCGCAACGTCGCCTTCGCCGTATTCGGCACGGTGGCTGGCGCTGGAGCTGCGGTAGGCATGGTGCTCGGCGGCTTCTTGACCGAGTTCCTGGACTGGCGCTGGTGCCTGCTCGTCAACATCTTCTTCGTGGCCGTCGGCCTGATCGGCGGCGCGCTGTTCCTCACCGAAAGCAAGGCGGGTGGCGACAACCGTTACGACATGTGGGGCGCGCTTCTCGTGACGGCGGGCCTGGGATCGCTCGTCTACGGCTTCACCCTCGCTGAGACCGGCTGGGACAGCCCGCTCACCATCACTTTCATCGCGGTCGGTGTCATCGTGCTCGCCGTATTCGTGTGGGTCGAGATGAAGGTCAGCAATCCGCTGCTGCCGTTGCGTGTCGTCACGCATAGGGTCCGCGGTGGGGCGTTCCTCATCCAGGCGGTGGCCGGCAGCGTCATGATCGGCGCAACGCTCTACCTCACATTCCACCTGCAGATCGTGCTCGGTATGGGCGCGCTTGAAGCGGGCGTCGCGAGCCTGCCGCTGCCGCTGGGCACCATGGTGCTCGCCGGTCTCGCTACCAAGATGCTCGGCACAGTGGGCCCGCGCCCGATGCTCATCGGTGGTCCGCTCGTCGTCGCTGCCGCGCTGATCTACCTGTCGTTCATCACACCCGGCGGCAACTATTTCGTCCAGGTCGCTCCCGCGCTCCTGGTGATGGGTATGGGAATGGCGTTCGTCTTCATTCCACTGCAGAACGTCGCACTCACCGGCGTTGCGCCGCATGACGCTGGCGTGGCCTCGGCGGTCACCAACTCAGCCATGCAGATCGGCGGATCCATCGGCTTGTCGGTGTTCACCGCGGTGTATGCGGCTGCCGTTGGCGGTCACGCGCAGGGCGAGGTCGGCCTCGACACGCTCGCCGGTGGTTACAGCGGGGTGTTTATCGCCGCGGCAGTCGGGATGCTGTTGGCATCTGTCATCGCCATCACGATGGTGCGCGGACGCAAGGAAGACCTGCTGCCGCAGGGTCCGGTCTCGGGGGATGCGCCCGTCTCGTCGGACGAGCCTGTCTCGTCAGACACGTTCACCTCGGAGGATACAGACACAGGCACGTTCTCGCTGGCGCGCTGATCGGATGCCACGGCACGCCTCAGAGGGAATGTCAGTGGCCATCCGTACGGTGTGAATATGCGAATCCTGCACACCTCTGACTGGCACATCGGCCGCACGTTCCATGGCAACTCGACCATGGACGCGTTGGCCGAGGTGCTCGGTGCGCTGGTGGCTCAGGTACGCGAGAGCGATATCGACGTGGTGATTGTCGCCGGCGACGTGTTTGACTCCGCCACACCGGCGGGTCCCGCGTACAGGTTGCTCGGCGACACGCTGCTCGCGCTGCACGAGACCGGTGCTCGAGTGATTGTCACGAGCGGCAACCACGACTCTGCCGCCCGACTCGGGTTCCAGGCGCGTCTGTTGCGTGATGGTATCCACGTGATGACCGATCCACTGTCCGTAGGCATGCCTGTGACGCTTGACGACGCAGACGGACCGGTGCACTTCTACGGAGTTCCGTACCTTGAGCCCGCGGTCGTGCGACAGTACTGGCCAGAGGTTCCGCTGCGCTCTCAGGCGCAGACCATGGCGCACGCGATGAATCTCGTGCGGGCCGGGATGGCGGAGCACGGCGGCCGCTCTGTTGCGATCGCACACTGCTTCGCCGCGGGTGTCGATGCCACGGTCGGCCTCGAACGTGAAGTGCGTCAGGGCGGACTCGACGTCGTGCCGCTGAGCGTCTTCGACGGGCCAGACTACGTGGCTCTCGGCCACATCCACGGGCGCCAGGCGCTCAGTGAGCGCGTGCGCTATGCCGGTGCTCCGCTGCACTACAGCTTCGGTGAGCAGCATAAAGAGCGCGGCTCCTGGCTGATTGATCTTGACGCCACCGGACTTGCTTCTGTCGAATGGCTTGCACTGCCGGTTCCACGTCGGCTCGTGACGCTGACCGGTACGTTGGACGAGATCCTCGCGGACGAGAACGTCGCCGCGCACGTCGGTGACTGGGTGTGCGCGGTCTACACCGATGCTCTGCCGCAGGCTGAGCCGATGCGTCGTCTGAAAGAGCGGTTCCCGCACTGCGCGATGGTGCAGCACACTCCGGTCGGCGGGCCTGAGCAAGAAGAGCGTTCCTACTCGGCGCGGCTGAAGTCGGCGGTCACCGACACCGAACGCATCGAGGCGTTTCTCGAGCACGTGCGTGCGGGCCAGGGCGCCAGCGAGCGTGAGAGCGAGCTGATCCGCGAGGTCCTCAACGAGCGCGTGGTCGCAGAGGCCCTCGTCTAGTGCGACTGCATCGCCTCGAGATCGAGGGGTTCGGCCCGTTTCTTGATCGTCAGATCGTCGACTTCGACAGCTTCGCCGACGATGGGATCTTCCTCATCGCGGGGCGGACCGGTGCGGGCAAGTCGAGCATTCTGGATGCCGTCTGCTTCGGGCTCTACGGCGGGGTGCCGCGGTACGAAGGCAGCGACAAGCGGCTGCGCAGCGACCATTGCGAACCCGATGACCCCAGCGAAGTCGTCGTCGAATTCAGCACGACAGCTGGTCGCTATCGGGTGACGCGCTCGCCCGAATACATGCGGCCTGCCAAACGCGGCGGGGGCCTCACAAAACAGGCGCCAACCGTCGCGCTTGAAGAGCACACTCCCGACGGATGGATCGGTCGCGCAGCGCGCGCCGTCGATGTTGCCAGCGAGTTGGACGAGATTCTGCAGCTGAACCAGCAGCAGTTCCTGCAGGTGATTCTGCTCGCGCAGAACCGGTTCGCACGCTTCCTCCTCGCCGACAGCAAAGAGCGACAGTCACTGCTTCGCAAGCTGTTCGGCACCGAGCGCTTCGAAGATGTGCAGTCCCGCTTCGATGAGCGCCGTCGCGCATCTGAGCACGCACTCGGGGCGCGTCTTGCCACGGTGACGGCGCGTATTGAAGAGGCCGAGCGCGTCGCGACTGCTGCCGATCTCTGGGGCGAGCATCCTGCCGGTGATGCTGCCGCGGCTGAACCAGGCAGCGGCACCACCGATGTGCGTCTCGAAGCCCTTAGTCGGGCTCTCACCCGCGCTGAATATCAGTCCGAACGACGCGTCGCCGAACGCGATGATGCCGAGAAGGCTCTCACAGCGGCGGATGCTGCGCTGACGGCCGCGCGCGATGAGCAGAAGTCGCAACAAGAGCGGGATCGCGCCCGTACAGCACTCGCTCGACTCGACGATGAAGAGCCGCAGATCGCCGAAGCCCGACAGGCGCTCGCACATGCCCGCGCCGCTGAGGCCTTACGTCCCACCATCACCGCAACAACTCGTGCCGAATCGGCGCGGTCCGCCGCGTCCGCGGCGGAAGAGTCGGCGCGTACGCGCTGGGATGCGACGGAAGTCGTCCTTCCCGAGGTGAATGCCGCGGCGCTCGAGGCCTGGACGGCCGATCGTACGCGCGAAAGCGGGGCCTGGGCCAAGGCTGCTGAGCACGAGCAGCACGCACCTGCGCTCACCGCCGAGCTTGTCGCGGCGGGGGAGCAGGTAGCTGCGTTATCCACGCGAGTTGCCGAGCGCGAAGCAGAGCGCGAAACGTTGCCTGTCCGTCTCGCCGCGCTGGCCGATCAACGGAACGAGATTCGCCGCAAAGCCGACCGGATCGACGACCTTGCCCATGCGCACGAGGCCGCCAAAGCTCGGCGGGAGGCCGCTGCACAGGTCGTGCAACTCACGACAGAGTTCGACACTGCCGAACGTGCGCTCGCAGAGGCGAGTACTGCGCTCGCCGAGGCACAGACCGTGCTCGCAGACCTGCGTCAGCGCCGGCTGAGCGGCTTCGCCGGAGAACTTGCCACGGCACTCGTCGGCGGCGAGCCGTGCGCGGTGTGCGGGTCGACCGCGCACCCCGCTCCGGCCGCGCACACCGACCCTGTCTCTGCTGAAGATATTGAGGCCGCCGAAGCTGTCCGCGATACGGCGACACGCACCGAGCGTGCAGCTGCCGATCGCGTCGGCTCGGTGCGAGCAGAACTTTCCGTGGCCGTCGCTCGTGCGGAGTCTCGCTCGAGCGAGCAGGCTGAAGCCGAAGTCATCGCGGCCACGGCCGCTCATACCGAAGCAGTCGCTGCCGCGAACACGCTGACCGGCATCGAGAAGCAGCTCATCGAGGCGAACGAGCGAGCGTCACAGCTCGACGAAGAGCGCACTGAGTTGGCCGCGGCACTCGCTGCGGCACGAGAGACGTTGGTGCTCACCGCGCAGCGAAACACTGAAGCTCAGGCGCTGATCGCAGAGGCACGTGGGGATTTCGACACCGTCGCCGAACGCCTCGCTGCTGCCAGCGCGCAGGTTGAGGCCGCGCAAGCGCTCGCGCTCGCCTTCGCAGAACACGCCCGCCGGGCGACGGCGCTGGCAGAGGCTACGGCAGAGCAGTCGGCGGCTCTCGCCGCTTCCGACTTCGACGACGTCGCCGCTGTTCAGCAGGCCCTGCGATCGGTCGCCGAACAAGAAGCTCTTGATGATCGCGTCACAGGGCACGCGGCGCAGCGTCAAAAAGAGCGCGCGACCCTGCTCGAGCTTGAGCTGCGTACGCTTCCCGAAGAGTTGATTGACCTTGCCCCTGTCGAGCAGGCCGCGGTCGTGGCTCAAGCGACGTGGAAGACAGCGGTTGACACGGCAGGGCGGGCTGCGAGCACGGTCGAGAGTCTGGGGGGACTGATCTCGTCCGCAGCATCCGAGCACGCGGTCAGCGCCGAGCAGGCGGCTGATCATGAGGTCCTTCAAGGCCTCGCCGACACAATCGCCGGCCGAGCAGGCAACACGCACAGGATGCCGCTAGAGACCTTCGTGCTGGCCGCCGAACTCGAAGAGATCGTTGAGGCGGCCAACCGCCGACTCAACGACATGTCGACCGGGCGCTACCAACTGCAGCACTCCGACGCGCGCGCCTCGCGTGGCGCGACATCCGGCCTCGGCATCGTCGTCTTCGACGCGTTCACCGGGCAGACGCGTCCCGCGCAGTCGCTTTCCGGCGGAGAGACCTTCCTCAGCTCGCTCGCCCTCGCCCTCGGCCTTGCCGAGGTCGTGACGGCGCGCGCGGCGGGATCCAACTCGACACTCTGTTCATCGATGAGGGCTTCGGCTCTCTGGACGGCGACACCCTCGACATCGCCATGCGCACGCTCGACGAACTGCGCTCCGGCGGACGCACCGTCGGAATCATCAGCCACGTCGAGTCCATGCAAGAGCAGATCCCTGCACAGCTGCTCGTAGAGCAGACCGGCCGGGGCCCGAGCCGCATCGCTTCGGGTCGCTAGCCCCTGGCTCTCACTGGCCCCGCAACTTCCCAGACATGCGCGGCAAATGACCTGGCTCAGACCTTCGCAGGGCTCCACTCCGACACGCTGTCCAGTGCGCGCACCTCATCTGCGGTGAGCTCGAGCGTCATGCTCGCAAGCAGATCCGGCACCTGTGCCACGCGCGATGCGCTGGCGATGGGTGCCACCACCGTCGGCTGAGCGCGCAGCCACGCGAGGGCGACGGAGCTGATCGACGCATCGTGCTCGCCGGCGATGCGCTCCAACTCGTCAATGACCTGAAGGCCCTGCGGCGTGGCGTACTTCGAGGCGCCGCCGGCGCGCGGCGAATCCACGGCCGCGGCATCCGTCGATCGATACTTGCCGGTAAGGAATCCGCTCGCCAATGCCGAGTAAGGCACGAGGCTGATTCCGAACTCCTCGGCAACCGGAATGATGTTCTCCTCGACGGCATTGCGGTGCACGAGGTTGTAGTGCGGCTGCACAGCGACGGGGAGGGGGATGCCAGCATCCTCGGCAAGAGCGATCCACGAGCGGAGGCGATCGGCCGAATAGTTCGACACCGCGATGTGGCGGATCAGGCCGTCGTCGACGAGCTGCCCGAACGCGGCGACAGTCTCTTCAAGCGGCGCCTCAGCGTCGTCGAAGTGGGCGTAATAGAGGTCGATCGTGTCGGCGCCGAGCCGCTGCAAAGATGCCTCCGCAGCACGTCGGATGTTCTTCGCGGACAGTCCTTTGAATTCCGGATGCTGACTGACCTTGGTAGCAACGAGCAGCCCGTGTGGTTTGCGCGATGCGAGCCACTCGCCAATGATCGTCTCACTCTCGCCGCCGCTGTTTCCGGGCACCCAGGCGCTGTAAGAGTCAGCGGTGTCAATGAAATTGCCTCCGCCTGCCACAAATGCATCGAGGATCTGGAAGGAGGCATCACGATCGGCGGTCCATCCAAAGACGTTGCCACCGAGGGCAAGTGGGCGGACATCGAGGTCGCTGCGGCCGAGAAGGGTCATGTGGGGTCTCACTTTCGTCGTCCCTGAAGTTAATCAGAGGCGGAGGCTGGCTATTCCCACGCTCTCGTTCTGCGTCATCGCTTCGTAACATGCAGGGGCGATACTGGAGGCATGACCCTTCAGCAGGAGATCGCGCAGACGCTCGGTGTACAGGCCGAGATCGACCCCACTCTCGAGATCGAGCGACGAGTGCAGTTCCTCGTCGACTACCTTGCTCGGACTGGCGCCAAGGGCTATGTGCTGGGTATCTCTGGCGGGCAGGATTCCACGCTCGCCGGACGCCTCGCGCAGCTGGCCGTCGAGCGGGTTCGCGACTCCGGTGCGGAGGCATCGTTCATCGGTGTGCGGTTGCCCTACAAGGTGCAACATGACGCGGATGACGCCGTCGCTGCTCTTGCATTTATCGCCGCTGACCGCACCGTTGAGGTGAACATAGAGCACGGCGTTGACGGGGTGGAGAAAGATATCGAACAGGCCGCTGGCGCCGATATCTCAGACTTCAACCGCGGCAATATCAAGGCACGGATCCGCATGGTCACGCAGTACGCGCTCGCCGGGCACGACGGCCACCTGGTGATCGGCACCGATCACGCTGCCGAGGCGGTCACTGGCTTCTATACAAAATTCGGCGACGGGGCAGCCGATATCCTGCCGCTCGCCGGCCTCACCAAACGGCAGGGCAAGCAGCTGCTGCGCGAGCTGGACGCACCGGATCGCCTCTGGATGAAGGTGCCCACCGCCGACCTTCTCGACGGGCAGCCCGGCCGTGCCGATGAGGATGAGCTCGGTCTCACCTACGAGCAGATCGACGACTACCTTGAGGGCAAGCCGGTGGATGCTGATGCTGCAGCGCGACTCGAGGGCAAGTATGTCGCGTCGCAGCACAAGCGCCACCTGCCGGTGACGCCCGACGACACCTGGTGGCGCTGAGGCGCTCGCTGAGCCTGTCGAAGTGCGCGAGCGCCTCAGCGCGCGGACGATGTCTGCCGCCCCGGCTACTCTCGAAGCATGCGGATCGACACTCAGGCGCAGCGCGTCATATGGAGCGCCAGCGACCTGAAAGCGGCCGCCGAGTGCGAGTTCGCCTGGGCGCGCGCTATCGACGCGAAGCTCGGTCGCGTCCCCAAGGTTGAAGAGCCCGAAGACGCCACCCTTGCCCGCGCCGCCAAGCTCGGCGACGTGCATGAAGTGCGGGTGCTCGAGTCGTATCGCGAGCGCTTCGGGGCGGATGCCGTGCATGAAGTCTCGAAAGTCTCGTCTGCCGATGCATCCTCTCTCGCAGCGGTCGTAGAAGAGAGCCTTGCGGCGCTCCGCTCCGATGCCAGAGTCGTGTTCCAGGCGGCATTCTCCACCGAAGAGTTCGTCGGCTTTGCAGACTTTCTGCTGCGTGAAGACGATGGTCGCTGGCGCGTACAAGATTCCAAACTCGCCCGCACGGCGCGGGTGACGGCGCTTATGCAGCTGGCGGCATACGTCGATCAGCTCGATGGTCTGGGGATCCCTCGGTCCGATGAAGTCGACCTCATTCTCGGCGATGGCACGATCAGCACGCACGCGGTAGACGATCTTCTGCCCCTGTTTCACGTTCGGCGCGCCGCCTGCGCACCGTCATCACGGATCGGCGGGTTCAAGACGGTGCAGCCGGGGCGCCGCTGGCGTGGGGCGACGATCGGGGTGACCTCGACATCACCGCGTGCGGCCGATGCGCGACGTGCACCGAGCAGGTCGACGCATCCCGTGACCTGCTGATGGTCGCACGCATGCGTCCCGTGCAGCGTGCTCGCCTGCGCGCGGCCGGCATTGAGACGATCGATGATCTCGCCGCTGCCGAAGATGCCCCGCACGGCATGAATACCGACACGTTCGAGTCTCTCCGCGCGCAGGCACGGTTACAGTTGCGCGCCGATGCCGACGACGAGCCAACGTTCGACGTTTATCACGCGGCGGCGATCCACACTCTTCCTCGGCCGAGCCGCGGCGACATCTTCTTCGACTTCGAAGGCGACCCGCTCTACACCGAGCCAGCGGCAGACGGCCACGCACAGTGGGGGATCGACTACCTCTTCGGCTGGGTCGACAACGAAGATCAGTACACGCCATTGTGGGCGCACAACTTCGCAGACGAGAAGCGTGCGCTCGAGCAGTTCCTCGACTTCGTGAATGCCCGTCGGGCCGCTCATCCCGACATGCATATTTACCATTACGCGCCTTATGAGACATCGCATCTCGTCGCGATGGCAGCGCGCTACGGCATTCGCGAAGGTGAGGTCGACAAGCTTCTGCGCGAGGGGGTGTTCGTCGACCTGTACCCGTTGGTGCTGCGTACCGTTCGAGTGGGGTCGCGGTCGTATTCGATCAAGAAGCTCGAGCCGCTGTACATGGGCGAAGATGTGCGCACCAGCGACGTGCAGAAGGGCGACGATTCAATCGTGCAATACGTCGCCGCACGCGAACTCGCCGACGGCGGCGCGACTACCGAGGCTCAAACTGTGCTCGACGACCTTGCCGACTACAACCGCTTTGACTGCGTCTCCACCCGGCGCCTGCGCAACTGGCTGATCGAGATCGCCAAGGAGAAGGGCGTCGACCCGGCGCCGCCAGATGAGTCCGAAGAGCTGATTTACGAGCCTTCGCACCGTTCGGTCGCGCTCCTCGCCGATGCAGAGCGCGATGTTGAGGCTGGCGGCGACGGCGAAGTGCACCGCGTCGCCGCAGCCGCGATCGACTACTACCCGCGTGAGGCGAAGAGCTTCTGGGTCGGGCATTTCCAGCGACTTCGTGAGCCGGTGTCGATGTGGGATCAGACCCGCGACGTCGTGCGGGTAGATTCCACGCAGAGCGTGCTCCGGCGTGACTGGAGCGTTGAAGAGGGGCGTCGCGTCTCCTCGAGAGAAATTGAGATCCGCGGCGAGATCTCACCGGGAACGACACTGGGTGAGGGCGCGAATCCGTTCGCGCTGTATCCGTTCCCGGCGCCTTTCGCGTCGAGGCGCCGTCGCGGGCGGTACATGTTCCGCGAACCGTGACGGTCACGGAGGTGCTTGACGACGGGTACGTGATCGCCGAGACCGCGGTCGGTGGGCAGACCTGGGACGAATTCCCTCTCGCGCTCACGCCGGCGGCGCCACCACGGGTCGTCTCCTTGCAGGGCGCGATCGATGAGTGGGCGGACGCCGTACATGCCGCAGCCCCGTCGTTCCCTGTAGATGCCGCCACAGATATCCTGCGCCGTATTCCTCCGCGTACCCGTTCGGGCGCTCCGCTACCGGCCTCCAACGACGACGTGATCGATGCCATCGTCCGCGGCATCCTCGACCTCGACAACAGCTATGTCGCAGTTCAAGGCCCTCCCGGCACGGGGAAGACATATACCGGCTCGAGGGTGATCGCTCGGCTCGTGAACGAGCACGGCTTCCGCGTGGGCGTCGTTGCTCAATCGCACGCGATCATCGAGACGCTGCTCGACCGCATCGTCGTCGACGGCGTGCCGCCCGGCCAAGTGGCAAAGGCGCCCAAAGACAAAAACAGCGACCCGAAATACACGGTGATCCCGAAAGCGGGCATGTCCGCGTTCCTCGCCGAGCGCGCCGGCCAAGGCGTGGTGGTCGGGGGCACAGCCTGGGACTTCAGCAACACCGGCCGTGTCGAACGACAGGGGCTCGATCTGCTCGTCATCGACGAAGCAGGCCAGTTCTCGCTCGCCTCTACGATCGCCGTCGCGGCCGCAGCTCAGCGGCTGCTGCTCTTGGGGGACCCGCAGCAGCTGCCGCAGGTCAGCCAGGGCGCACACCCCGAGCCGGTCGATACCTCTGCGCTCGGGTGGGTGATGCGCGGCGACGCCGTTGTTCGCGCCGAGTTCGGATACTTCCTCGACCGCAGTTGGCGGATGCATCCGGCTATCGCGGCTCCGGTTTCGCGGCTGTCGTATGCCGGTCAGCTGGCTTCGGCTCCCGGTACTGAGCGACGATCGATCGCTGGCGTCGAGGCGGGCGTGCACATCGTTCCGATCAGGCACCGCGGCAACGCGACGCAGTCCGTTGAGGAAGCCGCAGAGGTTGTGCGCATCGTTCGAGAATTTCTCGGAAGAGAGTTCACCGACATGGACCCAGCCGCCGCGACCCGGCCACTTGTGGAGTCGGACTTCATCGTTGTCGCGCCCTACAACGCGCAAAAGCAGCTGGTCATCGACACGCTTGCCGCGGCCGGGCTGCCAGGTGTGCCGGTCGGAACGGTCGACAACTTCCAGGGCAAAGAAGCAGTCGTCTCGATCACGACGTTGGCGGCATCCAGCGGGCGTGACGCGCCACGCGGACCAGAGTTCCTGCTGCTGCAGAACCGACTCAACGTCGCGATCTCGCGCGCTCAAGTGGCGGCATACCTGATCCACTCGCCGGCCCTGCTGAACGACCTGCCCCGCACTCACGAAGCGTCGCGCGCCTCAGCGCCTTCGCCCGACTGGTCGGTGCCGACCACGACTGATCCGGCCGGCTAGCGCGAATGATCCAGACGCTGCGTCAGACGGTGCCGTACAACCGGTCGCCGGCATCGCCGAGCCCGGGAACGATGTAACCCTTCTCATTGAGGCGCTCATCGAGCGCACCCAAGACGATGGTTACATCGCGGTCGCCGACGATTTTTTCGATCGCAGCAAGGCCTTCCGGGGTACCCAGCAGGCAGATCGCGGTGACATCCTTCGCGCCCCGGTCGAACAAGAACTGGATCGCAGCGCCGAGCGATCCACCGGTCGCGAGCATCGGATCGATAGCGAAGCACTGGCGATCGCTGAGATCATCCGGAAGGCGCTCGGTGTAAGTGGTCGGCTTGAACGTCGTCTCGTCACGCACCATTCCAAGGAAACCAACCTCGGCGGTGGGGAGAAGCTTCACGAGCCCCTCCAGCATCCCGAGGCCTGCCCGCAGGATCGGCACGACAATCGGGCGCGGCTCGGAGATCTTCACACCCATGGTCTTCGTGACCGGGTGGTGATCTCGATCGGAGAAACGCGGACATTCCGCGTCGCCTCATAGGCGAGCAGTGTCACCAGCTCCTCCGTCAGCTGCCGGAAGACAGGCGACGGGGTGCGCACATCGCGCAACACCGAGAGCTTGTGAGTGACGAGAGGATGGTCGGCGACGTGAACACGCATGACTACAGGGTAATGCGCCGCGCGTCTTCGCCACGACCCACGAGCCTGAACAGGCCTGAGAACTAAGCTCGACGCATGACCGACCTTGACGAGCGCGCGATGCGGCGCGCGCTTGAGCTCGCCGCAGAGGCTGCGGCCGCGGGGGAGATTCCCGTCGGCGCCGTTGTGCTCGACTCCGAGGGCCAGATCATCGGTGAGGGCCGCAACATCCGTGAGGAGACGCACGATCCCACCGGGCATGCCGAGATCGTCGCACTGCGGCAGGCCGCGGCATCCGTGGGTTCATGGAATCTTGAGACTCATACCCTCGTCGTCACTCTCGAGCCGTGTGTGATGTGTGCCGGAGCGATTCTGCAGGCGCGGATCGGACGGCTCGTGTTCGGCGCCTGGGATGACAAGGCGGGCGCGGCCGGTTCGATGTACGACGTGCTGCGCGATCGACGGCTGCCGTACCGTGCCGAGGTCATCGGTGGTGTCGCCGAGGATGCCGCGACCGCACTGCTGCGCGAGTTCTTCGAACAGCGCCGCTGACGCGAACTGAACCCCGCTAGTCGGCGGACTTGAACACGAACGCGTCGGTCGGAGGCGTCGGATCGATCGCTGGACGGTAGATGTCAGGCTCGATGTAGATCATGCGTGCGATGGGGACAGCATCCCGAATCTGCTTCTCGATGTGGTTGATGTCGTCGGCGGCCTCGCGAACCGTCTTGTCGGACTTCAGGGCGATCTTCGCGGCGACGAGCAGCTCATCCGGGCCCAGGTAGAGCGTCTTCAGGTGGATGAGCTTCTCAACGTCCGGGCAGCCTGCGATGGCATCTTCGATCAGGTCGAGATCGGCTTGATTCGCGCCCTCGCCGACGAGCAGACTCTTCGTTTCAATACCAAGGATGACGGCGATCAGTACGAGCAGCACGCCGATGGCGAGAGTGCCGAGCGCATCGAAGACGCTGTTGCCGGTGATCACGGTGAGTCCGACACCGAGCAGCGCGAACGCGAGTCCGATAAGTGCACCGACGTCTTCCAACAGCACGACCGGCAGCTCGGGTGCCTTCGAGCGTCGCACGAACGACACCCACGACTGCCCGGGCTCACGCACGAGGTTGCTCTCTTTTACGGCGGTGCGCAGCGAGAACGACTCCAGGCCAATCGCGATGACGAGCACGACGATCGGCAGCCACCACCACACCGGATCGAGTGCGTGCGGGTGGGTCAGCTTGTCAATGCCCTCGTAGATCGCGAACAGTCCACCGACCGAGAACAGGATGATGGAGACGACGAATGCATAGACGTACCGCTCGCGTCCGTAGCCGAATGGGTGCTCGCGGTCGGCTGAGCGCTTCGATTTGCGTCCGCCGAGCATGAGCAGCAACTGGTTGCACGAGTCGGCGACCGAGTGGATCGCCTCCGCAAGCATCGACGCCGACCCCGAGAGGGCCCACGCTACAAACTTCGCAATCGCGATGCCCAGGTTCGCCAGGAACGCCGCGACAATCGCCTTGTTGCCACCGGATTCACTCATGCCGCGAGTCTACTTCGGCTGATTGTGGATGCGTGGGAGACCCTCGGCGCTGTCGGATGCCGCGAATAGGATGGCCGCATGGCTGAATCACTTCCTTCCCTCGCGTTTCTCGGTGCCGGTTCCATGGGAGGCGCCATTCTGCGAGGCGTCGTCGCCTCGGGAGTCGATGTCGATGGCGGCATCGTCGCTACGAATCGCACCGCAGAGAAGGCGGCGGCCCTCGCCGGCCTCGCTGGTGTGACCGCGATCGCCTTGGACGAGCTGCCGACCGGCAATACGGATGCCGCAGCCGCTGCCCGCATCATCCTTGTCGGCGTGAAGCGGCTATGGTCCCCGACCTGCTCCGCGAGATCGCCCCGGTGCTGCGCCCTGATGCCATCGTCGTGAGCCTTGCCGCTGGCGTGACGCTCGGCACTTTCGCCGAGGTGCTCGGTGCCGGCGTCAGGGTCATTCGTTCGATGCCGAATACTCCCGCGACCGTGGGCAAGGCCGTCACCGGTCTTGCCGCTGGCGCCGCGGCATCCGCCGAAGACCTCTCGATCGTGCGTCGCCTTTTCGAGCTCGTTGGGGTTGTCGTCGAGGTATCAGAAGAAGAGATGATCGATGCCTTGGGTACGATCTCCGGCTCAGGCCCGGCTTATGTGTTCCTGCTCATGGAAGAGCTTTCAAAGGCCGCTGTTGGCAAGGGGTTCAGTGAGGAAGACGCCAAGCTGATGGTCGAGCAGACGTTCATCGGCGCGACGGCGCTCCTTGAAGCATCCGGTGACGATCCGGCAGAGCTCCGCCGCCGCGTGACCAGCCCGAAGGCACCACCGAGCGCGCGATCGCCGTGCTGCAAGACGCCCACCTCGACCAGATCTTCGCCAAAGCGACGGATGCCGCGCTCGCCCGCTCGCGCGAGCTCGCCTCGGGAGCCTGACGCACGCAGGTTTCTTGCGAACGCGGCACCGGTTCAGCCCGCGGAGTACCCAATCCGCTCGAGCAGCGCCGCGCGGAACTCGGCGGGCTGCTCAAGATGCGGTGAGTGTCCGACGCCTTCCCAGGTCAGTTCGGTGACCGCGCCGCCCGCTGCGGCGTATGCATCGAGCACGTCACGGGTCTGCGACACCATCTGCTGCGCTGGTGCGACATCTGCCCCCGGCCAACCGGGAATGGCGCCGACCGCGCCGAGGTGGTTGAGGTCGAAGAACGATGCATCAGACACGATCGCATCGGCCGTGCCGTGCACCCACAGGATGGGCGGTTTCGCGGCGAGCTCGACGATGCGCGAGACGTTGAAGTGCTTTGGGGCCATGGTGTTCAGCACCCCGGTATCGCCGGCGCCAAAGCCGGGCCAGTTCGCGGTCACGACACTGTCGCCGGGGTAGTTGCCCGGTGCCGTCGAGGTGGTGTTCATCGAGGCGACCCAGATGTCCTCGTGTTCGCTCGTGTAGCCGGGGGCGACGTAGCTGGAGCGGAAGACGTTTCGTGGTGACGTCTGTGCGTCCGTCGACGTATCGCCTGAGCGCATCCGTTCGATGAAGTCGGGGTTTGCGCCTCCTCCGCCACATCCGGCATCGTCGTCCGCCAGGCGAGACCCGTCACGGCGCGTGCCGCCGAAACCATACGGTGAGACGGGTGCCTGCAGGGTGAGACTGAGCGCGGGGTAGTCAAGCGCGTACTGCATCACGACGCCGCCGCCCATCGACCATCCGACGAGATGTGCGCTGGTGATGTCTAGCGCTTGCAGTGTCGCGTGCACATCATCGCTGAAGTCGCTGAGGCCGCGTGTGGCATCCACCGGCAACGATTCGCTGTCACCGAAGCCGCGCAGGTCGATCGCGATCGCGCGAACGTCAGCGGGAAGGTCGAGCATTGCCGGCTGCCAGAACAGCGCAGACGATACGTTGCCGTGCACGAAGACGACGGTTCGCTCCGGGGGAGTGGCGCTGCCATCCGTCGCGCGTTCGAGGATGTTCACTCGCAGTCGTGTCGTATCGATCACGCGTGCGGTGATGCCGTCGAGAAGCAGATCTTGAATGCGCGCCATGTCCGGTCCTTTGTGCACAGACCCGGCGCCGATGCCGCGTCTTGCTTGACTCTAGCGGCACTATCGGAATATGTGAACCATCTTTCAGGTTCCGCGCAGAATTAGCGGTCCAGCGCGGCGAAGCGTTCGATGTCGCTGTTGGTTCCCGAGACGATGATGAGGTCGTGGTTCGTTACAACCGTATCGGCCTCGGCGTAGCGGAACGGCTTGCCCGGGCTCTTCACGCCGACGACAGTGACCTTGTACTTCGAGCGCACGCCCGACTCGTTCAAGCCGACTCCGCGGATGAACTTCGGCGGGTACATCTTGGCTAGCACGAAGTCATCATCGAAGCGGATGAAGTCCAGCATCCGCCCACTGACGAGGTGCGCGACGCGCTCGCCGGCTTCGCGCTCTGGGTAGATGACGTGGTTCGCGCCGACACGAGCGAGGATCTTGCCGTGTGACTGCGAAACGGCCTTCGCCCAGATCTGCGGCACCTTGAGATCGACGAGATTCGCAGTGATCAGAACGGATGCTTCGATGAGCGAGCCCACCGCAACCACAGCCACCTGGAAGTCTTGCGCCCCGATCTGACGCAGCGCGTCGATGTTGCGGGCATCGCCCTGCACGGTGTGCGTGACGCGGTCCGACCACTTCTGCACCAGCTCAAGGCTCTCGTCCATCGCGAGCACGTCGCGGTGGAGCCGGTCGAGCTCGCCGGCACAGGCGGCGCCGAAGCGACCGAGTCCGATCACGAGGACAGGGGCGTCGCCCCGGAGGACTTCAACCAACGATCGGCCTTTCCACGGGCAGCGAGTAGAGCTGCGAACGCGATGTCGCGGCGATCGCCGCGGCGAGAGTCACTGTACCAATGCGCCCCATGAAGATGGTGGCGGCCATGACGTACTTGGCAGAATCCGGCAGCGCTTCGGTGAGTCCGGTGCTGAGTCCGACCGTGCCGAAAGCAGAGATCACATCGAAAAGGACATCCTCGGTGGGGGCCTTTGTGATCTGGGTGATGATGATGGTGGCGAGGGCAACGATGGTCGCGCCCCACGCCACGACGCTGAGGGCGACGCGCTGGACGTCGCTGGGGATCCGGCGGCCGAAAGCCTCGACCGACTGGCGCCCGCGCGCCTCGGACCAGACCGCGATGGCGAGCACAGCCAGCGTCGTCACCTTGATACCGCCAGCGGTGGATGCTGAACCGCCACCGACGAACATGAGCATCGAGATCACCAGCTTCGACGAGCCGTTGAGGCTGTCGATATCGATCACGCTAAAGCCGCCCGACCGGGTCATCGCAGACAGGAAGAAGGCCTGGAACGTGGTGTCGCCAGCATCCATCGATCCGAAAGTTCGCGGATTGTTGAACTCCAAGGCGATGAATGCGACCGCCCCGGCAACGAACAAGATCGCTGTGGTGATCAGAGTGAGCTTGGAGTGCAGTGACCAGCGCTTCACGTGGAAATGGTGTTTCGCGAGCGTGTAGATCACCGGGAAGCCGATGCTGCCGAGAAACATGCTGATCATCAGCAGAGTCAGGACGAAATAGTCATCTGCGAACTCGCCGATGCCGCCAGCGTTCGGGGTGAAGCCCGTGTTCGTGAACGACATCGCCGAATAATAGGGGGCCTCCCAGAGAGCGGCGAGCGGCGGGATGCCGGCCATCACGAGTCCTGGGTACAGCAGCACCGCGACGATTCCCTCGATCAACAGCAGCGACATCGCCACTGTCTTCAGTAGCTGACCAACCTCGCCGAGTCGTACGGTCTGACCCTCGTTGACCACACCGCCGTGTGCGCGCAGCGGATTGCTGTCACCGGCGGCGAGTAGCTTGGCGCGCAGGCCGAGCTTCTTCGAGATAACGAGGCCGAGGACCGATGCCAGCGTCAGCACGCCCATGCCGCCGATGTTCACGCCCAAAAAGGTGAGGACATGCCCGAATGGGGACCAGTGCGCTGACATATCGACGGTGGCGAGCCCGGTGACGCAAATCGTCGACACTGCAGTGAAAAGTGCATCGCTGATCGGAGTGATGGTGCCGGATGCTGACGCGATCGGCAGCGAGAACAGTGCGGTGAACAGCAGAATCAGCGAGGCGAAGATGAGAATCGCGAAGCGCGACGGTGAGGAGGTGACAATGTGGCGAATAGTGCGCCAGACGTCGCGTGCTTTGCTGCCCGAGGAAAAGGACGATCCGATGCTCGACACGCGTCCCTCCCTGAGCTTCGTCTGCGAAGGCCCGCTGAGCAGATCTCAGAGAGCCTTCGTCATGGTACTCCGCACGTGAGACGACTAGCCTAATCACATGACCGACATCTTCGACGTGATTGCAGACGGCACGAGGCGCGATATCCTCCAGCTGCTTTTACGGCGTGCCACCGATGGCGATGCCGGCACCAGCGTCTCGCAGATCGTCAGTGAACTTGGCATCAGCCAACCCACCGTCTCGAAGCATCTGAAGGTGCTGCGCGACGCAGAGTTAGTCAGTGTTCGCGAAGACGGCCAGCGCCGCTTCTACAGCATTGAGGTCGAGGCACTCGAAGTCGTCGACGACTGGCTGGTTCCCTTCCTCGTAGATGCTTTCGGTGATAGTGCTCCTGACATCGATCTGTCGCTCATTCCGCTGAATGACGGCGCAGCGCACGCGGCTGAAGTTGTTGGCCGCGCCGCGGCATCGGCAAAGCACGTCGTCACCACGGCGCTTCGCCGCCTCGGCGCCTGAGCAGACGCGCCGACGCTCGCCGACGCAGCGGACGGGACGCCAGTCACACAGGCCACAATCGCCACATGGGTTTACACGCGTCGCATGTTCCCCATAGAGTGTGCATCAGCAGAAAGGGGTATGGGGATGCCCGAAGTTCCTGACGTTCGATTCTTGACGGTCGCCGAAGTCGCAGAGATCATGCGCGTTTCGAAGATGACCGTCTATCGACTCGTGCACTCCGGCGACCTGCCTGCGATTCGGTTTGGACGCAGTTATCGTGTGCCGGAGTCGGCGGTCGCGACGCACTCCAGCTCCCGATCTCCGACGTGGGCTGATCCAATTCAGTGCGGCTGCACCGGTGCACTTCGCACCGGTTGTGGTTTGCTAGACTGATCCGAGGCATTTTTCCGTGCCGCGCCCGGGCGTTTGTCATCCTGCGACGCCCAGCAACTGACTTAGTGAGGTTTCCGTGGGTTCAGTCATCAAGAAGCGCCGCAAGCGCATGGCGAAGAAGAAGCACCGCAAGCTGCTTCGTAAGACTCGCCACCAGCGTCGCAACAAGAAGTAAGCGGCCTGACACGAGCGCCCCTGACCTGCTCTTTGAGCTCGTCAAAGGGGCGCTTTGTGTCTCTGCGTTCAACGCGTTTCAGCGCCCAGTCCGGAGGTTGTCATGAAGTCGATCACCATCGCAGATCTCGCGGCCCGCGAGAGTACGCCACTCATTGATGTGCGCGAGCGTGACGAGTATGCCGCTGGCCACGTACCTGGCGCCGTGAATATCCCGATGTCAGAGATCGGCGATCGCCTCGAGGAACTCCCTTCCGAGGCGTTCGACGTCATCTGCCAGGCAGGTGGGCGTTCCGCACGCGTTGTTGAGGCACTCGAGCCACGTGGCTACGACGCCACGAATGTTGAGGGCGGCACCGGCGAGTGGATCGCCGCAGGCAACCCTGTTGAGGTCCCCTCGGCGTGACGACCGTCACTGTGATCGGCAAAGCCGGGTGTCACCTGTGCCCCACAGCACTGGAAATCGTCGAGACGGTCGTGGCAGAGCTTCCCGATGAAATCGGCGACAGAGTCGAGATCGTGCAGCAGTCGATCCATGACGATCCTGCGTTGCACGAGTTGTGGTGGGAAAAGATTCCCGTCGTGCTGATCGACGGTGAACTGCACGCGCACTGGCGGGTCTCGCCCGACCGCCTGCGCCAAAGACTGGAGACAGTATGACGATCCGACACGTAGTCACCTGGAAGCTCAAGAACGAGGATGCCGCCGAGCGCGGCGCAGAGGCCGCAGAAGTCGCGCGGCGTCTGAACGCTCTCGATGGCGTGGTTCCGCAACTGCGCTCAATCTCGGCCGGCGCGAACTCGCTCTATGCCGACGCGAACTGGGATGTCACGCTCGTAGCCGACTTCGACTCTGTTGAGGCGCTGGAGCAGTATGTGGTGCACCCGGCGCATGAAGAGGCCGCGGACTACATTCGTTCGGTCGTCGCCTCTCGCGTGGCTGTCGACTTCGAGGTCTGATCCCGCCCATACCGGGCGTTCTGCGTGACTCCAGTTAGCGGAGTGAAACGCAAATGTAACCTCTGGGGTGCCCTGAACATGCGATTTGTGTGTCCGACCATGTCAAGATGAACCTCATACCTGTCCGCGGGCACTGCTGCCCCGTCCCACTGGAGTGGTCATGTCACGTCGCAACATCATCTTCGGCATCGCGCTCGCCGCGACTGCCACCCTCGCTCTTGCCGGCTGCGCCGGCGGCAGTGACGCGGGCGGCGGCGACGCCAGCACCGCAGGCAACGACTACGGACTGGTTGAAGCGGGCACCCTCACGGTGTGTTCCGAAATCCCCTACGCTCCCTTCGAGTTTGAAGACTCGTCGACCGAAACCGGATACACCGGCTTCGACATTGACCTGGTCTCTGCGATCGCCGACAACCTCGGCCTGAAGCTTTCTGTGCAGGACGTGAGCTTCGAAGCTCTGACCTCTGGCACTGTCCTGGTCGCTGGCAACTGCGACATGGGCGCCTCCGCGATGACGATCACCGACGAGCGCAAGGCGAACCTCGACTTCTCCGACCCGTACTACGACTCGCTGCAGTCGTTGCTGGTTCGCTCGGATTCGGGAATCAAGTCGATCGACGACCTCGCGGGCAAGACCGTCGGTGTGCAGCAGGGCACCACAGGTGAGACGTACACAACCGACAACGCACCGGCCGACACTGAGATCATTCGCTACCCCGGTGACGGCGAGCTGTGGCCGGCGATTCAGGCCGGTCAGGTCGACGCCATCCTCCAGGACCAGCCGGTGAACATCGAGCACGAGAAGGCTGACAGCACCTACAAGATCGTCGAGGAGTACAAGACCGACGAGGCGTACGGCTTCGCGTTCGAGAAGGGTGCGAGCGACGCACTGGTCAAGGCAGTCAACGGTGCCCTGAAAGAACTCAAGGACAGCGGCGATTACCAGACTATTTACGACACCTACTTCGCGGCCAAGTGATCCGCGCTGACGAGCGCTGACGAACACAGATCACGATGGCGATGAAACGCAGGACCCGTCAGCGGCTCTATCGCCTGGCGATGTACGCGATCTTCGTCGCGGTCATCGCCTGGGCGGTGCTGTCTACCGACTGGGGTCGGTTTAGCAAGCAGTTCCTTGACCCCGCGGTTGCGGTGAAGCTCTTCCCCGAGATCATCACGGTCGCTCTGTTCAATACTCTGTGGTTCACGCTTGTGGGCTTTGTGGGCGGTGCGCTTCTCGGCATCCTGTTCGCGGTGATGAAGCTGTCCAGCATCCTGCCGTATCGGTGGTTCGCGACGGCGTGGATCGAGCTGTTCCGTGGCCTGCCTGCGCTGCTGACGATCTTCGCTGTCGCGTATATGCTGCCGATCGGTCTCGGGATCAAGATCCCAGGGGGACCGGCAGCATCCGGTCTTGTGGGTTTGATCCTGGTGTCCTCGGCGTACATGGCTGAGGTGATTCGTGCCGGCATCCAAGCCGTGCCGAAGGGGCAGATCGAAGCATCTCGTTCGCTCGGCATGTCACCGCTGAAGACGATGATTTGGGTGACGCTTCCGCAGGGCTTCCGCATCATCATCCCGCCGCTGACTAATGAATTCGTGCTGCTGCTGAAAGACACCTCGCTGGTGTTCATCGCCGGCACCACGCTGATGACACGAGAGCTCACCACGTTCGTTCGTGACCTCTCGAATCAGAATGCTAATGGAACGCCCCTCATCATGGCGGCGATATTGTACCTCATGGTGACGATTCCGCTCACACGACTGGCAGCGTGGCTTGAACGACGATTGGCGAGGCAGCGATGAGCACGGACTTGATCGACATTCATGCGCCCGCCATCGAAGTGCGCGCACTGGTCAAGAGCTTCGGTGACAACGAGGTGCTCAAGGGCATCGACCTCACCGTGCAGCCGGGCGAGGTCGTCTGTGTGATCGGACCTCCGGGTCAGGAAAGTCGACGCTGCTGCGCTCGGTGAATCTGCTCGAAGAGCCCAGCGGCGGTAGCATTCTCATCGAGGGCATCGACATTACCGATCCCGACATCGACATCGACCGTGTGCGCACCCGCATCGGAATGGTCTTTCAGAGCTTTAACCTGTTCCCGCACATGAGCGTGCTCGGAAACCTCACGGTCGCGCAGCGTCGGGTGCTCAAGCGCTCCAAGGCAGATGCCGACAAGGTCGCACAAAAGATGCTCGCCCGCGTTGGGCTGTCGGACAAAGCGGATGCGTATCCCGGGCACCTTTCCGGTGGTCAGCAGCAGCGCGTGGCGATCGCCAGGGCGCTGTGCATGAATCCCGACATGATGCTGTTCGACGAGCCGACCTCTGCGCTCGATCCCGAACTCGTCGGGGAGGTGCTGCAGGTGATGCGCACGCTTGCCGACGAAGGGATGACGATGCTCGTCGTCACGCACGAGATGGGCTTTGCCCGTGAAGTCAGCTCACGCCTGATCTTTATGGATGGCGGCGTCATCGTCGAAGAGGGCGACCCGCGCGAGGTGCTCGCGCACCCGCAGCATCCGCGCACCCAGGACTTCTTGGCACGCGTTCTCTAGCGCGAATCGGACCCTTCGACAGGCTCAGGGGCCGATCCGCTACAGGCTCAGGGACGATCTGCGGGAAGACCCGCTCAGCCCTTCGTCCGGACGGCCACCGGCACCGGCTCAATAGCCAGGTGCACTCGGTCTCCGAAGGCAGGATGGAACTGCGCGTCGTGCTGCACGCGCACGAGCTCACCGGCATCCGTCTTGACGAGGGTGCGACGGATGCTGCCGAGGAACGTACTCTCCTCGACCACGCCGCTGGTCGCGGCATCCGCCTCGCCCGTAAAGCGCAGGTTTTCGGGCCGTAGGTGCACTTCGACCTCACCGTTGGCGGGAGTGTTGGTGGGAAGGTCGTGCCCCCACACCGTCACACGTCCGCCCGAGGCGATCCCAGAGACCATGCTGGAGAGCCCGACGAATGCTGCGACGTGGGCGGTGGCAGGCCGCAGGTACAGCTCTTCGGGGGTGTCGATCTGGTCGATGCGTCCGGCATCCATTACGGCGATTCGGTCGGAGACGGCCAGCGCCTCTTCCTGGTCGTGCGTGACGAAAACCGTCGTGATGCCGAGGCGCAGCTGGATGCGACGGATCTCGTCACGCAACTGCACGCGAACCTTCGCATCAAGCGCAGAGAGCGGCTCATCGAGCAGCAGTACGCGAGGCTCAGTGACCAAGGCACGGGCGAGAGCAACTCGCTGCTGCTGGCCACCGGAGAGCTGGTGGGGGAAGCGGTCGGCGAAGCCCTCGAGCCCGACGAGCGCGAGGGCATCGAGCGCACGCTTCGCTGCCTGTACCTTGCCGACTCCTCGCCGGCGCAGGCCGAATGCGGTGTTGTCTGCGACGTTCAGGTGCGGGAACAGCGAGTACGACTGGAAGACCATGCCGATGTCGCGCTTGTTGGTCGGGACGCGTGAGACATCCTGTCCGCCCAGCAGAACGGCACCGCCGTCGGCGCTCTCGAGGCCTGCGAGCACGCGCAGCGCGGTGGTCTTTCCGCAGCCAGACGGCCCGAGCAGTGAGACGAACTCGCCCGGTGCGATGTCGAAGTCGACACCGTGCAGCACCTTGTTCGAGCCGTAGCTCTTCTCGATTCCCTGGAACTGCACGCGGGTGCCTTCGCCAGCTTCAGCGAGCAGCAGATTGTCTTTCGTGGCGGGGAGGACGTCGGGGTGGTCATGAGCGGGCCTTTCGGTTGCCGCGGGCGGCGCGGCCGATGATGAGCAGCAGCAAGAAACAGAACAGCAGCGCCAGCAGGGTGAAGATCGCCGGAGCGTAGGCGTCTTGTTTTTGCACGACAACCATTGCGGTCTGGAAGACCTGACGGTTCAGCAGAGAGGCGATCGTGAACTCGCCCAGTACGACGGCGATGGAGATGAGGGATGCTGCGAGCAGGCCCTGGCGGATGTTCGGTGCCAGCACCTTCAACACGACGGTCGGCCAGTTCGCCCCGAGCGAGCGAGCGGCCTCCGCGAGCGTGCGAAGGTCGGCCGCGTCGATGGATGCCTGGATCGAACGGAACGCGAACGGCAGCACGGTGACGCCGTAGGCGAATGCCAACGTCCACGTGCCGGTGCCGAGGGTGCGTCCGATCTGCAGGTAGATCGGAGCGAGCCCGACGACGAGCACGATCGCAGGGATCGAGATCGGCAGCAGCACCGCGAACTCGAAGAACGGCTTCAGTTTCGGAAAGCGCAGGTTGACGAGGATCATCGTCGGCGCCAGCAGCAGAAGCACGATCGCGACCGTGACAACGGCGAGCACGAGCGAGTTGCCCAGGCCTGTCCAGATCGGCTTGATCGCCGCGGATGCTGCGGGGTCGAACAGCGCAGCCCAGCGTTCGAACGACAGCCCGCCCTCGGTGCCGCGCAGCGTGTAGAGGAACGTCGAGACCAGAGGGATGGCGAAGAACGCACCTACAACGATGCCGATGATCCAACGGGTGAGCCGCGAGGGCGCGAGACCATTCATGACTGCCACCTTGCGGCTCGGCGCTGCACGAGCGAGTACAGGCTCATCACGATGCCGACCACGATGATCATGCCGAGCGCCAGCGCGCCGGCGAGGTTCTCTCGCCCCAGCACGGTCTCGCTGGTGAGCGCCGCGCGGATCTGCAGCGGCACGATCTGTGACCCCTGGCTGGCAAGCGCTGCGGCGGTGGCGTACGACGAGAACGCGTTCGCGAAGAGCAGCAGGAGACTCGCGAGGAACGATGGGGCAAGGACCGGGATGCCGATCCGCAGCCAGAAGCTGGCGCGCGTGCCACCGAGCGTGAGGTTCGCCTCTGTCCACTGCGGCTTCAAGGCTGCGAGGGCCGGCATGAACGTGATCACCATCAGCGGCACCTGGAAGTAGATGTACGGCAAGATCAGGCCGGGCAGCTCGTACAGCCACATGCCATTTTCGAAAATGTTCAGGCCGAGCGCGTCCTTCAAGAACAGCGTCATCACGCCCTGCGCGCCGATCGTAGCGATGAACGCGAAGGCGAGCATGACGCCGCCGAACTGTGCGAGTACCCCTGCCGCGGCATCCACGGTTGAGCGCACCGCGCCCTGAGGGTTCATGCCGAGCAGGGCATAACAGACGAGCGCACCGAGCACGGCGCCGACGATGGCGGTCAGCAACGACAGTCCGGCCGAGTTCGCGAACGTGTTCAGAACAACGGGATCGGCGAGGGCCGTGACGTTTGTCCAGGTGAACGAGCCGTCTTTCGCGAAGAAACCTGAGCCGATGGCGAGGACCGTCGGCAACGCGAGAAAGAGCAGGACGTACGCGGCGAAGGGCACGAGTCCCAGCCACGCCGTAGATATGCCGGACCGCCGGGCCGTCTTGGACGGCCCGGCGGTGGAGGGGGCGGATGCCGCGGCATCCGCCCCCAGGGTCATCGAGGTCACTGGACCGCCGCAGCCCACTTCTCGCCGAGCAGCGTGCCGGCGTCGGTGCTCTGCTTTTCGGTCGGGACGACGGTGTCGGCCGGAACCTCAGGAAGAGCCGCTGCGAGGTCGGCGTCGATCGTGCCGGCCGCGGTCATGGCCTCCATGCGAGCCGGACGTGCGCCGCCCTTCAGCCACAGATTCTGCACGTCGTCGCTGTAGAGGAATTCCTGCCACAGACGAGCAGCTGCCGGGTTCGGGGCATCCTTGTTGATCGCCTGGTTGTAGTAGCCGGCGTAACCGGTGCCGTCGAGGACGACGACCTTCCAGTTCTTGTTGTCAGCGCCGGCTGCGGCGTGAGGTAGTCCCAGTCGAAGACGACCGGGGTCTCGCCGCTGGTGATGGTCGCGGGCGTCACGTCGACCTTGAGGAAGTTGCCGGCCTTCTGCAGTTCGCTGAAGAAGTCGATGCCGGGCTGGAAGTCATCCAGCGTTCCCTCGGACTGGATCGTGGCCAGCCCGACGGCGGCGAATGCTGCACCAGCCTGGGTGGGGTCACCATTGATTGCGACCGCACCCTTGTAGTCGGCGCTGAGCAGGTCCTTGAGAGCGGTGGGCTCATCGAACTTCGACGAGTCGTAGCCGATCGACATGTATCCGCCGTAGTCGCCCACGAACAGGCCGGTCGATTCTTTCAGCGCGTCGGGGATGTCATCCCAGTTCTCCACCTGGTACGGGGCGAAGCTGTCGGTGCTTGAGAGGGCGACGGCGAGACCGAGGTCAAAGACGTCGGGTGCCGTGTCGAGGCCCGCGTTGGTCTTCGCGGCCTGGATCTCTTCAGCGCTGGAGACGTCGGGGGACTGCTCGTTGATCGTGATCTCTGGGTAACGCTCGGCGAACAGGTCAAGGACCTCACCGTAGTTGGCCCAGTCGCGGGGGAGGGCAATGACGTTCAGCTGGCCCTCGGCCTTGGCCGCCGTCTCAAGGTCTGCCAATGTGCCGAAGTCGCTGAGCGAGGTCGCGGTTGCAGCGTCTGCTGCAGTGCTGTCGCCGGTGTTGGAAGCGTCTGTGGTGCCGCTGCAGGCAGACAGAGCGAGGGCTGCAGTCGTGACCAGCGCGATGCCGGCGCGATGCGCGCGCGGCGGGTAATGCGTGCCATGGGTATGTCCTCTCGGGGTCCGGCCGGGTGCCGGGGTGCGAGAGCACGCTATGCCCCGACGGTTACCGATTAAAGCGACTCGGGTTAACGAGAGGTGACCGACGGATGGTGTGCGTGTCCCCACGGTGGCACCCTAGCGCCGAACGGGCGCGGACTTCTACTTCTGCCGAGGTTTCGACCGTCAATCGGTGACCTTGGCATCTGGCAGTCTTATCGGATGGAGATCGGCCAGCTACTCGGGCTCGAACAGCTGACCTGGGGCATGCTCGTGTTCGTCGTGCTCGCAGCGTTTTGCGCTGGCTGGATCGACGCGGTGGTCGGCGGCGGAGGTCTGCTGCAGTTGCCGGTGCTACTGCTCATTCCGGGCATCGCTCCCGTGCAGGCGCTCGCGACCAACAAGCTCGCCTCGGTGTTCGGTACAGCAACGAGCAGTGCTACCTACTATCGGCGGGCGAAGCCCGACATCCGTACGGCGCTTCCGATGGCAGTTATCGCACTGATCGGCTCATTCGGCGGCGCGGGAGTGGCCACAGTGCTGCCGTCATCCGCGTTCAAGCCCATCATCGTGCTGGCGCTGCTCGCGGTGGTGACCTTCACCGCGTTCAAGCCGGAATTGGGCGCCGCGACGAGGCTGCGCTTCAGCGGACACAAGCACCACATCATGGCTGGCGCCGCGGGACTGGTGATCGGCTTCTACGACGGGATGATCGGGCCTGGCACGGGAACGTTCCTCGTGATCACGCTTGTCGCGCTGCTCGGCTACGACTTTCTGCAGTCAAGCGCGAAGGCGAAGATCGTCAACCTCGCCACGAACATCGGTGCTCTGCTGCTGTTCATTCCGCACGGATCGGTGCTGTGGCTGCTCGGCGGAATTCTCGCCGTCGCCAACGTCGCGGGCAGCTACCTCGGCTCGCGGATGGCGATCTCGCGTGGCACGAAGTTCATCCGCGTCGTATTTCTCGTCGTCGTCATCGCGCTCATCGCAAAGCTCGGCGTCGACGTGTGGAACGAAAACATCGTCCCCGGGCTTGCGCTGCTCGCGCGCTGAGCCCGGGGACGCTGTCTAGGCTTCGTCGTCCTCCGGGGAGTAGTCGACGCCGGCCTCGGCGCGCTGCTCAGGCGTGATCGGTGCGGGTGCTGAGGTCAGCGGGTCAAAGCCGTTGCCGGTCTTCGGGAACGCGATGACCTCGCGGATCGAGTCCGCCTTCGTGAGGTGCTGCAGCACGCGGTCCATGCCCAGCGCGATTCCGCCGTGCGGCGGGGCGCCGAACTTGAACGCCTCCAGCAGGAAGCCGAACTGCTCGTTGGCGACCTCTTCCGAGATGCCCATCACTTCGAAGACGCGCTTCTGCACATCCTCGCGGTGGATGCGGATCGATCCGCCGCCGAGCTCAGAGCCGTTGCAGACGATGTCGTACGCGTAGGCGAGTGCCGAGGCCGGGTCGGTGTCGAAGGTGTCCTCGAACTCTGGCTTCGGTCCCGTGAAAGCGTGGTGAACGGCGGTCCACTTTCCGGCGCCGACGGCGACATCACCGGATGCCACGGCATCCGCCGCAGGCTCGAACATCGGGGCATCCATCACCCAGGTGAACGCGAAGATGTCGGGGTCGAGAAGGCCGAGGCGGCGTCCGATCTCGACGCGGGCCGCACCCAGCAGTGCGCGGCTGTCCTTCGTGGAACCGGCAGCGAAGAAGACGCAGTCGCCGGCCTGGGCACCGACGAGGTCGGCAAGGCCGGCCTGCTCAGCGTCGGACAGGTTCTTGGCAACGGGGCCACCGAGCGAGCCGTCCTCGTTGAACAGGACGTAGGCGAGGCCACGCGCGCCGCGCTGCTTGGCCCAGTCCTGCCAGGCGTCGAGCTGCTTGCGGGGCTGGCTCGCACCACCGGGCATCAACACGGCGCGACGTACTCGGACTGGAACACCCGGAACGGGGTCTCGGCGAAGTACTCCGTTGCCTCGACGAGTTCGAGGCCGAAGCGCAGGTCGGGCTTGTCAGAGCCGTACTTCGCCATCGCGTCGGCGTAGGTGATGCGCGGCAGTGGAGTCTGCACCTTGACGTCGATGGTCGCCCACATCGCAGTGATGACGTCTTCCATCATTTCGATGACGTCTTCTTGGTCGACGAAGCTCATCTCGATGTCGAGCTGCGTGAACTCCGGCTGGCGGTCGGCGCGGAAGTCTTCATCACGGTAGCAACGAGCGATCTGGTAGTACTTCTCGATACCGCCGACCATGAGCAGCTGCTTGAACAGCTGCGGGCTCTGCGGCAGGGCGTACCAGCTGCCAGGGTGCAGGCGCGCGGGCACGACGAAGTCGCGAGCGCCCTCAGGGGTCGAGCGAGTCAGGGTCGGAGTCTCGACCTCGACGAACTCGCGCGTCGAGAGCACATCGCGCACCGCCTTGTAGACCTGCGAGCGCAGTCGAAGAGCGGATGCGGCGGCCGGGCGCCGCAGGTCAAGGTAGCGGTGCTTGAACCTGACGTCTTCGCCGATCGGGTCGGTGTCGCCGAGGCCGGTGGAAACCTGGAACGGAAGAGGGGCGGACTCGTTGAGCACCTCGACCTCGGTCGCGATGACCTCGACCTCGCCGGTGGGCAGGTTCGGGTTCTCGTTGCCAGCGGGGCGCGCGGAGACCGTGCCGGTGACCTTGAGGACGAACTCGCTGCGCAGCGGGTGTGCAGTCTCTTCATCGCGGATGACCACCTGGGCGATACCGGAGGCATCGCGGAGATCGATGAACGCGACTCCTCCGTGATCACGACGACGATCGACCCAACCCGAGAGGGTGACGGTCTGACCGATGTGTTCGGCGCGCAGGGAGCCGATCGTGTGAGTGCGAAGCACGGAAGATTCCTCCAGTTCAGTAAAGGGAACTCCGCCATTCTACGTGGGCGCGGGTGGCAGGCTTGCGGCTCGAAACGAGGCATCGATAGACTCTCGATCATCGGCTTCGGTTCGGCACAGTACCGTCGGGTCTAGTCAGGCCCACCTGTTCGGCGGGCATGGGTCCCTACACTGGAACCATGCCCGCCGAACGTCTTCACCTTGTCCGCCATGGCGAAGTGCATAACCCGGAGCGCGTGCTGTACGGGCGGCTTCCGCACTACCGGTTGAGCGAGGACGGACGACGGATGGCGCGTGCCGCCGCCGAGCACATCGCAGAGCAGGGCCGACCGGTGACCTCGCTGCGTAGCTCTCCGTTGCAGCGTGCGCAGGAGTCGGCCGAGCCGTTCACCGAGATCTTCGGGCTCGACGCTGTCATCGATGATCGGGTGATCGAGCCGACGAACGTGTTCGAAGGCACGCGAATGAGTAAGTCGCTGCGCGATCCGCGCAACTGGTGGTATCTGCGCAAGCCGTCGCTTCCCAGCTGGGGTGAGCCATACGTGTCGATTGCGGATCGAATGGAAGCGGCGATGAACAGCGCCTGGCACGAGACCGACGGTGGCGACATCGTCATCGTCTCGCACCAGGCACCGATCTGGATCACGCACCTGCACGTCGCTGGGCTCCCGCTGCGCCACGATCCGCGCACCCGCCGCTGCGCCCTCTCGAGCGTCACCTCGTTCGAGCGCGTCGGCGATGTGTGGCGCGAGGTCGCCTACGCCGAGCCCGCCGCGACCGGCAATGCCGTCGACGTTGGGGCCGTGTGAATATCCGCTAGATCCTATATCGCGGGAATGATATATTCGATCTATGCGATGGTCGGTTGAATTCTCCGATGAGGTGCGGGACTGGTATTTCGCTCTATCACCCGAGGGCAAAGCCGCCACCCAGCGCATTGTCGCCCGTCTCGAAGATCGTGGGCACATGCTGTCAATGCCGCATTCGCGTCAGCTCGGAGACGGGTTGCGCGAGTTGCGCTTCACCTGTGAAGGTGTCGCCCGCCGCATTACGTACGTCCTTGATCCCGACCGTTCAGCAGTCACTCTGACGACCTTTCGCAAACAACGCAACAACGAACGACACGAAGTGCTGCGCGCACGCCGCGCCAAGACCGCGCACCAGAGCCGAATCGATGAGAAGAAGGGAACGAATCTATGACTACGCCGTTTCGCGAGTTGGAGACCAATGCGCTCGCCGCTATGCCCGCTGAGGAGCGCGCACGCTTCGATGCTGCGGTGGAGGAAGAGGAAGCCCGACTGCGTCTGGCGGAGCTGGTCTACACCGCACGCACTGGAGCGGGCCTCACGCAGACGGCACTCGCCGCTCGCGTCGGCACCAGGCAGTCTGTTATCTCAGCCATTGAGAACGGTGCTCAGGTGCCGACGATTCCGATGCTCCGACGAATCGCTCGTGCCGTGGATCAGGATCTGAACATCGAGTTCGCGGCCGCGAGTTGACGCGGTCCGCGTGAGGCTCCTGCTCAAGGATTAAAGCTCGTTCAGACGCTGAGCTCTTGCACGATTCCGGAGGCTGCCAGCTGGCCGGCGGCAGCCGACTGAATCACGGATGCCATCGGCCCCGGCATTGACGCGCGGTGAGCGAGATCTCCCGCGGCGAAGACGCCGGCAACCGAGGTGCGGCCGAAGTCGTCGATCTCGATGGAGCCACTGGCCAGCATCCGCGTTCCGAGCTGTTCGGCGAACGGTGCGCGTTGCCGGAAGCTTCCGGCCGCGACGAAGAGCCCGGCGACCTCGGTGTCGACTCCAGCCGCGGTGACAATCACCCCGCCACGCGTCGCTGAGCGGACGGCGGTTGCTGCGCCGGCAGCCACGCGTGCTCCGGCGGCCTCAAGCAGTGCGGTGTCGTCATCGGCTGCATCGAGTGAAAACACCGTGATGCCGCCAACGACGGGACCTAGCAGCGCGAGAAGATGCCCAGCGCGCGGACCCGCCCCGATGATGCCGATCTGAGAGCCAGCGAACTCGTGTCCGTCGCAGAACGGGCAGGCGAAAGCGTGCTGCCCCCAGAGCTCATCGAGACCAGGAACATCAGGGAGTTCGTCGGCGACGCCCGTCGCGAGGATGATCCGTCGCGCGCTCTCGCGGTGTCCATCGGATAGCGCCACGGTGAAGTCATCCGCAGCGCCGGTGATGCTCGCAGCGGTTGCGCGGCGGAACTCCACATCGACGTACGCGGCCAGCTGCGCGCGGGCGCGAGAGCGGTATTCGTCCGGTGCGGTGCCGTCGTCGCCGATCACGTTGTGCATATGCGACACAGTGCCGTTGCGGTACGCGCCAGAGTCGAGAACGAGCATCGAGCGATGCATCCTGCCGAGAGTGAGAGCGGCCTGCAGGCCTGCGGGGCCGGCGCCGATCACGATTGCGTCATACATGAATAAGCCTCCTAGATCTTGCGTTCTCGATCAGTCTGTGACTTCATGTCAACATGAAGTCAAGTTCTGTACATCCCTGGTCCGTCGGCGAGGTCGCTGAGCGGTTCGATCTGCCCACAAATGTGCTCCGGCACTGGGAATCGGTCGGGCTCCTCCGGCCAGAGCGCGACGACGCGGGGCGGCGGAGGTACGGCGAGCCGGAGATCGTGCGGATCGCCGTCATCCAGCGCAGCAAGGCGGCCGGGATGACGCTCGAGCAGATCGCTATCCTCCTCGATGACGGCAGGCGCGGGCGGCATGAAGTGCTCTACGCGCACATCGCCGACCTTGACCGAAGGATGGAGGAGATGCGTCTTTCCAAAGAGATGACTGAGCACGCAGTGCGGTGCACTGCGCACGACATCACTACCTGCCCGAGGTTCCGCGCTGGGGTCGACGACGTGCTCGCGCGGTTCTGACACCGGGCACTTCGACAGGCTCAGTGACCGCTGTCATCCAGAACACCCATAGATTCCCGCGCGTAGACTGAAGATGTGCCACTCGCCTCGACGATTCGACCGATTCGTAGCGGCCGCCTCTCCCGTATCCGACGGTCTCGTCGTGTGCTCGGAGCCGCGCTCGCCGCGGTGGTTGCCGTCTCCTTGACAGCGTGCGCGCAGGACCCTGTCGCAGAGCAGTACCTCGAAGGCAACGACAAGGGCTACATCTCGGCGGACTTCACTGTCGTCGAGATCGCGCCGGCCGATCGTGGTGAACCGGTCGAGTTCCAGGGCATCACCGAATCCGGTGACGAGTTCACCAGCTCCCAGATCGCCGGCGACGTCACCGTCGTCAACTTCTGGTACGCGGCATGCGGCCCGTGCCGTGTCGAGGCGAAAGACCTCGAGTCGGTCTGGCAGAAGTACGAAGGTAAAGATGTCTCGTTCGTCGGCGTCAACACCTATGACCAGGCCGACACCGCCCGCGCCTTCGCCGACGAATACGGCATCACCTACCCGAGCCTCATCGACGTAGACAAGGGAGAGGCGAAGCTCGCATTCGCCAGCGTCACCCCGATTCAGGCGACGCCGACCACCCTCGTGCTCGACAAGCAGGGGCGCGTTGCCGCCCGTATCATCGGCCAGCTCGACGGCCCCAGCATCCTCTCCACGCTCGTGGGGGACGCCCTCGCGGAGAGCGAGTGAACTCCCAGGAGCTGATCGGCTCCGGCGCACTCTGGCTCGCGATCCCGGTCGCGATGCTCGCAGGACTCGTTTCATTCCTGTCGCCCTGCGTGTTGCCCCTCGTGCCCGGGTATCTCGGGTTCATCGGGGGAGCCGTAGCGCCACGCGGGGGCGGCGCCGATGCTGCGGTCAACCCCCGCCGCGGCCGCCTCGTGCTCGGCGTCTTGCTGTTCATCCTCGGCTTCAGCATCGTGTTCGTCGCCTGGACGATCTTCGGCGGCGCGACCGGAATGTTCTTCCTGCAGTGGGGTGAGCTGATCACTCGCGTCCTTGGCGGCGTCATCATCCTCATGGGCCTGATCTTTCTCGGACTCTTCGGATTCGCGCAGCGCGAGTTCCGTTTCCAGGTCGACTCGAAAGCGGGCTTCATCGGGGCTCCGCTGCTCGGCATCGCGCTCGGCATCGGCTGGGCGCCGTGCATGGGCCCGACGCTCGCGGCGATCGTGGCCTTGTCGATCAACGTCGGCGATCCGGTGCGCGCGGGCTTCCTTGGCCTCGCGTACAGCCTCGGACTCGGCATCCCGTTCCTGCTCGTTGCTCTTGGCTTCGGATGGGCGACGAAGGCAGTCGGATTCCTGCGTCGTCACATCCGCGTCGTGAACATTGTCGGCGGCATCCTGCTCGTCGTACTCGGCATCCTGATGGTCACTGGCCTGTGGACCGACATCATGTCTCGCCTCGGGGCGGTGATGGGCAGTGTCATCCTCCCGCTCTGATTCTGATTCCGGCTCGAAAATGAAGAACAGGGATGCCGTGAACAACGACGCCTCCGATCCGCTGCGCCCGCCCGACCATGTCGACGGCGACGGCGGGTCGATCAATCAGCCCCGGCTCGGGCTTATCGGCTGGCTGAGGTGGGGGTGGCGTCAGCTCACCTCGATGCGCACCGCGATCATCCTGCTGCTGATCCTCGCGATCGCGGCGATCCCAGGCTCGATCTTCCCGCAGCGGATGGCCGACCCGAACGGTGTCACGCAGTGGCAGCAGAACAACCCTGATCTGTTCCCCGTGCTCGACGCGATGAACATGTTCGACGTGTACCTGTCGCCGTGGTTCTCCGCGATCTACCTGCTGCTGTTCATTTCGCTCGTCGGCTGCGTCATCCCGCGCATCAAGCACCACCTCAAGGCCCTTCGCGCTCGCCCGCCGCGGACGCCCGCCCGCTTGCAGCGCCTCGACGATCACCGCGAAGTCACGCGTGAAACCGCGGATGCTGACGCCGAAGCATCCCGCTCGGTCGAGATCGCACAGAAGCAGCTCAAGGCCCTCGGTTATCGCGTCGAGCGCTACGACACCGCTTCCAAATCCGGCCGCACCTTCTCGGTGTCGGCTGAGCGCGGCTACTGGCGTGAGACGGGAAACCTGATCTTCCACCTCGCGCTCGTTGGCGTACTCATCACTGTCGGCGTGGGTGGCAGCTTTGCTTACACGGGGCAGCGCGTCGTCGTCGAAGGGCAGACTTTCGTCAACACGCTGCTCGATTACGAGTCGATGAACCGCGGACGCTTCGTCGGCGACGATGCCCTCAACCCCTACGCGCTGACCCTCGACTCGTTCGATGTCACGTACCAGGAGTATGGCTCTGCGGCATCCGGTCAGGCGGGCAACTTCTCGGCCAACATGTCGGTGCGTGAGAACGGTGAAACCCGCAAGGATGCAGTGCGGGTGAACCATCCGCTGAACATCGCTGGTGACAAGGTCTACCTGCTCGGAAACGGCTACGCCCCCACAGTCACGGTGCGAAACGCCGACGGCGACGTCGTGTACAGCAACTCGGTGCCGTTCCTGCCGCAGGACAACAACATGACCTCGCTCGGCGTCATAAAGGTCACCGACGGGATGCCGGAACAGCTCGGCATGGCCGCATTCTTCTACCCCAGTGCAGGCAAACTCGATACTGGGGCCTTCACCTCCGTGCACGGAGACCTGCTGTCGCCGCTGCTCACGCTCGATGTCTACGAGGGTGACCTCGGCATCAACGAGGGCACCCCCCGATCGGTCTATGTGCTCGACACCCAAGAGCTCACGAAGCTCACCGGCCGCACTACCGATGTCGATTCGATTGAACTGCAGCCAGGTGAGACCGCTGACCTGCCGAACGGGCTCGGGACGGTCACGTTTGAAGACGAGTCGCCCGCCTCCGCGACCAACTACTCGCAGTCGGTGAAGCGATTCGTATCTCTGCAGATTCACCACGATGACTCCGCGGTCTGGGTGCTGGTGTTCGCATTGCTCGCGCTCGGCGGACTCATGCTTGCGCTCTTCGTGCCGCGTCGCCGCATGTGGGTCAAGGCGACGGCTCACGGTGATGCCGTGCGGCTCGAGTACGCCGGACTCGCCCGCGGCGAAGACCCGACGATCGCCACAGCGCTCGATGACCTCGTCGCCGGTCACGCCCGATTGCTGGACGATCCCCGTCGCGGCGTAGCGTTTCAGAATCCTCTGTACCTGAGAAACCTGTACCTGAGAAACCCCGAAAGTAGACTGGGACAATGCCCGACTTCGATTCCCTCTCAATCCTGTTCCTCTGGACAGCGATTGCGATCTACGCCGCTGCCTTCATCGCGTACGCGTTTGACCTGGCACGCCGATCAGAGGTCACCGCCGATGCCCGGCTCGCTCGCGAGTTGGAGCTCGTTGGTGCGGCGACCGGTTCGGGATTAGCGGGATCGTCGGGATCACCGTCGAGCGGCGCTGGGGCAGGGGGCGCGGCATCCGCTACACCTGCGAAGCCGCGCTACCTGATGGCGCGGATCGGCACAACGCTCACCGGGCTCGGATTCTTGTTCCACCTGGCTGCGACCGTGTTGCGCGGAATCGCCGCCGAGCGTGTGCCATGGGCGAACCTCTACGAGTTCGCGATGACCGGCACACTGCTGATCATGTTCGTCTACTTGCTGGTGAACACGCGCATGGATCTTCGCTTCCTCGGCACGTTCATCACCGGTCTCGTCATTTTGTTGATGGGCACGGCTGCGCTGAGTTTCTATGTCGGCGTTGTGCCGCTGATGGATCCGCTGAAGAGTGTTTGGCTTGTCATCCACGTCTTCGTCGCGTCGCTGGGCACGGCTTTCTTCGCTCTCGCGGGGTCGCTGTCCGTGTTGCAGTTGATGCAGAGTCGCCGTGAGCGCCGCCTCGCCGAGCAGGCAGAGAAGCCGGGGCCGCGGTTCTTGGGCACGCTGCCCGGATCAGACAAGCTCGAAGGCATGGCGTTCCGCTTCGCGATTGTCGGCTTCATCTTCTGGACGTTCACGCTCATCGCTGGATCCGTCTGGGCACAAGATGCCTGGGGCCGCTACTGGGGCTTCGATGTCAAGGAGACCTGGACGTTCATCGTCTGGGTCCTCTACGCCGGGTACATCCACGCGCGTGCGACGCGCGGCTGGCGCGGCAACCCCTCCGCATGGCTGGCAATCGTCGGCTTCACCGCGGTGATCTTCAACTTCACGATCGTGAACGTGTTCTTCAAGGGTCTGCACGCGTACTCCGGCCTGAGCTAGGTCGAGCTGAGCACATCCAAGTCGGAGATCGCCCACCCCCGCCGACTTTCATGGATATGCTCAAGCCCGAGCCGTGATTCTCGCGGCATTGTCTGCGTGACCAATGCAAGGAGCACGGTAAAGCTATGTCTTTCTGGAGCACAATCTGGGATGTTATCTGGTGGTTTCTGACCATCTTCGTATTTGTCGCCTACCTCATGGCGCTGTTCTCGATCATCACCGATCTGTTCCGTGACCGGAAGCTCAACGGTGTCGCCAAGGCGGTGTGGTTCATCTTCCTGATCTTCCTGCCGTTCGTCACCGCGCTGGTGTACCTCATTACCCGTGGACGCGGCATGGCAGAGCGCGCTCATGCGCAGGCCGCTGCCGCACAGACGGCAACCAACGACTACATCCGCTCCGTCTCTGGGGGCACGGCAACACCGGTAGCTGAGATCGCTCACGCGAAGCAGTTGCTGGATGCCGGCACAATCACGGCTGCAGAATTCGACAAGCTGAAGCAGTCAGCCCTCGACAAGGCCTAACCGGCTAGGGGTTCGCGAATGCGTGGCGCGCGGGCGCGAACCCCAATTCCGATAGGAACTCCATGGCTGATGCCTCTGCTCCGCTCAGCACGCCTGCTGTGACGTCCCGCCGCGCGTCCCGCCGCGCGTCCCGCGTGGGAAAGATTGCCCTCTCGACTGAAGGCATCTACGGCTCATCATCGTTGCCGGGATGATTCTTGTCAGCCGCAATGCGGCGGCAAGCTCTGGCGAAGCACTCCTCTCGGTCGTCGTGACACTGCTGGTGTTCTATGCCGCGCATGCCTACGCATCGGCCATGTCGTGGTTGGCAAGCGGTCAGGGTGAACGTCGCACGCTGGGTGAGGCGCTCCGGCGAGGGGCGAGCGATTCAGTAGGGATGGTTGTGGTCGGAGCGGTTCCGATCGTGATCCTGGCTCTCGGCGTCATCGGCATCGTCCGTGAAGCCAATGCCGTATGGCTGGCACTGGGCACCGACATGCTGCTGCTGGGTTTACTGGGCTGGTTCGTCGCCGTGACGCGTACCGGCAACATCTGGATGCGCTTAGGCAGCGCCCTCATTACTGCCGCATTCGGGGGCATTCTGATCGCACTCAAGGCGCTCGTTCACCACTGAAGCGCGAGGCGGATGCTACGCCGTGGCGAGGACCGCCTTGGCCGAGGTCGTCCGGCGCAGCGTGACCGCGATCGTGGTGGCGACGAGCGCCAGCACCGCCCAGACGACAAGCGCAGCGACCGCACTGCCGTTGGCGGCAATGAGCCCCGTGAAAGCCGGAGCGGTGGGTAGCAGTCCGCCGAGATCGGCGAGCCAGCCCGGCACCGTCGAGATCAGCCCCGTCGCCACAGCGATTACGCCGATGAGTGCGCTCACCCAGCGCCCGATCCCGCCGAACAGGGCGACGAGCGCCTGGTTGACTGCCGCGAATGCGAGGCCGACGAGCACCGCTGTACCAGCAAACGCCCACCAGGCACCGGCGTCGTACTGCGCGACGAACTGCACGATGAGGGCCACCAACAGGCCCTGTCCTGCACCAATAAGCGCGGCAGGAGCAAATGCCCGCAGCGTCAATCCCGCCGACGAGCGGCGTGAAGTGAGAGTGCGCTCGGTGTGCGCGCGCATCACGATGAACGACGCCAGAGCGCCGAACCACAGCACGACCGCGGCGAGCAGTGGGATCGCTGTCGGCCCGAAAATCGTGTTCATCGACGAGTTCGTCGACACCGGGTCTGCAATAACGGAGGCAAGCGACGACGACTCCTGATCGTCGAACGACGGTAGCGAATCAGCGGCGGTGCGGAGGCCGCCAGCAAGGTCACCGGTTCCGGTGGCGAGGCTGTCAACGCCGGTTGCCAACTTGGATGCCCCGTCGGCGAGAGCGGTTGCGCCGCTGCTCAAAGACGTTGCCCCGCTGCTGAGCGAGTACGCGCCAGCGGCAGACTGGTCGACGCCGGATGCAAGCTGGCTGAGGCCGCCGGCAAGTGATGTGGCGCCTGCGCCAGCTTCGGACATGCTCGAAGCGAGCGTGCTGAAGGTGTCGGGTAGCGCAGCGACACCATCCGCGACCTGCGGCGCGTTCAGCGTGCCATAAGCGGTTCCCGCCGAGGTGGCGGCAGCAGACGCAGTGGCCGCGGCCGCGGCCAGGTCATCGCACATGCTTTGTCCGGACACCGCCGGGACACAAGTAGCGGCCATGGTGGCGAGAGTCGTTGCCAGTTCGCTGGTCTGCGTGGCTGCCTGACCTGCTGAGGCCGCGCTGGCCTGGATGGCGCCGACGAGCTGGGTCATGCCTGCGACGTTCTTCTGCAGTTCTGCAGCCCCAGTCGTGAGCCCTGCCCCAATCGCCCCCGCACCGTTTCCGGCGTCCCGGGTGCCAGTCGCAATCGTGCCGAGCCCACCGGCAAGATCCGATGCCCCTGTGCCGAGCTGCGCTGCGCCATCGGCCAGCTTTGTTGCGCCATCGGGCAGCGCGGCAGCACCATCCGCGGCGCTCCGTGCGCCGTTTGCCAGCTCGAGCGCGCCGGACGCGGCCTCGCCAATCTGGTCGCCGATCGTTGTGAAGCCGACCAGCACGTTCTCCATGGTTGCTTCAGAGAGCATCGTGCCCATCGTGGATGCCGCAGCCGTCGCGATCTGCCCGGTGATGAGGTCATCGGCGACGAGCCCATCGTCTGGTGTGGCGACACTGATTGTGGCCTGTTCGGCCTTCCCTCCGCCATCGGAGATCGCTTGACCAGCCGAGGTCGCGGCGGCCGAGAAATTGCCGGAACGGTGATGACGGCCTGGTAGCTACCATCGGCGAGGCCCTTCGCAGCGTCCTCTTCGTTAGAAATCACCCACGAAAGGTTGGAGTCGATGTCGTCCGAACCCTCCACGAGACCGGCGGCGAGTTGGCGGCCAAGCGGCGTGTACTGGTCGTTGATCGTAACCGGCTCATCGAGGTTCACGATCGCGGCAGTCATGCTGTCGAGGCGCTCGGTGGGGTTCTGCAGAGCGGCGACCAGGATGCCGCCGACCGCGGCCGGCAGCAGCAAGACGCCGAGCAGCGTCAGCCAGGTGATAGGACGGCGGGAGCGAGCCCGTTCGATGGAAAGGGTCATGCGTTCACCTCGGTGGAATCGGTGCGGCGCGCATGCGCAGCGGTGGTGATGTCGATCATGTGGGCGCTCGGCCAAGCGGCCTCCGCGAGGATGGTGCGAGCGGCGTCCGCGTCGGATGCCGTGGCGAACACCGCGAGCGTCCTGGACGCCGCAGCATCCTGCAGCATCGCGGTGATCTGATCGCGCTGACCGCCGGTGAACCGGTCGATCCCGTCGATCACGACGAGCTTGGACTTGCCGCGGAGCGCCTCTTTGAGGTCGTTGAGGGCGGCATCCGTGTCATCCACCAGCACGCAGCCGACGTGATTGCGCACCCAGGCCGCCCGACCAGGCAAGAGGTGCCCGACGACGCGGAGGCGTCCGTCATCCGGAGCGATCCTGCCGGCGACCGCCAGCGCGAGTGCGCGTCGCACTCGCGCGTTACGACCGGTGGCGATCAGCGCCTCACCGGGCGCGACCCGCAGCGATAGGCCTTCGAGGATCGGCGCATCCGCGCTGAGGACCAGCTCATCGGCGGCCACGACCGAGTCATCGCCGGGCCACGACTTCAGGTGACGCTCGCGCTCCACCGCCTCGCCCTCGATGTCGACGCGGGGGAGGATCTTCTCCAGCCACGCCGGGATCTCCCAGGCGCGCTCGCCGAGGATCGCCATGAGCGCGGGGATCAGCGTCATGCGCACCAGGAACGCGTCGATTGCGATGCCGGATGCCAGGCCCAGCGCGATTGGCTTGAGCGAAGAATCACCCTCAGGGACGAACGCCACGAACACGGCGAACATGATGAGACCGGCGGCCGTGACGACCTTGGCCGAGCCGGTGAAACCGCTGCGCGTGGCGCGGATCGCCGCAGCACGACGCACGGCCCGGTTCGGCGACTTCGAGTCTGGATCATGCACGTACTCCTCCCGCATGCGCGAGACGAGGAACACCTGGTAGTCCATCGCAAGGCCGAACAACACACCCATCAGGATGATCGGCATAAAGCTGATGATGGGCCCGACCTTCGCGACGTGCAGAACGTCGGCGAGCCAGCCCCACTCGAATACGGCACCCACGATTCCGAATGCGGCGATGATCGACAGCAGGTATCCGAGTGCTGCGGTGATCGGCACCCAGAGTGAGCGGAACACGATCGTCAGCAGGATGAGCGAGAGTCCGATGACGAAGACTCCGAAGGGAAGCAGTGCCCCGCCGAGCTGGTCGGAGATGTCGATCGCGACGGCGGTGAAGCCGGTGACCTTGATATCGATGCCGAACTTCTCGAGCCATTCATCGTGGTGCGAACGGAGCTCTCGCACGAGGTCGCTCGTTGCCGGGTCATCCGGTGCGGTCTCGGGAATCACCTGCACGATGCCGGTGTCGGCGGTCTCGTTCGGGGTGGCGAGGGCCACTTCTTTGACGCCGTCGATTTGGGCGACAGCATCCCCAAGGTTTTCCATCAACACCAGCGGATCAGTTGATGTGACGATTGTCCCGGTGAGGATGAGGGGGCCGTTGAATCCGGCGCCGAACTCTTCTCCGACGAGGTCGTAGCTCTGGCGGGCCTCACTGTCCTTGGGCAGTACGCCGGCGTTCGGGAGCGCCAGGTTCAGGCTGAGTGCCGGGATTGCGACGATGCCGAGGCCGATGATGACGGCAAGTGAGGAGAGCACCGGATGCTTCGTCACGCCGCCGACCCAGCGTTCGCTGAAGCCGCGACGGGGGCCCTTGCCCTTCTTCGGCTCGCGTACCTTTTTGGGGCGTCCGACGATTCGACCCTTCAGGAACCCGAGCACTGCGGGCGTGAGGGTGACGGCGATCACAACCGCGACGGCGACCGCTACTGCGGCCGCAATCCCCATCGTCGTCAGGAACGGGATGCCGGCGAAACCCAAACCGATGAGCGCGATGAGTACCGTGATGCCGGCGAACACCACGGCGGAACCGGCCGTTCCGACCGCCCGAGCGGCCGACTCTTCCGGGTCGACGCCTTCGCGCACCTGGTCTTGATGCCTGGCCATGATGAACAGCGCGTAGTCGATGCCGACAGCGAGTCCCAGCATGAGGGCGAGTAGTGGGGTGGTCGAGGAGACGCTCGCGAAGGCGGTTGCGGCGAAGATCCCGGCCATTGAGATGCCGACGCCGAGCATGGCGGTCAGCAGCGGGAGGCCGGCAATTACGAACGAACGGAACGTGACGATCAGCACGAGTAGGGCGATGATGAGTCCGACGGCTTCGGTGAGCGTGATGCCAGGGATGGAGACGGCGAAGAGGTCGCCGCCGAGTTTCGTCTGCGAGCCGGTGGGGAGGTCGGCAGCGAGTGTGTCGACCGCTGCGGTGAGGGTGTCTTTGGTCTCGCTGGGGACGTCGGTGGACTGTCCCTCGAACTGCAGTTGCACAATCGCTGCGGTCTTGCCCTCGTTGATCATTCCGGTGATCATCTCGTCGTACGGGGAGGTGACCGCGAGCACGCCGTCGAGGTCCGAGAGCTCGGCTACGGCATCCTCGATCGGCTTGCGGTAGTCGTCATCGGTAATCTTGTCGCCCGCGTCTGCCACCACGATGAACTGCGCGTTTGTGCCACTGACCTGCGGGAAAGAGCGCGAGAGCTGTGCAAGCCCCTCCTGCGATTCGGTGCCGGGGATCGAGAACGCATTGTCGGTGCCGCTGTTGAGCACGAGCGCGCCGCCGCCGGCGATGCCGAGAACGAGCAGCCAGGCTGCGAGCACGCGCCAAGGGTGCACGAATGACCAGCGTCCGAGCGACGACAGGAGTGTGGACACAGAATCCTCCGGGATGCGGATGGGGTTTGGATACAGAGATGTATCCGATACACCTGTGTATCCTACGGGGAGTTGTACGCTGAAAACTGTGCGCTGGATGTGTAGGAAGGCCAGATGACGATCCCCGTGACGAAACGACGCGAGAACACTCGTGCTCGACTGTTGGATGCCGCCGCCGAGGTGTTTGCCGAGGTGGGCCTTGAGGGCGCCAGCGTCGAAGCGATCTGTGAACGCGCTGGCTTTACTCGCGGCGCGTTCTACTCGAATTTCGACTCCAAGGATGAGCTGTTTTTGCAGCTCTCTGCGGCGGTGGCCGAGCGGCGCATCACGATGGTGCGCGCGCGCATCGACGAGTTCGTCGGATCAGGTGTCCTGAGCGGAGATGCCAACCCCATCGACCTCGTTCAGCGAGTGATGGAGTCGGGTGAGGACGATCGGTTGAGCGTGCTTCTGATGAGTGAGATTCGTATTCGTGCGCTGCGTGACGCGGCGTTCGGTGCGGCCTATCTTGTGCAGGAATCGGCGATGATCACAAGCATTGAAGGCATCATTCAGGGCATCGTCGACTCAGGACTCTTTGCCCTGCGAGTAGACGTGGCAACAGCGGCTCAGATGCTGATGGTGCAGTGGGAAGGCTGTATGGGCCGTGGGGTGATCTCGGGGTACGACGGTGAACAACTGCACCGCGTTGGTGCTGAGGCGCTCGGCCGCCTCGTCGAGCTGATCATTGCTCCTGCTCAGGGCTGACTAATCAGTCCGAGAGCAGCGCGTGGCAGCGGGTCAGGCGCTCGCGCCACCAGTCCTGACGATCGGCGGATGCAGCGAGCCGCTCGAGCCGCGCCTCATCTGGCGTGATGCGTCCGACGGGAATCGAGCCGTCGACCGGTGAGAGCTTGGCGACGTTCTCGACGAACAGGGCCCCTGTTCCGAGACCGCAGTCGAAGTCGAGCTGGGGGAGGGCGGCGGCGAGAGCCGCACCCTGGCTGAGGCCGATCGCTGTATCGAGCGCACTGGAGACCACTGCTGGCAGCCCTGATTCGGCGACGATATCGAGCGCGCGGCGGATGCCGCCGAGCGGCTGCGCCTTGATCACGATGAGGTCGGCAGCCCCGGCGCGCGCAACCGCGATCGGGTCTTCCGCCTTGCGGATGCTCTCGTCGGCGGCGATCAGGATGCCCATGTACTTCACTCGTGCGCGCACCTCGGCGAGCTCTTCGACGGTCGCGCACGGCTGCTCGGCGTACTCGATGTCGAACTCAGCGAGGGCGTGGAGAGCTCGTTCGGCTTCGTCGACGTTCCAGGCCGCGTTCGCATCGATGCGCACGCGCCCCAGAGGGCCCATGACATCGCGCACTGCGCGCACCCTGGCGATGTCATCGCTCAGGTGCTGACCGGCTTCGGCGACCTTGACCTTGGCGGTGCGGCATCCGGGAAAGCGTGCGAGCACCCCGACGACGTCGGCCGCGGCAACCGCCGGCACCGTGGCGTTCACCGGGATCCGGTCGCGCAGCGGTGCGGGTTGCTCGTTCCAGGCGAAGTCGATCGCTGAGGCGAGCCAGACGGATGCCTCAGCATCCGCATATTCGACGAACGGCGAGAACTCGGCCCAGCCTTGCGGACCCTCGAACAGCAACGCTTCGCGCACATCCACTCCGCGGAAGCGCGTGGTCATGGGTAGGGCAACCACCCGGGCCGTATCGAGCAGCTCTGCAATCGACGGAGTCATGCCCCCATCATGCCCCGAACCGCGCCCGTCGCCTCGATTCAGGTCGCACTTTCTGCCGCTTTGGTGCGCTCAGAACGGCGAGAAGTGCGACCTGGAGGTCCGCGATCTGCAACGTTCGCACCGCGCACACACGCCTCGGATGGCATCGGCAATAGGCTGGGGTCATGGTCTCCGAGCTCTTCGATCCTGCGGAATGGGTGCTTGCGCCCGGTGCCGAGGAATACACCGACATCACCGCGCACGTCACTCATGACGGCGGCGTCGCCCGCATCGCGTTCAACCGGCCGGAGGTGCGAAACGCCTTCCGCCCGCATACGGTCGACGAGTTGTATCGGGCGCTCGATATTGCCCGCCAGGACCCGAAGATCGGTGCTGTGCTGCTGACCGGCAACGGTCCGAGCGCAAAGGATGGTGGATGGGCGTTCTGCTCGGGCGGCGACCAGCGCATCCGCGGACGCGATGGTTACAAATACTCCGACTCCACCGATTCCGTGGGAGACCCGGCCCGCGCCGGGCGCTGCACATCCTCGAGGTGCAGCGACTGATCCGCTTCATGCCCAAGGTCGTCATCGCTGTGATTCCGGGGTGGGCCGCTGGCGGGGGACACTCGCTGCACGTGGTCTGCGACCTCTCGATCGCATCACGCGAGCACGGCAAGTTCAAGCAGACGGACGCGACGTCGGCAGCTTCGACGCCGGATACGGTTCCGCGTACATGGCCCGTCAGACCGGACAGAAGATCGCCCGCGAAGTGTTCTTCCTCGCTGAGGAGTACTCCGCGCAGCGCGCCTTCGAAATGGGTGCGGTTAACCGCGTCGTGCCGCACGTCGAGCTCGAGCGTGAGGCGCTCAAGATGGCTCGCACGGTGCTGACGAAGTCGCCGACAGCGATCCGGATGTTGAAGTTCGCCTTCAACGCCGTCGACGACGGGATCGTTGGACAGCAGGTGTTCGCCGGTGAGGCGACCCGCTTGGCGTACGGCACGGATGAGGCAGTTGAGGGTCGCGACTCGTTCCTAGAGAAGCGCGCCCCGGACTGGACGTCATTTCCCTGGCACTTCTGAGGGCCTCCCGATGACTTTAGAATCGCGCAAGTTGCTGCATTCAGGGGCTCCGACGAGCAATTTAAGCGATTCGAATGCCGAGGTGTCCATAGCGGCCGTGCGGGCGGCGCTGGATGGGGAGACAGTGCTCCGCGTGGGAATGCTGGGAGATGAGACTGGGGACGTACCAGAGGGTACGGCGGTGGTCATCGCGACCTCGGGCTCTACCGGAATCCCGAAGCACGTGATGCTGAGTGCAGAGGCGCTGCGCGCCAGCGCGGAGGCAACGGCCACACGAATCGGCAGTGGTCGATGGCTGCTCGCTTTGCCGTCCGGGTACGTCGCGGGGCTGCAGGTTCTCGTGCGCTCGGTGCTCGCCGGTACCGAGCCGGCGGTGCTCGAGGATGGGTTCTCTGCTCGAGCTTTCGCCGAGGCGACGCTTCCGATGCTGCGCCCCGTGTCTGGCTCCGGGGGCGAGTTGGAACGGCTGTATACCTCCCTCGTTCCCGCACAGATCGCGACGCTGTTGGATGCCGCGGATGATCCGACTGTGCTTGCCGCGCTTCAGGCCTACACGGCGATCCTCGTCGGTGGGCAAGCGTTGCCCGAACCAGTGCGCGAGCGGGCCGCCGAGCTCGGCGCGCGACTCGTGCGCACCTACGGTTCGTCCGAGACGAGCGGCGGATGCGTGTACGACGGCACCCCGCTTGAGACGGTCGCCGCCCGCACGGTTGACGGCGAACTCTGGATCGCAGGGCCCATGATCGCTGATGGATACCTCGGTGATCCGGAACTCACTGAGCGCACGTTCGTGCGTGATGAGCACGGCATCCGCTGGTATCGCACGGGGGATCTCGGCATCGTCGAGGATGGCGTCGTGCGCGTGCAGGGGCGCGCCGACAACGTGATCGTCTCGGGGGGAATCAACATCTCCCTCGATCGGGTCGAGCGCATTGTTCGCGACGTCCCCGGGCTTGCGGCAGCGGTCGTTGTCGGCGTCGATGATGAGCGGTGGGGCGAAGCATCCGTCATCGTTGTCCCGCGCGGGGAAACTCTCCGGCGCAGCGAATCAGACCAGCTGGAGAGCGCCCGCGAGGCGGTGGCTGCTGAGCTCGGCAAGCCCGCTCGTCCGGCTCGACTGATCCTCGTCGATGAGATCCCGGTCCTGGCATCAGGCAAGCCCGATCGCGAGAGCATCCGCCGCATGGCCGCCGAGCTGCGCTGACGGCAGCCGCCGCCGCTGCCGCTGCCGCCGTCGCGTCGCCCGCCGCCGAAACGGCTGCTACGTACGTCGAGGGTGTGACGCCTGTCGGATGTTTTCGGACAATTTCTCCGACGTGCGCAACATCCTCCGACGGGCGTAACGCGACAAGCCCCGCCCACCTGCAAGACTGAACGCATGGCCGCCTACACTCACGGACACCATGAGTCGGTGTTGCGCTCGCACAGCAACCGCACGATCGCGAACTCGGCGGAGTACCTGCGCCCGCACCTGAACCCCGACGTCCGACTCCTCGACGTGGGAGCGGGCCCGGGCACGATCACGGCAGATTTCGCCGCCCATGTCGCCCAGGTCACCGCGACCGAAATCGGCGACGCCGAACTCGGGCTGTCGCGGGCGCTCGCCGCGGAGCACGGTATCCAGAACATCGATTTCTCGGTCGAGGATGTGCACGCGCTGAGCTTTCCCGACGACTCCTTCGACATCGTGCACGCGCATCAGGTGCTGCAGCATGTCGCTGATCCGGTGCAGGCGCTGCGGGAAATGAGGCGTGTCGCAAAGCCCGGCGGGCTCGTCGCTGCGCGAGACGCCGACTACGACGGTTTCATCTGGTTCCCGGTGCTGCCAGAGCTCGATGAGTGGCTGCGCCTGTACCGCGAAGCCGCTCGCGCGAACGGCGGAGAACCGGATGCCGGCCGACGACTGCTCTCGTGGGCACGGGCTGCGGGCTTTACGGATGTCACGGCGACAGCATCCACCTGGTGCTACGCGACGCCAGAGGAACGAGCGTGGTGGGGCGGGATGTGGGCCGACCGCATCCTCGAATCTGCGCTCGCGCGCCAGCTCGTCGATACCGGGATGGCGACCACCACCAACCTTCAGCGCATCAGCGCGACATGGCGCACCTGGAGCGATGCCGAAGATGGCTGGTTCCTCGTTCCGCACGGTGAGATCCTCTGCCGCGTGTAAAGCCTCTCGTGCGCCCCGCGGGGAATACATCTCTAGACGGATGCCGCAGCCAACACCCTCGCGTAGCGTAAGAGGGTGATTCGTCCGCTGTCCCGCACCGCGCTCGTGCTCGACGTAGTCGGTGCGATCGTGGTTTTCGCGATGCTCATGCCCATCTCGCTCGTGTTGTACGCGCCCGGCGCCATGAGTACTCGCGTCCCCGAGACCGTGGCCATCGCAGCACTCGTTGGGGCAGCAATCCTGCAGTGCGGCGCGCTCGCGATCGGACGCCTCGCTCCCGGAATTGCACTCGCGGTGGCGTGGGTCGGAGCCCTCGTGCAGATGGCCGCGGGGCTCTCACCACTGCCGATCAACGTCGCGATCCTGGGTGTGCTGTACGCCACCGCGGCATGGGGTTCGAAACGGATTCTCTGGGCAGGACTCGCCTCAGCAGGCCTCGGCGCCATCATCGCTGGCTTCTACATCACGTTCGCCGACAGTGTGGCGTCGTTGGCGACTGCGCATTCGCTCGGGGTTCTGGCGCTGCTCATCTTCTCCTCGGTGCTCGCACTGGGTACCGCATGGCTCGCCGGGTTCCTCTGGCGCATGGTGCTGCGCTCTCGTCGTATTCGACAGGCTCAGGCGCACGCCGAAATGCAGACCGTCGAAGAGCAGGAACGGGTGCGCATAGCCCGTGACATGCACGACGTCGTTGCTCATTCGCTCGCCGTCGTGATTGCTCAGGCCGATGGCGCCCGCTACGCGGCGGCGACCGATCCGGATGCCGCAACTGCAGCCCTCGGCACAATCTCGCAGACCGCGCGCGGCGCGCTCTCTGATGTGCGGATGCTGCTCACCCAGCTGCGACACCGACAGGGCGATGGCCCCCAGCCGACGCTCGCGGATCTGGAGGCGCTGTTCGCGCAGGTGCGCCAGTCAGGCATCGAGCCGCAGGTCACGGTCGATCCGATGCCGCCGGGAGAGCCACCGATGGCGACCCAGCTGGCTGTCTACCGAATTCTGCAGGAGGCGCTGACCAATGTCATCCGCCACGGTGCAGGCGGCGAAGTCGACGTGCAACTGGCGTGGCAGACAGACTACGTGCAGATCCGAGTGAGCAATGCGATCGACGCCGCAAGGGTCGGAGTCGGCGGTGGCCACGGAATCATCGGCATGCGCGAGCGCGCACAGCTCGCCGGCGGAGTGTTGCGCGCAGAGCGCGATGGCGAGAGATTCGTCGTACGCGCGCGGCTGCCGATCGGGGCTGTCCGGGGCGAACCCGACGTGGTGAGCCCGGATGCTGTGGTGAGCCAAGGCGCCGAAATCGATTCCGAACCGACCACCGCCGAAAGGAATGGCTCATGATCCGCGTGGTGCTCGTCGATGATCAGGCACTGTTCCGTGCCGGCATCCGCATGCTCGTCGATTCGCAGCCTGACCTCGAGGTCGCGGGCGAAGCCGGTGACGGGCAGGAAGCGCTCGCGGTGATCTCCGAGGCGAAGCCGGATGTCGTGCTGATGGACATTCGGATGCCGGTGATGGACGGGCTCACCGCCACCGCCGAGCTGCTCACACGCCCGAATCCGCCCCGCGTGGTCATGCTCACGACGTTCGACCTCGATGAGGCCGCGGCGCGCGCGATCCGTCAGGGGGCGAGCGGGTTTTGCTGAAGGACGCGGATCCGGAGTTTCTGCTCGCCGCGATCCGCACCGTGCATTCCGGGTCGAGCGTGATCGCGGCATCCGCCACTCGCGAGCTATTCGCGCACTTCACCGAGGCGGCAAAGCCCACCCCGCCACAGTTCGCGGCTCTCACGGATCGTGAGCGAGAGATGTTCGCGCTCGCAGCCCGTGGACTCTCCAACGCCGAGATCGCCGGCCGAGAGTTTCTCAGCGAGGCCACGGTGAAGACGCACATCAGCCGCATCCTGACCAAGCTGTCGCTGCGCGACCGCGTGCAGCTGGTGGTCTTCGCGTTCGAGCACGGCCTGAACTGACGGCCCAGGGGTTTCTCCGCAGAGCCCCGTAATCATCCTTGAGAGGTAGACGGATGCTACGACAGGGCGATGCGGCGACCACCCTGCAATTCCTAGCGTTGTGGGTATGGAAATCAGCACCAGCGACCTCGGGCTCGCGGCCCGCGTCCAGCACCTGACGAAGTCGTACGGCTCGGGCGAAGGCGAAGTCCACGCGCTCGATGGCATCAGCGTCGGCATCCGCCGTGGGCAATTCACGGCGATCATGGGGCCGAGCGGATCGGGCAAGTCGACGCTCATGCACATCATGGCCGGACTCGATGCGCCAACCGAAGGGCGGGCGTGGATCGGCGACACCGAGATCACCGGTCTCGGCGACCTCGATCTGACGATCCTGCGCCGCCGCCGCGTCGGCTTCATCTTCCAGGCATTCAACCTAGTGCCCACGCTCGACGCACTCGGCAACATCCTGCTGCCGTTCGAGCTTGACGGACGTCGCCCGAGCGCGATCGAGCGCGCACATGTCGAGGGGCTGATCGAGACGCTCGGCCTCGGCGGCCGGCTGCATCATCGTCCGCACCAGCTCTCCGGCGGGCAGCAGCAGCGGGTCGCAATCGCTCGTGCGCTCGCCACCTCACCAGACCTCGTCTTCGCCGATGAGCCGACCGGAAACCTCGACTCGGCGACCGGGCGCGAGGTGCTGCAACTGCTTTCCGCGGCGAGCCGCGAGCACGGCCAATCGATCGCGATGGTCACTCACGACGCGATCGCGGCCAGCCACGCCGACCGGGTGCTGTACCTGGGCGACGGACGCATCGTCGCCGATCATCCGCGACAGAGTGCCGAGCAGATCGCGGCGTACATGCTCGCCGCGGAGGTGGCAGCATGAGCGCCGTCGCCTCCCTCCCGACCATCCCCGATACCGTCGCCACCGGACCCCGCTTCACCTGGCTGCGCGAGCGCGGCATGGGTGCGAGCGTTCTGGTTGCCGCTCTGTCGTCGGCACTCGGCGTCGTGCTGGTCGAGGCGACCTCTTACATCGGGGCGATGCTGAAATCTGACCCATACATCGGCGACAGCGGCACGCTCGGGGTCGTGGTCGCCTTGCTGTCAGTGCTGCTGATCGGTGTCGCGCTGTATGTCGGTGCGATCGTCACGGCGAACACGTTCTCGACGATCATCGCCGGCCGTACCCGACACATCGCCCTTGTGCGACTCATCGGCGGAAGCGCGCGTTCGCAGCGAATCGAGGTGGCGCGTCAAGGCCTGGTAGTTGGTGCGATCGGCGCAATCATCGGTGTCGTTTTCGGGTTGCTGATCGTCGTGGGCGGCCTCGCGGTCGCCGATCGCCTGCTCGGTTCGGTGCCTTCGTTCACAATGATGCAGCCGACGATCCTGGTCCCGGCGCTCGGTGTCGCGCTGACCACATGGGCGGCAGCCTGGATCGGATCGCGCCGAGTGCTTGCGGTGACGCCGTTGCAGGCGATCGCCGGTTCCGTAGAGCGTTCGCATGAGGATGCTGCGACCCGCCCCGCGCGTCATGTCGGCGCTCTGCTGCTGCTCATCAGCGGCCTTGCGCTGTTGGTCTTCGGTATTTTCGTCGGGCTCGTGACGCCGCTGGGCGTGGTGGTCGCGTTCTTCGGCGGGCTGCTGTCGTTCACCGGGCTGTCGCTGGCCGCGGTGCTTGTGATGCCGCCCATGCTGCGTCTCGTCGGACGGCTGTTCGGACGCTCAGCGACCGCGCGCCTTGCGGCCGAGAACGCGCTGCGGTATCCGGAACGCTCCAGCCGCATGGCGATCGGCGTCGTGAATGGGAGTGACGCTCGTGACCATGTTCGCCGTCGCGCTGGAGTCGGTGAAGTTACTGCTGACGAAGGCCGCGGGTGGCGAGCTTGATCCGCAGTTCTCGATCATCATGGACAGTTTCTCGACCGTCATGATGGTGCTGGTCGGTGTCTCTGCGATCATCGCCGCGGTCGGACTGGTCAACCTGCGCACGATCGGCGTCGTTCAGCGCAAGCGTGAGTTGGGGTTGCTGCGGGCGATCGGTCTGTCGAACCGGCAGGTGCGCGGCATGATCATGCTCGAGGCCGTGCACATCACGGTCACGGCCACCGCGATGGGCCTCGTGCTCGGGGTGCTGTACGGCTGGGTTGCTGCGCAGTCGTTGCTCGGCTCGGTGCGGATGCCGCCGTTCTTTGAGGAGACCGCGGGCCTCGTGGCGCCGGCCGTGCCGTGGATTCCGGTGGTCGTGATCGTCGTCGCGACCGCCGTGCTCACGCTGGTCGCCGCGGCGACCCCGACGCGGCTGGCGACTCGGGTTGCGCCGGTGGAGGCGCTGGCCGTCGATTGAAGTGAACGGCGGCGGCCTAAGCTTGAGGGATGTCGTCGCCGTTCGATCAGTCCTCGTACCAAGTTCGCTTCGAGTGGGGCATTGCTGGCCTTCACCGCCTCGCGCCCGCGGATGTCGTGATTGTGGTCGACGTGCTCCGCTTCTCGTCGACAGTGACGGATGCCGTGGCATCCGGTCAGAGCGTCGCATTAGCGGATGCCGCGGGTTGGTCCCGAAACGGCGCAGCCGTCGCTGCCGCGGCAGGGGAAGCGACCGTGCTCATCGGGTCGCTGCGCAACGCCTCGGCCGTCGCTCGCGCGGTGCTCGACCTGCAGAATCAGCGCGAGCAGCGCACCTCGGTGTCGGTGATCGCGGCGGGCGAGCTGACGGATGCCGGCGACCTCCGCTTCGCCGTCGAAGATCAGCTGGGGGCGGGGTCGATCATCGCCGCACTCAGCGACCTGGGCATTGATCACACCTCGCCAGAAGCTGCAGCCGCGTGCGAATCAGCGCGTGGACTGCGGCGGGCGATGCGGCATCTGCTCACGGCATCCGGATCGGGCAAAGAACTCGCGGCCGGAGTCGAAGCCACCGCGCGCATCGAAGCATCAGGACTCGTTCCCACTAGTGCTACGGCAGCCGCCGAAGTCGACGCAACCGATGCGGTGCCCGTCCTTCGCGACGGCAGTTTCGTGGCTTTCGACGCGTCGCGCGGCTTCAGCGCTTCGCTCAGCTAAACCGAGAAGCTCCTACTGCTCGCGCGGCATCTGCGCGGCGAGTCGCACGGCGGAGGTGATTTCGCGACGAGTCCAGACGAACTCATACTTCGGATCGAACGTCCGCGAGCACTTCGCGCACGACGTCGGACGGGTGCTGCGACGATGGCGGTAGGTGACGTGACCTGCGGGGCACGTTCCCACCCACGGGGCGAGTTCGACGGCCGTCTCACCGTGATGCGTGGTGCCGCCGACGTAGCCGAGGTCGAGGGCGATGCGCTTCCACTTCGGTCCGTGGGCGGCTCGGTGCCCTGCCAGCGCGTGCGCAACTTCGTGTAGCAGCACCTGGTGGATCTCGTCATCTTCGAAGCGCGCGGCAAGATAGCGCGACACCGTGATGCGCTTCTCGCGGAAGTCGCACTGCCCGGCACGACGCTTCGCGTGGTCGAAGCCGAACGACCAGCTTTCGTCGAGGTGCATCTGCAGCAATGCCTCGCCCCAGATGCGCACACGGTTCAGATCCGCCATGCGCCTAACCTAAATCATCCCGCCGACATTCGGCTTGTTCGGGTGCCGAAACGGACTCAGCCCGCGACGAGCTGCCCGCTGCGACGCTTCTCGGCAGCTTCGATTGCCAGCAGTGCAGTCTCGAGCTCTGCGTCGGGAGCGCCGGCTTCACGACGCAAGAACAACGCTCGCTTGAAGCTCTCACGAGCGATGTCGAAGTCACCCGCGTCGTAGGCGTTTTTGCCGTGGTTCTGGTGAGCGAACGCCGCGATCGACGCCCATCCCTGACCCTCTGCTTCTGAGGCGCAGGTCGCGAGCTCCTGCTCTGCGGCGGCGTACGCGCCGCGGTACTGCAGGACCGTCGCATGCAACACACGCGAACGCAGCACGTCTTTGCGAGTGCCAGCCATCCGAGCAACGCGCACCGACTCGTCGGAGAGCGACAGCGATTCATCGAGGCGACCGAGCACCTTCAGCAGCCAGACGCGCTCAAGCAACGCGGGAAGACTCCGCTGCGACTCAATCTCAGCCAGTCGCTCTGCACAGGCGGTCTCGTCGACCAGTTCACGAAGAGTGTCTGAGTCGTACCCCTTGATGTAACCCATGTGCTCTCCTTCCGCGGTGTCCTCCCCAGTCTGCCTCGGACCTTGCAAGAGACCCAGTCGGCACGCCATAGAGCGCGGGAACAGCGGGCTCGATCAGCGTAGAAAGAGTGACGCGTCGGGCTTGGGAGATGCCACGGCATCCGCATCTGTGACAATCCGTGCCCCCTGCGCGAAGGCGGTGACCTCAGCATCCTGAGCGATCTTCGCCGGATGGGGGCCTGCGGCCAGCATCCGTGGCAGCCATTCGGTGGGCAGGCGAGAAGCGGATGCCGCAATCACGAGATTTCCGAATCGCCGACCTTTCAGCACCTGGGTGTCGGCCAGCACGGCGACCTCCGGAAGCACGTGGGCGATCGTGGCGACCTGTCGCCGGGCGAACGCCAGTCCAGGGCCGTCGGCAACGTTGACGAGGAGCACTCCGGTCGGAGAGAGGAGCGTCCGCAGTTCGGTGTAAAACTCGACGCTCGTGAGGTGCGCCGGTGTCTGCGCGCCGGAGTAGACGTCCGAGACGACAAGGTCGCATGCGCCAGTGAGAGCCGGCGGCAGTTTCTTTGCTCCCGAGCGCGCATCCCCGATGCGGATGCGAATCGAGGCCCCGCGCGGCAACGGCAGATGCTCGCGCACGAGCGCCGCCAGCGGCGCCTCTAACTCGATCACCTGTTGACGTGATCCTGGCCTGGTCGCGTCAATGTAGCGGGGGATGGTCAGCGCCCCGGCCCCGAGGTGCACGGCCGTCAGTGCCGCACCGGGTGAGGTGAGTTGGTCGATCACCGCGCCCATCCGCACGATGTACTCGAAGTGCAGGTGCGTGGGGTCGTCGAGGTCTACGTGGGATTGCGGGGTGCCGTCGACGATCAGTTCGAAGCCGCTCGTGAATTCCGAAGGCTCGATCCGCGCGATTCCGCCGTGATCGAGGCGCGCCTGCGGATGCTCGGTGTCCTTCGCGCGCGTTCTTCCCATGTCTCTGAGCCTATGCGCGAACCTCTGCGCGCACGGCGCGAGACGTGTCCGTGGCATGAGCTCGAGCATCCGTACGTACACGAGCGTTATCGAGCCGATACCGGATCGAAACACGGATGCGTTTGGATTCTATGAGCGGGCTGGGTAGCGTCAGAGCATCGCCGTGTTACGGCTGCGACGACGCAGTCGGCACGCGCAAAGAAGCGCCCCAACAGGGAAGGTACACAGCATGCACCACTCATCCATGCGCCGACGAGGGCTTATTGCCGTCACCGGCACCGCTATTGCAGCAATGCTGCTCGCGGGCTGCGTCGCGAGCGACCGCGGAGACAAGACCGAAACGGCATCCGGCGACGTCGACAGCACGTTCGTCTTCGCCGCATCCTCCGACCCGGCAAGCCTCGACCCCGCGTTCGCGCAGGACGGCGAGACGTTCCGCGTCGCGCGACAGATCTTCGAGGGTCTCGTCGGCACTGAGCCCGGCACCGCCGACCCCGCTCCGCTCCTCGCCGAGTCGTGGGAGTCGAGCGAAGACGGCATGAGCCACACCTTCACGCTGAAGGAGGGCGTCACGTTCCACGACGGCACCCCGTTCAACGCCGAAGCCGTTTGCTACAACTTCGACCGCTGGTACAACTGGACCGGCCTCGCTGCATCTGAGGCGTTCGGGTACTACTACTACAAGCTGTTCCAGGGCTTCGCAGACAACCCAGCGGATGCGGTCTACAAGTCGTGCGCTGCGGATGGCGACTACTCGGTCACCGTCGAGCTGAACAAGCCGTTCGCTGGCTTCATCCCGGCACTTTCGCTGCCGGCGTTCTCGATGCAGAGCCCTTCCGCGATGGAAGAGTTCGGCGCTGACGCCGTCGGCGGCTCGGCCGAGGCTCCGCAGATGTCCGAGTACGGCATGGCACACCCGGTCGGCACCGGCCCCTTCCAGTTCGATGAGTGGGCACCGGGCGAGCAGGTCACGCTCAAGTCCTACCCCGACTACTGGGGCGACAAGGGTCAGATCAACGAGATCATCTTCCGCACGATCGATGACCCGACCGCCCGCCGCCAGGCGCTCGAGTCTGGCGCGATCGACGGATACGACCTCGTCGGACCGGCTGACACGAAGGCGCTCGGCGACGATGGATTCACCATGGTCTCTCGCCCTCCGTTCACGATCCTCTACCTCGCGTTCAACCAGGCGGTCCCCGAACTGCAGGATCACAAGGTGCGCGAAGCGCTCTCCTACGCGATCGACAAGGACGCACTGATCACCCAGGTGCTGCCTGAGGGCACGCAGAAGGCCATCGAGTTCATGCCGCCGGTTGTCAACGGTTACAACGATGCCGTCACGACCTACGATTTCGATGTGGACAAGGCCAAGGCACTGCTGGCGGAAGCCGGCTACAACGAGGCCAACCCGCTGAAGCTGACCTTCAACTACCCGGTCAACGTCTCGCGTCCGTACATGCCAGACCCCGAGCAGATCTTCACCGTGCTCGCGACTCAGCTCAAGGCTGCCGGCGTCGAGACCACCCCGGTTGCTGAAGAGTGGGGCGAGTACCTTGACCGCACGACCGGCACTTCGGATCACGGCATCCACCTGCTCGGCTGGACCGGTGACTACAACGACACCGACAACTTCGTCGGCGTCTTCTTCGGCCAGCAGAGCTCCGAGTGGGGCTTCGACAACCAGGAGCTCTTCACAAAGCTTGCCGAGGCACGCGGAATCCCGAACCTCGAAGAGCAGAGTGCCCTGTACGAGCAGATCAACGAGGATGTCGCGCAGTTCATCCCCGGCGTTCCGCTCGCGCACCCGGCGCCCACGCTGGCCTTTGACCCGCGGGTCAAGAGCTTCCCGGCCAGCCCGGTGAACGACGAGGTCTTCACAGACATCGTCCTCACCAAGTAAGGAATCACGCGGCGGCGTCCCCTGAACCTGTCGAACGGTTCAGGGGACGACGCCCGCACCTGAAAAAGCTGGGAGTACTTCTTGCTGCGCACCATCGGCAGGCGACTGCTGTTCCTCATCCCGACCCTGATCGGCCTCAGCATTCTGCTGTTCGCCTGGGTCAGAGCCCTCCCTGGCGGTCCTGCGGTCGCCCTCCTCGGGGAGAAGGCGACGCCAGATGCTGTCGCGCGAATCAACGAGCTGTACGGCTTCAACCGACCGCTCATCGAGCAGTACTTCATCTGGATCGGCCGGCTCCTGCAGGGAGACTTCGGTACCTCGATTCAGACGAACCGACCCGTCCTGGAGGAGTTCCTCCGCCGGTTCCCCGCGACGATCGAACTGTCGATCACCGCGCTGATCTTCGCCATCGGAGTCGGCATCCCACTGGGCTATTGGGCCGCCCGCCGGCACGGCAAGTTCAGCGACCACGCCGCCGTCGTGCTGAGCCTGGTGGGCATCACGATTCCGGTGTTCTTCTTGGCCTTCATCCTGAAGTACATCTTCGCGGTGCAGCTGGGCTGGTTGCCTTCCGACGGCAGGCAGAGCCCGCGAATCGATGCCACCCATCCCACCGGGTTCTACGTGTGGGACGGCATCATCACCGGCGAGTTCGACGCATCATGGGACGCGCTCCTGCACCTCGTCCTCCCCGCTCTCGCGCTGGGGACGATTCCGCTAGCGATCATCGTGCGCATCACCAGGGCCAGCGTCCTGGAAGTGCAGAACGCCGACTATGTGCGCACCGGCCGCGCGAAGGGCGTTGCCCCATCGACACTGCGCACTCGCTTCATTCTGCGCAACGCGATGCTTCCGGTGATCACGACAATCGGACTGCAGACCGGTCTGCTCATTTCTGGCGCAGTCCTCACCGAGACCGTATTCGCCTATCCCGGGATCGGGTCGTTCCTGGCGAGGGCGATCTTCACCCGTGACTTCCCCGTGCTGCAGGGCTTCATCATCTTCATTGCGATCGCGTACGCGCTGATCAACCTCGCGGTGGATGTCTCCTACAGCCTGATCGACCCGAGAGTGAGGGTCCAATGAGTATTCCGCTTCCCCCTGCACAGGGGGGTGAGATCATCGACACGGTCGCCATCTCGCAGACCGAGTTGAAGGATGCCAGCGGCGGGTTCTGGCGCGACGTCTTCCGTCGCTTGCGCCGTAGCCCCACGGCGTGGATGGGCGCAGTCATCGTGCTGCTGTTCATCCTGGTTGCCGCTCTCGCGCCGCTTCTCGCGCCGTTCCCCGAGACGGCCCTTCCTGGTGCGAAGTTCATCACTCCGACGCACATCCCCGGGCCCGGGGAGATTGCAGAGTTCCCGCTCGGCCTTGACCGTTTCGGCGGCGACGTGCTGTCGAAGCTCATCTGGGGTGCGCAGGCATCACTCCTCGTCGGCGTGATCTCCACCGCCATCGGACTCCTCGGCGGCATGATTCTCGGACTCCTTGCCGGCACCTTCGGCGGCTGGGTCGACACGCTCATCATGCGCATCGTGGACATCATCCTGTCGGTGCCGAACCTGCTGCTCGCCGTCTCTATCGCTGCGATTCTCGGCCAAACGCCGTCGGCCGTGATGATCGCTATCGGTGCATCGCAGGTGCCGATCTTCGCGCGGCTGCTTCGGGCGTCGATGCTGCAGCAGCGCTCGAGCGACTACGTGCTCTCCGCGCAGACACTCGGCCTTGGCCGTGGGCGCATCACGATGTCGCATGTCCTGCCAAACGCGATCGGCCCGGTCATCGTGCAGGGCACGCTGACGCTTGCCACCGCCGTGATCGACGCGGCAGCGCTGTCCTTTCTTGGCCTCGGTGGCGGACGCCCCGAGACGGCCGAGTGGGGGCGGATGCTGACCTACGCGCAGAACGAGCTGGCAATTGCCCCGTGGCTGGCGTTCCTACCCGGTATCTGTATCGCGGTGACCGCGCTCGGTTTCACCCTGTTCGGTGAGGCGCTGCGCGAATCCATGGACCCAAGGACGAGGGCACGCTGATGTCGAAGGCTGAGATGTCGAAGGAACAGAACACGAGCATCCCGCTGCTATCGGTCAAAGACCTGGCAGTCGACTTCAACACTATGGACGGCGTCGTGCACGCAGTCGAGGGTGTGGACCTGGAGATCTCCGCGGGCGAGACTGTGGCGATTGTGGGGGAGTCTGGCTCTGGCAAGTCGACGACCGCGATGGCGATCATCGGGCTTCTCGCTGGCGGCGGACGCATTGCTGGCGGCAGCATCCGTCTCGACGGGCGCGAGATCACGACAGCATCCGAGCACGAGATGCGGGGTATCCGCGGACGCGACATTGGTCTCGTGCCGCAGGACCCGATGTCAAACCTCAACCCGGTCGCCAAGATCGGCACGCAGGTCTCTGAGACATTGCTCGCGCACGGGCTCGCCAACCGGCAGAACGTTTCGAAGAAGGTTGTCGAGGCGCTGGAGGCGGCGGGGCTTCCCGACGCAGCACAGCGCGCCAAGCAGTACCCGCACGAGTTCTCCGGCGGCATGCGCCAGCGCGCGCTCATCGCGATCGGTCTGGCGTGCAAGCCGCGTCTGCTGATCGCGGACGAGCCCACGAGCGCCCTGGATGTCACGGTGCAGCAGACCATCCTCGACCAGATCGGTGTGATGACCCGTGAGCTCGGCACCGCCGTGCTGCTGATCACGCACGACCTCGGACTCGCCGCAGAGCGTGCGGAGCGGGTCATCGTGATGCACCGCGGCAAGGTCGTCGAGCAGGGCGATGCGAAGCAGATCCTTGAGGATCCGCAGCATCCCTATACGAAGTCGCTGGTAGCAGCAGCACCCTCCGTTGCGGTGGCGCGCCTGCAGCCGGCGGCGTTCTCGGCCCCGAGGACGCCGGCCCCTCGACCGGATGCCGCGGCATCCGGCGACCCGAAATCCGACAACCCGAAATCCGACAACATCGTCGAGTTCGAGCACCTCACCAAGGTGTATCCGGTGCGCGGGCGCGGCGAAGACTTCGTCGCAGTGAACGACGTCTCACTCGCTATCCCGCGCGGCGAGACCGTCGCGATCGTGGGGGAGTCGGGCTCCGGTAAAACCACGACGGCACGGATGCTGTTGAAGGTCGTCGAGCCGACCAGTGGTCTCATCAAGTACGAGGGCAAAGACATCTCGACGCTGAACCGCGCCGAGACGCGCGACTTCCGTCAGCGGGTGCAGCCGATCTTCCAGGATCCGTACTCGAGCCTCAACCCCATGTTCACGATCGAGCGCCTGATCGCCGAACCGTTGGAGTTCTACAAACGCGGCAGCAGCACCGAACGCCGAAAGCGCGTCCGGCAGCTTCTCGACGATGTGGCGCTGCCGCAGTCGATGCTCAGGCGGTATCCGTCCGAACTCTCTGGCGGTCAGCGGCAGCGCATCGCCATTGCTAGGGCACTTGCGCTGTCTCCCGACCTGATCGTTTGCGACGAGCCGGTGTCTGCGCTGGACGTACTGGTGCAGGATCAGATTCTGCGACTGCTCGGCGATCTGCAGCGCGAGTACGGGCTCAGCTACCTCTTCATCTCGCACGACCTCGCGGTGGTGCGGTTGATCAGCGACTACGTCTGCGTCATGAAGGACGGCAGCCTCGTGGAGGCGGCATCCTCTGAGGAGATCTTCACGAACGCACGTGATCCGTACACGCGTCGCCTGCTGGCATCCATCCCGGGTAACGAGCTGAACATCGCCTGATCTAGGGGTGCACGAGCGTGATCTAGGGGTGCACGAGCGAGGTTGACGGATGCTTTTACCGCAGCATCCGTGATTGGTCAAGGACTGCGCTTGCCATGTCGCAGAATAAGTCGTATAGTGGTTCTTTGCGCCTCGGTTCTCCCTGCCCTCATATGGTGGTCGGCAGTAGTTGAGCAGACGAGTGCGCACTCCACCTGACGACAAAGGAATCGAGAAGCCCTGCGGGGCTCACGGAGGTTATTCCCTTGGCTGCTGCTCGCAACGCATCCACATCCACCACCAACAAGAACGGACGCGGATCATCGCGTCTTTCGTTCGCCAAGATCTCCGACACGCTTGAGGTTCCTGACCTTCTCGCGCTGCAGACGGAATCGTTCGACTGGCTCGTCGGGAATGAGACGTGGAAGACACGTCTCGCCGAGGGCAAGAAGGCCGGCCGCAAGGATCTCAATGAGTTCAGCGGTCTGGAGGAGATCTTCGAGGAGATCTCGCCGATCGAAGACCTCAGCGAGACGATGCAGCTGAGCTTCACGAACCCGTACCTTGAGCCGGAGAAGTACTCGATCGACGAGTGCAAGGAGCGCGGTAAGACGTACGCCGCCCCCCTCTACGTCGAGGCCGAGTTCATGAACCACCTCACCGGTGAGATCAAGACTCAGACCGTCTTCATGGGTGACTTCCCGCTGCAGACCGGTCGCGGAACGTTCATCATCAACGGCACCGAGCGTGTCGTTGTCTCCCAGCTCGTGCGCTCCCCGGGTGTCTACTTCGACAAGTCCCCGGACAAGCGTCCGACAAGGACATCGTCTCCGCTCGCGTGATCCCCAGCCGTGGTGCATGGCTCGAGTTCGAGATCGACAAGCGCGACCAGGTCGGTGTGCGCATCGACCGCAAGCGCAAGCAGTCCGTCACCGTGTTCCTTAAGGCGCTCGGCATGACCAGTGAGGAAATCCTCGTTGAGTTCGCCGGCTTCCCCTCCATCGAGGAGACCCTGGCGAAGGACACCATCCTCACCAAGGAAGATGCGCTTCGCGACATCTACCGCAAGCTGCGTCCGGGCGAGCAGGTTGCCGCTGAGGCTGCCCGCGCGCTGCTCGACAACTTCTACTTCAACTCGAAGCGCTACGACCTTGCGAAGGTTGGTCGCTACAAGATCAACCAGAAGCTCGGCCTGAACCAGCCGCTCGACTCTTCGGTGCTGACCGTCGAAGACATCGTCGCGACCATCAAGTACCTCGTGCGTCTGCACCGTGGCGATGAGACCTTCGATGGTCTGCGCAACGGCAAGAAGGCCGAGATCCGGATGTCGACCGATGACATCGACAACTTCGGCAACCGTCGTATCCGCGCCGTCGGCGAGCTCATCCAGAACCAGGTCCGCACGGGTCTGTCTCGTATGGAGCGCGTCGTTCGTGAGCGTATGACCACGCAGGACATTGAGGCGATCACGCCGCAGACCCTGATCAACGTGCGTCCTGTCGTCGCCGCGATCAAGGAGTTCTTCGGAACGTCGCAGCTGTCGCAGTTCATGGACCAGAACAACCCGCTCGCGGGTCTGACCCACAAGCGTCGCCTTTCGGCGCTGGGCCCTGGTGGTCTGTCCCGTGACCGCGCAGGTGTTGAGGTTCGTGACGTTCACCCGTCGCACTACGGCCGCATGTGCCCGATTGAGACCCCTGAAGGCCCGAACATTGGTCTGATCGGCTCGCTCGCAACATTCGCGCGCATCAACTCCTTCGGTTTCATCGAGACCCCGTACCGTCGCGTCGTCGAGGGCACCGTCACCGATGACATCGACTACCTGACCGCCTCCGAGGAGAGCGACTTCATCGTCGCTCAGGCCAACGCCCCCCTCAAAGCGAACGGTCGCTTCCGCGAAGACCGCGTTCTGGCTCGCCGCCCCGGTGGTGAGGTTGACCTCTTCGCACCGGAAGAGATCGGCTACATGGATGTCTCGCCGCGCCAGATGGTGTCGGTCGCGACTTCGCTTGTGCCGTTCCTCGAGCACGATGACGCGCAGCGCGCGCTCATGGGCGCCAACATGCAGCGTCAGGCTGTGCCGCTGCTTCGCAGCGACTCGCCTCTCGTCGGAACCGGTATGGAAGGCTACGCGGCTATTGACGCCGGCGACGTCATCTCCGCCGACAAGGCCGGTGTGGTCCTCGAGGTTTCTGCAGACCGCGTCGTCCTCCAGTTGGATGAGGGCGGCACGCAGGAGTTCTTCCTCCGCAAGTTCGACCGCTCCAACCAGGGCACCTCCTACAACCAGAAGGTCGTCGTCTCTGCAGGCGAGCGCGTCGAGGTCAACGAGGTTATCGCTGACGGTCCCGCCACCCAGAACGGTGAGCTGGCTCTTGGTAAGAACCTGCTCGTCGCGTTCATGACGTGGGAGGGCTACAACTTTGAGGATGCGATCATCCTCAGCCAGGACCTCGTGAAGGACGACACGCTCTCCTCGATTCACATCGAAGAGTACGAGGTCGACTCTCGCGACACGAAGCTCGGCAAGGAGGAGATCACCCGTGACCTCCCCAATGTCAGCCCTGAGTTGCTGAAGGACCTCGACGAGCGCGGTATCATCCGCATCGGCGCCGAGGTTCGCCCCGGCGACATCCTCGTCGGCAAGGTCACGCCGAAGGGCGAGACCGAGCTGTCTGCTGAAGAGCGACTGCTGCGCGCGATCTTCAACGAGAAGAGCCGCGAAGTCCGTGACACCTCACTGAAGGTTCCCCACGGCGAGCAGGGCACGATTATCGCTGTCAAGGAGTTCAACGCTGAAGATGGCGACGACGAGCTCGGCTCGGGCGTCAACCGCCGCGTTGTGGTCTACATCGCCCAGAAGCGCAAGATTACCGAGGGTGACAAGCTCGCCGGTCGTCACGGCAACAAGGGTGTCATCGCGAAGATCCTCCCGATCGAGGACATGCCGTTCCTTCCGGACGGCACCCCGGTCGACATCGTCCTGAACCCGCTCGGTATTCCTGGTCGAATGAACTTCGGTCAGGTGCTGGAGACCCACCTCGGGTGGATCGCCAAGCAGGGCTGGAAGGTCGAAGGAAACCCGGAGTGGGCAGCCACGTTGCCGAAGGATGCCTTTGAGGCAGCCCCGGGCACCAAGGTCGCGACCCCGGTGTTCGATGGTGCGGAAGAGCACGAGATCGCTGGTCTCCTCGACTCCACACTGCCGACGCGTGATGGTGACCGCCTGATCGACTCGACCGGTAAGACGATCCTGTTCGACGGCCGCTCCGGCGAGCCGTTCCCGGCACCGATCTCGGTGGGATACATGTACATCTTGAAGCTCCACCACCTGGTGGACGACAAGATCCACGCACGTTCCACTGGTCCGTACTCGATGATCACCCAGCAGCCGCTCGGTGGTAAGGCGCAGTTCGGCGGACAGCGCTTCGGTGAGATGGAAGTGTGGGCCCTCGAGGCCTACGGCGCCGCATACGCGCTCCAGGAACTCCTCACGATCAAGTCCGACGACATCCTCGGCCGCGTCAAGGTGTACGAGGCGATCGTCAAGGGCGAGAACATCCAGGAACCCGGCATCCCCGAGTCTTTCAAGGTGCTCATGAAGGAAATGCAGTCGCTCTGCCTGAACGTCGAGGTCCTCTCGGCCGACGGTACGACTGTCAACCTCCGCGACACCGACGACGAGGCATTCCGCGCAGCGGAGGAGCTCGGTATCAACATCTCCAGCCGATTCGAGTCTGCCTCGATCGACGAGATCTGATCCGGCCGACAACGAATTCTTATTGAGACACAGGAGAACTAGTGCTCGAGTCAAACACTTTTGATGAGCTTCGCATCGGCCTGGCCACCGCTGACGACATCCGCGGATGGTCTTACGGTGAGGTCAAGAAGCCGGAAACCATTAACTACCGCACGCTCAAGCCCGAGAAGGATGGCCTCTTCGGAGAGCAGATCTTCGGCCCCAGTCGTGACTGGGAATGTGCCTGCGGTAAGTACAAGCGAGTCCGCTTTAAGGGCATCGTGTGCGAGCGTTGCGGCGTGGAGGTCACCAAGAGCTCCGTCCGTCGTGAGCGCATGGGGCACATCGAGCTCGCTGCCCCCGTCACGCACATCTGGTACTTCAAGGGTGTGCCGTCGCGTCTGGGTTACCTGCTGGACATGGCGCCGAAGGACCTCGAAAAGGTCATCTACTTCGCTGCCTACATGGTCATTTCGGTCGATGAGGATGCTCGTCACCGCGACCTTGCCACGCAGGAGAACAACATCCGCCTCGAGCTGAAGACGCTGGGGGATCGCCGCGATGCGAAGATCGCCGAGCGCCTGTCGCGCCTCGAGGAAGAGCTCGCAGCCCTTGAGGCTGAGGGTGCCAAGGCGACGCCAAGAAGAAGGTGAAGGACGCTGCTGAGAAGGAGATGACCCTCACCCGCAAGGGCGCCGACGAGCAGATCGCCAAGCTCGAGCGCGTGTGGGAAGACTTCCGCACCCTCGAGGTCGGTGCGCTTCGCCCCGAGGATGACGTCTTCCACGAGCTGCAGGACCGCTTCGGTCAGTACTTCGAAGCCCACATGGGTGCCGAGTCGATCCAGCGTCGCCTCGCAGCGTTCGATCTGAAGGCCGAATCCGAGAACCTGCGCCTGCAGATCTCGGAGGGCAAGGGCCAGCGCAAGATCCGTGCGATCAAGCGTTTGAAGGTCGTCAACTCGTTCCTGGAGACCGGCATGAGCCCGGCCGCCATGGTTCTTGATGTCGTTCCGGTCATCCCGCCTGAGCTGCGCCCGATGGTGCAGCTTGACGGTGGCCGCTTCGCCACTTCTGACCTCAACGACCTCTACCGTCGTGTGATCAACCGCAACAACCGTCTTCGTCGTCTGATCGATCTCGGTGCCCCCGAGATCATCGTCAACAACGAAAAGCGGATGCTGCAGGAGGCCGTCGACGCACTGTTCGACAACGGTCGCCGTGGTCGTCCCGTCACCGGTACTGGTAACCGCGCTCTCAAGTCCCTCAGCGACATGCTGAAGGGTAAGCAGGGTCGTTTCCGCCAGAACCTGCTCGGCAAGCGCGTTGACTACTCTGGCCGTTCGGTCATCGTTGTCGGCCCGCAGCTGAAGCTGCACCAGTGTGGTCTGCCTAAGCAGATGGCTCTGGAGCTCTTCAAGCCGTTCGTGATCAAGCGCCTGATCGACCTCGGTCACTCGCAGAACATCAAGGCCGCCAAGCGTGCCGTCGAGCGCGCTCGTCCCGAGGTCTGGGACGTGCTCGAAGAGGTCATCCGCGAGCGTCCGGTGCTGCTTAACCGTGCACCTACGCTTCACCGTCTCGGCATCCAGGCGTTCGAGCCGCAGCTCATCGAGGGTAAGGCCATCCAGCTTCACCCGCTCGTGTGCGCCGCGTTCAACGCTGACTTCGACGGTGACCAGATGGCTGTGCACCTGCCGCTGTCCGTCGAGGCTCAGGCTGAGGCCCGCGTGCTGATGCTCGCATCGAACAACATCCTGAAGCCGTCTGACGGCCGTCCGGTCACCCTGCCTTCGCAGGACATGATCATCGGTCTTCACCACCTCACGGTGGTCAAGGGTGGCGCCAAGGGTGAGGGCCGTGCGTTCGGCTCTGTCTCGGAAGCGATTCTCGCCAAGGACGAGGGCACCCTCGACCTGCAGGCGAAGGTCCGCATCCGCATTCCGAATCTGACGTTCCTCGAGGGTGAAGCACCTGAGGGCTACGAGCGTCACCACCTGGTGGATGCCTCGCTGGGTCAGGCGATCTTCAACGACACGCTCCCGAAGGGCTACCCCTTCGTGCGTGAACCGGCCGACAAGGGCAAGCTGTCGCAGATCGTCAACAAGCTGGCTGAGGAATACCCCAAGGTCGAGACGGCCGCCACGCTGGACCGCATCAAGGATGCCGGTTTCTACTGGGCTACTCGCTCCGGTGTGACCGTCGCCCTGAGCGACATCCTCACTCCTCCGAATAAGAAGGAGATCGTCGCGCGCTACGAGAAGCTGGCCGCGAAGGTTCAGTCCCAGTACGAGAAGGGTCTCACCACCGATACTGAGCGTCGTCAGGAGCTCATCAAGATCTGGACTGAGGCTACGGACGAAGTTCAGGTCGCGATGCGCGAGAACTTCCCTGAGGACAACAACATCAACCGGATGGTGACCTCCGGTGCTCGTGGTAACTGGCTGCAGATCCGGAACATCGCCGGTATGCGTGGTCTGGTGAACAACCCGAAGGGTGAGATTATCCCTCGCCCGATCATCTCCTCGTACCGCGAGGGGCTGAGCGTTGCGGAGTACTTCATCGCGACGCACGGTACCCGTAAGGGTCTTGCTGACACCGCTCTGCGTACCGCTGACTCGGGTTACCTGACCCGTCGTCTGGTGGATGTTTCGCAGGACGTCATCATCCGCGAAGAGGACTGTGGCACATCGAAGGGCCTCGAGCTCCCGATTGCTATTGCGAACTCGCAGGGTGAACTGGTGCGCGACGCGAACGTCGAGAACTCGGTGTTCGCTCGCACGCTGTCCTCCGAGGTCGTCAACGAGAAGGGCGAAGTTCTCGCCACTGCCGGTGAAGACGTCGGTGACGTGCTCATCGACAAGCTCGTCGGACTCGGTGTTGAGAGCATCAAGGTCCGCTCCGTGCTCACGTGTGACTCGGCTGTTGGTGTGTGTGCACAGTGCTACGGCCGTTCACTCGCAACCGGTCAGCTCGTAGACATCGGTGAGGCCGTTGGCATCATCGCTGCACAGTCGATTGGTGAGCCCGGTACCCAGCTGACGATGCGTACGTTCCACACTGGTGGTTCGGCATCGGCGGATGACATCACCCAGGGCCTGCCCCGTGTGCAAGAGCTCTTCGAAGCTCGTACCCCTAAGGGTGCGTCGCCGATCGCTGAGGCCGATGGCCGCATCACGATCGACGAGAACGACAAGGGCAAGAAGGTTATCCTCACACCCGATAACGGTGACGAAGAAGTGATCTACCCGGTGCTTCGCCGTGCGACTCTCCTCGTTGAGGACGGGCAGCACGTCACGGTCGGTCAGCCGATCCTGGTGGGCACCTTGGACCCCAAGGAGGTCATGCGCGTCATGGGCGCCCGCGAGGTACAGCGTTACCTCGTCAACGGTGTTCAGGGCGTGTACCGCTCGCAGGGTGTGCCGATTCACGACAAGCACATCGAGGTCATCGTTCGCCAGATGCTCCGCAAGGTCACGGTCGTCGATCACGCCGACACGAACCTGCTGCCGGGCGAGATGCTCGATGCGCGACGTTACCGCGACATCAACCGCGAGACTGTGGCAGCGGGCAAGCGCCCGGCGTCTGGTCGTCCGGAACTGATGGGTATCACGAAGGCGTCGCTTGCGACCGAATCGTGGCTGTCGGCCGCCTCCTTCCAGGAGACGACCCGCGTGCTCACCGAGGCTGCGATGCAGGGCAAGCGCGACCCGCTGGTCGGTCTCAAGGAGAACGTCATCATCGGTAAGCTCATCCCCGCCGGAACCGGTCTTGCGAGGTACCGCAACGTCACGGTCGAAGCAACTGAAGAGGCCAAGAGCGAGCGCTACCCGAACCGGATCTTCGCGTCCGACGGTGCGTACGCTGAGGGCGACTTCGGCTACGTCGACTTCGACGCGTTCTCGACGGATGACGTCACGCCCGGTACTTATAACTGAGCGTTAGTCCACTGAAGAAGGCTCCAGGGTTCGCCCTGGGGCCTTCTTCGTGTCTGGGTGGGCGGGCGCTAGTCGAACATGTACGCAACGATGCTCGAGGTGTAGCCGCTCGGCGCGAGGTTCGAGTAGGTGGTGTCGATGAGCACTTCGTCGCGCCAGAACAGGGTGCGCCCGTCGGTGACTGGGTAGGTCGGATCCGGCCAGGTCTTCTCGCACCGGGTGCCACCGTCGGGCGTGAAACAGGTGAATCCCTCGTTGTTCGCGAGGCCGTTCAGCATGTCGAGTGCTGGCCCTCGCGACATGTACAAGATCTTGGTTGCCATCGCCGTCGTGTCCGTACGCGGATCGCGCCAGACACAGAGCAGAGACCCATCGGCCTGCACCCCGCTCGGTCCGACGCCCGGGTCGTGAGGGGCACGCCTTCCAACTGCGCGAGCACGTCCTCGGTGAAGAGCGCTCGGCAGTCGTCTGGGATTGCGATCGCCTCCGCTGATGGGGATGGACTTGGCGTAGGCGTTGCTGCGGGCGTGGGGCTTTCGGATGCCGCGGCCGACGCACTCGCGTCCGGCGAAGCCGCCCCCGTGCTCGCTGGCCCGGCACCCGCTCCGTCGCATCCTGCCAATACTCCGGTGAGGAGCAGCATCGCAGTGGTGACGGTGACGAGGCGTAAGACGTTCATGCCCACAACGTAGCGCGGTGCTGCCATCCCGCCTGGATCCCGGCCGATGGAAGGAGAAAGATGCATGGCTGCTTCGCGCGAGTGTGACATCTTTCTCCTTTCACTGGGTCTCCGCACGAAACAGAGAAGCGCGGGGCAGAAGCAGGCACCGGATGCGCGACAATGGCAGGATGCAGCAGAAAGCTCAGAGCGCCGTTGTGATCGGCGACGCCCTCATCGATGAGATCCATGACGCAGGTGGAGTGCGCGAATTGATCGGCGGTGCGGCGCTCAACGTTGCCGTCGGGCTTCGCCGACTCGGCGTGCCGACGACACTGATCGCCATGGTCGGCGACGATGAGGCCGGCGCGCACATCCGCGAGTATCTGAGTGACCACGATGTGCAGTTGGTCTCCAGCCCGGCGCCGCTCGGTTCTTCGCGTGCGGTGGTGCAGCGCGCCGCGAACGGCGAGCCGACCTACGTCTTCAATGAGGCGGCTCAGCGCCGTAGCATCCGATATGGCGATGAGGCGCGGCAGGTTCTGGCTGCAGCAGACCTCGCGGTGATCAGCTGCTTCCCGTTTGACGTCCCGGCCGAGGTGGATGCCGTCGCTACGGCGCTGGCCGGCGTACGGGTCGCGATCGATCCGAACCCGCGTGCGGGCATGCTGAGCGACCGCGCAGAGTTCGTGCGCGGTTTCGAGCGCGTCGCCGCGAACGCCGCGATCGTTAAGGTCGGCGCCGATGACGCAGCCCTGCTCTATGACGGAGATCTCGACGCGTTGCGGACGCGCCTGCGCACGCTTGGCGCCGAAGCGGTGCTGGCGACCGCGGGTGCTGACGGCGCCGTGCTCGAGACGGATGCTGGCACCTTCACTGCCCCGATCGCACACCTTCCCGGCCCGATCATCGACACGGTCGGTGCGGGGGATGCGACGCTGTCTGGTGTCGCAGAAGGACTTGTAGGCACCAGGCCAGACACCGCGGACGAGTGGCAACGGTTGCTCGATCGGGCGATGGATGTCGCCGCTGCGACCTGTCGCGCCGAGGGCGGGTTGCTGCGCACACCGGAGTCGATCGAGGACGGCGAACACGGGGTCCACGGCAGCTGAGCCGCCGATTTCTTGCACCCGCTTCTGACGGGTATGCTTGATTCTCGCGCCCCCGATTGGCTGTACAAGTTGGACGGGTGTGCACCTGGCAAGTTACCCAAGCGGCCAAAGGGATCTGACTGTAAATCAGACTGCATCGCATTCGGGGGTTCGAATCCCTCACTTGCCACCACACAAACCCCCTGTTATCAGGGGGTTTTTCTGGTCATGCGACCACTTGCTCTCGTCACGCCGCTCTTTCATAGACTGGGTGGATGCGAGCGCTCACCGAACCCGACGTCAGGGCGTCTTTCGTCAATTCCGACCCGGAGGAATTGCGGCTCATCGAGATGCCGCACGACTTCGTCCTCATTGACTGGGACTTCCACGACTTTCTTGCATGGCGCGATCCAGCATCCAGCAAGCGCGGCTGCGTCGTCGTCGAACTCGAGGGACGCCTCGTCGGCATCGTGCTGCGCTCGACCGACCCCGGTCGCAACCGTACCGGCATGTGCAATATCTGCCACACGATGCAGCCCGGCAACCAGATCGCACTGTTCTCTGCGAGGCGGGCAGGGGATGCTGGACGCCGAGGCGACAGCGTCGGAACATACATCTGCGCAGACCTCTCATGCCACGAGAATGTGCGGCTCGCGCATCCGCTCGCTCCGAATGAGGTCCGCGTCGCCGGCCAGGTCGACATACGACTCGACGGCACGAGGCGCCGTATGGAGGGTTTCGCCAACCGAGTTCTCGACGGGCTGAGCTGACGGTTACGCTGACCACGACTGTTCCATTTTGCGCTTCGAAGGAGATGCCATGAGCGACGCCATCCTGTTCTCTGTCGATGAAGGGATGGCGCGGCTGACGCTGAATCGTCCTGCTCGCCTCAACGCGTTCAACGCAGATCTCGCCGAGGCGTGGCGCGATGCGACGACCGAGGCGACGTCGCGCGATGACGTTCGTGCGATCCTGTTGGATGCGTCCGGCCCCGCATTCTGCGCCGGCGGCGACGTGCTCGATATGGCGACCACTATGGGCGAGGGGTCGCAGATCGCCGAGCTCGCCGGAGTCATCAACCTCGGCATCCGCGCTTTGACCGAATCTTCGATCCCCGTCGTCGCGGCAGCTCACGGCACGACCGCCGGCGGCGGGCTCGGCATCCTGCTCTGCTCGGACTATGCCGTCGTCGGTAGCCGCTCGAAGATCGGCAGCCTCTACGCGAACATCGGGCTCACTCCCGACCTGTCTGTTTCTGCGCAGCTCGCGCACGCCATCGGACAGCGCCGAGCTCTGCAGCTTGTGCTGCAGGATCGCCTGCTTTCCGCAGAAGAGGCACAGGAATGGGGTCTCGTAGCCGAGGTCGTGAGCGGTGAGGATGCCGCAGCCGAAGCCGACCGCGTACGCGAACGTGCCGAGGAGGTCGCGCGATTCTGGCTCGCCGGCGCTGCTGGTGCCTACGGGCAGGCGAAGCGCCTGGTGCGTTCGCGCCCCGAGCGCACGTTCGTCGATCAGCTCGGCGAGGAAGCGCGTTCTATCGGCGCGGCGTTCGACACTCCGGATGCCAAGGCGCGAGTGGCGGCGTTTGCCGCAGCATCCACGAAGAAGGCGCGCTGACGCAGCGCATCGAGTTCCGCACAATCGGCGGAGCGCCCGCATAAGCGCTCCTCTGCGTGGCAGGATGAGAGCTACGCAGGTCGACGAGGGGAACGCAATGTCAGAGGTCACCACTGAGCCCAAAGGGAAGGCCAACGCCTCCCTCTTGATCAGAGGGGCGATCTGGATCGCCATCGGTGCGCTGATCGCGGCCGCTCTCGTGTGCGTCATCTGGGTGCTGATCGGCGACCAGGACGGCATCATCGGCCGAGCGTTTCTGACGATCCTTCTTCTCGCGGGGTTCGCAGGCATTGCGATCCTCGAAGCGGGGCTCGCCACGAAGCGTCCGGACTGGCTCGCGCTCGCGAGCATGATCACCTGGATCGTCGCGCTCATCGTCGGTGCGATCCAGATCTGGCTGCCGTTCGAGCCAGGTGAGTTCGCTGGTGGTCTCGGACGGTTCTTCCAGCTGCTTCTCGTGATCGGCATCCTGCAGCTGGCGCTGCTGCACGTGCGACTGTTCACGTCGTCGGCTCGCCGCCATGTGACAACGTTCACCACCGTCATCTACTACGTCACGATCGCTATTCTCATCATCCTGGTCGCGATGCTGGTCTTCTTCCTCACGCTGCCTGACACGTTCGAGTACGGCGACGTCTACTGGCGCATCGTCGTGGCCTTGGCGATTCTTGCCGCCGTCGGCACCATGCTCATTCCGCTGCTGAATGCGCTTTTCGCGCCGAAGAAACCGGCTGCGCCGGCAGCTTCCGTTCAGTATGCCCAGCAGGGGTACACGCAGCAGGGGCAGGGATATGCGCAGCAGAATCAGGCGTACGCCGCTCCGGGATATTCCTCGCAGCCAGCCGTCGCTGCGCCGGTCGCTCAGCAGTGGCCGACCTACGCCGACGGCGTGACGCCGCTACCCATGCTGCAAGACGGGCAGCCGGACTGGAACGCCTACTACACCGGTTACCCGACGCAGCAGCAGGGCTACCAGCAGGCGCCAGCTCCGGCGCAGACCTTCCCCGTTGCGCAGGACTACGGGCAGGCGCCTCAGGCTCCTGATTACTCCCAGGCGCCTCAGGTGCCTGACTACTCGCAGGCGCCAGACGCACAGCCCGCGCCGCCAGCATCCACCGTGCCACCAGCATCAGCCATGCCACCCGTGCCGCCGATGCCGGACTACCCGCAGTCCACACCCACTCCGCTCGCGGCACCCGAGCAGACGGCGCCCACACCAGGTTCGGTCCCGCCTCCGCCGCCCGCCCCGCCGCGATGACATCCGAGATGACCGGTGGGAATGCCAACCTGAGGGACCCTCAGTCACTTCAAGAGCTCGCGGTCGACATTGCGCGTGAGGCTGGCGATCTTGCTCGTCGTCGACGCGCGGAGGGTGTGTCGCTGGCTGCGACGAAGTCGAGCGTTGCCGACATCGTCACCGAAGCTGACCGCGAGGTCGAAGAGCTCATCCGTGAGCGGCTGCGAGTCGAGTGCGCCGGCGACGGATTCCTCGGTGAGGAGTCTGAGCCGAGCGACGGCACCACCGGAGTGACCTGGGTCGTTGATCCGATCGACGGCACGGTCAATTACGCCTACGGGCTGCCGCTGTACAGCGTCAGTATCGCCGCGGTTGCGGGTAGTGCCGATCCTGAGAGTTGGCAGGCGCTCGCGGGGGTTGTCTATGCGCCCGTGCTCGGCGAACTGTTCTCTGCGGCACGCGGATCCGGAGCCTGGCTCGACGGCACCCGTCTTGCAGTGAATACCGAGACTCCGGCTGGTGCGTTGCTGTCGACCGGGTTCGGCTACGACCCTTCGACGCACGACGGTGACCTCGCGACGGTCCGACAGATCATGCCGCTCGCGCGTGACCTGCGCCGTATGGGGTCGGCCGCGATCGACCTGAGCTACGTCGCGGCCGGCCGTCTGGACGGCTACTTCGAGCGCGGGCTGAAGCCCTGGGACTTCGCGGCAGGGGCGCTTCTGGTCGAAGAGGCCGGGGGAGTGGTTACCCGGTCTGACACAGCATCCGCACGTCCGATGCTGGTCGCCGCCGGTAACCAAGTGCACGCCCGGTTGTCCGCGATTCTCGACAACGGAAAATAAGGATCCGCACATGGCATTCTCAGGCCGCTCACGATAGCGTTTATCTGTTCGTTACCTTCGCTCCCCGAACTTCGAAGGTGTAAGCCCTCACTTTTACGAATTCCCCCGAGAGAACGACTTTTGCCTTTCGATACCCCTATGGCTGAGCCCGCACGCACGCGGCGAGACAGCCGGCGACGGACCGTGATTTCTTCGACTCCCGCGGATATCGAAGTGACCTCTCCCGTAGAAGCGGCGACTTCTGCTGTTCTCCGCGTCGCTCTTGCTGATGCCGCGCTTCTGGGAGCTGCAGTGCAGCCGCTCTCGCGTCGCGCTGTTCGTGAGCGCGAACGTGCGGGAGCGGATGCTGCTGCTGACGTCGACGCGTTCATCGCAGCATCCCGTGCCTTCGGTACCATTGCCGCAGAGGTTCCCGTCGTCAAGGCGACCGAAGAAGAACTCCCGGTCGAGAACGCTCTCCCCACCGAGGCGACCACGGTCCACGTGGCGCCTCGCAAGCACAAGTCACGTCGTAAGTTCATCGCCTTCGGCGCGACGGTTGGTGTCATGGGTGCTGCGGGTCTGCTCGCCGTTTCGATGACTCTTCCTGCGGCGGCTGTCGCGGGTGTGAAGGGCGGTCAGGCGCAGTCGGTGACTTCGCTGGTCGCCGCAACCAAGGGCACGGCATCCGAGGGCGCTGGTGACGAGATCCAGGCATTTGTCGCGTCATCCGACGTGAAGAACGACGTGATGCAGCGTATCGACGCCTTCTCGACGATCTCGCTGGGGCAGCTGGCGGCAGAAGAGGGAATCAACTTCTCCGCGTCGCTGTACACGAATGACCCGAATGCGGCGATCCAGTGGCCGTTTGTGGTGGGTGTGGCGATGAGTTCCGGCTACGGCATGCGCGAGGGCGGCATGCACGAGGGCCTCGACCTTGTCCCGGGTGAGGGTGCTCCGATTCAGTCGATCGCCGACGGCACTGTGCGCATCGCGACCGAGTCCGGCGGAAACTACGGCGTGACCGTGTACGTCGACCACGTGATTGACGGAAAGGTCATCACCAGTCATTACTCGCACATGCAGTACGGCTCGCTCAAGGTCGTCGCAGGGCAAACCGTGAAGGTCGGAGATGTTGTCGGACTGGTCGGAAATACCGGTCGCTCGTACGGCGCACACCTGCACTTCGAACTCATTGTCAGCGGTGCGACGATCGACCCGCTTCCCTGGATGCAGGAGAACGCGGGACGGTACTCGTACTAGCGGCCTCAGTTTCATGGGAACGCCAAAGTGATGGTATTCTCGTGTGGTTGCCTTCACGGGTGACAGCGCCCCGATAGCTCAGTGGTAGAGCACTTCCATGGTAAGGAAGGGGTCGTCAGTTCAATCCTGACTCGGGCTCGCAGCATTCTTCTCACGCCGATGGATGCCTCGCGGCAGGGTAGCTCAGCTGGTCAGAGCGCACGACTCATAATCGTGAGGTCGCGGGTTCAAGCCCCGCTCCTGCTACAGATGAAAACCCCCGGATTTCCGGGGGTTTTTGCGTATCCGGAACCTTGGCTGGAACGGTGCTGGGGAGGACTGTGCCGGTTGAGATGTCGAGAACAGATCGCACTGGCCGTTCACCGAGCCGCCGAGGTACGTGTGTAGCACGGCGGGCAGTAGCCCTCGGAGCCTGGCAGTCTTCCGGACGGTAGACGAGCCAGGCTCACGTGTTTCTACAGCCGGGTAACCCGGGGCTCGACGATCGCGTCGACGCGACGGATCCAGTCGCCGCCGTTCGCGTAGCACCAGGCGACGGCATCGCTCACCCAGAGCAGCGGATGCTCCGCAGTGCCGGGTTTGTGCGGAAATCGGGGGTTTTGTCGTATCCGGGATGCGCGCCTGTTCGATGAAGCCGCACAAGGCTCGCAAACCGGCCGCCGCAGAATAGTCTTACCCTTACCGCACAAGGCGTGATCTCTGGGAGGGCACTGGCATGAGCACCGATATCGCCCCGACCTCCCGGCGCCGCATGATCGCCTTCGTCGTGGGAGTTGCAGCCGTTATCGCGTTCATCACCCTCCGACTCATCGTGGCGGCAGGTGATCACGAGCCGCTGGCGGTCGACGTCTGGTGGCATGACCTTATGGTGGCGAACCTCAACGACGCTTTAATCATCGCCGCCTGGGTGCCCGCGGTCGTCGGGGGCACGATCGGAATGATCGTCGTGGGAGCCATTTTCATCGCGTGGCTCCTATGGCGCGGGCGCGAGGGGATGCCGTAACGCTGGCGGCTGCCATGATCGTCGTCGTCGCGATCGGGGCGACCATGGCCGCTGTGATCGCCCGCAAGCGTCCCGAGGACTCGCTCGCTGAAAGTGTCGCGACCTCATTCCCCTCCGGGCATACTGCCGTCGCGACGACGGTTGTCGTCGTCCTCGGACTGCTCCTGCGACGCTGGTACGTGTGGAGCCTCGGCGCCGTGTGGGTTCTCATGATGATGTGGAGTCGCACCTATCTCCACGCGCACTGGCTCAGCGACGTGGTGGCCGGTCTCCTTGAAGGCATCGCCGTTGGCATGCTTATCTGGGTCGCAGCAGAGGCCGTACGCGATCGTCACGCCACCCGCACCGTCGATGCATCCTCCAACGAACAACCGATTGAAAGTGTCGCGAACTCATGAATCCCAAGACTTCAGCCGCGTCGACAGCCAGAGCGGCCCAGGGGTCCGATGCGTTCCGTGTCCTCGCTCGCGTTGGGTACATCGTTCTCGGCATCCTGCACGTTCTCATCGGGGCTATCGCGATCTCGATCACCACAGGCGGAGGAGGCGGCGACGCCGATCAGGGAGGTGCGATGCAGCAGATCCAGAAGTCATCGGCAGGCGTCGTACTGCTGTGGATCATCGTTGTCGGTCTTTTCGCGCTCGCGATCTGGCAGATCGCGGAAGCCGTGACTGAGCGTGACCCCGACACGAAAAAGAAGTGGGGATACCGGATCAAATTCATCGGCACTGCGTTCGCCTACCTCGCGATCGCTGGGACCGCGCTCACCTACGCTCTTGGCGGGCAGTCTCAGTCGTCCCAGTCCTCCCAGTCGCTCAGCGCTCAACTCCTGGCCGTGCCTGCGGGTGTCGCACTGCTTGTTCTACTCGGTCTCATCGTGGTCGCGATCGGCATCGCATTCATCGTCCGCGGCATCACCAAGGCATTCAAGAAGAATCTCAACCTTCCGACCGGAGCCACGCGCTCTGGCATCGTCACCTTCGGCGTCGCCGGTTACATCGCGAAGGGCATCGCGGTCGCCGTGGCCGGAGTGCTCTTCGTGGTCGCCGCGCTCACACATAACCCCGAAGCTGCCGGCGGACTGGATTCTGCGCTGCGCACGCTCGCAGGACTTCCGTTCGGCACGGTGATCCTGTGGACTGTGGGCGCCGGGCTTATCCTCTACGGCCTGTTCTGCTTCGCACGCGCCCGCTACGCGAGGATGTGATTCGCGGAGCTGGCGATGACTCGTCAGCTCCGCGGACGCGCAGCCGGAGCTACGGCGTCGGTGTCGGCGATGCTGCCGGATCGGGCGGCAAGACGGACGCCCCATACATGGCGCCCATTACCGACTTCGCGAGCACGACAGCGGCGTTCTGCCCGTCGACCGGCGAGGCTGAGAGGTTGCATCCGATGATGATGGTGTCGCCGGTGTCAACGTTGTAGACCATGAACGTCGAGAAGCCCGGGAGTTGTCCGTCGTGGCCGAAGATCCCTGGGGCGAATTGGACGATGCCGAGACCGTAACCGATCCCACTGGGTGCTCCTGCACTCATCGGCTGGATGCTCGCCAAGCGCAGTTTCTGGGTGGCGTCATCTAGTAGTCCACCGCCCACGAGGGCTTTTACATAGACGGCGAGATCAGCGGGCGTCGAGATGGCTCCGCCGGCCGTCCAGCCCCACGAAGGATTCGCGTCCGTCTGATCTATGGGCTCTAGCGTGCCGTCGAGCGCGTCAGAGAGTTGGTCCGCCGGAACCGCGTACGAGTCGATCGTGTCGACGTTCGTGCCGAATTGGTATCCCCGCGCGTGGCTCTGAGGGATGGAAGAGTCCGTGGCGGCCGGCAGCGAGGAGTGCTTCAGACCGAGTGGTTCGAAGATTCTCTCCTTGAAGGCCTCGGATGCTGACATCCCGGTGAGCTGTTCGATCACGACGCCGAGCAGCACGATGTTGGTATTGCTGTATTCGAACTCCGTTCCGGGCGCCGCATTCACCGGGTGCGAGAACGCGATCGCGAGAAGCTCGTCGGGAGTCCACGCTTTTTGCGGATCATCGTCGAGGGTGGAATTGAAGCCAGGGTCGAAGGTGTAGCTGAAGAGCCCGCTTCGCATCTCCGAGAGCTGAGTGATGGTGATGTTCTCACCTCCGGGTACGTCGGGGCGGTATTTCGAGATCGGGTCGTCGAGCGAGAGTTTGCCCTCGTCGACAAGCTGCAGGATGACGGTCGAGGTCATCGTCTTCGTGTTGCTGCCGATCCGAAAATAGTCGTCGAGTGACATCGGTACGTCGGCGCCCAATTCAGCCGTGCCGAAAGTCGCCGACCAGTCGCCCTTCGACGGCGACTGCACTGACACGACGACTCCGGGGATGGCATTTTTCTCCATCACGTCGGTGATCTGCCCCTCAAGGGTCGCGGCGTATTCGGGCGTGACCTCGGCTGGCGAGTCCGTCACGGGTGCGGCCGGTGCCGCACCCGGCGAGGCGCACGCGCTGAGACTCAGCACCGCACCGACCACGAAGATGGCTAGGGCAGATTTTTTGATCATGGTCGCAATCGTGTCAGTCGCGAGCGGCGAAAAAAGGAGACCTAGGTCTCCAACGGATGCGGTGCCCGCCCCGCCGGATGCTACTTCGGCGGACCGTGGGTGAACGCCGGCGGCGGGTTCTCAGGCACGAGCTGCGTGGCGATCTGGAGGGCGAGCTCGGTCGACCAGTTCGTCAGCGAGATATCCCAATCTGCGTAGCTGTTCGGTCCCGGCACAGCCGACACTGCGATCGTTACTGAACCTCGGTCTGAACTCGATGCAGGGAGCGTGGCAACGGCTGACTGGTATCCGCCGAACAGCGGCGTCTGCAGTATCCAGTCGTCCTGAATGAACACTCCGAGGCCGTAGTTCCACTCTTTGGTGAGAGTGTGGCAGTTGCTGCATCCATCCAGTGGCGCGCCGAAGCCGACCAGTGCGGGAGCGATCATCTCCTCGTACGATTCGGCAGAGAGAAGTTCACCGCGGCCGACGATCGCGTCGAAGCTGGATGCCATGTCATCGATCGTCGTCGTCTCGATGGCCCCGGCCGGCAGCGTCCACGACGGATTCCAGTAGGTCGAGTCTTCATAGGTTCCGCGTTCCGCAGTGAATCCGTGCACGACAGGATCCGGCATCCGGGCGGTGATGTCATGCACCGTCCCAGCGAGGTCGAGCGGGTCGAGCACATACTTCGCGATGAGCTCGTCGACCGGGGCATCGCCCGCTTCGGCGAGAACCCTGCCGAGCAGGATGTATCCGGCGTGTGAGTAGTCCCAGTTCTCGCCCGGTGCGAACATGCGCGGGGTGGCGCTGCTGAATGCCAGGAGCTCGTCCTCGGTCCACGCCCGAAACGGGTCAGCGTCGTTCGCAGCATCGAAGTCGGGGTTCGCAACGTGATCCGGGTAGCCGGCGGTCATCGACGCGAGCATCCGCAGGGTCGCGGTATCGGCTCCCGGCCACTCGGGTAGCCAACGTGAGATCGGCTCGTCGATGTCGACGAGCCCCTCATCGGCCATCGCGAGCATTGTGGCGGCCATGTACATGATCGCGACAGCGCCATTTCGGAAGTGTCCGTCCTCACTCACGGGTACACCGGTCATCGAGTCGCCGAGGGCGAGGGTTGTGACTGTTTCACCATCGATGCGCACCTGGACGACGACAGACGCCAGCTCGCGCTTCTCGAATTGCGCATTCGCCAGATCGTCGACGATGGCAACGGCTGCAGGATCCTCAACAGCCACCGGAGTCTCGGATGCCGCGGGCGGCGTCGCAGCGCTGCATCCGACGAGAACGAGCCCGACGCACGCGGCCGTACCCGTACCCAAAAACGCACGAAGGCGTGCAATCACGATGTGTGCTCCTGACAGGCAAGTCGCCGATCGCTGGCGAGGGCAATAGTCTCAGTTCTTGAGGGCATGATCAGCACGCTACGCAAACCATCGCGGGCGCCGTTAGAGACCTGAGTCCCCAATGTGGCGCAAGAGCTGAAGGGGCCTCATCGCGAGTGCCGAGAAACAGAACGGGGTGAGGATGCGCGAACTGCGCTCGCCGCTGCGTCGCTCATTCGATCGGGCGCTTCTCGCGCTTCTCGTCGCCGGTCTGCTCTTCGTCGTGCTGCTTGTCGCGCTCCTGCCGTCCGGCGGCTCGATGGACATCGCCCGCATCCTGTTCCCCTCGGCTCTCGTCGTATACCTGATCGCCGGATTGCTCTCCTGGTATTACCGACCGAGTAATCGGATGGGCGCACTCCTCCTGCTGGCCGGGGTGGGGATCTTCCTCACCGGAGCGGAAAACACCACGGTGCCGCTGTTCGTTGCACTCGGCGTGGTCGGAGGCAGCCTCACACTCGCCGTGCTCATCCACCTGCTGCTGGCCTTCCCCTCCGGTCGGCTGCACGGGAAGGTTTCGCAGATCACGGTCGCCGCGGGGTACTTCACGGCGCTCGTGCTGCAGGCTCCGCGTTACCTCTTCATCCCGCACCCGAGTTTCTCCACTTCGTCGTTGTGGGATGCGCCATGGGTTGCTGAGTTCGCAGCATCCGCGCAGACCCTCATCGGCGGACTGGTGTTCATTGTCACGGGTGTGCAGCTGGTCTTCCGGCTGAAGCGTGCGTCAACAGCGGAACGCCGCGTGCTCGTGCCGCTGTACTTCTACGGCATCTTCGCCATCGCCGTTCTCTTCTTCGCGACGCGGCTGCTCGGCGCATTCCTAAGCTGGCCAGCCGATGCAGTCGGCATCCTCCAATTGACGGTCATCGCGCTCGTGCCAGTCGCGTTCGCGCTCGCGGTGCTGCGCGGCGGTGTCGCTCGCACCGGCGAGCTCGAGGAGCTTGGGGCCTGGCTCGGCGCGGCCGGCGACGAGAAGCCGGCCATCGCGGGTGCCTTGGCGCGGACACTCGGAGACCCGACGATCGAGGTCTGGTTTTGGGTGTCCTCCCGCGCGATATATGTCGATGCGCAGGGCGTTGAGGTCGGCGTCGAGCCCGAGGTCTCGCGTGGGACGGAAGTCGTCGAGCTCGACGGTCGGCGCATCGGCGCGATCTCTTATGACAGGGCGCTCATGCCGGAGCCAGAGCTTGCGCGCACCGCGGGGCGAGTGGTGGCGATCGCGCTGGATCGCGAAAGGCTGACCGCAGAGCTGCGTGCGAGCAGGCGCGCGCTCCAGCTCTCACGCGAGCGGCTTGTCGAAGCCGCCGATCACGAGCGCCGCCGCATCGCGCAGGACCTCCACGACGGGCTGCAGGTGCAGTTGGTGCTGCTCGCGCTGGACGCGCAGCGGCTTGCGCGCGCGCTCGGTCCCGGCGAAGGTCTGTCGCTCTCGCAACGAGCAACGGCGTTGCGAGAGGGCATCGACTCAGCGGCTGTGGAACTGCGTGAACTGGTCCATTCCGTGATGCCGGCTGCCCTCATTCAGCGAGGGCTGTCGCTGCCGCCGAAGACCTCGTCGATCGGATGCCGATCCCTACCACACTGCATCTCGACGTCGTCGATGGTGACTGCCCGCCGGCTGTGGAGAGCGTCGCCTATTTTGTGGTCGCCGAGGCGCTCGCTAACGCCGTCAAATACTCGGATGCTCGTGCCATCAACGTGAGCCTGCGTCGAACAGCGGACAGCCTGCACATCGAGGTGAGGGATGACGGGCGGGGCGGCGCGCGCGCCGGAGGCGGCTCAGGACTTCTCGGGATGGCCGAGCGTATAGATGTGCTTGGGGGAACACTTGTCGTGGTCAGTGAACCAGACAACGGAACGACGATCAGAGTGGAAGTGCCGTGCGCGTAGTCATCGGTGAGGATGAGGCCCTGTTGCGCAGAGGCCTGGAGTTGGTGCTCGATGAGGGCGGCTTCGATGTTGTGGATTCCGTGTCGGATGCTGAGTCTCTCGAGCGATCTGTGGCCACCCACCGACCGGACCTTGTGGTGACGGATATCCGGATGCCGCCGACGTACACCGAAGAAGGCCTCGTTGCGGCGGCGCGCATCCGCGAGCAATTCCCTGGCACATCTGTAGTGGTGCTCTCGCAGCATGTGCAGCGGCGTTACGCGGTCGAACTTCTGAGCGATCAGGCCGGGGGCGTGGGGTATCTCTTGAAGCAGCGAATCGCGGATGTAGACACCTTCCTCGGCAATCTGCGGGAAGTGGCCCAGGGCGGCACCGCCATCGACCCGGACGTGATCGCTCTGATGGTGGCCCGCGCACGCATTTCTGATTCCGCAGTCGGCGCGCTCACGGTGCGGCAGCGCGAGGTGCTCGCGCTGGTTGCCGAAGGACGAAGCAATGCGTCCATTGCCGCGCTGCTCTTCCTCACGGAGAAGTCGGTCGTGCAGCACATATCGAGGATCTACGATGCACTCTCGCTGCCCGTCGATTCTGATGCGCACCGCCGTGTGCTCGCCGTGCTTCAGTACCTCAACCAGCAGTAGCGGTAGCCAACCGGGATGCTCGCTGACGGGATGCGCGGGACTTCGATGCCGCGCTGGTTAGGGGAACATCCGACGCAACAGCGTCCAGTTGCTCTCGCTGAGCGCTTGAGTGATGACGCTCGCGGCATCCGGGGAGACATCCACGGATAGGCGGTCCCACACGGATTGAGCAGTTGGCAGGTCGCGCGCGGCGATGGCGGTCGAGAACTCATAGACCGTGTGGAAGTACGGGATGGTCGACGTTCCCGGTTCGGCCGCGTAAGGCATGAAAGAGCTGACCAACGGAAGCGTGGGGTCTGGGCGCAGGTACAGCACATCGCCGGGCTGGATCGCAGTGCCGCAGCAACGGTGGTTCAGCGTTCCGAGGGTCAGCGCATTGCCGAAGCAGAAGCGGTCGCCGATCGCGAACAGCGCGTCGCCGGGCTCGACGGTGTAGGTCTCGATCTGTCCCTGCTCGTCCAAGCCCACTGCGCCCGCCGCGAATTCCCGCGGTCCCATGTCGATGAGTTCAGCGCCGGTGAGTGTCGCGTAGGTCGGTCCGTCCTCGTTGCCCGCGATGTTGATCCAGGCCGTTGCCGTGCAATCGCCCGGGCCGCCTTCCGGTACCCAGGTTCCATTGCCGATATCGACGTACCCGTCCGGGATGCCGTCTGGATTGTCAGTGGAATCCGCAGCCACAACCGTGTCTGCTGAGGGTGCGCTGGCATCGGCCTGCTCGGTGCCGGACTGGTTGAACAGCGCCCAGCCGCCGACCCCGGACACGACCGAGGCAACGGCGGGAGCAGCGACCGCGACGAGGCACGCGACGACGAGGCCGGAGACAGCGGCGGTGATCTTCTGGGAGCGGTTCATTTGGTCTCTACCTTGGCATCGACCCGAATGAATGCGCCAGAGGATCGCAAGTGCGCCTCAGCGCACCACACTCCGAAACCCGCGCAGCCGCAGGCTGTTTCCGACCACGAACACGCTCGATAGTGCCATCGCCGCTCCTGCGAGCATCGGATTCAGCATCCCGAGTGCGGCGATCGGGATCGCGGCGACGTTGTAGGCGAAGGCCCAGAACAGATTGGCCTTAATGGTTCCGAGCGTCCGGCGCGACAGTCGGATCGCATCGACGGCGCTGCGCAGATCACCGCGCACGAGCGCGATATCGGACGCTTCGATCGCGACGTCCGTCCCTGTTCCCATCGCCAACCCGAGGTCAGCCTGCGCGAGAGCGGGGGCGTCGTTCACGCCGTCGCCGACCATCGCGACGACCTTGCCCTCGGACTGCAGACGCTTCACCACAGACACCTTGTCCTTCGGCAGCACCTCCGCGATGACGTGATCAATTCCGACTTCGGACGCGATCTGCCGCGCGACCGCCGCGTTGTCACCGGTCAGCAGAATGGGGGAGAGCCCGAGTTTCTTCATTTGGGCGATCGCCTCGGCGCTGGTGGGTTTGACCGTATCGGCGACGATCAGGATGCCGCGCGCACGCGCCGCCCCACCCCACCGCAACCACGGTCTTGCCTTCGCTCTCAGCCTGAGCCTTCGCCGACGCGACAGAAGGCGAGAGTGCGAGTGACCAATCTGCGAGCAGCGACTCGCGCCCGACGACGAGACTGTGCCCCTCGACGATGCCCTGAACGCCCTTGCCTGCGACGCTCACGAATTCAGAAACCACAGGTAGCGGTCCGGATGCACGCACCGCACCCGCCGCAATGGCCTGGGCGATCGGATGCTCGGACGCATCCTCCAGCGCTCCGGCCAGTCGCAGCAGCTCATCAGCATCTATTCCAGATTCGGCATGAACATCGACGAGAGTCATCTTGCCGGTCGTGACGGTGCCGGTTTTGTCGAGCACGATCGTGTCGACCTTGCGGGTGGACTCGAGAACCTCAGGGCCTTTGATGAGAATCCCCATCTGCGCACCGCGTCCGGTGCCGACCAGCAATGCCGTCGGGGTCGCGAGACCCAGCGCACACGGGCACGCGATGACCAGCACGGCAACCGCTGCGGTGAACGCCGCAGCGGCGGGGAATCCTGCGAGCAGCCAGCCGCCGAGAGTCACCACCGCGATGACGAGCACGATCGGTACGAAGACGCCCGAGATCCGGTCGGCGAGGCGCTGTACCTCGGCCTTGCCGGTCTGCGCATCTTCGACGAGCCACGCCATCTGCGCGAGCTGCGTGTCAGCGCCGATGCGCGTTGCGCGCACCACGAGGCGGCCGCCGGCGTTGACGGTCGCTCCGGTGACGGCATCCCGTTCGGTGACCTCGACAGGAACGGATTCGCCGGTGAGCATCGAAGCATCCACCGCCGACGTGCCCGACGTGACAACGCCATCGGTCGCGATCTTCTCGCCGGGGCGTACGATGAACTCGTCACCCACCTGCAGCTCCGCGATCGGGATCTGAGTCTCCACGCCATCGCGGAGCACCGAGACGTCCTTCGCGCCGAGCTCGAGCAACGCGCGCATCGCCGCACCGGCTTGGCGCTTGGAACGCTTTTCGAAGTAGCGTCCGGCGAGGATGAACATCGTCACGCCCGCGCCGACCTCGAGGTAGATGTTCGCCGCACCGTCTGAGCGCGCGAGCGCGAACTCGAAACCGTGCGTCATCCCTGGCATCCCGGCTGTGCCGAAGAACAGCGCGTGCAGCGACCACAGGAAAGCCGCGAGCGTGCCCATCGAGATGAGCGTGTCCATGGTCGCGGCGCCGTGGCGGAGATTCATCCACGCCGCACGGTGGAACGGGAACGCGCCCCACACGATCACGGGAGCGGCCAGCGCCAGCGACGCCCACTGCCAATACGTGAACTGCAGCGCCGGGATCATCGCCATCGCAATCACCGGAACGGTCAGGATCGTCGAGATGATCAGACGCTGGCGTAGCGACGTGAGTTCGGGATCTCCTTCTGCGACTTCGTCAACGTCGGCTTTCGCGGCCGGAAGTGCGGCGGTGTATCCCGTGCGCTCAACCTCGGCGATGAGCAGCGCGGGGTCGTAGTTCGCTGGAATCGTCACCTTCGCCTTTTCGGTGGCGTAGTTGACGGATGCCGTGACTCCATCGACCTTGTTCAGCTTGCGCTCGATGCGGTTGGCGCACGAGGCGCAGGTCATCCCGCCGATCTCCAGCTCAACGCTCGACCCCGCGGGGACTGCAGAAATCGGAGTGCTCATCAGGATGCTCCTCTGGAAACGATGTTCGGGGACGGCCGGGGATAGCGCGGGGTCAGGCGCGAACGGCTGAGTAGCCGGCCTCGTCGACCGCGGCGAGAACTGCGGCGTCATCGATCGGCTGGGTCGAGGTGACGATGAGCTTGCCGGACTGTGCGCTGACCTGGATGTCGTCGACGCCGGCGATCTGGCTGACCTCTTCGCGAACCGACATCTCGCAGTGCCCGCAGGTCATGCCCGTCACTTGATACTCGATAGTGCTCATTTCGTGCTCCTCTGGTTGGTGTCTACTAAACGTAACAGATACCCCCCAGGGGTATTCCATGGACCCCGCGAAAGAGTCCGCCGTGCAAGGATGGCGGCATGTCTACTGCTACCGCCGACCTCTACGACGAGTTCGAGGAGGGCATTCAGTCTCTCCCCGTCCAGTTCCGCAGTTTCGGGCGCCGCGCGGCGTTCGACGGGCCGATTCGCACGATCCGCTGTTTTGAAGACAACGCGCTCGTGAAGGCGACATTGGCGACTCCCGGTGAGGATGCCGTGCTCGTCGTCGACGGCGGCGGATCGCTGCAGACAGCACTCATGGGCGACCTGATTGCCGAGTCGGCAGTCGCCAACGGCTGGGCCGGCGTCGTTATCCACGGTGCGATCCGCGACAGCGTCGCGATCAATGGTCTCGATCTCGGAGTGAAGGCACTCGGCACCAACCCCCGCAAGAGCAGCAAGCTCGGCACCGGCGAGGTCGATGTCGAGCTGGAGTTCGGGGGAGTGGTGTTCCGCGTCGGCGCGCACCTCTACAGCGACGAAGACGGCATCCTCGTCGAGCGCTGACCTCTAAGCGTTCTCGAGAATCCCCGCAGTCACGCGCGCGCTGAAGTACAGCGCCTCCACCGGCACGCACTCATCGGCCGAGTGGAACTGGCCGTAGACGTCGAAGTCGTCCGGCACGCGCAGCGGCACGAACCCGTAGCCGTTGACACCCAGCCGCGCGAAGTGCTTGTTGTCGGTGGATGCCGGCAGCAGGTACGGCACCACGACCCCATCCGGGTCTTCTTCGCCGATGGCTGCGGTGATTGCATCCACTAGGTCCCCGTCGACGGGCGACGCGATCGGGTCCATCGATCTGAAGCCCTCCACCTCGACGGTCGGGCCGGACAGGCGCGACAGTTCCGCGAGCAACTCCGCCTCACCATCGGGCAGGGCCCGATAGTCGATGATCGCCTCGGCGCTCGCCGGAATGATGTTGCTCTTATCGCCTGCACGCAGCACGGTCGGCGCGGCAGTGTTGCGGGCTGCTGCCGCGATCACGCGCCCTACGAATCCGAGGTCTTCGAGCTCGGCATCCAGGTTCGCGTCGCTGAACACGACGCCCCGCGCGTGCCCGAACACTTGAAGGAAACGCGCCAGGGCCGGCGTCCGTACCACCGGGAATCGGTGTGCGCCGATCCGCGCGACGGCTCCGGCGAGCTGCGGCACCGCATCGCTCGGAAGCGGACGCGAAGCGTGGCCCGCCTCACCGCGCGCGGTCAGTCGCACGCTGCCGACGCCCTTCTCGGCGGTCGCGAGCAGATACGCCCGTCGCCCTTCGACAAGCGGCACCGAGAACCCGCCGACCTCGCTGATCGCCTCGCTCGCACCGGTGAACAGCTCTGGCCGATTATCGACCAGCCACGACGCACCCCAGACGCCGCCGCTCTCCTCATCGGCGAGGAAAGCGAAGATCAGATCGCGACGCGGCCGGATGCCGGAACGAGCAAAGTGCCGCGCCACCGCGAGGATGACGCCCGCGAAGTTCTTCATGTCAACGGCGCCACGGCCGTACAGCAGACCGTCCTCAATCTCGGCGCCGAACGGCGGATGAGTCCAGTCGTCAGCCTGCACCGGAACCACATCGAGGTGCGCGTGCACGATGAGCGCCGCAGCATCCGGATCGGTGCCGGAGATACGCGCGACCACGCTGCCGCGCCCGGGTGTGGGCTCGACGAAGGTCGTCGCGATGCCAACGTCTTCAAGTTTGGACTGCACGAAGCGCGCGGCGCGTGTCTCACCATCGCCGATCGTCGAGAGGTCGCCGGTGTTGACGCTGTCGATGCGGATGAGGTCGCGCACGAACTCGAGCGCTTCACTTTCCAGAGGAGTCACCCCCTCACCGTAGCGGCCGCTCATTACGCGCCGTTACTTCCCGAATCGGTCCGACCCCGCACCTCGTGATTCACTAAATTTGTGAACAACTCCCGTATGAAGAACAAGATCGTTTCCGTCCTCGGCATCCTGGTGGCCGGTGCGCTGACCATGTCGATGGCGGCATGCGCGGGCAGTGACGCAGGAGCCACAGATGAAAGCAAGATCGTCCTCGTGGCGGATGACGGTACCGAAGCGCACTGGACTCTCATCAAAGACAAGCTCGCCGACGAGGGTATCGAGCTCGAAGTCCGCACGATCACCGACGGCGTGCAGCTGAACCAGGCCGTGCAGGAGGGCGAGGCTGATATCAACCTCTTCCAGCACCTGATCTTCCTCTCTGACTTCAATGTGAACAGCGGCGGCACCCTTGTGCCGGTCGGCGCCACCGCCGTCTACCCGCTCGCGCTGTACTCCGAGAAGTACACCGATGTCGCCGATATTCCGGAGGGCACGAAGGTCGCCATCCCCAACAACCCGACCAACCTCGCGCGCGCCCTGCTGAACCTTCAGCGCGCCGGACTCGTCGAGCTGAAGGACGGCGGCAGCGCCTTCTCGTCCGAGGCCGACATCACCTCGAGCAAGATCGAGATCGTCGCCGTCGACTCTAACCAGACGGTGACCGCTCTGAAGGACGGCAGTGCGGACGCCGCGATCGTCAACAACACTCAGGCGCAGAAGGGCGGGCTCGGCGACGACCTGATCATCTTCACCGAAGATCTCGACAACCCTGAGCTCGCGCCGTACATCAACATCTTCGCCGTCAAGGACGAGAACAAGGACGACCCGCGCTGGGCGAAGGTTCTCGAGGCATACCACTCCACCGAGGTTGAGGCCGCAGTCACCGAATTGAACCAGGGCAACCTGCAGTTCAAGGGCGACTGGACCATCGCTGACCTCCAGGCTGAGCTGACTGACCTCGAAGATCAGTTGCGCGCAAACAAGTGACTTCGAGCGACGGCGGGGCCCCGCAGACACACGACACCAGGTCGACGAGCATCATCACGTTCGATCGTGTCTCCAAAGCGTTCCCCGGAACGCGCAAGGGCCCCGTCGTCGACGCTCTCGAAACCGTAGACCTTGAAGTCCAGCCGGGCTCCATCGTCGGCGTCATCGGATACTCCGGGGCGGGCAAGTCCACCCTGGTCCGTCTCATCAACGGCCTCGAGAAGCCCACCGCCGGCACCGTTAACGTGCTGGGAACGGATGTCGGAAACGCCTCCGAGACGCAGCTGCGCAGCCTGCGCGGACGCATCGGCATGATCTTCCAGCAGTTCAACCTCTTCAACTCCCGCACAGTGCGCGGCAACGTCGCGTATCCGCTCAAGGTCGCCGGGTGGAAGAAGGCCGACATCGGCCCGCGCGTCACCGAACTGCTCGACTTCGTGGGGATCGGCGACAAGGCTGATAGGTATCCGCGGTCGCTGTCGGGCGGACAGAAGCAGCGCGTCGGCATTGCCCGCGCGATCGCCGCGAACCCTGAACTGCTGCTCGCCGACGAGGCGACGAGCGCCCTCGACCCGCAGACGACGGGCGAAGTGCTGAACCTCCTCCGCGAGATCAACCGCACCCTGGGCATCACCATCGTCGTCATCACCCACCAGATCTCGGTCGTGCACGAGCTGTGCGATCAGGTCGTCGTCATGGACGGCGGCAAAGTCGTCGACAGCGGCGACACCTACCGCGTCTTCGCGCATCCGCGGGCGGCGCTCACTGAGCGATTCGTCGCGGCGGTCACGCAGGGCGTGCCGTCGGGGGAGACCCTGGATGCTCTGCTCCTCGGTGGCGGCACCCTCATCAGCGTCGACGTCAACGAGTTCACCAGCGAGAACGTCGACGACGTCTTCGAGAAGCATGGCGTGCGTCGATCGGTCGTGTTCGGCGGCGTCACCGACATTCGCGGTCGCCAGCTCGGAACGCTCACCTATCGCGTGCAGGGGACGGCGGATGCTATCGCAGAAGTCGTCGGCGAGTTGGGTGCGCGCACGCGCGCTGAAGTACTGGCATCCAGAGCGGAGGCCCGCGCATGAACGGTATCCGTCCGCTCGCTGACTGGAGCACGCTGACTCCGGTGCTGCTGGAGTCGATCCAGGAGACCATCTATATGGTCGCGGTCACTCTGGTGATCGGTGGCATTGCGGGGCTTCTGATCGGTGCGGTGCTCTACGCCACGCGTCCGGGAAACCTGTTCGGCAACAGCGTCGTTTTCAACGTGATGAACCTGGTGATCAACGTCATCCGGCCGATTCCGTTCATCATCTTCCTCACCGCGGTGGGGCCGGTGACGAAGGTGATCGCGGGCACGACGCTGGGCACTGAGGCGGCGATCGTGCCGATGACGATCATGGCTGCGGTGGTGATCGGGCGCGTCGTCGAACAGAACCTTATCGCCGTCGACCCAGGCATCGTCGAGGCGGCGCTCGCGATCGGGGCGAAGCGACTTTCGATCCTGTTCGGTGTCGTGATTCCCGAGGCGCTAGCGCCGCTGATCCTCGGCTACACGTTCATGTTCATCGCGGTCGTCGACATGTCGGCGATGGCCGGATACATCGGTGGCGGCGGACTCGGAAACTTCGCCATCATCTACGGCTACCAGCAGTTCAACCAGGAAGCGACCTGGGTTACGGTGGCGATCATCATCGTGATCGTGCAGGTGGGCCAGATCTTCGGCAACTGGCTCGCGCAGCGGGTGCTGCGGCGCTAGCGTGCTCCGCTGCTTCGCTTGCCGTTCACCACAGCGGCCGTCACCAGAATCGGGCGGTGATCGCTCGAACGCTGGGGCAACGTCTGGATGCTGTCGATCGTGTAGCCGTTCGACGTCGCAAAGTCGTAGTGACCCTTGAATACGCGGTAGCGGGTGTACGTGCGATCGTCGCTGAGCGTCAGCGTGTACCCGTGATCGCGGATGGTCTGGCCGAGGTTCTCTTTGAATACGGGGTAGTTGTAGTCGCCGACCATGAGCACGGGGAGGCCGCGTCCCATGTTCTCGAGCTCGCTGAGCGCCGTGCGGATCTGGTTGCGTCGTAGTGAGTTCAGCGCGGTGAGCGGTGCGGCGTGGAACGAGGCGACGATCAGCTCGGCACCGTTGTCGATGTCGCGGAGGCGCACTCCGAGCACGCGCTCATTCGCTGGCTTGAGAACCCGGTCGTGCAGTGACTTCTTGAGCCCGAAGGTTTGGATGTCTTGCAGCTGGAACGTGTTCGTGCGGTAGTAGACGGCGAGACCCAGCCGGTTGCCCTGGGTAGCGTCTGCGAGGGTGAGCCCGGCGATCTCGTCGGGAAGGTGCGAAACGTCGCATTCCTGCAGGCAGAGAACATCAAGCTCGTGCTCAGCGACGAGCTCTTCCAGCTCGGTGGCAGCACGATGCTTGCGCAGGTTGTACGAGATCACCTTCATCACCGTCCACGCTAGTGCGTGAAACTGAATCTGGACTATCTAATTCGTGTCAGTCGGATGCTTCGCTGTCACGCCGCGCGCGCGTTTGCTCTGCGCGCGCCCCGAGCAGATCGTCGGTCGGGTAGCCGACTTCGGTGAGCGTGAGTCCTCGCGCGGCGAGCACTTTGAACTCGCTGGTGCGTTCGAGAGCGTCGCGCAGCGCGACGAGATCGCTCACATCGAGGCGTTGTTCGCCGACAGCAGCGCACGCGCCGACGAGTGCCCGCACCATGCTGTGGCAGAAGGCGTCAGCCTTGACCTCGGCGACGAGCACGCCGTCGGCATCGCGCTGCCAGCGGTAGTCGAGCAGTGTGCGAATCGTGGTCGCCCCTTCGCGGGCTTTGCAATAGGCGGCGAAGTCATGAAGGCCAATGAGGGATGCTGCCGCAGCATCCATTGCCTCGACATCGAGCGACGAGCGGATGCTGGTGGTGTCGAGCCTGCGCGCCGGGTCGAAGCCGGCGACGTCATCGGCAAGGCGGTAGCGGTACCGCCGCCACACGGCGGAAAAGCGGGCATCGAACCCCTCGGGCGCGCGCGAGGAGCGGCGCACGGTGACGTCGGGGTATGCGCCGAGGACACCCCGCATCCGGCCTGCGATAGAACCAGCGGGATCGTGGGCGGTGCGTCCGTGTCGGGCCTCGATGCGGCCCCACTGGGACTCGTCGAGATCGACGTGTGCGACCTGGCCGGCGGCGTGGACTCCGGCATCCGTGCGCCCCGCGACGACGAACTGCACGTCGGACCCGACGATCCGCGCGAGCGCTTCTTCGAGAGTGCCCTGTACGGTGCGCAACTGCGGTTGCTTCGCCCACCCGCGAAAGTGGGTGCCGTCATAGGCGATGTCGAGCCGGATGCGCACGAAGCCAGCCTAGCCCCGCGGCTAACATCCCACAGGAGCGCGAGCGACGCAGGCTGCAACGGCTGTCATCGGCGTGATTCTGCGACTGCGAGTGTTCTCCGAGTCTCGAACAGCAGACAACATCGGTCCAGCGAGTTGCTGCTTGTCCGATCGCGGGACGAGTGCGTCCGCCCACCCGCCGAGCCAGCTAATTAAAACCACGCCCATCGAAGGCAAGGGCAGGCGTGCCTGCCCGCGACAGCCAAATGTCTCAATACGCCGGACGTCGGCACCCAAGCACCCGTCAGGTGCCACGCCTCGTCGTGATCCCCGGTTCGGGGGTCACCGCTTGCCGCTAGTCTCGCCCGGGTGCCACGGTTTGCCGCTGAACGCAGATTTGACGGCAAGGCGCGACACCTCGCGGCGCAATTCCGACCGGAGATGGCCCGCGTCGGTGGTTTGGTATTGGCATCCGGCACGGTGGAGAGATGGGGCTGCCGCGGGCAGGCGTGCCTGCCCTTGCCGGCGATGAGAATGGTCGAGATATTGAGGCGGGGAGCGTTACGAGAGGCCACGCTTGGTCGTTGATGCAGGGGGAGGGGGCGCAGCTTGTCGCTAACGCTGAGGGAGGGGGTTGAGTTCGTCGCTAAAACTGTGAATAGCGACCAGGCGGGACCCCTCTTTTGGCGGATGCGACCAACTGCGTCCCCTCGCACCCCCGCGACCCACGGCGGCACGCGCCACCGACAGCAGCGTCGACCCATTTGCCCACCCGCCCTTCATGCCGTAAGCTACTTCTTTGGTACTCGACTGCAGAGTGCCGCGAACGTGAGCCCTCCACTGGCGTCTTCCTCGCATTTAGCAAGGAACCACCCCGGAGTGGGATTCACGAACCTCTCCGTTCGAACAAGAAAGCAGCACTATTGTGACGCGCACTTACACACCCAAGGCTGGCGAGATCCAGCGCGACTGGGTCGTCATCGACGCCAATGACGTCGTTCTTGGCCGCCTCGCCTCGCATGCGGCAACGCTCCTGCGTGGCAAGCACAAGCCGACCTTCACGAACCACCTCGACTCTGGTGACTTCGTCATCATCATCAACGCCGAAAAGGTCGCGCTGACGGGTCAGAAGCTTCAGAAGAAGATGGCCTACCGCCACTCCGGTTACCCGGGTGGTCTCACGAAGATCTCCTACGCAGAGCTCCTCGAGAAGAACCCGATCCGCGCTGTCGAGAAGGCCGTCCGCGGCATGCTCCCCAAGAACAGCCTTGGTCGTCAGCAGCTGACGAAGCTGAAGGTGTACGTCGGTGCTGAGCACCCGCACGCCGCACAGCAGCCGCAGACGTACACCCTCGACCAGGTCGCCCAGTAAGCGCCGTAAAGATTACTAAGGACAGACTCGTGGCTGATACTCAGGACACCCCCGAAACCGAAACCCCTCAGAACTACTCGACGTCGAGCCCGGAGACCGCTACGGCCACCGAGACGGCTCCTCGTCCGGTGCTCAACGTTCCCGGCGCAGCAGTCGGTCGCCGCAAGCAGGCTATTGCCCGCGTGCGCGTCGTCCCCGGCTCGGGCACGATTACGGTCAATGGCCGTACGCTCGAGGACTACTTCCCGAACAAGCTGCACCAGCAGCTGATCACCGACCCGTTCACGGTGCTGAACCTGACTGGTGCGTACGACGTCATCGCTCGCATCTCGGGTGGTGGCGACTCCGGCCAGGCCGGTGCGCTGCGTCTCGGCATCGCTCGCTCGCTCAACCTGATCGACGAAGAGAACAACCGCGCGATCCTCAAGAAGGCCGGCTTCCTGCGTCGTGACTCTCGCGTCATCGAGCGCAAGAAGGCTGGTCTCAAGAGGCCCGCAAGGCTCCTCAGTACTCGAAGCGCTAAGGCTCACTACTCCGATGCCGCTTTTTGGCACGGACGGCGTGCGAGGACTTGCCAATGGCATCCTCACCGCCGACCTGGCGCTCACCCTGGCCCAGGCGACAGCTGTCGTCCTGGGCCAGGGCCGTACTGCAGAGAGTCGCAAGTCTGAGGGCAAGCGGCTGTCCGCAGTCGTTGCCCGCGACCCGCGTATCTCCGGGGAATTCCTCGTGGCCGCAGTCTCTGCTGGCCTCGCAGCATCCGGTGTCGACGTTCTCGACGCTGGTGTCATCCCGACCCCGGCCCTGGCGTTCCTCGTCGCAGATCACGATGCCGACTTCGGCGTCATGGTGTCTGCGTCGCACAACCCCGCGCCCGACAACGGGATCAAGATTTTCGCCCGCGGTGGTGTGAAGCTTCCCGACGCGGTTGAGCAGCGCATTGAAGCCGCGATGGCGGGGGAGAAGCTTCTTCCCACAGGCGAGGGTGTCGGCCGAGTCCGACGCTTCTCCGATGCCGAAGATCGCTACGCACTGCACCTTCTGGGGTCGCTGCCGCATCGGCTTGACGGCATCCATGTTGTGCTCGATTGTGCGAATGGCGCGGCTTCTGGGGTTTCTCCAGAGACGTTCAAGGATGCCGGCGCCACCGTCACCGTCATCGGTGCAGAGCCCGACGGCATCAACATCAACGACGGTGTCGGCTCGACGCACCTCGACAACCTCGCCGAGGCTGTTGTGCGTCTTGGCGCCGATGTCGGTATTGCGCACGATGGTGACGCTGATCGCTGCCTCGCAGTGGATGCTGACGGCAAAATCGTCGACGGCGACCAGATCATGGCGATCATCGCTGTCTCGATGAAAGAGCGCGGCGTCCTCACCGACAACACGCTCGTCGCGACCGTGATGAGCAACCTCGGGTTGCACATGGCGATGAAGGAGCACGGGATCACCGTGCGCCAGACCGCTGTGGGTGACCGTTACGTGCTCGAAGATATGAACGCTGGCGGCTACGCGCTGGGTGGCGAGCAGTCTGGGCACGTGATCATGAGCGAGTTCGCCACGACCGGTGACGGCGTGCTGACGGGCCTGCACCTGGTGGCAGAGATGGCGCGCAAGAACAAGACGCTCGCCGAGCTCGCGGCGGTCATGACGGTGTACCCGCAGGTGCTCACGAACGTGCGCGACGTCGACAAAGATCGCGTTGACGAGGACGAGGGCGTGCAGGATGCTGTCGCCGCCGTCGAGGCGAAGCTTGGTGAGTCCGGACGAGTGCTGCTGCGCAAGTCAGGCACCGAGGCTCTCGTTCGCGTGATGGTCGAGGCGGCTGATCCTGAGTCTGCGGAGACCTACGCCGCGCATCTCGCCGACGTGGTTCGCCAGCGCCTCGCGCTGTAGTCGTCGCGCTTATAGCTGCTACGTACACGTAGCCGCCCACACACGACAAAAAAGTAATGCCCCGGCCCGAAGCCGGGGCATTACTTGTTACTGAAGGTGTATCAGGCTGCGGCGTTCTGCTTGTTACGGCGAACTGCAGCGGCGACTGCGACGCCACCACCGGCGAGAACGAGTGCGCCACCAGCGACCCACGTGGTGAGGAGAGCTGTGCTGTCCATGCCCGTAGCAGCAAGGTTGTCCTTGTTGTCGGTGCCTGCGGCAGAAACCGTGATCGTCGCGGCAGCGCCGACCGGGTTCGAGGGCGAGGTAGCGAGGATCGTGTAGGTGCCCGAAGCGTTAGCCGGCAGGGTGATCGACGCGCCACCGACGCCACCGGCGCCGTTAGCCGTGGTGGTGCCGAGTGCCTGCGTCTGTACGGCAAACTTCACGAAGCCGAGGGTTGCGCCACTGGCGTTCTCGCCCGTGAGGCTGATCGAGACCGTCTCGCCGGGCAGGAACGCGCCAGCCTGAACGGAGAACGTGAAGGATCCACCGGCTACAACAGTCGAGCTGCTGGTGTCACCGGTAGGAGTAGGAGTGTAGGCAGATGCCGCGGTCGGAACCGCGAACAGTGCGCCAGCGGCGATCGCTGTGATGACAGCGGCCTTGGTGAACGTGTGCTTCATGAGTCCCTCCGGACTTTTTGAGAGTGAGAAAATCAACGCGTGAGTAGACCCGGCGTAATTAGTTGGTTCCGACGAGCCCCCCTCTTAGACGCCCGTCGTCGGTAGTTCCATAATCATTATTCAGGAGAAGCACAGCTTTCTGCAAGTTGGGGGGTGCGTTGAGCGTGAACAGTCGGTGTCATCTGCGTTACGATCTGCGCACTCTGCGGTGTTCTCACCCTCACCTGTAGGGTCAGTTCTTCGCCCGGGGCAAGTCGTGTGGTCCATGAGATGACCTGGCGGCCAGCGTCATTTCCTCCGCCGAATCCGGGAGATTGCCCTGTACCACTGGCGGACGACGACATGAGTTCCGCGCCCTCGGGCAGGTAAACGTATGCCACCGTTTCAACTTGGCCTGGGGGGATGCCGTGTTTTCCGCCGCCGGTGATGTACCAGGGAAGCGACGCGGCATCCGCGGGTGCGGCGTTACGCAGTGTGACGGTGAGCCCGGCTTCGCCCGCGGCACACCATGACGTGTCTGCCGAGAATTCCATGTAGTAGTCCATCTTCGAACTCGTGCCGTCATTGAGGAAGACGCCGAAGTCGGTGGCCGCGGGGTCGCTAGAGCCGAGCACGCCCTGCAATGTGGTGCCATCGAGAATTGCTTGTTCCTCGGGGGCGGCGTTCCACAACAGCAACCGATTTTCTTCGCCAGCACGTCCGAGCGCGGCGATGAGAGCGGCCGGATCGACATTGCCTGCAGAGAGGGCACCGAACACAGCGGCCGAGGACATCGCGAAGAAAGCATCCTGCTCTTTCGGATCTTCGTAGCGCAGGTACACCTCGTTGAGAAGCAACTGCACCGCGTTCTCATTGGTCAGCACGTCGCCGGTGGGGAGCTGGATCGGACCGGTCGCTTCGAGAAGGTAGGACAGTGCGACCGGATCGAGCGCGAGCACTCCATCGACGGTCGTTCCCGTCTCGCGCGCCCACATCTGCTGCATGATCGGGGCGTCGCGCGTGAAATCGGGAATCTGAGTGACGTTCTGCACGAACGTCGCTGGCTGTTCGCCGAATAGTCGCAGCTCTTCATCGGTGAGGGGTATGACGGGTTCGTCGTACTGCGGGAAGTCCGACGACGAGGCTGGGAAGCCAGAGTGAGCTGGCCGTTCTCGGTGTGCAGCAGCACGAGAGCCCCGACGATGCCGCCGAGCGAGCGCCACTCGGCATTGTTCTGAAAGACGACGAGATAGTTGCGGGGACCATCTGCGCCGAGCATCGCGGGTAGTAGTGCGGTGGTGCGACGCAGCGCATCTGCTCCGCCGTACGCCTGTTCGAGCAGCGTCGAAACCTGGTCGACCGCATCCCGCACGGGGGCAACCAACGGGGCGGGGTCGATGGCAGAGACGGCCGAGGTCGCCGCACCGAGGCCTTCGGCGCCGGCTGTCGACGCTTCGCTGAGAGCTGCGAAGGGCGTCAGATCGATCGCGCCATTCTGGGGCCGGATGCTGTCGATAGAGAATGATGATGCGACGGATGCGAGTGGGGTCAGTGACTGCGAGGCCACATCATCGAGTGAGGCGGCGACCGTCGATACGGCAGCCAGCTGCGGGCCGACCCAGGGCAGTTGTTCGCCGAGCTTCCAGATCACGTCGCCGGTCAGGTCACGAGCGGCGGATGTATCGGCAGAGATGTCGGAGATAAGGTTTGCGGCGGTCGCCGGATCTGAGAGGGCCGCTGCGGCATCCCCCGCAGTCGCTTGAGCGCTGACGAGGTGCTGGTAGGCCAGAAACCCGCGCACGCCGATCCAAGCGGTGCCCAGCACGGCGAGTAGAAGAATGCCACCGAGTACCCAGGCCGACACTCGTCCTACGCGGCGTCGTGTGGGGGAGCTATCCGATGTCACCATGCCACGATAGCTGGCCAAATTAGTCAAACGTTGCGGTGAGCTCTTGCATCCACGTCTTTAGCTCGGGACCGAGGTCGTCGCGGTCGAGTGCGAGCAGCACGTTGGACTTCAGGTAGTCGAGGCGATCGCCGGTGTCGTAGCGTCGGCCGGAGAAGATCACACCCAGCACGGGGCCGGCAATCGACTCATCGGCGGCGAGCTCTTCGAGGGCGTCGGTGAGCTGTATCTCGCCGCCCTTTCCGGGCGCCGTCTGGGCGAGCACTTCGAAGATCTCTGGCTTGAGTACATAGCGACCGATGATGGCGAGGTTCGACGGTGCCTCATCGGCAGCAGGCTTCTCTACGAGGGCGTTCACTCGCACGACATCGGGCTCGTCCGTGGTCTCAACATCAGCGCACCCGTAGAGATGAATCTGGCTGGGTTCGACCTCCATGAGGGCGATCACCGTGGCAGAGCGATTCTGCGAAACCTCGATCATGCGCGAGAGCAACGGGTCGCGAGCGTCGATGAGATCATCGCCGAGCATGACGGCGAAGGTCTCGTTGCCCACGTGCTTGCGAGCTCGCAGCACGGCGTGACCGAGGCCCTTCGGGTCACCTTGGCGAACGAAATGGATGTCGGCAAGAGCACTGGGCTCGACCACGCGCGCGAGCTTGTCGTGATCGCCTTTTCTTTCGAGCGTGTGCTCGAGCTCGGTGACCCGGTCGAAGTGGTTCGCGAGAGCGTTCTTGTTGCGCCCAATGATCATGACGATGTCGTCGATACCTGCGGCGACTGCTTCTTCGACGACGTACTGAATGGCCGGCTTGTCAACGACGGGCAGCATTTCCTTCGGCATCGCCTTGGTGGCGGGCAGGAAGCGCGTGCCGAGTCCGGCGGCGGGGATGACGGCTTGATGGGGGAGAAAGGCATGGGGGCGATTCTTTCGGTCGGAGGGGACGAGGATGCCGAGGCTGGCGTCTCGTGGATTTAGGGGCGGCCCATGCCGTAGTACGTCCAGCCCGCGTTTCGCCAGGCAGTCGCGTCCAAGCAGTTGCGCCCGTCCACGACGATCCTCGCGTTTACGAGCGAACCTGCGCGCTCGGGGGAGAGCTCGCGCCGGTACTCGTCCCATTCGGTGACGACGACGACTGCGTCGGCACCGCGGAGGGCCTCGTCGCGGTCCTCGACGTAGGCCAACTGCGGGTGTGACCGCCGGGCGTTCTCGATTGCCTGCGGATCAGTCACGGTGACTTCCGCGCCGAGTCCGCGCAGGCGCACAGCGACGTCGAGGGCGGGGGAGTCTCGGATGTCGTCGCTGTGTGGTTTGAAGGCGGCGCCGAGAACCGTGACGTGCTTGCCGACCACGTTGCCGCCGAGGGCGTCGATGACGAGTGTTACGGCGCGTTCGCGGCGGCGCAGGTTGATGGCGTCGACTTCGCGGAGGAACCCTACGGATTCACCGCGCCCGAGCTCTTCCGCGCGTGCAGCGAACGCACGAATATCCTTCGGGAGGCAGCCTCCACCGAAGCCGATTCCAGCTCCGAGGAACTTCCGCCCGATGCGTGCATCGTGTCCGATCGCATCCGCAAGCTGCGTGACGTCAGCACCGGTTGCTTCTGCGATCTCAGCCATGGCGTTAATGAACGAGATCTTGGTGGCGAGGAAAGCGTTCGCTGCGACCTTGACGAGCTCTGCGGTGGCGAGGTCAGTGACGATGAATGGCGTGCCCTTGGCCACGGCCGGGTGATAAACCTCCCGCAAGATGTCCGCAGCCCTGGCCTCGCCGTCTGCCACGCCGACGACCAACCGATCCGGATCGATCGTGTCCTGCACAGCGAATCCTTCGCGCAGGAACTCCGGGTTCCACACGAGCATCGCGCCAGCATCTGAAATACGCGGTGCAAGCTCAGCCGCGGTCCCGACCGGCACTGTCGATTTTCCGGCGACGATGTCGCCCGGCGAGAGGAAGGGAAGGAGTGCGTCGACTGCGGCATTCACGTATGTGAGGTCTGCCGCATATCCGTCCTTCTGCTGCGGCGTGCCGACGCCGATGAAGTGCACCCGGGCGCCCTGCGCCTCGGCCATATCGGTCGTAAACCGCAGGTTGCCAGAGGCGATACCGGCGGACAGAATCTCTGGCAGTCCGGGCTCGAAGAACGGGGCTTCACCCGCGGAGAGCGACGCGATCTTGCGCTCATCCACGTCGATGCCGACGACCTCGTGCCCGATAGATGCCATGGCCGCCGCGTGGACCGCGCCGAGGTAACCACAACCAATAACTGAAAGCTTCACGACTTGTTTTCCATTCCATTGACATATTCAACGAGGGACTGGTGCGCGTCCCGAGGTGTGAATCCGGTCTTCACGACTTTCGCAAGATCCAAGACACTGTTCGCGGGGCGGGGCGCTATTGGTCGACTCGCTCCCGCGAAGTACGTCGAGGTACTTACAGGGGTGACTCGTCGCGGATCATGGCCAGACAACCGGAATATTTCCTCTGCTATCTGTGCCCAGGACTGGGGGTCGCCTGATCCGGTGACGTTATAGACGCCGTACGGCGCGCACGTCTCATATAGATGAACGATTGCGTCAGCGATGTCTGATGTGAAGCTCAGTCGACCGTGTTGATCGCTCACGACGCGGGGGTCTACGCCTCGTTTCGCGAGCGAGTGCATGGTCCGTACGAAATTGTTGCCCTCGCCGATCACCCACGAGGTCCGAATAATGTAGTGTCTCGCCGCGGTCGAAGCAGCCAGGTCACCGGCCGCTTTAGTCTCGCCGTAGACGCCGAGCGGGCACAAGGGTGCGTCTTCGGAGTAGGGGCTCTTCTCAGTTCCGTCGAACACGTAGTCACTCGAGATGTGCAACAGGGTGACGCCGTATTCATCGGCAATACGCGCGATCGCGGCGACCGCAGTGGCATTGGCTGACCACGCTTGCCGGCGACCTTCTGGTGTTTCGGCGAGGTCGACGGCGGTGTAGGCGGCTGCGTTGATGATCAGACCGTAGTTGCGCCAACGACGTGCACTCGACAGGTCGGGATCTGTGAGGTCGAGCTCTGCACGAGTCGCGTATTCGATGTTCGCCGCGTCGCCCAGCCGGGCGCGTAACGCCTGCCCGAGTTGGCCGTTTGCGCCCAATACGAGGATTCCGCGCGGCACGACTGGCTTGACGTCTGCAAGTCGAGGGTGGGCGTTGTCCTTCTCGGAGATCTCGACATCGCTCAGCGGGATCGGCCAGCTGATGGCGGCGATCTCATCGGCGAGGTTGAGGAACGCGTAATCGGAGTCGGGTGACCAGTGGTCGTTGACAAGGTACGTGTACCCGGTGTTCGGCTCGAGCGTCTGGTACGAGTTTCCGACGCCGCGGGGCACGAAGATTGCGCGTGACGGGTCGATCTCGGTGGTGAACACCGCACCGAACGTGGGGCCCTCGCGCAGATCGACCCAGGCGCCGAAGATGCGTCCGGTTGCGACCGAGACCCACTTGTCCCAAGGTTCGGCGTGGATGCCGCGAGTAGTGCCGACCGCATCATTGAAGGAGATGTTGTTCTGCACCGGACCAAAATCGGGCAGTCCCAACGCGGTCATTTTCTCTCGCTGCCAGTTCTCTTTGAACCAGCCGCGCGCGTCGCCGTGCACAGGCAACTCGAAGAGCACGAGCCCCGGGATCGACGTCTCGATCCGCTGCAGAGATTTTCCGAAGACGGCGCTCACTGTCCCTTCCCCGCATAGAACGCCTCGGTAGCATCCTTCGCTGGTGCCCACCAGTCTTCGTGCGTCCGGTACCAGTCGATCATGGCCGAAAGGCCGGATTCGAAGTCGCCGTACGAGGGTGTCCAGCCGAGCTCACGGCGCAGCTTGGTCGAATCGATCGCATAGCGCAGGTCGTGGCCAGCGCGATCCGTGACGTGGTCGTAGGCGTCGCTGGGCTGACCCATGATCGACAGGATCAGCTCAACGACGTCCTTGTTGTTCTTCTCGCCGTCGGCACCGATGAGATACGTCTCACCGTTCACGCCCTTATCGAGGATCGTCAGTACGGCGGAGGAGTGGTCATCGGCGTGGATCCAGTCGCGTACGTTCTCGCCCGCGCCGTAGAGCTTGGGGCGGATGCCGCGGATCACGTTCGTGATCTGCCGGGGGATGAACTTCTCCACGTGCTGGTAGGGACCGTAGTTGTTCGAGCAGTTCGAGATCGTCGCACGCACTCCGAACGATCGCACCCACGCCCGCACCAGCAGATCGGATCCCGCCTTGGTCGACGAGTAAGGCGACGACGGGCTGTACGGGGTCGACTCCGTGAACCGCTGTGGGTCGTCCAGTTCGAGGTCGCCGTACACCTCATCTGTGGAGATGTGATGAAACCGTGTGCCATGCATGCGGGCTGCTTCGAGCAGCGTGAATGTGCCGACGATGTTCGTGTCCAGGAACGGACGCGGGTTGTCCAACGAGTTGTCGTTATGCGACTCCGCCGCATAATGCACCACAGCATCTGCCTTCGAGAAAAGCGACGAGACGAGCGCGGCATCCGTGATGTCGCCGTGCACGAACGTCACACGGTTCTCGGGAATCCCCGCCAACGAGGCCCGGTTGCCGGCATACGTCAGCGCATCGAGCACCGTCACATGGTCATCGGTGTTCTCGACCACGTGGTGGACGAAGTTTGACCCGATGAATCCGGCTCCGCCGGTCACGAGCAGACGGCTCATGCGTGGCCTCGCTTAAGTATCTCTAGCAGGTAGGTGCCGTAGCCGGACTTGATGAGCTTCTCCGCGCGCTCGCGCAACTGGTCGTCGCTCAGATAGCCCTGTCGCCAGGCGATCTCCTCCGGCACGCCAATCTTCAACGCCGTGCGTCGCTCCATCGTGCGCACATATTCGGCGGCGTCCGTCATCTGATCAAATGTGCCGGTGTCTAACCACGCGGTTCCGCGTGGCAGTACCTCGACCTGTAGCTTGTCGCGCTCCAGGTAAGCACGGTTGATGTCGGTGATCTCGTACTCCCCGCGAGCGCTGGGCTTTAGGTCGCGAGCGATCTGCACCACGTCGTTGTCGTAGAAGTACAGTCCCGGTACCGCGTAATTGCTCTTCGGCACCGGTGGCTTTTCCTCGAGAGACACCGCCCGACCATCGGAGTCGAACTCGACGACACCGTACGCAGCCGGATCCCCGACCCAGTATGCGAAGACCGCGCCACCGTCGATGTTCTCGAACCGCTGAAGGCGGCTTCCTAGACCGGGACCGTAGAGCAGATTGTCGCCGAGCACGAGAGCGACCGTCTCATCGCCGATGAAGTCAGCGCCGATCGTGAACGCCTGCGCGAGACCGTCCGGGGATGGCTGCTGGGCGAACGTGAGATTGATGCCGAACTGGGAGCCGTCTCCGAGAAGACGTTCGAAGGGCTCCGCGTCGTGCGGCGTCGTGATCACCAGGATGTCCCGAATGCCGGCGAGCATCAACGTCGACAACGGGCAGTAGACCATCGGCTTGTCGTACACCGGAATCAGTTGCTTGGAAACGCCGAGCGTGATGGGGTGCAGCCGCGTGCCGGAGCCGCCGGCCAGAATGATGCCTTTCAACGTGTTCCGTTCTGTTCGGGTGGTCGTTGTCGGGCATTACGGACGGCCAATGCCGTGGTAGGTCCAGACTGCCCCCCGCCACGCGTCGTCGTGGCAGTTTCGGCCGTCAATGAGAATCGTACCGGCGACGAGTGCGGCCACGTGCTCGCCAACCACGTTGTCGCTGAGAGCGATGTCGGTTGCGAATCCAAGCAGTCCAGGTGCGATGCCGTCAGCGTGGATCCGGGGAAGATCGGGCTCGAAGAGGTGGGTATCCCTGTTGAGGTGGACGTGATCTTGTGCTTATCGACGTCAATGCTGATCACTTCGTGACGGATGGATGCCCCGGCCGACGCGTGGACTGCGCCGAGGGAGTTGCAATCCATGACTGAGAGTCTCACTCTGCTCCTAGTTCGTTGGGTCCTTCATGCATAGCAGAGTCGCGTGACAGGTACGTTTCGTGGCTTCCTCCGAGCAATCTCCGCGGGCGTCTGAACGCTAGCTGGTTCGGCATTGTCACCCTGTGACGTTCCTATCAACGGTCTCTGGCCCCGCGTAAACCTCGGGCTCCAGGTTCGAAGGTTACGAAGGCAGATGAACCCGGGAGACGGCGTTCTATGAAAATGGTGTTCATTCCTTTGACTACGATGGTCGTTGTGACTCCTGGTCTCTTCATCGGCGCCTACGAGCGCGACAACTTCGGCGATCTGCTGTTCCTTACCCAGACGCGACACTTTATGAGGGGTGTTGACGCTTCCGGCAGCAGCCTCATCGACTCGGACATGACTGGAGTTGGCGGTGAGCATGTCTCTGCGTACCCGTCGCTGCTGCATGGTGCACGAGTGCCGTTCGTATGGGTCGTCGGCGGTGAAACCGGCGGGACCTCAGTCACGGACGCGGTAGCAATGTTGGATCACGATCTCAGAGGTCGCGGTGCGGACTCGGGTCTCGGGCTCCCGGCATACGCCTCGCCGTATCTCCCGAGACCGTCCCGTTACCCGGCGCTGCAGGGGTCTGCTTCAGTCATTAACTCCGTCGGAGTGTCTGGCGTGCGTCCGCTGACTGGGAAGCATCGTATCGAGACGATCGGAGCACTTCGTGAAGCGACATTTCTCTCGGTGCGGGAGGCCGCCTCAAGCCAGGTTCTCACCCGCCTAGGAATTGAGCATCGGTTGGCTCCCGATCTTGTTCATACCGTCGCGAAGACTACTCCACTTGACGCTGAATCCGACAGAACCATTGCGCTCGTGCAAGCGAAGGTGAAGCATATTGAGCGGGTCGGTATCCCCGAGTTTGCGAAGCTCCTCGCCGGGTCCGGTTCACTTCGGCCGTTCCACATTAGGTTGTTCTCTGCCGGAGAGGCGCCTGGCCACGATTCACTCGAGGTTTTGAAGACAGTTGCTCACGAGTTCCGTGCTTTTGGGGGTGGTGCCCGCATCGATGTTTCTGAAGCGAGAACCGCGCATGAGAAAGCCGCAGAAATCGCGAGCGCCGGCCTGTGGATCGGCACCTCCTTGCATGGATACATTATCTCCACTTCGTACAACGTGCCACGGGTGGGATTGATGCTGAGAAAGGTTAAGCAGTATGCCAGCTCTTGGGACATTCCCGCTCCGTCAGGGGTCCCCCTACGGTCGCTAGATGGCGCCATTGAGCAGGCCCTTGAGTTGTCGAGAACAACTGACGGCGATCGCCTGGCTCTGCACCTGGCTGACAGAGCCGAAGAAAACGTCAGGCCGCGCGCGAGCATGTTCTCAGCACTCAAGTCGTCGATCGACGGGCCTCGGCAGAGCAGACCACCTCGAAGTTGAGTCGAGTCACTCGTGCCGGGAGTGCGATGGAGTATCAGTGGCGCCAGGGTGGCCGTGTCGTCGGCCGGCTGTCGCGAGCGATAAACGAGCTGTCGACAAATCGCGCAGATCGCGGATGACAACGCAGGCAGCTATGCCACGTGGCGCGAGGATGCTAATGCTCGCGCAGCTTTCCAAAGCTGTAGTGCTGCTGCTCGGCATTGTGGTTCTTTCGCGTCTTCTCGATCCTCGTGAATTTGGTCTGGTCGCGGTTCCGATTGCCATCGTCGGGGTCGGCGAATTGTTGCGCGACATGGGGCTTTCGACCGCTGCAACCACGACTCCGAACTTGAGCTCTAGCCTCCGTGACCTGCTCTTCTGGTTGAACTGCGGTCTAGCTGTTCTGCTCGTCGGCGTCACACTCCTGATCACACAGCTGTTGGCTGGACTTTTCGATAGTCCTGCTTTGGGCGAAATTCTGCCCTGGCTGTCGATTGTCTTTTTGCTGAATGGTGTCGGTGCGCAGTACAGAGCCAACCTGAACAGGGAGATGCGGTTCAACGCTATGGCAGCGGTTGACTCGTCTGCCGCGTTGCTCGGCGTTCTCGGGGCTATCGCCCTCGCCTTGACCGGTGCCGGCTACTGGGCGCTTGTAGCACAGCCGATTATCGTGGCCGCTGTATCCACGGCAATCCTCGTGGCGCTTGGTCGCTGGGTTCCGAAGCTCCCGCGGCGGGCCGAGGGCGCGCGGAAACTAGTGGGTTTCGGGATGAGCGTCTCCTGGTCCCAGGTGCTCATGTACGCCGGTAACAATGTGGATACGCTTGCGCTGGGCTACTGGGGATCACCGACACAACTCGGCTACTACTCACGATCCTTTCAAGTCGCGGTGCAACCGCTTACGCTATTGAAGGCACCGGCTACGGCCGTAGCGCTTCCTCTGCTTTCGCGCCGTCGAGACAACGCGGCGGGGTTCGAGCGGGCGGTAGTCACCGGCCTGAAGTTGATTGCCTACACGATTGTGCCGGTCGCTTTGGCTCTTGCGGCGTGTGCGCCACCAGTGGTGCGTCTCTTCTTGGGGCCGGCATGGGAGCCGGTGATACCGATGGTTGCGTTGCTCGCGGCTGCGGCGGCAATTCAACAATATGCGTCGGTCGCAAGTTGGATGTTCTTGGCTGCGAATCTTGGTCGCGACCTGCGTAGATACAGCTTGGTGTCGTTGCTGATTAAGGTTCTTTTTGTCATCGTAGCCGCGCCGTACGGACCACTTTCAGTCGCGGCCGCTTTCCTTGTGTCTAGCGCGATCTCGTCGCCGATTGTCATGATTTGGGCAAGTCGAGCCACGCGAGTAAGCGTTCGCAGACTGCTTCTCGGAACCGCGATTCCGATTGCAATTGCGGTTGTCGCGGCCGGGGTGGCAGCCGCGATTTGTTACGGTGTGCCATTAGACGCGCTTGCACAACTGAGTCTGGCCGTGTGCGGGTTTACAACGATCTACGTGCTTGCTTACCTTGTCCCCGCAGCACGTAGAGACATGAAGGACGTCATTCGATTGTTGCTACGGCGGGGCAAAGATGCGGATGGTTCGACCCCTCAAAGCTCGATCTGACGATGGTTGCGAGGTATCGCTTCATCGATCCGATTCGGACATACGTGAACCCGCGTACACCGAGAAGCTCGAAAAGAGTTCGAATGTTCAAGAGACATCGACGGTCGTGAGCGGTACGGTCGATTCTGACTGATCGTTGCACGATGGCTCACGTCATCCAGACCGAGAGGCGAGCCCGAGAATCATGCCCATCTCCCAGAATGCTAGGGCCTAGGCATGCGTATTGACCTAGCGCGTCACGGCGTCGGTGCATGCGATCTCGAAAGTCCGCTGAACATGCTTGATCGTGAAGAGGGTCAGTGCCCGGTCACGAGCAGCTTCACCGAGGCGTGCGCGAAGTGCGGGGTCGCAAAGCTGGCTGAGGCAATGAGCAAGCGAAGCGGGGCTTCCCGGTTGAAATACGAGCCCCGCTTCGCCGACGGCCCACCGTAGCGGCGCAAAGTCCGCCACAACGATCGCTCGGCCTGCAACCATGGCATCGATCAGTTTTGCAGGAAGCTGGGCTTGCGAGTGTATTTCCCCAGGCATGCTCGGGATGACTACGATGTCGCCTGACTTAACGTGACTTAGTCCTTGCTCAAGCGTCGTCTGTCCTATCCACTCTTCAAGACCCTGTGCATCGCTTGGCGGGTCATCGGTCACGGTTAGGCTTACCCCCTTGTCCGCTAGTGTCCTGACTGCGGCACGCAGTACGTCAATTCCCTTGTGTCGCCGGTTGGTGCCCACGAAGACGACTCGTGGCGTTGCCGACTCGTGAGGCGCACCGTTACCCGTGTCTGCCCTAGCGTGAGGCACAACCTCGCCACCGAATCGCTCTCGTAAAACGGGGTTGCTAACGATCACCGGGTAATTCTTGACCCGACGTGATAAGAAAAAAAGTCGGCCAAAATACATTCGCGCGTAATATGGACTTGGCTAGTGCTTTAAAGGGATACCCGCGTCCCAATATTGATTCAATATCTGGATCATCAATATCAAGCAGGACACGAGTAGAAGGGGGAAGTTTGATGGCTCTTCCAAATGACCCGGGTAACGGCTTGACAGCAATGACGAGATCCACGTCTCGTGCGATACGTGCCAACTCAATGTCGTTCGCAACTACCTCGCAGTTCTCTTCGAATTCAGTACACGCGCGGGGAACCACAATTTGTCACCTTTGGGCGCGACGACGTGAGCGTCCCAACCCAGACTTTGGGCCAGTGACCACAGCACTTGGGCGCGTCCCGTCGAGTTGTCCGAAAGATCCTTGGTAAGGAGAAGGAGCTTCAATTACGATCCAATCGTGGCGTGAGATCTAACGCTTTATGGCGGTTTAAGCTTGACGCTCTATTGTTCTGGCATTCTCGCAAGGCCAGTCCAATCAGAAGTACGGAAACGGGAGTCGTCGCCCACATGCTGTGAGTATCAACCGTAAGCATGTGAGCAAACTCTGAGATAATCAGCGCGATTGCTGCGGCTCGCGCCGGACCCGAGGGCGTCCTTACTGCATTCAGTAGGTTAGCAATCCAGAAGCCGATAAAAGCAATCCCCGCGATTAGACCCAATTCGACAAATATAGACAAGAATGAATTATCCCCGGCACTACCCACGTGCGGAATAGTCATTCCATATCCTATTCCGAAGAACGGGTTCTGGGAGATCAAACTCATCATTTGATCCCAAGTATTGACTCGTGTGGTGGAAGAATAGAAACTGGATTCGCCTGACCAGTTGAAGAGGTCCAAGCGCTGCAAGCTTATTTCCAGACGAGCGTCTATGCCGCTCGCTGATATGTACAACATGAGTGCAACTACACCGGTTACAGCGACTCCAATGATTGCAAGGGCGCGTCTCCCCCGAAGGAGGGTAGGGATCATGCACATTAGCGCGATCACAAGATGAAGCATTGCTGCGCGAGACGTGCTTAGGAATGTCGCGTAAGAAGCGATTGCGACTGAAAGCAGAATAAGTGCTGGTCTCAGACGATACAGCACGCCAAGGGTTAGTGCGCAAGCTCCTAATAGTGCCGCAATATGGCCAAAATCACCGCTATTGCCCAATAGGCCACCAGCACGCAGGGAACTGCCCAGTCCATCTCCGTACCAGTTCACCTGTTGAGTGTCACGTATCTGTATCCCCGCATGGTGAAGCAAGATCCCAATGGTGCAAGCGGCAAGGCTGCTCACAATCGCCGCGATCGTCACCCGTCGGGCGCGTGTCTGGTTCCATCCCTCCCAGCTCATTACGACGAAAAAGGGCGTATAAATCTCCAACACTCTAAGAATTAGAATGACGTCAGAGGGGTTGGCTCCGGGTGGCACTGGTATCAGGTCGAGGAGCACAGCAAACGTTGAAATCGATGCGGCAAGGACGAACACCGTCGCCAGCAAAGATGCGCCGGTTACCTTCGAAGAAAGCTGCCGGAGAAGCACGATTAGTGCGAAGGGGAAAAGGAAATCGACCGCGCCAATCGCTACGCCGCTGCTTATGCGGAGAATAAGAATCGGGACGAGCGCGGCGTACAACCAGACGACTACGAAGGTGAAGTCACGCCGGGGAATTGAGTTGAGACGTCGCGGTCTGCGGTGTGTGCTGAGAGTTCTTAGATGCGTGGAGGACATGCTTGTCTCTGCGGACTCGATGGCCCGCGCCTATCTTGTTCCGATGTTAGTCAAACCGGGCACGAGGAATACGCGGTCCTGGATGAGCGTTGTCATGGCGTTTTCCCAGCCACTACGGGTCAATCATATCGTCGAGTTCCTGAACGGTTACGGCGTCCGCATATCGCGCAGCGGACAGCGTTGCAGCGCCGGCGACTTGCTCACGCAGTAGCGTGTCCAACAGCAGCTTCTCTAGCAAGTCAGCCAACCTATCACTGTCTTCGGGAGGGATTAAGAAGCCGTTTACTCCATTCGTGATGACTTCAACAGGCCCGCCTTCGTTCGAGGCGATCACAATGAGGCCTTCCGAGAGACCCTGCACCACGACTTGACCAAAAGGTTCTGGTGATGTTGAGCAGGCGACGAGTAGATCATGAGTGGCGAGTAGGGCTTGGGGATTGTCCACGTGGCCAGTAAACGTGATCGACGTTCGGAGATTCTTGGCGATCGCCCAGATCTCCTTTTCATATTCCGGATCCTCGTGTGTACTTGTTCCAGCGATAGTCAGGATTATTTTGTCACCCAACCCGCGGTGCTCGAGAATTCGTGCTGCTTCAAGGAGCACGTGTATTCCTTTCCAGCGGGCGATTCTGCTCAAGGACAGAATCCGTAGTGGAAGGTGCGTGGCGCGCCCGCTGGAGATTTGGGCATTCGGGATTCCTGAAACGGGGTAGGCGATTCGTGCGCTTTCTCGTATCTTTCTGACCGGGATGGTGGATGCAGTCCAACGACTATTCGAAATTACGACGTCATATCGACGCATCATCCATTGTCCAAGTACTATCCTCTTAATAGCGCTCTTTCGCGCCGGGTTGAGGTCGTCCCGCATATAGTATATTCGTGTGGCCAGGCGCTTTGATAAGGTGGCCAAGATCAGCGCGGATTTATTGCTGTTAGCGATAACAATGTCAGGTCTCAAGCTCGTCAAACGACGTTTCAAATTAGATCGCGTGGCGAGCAGTGATTTGTCGTCGTCTCTATCATTCAAGACTTCAACTGGGAATCCGCGCTCCTTTTGAACAACGTCAAAAGCGCCTCCAGGGCTTAGAAGGATTAGGTGAACATTGATGAGGCGCGTCTTTGTAAGATAGCGGGCCAGTCCAAGTTGACCGCCGCCCGGTAGCCCAGAATGGTCGACGAACACGACTCGTGGCGAGTGAACGTGACGCTCTGTATCAGACATTCGCGTTGCCCTGCCTGTGATCGTCATTGGCAAGTGGGCCGCGTGGCTGCGAGCCGAGTACCCATGTTTGTATGAGTTGTCGGAAGTGAGTTGTGGAGAACTGAGACGTTCTAGAGGGGAGGCCCGAACGATCGATGGATAGCGCCGTTTCGATGGCCTCTCTCCAGCCCTGAGTGGATGGATTGTCAATTGTTGAACCGCCTTCCGCGAGCGTGACGCTCTCAAGGGCGCCGCCGACGTTTGGGACAACCACCGGCGTCCCAGCCGCCATCGCCTCGACAGGCATGATGCCGAAGTCTTCGATCGCAGGAAACACAAGTGCGAGTGCGCGTTGGTACAACGCATAGAGCATTTCGTCACTCGGACTTATAACGAAAGTCACTGGGACTGCTGCAGTTTGGGCGCGGGCCAAGAGGGCATCGTGATCTGGTCCACGTCCGGCGAGCACGACGGGGAGCTTGGTTGCCTCACCAGCCTCGATCACGAGATCAAGTCGTTTGTACGACACGAACCGCGATGCTCCAAGGAGGAATTCCGAGGGGAGCGCTTCGAGCGTGTCGAGTTCATCGCTCGTCAGATGATTACGCCAGTCTCCGCCCGCAATAATTCGATCGGTATCAACCGGCGGGTAGATGACATCTGAATCACGGCCCCATGCACGTTCAATGCGTTTGCGGGTGAACTCACTATTGGCAGCGATACGGAATGACTCTTGGGCTCGCTTTCGATCTAGCGGCTTGAGGATGCCTGCGGCTAAACGAACGAGAGGGCCACGGCCGCGGTGGTCAAGCTCTGGCTCCCAGATGTATCTGGCGGGAGTGTGAACGTATGAAAACTTCGGTACTTCGCGGTCTAATCCGCGAAGTTGAACGTGATGTGCAAAGAGATGAGAACTTGTCAGGAGCCATTCATACTGCTGGTGCGCCTGAAGCGTTCTCCACGTCGCTGGCAAGAACGGGAGTGCCAGCATCTTGCTTCGACGCAGTGGGGTCCGGGCGATCCAAGTCTCGTATGTTGTTGCGCTAAAACGACCAGGATCGTCGTTCCAAAGCACTTGGAGGTCAGCGGTGGGGAAGCTTTTGACGAACTGCTCAACGACGTTCTCCGACCCTCCCGCCTTTGCCACCCATTCGTGAACGAGAAGTCCGGTCATGTCGTTCGGCTCCTGAGACTTTTGAAACGGGATCGATCTAGATCATCGTTGTGTGGGCTCGCGTGGACTAACTGAGGCTGGGGTCTTAGATCCTGTGCGTCGGGTTCTTTGGCGGGTGGGAACCTCAATGCGCAGTCTCCCCCGGCATGAGTACCGCCTTGAAAGTCTTAAGTAGGATTCCAATATCCCCGAGTAGCGACCAATTCTCCACGTAGTAGAGGTCGAGACGGACCGTATCTTCCCAACTCATGGTCGAACGGCCGCTCACCTGCCAAAGCCCAGTGATTCCCGGTCTTGCAAGCAATCGGCGTCGGGCGGTGTCCGTATACAGCGCGACTTCTGCAGCGATCTGCGGCCGCGGGCCGACCAGGCTCATCGATCCGCCGAACACGTTGAAAAACTGAGGGAGCTCGTCCAGCGAGTACCTGCGAATAAACTTGCCCACCCGCGTGATGCGGGGGTCGTCTTTCACCTTGAAAAGTGGCTGTTCGCTCGTGCCTTGGGCTTCGAGTAGCGCCTTGAGTTCCTTGTCAGCGCCCACACGCATAGAGCGGAACTTCAGCATGTGGAACGGTTCGCCCTTAAATCCGATGCGCTCTTGCTTAAAGAGCAGGGGCCCTGGACTCGTTGCCTTCACAGCGATCGTCACTGCCAGCAGCACGGGAGACGCTAGGGCGATCAGCACCAGCGAGCCCAGAATGTCGGTAAGGCGCTTGGAGAAGCGTTGCCCTGCACTGAACCGCGGCGTTTCGACGTGAATCAGAGGAAGGCCGGAAACCGGGCGGGTATGGATGCGAGGTCCCGCAATATCAGTGATGTTTGGCGCCAAAACGAGGTGCTGGCGTCCGGCTTCGAGCGCCCATGAAATCTGCTTCACCCCGCCAGGCGGCAAATCTCCACTGCTTGCGACAATCACGGTGTCCGCGCCGGTCGCAACGATTGCTCGTTCGATCGCGGACACAGAGCCCATCGCAGGAATCTCCGTACCGGGAACCGTGCCTGCGATCTTCCTGTCGGAGTACACGCACCGACCACCTTGTACCCGGCGTCCGGGGCGCGCTCAAGTTCACGGGCGATATTGGCGATCGCGGTCTCTGAACCGACCAAAAAGGGCACGAGCGGAGTAGGTGCCGACGCGTCGGTTCGAGACAAGCCACTGGCGCCACAGCCACCGGACGTATACGAGAAGGATGACGCCGATGGGGAGGCTGATCAGCAGGTAGCCGCGGGCGATATCGATTCTGGTGAGGAACGCCACGATCGCGATGGCGCCGAAAAGAGAGAAGCTGGCGCGGGTGACGCGTACGTACTCGGTCGTGCCCGTACCGATCACTCGGTGACTGCGCGAATCGATCAGACCAAGCGACCATGTCCACAGGATGATCAGCGCGGCGGAAAACAGCCAGTACGACACGTTCGATAGCCCAAAGAAGTTGTCGGTCGACAGCGGGACGTCGCCGAAACCCAGCCAGACAATCTGAGTGCCACAGACGACCCAGATGAGAACAAGCAGATCGGTGAGCCATAGGTTCCGGGCGTATCGCTTGCGCCAATCGAAGGCACTGTGCTTAGTGGCTCCAGGCAAGGGGATAGGCGCAGTAGGTGGGCGCGACCCATCAGCTGAGGTAATGGTGGCCTCTTGCAGCTGCGACGTCGTCGTCGCGTCGATCCTTTTCGTCGACGTCACAGTGGTTCCTTCACGGCTTTCCCAAACGGCTCCCCGACGCGGACATTACCAGACACTTCCTTCTAGCAGGTTTCGTGAGTCAAGGGGACGTAATCTTCCACTCATCGCCAGACCACACGAGCACTCCATCGCCGGAAGTAGCGATCGTCACGGGTGCGCTTACATCTGCAATCGAAACGCAGCCTACTTCGTCTCCAGATGTCCCATCCGCTTCGGCGTAGCGCGTCAGTGCTAGCCCGTTACAAACGTCAGAAAGGTGCGCCACGACAATACTACTGTCGGCAATGGCCAGGGCTGCGACGTTGGACGCCGGGAGCGCGGACCAGGAGGAGTCGTCGTTGAGTCGGTACGTAACGCCATCGCAGGAGATTGCAAGCTGAGCGCCAGCGGAGTGGAGGTCGCGGGCATCGGCACAGGGCGCGGCGACTGCGCCGATCGGCCGTTCGATGCTGGCACTATCTACTGGATTGATGTAACGCAGGCTCGCGAGCACGTCTGGGTAAGACTCCCAGAACTGCCCCTGAGTGAATGTGCGCAACGCCTGGACCCGGCAGGCCTCACCCATGGAAGCCACGATCTCAGCCTCTGTGCCGGCGAACGAGTTCAACGCGATGAGTTCACCGATTTCGAGATAGGTCGGGGTCACATCGACCCAGTTCTCGCCGTCGTCAGTTGAGCGCTCCAGTAGTGGTGCGACTCTGCCGCATTCTCCGGCGATACCGCGCCAAATCACTCCGGTGCCAACGGCGATAAAGCGTTCTTGAGCGCGGTCGTACGACGGCGCGGGAAGAGGAGTCTCGGATGGCATTGGCTCAGGGCTCGGCGCTGAGGGTGGGGCGAAAGTCGGTACTGGGGCAACATCCCCGTCTGCAGGTGTCGACCTCACGTGATCTAGCGCCAGCAACGTTAGCGCCACAGCCCCGATCGCAAGTACGACAACGATCCCACTTACGAGCCACTTTCGGGGTGTGCCGCTCATCGCCTTTCGTCGTGCCATGCGGCGACCTCAGCGAGGCTTGAGCAGATCGTCGAAGGCTGTCTGGTCATCAGAGGCGGCCGCCGAACGACGCACTCCCGCCGACGGCGGGGCAATGTCCGTGGGCGACTTCATCGCATTCGCTCCCGCTCGGCTCTTCTTCGCAGTCGCCTTCTTCGTCGGCGTAGTGGTGGCCGCCGTCTGATAGTCGCCGTAACCGCCATAACCGTACCCATACGCGTAGGCATCAGCGCCCCTCGTGGGCACCATGGTTAGTACGACGCCGGCGACCTTCGAGCCGACCGTCTCCAGCGCTTCGAGAGCTCCCTCCAGCTGATGGGTGGTCGTCTTGCCCACGGCGACGACCATGATTGCCCCCGAAGTCGCCCTCGAAAGCACAGCGGCGTCGGTGACGGGAAGAAGAGGCGGTGCGTCGCACAGAACGACGTCAAACTCCTCCGCCAGAGCATCCAGCAATTTATGCATGCGATCAGAGCCCAGCAGCTCACTCGGGTTTGGCGGAATCTTTCCTGCCGGAAGGACGAACAGCGAACGGTTGCCCCACGGCAAAAGCACGTCTGCCACCCGGGCGCGCCCGATCATCACATCGGTGAGACCGATGCCACCCTCGATGCCCAGATACTCAGCCACTTTCGGCTTGCGTAGGTCCGTATCGATCAGCGCGACCCGCTTGCCCATGTCGGCCAGAGCAATCGCGAGGTTGATCGTCGTCGTCGTCTTTCCCTCCGTCGGAATGCTGGATGTGATCACGAAAGTGTGTCCACCATCCATCTCAAGGAATTGCAGATTGGTACGTAGCGCGCGGAATGCTTCAGACCGAGGGTTTTGTGGGTCATCCTGCACGATAAGTGGGCGATCTTTCGACCTGGAATCAAATGGGATCGCACCGATCAACGGACGATCAGTCAGAGCCTCGACATCGCGCGGCGACCGCACCCGATTATCGAGAACGCTGCGCAACACCGCAATCCCCACGCCCAACGCAAGCCCGACGAGCACACCCAACGCGAGGTTTAGCGGGACGTTAGGGCTCACAGGCGCCTGAGCGGCGAGGGCGTCGCGTACACGCGTGAGTTTGATGGGGCTGACATCCGTGCCTGCCGGAGTGTCGATGCGCTCGACGGCAGCGGCGAGGCTTGCCCCCAGGGCATTCGCGATGTCGGCAGCGTGGACTGGATCCGGGTCCTCCACCGTGATCTCGATGAGCGTGCTGTTGAGTGGACTTGAGGACGTGACACTCTCTGCCAGCACATCAGCGGAGACGTCTAGACCGAGTTCGGTGATCACCGGGTTCATCACCACAGGCTCGCGCACGAGACCGACGTATGTCACTATGCGTGACTGTGCGAAGCTCGAGCCCTGTTGCAGTTCGCTCGCAGTGCCGCCCGCTTGCGACTGCACAAAGACGACGCTCTGTGCCGAATAGATTGGCGTGCGAGTGAGCGAGTATCCCGCAGCAGCCGCCAGGCCGATCAGGGTCGCTGCCACGATCACAAGCCAGTTCTTGCGGAGGATGCGGATGTAGTCGCTGAGCTCCATGGTGCCTCTCATATGTTCTCGGTACGCGGCTTCATTGTCGCACAGCCAATTGTCGTTGCCGTGCTCCGGGTAACCTTGACCACGATGCCTACTGACACAGTGACACCCGATCGAGCCCGTCGCAGGGCGCGGCGCCACCGCCCTTGGTGGCGAGGTGGCTCTTCTGTGCACAAGTGGGGCAGCGATCTCATCGGCTGGGCGGCACTCGGACTGGGCGCAGGAATTCTGCTCGGCGCGTGGCTCGGCGGCATTGTCGGCACCGTGGCGCTGTGGGTCGGCATGCTCGTGCCAGTACTACTCGCCTTTCGGCGAGGGGTCCCACGAGGGCTCCTGCGCTTCCGGGGCGTCGACCTTCTCTACGGGTTCGTTCTCGCTGGCATCCTGCGGGTGGTCCAGGGATGGCTCGTCGTCGCTTTCGGAGGATCGGGGGCACTGCCTTCTTACCCGAGTCTGGGCGGACAACTGCCGACTCTGTGGTGGCTCGAGGACTTGATCGGGGGAGTGGTTGTCGCGCCCGTCATTGAAGAGTTCTTCTTCCGTGGCCTGCTGCTCGTGTGCATCTTTACTCTCGTGCGTCGATTTGCCGGGGGCGAGCAGGGCAGCATCGGCATCGCCGGGTTCGTCTCGGTCGTAGCATCCGCGGGGTTGTTCATGCTCACCCACCAGCTCGTGTCGCCGCTCACGCCAGACGCTGCTGTGAGCCTGATGCTCCTTAGCGTCGTGGGCGGTCTGCTCGTCGTGTTCACCGGCCGGATCTGGCCTGCTGTGCTGCTGCACATCTTCTTTAACGGCACGGGCGTGCTGTTGATGGTTGCGGGGACGCTGCTCGGCTGAGCCCATCGGTTGCAGGATTGGTCAGCGTCGCGGGCAGTTCGCACGGCCGCCAAGACGCGTCGAGTCCTATTAGCCGGTCTCATCTAAGATCGCGGCATGAGTGACAAGCGGTGGACCGGCGTCGACGCGATCGACATGACACCGATTCCGCGTTGTCTGCACGGTGGCCAGCAGGTACCTAGTTCAACACTCGAACGCGAAAGCTGAGTTCGGCGGCGCGAGGATCTGACTCCAACCGGGCGCGCAGCATTCCGCGCTGATCGTCGCTGCACGCGAGATTACGCCTGACCCTAGTTATCGAGGCCTGCACTGCCGAGAGCCGTCGTGCCTCGATTTCCACCTGACAGATGCGATGGAGTGCTCGGTCAGGAAGGGGGCGAGATGTCCACGAATCGCAGTGACGAGATCGCGGCAGCGCTTCATCGGCGAATCGCTGAGCAACTCACGGCGGAACCCGTCTATGTGATCAACCGCGCCCTCCTGAACGCTCAAAAGGTGAGGGAGAACTCGCGAGGGAGTGCACGCGACGCGGTTGATCGCTGGGTGAGCCTACTGAGCAACGGGGACCTCCGTGGTATCCGAGAGCACATGCTCGGGGACGACGAACTGAGTCGGCAGATGCGAAACTCGAGTGTTTTCCAAAACGTCCTCTCCTCCCGCGAGCGCGACGGCCTCGTCGACGGCGTGCTCAGTGCGGCGTAGCCAGCTTCGATTGCTCATCCTCGAAGCCCACCGGCTGACGGACGCTGACGAGTGCACATCGATTCGGCCAGCCCGGGCACCGCCACACTCCCGCAAGGCTCATCGCAGCCTTGATTCGATCCGACCTCATCGATCCCAGAAAACTGCAATCCCGGCTCGAGCTCTACTCCGGGGAGGCGAACATCAACCACGCGTGGGGGAGCAGATGTTGCCCGTGCAGGCCATCAGGATCCGCGAAAGCCGCCACTCTCCTCACCCTTTGCTGGGGCGGCGGACTGGGAACTTCTGTGGGTCTCAGAGCCGCGTAGTGTTCATTCATGGGAAAACTCGAGTACAACAGCTCTCGTCCAGCGATTGAGGTCGATGACGGAACCCTGGCGCACCTGAAGATCGTGATCGGGACGAAGCTGCGCCGCCACGAGAGCTTCATGATGACGTGGCTGCCCGAGGATAAGGAACCTGCCGGACGTCTCACGGTTTGGATGCACCCGGCCATCCCGCTGGTCATCGCGTTCGACGACTCGAGGATGCCCGCGATCGATCCGAAGCGGATCGAAACCATGATGGAAAACCTCAATGCCCGCGGAGAGCTCGTGCTCGACCAACTTGGGTGAAAAGCAACGGACGAAGAACCGACCCCCGAGGGGGAGTTCGTAACTGGACTTTCTGCCAAGATTGCCCAGTAGAGCGAATCACCTGGGCCGCCCGTTCCGGCATGCGCCAAGGGGCGATCCGATCAGCAGCGAAGTCGCCCGAGACCAGTGCACCTTGCTCGGCGAGGTCCAGCGCCTGCTCATTTACGGGACGGTTGCTCCACCAGTAATAGGTCTGGCCGCCGGGGCCCGATCAGGTGATCGAAAGCCCGGCCGCAACTCTGCTCGAGGTCGTCGACCAAGGTCATCTGCTCGTGGAAGGCAGGTGTTGGGAGCGCAAAAAACCCCGCCGCTCCTGGCCTCAAGATCAGGAGCGGCGGGGTCTTTCATCGTTCTTAGTCAGGCGGAAGTCAACGCGCCTTGGACGACGCGAGTTGTGCCCTCGGAGGAACTCCGAAAGTGGTGTCCGATGCTAGGACGAAGCTTACGGAGCGTTTCGACGTCGTCACTGTGTACGTGGCAATCATCGATTAGCTTCTGAAAAGGTATATCCGCGTCGATTCGAAGAAGCTCGATCCCAGCCACGATCCTGAACTCGTCAAAGTCAACGAGCACATCATCGGTTACTTGCACTGTCTCAGCGACAGCCTCATCAGACATGGAGATGTATGCGGCGTCGGCGGTTGTGTCAACCTCTACAACGAATTTTCTAGTCATCTCACTCTCCCTTCCCAGCGATACTTTTCAAGACCCAGACTCCGGTGGGAGGCGAACGTAGTTCCAACGATCCAGATCTTGAGGATTCGACCAGCCTTCGTCTTACCGACGATACACGTTGAATCTTCAGGCGTGCTGGATGTCTTGACAATGTTTGTCAGTGCTTCATTCAACTCCGCATCACTGACATTTCGCTGCTGCATGCGGCGGCGAAAATGAGAAGTTGGCTGAAGGATCACGGGGCTTCGGCGAGCTCGATCTCGAACGCGAGACGTCGAGCATGGGTGCCTTGAATCAAGATATCAAAAGTGTAGAGACCGGGGCGATCCACCGGCAACTGCGTATTGATAGCAAACAGCAACCCCACCATCCCATCGCCGTATGGCCGGGCATGGGGTCCGGGCTGCAGGTCACCATTGACTGACATTGCAAAGGAATCGTCCGGCGGAGTGATCTTGACTTCGATTGGCACGGGGCCCTCGATGACATGTGCCCGCACACGACCTGCAACGCCAAGCATCATCTGGATGGGCATCGAAGGAACAGCCGCAAAGGTGAAGCTCGCACCCACGGCTGTCAGCTTCCCCTCCTGCAGGCTCACGAAATCGGCGAGGTACGCGTAGTCCAGTTCAGCCATGTCGCGAGTGTATCGGTGTCAAGCTCGTCAATGCGCTTTCCCCCACATTCGAGGCTCCGCGGACTACCGCGGGATGAAGTCCGGGGTGAAATCTTCGCATTCCACTCGTCTCCGGGCATCCCAACAACGAGTCTGACTGAGGCCCCAGACCGCGGCGGTGCGTCGCTTACCCGACGATGCGTCGACGACATAGTCCTGCCTGCGTGTTTTGGGAGCCGTCCGTGTGTGCATGTGCCACCGGTCAATAACCTAGGGGAGAGCAGTCGTGAGATTTCGTGTTGCCCAAGAGCACCACTTACCGCCAGAGCATCAACACGTCGCGAAAGGTGACCGCTGGCGCCACGGCCTGAAGAAGGTCGTTGGCAGCCTGGCGAGCGTTGCGGTCATCGCGTCGTCACTCGTCGTCGCCGGCGCGGTGACGGCTGCACCTGCAGCAGCCGCAGATCCGTTCCAGTGCACCCCGGGTGCGGTCTACGTGCAGAGTTCCACACAGGTGCGAGAGTTCGCGATCAACGTGAATGGCGGCGCTTCCGGAAACGGCGGCACCCTCGGCACCACGAACTTCGGATCGGACCACTCGGACAACGGTCTCGGTATCTCGGCGGGCGGCCAGTTCGCGTATACGGTGACGAACACGTCCTCAAGCAAGACGCTCGCGAAGCATGATCGCGTGACCGATGAGACTACTCAGTTAGATTTCTCGCTCAACTCCGCGGTGTTGCGCGGTGCGGTGCATCCCACCACCGGCGTCTACTACTTCGCGAGCAGCACCGCCAACAACACCATCAACCTTTACGCGTGGAACGAGAGCACCACGCCGCAGACCTATGTTCAAGTCGGCACGCTTCGTCCGACGAGCGGCAGCAGCAACTTCGGTGCGAACGGTGACATGGCGTTCAGCGCCTCGGGCCAGCTCGTGCTCGTCGCTGACCGGTACATCTACTCCGCAGACATCCCCTTGACGCTCACCCAGAGCACCGCCACGATCGACGCCAAGCAGGTGCACGACATGGGTTCCGGCGTCGAGGGTAACGGCATCGCCTTCGGCAACATGGGCCACATCTTCGTCTCGGCATCGAATGGCGGCAGCCGCATCATCGAAGTCGACCTTGCGCGCGGTTCGACGATCAACTCGACGAGTCTCGGCAACTTCTCGCCGACCGACATGTCGAGCTGTACCTTCCCGAATACCCTCACCCTGAAGAAGGACGTTCCAGCCGGCCGCCACGCGGACTCCGATCAGTTCGGACTCCGCGTCGACTCGCCGAGCGCCTACCAGGTCGCGCAGACGAACGCCACCACCGCGGGCAACGCATTCGGCGTGCAGCCTGACTACGCGGGCCCCGTATTCACGAACCAGGGCGACACCTTCAGCCTCTCTGAATCAGCATCCGGCACGACCGACCTGGACCGTTACGCGGCATCGCTCGTCTGTGTGCAGCTGAACTCCGACGGATCGACGACACCCGTTTCGGTGAACGCATCGAACCAGGTCACCCAACCCCAAGGCAACCTCGGCACCGAGGTCGTCTGCACCTTCACGAACGACAAGCTCACTCCTGCACTCGATCTGCGAAAGACCGCAGACCCCGCGAACGGCACCGCCGTCACCGCAGGACAGACGATCACCTACACGGTCGAAGCGGAGAACACCGGCAACACGTTGCTCAACCCCGTCACGGTCTCTGACGACCTCATCGACGTCTTCTCGCACGCCGAGTATCAGGATGACGTCACCACCCAGATCGATCGCACCGAGGTCACCTCGGGCGCCGCCGCCATCACCGACACAGACCTCGCCTGGCTGGTGCTCTCGCGCCCGGTCAGATCGTCACCATCACCTACTCGGTCATCGTGAACGACGACGTCGAGGGCGAGGCGATCGCCAACAGCGTCACGGCCTCCGGCACCCCTCCCGGGCCGTTCGATCCCGTCACCCCTCCGGCCGTGACGACCGAGAACCCCGTCGCCGGCTTCGAAATCACCAAGACCGCCGACCCGGCATCCGGCACCGTCGTCGAACCCGGCGACACCATCGAATACACCGTCACCGGCACTAACACCGGCGCCACGACCCTGAACCCGGCGACGATCGCCGACAACCTGGCCGGCGTTCTCGCCTACGCCGAATACAACAACGACATCACCACCACGCTCAACGGCACCGAGGTCACCTCGGGTGCAGCGACGATCTCGGAGAACGACCTCGCCTGGACCGGCGCGCTCGAGGCCGGCCAGACAGTGACGATCACCTACTCGGTGACCGTCGATGAAGGCACCTCCGGACAGATCCTCAGCAACACGGTCTCCGGCTCGGCGACTCCGACCACCACTGACCCTGCAGACCCGAGCGGCCCGCAGATCCCCGGCGAGCCGATCGTTCCCCCGACGATCACGACCGAGCACCCCGTGATCGGGTCGGGCTTCACGATCAGCAAGACCGCCGACCCGGCATCCGGAACGGCAGTCGAATCTGGTGACACGATCGAGTACACGATCACCGGCACGAACACCGGAGACACGGAACTCACCCCGGCTCAGATCATCGACGACCTGTCGTCGGTGCTCGACAACGCCGATTTCAACGACGACCTCACATCCACCCGTGGCGACGTCAAGCTCGTCGACGAGACCCTCACATGGACCGGCTCGATCCCGCAGGGCCAGTCGGTGACCATCACCTACAGCGTCACCGTGAACCAGGGCGTCACCAGCGCACTGCTGCACAACATCGCAACAGGTGAGGCGACACCGCAGATCCCGACCGACCCGACCGATCCGGACGGCCCGACAACTCCGGGTACGCCGATCACTCCGCCGCCGGCCGAGACCATGCACCCGGTCGTGGAGACGGGCTTCGAGGTCGCCAAGTCGGCTGACCCGGCATCGGGCACCGCCGTGCGCGCCGGTGACACGATCAGCTACACGGTAACGGGCACGAACACGGGAAACACCGTGCTCGAGCCGGCCTCGATCAGCGACGACCTGTCGGCTGTGCTGAGCAGCGCTCAGTACAACGGCGACGTCGCAGCGACCGTCGGCTCAGCTCAGGTCGTGGGGACGACACTGAGCTGGACTGGCGCCCTCGCCCCTGGTTACGACGTCACGATCACCTACACCGTGACCGTGAACGACGGCGCCACCGGGGTGCTGCTGCGCAACACCGTCACGGGTGTTGCGACCCCGCTGATCCCCGAGGATCCGACCGACCCCGAGAGCCCGACAACTCCGGGTGATCCCGTGACGCCGCCGCCGGCGACGACCGAGCACCCCGTGGTCAACCCTGGCTTCGAGATCACCAAGACGGCGGATCCGGTCACCGGAACCAGCGTCGACCCTGGCAGCGTCATCGAGTACACCGTGACCGGTACCAACACCGGTGACACCGTCCTTGACCCCGCGTCGATCTCGGACAACCTCGCCGGTCTACTCGTCCACGCGAGCTACAACGACAACGCCGCAGCATCCGTCGGTAGCGTTGAGGTAACCGGCAACGCTCTCACCTGGACCGGTGAGCTCGCACCCGGCGACGATGTCGTGATCACCTACTCGGTGACCATCGATGCCGATGCTGGTGGCGAGATCATCGCGAACTCTGTGACCGGCTCAGCGACCCCGCTGCTGCCGGAAGACCCGAGCGACCCCGAGAGCCCGACGACACCCGGCACCCCCGTGGTGCCACCGACGGTGACCACCGAGCACCCGGTCAACGAGCCCGGCTTCACCTTCTCGAAGTCGGTCGACCCCACCTCGGGCACCGCAGTCGACCCCGGCCAGGTGCTCACCTACACGCTCACCGGCACCAACACCGGTGAGACGGCCCTGAACCCGGTCGACATCGCTGATGACCTCTCGGGCGTTCTCGAGTTCGCCACCTACAACGGCGATGCTGCGGCGACGATCAACGGCGCGGATGCTGCATCCCCCGCCATCGACGGCGACGCTCTCACCTGGTCGGGTGCGCTGCAGGTCGGCGAGGGCGTCACGGTCACTTACTCGGTGACGGTCGGACCGGATGCTGTGGGCGAGGTGCTGCAGAACTCGGCGACGGGTACAGCCGCACCTCCCGGCGGCGAGGAGATCACGCCTCCGCCCGGCGAGACGAACACCCCGGTCAACCAGCCCGGATTCTCGCTCTCGAAGAGCGCTGCACCGGTCGCTGGGGCCGCAGTCGACCCGGGCAGCGTCATCACCTACACGGTGACCGGCGTGAACACCGGTGAGACAGCGCTCGACCCGGTGAAGCTCGTCGACGACCTGTCCGGTGTGCTCGCGCACGCCGCGTACAACAGCGACGCCGTTGCGACCATCAACGCGACGGATGCTGCGGCACCCGCCGTCGACGGCGACGCACTCTCTTGGACCGGGGCTCTCGAGGTCGGCCAGACCGTCACGATCACCTACTCGGTGACCGTGAATGGCGACGCCGGCGGAGCAGTGCTCGAGAACAGCGTGACCGGCAGCGCGACCCCTCCGGGTGGCGTGCCGCCGATCGAGACGCCTCCGGCGACCACCGAACATCCGGTCAATCAGCCGGGCTTCGCTCTCACCAAGGCGGCGGATCCGGCATCCGGCACGCGCGTCGACCCGGGTAGCGTCATCACCTACACGGTGACCGGCATCAACACCGGCGAGACCGCGCTCGAACAGGTGAGCATCGTCGACGACCTCTCCGCTGTACTGGAGAACGCCGTCTACAACGATGACGCTGCCGCAAGCATCGGGGGCGTACCCACCGCTGCCGACGGCGAGCTCTTCTGGAGTGGAGCCCTCGAAATCGGCGAGCGCGTCACGATCACCTACTCGGTGACCGTGAACGGCGACGCGGCGGCTCGCTGCTGGAGAACACCGTCAGCGGTGTCGCAGTGCCTCCGGGCGGCGTGGAACTCACGCCTCCGCCGGCGACCACTGAGCACCCGGTCGGCACCCCCGGCTTCGAGTTCGAGAAGTCTTCGAACCCGGCATCCGGCACCGCAATCGCCACTGGCAGCGTCGTGACCTACACCCTCACCGGTGTGAACACCGGCGAGACCGGACTGGACGAGGTCGTCATCACCGATGATCTCAGCCAGGTGCTGCCGTATGCCAAGTTCAACGACGACGTCGTGGTGAAGGTCGGAGACCATGTGGTTGCCGCTCCGATCCTCGATGGTACGGAGCTGACCTGGACCGGGAGTCTCGCCGAGGGCGCGACCGTCACGATCACCTACTCGGTGACCGTGAACGCGGACGCCGCCGGTGAGACGCTGGCGAACGTGGCCACCACCTCGGCGACGCCTCCGGGCGGCCAGACAATCACGCCTCCGCCGAGCGAGACCGAGCATTCTGTGCTAACTCCGCTGGCCATCACCGGCGGACAGCTCGCCCCGTGGATTCTGGTGCTCAGCGTGCTGCTGCTGATCAGCGGTGGAGCGCTGATGTTGCTGCGTCGCCGCACAAAGACCGCGTAGTCCCCCTGCGCGGAAGACGGGCGTCGCATCTGAGAGGATGCGGCGCCCGTCTCCGTATTGTGCTCGTCGTGGGCCGCACGACGGAAGACGACACGGTGCAGAGACAGCCTGGACGATTTCCCGATCCGGGAAGAGTTGCGCATTATTCCCGGCACTCGCCTCAGGCGGAGTGAGGCTCGTCTTCGGACATGACCCGAGTGATGGAGAGGAACACAGTGAAGTCGCAGCGTCGAACTCTCTACCGGAAGCTCGGTGAGACGTCTCGAGTGGTCGGATAGCATTCGGTCATGCCTGCGAAGAAGCACGACCAGAGACCGCCCCGCGACCTCTGGTATCGGTATGTGATGCTCCTACGTGCGCATCGTCAAGTTGTGCGAACGTGTCTGTCCGGGCTTGCACTGTCGTGCCTGGTCGTCTTCGGCCTGCTCGGATTCTCTCGTTTCTGGCAAGCGGCCCCGCCTCCCGCGGCGGTTGGCTTCGCCCCTGTGATCGTCGGCGATGTGCCGTTCTGGCTATTGGTGATTCTCGGTGGCGTGTTCGCCGCGTGCGTCATCCTCCGCTCGCTCGTGACCGACGCCAGTCTTGAGATCGCTCGGAAACGAGCTGGAGATGACACCGTCATCTCCGCTTCAAAGTCCTCTCTGTTCGAACCAGGCGGGCAGAGCCCGTTCGACGAGGATCTGGCGAAAACGGCTCTGGCAGCGAACCCAGAGATGATGGCTTTTCTCGATCATTCACATAGAGCGCTTTCGCTGTCCGCATACGCGCAGCTCGAAGATCTCATTGAGAATGTGCAACTCGACACGCCTCTCGGCGTCGTGCACGCAAGTAGATGGAACCTGTTTCGTCGGAAGAAGGCTGAGCAACCTCCCGTCTTGGTCGAGAACGTCGGTGATGCGCTGAGCTCCGTCATCAACGCTGTCGTTGCACCGGATACCATCTTCACCCGTGTCTCAGAACGACGCGAACTCGGGGATGAACGCGCGACCGTCACGGTTGCTCGTACCGTCGAAGGGCACCCAGCACTACGGCATCTGGTGCTCATTCCGATCCTTCGAATTCCCAAGGCCAAGCTGGTCGGTGCGCTTTCTGTGCAGATCGATGGCAAACCGGCGCGTACGGTCCCGACCAGCATGAGTCGCGGACTGCTGGTGCGGATGCTTCAACAGCTGGTCGTCCAGGCAGCCAATGATGCGTCCGATGAACAGAAGCAACTCCTGTTGCAGTTCGCGGCGCGAGCCGGTCAGGCGATAGTCAGCGATGTGCCGCTCGAGGAGCGCATACGCGGTCAATGGTTGGCGGTATGCGACGACGTGTTGCGTTCACTCGCGCCCCAACCGGCAGAGCCATGGCTCGTCGCGCTGGCAGAGATCGCGCTTTCCAGTGACATCATCTTCGCTGTAGTGCCGGAAGGATGCGGCTCGACGCGCAGGATCAGCGTCTCGTATACGGAACCGTACGGCGAGAGGGTCATCGGGGTTGTGAACCACATACGTCGGCTGGTCGGGATCGGTCCGGCAGAGTACAAGATCGATCTACACAGGATTGCCGAGGCGAACAGCTATCACCTTGATGTGACGACTGTTGCGAACACCTACGTCGAGGAAGCTAGTGTGATCGTGCCAGGAGCGCGCGCTGAACGGGATCGTGCGGCGGTCGAACCTTCGTCAGAATTGATCCAGGTAGCTTCACTTCGAGGGGATGGCCAGACGCATCTGTACTGGCGAAACTATCGGAGAGACGGCATCACAGGTGGGTCTGCCCGATCGACGACTCCACAGTTCTATCTGAGAATCAGGGAGCGCCCGCCCGGGCTGCTCGGGCCCACGCTCGCACTTTCTGCATGGACGACGACACTCACCTGCGCAGTCGGGTATTTTTACCCATTGCTGTTCGCGAACACATCCGGTGGTAGCTCCGTCTGGACGACGGTGATCCTTGCCGCCCCAGCGCTGCTGGCCGGATGGCTCCTGTCCCGGCTGACCGTGGACTCATTGCGAATCATGTCTGCGTCGACCTTCATGCTCGTCGCGACTCTCGCGCTCATTGTCGCACTTCTCGTGACGATGTCTGCGTTCACGATGAGCGGTGTGAGTCTGCCGACTTGGGAACTTAGCGCGCAGCTCCTTGTGTACCACCCTGATTGGATGCTCCTCATGGCTATGACTATGCTTCACGCACTCGCGACGGGGCTTTTGTTCATCGGGCGAGGACGAAGATACCGTAGTACTATCAACGAAAGGGCAGGGGAATAGTGATGGCCATCAGGCGGGGCGCACGTCGTAAGGCTCGGGTTACGTCATCTCTGATGCACAAGCGCGTCGATGAGTTTCCTGCCCAGGTGAATCTCGGCTTTGACGGCCTCGGTTATATCGTCGCCGTAGACACGACGCTCGAGGAAGTACACGATTTCATAGGCAAGGTTAGCCAAGTGAGCCCCACTGATGTCGAAAGATTCTTCGGCGCGGTAGACGCGAAGACAGCCTGAGGGCGTATCCCGCAGTTCAGTACGGCGGCTCATGCTCATTCCTGGCCGATGTTCAACTTTCCGAATATCACGGCAGCGCCGCACCCGTCGCTCACAGCGAAGACCACCTGGTCTCGGTGTCTAGCGTGGTCGCAGAGCAGCGCATGTGCGACAGCGGATTCGTGCTGGTCACCGTCGATTCGTGCGGGAGCAGCGCCTGTTCACCTCTAGACAGCGCATCGCGCTCGCGATCCGCGACGGTGGATGCCGGTGGAAAGGATGCGATCGGCCGGCGTCGTACTGTGAAGCGCACCACATCGACGAATGGGCCAAGGATAAGGGACGCACGGATATCGACCGAGGAATACTGCTGTGCCGGTATCACCACATGACGCTCCACCACGGCAAGTGGTGGATCACCCGTCGCGGGAAGGACGACTTCGTCCTCCACCACCCGTCAGGGGAGACGTTCGTCATGCGACCACGAACAGTGCTCAGCTACGCGTTCGGTGGGATCGACCCGCCACCCAGACGATTTCGGCCCGCCGCCTGACCTCAGCCCGCCGTATGAGGGCGGAGCGCTGCGCGTGGAAGCATCCATCGCCGGCGTCATCCAGTCGCTGCTCGCGCAGATTGACTAAAACTAAAAGAGGTACTTAGGTGCGGTTGCTGCTGCGACCGTGGGCGGGGCGTTGAGCAAAGGAGCGCAGCGACTGCGACGAAACGGGTTGAGCGACACTTCGACTCGCTTCGCTCGCTCAGCGCGGGTCTCCGCGAGTCGAAGCCGCAACTATCGTGCGCTTTTGTCTCCGTCGAGGTGCGTTCGGTTCAGCGTGCGACTGACCTCATCCGGCGGCGATCGAACGGGTTGCGATGTCGCGGTGCCGCGGGCCGCGCGGCGTAACGCCGGAAGGGTGGCGAGGCTCAGCAGCGCGACCACCGCAGCGCAGAGATACAGCATCAGGTAGTTGTCGGTCGCGCCAGAGACCGGATCGCCGTGACCGACGTGCAGCAGGGCGGCAGCCGCCACCGGCGCGAGCACCTGCGGAATCGTCTCGGCAATATTGAGCACTCCGAGATAGGTGCCCGCGCGACCGGCGGGGATGACGCGCATCGCCAGAGCCAGATTCACGGCGAGGTAGATGCCGACGGCGAGTCCGCCCATGCTCGCCGCCGCCCAGAGCAAGAGCGGTGCATCCGCGATCGAGCGCAAAGACGCACCGGCGGCCAGACCCAGCGCACCGCACACGAGAAATGGCAGATGACGCTGAAGACGCGAAGCCCACGCCCCGCCCACGGCGGCACCGAGAACGATGCCCGTGCCTCCGGCGAGCGTGGCGACCATCGCAACAGGGGTCGCAGCGACGGGATCGTGAGTCATGCGGTCGATGATCAGGTAGATGGTGAACGCCGAGGCGAGCGAGAAGGCCGACTGCATCGCGAGCCGCTGCAGCCAGACGGCAGCGAACTCCTTCGGGAAGGGCGAGGAGACGGATGCCGCCCCGATGTCGCGGCGAGGCGCGGGCAGTGCGCTCGCCGCTCTGTCGGGGACCGTCATCGCGAGTCCGACCACGACGAAGGCGATCAGCGGCATCACGAGCGACACCAGTTCGACGTGCCGCGGGAGGAGCGCTGTCAGCACGAGCGGGGGAAGCGTGCCGACGAAGGCCGCTGCGGTGAACACGCCGGCCGCTGCGGCCCGCCTGGTCTCCGGCACACTATCGGCTAGCAGCGCGGCCGCGGCGGCGAGTGTCGCGTTGAATGCGGTCTGAGTGCACACCCAGCCGACGATGATCGCCGGAAGAGAGTCGGCCCCGGCGAGCGCTGCGACGCTGATGAATCCGGCGACCGTGCCGCCCAGCATCCATGGCCTGCGCCTGCCGAACCGGCCGCGCGTGCGATCGGAGAGCGCTCCGAAGAAAGGATTCGCGAGTAGCGCGGCAAGTCCGCCGAGCGTCAGTACGGTCGCGAGCGCGGTGGCACGGTGCTCTTCGGGGAGCAGCGCGGCGATCTTCAGCGGGATGCCCGCCACGACCGGTGCTGTCAGCGAGCCAAGGGTGACGAGGTTCACGGCCGCCAGCAGATAGACGGATCGCCGCTCCGCACGGGTCGAGTTGTTCGCCTTGTTCGCGGCGCTCGCTTTGTTCGCAGGCATCCGAACCCCTCCATCGTCCAGCTGATCACTCTAGCTAGAGTGAGAGGATGCGTGAGATGGGGTCGATGGTGTCGGGCCTGTCTTCCTCCACGGTGCTGGAGCGCCGACGGCTCATCGACGCACTGTCGTCGCCCGCTCGCCTCGTCGTCCTCGTCGGTCCGGTCGGATCCGGGGCGACGACGCTGCTGCGGCAGTGGGCGGCGCAGTGGTCGGCGCAGTACGAGGATGTGACCTGGGCGTGGTCGGGTTCGATTCCGGATGCTCCGGGTGATGTTCTCATCCTCGACGATGCCGACGCCCTGGATACCTTGGACTGGGAGCAGATCCACGACCTTCGTCGGGCCCGGCCGCAGCTGCTCATTCGCGCCGCTGCGCACAGCCACCGGGCCGTGCCGGCGGGCGAAGAGGCCGAGTTCGTCCACGGGCTGTCGTTCACCGCGCTCGAGACGTCGGAATACCTCGCCGCCCTCAGCTCGCATCTGGAGTCGGCTGCCGTCCAGCTCGTCACCGGCGGGCTCCCGGCCGCCGTGCGCGCCGTCGCGCAGCTCAAGACCGTGCGCCCTGCGCTCGTGAACGAGGTTCTCGCTGAGCTGCGACCCGGCGGCCTGCAGCCGCAGCATGCGCGATTCGCCATTCCGCAAGTGCTGACCCATGAACTCGTCGCCAATCTCGGCGGCCCGCCCGACTTCATCGCGCGTGTAGAGAGCGAAGGGCTGGGGGAGTGGATGGCGGATGCCGGTCACCCGCTGTTCCTGCTGACCGCCCCCGTTCGAGCGGCAACGCTGAAGGCCCACCCGGCCGACGATGCGCAGGAGGTCCGCGAGCAGGCAGGTCGGGTCCTGCTGGCGCAGAGCGCCTGGTTCGGCGCGCTCGTCGAAGGCGCGGCATCCGGGGCGCTCTCCGTGGTCGACGCCGCCCTCCGGGGTGGCGGGATGATGCTGTTGCGGATGCATGGGCCATCGATCAGGGCTTTGCTTCGCAGCATCCACCCCTGGGAGCTGCGACGCTGGCCGATCACTGCCATGGCGCTGGCCGTCATCCATAACGCGCGAAACGAGCACAGACTGCGCGCGATCGAGTTCATGGGCATTGCACTCGTTGGGGCGCGCAGTGCACCCGCCGGATCGGCGGAGCGGGCGCTGCTGCGCGTGATCGAATCGGTACTGCAACGACTGCTCGGCATCGGTGATGGCGGTGTGAAAGCCGCCCGCGCAGCGGCGCGGATCGTCGACGAACTCCCGGCCGACGAGCATCAGGCGATCGAGGGACTGCTCGGCGACATCCACACCCATTCCGCCATCAGCCTCATGTACGGCGGGCAGGCCATCGAAGCAGTCGCGGAATTCGAACGTGCCCACGCGACGGCAGAGCGCCCCGGTCTTCAGCTGATCTCGTTCGGCGGGGTCGCGACGATTCATGCTCTCTCCGGAGACCTCACCGCCGGCCAGGACTGGGTCGACACCGCGCTCAAGTCGCCCTGGTCGATCAGCATACTGAACGAGTACCAGGGCGCCCTGCTGCGCATCGCGCAGGCCAAGATCTATCTGGAGAACGACCAGCTCGACGACGCCGACGCGGCGCTGGACAGCGTGTGGCACATCATCGACACGATTGAGCACTGGCCCCTGCTCGCGCACCTGCGCGCGATGATCGACATCTGCCGCGGGCAGGCCGGCGAGGGGCTAGAGCGGTTCCGGTCGCTGCGACGCAGGCGCGGCACGCGGATGCCGCGGTCTCAAGCAAGGCTTCTCGACTTGACCGAGTCGTCACTGGCGCTGGCATTCGGTGAGCTGTCGGCGGCAGCCGTGCTCACCGCGCGGCCCGGGGATCTTCCGCAGGTGGCTGTCGGCGTGGCACGGGCTGAGATGTTCGGCGGCCGGTACGACCGGGCGCTGCGGATACTGGCTGCGATTTCAGCCGACGGGCCTGAAGTGCGAGCGAGCATCGCCGTGCTCGAGGCGATCGGCCTGCGACGGCTCGGGCGCCCAGCCGACGCCGCGGTCGCCGCTCGTCGATCGCGTGCAGTGGCCGATGCGCACGGTCTTAAAACGCCGTTCCTGCTGGTCCCCGCAGAGGACAGAGACCTGTTCGGGGAGGTCACGTCGTGGGAGCCGCCTGCGGCCGGCATAGGAGAGCCGACGCCACGTCTCACGGAGCGGGAGTGGATCATCCTGCGTGCGCTGGTCGACACGGCGAGCGTGAACGCCATCGCCGAACGATTGCACGTCTCGGTGAACACCGTGAAGTCACAGCGTAGGACGCTCTATCGCAAGCTCGGCGCCACCTCGCGCGAAGAGGTGCTGGCCATCGCCGTCGGGCAGGGGCTGCTCAGCGGATCCGGACGGTGAAGTGTCATCGCGCGCGTCGTCAGCCGACGCTTACTCGGCGGCGCGGTGGACGCGTTCCCATCTGTCGCCGCCCTTCGCGTACGCCGTCTCCGCCGCATGGGAGGCCGCGTTGACCAGAGTTTCGAACTCGTAGCCCACGGCCGCGACTGGCGCCCACCCGATGCTCGCCGACGGGCGGGTGGGGGCGAACTTCTCCGCCACCGCGTTGAATGCTGCGGAACTGGACGCCAGCCGGATATCGTCCGGGTCGTCCAACCTGATGTCGAGCAGCGACCACCACTGGACGAGCACGCCGCGACCCCCTCATGAGCGTCATCCTAGCCCGCCGTCGTTCGACGCTCCGACCACAGGATTCTGCAGGTGAAGTTCACCGTGGCCTTGTGGGTGCAACAGCGCCAGGAAAACGTGCCAACTATCTGGATAGCACTGGATGAGAACATCAGCACGCGTGCATCGTTTTGGCACCGTGTCGTCACGTCTCTCGTGGCGCAACGTCGCTCGACTGAGCCCGATCAGTTGACGGCGTTCCTTGGCGGCAGCGTCGATGTGTCAATGGTGCCGGGTCTGCTCGTCGAGGCGTTGTTCGCCTTCGACGGTCGAGTGCGGGTCATCCTCGACGATCTCCATCTGCTTGAAGACCATGCCCAGGCTGAGCTGACGTGGGTACTCGAGCGGGCGCCCATGCTCGATCTGGTCGCAACGACCCGCTCTCGCACCCGGCTCGAGGATCCTCTTCTTGCCTCTCGGCTCGCGTCGGTGTCATCGGTTCCAGTGAACTTGCGTTCACCTTTGACGAAGTCGCCCAGCTGGCGCCCAACGTGACTGATGGTCTCGACCTTGAGGAGCTCCACCTGCTTCACGATGTCACCCACGGGCACGCCCTCGCGACGCGCCTCGCTCTCACTGCGCTTCGTAACCGAAGAAGTGGCGGCAACAGCGCTGATAGGGCCGAGATCGTCGGTGCCGTCAGTGCTTTCGCAACCCGGGAGCTATTGCCGACATTTGCCGACGCCGCGCACGAGCAGGTTGCGCATCTCGTTGCGCTTGCTCCCGAGGTCGACGGTCCTCTCGCGGTCGCCCTCACCGGTCGAGACGATGTCTGGTCCGTGGTACGAAGCTTCGAGCGAGAAGGGCTTGGCCGCGTTTACAGCAGAGGCGGTCGAAAGCTCTTCGCCTTTCACGCACTTGTTGCGGCATCCCTGACCCGGCAGGCGCTCATCGAGATCGACGGTGTCGGTATTCGTCGGGCACGCAGCTTCGCAGCGTCTCATCTGTCCGCATGGGGCGACCCCGTCGACGTCATTCGACTGCTTCTCGCGGCCGAGCGGGAGGACGATGTCTGGCCATTCTTCGCGCGGAACTTCTCTGAGCTCAGCCAGCATCGCAACTCAGAGGTGATCCAGCCGCTCAACGCAGTGCCGCTCAGCCGGTTGGAAGAGCATGGCACCCTTGCCATCTGTTTTGCGGTGATGCTCAGCGAGAGCGAGCGCGCCCGTCGCGCCGACTTAAGCGCTTGGTTGAAGTCGGAATCCGGAGATTGAATGCTCGCACTCCCGCCCCCAATCCATCGGAGCGACTCATGGTCACGCTCGCGCGGTTCAGCGGCCTTCGAGCTACCCGGCAACATGAAGACGCAGCAACCGTCGGAGACGACATCGCTGACCAGATCGCCGCGATGGGTACGGAATATCGAGCACGACTTGGGGCGTCCGCTTACGTCGGGCTTCAGCAAGTGTTGATCACCAACATTCTCGCGGGAAGAACCGAAACCGCCATCACCATCGGGCACGTCCTCGACGAGGACGAACACCCCGGGCGAAAGCGCCACGGTCAGAGTCTTCTCGCCTACGCGCATGCCGTCCAGGGAGAAATGCCGGTCGCGCAGAAGCTTCTCGGCTCGGTCCCCGTCGAAGAGTCCGACGCCTGGTCACGCTCTCTCTACGGTGTCGGCTGGAACATCGCCAGCGCCCTTGTGCATCTGGAACGCGGGAGCTCATCTGGCGCTCTTCGCGACGGATGACGCAGCCGTCGGCCTCGACGAGCTCACGTTCGGGATGCGGCATCATCATGCGCGTCACGCGAGTCCAATCCTCACCAGTCGGCTCAAGTCCCAGTTGCGGACTCTCTACCGCAAACTCGATGTGTCAGACCGGGCAGGGGCGATTCGCCTGGCCCTGGAACGCAGGCTGATCTAGAGCAGTCTGATAATTGCTTGGTCCAGGCGATGACGGCGTTGAGGATGACCTCGGCGCGGTAGACGACGGCGTGGCTGTCGTAGCGAGTGGCAAGTCCTCGCCACGGCTTGAGATGGCAGTATTGGGGTATCCGATGCTGGCGACATTCAGCGGTGATCTAAATTCTGCCGAGGTTGCGCGCGGCCCCCAGATAGGCATCGAGGTCTTCACGCAGTCCCACCGAAACGGGTTGGAGGGCTGGTTCGCCACTTGCGGATACAATCCGGTAGACGACCCGAAAGCGTGGCTTGATGCCACCGATGGGCTCGAAGTACGCCTTGAAGCAATCCGAAAGGTCTGCCGTACCTGCGCGGCGTTCCAATGGTTCCCCCGTGACTTTGCCGTCGCGTAGAGATCGCAAGAGCATCAACGCCATTCGTTTGACATCTATGTCGCTGAGCGCGTCGACGTCACCTTGGAACCCTTCGAGTGGTTTAGCGAACTTCACTCGAAGTCAGCCGGGTCAAGGCCAAGGTTGGCGGCGATATCTGCCACCGTCGCGTCACCCTCACCTGCGGCGATGCGCTCCTCGATGAGTGGAGCGATAGCGATGTCTTCCAAGATCGACTCGAGCTGATCGAGAAGTGCTACCGGGATGATCGCGCCGACTGGCTTGCGATGTGAGCCGAATACGACAGGAGAGAAGGAGAGCCCCTCGCGTTCGATCTGTTCGCCAAGCCCCGGGAGTGCGATGCGTGCTTCCGTGCTGGTGAGCACTCGGGCTGCATACGTCATAAGTCCATTGTACGTCAACACGTACGCATTTGGAGTTCCGCTCAGACGCCGCGGCATGGAAGATACTCCGGGCACGCGTGACGATGAAGACAGCCAGAATAGAACCGTGGCAGTTGACGCAGCATCCGACGCCCTTGACCGATGGCTGAGCTCTCTCGACGCCGAATCGCTTCGCGCGCTCATCGATGACGCGCGACGGGGCGTACCCGACCTTGCGGATTGGCTCGACACCCAGCGCGCTGCGAGCTCTGACGATCCGGCCGAGCTGCGCGCCATCGTCGACCGCGCGTTCACACCGCACCGGCGGTTCTACGACTACTGGCAGGCGAACGAGTATGCGGCGCAAACCCACGACGTCGTTGGTCTACTCGCCCAGCGTTCCCTCCACGCGACGCCCGGTCTGATTCCAGTCATCGAGCGTGCGATCACGCTGACGACACGCGCCATCCTGAAATCCGACGACTCGTCTGGTGCGCAAGGTGACGTCGTGCGTACCCTGCTCGACGCCCACGCCGCAGCCGTGTGCACGACAACCCCGGCGCTCACGCAGCCCGAGCAGACGCGGCTGGTGAAGTGGATCGTCAAGTACCGCTACGACGGTAAGCAAGACTTCTTCGATCCCGACATCGTCGCCTACGCGCCCGGCCTGAGCGCGAAGAGCATCGAGCAGTACCGTCAGGCGGTCGCCGCGATCGATCTCGGCGAGTACGGCAAATACCCGCTCACTCGCCTTGCGGTGCTCGACCGCGATCGCGATGCCATCGTTGCGGCCAACGGTGGCGAGCCGGGCAACGCGCTTGTCGCCGCCCGTCTCGTCGGTGACCTTGCAGAGGCCGGGCTCCACACCGACGCCGTCGCCTACGCGCGCATCGGAATCGCGATGGACGGCCGCGGCTGGGATCAGAAGCTCGTCACCTTCCTCGTCGACGATGCCTTTACCCGCGCAGACCCTGAGGATGCTGTCGCCCTCCGCCGCGACTGGTTCCACCGGTTTCCGTCGGCTTCAGCATTCGCATCCCTTCGCGACACCTCATCTCTTGCGAACCTCTGGCACCGCGAGCGCGCCGCGGCCGAAGCGCTCCTCGAACAGCGCTCTCCCGACGCGTTCATCACGTACTTGCTGGGGGAGGACCGGGTCGATGAGGCCTGGGATTTCGCGATCGACGGCAGCTCACCGGCATCCAATGCGTCGGTCTGGCTGAATCTTGCCGAGAAGCGGGCGCTCACGCATCCCGCCGACACGCTGCCGATCTATCGCGAGATCATCACCGACACGCTCACCGTCACCGACAAGCGCAACTACCGCAGCGCGGCGAAGATCCTGAAGACGATGCGGGTGGTTGCCGCTGCCGCTGGCGCTGACTTCGAGTTCGACAGTTTCCTCGCAGAGACTGTTGAGCAGAATCGTCGCCGACCCACGTGTATTGAAGCGTTCGCCAGAGCGGGGCTTATTGCGCGGACGTGAGGGGCGGGCGGATCCCCGCTGATCACGAAGGACTGCAGTAACCGGAATCGGCTCTGCGTGCGTACTTACCTACGAATGTCTGTGGTGGGTGGGACTATGAATTATGGCAACTTTCACCGACGTCGCGACGCTGATTCCCACCTTGTGTGGGCAGCTTGTCGATGGTGGAGATGTCGAGCTGGCGCAGGCGTCGCTGATGCTGATGACAGATGCTGACGTCGTAAAGGTTCTCGAAGAGACCGCTGCAGTGGCGAAGCAGGTTGAGCAGATCCAGGTCGCGGCGGCAGGAGTGATCGCGGTGCGATCGAAGCGGGAGCGCGGGCATTCGGGGCTCGCGGCTTCTCGCGGGCATCGGTCGGCGGCGTCGCTGTTGCAAGATGTGACCGGGTCGACGAAGGCTGACGCGAACCGCAAGGTGCGGGTGGGAGAAGCGCTGCTCGATGACGAGCCAGACGAGAGCTTGGGCGATGGGGGAGCGGGCGAGGGGGCGCCGGGCGAGGGGCAGGCGGGCGCAGAAGGTGGCGGGGCGCCGAGCGATGATGAGCGTCCTGCACCCGGTCCCTGGTATCAGCGTCCCTGGTATCAACACTACGCGATGCGCTTCGGGACGGTCGTTTGACCGCGGCGCAGTTCGACGCAATCCGGAGGGGACTGGGAGAGGCGCCCGAGATCGACACCGATCACGCGGATGCCGCCGCATGCGCACAGGCGCGTGCTGAGGCGCGCGCGGCATGGGCGCAGGCGGCCGAGCACCTTATCAATGAGGCTGCCGAGCGCACGGTGGAAGAGTTGTGGCAGCAAGCGCGGTCGATCCGTGATCTGCTCGACCCGGAGGGCGCCGAGGCGCGGTTCCTCGCACGGTTCGAGAATCGCTCGTTCCGCACCTACCGCGGGCAAGACGGGCAGAAGCGCGCGAGCCTGGTGCTCGACGACGAGGGCGACCTGTTCATCGAGACGCTGCTGGCCGCCGCATTGCGCCCGCGACGAGGCGGGCCACGATTCGTGGATGCGGACGAGAAGGAACAGGCTGCGTCTTTGGCCGATGACCCGAGGACGAACGATCAGCTCGCGTACGACTTGATCATGGACGTGTTGCGTGCAGGCTCCCTCGCAGACGCCGAGAGCGTGTTCGGCACGCGGCAAGCTGGCGTGCGTCTCGTGCAGGTAGTGGATGCCGACGGCAACGGCGCGCCCGTCGCGCACAGCGAAGACCACCTGATGTCGATGCCGGGCTCAGCGGCCGATCAACGCATCTGCGAGAGCGGATTCGTGACGGTCACCATAGATTCCCACGGGAATCCACTCAATCTCGGGCGGGAACAGCGACTTTTCACTTCGAAACAGCGCATCGCGCTCGCGATTCGTGATGGCGGATGCCGGTGGCGAGGGTGTGACAGGCCCGCGTCGTATTGTGAGGCGCATCACATTGATCCGTACTCCGCAGGCGGACGAACCGACATCGATCGTGGCATTCTGCTGTGCCGATATCACCACATGACGCTGCACCACGGCAGGTGGCGGATCACCCGGCGAGGCAAAGACGACTTCGTCCTGCAACACCCCTCAGGTGAGATGTTTGCCATGAGATCGCGGATGGTACTCAGTTACGCCTTCGGAGGGATCGACCCACCGCCCAAACGATTCCGGCCTGCCGCGTGAGCATGCCAGAAAGAAGGTCCCCGAACGATGCTCGCGATTACTACTGCACGCGCGGACGCCTCATCATCGCCTCGACCCTGGCGCGGAACTCGCGTGGACGGAACGGCTTCGTGATGTACGCGTCCGCACCGGCCTGTAGCCCCAACAGCATGTCGCTCTGCTCGGTTCTCGCTGTGAGCATCAGCAGATATGTGGTGCTGATTGCGCGGATGCACTTCGCAGTCTCGAAACCATCAATGCCCGGCATCCCGATGTCGAGAGTCGTGACGATCGGTGCGTGAACACGCACGAGCTCGACGCCTTCTAAACCAGTGGCAGCGGAATACACGGTGAACCCTGTCCGCTCGAGAGTGTCAGCCAGCAACGTGCGAACGTCGGACTCATCCTCGATGACCACAGCGGTCTTCATGTTTGGTAGCCAGTCGTGATCTCCGGCTTCGTCAAGCCGGAGATCACGACCAACGAGTTGATGAAGCCGAACGCGGCCAGTCCCCAGACCCGCCCGCCTGCGACGCCGATGGTTGCGAAGGCCCGCAACCCAACCATGGCGACGCGACGCATTGCGTGCATCATCGATCCTTTCGTCTTCCCCTCGCCGAAAGGGGCCCACGGGCCGTGATGGTGTTAGTGAATCCCCAGCTTCCCGTGATTCGAATTTACAAACACCACCTCAAGGCATCCGCAAGTTCGTCCCAGGAATACCTGAAGACTTCCCGAAGATGAGACTCTCCGCGGTAAAGAAGGTCGCCTATTCGACCGTGGCGTGGACGCGTTCCCACCGGTCGCCGCCGGTCGTCTGCGCGACCTGCACCGCCTCAGCCGCCGCTACCACCAACTCATCGAGGTCGTAACCCACATTCTCAACCTGCGCCCAGCCGATGCTCGCCGATAGCCGAATGGGCAGCGCCTGCACCTCATCGACAGTAGAGATGCGCTCGAGCAGCTCAATGAGGAGCTCGCGCACGCCACCCTGCGCGCGCGGCACGAGAGCGATGATGCGGGTGGGGCCCATCCGCTCGATGTCAGCATCCGCAGGAAGTACAAGCTCAACATCGTGCATGAAACGATCGCACGTCGCATTGAACGCCGCCGTGCTGGATGCTGCGCGGATGTCATCAGGATCATCCAACCGGATGTCAAGCAGCGACCACCACTGATCATTGGTGGCTTCTGCCCGGTTCAAACGATCGCGGGCGATCCGCTCGAACGCCCCATGCGGCGTGCGCTCGCCGTTGTTCGAGCGGGCCGTCAGCAGCAGCACTGTCACCAAGGTGCAGATGATGTAAGCGTTCGAGCCGATCATGTTAGTCGAGCGCAAGAACTGCAGACTGTCCGCGTTGGCAGTCACATGTTGGGCGACCATGAATCCATTGATATTCGTGATGACCGTGAACACGAGGAACAATCCCGACACGGCAAGCAGCGGGGACGCTTCGTCGCGCTTGTGCGGTCCCAAGCGCAGCAATTCGATGATCGTCAACACGGCGAACACCGAAGTCGCCGAAAACAACACCCGGAAAGTGATTCCATAGGCGTCGCTGAATGTCGAGACCATCAACGCCAGAGGCATTGCGATCAAGAAAGCGACCGAGAGTGGAATGAATTGCCGGGTTGCTCCTCGATAAGCGCGAAGGCCCGACCACATGAGTGCCATCGGCGCGATGATGAGGCCAGATCCCAGCCCCCGGAGTGGCGCCATTTCCAAGACTTCGTATCCGAGCCACACGTAAGACCCGATCATGGCGCAGACGAACCCCGCAGACCACAGTGCCGTTGCCCGCGACGGTGTAGGGAGGAACCCGAGAGCGATGAAGATAATTACCGCGATGGTCGAGGTCGCGATGAGCGGAAGCACCAGTGTCGAGGTGATCATGTGAGTCTCCGATCTTGACGGGTCGGCAGCACGAGTGTGACTGCCGTCCCCTGGCCGAGCTCGCTCGCGATCTCAAGGCGTCCACCCTGGTCGAGCACGATGTCGCGGGCGATTCCTAAACCGAGTCCTGTGCCAGGGATGCCCTGCTCGCGCGCGAGCTGCGTGCGAAACTCTGGTTCGAACACGTGGGGGAGGTCCTCTTCAGAGATGCCGATCCCGGTGTCCGTGACGACAAGTGTCATCGCATCGTCACGGCGCGCGCTGCGGATCGTCACCGTCCCACCACGCTGCGCGTACTTGATCGCGTTGCCGATCACATTGTCGACGACCTGCCGAAGCCGGAAGGCGTCTCCGCACAGCGGCAGCGCCTCATCCAGTCGCACCTTCAAAGTGACGCCATCCGTCCCAGCGACCGGAGTGAAGCCTTCGATTGAAGAACGCGTGAGATCTGCCAGGTCGAAATCCAGATCGGCGTCTTCGCCGGGGTGGGATGCCGTAGACAAGGCATCGTCGATCAGCCGCTGCATCCGCTCGCCCGCTCGCTCGACGACCTGAAGCTGACGACGCATCGACTCGGAGAACTCGTCATGCTCTAAAAGCAGGTCGACGTGACCGAGAATCGCGGTCAGCGGGTTCCGGAGCTCGTGCGAAAGATTGCGCCTGGTCGCTTGCTCGCCCGCCCGCGCATCGACCTTCGTGCTGACATCCTCCACGAGAAGCAAGACGGCATCCTTCGTGCGCGCGCTGTCATCGATCTGAAGCGTAGACGTCCTGAGCGCCCGCCACTCACCGTCCAAGCCGAACAGCCACACCAGCTCGTCGGTGAAGAGCTCGCCGCGAGAGGCGCGGGCGATGGTCGTGTTCGTCAGCGCAATGGGCTGACCGCGGCGGGACTGGTACTCGACGGCGCTCGTCGGTCGGAATTGCGCGGACGAGCCGAGCGCATACAGCGCATGGAAGGCGCGGTTCGACACCTCGATGGCTCCACCAGCGCTCACCTGCGCAATGCCGATGTCGAGGGAATCGATGAGTCGCTGGTTGCGGGTCTTCTGCTCAGTCACGCGCCGAAGAGCATTGGCGATACGCCCAGACTGCGCTTGCAGCAGACGTCGGGTGGAGCGGCTGCGTTCCGACCCCACAGACATGATCACGCCCACGAAACCGAGCGTGACGAGCAGGACCATCATCCTGATCATTTCGCGGGGGGTGAGACCGAGATCAAACACCCGGAACAATGCGAGCCCGGCGATCAGAGTCATCATGCTGACCAACACCGTCGTCGAATAGTAACTCGCGACCCACGCGACGGGGAAAACCCACAGGAACGAGATCGGAGGATTCGTGGCCAAATCGAGTAAGCCGATCGCGAGCGCATCCACCACCGGAAGTACCAGCACGGCGCCAGGCCCCACCTTGTGCCAGGGAACTGCGAGGCAGATGACCGATGCCACGATAATCGTGAGGATGCCGGCACTCACCCGCCAATCGGCAAGCAGCTGAGGGGTCAGCAGCGCGATACCCGCAGCGACCGCCACCGTGGTGAACGCCAGAATCAGCTGCCACTGCCAGATCGAGCGGCACCGGCTGTCTCCGAAGTAACGGATGGCCGACGGCGCTGATATACGCGCCGGTTGCGCAGCCTTCCACATGAGCGTCAGTGTATCGGGATCGGTACCGTTGACGCGTTCTATTGCACTAGCGCGGCGCGCAGGATCCGTTCGACTTCATCCAGCGCGGGGTTGAGCTGGCTCGCCGACTCTTCATACACTTCGCGTGAGCGGCGGTACGGGTCGACGACATCATCATCTTCCTGGCCACCCGCAGACATGCCGCGCTGCTCACCAACGGCAAGAATCGCGGCGCTCAACCGTGCGCGCGGGTCATCGCCCTCAGCGTCTGCCGTGGCGCGTGCGGCTTGTGTGCTGAGAGTGGATGCCAGCCGCGCGAACTCGCGGACGGTGAAAGTCCGGCGGAGAGTGCGCGGAACCAGCTGCACGGCGTGCGTGCGGTGTTCACGCGTCATCGTCAGGATCAGGTCGGCGTCCTGCAGCATCGGCTCGACCAGGTAGCGGGCGGTGTGAGCCGCGGCATCCTCTGGCTTTGCACCGAGCTCAACGGCCAACTCTTGCGCGGGCCCGGTCATCTCGTGGCCAACGAGCGCGTGCGTTCCGGCGCTGTGCACGCGGATGCCGAGCGACTCGAGCCGCGCGCGCAAAAGTACCTCGGCCATCGGCGAGCGGCAGATGTTGCCGGTGCAGACGGTGAGGATCGTGAGGGGGTGATCGTCGGTCGAATCCGTGGGCCTCGGGGCTGGGGTCGCCGCGGGCGGTGAGGTCGGTACTTCTGGAGTCTTGTGCGACGAATGTTTGTCACGCCACTCGCGGAATTCGCGGCGACTCATATCGGCAGGCTGGTTCGTCACGCTTCCACCCTACGTCTCGATGGTGCGGGGACTGAGGCGAGCCAGCCGATCACGCGTATGCAGAGGCATCCGACGAGGGCGCCAGCGGTGTTCGCGATCAGGTCGGAGATCGTCGAGAAGCGAGTCGGCAGAAACAGCTGCACGAACTCGATCACTCCGCTCGTGGCGAGTCCAAGCGCGGCCAGGTGCCATGTTTTCAGCCGCTTCCAGCCGACGGCGAGCAGAATGCCGAACGGAATGAACAGGACGATGTTCGCCAAGAACTCCATCACCGTGTAGGTGGACGAGAAAGAGAGATCGAGGCGATAAGCGAGGGAGCGCGCGATCCGTCCGACGATGCCGGTGACGCGGCCGGCCTGAGCATCAGGAAGCCAGACGATCAGGGCGAGAGCGAGCGTATACGGCACCAGAAGTACGCGCGCGATGATCGCGAGTGCGGAGGTGCGGGGCATACGGCGAGCGTACTCGCGGGAGTTTCTTGTTCGCTGGGTCGCGGTGTGCGCTTTCGGGCGGTCAGATCCCGACGCGCCCCAGTTCATCGACTCGATGTAGCGCAGCAGCACGCCTTCGCGAAGCGCCCACGGCGACACTTCGAGCTCGTCGATGTTGAGCAGGGTCATCGCGGTGTGCAGCGACACCGCGGCCGCGACGATCTGGAACGTGCGGTCAGGCGTGATGCCCGGCAATTCCTGACGAGCGGATGCCGGCAGCCGAGCAAGCCGCGGAATCCATGAGCCCAGCGCCTGTCGGGGGAGCACTGTCCGGTCGAAGCCCTGACCGTCCGTCACTCGGCGGCCGGCGAGGTTCGCGAGAGAACGGATCGCCTTGGATGAGCCGACGACGTGATCTGGTCGGGGGAGGGCGTTGAGCTTTTCGGCCACGGGAGCGAGCACCTCTGCGGCGTGCGCGCGCAGCAGCTCGACCGCATCCTCACCCGGCGGGTCATTCGGGAAGAACTGCACGGTCATGCGCCCGGCGCCGAGCGGCACGGATGCCGCGACCTCAGACTGCTCTTCCGCACCCGCGGCGAACTCGAACGAGCCGCCGCCGATGTCGAGCAGCAGAATGCGTCCGGCATCCCACCCGAACCAGCGCCGCACTGCGAGAAAAGTGAGCTCTGCCTCCTGCTCGCCGGCGAGCACCTGCAGGGGCTGGCCGAGCGCCTTCTCGATGCGGGCGATGACCTCCGGCCCGTTGGTGGCATCGCGCACCGCGCTGGTCGCTGTCGTGAGAAGCGTCTCGACCCGCTCCGTCTCGGCGATGCCGCGCGCGCGGGTGACGGCGGCCTCGAGAGCCAGCACGCCTTCTTCGCTGATCGCGCCATTCGGGGTGAGGAAGCGCATCAATCGCACGACCGTGCGATCGCTCGTCGTGGCGAGGGGTCGTCCGCCAGGGAGGGCATCCGCGGCAAGCAGATGGACCGTGTTCGAACCGATGTCGAGAATTCCCAAGCGCACGGGTTGAGACTACTCGGGTGAGGGGGCGGCGCCCGCTCGTGCGGTCACTGCTTGCGCGTCAGTTACGGGCGTCCCATGCCGTAATAGGTCCACCCGGCGGCGCGCCATGCGGCAGCGTCCAGGCCATTGCGCCCGTCGACGACGATGCGTCCATCAGTGAGCGCGGACGCGTGTTCGGGAGAGAGGTCGCTTCGGTACTCGTCCCACTCGGTGACCAGCACCACAGCATCCGCATCTCGGATCGCCTCGTCACGGGAGGCTTCATAGGTGAGCTGCGGGTGCAGCCGGCGGGCGTTTTCGATCGCCTGCGGATCGGTGACCACGACGCCTGCGCCGAGGCCGTTGAGGCGCACCGCGACGTCGAGTGCGGGGGAGTCGCGCGCGTCATCGCTGAACGGTTTGAACGCTGCGCCGAGAACAGTGACCTTCTTGCCGAAGACGCTGCCGCCCAAGGCTTCGATGACGAGCTGTACGGCTCGGTCACGGCGACGGAGGTTGATCGCGTCGACTTCGCGCAAGAAATTCACCGATTCCCCCCGTCCGAGTTCTTCGGCGCGGGCGGCAAATGCACGGATGTCTTTCGGTAGGCAACCGCCGCCGAACCCGATGCCAGCGCCTAGGAAGCGGCGGCCGATGCGCGCGTCGTGTCCGATCGCATCGGCGAGCTGAGTGACGTCAGCACCCGTGACCTCGGCAATCTCGGCCATCGCATTGATGAAAGAGATTTTCGTGGCAAGAAATGCGTTCGCGGCGACTTTGACGAGCTCGGCGGTCGCATAGTCCGTGACGATGAACGGGGTGCCCTTGGCGACGGCCGGGTGATAAACCTCTCGGAGTATCTGTGCAGCGCGCTCGCCGTCTGGGGTCGCGGGGACGCCGGCGACCAGACGGTCGGGGTCGATGGTGTCCTGTACAGCCCAGCCCTCGCGCAGGAACTCGGGGTTCCAGACCAGAGTCGCACCGGCGGCTTCGACGCTCGCAGCGAGGCCAGCGGCCGTGCCGACCGGGACGGTGGACTTACCGGCGACGATGTCACCCGCGCGCACATGCGGCAGCAGGGATTCGAAGGCCGCGTTGACATGGCTCATGTCTGCGGCGTGCCCGTCTTGCTGCTGAGGGGTTCCGACGCCGATGAAGTGCACGGCAGCATCTTCGGCCGCGGCGATGTCGGTAGTGAAGGAAAGCCTGCCGGATCGGATGCCGTCAGTGAGGATCTCCGGCAGCCCGGGCTCGAAGAACGGCGCCTCGCCGCGTGAGAGTGCATCGATCTTGCGCGGGTCGAGGTCGATTCCGACCACCTCGTGGCCGATCGATGTCATAGCTGCAGCGTGCACAGCCCCCAGATACCCGCAGCCAATGACCGACAATCGCACGATAGGTACCTCTTCCCCAGGCGTCGTTGTTTCAACATGGCGCTTTTGTGTGGCGGGGGCAGCAACGGCAGTTGAACGGGGTCCTCATGCGAGGAGACGAGGCGATTAACACTGGCATCCGCCGTGATGTCGGGTCGTAGCATCAGCCCCATTACGATGGAACGCGTGACCGCCGTCGATCCGACCCTGCCTCTGTCTCCCTACCGGGAGATCGATCGCGCGGACTGGGCCCGCCTGGCCGCAGATCTTGACCAGCCGCTCAGCGAGATGGAGGTCGTCGAACTTCGGGGCCTCGGTGATCGGCTTTCCCTCGATGAGGTGCGCGAGGTCTACTTGCCGCTGAGTCGTCTGCTCAGTCTCTATGCGACCTCGACGAAGCGACTGGGCGCGGCGACCAGCCACTTCCTGCACGAAGACGACAGCACCACGCCGTTCGTCGTCGGCGTCGCCGGATCAGTCGCCGTCGGCAAATCGACCATTGCGCGTCTGCTGCGCGAGCTGATGAGCCGTTGGCCCGGCACTCCGCGGGTTGAACTCGTCACGACGGACGGGTTCCTCTATTCGAACGCTGAACTCGAGCGGCGCGGACTGATGGAGCGCAAAGGCTTTCCAGAATCGTACGACCGCCGCGCCCTCCTCTCATTTCTTACCGAGGTGAAATCGGGAGCACCCGAGGTGCGGGCGCCGTTCTATTCGCACATGCGGTACGACATCGTGCCGGATGCGACGGTCGTCGTGCGTCGCCCCGATGTTGTCATCGTCGAAGGGCTCAACGTGCTGCAGCCGCCGCCCGCCCCGAACGACGTCGCCGTCAGCGACCTCTTCGACTTCTCGATCTACGTCGATGCCGCACCGGCCGATGTCGAGCGCTGGTACGTCGACCGGTTCCTCGCGCTCCGCAAGGGATCCTTCAGCAACCCGTCGTCGTACTTCAACGTGTTCGCGCACCTCACTGATGACGAAGCAGAGGCCACGGCGCTCGGTTACTGGAACGACATCAACATGCCCAACCTCGTCGAAAACGTCATGCCCACCAAGCACCGCGCAACGCTCGTGCTGAACAAGGGCGCCGACCACAGCGTCGAAAGCGTGCTGCTGCGCAAGTTGTGAGTTCCGCGCGAGAGCTGTGAGTGTGGTGCGAGGCGAGAATGTTCGGATCCCTCGCAAAATATCCCGCTTACCCTTGAGTACATGTGTGGAATCGTCGGATACGTGGGCCCGCGCCCGAGCCAGGACATCCTTATTGCTGGCCTTGCCCGCCTCGAGTACCGGGGCTATGACTCGGCTGGCATCGCTGTCATTGACGGCGAAGGCCACCTCGGCATGCGCAAGAAAGCGGGCAAGCTCAACATGCTGCGCGCCTCGCTCGCAGACGCGCCGCTCAACGACGGCACGACCGGAATCGGTCACACCCGTTGGGCGACGCACGGCGGTCCGACCGACGTCAACGCGCACCCGCACCTTGCGGATGACGACAAGCTCGCCGTTATCCACAACGGCATCATCGAGAACTTCTCCGCGCTCCGCGAAGAGCTCCTTGCCGCCGGCGTGACGCTGCGCAGCGAGACCGACACCGAGGTCGCTGCCGCTCTGCTCGGCCAGGAATACGCCAAGTCCGGCGACCTGCAGACCGCGTTCCAGAACGTCGTCAACCGCCTCGAGGGCGCATTCACCCTGCTCGCGATGCACCAGGACCACCCGGGTCTCGTCGTCGGCGCTCGCCGCAACTCGCCGCTCGTGATCGGACTCGGCGAGGGCGAGAACTTCCTCGGATCCGACGTCGCCGCCTTCATCGAGCACACCCGCAAGGCGCTCGCCATCGGCCAGGACCAGATCGTGTCGATCACCCCCTCAGCAGTGACGGTGACCGACTTCGAGGGCAACCCCGTCGAGGCCGAGCCGTTCGACGTGTCGTGGGATGCCGCCGCCGCCGAAAAGGGCGGCTGGTCTTCGTTCATGGCGAAGGAAGTCTCTGAGCAGCCCGAGGCCGTCGCGAACACCATTCGTGGCCGCGTGCACGACGGACAGGTCATCATTCCCGAACTCGATGGAATGGACGAACTCTTCACCGGCATCAACCGTGTGATCATCACGGCCTGTGGCACGGCATCCTATGCAGCCCTCGTCGGAAAGTACGCCATCGAGCAGTGGGCCCGCATCGCGACCGACGTCGAGCTCGCACACGAGTTCCGCTACCGCGACCCGGTGATCGGCGACGACACCCTGGTGATCTCGATCAGCCAGTCCGGCGAGACCATGGACACCCTGATGGCCGTCAAGTACGCCCGCGAACGCGGCGCACGCACCCTGTCGATCTGCAACACGCAGGGCGCGACTATCCCTCGCGAATCGGATGCCGTCGTCTACACGCACGCCGGCCCCGAAGTTGCCGTCGCATCCACCAAGGCGTTCTCTGCCCAGATCACCGCGCTGCTGCTGCTCGGTCTGCACATGGGCCGGGTTCGTCAGACGCTGACCTCTTCGGATGACGTTGCCGAGCTTGCGGCGCTACCGGACAAGATCGCGCGCGTACTGGCTGAAGAGCACGAGCACGTCACGCAGATGGCGAGCTGGATGGCAGACACCCGTTCGGTGCTCTTCCTCGGCCGCCACGTCGGATACCCGATTGCTCTCGAGGGCGCGCTGAAGCTCAAGGAGATCTCGTACATTCACGCCGAAGCTTCGCCGCCGGTGAGCTCAAGCACGGACCGATCGCGCTCATCGAGCCCGGCCAGCCCGTGTTCGTGCTCGTGCCGTCGCCGCGCCACTCAGCGCTGATCCACTCGAAGGTCGTGTCGAACATTCAGGAGATCCGCGCTCGCGGTGCCCGCGTGATCGTCATCGCTGAAGAGGGCGATGTCGCCGTGCTGCCGTTCGCCGACGAGGTCATCCGCATTCCGCTGGCCGGGGCGATGTTCGAGCCGCTGCTCGCCGTCGTGCCGCTGCAGATCTTCGCCATGGCTTTGGCTACGGCCAAGGGCCTGGACGTTGACCAGCCGCGGAACTTGGCGAAGTCCGTCACGGTCGAGTAGCCCCGGCTTCGAATCGCTCAAATGGCTCCATTTCCCCTGGGAATGGAGCCATTTGAGCGATTCCAGCAGTTCCGGCGGGCCCGCTCAGGCGGCCGCGCCCACCAACACCAGCTTGTCGTTCTGCTCCTCGCGGTACCGCTCGCCGTTGACCGGGCACACCCAGTCCTCGCCGTCGCGAACCAACGGCTGACCGGCACGGCCGACCCACCCCACCCGACGCGCGGGTACGCCGACGACGAGCGCGTGCGCTGGCACGTCCTTCGTGACGACGGCGCCGGCGGCAACGAGCGCCCACGCGCCGATCGTCACGGGGGCGATGCACACCGCGCGTCCGCCGATCGAGGCGCCCTCCTCGATGTTCACGCCGACGGAATGCCAGTCATCCGCCGACTTCGCTGACCCGTCCGGATTCACGGCTCGCGGGAACTCGTCGTTGGTCAGCACGACGGCCGGGCCGATGAAGACGCCGTTCGCCAGGCGGGCGGGCTCGTAGATCAGTGCATAGTTCTGAATTTTGCAGTTGTCGCCGACGACGACATCCGGGCCGATGTAAGCGCCTCTGCCGATATTGCATCCCGCGCCGATGCGGGCGCCTCGCGCACTTGAGCGAGATGCCACACGCGCGAGTCTGCGCCGATCTCGGCCCGATCATCGACGTCGGCAGTGGGCTGGATGATGGATGAATCTGCAACGCTCATGAGGTCTCCCCGCTCAATCAGTGGGGCTCACCCCGGATGCCTCTCAGCATAGAGGTGGCCTCACGCCGAGAAAATTGGGGAGTGACTCCGAGCGAATCGCCCGCTATAGTTGCGATCGGGACGGTTTGATGCGTCCGCTCGTTATGGGGACGAGCGACGAATACGCACAAATCGTGAAGATGGTCGCGCGTGAGAGCGCAGCGGCCGAACTGGGGAAACTGGGGACATGGGGAATACATCCGTTCGCCGCACGCAGGCAACGCGCCTTCTGGCGACGCTGACGACCGTGCTTGCGCTCGTTGCGAGCGGTCTCGTGTCGCTGCCCTCAGTTGCCGAGGCAGCAGCAAGTTCGTGCGGCGTCGACATCAACCCGATCGTCTGCGAGAACTCGAAGCCTGGCACTGATCCCTCGGTTTGGGACATCACGGGCGCCGGAGACTCCACGATCCAAGGCTTCGCGACTGACATCTCGGTCAACATCGGCGACAGCATCGATTTCAAGATCGACACGGATGCCGCGGCATACACGATCGACGTCTACCGCACCGGCTGGTACCAGGGCCTCGCGCCCGCAAGATCGACTCGGTCTCGCCGTCGGCGACGCTTCCGCAGATCCAGCCGGAGTGCATTTCAGACATCACGACGGAGCTCTACGACTGCGGCACGTGGGGTGTCTCGGCGTCGTGGAATGTGCCAACGGGTGCCGTCTCTGGCGTCTACGTTGCGAAGCTGACCCGCACCGACACCGGTGGATCGAGCCACATCACCTTCATCGTGCGCAACGATGGCAACACCTCAGACATCGTCTTCCAGACCTCTGACCCGACCTGGCACGCATACAACACCTACGGCGGCTCGGACTTCTACCAGGGAGCTGCCAACGGACGCGCATACAAGATCAGCTACAACCGGCCGTTCGCGACCAGAAATGGCATCGAGGCACGCGACTTCTACTTCAGTGCTGAGTACGCGACCGTGCGGTTCCTCGAACGCAACGGCTACGACATGAGCTATATCGCCGGCGTCGATACTGACCGGCGGGGCACCGAGTTGTTGAACCATAATGTGTTCCTCTCGGTCGGGCACGACGAGTACTGGTCCGGCGCGCAGCGCGCGAACATGGAGGCAGCGCGTGATGCGGGCGTCAACATGCAGTTCCTCACAGGTAATGAGGGCTACTGGCGCACCCGCTATGAGAACTCGGCAGACGAGTCGGCCACGCCGTACCGCACGCTCGTCTCGTACAAAGAGACCTGGAGCAACGACAAGATCGATCCTTCGTCGGAGTGGACCGGCACGTGGCGTGACCCACGCTTCGCCGATGCGTCTCAGGGCGGACACCTGCCGGAAAACGCACTAACAGGCACGATGTACATGGTCAACGACGTCGCGCTTCCGGTTACCGTGACTTCGGATGAGGGCGACACGCGCCTCTGGCGCAACACCGGTCTTGACTCGATCCCGGAGGGGCAGTCTGAGCCGCTGGGGGATCAAACAGTCGGGTATGAGTCGAACGAAGATATCGACAACGGCTTCCGGCCGGCCGGTCTGATTCGCTTGTCGACCACTCTCGGTTACACCCCGCAATACCTCCGTGACTACGGCAACACGGTGACGGCCGGCACGACAGAACACCACGTCACTCTGTACCGCGCACCTAGTGGCGCGCTGGTCTTCTCCTCCGGCAGCGTGCAGTGGGGCTGGGGGCTCGACAGCACTCACGACGTTTCGCAGCCCGCCGCTGACCCGCGCATGCAGCAGGCAGAGGTCAACCTTCTTGCCGACATGGATGCCCAGCCTGCCACGCTGATGGACGGGCTCACGTCGGCATCGAAAACCACTGATGCGACGGCGCCGACGACGGTAATCACGACACCCGCCGAGGGAGCGCAGATCGCCCACGGCACCAGCGTTACCGCCACAGGCACCGCGACGGACGCCGCAGGCAAAGTCGCAGGTGTCGAAGTGTCGACCGATGGCGGTAGCTCGTGGCATCCGGCCCAGGGCACAACCAACTGGACGTACTCGTACATTCAGCAGGGGGCAGGGCAGGCGACGATCATCGCACGCGCCATTGATGACAGCGCGAACTACTCGGCCGCAGGAACCACCCGCGCGGTCGCAGTGGCCGGCCCGTACTCTGCTCAGGGCACGGCCGTGCCGTCCCTCGCCTCAGCGACCGACACGCAGGCAGTGGAGCTCGGGTTGCGGTTCCACCCGACGGCCGATGGATACGTCACGGGTGTGCGCTTCTACAAGGGCAGTGGCAACCTCGGCACCCACGACGGATCACTCTGGACAGCGAGCGGCGAGAAGCTCGCAAGCGTCACGTTCGTCGGCGAGACCGCCACCGGATGGCAGTCCGCTCTGTTCAGCACACCGGTCGCGGTCACCGCAGACACGGAGTATGTCGTCTCGTACACGGCACCGCAGGGCGGATACGCGTACGTCGACAATTACTGGCCGTACCATGCGCAAGCCTCATCCCCAGTGGCAATCACCTCGGGGGTCGGTTCGGCCAGCCCAGGACTGTACGGCCACGCGGGTGGGTTCCCGACCTACACCTGGGGCGACTCGAACTACTACGTCGACGTGATCTTCGACTCCGTCCTCGACCCGACGGTGCGGATCGCCGCGCGTCAGCCGGTGACCGGTAGCTCGAGCGTGCCGACAGACACCGACGTCACCGCGGTCTTCACCGCCGACGTTGCCGCCGCGCAGCTTGAAGTGAAGGATGCTGCAGGTGCTGTCGTGGAGGGAACAAGCTCATACAACGCACCGACCCGCACCGTGCGCTTCGCGCCCGCTGCGGCGTTCGAAAATTCCACGACGTACTCCGTCACCATTGACGCGACCCCGGCCGCCGGCGTGGAGTTCGACGCCGGCGAGGCGTGGACGTTCACGACGGCAGCGCCGGTCGTGCCCGAGGGTCAGTGCCCGTGCTCGATTTACACCGACCTTGACCGTCCGCTGATCTCTGCCGATGCAGATCCGGACTCAGTGACGTTGGGAACGCGGTTCACTGTTTCGGAGCCCGGGCTCGTCACCGCCGTCCGTTTCTACAAGGGCGTCGGCAACAGCGGCGAGCACGTTGGTGCGCTTTGGACAGCATCCGGCCAGAAGCTTGGTGAAGTGACCTTCAGCGGTGAGACCGCTTCGGGGTGGCAGACCGCGACCTTCGCGGCTCCTATCGCACTGCAACCAGAAACCGAGTACACGGTGTCGTACACGGCACCGAACGGCCACTACGCAGTGTCACCCGGGGCGTTCGCTGACGGATATTCTCGGGGCCCGATCACCGTCCCGGTCAACGGCGGAACATTCACCTACAGCGGCGGAATGCCGACGCAGACGAGCACCACGAGCTACTTCGTCGACATCGTCTTCGAGACCACGGTTGTAGGTCCGGTGATGACGTCAACGACTCCGCCGGCGGGTGCGACCGCCGTGGATCGTGATGTGGCGATCACAGCCACGTTCAACGAAGCTCTCGCGTCGACTCCAAGCGTTCAGGTTACTGCGAGTGGCACGGCGGTTGATGGCGTCGTGAGTATGTCGACCGATGGCAAAACGGTGACGTTCACGCCGTCGGACCCACTCGCGTATGGAGCGGACATCTCGGTTGAGGTCAGCAACATCACGGGCGCGTCGGAGAGTGGCACCGACCGAACCTGGGCGTTCTCGGTTGAACCGGATCCATCCACCGCTGTTTTCAACTTCTTCGACGGCGAGACGCCCACCGTCACAGCGAATGACGCCGCATCGGTTGAGCTGGGAATGTCCTTCCACAGCTCGGTCGACGGTCGAGTCGCCGCCCTGCGTTTCTTCAAAGCGGCCGGAGACACCGGCACCCACACGGGCACGCTGTGGTCATCAACCGGACAGGCGCTCGCCAGCGTGGTCTTCCAGAACGAGACCGCGTCCGGGTGGCAGCGAGCCGTGCTGTCGAACCCTGTGTCGATCTTGGCGGGCCAGACTTACACCGTGTCTTACCTGTCGCCGCAGGGCCGTTATGCCACAGCGGGCAACTACTTCTCTACTGCGAAGACCAGCGGCCCGCTCACGGCGGATGCTGGCGTGAATGGCACCTACCAGTACGGCAACGGCGGGTCGATGCCAACATCGACCTTCGGTGCTTCGAACTACTTCGTGGACGTCGATTTCATCGCCGGATCGGCGACGCAGCCCGCGGTAGCGATCGCAGCCAAGAGCCCGACCGGAGTCGCGGTCGACGTGACCGCCGAGGTGACGGCGCGGCTCACAGAGAACGCAACTGCCCCCACGATCACACTTTCGGCCGGCGCAACCGCCGTTGCCGGCGCAACCTCGTACGACCAAGCGACGAAGACCATCAGGTTCACGCCGACCGCTGAGCTCGCATCCGCGACGACGTACACCGCAGCCTTGCTGATCGGCGGTCAGCAACTTGACCAGTGGCAGTTCACCACCGTCGAACCGGTGATCCCTGGATCGACGGATACGATTTTCGGCGACGAGACGCCGGATAGCCCCTCCGCTACGGATGCTGACGCCGTTGAAGTCGGCACGGCATTCACGGTGTCTCGCGCCGGCCAGGTCGCAGCGATCCGCTTCTACAAGGCGCCGGGAACACTGGTACGCACGTCGGCACGCTGTGGGACTCCGACGGAAACGCCCTCGCTACCGTCACGTTTGCGAACGAGACAGCGTCGGGGTGGCAGCGCGCGGCGCTGTCGACGCCGGTGCAGGTCTCGCCGGGTATCTCCTATACGGTCTCCTACCTGGCTCCGAACGGACACTACGCGATCACACCGGCGTACTTTGCGGCCAGCAAGACCAGCGGATCGATCACCGCGCCAGGTGGCGCAAACGGTCGGTTCGCCTATGGCCCGAATGGGGGGTTCCCGACCGGTGCGTGGAACTCGTCGGCGTACTTCGTCGACGCGGAGATTGTGTTCGGTTCTGGAACGACGGATGCTACGCCTACGCCTACGCCTACGCCTACGCCTACGCCCGATCCGACACCGCCTGAGCCAACTCCGACGCCAACCCCGACGGTTGAGCCGACCCCGACGCCGACCCCGGACCCGACTCCGACGGTTGAGCCGACGCCGACCCCGACGCCGGATCCCGAGCCTGCGCCCGAGCCGACCCCCGAGCCAGCGCCCGCAGTCGTCATCTCGTCGAAGACACCGATCGTGGACGAGGGTGATGTCGCGCCAACGACGCTGGTGACCGTCGCGCTCGAGACTGATGTTCCGTCTGCCACGTTGTCGCTGCTCGCGGCAACGGTGAACGTCCCGGGCATATCCGCTTACGATCCGGCGACGCGAACGGTGACGTTCACCCCAGCCGAACCGCTCGCCTGGTCGACGACGTACACGGCCACACTCGTCTCAGACGGAACAGCGACGATCACCGATCCGACCTGGAGTTTCACGACGGTGGCCGCACCTCCAGTTGTGGACGTGACGACAATCTTCGGTGATGCGACGCCGCAGAACGCGTGGTGGGATGACCCGGACGGTGTGCAGGTCGCAACCAGGTTCACCGTCGACGTGGCCGGTTCGGTTACCGGCATCCGGTTCTATAAAGGTGCGGCGAATACGGGCCAGCACACGGGGTACCTCTGGAGTGCCGATGGAACGAAGCTTGCAGACGTCGAGTTCACGGACGAGACTGCAGATGCCTGGCAGACCGCCACGTTCACGACGCCGATCAGCTTGCAACCCGGCGTTGAGTATCGCGTTGGCCTGTACAGCACCACGGGAAGATATGCAGTCGACCTCGGAACTCTCGCTGCGGAGACGACCTCGGGACACTTCACTATCCCCGCGAGCGGCAGTTCGTGGGTGTACTCCCGTGAGTTCCCGGGCAATCCATCAACGAACAATTACTGGGTCGATGTGATATTCGCCCCGGTCGAATGATTTTCATGGTACGAGGCCGTGATGATGCGAGGGGAAGAGTGAGGGGAATCATGACGGAAAGATTGAATATCGCCGTAATCGGGGCGGGCTATTGGGGGCCCAATCTGGCGCGCAACCTACGCGCAAGCAGCGACTGGAACCTGGTCGCTATCTGCGACCTCGACATCGAGCGCGCGCGGGGTGTTGCCGACAGCGTCGGGGGCGTACCCGTGACATCGAGTCTCGACGAGGTGCTCGCCGACCCGTCGATCGACGCCATCGCGATCGCCACACCCGCACGCACCCACCACCCGATCACGCTGGCAGCGCTTGAAGCGGGCAAGCACGTCATGGTCGAGAAGCCGCTTGCCGACGAGCGCGAGCGCGGCGAAGACATGGTTGCGCGCGCGAACGAGTTGGGGCTCGTTCTCATGGCCGATCACACCTACTGCTACACGCCCGCTGTCCTCAAGATCCGCGAGCTGATCGCGGAGGGCATGCTCGGCGACATTCTGTTCGTCGACAGTGTGCGCATCAACCTCGGACTCATCCAGCCCGACGTCGACGTCTTCTGGGACCTCGCGCCGCACGACCTGTCGATCATGGACTTCGTGCTACCCGGCGGGCTCGACACGACGTCGGTGTCTGCACACGGGGCCGATCCGCTGCGCACCGGCAAGGCGTGTGTGGGATACCTGGCGATGCCGCTGGCCGGCGGCGCGATGGCGCACATCAACGTGAACTGGCTCAGCCCGACGAAGATCCGCCAGATGGTGATCGGTGGAACCAAGCGCACCCTGGTCTGGGATGACCTCAATCCGCAGCAGCGCATCAGCGTGTATGACCGCGGCGTCGACCTCGCCTCGGTCACGAAGTCGGAGACGGCCGTCGCGCGCGACGCCAACATCTCGTACCGCCTCGGCGACACCTGGTCTCCCGCACTGCCCGAACGCGAAGCACTAGGCAACGTCGTCACCGAGTTCGCCAGCGCGATCAATGAAGGACGCCCGGCTCGCACCGATGGCGAAGCCGGCCTGCGGGTGCTGTCTGTTCTGGACGCTGCACGCCGCAGCCTCGCCGCTGGCGGCGCACCGGCACCTCTTACTCTCAACATCCAGCCCGCAAGGAGCGCAGTATGACCGCAATCGAAGGCTCGAACATCCTCGTCACCGGTGGTGCCGGATTCATTGGCAGCCACCTCGTCGACGCACTGCTTACGGGCGGAGCGGGGGACGTTTTCGTTCTCGACAACCTGGTGAACGGGCGTCGAGAGAATCTCGCGGATGCACTCCGCGACCCCCGCGTGAACCTGATCGCCGCTGACGCGCGTGATGAGTCGACCGTGAACACGATCCTTGAGCGGGGTATCGATGTCGTATTCCATCTCGCCTGTCTCGGAGTCCGGCACAGCCTGCACGACCCCCGCGAGAATCATGCGGTGAACGCGACGATGACCCTTGAAATGCTTGAGAGCGCGATGGGCGCAGGGGTCCGACGCTTCATTCACGTCAGCTCGAGCGAGGTCTACGGGACGGCGCAGTATGCGCCGATGGACGAGTTACATCCAACGTTTCCGGAACCGTGTACGGCGGCGCGAAGCTCGCCGGTGAGGCCTATGCGCGGGCCGCGTTCCGAACGCATGGCTTCCCCGTGACCGTGGCGCGTCCATTCAACGCATACGGCACACGCAGTCACTTTGAAGGTGACAGCGGAGAGGTGCTGCCCCGAACCATAGTGCGCGTGCTCGCTGGGTTACCGCCGATCATCTATGGCGATGGTGAACAATCACGAGATTTCACCCATGTCACGGACACGGCGCGCGGGATTATCGCGCTCGCCGAATCGGACGATGCCGTAGGTGCCACCGTCAACATCGGGTCGGGGACGGAAGTATCGATCAACACGCTCGCCCGCATCGTCGGCGAGGCGGTGGGGCGTCCCGACCTCGCCCCCCTTCACCTTGACGCACGCCCCGGAGACGTTCGTCGACTGCTAGCCGAGTCGAGCCAGATGCAGCGCTTGACGGGCTATGTTCCTCGCGTCTCGTTCGAAGAGGGGGTTCGCGAACTGGTCGAAAGCTTGCGTGACAGCGGGGTCAGTTTCGAGGACATGCTCGCAAAGGTCGAAGATCGCAACTGGGGCCAGGGGGTGGCTAGCAGTGTCTGACACCAGCACAAGGAACCGAGTCAACGTCATGCTGCCATGCTGGGCCAGGAAGAATCAGATGCGCTAGCGGAGGTCATCGCCTCCGGATGGGTGGCGCAGGGGCCGCGTGTTGCGAGATTCGAAGCGGCGTTCGCTGATGCGATGCAGTCTTCATTCGCTGTTGCGACCAGCAGCTGCACGACTGCACTGCACCTCGCACTGATCGTCGCCGGGATCGGGCCTGGCGACGAAGTCATCGTCCCCTCTTTTTCGTTCATCGCGACCACGAACGCCGTACACTACGTCGGTGCTCAGCCGGTGTTCGCCGATGTGGATCCGCTGACGGGCAACATCACGGCACAAGACGTCGAACGCGCGCTCACTCCCAAGACGCGCGCCGTGATCGCCGTAGACCAGGGGGGTATGCCTGTAGATCTCGTACCGATTCGCGCTGTTACGGATCCGCTCGGCATCGTGGTGATTGAGGATGCCGCATGCGGGACCGGGTCGATCTATCGTGATCGCCCCGTCGGCGCAGGAGCCGATTTGACCGCATGGTCGTTCCATCCACGAAAGGTCCTCACCACGGGGGAGGGTGGGATGCTCACCACGATTCGTGAGGACTGGGCGGTGCGCGCCAGACACCTTCGCGAGCACGCCATGAGCGTGTCCGCGGCGGACCGCCACGCGTCGGTGCTGCCGCCGCCAGAGGAGTACTCCGAGATCGGGTTCAACTTCCGAATGACCGATCTGCAGGCGGCCGTCGGTATCGTACAGCTGACGCGTCTTCCAGCGATCGTCGAGCGTCGTCGCGAGATCGCGACCCGCTATCAAGACGCGATTTCCGGCATCCCCGGGTTGCGTGCTGTCGAGGATCCTGCCTACGGCACGAGCAACTTCCAGTCGTTCTGGGTGGAGGTGCAGGACGAGTATCCGACCGACCGTGATGGGTTGCTGGGGGCGCTCGCTGATGCCGACATCTCTGCACGTCGAGGCATCATGGCCGCGCATCGACAGCTGCCGTATCGGGATCTCACGCCAGCATCCGGACTGCCTGTCACCGAGCGGCTGAACGATCGCACCCTGATCCTTCCGGTCTTCCACACTCTCAGCGCGGAAGACCAGGAGCGGGTCATCACGGTGCTGAAACAGCCGGGCGGTGCATCCGCGTGACCGAGGCGGAGGGGGTTCTGCTGATCGGGGCGAGCGGGCTGGCGAGAGAAGTACTGGCTGCGGGCATGGTCGGAGTCGTCGGCATTCTTGACGACGACGCCGCCCTGCACGGCACTGAGGTCGGTGGAGTGCCGGTGCGGGGTGCGGTCGATTCGGCCGCCGACCGCGACGAGCAGTTCCTCGTCTGCGTGGGGCCGAGCGCGACCCGCCGACTGGTGGTGCGTCGCCTGCGCGATCTCGGGATCGGTGCAGACCGCTTTGCTATCTTCGCCGCGCGCTCTGCCCGGATCGGCTCGACCAGCCAGATCGGGGCCGGCAGCATCGTGCTGGACGGCGTTGCTATCACGGCGGATGCCACACTCGGCGAGCATGTCGTGGTTATGCCGAACAGCACGATCACACACGACGATGTGATCGCTGACTTTGCGACACTGGCTGCTGGTGTGGCGCTTGGTGGTTCCGTGCGGATCGGTGAAGCGGCATATATCGGTATGAATGCGTCCGTGCGGCAGGGCGTGACCGTCGGTGAAGATGCGACCGTCGGTATGGGGAGTGTCGTCCTCGCGGACGTGCCCGATCAACAGACTTGGGCCGGAGTGCCCGCACGACAGCTGGGAGCAAACTCATGAGCATCAAGGTACCGTTCCTCGACCTGGCTGCGCAGCAGGCCGAGGTCGCCGAAGAAGTTCTCCTGGGCTGGAAGGCGCAGCTCGAAGCCGCCGCCTTCGTCGGTGGTCCGGAAGTTGCCGCATTCGAACGCGAATACGCCGAGTACATCGGCGTGCAGCACGTCGTCGGTGTCTCCAACGGCACAGACGCGCTTGAGCTCGCCTACCGCGCCGTCGGGGTCCAGCCCGGCGACGAGATCATCATGCCGGCGAACACGTTCATCGCGACGGCCGAGGCGGCATCGCGCATCGGCGCAGTGCCGGTGTTCGTCGACGTGGATGACGACTACCTGCTCATCGATCCTGCTGCCATCGAAGCTGCGATCACCGACCGCACGCGGGTCATCGCCCCGGTGCACCTGTTCGGGCAGATGGCGCCGATGGAACTCATCGCACCCATCGCCGAGCGCCACGGCCTCGTCATCGTCGAGGATGCCGCGCAGTCGCAAGGGGCATCCGGCACTGCGGGGCGCGCTGGCGCGCTGGGTCGCGTAGCGGCCACGAGTTTCTACCCGGGCAAGAACCTGGGTGCTGCCGGCGACGCGGGTGCCGTGATGACGGACGACCCTGCAATCGCCGACGCGGTCCGCAATCTCGGCGGTCACGGCAGCAGCGTCAAATACGTGCATGACCGGATCGGCATGAATGCCCGTCTGGATGCCGTACAGGCAACAGTGCTGCGTGCGAAGCTGCGCCGGCTCGACGACTGGAACGCTGCGCGCCGAGCCGCCGCCGGCAGGTACGCCGATCTTCTCGGCGACGTCGAGGGCGTGCGGCTGCCCGCCGTCCGACCGGGCAACACCGACGTCTGGCATCTCTACGTCGTCCGGGTCGCGGAGCGCGATCGGGTTCTGGCGGCGCTCTCCGAAGCAGGGATCGGCGTCAGCATTCACTATCCGACGCCCGTGCACCTCACCGAGGCGTATGCGGCACTCGGCATCCCCGCGGGGTCGTTCCCCATCGCCGAGGCGGCCGCCGGTGCGATCCTGTCGCTGCCCATGCATCCGCACCTCACCGAGGCTCAGCAGGTCCGCGTCGCGGATGTGCTCAAGAACGCGGTGAAATGATCATGGGCGCCCGCATGACAGCAGGCGCGTCGGCTGATACTCCCGCGGACACCGGCTCCCTGCGCATCATGGTGTGTCCGCACGATCTCGTCATGGGCGGTAGCCAGCTGAGCGCGATCGATCTCGCTGCGACGCTGAAAGCGCGGGGTCACGAGGTCGAGGTGTTCGCACCCCCTGGACCGATCCTGCCGATCGTGCACGAGCGCGGTCTTGCGTACGTCGCCGCGCCCACGCCGAGCGGTGGATTCGATGCGCGCAGCGCGCGAGCTCTGGCGCAGGAGGTACGCCGTTTCCGTCCGGACATCGTGCACACGTTCGAGTCGTGGCCCACGATGGCATCAGTGCGGGCGTCGCGCAGCACACCTCATCGGCTCGTCGTCACCGTCATGTCGATGTCGATCCCGGACTATCTTCCCGACGACGTGCCGCTGACCGTGGGGACCGGTGAACTCGCCGCTGGAGAGGAGGGGCGTCCGGGGGCGGTCGTCCTGCTCGAGCCGCCGATCGATGCGGAAGCCGATGCGCCGGGTGAAACCGCGGTGGCGCGCGCTGCGCTCGGCCTGGCCGATGACGCGTTCGTGGTGGCGGTGGTCGGCCGGCTCTCCCGCGAGCATGAGAAGGCAGCGGGCGTCGCGCACGCGATCCGTGCGCTCTCCGCGGCCGAGCTCCCGGTGCCCATGACGCTGCTGGTGGCGGGCGCGGGCGACGACGCGGATGCCGTCGCGGATGCTGAGGCAGAGGCTGCGGCATCCGCCAACGGTCGCGAGGGCAGGCTCGCCGTGCGGCTGCTAGGCAACGTCGACGATCCTCGTCGGGTGTACGACGCGGCGGATGTGGTGTTCGGAATGGGCGGATCGGCGCTGCGAGCTATGTCGCACGCGAAGCCGCTCATCGTGCAGGGGAAGGCAGGATTCTGGGAGCTGCTCACGCCGCAGAGCGTGAACCGCTTCCTCGTCGACGGCTACTTCGGCGACGGTCCGTCCGGCGGACCGGGTGTCGCCGAGCTCATCGCCGAGCTCGCTGTGCAACCCGGACGTCGTGTCGAGCTCGGCGCGTTCGGCCGTCGACTCGTTGTGGAGCGTTACGCGCTGACCAGGGCCGCCGAAGTGCTCGAGCAGTTGTATCGGTACGAGCTGGCGACGACGCGCCCGCTGCGAGCACGTGCGCGTGCCCGGCGGCGCAGCCTCGCGCGCTTCGCGAAGTTCCGGGTTGCGATCGCGGCCCCGTGGTTGCAGAGCACTGCGCGAACCCTCACGGGGCGCCGTGGCTGAGTCAAGTCTCGCATCCCGTGCTGTGAAGGGGGCGGCGTGGAGCGGCCTGTCCACGATTCTGCTTCGACTGGGCGGTCTCGTCGTCGGCGTCGTGCTGGCCCGGCTGCTGACCCCTGAGCAGTTCGGCGTCTTCGCCGTCGCTCTGACCGTGCAGACCATCCTGATGACGGTCGCCGATCTCGGCCTGTCCGCCGACCTGATCCGCTCCGAGGAGCCGGAGAAGATCGCCCCGACGGTTGCGACGCTCGGTCTGGTCACCGGCGCTGCGATCACGCTGCTCGCCTTCTTCAGCTCCACGGCGATCGCCGGTCTCCTCGGCAGCCCCGAGGCCGCCCCGGCGATCGCCATACTATCGTTCACGCTCGTCCTCGGCAGCATCAGCGTCGTCCCGTACGCGATGCTTCAGCGACGGTTCCAGCAGCGCGAACTGTTCTTCGTCGGCCTGATCGATTTCATCGTCTACACGGTCGTCACCCTCGTCTTGGTGTTCGCCGGGTTCGGGGTTGTTGGGCTGGCCGTCGGCAGGGTCGCCGCACAGCTTGCCTCGACCACCATGCAGTTCTTTCTCGCGCGCGTGAAGCCGCGGTTCGCCGTCGATCGCTCAGTCGTGCGGCCCGTGCTGGCATTCGGTCTGCCGATCGCCGGCGCGAACCTGCTGTCGTGGGCTCTGCTGAACGTCGACAACATCGTGCTCGTGCGCGTCGCCGGGGCCACGGCTCTGGGCTATTACGTACTGGCGTTCAACATCTCGAACTGGCCGATGACCGCCCTGTCGCAGGTGGTCCGCTCTGTGTCGCTGCCCTATCTCTCCCGCATCCAGGACCGCGGCAAGGGGCTGGTAACGCTGTCTGCTCTCGCATGGACGGGCGCGCTGCCAGCCGGAGCCGTGCTCGCGGCGCTCGCGGCACCGCTGATAGAGGTCGTGTACGGTGCGAAGTGGTTGCCCGCGGCACCTGTGCTGGCCGCTCTGGGCGTCTACGGCGGGTTGCGCGTGCTGTTCGATCTATTCGTCGGCTTTCTGTACTCTAACGGTCGTTCGCGCGCCGTTCTCGTCATCCAGGTGGTCTGGCTGACCGCCGTCGTGATCGGGATGCTGATGGTGACGCCCATCTACGGCATCGCGGGCGCGGCGTGGGTGCACGTCGCGGTCGCTGTTGCGATCGTGCTCCCGGCGTACTTGATAGTGCTCGCCCGGTCCGGCATCCGGATGCGGGACCTGTTCGGTGCGCTGTGGCTGCCGAGCGTCGCGGCGCTGCCCGCGATCGCCTTCGCGATCTGGATCGGCCTCGTCATCCAGGATGCCGTGCCGGCTTTGCTGGTGGGCGGTTTCGGAGCGGTGCTGGTGTTCTCGATCACCGCTGGCCCGTACGCATACCGGCGGTTCCGAACCGCACGCCGAGCCGTACCCGAATTCGTGGGAGCAGCGGAATGACTCGTTTGCGCACCGCGCGGTATCCCGTTCGCCCGCAATCCAGCAATCCGACGGTTTCGGTCGTCATCCCGTGCTTCAACTACGCACGGTTCCTGCCGCAGTCGGTCGGCAGCGCTCTCGATCAGGAGGGCGTCGAGGTGAACGTCATCATCGTCGACGACGCCTCACCGGATGAGAGCGGCGATGTCGCCCGACGCCTGGCCGCAGCCGACGAGAGGATCGCCGTCTTCGTGAACGAGGTCAACCGCGGCGCGGTCGCGACGTTCAACCGCGGTCTTGCCGAAGCTCACGGCGAGTTCGTCGTCCGCCTCGACGCGGACGACCTGCTGACCCCTGGGTCGCTTGCTCGAGCCATCGCCGTGATGCAGGCGTTCCCGGACGTAGGCCTCGTGTACGGGCATCCGCTGCACTTCGATAACGAGGATCTCCCGCCGGCCCGCACCAGCGCCACAGGCTGGCTAATCTGGAAGGGTCAGGACTGGCTGGCATCGCGATGCCAGCAGGGCTCGAACGTGATCACGTCCCCCGAGGTGGTAATGCGACGTAGCGTCGTAGACGTCGTCGGCGGTCAGCGCGATCTTGCCCACACACACGACATGGAGATGTGGTTGCGTATCTCGGCGCACGCAGATGTCGCTTACGTCCTCGGCGCCGATCAAGCATGGCATCGCGACCACGCGGGAAGCCTGTCGATGAAGGCTGCCGACCCGCTGGTGATCCTTGGCGAGATCCGAGATGCATTCGACGTGCTGTTCGAGGGGGAGTCCGAGAGCATCGCCGATGCGCAGCGACTGCACAAGAGCGCCCGGCGCGCAGTCGCCGAGGATGCGCTCGTCTACGCGCAGCGTCGGCTGGATAAGGGACTCGTCGACGAGCGTGTGCACGGCCTGCGTGAATTCGCCGTCGAGTGCTCACCCGATGTGCGGTCTTCGCCCCTTTGGACGCGGCAACAGCGTCAGATCGAGCATCCTTCGGGCGGCTCGGTGCAGCGTCTGCGCGGATTGCCGCGTCGACTGCTGCGTCGCCGCGATGACGTTGCGCGGCGGCGTCGCTGGCATTGCACCGGTGTGTACGAGAGGCTCGAGTTGGGGAGGGAAGGGCGATGAAGATCATCAAAAGGCTGCGCGACGGCGCGGCGAAGGCGGGCAGGGTACTGAGGGACGGCGGACCGCGTGCGCTCGCGCAGCGAATCGCCCGAACGCTGTACTCCAAGACCGGCGCAGGCGCACTCGATGAGCCGCTCAGCGATCGAGATGTGGCGGACTCCACCGCTCTGGTGCTCGCTGCTCCCGAGACGCGGCCTGCCCGCGGAGTCCCGCTCACGGTCGGTTGGGTGACGGTTCCGCCGGCCGCGGGATCCGGCGGACATACGACGCTGTTCCGGATGGTCGAGGCAGTCGAAGCTGCAGGGCACCACTGCGTGCTGTTCCTGAACGATCGATTCGGCGGCGACATCGCCGTCCATGAACAGGCCGTGCGCAACTGGTGGCCGCAACTCAAGGCGACGGTACGAGATGCCGCAGATGGCATCGATGGCGTCGACGCCGCAGTCGCGTCGTCCTGGGACAGCGCACACATCCTCGCGTCGCGCGGCACCGCGCCGATGCGGCGGCTGTACTTCATCCAGGACTACGAACCGTATTTCTATCCGCACGGATCGATGTACACGCTCGCGGAGGACACCTACCGATTCGGCTTCCGCAACATCGCGCTCGGCGAGATGGTGGCGCAGTCGCTGCGTGACGAGACCGGCGTCGACGCGGACGCCACCGAGTTCGGATGCGACACCCGTATGTACCGGATCCTGTCCGGCAAGAGGCGCACCGGGGTGGTCGTGTACGCACGCCCTGGGGTTCCCAGGCGTGGGTTCTGGCTGGCGAGGCTCGCACTCGAGGAGTTCCACCGGAGGCAACCTGATGTCGAGATCCACGTCTATGGGGAGCACGTGCGGAATCTTCGGTTCCCCGCCACCCAGCATGGCAAGCTCTCCCCGACGGCGCTGAATGAGCTATACAACCGAAGCATCGCCGGCATCGCGATGTCCTTCACGAACATCTCGCTCGTCGCAGAGGAGATGCTCGCGGCCGGTACGATTCCGGTTGTCAATGATTCACCGGGGTCGCGCGCGGACCTGGTGAACGAGCATGTCGCATGGGCGACGCCGACACCGCATGGCATCGCCCGTGCGCTCAGTGACGCAGTCATGCGCGTCGACAGAGAGGACGCCGCGCTCGCGGCATCGGTGTCGGTACGTCAGTTCGGGTGGAGCAAGGCACAGTCCGACGTTGTTCGCATCATCGAGGAAGAGGTCTACGGCTCATGAACGCCCCGCATATCCTGATCATCGTGCAGAATCTTCCGGTTCCTCTGGATCGGCGGGTGTGGTTGGAATGCCAGGCCCTCATCGCCCGCGGCTACCGTGTCAGCGTGATCTGCCCGAAGGGACCTGGGGACCCCGCCTTCCAGCGCATCGACGGCGTCGACATCTTTAAGTACAAGCCCGCGCCCGAGGCTGAGGGGCTGTTTGGCTTCGCCTGGGAGTTCGCGTATAGCTGGGTGCGCACCGCGTGGCTGTCGTTGAAGGCCTGGCGACGATCGCGCTTCGACGTGATCCAGGCGTGCAACCCGCCGGACACGTACTGGCTGCTGGCGACGCTGTGGCGCGTCCGCGGTGTGCGGTTCGTGTTCGACCATCACGACCTCAACCCGGAGCTGTTCATCTCGCGCTTCGGCCATCCAAGCGGACTGGTCAAGAAGCTCGAGTTCGGCGGCCTGCGCTGGCTCGAGCGTCGCACCTTCCGTGCGGCTGATCGGGTCATCTCGACCAACGAGTCGTACAAGGCGGTCGCGGTACGCCGTGGCAGCCGTAGGCCCGGCCATGTCACGGTCGTGCGCAGCGGCCCAGACACGCAGCAGATGCGGCCGATCTATCCAGCGAACCCTCGTGCCGCCGACGAGGTCGGCCTCGTCTACCTGGGCATCATGGGGCCGCAGGACGGCGTCGATCAGGTGCTTCTCGTGGTCGATGAGCTGGTGAACAGGCGTGGGCTCACCAACGTGAAGGCTACGCTGCTCGGCTTCGGCGACTGCCTGGAGGATCTCAAGCGCCAGTCGACCGCTCTCGGTCTCGATGAGCACGTGACCTTCACGGGCCGAGTGGACAGAGTCGCGATCGCCGAGCACCTCAGCCGTGCGGACATCGGCCTGTGTCCTGATCTGAAGACGCCGCTCAACGACGTATCGACCATGAACAAGACTATGGAGTACATGTCATACGGCCTGCCTGCGGTCTCGTTCGATCTCGTCGAGACGCGCGTCTCCGGTGCCGACACCGTGCAGTACGTGCCGTCAGGCGACATCGCGGCCTTCGCGGATGCTGTGCAGGCGCTCATCGATGACCCGGCCCGCCGCACCGACCTCGGCGTTCGCGCGCGCCACCGTGTAGCGACCGAGCTGGATTGGCGTCCTCAGGCGGAGGCATACGTCGCTGTGTTCGACGACGTCACCGGGTTCTCGCAAGATGGGCCCGCTGTGCCGCCGACAGAGGGCAATCCGGAGTGCGACGCGCAGGGCCGCCGGTATGTGCCCCTCGACGACGCGGCCGAGTTCGCGCGCTTCCTCGAAGAGCGGAGGACTCCGTGATCCGCACTGCGTTTCACCATCTCCTCTCGGGCGCCGCCGCAGCGATCCCCGACGCCCCCGCCCTCACGTACAAAGACGAGACGCTGACGTACGCGCAGACGTGGCAGACCGTCGAGGGCGCGGCCGCACAGCTCCTCGGGCTCGGACTTAAGCGCGGGGACCGTGTCGCGATCTACCTCGAGAAGCGACTCGAGACGGTCAGCACGATCTTCGCGGCCTCTGCCGCCGGTGGCATGTTCGTGCCGATCAACCACGTGCTCAAGCCGGTGCAGGTGGGCCACATCCTCGTCGACAGCGGAGCGCGGGTGCTCGTCACCTCGGCAGATCGACTCACCCAGCTCGCGGAGACACTCGAGCAAACGATGGTCGAGGACGTCATCGTGGTCGGTCCATCCACGAAGACGGCACCGGGTGGCGTGCGTCTGCATGCTTGGGGAGGGCGCGCGGATGCCGTCGCTTCTGTCGCTGCATCCGTCATCGACGTCGACCCGGCGGCGATCCTCTACACCTCCGGCAGCACCGGACGCCCGAAGGGCGTCGTGCTCAGTCACCGCAATCTCATCGTGGGCGCGGAGAGCGTGAGCTCCTACCTCGACAACACGCCGGACGATGTGATCCTCAGCGTGTTGCCGTTGAGCTTCGACGCAGGCCTCAGCCAGGTGACCACGGCTTTCGCGGTGGGGGCGCACTGCGTCCTGATGAACTATCTGCTTCCCAGGGAAGTGGTGAAGCTCTGCGCGAAGTACGGAGTGACCGGGCTCACATGCGTCCCACCGCTGTGGCTGCAGCTGCTCGAGGTGCCATGGCCCGACGAGACGCGCGCCTCGCTGCGCTACTTCGCCAACACCGGTGGACGGATGCCTCGAGCCGCGCTCGACCGGCTTCGCGAGATTTTCCCCGCAGCTTCCCCGTTCCTCATGTACGGACTCACCGAGGCATTCCGCTCGACCTACCTCGATCCGGGGGAGGTGGACCGGCACCCCGACTCCATTGGCCGGGCGATCCCGAACGCCGACATCCTTGTTCTGCGTCCGGACGGATCGCCGTGCGCGCCGGGGGAGGAGGGCGAGCTCGTGCACCGCGGCGCACTCGTCGGGCTCGGCTACTGGAATGACCCCGAGCGCACGGCAGAACGGTACCGCCCGCTCACCCGCCCTGGCCAGGAGTGGCGCACTCCCGACATGGCTGTCTGGTCGGGTGACACCGTGGTGGCCGACGAGGAGGGGTTCCTCTACTTCGTCGGACGCAAGGATGACATGATCAAAACCTCCGGGTATCGGGTGAGTCCGACCGAGATCGAGGAGGCGGCTTACGCCACCGGAATGGTGCGCGATGCTGTCGCGATCGGAGTGGCAGACGACGCTCTCGGCCAGTGCATCGTGATCGTCGTGACCGCCGCGGGCGAGACCCTGGAGTCCGCCGATCTCAGCGCCGCTCTGAGGCAGAAACTACCGATGTACATGGTGCCGACAGCGATCCACGTTCGCGACGAGCTGCCGCGGTCTCCCAACGGGAAGTTCGACCGCAACCTGATCAAGAACGAGGTCGTCGCATGAAGCCCCACGAACACGCCGCAGCGTTCGGCTCGATCGACGGCCAGCTGCGCATCGGCGGGATGCCGCTCAGCCGCCTCGCGGCACGAGTGGGCTCCACCCCGTTCTTCGCATACGACCGCGGCCTGCTGGACGCGAGGATCGACCGGCTGCGCGAAGCGCTCCCGGCGAAGCTCGAATTGAGCTTCGCGATGAAGGCGAATCCGATGCCGGCGATCGTGCATCACCTGGCAGGTCGCGTCGATCGTATCGATGTCGCGTCGGCACTGGAGATGCGCACGGCGCTCGACTCCGGCATCCGTCCGGATCGGGTCAGTTTCGCGGCCCGGGAAAGGTGGCGGCGGAGATCCGCCAGGCTGTCGCCGCCGGGATCATCGTAGAGATCGAGTCGATGACGGAGCTGACCCGAGTCGCCTCCGCAGGTGAGGAGCTCGGGCTGATCCCGCAGGTCGCGGTGCGGGTGAACCCGGACTTCGCCGTCAAGGGATCGGGCATGCGCATGGGCGGTGGCCCGCAGCAGTTCGGCATTGATGCGGAGGTCGTGCCGGATGTGCTCTCCGCGGCCGCAGGCCTCGGCGTCGACGTGCTCGGGTTCCACATCTTCGCCGGGTCGCAGAACCTGAACGCCGAGATCATCGCGGAGGCTCAGCGCCGTACAGTCGATCTCGTGACCGAGCTCGCCGTGCATCTGCCGGGGGAGTTGCGCTATATCAACCTCGGCGGCGGGTTCGGAATCCCGTACACCGAGAAGGACCAGCCCCTGGATCTGGATGCCGTCGCCGCGAACCTGCACGACCTCGTCGAGGTGATCACCAGTCGGTTCCCGCAGGCGAAGCCGGTGATCGAGCTGGGCCGATACATCGTGGGGGAGTGCGGCGTGTACGTCACGCAGGTCGTGGACCGCAAGATCTCCCGCGGGCGCACCTTCCTCGTCGTCGACGGCGGAATGCACCACCAGCTGGCGGCGTCGGGCAACTTCGGCCAGGCGATCCGCCGCAACTACCCTCTGGTCGTGGGCAACCGCGTCGACGAGGCCGCAGACGAGAGCGCAAACGTCGTCGGCTGCCTGTGCACGCCGCTGGATCTACTAGGCGACGACGTCGCCCTACCGCCTGCCGACATCGACGACCTGATCGTCATCTTCCAGCAGGGGGCGTATGGTCTCACCGCCAGTCCCACAGCCTTCCTCGGGCACCCGGCACCCGCCGAAGTGCTCGTCTGACACTCATCCACAGCAAGGAGTCCACATGCCCAGCACCATCGACGCCGTTCGTACGGTCCTCATCGATACCCTCGAGCTCGCGCAGAGCCCGGATGATCTCACCTCTGACACGGCGCTGTTCGGCTCGCTGCCCGAACTCGACTCGTTCGGCGTCGTCGCTCTCGTCGGCGCCCTCGAGGATCGGTTCGACATCACGATCGATGACGATGAGTTCGGCGCTGAACTGTTCGAGACCGTCGGCACGCTCGTCGAGTTCGTGGACTCCAAGTTCGTCGCTGAACCGGAGGGTTCGAGCCGACTAGTGGTGCTTGGCGTTAGTCCGTCGGGGCGGGGGTTTATGCCGCGGCGTCCTCGTGTTGGTCTATCCGACGGGCGAGGTCTTGGAGCGCGTTGCGCCTGAATCGCCAGTCGAAAGGGATCGCGGTGGCGTTGTAGCGGTCCTGGAACGCGAGGAGACGATGCTCAAGGGCTTCGAGGTTCTCGAGGTCTTGGGGCTGATGATCTTGCGTTGCACAATCGAGAAGTAGATCTCGACCTGGTTGAGCCAGGAGGCCATGGCGAGTCAGACGTTCGCCCCTTCGTCGAGGCGTGCGGCATCTGCACCGTCGTTGTCTAGGCGACGGACAAGTCGAGCAGGGTTGCCCATCACCACGGTGTTCGCGGCGACGTCCTTCATAACGACCGAGCCGGCACCGATGATCGAGCCGTTGCCGATCGTGACGCCGGGTAGCACGACGGCACCGGCACCGATCCACGCACCATCGCCGATCTGCACGGGACCGCGGGTCAGTTCGCCGGCGCGCTTGACCGCAGAGCCCACCTCATGCGAACCCGTGACGATCAGCGCGTTCATCCCGATCGAGACTCCATCTCCGATGATCAGATCGGCGAGCCCGTCGAGGAAGACTCCTCGATTGATTGAGCATCCGCGCCCGATCACGACGCGCGGGCTTCCGATGAAGCAACCCGGATCGATCAGCGACTTCTGCACCCGGATGCCGGATGCCCGCAGCAGCGCCCAGCGCACGTGGTCGGGCACCAGCGGTGAGGACAGGATGGCGTTGATCCAGATGTTCTTCACCTGGCGCTCCAGTAGTACCCCGATCCGCCGCACGATCCGTCCCAGTTTCCCCATCAGCCCAGCATAGAGGCAGGAGTCAGCGCGTGACCGGTGCGGTCACGTTCTCCATCAGCGACGTCCGCTGGTCGCGCGGCGATCGCGAGCGGACTTCGAGCACCACGACCGCCGCGATCGTCAGGAGCCCACCGATCACGGCCGTCATCCCCATAGCGCGCACCCGGCTCCCCTTGATCTCGGCGACGACCGGCTCGGCCGGAGACATCCGTGTCGTGATGTGGGCAACAGGGTTGACGCCCTGCTCCATCTGCAGATCCAGCAGCGCACCACGGATCTCCTCATCCGCTGTTTGAATGCGGTCGGTGACCTTTTCGGGAGTATCGCCGATTGCATCGATCAACAAAACCTGATCGTCGAATACCGGTACCCACTGCGTACCGATGCTGATCAGGCTGATCCACGTCTTCTCGCCGTTACCGGGCGCGCCGACGGGGTTCGCGAGCGAGCTGCCATACATGACGGGCGACTCGGCGCCGTTGATGCGACGGGCGACCGCTCCCGCGGTCACGATGAGCGACTCCGTCTGGGTGACGAGCTCGTTCGGGTAGCGGGCGCTCACTGGAGCGAGGAATACCACCTCGGTACGAGAGTGGTAGACCGGTGACGCCGAGGTTCCGATGACCGTGACTCCCGCGGTGATGGCGAGGCCAACCAGCACGACCGGCCACCGACGCAACAACGCGCGTAGCAGATCGGCGAGTGTCATCTGCGTTCTCCCCTGACTTTCAGGTGCCGTGCGGTAGGTTGGTCACCGTCACGTGAAGCGTATCCCCTGACAGTGCACCACAACTGTGAGATAGCCGCGGGTGCGCATTCGAACGGGCGCGGGAACGACAGGGAGTCAGAGCGTGGGGGTAGGCGAGATCTTGGCCGTGTTGGGGCGGCGATGGTACGTTCTCGTGGCGGGGTTGCTGCTCACTGTGGGCGCCGGATGGTACGTCTATCAGGACACGCCACCGGACTACACGGCACGATCGCTGACGCTGCTGCTGCCACCGGCTGGTGTCGGCGAAGAGGCTGGCTCCAATCCTTTTCTGGAGTTGGGAGGCTTGGAATTGACCTCGCGCGTCCTTGCCGCCACGTACTCCGGCACCGAGTTCCAGAACGATATCGCCGAGCGCTTCCCGGACGCCGAGGTCATCGTCAGCATTGAGGAATCAACGCAGGGCGGTGTCATCGCCGTCGATGTGAAGAATCGTGGCGAAGAGACCACGATGGTGTTGCTCGACGATGTCACGTCGACGGTCGGGGGAGCGTCTCGAGCAGATGCAGGCCGAGGTCGGTGTCTCCGAGCGCGATTACGTGCGCACACTGCTGCTCGCCCAGGACACCGAGGCGACGCCTGACTTCCAGGCGATCATCCGCATTCTTGTGATCGCCGCCGGAGGCGGCATCGCGGTGACGGTTGTGCTCGCTCTCCTGGTCGATCTGTCCCTCACCCGTCATCGACGTCGAAAGAGCGGGATCGACAGCCGCCGTACCCGGCATGAACGCCGCAAGCGCCCGAGCGAGCCCGCTCCGGAACTCGACGTCGAGACGCAGGTGGATGTGTCGACCGCGTCCGTTTCGACGTCGTCCGAGGACGGCGCGGAGAACGGTTCCGGGCCGGGCGTCCTCAAAGCCTCGCGGCCCGTCATGGCACGCCGCGCCGCGCCTGAACGATTGCCGCTGAATCAGCGCGACTCATCGTGAGTCTCGTCGCCTTCCAGGGCGCCTCCGCTGTGCGGGACGGGCCGCGTCCGCCCCAGCGGTCCGCGGACGTCGTGAGCTGGCTGACGATCTATCTCATTGTGCTGCTCGGCATTCCGACGCGTCTGGTGATCGGCCCTCTGGGCAGCGCCGGCGCGCCGTCGATGCTGCTCGGCCTGCTCAGCTTCGGTGTGTGGTTCGTCCTCCTGCTGATGAAGCGCCGCTCCGATCCGTTCCTTCGGTTCTACCCGATCCGCTGGGCTCTGTTCGCCCTCCTCCTCGTGTCCCTGATCTCTTACGCGATGGCGATGTCGCGACCGATCAATGGCGACGAGGTCAGCCCCGCCGACGTTGCCGTGTTGTCGTTGTTGTCGTGGGCGGGAATCATGCTGTTGGCCACGGACGGCATCCGCAGTCGGCAGCGAGCGGACGACCTCGTCTGGCGGATCGTGCTAATCGGTGGTCTGATGGCTGCGCTCGGCCTTGCTCAGTTCCTGTTCGAACTGCCGTTCGTTGATTTCATCCGCGTTCCCGGCCTCACCGAGGTGGCGCCGCCGTCGCTGTTCGTTCGCAACGGCCTCATCCGACCGAACGGCACGGCGACGCACCCGATCGAGTACGGCGCGATCCTCGCGATCATCCTGCCGATGGCATTGCACGTCGCGTTCCAGCACACAGCTCGACCCCTCGTGTTGCGCTGGGCCCCTGTCGTGCTGATCGGCGCGGTCATAGGCATCTCCGGCTCACGGAGCGCGTACCTGTGCGCGCTGGTGGGCGTGCTCATCTGCGTCTTCACCTGGACGCCGCGGCTGCGTCGCTGGGTGCTCGCGATATCGACCGTCGGCTTTGTGCTCGTCGCGCTGATATGGCCGCGGATGACGCGCATCATCGTCGGCCTGTTCTCCGACCCTGGCGAGGACCCGAGCATCACGTCACGCACTGACAGCTTCTCTGTGGCATGGTCGTTCCTGATCGAGCATCCGCTGTTCGGTCGTGGCTACGGCACGTTCCTGCCCAAGTACCGCATCTTCGACAACCAGTTCCTCGTGCAGTTGGTCAGCGTCGGGCTGATCGGGACGGCGGCTCTGGTCGGACTCGCGATCGTCGCGATGTCGGAGATGCGACACGTCGCTCGAACCGCCGAGCCTGCGGCGGCCATGCGTACACGCGACCTGGCAGGGGCGCTCTCCGGGTCCGTCGCGGCCGGGTTCGTGTCCATGGCGTTCTTCGACGCCTTCGCCTTCCCGATGACGATGGGGATGGTGTTCCTGGTCCTCGGCATCGTGGGAGCTTTGGCGCGCCTCAGTCGCGATGCAGAGACGCAGTGGCACTGACCGCTCTGGTGCGACGACCTCGCGTCAGATCCTGACGCCGACCAGCCAACCAGGACCGCGACGCTCTCGCCAGCGGCGTGGTCTCAGCAGATCCCCCAACGCCGCACGACTGGTGGCTTTGCCCAGGGCCGCTCGGGATCCCTCTCGGAACACGAGCGCGAGCCAGAACAGGACTGAGGTCACCGGCCCGTGTCGGCGTGCGTACAGTCTCGCCTTGTTCAGTACGAGCAGGGACCAAAGCCGCGGTGAGACAGCGGAATCCCCTTTCAAATGCTGTGCGACGGCGGTCGGCACATACTGCACACCCATTCCGGCGTCTCGAGCGCGGAGATTATACTCGGCCTCTTCGGAGTACAGGAAGTAGGACTCGTCCCACTCGCCGCAGATCCGCCAGCATTCGGCGCTGATCAGCTGCGTAGAGCCCTCAGCCCAATCCACATGGCGCGCAGACTCGTAGCTCGCGGGGGATGCGATGATCTCACCGAGTGTGCCGATCCGGCCTGCTCTCTCTGCTCCGATGAGTGCATCTGCCCATACCCGCGGGAGCGACGGTTCCCGCCGCAACGACCACAATGGTGTGCCGTCGGCACCGACGAGACGTGGCACCGCAATTCCGGCATCCGGAGCAAGGGAGCTGTACAGTGCCCGCAGGCATCCGGGCTGCAGGCGTACATCGGCGTTGAGAATGAGGTAGGCATCCTGTTCGCCGGCGGCACGTACGGCGGCGTTGAGACCGCCCGAATATCCGAGGTTCGTTCCGGTGGGGACGACAATCGCCTCGGGAGCCAGACGTGCAATCTCGGCGAGGGTGTCGTCGCTTGAATCGTTGTCAGCGAAGACGAGTGTCCACTCCGTGTCTGTAGCGCCCTTGGGAATGGATTCGACTAGGTCGCGGATTAGTGGCGCGCTGTTGAACGTGACGACGCAGATCGCGATACGGGGGAGGCTCATGTGGTGCTCCTGCCTGTGGAATCTGGGCCAGCAATGAACCCGATGAGCAGGCTATCCGGTTTCTGGATCGACCGCTGACCTGCTCGACGTGCATGACTCAGGGGACCTCAGGTCGACTGAGGTCCCCTGAGTCCTAGGGCGCGTGGGGCGTCACCCCTGTGTTTCGGTGTTGCAGCTGATCGCGCGCACGGTGGTCGGCTGTCCGGATGCGTTCAGCTTGACGACATTGGCCTGCCACTTCGTGACAGCGGAGCATGCGACGCTGATCGGGCCGTAGCCCCAGCTGTTCTCGACGACGTCAGATTCGTTACGGTTCCTGGCATGCCGTTGCGGAACGAGTACCCGCCGCCCGACACCAGCAGTCCGTCGATGTCGACCGACGTATTGCCCTGGCCCTGGGGATAGAAGAACGGCGCGGTGCCGTAGCAGCCGTTGGTCTCGTTCATGATCATCGTCGAGTTCCGCACCACGAGGGCGGCTCCGCCGTAGCCCTGCAGTCCGTCGCCGTGCCAGTCGCCGCAGACCTGGGGTGAGGTGATCCGCACGAATGTGTCCTGCACGGTTACTGCGCCGCAGCCGAGCGTTTGGCCGCCGACACGAAGCCCCTCCGGGGCACCGTCGACGAGAACGTTACGCAGCGTGTAGCCACCGGGGCCGATCACAGCCTCACCGGAGTCGTCCGTCCTGCCCGTTGTAACGAAGCTCGAGTCCTCGATCGTCAGGCCGTTATAGCATGTTCCGTTGTTGTAGTTCAGGACACTGACATTCGCACCGTTGATGCGGCGAAGCGTGACGTTTTCAGCCGCGACGTAGATCGTGCCGTTGCTGATCTTCAGGTCCTCGACCACAGCGCCGGCAGTGCGAACCCAATAGTCGCCGGTCACGGTGGTCTTCGGAGTCGAACCAGCAGGAATCCCCGCCGTGGTAGCGGTCGGGAACCCGCCGGTCGGTGTCGTCGGCGTCGGTGTTGTCGGCGTCGGAGTGGTCGGGGCCGGGGTGCTCGGGGCCGGGGTGCTCGGCTTCACCGTCGTGGTCGGCTTCGGCAAGGTCACGGGAGGTGTGGTGGGCTTCGGCGTCACAGTCGGCTTTGGCGACGTCGTGGGCTTCGGTTCGGTGGCCGGCTTCGGTGTGGCACTGGGCTTTACGTCGCTCGATGACGGGGTGAACACGACATCGACCAGATAGTTCGAGCCGCGGTAACTCGAGTCCGGCACTTTGCTGGTCTTGCCGTACCGGTACACACCCGCTGACGCAGTCAGCTTGAACCCGTTCTCCACCTTGGGGGAGGTGAAGGCGTGTTCGCTGACGGGATAGCGGCCCTTCGGTGCGCCGTACGAGGCCACGTACGTCTCACCCGCGGTGAGCGTGACCGGGGTGCTCAGCGGTATCGTGCGCCAGCCGACAGTCGATGAGGTCGCAAAGGTCTTTTGGGCGAGCACCCGGCCGCCCTTCGACCAGAGCGTGGCCGTGTTCACGCCTTTGGCGTTCGGGCCCTGGTAATACTGCAGCGCAGTGACCTTGCCCGAGGCTGTGGGCGAGAATCGGATGCCGAGTTCAACCGCGAACCGGTCAGAATCCGAAACGGTGGTCGGCTTGAGCGAGTCGGAAAGGATTCCGGTCGCGGCCGGTGCTGCGTATGCCGGTGCCGTGTTTGCCGGTGCTGCGGCGTATGTCGGTGCTGCGGCGAGCCCAGCGAAAGCAAGGAGGCCGACGGTGATCGCGGCCAGTGAAAGTCGTGTGCGAGGCCCGCGGGCGCTGGAACGTATGTGTGTGCGAAGTTTAGACATCACAATCCTGTATCAGTTTTGTATATCCCCCTCTCCAGTGCGCAAGCGTACATGACTACGCTGGACGTGCAAATGGCTCGATCGGAGGGTAGGGGAGTAGATGCGCTCACGCGGCAGGCTCTGGGTCGTCGCAGGACTGGCCGTATACGCGCTCGCGGTGGTGGCCGTTCTGGTGCTTCCCGTGCCATATGCCGGAATCGTGCGGGGGATCGGCCAGGCACTGACCTCCACCGGCATCTCGGGATTCGGTACAGGCTGGATCGAGTTCGTCGCGAACGTCCTCATGTTCGCGCCGCTCGGATTCTTCCTGACGCTACTGTTCCGGCATCCGCTGGTCGGTACGGTGGTCGCGCTGGTGCTTTCTGTGACCGCCGAGGTGGTGCAGATCGTCATCCCGTCGCGCCAGCCCAGTCTGAGGGACATTGTGGCAAACGTTTTTGGGGCCGCCCTCGGGGCGTTTCTCGCGTGGCTCATCGTGCTGCGTCGCAGGAAGCGGCGTACCTGAAGTACATGGATTCATGGCGCAGTGTTCCCTGTCTCCTGCGCTGGCACCCTTGTGCTTTCGTCGCGTCCCCAGTCGCCGCTAGGTTTACTGCGGGCACGGTAGCCAGCGATCATCGTGATCGCCACGTAGGCGATTGCATCCAGCGCAAGTTGAGGATGAGGCAGGACGACGTCGCGCAGCCACGCCCAGCGATCGGAAGACCGCACGGAGGCGTCGATACTTTCCGCAGCCGCGGCTTTGCGCATCTCGGCATTGCCGCGGCGGACGCGTACGAGCCGCTTCACGAGATCTTTCGTTGTGCGAGGCGCCTCCACCACGACCTCGACCGCACCGATCTCCACCTTCTCTGTGTCAACGAACTGCGAGTCAAGGAAGAGATCGTCGGCGATCAGCTCGGGGAACGCCTCGAAGCGGGAGCGTCCGGTCTCGGAGACAACGATCAGACCGCGGCCGAAGAGGCCTTTGCGAAACACTGGAAGGCGCTGATTGATCCGGAAGTACGCGCGCACGGGCCATGGGCGACCGGTGACATCGACACGGCGTCGTGGCATCGTCGCGAAGATTCCGCGACCGTCGTCCAGTGCGTCAGCGAGAGCCGTGATGCCCCCGGGTGGAACGAGGATGTCGGCATCGAGGTAGACACGAGGAAAACTTGTCGCCACGCGTTCGGCGGCGTTCAAGGCACCCGGCTTACCGGGCTCTGTGCGTTCGACGACGAGCGCATTCCGCGACCGCGCAATCTCGGCGGTGGCATCCGTGCACCCGTTGGCGCTGACGATGATCTGCATCGGCATCCCGCCGTGTGCGAGCGCGTCGAGGCACCGTCCGATGACGGCTTCCTCGTTGTGCGCAGCGATGATCACGCTGACCATGTGCCCCTCATCTCTCGTTCACAACGGTAGGGGACCAGGCGTGCTCGATCAGCACCCGAGCTTCGACCGTGCCGTCGGCGTCAAGCGCCCAAACATCCGAGTCGCCCGGGGTATCGTTCGGCACTCCGTAAAGCAGTGTTTCGCCGTCGAGCCACACAATTTGGTCGTCGATGTTTCGTGCTTCGGCATCCAGCACGGTCACAGTACCGGAGGCGATGTCGTAGACCGCGGGTGTCCAGTGCACGGTCGGGCCCGTACCGCTGGTCACGCGTTTGAAGGCGATCCGCGTGCCGTCGGGGGAGAGCGACGGGCACTCGACAGATTCGAGCACCGAAGTCATCGTCTTGGTCGCTATGTCGCCCTTGACCAGGTATGTCCGCCCGATCGTTGTCATGCCCACGGTCGCGTAAAAGGAGGTGTCATCGATGAACGTCACGCCCCAGAAATTACGGTCGAGGGGTGCGCTCGGCTCGTCGTCGATGATCAGTGACCAGTCTTCGAGGCTGCCGAGGCTCTCTCCGTCGCAGTGCGGTGGATCACCGTCTCGGTCGAGAAGCCGATCGAGGCGTACGCATGCCCCGTCACGAACGAAGTGGTGGCGATGAGTGACCCGTCCGGCGAGAATCGGGTGCGGCTGGGCACGCCGGGCAGCGACCATTCGAGCTGTTGGTCTACCCCTGACGCATCGTAGATTCGCGCGTCGTAGCTCGGAGCGATGCCCCGCTCGGTGCGCAGGCACGAGATCGCGTCCCGGGATGCGGCGACCCTGTCGCAGGCGATGTCAAGGACGGCGCGCGATGCGTCTGGTTGCGCCAGGGGAACGCTGGCAACGTGACCGTAACCCTGCCCGGATGCTGTGTTGCGAAAAACGATGCGATCGCCATGCGCCGCGCCCGCAGGAGCAGTCGTCTCAGCTGCGGAGGGCGCGTTCTGCCGCTGCTGGTATTGGGCCCAAGCCGACACCCCGACGCCCACTGTCGCGCCGATTGCAACCACCGACACGAGGATGATCACCAGCCACTTCCTCTTGGGCGTCATGTGTTCTGCTCTGAGTCGATGCGCTCCGAGTCGGAAGGCTCCGAACCTTCCGGTGCTTCCTCAGGCAATTCCGGGCGCGGAGCGGACAGATGCGAGCGCAGGAGCAGCGCGACGAGCGGGATGGCAACGACCAACATCGCCGCCACGACGAACATCGACGCCTCTCGTCCTGCCAGATACCAGAGGATGCCGAATCCGGCCGCAGAGACGAAACGGCTGAGTGCGACGACAGTTTGCGCCGCCGCGATGCCGGTGCCACGGGTCTCGGGGGTGGTCAGCTGCGCGGCAAGAGCCGCGAGTACGCCGTCGGTCGCCGCGTAGAACGCGCCGAGCAGCAGGAGGCAGAGCACGGTGGCTGCGGCATCCGCGATGGGTAGTGCTGCGGCTAGATACGCACCCAGCAGTCCGGCGTGACCATATACGAATACGCGCGCCCGACCCACCCGGTCAGCCAGGCGCCCGAGCGGGATGGCGAGAGCGAGAAAGGCGATATTCGTGCCGACGTACATCAGCGGGAACCATTGGGCGGCGAAGTCGCTTCGCGCTTGCAGCACCAGGTAGATGAACCCGTCACCGATCGTCAACAGGCCGAGGATGCCAGCGGCAGCGAGCACACGCCGCATGGGGCCGGAGGTGATCACAGTCCATTCGAACTTCGGCCGAGGCGCTCGTGCTGCGCCAGTCGCCGGTGCCTTGCGCGGTCGCGAACGGACGTTCGGCACGAACAGGCCGAGGATCGTCACGCCTATCACTGCGAACGCGAGCGACGCGACGAATACGGTGCCGTAGCCGTCGGGGATCATCAACAGGATGAAGAATGCCAGCAGCGGCCCGACCGCGGCCCCGATGTTGTCCAACATGCGATGCATGCCGAACGACGCGCCGAGATTGTCGCGCCGCGACGACGCAGTGATTACGGCATCCCTCGGAGCCGTTCGGATGCCCTTGCCGATGCGATCAGCGGAGATCACGGCCGTCAACGCAACGAATCCCGAGGCAAACAGCAGCCCGACTCGTGCGATCGCCGCAAGCGCGTACCCAGTGAAGGCGACCCATTTGGGCTGGTCAAGTCGATCTGACGTGTAGCCACCGGCTATCCGCACCAGAGCGCTGACACCCTGATAAAAGCCGTCGAGGAAGCCGAACGCAATGGTCGACATCCCCAAAAAACCAGTCACGTAGAGGGGCAGGATGGCGGTAACCGACTCAGAGGAGATATCGGTGAGCATCGACACGATGCCGAGCGTGACGACGGTCGAAGACACCGCCCGCCGGCCAGGTTGGCGCACGGATGCTTCGGTCGCTTCGGTCGTTGATGGCTCGACACGCTTGGGTTTGTTCGAGAAAGAGATATACACGTCACTCCGTCCGGAACACGCCGAAGATCGTGTAACGGTTGCCCGTTCCCGAAGGTCCAATGCTCAATGACAGTGATTCGTATGCGCCGATGAAGGCAATGGTTTCGTCGTTGCCGGGCTGTTCACGCAGACCGAGCGCGCTCCAGAGCGCGCGATAGTGCGCGCGGATTTCATCCGGCGTCGCTGCGGAAGATGCCACCAGGCTGAGCTGCATAACGCTGCCCTCAGTGGCGATGGAGGTGGAGATGATGTTCGAGCCATCCATGGCATCGGCGATGCCAGCAGGGAAGCCCTTGACGATGCCCCCGTTGAGCGATCCGGAGCCCGGCAATGGCGCCGAGACAAGCGGATTTGCCGGTTCGAGCGGCGGAAGACCGCTGCCGGGTGCTGCGGATGGCTGCTGTACCTCTGAGCCAGACGTCGGAGTCGCTCCAGGCAAGGGCCCGGGGGTCGTCGCCGGTGCGCCCTCCGACATGGATGAGGTGGCGGACGGCCCGACGCTGGGCGGCGAGGATGTGCGCTGGCCTGCCACGTTCAACGCGGCGACCACGATGATCCCGCAGACCACGATCACGCTCGCTACAGCGATCGCGACCTTCATCGCTGGCGTCAGCGATGATCGCCTTATTTTGCCTGTCATCAAACCGCTTCCCCTCGGCTACTGATGCCCCTGTTCACAGCCTCTCACGTGATCGAATCACAGTGGGGTCGCATTGTGGTGCTGTCAGTACGCGCCCTTCGGCGCGAACATCACGCTGGCGGTGCGCCACATGATTTTCAGGTCGTTGACGACGGACCAGTTCTCGACGTATCGCAGGTCGAGGCGGATGCTCTCTTCCCACGAGAGGTCGCTGCGCCCGGAAACCTGCCACAGGCCGGTGATGCCTGGTTTGATGTACAGCCTGCGCGAAACGGTGCTGTCGTAGGACATGGTCTCGTGGGGCAACGGAGGCCGAGGCCCCACTACGCTCATCTCTCCGGCGAGGACATTCCAGAACTGCGGTAGCTCGTCGAGTGAGAGCTTTCTCAGCACCCGTCCCACGCGCGTCACGCGAGGATCGTCTTTGAGCTTGAACAGTGGTCCAGCCCCGTCGTTCTTTTCCTTGAGCGCGCCGAGTTGATGTTCAGCGCCGGTGCTCATCGAGCGGAACTTGATCATGCGGAATCGGCGCCCGTCTCGCCCTACGCGTTCTTGGAAGAAGAACACCGGACCGGGGCTGTCGAGCTTGATGAGCAGCGCGAGAACAGGTGTGGCCAGCGCGATCGGAATGAGCGCGAGCGCTGAGGTGACGATGTCGATGGCCCGTTTGAAGAGGTGTCGGCTGCCGGTGTGCGTGGCGATCTGCACGCGGATCAGGGGCATCCCGTCAACCGGCTCGAGCGACAGACGTTGACCGACGACGTCGGCCAGGCGGTTTGCAAGGACCAGCTCGGCCGCTGTGCCTTCGAGCTGCCAGCTGAGCTTCTTGACGAAGTCGGGGTTGCCTTCGGGTCGACTCGCCACGAAAACCGTGTCGGCCTGCACCTCAGAGGCGACCTGAGCAATCGACGTGAAATTTCCGAGCACCGGGATGGTGGTGTTCTCGACCTGCAGTTCGCGGGCATTGCCATCGAGCAACGTCACGCCGACGACTTCATAGCCGGCGGTTCCGATCGGATGCAGGATGCGCGCCGCGTACTCGACGTCTTCACGGTTGCCGACGATGAGGGTGCGCGAGGTGAACTGGCCCTGGCGGCGTCGGCTGCTCAGCCAGCGCCGCCAGGACACTCTGCTCACCAGCAGGCCGAGGAGACCCGCAGGCAATGCAATGAGCACGGTCAGCCGCATCGATTCCCACTCGAGCAGCAGTGCGACGATAGCCATCGCCCCGATGGCTATACCGCTGGCGTGCGCAACGCTGCGGTACTCGTCCGTGCTCGTTGGGGAAAGCGCCGCGTCGTAGCTGCGGATCGTCCACAGCGCGATGAACCACACGGCGGCGAGCAGCCCGCCGTGCAGCGCGACACCGGTGAGTGGCTCACCGAGGGGAAGCTGGATGCCACACGCGACCGCGATGACGGTCGTGATAACAGCTGCATCCGTGAGAGCGAGACGGACGCGGTGCGTCCGTTCCCACTGCCGACGGTGCTCCAGCGGAACCGAAGCGCGCGGCTGTACCGCCGCTGTCTCGGCACGGAACGCGCGCGGCGTTGCCGCCGTCAGGAGGGTTGACCCCTCGCGCGTCAGGCTCAGGGCATCTTCGACGGACGTCATATCCGTGGTTGCCCAGCCGTGAATGCACGCAAAAATCCCCAGTGCGACATTGTTTCCCCAGTACGTATTTCCCCTACCGCACGTCCCACACGCACGGTTCATCTGAAGCCACAAAATCGTGGTACTGCTCGACCTCGTGATCCCACTCACGATGTGTGCCGATTCCCAGCGGCGCACGCGGTCAAACTATTCAGATTACGCTCACCATATCCGAACCGTGGCCTGAATGGTAGAAAAAATACGGCTTCGTGCGGAATCTGTCATCATATTACGCGCCCGAGTAGGCTGGACGAGTGATCATCGGCACCGGCATCGACCTCGTCGACATCCCGCGGTTCGAGCGCACGATGGCGAGAACTCCGCGGTTGATGGAGCGACTCTTCGCCCCTTCCGAACGCACGCTGCGACTGCCCTCGCTCGCCGCCAGGTACGCGGCGAAAGAAGCGTTGATCAAGGCACTCGGCGGGTCGGACGGTGTGCACTGGACAGAGATCGAGATTGCGTCAGAACCGTCCGGCAGACCGTACTTCGTACTCTCCGGCAGCACTGCGACGCTGTCACAGGCAAGGGCATCGTGAACCTGCATCTCACCATGTCGCATGATGCGGGCCTCGCTACCGCCTTCGTCGTCGCCGAAGGAGCGCCGCTGTGAACGCTCCATTCCGTGAAGCCGCGAACGCACCATTCCGCGAGGCGACGATCGAGATGGATGCCATCGCCGATAACACCCGCCACCTCCGCCGACTCACCGGCACCGAGGTCATCGCGGTCGTCAAAGCCAACGGATACGGCCACGGTGCCGCACCGGCCGCCGTCGCCGCGCTCTCGGGTGGCGCGACCCGCCTCGGCGTCGCTGATGTCTCTGAAGCGATCGACCTTCGTCGCCAGGGCATAAATGCCCCGGTCATCGCGTGGCTGCACGAGCCGGGGCAGCGGTTCGAGCAGGCTGCCGCCGACGGCATCGAAGTCGGCATCTCGTCATTCGATCAGCTCGAAGCGGCGGGTGCCGCCGCCGGCGCCAACGGGCCGGTCGGTGTGCACCTCAAGCTCGAGACCGGGCTCTCACGCAACGGCATCGCGCCCAGCGACTGGGGGCGCATCTTCGCCGAAGCCGCACGCCTCGAGCGCATCGGACGCCTCCGGATCATCGGACTCTTCAGCCACCTGTCGAACGCCTCACGCGTCGACGATATTGAAGCTCTCGCCCGGTTCGAAGCGGGCACTGCGGCGGCGGCATCCGCTGGCCTGCACCCCGAGATTCGACACATCGCCGCCACTGCCGCAGCTATCGACCTGCCAGAGGCGCGACTTGATGCCGTGCGCATCGGCATCGGGCTCTACGGACTTTCACCGTTCGATGATCGCTCCTCTGCAGAGCTTGGACTGCGCCCTGCGATGACTCTGCGTGGCGCCGTCGCGGCCGTGCGGCGAGTGCCCGCAGGCACCGGCATCTCTTACGGTTACGACCATCGCGTCGCTCAGGAGACGACCTTGGCACTGATTCCGCTCGGCTACGCCGACGGTGTCCCGCGCCAAGCATCCGGAAGAGGACCGGTCATCATCAACGGTCGTCGGTTCACGGTCGCCGGACGCATCGCCATGGACCAGTTCGTCGTCGACGTCGGCGACAGCCATGTTGCGGTCGGCGATGAGGCGGTGCTGTTCGGCGATCCGACGCTCGGGGCGCCCTCCGCGACCGAATGGGCGGATGCCGCGAGCACCATCAACTACGACATCGTCACGCGGATCGGCAACCGCGTTCCGCGGAGGAACGCATGAGTGTCGACCCGGCCTTCCTCGGACGCCGTGAGATCGCCACATCGGATGACATGGAGCACCTCGGATTCGTCATCGGCGAACAACTCGCGCCCGGAGACCTGCTCGTGCTCACCGGTCCGCTGGGCGCGGGCAAGACCACCTTCACCCGCGGGCTTGCAGAGGGACTCTGCGTGCGAGGACCGGTGCAGAGTCCGACGTTCGTCATCGCCCGCACGCATCCCTCACTCGTCGGCGGTGCACCGCTCGTGCATGTCGACGCCTACCGGCTGGGATCGGCGGCAGAACTAGACGACCTTGACATCGACTTTGCTCGGTCTGTCGTCGTGATCGAGTGGGGCCGCGAAATGGCCTCGGCAGTCGCTGATACCTGGTGGGATATCGAGCTCGAGCGCCCCGTCGGAGGAGCGGAAGGCGTGGCCGATGAAGACCTCGACGCCGACGCTCCGCGAGCCGTGACGATCGAGTGCGTCGCGCGCTGATCTGGCAGATATCCGTGACTAATGGCAGACGAACCGTTAGGCTTTCGTTCAGTTGCCTGTTGTGGTCGCTAGACTTTTGGCTAGTTGTCGAGTGCAACGCGCTAGTTGTACCGCGCACCGCCTAGTGCGTGATACTTCTTTGAGAACAGCCTGAGGGGGCAGTCATGACTGAGAGTTCTTTGCAACCAAAGGTTGCGGTGGTAATCGAGGACGACCCCGACGTTCGTACCCTTTTGGATGAAGTCTTTCGTGCTGCCGGATTCGAGGTCGTTCCCACGGAGTCCGGACTTGACGGCCTCGCCGCCGTCGAGAAGCACCAGCCCGTGATCACGACCCTCGATATCAACCTCCCGGGCATTGACGGATTCGAAGTAGCGCGTCGCATTCGCAAGATCAGCTCTACCTACATCGTGATGCTGTCCGCACTCGCTGAAGAATCGGATGTCGTCCTGGGCCTCGGATCTGGTGCCGACGAGTACCTCGTCAAGCCATTTCGTCCGCGAGAGCTGCGCGCTCGAATCGAAGCGCTCATGCGCCGCCCGCGCTTTGAAGACAATATGAGTGCCGACCGCCTGAGCGCCAATCCTGGGTCCCCGGTGAGCGCCGCCCGTTCCGCAGCACCCAGTGCTGCGGTCCTGGTTGCGGCGCCGCCGGTCGTGCGCCCGGACGACGATGTCGCCGAGTGGCAGTCGCACCGCGACATCCGCCTCAACCTCGCGACGCACACCGTGCTCATCGCGGAGCGTGAAGCCGACTTGACGCGCACCGAGTTCGATCTGCTCGCGACGCTGCTCGAATCGAAGCGGCGCGTGCGCAGCAAGTCTGACCTGGCGCTGGTGCTGCGTGGCGAAGACCTCGGGTTGTCGTTCTACGTCGGCGAGCCAGACAAGCGTGCGATCGAGGCGCACATCGCGAACCTCCGCCGCAAGATCGGCGACAATCCTGTTGAGCCGAGCTACATCGAAACAGTGCGCGGCGTCGGCTATCGGCTGACCCCGTCCACCAATACCCGGGGTTCCCTGAACGGCTGAGCGAGCGTCACTTCGCGGCATCCGCCATGACAACTGTCCATGGTGACCGATCGTGATCAGTGATCCCGATCGTGGGGTCTTCGCCCTGCGTCCACCACTTGGCCTCGAACGGCACGCCGTCAACCACCACTCGGGCACCGGTCTCATACATCTGGGCCGGGATCCATTCCGGATATGTGCCGGCTGCGACGGTCGGCAGCGTGAACGGCTCGTCGTCGGGCAGCACCGCACCCAGCAGCGTCCAAGATGTCTGATTTGCCGCCTGTGTCGGGTCGTCAGGTTCTGGTGCGCCGGTCACCCACCACTTCGCGACGTATACGTAGCCGTGCCATACAACGCGGACCCCAGCCGAGTACGCGACTCTGGGCGACCAGATCGGGTACGGGCTGGTCTTCGGGTCATCGGGGATGGGCGTGGATACCGGGGAGGGGGTCACCGAGTCGGACGGTGATTCATCGAATCCGGGGGAGAGCACACTGGCAAAGGTCACTGAATTCTGCTCAACGCCGCTGCACGCGTCAGACACCACCGAGACGTCTGGATAGTTCGGGCCGCAGGTGCGGTCGCGGTTGATCGACCACATCGACATTCGAGCGAGACGCTGTTTCGTCGCGAACTCGTTCAGCTGCTGCGCGTCGGCAATCGTGAACACCTCATCGACGACATCGTTCTGGCCGATCATGGGCGTAGCGCCGAGCAAGGCCCATGCGCCGCCGGTGGGCAGCGCGATCCGCAGGTCCGCGTACAGCGTGGTCAGCTGATCGTTGACTGCCTCAAGTGCGCTGATGGATGCTTCGGCCATGGACTTACCGGCAAGGTCTGTGCCGTAGTCCATAGTCATGGCGTTGACGCCGGTGAGATCGACCCCAGCCTCCAACAATTGCCGGACCGCGGCGATGCCTTGGTCAGTAAGCCCATCGGTGGCCGTCGGCAGAGTGAGCCACACACTCAGATCGTTGTCGGACCTCTTCTGCACCTGCGCGACGGCTGCGGCCCGCCGGGCACCAGCTGCCGCGTCGGCGAGGCTCTCATTCTCGAGGTCAAGATCGATCGTTGAGACGCGGTACCGATCGATCACCGCCCGATAGGCGTCCGCCAGTTCGCTCGTGGTCGAACACGCCACGCCGAGCTCGGTGTTCAGCGCGCCGCCGAATGACACCGCCACGTGCGCGCCATCACGACGCATGTTGTCGACGCGACGGTCGAGGTCGAGCTCGGTGCCGGCATCCGCGAGGCTGTATGCGGCGCCCCACGACGGTTCGCACTGATCTGCAGCAGCGGCCACCACGAACGCCAGTACAACGGTGTCATCGGTGCCATCGCCGACAGTCGGCGTGGTCGAGACAGACGCCGCGGTGACATCGAAGTATCCGCCGAACCACCGCGGGCCAGCCGGGGTCGTGGCCGCCGGTGCGCGCTCCGCGAGGTACCACGGCACGGCGACGGCGCCAGCGATGACCGCCAATGCGATGACAACGCCGATGAGTACGCGCCAGCCAGAGAGCCGCCGGCCGCGGTGGAGGCCAGGGGGCGTGGGATTCGTGGTCATGCGACGGCCTCCGTGCGCGTGAGTTCATCATGAGCTATATGCACGGGGATTTCCGTCACGACAGGTTCGCGCACAGACCCGACCCCTGGGGCACCGGGAGCGGGGTGCCCCTCGTGCAGGATCGCACGCCAGTCGGGAGTCGTGGCGGCATGCACTTCGTCAGCATCCTCGTGGTCAATGTCTACCCACATCCAATCGGTCAACCCGATCCAGATGTCGACGATCGCATTGCGGATGCCGATGTTCCCCATGAACGCCCACGTCGCGCAGAATGCGTTGAAGCTCGAGAACCCGAGCGTCCACCAGGAGCCATCTGCCCAGCTGCGCCAGGCGACAAACACCGAGAAGGCGATGATCGCGATCGGAGCGACCACGTACAGCAGCGGAGAACTTGTGCGGTCCTTCACCTTCGGCGTGCGGGCGAACGGGATTTTCTGGCCGGTGAGTCCCTGTTGCAGAGACTTCAGCACCCCGGCGAGGTTAACCGGAAGCAGGATGAGGTTGAACCCGTAGATACGGAAGATATCAGTGCGCTTGTAGCCGGTGTAATGCAGATCGCTCGCCATCGCGAGGAAGTACGGCAGTGCACCGATCAGGATGAACGGACTCACCAGACGGTTGTCGTATGGGTAGACCAGCAGGAAGATGAGGCCGAAGCTTGCCCACGCGATCGACGCCATGTAGTTCATGCGCAGCGACACCTGCGCGAGGCTGAGCGGCTTGTGAATTCGCCGGGCTTCTCGCATCTGCTGCCACAGCTTCGGCAGGATCAGCAGGCCGCCGTTAGGGCTCGCTGAATATTAACTTGGGCGTGTCGAGTTGAGCGTGTAGTTCCATTCTGGGTGCCAGTCGTGGCGGGCGAGGATCCCGTCGGCCTCGAGGGCCTTCATCTGCTGGTCAGGGATCTTCACGCCGAGCGGGTACTCGTTCTGGTCGAGTTCAGCGTGGACACGTAAGCCCGTCCGCGTCGTGGTGGCGGCGATGGTGTTCACGATGACCTCGTGACTGGTCAACGGTCTGCCTCGCCAGTTCATCGAGATATAGGAGAACAGGCCGTGCTCGATTTTGTTCCACTTGCTCGTGCCGGGCGGCAGGTGGCACACCGTGATGGCCAGCCCGGTGTCGGCGGCGAGAGCGGCGAGTTCGGTCTTCCACAACCTCGTGCGGTACCCGTTGGAGCCGCCGCCGTCCGGCGGTG
>NZ_JHET01000009.1 GCF_000685355.1 Microbacterium sp. CH12i | reverse complement strand
TTCTTCGCCAGCCTCGGCGTGACCGTGACCGCGGTGATGACCGACAACGGCGCCTGCTACCGATCCCACGCGTTCGCTGCCGCGCTCGGCGAAACCATCAAGCACAAGTGGACCAGACCGTATCGGCCGCAGACCAACGGGAAAGTCGAGCGATTCAACCGGACCCTCGCCGTCGAGTGGGCATATGCGAGACCCTACGCCAGCGAATCCGAGCGAGCCGCCGCCTACGAGACCTGGCTCCATCACTACAATCACCACAGACCCCACACCGGCATCGGCGGCAAGACCCCCTCAGAACGCGTTCACAACCTCACGGGGAAGTACACCTAGCGGTCGCGGAAGAAGTCGATCGCGCTGACGATCACCAGCCACACCAGTGCCGCGGCTAGGAGAGTCATGAAGATCTTTCCCAGGTGTGGCCTCATGACGATCCCGAGCCATCCCGCACCGACTGCGAGCAGGACTGTGGTGAGTCCGATCAGCTGCCGCCGCAGGCGGATCAGGATGTTTTCGGGGATCTCAGTGCGCTTCCGCTGCATGGTGATACTCATCACACACCTCCGCCCTGCGGCTGGTGCCCATCGATGCGCGGATACGGCGCGATCATCTTGCCGTACACACCCACCGCGGTGACACTCTTGAGGTTGACCCGCACGACCTTTCCCCAGACGTGCGAGAACTGGATGAGGTCACCCAGTTTGATCGTCTCGCGGGAGTACTCGACGACTTGCCCGTCAGCGATCTGCTGCTGACGAATGCCGTTCCAATATTCGAGCTCATCGGTGAGCCGATCGACCTCACGGAGGACTCGTTCTGCGTAGTCTCCCTGCGCTGGAGCCGTGACATCGAGCATGCCGTTAGACAGACGCCGCGAAGACCCATCACGCCTGCGTCGCCAAGCGCCGAGTTCCGACTCGAGCCGCTCGATCCGGCGTACGACCTGCGCCGGCGCATATCGGCGATCCGTTGCATTCTTGGCGTTCTTGGCTCGCTCGGCGGCGTACTTCGCGGCCTGGTCGGCGTCGATGCTCCTGCGCATCGCAGCATCAGATTTTGCGATCGCCGCGCGGTGCCGACCTTCGCTGTGATGGCCGATCTTGACCGGTTCCCCCATCGGCGGCAGCGCTGCGTGAGCACGTGCGGCCGCGGCATCCGCCGCTTCTGCCTGTGCGACTCGAGTGGCAGCCCTGACGTTGAGGCGCGCTGCTCGCGTGGTCTGTCTCTCGCGGGTATCCGCTTCAACCTCAGATGCTGTCCGATAGGTGTCATCGACCGAGATCTCGACGGTGAAGCCTGCGGCGCGCAGCTGCGCTGCGGTGCGTTCGATGGTGCTTCGCTGTGGCGCACGGTCACGCGAACGGGCAAGGAACCAGGTATCGATGCTGCGACCCCAGCGCCAGCCCTCAGCCTTGAGGATCGTTGCGGACCCATCACCACGGCTGGTGCCGCTGACAAGAGAGCCATCCGCTGCAGAGTGAGAGATCGTGATGCTCATGATGCACGGCCCTCTCGCGTCTGACGAGCACCTTCGACGCTGAGCAGCGAACGGAAGCCGATCTCCCGAGTCCACTCGTCAACAGCGCGGCTGAGGCCTGCATACTCGTACACTCCGGCGTGCTCCGGGGAGGCCTCATGCGGGTGGAAGTACAGCCGCGCAGCGATTGCCTCGCGCAGCCGTTCCAGCTGTGCGTTGGCTTCGGAGCCGTCCCACCCGGTGTGGTGGCAAGAGACTTCGCTGAGGTAGAGCCGACTGCGTTCGATCTGCAGGATCTGCTCAATGTCGATTCGCTCCCCGAGCAGCTCGGCGACGGGCTGCCATTGGTACCGCGGTGCGGGGATGTCTCGCTTGTTGGCCTCGCTCACGCTTGCATAGTTCTCATCCCACAGCTGCTGACCAACGCGATCGGCGCCAGCGAGGACTGCGGCGGGGGCGAGGCCGGGCGTGATGATCGGAGACAGTGATGGGGCTTGGGTGATGTCGGTGCTGCTGATGAGCATCGCCGTCACGAGTAGGTCGATGGTGTCCTGCTGGACAGGGAGCACACGCATAATGCAACCTCCTATATTGTTGTGTATCTGACATATGCAACAGTATGGGGCGATCATCGTGTTGTCAATAGCGGGGAACGTTCCGGCGGATAGCTTTGATCTGTGACGAAGTCGATATCGATGAATGAGATCCGTACGCGCGCTGCGCAGTTTGCTCGCGCGTGGCAGGATGAGCCCGGCGAGGAGCGGCAACAGGCTCAGACGTTCGTGAGGGATCTCCTCGGTGTCTACGGGATCACCCAGAGCCGAGCAGCGTTCTATGAGAAGCGCGTGAAGCGTTCCTCGACCGGCGCCCGCGGGTACATCGATGCTCTAATCCCGGGTCTGGCGCTGATCGAAATGAAGTCGGCTGGCAAGGATCTTGTCGCGGCCGAGCAGCAGGCACTCGACTACATTGACGACCTGCCCGATCCAGAGATCCCGCGCTGGGTGCTCACCAGTGATTTCCACAACTTCCGGCTCCTTGACCTCCGAGCCGACAACGATGTAGCCCCGATCGAGTTCACACTCAAGCAGCTGCGCGATTACGCCGACAAGCTGGCGTTCCTTGCGGGGTATGGCGAGCGAGAGTTTGGATCGAAGGAGCAGGAATCAGCGTCGATCAAGGCAGCACGGCTGATGGCTTCGTTGTACGAGTCTCTCGAGGGTGCGGGGTACGACGACCATGAGGCGTCGGTGTTCCTGGTGAGGACTCTCTTCGCGCTGTATGCCGACGATGCTGGCCTGTGGGACCGAGATCTCTTCCTCGAATTTCTTGAGACGCGAACGGCTACCGATGGTTCAGATCTGGGGCCGCAGCTGTCGTTGCTGTACCAAGTCATGGGTCGTGAGCCGTCACGTCGACAGTCGAATCTTGACGAGCTGATGGCACGGTTCCCGTACGTGAATGGTGGTGTCTTCGAGGAGACGGTCTCGATCCCGTCGTTCGATTCGGGGATGCGGGAGCGGTTGATCTCGGCCGCGATGTTCAACTGGTCCTCGATCTCGCCGGCCATTTTCGGCAGCCTCTTCCAATCAGTGAAGGATCGGGTTGCGCGCCGAGAGCTCGGTGAGCACTACACGACTGAGACCAACATCATGAAGGTCATCGGACCCATGTTCCTGGATGAGTTGCGCCAGCGATTCACGGATGGGTATCACGACTCCGGCAAGCTCAAGAGGCTGCGAGCGGATATGTCGCAGATGCGCTGGATTGACACGGCCTTTATGCGCAAGTCGGGTGTCTCACGAGACAGTTCGTCGCGGCTCCCTATGCCAGCGTGAGCGACGACTGCCCCGGTGGAACGTTAGCTGTGCATATCCATGGCCGGTAGCAATGCGGCCAACTCTGGGGTCCCGTAGGTGAGGAAGACGAGGGCTGCGTCGTCGCTCTCATCCCAGGTCGCGCGGTCGAACGTCACCGGTAGCGGGGCAACCGACGACGGGGCGAAGTACTCATCGATGTCCTGCACGCCGTCGCTCTTCCTGAACGACAGCCTGGACGAGGTCCCCGCCGAAGTCGTCAGCCAATACACATTTGGGCGACCATCGTCAGGCTTGAAGGCCCCGCGTGTGAGCACGTTGGCTGTGAGCACTCGTTCCAGTAATTCCGGGGTCGAGGCGCCCACCAGCGATGGCGGCTCCTTGATCCGCCCGATATCGACGGGTGTGCCGATATCGTCGTTGCCTACTGGCTCGCCTTTGATGTCCTCGACCTGCTGTCGAATCTCACCGACTTCGGAGTCGATAAGGGCGGGGGTCACATGACCGCTCAATGCCAGGCGCTCAATGGCCTTTTCGATGTTGGCGAGCACGGGGGCAGCGTCGCCAACAATATCGGTGAAGTCGCTGTAGTCCTCAGCGATGCCCTTATAGACCTGCTCCTCAACTGTGTCGGCGTAGAAGTAGTTACTGATGCGGATGTCCTTATAGGAAGCGCCGATACGATCTACGCGCCCGATCCGCTGCTCTACACGCATGAGGTTCCACGGCATGTCGTAGTTGATAAGGCGACCAGAGGTTTGCAGATTCAGGCCCTCGCTCATTGAGTCTGTGCCGATGAGGACCTCCAGTTCGCCGCTGCGGAACTTGGTCTTGATCTCTGACTTGGTGACCTCGGTCCAGGTTCCTGCGTCCGCGTCGTAGACCTCACCGCCTCGCCCGGAGTAACAGCCAAGCCGGCGGTATCCCGCTGCAAGAAGCCGCTCACGTACGTAGTCCATCGTGTCGGCATACTGTGTGAAAACCACTACGGATGAGTACCTGGCCAGCGCTTTGGTCACGTCGTCCACCAGGTGGCTTGCCTTGCTATCCTCGCCCGTGATGCCGTCGAGGTCTTGGACGAATGACTTCAGCTCGGCGATTTCATCGCGTAGGCGATCGGCTCTGGTGTCGAATGCTTCGGGCTCAAACAGAGACTCCTCGATGTCTACGTTGTCATCCTCGGTGAGTAACTCCGCCAGGTTTCTGCCGTCCTCCAACACTCTCAGGCGGCGGCGGAGTGACCGCTTGATCGCCTCGAACGACGAAGTCAGGCGACGCCGATAGATGGTCATGACGAAGCCAAGCGCCTGGCCGCCTTGGTCGGCCATGTATGCGTTGTAATGACGACGGATGTATTCCTCGATGCGCTCGTACAGGCGACGTTCGTTGGGCGCCAGCGGGATGAACTCGTCCCGGACATGGCGGTGAGGGATGACTACATCGTCAGAGATGATCCCGGCCGCCTGATAGGCACGCATCGTCTTACGTGTGTTGCGGAAGACCCGATCTCGCATCGGCGTGTGGCGACGAAGCCATTTGTCCATCCATTCCGATGTCTCGTTCGGGAATTTGGCTTTCAGATCTGCACTGGGCGGGTTGCCAGCCAACGCAGTGACTACGTAGGCGCTGGTCCACCCCAAAGCGTCATCGACCTGCTTCTCAAGGTCAGCATCGCGCTCGGCCTGAGGGTCGGAGAAGTAATCCTCCAGCATCGAGCACAACAATTCCCAATGCCGGTGCAACGGGTCGATGGACAGCAGTTTGAAGAAGCGGATGAAGTTCTCGGCGCTTTCTCCCCAGCGACCTTTTAGGCCTAGCAGCGAGATCAGGTCCCACGCCTCGTGCGGGTGCATCTGCATTGGGGTGGCGGTGGCGAGGTAGAGCGCCCGCCACATCTCCTTGTCGCGCATGTCCTGCAGCAGTCCCAGCAACGAGTTCGGAGTGTCAGTCGGCTTCGATCCTCGGCGGCGAGCATGGTGTGCTTCGTCAACCAGCACCACGTCCCACGGTCCCGCATCGAGTATCTGCCTGCGACGGTCGCGCCGGCGAGCAAGGTGGGATGAGGCGAGCACGATGGGAAAGGCCGACCACGGGTTCGAGTTTGGGGCAGTGGGGATCGGCTGGTCGAAACGATCCACGAAGCCGCCTTTGTCGAATCGGGCGGCGTCCAGGTTCATCTTCTCGTGGAGTTCTTCTTGCCACTGCTTCATGACCGAGGCTGGCACCAGAAGCAGGGCCTTCTGTGCGCGCCCCGAGGTGAAAAGCTCGCGAAGGACCATGCCTGCTTCAATAGTTTTACCGAGACCAACTTCGTCGGCGAACAGGTAGCTCCGCGGATAGGTGGACACTACGCGATTGATCAGTTCGGCCTGGTGCGGAAGTGGCTGCGCCCACGCTGACCCGACCCCCGTCCACGCGGACTCGGTAGGAGCATCGCGGAGCGCCGTGAGTTCATCCCACGCGACCTCGGCATCGAAGTCGACTATGTCGTCGAGCGGTGGTTCTGGAGGTCGCAGGATGGATCCGGGCGGCAGTGGTGGGGCTTCGGGCGCGTGCTCGATGAGGTGCTGCCGGACTGCCGATGGCAAGTCGATGACGGCCCAGCCTGCATCGGCGTTGCCGTTCCAATGCATCCTGAAGTCGAGTACCTTGTTGGCACCCAGATAGTCCCAGATGGGGACGTTCCATGACGGATAGGCATCGAAAGTCTCGTGGTTCCGCGACCACGCAGTCACGGAGGAGTTGTTCGAACCGTTGAAGGCAACCCGATTGCCATAACGGTCAGAAAATATGCCGTACTTGGTGTGGAAGTACCGGCCTGACTGCCGATGTGTCAGTAGTCGACCGTCCTCGGCTTTCGGAATGCCGACACGAATCTCAAGTCGTTCGGTGGCAACCATCCATGCCAGCACGCTCAGATGTTCGCTCTGAACGATCCTCGTCCCTTCAATATCCGGGTCGGCGAGGAGTCGTTCAGCCACCACGTCCTCGAGAGGTCTGCCGCCGATGACAGCGTCCACGTCCCGCTGGGCGAGTTGCGCCCCGACGATCAGACGCATCCGACCGCCGTTGGCAATGAAATGCGCTGTGCCCTGTGCGGCGTATTGGAGTTCAGCGGCCGACCAATAGCCGACCGCACGATCGTACGTCGATGCCCGTGACAGCAACGGCACATAAAACGTCTCGAATGGTCGGTCATCCGGCGAGTAGGTCGCCTTTACAACAACAGTCTGGAAGGAGTCAGGTGACGATACCGAGTCGAATGTGAGTAGGGGCGTTTGTATCGGAGGCGCCGGGGAATCGGGCAATAGGGCCTCGCCGTCATCTTGAGTCATGTCACTCCAACTCGAACAGTGCATTCTCGTTCGGGGCCACAACTGCTGCCATCTCAACCGCTTCGGGGAGTGCGATGTCATCAAAGTAGAGAGTGCATAGCGTGTCGAGGAGCCCTGCCTCGGGCACTACCCATGTGCCCTTGACCTTGGTGCGCGGGATCGCGTTGACCAAGCCCTGCAGCGTAGAAATAAAACCGCCCTTGCTGGTGTATCCATGGAGGTCAAGGAACCGCTTAGCCGCTTGCTGACCGTCAACCTCGGCGATGTATAGGGCGGTGTCCACCGCGTCGATCATATAATCGAAGGAGATGGCCTCTGGGGTGACACCTGGCAGATCTGAGTCGGCTCCGCGACGCAGGCGTTCCTTGGGCTCCAATAGCCTTACCTTGCCAGCCGTCTTTGACAAGATCTTGGCTCTCTCTATGGCGTCGATGTCGAGGCCGCCCACGGCGAGGGCCAGCAATCGTGCGGTGTCGAACGGGAACTCCCGAGCTCCGAACGTATCCCAGGCGAGCAGAACGAAGTCGGTGAGCGAGTCCACCTTCGCGGCCTTTCCGACGAGCCGCGATCGACGGAGGTCCACGATCTCCTCCCGTGCCAGAGTCAACGCATCTTCGGGGCGCAGCAGCTCGTCCCTCCCCTCAGCATCAGGAGTGGACGAATAGACGGGCCAGTCTGCGAAATTACCGACAGTGTGGGTCCGTACGTTGACAGAAGTAGGTCCACTCCTTCGATCCCGTCATGCTGAAACCGAGTGGCAGCGTTACGAGCTGCCTGGCGAATGTCCTGCTCGATGTCATCGAGATAGACCTTGTCGTCGTCCGGCCGCTGCTCGCGTTTCCGGCAAACGAGCATGATGGTGGAGGCTGCGGAGTTCATATTGGCCTGATGGAGTGAATACTCGGCTTCCGTATTCACCGGCCATGACGTTTCGATGGTGAATCCGGCTTGCAGAAGGCTCATTCCCAGCGTGTTCCACGCTTCCGCCCGCTTGTGGGTGAACATGACAGACAGAACGCCGTCGTCTCTGAGCACCCTGCGTGACTCGGCAAAGATCGCGGTCATCTTTGATTCATAGTCCAAGTCTGCGAGCTCGGACTTGCGCCGCCCCATTGAGGCAAACCGCGCCGGGTTCGCAACAGCCTCATTATCCTTATCGGACAAGGGGTCCTGGAAGTACTCAGGAACCAGACGTCCAAGCGTCCGCTTCTCCCACACGTAGAAGTAGTCGGCGAGTTCTGCGTACATCACGTTGTCGTAGTACGGGGGGTCCATGCAGATGTGCGCGACAGTATTCGCCTCGTATGGAAGGGCGGCTGCGCCTCCTTGAGTCACCGTCACCTGACGCTCGACCGCTTGGTCGCCCGCGATATCTGCTGCGCCAGTCTCGTCTAGCAACGTGGCGATACCGCCATAGGCATACACGAGTTGATCCAGACACCAGGAGTAGAGCGCACGAGCACCTTCAAATTCCGCAAACGTCCATTTGAAGGCGAGATTGTGAGAATCGAACACACTTCGCATCACTTGGCGGGTCACGTGCCAAGATGTCAGGCGGGAGTTGTAGTTCAGGGCTTTGCCCTGCATGAGCGCAAGCTCGAACAGAACGTCATCTGCCTTATCAGGCATTGCAGCGCGCACCTCTGGAATGAGAGCAGCAAACTCCTCGCCAAACACGCCGTGAACAAGTAGCTGGCGATCAGTGAAAAAGTCCTGCCAACTAGTCATTCCAAATCGAAGGGGCTCCTGGGTTTTCAAGCCTGGGTCGACTTCTTCAGCGGGGAGGACTCCGGCCGCAAGCCATCCAGCCTTCAGGCCTTTGAGCTCGTCAGATGCACTTCTCAAAGCGGCCAAGTCATCGTCCGTAGGGGAACGGAATTCCCGCTTCCCACTCGAAGTCTTCACGGAGACTGCGTACATCACCTGGGACATTCGACCGGCCTGGGCTTCTGCTTTGATGTACCCAGAGTCGATCACCAAGTTGTCGTAGGGCGAAACTCCCTTGCCCCCCGCCACATATCCCCTGGCTGCATCTGCCTTGTCTACAGAACCCGCTTCAACGACCTCAAAACGTGGCTCGGTGAGTTCAACACCGTCGACGTTTGTAATGAGGCGGACAGCGACTTCCTTTCCCGCAGTCTTTCGGAGCCATTTGTCAGGCATCAAAGGGACGAGGCGGCCAGTCCTGGGGCAGGCAACCGCGTTTGCCCAGATATAAGCCACCACGCTCTCGCCGCCAACCATCGGAAAGTGCGGCCGGAGGCGCGCTTCAACACGAGAACAGAGAACCCGTCCCCACTGCTTGATGGGATCAAGAAGTGAGGCCCCGTGCCTTGCTGGAACCTCAACCCCTGCTCGGAGTACGGCTGCCGCAATTCCATTCAGATCGTTCGCTAACGTAGGCAGCCCGTAGCGCACCGACGACCAGGGAATCGAGCCGCCGCCTGCTGTAAAGTCCGCAACGATGGGGAGTTCGCCCCAAGTGTGTACCAGCACTCGATGAAGCAAGATGATGTCATTACGACTGATGGGGTTCTTGTAGGCCTGTTTGTATCCGTATCCGTTATCTTTCAACTTCACGCCGGCTGCGTTCGCCGCGTCGAGGACACGCCGCGCGCGTACTGGGTCCCCCCAGATGCCGATCAGACGCAGCAGCCACGCCCTGTAAGACTGGCTATCGCGCAGTTCATCGGCATCTGCGAATGTCTCGTTAAGCTCTGGCGACCACTCTGGTAGCAACCCTGCCAACACAACAGCTGCTGAGGCGACAACAGGGCGTCGCGCCCACCAGATGTGCAGCGAGTTAAGGGGAGGAATGGCATTTGCTGCTGCCCTCTCCCGCCTTGACTCGATGCCGAGTTCTGCGACGGGGAGCCAGTCCTCGATTAGGACGCGGGGTCTTGGAGTGGTCACGGTGGGTCCTTCAGTGATCGGAAAGGAGGATACGGAGTGCTTTGCGTGCGCGGTTGCCATCAAGGCCCATGCACTTCGCGTACCAGTAGTACGTTTCCTCAACGCTCATGGCGTTGATGCCAGCGACGAGTGCACGGACGCGCTCATGCTTGGCGATGGGCTGGGTTGCGATCATGACGAGCGCCAGTCTGACTCCCTCGGCTTCTCCGAGATGAACGGGAGCCTTCCGCTTGAACGCCAACACGCTCGGCTGGTGTCCTGCATTACGAATCGCCACAAACACAGCATCAACCACGCGCCCGGTCTGAACCGGAGTGGTCGTGGTCACGGGCGCAGCAATGGCCCCGCCGCTCTCTCCGTAGGTCTCCTCCAGGGTCACACCGAAGGTCTCACCGCGGCCGGCAGTTACGATCAGCCTGAACCCTCTGACACCCTCGACCAGCGCGAGATGCCTGGCCGGACGGACGCGCTTGACAGCGCTCACTTGGCCACCTCCGCTGTCATGGTCGTGTTCTTCAGCGCAAGGTTCTTGATGACTGTGTGGATCTGACCGAACTGCGTGTCGGTGATGTCCAAGGCTGGCGCGAAAGTGAACGTCAGAGTGACCTCACCAGCCACCTTGGTTGCTCCACCAAGGGCCTTCTTCGCGTGATTGTAAGCGGATTGGAAGTCCTGGCGGTCGGCGGTGCCTTGGAACTGGATGCCGCCTGCGACGCCCTTGTACTCGGCTCGGATGGTTGCACGCACACTAATGTTCTGTTTTTGCAACATGCCGAGTGACGCGATGGCAAGGTCTATGTCGCTGGTGCCGGACGCTTCGTCTGCGCTGACCTTCAACGTCATCGTGCTCACAGTCGGGACGCTGAAGTCGGAAATCTGGTCGATGAGGCTCTGCATCGCAGCGCCTCCGGGGCCGGATGCGCTGAAAGTCTTTGAGTTCGGGATACGAGTGGGGACCTCAATACCTTGCGCGTCTGCGGCCTCACGAGTGAGAATGCGCAGTCCGTCCAAGCCCTTGTCTTTGATCGCTGACGGCGACAGCGCCCGGACCCCTGGTGCCGGAGCCATGTCAAGAACAACGAACCACTTGTAGTCGCTGGATTGGACCGCGGTAGCAAGAAGTTCGAGGACATCGGTCTTTGTTGGTTCGCCGCCGCATTGGGCTTCGAGTCGAGAACGAATGTCGCCCCCGGTGAGGTCATCGTTGGTGAGCACGGCGCGTAGATCAGTCTGGGTGGGCTTGCGGACTAGCAGGCCGCGTGCCTGCGCTTCCGTGGTGGTCATCACCTCGGCGTCGGGTTTCATCTCCGGGGAGAACCCAGCATTGTGCTCGCCGTGTAGGTCTTGCCGGTGCCCGCGTCGTAGTAGACCCAGTTTTCGTTCTTGACCCCGTTGACGATGGCTTCACGAATCAGGTTTGGATTGCGGACGATCTGGATCGTGTGGTCAGTCCAGAAATAGTCGGCGATGGAGCGAGTCGTGGACGAGTTCACGGTGTGCCACGTCTTCGATCGAAGATAGGAAGCGGTGAACGCGCTGCTGCGAATCTTGTCTTCGTCTTCCAGCAAGCTCAGCACCGCTGAGGTGGCGTTCTTCGTGTCACCTTGCGCCTGGGCTGGCAGTTCGCGGTGACGCAGATACCCGGCGGCCTTGTCGCCGGAAGGGAAGTAGATGTGCTTATAGCAACGAGTCACTGCGATCCGAGCGCTGAGGGTGGCTTCCTTGTTGTAGCCCTCGACCTTCTTGCGTACTTCGTCGCCGAATTGCGCGAGCCGAGCTGTGTCGCTGGCGAGGTTACTCGAGGCGATCAACGCTCGTGCCCGGTCCTTCAGGACTTCGATCTGCTCTCTGTCGGGAACCGCGAACACCACCGCGTTGCGATACTTGCGTGGAGTGCCGACCGAGCCCACCTTGTCCAGCATTTCGATTACGACCGCTGGTGGTTGATCTGCGCCCTTTTGTGTAACTGCAACGACGTTGTAGTCGAGAACGACCACGCGCAGGTTCGCCTCGTCATGTACTTCGGCAGGTCCAGACGGAAAATGGATCGCTCTTGCGCCGCCATCGTTGGCAAATGCACTGCGGATCAGAGAGTCCACCCTTGCGGCGACAGCTGTGTTCGCGATGTTTCGTTTCTCGGTCTCGATGATCGCGTTGACATTTGGCTCGATGTTGAACCGCCACCGTCCCCCGTCGAATGACAGGTGCCAGAACACCTTCTCTGACTCTGTGAGCGCCTTTTCAAATATGGTGGCGTCCTCGCCGGGACGAAGCGTGCCGACAACCCAGTCATTGCGCCCGGCGCCGGCAGTTGCAACCATCTCCAAGGAATGTGTAAACACGGTGCGTGCAACTCGGGTCGCGTAGGCAGGTTTGCCGGGGAACACGTCAGCGTCGACGGCTGCGGCGTGCGACTGCTGTCCTGCGAAGTCCCCCTCAGCAACGGAGGCATACTCGGCCCGTCCAATGCCATCGGTGAGGTGGTTCAGTACCGGAGCGTTGTCATAGTCAATGTCACCCACATTAAGGATCGCGGTGTCATCATTTGTGGCGTAGACATGAGCCACGACCTCCGCCAGCAACTTCAAGGCGCCACGCGCCCGCTGGAATTGCGTGATGTTCCCCAGGCGCTTATCGAGGACGCGCACAAGCTCGGGGTGGAACGGATAGGTCTTGGTGACCAACTCGCCGTATGTCGCAGGGTGCTCTGCGCCACCGGCCAGTTGCTCGGTCTTGCCGAGAGTCTCGTACAGGTCGCGGTAGGCGTCACCCGCCGCCTTCGCAGCGCTCTCATCGACCGAGGCGAAGAGGCGCTTCTTGAGGATTTCGCCGATCTCGTTGTCGTCGGCTGGACGGATCACAGCGGATGGTTGGACGGCGCGGGTTAGCACGTCGCCAGTCTCCTCAGCGGCCTTGACCGAGGCGGCGTTCGCGGCATCAGCCCGCTCTTTCTCGTCGCCCGTCAGGTCGCTTATCTCGGTGGTCTCGGCACCGAACGCGTTGGTTGTCGCCGCCAGGGTGATGATGACGGAGACGTTGTTAGTCGGGTCGGATGCGACCTCGAACAAGTTCCCAAGAAACACCGGGATCGCGCGGGCCATGCGGCGTACATCTTCGCTGCCCGAGGACGATACTGCACGCAGGTACTTGGCGATCTCGTCCACAATGATGATCGTTGGCTTGCCCGCGAACGCTGCCCGGATGGTTCCGGTTCCCGGCGCTGTGCGCTCGACGTCGTTGGCTGCCATTGCCTCAAACGCGTCGTCGCTGATCTGCGCGGCCATCTCGCCCCACAGAGTGTATGTGCGGTGCCCGTCGGTCTCGACCCCCGCCGTGGGATCGAGAGCGTCACCAACGAGCGCGGCAACTTGGACGGGGCCGTCCGGCAGCAGATTGGGGTCGATGAACTCGGCGATGTTGGACGGGCGGGCCCCACCGGCGAGATGGTAAACCGCCGTGAGGCCGTGGGTCTTGCCGCCGCCAAAGGACGTAGTCGGTCGCAAGACGCCGCTCTCGCCCGCGACCCCTTTCGCTCCGGTAATTCGACCGAAGGTCTTGCTCAGCAAAGTCTTCAACCCCGAGGTCGGATACGTCTGAGCGAAGAAGGCCTCGGGGTCGCCGTACACCGGGTAACGCTCAGGGTCGCGCAGGACTTTGTCGAGCTGCGCAGCGAAGTGGTTATCGGCGAGGCCGCCTTGAAGGACGTCTTCTCGCGGCACGCAGGCGGCGCGCAGTGGCATCAGACTCAAGTTGCTCATTCGACTTCCTTCCGGGGCCACGAGCGTTCGCTCAGAGGTTCGCGTGTCACGTGTCATCTCCCGATGCGGTGCTGCCTTGACGAACCCAACTGTCAACCTCGCTCGTCTGAAACTTCCAGAGGCGACCCACCTTGTGCGCTGGCATCCCCTTGTCAGTGATCCAGGCGTAGATCGTGTCCTTGGTTACACCTAAGTAGTCAGCGATGTCGTCGGCTGAGAGCCACGGTTCAGGCATGCGGTTACCTCAAAAGCGGATGGAACCGGATCTTTCCGGATATGTCCGAGACTATCGGGTCATGCTGGTTCCGAAGAAGCCATTATTCGGGCTTACGAGAGCTTTCGTCGACCGATGGAGATACGGCCGCGGCATGCTCAGCGCACAGCGTCGACACCCAAAGGCTGAACACGTATTGCAGGGCTGTTGCTGCTCCGCACTCCTCACACCTCTCCACGCTCTCCCACTCAGCCGCGCGGATGGCCTCGTTGAAGGCTTCGTCGTAGCTCCACGGCTCGTCCGACGGCTCCGCGTAAAAGCAGAGCGCACCGAACTTCGACTTGCACTGCTGGAGAACGTAGTTCGGTGCGTTTGCAGCGAGTCGCTCATCGAGCCGAGCGAGCAGCGGATACCAGCCTGTTCGCACCTCAAGCTCTTCTGGCCAGCCCGGGGCGACGCGGTCGACAATGCGTTGGATCTCGGGAGGGTAGGCAGTTGTCATCAGCTCTGGTCCCACGCTTCAACCATGTACCACTCGTTTTCTTCCAGCTCAGTTGCGGTGTCGCCGAGTTCGCGGGCGAACGCTGTGACGATGTCACCGCCGCGCGCATAGATCAGGTACGGGTATCCGCCGTCGTGGACGAGTCGGGCGGCACCGCTTTCGACACAGTCGAGGATGGCGTCGATGCGCGTGCGAGAGGACACGTGCACCCCGGGTTCCCGCATGAATCCCTTTATCGAATCGACGCTGTCGGGGTAGGGAATCTCGTGCACGCGTGCGAAGTCAACTTCGCGGATCTCGCCGTGAATTTGACTGACTGTCACGCTGTATCCGAGCACGTCACTCCTTGCGTCTCCTGGGTCTGTGATTCGTTCCTATCACTGGTATCCGACGTCTTGGAATCAAGTCGCGCGCCAACCGGTCGAGTGCGTTGCCTGTCCCTCGAGCGTTCACGAAACACGCGTCCGACGCGCAGGCTCCGTGTCACGCCTTTGTCGAAGCTGATCAGACCGCGGCGGCGCCATTCGATGGATACGTGACCACGAAAGCCGGAGACTGCTCGCCAGCGTTCGATGTACTCCAGGCCGACGGGGAACGGACCCGGCAGGCCGTGGTCCTCGGGGAGAAGATGTATGAAGAGCTCAGCAAAGGTTGGTCCGAGTGCAGTGCGGTGTCGGGTCCGTGCGATGAAGATCGCAGCTGCCAGTGCCCAATCCTCTGCGGTGTCCTCGCCGGTGAAGCACTCGAACATATACGTCCACTCGGCAGGTGGCGGGGTGTCGATGCCGCGCCACCAGATTGGGTACAACTCAAGTGTCATTGCCTCTGTCACAATCACGGTCGCTGCACGGGCCTCGCCCAAGATGCGACCGGCAGTCATCGGGCTGGGCAGCACACGTGCAAGGAGAGGCGGATGAGTCCGGCGAAGGCGTTGATTGTTTCGTATGGCCTCCCGAATTATGCCATACGGATTAGGCCATACGAACGCGACTGGCTCGCGACGCTGAAGATGTGGCCCGCCAGAATGACAGCAGTGATGATGAGTGGGCTGTCTATGCTCAACGCTTGGCAACTTCGCTCCGCCGAGCGCGCGAGAACGCGGGGCTCAGCCAGGAGCAGGTCGCGTACCGAGCCGGGCTGACGCGCTACACGTACCAGAAGTATGAGAAGGGCGAATCGAGGCCCGGAAGCGCAGCCAACCCGACGTTGAGGACGCTGTTGGCGTTATCGCAGGTTCTCGAACTAGCGATTGAGCAGCTAATCCCGGAAGACCCGCCAGATCTTCGGAGCCGTTAGCGCGCGTTGGATACTGCTAGACCGAGGGCGTCAGTTGGAAGTGTCCCTTCGCGATGTCGTTCTCAATCTGAGCTCGAACGTTCGCGATGACGTGAAGCAGATCATTGAAGTGGTAGACCACGGCTTTGAGTGCGGACGCAAGAGGAACGTTTGCGAGCCGTGCCAGGCGATCATCATCTTCGTGCAGTGCCACGCCGTAGATGTAATCCATGGCCATGAGGTCACTTCCGAGAAGAAGGCCGGGTCCCAACCCGTTGTCCATCTCGAGCCGGCCAGAATTGAATACTGGTCCCGAAGCCCCGATTCGGGACCCACTCACAACTTGTGCAACATGCTCTTTCAAGGGACGCCGTGCTGCCGCCAGCTCTGGACCGACGAGGGCACGGAGCGCGGAAACGATGCCAGGGAGATAGCAGTCTTCCCCCTCGGTGAAGAACACTCTGCATTCGACGATCGTGGAGTCGACCATCCGTTTGCTGAGTTCGGGCTCGTTTGCCCCCGTGAGCCGCCAATCGTCGCCAGCGGTGCGTTCCCACTGGAGCTCGAATATCGGGATTGCGCCGCCGGCATCCCGTAGCGCGAGGATCGGCTCGCCGAGGTCAGGCGTGGCTCGCCGCATGAACTTGCCGATCTTTCGTCTCGAAGTATCGAGGATCTCGGGCGGCATGGGAGTCATAATGCGACCGTACAACAGGGAAATTCAGCAGTGTGCCAAGCGTCGTGCACTACGCGGGTCCAGCTCGCCAGGTGATGGAGTTGCCGCCCAGTCGTTCTTGGGCGAATGCTTCCTTTGCACTGAGTAGCTCTTGGAGCTTCACCGTATCGGCCATGAAGGCGGTTGCGAGCACGAGGTCGGTCAGTATGACCTTCTCCGTTCGACTTTCCACAATCTCGGCAGCTTGATTGCGAATCGCCTGCACAGGAAGCTCGCGGTCGGGCGAGCCCTCAGGGCGGTCTAGTGCATCTATCGCCCATCTAATGAGCATGAATACGATGTCATGCTCAGGAGCGTTGCGACGCCCCTCGAGCCATTTGCCGACCTCGCTCGGCAAATAGGTTTGCGCTGCTGTGTACGCGATCGCCTCAAGAACATTAACGAAGTCAGCGGACCGCGAGCTGAGTTCCGCCACGTATTCATTGAGCATCCCGTACAGGCCGGATTGCTCGTTGTTCGTCGATAGCGCCGCCAGAGCCATACGCAGCAGCTGCATCTCATTGCGGCGTAGACGCGCGCCCCTAATTTCAACTTCCGACCACTCCATCGATTCTCCTTAGGTCGAGCCTGCTGAATGCGCTGATCCTGAGCATAGGGCTAGTCCGTTCCACGCCTTGTGGACCGCGAGGACGTTGTCGCTTGAGTAGTCCGCAATCCGGACGACATGTGCAGCCGTGGGTGTGTATAAGGAGATTCGGCGAGCAGCAGATCAACGGCCAGTCGATCCCTCCACAGTGTCCGACAACGCAGATAACCTCAGTGCATGAGTGGTAGCCGAGTGAAGAAGAATCGACGGATTCAGCGCAACCGTTCAGCTCGGATCATCAACGCCGAGAAGGTGTCGCGATCGGCAGAAGCGGTGCTGAGCGTGGACCTCAGCGACGTGGAGTTTCGCAATCGCACAGCGCAAGTGGTTGTTGGACTGTGTCGCGCGGCCTTCGCGCAGGGGAAAGCCATCGCCACGCTTGCGACTGCCGACCTGCTATCTGCCGCGGCCCCCAACCGGCGGCTTGTGCTGGAAATCGCTCTCCGTCTGCATTGGCTACAGGGGCTGCCCGCCGGGGATCGTCGTAAGGCTGTGGACACCATGCTTGCCAAAGATCGGCAAGGCACGAATCGGTTGCTGGACTATCTGCGTGACGCAGGACACGAAGCTGACTTCGATCCGACAGAGATGGATGCTTTTGATCTCGACGATGTTACGAGCGGTGCGATCCATCAGCAGGCAACGCGGCTAAACGCGGCGATTGGTTCGACCGAGATCGAGCCCTGGTCCATCTACTCGATGTGGCTCGGCGAGACAGCATTCGCGCACGCCTCTGCAAATCTAGCGGGCAAGTACGCGCCGACATTCGACGACCTGCACCTGTCGAGTGGTGTTCCTGATCCGATGGATCCAGACCTTGAGGCCCACCACTTGATCCAGACGCATATTGTGATGATGACCGGATGGCTGTTACTAGACGAGGGTCTTCCCGAGGAGTTTTCTGGGCGCATCGGAGCGTCATTTTTCGATGCATAACAGCAGGTGCTCGTTGTGGTGTCAAACGGGCTCATCGCAGTTGAGTGTGTAGCGCGGGTCTGAACCCGCCGGCTTCGAGCAGTGAACGGGCGATGGGGGTCGGACAGCAGGCGTCTCCGAACTGTGCGGTAGGCAGGCGACCTACTCCGACTGCTGGGAAGCGGTCGTCTGGGCGATGGTGCTCGTCGAACGGTTGGCGGAGGTGGAGGCACTCGTGTCATGCCGGTGGACCCGAACGAACTCACCGGGGAGTGGCCTGAGCCAACTCCCCTCACCTTCATTCACCTGGCGGCGACTGCCTGACACTGAGGACCACGCTCTCTCGGCTGGCTTAGCCTCCGCCTCTTTCATGTTTTGAGAGTCAGAGTCCGGCGCGTCGTCTGCGCGGCGGGCGGACATACTGGGCGAGTTCCATCGGCAATTGGAGTTCGTCGGAAACGCGGTCCAGTTCGTTCAGCAGCGCCTTGTCATCCGTGAGACGCGCGAGTACCCAACGGGCGAGCATGCATGCGACCGCGCAGGCGTAGGTGGCCTGGTATCGGTACGCGTACTCCTGCTCGTACAGGACCCGCAGCTCGCTTTCGCCGGGCTGCAGGAAAGACGTCACAGCGCTGTGTGTGACATGGACGTGCTGAGATAGCACGTGGTAACTCGTCTCAAGGAAACTCCCCTCGTCGAGGTCTCGAACCATAGCGATGAACTTGCCGAGCTGGCTACCCCCGGGGATCGGATCGAGCTCGGTCATGGCTTTGCGGAGCTCGTCGTTATCCAGCCATTCGGCGAGCTTTCTATAGTGCTCGACTCGGTCGTGCGCGACGGAGTTTCGGTACTTCTTCACGCCGCCATCGATGACGAAGACCCACTGCAGCGTGATGGCGTGCTCAAGTGCTGCGCGCGCCAGCGGCACCGCCTCGCCTTCCATCCCAGCGTCCACGAGCGTGAGGTACGCGTTACTGTAACGAAACGTGCGTGCGATCAGCCCGTAGAGAAGCAAAAACTCGTCGGCATGGCCTGAGTCGACGGTGAAGCCGTCCGCATCGCGCAGGCTTGAAACGCAGGCGCGGATCCAGTCGGCGAGGGCTGCTTCGGGGACGTCAGGCATGTACCCAACATATGAGTCGCTGCCGACAATTCCTGCAAGGAGAGGGCCCGACCTGTGCGTGCCAGCGATCTGCACCGGTGGATGTCAGCCAGCAGGGCTTTCGCTACCCCCGGACAAGGCATCGAACTCATTGACGATCCGGTTGTGGGCAATCACGTATGCGTAGCGCCAGCGCGCTTGCTCAGCATGGTCGCCCGCGAGCGAGATGAACTTCTCCATTACGACATTGAGTACGCGAGTCATGATCCGGAGATATTGCTGGGCGTTCGCGATCGGCAGCGAGATCGTGAAATGCGTAAACCCGTCGGCTTCGTGGGGTGCTCGCGCGCCGAGCCCACCAACGCTGAACCCCGCGCCGTGCGATACGGCAGACAGATGGGAGTACTTGGCGTCGGAATCGGCGATCCCAGCGGCGGACATTACGCGACACGCCAACGTTGTGTAGCCCGGCGTCTTCTCTTTCCGTCCTGCGACGCTCGCCCGGCTCAGTGCTCTCTCAGCGTCGAGAAGCACTTCGTCGTAGCTGACGGTTTCGTATTCGCCATCGCGAACCCGTACTGTAAGTCCACTGCTGCCTTTCTGTCTCACCTCGTTGAGCCGCATAGCTGCCGCACGGTGCTCAAGTTGGGCGGAGTCGTTCGAGTCGAGCAGCCACCACGCGCGTCCAGCGACTTCCACGAATGCGCGACACAATGCCGCAAACGATGCCCCGTGGTCTTCCTTACCGCGTAACACCCAGGCAAACGCGCGACCGTGATCTGTGGTGGTGCTGATCGCTTGCATGGTCGACGAGAACCCCGTCGACCAGTTCCCTCCCTCGAGCCATTGGTGCGCTGTCGTCCCGGACTGCGGACCGACAAGACGTGAGGCTCGGCCGACCACTCGGTTGGTGCAGCTGGTGATGCCGATCAGCGCACCAGAAAGTTCCACCCGAGTCTCGTGCGACGCTGGACCACGAACGTCCATGGCTATCGGCTACCGCTCGTTGTCTGCGTCGGCGTCATGGGAAGAGCGTCGCTGCGGCATCCGTTCGGCGAATTCCTGGCCAAGCTTCTCGCCAACTACTTTCGCATCCTCGAACGTCTTGATGCCGAAGCGGCGGACGACGTCGACGCCTTCACCGCCGGCCTCGACCGCCTTGTCTCTAGCCTCGCCCACCGCCACGATCCAGCGTTTGGCCTGGATAGCGTCCCGAGTCGAATCGATGCCGATCCGCTCGTTGAAAACGAGGACGTCAGCCGCGACTTCATTGCTGGATCGCACGACGTTGCCAGCTTTGAAAGGGTGCAGGAGCGCCTTTTCGTTCGCTGTGCTCGCCGCCGCATCCATGCGGGCGAGCAGGCTGCGCGTCGTGGTTGCAATCTGTTCGCGGCGCTTGCGACGGGCGGCCTGAACGCCAGCGCGGTGGCGTTCGAGTTCGGCGGGCTCGGCATCGAGCACGCGGTCAAGTTCAAGTACCGCGAGGCCGTCCTGGAGCTGGAAGCAACGCGCGAGGACCGCCAGCCACTCCTCGACGGTGGCGTCAGCCTCGGCGGCGACCTCCGCAACATCCCCGACGCTTCGCTTCTTCTTCTCCAGCTTCTCGGCCAGGGCGTCGAGCTGTCGCAGCGCATAGGCCTGCGTGGTGGCGACGGTCTGAGACGCGCCCTGTACCTTCGACCACGTGACGTCCGAAACCCGCCCGGTATGCTCTCGGACAGTCATCGCCTCGTCGATGACGAAGCCGACGCCGATCATCTCCGCCAGCGCTGCGTCCTTCTGCGCGCGCAGCACGTCATCGACTTTCTCATCGATCTTGGCGAGATAGTCCGTGATCTCGTCCATCGTCTGCTGCATGGCCAGTTGCGCCATGATGCCTGCAGCGCCTGCGAGCATCGCGGGGTTAGTGAGCATCGACCCAACCGATCCGGGTTTCACAAACTCAAGGATCTTCGTGACCTTGCCCTTGCTTGTCGTCGCGATGGCGCGGCTGACGCCATCGGACGATCCCTTCATCGCCTTGCCGAGTTTGAGCGCTTTGGCGGAATCCTCGGTGAGTTTCACCCAGCGTCCCGAGTTCGCGGCGATCTGAGAGCCGGCCTGCGCGGCGCCCGAACCGGTGTTCAGGGCGGAGCCGAGCTTTTGGTGAAGCGCGATCTCCTGCGACGGCACTCCCGCGGTGGAGAGGAAGAGGTCGACTTCCCTGGGGTCGCCGAAGATGGCAACGCCGTCGCCGTCGCTGACCAGTTCAATCTCGCCGTTCACACGCCCTCCAGTTCGGGGCGGACGGAGCCCCTGTGAGACACGGTAGTCGAGGGAGCGGACGTTGACCGCAGATGAGTGTCAACGCCCCGGACGCGTATCCGTTGATCGGCAGAGGCATTGACTTCCGTCATCGCGACGGAGCATGCCGCGAAGTGCCACGCCGCCGCGATCTGTGAGTTCGCCCTGCCTTATGACTGGGCGCGGAGTGCGTCCAGCTTCCGCTTGGCAGCCCGCGTTGCCCTTTCTGCTCTCGCGACTTCGCGCTCTGCCCTCGTAACGTCGTCGGCGTGATGGCGTCGGGCTTCCGCCGCACGCGAGGCCGCTGTCACCACCCTCTCGGAGGTGACCACGCCGCGCGTGAGCTTGCATCGAACGCACCGCTCGGACCGCAAGCTCGGCTCGCCGTTCGAGTAATGGGCGCTGACGTCGACGATGTGCCCGCACGTCAGCGTTCGAGCCCAGCGGACCAACTCATCCTCGCGGCGAGGCGGGAGCGCCGCCAAGAACTGTCGAAGTTCGTCCAGGTGCTTCTCTGGGATGGGGAGCGGTGGACAGCACGAACCGCAATGCGCAGTGCGAGAACCGGCCATGCTCCAGCGGTGCGATTCGCAGTCAGGGTGCATCTCCCGATAGCGGGCCTCGGCGTCGTCGTACTCGACACGCTGCTCGTCAGTCAGGAACATCGTGCCGGGCCAATTTCCGAGGTTGTCGATCACGGTCAGACCGCAACCGCGGCAGGGTTCGCCGGCGGCGGCCTCCTCTTGTGTCAGGTACATGCCTTCGTCGATCCACCGCTGCCTACTGGCCTCGTTGCGGTGTGCGCGGGCTTCCGCCTCGAGCGCTTTGTTCAGATCGCGCTTCGCTGCTCGCGCCGCTTTTTGCTCTTTGGTGAGCGCCACTTTGATTCCTCCTCGCCCGTTCGATGTCTGCGGCCCCACCTAGCATCACGGACAGCGCACCACTCGATCATGAAGGAAGCCGATGCCGACCAACGCTACGTACCCTGCCGCAATCTCACGGATCAGCGAGGACGACTCGCGCGAAGCCCAGAACCTGCGGGCGCTTCGCTGGCTCGCCACTCAAAAGGGTGGGCCGGTGATCGTGGTGACTCCGCAGAAGGACTTCGACGGGGACAGTTTGAAGCACCTGATCAAACGGCCGGGCGTCACCCAGCAGACGTGGCGCGGCTTCTCGGTCGGCATGCTTCGGGGTCGGCGGGTCATCTACTGCTGGCCCGATCGCCAGCACCTCAACGATCTGTGGGATGCGGAACCTGACGCGCTCGTCGTGATCGAGCACGGGGGGACGGAAGCCGCTGTGTGGATCGAGGATGTCAATCCGGTCCAGCTTCTCAAGGACGGCACGGTGCAGCCACGTTCAGACACCGCCGATGCGGCACCGAGCGAACCGCTGCCGAACGGTGTCGAGGGCATCTTGGAATACGTCGCTCAAATGGCGGCCGGGTACTCGTCGGGGCTCAAATGGAATGAAGAGGACATGCTCAAGGCGGACATGATGAACCGGCCTGAGCGGTGGGTCTCGATCACCGTCGAGCAGGTCCGAGCCAAGTGTCGCGAGCTGCAGATGCGGCCCAACGACGTCGACACCGTTGCTGGGTTCCTGCAGCGACGCAAGGATGGGCGGCGCTTCAACGTTCGGAGCTCGTATAAGAATTTCCAGTTCAACTGAGCAAAACCCGAACGCGACGGCTTTGGCGACGGCGAGGACACGAACAATGGCAGGCGTTCGTTGCTGCCAAGCGCGAAGCCCACTCGAGGCCCTGCTCGCCGAGCACAATCTACGGCCAGAACTGGCTCGGGACTTTCTAGAGGCAGCCCTCCGCGATGGGCAGCTCCGGAGAACAGCTACTGCGATGACCCCTCAAACGTCGTTCGGTCGCTTTCGGATAGGGGTCACCCCGCGCGTCGAGTCTTGCCCTCGAAGTAGCTGGTTCTCGACGTGTAACTCCGCGATTGTCGTCGCCGCGATGGTGAGCTGACTCTCGAGCTCCCTCGTTCTTTCGCGCAGTTCGCGGGAGCCAGCCCGTGCATACGTTAGTGCCGCCTTGAGGTCTTGGACCTCCTTGTCGCGAGGTTGGGTTCCGTCGACCTGGCGTGACCACTCCTCGAGCACAGCGCTCGCGCGGTTCATGGTCGCGCGGCTCACACCAGCCTCGCGGTAGAGGTTCTCTTTGATTAGGACACGCTAATAAATAAACACGTCTGATCGTGATTGGTGGCTGATAATGGTGTATGGCCGTTTCCGGGGATGTCGTCAGGGAGCTGGCTGCGGAGTTCGAGGCGGTGCTGCCGCATCTGGATGAGCGGTCGGCGCGGCTGGTGCTCGCCGCTCGGGCTCGTTCGCTGGGGCATGGAGGGATCGTGGCAGTGGCCCGGGCGTCGGGCTCGTCCCGGTCCCGGGTGCAGCAGGGCGTCGCCGAGTTGGAATCGGGGCAGCCGCCGCTGGACCGGGTGCGCCGTCCGGGCGGGGGCCGGAAGAAGATCACCGAAACCGACCCCGGCCTGGTCCCGGCGCTACTGAAACTGGTGGAACCGACCCGTCGGGGAGACCCGGAATCGGCGTTGTGCTGGACGACGCTGTCCACGGAGCATCTTGCGGGTGAGCTGACCGCCGCCGGGCACCCGGTCAGCTCGGTGCGGGTCGGGTCGCTGCTGAAAGAAAACGGGTTCAGCCTGCAGGCCAACTCCAAGCAGGTGGAAGGCAACCAGAACCCGGACCGGGACGGCCAGTTCTCCTACCTCAACGACCAGGTCATCGAGCACGTGGTCGCCGGGGATCCGGTGATCAGCGTCGACGCCAAAAAGAAGGAACTCGTCGGCAACTACAAGAATCGCGGGGCGGAGTGGCGGCCTGCCGGGCAGCCGGAGCAGGTCAAGGTACACGACTTCATCGACCCGGACCTGGGGAAGGCGAACCCGTACGGGATTTACGACGTCGCCGCGAACACCGGATGGGTCAGCGTGGGCACCGACCATGACACCGCCGCGTTCGCGGTCAACACCGTCCGCTCCTGGTGGGACACCACCGGGAAGGCGTCCTACCCGGGGGCGTCACGGTTGCTGATCACCGCCGACGGCGGCGGCTCCAACGGGTACCGCACGAGGTTGTGGAAGACCGAACTCGCCGCTCTCGCCGCCGACACCGGGCTGGCCATCACGGTGTGCCACCTGCCGCCCGGCACGAGCAAGTGGAACAAAATCGAGCACGGCCTGTTCTCCTATATCTCGATGAACTGGCGAGGCAGACCGTTGACCAGTCACGAGGTCATCGTGAACACCATCGCCGCCACCACGACGCGGACGGGCTTACGTGTCCACGCTGAACTCGACCAGAACGAGTACCCGCTCGGCGTGAAGATCCCTGACCAGCAGATGAAGGCCCTCGAGGCCGACGGGATCCTCGCCCGCCACGACTGGCACCCAGAATGGAACTACACGCTCAACTCGACACGCCCAAGTTAATATTCAGCGAGCCCTTAGCCCAGCGCCGCCGCTGGACGATGAGCGAGCCCCAGTCGGGTGGGGTGGCGCTGTAGCTGAGTCGCTCGGGGTAGTTTGCGAGCTTCCAGCCGTGCACGCCGAGGTCAACGCTGGACTCGGTGTCTTCGATGACTGTGCGGTCCTGCACATAGCGGCGGATCTCGAACTCATCGACGTTCTCAATCTCGAGAATGTCATCGAGCGCCTCCATACGGATCACGGCGTTCGCCCCCACCCAGAAGGTCGCGTTGTACTGGGTCATTCCCTGGTGGAGGATGTGCTGGATATCTGTCGTGGCCCCGGAGAGGCGCTCGATGCGCGTCGGAGCACCGCGGAACGACGAGTACGGCGTCTGCGTCACTGCGACCGCGGCGTTTTCGGGCTGTTCGAGGAAATGAACGAGGCGCAGGCAGTAGTCGCGCAGCAGCACTGAGTCGGCGTCGAGGGTGAGGATGAAGTCCGAATACGGCACCTCAAGGTCAGCGTGCGCGCCGCCAGGAGTCGGACGCAGCACGAGCCCGTCGGGCGTTTGCTGCTCGGTGAAGCGTCCCCCCACGAGGCCGATGTAGGAGTTCAGGTTCATCGCCTTATTCGCCTCGTGCGAGAGCGAGACGTAGCGCTTGCGTTCGAATGAGGTCAGCTCCGCCGAGAAGATCCACACCAGGCGGCGCAGCAGTTCGCGCATGCGCTCCAAAGGCAGCGACGAGCCCTCAGCGAGTGCGGCTTCGAGCGCGCACGCTGTGGACTCGAGGTCATCGGCCAGTCCGAGAAGCACCTCGTCGGCGAAGAAGTCGTCCACGTGGTCCTCGCGTCGCTCTCCGAAGCCCGCAGCGCGCAGCACGTCGATGGCATGCCGGTACTCGGCGATCAACTGCGGCAGCAGCATGTCGGCGGCACCCCGAGTGAGCATGGTGTCGTCCAATGCCGCGAGTGCGGCCGTAAAGCGCGTGCTGGGGCCACGCAGCGCAGCACTGATCTCATACGAGATAGCACGGCTGGCCTCCAGGCGTTCGAGTGTGTCTGGATCGCTCGGGAAGGGCGAATCATCGATCAGCAGAACAATGCGCAGGTGCGGATACTCCTGCAGAGCGGCCGACCACAGCGTCTTGCGGATGATGCTGGGCTCCTCGGCATACGAGGGAACCAGCACCGTGAGCGGTCGATGCTCTTCTGAGAAGTGCCGATCGAGGTCGGCGCGGGCAGCACGGCGGTGGGTGCGGAATCGCTGAAACGCCCCGAGCCTGGCCACGAGATACATGAGCGCCGAGAAGGTGAGGAAGGACACGACGACGACATAGGAGCCACCCTCGATGACACGCCAGGTCGTATTGAACACTCCGGAGAAGAACAGCGTCAGCGTCACAGTCAGCACGTAAAGCGCCCACATCGCCACAGTGACCCAGATCGCGACGCGACTAAGAATGAGCTTGCGTGTCGACGGACGCTCGTGCACTGCCGGCAGCGACGGGCGCGGTTTTTCGGTACCCCACTGGCGCCGGCGGCGCTTGGGCCTGATCTCAGACACCACGGTGGACCTCATCGTTGTTCCTCTCCCACGTGCTCACCGACCCCAGCACGGTGAACACGTTCCCCCTCAACCACGCCCCAGCGCAGTAAGAACTTCCCTCATTGTGAATGCTAGGACGTGTCTGAGCGTCAGCGAGCGCAGTTGCGGCGTTCTTCGCACAATCTTGGGGAAGCGGGGCAAACCTGCAGACAAACGAGCGGACTACCCTGGAGAGGTGATCCTTGCCGTCGATACCTCATTGGGCTCGGCCGTCGCCATCGTTGACGGTGAAGGCCGCACTCTCGCTGACGCATCCAGCCCAAACCCGCTCGGACACGCCGAAGTCATCGGCGGGTTGCTTGAGCAGGTGCTCGCCGGCGCGGGATCCGGCCAGATCACACACGTCGTCGAGGGCATGGGGCCCGGTCCGTTCACAGGCCTTCGGATCGGCATTGCCACGGCCCGAGCGTTTGCTCTCGGTCGCGGCGTCCCGGTGGTCCCGGCACCCAGCCACTTCGCGGCCGCGCTCAGCGTGATTGAAGCGGATGCTCCGGCAACCCCCTTCGCGATCGTCACAGATGCCCGCCGCCGCGAGGTCGCGATCAGTGTGTTCGACGGGCTCGACGCAGATGGCATCCCCCAGCTCACTACCACGACAGTGCTCGTGCCTCGGGTTGACGCAGAAGCTCATCTTGACGGCATCCGCACGTTCGAGATTGCCGCGCTCGATGGTGGTGCACTCGGCCGCATCGGCGTTCGCGCAATTGCGGCAGGTCGCGAGCTGACCGGCGCCGAACCCCTCTATCTCCGCCAGCCAGACGTCACGGTGCCCGGCGCACCGAAGCGGGTGGGACTGTGACTATCCGTATCGCCGCCCCCGCCGACCTCGACGCGATCATGGCGATCGAGAATGCCTCGTTCCCCACGGATGCGTGGAGTGCCGAGTCTATGGCCGCTGAGCTGTCGAGCGAGCACAGCCACTACCTCGTAGACGAGGATGCCGGGGCGATCATCGGTTACGCCGGCCTGCGTGCGATTCGTGGAAGTGCGGATGCTGATATCCAGACCATCGCCCTGCTCGAAGCGCGTAGGGGAGAAGGGCGCGGCCGTGCGCTGCTGCGTGCACTTCTTGCCGAAGCATCCGCTCGCCGTGCCCGCGAGGTGTTCCTCGAGGTGCGCGCAGACAATCCCGGCGCTGAGGCGCTGTACGTCTCTGAGGGATTCACCGAGCTCGGGCGGCGTCCCCGGTACTACCAACCCGATGATGTCGACGCGATTGTGATGCGACTGGATCTGCGTGCGTGGGTTTCGGCGGATGCCGCGGCATCCCATGCGGGTGGGAGCAACCCGCCCGAGATCGTGCCGAAGGAGGCCAACGTATGAGTGAACCTCTGGTTCTCGGCATCGAGACGAGCTGCGACGAGACGGGCATCGGCATCGTCCGTGGCCGCACGCTGCTGTCGAACACGATCGCTTCGAGCATGGATGAGCACGCCCGCTACGGCGGCGTCGTGCCAGAGGTCGCCGCCCGCGCGCACCTCGAGGCGTTGCAGCCGTCGATCGAAGCTGCGCTCGCCGAGGCGCAGGTGCGACTACAAGACCTCGATGCCATCGCCGTCACCAGTGGCCCCGGCCTTGCTGGCGCGCTCATGGTCGGGGTCGGAGCGGCCAAGGGCTCGCCGTTGCACTCGACAAGCCGCTGTACGCCGTGAACCACCTCGTCGGGCACATTGCGGCAGACATCCTGACTGCCGATTCCGAGCCGCTCGAGTACCCGACGATCGCGCTGCTCGTCTCGGGCGGACACACCTCACTGCTGCACGTGCGCGACCTCACGACCGACGTCGAGTTGCTCGGCGAGACGATGGATGACGCGGCCGGCGAAGCCTTTGACAAGGTGGCGCGGCTGCTGTCACTGCCGTATCCGGGTGGGCCTGAGATCGACCGCGCTGCTGCGGACGGCGACCCGAAGGCGATTCGGTTCCCCCGCGGACTCTCCAAGTCGCCAGACATGGCGAAGCACCGCTACGACTTCTCGTTCTCCGGACTCAAGACCGCCGTCGCCCGCTGGGTCGAACGCTGCGAAGCAGAGGGCACGCCCGTGCCGGTGGCTGATGTCGCGGCGAGCTTCCGCGAGGCCGTCGTCGACGTGCTTGTCACTAAGGCGCTCGCCGCCTGCGCTGACCTCGGAGTGCCCCGACTGCTGCTCGGCGGAGGTGTCATCGCGAACAAGCGGTTGCGGGAAGTCGCGCTCTCCCGGGCAGCGGACGCTGGAGTGACTGTACGGATCCCGCCGCTGTCGCTGTGCACTGACAACGGTGCAATGATCGCCGCGCTCGCCGCAGAACTCATCACATCGGGGCGGCGTCCGTCGACGCTCGCGTTCGGCGCGGACTCGACGCTGCCGGTCACCGAGATTCAGGTCGCCGCGCAGTCTCAGGAGAATGCCGGATGAGTGGGGCAAACGGTGCCGGTTCGAATGGTGCCGCTTCCAAGGGCGCGGGTGCCGACGACTCGAGCCGTCAACCGACGTTCGAAGAGGCGAGCAATGAGGTTGAGCATCCGGCGAGCGCCACGCGCATGCCTGGCGAGCACCGAGGCGGCTACACGACGATGCCGACCGGGCCAGTGGACGTTGGACAGGTCGTCGCCAGCGGTCCCGCTGATACCGCCGGAATGTCCGCCGTGCAGTGGGCGCCGCATGACGCAGCGATGGACGACGACAACACCCGTCTCGCTCCCTGGGCCCTTGTTGCCGCGGTCGTCGCGCTGTGCGCCTCGTTCTTTGTCGGGTGGGGGATTCCCCTTGCCGTCATCGCGGTGATCGCGGCGATCATGTCGCTGCGGCGTCCGGTCGAGAATCGGGCGATCGCAGTGTGGGCGCTCATCTTGGGGATCGCCGCCACGATCTACAGCCTCGGTTGGCTCATCTGGGCCGCCATGCAGTTCGAGGCGATCGGGTAGCGGATGCTGACGCCCGAAGAATCCGCAGAGTTGCGGATTCTGCACGCCAAGGCCTACGGGCGAGACGGTAAACCGTCGAAGGTCGAGCTTGCGCGGCTACGGGAGTTGGAGCGGCGACGGCGCGGGGTAGTGGCCGCAGCGTCGGATATGGCGGCTGAGCCTGTCGCAGCGTCTGACCCACCCGCTGACACCACACCCGTCGCAGCATCCGAGCCGCGGCATCCGCGCAGGCGATGGCTTGTCGTCGGCGCCGCAGCGATTCTCGCAATCGGTGTTGCGGTCGGATGGGGTGTATCGGCCAACACCCGCGGATCCGTCCCTCTGACCGACGAACAGCGCGGTTGGCAGGACGCTCTAGCAGCGGAGGATTACTACGACGTGGGTTCCTTCCGAGCAGTCAGCGCGGACGACGAGGTCGGCGTCGTCGTCTGCCTGATCATGGGCAATGGCGATAAATCTTCGGCGAAGTGTCTGGACTCCGATGCCGTCCGCTCGGAGGGCATCTGGCTTGACCTGCAAGCTCCTACGGACGACGCGGGCATCTTCACCGTCACCACCGCGACTTTGGTGTTCACCCCGGACGGGCAGCCCGCCGCAGCCACCAACAGTTTCTTCAACTCGCCATCGGGCAACACCGTATATGAGCCCAAAGATCAGGCAATCTTTGACGCGCTCGTCGAGCGTGGATACCAGCAGTCGTCATTGTGGATTGTCGGCTACTTCGAAGATCATCCGGTCTGGATAGCATCGCGCGCCGACGCGGCTGGCGAGCAGTGCCTTGTCTACGCCGCCGCGGCGGACGCCAGCACAGAAGTCTGCGCTCCGTGGTCGAAAGACAGCGCGTCGCTGATGATCACGGTCAACCCTGACTCTCACCACAAGCGGGTGGCACAGATCGATTTTGAGCGTCCCAGCAACGGTTCGCAGTACCTCACCATCACGGTGCACCCCGTATCGGACGTGACGGTCGACCCTGAGACTGGTGATGTCATCGAGTTCACGGTGGACGAGCCGTCGTTTGACGATCTCGCGCTCGACGACAAGACCGGCAAGTAAGCGTCGCGCCCTGTCAGACGCGGTCGGCGAGAATCGCCATCCGTCGCGAGCCTGTGCGCGTGAGGATCAGCGTCGCCGTCTGTGATCCGCTGAGATTCAGCTTCTTGCGGAACGCCGCGGGGTCGATGTCCATGCCACGTTTCTTGATCTCAATCGTTCCGACGTCGTTCGCGCGCAGCACGGCGTTGATCGACTTCGGATTCGCAGCCATCACTTCGCGTACCCGGAACGACTGCACGAACGGACTCGTCAGCGCCGCATCCCCGGTGAGATAGGCGATCTTGTCATCCAGCATCCCGGCCTCAAGGCTGCGTGCGACATCGCCGATCAGGCGTGCACGGATGACGGCGCCATCGGGCTCGTGCACGAAGGCTCCGAGCTCGCGAACTTCGGCGTCCTCAGCATCCGCGCCGGCAGTCAGCTCGTGCGACTCATCGCCGCGCATCACCAGGGCCGCCCGCCGTACGCCCTCGCGCGCGAGCGCACCAGACCAGAGCACGAGCTCGACGACGCTGCCGTCGGCGCTGACCCACTGGGCCTCGGCATCCGCTGGCAAGCTGTCGCGATCGTGGCCAGGGCCGAGCTTGATTCCGGTCGCATCTGCTCTGCGAGCGCAAATGCCCAGTCGAGTGAGGGGGAGTAGTCGGATGCCGTGACCCGCCGCGTCTCGCTGTGACCAGAGGTACGGCGCGCAGGGTCGAGCCAGACCGCCGTGCGCTCATCTTGCAGAAATGCACGATCTTCGGAGGAATCCGCGGAATCTCTGCGAAGTTGCTGCAGTTCTCCGAAATTAGTGCGCACGAATTCTTCGGCAGTGCCGTGCTGGACGGTGGCATCGCCACCGAACGGGGCGAGGTTGTACGCCGCAATCGCCGCGGTCACCTCATCAGCATCCACGGCCACTACCTCCAACCCCGCGCCAGCAAATGCGAGAGCGTCGCCGCCAATCCCGCATCCGAGGTCTGCGACCCGCGTGATGCCCGCACGGCGCATGCGCCCGGCATGACGGGCGGCAACGCCCAGTCGCGTCGCCTGTTCGAACCCGGCTCTGGTGAACAGCATCCGCTCGGCGAAGCCACCGAACTTCGACGAGGCCTTCGCGCGCAGATGCGCCTGGCCAACGACAGCCGAGACGAGATCAGGGGAGTGGCCTGCAGCCCGAAGCGAAGAGACCGCTCGGGCGACTTCTGCCGTCGACTCGATGGGGCCGACCTCATCGAGAAGCCGGAGACCCTCAGGGGTGAGCAACGCGGTCAGCTCGGACATCTCCACCTGTCCAGAGTACGCGGCGCTCCGACACTCAGAGCGTCAAACTGGCACTCGCATTGCATGAGTGCCAGCCGAACGCATACACTTGGGATTAGCACTCTCGGGTTGAGAGTGCGAACAAGTCTTTCGTTGTCAGCGTTAAGAAAGAAGAGGTAGACCGTGTCGGTTTCCATCAAGCCGCTCGAAGACCGCATCGTCATCCAGCAGGTCGAGGCCGAGCAGACCACCGCAAGTGGCCTGGTCATCCCTGACACCGCCAAGGAGAAGCCCCAGGAGGGCGAGGTTGTGGCCGTTGGCCCCGGCCGCATCGACGACAACGGCAACCGTGTTCCGATCGACGTCGCCGTCGGCGACCGCGTTCTGTACAGCAAGTACGGCGGCACCGAGGTGAAGTTCGGAGCAGACGAGTACCTTGTACTCTCGGCTCGCGACGTCCTCGCCGTCGTCGTTCGCTGAGCGGTTCAACAAGCTCAACGCTTTTAGAAGGTCCGGATGCCGCGGCATCCGGATCTTCTGCGTTTCCCGAGCGCCCCCTACCGACCCCCCAGTAGCCGCACACGACCCCCCCGAAGCATCCCCGTAAGCCTCGGGATGACTCCCGATGCCGTGAGAGCCCGCGAGATTCAGACTCGTAGCACGACGCCATTACCGGCACTCTCTCACGAACAGAGGAATCATCATGGCTGTAGAAGACAACCTGAATGTACTCGGCCTCCAGTGGAACCTGGGTGTCGAGGACGTCGGGAATACGAATGTCGAAGACAACATGGTTGTCGCCGACAACGAAGTAGGCAACACCGACACCAATGTCGAGGACAACGAACTCAACCTCGGAAACACTGACACCGACATCGAGGACAACATCCTCGTCAACGACTCGCTCAACGACGAGTCCGACAACTCGGACAACTCCGATAACTCGGACAACTCCGATAACTCGGACAACTCGGACAACTCGGACAACTCGGACAACTCGGACAACTCGGATAACTCCGACAACTCGGATAACTCCGATAACTCGGACAACTCCGACAACTCCGACAACTCCGATAACTCGGACTACAAGGACTCGATTAACGACTCGTTCCAGGACAACTCCGTCCACGACTCCGCCAACGACTTCTCCGTCAATGCCGGCATCCGCCAGTACGACACCGGACTCAACGAACTGAACCTGCACAACGAAGCAGGCGGCGGCGCAGGCGGCGCAGGTGGCGGTGGAGATATCGAGATCGACGCACGTTCGACCGTCAACGACCAGTCCGTGAACCAGAACATCACGACGGCGTCGGGCAGCGGCGGCGCAGCACTCGCGGTCGGCGGAGACGCTGATGGCGGATGGGGTGGACCGGCCTTCTCCGGGGCAAACGGTGGCGGCACCGGCGCTGGC
>NZ_JHET01000008.1 GCF_000685355.1 Microbacterium sp. CH12i | reverse complement strand
TCCGGCACGTGACGAGCGTGGTGGTGACCGCCCGCGTTACAACAGTGATCGTGGCGCTGAGCGTCCCCGTTTCAACCGCGATGAGCGTCCGGCACGTGACGACCGTCCGGCACGTGACGAGCGTGGCGGCGACCGTCCTCGTTACAACTCCGACCGTGGTGCTGAACGTCCCCGCTTCAACCGGGACGAGCGTCCGGCCCGTACCGAGCGCCCGAACCGCGCCGACAGCGGCGGAGAGCGTCCTCGCTATAACGCGCGTCCTCGTGTTGAGGGTCGCAACTTCAGTGACGAGCGTCCGCGTCGCGATGATCGTCGCAGCGAGCAGCGTCCGACCCGTGACGATTGGAACAACACAGCTGCAAAGCCGTTCGAGCCCACCGAGGACGTCGTTCACGCGCGTCTCGAGGCGAAGGTCGTTGCGGCACCTGAGGTTGATGGCACCACATTTGCTGACCTCGGCATCGGCTCGAACATCGTCGAGATCCTGACCGGAATGGGAGCGGCAGCGCCGTTCCCGATTCAGGCCGCCACCATCCCCGCCGTCCTCGATGGACGCGACGTGCTCGCACGTGGCCGCACAGGCTCGGGCAAGACCATCGCCTTCGGTGCTCCGCTCGTCGAGCGCGTGCTGAAGTCGCAGGCGGGCAAGCGTCGTGAGTTCGGTCGCTCGCCCCGTGCGATCATCCTCGCCCCGACGCGTGAGCTCGCGTTGCAGCTTGACCGCACGATCCAGCCGATCGCGCGCAGTGTTGGTCTGTTCACCACGCAAATCTATGGTGGCGTACCTCAGGGACGTCAGGTCGGTGCGTTGAAGAAGGGCGTCGACATCGTCATCGGCACTCCCGGGCGCATCGAAGATCTCATCAACCAGCGCAAGCTGGACCTGTCTGACTGCCGCATTGCTGTCCTCGACGAGGCCGACCACATGTGTGAACTCGGATTTGTTGAGCCGGTGCAGCGCATCCTCCGTCACACGCAGGAGGGCAGCCAGAAGCTGCTGTTCTCGGCGACGCTTGACCGCGAGGTCGCTGCGCTCGTTGACGAGTTCCTCGTGGACCCGGCGGTGTTCGAGGTCGCTGGTGAAGACCAGGATTCCGGAACGATCGAGCACCGCGTGCTCGTGATCGAGCACCGCGACAAGGCTGAGGTCTTGACTTCACTGGTCGACCGTAAGGGCAAGACTCTCGTCTTCGCTCGCACACGTGCGTACGCGGAGATGCTTGCCGAGCAGTTCGATGACGCCGGCATCCCTGCGGTGTCGCTGCACGGTGACCTCAACCAGGCCAAGCGCACCCGCAACCTCGAGCGTCTGACCTCTGGTCGCGTGCAGGTTCTTGTTGCCACTGATGTCGCAGCCCGCGGCATCCACGTCGACGACATCGACCTGGTGGTGCAGGCTGATGCGCCGGACGAGTACAAGACCTACATGCACCGCTCAGGTCGCACGGGTCGCGCCGGTCGTTCGGGTCGTGTTGTGACGCTCATCACCCGTCAGCGTCAGCGTCGGATGACCGAACTGCTGGATCGCGCCGAAATTGACGCGCCGTTCGAGCAGGCCCGTGTCGGCGACGACGTCATCGAAGAGATCGCCGGGCGCCTGCCCAGTAACTCTGAGCTGACCTCGTAGCCCGCGCGTTAATAACTCCTCCAGATCTTGCGGAGAAGGGTCCCGGAATCGATTTCCGGGGCCCTTTCGCGTGTTTCTGGAGGAGTTATGAACCGAAAGTCAGGCTCATTCGATCCGGTGTGTGTGCAGGGCGGAACTCAGTGAAGTTCCATTGAGGTCGAAGTACAGCTGCCCCTCGGTCACTGACAGTGTCAGAGTGTTGCGCCGCTCGAGCACTCGAACGGCATCGTCGATGAAGCCGGCATCAAAGCTGAACACCTCGATCTCGGCGGCGTTGTGGATGCGCTTGCCCGCCCACGCCGAAATCACCTTTGCTGGGTCGCGGTGCGTGTAGACCCGGGTGCGATCGGCGAGCTTGCTGCCGTAGTGCATGCGCTCCGCGTCCGGTGCACCCACCTCGATCCATGCTGTGAGTCGTCCGGTGAGGTCGCGCACCAGCACGGCCGGTTCATCGGTCTTGGAGATGCCCTCGCTGAACGCGATGCCCTCCTCGTATTCCAGGCAATACGCAAGCAGGCGCGTCACCATGTAGGCGTCCGTCTCGGACGGATGCCGCGCCACACGCAACGTGAAGTCCTCGTAGACACCGCGATCCATGTCGGCCAGTTGTGCTGCGAAGGTGTGGATCATTGCGCCGATTGCCATAACGCTCGAGCCTACGCGGGTGCGCAGCGTCCATCGCGCAGCTCAGACGGGATCGCCCGGTTCAGAAGAGCATGGCTGGCGCAGCGGTTTCCTCGCGCTCGGGCGGGCGCCCCGGCATGTGCCGAGTCGGAGAGTCGCCAGCAGAGTGCCGGGTTTCCAGCCCATAGGCGCGGATGAGCGGGCGTACGCGATTGGCGAGCCACTTGCGGTATTCCTTCGGAGCGTTCGCCGAAGCTCCCGGATAGAGGGCTCGATACGACGACGACAATTGCGGATGCTCGCGCTCAAGCCATTGCAAGAACCACGGTTTGACGCCAGCTCTGAGGTGCAGTGCGCCGTAGATCACGTGATCGGCCCCGGACTCGCTGATGCGACGCAAAGCGTGATCGATCGCGGCAACCGAATCTGTGAGGTGCGGCAGGATCGGCATCAGGAAGACGCCGACGCGAAATCCGGAATCGGCCAGAGCGCGGACCGTGTCGAGCCGCGCCTGCGTGCTCGGAGTCCCCGGTTCGATCGAGTGTTGGAGCTCGTCGTCGTACATTGCGATCGACATCTGAATCTCGATCGGCACGAGCTTCGCGGCATCTACCAGCAACGGGATGTCGCGCCGGATCAGCGTGCCCTTTGTCAGGATCGACATGGGTGTTCCTGATTCGGCCAGCGCCCGAATGATGTCGGGCATCAGCTTGTAGCGCCCTTCCGCGCGCTGGTACGGGTCGGTGTTCGTACCAAGCGCCACGCTCTCGTGGCGCCAACTGCCGCGGCGCAGCTCTTTCTGCAAAGTCTCGGCAACGTTTACCTTCACGACGATCTGCGAGTCGAAGTCACCGCCGCCATCGAGGTCGAGGTACTCGTGCGTGCCGCGGGCAAAGCAATAAACGCAGGCGTGACTGCAGCCGCGGTACGGATTGATCGTCCACGCGAATGGCATTCGCGACGCCGCCGGAACCTTGTTCAGGGCCGTCTTGCTGAGTACCTCGTGGAAGGTCATTCCGGCGAACTCGGGCGTCGTCACCGTACGGACGATGCCGGTGCGGTTCTCCAGTCCGGGCAGCGCTGCCGCATCTGCATCGTCGACTGTTTGTCCTTGCCACCTCATATGATGAGTCGAACAAATAATCGAGGTTAAGTCAAGTGAAGCGGGGATATATGTTCGATTTAGGCTAAGCGGCATCCAGATTAAGCGACAATGGACAAATGAGTGACGCCCTGCGACCCCGGCATGCGTCGCGCCGACCTCGCGCGTTGACCGTGGCCTTGCCTATCGGTCTCGCGGTGACCGCTTTGGGGGCGCTGTGGGCGCTTGCCGACGTGCCCGTCGTTGCCGAAGCAGAGCTTCCGCCGATGCCCGTCGTTGCGGCCGCCCTGCCTGAAGTCGACCTCACCGGCGTCATCGCGACTGATCCGTGTTCTGACGCGGGTGTTGTCGACGCTCTCTCTTCGGGCGATGACGCGGCGACGATCGCAGCTTTCGGCGGCGGGGTGGCATTTCGCGATGCTGTCGTTGCGGGCAACGCGCCGTGCATCTTGCTCAATGACCCTGCGCGATTCTGGGTTGTGGTGAACAAAACTCGACCGCTTGCACCGCTGGAATTCGTGCCCGATCCGGTGGCGACTCCCGCCCTGACGGCGACGACCGCCTCTGACCTGTTGCGCACGGACGCGATGACCGCACTCAATGCGATGGTCGCCGCGGCAGCCGAGGCCGGGGCAGGATCAATCGGAATGAACAACGGCTACCGTTCCTACGACTTGCAGGTCGCGACGTACTCGTCGTTCGTCGACGCTGAGGGGCAGGCGGGAGCCGATCAGGGCTCTGCGCGGCCGGGGTTCAGCGAGCACCAGACCGGCCTGGCCGTGGATCTCGTTGCATGCGCGGGTGGATGCACCAGCATTGACGAGTTCGGTGACACCGTGCAGAGCAGTTGGGTTCAAGAGCACGCCTGGGAGTACGGCTTTGTGGTGCGTTACGAAAGTGGTGCGACGGACCGGACGGGTTACATGCCAGAGCCCTGGCATGTGCGGTACATCGGTACCGAGCTCGCTGCGGTTTATCACGCGGGTGGTTATCGCACGCTGGAGGAGTTCTTCCAGCTCCCGGCCGCGCCCGACTACCCGCACTGACTTCTTCTGTGGCATCCCACAAACACGGAACGCAGTCCCACGCATGGTGGGATGCATTCTCACAACAGGCTGTCCCGACATCCGTTCTCCGGCATAGAATCGCGGAAGCAACGATGCACTGACTATTCAGGAGGATGGCATGGAACGCGACATCTACGAAGAGGATCACGAGGCATTCCGAGACCTCGTCAAGGATTTCGTCAAGCGCCACGTGTCGAACGCGACCATAGAGAAGTGGGACGCTGACGGCGAGATTGACCGCGAGACGATGCTTGCCGCGGGCGAGGCCGGGATTATCGGGCTTTCCGTTCCCGAAGAGTTCGGTGGCGCCGGCATGCTGCAGGACTACCGTTTCCGCACGGTCGTGAACGAAGAGGTCATCGCCGCCGGTGCTGGATCGCTCGCTGGCGCATTTGGCATTCAGGATGACCTTGCGGTGCCGTACATCGTGCACATGGGCACGCAGGAGCAGAAAGAGAAGTGGCTTCCGCGCATGGCCACCGGCGAGATCCTTGGTGCTCTCGCGATGACCGAGCCTGGTGCGGGCAGTGACCTGCGCGGCATCAAGACCACGGCCAAGAAGGTCGACGGTGGTTACATCGTCAACGGTGCGAAGACGTTCATCTCGTCCGGCAAGACTGCCGACATCGTCGTGACGTTCGTCAAGACCGGTGAGGGTAACCGGCCAGAGGCGTTCAGCCTCGTCATCATCGAGAACGGCATGGAGGGCTTCGATCACGGCAAGAAGCTCAACAAGATGGGCTCGCACGGACACGACACCGCTGAGCTGTCGTTCACCGACGTCTTCGTTCCCGAAGAGAACCTCATCAGCGGCAAAGAGGGCCAGGGTTTCATCCAGCTGATGATGAACCTGCCGCTCGAGCGTCTGTCGATCGGCATCGCCGCGGCATCCGCTTCGCAGGCCGCCTTCAACTGGACCGTCGCGTACACGAAGGACCGTGAGGCCTTCGGTGAGCGGATCATCGATTTCCAGAACACCCGTTTCAAGTTGGCGGATGTCGCGACCACCGTTGATGTCATGTGGGCGTATCTTGACCGAGCGTTGCTCGCGTACAAGGACAAGAAGCTGACCGGTGAAGAAGCCGCGAAGGTCAAGTTCTGGACGACCGAGCGCGAGTGGGAAATTCTCGACACGTGCGTGCAGCTGCACGGTGGCTACGGATACATCACCGAGTACCCGATTGCTCGTGCCTTCCTCGACGCTCGCGTGCACCGCATCTACGGTGGCACAAACGAGATCATGCGTGACATCGTGAGCCGTCCGATCGCCGGCAAGCGCTGACACATCAGCAAGACGGCATCTGCAGTCGTTGATAAAAGGAAGTCCCGGCCCCAGATCGATTGGGACCGGGGATTTCCTTCTATACGGGGAACAGCATGATGAAGATCGCCGCGGATCCTATGAGGAACAGCGCGATGAAGACGACGTCCCTAACGCGGAACGGCACGAGATAGCGCTCAGTGCGGGTGGAGTGCGCTCCGAACGCGCGAGAATCCATCGCCAGCGCGACGCGCTCGGCATGCCGGATCGCACTGGCCAGTAGCGGCACAATGTAGCCCCACCCGCGGGCCATCCGCGCGAACGGGCCTCGCCCGCCGTGGTGGCCGCGCACGCGATGGGCCGCGCGGATGACAGCGAGCTCGTAGCCGAAGCGCGGCACGAATCGGTAGGCGGCCAGAGCCGTGTATCCGATCCGATACGGCACGTGAAGCTGTTGGATGCTGGCCCGCACAAGATCCGGTCCGGTCGTTGTGAGACCGCCGATCAATGCGAGTGTGAGGATCGCTCCCAGGCGCAGCGCGGTGGCGAACCCGACCTGAAGCGCGCCGGTGAACAGCGTCCATCCTCCGATCTGCAGGAATGGTGCGGTGTCGTCGACGATCGCAGCATCCACCCAGAGTGAGAACCCGACACCGATCACGGCGATGCCCACCGGGACCGCGAGGAAAAGCAGTGCAGTGGTGCGGACACTGAGGCGGGCGCCGATCACGATGATGACGTACGCGAGCACGATGAAGGATGCCGGGGTCGCCAGATCCCGGACGAACAGCAGCATCACCATCGCGGGCGCGACCGCCGCGATCTTCGCCAGCGGATTCAGATGGTGCAGAAAATGCCGGGCGGATGCCGGTGCTGCTGGTGCGTAAGGATCGATCGTCGTGGTGGGCGCTGCGGAGGTGCTCAATGTGCGGCCTCCGTGAGGAGATCACGTAGCGCCGGAGTGAGGGCTCGGTGCACCGGGGGCAGGCGCAGTCCCGCTGACTCGAAGAGGCCCTCGGTGGCGAACAGCTCAGCAGTCGGGCCGGCGGCATGCACTCGACCGCCCGCGAGGATCACCGTGTGAGTCGTGTGGTCAGCGACAAGCTGCAGGTCGTGGGTGACAAGGATGACTGTTGTGCCCTCCGTCTGCAGATCTCTGAGCAGGCGCAGCAGCTCCGAGGCTCGGGCGCGATCCTGTCCGAACGTCGGCTCGTCAAGGGCGAGCACTTCCGGGCGGGTGATGAGCGCCGTGCCGACCGAGAGGCGTCGCTTCTCGCCGCCGGAGAGGAGGAACGGGTGCACGTCGGCCTTCTTCTCAAGCCCGAAACGGGTGAGCATCTCTCCGACTCGTTCTGTGATTTCATGATCGGTGGTGCCGCGCAGTCGGAGGCCGTGCGCGAGTTCATCGAACACCGTGTGGGCGATGAACTGATGCTCAGGATTCTGAAACACGAACCCGATGCGGGCGGCGAGTTCGCGCGGTGATGCCTTTCCTGGGTCAAGATCCCCGATCATCACCTGTCGCTTGGGTGGCGGCACGACACCGGCAAGAGCTTGGATGAGCGTTGTCTTGCCCGCGCCGTTGGCCCCGACGATCGCGGTGAGCGAGCCGGCGGGGATGTCGAGGTCGATGCCGTGCAGAATCTCGTGCGCGCCGCGCTTTACGGTGAGCCCGCGAGCGCGGACGATGGCGTGCTCGGGCACCGGTTGGTACGGATGCCGGTCGGAAGTACGGATGTCGGTCGAATCCTCGGTGTGTCGACCGACAGGTGGGATCTGAGCCTGCCTCTGTACCGCGCTGCCGGCCGCCGCGAGGGCGCCGGCTAGTTCCTCGGGTGTCAGGGGGAGCGGAACGTCTTCCGGGAGGATGCCGCGCTCGCGCAGCATCCGCCCCGCCAGGGTCGCCGCGGGCAGCCAGACGCCTATGGCGATGAGCTTGTCCGTGTGGCCACGGAGGATTTCGTCGATCGGGCCGTCGAAGGCGAGGTGTCCGTCCCGGTCGAGCACGATTGTGCGCGTGGCGAACCGCATCGCGGCATCGAGGTTGTGCTCCACGAGCACGATCGCACGGTCACCGGCAGCGATGAGGTCGCGGAGGGCGTCGTAGACATCGTCGATGCCCTGCGGATCGAGGTTCGCAGTGGGCTCGTCGAGCACGATGAGAGGCGACCCCATGGCGAGCGCGCACGCAATTGCGAGGCGCTGCCGTTCGCCACCGGAAAGGCGGTCGGGGTTCCAGCTGCGGCGATCCCAGAGTGCGACGCGTCGCAGCGCAGCCTCGGTGCGGGCCAGAACTTCGTCGACCGGCAGCAGCAGGTTCTCGAGCGCGAAGGCAACTTCATCGAGCACTGTCCCGGTGACGAGCTGGGCATCCGGATCCTGAAAAACCATCGCGATGTCGGTGCTGAGCTCGGCGACCGGGGTCGTGATCGTGCTGCGACCTCGTACCTCGACTGTTCCCTTGACCTCCGCAGGGACGGACTGCGGGATGAGGCCGTTCAGCGCGAGCGCGAGTGTTGATTTGCCCGATCCGCTGGGTCCGAGCACCAGGATGACCTCGCCCGGATGCATGTCGAAACTGACGTCGGCCGGAGAAGGGTGTGTCGAGCCTGCGTGGGTGAGGGAGAGGTCACGCACACGAAGCAGGGGCGCGGATGTGCGCACGGCGACCCTTCAACAGGCTCAGGGATGGTGGTCCCAATGGATCAGGAACTGGCGGTTCCCATGGATCAGGAACCGGAAGTCCCGGTGGATCAGTACACCTCTAGGTTAGCCGAGCCTTACCTGAGGTGCGCCGCTGATTGTGCCTCACGTGGTTGCGCGTCAGGCGCGGATGACTCCTGCGCGACGGAGGGCGCCGCCGAGTCCGAGCCCGACGAGGGTCCAGGCGACGGGGCCGATCACGAAGAGCACGGCGAAGCCGATCGCGCCCCAGACGGGAAGAGCGGCAACATCGAAAGCGAACCAGAGGGGCACGGCGATCACGATCCCGGTGACAGCGGACGACAGCAGGAAGCGCCACGGCTCCCAGTGCCGGTAGCGCGTGAGCGCTGACACCGCCTCTTGAACTCCGCCGAACACGACGGCCGCAAGTAGGTACCGCCCCGCCATCGCGGGGACGAACGCGATACCGATCAGCGCAGCGATCGCGTGGGTGATGAGAGCGACCCATGGCGCGCGAAGCGCCTGCTGAGCGATGACGCCGGGGAGAACGTGAAACCCAGGACGAGACCGTACAGCGGCACGGCGCCGATTGCGAGGACGAGGATATGCAGGCCGGCCCACGCCGCCGAGACCAGTCCCGTCGCGACGCCGATCGCCGCGCACACCAGCAGCGTCCGGGTCGACAGTACGCGGTTGTTGGGCACTGACTCAGCCTACTGGCGCGCTGGCGCTGATTCTCCGCTGGCGGCGGTAATCGGCGTGCTGAGATCCGAGGCGGTGGCGAGGCGGTGACGCTGTTCGACGGAGCGGCCCCAAGCTGTTCCGGCGAGGACGAGTGCGATGCCGCAGTAGCCGACTGCCGTCACGCTGTCGTGGGCTAGGACGACTCCGACGAGTGCGGCCCAGATTGGCTCGGTACCGAGGAGGAGGCTGACTCTCGATGGTGAGGTGCGTCGGACTGCCCAGGTCTGAATTAGGAAAGCGAAGACCGTGCACGCGAGCACGAGATAGAGCAGAAGTGCGCCACGCCCGAGATCGAATGTCGAGAGAAAGTGCGGGAGCGAATCACCGTAGAACATGGACGCAACCGAGAAGATTGCTGCGCAGGTCGTCAGCTGAACCGTCGTGAGGTGGAGCGAGTCCATCGGTCGAGCGCTGGTGAGTTTATGCATCGACGTGACGTGAACGGCACGAACAATGGCGGCCGCAAGGATGAGCAAATCACCGAGGCTCGGGGGGCGAAACGTGCCGTTACCCGCGAGGAGAATGACCCCGATGACGGCAGTTCCGGCGGCGAAAAAGAACCTGCCTGGCATTCGCCGACCCGACACTGCGGATTCAAGAATCGGAGTGAACACGATCGTCAGGCTGATGATGAGTCCGGCATTGGTCGCCGAAGTGTGGGCGATGCCGAAGGTCTCGAACGCAAAGACGGCAGCCAGTAACACTCCGAGGATCGTGCCGACCCGCATTTCTGGTGCGGTCACGCGCTTCTGCCGAATTGCCACGATGATGGCCATGCAGGCAGCGGCGAGCAGCATCCTTAACGCCAGCAGCGTCACCACCGTACTCGGAGAAACGAGCTCTTTCGCGACGAGGTAGGTCGACCCCCACGCCGCGGCGACGAGAAGCAGGAGCACGTCGACGCGAAGTCGAGAGAGGAGAGCGATCACTCCTCCATCGTCCAGATCAGCGTTGCATAAGACAAGAGAGCAGTTTTGTGACCAATAGATTAGTTTGAACTTATGGAACTCGGTCAACTGCGCGCGCTAAGGGAGCTAGGCGACAGAGGCAGCATCGCCGCCGTAGCGGCTGCCTTGCACGTCACGCCGTCGTCGATCTCGCAGCAGATCAGTGCGTTGCAAAGGCATTCAGCGGTGCCACTGACGTTCAAGGAGGGCCGGCGCACCGCGCTCGACCCAGGCGGGGCACGCCTTGGCTGTGGCCGCGATCGACGTCGAAGTTGCGCTCAAAAGAGCCGAGCACGCAGTGACGCGCTTCCAGGAAGATCAAACGGGTGCAGTGTCGGTGGCGGCGTTCCACAGTGGTGGCCTGGCAGTCTTCGGTCCTCTCATCGCGGCGTTAGATGTCCGTGGCCAGCCTGATGTCATGCTCAGCGATTTCGACGTCTCCCAGGAGCGCTTTCCACAGCTCACTTCCGACCACGATCTCGTCTTGGCGCACAGGCTTGTGGGTAGCCCGCCATGGCCGGGATCGGTGCATGTCGAGCCGCTCCTTTTTGAGCCCCTGGATCTCGCCCTCCGCCGCGATCACGTTCTGGCCGCAAAGACCTCGATTGAAGCAGCAGATCTCGTCGACGAAAGATGGGTGGCAGTGCAGGACGGGTTCCCGCTATCGCATGCCATCACCATGATTGCCAGCATCGGCGGGAATGAGGCACGCATCGCCCACCGAATCAACGAGTTCCGCGTTGCCGCCGCCGTTGTCGCTGCCAGCGGATGCGTAGCGCTTATGCCCCGCTACACGACCGATCTTCGAGACCATCCCGACCTCGTTCTGCGCCCACTCGTGAACCCCGGACTCGGTCGATATATCGACTGCCTCACTCGACCCGAAACGCGAGAGCGCTCCAACGTGAAGATCGTGTTGTCAGCGATCAAGGCCATCGCGACGAGTCTCACCAAGTGACCGCATCTCGAGTAGCCGGAAGCGGTGCCAATCGGGAGGACTGCGTCTACCGAGCGCTCAGATGCGCCGGCGGCGCGGCTTCAGCGTCACGTTCGGAAGCTCGGGAGCGGGGATTCGCTCGGCGCCGTGGGTCACGACGTGGCCGAATCGGGCGGATGCGGCATCCGGCGTCTCCCAGTCATGACGCGCCTGCGCGATCTCATCGTGGGTGCGCGCGGCGAAGTTCCACCACATGATGAGATCTTCTTCGAACGGCTCACCGCCGAGGACGAAGAGAAGTCCGCCCTCGACGCTCGACACGGTCATCGAAGAGCGTGAGTCCCCGAGGTACAGCATTTCGTTCTGCGCGACGGTGCGGTCATCAACCGTCACATCGCCTTCGACGAGCACCACGGCATGCTCCCACGCCGGGTTCAGGGGAAGCGCGACACGGGCACCGGCGGGCAGCGAGATCTCCGCACCGACAATGGGCGTGTGCACGGTTGCGGGGGAACGCACCCCGGCGAACTCGCCGAGCACCACCGTGGCGGCGGCATCCGGACCATCGTCGGCCGGCAGCGCCACGACCGGCAGTGATGTGTGCTGCTCGAACCCGCCGGCCCCATGTCGTGCCGATTCAGGCAAGACAACCCAGAACTGCAACGCATCGAGGGGGAGCGCGTCTTCACCGACCGAGTACTCAGAATGCGAGATGCCATTGCCCGCAGTCATCAGATTCAGCTGACCGCGCCTCAACGCGACGTCGCTATCGAGTGAGTCACGGTGGCGCTGTTCGCCGACGAGCGGCCAGGTGACCGTCTGCAGCCCGATATGCGGGTGCGGTTCGACGCGCATGCGCACCTCATCAGGTCCGAAGCGGTCAAGGAAGCACCACGCTCCCACCGTCGGCAGGTCACGATTCGGCAGGGTTCGCAGCACGCTCATCCCGCGCACTCCGCCGAGCGGAACCTCACGAGGCTCAAGCGAAATGGCGCGCTGCCCGATCGTCATGCGCTCGCCGCGTCAGCCGGATCGTCGGGAAGCTGCGGCCAGCGGACCTTCGCCCCCGCCAACTCGTTGCGCTTCAGGTAGCGGGCGATGTACGGGCAATACGGCACGATCGTGTCGCCTGATGCCGCGGCATCTGCCAGTGCGTCGGCCGCGAGAACTGCCGCCAGTCCCTTGCCCTGGAATGCCGGATCGACCTCGGTGTGCGTGAAGAGAATCTCGCCAGGGCGTCGCTCGAACTGGGCGAACCCGGCCAGGGTCTCGTCGAAATGAATCTCGTACCGCGAGGCTTCGTCATTGCGGGTGACGGTGATGTCGTCGGTCATGGCTGCTCCTTCGATTGCTCTCACCATAGGACAGCACACCCACAGAGTGGGCGGCCTGTGGAATTCGGCCGACGGTGTCGGCGCGGGTCGTTACGCTGGAGGGATGCCGCAGACACCCCGTGACCCGTACGAGGATCTGCCGTGGGATGACAGAGCACCCGAGCCTGCCGACGGCTATGAGCCGTGGGATGACGCGCCACCGCCCGAGCCGATGGACTGGGAGCCACAGGCGCCGGCTACGAGCCGCCTCTCGATTGGGGCCCGGGGCCTGCAACGGCCGTACGGACGATGCCCACGGCATCCACCGAACGCAAGGCGACGCCCTCGCGGTACTCGACCGCGGGCGAGGCGCTGCATACCGTCTTTGGGTACGAAGAATTCCGCGGCGACCAGGCGGCGGTCATCGATCAGGTGGTCGGCGGCGGGGATGCTGTCGTACTGATGCCGACCGGCGCGGGCAAGAGCGTCACCTATCAGGTGCCTGCGCTCGTTCGGGAGGGCACCGGGCTCGTGATCAGCCCGCTCATCGCCCTGATGCACGACCAGGTCGATGCGCTGCGCGCCAACGGCGTGAACGCGGCGTACCTGAACTCCACCCAGGCTGTGGCCGAACGTGCCGAGGTCGAGCGCGCGTACATTGCTGGTGAGCTTGACCTCATCTACGTCGCACCAGAGCGACTGTCGAACCGCCAGACGACGGCGCTGCTCCAGCGCGGCGTGCTCAGCGTCATTGCGATCGATGAGGCGCACTGTGTGTCGCAGTGGGGCCATGATTTCCGCCCCGACTACCTCGCGCTCGGCGACCTGGGTGAGCGATTCCCCGGTGTTCCGCGCATGGCGCTCACCGCGACGGCAACCCACGCGACTCACAAAGAGCTCACGGATCGGCTGCAGCTCGACGACGCGAAACACTTTGTCGCGAGCTTTGACCGGCCGAACATCCAGTACCGGATTGTGCCGAAGGTCGACCCGCGCAAGCAGCTGGTGTCGTTCATCAGGTCTCAGCCCGAGAACTCCGCGGGCATCGTCTATGCGCTGAGTCGCAAATCGGTCGAGCAGACGGCGACATATCTTGCCGCTCAGGGGTTTGACGCCCTGCCGTACCACGCGGGTCTTCCCGCCGAAGTGCGCGCGTCCAACCAGTCGCGCTTCCTCCGCGAAGACGGTGTCGTGATGGTCGCGACGATCGCGTTCGGCATGGGCATCGACAAGCCAGACGTCCGCTTCGTGGCACACATCGACCTACCGAAATCGGTCGAGGGCTACTACCAAGAGACCGGTCGCGCCGGTCGCGACGGCGAACCGGCAATCGGATGGATGGCTTACGGCCTCGGTGACGTCGTGCAGCAGCGCCGACTCATCGACCAGAGTCCCGGCGACCGTACTTTCAAGATGCGGATGGGACAGCACCTCGACGCCATGCTCGCGCTGAGCGAGACCGTCGAGTGTCGACGTCAGAACCTGCTGAACTACTTCGGTCAGGACTCGGGCCCCTGTGGCAACTGCGACACCTGCCTCGAGAAGCCCGAGACCTTCGACGGCCTCGTGCCGGCGCAGAAGCTACTCTCGACCATCGTGCGACTCAAGCGCGAGCGAAACCAGGCCTTCGGCGCCGGACACCTCATCGACATCCTGCGCGGCTCCTCGAATGACCGCATCCGTCAGCAGAAGCACGACGGCCTTGCGACCTACGGCATCGGCGCTGACCTCTCCGATCAGGACTGGCGCAGTGTCGTTCGACAGCTGCTGGCCCGTGGCATCCTCGTCGCCCAGGGCGACTACGGCACCCTCGCGCCCGGCGAAGCTGCGAGCGGTGTGCTGAGTGGCGAGACCTCAGTTCCGCTGCGAAAAGACACCATGGGCCGCGTCAGCGCGAGTCGTGCACGCAAGACTTCCGCAGCGTCGGATGCCGTGGCCGAAGGTGACCGCTCGCTCTTCGAGGCGCTGCGAGTGTGGCGTGCCGGGACAGCCAAAGAGATCGGCAAGCCGGCGTACATCGTCTTTGGTGATGCGACGCTGCGCGCGCTCGCCGAAGCGCGCCCGGCATCCCTGAACGACCTCGACGGGATTACCGGCATCGGAGAGAAGAAGCGTGAGGCCTACGGCGACGCGGTACTCGCGGTCGTCGCCGCGAACTGATTGGCCGTAAGCCGTTCTTAGGCGCCCTGGTAGCTCTCGGCGTGCACGCGCACGGTCGCAGCGCTGCTGAGCAGTTTCGACACCGGGCAACGCGCGTGGGCTGCGGCGAGCGCGCGCTCGGTTTCGGCAGCATCCGCTCCCTCGACCGAGAGATACGCGTCGACGTGGAACTCGTAACCGGGCCCGGGGTTCGCGTCGTGCAACTCGACCTCGACGCGGACGGACGTACGGTGCTTATTCTCGACGACTGTGCGCGCGGTGGCGTTCAGGCAGGTCGCCCAGGCCAGGGCCAGCAGTTGCTCTGGGTTGGTCGCTGATACATCACGATCGGGGTTGAGCGGCGACGATACTGCCACAGCGATTCCGTCGCGCACCGCGCTCGTGCCAGTGCTGCCATCGCGGTTGACCGCCTCGGTCTGATACTTCAGGCTCATCGTTCCAGAGTATGCCTGCCGCGCTCCCCAATGAGACGTTGAAAGGAGGGACGCGTCGGCCATCTGACTCTGAATCCGACACGTTCCTCCTCCCATCATTCAGACTCAGGAAGTCACCGCTCCGACGTGGGAAAGTGCCCTGAGAACGGCAGACCTGTAGTGAGGCGACAATCGCACCCGGTCGTGCCCTTCGATCAGATTGGAGGAAGCGCACATGTCACTCGCTACCGCATTGGAGGAGTCCTACGATCGAAGCATCCTTACTTCTCTCTGATGGGAATCTTCATGGTCGACGTTGCCGCCCGCACATCCACGCCTTCCGAGGTATCCGCCGCTGACGGCGCTACCCGTATCGACGTCGCGCGCGTCACCGACCTGTTATTCGGTACCTGGGCCGACACCCGCCGCACCGCTCGCGAGATGATCAAAGACTCCGCGTTCTGGCGGGATGACTCACTCGGCAAGGACGAGCACCGTGAGCGTGTGCTCAGCCAGATGCACCTCCTGGTGGAAAAGAAGGCCGTGCACCGCGCGTTCCCCAAAGAATTCGGGGGCGAAGAGACCAACGGTGCGAACATCACCGCGTTCGAAGAGCTCTTCGCAGCCGATCCCAGCCTGCAGATCAAGGCGGGCGTGCAGTGGGGGCTGTTCGGTTCAGCCATCCACCAGCTTGGCACCGCCGAGCACCACAGGAAGTGGCTCCCCGGGGCCATGGATCTCTCGATCCCCGGCGCGTTTGCCATGACCGAGATCGGACACGGCTCTGACGTCGCCTCCGCCGGAACCACAGCAACCTACGATCCCGAGGCCGAAGAGTTCGTGATCAATACGCCGTTCAGGGCAGCGACCAAGGAGTACCTCGGCAACGCCGCGGTGCATGGGATTGCGGCGACGGTATTCGCGCAGCTCATCACGAACGGTGTGAGCCACGGCGTGCACTGCTTCTATGTGCCGTTGCGCGGCGAAGACGGCAATGACCTTCCCGGCATCACCCGCGAGGATGACGGTCTGAAGGGCGGCCTCAACGGCATCGACAACGGGCGTCTTTCGTTCGACCACGTTCGTGTTCCGCGCACCAACCTGCTGAATAAGTACGGCGATGTCGCGGTCGATGGCAGCTACACGAGCCCGATCGACAGCCCAGGACGCCGGTTCTTCACGATGCTCGGCACCCTCGTGCAGGGGCGCGTCTCGCTCGACGGTGCTGCGTCGTGGGCGTCTGCGCTTGGCCTGCACATCGCGATCACCTATGCCACCGAGCGCCGCCAGTTCGACGGTGCGGACGGGCAGGAGGTCGTGCTGCTCGATTACGGCAAGCACCAGCGCCGACTGCTGCCGCGCTTGGCGACGACGTATGCGCAGATCTTCGCGCACGACGAGTTCCTGCAGAAGTTCGATGGCGTTTTCTCTGGTCGCACCGATACTCCGGATGATCGCGAAGACCTCGAGACTCTTGCCGCGGCGCTCAAGCCGCTGTCGACGTGGCATGCGCTCGACACGTTGCAGGAGGCACGTGAAGCCTGCGGCGGTGCCGGCTACATGTTTGAGAATCGCCTGGTGGGGCTTCGCGCAGACTTCGACGTCTACGCCACGTTCGAGGGTGACAACAACATCCTTCTTCAGCTGGTTGGCAAGCGTCTGCTCACCGACTTTGCGAAGCAGTTCAAAGACAAGGATGCGAAGGCGCTCGCCGCGTTCGCACTTGGCCAGACTGCGGGTAAGGCTTTCCACGGCGCGGGGCTTCGTCGCTTCGGCCAGACTGTCGCCGACTTCGGTTCGACCGCGCGTTCTGTTGAAAACGGTCTGCGCGCAGAGCAGCAGCACGAGCTGCTCGCTGATCGTGTGCAGCAGATGGTGGCCGACATCGCCGGCAACCTGCGTCACGCCGGCAAAGACAAGGTGCTGGGCGAGAAGCTCTTCAACGAGAATCAGGCCGACCTCATTGAAGTTGCCCGTGCGCACGGCGAGTTGCTGCAGTGGGAGGCGTTCACCGATGCGGTCAACAGCATCCCGGAAGGCGGCGACACGAAGAAGGTGCTGACCTGGCTGCGCGACCTGTTCGGACTGCAGCTCATCGAGAAACACCTCGCCTGGCACATCATCAACGGTCGTTTGTCGACTCAGCGTGCCGCGGTCGTGTCGAGCTACATCGACCGCTTGTGCCTGCGGCTTCGTCCGCACGCACTCGATCTCGTCAACGCTTTCGGTTACGAGCCTGAGCATGTGCGCGCACCCCTCGCGAGTGGCATCGAGCAGCAGCGACAGGACGAGGCGCGCGCGTACTACGCTGCGCTCGCCGCGTCCGGTGAGGCGCCCATCTCAGAGAAGGCTCTGAAGAAGGCCGCCAAGAAGTAGCGTCGGCGGCATTGTTTACGCTGTAGGCATGAGCTCTCTTCTCACCGCGGATGACGGACGCGCACGTTGCGCGTGGGTTGGAACGGATGGCGAGTACATCCGCTACCACGATGAGGAGTGGGGCGTGCCGCTGCACGGCGATCGTGCGCTCTTCGAGAAGCTGTCGTTGGAAGGCTTCCAAGCTGGCCTGAGCTGGATCACGATTCTGCGCAAGCGACCGCGATTCCGCGAGGTCTTCGAGGGGTTCGATCCCGCGAAGGTCGCCGGGTTCGGCGATGATGACGTCGAGCGACTGATGACGGATGCCGGGATCATCCGCAACCGCGCGAAGATTCTCGCGACGATCGGCAACGCCCGGCTGGTCACCGAGATGGAGTCGGGAGAGTTGGACAACTTCATGTGGTCGTTCGCGCCGCCCGTCGGCATCCGTCCACGGTCGTTTGCCGAAGTTCCGGCGGTGACGGCCGAATCGACAGCCATGAGCAAGGCGTTGCGCGCACGGGGGTTTCGTTTTGTGGGGGCAACGACCATGTATGCGTTGATGCAGTCCGGCGGCATGGTCGACGACCACATCGAAGGATGCTGGCGCGCGCACTGACCACGTGGGCAGTTCTCCCCTTCGGCGCATCCATGTGAGCCAGTTAGGATATCCGGGTGCCTCGTGCCATCTGAACGGGATGAGCGGTGCGATCTATACGAACGACCAGGGGGGAACCGGTCATGAAGGCGCTGACATGGCTGCGCGCAAAACCGAAGACGATCGCGTCTGCGGCGAGTGTGACAGTGGCGGCGGTGGCGATCGCCACTCTGGCCTTCACATATGAGGGCAACCCGACGACCAAGGTTGATCTCAACGATGGTGGCGTGTGGATCACGAAGTCATCCGCGCTAATGGTCGGTCACTTCAATAACGAATCGACGCTGCTGGACGGCGGATTGCGCACCAGCGGTGAGAACTTCGACATTCTGCAGGATGCCGCCACCATCCTGGTGGTTGACCAGGGCAACGCGACCCTGACCGCCGTTGATCCCGCACGCGTCTCGCTTGCAGACACCACGACTATTCCGGGGTCGGCGAAGGTCGCGCTGGGTGCGCAGACCGCCGCTGTCCTCGATCCTGCATCTGGCGACCTCTGGGTCATCCCGGTGCGTGGTCTTTCCGGCTTCGAGCTGCAGGGCAGCGATCCGCTCGTCGAGCTCGGCAAGAACGCCGATGTGGCCGTCGGCCAGGACGGCACGGTTTACGCCTTGAACGGCGATAAGGCCGAGGTCGTGACGATCCCGGTCGACAACGAGGGTGAGGCTCTTGAGCCGTCCACGTCGTCGCTGGGTGAAATCGACACGTCGATCGCGGCCACAATCACCGTGGTCGGACAGACCCCGGTGGTGTTGTCGCCGGCCGACAGCGCTGTGATGACGCCCGGTGGGTTCCGGACCGAGATCCCCGAAGCTGACAGTGCGGTGCTGCAGCAAGCTTCGGTGGCGACAGATGCCGTCACCGTCGCGACCGCGTCGAACCTGATCAGCGTTCCGCTCGATGGCGGAGAGCCTGTGATGACCAGTGCGGGCGGCCAGGGCACGCCAGCGGCCCCGGTGTCACTCCTCGGCTGCACCTACGGTGCGTGGGCAGGCTCGGGAAAGTTCGTGCGCGAGTGTCCGAGCGACGCGAGCGACGTCTCCGCCGAGATTCCCGGTGTCGAGGGAAACGCTTCGCTGACGTTCCGCGTGAATCGCGACGTCATCATCCTCAACGACACAGTCAGCGGCAGCGCGTGGCTCGCAGACGAAAGCCTGCAGCAGGTCGATAACTGGAACGACCTGACGCCGCCCGAGGGTGAGACCGAAGATGAGGAAGAAACCACCGAAGAGACGGTGGAAACCACTCTTCCGGTCCGGACAGACACCAACACGCCCCCGGTTGCCGAGGACGACAACTTCGGCGTGCGCCCTGGCCAGACCACGGCGCTGCCCGTGCTCGACAACGACAATGACGCCGACGGTGACGTGCTTGTTGCGTCGCTCGCCGCCGAACAGCCCGCCGTGGGAACTGTGCAACCCATCTATGACGGCGGGTCACTCCAAATAGCCGTGGATGAGAAGGCATCCGGCGCGGCATCCTTCACCTACGCGGTGAATGACGGACGCGGGGGCGAAGACACCGCGACGGTCAGCCTCAGTGTCAAGGACTGGGACACCAACACCGCGCCGAAACCGAAACGCACCACAACTCTCGCGATCGAGACGGGCGGAACCGTCTCGTACAACGTGCTGCCGGATTGGATCGACCCCGAGGGCGATGACATCTATCTGAAGGATGTCCTTGCAGCACCCGGTGACGAGGTTGAATTCACCACCGATGGTCAGATCACGTACCGTGCGACCACAAGCACACAGGGTCGCAAGGAAGTCGGCGTCACTGTTGCAGACGCCCTCGGCGAATTGACCACCGGCACTCTCGTCCTCGATGTGCGTCCTTCCGGATCGACGCTGCCCAAGACGAACGCTGACCACGTGATCACTCGCGTCGGCGAGCAGGTGACCGTTGCCCCGCTCGCAAACGACTCGAGCTCCGGACGCGAGCAGCTGCGTCTTACTCGGGTGAACGGCGACGAGACACCCGGGGGGACGATCGTCCCCGATTACCCGAACAAGACCTTTACATTCAGCGCGCCGACCAAGGGCGTCTACTACGTGCTCTACGAGGTTGCGGCGGGGCCGAATGGTGTGCAGGGAATCGTCCGGGTCGACGTCACCGACGCCAGCGACCAGGATCTTCCACCGGTAGCGGTGCGCGATGTCGCGCTGCTTCCCACCGGCGGCGAAGTGCTCCTCGGGGTGCTGAACAATGACACCGATCCGGCCGGCGGCATTCTCGTCATCCAGTCGGTGACGGTGGAGCCCGGCAGTGGCATTTCGGTATCCGTGCTGAACCACGAGACGCTCCGGATCGGTGATCAGGGGTCGCTCGACGAGCAGGCGCGCATCACTTATCGCATTTCCAATGGCTCAAAGACCGCCGAGGGTGAGGTGGTCGTCATCCCGATCCCCGCCCCATCGAAGATTCTGCCTCCGGTCACAATCCCCGATCAGGCAGTCGTGCGGGTGAACGACGTCGTTACGATCCCGGTTCTCGACAACGACACCAGCCCGATCGGTGATGCGCTGACGTTGCAGCCAGAGCTGATCGAACCCTTCGTTGACCCGGAAGATGGCGAGATTTTCGTTTCGCAAGACGCCGTGCGATTCAAAGCCGGTAGCGAAGCCAAGACCGTCTACGCGACGTACGAGGTGTCTGACACCCGGGGCAACAAGGTCGGTGGATACATCACTATCCAGATCTTGCCTGTGCAGGATGACAATGCGGCACCGCGACCGCAAGACATCACCAGCCGTGTGCTCAGTGGAAACACCGCGAACATCGCTGTACCCCTGGACAACATCGACGCAGATGGCGACTCTGTTGAGCTGATCGGCCTCGCATCAAACCCGACGAAGGGTCGAGTCGCCGAGGTTGCACAGAACTACTTCGTCTACGAGGCCTACGCAGATTCGGCGGGCGTAGATACGTTCTCCTATCGAGTGCGTGATCGTCTCGGGAAGGAAGGCACGGCGACGATCCGTGTCGGCATCGCCGGCGCGGAAGATGTGAACCAGGCGCCCTATGCCGTGAAGGACTCAGTCGTCGTGCGCCCGGGCCGTGAAGTTGCCGTCCCGGTGATGCTCAACGACTCTGACCCAGAGGGCGACAAGATTGCCCTCGTCAAGGATGCGCTTGTGTTACCGGATGGCGGTGAGCTGGAGGCTCGCGTGTCCGGTGACCGCGTGCTCGTGCAGGCCCCGGATCACGCTGCCGAGACATCGCTGCAGTACACGATCAGTGATGCCCGCGGTGCGACGGCTGAAGCCGTGCTGCAGATCACCGTCGATGAGAACGTGCCGCTGATCGCTCCGATCGCTCGGGACGATCGCCTGCGCCCCACCGATCTCGCGGATGGTGAGCTGACCGCTGACATTGACATTCTTGCCAACGATGAAGATCCCGATGGCACGACGGACGCCCTTAACGTCACTGTTGGTACTGGCGGCACTCGTCTGGAAGATGGCAAAGTACGCGTGAAGGTGGGCGAGGAGATGCAGCTCATCCGTTACACGCTCACCGACCGAGACGATCTTGCGACCTCTGCATTCATTTTCGTTCCGGCGCTGGGCGATATGCGCCCGTACACCACGTGGACGAAGCCTGTCGAGGTCGTCAGCGGCGAGACGAAGGCCTTGCCGCTTGCGGAATACGTCAGCGCGGCCGGTGGTGGCGACGTCGTCATCACTGAGCACAGCAAGGTGAGCGCGGCGCACGCCGACGGTTCTGATCTGGTGAAAGATGCCAGCACGCTCACCTACACGTCTGCCGCCGGGTATTTCGGCGAGGATGCCATTACGTTCGAGGTGACTGACGGCACCGGACCCGATGATCCGGATGGTCGCAAGGCGACACTCACGATTCCGGTCACCGTACTGCCGCCATCCAACCAGCAGCCAACATTTACACGTGGTGAACTCAATGTCGCAGCTGGCGAGCCTGCCACGACCCTCGATCTGGCAGCCCTGACGAACGACCCAGACCCGGGCGATGCCGGAAAGCACACCTACAAGCTGGTCGGCCGAGCGGGCGACGGTATGAGCGCGCGCATCGACGGATCCACGCTGTCTGTCGAGGCAGCGTCAAACGCTAAGAAGGGCACCGCCGCAACACTGACAATCAGCGTCTCTGACGGCGAAACTGAGCCGATCGAAGGCGCCGTGATCGTGCGAGTCGCCGCGTCGACTCGATCTCTTGCGACGGCGAATACTGACACCATCGATCAGGCAGATCAGGGCAAAACCATCTCGGTCCCGGTGCTGAGCAATGACGTCAACCCGTTCCCTGAGACGCCTTTGGAGCTCGTCTCGGTCGCAACGGAGACCGGTGACGGCACCGCGGCGATCAAGGGCGATCAGATTTCGGTGACGCCGGGCGCGAAGTTTGTCGGCACACTCGTCGTTCGTTACACGATTGAAGATGCAACGACCGATGTGGACCGCCATGTCAGTGGCCGCGTCGTCGTCACGGTGCAGGGTGTGCCCGATGTGCCCGGTCGCCCTCAGGTGACCAGCGTGCAAGACCGCAGTGTCGTGGTGTCCTTCTCTGCGCCGTCGAACAATGGTGCTGAAATCACTCAGTACACGGTGTCGAGCACATCAGGAAGCGCGTACAGCAAAAAGTGTGCGTCGACCACCTGCACCCTGGACGGGCTGACGAACAACGTCGAGTACACATTTAGTGTCGTCGCGACCAACCGTGTGGGCGATTCCGAGCCGTCAGCCGCGTCGGAGATTGCGCGTCCTGATGCGCGCCCAGATACTCCGACTCCGCCGACGCTCGTCTTCGGTGACAAGTCGCTCAAGGTGGCGTGGAAGACGCCAACGACACCGGGCTCACCGGTCGAGTCGTACACCCTGCAGATCTCGCCCGCACCGCCGTCAGGCATCACTGAGAAGACCGGCGTTACCGGAAACGCGATGACGTGGGAGGGGCTGGAGAACGGCACGTCGTATCAGGTGCGCGTGCAGGCCCACAACCGAGCGCCTGATCCGTCCACGTTCAGCGGATGGTCGCTCGCGATGGTCCCCGCGGGCCCGCCGATGCAGCCATCGGCGCCGACGACCGCCGAACTCGCTCCGGTCGGATCGCAGGCACAGATGCAGGTCAACTGGGTCGCACCGAACAACAATGGCGACGCCATTTCGCACTATGCGCTGCAGGTCATGCGCGGAGGAACGACGGTCACCACGATCGATGTCCCATCGGGGCAAACCAGCCAGGCCGTTGTGGTCGATACCTCGGAGTCGGGCTACACGTACATCGTGCGAGCTGAGAACAAGGCTGGCTGGGGTGCGTGGAGCCCGGCCTCCACCGAGCGCCGCGGCGCGCTACGACCTGATGCGCCAGCGACGCCGACGATCACTGCCGGCGATGGCGCGATCACGATCACCTCGTCGTACACACTGAACGCAGATCAGCGCAACGGAGCCAGGGACTCGGAGATCAGCTACCAGTACCGGCTGAACAGTAGCGGCAACTGGCAGGCCCTTAGTAGCACGACGATCGGTGGACTGTCGAACGGTGCAGGGTACAACCTGCAGATTCGTGCACTGTCGAACACTGGTGATGGCAGCTACACCGGCGTCGAGTCTGCACCGTCCAACTCGGTGACGCCATACGGGATTCCGCCGCAGCCGAGCGCGAGCGCGGCGAAAAACGGTGCTCAGGCGATTACTCTGCGCTGGAGCAATAACGGCAACAACGGCGCCGCGATTGATACAACGCAAATCAACGTGCGCGGTCCGGGTGGTGGCTGGGGCGGATGGGAGACAGTGAGCGCGAGCGGCTCGCGGAACGTCGGCAACGGCTACTCACAGAACTACGCGATCCAGGTGCGCGTGCACAATGCCGCTGGCTGGTCTAGCGTCGCCGAAGCCTCCGCAACGACCGACGCTCCGCCCGCGCCCAAGGTCTGGGTGAGCAAGGGAGGCTTCGGTGCGAGCTGCAACAACGGCGCTTGCCTGAAGTACACGGTCAACTGGGAGAACCTGAGCATCGGCAATGCGCAGGTCTGGTGCAACTCCGACGACAACACTCACATCGCTGGCCACGCGTACACCGTGAATTTCAACGGGACAGGCTCGCAGGAACTCAGCTGCTACCAGGGTCAGGACAACGTCAACGTCTGGGTCGACATCGTCGGCTGGGGTACGGACGTTGACACCGAGAAGCGCTACTGGGCAATACCGTGACCGTCCTGGCGACAGATTCGAAGACACAGAGGAACGAACTTTCATGACTATGACCCCCGAACAGGCAACCTGGTTCCAGGGCACCTTCCAGCGCCTCGTCGACAACATCGACAAGGCAGTGCAGGGTAAGAAGGAGGTCGTCAGCCTGGTGCTGGCAGCCATGCTTGCCGAAGGCCATGTGCTTCTCGAAGACGCACCCGGCACCGGAAAGACGAGTCTCGCGAAGGCTCTCGCGTCGACTGTGCAGGGCACGAGCTCGCGCATTCAGTTCACGCCTGACCTGTTGCCCTCAGACGTCACGGGTGTGACGATCTATGACCAGCAGGCCCACAAGTTCGAGTTCCACAAGGGCCCGATCTTCGCGTCGATCGTACTGGCAGACGAGATCAACCGTGCGTCTCCCAAGACCCAGTCCGCGCTCCTCGAGGTCATGGAAGAGTCGCGCGTGACGGTGGATGGCGTAACCCATGAGGCTGGGCGACCGTTCCTTGTCATCGCGACGCAGAACCCGGTCGAGCAGGCAGGAACCTACAAGCTCCCCGAGGCGCAGTTGGATCGCTTCCTCATCAAGACCTCGATCGGCTACCCCGACCTCGCTATCACCGAGAGCATTCTTGCCGGTGCATCCGATCGAAACCCGTCCGCTGGCCTGACGGCAATCATCACCACCAGCGCCGTCGCAGACATGGCCGACCTCGCCGCTACCGCCCACGTGGAGCCCGCCGTGCTTCGCTACGTGGCCGAACTCGCTGAGGCATCCCGCGAAGACAGCGGTGTGCGTCTCGGAGTATCGGTGCGCGGTGCGATCGCGATGGTGCGCCTTGCGAAGGTCTGGGCAGCCGCTCACGGCCGTCACTATGTTCTCCCCGACGACATCAAGACGCTGGTCGGCCCGGTGTGGCAGCACCGTCTGCTGCTCGACGCCGAGGCGGAGTTCGCTGGCGCAACGGCAGACGTCGTAATCGCGCGAGTGCTCGAGAATGTGGCGGCACCGCAGGCGCGAACGGCGGCCTGATGTCCGCAGGTACGTTGCCAGCGGCGCCGAGCATCGAACGCGACGCCAACTGGCGTGACATCGCGGCGGTCATCGGCGCGCGCGTTGGCGCGCGTCTGCTGAAGATCACTCAGGCCATCCGTCCATTGGCGTGGGTGTTGATGGTGCTGGCAGTGGTGTTCTGGATCATCGGTCAGAGCCTCGGCTGGGTAGAACTCACGATGACGGCCATCGTCATCGTGATCACGCTGATTCTGTGTGCCTTCTTCCTGATTGGTCGTACCGAATACGATGTGGCACTTGACCTTGCGCGCACCCGCGTGGTCGTCGGCGAGCGTGCTGTCGGTGCTCTGACGCTCGCCAATCCGAGCAACCGCGCCATCCTGCCCTCTCGTGTCGTGCTGCCCGTCGGCGGCGGGCGCGGTGAGTTCGGCATCCAGCGTCTCGCACCGGGCGAGAAGGCCGAAGAGCTCTTCGCGATCCCCACCCAGCGACGCGGAGTCGTGAAGGTCGGTCCGGTCAGCGTGGTCCGTGGTGATCCTCTCGGACTGTTCGAGCGCGCTCATCGACGTGACGATCCTGTCGACCTCTTCGTACATCCGAAGACCGTGCTGTTCGATGGACAGTCGCTCGGGTTCCTCCGTGACCTTGAGGGCCTTCCCGCTGCTGACCTTTCGCGCGATGATGTCTCGTTCCACGCGCTCAACGAGTACCAGCCCGGCGATGATCTTCGCCACGTGCACTGGCGCTCCACCGCGCGCACGGGCGTGATGATGGTGCGTCAGTACGAGGAGACTCGCCGATCCCACTTCGTCATCGGCCTCTCGTGCTCTACGGGCGACTACGCCACCGACAAAGACTTCGAGCTTGCGATTTCCGCAGCAGGATCGGTGGGCCTCCGTGCGATCCGCGACTCTCAGCGCGTCGATGTGCGGGTGCAGGGCCGCGAGCTCAGAGCCGGCACCGGCAAGCAGCTACTCGATTCGCTCGCAGCGGTCGAGAGCAGCAAACCTCGCGAAGGAAGTGTCTCCGACCTCAGCGGTGTTATCGCGGCGACCATGCCGCTCGCCAGCGTGGTCGTGCTCGTCTGCGGCTCAAAGGTCTCGAACGATGACCTTCGCCGCGCCTGCGCCCGACTCCCGTTCGGTGCTCGAGTGATTGCGATTGTCGCTGACACGACTGTCGAGATGCCGTCATTGCGCAAGATCGCGGACGCCAATGTCGTCAGCGTTGGTACGCTGGAGCAGATCCCTCTCGCCCTTCAGAGAGTTCTCGCATGAGCGCGCCAGCAGTAGTGACGTTCTCCGCGCGCCGTTGGGCCGTCGACGTTGTCGCCGTGCTGATTCTGCTCGGTGTTTCAGTGGCCGGTTTCTGGCCGAGCTTCGCTGGCCCCAGTTACCTTCCGGCTGCGATCGGCGGACTCATCCTCGGCATCGCGATTGCCGCGGTAGCGGCATGGCGCCGCTGGGGAATCCTGGTCGTCGCCGGTCTCACCGTTCTCGCCTACTTCGTCTTCGGCGGTGCTCTTGCACTGCCGTACACGGCGATCGTCGGCGTCATTCCCTCCCTCGACACGCTCCAGCAGCTGGCGGTCGGAGTGGTCACTTCGTGGAAACAGCTGCTCACCACGGTGGCGCCGGTCGCAGCACCCGACGGCCACCTCATCGTGCCGTTCCTGCTGATGCTGGTCATCGCGGTTCTCACGGCATCCCTTGCCTTCCGGCTGTCGCAGCGGCGTGGGCGCTGATCCCGGCGGGCGTCCTGCTCGCACTCGTGATCGCGCTGGGCGTTCCGGAGCCGGCGCTTCCTGTCATCCAGGGCACGATATTCGCGATCGCGAGTATGGCGTGGCTGGCGGTGCGTCAGATCTGGGCACCGCAGAATGCTGCCGTCTCTGTCGGGCAGGTGGATCCCTCCCGCGCCAACCACATGCGGATGCGTCGACTGCTCTCCGGCGCCGTTGTCCTCGCGGTTGCCGGTGGCGCCGGTGTCGCGACCAGTGCTTTTACCGCGCCGGCCGAAGTGCGCCACGTCTTGCGCGACGTGATCATCCCGCCGTTCAACGTGCACGACTACCCGAGCGCTCTGCAGTCGTTCCGTGGCTATGTTCGTGACGACGCCGAAGAGACGCTGTTCACCGTGCGTGGCCTGCCGAAGGGTGCACGCATCCGACTGGCATCCATGGACGAGTTCGATGGGCAGGTCATCAATGTCGTCGACGGCGGGCCAGGGTCGTCGAGCGCGTTTTCTCCGATTCGCTCCAACATGTCACCGGATGCCGAGGGGTTGCCTGTGACTCTGCAGGTCGATGTCGGCAAGTACTCCGGTGTGTGGGTGCCGAACGCTGGTGACGTCTCGGAATTCGACTTTGCCGGAGACGATGCTGACGAGCTGCGTCGCAGCACCTACTACAGCTCTGGCAGCGGCACCGCGGTCTCGACGACCGGGATCGGCAAGGGCGATAGCTACGCCGTGCAGACGACGATTCCCGCAACGCCCACCGATGAGCAGATCGGCGAGGCTGCGTTCGGCACAGTGCGCCTACCCAAGAACGAGAACGTGCCTGAGGAACTCACCTCGCTGGCTGCCGAGACGGTGTCTGAGGCTGAGACTCCCATCGAACAGCGCGGGCGTTGGAGACCTTCCTCTCTGAGGACGGCTTCTTCAGTCACGGACTTGAGGGTGAGGTCATCTCGCGGGCAGGGCACACCTCAGAACGCATCTCGGCCCTGATCGGTGGCGATCAGATGATCGGTGACGACGAGCAGTATGCCGTCGCCATGACTCTGCTGGCCGGCGAGCTCGGCATTCCCGCCCGCGTCGTGATGGGTTTCTACCCTGCGGAAGAGCAAGAGGGTGCTGCGGAGTTCACTGCGACCGGTGACAATATTCACGCTTGGGTCGAGGTCAATTTCAAGGGCTTCGGATGGGTGCAGTTCGACCCCACACCGCCCGAAGACCAGGTGCCGAACGATCAGAGCACCAAGCCGCGCGCCGACCCCAAACCTCAGGTACTGCAGCCGCCGCCCCCGCCGCAAGAGCCTGCCGACCTGCCGCCGACGCTTCCTGATGACCGGGAGTCCGACGACGAGTCGCTCAACATTGCCGGCATCATCGCCATGATCCTCGCGATCGGTGGAATCTCGCTGGCCGTGATTGCGCTGCTCGCATCGCCGTTCATCGTGATCGGCGCGTGGAAGGCCTCGCGGCGCCGCAGCCGACGCTCGGCCGAGCGCACCGCCGACCGGATCAGCGGTGGATGGGATGAACTCACCGATCGCGCTGTCGACTACGGCGCTCGCCTCGAACCCGGCGCCACGCGCGGTGAAGAGGCTGCTCTGGTCGCCAGTTCGCTTTCGGTGCCCGTTGTCACCACGCTTGCAGAGAAGGCCGACGCCGATGTGTTCGGACCCAGCGACCCGACGCAGGAAGAGGTCGACGCGTTCTGGAAACAGGTCGACGAGATCGTCGTCGGGCTCGGCAGTAACGTCGGTTTCTGGAAGCGGATGAAGGCGCGACTCAGCGTGCGCTCCCTCATGGATGGTTCGGGCGTCTCCAACGGATTGCGTACGTTGAAGGATGCCGCGACCGCGCGGATCCGGCGAGAACCTGGCACGATCGAGAACAGCACATCCGAAGCACCCGAGAGTGAGACCTCATGACACAACTGGCGTTTGGCACCGTCGCCCCGCCGTCCCGACGTGCCGTGGCATACATTATCGATGCCGTGATCGCGGCCGGGCTCGGCATGGTGCTGACCTTCATTCTGCTCGGTGCCGCATTCTCGGCCGGCAAGGGGATGCTGGGAGTGCTCGCCGTAGGCGGGCCGCTGGTTTCGCTGCTGCTGCTCGGATGGTTTGTCGTTTACACCCTCATGCAGAGTGGTAAAGGCTCCATCGGAATGCGCGCACAGGGGCTCCGACTGGCACGCGAGACGGATGGCGCGCCCCTCGGCTTCGGCATGACGCTGCTGCGCAACATCATCTTCGGGCTCGCGGCATCCATTGTTGTCGGCTACTTCACCCCGCTGTTCGACGGCTCGGGACGTTACCAGGGGTGGCACGACAAGGTCGCAAAATCTGTGATGCTCGACGCACGTGGCACGAGTGCGGCCACCGCGGCACCGCCGACGCAGGCGATGGCGCTTCCGCCGCGACCGCAGACACCTTCCCTGACGGGGTCCCCGCAGCCGACGTCTGCGCCGCCGATTCCGGGGCTCACCCCCGCCGCTACGAGTGGATATGCGCCGCCGCAGTCGGTTGCCGCACCCGCCCCGTCAGTACACCCGGCCCCGGCAGCACAGGCGCCCCCGCTGGTGCCCGCGTCGCCTGCGCCTCTCATGCCGTCCCTGCCGACGCCGGTTGCCCCCTCGGCGCCAGCTCTCGTCGTCGCTCCTGCTCCGTCCAACGATGATCCGCTGATCGCGTTCGTCCCCGGGATCACCCAGGACGCCCCGCCAGTTCGTAGCGTTTCGGAGCAACCTGCCGTGGTCGCGCCAGCGCCAAAGGTGGACTCGTCCGTCCAGGAGGAGACGCAGCTTCGTGGCGACGTCAGGCCCGCTCCGGCGCCCCTGCTCCACGAGTCATCCGATCTCGAGGACACCCGGATCAGCATCCCGGGTCACCGACTCATCTTTACGTGGGACGACGGAACCAGGGTGACCGTCTCACGGCGCACGATCTTCGGTCGAAACCCCGCACCCGAACAGGGCGCCGAGGTCGTCTCTGTCCGAGATGAGACGCTGTCGCTGTCGAAGACGCACTTCGAAGCGGCTGCAGAGGCATCTGGCGGCTGGATCATCGACCGGCACTCGACCAATGGCACGGCCGTGGTTCGAGATGGGCATCGCATCGTGTGCGCACCCGGCGAGCAGGTGCGGATCAAGCTCGGCGACGCCATAGAGATCGGTGACCGCATTGTCACGATCGGAGGATATGCATGACCGCTCCACTGGTCGTCTCCGTCGGCTCGTCGACCCACACCGGGCTTCGACGCACATTGAATGAGGACTCCCTCCTCGCCAGTGCACCGGTATTCATCGTCGCCGATGGCATGGGTGGCCACGAGGCCGGTGAACGAGCGAGCACGGCAGTTATCTCCGCATTCTCGCGCTACATCGGGCGCGAGAGCCTCGTCCTCGATGATGTGCGTGAGGCATTGAGCCGTTCACGCGAAGCCGTCGAGGACCTGCCGTTTTCGGGAACAGGACGTGCGGGCACCACACTCTCAGGTCTGGTCCTCGCGACGGTCGACGGCATGGGCTACTGGCTCACGTTCAACGTCGGCGACTCGCGCACGTACCGCCTCGCGGACGGTGAACTCGAGCAGATCAGTGTCGACCACTCAGTCGTGCAGGAGCTCATCGAGTCCGGTGAGATCACCGCAGCGACGCTGTCACAGATTCGCGCCGCAACATCATCACGCGTGCAATCGGTGCGGGCAGCGCGGGCGATGCGGACTTCTGGATGTTTCCTGCCGAGCTCGGTGACCGGATGCTCATCTGCTCTGACGGGCTCTCATCTGAAGTATCCGACGAGTTGATCCACGAAATTCTCGCACTGGAACCCGATCCTCAGACGGCCGCCGCTGCGCTCGTCGGGGAAGCCATGCGCGCAGGCGGCAGAGACAACATCACTGTCGTAGTGGTGGATGCGGTGTCCGTCGCTTCGCGACCAGGCGTGCAGATGCAAGCCGATGATGACATCGATGAGGACACTCGGCCCCGTGAGGCCACCGCAGGAGGGATGCGCTGATGCAGACGACATACCGAACCGGGAAGTGGTACGTCCTTGTCACGCCGGGGGCGCTCATCGCGTTGCCGCCGGACGCCCCGATTGATCTCGTCACTCAGGTGTGGGACCACCAGCAATCTGAACGCAACCTCGCGGCTGTCATCGACGCGCTGACTGCGCACGCTGCCGGCTCGTTCGCCGACATGCTGCCGTTTGCCGCGGTTGTGATGGAGCGTGGGGATGCCAGGATCGCCGTCCGCGGCGACGTCACAGTGCGAGTCACCGGGCCACACGGGGTAGAGAGCTTCGGCGGATCCAATGTCACCACCTGGAGTGAGCGCTTCGTCGCAAACGCGAGTGGGATCGCGCTTTTGATCGCTGACGCCAGTGATGAAGCAGAGCTGCCAGTGCGTGGCGGTGTCGTGCGTGCCGCTGAGGTAAACGCCGACCTGGAAGATTCCGACCTCGAAGAATCCGACATCGCGGATGAGCAGTCGCTGACGGATGCGGTCGCGCCGGAGCCCGCTCGTGCCGAGGAGGCCGAGGCGGAGCCTGAGGTCGAAGCAGAGCCTGATCTCGAAGCGGAGCCGGAGGTCGAAGCGGTGCCAGAGCCAGAACTCGAAACTGAGCTCGACGATTCCATCAACGGCGCGACTCTCATTCCCACCGAGGTGACATACGCCTCTGACGCTGACGAGTTCGACCAGCTTTTCGGCGCCACAGTCGCCGCGCCGAGCGCGGTTGCTCCGCCGGCCGCGGCGCCACCGGTTCCGGCGCCACCGGTTCCGGTGCCACTCGACGGCGATCACGACGGTGCGACGATCTCGGTTGCTGAAGCTCGCGCACTCCGACAGAACGCTCCCGTCGCGGGGCCAGACGCCGCCACCGCTGTGCTGCCGGTGGTGCAGGGAAGCACGGGCCGCATCCGCGTGTCCACCGGGCAGGTCGTCAGTCTTGATCGCACGGTCATCATCGGTCGTCGTCCGCGCTCGACCCGCGCCAGTGGCGCCGATCTGCCGCACCTCGTCGCAGTGGAGAGCCCGCAGCAGGACATCTCGCGCAGCCACCTCGAGATTCGTCCAGAGGGCGACACCATCCTCGTGATCGATCTGCACACGACGAACGGTTCCACGCTGCTGCGCCACGGTGCCGACCCTTTGCGCCTGCATCCTGGCGAGCAGACTGTGGTGCTCTCCGGCGACACGGTCGACCTCGGCGACGGCGTGACAGTCACCTTCGAGGACCTTCCGTGAGTCGACGTCCGTCCCCGCCGCCGGAGCTTCCCGGCTTCACCTATGTCGAGCCGCTCGGCACCGGTGGGTTCGCGGACGTCTTCCTCTACGAGCAGCAGATGCCCAAACGCCGCGTTGCGGTGAAGGTGCTGCTGGCGGATCGTATCTCCAGCAGTGCCGCGAAAGAATTTGCCGACGAAGCGAACGTCATGGCGATGCTGTCCACGCATCCGGCGATCGTCACGATTTACCAGGCCGGTGTTGCCGGCGACGGTCGACCGTACTTGGTGATGGAGTACTGTCCCCGGCCGAACCTTCAGATCCGCGCGCGCAAAGAGCCCTTCTCGGTCGCTGAGGCACTGCGGGTCGGCATCCAGGTCGCCGGTGCCGTTGAGACCGCACACCGCGCTGGCGTGCTGCACCGCGACATCAAGCCGGCGAATATTCTCGTTACCGAGTACAACCGACCGGCTCTCACCGACTTCGGCATCGCGTCGACAACGGGTGCGGTGTCGGATGCGACCGGGATGTCGATCCCGTGGTCCCCGCCGGAGTTCTTCGCTGACCCGCCGCAGAGCGGTCCCCGTTCCGACGTATTCGCGCTGGGAGCGACGCTGTACACGTTGCTCGCCGGTCGATCACCGTTCGAGCGGCCAGGGGAGCGCAACTCCGGAGCAGATCTGATCGAGCGCATCGAGCGTGCCCCACTGTCGGCCCTGGCTCGACCGGACTCGCCGGCCAGCCTGCAGCAGGTGCTCGAGCGTGCCATGTCGAAGAACCCGGACGCACGCTATCCGAGCGCCGTCGCGTTCGCGCGGGCGTTGCAGAAGGTGCAGATCGAACTCACTCATTCTGTGACTCCGATCGACATCGTGGACGACCATCCCATCGCGGAGGACCTCGAGGACGAGGCAGACGGTCTGACGCGAGTGCGCGACATTCTGAGTATCGAGCCCGTTTCCGGCGCCACCCGTCCGTCGGCGACCACTCGTCCGTTTGGCAAGCCTCAGCCTGCTCCCGCCTCCGATGCCGGTCCGCGATTCTCGCCGCCCCGGCCTGACGCGCACAACCCCGCTGCATCGGCTATTGAGGAGACGGTGCGACGGGCAACACCCCCGGCGCCCGTTCCGATTGACGATGACCGGACCCTGATGCGTCCGCCACGCACGGTTTCACCGCAGCCGTCCCCGTCGTCGGCCGCTCAGGTCGATCCAGGCTCGCAGCCTGAGGCGCCACCTGCGCAGAAGCGCGAATCTCGCGTTGGTCTGTGGGTCGCGATCGCTGTCATCGCGGTGGTCGTCGTCGGTGGCACGATCGTCGGTGTGAATCTACTCGCGGGCAACGAAGAGCCCGACCCGATCGCCACTCAGGACGAAATCGTGCCGCAGGATCCCGTGTCGGATGCCGTGCCCAAAGTTGACGCGCTCGCCGGCACACGGGACGGTACTGCGATCACCTTCACCTGGACCAACCCTCTGCCGGAGGACGACGACCTGTACCTCTGGAACGTGGTGGATCTCAGCGGAACCGGCACCACCGAGACCACAGAGGAGACGACGGTGACATTCCAGGGCGCGGCATCCGGTCAGGTTTGCGTCGACGTGATGCTGCGCCGTGGCGACGGACGCGCCTCTGAACCGGTTCGAAAGTGCGTCGAGTGACTCAGCGGGGCGAAGCATCTGACGGCATGATCTGGGAGATCAGCGAGAACACGCAGGAAATTGAAGGGCTCGACGCTGACGGACGCCCTGATCCCGCGTACGCTGCAGCCCTCGGCCTGCTCAACGCTCCCTACGGTCGTCGTGCAGCCGCCGTGGTGTGCGATGTCGCGATCTGGGTGGTGCTGCAGTTGCCGCTCTGGCTCGGTGCGGTTCCATTGCTGCTGAAGCTCGCAACCGGATCGATCTCGACCTACGGGCTGATCAACCATCCCGGATTCGTGCTCGCTATCGTGACTGCTGCCGTCACGACACTGCTCAGCATCGTCTTCAGCGTTGTCCAGCTCGTGCTTCACGGAACCAAGGGGATGACGATCGGCAAGGCCATCGCCGGCATCCGAAGCGTGAACGTGCGCACACTGGAACGCCCCAAAGTGGGGGCGGTATTCCTGCGCTATCTCATCGTCGGCGCATCGAACATGCTGCCGCTCCTGGGACCAGCGTTCTTCCTGATCTCGCCCACGTTCGATCCTGATCATCGCGGTCGCGGGTTGCACGACAAGGCGACGAATGTCTGGCTTGTGGATGTGCGCGGCGGTCTGAACCCGTACGACGAGAAGCGGATGCGCGTCGCACGCAAGGTCGTCAAGGCCGAGCCGATGCCGGAGCGTTCGGCGCTCCCTTCTCTTGCCACACCCGAAGATCCCGCGGCACAACCGGAGTATCGCCCAGGCAGCCGCGTCAGCGCGGGCGTGATCGGCGTGGCACGACCCTACGAGCCGAATGAGCGCCCGGTGATCGGCCTGCCGCAGACAGCCCCGTCTGTGGAGATCGGACCGATCGAGGCGGGCAAGCCCGTTTTCGGCGGTTACCGGAACCAGGGAGGCGAGCCTCCGCTCGGAGCAGCTTTCACGCCGCCGGTTGCTCCGGTTGCTCCGGATCCTGCGCCGCAACCGGTCGCGGCGCAACCTGAGCCCGTGCAACCCGTGCAACCGCAACCCGTGCCACCGCAATCCGTGCCCCCGGCGCGCTTCGCGTTGCGCCTCGACACCGGCGAGAGCATTCTGATTTCAGAACCGGTGCTTCTCGGTCGTAATCCGGACGCGGCTGAGCATCCGGGTGCGCGACCTATTGCGATGGCCGATGACAGCAGGTCGCTCTCGAAGACTCACTTGCTGGTGCAGCCGGTGGATGGCGGGCTTGAGATCGTCGACTGTCGCTCGACTAATGGATCGGGACTGATCCGAAGCGGCGCGGAGTACACGGTTACTCCGGATGTGGCGGTCATGGTGATGGATGGCGACACGATTTTGTTCGGCGACCGCACCGCGGCCGTGGTTCGAGTGTGATCGAGAGTGAACGAATGATGACCGCTGTTGACGATCTAAGCGGGACTGAGGGCCACCAATGAGGCTGAAGCTGACCTTGCACCGTCAGAGCGGTGACCCCGTCGACATCGTGATCACGACCGATTCGACGGCTACCGCAGGCGATGTGGCACGGCATATCGCCGAAGCAGATCCGAGCCGCTCGACGCCCGTCGCCGAGGGCGATGTGCTGACGCTCGCAGTCGCTCCTCCGACTGGCGAACGCCTGGTGCCGCTGCAGCCCGGCGTCCCGATCGGTGAAGCACCGATCGGCTCCGGTTTCGCGGCATCCATCCTCAACTACGGTCCGGACTATGCCGTCGCCGAGGGACGCGAGATCGTGGGCGTGCTGCGCGTGACCGCAGGGCCGCTGGTGGGACACGAGTTCCCGATCGCATCCGGGCACGTCACCCTCGGCCGCGACGCAGGCAACGATGTCGTGCTCTCTGACCCGATGGCCTCCAAGCGTCACGCCCGACTTGAAGTCGGTGCGAGTATCGAGGTCGTCGACCTGAATTCCGCGAACGGCGTGCTGGTAGATGGTGTCGCTGTACAGCGGGTGAGGGTTGAGGAGGGCGAGCCTTTCGTCATCGGCGGAACCACGCTCGAACTCCGCCTCGCCCGATCCTTCGACGGATCTGCCTCGGAGGAGCCGATCATCGAACGCGGCGGTGGGTTGCTGTTCAACCGCAGCCCGCGTGTCGAAGTGCGCTACCCGGGAACGAAGTTCAAGATCCCGCGTCTGCCCACTGAGACGATCGGCAAGATGTTCCCGTGGCCGATCCTGATCACGCCGATCCTGATGGGTGCGGCGCTGTACACGATGAACGGCAATCCGCGTTCGCTCCTCATGATGATCATGACGCCACTGATGGCGTTCGGCAATATCATCAACCAGTCAGTGCAGAGCAAGAAGAGCTCCAATCACGAATTCCTCCTCTTCGAGCGGCAATACGAGCAGCTTGAAGAGGACTTCTTCCGCGGAAAACCCGAGGAAGAGCAGGCCCGCAACGCGGAGGCTCCGCCTGTCGCTGAGATCTTCGAACATGCCATGCGCCTGGGCCCGATGCTGTGGACGAGACGGCCCGAACACTGGAACTTTCTCAGTCTGCGGCTGGCAAGCTCCCGACTTCCCGCGCGCAACACAATCGATGAGGAAGAATCGCCGGACGGCTTGCCGGAGTTCATCGAGCGGGTCGATCGGCTGCGCGAGCGCTATGAGTTCGTCGACGATGTCCCCATCGTCGATACGTTGGGCGACGCAGGCTCAATCGGCATAGCCGGGCCCCGCGGCCCCGTGGCAGACACGATGCGCGGCGTCGCAGTCCAACTGCTCGGACTGCACGCCCCCAACGATGTCGTTGCCGTCGCCTTCGCCGACGCGGCATGGACACCAGAGCTGGACTGGCTCAAATGGATGCCACACACTTCGAGCGAGAAAAGTGCATTCAGGGACATGGCACTGGCTGACTCCGCACCGACCGGTGCCGCGTTGCTGAGCACGCTCGAGGAATACGTCGCCAGGGCCTCAGCCGGAACGCAGGACGGCGAGCCGCGAGGACCGTTCAAGGAGGATTGGAACCCGCTCCTCTACGGCACGGATGTCGCCCGCGCGTCGACCGACCACCAGAGCACACCTCCGGTGTCGGTGATCGTGTTCGTGACCAACGACGCTCCGGTGGACCGAGGGCGGCTCACCGATGTGCTGGAGCGCGGCGCAGATCACGGCGTTCACGCCGTTTTCGTCTCGCCTACCGTCGAGTCACTCCCCGCGGTGTGCCGCAGCTACATCGACGTGACAGGCGGTCTGGAAGACGCCCAGGTCGGGTTGGTCCGCAACGGCGAGTACTTCGAGCACGTCAAGGTCGAAGGTGTGTCGAACGCGTACATGCACATGCTCGCGCGTCGTCTCGCGCCGGTGGTAGATGCCAGCACCGTGGTGCATGATTCGTCCGACATTCCGAACTCGGTGATGTTCCTGCAGCTTGTGGACCCCGCGATCGCCGAGGATCCACAGGTCGTGATCGAGCGTTGGCGACAGAACAACACCATCGTTGACAGATCTCCGAACCCGAGGCCGCGCCTGAAGAAGTCCGGCACGCTTCGAGCGATTATCGGTCAGGGCGCGAGCGACGCTATGGCGCTCGATCTGCGGACTCAGGGGCCCCACGCGCTCGTCGGCGGAACGACCGGTGCGGGAAAATCTGAGTTCCTGCAGGCGTGGGTGCTCGCCATGGCTGCAGCACACAGTCCGGATCGCGTCACCTTCTTGTTCATCGACTACAAGGGTGGATCTGCCTTCGCTGACTGTGTGGAATTGCCGCACTGTGTGGGACTTGTGACCGACCTGAGTCCGCACCTGGTCCGCCGTGCGCTGACGAGCCTTCGCGCCGAGCTGCACCATCGAGAGCACCTGCTCAATCGCAAGAAGGCGAAGGATCTGCTCGAGCTTGAGAAGCGACAGGATCCGGAATGCCCCCCGGCTCTCGTACTGGTCATCGATGAGTTCGCCGCGCTGGCGTCAGAGATGCCGGAATTCGTCGACGGGGTTGTGGACATCGCCCAGCGGGGTCGCTCGCTCGGCATTCACCTGATCATGGCGACGCAGCGACCCGCAGGTGTCATCAAAGACAACCTGCGCGCGAACACGAACCTGCGTATCGCCCTGCGCATGGCAGACGAGTCGGACTCGCGTGACGTTGTGGACGACCCGATCGCGGCGTCCTTCTCGGCAGCGATTCCGGGTCGGGCGATCGCGAAGACCGGTCCAGGTCGGCTGGTGCCGTTCCAATCCGCATACGCCGGTGGGTGGACAGCGGAAAACGACGACGCTGTGGCCGAAGTGCGCGTCGCTGAGCTGCGCTTCGGTTCCAGTGCTGAGTGGGAGCCCGACCGCGATGCCGAGTCGGACTCGCACGAAGAGGACCTCGGCCCGAACGACCAGAAGCGCATAGTGTCGACTCTGATACGCGCCAGTGAGGTTGCAGCACTTCCCCGGCCTCGCCGGCCGTGGCTGGATGACCTGTCGGCTTTGGTGGATCTGCATGACCTGCCGAACGAGGGCGATACACGCATTCCGCTCGCACTGCTCGACGTGCCAGAGAAGCAGCAGCAAGAGCCGGGTGCGTTTGTGCCCGATCGTGATGGATCGCTGGTGATCTACGGCACCTCGGGCTCGGGCAAATCGACATTGCTGAAGACGATCGCAACGGCTGCCGGCATGCGGCCCGATCGTGGTCGGGTAGAGGTGTACTGCCTCGATTTCGCTTCGGGTGCTCTGGGCGCGCTTGCGTCCCTGCCGCACGTCGCTCGGTCGTTGACAGTGCAGACGTCGACCGCATCCAGCGCCTGCTGCGCACCTTGGATCGGGAGATGGATCGTCGAGCCGCGGCCTTCTCTGCGGCCAGCGCGGCATCCGTCCAGGAGTATCGCGAACTGGTTGACCCGAAAATGCCGCGCATCCTGCTGCTGATCGACAACTACCCGGAGTTCAAGAAGGACTGGGAGGTCGCTCCAGGCCGAGGGCCCTTCTACCGCGTATTCATGCGCATCCTCGGCGAGGGGCGCACGCTGGGTTTGCACACGGTCATCACCGCTGACCGTGGCAACGCCGTTCCGAGCGCCGTCGCATCGAACATCTCTCGTCGCGTCGTTCTGCGGATGGGAGATCCCACCCAGTACATGCTGTTGAACGCGCCAAAGGATGTTCTCGACGAGCAGTCTGCACCTGGTCGCGCCGTCGTCGACGGCCATGAGGCACAGATCGCAGTGCTGGGCGGCACGATGAACGTGGTTGAGCAGACCAAGGCTCTCATTGCGCTGGGTGATCGCTTGCGCGAAGAGGGTGTGCGAGATCTACCGGAGATCGGTGCCCTTCCGACGATGGTGCCGGTGACGGACATGCCCGCTCAGGTCGATGGGCTGCCGGTCTTCGGCGTCGCCGATGACACGCTGGCTCCTCATGGGTTCGAGCCGATCGGGTCGTTCGTGATCTCGGGTCCGCCCGCATCGGGTAGGACGAATGCTTTGAAAGCACTCGTCGTCGCGATGGAGCGCTACAACCCGAACATTCGGATGTATCACTTCGGTAGTCGTCGCGCTGAGCTCAAGGACTTCCGTCCGTGGGTGCGCAGCGCCACGAAACCTGAAGACGAGAAGGATCTTGCCGCTGAACTTGCCGAGATGGTGGTGAGCGAATCCCCGGGTGAGCGCATCATGATCGTTATCGAAGACATGCCGCACCTGGCAGATGGTCCAGCCGACCGTCCGATGCGTGCGCTGCTACAGGCCATGAACAACAGCGACCACCTGCTGATCGGCGAGGCGGAGATCAGTCGTGCAACCGGCAGTATCGGTGTACTGGGCGAGTGGAAGACCGGTCGGCAAGGCATCGTGCTCAAGCCCGATACGTACGACGGCGAAGGAATCTTCAAGACGCCGTTCGGACGCGTCAAACGCGCAGATTTCCCGGTTGGCCGCGGAATCTTCGTGCAGGCGGGACGCGCGATCACGATGCAGATCCCGTACGTGCCGGATGCGACGGAGAACGGGTAGAGGTACATGGGTACCGCTCCCCGTTTGCGATGAGACGATCTTTGACTAACCTCGTCGTAAGAGGCCGAACTGGCCTGAAGACGACTAACGCGGGAGGCGGTTTCTCATGGCCGGACATGATTTTGGCGCAACATACAGCGAGATGGAGGGGGCTGCTCAGAAGCTCCGCGACGGGCGCACCACCGTCACGGACACTCTGAAGGAGCTCAACGGCATCATCGACGAGCTCGTCCAGGACGGGTTCAAGACCGAGAACGCGTCGGAGGCTTTCTCGACGTCGTACTCGGAGCTTTCGACATCACTTGACGACGCAGCGGAGGCCGTGAACGAGATGGCCGACGCTCTCGACCGGATGGCGGACTCGATCCGCGACTGGGACTCGGAGCACGCTGGCAGCTGAGCCATCGCATTTTACGAGGTCGTGGTGCCAGTCGATAGGACTGGCACCACGACCTCTGTGTATGCACGAGATCACGCACATCAACGACGAATAGAATCGGGAACATGAGCGGAGCACAGAGCTACTGGTACAACCTGTCGACCCAGTCGGTAGTACGCGCGGACGAGCGTCCTTCTGAGGACACGATCGGTCCGTTCGGCACTGCGCAGGAGGCGGAGGAATCGCCCGCTGTCCTGTTGGAACACGCCCGCGCGTGGCTGGAGAGCGAAGAGAGCGAACCCTTCCGAGAGATGGCCGAGGGCGACAACGGCGCCGACCTCGTGTGACGGCGACGGCATGAGGGGGAAACGTCGTGTCGCGACACCGCTGGTTTTGGTGCTCGCTACGAGCATGAGCTTGGTGGCTTGCGCGCCAGCGATGCCGGAGACGGTCGTTCAGGGAACAGCGGTCACCGTGGGGTGGACGAACGAGTTCACATCGGCGAACCCTGCCGCATCGCCCACATCAGGAAACATCGATATCGCCGAAGCAACCCGAGGTGATTTCGGTGATGTCATCGATGGTGAATTCGTTCCGGATGAGGGTTTCGGGAAGATTACGATCGTCAACGAAGACCCGTTCACCGTGCAGTACGACCTCGCAGAGCCGTCCTGGTCCGATAGCGTTCCTCTCGACGCTGCCGATCTGCTGCTGGGCTGGGCTGGAGTATCCGGATATTTCGCAGACAGTGAAAACGCCGATTCGAGCAGCGAAGAGCCGACCGCGATCCCGGCCGTTCCGAGTGTTGACGAGTTCGCCCGCTCGATCAAGGTGACTTTTCCGGCACCAGTAATGGACTGGCAGCAGGCGGCGACTGTGCCGGTGGCCGCGCACGTCGTTGGCAGTCGCGCCCTAGGAATCGATGACCCGATGGAGGCGAAACAGGCAGTCATCCGAGCGATTCAAGAGGACGATACGAAAGCTCTCGCCGCGATATCCAAAGTGTGGAATGAAGGCTTCCAGCTCCCTGACCGCGATGAGCTTCCCGCAGACCTGTTGGTCTCCAGCGGGCCCTTCCAGGTGGAGGAAGTCAGCAGCACTGACAACGGGCAGAGCATCACGCTGGTGCCGAATTCTGCCTATCGCGGACTTGTGACGCCGCAGGTCGCTCGCATCGAACTCGTGCCGCCCCCTGACGACCCTGTCACCGCAGTCGGCGACCTGTTGGACATTGCTCAGGTAGCTCCTGTGGCGTCGAATCAGGCGCCGATCCATGAGCTCGAACGTAGAGATTTCACCGTCAGCACAACGTACGACGGAACTATTTGGGCGATGCTGCTGAATCCCGTCGGCTTCTTCACTCCGCAGCAGGCGCGCAGCGCGTTCATCCATGCGGTGCAGGCCAGCGCCGTGACACAACGGGGCGCCGGCGCGTGGGCATCGGCATACACTGCCACCACTTCGATGGTGGCAGCGCCGGGCTCGCGTGCGTACGACATCGTGAACGAGGACTCCGGCTTCGCTCAGAAGCTGGGCGCGCCCGCCGGTGAGCCGGCCCTCGAACGCGAGAGCGCTGGGCTTTCCGCTGGATCGCCGGTGTGTGTTCTCTACGACCGCCGGAGCGAGTTTGCATCCGGCGCCTTTGCCGCGCTTCGCGACACTGCAGCTGAAGCAGGCTGGAGCGTCGTTGACTGCGGCAGCGACGACTTCGATGCTGCGCTCGCACAGCGAGGGTGGGATGCGGTGATCACTCGCGTGCCCGTTCCGCAGACGACTGAGCAGATTTCCGCCCAATGGGGCAGCGCGGGTACGGCATCCATCACTCAAAATGCAGATCCAGAGCGCGATGCTCTGATCGCCCAGCTCGAGCAGACGACCGACGTGTACAAGGCCCGAGAGGTGCGCGCACAGATTGAAGCGACGATCGTCAATGCTGCCGTTGCTCTTCCACTCGCCGCGAATCCGCGAGTGACGATTGTCGACCCCGGCGTGAGCGGAGTTACACCGCGTAGCGGCGCAGCCGCGCCCCTGACATCGGGGGTTTCGCAATGGGCTGTCGTTCCGTGAGCTCAGCCGTCTGGGTTGTTCTCCCCATCGCGAGGACTACTTCGCGACGAATAGAATCTTCCGTGGAGGTTGTGCTGTGGGAATGATGTTGCCGAATGAGCTGATCTGGGTGATGGAGAAGCTGGGTTTTGAGTGGCCGGATATTGATGAGGACGAGCTGCGCCGGGGGGGCGGAGATGGTTCGTGTCTTCAAGGATGATCTTGAGTCGAAGGTCATGGTCATGGATCGGAAGGTCAATGGGGATCTTGCGGCAGCGATGAGGGGTCAGGCGGGGCCTGCGTATGTGGGTGCGTGGAATGCGAACCGATCGCAGAATCTTCAGAAGCTGCTAGATCTGTTGGGGCCTGCCCCGACGGGTATTGATATTGCGGCTGATGTGGTGTTCGGGTTGAAGATGAAGGTGATCTTCGACGTGACCACGACGATGGTCACGTTGGTGGCGATGCTGACAAACCCGGTTACCGCGTTGGGTGCCGGACCGATGATTTTGATCAAGAAGAAGTTGTTGAACGCGGCGGTTGATATCGCGGTGGAGCAGACGTTGAATCAGATTCTTCCGATGGTGATTGAGCCGTTGGCGGAGCAGTTGCCTGGGGTGGTGATGGCGGCGTTGGATTCGCCGTTGGTGGAGTCGGTTGCGGGTGATCCTGAGGAGTTTTACGCGGACCTGCAGGCTCTCGAGCAGGCAGAGGGCGAGATGGAGCAGAACGCTGCTGACATCGAGACGTTGACGGATCGCCTACTCACGGATCTTGCAACGCTCAACATCGGAGGGGACTGAGAATGAGTAAGGGAATTGGCGAGGCGCTCATTCGTCCAATGAAGAATGCGCTCGATGACATGCCGGTGCACGTCCGGCAGCTCGCGGAGATGTTCCGCAAACACGGGAACGTCCACAAGCGCAACAGCAGCGACATCACAGATCTGGATGCCACGGACGTGCCGTCGCCTCTGCAGAACGGGTGGAAGCCGGACACGTGGACGCCGAAGGACGTGGATCGTGCGGGTAAGGGCGGTCGACCAGATCCGGGCGACTACCTCGACGCCGACTACGTCAAGAACCACCTCGATCAATTTAATGACGGCGCCACGAGAATCTATAAGACGGAGAGTCTCGACAACTACGGGCCAGGAAACAACAACACCACGTATGTGTTTCCGACGGACCAGCTGAACAATCTCATGGAGCAGGCCAACAGCCCTGCAGAGCTGGCTGAGGCGCTCGGTCTTCCTGATGGGTTCTTTGAGGGTGCCGACATCCAGCTACGGGACTTCGGACCCGACGAGCTCGATGGACTGCGCATGCCGGATGGCAATGAGGGTGGGACGGACGAAAATAAGTGGATCCCCGGCGGCTATCTGCCGAGCGGCATCCCGGAAGCTGTTATCGACATCCCAGAGACAGCGACCGGAATGAACAACGGTGGCTACAACCCGTCGTTCTGGCCGGGTAGCCCGCGACCTCTCAACCTTTAAGTCTGGTGTGACGAATGCGCTTCGACATGGATTTGGAGAGGGATGCGCCCGCCGCCTTCGGGCCGGCGTCTCTGACGGCAGGGTCTCTCCTGCCGTTTGAGGGACGAACGTTGATGCAGGGCCCCGAGGGGCTACCGTCCGCCGTGCTCGACGCGGAACAGGATGGGTGGGTGTCGCCGAATAACCCCATTCTCGTTCGAGGACTGGCCAAGATCCTGCCTCTTGCGTGGTGGGGCGATGGTTCGGGGGTCAAGCCAGAAGAGATCGCAGCGTTCGCCTCGCAGATGCAGGCAGCCGGGATGCAGTGGGCGGGGAACTGGAGAGTTCTCGACATCACCGAGCGCCGCGATGACAGCATCGGGTCGTATTCCGGTGCGCTCCGGGCGGCTGGCGCCACTCTCGTAGATTGCTGGACGTACTCCCAAACCATTGGCGTCGCGCTCGTCTGGGCTGGAGCCGCAGACGATGCAACCAGGTCGCTGGCGTTGCATGTCGTGCCTGTCGGTTGGGTGTCGGAACGTCTGGCCAAGAAACCTCTTAAAGGTATTGACGTGCGCTGGTCGTGGGCTGAAGTCGTCACGCTGTTTGCGGGGATGACAGGCACAGCCCTGCCGGTCGCAGCAGATAGCCTGGCAGACGTGGGTGAAGAGGAACTTGGCTGATGACAGGTGCGGTTGGAGACTTTGACGTGAATATGGTTCCGAGGGTCTACGGGGCGAGTGAACTCGGTGTGCTGTCGATCACGGCTCCCGGCGAGGCTCACCCTCGCGTGGAGTACGTCGGGGGAGAGCTGTTCGTCGGGCTGGATGCGGACGATGGTTCCGCGATCACGCAGGCACAGGCCGAGGAATGGGAGCGCCCGTTCCTTGATGCGGTGGCTGCTGCCGTCGCGACGGCAGGGGTGCTGCCCGAGCCTGTCGACGCCATGGTCGTCGTCGTGGACGACGAGGCGCTGGCCTCGGCTGTGCTCGTTGACCCCGCGCGTGCGTCATCGGCGCAGCTCCACGGCGCTCCGGTCGTGTTCGCATTGTCTCGTCGGCGGCTGGTGATCGTCGGAGCAGACGACGAAGCCGGCATCGCACGCGTCTTGGACCTTGCCGAGGAATTGTACGATGCGGGTGGCCCGCTCGTGAGTGCGCACCCGGTGGTGTTGAACGAAGGCGCCTGGGCTCCGTTCCCTTGGCGGGAGCGGTTCCCATCACTCGAGATGCGTTTCGAGCGGATGCTGCGCCTGTTCAGTGTTCGGGCGTACGAGGTCCAGACGGCGGCCTTGCAGCGACCCGATGTTCGCTACATCGACCCGAAGATCCAGGTGCTCGAGACGGGCGTGACGACGACATTCGCGGCATGGCCGAAGGGCGTCGCGTCGCTGTTGCCCGTAGTCGACAACGTGATCGTTGCCGACCCGTCGGGCGCCGTCAGCGTCGCGACGTTTAATGAGTTCCTGGATGCGGGCGGCGACGCAATCATCCGTACGGGCCTCTCACCAGCGCGCTATTTTGTGCCCGGTGCGCCGCCCGAAATGGGCTGATCTCCCCATCGCGCACACACCCCATCGCTCATTAGCCTCGTAGTCGGAGGTGGTTGCTGTGGGAATGATGTTGCCGAACGAGCTCATCTGGGTCATGGACAAGTTGGGTCTTGAATGGCCCGACATTGACGAGGACGAGGTTCGCAAGGCCGCTGTTTTTGTGCGCACTTATCACGACGATATGGAGACGCTGGTGCAGGCGGCGGATGGTCGCATCAACGGCGTGATCGCTGCGGCGATGCGCGGTCAGACGGGCGAAGCGCACGTCACAGGGTGGAATCGTAACCGCTCGGAGAATGTGCAGAAGCTGCTTGATATTCTGCCTCCGGCGGCGGTAGGTATCGACATCGCCGCCGAGATCGTGCTTGCGTTGAAGATCAAAGTGATCGCCGAAATCACGCTCACCCTCATCCAGCTGATCCCGCTCCTGGCCGCTGGGCCGCTCGGCGCAGGAGGCGCGGCTCTGCTGATTCTGGCGCGTAAGAAGCTGTTCTCAATGGCGATGGAGGCAACTCTTGAGCAGGTCATCAACCAGGTGCTGCCACTTGCGATCGAGCCCCTCGCAGAGCAGGTGCCCGGGCTGGTGATGGCATTACTGGACGCCCCAGTCGTGGAGGGCGCCATCGGCGACGCCGACGAGTTCTACGCAGACCTCGTGGCTCTCGACCAGGCCGCCGACGACATGGATACGCATGCCGCGGACGTTGAAGAACTGACCGATCGTCTGCTGGCAGACATCGCTAATTTGCAGATCTCGGGGGAGTGAACCCATGTCGTCGATGAAAAAGCTGATGCGTGACCTTGTGGACGCTGTGGATGGTGCCGGCCATGAGTTCAAGCGGGGATTCGCGGGTGCGTTCCGCAAACGCGGTGGAAGGCATCGAGCGGATGCTAACGCCATCCGCGGCATAGACCGGAGCAACTCGCGTCACACGCCGAGCCATCGTGCGAGCCCACCCACGTCACACGCGAAGAAGTACGACATGCTCACGGATGTCACGCGGGGTCTTCATAACCTGGGCAACACGCCTCGGCACAACGCACCCGACTACGACGCCGCCCGTGACCTCGGCCAGTCCGTGGGTCAGGCCATTCGTGAGACGCCGGGAGATATTCTTGACGAAATCAAGGATGTGCCGAAGAAAGCGCCCAAGCAGTTGGTGGAGGAGCTTTACGAGGACGCGATCGGGCAGGACGATCCGGACGCGTACGGCAAGAAGCCCGAGGGCGACATGAGCTTCCTCGTGCCCGCCAGCGATGCTAGCGATTTGAGTGGTTTTAGCCACGCGGAGATCGAGGCCAGATTCGGGCTGGATGCTGGCTCGCTGAACGGTGCGAACGTCGAAGTGAAGGCGATCCCTGGGTCGCGGTTCGTCAGTGTTGAGATCGACTACCCCGACAGCTGACCTCATGGATCACTGAAGGCGCGTGCACGTGTCGGTAACACCTACGTGGCAAGATGTTGCGCAGGGGGGTTACTACGTGACTGATTTGAATTCTGATACCGCACCTGCGGGAGTCGCCAACGCAGCGGAGGCGAAGCCGTTGCGTCTTGAGTTCGCCGGAGAGTGGTACGAGGTACCCGTCGGGAAACCGTTCATCATCGGTCGCGAAGGTGACGTAGAGATCGACGACAACCCCTACTTGCACCGACATTTTCTAGAGCTTCAGCACCGCGACGGGCTGTGGTGGCTGGCGAACGTAGGCGTGCGCCTCGCTGCCACCATCTCTAGCGCCGGTGGGGCGGTCCAATCGTGGCTCTCACCAGGGGCGCGAATGCCGCTTGTCTTCGAACGCAGCGTGATCGTGTTCACCGCTGGCCCGTTCACCTATGAGTTGAGCCTTCATACGGATGAAGCGCCTTATGACGTTTCTCGTCACGTGGAAGTGTCGATGAGTGGCGAGACGACAGTGATGCCTGCCAGCTTCACCGCGATGCAGAAGCAGCTCATCGTCGCTCTCGCCGAGCCGATGCTGAGACGTGAGGGTGTGAGCATGAACGAGCTGCCATCGTCGAGTGTTGCCGCTGAGCGTCTCGGATGGACGATGAGCAAGTTCAATCGAAAACTCGACAACGTCTGCGACAAGCTTGATCGCATGGGAGTGCAGGGCCTTCGCGGTGGCCCAGGGAAACTGGCGACCAACCGCCGTGCTCGCCTGGTCGAGTACGCGGTGACGTCACACGTGGTTACCCGCGCGGACCTTCCTCTTCTCGATGACGAGGTGCTGCGCAAGCAGAGCGACTCCGATGCCGAATAAGTAGGCGCCCTCAGCGCACAGCGTCAGCGAGGTGACGTGCGTCGTGGCTGAGAACTTTCACGATAATGCCGCGGCGGCGCAACTCAGTGATTGTGCGTGTTTCCTCGTCGCGGTCGTGGCCGAGAGCGTGGACGTTCGCGACGACGAGCACATCGCCGGTGCGCAGCGTTGTGATGAGCCGGTTGAGTCGGTCACCCCAACTCTCCAGGATGTCTGGTGCGGGGTGACGGAAGCCATCGATCGGCACACCGAAACGCGTCAGGTCGTCACGCTGTTGGACCACCGGCGGCATTCCTTCGCGAGAGACGACAAGCCCGACCAGTCGTGAGCCCTTCGGACGTGCGTGCCACCAGTCGTGGTTCTGCTGCAGCTCGGTGAAGCATTTCGGGCACTCTGCTGCCGCATGCGGCAGGTGCAGGGGGCTCGTCAATGGCTCCGCAGCACTCGCGGCTCCGGTGGTCACATCAGTCAAATCGCTCATCGGCGCACCTCCACGCCCATTCTGCCCTGTGGTGGTGCCGTTGGGGGGGCGATATGGAGTAATCGTCACAGCATCCCGAGCGCCCGCACGGCGTCGCGCTCTTCGACGAGCTCTGCGACCGACGCGTCGATGCGGGCTCGAGACCAGGCGTCGATCTCGAGGCCTTCGACGATGCGCCAGTTGCCGTCGATGAAGTCGACCGGGAAAGAACAGACGAGACCCTCGGGGACCCCGTACTCGCCTCGGGAGACTACACCGGCGGATGTGCATTCCTGGGTGCCGTGAACCCAGTCACGTACGTGCTCGATTGTCGCGTTCGCGGCGGATGCCACCGAAGAAGAACCGCGGATGTCGATGATCTCTGCGCCGCGCTTCGCGACCCGTGGGATGAAGGCGTCCTCCAACCAGGTGCGCACATCGCCGACGCGTTCGGATAGCGCCTCAACGACAGGGCGACCGTCGACAGTCGCTCGCGAAACATCGGGGAACTGGGTGGCCGAGTGGTTGCCCCAGATCGGGACGAAGCGGATGCTCGAGACCGGAGCATCCAGAGCCAAGGCGAGCTGCGCACGCGCGCGGTTCTCATCGAGCCGGGTTAGCGCGGTGAAGCGCTCCGCCGGCACGCCCTCAGCGGATGTCGCGGCGATCAGCGCGTTCGTGTTGGCGGGGTTGCCGACAACGGTGACTCGCACATCGTCCGCGGCATTCTCGGCGATGGCTCTGCCTTGCGGCCCGAAGATTCCGGCGTTCGCGGCCAGCAGTTCGGCACGCTCCATACCGGGACCGCGAGGTCGAGCGCCCACCAGCAGCGCGAGGTTGCAGCCGTCAAAGCCGACCGCCGCGTCGTCGGTCACCTCGACGTCTTCAAGAAGATCGAACGCGCCGTCCTGAAGCTCCAGGGCAGCGCCCTCGGCAGACTTCAGCCCCTGCGGAATCTCGAGCAGCCGCAGCCGCACTTTTTCGTCTGGGCCGAGCAGGTCTCCTGCGGCGATGCGAAATAGCAGCGCGTAGCCGATCTGTCCGCCTGCACCCGTGAGCGTGATCGTGGTAGCCATGGCACGAGCCTACGGCCGTTGCCCGCGCATGCCGAGTCGCCGAGGTATTCTCATCCCATGACTTTCAATCCGGATGCTGACATCTCGAGCAACAAGACTCGTCGTGGTGGCCGGACAGCCGTGATCGCCGGGGCCGGCGGCGTCGGCGTGGTCGGCATAATCGTGTATCTGATCAGCGCTTTCACCGGCACTGACCTCACCGGACTTATTCCGGGTGACACCGGCGGCGGCCAATCCGGCGGCACTTCTGTCATCGAGAACTGCGACACCGGCGCCGACGCCAACAGCAATGTCGACTGCCGCATGGCTGGCGCGCAGGTCGCGCTCGACGCCTACTGGGGAGAGCACGTCGAGGGGTACGTCGCCCCGACCCTCACGGTGGTCGATGGTTCGGCGTCGACGCAGTGCGGCACGGCATCCAATGCGGTTGGTCCGTTCTATTGCCCACCCGATCAGGGGGTCTATCTTGACCCGACGTTCTTCGATCTCATGCAGCAGCAGTTCGGTGCCTCTGCTGGCGACCTCGCGCAGCTGTACATCGTGGGTCACGAGTGGGGCCACCACATCCAGAACATCACCGGCGTCATGGCCGACTACCCGAACAACGGCACCGGCCCGGACAGCAACAGCGTTCGCACTGAGCTTCAGGCTGACTGCTACGCCGGTTCGTGGATCGGTCGCATGACCGAGCAGACGGATGCCGCGGGCAACCCCTACTTGCTGAAGCCGACAGAGGCGCAGCTGCAAGATGCCCTCAACGCGGCCTTCGCCGTCGGCGACGATCACATTCAGGAGCAGTCCGGCTTCCAGAACCCCGAGTCGTGGACGCACGGCTCGAGCGAGCAACGTCAGGCATGGTTCGCGCAAGGGTACAAGAACGGCCTTGGCAGCTGTGACACCTTCACGATCGACGGCAGCCAGCTCTGACGCGGCCCCGACCTGCGCTGGTTTAGGCGCGCATTGCTTTCATCAGCGTCTTCACCAGTCCCAGGATGCCGCCGGTGGCGCGGAATCGTGTCAGCCCCTCGGAAGTTTCAGCGCCCGTGCGCGCGGTGACGAACCACGGCGGCTTCGGCAAGACCGTGAAGCGGCCGCCGCCGTTCGCGATGGGCAGTGAGCGCGGAAGCGGGCGGAACGGGCCACGCACCACGGAGCGCTCGACGTGGTCGAGAAGCAACGCGTTGTGCACCACGCCGATGCCGCTGCCGACATCGTCGACGGTGTTCCCGGGGAACGCGCCCCAGGTGAGGGTCGGGGTGAGGAACCCGAAGGCCGTCCACGCGTTGATCGCGATCGAGCCATAGCGCAACGCCGTGATGGCGCGCTCGAACCCACTGCCGAGTGACTTCTCAGTTCTCGGATCGATCAGCAGGTTGGCTCCGAGAGTGCCCTGCAGCTCATCGTTCGCGTACGCGATGGCGGCATCGACGAACTCTTGGCCGGTTCCGGCGACCTCCACGACGCCGAGCACCGGAGCGAAGTATTCGGTGTTCTGCAGGGCCGTGGGGTCGTCTTCCGCGCCGATCTCGACGAGCAGGCGGTCGCCGAGCACCAGAGCATCCGGGTAGTCGTCGGTTGCCTGCTGCATGCGCTTATCTGAGCCGGGGTACCAGATCGGACGCTCAGGAGCCTTCGCATACGCGCGGCGAAGCGCGGCGCGGAAGGCATCGCCCTGCGCCCAGTCGGATGACACGATCACCACCTGGCCGGCGATGCAGTTGTGGCCGCAGTTCTGCAGCCGCATCGTCGCAACGTGTTCGGCATGGAACCTGATGTCGGCTTCGGACCATTCGCCCGGCACGACGATGATGGGCGAGACCCCGCCGAGCTCGGCCGTGATCGGCTTCTTCAGTAGCGGGCGGTTCTCCCGGCGCCGTTTCTCCGCTGCGGTGCCTGACGGGCCCCACACGATCGCGTTGAATGTCGGGGCGGATCCGGTGATGTGCACGTGCACCAGCTGCTCGTGTGCGGTGAGGTAGGCGCCGACCTTGCCATCGCCGCGCACAATGCGCAGGAACCCTGGTTCGATGAGGGGCGCCAGCGCGTGTTCGAAGACCGAGACGAGGGCGTCCTGCGTCGGGTTGACCTTGAGTAGCACCGTGCGGTTGTGTGCGAGCAGCTCGTACAGCACGTCGAGGATCGGGATCGAGGTGACATTCCCAGCACCGAGCACGAGGCCGACACCGCCGGAAGCCTGCGGGGTGCGCTGCACGAGTCCTGCGCTGGCGCGCGCCGCGCGCGGAGTGGTACCCGGCTCCAGCCAGACTTCACCGGTGAATCCGGACAGCAGCACCTTGTCGATGCCGTCCAGCGGGAAAGCATGCACGCGAGTGCGCCCACCCGGTGCGCGGTCGATGCGAATGCCTTCGAGGGGGTTTCGTCCCTCGGCGAGTCGTGAGAGCGTCTCGGTATATGCGTCGAGCGCACCCAGGGTGCAGTACGGTCCGGCCAGCCATTCTTCGCCGCGCAATGGATGGCTGCCATTCAGCCCCTTCGAAGCCGCCGCCGTGTGCGCCCACTCCTCCGCTGAGGATGCCACGCCCGCGCGCACGGCTTTGAGCAGCGTCGCGCGCTGGCCGACACTGAGAGCGCTCCAGGTGCGTGACCCTTCGGAAAGCTCATCGATCGCGGCATCCAGGCGCTCGCGTTCGGCGTCATCGATACCGGACGCTGTCGGGGTAGTAGTGCTCACTGACGTCATCGTCGTCTCCTTCTGGCGGTGTCCTCAGCTTATGTGGACACAACCGGTGAGGCGTCGATGTCATCTCGCCGTAGCGTGTAGCGAGCGAGCGGGATCAGGCTCAACGCCATGAGTACCGCAGGCAGGATGCTGAAGCTGAGCACGATTCCGGTGACGGCGGCATCTGGCTGCACGACGTTTTCCCCCGCAACGCTGGAGACGTAACCGGTCAGCGCGAGCATGAGCGAGACAGCCGATGCGCCGAGCGCGAAGCCCACCGTTTCACCGGCAGTCCAAATGCCGGTGAAAGTACCGGCCCGGCCGGGGCCGGTGGTGCGCTCGTCGTGGGAGATGACGTCGGGCAGCATCGCCAGCGGCAGTGACTGCAGCCCGGCGTAGGCGACGCCGGCGACCGCGACGGAGGCGTAGATCCACGGTCCAGGCGCCCAGATGGCGATGGTGATGGTGGCGGACGCCGCGAGGAACAGGATGCTGGCGCCGAGGAAGGTCCGCTCCTTGCCGATGCGGTTCGCGATCGCCGTCCAGCCCGGGGTCGCGATCAGGGCAGGACCGACGAGGGCGATGAACAGCACCTCGACTGCGGCTTCGTCGTGCAGCACCCAGCTGGCGACGTACTGGGCGCCAGCGAGCATCGTGCCGGTGGCGAGCGCCTGGAGGAGGAAGGTGCCCAGAAGTGCGCGGAAGGGGAGGCTTCGGCGCAGCGCGCGGAACCCGGAGAGGTACTGGGTGCGGAGGCTGCTCTGTGTGGGTGTCGAAGCGTCCGAACGGGTCACCTTGGCCGCAGCATCCGCTGTTCGGCTCGCGATCAGCATGCCCACACCGATGACGACACCGGCGACGATACCCATCAGCAGGTAGCCGGTGACCTGGTCGCCGGTGGCGCGGCGGAGCATCGGGCCGCCAGCACCGAAGAGCAGAATTGCTGCGGTGAGCACGACGACTCGCCATCCGAGCAGGCGCGTGCGCTCGTCATAGCTGTCGGTGAGTTCGGCCGGCAGCGCGATGTATGGCACTTGGAACAGGCTGAACGAGGTCGCGGTAGCGACGAAGGCGAGCAGCACGCAGATCGCACTGGCGACCGGGCCCCAGGAGGGCGGCACGGCGAATGTCGCCGCGAAGAAGACCGGCAGCGTGAGCGCGCCGATGATCATGAATCCACGACGCGAGCCCGTGCGGGCGAGCTGTCGATCGGATGCCGCACCGATCAGTGGATCGATGATGACGTCCCACACCTTCGCCACGGTGACAATGAGCCCCGCGGCGAGGGCGGCCACACCGAGGTTGTCGGTAAGGAAGTACGTCAGCACTAGCCCTGGCAGGGTCGAATAGCCGCCGGTACCGAGGGATCCGACCGCATAATTCACGATCGTGCGCACGGGCAGGCGGACGGAGGCTCGCTCATGGCGAGCGGCAGTGCTCATCGCGCCAGTGTAGCGGCGCGGGATTGCGCCCGGGGTCTCAGATCAGGCCGGAGTCTCAGATCAGGCCGGAGTCTCAGATCAGGCCGGAGTCTCAGATCAGGGAGAGCTCGCGGAGCTTCGCTGCGACGTCGTCGTTGGAAGGCTCGACGTGGTGCGACGCATCCGGGTAGACGACGACGGGGATGCTGGTGCGCCCCGAGATCTCTTTCGCGACATCCGCGGCGGCGGGGTCGGCAGCGAGGTCGACGTACGTGTACTCGACACCGAGCTCATCGAGCTGCTTCTTGGTGCGTCGGCAGTCGCCGCACCATTCGCGCCGAACATGGTGATCGTGTCAGAGGCAGGAGAAGTCATATATCCAGGATACGACGTCGCGGATGGGTGAGCGCTGACGGGGCTCAACGATGTTCTCGACCCATCGCATGGCATGAAACGATAGGGGTGCCGTGATGAGAAGAGGGGCACGTGGGTACTACAGTCACGATCATCGTGCCGACATTCAACGAGCGTGCGAACGTCGCAGAGCTCGTCGCACGTGTCGGCGCAGCGCTGGCAGGCCACGAGGCTGAGATCCTCTTCATCGACGACAGCAAAGATGACACCGCGTCCGAGGTCAAGCGGGTCGCCGCTGACGCGCCACTGCCGGTGCGGGTGATCCATCGCGCGGAGAACACCGGCGGACTCGGCGGCGCCGTCGCGCTGGGTCTTGCTGAGGCTGCGGCTGACATCTGCGTCGTGATGGACGGCGATCTCCAACATCCGCCCGAGCTGATCCCCGCGCTCGTGGAGCGCTTCGAGCAGGGCGACGCTGACGTCGTCGCAGCATCCCGCTATGTCGGTGGCGGAGACTCGCGGGGGCTCGGCACGGCCGTGCGGTTCGGAGTCTCGCGGGCAGCGACCTGGCTGACCAAGGCGATGTTTCCCCGGCGGCTGGCGCGCAGCACTGACCCGATGACCGGGTTCTTCCTCGTCGACCGCCGGCGATTCGATCTCGCGCAGCTGCGCCCGCGGGGGTTCAAGATCCTGCTGGAGATTCTCGCGAGATCAGACGTGCGCATCGCCGAGGTGCCGATGGAATTTTCCGAGCGCCGGAATGGAACGTCGAAGGCGTCGCTGCGTCAGGGTGCTACATTCGCTGCTCACCTCACGCGACTGAGATTCGGCAAGATGTCGCTCTTTGCGCTGATTGGTGCCGTCGGAGCGGTCGTGAATCTTACGATCATGTGGGCTCTCACGGCCATGGGAATGGATTACATCTGGGCGGCGATCATAGGCGCCGCAGCGACGATAGTCGGCAACTTCGTGCTGCAGGAGCGATTCGTCTTCGCCGACATGCGTCAGGATGCTCGGGGCACGTGGGCTCGCTTTGGCGCATCGGTGACTTTCAACGGCGTCGAGGCGGCGCTGCGCATTCCCATCATGGCGCTCATGGTCGAGACCTGGCACATCTCCAGTGTCCTGGCCACCGGGCTCTCACTCATCGTCGCGTTCTTCGCGAGGTTCTTGTTCCACTCGTTGTTCGTGTATGCACCGCGACGCGGGCGAGGTCGAACGGTTAGTGATGCGCCGACGGTGTCCGAGCTGAAGCCAGATACCGCCGCCCAGCGCATCATCAAAGCGATTGACGCCGAGGTAATGCGGCCAGGTGAGCTCTAGGATGAGGGCGTCACGTAGGTAGGTGAGGCGACTCGCCTGACGGAAGGAACTCTCGTGCTGCCTAATGTGGTCGTCGGCGGTGGGATCGTGGGGCTTGCCACGGCGCGTGCGATGCTCCGACGTGACCCGGAGCGTCCCCTCGTCATGCTCGAGAAGGAGCCGGATGTCGCGCTGCACCAGACGGGCCGCAATTCGGGTGTCATTCACTCGGGGCTGTACTACGCCCCCGGGTCGCTCAAGGCAGACCTGGCGATTCGTGGTGGACGCCTTATTCAGGAGTTCTGTCAGGAGCACGGCATCTCCTACGACGTCCCTGGCAAACTCGTTGTCGCCACTCGACCGGGGGAGATTCCGCGGCTGGAGGCGCTCCGGGCCAGGGGTATCGCCAATGGCGTGCCGGTGCGCGATCCCGAACCGGGTGAGCTCGCTGAGCGAGAACCGCATCTGCGGGTGTTGCGCGCACTCGTCGTCGAATCGACCGGACGTGTGGACTATGGGGCGGTCTCCCGCGTGCTCGCTGCCGAGATACGGGCGGCCGGCGGTGAAATTCGGCTGGGAGCCGAGGTGTCCGCCGTCGTCGAGACACCGGAAGGTGCGAGGGTGGACGCCGGTGATCTTTCGCTCATCGCTCATCGCGTCGCCGTGTGTGGCGGACTGCACGCCGACCGGATCGCTCGGCGCTCGGGCCTTGCCGTCGACGTGCGGATCATCCCGTTCCGCGGTGAGTACAGCGAACTCCGCGCTGATCGAGCTCACCTGGTGAAGGGATTGGTGTACCCGGTTCCTGATCCAGATTTGCCTTTCCTTGGCGTCCACCTCACTCGCGGGATCGATGGCACGGTGCATGTCGGCCCGAACGCGTTCCGGCATTGGCGCGCGAAGGCTATTCCTGGAGCAAGATCTCGTTTCGAGACACGGTCGACTCTCTGGCATTTCCTGGCACCTGGAAACTGGGCGCCGGGTACCTCGGGGTGGGTGTGAAAGAAGTGTTCCGTTCGCTCTCCGGTCGAGCAATGCTGCGCGCGGCGCGGGAAATGGTTCCCGAACTGCAGCCGGGCGACCTCACTTCTTCCCAGTCGGGAGTGCGCGCGCAGGCCGTTGGCAAGGACGGACGGATGCTGGACGATTTCCACTTTGTTCGCAGCGGCCGCACGCTACACGTCTTGAACGCGCCCTCACCGGCAGCAACGGCGTCCCTGCTCATCGGTGAGCACATCTTTGACATGCTCGTCGTCGACTAACGGCGAGTGTCCACACGGAAGACGCCATCGCGAATACATAAACGCAGCACAGTATTTCAACGGCCTCGTTACGGATGATGGAGTCTCAGACCCTTTCGCCGCACGAGGAGACCGTACATGAGTAGCTTTCCCGAACCGACACAGACCCCCGACGGACCGTCATACGAGGGGCGACTGCTCGATCGCGCAGACGAGGAAATCGTCGACCAGGGCGTGGCGTTCGACTTGCGCACTCTCGTCAGCCGACGTGCAGTGTTCAGCCTCGCGGGCATCGGCGTCGGCGTAGCCGTATTGGCCGCGTGTGCGCCCGCCGCTACCGGCAGCTCGCCCAGTGCCTCGCCGACTTCCAGCGGATCAGCCGCGAGCTCCGGTGCAGAGATTCCCGATGAGACCGCGGGCCCCTATCCGGGCGACGGCTCGAACGGCCCCGATGTGCTCGAGCAGTCCGGCATCATCCGCCAGGACATTCGTTCTTCGCTCGATGGGTCGGTGACGGCGGAGGGCGTGCCGCTCTCGTTCGAACTGTCTCTTGTGGATGTGGCAGGCGGCGGTGTGCCGTTCGAAGGCGTCGCGGTCTATGCCTGGCACTGCAACGCACTGGGCGAGTACTCGATGTACTCTTCCGGGCTCGAGAACGTCACCTACTTGCGTGGCGTGCAGGTAGCGGATGCCGATGGCAAGGTCTCGTTCACATCGGTGTTCCCTGGCTGCTATTCCGGACGGTGGCCGCACATCCACTTCGAGGTCTATCCGGATGCCACGGCGATCATCGACTCCGCGAACGCGATCGCGACGTCGCAACTCGCGCTCGCCGAAGACGCTTGCAGCGCGGTGTACGCAACGAGCGGGTACGACGGCTCGGCGAAGAACCTCGCGCAGATCACGCTCGACAGCGACAACGTGTTCGGCGACGATGGCGGCGAGCTGCAGCTCGCGAGTATTACTGGCGATGCCGCCAAGGGTTATGCGGCATCCCTCATCGTGCGCATCGACACCGCTACGCCACCTACTGGCGGCTCGATGGGTGGCGCTCAGATGCCGGGCGGAGGCCAGGCGCCGGGCGGTGCACAGGGCTCTGCGCCGCCCCAGAACTGACCCTTGATGCTTTTTGGGTTAGACTGGTGGTGCAACGTGAAGGTTTCGCCGCGATTTCGGCGCATCACGTCGCCACTGATCAGGGCCGTAAGGGACCAAACGCACCGACGCGCGCGGCATCCGCCCTTGATCTCAAGAACATGAGATGCGCGTGCGCGCGCGTCCGCACAAAGCAATGAGCATCACAATGAATACCACCATCACCCATTCATCTACAACGCTGACCTGGAAACAGGCAGACGACAACGTGCACGTCGCGACCCGAGACGGCGAATTCGCCGGTTTCGTCGAGTCCGACGGCACGGCGCACGTCGTGCGCGACAACCACGGCGCCGAGCGCGGAACCTTCGCAAACCTTGCGGAGGCGAGGTGCGCGCTTGAAGGAACCCCGCGACGTGCGACTCGTCCCATTCGGCAGACGCTGCGCCGCCATCTGAGCCGCGCACGTTCCTGAGCCCGTTTCTTCTTCGAAAAAAAGTCGTAGACGTATACCGGTCGGCGTATACGGGTCGGGTTAGCCTGGGGTGAAGCGATCGGCAGTTGCCTTTGGCTTCACAGCTCCAGGGCTCCGATCGACGGGAGAGAATCATCTCCATCACACAGGTCGAACAGACCGTCAGCACTCTTGGACGAGTGCGCCAGACGTACGCGGGTAACGCCGACTTCCCTCCGATGGCCAAGGCGTATCAGAACGTCTCACAGGTCGTACGTGAGATGGGACTGTTGCAGCGGACGAAGTGGTTCTACGCCCTCGTCGCCGCAGGCATCGTCGTCGCTCTTGGCGGCGCAATCACGGGCTTCATCCTGCTCGGCGACAGCTGGTTCCAGCTGCTCATCGCCGCTGCGCTCGGCATTATTTTCACGCAGATCGGGTTTCTCGGCCATGAGGCGGCGCATCGTCAGGTGTTAACGTCGGGCCCGGCCAACTTCCGGCTCGCTCGCATTCTCATCGGGCTCGTCGGCATGAGCTACTCCTGGTGGGACAACAAGCACACCAAGCACCACGGCAACCCCAACCAGGTCGGCAAGGACCCGGACATCGCGGTCGATACAATTTCGTTCCTCGAGGAGGACGCAGCCAAGTCGCGCGGCTTCATCCGGCTGATCACCCGCAAGCAGGGATGGCTGTTCTTCCCGCTGCTCACACTGTTGGGCCTGAACCTGCACTTACAGGGGCTCAAGTACCTTTTCACGAAGAAGAAGGTTAAGGGTCGGTGGCTCGAGATCGGCCTCATCGTCGGGCGCCTTGCGGCCGTGCTGGTGCCGGTTTTCATAATGCTCCCGCTGGGGATGGCGTTCGCATTCGCAGGGATCCAGTTTGCCGTCTTCGGCGTATACATGGGCATTGCATTCGCTCCTAATCACAAGGGCATGCCGATCATCGAGGCGGGCGCCCGGCTGGACTTCTTCACGAAGCAGGTACGGACCTCGCGCAACATCTCAGGCGGCTGGTGGGTGACCACTTTCCTCGGCGGCCTCAACTATCAGGTCGAGCACCACCTGTTCCCGAGCATGCCGCGCCCGCACCTGGCGAAGGCGCGCGAGATCGTTCGTGACTACTGCCTCTCCAACGACGTGCCGTACACCGAGACCACTATCCTCCGCTCGTATGCGATCGTCGTCGAATACTTGAACCGAGTGGGACTCGCTGCGAGCGACCCGTTCGACTGCCCCGCTGTCGCCCAGTTCGGGCGGCCGTAACTACAGGAGCCCGAGTTCCAGCGCGAGCGTAACGGCGCGGGTGCGGTCGGAGACGTCGAGCTTCTCGAACACGTGAAGCAGGTGCGTCTTCACCGTCGCCTCGCCGATGAACAGCGCCCGCGCGATCGCTGGATTGCTGAGCCCCGTAGCCACGAGCTTCAAAACCTCGAGCTCACGTGGACTCAGTTGCGGGCGCTCTGCTGGGGCCGATCGCATCCGTGTCACAAGAGTCGCCGCAATAGATGGCGCGAGTACGGTGTGGCCATCGGCGACTGATCGGATTCCGGCCACGATCTGCTCTTGGGGCGCTGCCTTCAACAGGTAGCCGCTGGCGCCCGCTTCGATCGCACCCAGGATGTCGTCGTCGGTCTCATATGTGGTGAGCACCAGCACCCGCACTTCTGGCAGTTCTTCGGCGAGCTGGGCTGTCGCTTCGGCGCCAGTGAGGCGCGGCATCCGTAAATCCATCAGCACCACGTCGGGGCGTAGCGTCCGCGCGAGCTCGACTGCTTCGACGCCGTCTGCTGCTTCACCCACCACTTCGATGTCGGCATCCAACGCGATCAGGCCCACGATGCCAGAGCGCACGATGGGGTGATCGTCAGCGACGATGACGCGGATCATTTGGACACCTTCTCGATAATCAATGGAAGCCGCACCGTCAGGGCTGTGCCGTTCGGCGCAGCATCCGTCACGCCCAATGTCCCGCCGACGAGGGCGACGCGATCGCGCATCCCCGACAGCCCGAAACCGCGACCGTCGTCGATTGTCGCGTCGCCCAGCCCCCGCCCGTTATCGCGCACGGTGAGTGTCGCGTCTTCGTCAATCTCGAGCACGACGGATGCGGCGCTCGCCGCAGCGTGCTTGCGGACGTTCGCCAGCCCCTCTTGCGCACAACGCAGCAGCACCACCTGCAGGTCGCGCGGCACCGTGCGTTCGTGAGCGTCGACGCTCACACTCACTCCGGTCTCGCGCTGGAAACGTTCGCCGAGGCGGTGCAGCGCCTGCGCGAGCGAACCAGAAGGTGTGGATGCCGGAGACTCCACGACCACGAGTGCGCGGGCTTCGCGCAGCGCATCACGGGCGGATTCTTCGATGAGGGCGATGGTGTCGGCCGATCCGTCTCGACGCGCGCGCTCGGCAAGCATCACGATGCTGGTCAGACTCTGCGCGATCGTGTCGTGCACCTCACGGGCAAGGCGCGAACGCTCGGCGGTGGCGCCGGCCTCTCTGCTCGCAGCCTTGAGGCTCGTCTGCGCTTCGGTGAGTTCTGAGAGAAGGCGGTGACGCTCTGTGCCCCACTCGGCGATCCGTGAAATCCACAGGCCGAGCGCGATGCTGAACGCTGCCGACAATCCAGAGGTCAGGAACCCGGCGAGCACCTGCTCCGGGCGGAAACCACCCCAGATCGAGTATGCGAGCCCGAGCACGATTGCGTTCGCGAGAGTCACAAGTACCGACTGACGGGTGGAACGCGATGTCATCCAGATCAGCGGCAACACGATCGTCTGCAGTAGCAGCATGTTCGGAGCGATGGACGTTCCGATCGCCAACAGTGCGATGAGGCAGAACTGCAGGAGCACCGAGGTGCGCCGAGACGGGCATGGCCCCTCATGGATACTCACGTAGCGGCGAGCCCCGAACGCATAGACCGCGAGGATGCCGGCCGCGACGGCGACCATCATCCATTGCGATCCGGGGAAACGCGGCGGCTCAGAGAAAGCGATGAGGACGATCACGATGAACAGTGCACCGCTGGCGAGGTCCCAGCCCAACTGTTCGCGGTGCATCGTGCTGCTCATGCGTCCTACTCTTTCACCCGTTGCGCTGCCGCACGGTCGTTATCCGTTCTGGTGAATCCAGCGGAAGGTGATGCGGCTGAGGATAAAGCCCGCGATCAACCAGACGCCGAGCATGATGGCGATCATGCCCAGATCCCATGAGCCACTGGCTTCGGCGGCCTTGAACGAGTCAGGCAGCAGGGCTGAGCGCATCCCCTGAGCGATCCACTTCAGCGGGAAGATTCCTGCGACGTTCTGCAGCCACTCCGGAAGCATTGTGAACGAGATGTACACACCGGAGATGAACTGCAACAGCAGCACGATCGGGATCACGACGGCCGTCGACGTCTTTCCTGAGCGGGGGACCGACGACAGTGCGATGCCGAGCAGAGTGCACGTGATCAGTCCCAGCGCGAAAATCCAGGCGAAGCGGCCCCATGCCTCAGCATCCGTCGGCAGCTCCACGCCGTAGACGACAACGGCAACGACGATGAGGACGGCGATCTGGAGGATAGCGGCGACGAAAACCTCCCCGATCTTGCCGATGAAGTAACTGATGGGTGAGATCGGTGTGCCGCCAAGACGCTTGAGCGTTCCATCGCTCTTCTCGGTCGCGATTTCGATTGCCGGCCCCTGTACTCCTGAGAGCAGGATGCCACCGGCGATGAGGCCTGGCAGGTAGTAGGTTGCCATGCTCACAGCATCCGGTCCTTCGCCGATGTCTCCGATGAAGATCGTGGCGAAGACGACGTACATCAGCGTCGGAAATAGGAACGTGAAGAACACCTGATCGCCGGCGCGAAAATACTGGCGCAGCTCGAACGGAATGCGGCGCAGGCCGATTCGGAGAGTGCGCGCGAGGCCGAAGTTCGCGGTCACCGGGGGATCGGTGCGGGCCACTGTCGTGCTGTTCATGTTCACAACTCCTGCGAAATCGAGGATGCGCTGACGGGGAGGGGCGTGTTTCCGGGGTCCGGCTGTCCGTCCGGCTCGGTTTCGGAGGAGTTATGAACGGGATTCGCGCTCTCACGGATCAGGTCAAGGTAGATGTCTTCGAGCGTGGGCCGCACGATCTCGAGCCCGTGGGGTTCGCCCCCGTCGCGGAACAGAGCTGCGACCACGGCGCCTGGCTCAGCGGTGCGTGTTTCGTGCGGGGTTCCGTCGCTGTCTCTCCAGCGGACTACGGGAGTGCGGGCATCCGCCCCACCGATCTCATCGATGCGCCCGATCGCGACGAGCGTGCCGCCCGTGATGACCGCCGCGCGGTCGCCGAGTTGGGCGGCCTCGTCGAGATAATGAGTGGTGAGCAGGATGCTGGTGCCCTCACGCTTGAGCGTGTTGATGAGGTCCCAGAACTGACGCCGTGCCTCGGGATCGAATCCGGTCGTGGGTTCGTCGAGGAAGAGAAGTTCGGGACGGCCGATGATGCCGAGTGCGACGTCGAGGCGACGCTGCTGGCCACCGGAAAGCTTCGAGACGCGCGTCTTCTGCTTCTGTTCAAGTCCGACGGCGGCGATCACTTCATCGATGTCACGAGGGTGCGGGTAGTAGCCCGCGAATTCGGTGAGCAGCTCTCGGACGGTGACGTTGCCGGCCTCACCGGTGGACTGCAGCACGATGCCGAGTCGTGCCTTCCAGTCGAGACCGCCCCGCTGTGGGTCGATGCCCAGCACGCGCACATCGCCCGCGGTGCGGTGCCGGTAGCCCTCCAAGATCTCGATGGTCGTGGATTTACCGGCGCCGTTCGGCCCCAGCAGAGCGAAGGTCTCGCCGCGGTGGATGTCGAAGCTGATCCCGTCGACGGCGGTGAAGCTGCCATACGACTTCTGCAGGTCGCGAACCTCGATCACGTTTTCGGTCATGGTTACAGCGTGGCCTCGTCGCACGACGTCCGGTAGTGGTGGAGCGGCTTATTCTGACATCCACCGATCGGGGGATACCGAGGCGCATCTGAGGGCCCGCAGACAACAATCTTCACGCGAATGTCAGAGAAAAGGCGTAGGGTAACGTCACATTAGCAACCGAGGTAAAGGGGGCCCTATGGGTATCTTCGAGGACGCAAAAGAGACCATTGGCGAGGCCGCCAAGCAGGCTGGCCGCGCTATCGACGACACGGTTGAGCGCGTCAAGGACAAGGCTGACGAGATGAAGGCAGACGCCGACGTCAAGAAGGCTGAAGCCGAGCGCGACTCCGTCAAGGCGCGCAACGACGTGAAGGAAGATCTTCGCGACTGACGTTGCCGAATAGTTCAGGGCCCCTCCCGCATATCGCTTGTATCTAAGCGGACGCGGGAGGGGTCTCTTGCATGATCGGCGGAATAGGCTCGACACATGGCGGAAATGCACGAGCTCACGGCGATCGAGCAGCTCGGAGCGCTGCGAGCGCGGGAGTTCACTCCGGCCGAGCTCGCCGCGCACTACCTGGATCGCATCGCCCGGCTGGACGCGGGGCTCGGAGCTTTCGTCGAGGTCACGGCGGATGCTGCGCACGCCCGCGCCGCGAAATTACAGGAGCGAGCGCCGAATGGCGCCCTGTGGGGGCTGCCCTTCGCTGACAAAGACCTCGTGGCACGCGCCGGCGTGCCGACCCGCTTTGGGTCGCGGCTGCACCGCGATTTTGTACCGGATGCCACGGCTGATCAGGCGGCGGTGCTTGATGAGGCCGGCGGCATCAGCTCGGTAAGACGAACACCCCGGAGTTCGGCCTGACTGGCTACACGGAATCGCAGGTTGCGCCACCAGCGCGAGACCCATGGGATCCTGAGAACGGTGCGGGTGGCTCGAGCGGCGGAGCGGCAACCGCCGTGGCCGCGGGGCTTCTGCCGCTGGCTCCGGCATCCGACGGCGGCGGGTCGATCCGCATCCCGGCGGCGACCGTCGGTGTTGTCGGTCTGAAGCCTTCGCGGGGGAGGATCCCGTTCGCTTCGGGGCTCGACAGCCCGGGCGGGCTTCCGGTCGCGGGACCGATCGCTCGCACGGTGGCTGATGCGGCGTTGCTGCTGGACGTGCAGGTCGCAGGTCGTGCGTACTCGTATGCGACTCGCGCGCCGGGGAGGGGACCGTTCCTTTCCGCGGTGACGGCGATGATGACATCCGCTCGTATCGGCGTGACCACGGTGTCGCCCTGGGACGACGACGATGACATCACGCTCGACCCGGCGGCAACGCGTGCTGTCGAGGTCGCGACGGCGCTGCTGACGGATGCCGGGCACGGCGTCGACGCATTCGATTGGCGCCCGCGCGGCTACGCGCGAATGTTCACGACGATCTGGCGCACGAGCGCGGCTCGGATGAACCTGTCGGATGCCGAGCTCGAACTCGTCGAACCGATCACGGCCTGGCTTGTGCGCGAAGGTCGCGCGCTGAGCGGCACCCAGGTGCTGGAGGCGCTCGCCGAGGCGACGACTTTCGAGCGTGACACGATCACCGCGTTCTCGCGATTTGATGCGGTGCTCACCCCTGCGCTGGCTCTACCGCCGCAGCCGATCGGCTCGTTCGACCCGAATGACGCGGCCAAGAACTTCTCGCAGCAGGTGCGCTATGCGCCCTACAGCAGCTTTGTGAACGTCGCCGGCCTTCCCGCGATCGTTGTGCCGGTGATGCTCGACGGGTTGGGGCATCCGGTGAGTGTGCAGCTCGTCGGCCGGCCAGGTGGAGAGGTGGCGATCATCGCGCTTGCCGCTGAGCTGGAACGACGGGTGGGCGTGCTGCCGCGTCCTGCAGTCTGGCGGGCGTGAAAGCATCCGGCGGGTAGGGTGAAAGCGACGGAGGGATGCCGCAGTGATCACTCGGTTTGAAGAACTTGATTGGCAGCCCACACCGATGGGCGATCTTATGTTGCGCCGCCGCACGGAGCCGGCTGTTGGCCAGGAAATCTACGAGGTCAAACTCGGCGACGAGTACCTGATGTCGAGCCTCTTCACCGTTGCAGAAGAAGCGCTCGCGACTCTTGGGCTTGCCGTGACTGAAGGCGATGAGCTGACCGTGCTGGTCGGCGGTCTCGGGCTCGGATACACCGCCGTCACAGCGTTGCGTGACGAACGGGTGGCTGCCCTCACCGTGGTCGACCGACTCGGAACCGTGATCAACTGGCACGAGCGGAAGCTCCTGCCGGTGTCAGCAGAACTCGTCGACGACGAGCGCACGAGCCTTGTCGAAGACGACTTCTTCGCGCTGATGCGCACGACGCCTGCCGAAAGCGCGGGCGGATACTCCGCCATCCTGCTGGATGTGGATCACTCGCCACGCCACCAGCTGGATCCGACGCACGCTGACCTCTACACGGCAGATGGCCTGCGCGCCCTCGATCGGCATCTCGCATCGCGTGGCATCTTCGCGCTGTGGTCAGATGACCCGCCCGACGACGACTTCATGGTCAACCTGAACGCGGTGTTCGACGACGCGGCTGCCCACGTCGTGGACTTCGACAATCCGGTTACCGGTGGCGTGTCATCCAACACGGTCTACGTTGCGCGCAGCCGCCGCTGACCCCAGTCGGTATTTGCCGGGTCAGCGCCGAACGCGAGCGCGGGACTTCGCGACGCTGGCGAGGGTCGCACGCAGCGGGGTGCCGAGATAGAGGCCGAGTGAGGCACCAGCTGCCAGGCCGACACCGATGGATGCCGCGAGCACAAGCGGACTGATGCTGGCCAGCATCCCTTCGGCGGTGCCGTCGGAGTCCACGATCCCGAGGAGGCCGCGGAAGACGGCTGAACCGGGCACCAGCGGAACGATTGCGGCCGTCGTGACGGCGACAGAGGGCACGTGCTGATTGCGCGCGATCAGCACACCGATGAAGCTTGCCAAGAGAGCGCCGACACCGCTCGCGCCGGCCGCGTGAATGTCGAGCAGGATCGCGAGATTGTAGCCGATGATGGCGATCATGCTCAGCAGCGCGCTGACGATGATGATGCGCATACCGGCGCCGTTGAACAGCGCGACGGCGACCGCAATGATGACCGCGCCGACGATCTGAGACGGGAGTGATCCAAACGGCAAAGCATCGTTCGGCAGGGCCATGCTGAAGCCGAGCAGGCGGGCAAGCTCTAATCCGATCAGGATGCCGAGGACGACGCCGACGGTCTGCATAGTGAGGTCGAGAATGCGTCCGCCAGCGGTGACCGCGAAGCCGTCGATCGCATCCTGTGCGGCACCGACGACAGTAAGCCCGGAGAGCATCAGCACGATGCCCGAGGCAACGATGATGGAAGGTTGCACGTCTGTAAACGGTTCGATACCCGCTGCGCTCAGTGCGGAAACGGCCGTCGCGAATGCGGTGATGACGAACGCTCCGGCGATCTGGCTGAAGAACGACGGCACCTGCAGGCGCGCGAGACCAGCCTGTGTGAAGGCCGCCCCGAGTGCAGCGATGAAAGACAGCAAGACGATCAGCGGCGAGGCATCGAAGAGAATCGCGACGCCGGGGGCGAGCAGGGCGCGAGCGAAGATCACGACGATGGGGCGATACAGGAAGGGAGTGCGGCGGATGACGCGGAACGCGAGTCGGGCTTCGCCGAGGTCCATGCCCTCGCTGATCTCGACCAGGAGGGCTTGCAGACGCTGCAGTTTGGCGTGATCGGGGGATGCGGCCTTGACTACTCGCATGAGAGTCGTCGGCCAGTCTTCCTCACCACGGTGGTACGAGACGTTGACTGAGTTGTAGGTGACGTCGACGTGCACGCCGGTGAGTCCATAGACCTGGGCGACGCGGACAATGGCAAACGTCACGTCATGCGCGGAGGCGCCGACCGTGAACATCGACTCGCCGATGCGCAGGGCGAGATCGAGGATCTTCACCACGATGGTCTCGCCCAGGACTGGGTATGACTCGGTGAGCGCGACCTCAGACGGGTCGGTCCGGATCACGCGGCGCACAGAGTTCAGCAGGTGCCAGGGGTGTTCGCGAGACATAGTTCTATTCTGACGTTGCGGCGGCTGGACGGCATCCTCATCGGGCTTGCGTCGGGTTCACATCGGGTTTATTCGGCCGCGGAGAAACGGTAGCGCCGGCGCGCGGTAGGTGAGTGACGGAGCATGGTGCGGGTCGAATGCGAACTCTGCCTGTCCGAAGCGCCACAGCCTGTTGAAGAGGAACACGCCGACTGTCACCGTGCGGTCAGTCGGAACCTGCCAGGTGCCGAGTCCCCACTGCACCGGCTGTCCGCGTCCGTCGATGACGAGCGTCGGCTTCGGAGCGATGTACAGCGCGAACCAGGGCTTGTGCAGCGTGATCTCGATGCGGCGGGTGGGGTTGGGGTCAGGGCTCATCAGTGCTCTCTTCGTCACTCGATCTGGAGATACCCGGCCCACCCGGAGCCGATGAGGACACGGCTCTTGAACTGGCCCGTCCCGTCCCCCGGATATAGGTAGAGCTCGTCCGAGATGCGCGCGATCAGGTCCGGATTCTTGTCGCCGTTGTAGTCGACGCCCCCGGTGAACGCAGTGATCACACCCCAGCCACTGCTGACTGCGACTCCGGCGCCGAAGCGGCTGCCGAGTCCGGGATAGAAGTAGAGGGTGCCGTCGTACCCCACGGCCATGATGTCACCGAGCGATCGCCGTTGAAGTCGCCCCCGGTCATGAACCGGATGCTGTTCCACCCGTTCCCGACCACCGTGTACGGTCCGGGGAGCGCTCCGGTGCCGTTGCCGGCATAGAGCGTGAGCACGCCGCCGCTGAGGCGCCGAGCACATCCTGGTTGCCGTCGCCCGTGTAGTCAGCGCCCGACGTCACATGCAGCATCCCGTACCACCCGGATCCGGGCGTGCTGTAGCCACCGAACCCGCCGCTGGTGTTCCCCGCGTAGTACTCGAGCACTCCGTCGCTGCGGGCGACGAGCATGTCGGAGCGGCCGTCGCCGTTGAGATCCGCGTGGGTCAGGTGCCGGTGGATTCCCCACGCACTCGTGACGATCGATCCCTTGAGGAACCCGCCGCTGCCGTTGCCCGCGAGGAAATGAAGGTCGCTGTCTGCGGCGACCCCGAGGAGATCGGCCTTTCCATCGCCGTTGTAGTCGCCCGAAAGCACGGGTGCGGGCGTAGCGGTGCTGAGCCCGGGGAAGCCCAGCGGGATCGTCGCGCCCCGCGCGATGGTGGATAGGCAGACGAAGCCCTGGTTGATCGCGGTGTAGATGGATCCGTTCCGCCACACCTCGAAGTGCAGATGCGCGCCCGTCGAGTTGCCGGTGCTCCCGACGACGCCGATCTGTTGGCCGCGCACCACTCGCGTGCCAGGGGCGACGGTTCCCGGCGCGACCATGTGGGCGTACCGGGTGGCATATCCGGCCGCGTGCTCGATGTCGACGTAGTTGCCGTAACCGTTGCTCCAGGTGCGCGTCGTGACGACCCCGTCGTACGCAGCAAGGATCGGCGTGCCCCCTTGGCCGGAGATGTCGATGCCGTCGTGATTGCGGTAGTCGGAGCGGCACCCGTCGCCCACCTTGGACTGGATCGTGCCCGATGCCGGGTAGATCATCTGACCGTCAGTAGCTGCCGATGCGGGGGGCGGAGGTGCGAACGAGGTCGCGATCGTCCCGACGAGCACTGCCACCGCGGCCAGCATCGCGACGCGCGCCAGACGCCATCGTGACGTTCGCTTCATGTCGAGTTATCTCCAGCTCAGCCGGCCCCAGGGACGCAGTGTCCACCGCCGTCACAATATCAGCGCGTGCGCGCTGGAGCGGGTTTCGAACAAGGTCTCGCGAGTCGGCGCAGCCGGCCACCAGGCCAAGGGAACACTCAGCCCGATGAGCGTACGAGGCGCATCTCGCAAGTCCAGGTCCCCGGCCGTGGTCGACAACGTCCGGGATCGAGAGCCGTTGCGATGAGTGGTGCGCTCTCCCGAGCGCTCAAAGGGGGTGGCTCAACGACGCGACGCCAGGAACCCGGGAAACCACACCACTCCCGGGGACGTCACCGATCTCGGCGGCCGACGCCGTCTCGATGTTCAGCAGCAGGTCGACATCAGTTGTCGGACGTGAAGCTTTCACTCCGGCACGCAGCGCGTGGACATGAACCATGAGGCCGCCAACGAGAACCCAACTGCCCTTCGGCAGGCCGGAGGCGAGCTCGAATGCAAGCGGCCATGGCGGTTCATCCGCAGCCAGCTCTATTGTGTGTGACTGGCCAGCCATTTGGTCCTCTTCTTTTCGAGCGCATCGATGCCTGCAGCGTGCACGCGCGAACTGTCACTGCGTGCTGCATCAGCGGCGATCAATGCCGCCGGGGTCTCCTCCCAAGGGAACAGGCCATCGCGGAACTGATAAACGTGCACCGTACCTTCATCGCTGCGGACCAGCATCGCGTCATCAATGAGATCCTCCATGGACGTATCTCGCGGATAGCCGTGAATCTCCGGCGACTGCCCTGCAAGGCTCTCGCCAGTCTCGGTGGTGAGGCGCTGAAGCGCGGACTCCGCGGTGAGATGCAGGCGCTCGAGTGCGAGTTGAGGATCGCGCGTCATGAATGTCTCCACGCAGACGGCGTGAGCGATAGCGCTGGAAAGTAGCTCGGCGTTGCGGCTGTGCAAGAGATTGCCTCGACGTGCGGGGAGGCTGGTTCCGTTGTCGAGTGCTTCGATCAGTGCGCGTGACGTTTGTGGCGTCATCGGCCGACCGCGTGCGGTAGTCAGAGCTTCGCGCTGTCGAACGGAGGCGGCTGAGACCAGCCAATCGCGCTGGACTTGGCGCCCATCGAGGAGGCGTTGGTTCAGCAACTGCACCACGCGACGCGGCGTAACACCGAGTAGCTGTGCTGCCTCATTCGTTGTCAAAAAGTTCAGGCTTAAACCTTCTGTGTGAAGAACTTCGAGCGTTGTCCCTGAGCGCCACGCAAGATTGTGCGTTATGAGTCACTTCGCCTTGTGTGCGTTATAAGTCACATGTAGAATTGTGCGTTACAAGTCACTTGTGAGGTGGAGATGGAAGTACGCGCTGCATCCGACTTCGGGGCACTCGTTGCTGAGCGCCGCGAAGGTCTGAGTCTGTCTCAAGCTGAGCTCGCGCGCCGCGCCGGCGTCACTCGCGAGTGGGTCGTGCGGCTGGAGAACGGGTCCACAACCGTCACGCTCTTCCGGCTCATGCGCGTTCTCCGAGAGCTCGGCCTCGTCGTCGACGTCAGCGAGGTCGACGATGTCGAGTGAACTGTTCGCGTATCTCGATGGCGAAGCGATCGGCGTCGTCGAGCAGTCGGCTGGCGGCGCCTTGTCATTCACCTACGACGCTGACTACCGGTCCCGGCGCGATGCGACCCCGCTCTCACTCTCCATGCCGCTTGTGCGCGCCGGGCACAAGAACAAGCCGGTGCGCGCTTTTCTGCAGGGATTGCTTCCCGACAGTCCGGGCCGGCTCGCGGAGCTCGGACGCGAGTATCGTGTCAGCGCCAGTAATCCTTTCGCGTTGCTTTCGCACATTGGTCGTGATGCGGCCGGTGCGGTGCAGTTGCTTCCGGCTGGTGAGGCGAGCGCTGACGCAGCCGAACGTCACGGCGATGTGAGAGAACTCTCCGACACCGACTTCGCGGAGCTCGTGGCGGATCTTGTTCGCAACGGTGATACCTGGGGGAGGCGTACGGATGACGCGCGCTGGAGTCTTCCCGGTGCGCAGCCCAAAGTCGCGCTGTTCCGCACCGAGCAGGAACGATGGGCGGTGCCGCAGGATTCGACACCGACCACGCACATACTGAAGCCAGCAGTCGCGCCCTATCCGGACCATCACATCAATGAGTTCATGACGATGGCCGCGGCGCGTGCGCTGGATCTTCGCGTCGCTGACGACTTCTTGGTAACCACCGAACGTGGTGACGCGGTGTTCGTGTCCACGCGTTACGACCGCCGGCTCGAAGAAGGGCGTTGGCATCGGCTCCATCAGGAAGACCTCTGTCAGGCGCTGAGCGTGCCGCCGGACATGAAGTATCAGTCCGAGGGCGGGCCAGGTATCGCCGCGATTGCCCGCCTCATCAACTCCCTGCCTGACGCCGAGGACCGGCGAGGCAACGCAAGGCAGTTCTACGAGGCTCTTGTGTTCTCGGTGGCGTCCCTCGGCACCGACGCGCACGCGAAGAACTACTCGCTTCTGCTGCGGCGTGATCGTGCCACACTCGCCCCGCTCAACGACCTCGGCAGCTACGCTCCGTACCTCGCCGCCGACGGCGGTAACCCGAAGCTCGCCATGTCGATCGAGGGCGAGGACAGCGTCGGACAGATCAGCCTCGATTCCCTGGTCAGGGTGGCGGCGCGGGTCGGCCTCGACCGCGATTGGGCTGAGGCGCGCGCCCATGAGATCACGGACGGCATCGTGATCGCCTACGCTGCGGCGGCGGATGCTGCGCGAGCGCAGCTCGGCGACGACCCGTTCGTCGGGCGGATGGTCGACAGCATCCATGAGTATGCGTCGTCGCGTGGCTGGAACGCGTGACGACCGGCCCCAGACTTGACCAAACGACCCCTCATCAGGGCAAAGCAAAACCCCCGCCATGTTAGAAGCTAGGCGAGGGTTTCTAGGATCACTGTAATGATGACCCGTGTGGCTCCGACGGGCGTCGATCCCGTGACCTCACGATTTTCAGTCGTGCGCTCTACCAACTGAGCTACAGAGCCGTGCGACACATCATAAATCTGCCGCATCTTAGACGAAAGGCCCTTTTCGAAAAAAGGGCCCGTCGCTTAGAGCGACCCTGACGGGACTTGAACCCGCGACCTCCGCCGTGACAGGGCGGCACGCTAACCAACTGCGCTACAGGGCCATGCTATTAAATTGTATCGGATTTGGAGTGACCCCAACGGGATTCGAACCCGTGCTGCCGCCGTGAAAGGGCGGTGTCCTAGGCCGCTAAACGATGGGGCCGAAGGGCGTCCCGGGGGACTTCCTTGCCGACGCTCAAGCATAAAGGATGATTTGGCCAAAACGCGAATCGAGGGCGCGCCGCCGTCGCGCCCGGGCGTTTCTGGGGGACGATGATCCCGAACCACTGTGTCCACGCGGTTTAATCCCGCTGTTGCGGATGTGACAGTTGTTGTTAGTGTGACATGTGTGAATCCGGCGGAAGGGGCCGTGTGAAGACGAGCAGTCGACGATGGATGCTGCGCTCGACGCAGGCGACTCCTGCGGGTGCGCGCCCAGCATCGCTGAGCGGCGTACCTTCTGGCAGAAGGGCACGGTCACGCGCCGCAATGCGCTCGGCATCGGCGCGCTTGGCGTCGCGGCACTGAGCGCGTTTGGCATCGGAGCGGGCGTCAATGCCGCATATGCCGCGACCTACCCGAGCTGGGACGACGTTCAGAACGCGAAGAACAACGAAGCCGCGAAGGCTGGCGAAGTTACTCGCATCCAGAACCTGATCAGCTCGCTCACTCAGCAGGTCGCCGATACGCAGGCTGCTGCAGAGCTTGCCGGTAACGAGTATTACGAGGCGCAGCAGGCGTACTTCGACGCGATCGCCAAAGCGAATGCGATTCAGGCTCAGGCCGATGAGCAGTCACTGATCGCGGACGAGTCGGCGCGCAAGGCCGGCCAGGTCGCCGCGCAGCTTTACCGCAACGGCGGTGACGATACCGCCCTGGAGCTTTTCTTCGCTGGATCGGCAGCGAACGCCGACGAGCTGTTGTCGCGCTTGGGCACGATGGACAAGCTCCTCGAATACAACCAGTCGGTCTACGACAACGCTGTCGCCGCCCGCAACTCTGCTCAGTCTCTCAGCGACCAGGCCGCCGTCGCCCGCACCGAGCGCGACCGTCTGCAAAAGGTCGCAGAAGAGAAGATGGTCGCCGCGCAGGCGGCCGCCGATGCGGCTCAGGCTGCGCTCGACGAGCAGACCGCCAACCTCTCCACACTCCAGGCGCAGCTCGCAGCGCTGCAGGATGAGACCACGAAGACCGTCGCCGGATACCAGGCTGGCGTCGCCGCTGAAGCCGCGCGCAGGGCTGCTGAAGAACAAGCACGACGCGCCGCTGAGGCGGCCGCAGCCGCAGCAGCGGCCGCCAACAACGGCGGTGGCGGCGGAGGTGGTGGCGGAGGAGATGGCGGCGGAGGCGGCGCTGTTGGTTCTGGCGGCTGGGTGCGCCCTCAGGGCGGATTCCGTAGTTCCGGCTATGGCGCGCGTTCGCAGCAGTGCAATTCCAACGGATGTTCGTCCAGTTACCACTACGGAGTTGACCTCGCAAACGGCTGCGGCGCGCAGATTTATGCCGCGCAGTCCGGAACCGTCGACTATGCGAGCTGGAACGGTGGCTACGGCAACTACGTCCGCATCGATCACGGTGGCGGGATCGGCACCGGTTACGGGCACATCAGCTCTTTCGCAGTGCGCCGCGGCGACTGGGTGAATGCTGGCCAGGTCATCGCATATGCCGGAAACACTGGCGGCTCGTTCGGATGCCACCTCCACTTCGAGGTCTACATCTGGGGCGAATACACCAACCCCATCTACTTCATGGCGGATCGCGGCGTCTCGGTCTGAGTCCGCTCATGTGCGAAGAAGCCCCCGGCCGCTTTAGGAGCGGAACCGGGGGCTTCTGACGTTAAGAAAAGCTCAGAGCAGGCTCAGTGACCCTGCTCGCCGACACGGGCGATTGCTTCGTCGAGGATGCGCTGCGCTTCGGCGGCGTTACCCCATTCGTCGACCTTGACCCACTTGTTGGGCTCGAGGTCCTTGTAGTGCTCGAAGAAGTGCGCGATTTCCTTCTTCGTGTACTCGGGCAGATCGTCGATGTCCTGGATGTGCGCCCAGCGCGGGTCTTTGGAAAGGACGGCGACGAGCTTGTCGTCGCCGCCAGCTTCGTCGCTCATCTTGAGTACAGCCACGGGACGTACCTCAACGACGACACCGGGAAAGAGCGCCTGGTCGAGCAGCACCAGCACGTCGAGCGGGTCACCGTCTTCGCCGAGAGTGTTGTCGAAGTAGCCGTAGTCGGCGGGGTAGCCGAAGGTCGTGTACAGGACACGGTCGAGGTGTACTCGGCCGGTCTCGTGGTCGACTTCGTACTTCACGCGGCTGCCGCGCGGGATCTCGATGACGGCGTCGTGTGCGCCCATACGTGTGCTCCTCAAGAAGAAAAAGGGGGTGGATGCCGGAAACCAGCTACCTGCGCCGCCGCAGGAGCAATTTCTCCAACGGTGTGGAAAAGGCGAGGAGCAGCAGGGCGAAGTAGCCGACCACGTGCACCCACGCAGCGATAGGAAGCGCCACGCAGAACAGGATGATCGCGGCGATGTCGCCGATTGCCCCGACCCAGAGCCTGTCGGCGGTGATATCGGTGAGCGTCGGATGCCGCATCAGATACAGCTTTCCGGAGAGCGTGGTGACCTGCGTCAGTATCAGCGTGCCGATGTAGAGGAATGCCTGCAGCGGATCAGCCTGCATCTGCCCGACCATCGCCGTTGGCACCGGGAGCCACACGATCGTCAGCATCCATGCGACGTTGACCCACAGCAACGACGAGGAAATCCGTTGCACGCGTTCGTAGGTGCGATGATGCTCCATCCAGAACAGCGCGATCAGGATGAAGCTGATGAAGAAGCTGACCAGCTGACCGCGATGTTCGAAAAGGAACTGCGCGGTCGTCGTTCCGTCGTCTCCTGCGTTCGATACGGACTCGAGTAACGGCAGGATTAGTAGAGTCATGGCAATCGCGACGACAGCGTCGACGAATGCCTTCAAGCGCTCGGGCGCGAACGTCGTCATCTCACTCACGCGCTCAGAGCTCATATCACTCATGCGCTCAGGATACGACCGAGATGACTGTGACCGATAGAGAGATCGCTCAGGTCATGTGCCGTATGCGTGTCCCGGGCGGGCGCGCGGATACCTTGCGCGGTGTTCTACCTTTGAGGGGTGCCGTCGCTCCCACCCGTCATCGCCGAAGTCCGTCTCGCCGTACGCGCCGCGCTGGCCAGACTCGCAGATGGTGCGACAGTCCTCGTCGCCCTCTCCGGCGGGGCGGATTCGCTCGCGCTGGCCGCCGCCACAGCGTTCGAAGCGCGATCACGTGCGATGAGGGTGGTGAGCGCTACGATCGATCACGGTCTGCAGGACGGGTCGGCGGATGTCGCCGCTGCAGCATCCGCGAAGGCTGAGAGGCTCGGCATCCGAGCGCTGGTGGAACGCGTGCAGTTGGGTGGCCCTTCGGCAGGCTTCGGGGCCGGTGGGCCGGAAGCGGCCGCGCGCGACGCGCGCTTCGCGGCGCTGCGAAAAATCGCCCTCACCGAGAGGGTAGATGCCGTGCTGCTTGGGCACACCCTCGATGATCAAGCCGAGACCGTGCTGCTCGGCCTCGCCCGCGGCTCCGGGGCCGCGAGCCTGCAGGGCATGGCCCCGGCGCGCAGAGACGATGACGAAACCCTTTGGCTGCGTCCTCTGCTCGGCGTACGACGCCAGACGACCAGGGCATTTTGCGCGGCATCCGAGCTCACGCCCTGGGATGATCCACACAACTTTGAACTCCGCTTCGCACGGGTTCGAGTGCGCGAACGGGTGCTTCCTGTGCTTGAGGAAGAGCTCGGCCCCGGCATCGCCGAAGCACTGGCACGAACTGCCGAGCAGCTGCGCGAGGATGCCGAGGCGTTCGACGAGATGATCCTCGAGACGATCGAAGACATCGTGGAGCACGCGGAAGCGGGAATCTCTGTCAGCGTCGCAGCCCTCGCAGCAAACCCCGCTGCGCTACGAAACCGCATCATCCGTCTTGTCACGCACAGCGAGTTCGGGGCGAGCCTCACCCGCACGCAGACTCTTGAAGTTGCGCGGCTCGTTACCGACTGGTCAGGCCAGGGGCCGATTGATCTGCCGAGTTGTACCGCGGCACGCCGTGACGGGCAGATTCACTTCGCTGCCCGCCATTGACGTCGTCGGGCGGAAACTACTTCTTGCCGCCGAGCAAGCCACCGAGAATGTCGCCGATCCCGCCGCCGGAATCGCCGGTAGAAGAGCCGCCCCCGAGGATGCCGCCGAGAATATCGCCGATCCCGCCGCCTCCGCCGTTTGAGCTGCCACCGCCGAGCAGGCCGCCGATGATGTCACCTATGCCGCCGCCGCTGGACTCACCGGACGCGGTCGCGGTTCCAGCCGACTTGTCCTTCGTCGCGTTGGCAATGAGGCCCATCACGATCGGGGCGAGGATAGGAAGAAGCTTGCCGAAGTCGATGCCGGCCGTCTCCTTCGACTCGGTGAGCTTGGCGGTCACCTCCTGCTTCTTGTCGCCGAGGACGTGATTTACGATCTTGTCGCCGTCGGCCTGGTCGATGTCGTCAACCTTCGCGGCGCCCGTTGAGCCCTGGTGCTTCTTCAGCGCGTTCTCGATCGCAGCAGAGCCTTCCTGGGTCTGGGCGTTCTTCGCGATTCCGCTGAGCAATACTGCGCCGCCCTGCTCAACGGCCGATTTTGCGACCTCGGGGGAGACCCCGAGTTTCGCCGCGATGTCGTCGATCGGGACCTGCTTGAGGATGTCGTCAAGAGCCATAGTGATTCCTTCCGTATGGGCCTGCGGCCAGTGCACATCACAGTAGTGCGGAAACCACAGGGTTCGTCACCTAAAATCAAAGCATGCGCGCGGCTGAGATTCAGGATGACCTTGCAGAAATTCTCGTCACAGAGGAGGAGATCAAGATCAAGCTCGATGAGCTCGCGGTCAGGGTCGCGGAGGACTACGCAGGCAAGGATCTGCTGCTCGTCGGCGTTTTGAAGGGCGCAGTGATGGTGATGGCTGACTTTGCCAGGGCGCTGCCGTTCCACGCGCCGATGGACTGGATGGCGGTCTCCAGCTACGGCTCCAGCACGAAATCCAGCGGTGTCGTGCAGATTCGTAAAGACCTCGACACCGACCTGCATGGCAAGCACGTACTCATCGTCGAAGACATCATCGACTCGGGCCTTACGCTCAGCTGGCTGCTGGAGAACTTCGAGTCCCGCGGGCCGGAATCGATCGAGGTACTGGCGCTGCTGCGCAAGCCCGAAGCCGCGAAGGTCGAGATCGACTGCAAGTACGTTGGCTTCGACATCCCGACGGAATTCGTTGTCGGCTACGGACTCGATTACGACGAGCGCTACCGCAACCTGCGTGACGTGGCAGTGCTCGCTCCGCACATATATTCCTGAGATCGGATGACGCGGCGTACGCCGTGGGCGAATCACAGCGGACCATAAAGTACGGCGCGATACGCTGAACGCATCATGGATGTGAAGAAGATCACCCGGAATCCGCTGCTCTACGTAGTGCTGATCGGTGTATTGCTGTTCGGCGGCTTCCTGCTGATCTCGAACCTCGGTGCCCCGAAGACGATTACGACCCAACAGGGGCTTGACCTCTTGTCGGGAACGACCGTGACTGAGGTGACCAACACCGACGGTGACCAGCGCGTCGACATGACACTGTCGAAGGCCTTCGAAGACTCGAAGACCGTGCAGTTCTACTACGTCGACGCCCGCGCAGACGAGGTCGTCAAGGCCATCACGGCGGCAGACCCGAAGGACGGCTTCAACGACGTCGTCCCGAGGGCAACCTGGTTCGACGGGTTCATCTCCCTTCTTCTTCCGCTGGTACTGCTCGGGCTGCTGTTCTGGTGGCTGCTCTCGTCGATGCAGGGCGGCGGCGGCAAGGTCATGCAGTTCGGCAAGTCCAAGGCGAAGCTCGTCAACAAAGAGACCCCGACGGTCAGCTTCGCTGACGTCGCCGGTGCCGATGAGGCCATCGAAGAGCTGCAGGAGATCAAGGAATTCCTTGAGGATCCCGCTAAGTTCCAGGCCATTGGTGCTCGTATCCCAAAGGGCGTGCTGCTGTACGGCCCTCCAGGAACAGGCAAGACGCTGCTTGCTCGCGCTGTCGCGGGCGAAGCTGGCGCCCCGTTCTATTCAATCTCCGGCTCTGACTTCGTGGAGATGTTCGTCGCGTCGGCGCCTCCCGTGTGCGCGACCTGTTCAACCAGGCCAAGGAACACGCGCCCGCGATCATCTTCATCGATGAGATCGACGCTGTCGGTCGCCACCGCGGTGCCGGCATGGGTGGCGGAAACGATGAGCGCGAGCAGACACTGAACCAGATGCTCGTCGAAATGGACGGTTTCGACCCGAACGCGAACGTCATCGTGATCGCGGCGACCAACCGCCCCGACATCCTCGACCCTGCTCTCTTGCGCCCTGGCCGTTTCGACCGTCAGATCGGTGTGGATGCTCCCGATATGAAGGGTCGCCTGCACATCCTTGAGGTGCACGCGAAGGGAAAGCCGCTCGCGCAAAGCGTCGACCTCGAAGTCGTCGCCCGCAAGACTCCGGGGTTCACCGGTGCCGACCTGGCGAACGTCCTCAACGAGGCCGCTCTGCTCACCGCGCGCTCGAATGCCCAGCTGGTCGACAACCGCGCACTCGATGAGGCGATCGACCGTGTCATCGCCGGCCCGCAGCGCCGCACGCGCATGATGAAGGACCGGGAGAAGCTCATCACCGCGTACCACGAGGGCGGACACGCGCTCGCCGCGGCCGCGATGAACTACACCGACCCGGTGACGAAGATCACGATCCTTCCGCGCGGCAAGGCCCTCGGCTACACGATGGTGATGCCGCTGGACGACAAGTACTCCGTCACCCGCAACGAGCTGCAAGACCAGCTCACGTACGCGATGGGCGGCCGCGTCGCGGAAGAGCTCGTCTTCCACGATCCCACCACCGGTGCATCGAACGACATCGAGAAGGCGACGAGCATCGCCCGCAAGATGGTCATCGAGTACGGCATGACGACCGAGCTCGGCCCGGTCAAGCTCGGCTCTGAGGGCGGTGAGCCGTTCGCGGGTCGCGACATGGGCCGCGGACGCGAATACTCGGAGGCAATCGCCGAGCGTGTCGACGCAGAAGTGCGGGACCTCATCGAACAGGCGCACAACGAGGCGTACGAGGTGCTCAGTGACAACCGCGACCTCCTTGACCGACTCGCTCTCGCGCTCATCGAGCAGGAGACGCTCGATCACAACCAGATCGCAGAGATCTTTACCGACATCCGCAAGCTTCCCGAGCGCCCGCAGTGGCTCTCCAGCGAAGACCGGCCGGTGTCGAGCCGTCCGCCGATCGAGGTCCCCAAGCGCATGATCCCAGCGGATGCCGCGGCCTCTGTCGAAGGTCCGGCGGATGCGACGGCATCCCGCGGCGCGACCAGCGGTGCACCCGCAACCGGGCAGGCCCGGCCGGCGACGGCCTGATCGTGGCTGTCGACAGGCGGCGTGTCGAGCGGCTCACGCGTGAGCTGCTTGAGGCAATCGGCGAGGATCCAGAGCGCCCGGGGCTGAAGCAGACTCCCGCTCGCATGGCCGATCTTTACTCCGAGTTCTTCGCCGGTGTCGGAGAAGATGCTGCGGCGCCGCTTGCGCGCACGATCAGCGTCTCGCGGGGGCCTGCGCCAGAGACTCTGCCCTCTGGCGCGGTGCTGTTGCGAGACATCCGTTTCCGCTCGGTGTGTGAACACCACCTGCTGCCGTTCGCGGGTCGCGCGCACATCGCGTACCTGCCCGGCGAGCAAGTCGTCGGACTCGGCGCTCTGATTCGGGTCGTCGAGACCCTCGCTACCCGTCCACAGGTGCAGGAGCGCCTCGGCGAGCAGATCGCTGACACCATTTCTGAGCATCTCGACACTCGCGGGGTCCTCGTCGTTCTGGATGCCACGCACGGCTGCGTCACGATGCGCGGCGGTCGCCAGCCCGAAGCATCCACCCTCACGATGGCCGCCCGTGGCATATACACCGAACCGGTCGCACGGGCAGAACTGGTCACACTCATCGGGACTTCGACAGGTTCAGCGGGCGCTCGATGACCGGGATCTGGGGCATCGTCAACGTCACTCCTGACTCGTTCAGCGACGGGGGTCGCTATTTTGACCCAGAGCGCGCCATCGCTCACGGACTCAGCCTCTGCGAGGATGGTGCGACTGTGCTTGACGTGGGTGGAGAGTCCACGCGACCGGGGTCCGAACGGGTTGATCCTGCCGTCGAAGAGCAGCGGGTGGTTCCGGTCATCCAGGAACTCGCTGCGCAGGGTATCCCGGTGAGCGTTGACACGCTGAATGCCTCGACGGCAGTAGCCGCCGTGCGCGCAGGGGCGCGGATCGTGAATGACGTCTCGGGTGGTCTCGCTGATCCGGAGATGCTGAGCGCGGTCGCCGAGTCCGGCGCGGACTTCGCCATCGGACACTGGCGGGGCCCCTCCGATGACATGTACGCGCTCGCCGAGTACAGCCGGGCCGCACGTGAGGTCGCGGGTGAACTCCGGGAGCGGATCGAGAAGGCAGCCGCAGCAGGTATCGCCCCTGCGCGACTGATCGTTGACCCGGGGATCGGCTTCGCCAAGGCGGGCGCGCAGAACTGGGACGTGCTGCGCGGCCTCGCTGACATCACGGCGCTCGGATACCGCGTGCTCATCGGCACTTCACGCAAGCTCTTTCTGGCAGACACCCTTCGACAGGCTCGGGGGCTGGGGGCTCTCGAGGAGATCGATGAGGCGCGGCGCGACCTCGCGACCGCCGTCACCAGCGCACTTGCTGTCCGTCACGGTGTCTGGGCAGTGCGCGTGCACAACGTCGCCGCCACCCGCGATGCGCTCGCGATCGCACATGCCTGGGAGGGCTGAAATGCACCCTTTGGACGAAATTCAGCTCACCGGACTCACGGTTTTCGGCCGGCACGGCGTGTTCGATCACGAGCGCGAGAACGGCCAAGAATTCGTGATCGACGTGCGCCTTCATATCGCGTTGGCGGATGCCGCGGCATCCGACGATGTGGCTGACACCGTGCACTACGGTGAGCTCGCCGAGAAGGTCGCAGCGGTGGTCGCCGGCGAACCGGTGAACCTCATCGAAACGCTCGCCGTACGCATTGCAGATGTCGTGCTCACGGATGAGAGGGTGCAGCTGACCAGCGTCACTGTGCACAAGCCGCACGCACCGATTTCGCTTTCTTTCGCCGATGTCTCAGTCACCGTGCACCGGGGTCAGAAAGTTGCGCCGTAATGATCCGTAAACCGCCACCAGCAGCACCAGATCCGCGTCCCGGACGTGAGTGGACCACCGCGGTCGTCGCACTCGGGGCGAATCTCGGTGATCGCCGCGAGACGATCCAGTCCGCCGTCGAACGTATCGCGCGGTTGCCGCTCGTTGATGATGTGCGGCTCTCTGACCTCTTCGAGACCGTCGCGGTGCGCGTTGACGGACCCGATCCGGATGCTCCGGGCTATGTGAACGCGGTCGCGCTGGTCACCACGCGTTTGGCACCGCAGGTGCTGCTGGGCATGCTGCACGCGATCGAGGACGAGTACGGACGTGAGCGTCACGAGCGGTGGGGTGACCGGACTCTCGACCTTGACCTGATCACGTATGGCGATATCGTCTCCGAGGATCCGCATCTGCTGCTGCCGCACCCTCGTGCTGGCGAGCGACTGTTCGTGCTGGAGCCGTGGCTGAGCATTGCGCCCGAGGCCAAGATTCCTGGGCTGGGGAATGTCGCCGACCTCGCGGCTCGCCTGCGTGCGGATCCTGTTGGCGATGATCCGGAGCGTCTGTGAAGCGCACATCGGCGACCGCCCTCGTTGTTCTCGCGCTCGTCGCGGGCGGTCTCGGGTATCTGATCGACCAGGTGCTGACCGTTTCGGGGCGTGCGACGTTTACGCCGTCGGGCTTCCTGCCAGTTCTTCTGCTGTTGCTGGCCGCTGCGGTTCTCGCTGTCGCCTGGCCGGTGCGACGCAGCGTGCGCGGACGGACGCCGGGACGCATCGACCCGTTCCGCGCCACTCGCGCGGCGACACTTGCGCGAGCCTCGAGCCTGCTCGGCGCGATCATGACCGGGCTCGGCGCCGGGCTCGGAACGTTCTTGTTGTCACGTCCGGTCGATCCCCAGGTAGGGTCGATTGTGGCGATGGCTGCACTCGTGGCGAGTTCGCTCGTGCTCGTGGCCGCAGCTCTCGTCGCCGAACAGTTCTGCACTCTGCCGAAGGGCCCTGATGACCGACAGCCAGATGACCCCGCCACCGGAGTACCCGCGGGGCACTGAGCCCTCGCCGTCGCCTCTGCCGCCTGCGCCGTCATTCGTGACGAATGTGCCGCCAGCGCCGCCGCCCACTCCGATTGGTGTGCCGCCCGCTCCGGCTGTTGCGCCCGCTCCGGCTTTCAGCGCGCCAGCACCGGTCGCCGCACAGGCGCCGCCAATTACTGCACCCCCGATATTGGACGAGGGCACGTACTCGCAGATTCGTGAGCCTCGCAGCACCGCCCGACTCGCCCTAGACGGCAAGTGGCACCAGATCTCTCCGCGCTACGTCGTGTCCCAGTTCGTACAGAACGGGATCATGCTGGCGATCATCATCGCTGCGGCCCTCATCGTTGGACTGGTCTTTGATCAGCTCTGGGTATGGATCCCCGCTGGCATCCTTATTTTCGTCACCCTGATCACTCTGATCATCCTGCCGCGGCAGGCGAAGGCGATCGGCTACATGCTGCGCGCAGATGACATCGTGTTCCGCAAGGGCATTCTTTGGCAGCGCATCATCGCGGTGCCCTACGGGCGGATGCAGCTCGTCGACATCACGCACGGACCGCTGGATCGCGCCTTCGGCGTCTCGCAGCTGAAGATGGTGACTGCCGCCGCGACCACAGGCGTGCAGATCCCTGGACTCACGCGGGCCGCCGCAGAAGCCTTGCGTGACACCCTCATCGACGTCGCCGAAACTCGTCGGACCGGCCTGTGAGCACGCCCCAGCCGCCCGACCCGTCGCTTCCTGTGTCGCATCCGGCGCAGCCCACCAACAGCGATTCGCTCGCTGATGGCGAATGGCACCGGATGCACCCCCTCACGCCCCTGTTCAAGGGCGGGCTGGTCCTCATCCTCGTCGCGGGCCTCTGCTGAACAACTTCCGTGACCGCATCATCTTCGGCTTCATCGGACTCTTCGCTCCGGAAGAAGCGCACGTCGGCGACTACGGCGGCGGCGACCCGGTCGACTGGGTGTTCGCCAATAACTTGATCTTGGTTGCGCTGTTGATTGTGCTCGGTGTGCTGGCCGTGCTGATCATCGGGTTCTGGATGGTGTGGCGGTTCCAGCAGTTCCGCATCTCCGATGAGCACGTAGAAGTTCGAAAAGGCATCGTCTTCCGATCTCATCGGCGCGCTCCGCTCGATCGTGTGCAGGGTGTCAATCTCACCCGTCCCTTCCCCGCCCGGCTGATCGGGATGGCAAAGCTCGAAGTCGTGGGCGCTGGCACCGACGCGAACGTGGCGCTGGAGTACCTGTCCACGTCCAAAGCTGAGGCAGTGCGGTCCGACATCCTCCGCCTCGCATCTGGCGCACGCGCAGCGCGTCATGCGCGCCAGGGCGGACCGCAGATCCCGGCTCCTGCAACGATGCGCGGCCAGCTCGTCGGTTCGATGAACACCGGCGTGACCGACCTCATCGGCGGCGTTGATCTCAGTGACGTCGAGCCCGAGAGCGTCGTGAGAATCCCCACCGGGCGTCTGGTGGGCTCGATGCTGCTCGCGGGCGTGCTGTGGTTCTTTTTCTTCCTCGCGATCTTTGCGGTCGGCCTCGCTTTCGCGGTCCCCGCGATTCTTGCGGACGGAGACCCCGACGCGTGGATCGGTGTGGTGGCGATTGTGCTCGGAATGGGAGTTCCGTTCATCATCGCGACGGTCGCGATCACCTGGGGGCAAATTTCGAAGTCGTTGCGCTACTCGATCGCACCGACGTCGGATGGCGTGCGCATCACTTTCGGCCTGTTCACCACCATCACCGAGACCATTCCGCCCGGACGCATATTCGGCGTCGAGGTTTCGCAGCCATTCCTCTGGCGGCCGTTCGGCTGGTGGACAATCAAGATCAATCGCATGAGCGGCAAGAGCATGTCCGCGCAGCAGTCCAGCTCGGCGCAGCAGTTCAACGTCGTCCTTCCCGTGGGCAAACGCGCTGACGTCGAGCGTGTGCTCGGCCTGATCCTTCCTGACCTACCCGCCGAGGACATGCCGCTTGTCTGGGAGCACGGGATCCTCGGCCCGCAACAGAATGATCCGTATCGTGTGCTGCAGCCGCGTGCATGGTGGCGTCGGCCGGTCTCGTGGAAGCGCCATGGGTTCACCGTCACCGACTTCGGACTGATCTTTCGCCGTGGTGTCGTATGGCGCAAACTCGCGGTGTTCCCGCTCGCACGTCTGCAAGGCATCTCGAGTGACCAGGGACCGATCGATCGGATGCAACGTGTCGGAGGCCTCACCGCACACAGCGTCACCGGACCGATCAACGGCGATGTGGTCGGCATTGACAGTGCTGAGCTGAATACCGCTCTCGATGAGATCGTCCGTCGCGCAGCATCCGCCGCGAACCGTGACCACAGCCACCGTTGGGCGGAGGCGTCGAATGGATCGTGACGGAAGGCTCGGCGTCGGCATCATCGGTGCAGGACACGTTGGCCCGGTGATCGGTGCGGCGCTCGCCGGGGCAGGGCATGCGATCACAGGGATTACGAGTGGCTCTGACGATGACCGGGTTGCCGGTGTGCTTCCGGGCGTTCCTGTGCTCGAGGCGCCGGAGGTGCTGCGTCGCAGCGAGTTGGTGATCCTGGCCGTGCCGCACGATCAACTAGCTGGGTTCGTCCGGGGCATGGCCGAGCTCGGAGCCTGGCAGGCGGGGCAACTCGTCCTGCACACCGACCCCGCTTTCGGCATTGATGTGCTTGAGCCGGCGCAGCGAGCGGGCGCAATTCCGTTGGCGGTGCACCCGGCGATCTCATTCACGGGTACGTCGATCGATCTGCGCCAGTTGCAGGCGAGCTTTGCTGCCGTCACCGCGCCAGGACCGGTGTTGCCGATTGCTCAGGCGCTTGCCGTCGAGCTGGGCTGTGAGCCGATTGTCATCAGCGAGGAAGATCGCGCGTCATACGCAGAGGCGATCGCTACAGCTTCCGAGTTCTCGAGAGCGATCATCGGCCAGTCCACGTCGCTGCTGCGCGGCATCGGGGTCGAGAACCCGGGCGGATATCTTTCGGCACTCGTGCAGTCGACCGTCGAGCGCGCCTTGCGCGAGGTATCCGATCCACTCGCGCCCTGAGGCGTTCGCTCAGGGCTGGTCTCAGCGGCCGCCGGAGAACCCGCCGCCGCCCCCGCCGCCGGAGAACCCGCCGCCAGATGACCCGCCAGAGCTCGACGAGCTCGGAGCGGAATAGGTCGACGATGAACGCGTCGCCGTGGAGAAGGCGCCCATTCGCATAGCGAAGCCTGCCGACGAGTTGTCTGTCCAGCTGGGGGAGCGCTGGGCGCGGCTGTACGCGTCTTCGAGTACCTCGCCCCACTCGTTCTCTTGGCCGAACAAGATCGCGAAGGGGAGCAATCGCTCGTAGATGTGAATCACATCAACGGTGCCATCGCTGCGGCGTTCTGCTCCGGAATACGACTGCAGCATCCGCAGGCGGTCGGCTTCGGCGACGCGGATGAACTCGCGCACGCCCTCCAGGTACTCGAGTTGCAGGGCGCCGTCTGGGGTGAGGACCGTGTGTTTCCTGAAGCCCTGGATGCTCGCAATCAGCACGAAGACGGCACAGAAGATGAACACGAGGAGCACGGGTCCGGCAGATGCGCGACCGGTGAACATGCCCCATAACATCAACCCGAGCATCACCGCGATCGCCGAGACTGCGATGCTCTGGGTGATCCGCGCCAGGGTGCTGTGCGCCTTCGTCGTGAGGCGACGCTCTTCTGCGGCTTTCGATCCGTCTTTGATGAGCGCTTGCATGCGCTTGGCGAAGGCTTCGCTGTTCTTCGGCATCTTCATGACCGCGTCGATCTCAGTATTGGTGAACAACGCAGTCATCGCGCGGTCATCAAGCGGATCGGGTGCGGTGCCTGCGAGCCGCCGCAGACGAGGACGTCGTTTTTTTCGCACCGGGCTCTGGAAGCTCTTCGAGGCGAAGCAGACCGCGCACGGCGAGGTGCACGATCTCGGCCGTGATTGGATTCTTGGCGCCGGGCACAATCGCGTGGGCTAGAAGAGGCGACATCGAATCCGGCACGTCGTACTGTGCAACAACGACGCCGGTACCGCGGCGTCGGGAGCGAATCATCGCAGAGCTCGCGAACCACCCGACGACCGAGAGTAAGGCTGCGCCGCCACCCAATGCGTATGGCAGTACGTCAGTGGCAGCATTCGGCTCGCGCGCAGAGGCTGGGTCACAGTGCCGGGCTCAAGAGCGATCGCCACAGTGACACCTTCGCCAGCTGCGAGGCCGTCCGCTGTGACACTAAACGTGCCGTTCTCACCAGTGAGCTCGCAGGATTCAGTCGATCGCTCTCGGCCTTGGTAGCACGATGCGTTGCCCGTGAGGTGCGCGGCGAGCTCATCGGAGAAGATGACATCGGCGTGGAAGGAATCGACGTCCTGCGTGCTGTTCAGCGGCAGCAGATCCCAGTAGAACTCATCGACCCCCGTCTCGGAAGCGGCAAGGATGACGTCGCGCATCTCGTACTCGATGACGTAGGTGGTCGAGCCCTGCACGTAGTCGTCGTTGCCGGTGAGGACGTAGAGGAGCCCGTCATCTTCTTCGGTCTCGTAGGGAACCTCGTCGCCGTTCTCGTCGCGCACCGAGAGAATCGTCGTGTTCAGGGTCGCGCCTTGGTAGCTCTCCGGATAGCCGATGACGATGCCGCGGTTCTGATCGAAGTCTGGAAATGCCGCCACGCGGGTCTCTTCGACATGCATCGTCGCACGGCCTTCATCGTTGAGGCTGACCTCGTAGGTCGCATCCCATGAAGTGAAATCGAAGTCGTCGACGCCGGTGGGTGATTGGGCAGCGGATGCGGCGGCAGAGCCGGTCAGGAGCATGCCGGCCGTGACGGCCAGCAGGGCAAGAGAGCGGGGGATCGATTGCCAGAACATACGTCGAGCGTAACGGGGGAGGGTTACCAGACCCTTCGACAGGCTCAGGGACCGCGTTCGGTGAGCGGTCGCAGGGGCGCCCGGTAAACTGAGTGCGACTTCCAAGGAGCCCTTATGACCACCGCGCCTGACGCGCCCGCATCCACCCCTGACGACACCGACGGCGAGGAGATTCACGAGCAGAAGGCCGTGCGTCTGGCCAAGCGTGAGCGACTCATCGCACAGCGAGCGGATGCCGCGGGCGGAGCTTCCCGGTCGGGGTGCCGGTGACGCACACGATCCCGGCGCTGCGCGCCGAGTACGGCGAGCTCGAGGCGGGAGACGAGACCGGAGTTGTCGTCGGCGTTGCCGGACGGGTGGTGTTCAGCCGCAACACCGGCAAGCTCTGCTTCGCGACGCTGCAGGCCGGCGATGGTGCCCGCATCCAGGCCATGATCTCGTTGGCGGAGGTCGGCGAAGAGTCGCTGGCGCAGTGGAAAGAGTATGTCGACCTGGGGGATCACGTCTTCGTCCACGGCCAGGTGATCTCCAGCCGCCGCGGTGAGCTGTCGATCATGGCCGACGGCTGGCAGATCGCGTCCAAGGCGATTTTGCCGCTGCCGAACGCATACTCCGAGCTCAGCGAGGAAGGGCGCGTGCGCACTCGCTACCTCGACCTCATCGTGCGCGAGCAGGCCCGTACAACGGTGCGCGCTCGCGCGGCGGTCAACGCGAGTCTGCGAGCAACGTTCGGCTCGCACGACTACCTCGAGGTGGAGACGCCCATGCTGCAGGTGCAGCATGGTGGAGCATCCGCTCGTCCGTTCATCACCCACTCGAATGCGTTCGACACCGAGCTGTACCTGCGCATCGCGCCGGAGCTTTACCTTAAGCGCGCCGTCGTCGGCGGCATCGAGCGCGTCTACGAAATCAACCGCAACTTCCGCAATGAGGGTGCTGACTCCACGCACAGCCCCGAGTTCGCGATGCTCGAGGCATACCAGGCCTACGGCGACTACATTCAGATGGCAGAGCTCACGCAAGAGCTCGTGCAGCAGTCTGCGGTTGCTGTCACCGGCTCAACGACCGTTACCTGGGCAGATGGCACGGAGTACGACCTGGGCGGTGAGTGGGATCGCATCTCGATGTATGAGTCGCTTTCCGCAGCCTCCGGGCGTACGGTCACCCCGGACGACGCAGTGGAGGACCTGATTGCGTTCGCCGAGGCATCCGGTGTTGATCTGCCGCCGCAGGCGACCCACGGCAAGCTCGTCGAAGAGCTCTGGGAGCACTTCGTGAAGGACGACCTCGTGCGCCCGACCTTCGTTATGGACTTCCCGGTAGACACCTCTCCGCTGGTGCGCGAGCACCGCGCGATCGCTGGCGTCGTAGAGAAATGGGACCTGTACATTCGCGGGTTCGAACTTGCCACCGGGTACTCCGAGCTCGTTGATCCTGTCATTCAGCGCGAGCGCTTCGTTGAGCAAGCGAAGCTTGCCGCGCGCGGCGACGTCGAAGCGATGCGAGTCGACGAGGAGTTCCTGCGCGCTCTCGAGCACGGTATGCCGCCGTCGGGGGGGCATGGGTATGGGCATTGACCGGCTGCTGATGGCCATCACTGGTCTCGGTATCCGCGAGACCATCCTCTTCCCGCTGGTCAAATAGCGGCATCGTCTGCGTCGCGGTGAAACGTCCACTCCGGCAGCACAGCCGCGTGGATCATGGTGTTCATTAGCGACGCCAGCGAATAGGTGGGGTCGATCTCGGTCACCAGCTGTAAGTAGTGTGCGGCGTGTGTGGAACGGCCGAGCGCCCATGACAGCCACGCTGCAGCAGTGAGCGGTGCAGGCTTCGATGCCCGTGGCGCGCGAGCCGCGACGTTGCGGACGATTGTGAGCGCAACTCGGAGCCGGTCGAGGTCAGGGCGAGGCCCGCGGCCGAGGAACACCTCTCCCAGATCGCTCGACACCGCTGTGCGATCGAGTGAGTATCCGAGCTGTGCGCCGAGCGCGCGGAGACCATTTGGAAGATTGCTGGCCCACTGCACCAGTGCGACGTCGCGGTAGCGCGGACGGTCCAGGCACCAGAGCAGCGCTGCGGTCACGTATGGAGGCATGTTCTGTGGCGCGTTAAGCAGGTCTTCGAAGAAGAGCGGCAGATCATCGAGCAGCGTCGCTGCTGCGATCGCCTGCGGATTCTCGCGCTCACGGCCCGTGCCAGGAAAGTTCTGGTGGGCGAGTACGTCAGAGAGCTCGAGCAGAGCGCGACCGACACGCTCCTTCTCGGCGAGATCGATCATGGGCAGGGCGGTACCCGAATCTTGGTCGCCCGAGACATCGCCGATTCCTGGTGCCAGCGGGGCAGTCGGAATATCACCTGTCGGGTGCAGCATCGGGTCATCGTGCAGGTAGCTGGACCACCCATCCGGGGTGACGCAGAGCGCGTCGACAATGCCTAGACCGAGGTCTTCGGTCAGGTTGAGCAGTTCATCGACGACGACGAGACGGCAACACGATGCCGTCTGGCGTTTGCTGCGGTGCCTCGTCGGTGTACACGACAACGGCGACGGCATCCGTCCCCGCGACGCGAGAGACCAAACCGATCGCGGTGTCGACATAGTGCTCAAGGTCGGCATCGGAATGAGGCAGATCGATGCGCATCGCACCATGAGCGCGTGAACGCTGGAACGGCAGCAGCACAATGCTCTGCCTGGGGGTGAACCCGGCGAGGGCCGGGACGAGAGCGAGGAACTCGGCGGAATCAGTAGCACGGAGGACTGTGTTCATGACGCGAGTGTGGCCGATCGGCAGAGCTCAAAACTTCGGTTCCACAGCCTATTCACGCAAATCCCGAAATCCTTGGTTGGTGCAGAACTAGTGGGGCTTCACCGGTGCTAGGCCCGCGTACGATAGAAGGATGGACAGCTACTGGGCGGTTGCGGCGTGGTCGATCCTGCCGACCATCGGAGTGAGCATCGTCTTCTTCTTCGTTCTGCGCGGGATCATTCGATCCGACCGCACCGAACGCAAGGTGCACGCGCGGATTGAAGCCGAGGAACGCGAAGCGCGCGGACTGCCGCCGCGCGTCTGAGTCACGCCGACCAGCCGCGTCAGTAGTACGGGCTACGCTGAGTCCAGACGCCGCATTCGGCGACTGCTGAACAGTGGACGTCGGGGGTGAGGCGGATGGACCAGTGGCCCTGGTGGGTTCTTGCCTTTGCGGTCGTCGTCGACATCGCGATCCGCATTACCGCGATAATCATCATCCCGCGCAACCGCCGTCCCACCGCCGCGATGGCCTGGCTACTCGCGGTGTTCTTCATCCCGTATATCGGCGTCCTGCTATTTCTCGTCATCGGCAATCCGCGGCTGCCTCGCGCACGCCGCCGGAAACAAGATCAGATCAACGCGTATATCGCTGAGACTTCTCACCAGCTGCACTTCGGAACGTTGCGTCCGAACGCGCCGGGATGGTTTCCTCCGCTGGTCGCGATGAACGAGAAGCTCGGTGCGCTGCCGATTTCTGGAGACAACGGCGCGCATCTGATCAGCGACTATCAGCAGTCGTTGGATGCGATGGCCGATGCCATCCGCACGGCGACCGACTACGTGCACGTCGAGTTCTACATTTTGCAATCGGATGACGCGACCGACAATTTCTTCCGCGCGCTCGAAGAGGTCTCGGCGCGCGACGTCGAAGTGCGCGTGCTCCTTGACCACTGGGCAAACCGCTGGAAGCCCCGCTATCGCAAGACGATCAAGCGGCTCACCGCGATGGGCGCGGATTGGCATCTGATGCTGCCGATGCAGCCTTTGAAGGGTCGGATGCAGCGTCCTGACCTGCGCAATCACCGCAAGCTCCTCGTCGTAGATGGCAACGTCGCCTTCGTTGGATCGCAGAACGTCACCGATTCGTCTTACAACCTGCCGAAGAATATTAAGCGCGGTCTGCACTGGGTCGATCTCATGGTGCGCGTCGACGGACCGATCGTGCTCAGCGTCAACGCCATTTTTCTCAGTGACTGGTACAGCGAGACAGACGAAGCACTCGGTGAGATTGACATCACCCACGCCGAAATCGGCTCGGGCGATCTGGACTGCCAGATCGTGCCGTCGGGCCCTGGCTATGAGGTCGAGAACAACCTGCGACTTTTCCTCACTTTGCTCTACGCAGCACGCGAGAAGATCATCATCGTCAGCCCGTACTTTGTGCCAGATGAGGCGCTGCTGCTTGCCGTGAACGCGGCCTGCGACCGCGGCGTGCACGTCGAACTGTTCGTCTCTGAAGAAGGCGACCAGGCCATGGTCTATCACGCACAGCGCAGCTACTACGAGTCCCTGCTCCGCGCGGGCGTGCGGATCTGGATGTATCGCAAACCGTATATCTTGCACACCAAGACTCTCAGCATCGACGACGAGGTTGCGGTCATCGGCTCCAGCAACATGGACATGCGCTCGTTCGGTCTGAATCTCGAGATCTCGATGCTCGTGCGCGGTGAGGAGTTCGTCGCCGAGATGCGTGGGGTCGAGGATGAGTATCGTGCGCTCAGCCGCGAACTCACCCTGGAGGAGTGGCTGCAACAGCCCCTGCGCTCCACGGTGCTCGACAACCTCGCTCGGCTGACTTCGGCGTTGCAGTAACCCGTAACCATTTTGTTCCCCCGCCATGACACGCCCAGCGTTACTCTGAGGCCATGACCACTCCTCTGCGGCTTGCCCTGTATGCCTCCGCTCTCATCGCGGCCACGCTGCTGGTGGCTGGTTGCACCGCATCACCGGCCGCGCCGGCGCCGACGAATTCTCCGGTGACGGATAGTTCGGCCGCCCCGACCTCTCCGGATGACCATGACGACTTCGAGGCGGCATGGCTGGACGACGGACGCTCGTTCGCTGTCGTCACCTGGGGATCTTCGACCTGTGTCCCGATCGTCGACGAGGTCACTGCGGACGGTCAGAAGGTCAGTATCACCCTGAGCGATGGGGCGGATGCCACGAAGGCCTGCACCGCTGATCTCGCCCCGCGGGCCAGCATTGGGGGGCTTCCTGTGGGCGTCGATCCGACCAAGGATGTCGAGCTCGTCGTCACTTATGGCGACAACTCCGACAGTGTTGAACTCGACGGCAATTCCGCACTGACCGGCACCCCCGGTGAATCCACCGATTACAAGCCTTCCGCTGGCTGGTTCGATGACGGCGCTCTGGTGCTGCTCACCTGGGGCTCATCGAGTTGCCCGCCGATTGTCGAGGACGTTCAGGCGAGTGGAAACAGCGGAACAGTCACCTTCAAGACCGAGGACCGCGTATGCACGATGGATATGGCGCCGCGCGCCACGATCCTCGACTTCGGTGACGAGCTCGATGACGATCAGGGTGACGACTTCACGTTGACGCTCGTCGGTGACAACCTCGATGGGACAGTCTCCGTGCGGGCGAACTGATCATTCAGAGCGAATCGACCGGATGCCCCTCAGGCAGAGCCAGTAAAAGCGCATCGGGTGCAATGCGACAGTGGATGCGAACGGCCACCCCGAACTCGTCGCCGTCGAGTTCGATCGGGGTGGGCCCAGTGGCCGCGGCCTCGGCAGTCTGTCCCCGCAAGTAGCGCACTGAAGCACTTTTTCCGCGACGCTGCAGTACGAGTCGTCCCGCGCGGGATCGCCGGAGCACCGAGTTGTCCCACCAAATCTTGCGCCAGACTCCGATCCACCCGAATGGGCCGCTGGGCTGGATGATCGCGACATCCATGAGGCCGTCGGCGATCGACGCCGACGGGATGAGCGAAATGCCGGCGGGTAGCGTGCCGCAGTTGGCGAACAACACACTCTGAACCTTGGTCGAATGCAGCCGCGACTCGTCGAGTTGGTAGACGATGCGGAACGGCTTCGCTTTGGGGAGTGAACGCGCAGCGCCGTCAACGTAAGCGACCCAGCCGACCGACTTCTTCAGATCTGAGCGTGTGTTTGCGATCATGTCGGCATCCAAGCCGATACCAGCCAGGACCACGAACGCATGTTCGTTCGTGTCACCGTTCTCTCGGGTGAGGACGGCCCAACCGATGTCGATCGGGTGGTGGAAATCTCCCAGCGCAGCGCGGATCATCGCCTCCGGCACAGTGAGCGGCAGCCCGAGGTTACGTGCGAGCAGATTTCCGGTGCCGCTCGGCACGATCGCCAGCGGCACTCCGGTTCCGGCCATTGCCTCGGCGACGGCACGCACCGTTCCGTCGCTCCGGCAACCAGCACGACATCTACTCCGCGGGCAATGGCCTGCCTGGTCACTTCCTGCCCGGCATCCTCGACCGTCGTCGGATAGAAGGCGGGCGGTACCCACCCGGCTTGCTTCGACAAATCGCGCACGGCAGCGCGCAGACGCTTCTCGTCAACCTTGATCGGGTTGTAGACGAGCGCCGCCTGTCGTTGGCGTGAGGTGCTTATCCCCATGTCGATCACTCTATGTCCCGCATCCGAACCCACAGGCCACGGCATCTAGACTTGATGAATGATCGACCTCGCTCTCCTTCGTGACCAGCCCGAGCTCGTTCGTCGTTCGCAGCACGCGCGCGGCAATGACGCTGCCACCGTTGATGCGGCGATTGATGCAGATCGATCGCGACGTGCGGCGCTGAGCACGTTCGAAGAGCTTCGTGCCGAGCAGAACGCGTTCGGCAAGCAGGTCGCCAAGGCCCCCAAGGATGAAAAGGCTGCCCTCGTCGCGCAGGCCAAGGACCTGGCAGACCGGGTCAAGCAGGCGCAGCAGATGGCGAACGAGGCGGCGGATGCCGTGGCATCCGCTCTCGCGCGCATCGAGAACATCGTCATCGATGGCGTGCCGGCCGGTGGCGAGGAGAACTTCGTTGAACTCCGCCGAGTTGGTGAAGCCCCGACCTTCGACTTCGAACCGCGTGACCATCTCGCCATCGGCGAGCTTCTTGGAGCGATCGACATGGAGCGCGGGGCGAAAGTCTCCGGTGCACGGTTCTACTTCTTGCGCGGAATCGGTGCGCGTCTTGAGATCGCCCTCATGAACATGGCGCTCGATAGGGCGCTGCAGAATGACTTCGTGCCGATGATCACGCCGACGCTGGTGCGTCCAGAGATCATGCAGGGCACCGGGTTCCTCGGTGAGCACGCCGATGAGGTCTACCACCTCGACAAGGAAGACGACCTGTACCTGGTCGGTACCAGTGAGGTCGCGCTCGCCGGGTATCACAAGGACGAGATCGTCGATCTGAAGGGCGGTGCGCTGCGCTACGCCGGGTGGTCGACCTGCTACCGCCGTGAGGCGGGCTCGTACGGCAAAGACACCCGCGGCATTATTCGCGTGCACCAGTTCAACAAGCTCGAGATGTTCGTCTACACGACTCCTGAAGACGCCGAGGCAGAGCACCTGCGCCTCGTTGCTCTGCAAGAAGAGATGCTGACGGCGCTCGGCCTCTCGTACCGGGTAATCGACGTCGCAGCCGGCGACCTCGGCTCGAGTGCGGCGCGCAAGTACGACATCGAAGCGTGGGTGCCGACCCAAGGTGCGTTCCGCGAGCTCACCTCCACGTCGAACTGCACGACGTTCCAGGCGCGGCGGCTGGATATCCGGTACCGTCCGGCAGCCGATCCTTCGACAGCTTCAGCGACCGCTACGCAGACGAAGACGCAGCACGTGGCAACCCTGAATGGCACGCTCGCGACCACTCGCTGGATCGTCGCGTTGCTCGAGACGCATCAGCAGGCGGACGGTTCGGTGATCGTTCCCGAGGCTCTGCGGCCATACCTCGGCGGGCTAGCCGTTCTGGAGCCGCAGGCGTGAGTGCGCCCTGGCTCGTCGGCCTCGATGTCGACGGAACGATCATTCTGCAGGACGAGACGATGAGTCCTGGCGTGCCGGAGGCGGTCGCGCGGGTGCGAGACGCCGGTCACGTCGTGACGATCGCGACCGGCCGCAGCTGGATGGCGACGGAGCGCTGGGTCGACGAGTTGGAGATCACCCCTGAGTTCGTCGTCTGCTCGAACGGCGCAGTCACCATGCGGCGGGTCGATGACTCGTGGGAGCGCTGGTGGGTTGAAACTTTTGACCCGCGTGCCGTGCTCGCGCTGCTGACGGAGCGGCTGCCAGAGGCCCACTACATGGTTGAGCTCGACTCGGGGATGCGGCTGTTCACTGACGTGGTCGATGACTGGACGCTAGAAGGTGGACGACGGGTCGATTTCGACGAGCTCGGCGCTCAGCCGGTTTCGCGCGTCGTCGTGGTGTCGCCCGGCCACAACGAGGAGGACTTCCAGCGGTTAGTGGCGGAGGCCGGACTCAACGAGGTCTCGTACGCCATCGGTTGGACCGCATGGCTTGACATCGCGCCGCAGGGTGTCGACAAGGGCACCGCTTTGGCGCGCGTGCATGCAGAGCTCGGCATCGCTGAGGGACAGGTCTTTGTCGCAGGAGATGGCCGCAATGACGTCGGCATGTTCGGCTGGGCGCTCGGCCTTGGCGGGCGAGCCGTAGCGATGGGCCAGGCGCCGGATGATGTGAAGGATGCCGCAGGTGAAGTCACCGCGGATGTCGCCGATGGGGGGCTTGCGCTCGCCCTGGACACGCTATTGGTGCATCCAGGGGTCGCCCAGGTGAGGACGAGAGAATGAAAGCGACTAGACTCAACCACTGATCGTCGGATTCGTCCGTCGAGGAGGGTTGTCCGAGCGGCCGATGGAGCTGGTCTTGAAAACCAGTGGGCAGAGATGTCTCGTGGGTTCGAATCCCACACCCTCCGCAGAAAAACTGACTGTGGTACCCCGAGCACTGCGTTCAGATCCGAAAGGCACCGAGTGAGCGAGAAGATCCGTCGCCGCAAGACCGTGGCACGCCATGGCCAACTGCGCACCCCGGGCCCGATCAGCCAGCTCTTGAAGATTCTCGGTGTCGCGCTTGCTGTCCTGCTGGTCAGCGGCGTGAGCATCGGTGCCTTTGTGGTCAGCGACCTTTATGGCACCGCGACAGCGGATGCTGTTGAGCTTGAGGGTCAGAAGCCGGTTCCGCCGGACATCAGCGCGTACAAGGGCGGGTTCGACCTGCTGCTCGTGGGCACTGATAGCTGTGAAGAGGCATACGCCTACCTGTTCGGTGACCGTTGCAGCGGAGCGGACTCCGAGGGCAACCTCAACGACGTGAACATTCTCGTACACGTGTCGGAAGAGCCGCGACGCATCACCGCCGTCAGCTTCCCTCGCGACCTCATGCTTCCGATTCCGGAGTGCACGGATGCCGACGGCAACACTTCGTCGGCGATGAGCAAGCAGCCACTGAACAGTGCGTACACGTATGGCGGGCTGAACTGTGTCGTCCAGACGATCAGCAAACTCACTGGCCAGGACATCGAGTTCGCAGCATCCGTGACCTTCGGCGGTGTGATCGAGATCACCAACTCCATCGGCGGAGTTGATGTCTGCCTTGCCAGCCCCATCTACGACCCGTACACGGGGCTAGATATGGCCGCTGGCACGCATACGGTCGCGGGCTTTGAAGCTCTGCAGTTCTTGCGCACGCGCCATGGCGTGGGCGACGGCAGCGACCTGGGTCGCATTGGCAACCAGCAGCAGTACATGTCGAGTCTTGCCCGCAAGCTCATCAGCGGTGAAGTGCTCGGCAACGTGCCGACGATGCTGCGGCTAGCCAACACCGCACTCAGCAATCTTGAAGCGAGCACCTCGCTTACTAACCCGATGACGATCGTGCAGGTCGCGCTCGCGGTGAAGGACGTGCCGTTCGAGGACATCGTGTTCCTGCAGTACCCGACGTATACGGACTCCGCCGACCCGAACAAGGTTGTTGCCGACACGGGTTCAGCGCAGATGATGTGGGACGCGATCAACGCGAATCAGCAGTTGCAGATCACGCACGAGAACAATGCCAACGAAGGCGTGGTTGTTGAAGGCGCCGTGCCGGAGCGCCCGCTCCCGACCCGGCAGCCACCGATGCGCCTGTGCCGACCCCGGCCGACAACATCGCCGCGTTGCCCGATTCGATCAAGGGTAACTCTGCCGCGCAGCAGACCTGCTCGAACGGTAACGTTCGCTAGTAGTCGAGGTCAGCGCGTCGTCGACGCGCGTCGATCGGATGGCCATGAACTGTTTCCCGGGCAGTTCAACGCGCAGAGAGCCTGCAGGATGCGTGCCGGGGATCGGCTCGACCGTCATGTTCCAGGTGTCGATGACCTCGACGGACCATACGCCTTCCGGAAGCAGCACGTTTCTGAACCGCGGCCGGTTGAAGCCGAAATACCCGATATGGACGCGCCCGCCGACGCCGCCCCACGGGACATCCCAATCGCTCGGCAGCGGATCCCACACGCCCTCCGGTGCCTGCGCAATGAGACGTTCGAGGAACCCGATGCGTGCGGGCGAGGTTCCGTGCAGCACACCGCCTTTGGACCACCAGAGCACGTCGTCGTCGAGCCCGAGCGGTTCGGGTAGATAGGTTTCGCCGTGTCCGACATACCCCCCACGGATCGCACCCTCCCAGAAACGACGAACTATCTCTTCGCCGGTGATGTTGCCCCACCCCTGATCGATGTCGCCCTCATAAGCGCACTCGTCGATCACGACAGGTTTGCCCCAGCGCTCGCGCCACTCGTCGGTGTTCTCCGCCGTGCGGTACACGTCGACACGCTGCACGCTGACGTGGGTAATCCACGGCATCGCTTAGTCGTAGAACGGTCGACAGTTGTGGATCGAGTTCAAGTGCCCGAACGCGTCTTCCTCGCCGACCACAGCGGCCAGGCGCTCCCAGTCCGCGGTGTCCTTCGACCACAGCAGGTCGTACTCGTTGGCCATCGACCACCACACGTTTGAAAAGCCAGACAGGCGCCGTACGACGTATCGCAAGTATCGCTCGTCAACGGCGGGGCCAAGGTCAGCGAAGTCCCATCGGTCGTACGCGTGGAAGAGAATGAGATCGGCTTCGATGCCGAGCGCGCCCAGCTGTGAGATGCGCTTCTCGAGGTTGCGGAAGTGTTCCGGATTGAACTGTTCGAGATCGAAGCCTTCGGCGAGCGATCCTAGAAAAGGGAAGTCTTCCGGTTCGTTCGCGTTGTACAGATACGACTTCGGAAAGATTCACATGCGCATTTTCGTGAATGGCGCGTCCGCGAGAGTCGCGAGAGTCTGCTCTTGAAGTGACTTCCGCTGGTGCGTCCAGGCGTAGGCAGTCGTGCCGAGAGGCAGATGACGGGTGCCGTCTGCGTGACGGAAGTGGAATCCGTCGACGCCCACGGGGCCGTGCGATCCTTCCCTTGCAGCACCAACCGTCACCGATCCGGTGAGCCCATCCAACGACCGCGCCGTCGATCGCGTCGTGAACGTCCACCGGCCTTCACGATCAGCGAGAGCACGGATAACGTAAGTGCCATCGCCGTCGTAGAAGCCGCCCACCCGGATCTCTTCGCCATCGCGCACAAAAACGGCGTCGAGCTCGACATCGACGAATGGATTGCCGTGTGAGGGGCCGGCGATGCGGATCTCCATCGGATCCCAGAGTGCGACAGCATCCGGAAGCGCCGCCCCTGCCGAGGCACGCGGTACCGCGATGTCTTCGTACGAGGGGTCTGGTGCGAGTGCGGGTGCGTACGGGGCTCGCGACTCACCGTCGCCGACCTCCGACAGCGCCGCCCACAGGCGCTCCCGTGCATCGACAGACTCAAGCTCTGGCACGAGCGCAACAAGCTGGCCGAGACGTACGCCTCGGTACTGCACGGCCATCGGTGACGCCGCGATGCCGGGAAGATGCCTTTCCAGCACTGCCCGTCCCGCAGGGCTGTCGAGTGTGTCACCGAAGGTAGAAGCGCGATCGAACAAGATCGACCCTCTCGTCAGGTTGTGGCGGTGCGCACTGCGTCATCGACGCGGGTGAGCACCTCCGATGGAGTGAACATGAGGGCACTGGAGAGCCGACGCCCGGCACCCCAGACCGTATCGGTGCGGACGGCTTCCGCTCGTTGTGGATCGATCTGAGTGAGCGTGTCGAGCAGTGCCCGGTACGCGCGCGGGTCATCGATCACATCGGCGAGTGTCGCCTCGAGCCCCGGCAGCGCAGGTCGCGCCAGAGTGGGTTGTGCACGGTAACGCCATTCGTGGGCTCCCGCGGTGATCTCCGCGGGAGCCCCGGGGATAGACACCTCAGCGGTCGTGTTGGCAGGCACGACCGCCGTGACGACGATCTCCTCACCGTCGGCACAGGGCACGCGGCGCCACGACACGGATGTCATGCCATACGGTGTCTCATGCTGTGCTGAGGCGTGCGTGAGAGCAGAAAGCGGCCGCGGCGCGATGCGCAGACGACGATAACCAGGCTCTGCTGGTGCGAGGCCGGCGACCGTGCGGTGCAACCAGTCAGCGACGGCGCCCAGTGCGTAGTGATTGAAGGAGGTCATCTGTCCCGGGTTGACGGTGCCGTCCGGTAGGAGTGAGTCCCATCGTTCCCACACAGTGGTTGCGCCCATGGTCACGGGATACAGCCACGAGGGGCACTCCGTCTGCAGGAGCAGACGTTCGGCTGCGGCGAGGTGGCCGCCAGCGGTGAGAGCGTCGGCCACCAGTGGCGTGCCGACGAAGCCAGTGCTGATCCGGTAACCGCCCTCTCGGACGAGCGCGGCCAGTCGATCGGCGAGGGCCTGGCGCTGCGTCGAATCGATCACGAGATCGAATTCCAGTGCGAGCGCATATGCCGTGACCGCGTCGCTCATCATCCGGCCAGCGGGTGTGATGTACTCGGCCACGAACGCGGCACGACTGCGCTCGGAGAGCGTCGCATATGTCTCGGCATCATCATGGTGGCCGAGCAACGCCGCGGCTTGCGATACCTGACGCATAGAGCGGGCGAGGTAAGCGGTGGCGACGATGTCGGAGTCGACCTTCGCCTTTCCGGGTTTGTCGGCGGGAGCGGAAGGGTCGAGCCAATCGCCCAGCTGCATTCGACCGGCCCAGAGCCCCGTGTCGCCAGCATCCTTCAGCACCGTGTCGACCCACGCACGCATGCTCGGGTACTGCGCGGCGACGATGCCGATATCGCCGAAGCGTTCGAAGAGCACTGACGGCACCACTGTCGCCGCATCTCCCCAAGCTGCTGGAGTGGCTGCACCGTCGGCACCAAACCCAGGAAGCGCTGCGGGCACGACGACGGGCACTGCGCCGTTGTTGTGCGACTGCTCATGGCTGAGATCACGCAGCCAGGAGGTGAGAAACCCGTTGCAGTCGTATAGGAAGCTCGCAGTCGGCGCGAATACCTGAATGTCACCGGTCCACCCCAGGCGCTCATCGCGCTGCGGGCAGTCAGTCGGGATCGAAAGGAAGTTGCCGCGCATGCCCCACACGATGTTCTCGTGCAATTTGCTCAGCAGCGGATCGGATGCTTCGAACCAACCGGTTCGCCGCATGTCCGTGTGCAGTACGACGGCTTAGATGTCGGCGGGATCGACGTCGAATCCGGTCAGCTGCGCGTAGCGGAAGCCGTAGAACGAGAAGCGGGATTCGAGCACATCGTCGTCGCCGGAGAGGTCGAACGTTGCGGTGGCTGCAGAGTTGCGCAGTGGGCGCAACGACAGCTCACCATCTCGAGAACTTCGGCGTGTTTCACGATCAGTCGTGTGCCCGCTGCGCCACGGACTCGGATGCGGAGCCGACCGACGAGGTTCTGGCCAAAATCGAGGATGCGACCACCGGACGGCGTGGTGAGCACGTCAGCAACCGGCAGAGACTCGATGCGACGTACTGGTGGGGCGATCCTCGCCTCGGGTGCGGGGACGTTTTCATAGCCGGGGAGGTGCGCTGCCCCGACGCGAGCCGGAGCCCAGTCTGATGAGGTGCGTTGGAGGTCTTGGTGCTCGCCGGCGTAGATGCCGGATTCGACGACTGGTCCGTCGCCTGCTGCTTCCCATCCCTCGCCCGTCGCGCCGAGCGTCTCGGTTGAACCGTTTGCGTACGTCACGCGGAGCTGAGCGAGGAATGAGGGTTGCGTGCCGTAGAGGCGGTCGGCGAACGCGAAGAAGCCGTACTTCTCGGTGTACCAGGCCCCAGCGATCGATGCGGTGAGTTCGTTGGTCCCCACGTGTACGAGAGCTGTGACATCGACGCTCTCGTGCACGAGCCGATCACGGTAGGCCGTCCAACCGGGAGCAAGGATGTCATCGGAAACAGCCGCTCCGTTGAGCTCTGGTTCAGCGACACCGAGCGCTGTCCAAAACAGCAAAGCCCTCTTGATTGGCCGCTCGACGTGGAACCGTGAGCGAACGACAGCCGGCTGAGCCGCGCGGTCGGGCCTGGCGAGCCCCACCGGCCGCGCGATCCATTCGCCCTCGGCAAGATACCCCGATTCGACCCGCAATGATGCGCTCCATGGTGTTTGAGCGCCAGAAGTCGCCCTCGCACGTACGCGTACATCGCGTGCTTCTCCCACTGTGAGGGGCGCGAACGGCCATTCGACAAGCACACCGTCGCGTCCCACGATTTCGATGGTGTCACGACCGTCGGTGAGTTCCGCAGAGTCCTGCAGCCAACCGTTTGCGGCGGCGTTCACCGTCCAGCTCAGTCGTGGCGTCGGGGTGGCGACGAACGCGGTATCGTCGCGCAGCTCTGCGCGGAGCGTCGCGATGCACGGCGTCGCGTCCGCGGCATCCGTCACTCGTCGTCTCCTTCGGCGCTCCAACTCTGCACCGCGACTTCGCCGGAAACGGCGTACACGCCGATGACGCGACCGGTGAATGACTCGCAGGTCTCGGAGGAGAGGAAGCGGCCATCGACCTGCGCGAGTTCGTGGCGTTCACCGTCGATCGTGGCTCCGAGGTGGAACACGTCGCTGGTGCGGGGGAAGCCCGTCGACGACTCTGGTCGGCGGGAGTCGATGTGCAGATCCAGCACGGTCGACGTGAGCGGTGCTGTCCACTCCTGGACGAGATCCGCGACCACAGCTCGCGCGGTCAGCAGCCCATTGCCTGCTTCGATCTCGACGTGGAAGCGTTCGTCATACCGTACGGCGAGCCCGCCGACGCCGGAGCGCACATCCAGGTGCACGGTCACCGCGTTCGTGAGATGCTCCTGGCGCCGGCCAAGGAAGACCGGGTGCGGATCATTCAACGTTGTTCCCGTGCCGTGGAGGGTGAGCGCATCGAGTCGTGCCGTGAGATCGGCCACTTCTGCCGGCAGAGTGCGGACCGCCATCCACTCGGCATCGAGAGCCCGCTGCGACGCGAAGTCGATATCTACGCGTGTGCCCGCTCGGTGGTTAAGGAGAACCGGGTCGATCACGGGCCAGCCGTTGTCTTCCCAGCGCACCGATGTCACAAACGTTTCGCGCCCGAGTGCCGAGAACGCGCGAGTCATGCTGCGTGGTCGCACGCCGAGCAGCACACACAGCCACTCGCCGTCCGGCCCGATCACCGCCGGGTAGTAGCCGGCAATGGGAGTGTTCGCAGCGGACGTGTTGGTTGGACGGTATTACCCGCGTGCGATGGTCAACGCGGGTCGAAGCGCATCGGCTCGTGCGTCCGTGCGACGAGTGCGCGGAGCTGGTCGAGCGTCTCGGGGGCGGCGCCCAGGGCGCGCGCCTGCACGAGCACGTTGCCGAGTGCGGTCGCCTCGACGGGCCCGGCCAACACGGGAAGACCCGAGCGGTCAGCGGTCGCCTGGCACAGCAGCCGGTTGAGCGAACCGCCGCCGACGAGATGGATGCTGTCAAGCTCACGCCCTGACAGATCGGCCGCGGTCTGCACCGCTGCCGCGAATGCCGCGGCAATCGACTCGACGATCGTGCGGGCAAAGGCAGACCGACTTTCCGGCGCGTCGGAGCTCTGCGCTCGCAGTAGGGCCGCGATGCGGGCGGGCATGTCACCCGGCGCGCTCAGCGACGCGTCATTCGCATCGAACAGCGGGATGCTGTCGGTCACAGCGGCAGCGGCATCCAACAGCTCCGACAGGTCGATCTTCATCCCATCCTCCGCTTCCCACGCCCGTACAGTCTCGCTGAGCAGCCAGAGGCCCGTGACGTTGTGCAGGAAGCGGTAGCGCCCGTCGACGCCGAGTTCGTGCGTGAAGTTCGCCTCGCGCGCAGCATCCGTCAGCACCGGCTCAGTGAGTTCGACACCGACGAGACCCCAGGTGCCGCAGGAGACGTATGCCGAGTTCGGAGACGAGAGCGGGGCGGCGACGACGGCGGATGCTGTGTCGTGCGAGCCGACCGCGATGACAGGAAGTTCCTTGCCGATGCGCGCAGCGAGTTCGGGGCGCAGCATCCCGATCACCGATCCGGGGTCGACCAGGTTGGGTAGTATCGCCGTCGGAATGCTGAGGCGCTCGGCCAGTTCGGCATCCCACTCACCGGAGCGCACACCCAGCAGGCCCGTGGTCGATGCGTTCGTGCGCTCGGCAACGCTGGTGCCCGTCAGAAGGTACGCGATCAGATCCGGAATGAGCAGAGCGGTGTCAGCATCCGTGAGTCGTTCGTCGACGCGGTACTGATACAGAGTGTTGAACGCCAGAAACTGCAGTCCGTTGCGCTGGTACAGCTCTGCGAACGGCGCAATCTCGTGCACCTCGGCGACGCCGCGTACGGTGCGCTCGTCGCGGTAGTGGAAGGGCTGCGCGAGCAGTTCGCCGCCCCGCAGCAGGCCGTAGTCGACGGCCCAAGAGTCGACGCCGATGCTCTCGATGGCAGGTTCGCGCCGCACAGCCTCGGCGAGACCGTCGACGATATGGATATAGAGCGCGTCGAAGTCCCAGTGCAGACCATCTTCACGCTCGACGGGCCCGTTCGGGAAGCGGGCGACGAGCTCAAGATCGAGCGTGCCCTCGCCGACGCGCCCGATCACGACGCGCCCGCTGGTCGCCCCGAGGTCGACGGCGGCGACCGCGCGGACACTCTCACTCATCGCAGGAACGCCGCCGCCACGCCGGAGTCGACGGGGATGTGCAGGCCGGTCGTGCGGCTGAGCTCGGGGCCGGTCAGGACGTAGACCGCATCCGCCACGTTCTCCGGCACGACCTCGCGCTTGAGGATCGTACGGTTCGCGTAGAACTGGCCGAGGTCCTTCTCTTCGACTCCGTATGTTGCGGCGCGGTTCGCACCCCAGCCCGAAGCAAAGATGCCTGAGCCGCGCACGACACCGTCGGGGTTGATCCCGTTGACGCGGATGCCGAACTCGCCGAGTTCCACGGCCAGCAAGCGCACCTGGTGGGCCTGGTCGGCCTTGGTCGCCGAGTAGGCGATGTTGTTCGGGCCCGCGAAGACGGAGTTCTTCGACGAGATGTAGATGATGTCTCCGCCGAGCTTCTGGTCGATGAGCACCTTGGCTGCGGCCTTCGACACGAGGAAGGAGCCCTTGGCCATGACGTCGTGCTGCAGGTCCCAGTCCTTCTCGGTGGTCTCCAGCAGCGACTTCGACAGCGAGAGGCCGGCGTTGTTGACGACGAGATCGACCCCGCCGAAGGCGAGCACGGCGTCATTGATTGCGGCCTGCACAGCATCGGCATCTGCGACGTTGGCGGCGACACCGATCGCGACATCGGTGTTTCCGAGTTCTGCGGCGGCGGCCTGCGCCTTCTCGAGATCGAGGTCGGCGACGACGACGCATGCGCCCTCGGCGGCGAGACGGACAGCGATGGCCTTACCGATTCCGGATGCTGCGCCGGTGACGAACGCGATGCGGCCCTGGTGCGACTTCGGCTTCGGCATCCGCTGCAGCTTCGCCTCTTCCAGAGCCCAGTACTCGATGTTGAACTTCTCGGCATCTGAGATCGGGGAGTACGTCGAGAGCGACTCCGCGCCGCGCATGACATTGATCGCGTTTGTGTAGAACTCGCCGGCAACGCGGGCGGTCTGCTTGTTCGCTCCGTACGAGAACATGCCGCGCCCGGGATCAGGACGATGAGCGGATCTGCGCCGCGGATCGCGGGGGAATCGGCGGTTGCGTGCGCGTCGTAGTACGCCTGGTAGTCGGCGCGGTATTCGGTGTGCAGCTCGTGAAGGCGTGCTATCTGCTCTTCGACAGTTGCGGTCGTCGGCAGGTCGAGGATGAGCGGCTTGACCTTGGTGCGCAAGAAGTGGTCGGGGCAGCTGGTGCCGAGTGCGGCGAGGGCGGGCGCGTTCTCGGATGCCAGAAAGTCGAGCACGACGTCAGAGTCGGTGAAGTGGCCGACCATCGGCTTGTCGGTAGAGGCGATGCCGCGGACCGTGCCCGCAACGGCCGCTGCGCGCTCACGGCGCTCGGCCTCTGGCAGTGCCTCGAAGCCTTTACGGGTGCCGCCGAACGGCTCGGCCTTGCCGTTCGCCTCGATGTAGGCGGCGGCAGTGTCGATGATCCAGAGTGAGCCTGCCTCTGCCTCCTCCGAGGTATCGCCCCACGTGGTGATGCCGTGCCCGCCGAGGATGCAGCCGATCGCGGCAGGGTTCTGCTTCTTGATCTCCGCGATGTCGAGCCCGAGCTGAAAGCCGGGACGGCGCCACGGCACCCACACGGCCTTTTCGCCGAAGATCTTCGAGGTCAGCTCCTCACCGTCGGCGGCCGTGGCGATCGCGATGCCGGAATCGGGATGCAGGTGGTCGACGTGCGCAGCATCCACCAGGCCGTGCATCGCGGTGTCGATCGAAGGCGCAGCCCCGCCCTTGCCGTGCAGGCAGTAATCGAACGCGGCGACCATCTCGTCTTCACGCTCGCGCCCGGGTAGACGTCGACGAGCGCGCGGAAGCGGTCGAGGCGCAGCACGGCGAGACCCTGCTCCTTGAGCGTGCCGAGGTCGCCGCCCGACCCCTTGACCCACAGCAGCCCAACCGGCTGACCCGTGACAGGGTCGGTCTCGGTGCCCTTGGCTGAGGTGTTGCCACCGGCGTAGTTGGTGTTCTTCGGATCCGCGCCGAGGCGGTTCGAGCGCGCGAGAAGAGCAGCGGCAGTGGGGTTCGTCATGAGAGCTCCGTCGATCGGATTTATGAATCGTTTCAATAGTAGGAGATGCAGGGCGCCGAGCGCAACCGCCGGCGGCGTCTTCGAGAACGGCGGTGCCGTGGTCGACGGCAATCTCGTCACCGCGCGAGCCTGGCCAGACAACGGAACCTGGATGAAGGCGTTCCTCGAGGTTCTTCAGGCAGCGTGAGGTGCCGTCGCGGCCGGCGCGTGCAGCGTACCGGCGCCGTAGGCTGGTGCCATGCAGCATCGCACCCTGGGCCGTACCGGCCGCGACGTATCCCTCATCGGTCTCGGAACCTGGCAGCTCGGCGCCGACTGGGGTGATATCAGTGAAGCCGATGCGCGAGCGGTCCTCGATGCGAGTGCGAGCTCCGGAGTCACCTTCTTCGATACTGCGGATGTCTATGGCGACGGGCGCAGCGAGTCGCTCATCGGCGCATGGCGGCGCGATCACCCGGATGCCGAGCTGACCGTCGCCACGAAGATGGGGCGCCGGATGGATCAGATCCCGGAGAACTACGTCCTGAAGAACTTCCGGGCATGGACTGACCGCAGCAGGCGCAACCTCGGCGTCGACACGCTCGACCTCGTGCAGCTGCACTGCCCGCCGACCGCGGTGTACTCCGACGACGCCGTGTTCGACGCGCTGGACACGCTTGTCGAGGAGGAGGCGATCGCCGGCTACGGCGTGAGCGTCGAGACGGCCGACGAGGCACTCGTCGCGATCGCGCGCCCCGGCGTCGCGACGGTGCAAATCATCCTCAACGCTTTTCGGCTGAAGCCGCTCGACAGAGTGCTCCCGGCGGCCCGCGAGGCCGGTGTCGGCATCATCGCACGCGTGCCGCTCGCAAGCGGGCTGCTCTCGGGGCGGTACACGCACGAGACGGTGTTCGCCGCGAACGATCACCGCAGCTTCAACCGTCACGGCGAAGCGTTCGATCAGGGCGAGACGTTCTCCGGCGTCGACTACGACGAAGGCGTCGAGGCCGCTCGAGAGTTCTCCGCCCTCGCCGCGAAGGCGCAGCTCGCGCCGGCTGCGGCCGCCCTCGCATGGGTGTCCCAGCTCCCCGGGGTCTCTGCGGTGATCCCCGCGCCCGCAGCGTCGCGCAGGCGGAGTCGAATGCTGCGGCGGGCTCAATCCCGGATCCCGGGGAGGAGTTCACGGCGTCCGTACGTGAGATCTACGATCGCCGCCTGCGCACTGCCGTGCACCCTCGCTGGTGACACCGATGGCTGCTTACGCGCCCCAGCCGGCCTGGGTGCCGCCGACGCGGTCGGCCGCGATCTTCGCCTGGTAACCGGATGCCGCGTACGCCGCCATCGGGTCACCGGCGAGGTCGCGCGACTCGCGCCATTCGGCGAGGGCCGGGCGCACGTCGGTGTAAAAGGCGTCCATGAACACAGCATTCGCGGCGAGCACGTCGCCCGACTTCTGGGCAGCGGTCAGAGCATCCTTGTCGACGAGCAGCGCGCGGGCTGTCATCTCCTGCACATTCAGCACGGAGCGGATCTGGCCGGGGATCTTGTCTTCGACGTTGTGGCACTGGTCGAGCATGAATGCCACGTCGGGGTTGTTGAGGCCGCCGCCGCGGATGACCTCGAAGAGGATGCGGAAGAGCTGGAACGGGTCTGCCGCTCCGACGATGAGGTCATCGTCGGCGTAGAAACGCGAGTTGAAGTCGAATGAGCCGAGCTTGCCGAGACGCAACAGCTGCATGACGATGAACTCGATGTTCGTGCCGGGTGCGTGATGGCCGGTGTCGAGGCACACCATCGCCTTGTCGCCGAGCGCGCTCACCTGGGTGTATGACGTACCCCAGTCCGGCACGTCGGTGTGGTAAAAAGCCGGCTCGAAGAACTTGTACTCGAGCACCAGTCGCTGGTCGTCGCCGAGGCGGGCGTAGATCTTCTGCAGCGACTCCTGCAGACGGTCCTGGCGGCCGCGAAGGTCGGCCTGTCCCGGGTAGTTCGAGCCTTCGGCGAGCCAGATCTTCAGGTCGCGAGATCCCGTCGCATCCATCACATCGATGCACGCGAGGTGGTGATCGATCGCCTTGTTGCGGACCGCGGCATCCTCGTGCGTGAGCGCGCCGAACTTGTACTCGTCGTCCTGGAACGTGTTGGAGTTCACCGTGCCGAGCGAGACGCCAAGGTCTTCGGCGTGCTTTCGCAGATCGTCGTACGAGTCGACGAGGTCCCACGGGATGTGCAGCGCGACGGCGGGAGCCAGCGCGGTGTACTTGTTGACCTGCGCGGCATCCGCGATCTTCTCCCACGGATCACGAGGGGTGCCGGGCGTGCCGAACACCTTGAAGCGGGTGCCGGAGTTGCCGAAGGCCCACGAGGGAAGCTCGATGGACTGCTTCTCGAGTTCCGAGAGGATGGCGGGGGAGAGCGTGGTCACGGCGATGCTCCTTCGGTCGGCCTTGACGCGGATGCGTGGCGTTTGTGAATCGTTTCAAACGTAATGTTAGGTGATATTTCCGATTCGAGTCAACATAACGAACGTCTGGGCAACGGCACGCACTCGGTGCGAGCGTCGGCGCCGGCGATCACAGATGGCACGCGGCAGGCGGCTGCGCGGCTGAGGAGCGCATCCTATGCCGTACACTCGCGGTCAGCGTGAAGGATGAGGAGTATCAGGTGGCAGTGAGTGTGCGGGATGTTGCGGTGGCGGCATCGGTGTCTGTCGGCACGGTTTCCAATGTTCTTAATCGACGTGACAAGGTCGCGACGGAGACGGTCACGCGCGTACTCGCCGCGATCGAGGAACTGGGATTCGTGCGCAATGACGCGGCACGTCAGCTGCGCGCAGGGCGGAGCCGGAGCATCGGACTCGTCGTGCTCGATGCCGGCAACCCGTTCTTCGCGGATGTCGCTCGCGGGGCCGAGGCCAGAGCTGAAGAGGATCGGCTGTCTGTGCTCCTCGGAAACAGCGATGATGATCCTTTGCGCGAAGACCGCTACCTTGATCTGTTCCGAGAGCAGCGTGTGAACGGGGTGCTGATCAGCCCGGCATCCGATGACGTCGACAAGCTCGAACGGGTAAAGAATGCCGGCATCCCCGTGGTCCTCGTCGACCATGAGTTGCCGGGAAGCCGCTTCTGCTCGGTGTCGGTGGACGATGTCGAGGGCGGGTATCTCGCCGTGCGGCATCTGATTGACATCGGTCGACGTCGGATCGCTTTCATCGGGGGACCGTCATCGATTGCGCAGGTCGCGAACCGTCTGCGCGGAGCGCGGCGTGCCGTCGACGAGACTCCGGATGCTGCGCTCGAGCTGATCGAGATACCGGCGCTGACGGTGCTGAACGGTCGCACCGCGGGCGAAGAGATCGTGCGTCGTGAGCCCTCTCAGCGCCCGGATGCCCTGTTCGCAGCGAACGACCTGCTCGCGGTCGGGGTGCTGCAGGCCCTGACCATGTTCAGCACAGTGCGAGTGCCCGAGGACATCGCCCTGATCGGCTACGACGACATCGACTTCGCGGCGGCGACCGTCGTACCGCTGAGTTCGATCCGTCAGCCGGCGCGGCTGATCGGACACACCGCGGTAGACCTGCTGCTGCGCTTCATCGACGATCCGGATGGCGACTACGAGCGCAACGTTCGGTTCCAGCCCGAGCTGGTGATCCGTCAGTCGACTTCGGGCTGACTGCATGCTCGAGCGCTGAGACCATTGATGGGGACGCCGGCTGAGTGCCGCCGCCCCCATCAGTTCAGCTACTTGACTATCCCGAGTTCCCGGACGTCGACGATCTCGCCCTCGGGCTGCCAGCTGGTGCCGTCGAACCGGCTCAGCTGGAACTGGAAGACGATGCGCCCGTCAGGACCAGAGTCGAAGTTGATGCCGGGGAGCGTCAGCGGGTTCTCCAGGTCGGAGAGTGAGTCCCAGCCGGCGATGAATCCTTCGCTGTCGAGCGACTCGGCCTGCTCCAGCGCACCGACGATCGCCGCTGCGAGCCCGTAACCGCTGAACGCCAGCGAGTCACCGATTTCGGCCTCGTGGCCCTGCGCCGTCATCGCCTCGGCGTACGCGAGATAGCGCTCGTCCTTAGCGAAGAGCGGGTCAGACGGGTCCGTGTACCACTTGAACGCGTACGCACCTTCGACGGCCGGGGGTGTCGCCTGGTTGATGGCGGCGGTGAAGTCCGACGTCGTGGATCCGAGCATCAGCGTCGGCTTCCACCCGATCTGGTGAATGTATCCGAGCAGCGCACCGACGGTCGGTGCGCCGATGTTGACGACGAGCGTGTCCACGCCCGCAGCCTGGAACTGACTGACCTGAGCGCTGAGATCGGACGTGCCGGGTGCGACCAGCGCCTGCTCGGCAGGAACCACGCCGCCGGTGGCGAGGCCCGCAAGCTGGCTCTCGCTCAGATCGTTGTTGAATCCGACGTAGCCGACGACGGCATCCGGGTTCTGCTCCTTTATCCACTGCGCCTGGAGCTCGCCCTCCCACGCGACATCCGGCCAGAAGGCACGTTGGAGGGGATAGTTCTCGATGTCGCTGAGCGGAGAGTTGCCCGCCAGGGATACGCCGGCGACATCCTTCTGCTTGAGGTAGTCGCGGCCGGCGATGGAGATGCCGCCGAAGTTGACGACCAGGACGGCGCCATCCTTCTCGACGAACTTGCGCTGGTTCTCAACCAGGCGCGCCGGATCGTACGCGTCGTCAGCGGTGACGAGTTTGATGGGGTGACCGTCGATCCCGCCGTCGTCATTGGTCTCTGCGATGTACGTCTCGATGCCGGCCAGCCCCGGCGCGACGGAACCGGCCGGACCGCTCAGCGGCCAGCTGACGCCGATGACGATCGGTGCCTTGTCGCCGCTGTCCGGCGATTCCCCTGCTTCACCGCCTCGTGGACTGCAGGCCGAAAGGGCGAGGGCTGTGACGCCGAGCAGTGCGACGGTCGTCAGCGCGCTGCGGCGGATGGATTTCGTCATCGAATCTCCTGTGTGTCGGGTTGGGTGGGAAGGGAAGGATGCGGTTTGGCGGCTCGCGCCGGCCAGACCGAGCGGTACAAACGAGAGAGCAGGCCGGCGATGCCGCCGGGGGCGACGATGATGCACACGCCGAGCACGATCGCGAAGATCAACTGCGCGAGATACGCCGAGGTGTCACCCGGCACCGCTTCGCTGAACCAGGTCGGGAGGTAGACGATGACAGCGGCGCCGACTATCGCGCCCCACCATGATCGGCTGCCGCCGACGACGGATGCGACGAGCAGCGTGATCGAGAAGACGAGCGGATACGACTCCGGCACGACGAGTCCGAGCACGAACGCGTAGAGGGCGCCGCCAAGGCCAGCGAGAGCCGAGCTGATGACGAACACGACCAGCTTGAGCCGGTCGGCGTTGACGCCCATCGAAGCGGCCAGGATCGGCGAAGCCCGTACTGCGGCGAGCGCCCGGCCTGTCCGTCCGGAGACGATGCCGCGGAGCATCCCCACGCATACCAGAAGCACGAGGAGGATGACCAGATAGGCCCACTGGGCGTCAGTGAGGGCATCTGTGGGGGAGACTAGCCCCGCGCCGCTGAGGGTGATGCCCGCCTGACCGCCAGTGAAGTCGGAGAAGCGATAGAGCAGGATCGGGAACAGGGCAGCGATGACGATCGTCAGGAGACCGAGATTGAACCCGCCCAAACGGACGCCGGGGAACCCGAGGATTACGCCGAGCACTATGCACAGGACGACCGCGCCGAGAACGGCCAAGCCGACCGGCCACTCCAGGTAGCGCATCAGCATCATCGCCGCGTAACCGCCGATACCGAAGATCGCGCCGTGTCCCAGGCTGATCTGGCCGGAGGAGCCCATCAGGAGGTTCAGACTCACGACTCCGAGGGCGACCGCGAGCACGCGGCTCATCGAGAACAGGTCGTAGTCGGTGACGAGGAATGGCATCAGGATGCCCACGATGATCGCCACGGCCGCGATGCCGCGCGGCAGCCAGGTGCGCAGTGAAGCCATCATGCGCGCACCGTGCTCTCACGGCCGAACAGGCCGGCGGGCTTGAACAGGACGACCAGGATCACGACGCCGAACGCCAGGAGCACATTGAGGTCTCCGCCCAGCCCCGGGACGTAGCGTCCGCCCAGAGCCGCCAGCACGCCGATGATCAGCCCGCCGAGGACGACGCCGACGCGGCTGGTGATCCCGCCGAGGTTCGTCGCCGCCAGCGCCATCAGTAACGGCACCGTCATCATGCCGGGTGACAACCCCAGCGTGGGAGCAGCCACGACGCCGGCGATCGTGCCGACGCCGCTGGCTACCGCCCATCCCGTTGCGAGCCAGAGGCCACCCGAGAGCCCGAGCAGTGCAGCCGACGACTGATTCTGCGCCACCGCGCGCAGGCGCAGCCCAAAATTCGTCCGGGTGAGTAGGAGCGCCATGGCGATCATCGCACCTCCGACGAGGACGACCCCTGCCACCTGCTGGCTCGTCAGCCGCACTCCGCCGAAGTGGAAGACCCAGGTTCCGAAGAGCGGGGGGAATCTGTGTGGATCCGTGCCCCAGATCATGCTGATCACTGCGCTGACACCCAGCAGCAGGGTGACGCCGAGCGTGGTGAGCGCCGTCTGGTTGCGTCGGTCCACCCATCGCACGACGAAGAAGTAGATCGCGGCGCCGATAACCGCTGAGACGACGATCGCGATCGGGATGGCGAGCCACAGCGGGAGTCCGAAGAGTAGAACCGAATAGGAGATGTACGCCGCGAGCACGGCCATCTCGCCTTGGGCGAGATTGAGCATGCCGGTTCCCTGAAAGATGACGCTCAGCGCCAGTGCGAGAGCCGCGTAGACCAGCCCGGTCATCAGACCGTCGAGTGAGATCTGGATGAACTCGATCATGCCGAGCCCTCCTTCTGGTCGGCGGGCGATGATGCGCCGCCGAGGTAGTGGGCTTGCAGGGCATCGGTCGATTGGTATTCGGCCGCAGGTCCGTCGTGGACGACGCGGCCGCGGCTGAGCAGCACCACGCGATCGGCGACGGCCAGCGAAAGCCGCGCGTTCTGCTCTGCGAGAAGCACCGTGAGGTCCCATTCCGTGCGCAGCGCCGTGAACTGGGAGAACAACTCCTTGGTGGTCAGAGGCGCGAGTCCGAGGGACGGCTCGTCGACGAGCAGCAGCCGCGGCCGTGCCAGGAGCGCCCGGGCGATCGCGAGCATCTGCGCCTGCCCGCCCGAGAGCGCTCCGGCTGGGCGCTTCCGGAACTCCTCCAGGATCGGGAACGAGCGGAAAATGCGCGCGAGGTCGGCCGCGCTGTCGGTGCGCCGCGCCGACGGCCGCGCGACGCTGCCGAGACGGAGGTTCTCCTCGACGGTGAAGTCGGAGAAGGTGCCGCGGCCCTCGGGGACGTGGCCGACGCCGAGCCGTGCGATCTGGGGCGTGCGCAAACGTGCGATGTCGGTGCCGGCGAAGGTGCGGGTGCCGCTGACGGCGATGGTGCGGCTGATCGCGCGCAGGAGCGAGGTCTTGCCGGCGCCGTTCGGTCCGAGCACCGCCACGATGCTGCCCTCGTCGATGTCGAGATCGATGCCGTGCAGCACTTCGACCTTCCCGTATGCGGCGGTGACGCCGCGCAGACTCAAGAGGCTCACGCTGCATCGACCTCCACGTCGCTTCCGAGATACGCCGCGACGACCGCGGGGTTCTTCTGGATCTCCGCGGCAGCGCCGACGGCGAGGAGTCGACCGGCGTCGAGAACGGCGATCGTGGTCGCATAACGCATGACGAGGGCGACATCGTGCTCCACGAGCACGCACGTCATCCCCGTCTCAGTGCCGTGCGCGACGACAAGATCCATGAGAGCGTTCGCCTCCTGCTCGCTCAGCCCCGCCGCCGGCTCATCGAGCATGAGCAAGCGGGGCTCGGCGATGAGCGCACGAGCGATCTCGACCCGGCGCCGGTCGCCATGCGCGAGGGCCCCGGCCGGAGTCCACGCGTGAGCGCCCAGTCCGACGCGCTCGATGACTGCCATCGCCTTCTCGCGAACCGCGCGTTCTTCGCGGCGCGCGCCGGCGGGGGCCCAGAGGGGTGTGAAGATGCCGACGCGCGTGTCGGTGTAGGAACCGAGCATCACGTTGGTGAGTACGTCCTGGTCGTCGAGCAGCACCGGGGTCTGAAACGTCCGGGCGATGCCGGCGCCCGCCCGGCGGAACGCGCGCTTGCCGTCGAGTGCCGTGCCCTCAAGGAGGATCGAGCCTTCGTGTCTGTAGATGCCGCTGACGCAGTTGAAGAGCGTGGTCTTACCTGCGCCGTTGGGGCCGATGACGGCGCTTACGCCGCCCTGGGGGACATCGAAGGTCACCGAGTCGAGCGCGCGCACTCCGCGGAAGCCGATCCCGACGTCGATGAGTCGGAGCGCGGGTGCTGGTGATTTCGTCATCAAGAAGTCCCTTGTTCTCTTGCAATGAGACTCGACGGCGCTGCCGCCGGAAAGAGGCTTCTTGTTATGTGCTCATCGATAAGGGTGATAGCAGGTCGGCGCCGCCGCTCTCGCCCCGATCGGAGGGGTGGCTGGCGCCTTGGGCATATCGCCCGTTAGAGGGATCAGACGTGATCGTGCAGACTAGTGCGCGTCTCCGAGCTCGGCCGCGGCCTGCACGAACAGCCCGCGCATCCACTGGTGCTCGGGGTCGCGATCGTGCACAGGATGCCACCACACGGCGTTGAGCACCGGGGTCGCATCGAAGGGCAGAGCGAAGGTACGCACGCCCGCGGAACGCTCGAGAGCGGGTGCGAGCGAGGCGTGCACCAGGCCGAGTCGATCGGTGTCTTCGATGAAATACGCCAGGGCGAGGAAACTCTCAACGACCGCCTCGAATCTCGCTCGATGCCAAGTTGCTGGATCTGACGGCTCGCCGAGGTGAACGCCTCGCGGGACTGATAGGTGAAGACCCAGGGGCGCGCCGAGAGATCGGCCATCGTGGCCCGCTCGCCGATCGTCGTGTCGTGCGTGCTTGTTACCCCCACCCAGCGGTCCTGCCAGAGATCGGCGTACGGCAGGTCGCTGAGGAAGCCGTGCGGGATGAGCATCGCGTCCGCGGAACGCAGCCGGGAGGTGGCATCCTCGACGACGGCCGGACTGTGCAGCATAAAACGGAAGCGCACCCCGGGCGCTTGCTGTCTGGCAAGCCGACTGACGTGTCGCCCGACGGTCGCGAAGGAATAGTCCGACCCGTAGATGGCGAACTCGCGTGTCGAAAGCTCCGGATTCCACGCCGCCTGACTCTCGAACACTCGCCTGGCGGCTTCGAGCGCCGTGGTGGTGTGGTCCGTGAGTCGGATGGCAAGCGGGGTCAGCTCGTAGGAGTTCCCGCGGCGGGCGAGAATCGGATCGTCGAAGTGCGTACGCAATCGCGCGAGCGAGGCGCTGAGGGCTGGCTGGCTGAGATGCAGTCGCTCGGCTGCCCTGGTGACGCTGCGCTCGGTAAGCAGCGCGTCCAACGACACGAGCAGGTTCAGGTCGAGGCGCGAGAGTAAGGGCTGATGGACACGGGTGGGGGCTTCCTCAGGTGGTATGGAGCTTGTCGGCGAGCTGAGACTGATCGTATCAGCGCACTGATACCGGAGATAGCTGAATTCGGATTCCCTGATAGTTGCGGCTCGCTGCAGAGTAGGAACACGACGAGCCCACCTCAGAAGGAATCAATGATGATCAAACTGCTCTCCCATCTCTCTTATGTGGCGATCACGACGCCTGACGTCGAGGCGTCGGTCGAGTTCTACAAGACTCAGGTCGGCCTCACCGAGGTCGCTCGCGAGGACGATCGCGTGTACTTGCGCTGCTGGGGCGACTACTACTCGTACTCAGTCGTCGTCATCGAAGGCCCGGAGCCCGCCCTTGAAACCATGGCGTGGCGCACGACTAGCGCCGAAGCGCTCGAAGAGGCGGCCAAGCGCATCGAGGCTGCTGGCATCCAAGGCGAATGGTTCGATGGCTACAAGATCGGCCGGGCGTACCGCTTCACCGGGCCTTACGGACACCGCATGACCCTGCACTGGGACGTCACCCGTCACCAGGCACAGGGCGACACGGCATCCATCTACCCCGACCGTCCGGAGAAGCGCTCGAAGGTCGCCGGCGCACCGCGCCAACTCGACCACGTCACCATCGCGGCGAGCGACGTCGACGGCTTCGTCAATTGGTATGTCGATGTGCTCGGCTTCCGGTTCATGGCACGCACCGTTTTGGACGAGGCACCTATCTCGGTGTTCTCTGTGCTCACCACGAACGAGAAGTCACACGACCTCGGTATCGTCCTTGACAGCTCCAGCGTCGCAGGGCGCATCAATCACTACGCGTTCTGGGTCGACACTCGTGAGGAGCTGCTCATCGCGGCAGATACGCTCATGGAAAACGGCACCCCGATGGAATACGGGCCGAACATCCACGGCATTGGCGAGCAGACGTTCCTGTACTACCGCGAGCCGTCGACGATGCGTATCGAACTGAACACCGGCGGCTACCGCAACTACGTTCCGGACTGGGAAGCTCAGACCTGGCGCCCGTCGCAGGGATCGAGCAACTTCTATCGCAACGGCTCCATGCCGATGTCGATGACCGAGTCGTTCCCGCCGGCTGACGGACCGTCCGCGACCGAAGAGGGCGTGCCCGACGAGATCAAAGACCTGCTGCTGAACCCCTACACCCAGCACGGCTAGGACTGAGTGGACAGGAGGGGTACGGTGATGCCGCGCCCCTCCTCCCACCCTCATGACACAGACTGAGAAACGAAACTGGAGAAGGATCGATGACGACCACCACGGCACCCTTCGCGCTGGCCCGCTACCAGGACGGCGCTTCTGCGCGTCTCGGGCTGGTAGCGGGAGACCGCATCCGCCCACTGGATGACGAAGACCTTGGCGCAGCGGGCTGAATGCATTCCTCGCCGCCCCCGACTGGGATCGCCTCGGCGCGCTCGCCGAAAGCGCTGACGGAGCCTGGCGTCCGCTGGACGAGGTCGTCCTGACCGCGCCGGTCGAGCCGCGCCAGGTGCTGCAGACCGGTGCGAACTACCGTCAGCACGTGATCGAGCTGGTCGCCGCCGGAGTGTCGAAGAACAGCGGTCGCACAATCGAAGAGGCTCGCGAGTTCGCGGCCAAGCTGATGGACGATCGGGCCGTGAACGGTGAGCCCTACTTCTTCATCGGTCTGCCCGCGTGCGTCGTCGGCGACGACGTACCGCTCGTGCTGCCGTCGTACAGTGAGGTGCATGACTGGGAGCTGGAGCTGGCCGTAGTGATCGGTCGGGAAGCGTTCCGGGTGACTCGCGAGGATGCCCTCGAGCACGTGGCCGGTTACACCATGGTCAACGACGTCACCACGCGGGACCTCGTATTCCGCGAGGACATGAAAGACATCGGCACCGACTGGTACCGCGGCAAGAATGCCCCCGGCTTCCTGCCCACTGGCCCGTTCTTGGTGCCGGCCGAGTTCGTGGATGCTGACAATGCGGCGGTGCGACTCGAATTGAATGGAGAGGTGATGCAGGACGCCTCCACCACCGACCTGCTCTTTGACATCCCCGCACTGATCTCGGCGGCCTCGCAGAACATGCCCTTGCTGCCCGGCGATCTGCTGCTGACTGGCAGCCCCGCGGGTAATGGTCAGCACTGGAAGAGGTTCCTGCGCGACGGCGACGTCATGACCGGGACGATCGCAGGCCTCGGCACCCAGGTCATCCGCTGCGTCGCGGAGGACGAGTCATGACCGCTCCGTCCGAGAACCCCGCTGACCTTGACCGCCAGGATCCAGAGGCAGAGATCACCCTTCGTGCCGAGGCGTTTCGCAACTGGGGCCGCTGGGGCGAGGACGACGCTCTCGGCACGCTGAACTTCATCGACCCGGCCAAGCGCGTGCAGGCCGCGAGCCTGGTCCGCGACGGCGGGCAATCTCGCTCTCGCAGCCCTTCGACACCGACGGTCCGCAAAAGGGCTGGCGCCGACGCACCAACCCGGTGCACACGATGACCGACACCGGCACCGATGCCGAACGCGGCAATCAGGGCTTCCCGCACGGGATCGGCGGCGCGGATGACGTGATCGCCATGCCGCTGCAGTGCTCGACTCAGTGGGACGGTCTCGGCCACATCTTCGATCACGGCAACGCCTGGAACGGTCGTCGTGCCGGCGACGTCGTCACAAGTGATGGCGACCTCGTCACAGGCATTGAGCATGCAGCATCCGTCGTCGTCTCACGCGGCGTGCTGCTCGACGTCGGCCGGCATCTGCGCCCTGAGACGGGCGAGCTCGACGAAGGCCACGCGATCACCGTCGCCGATCTCGAAGCGACCGCCGCAGCGCAGGGCGACTCCGCACGCATCGGCCGCGGCGACATCGTGCTCGTCCGCACAGGTCAGTACACGCGGACTCGCCGCGACGGCTGGGGCGACTATGCAGGGGGACCTGCACCCGGACTCTCAGTCACCACCGCCGGCTGGCTGCATCGCACTGAGATCGCCGCTATCGCGACCGACACCTGGGGCTTCGAGGTGCGCCCGAACGAGTTCGACGCGGAGGCCTTCCAGCCGCTGCACCAGGTCGTGATCCCGAACATGGGGCTCACGATCGGCGAGATGTGGAACCTCGACGAGCTCGCAGCGGCCTGCGCAGAGCTCGGCCGCTGGGAGTTCTTGCTCTCTGCCCCGCCCCTGCCCATCACGGGTGCGGTCGGCTCTCCGATCAATCCCATCGCCCTTCTCTAACTTTCCGATGCACTACACCAGAACAGAGAGGTTCTGACATGACCGCAGTATCCAAGGTCGCGATCGCCGGCAGCGGCGTCGCGGGACTCGCCGCAGCGATTCAGCTGGCAAAGGCGGGCATCGAGGTTGACGTCTTCGAAGCCAAGCCCGAGTTGAGTGGCCTCGGTTCGGGCATCTCCCTGCAGGGGAACGCACTGCGCTGCTTCGACGCGCTTGGCGCCTGGGACGACATCCGGGATGCCGGCTACGCGTTCGAGGGACTGAACTTCCGAGCTCCCGGACCCGATGCACCGATCGTCGCATCGCTTCCCGACGTCAAGACCGGTGGCCCCGACTACCCGGCCGCTATGGGGATGCCGCGTGCCGAACTGGCGCGCATCCTGCTCTCCCACGCACAGGCGGCGGGCGTGAACATCGTCTTCGGCGCGAAGGTCACGGCAATCGACGCGAGCGTACCGGACTCCGTCGAGGTGTTCGTGGATGGCGAATCCGCCGGAGCATACGATCTGCTGATTGGCGCCGACGGTCTGCACTCGACAGTCCGTGGACTCATCGGGATCGAGACCAAGCCCGAGCAGAACGGCATGGGCATCTGGCGCACTTTCGTGTCACGTCCGGCCGAGGTCGAGCGCAGCGAGCTGTACTACGGCGGACCGGTGTACATTGCCGGCTACACACCCACCGGCGAGAACTCGATGTATGCGTTCCTGGTCGAGAAGGCGCAGGACCGATTCGGTCACTCCGACGAGGAGGCCACACGCATCATGCTCGAGGAGTCTCGAGCCTATGCAGGCCCGTGGGACTCTATTCGCACCGACCTGGAGATGGGTGCGCACGCGAACTACACCTGGTTCACGCGGCACATCGTCGATGCACCGTGGAATCGCGGACGCGTCGTGATCATCGGCGACGCCGCGCATTCCTGCCCTCCCACGATCGCGCAGGGCGCGGCGCAGGGCCTGGAGGATGCCGTCGTTCTCGCCGAGCTTCTGGTCACGGCAGATGCTGTCGACGAGGCGCTGTGGGATGAGTTCCACCGCCGCAGACTCCCCAGGGCGACGGCTGTTGTTGAAGCGTCCTCGCAACTCGCGCAGTGGCAGATCGACGGCGATCGCGACGCCGACGCTGGCGGGTTGATCTTTGGGATCGCGAAGAAGATGGCGGAACCGGCATGACCGTTGAGAACGAGCGGACCGCTGACGCCCGCGTGACGGATGTGCACGCCCATCTCCTCCTGCCGTCGATCCAGGCGGCGGTGGAGGCGCGAGTGCCAGAGCTGGTCGCCGAGGCTGCCGCACTGGAGCTGAAGCGCAACGGTGCGGAGAGCGCGGCTGTGTCCGGCCCCATGGTCGGCGCCCGCATCCCGAAACTCACCTCGGTCACTGAGCGGCTTGCCGCGATGGACCAGCAGGGCGTCGAGGTGCAGTGGGTGAGCGCGTCGCCCAACCACTTCTACCCCTGGGCTCCGGAGGGCCTCGCGGTCTGGGCTGCGAACGAGGCGAACAGGCTCGTGGCCGAGCACGTGGCCGAGGCTCCGGACCGCCTCGTCGGGCTCGGACTCGTCCCGCTGCAGCATCCGGAGCGGATTGTGGAGTGCCTCGATGACGCCGTGCTCGGGCGGGGACTGGCCGGCGTGGAGATATCCTCGTTCGCCGGCGATGTCGAGCTTTCGGATGAGCGGCTCGAGCCGTTCTGGGCGCGTGTCGCCGAACTCGGTTGCGTGATCTTCCTGCACCCGTTCGGCTGCAGCCTGGACGAGCGGCTTGACCGCTTCTACCTGGCCAACACGGTCGGGCAGCCGACGGAGAACGCGGTGGCGCTCTCGCACTTCATCTTCGCGGGTGTGCTCGACCGGCATCCGAAGCTGAAGATCATCGCGGCGCACGGTGGAGGCTACCTGCCATTCGCGATCGGACGCTCAGACCACGCCTGGGCCGTGCGGCCCGAGGCGCAGCGCTGCGCCGAGGCACCATCGACCTATCTGAAGAAGATCTGGTTCGACACGGTCGTGCACAGTCCCACGTCGCTCCGGCACTTGATCGAGGTCGCTGGCGCCGACCGGGTGGTTCTCGGCAGTGACTTCCCGTTCGACATGGGGCTCGACGACCCGGTGGCGTTCGTGCAGGGCGCAGGGCTTTCCGCCGAGGTCGCCCAGCGCATCTTGGCCGGAAACGCCGCCGATCTGCTGACGGGGAAGGTGCAGGCATGAGGATCGCCCGCTGGGAGAGCGGACAGAGCGGACAGAGCGTCGGTGAGGGTTTCATCATTGCAGGCAACGTGGTGCCGTTCCCCGACGGCCTCACTGTCACCGACGTGCTGCGGCGTGGTCTCGCCGAGACGCACGCCCTGTATGAGCGTGTCGAGGGCGAAGGCGAGTCGTTGGCTGACGTGCGCCTGCTCGCTCCGGTCGTGCCCGCCTCGGTGCGCGACTTCGTCGCTTTCGAGGAGCACGTCGAAGGAGTCAGCGCCGGAGTCGAGGGCAAGAGCGACGTCGCGGCGGAGTGGTACGACGCACCGACGTTCTACTTCACGAACCCGCACACGATCTCGGGTCCTGGCGACGTGCTGCGTCCGCCCGTCACCGAGAAGCTCGACTTCGAGCTCGAACTCGCGATCGTCATCGGCGCCGATGCGGAAGTGGGGGAGTCGAACCTCGACGCGCAATCCGCCGCATCCGTCATCTTCGGTTACACGATCATGAACGACTGGTCGGCGCGTGACCTTCAGGCCCGCGAGATGAAGGTGCGTCTGGGGCCGGCGAAGGGCAAAGACTTCGGCACGACGCTGGGCCCCTGGATCGTGACCAGCGACGAGGTGGCGCCGTATCTCGATGGCGATGGCTTCCTGGCGCTCCGCGCCGAGGTGTACGTCAATGGCGAGCTGATCGGCGAGGACCTGCTGTCGAACGCCGGCTGGCCGTTCCCGGAGTTCGTCGCCTACGCCTCGCGCAACTCGCGCGTCGTGCCCGGCGACGTGCTCGGCTCAGGAACAGTCGGCAACGGCGGATGCCTCGGTGAACTCTGGGGTCGCAACCAGGCTCTCACCCCGCCCCCGCTGCGGGAGGGCGACGAGGTGCGGATGATCATCGAGGGCATCGGTGAACTCGTCAACACGGTCGGGGAGCAGGTACCGGCACCGCCGCTCCCGTCTGCCCGGCCGCGTTCCAGGCGTCGCGTCGCGCGTTATAGCGGAGCTGCATCGTGGTGATCGCGACGACACGGGGAACGTTTGTCGGGGTCAGCGGGCGGCGCTCATGCGTGTCCAGCTGCCGGGCTCGACGACGACGTCCTGCGTCGCTCCGCCGGTCACCTGCACGCCGAACTTCCTCGTTACGCGATCGAGGTTCGCGACGAGCACGATGTCCTCGTGTGAACTGCGCGACCCGATCGCCCAGACGAGTCCGTCCGGGCTGCTGCCAGTCAGCAGAGTGCCGCCGGCGAGAGCGCTGAGCGACTCGATCGCCGCCGCGACAGGGAAGGCGCCGTTCGCGTCGCGCAGCCCGCGCGGCCCGAAGGCCTCGAACCATGAGAGGCTCACCACCCCTGGCACGGCCAGGGCCGCCGCGCTCGCGACCACCCACGCGGCCAGTTCCGCGGCGCGCTGCCGTTCGTCGGCCCCCCCGGTGAACTGTGCGCCGTAGCCCTCAGAGAGCTCGTCGCGGGTCGGCGCCGGTTCCGGGCTGGTCGCGACGTTGTTGAAGCGCGGGCGCAGCGAGAGCGGACCGATGTGCACGGGCAAGCCGTCAGCAATTCGCACGGTCTGCTCGGCGATGAGCCGCTGCATCGGGATGGCCTCGACGAGCTGCTCGGTGTCCAGGGAATGAAACAGCGGCGTGGTGTTCACGGCAATGCCGTGCACATCGTGCGGTACCTGGTGCTGCTCGCGGTTGAGCTCGGTGAAGTGCGAGCGTGCACCGGCCAGGATCGGCACACAAAGGCCCGCAGAAGCGAGCGCTGCACGCGTCGCCTCGACGACGGCTCGGTCGCTCACGTGCGTCGTGACGTCGAACGGCGTCACTCGCTGCACGTCGTGATCCCGGAGTGAGCGCGCCGCTTCTTCGAGAAGCCCGGCATCGCCGTCGGTCACGAGGCGGACGTCGATTGGACGCTTGTCGGCCGACGCCCTGGTCAGTGCCGCGTGCCAGTTAGGAGTGGTGAGGTTCAGCTCCACCACCCGGAACGCACCGGTCGCGACCGCGGGGACCGGGTCTGGGGCGGTGCAGGCCTCGATTCCGATCTGCGGGAACGCGCCGGCCGGGTTCAGGTGGATGACGGGATCCGCACCGGCCGCGGTGCCTGTGGCCGGTGCGGTGCCTGTGGTCGCCACGGCGTCCACCCGAACGCTGATCGATTGCCGCAGATGCTCGCCGGCTTCCAGGCGGTACGGGTACGGCAGCGAGAGCGGTCGACTGTACGTCTTGAACGACGCGTCGGACCAGTTTCGCTGGTCCTCCATCTCGAACACCTCGCCATCGAAGCGAAGGTTGATCGAGGCGGTCGAGCCGATTCGCAGTTCTCGGATGTCTCTAGTTGGCTGGTGCGGGCTGATCGCAACGGGGAGCATCGTCTGCTCTGCGGAACCGTCCGAATGGGTGACCGTCACCGCCGATCCGGCATCCGTCGCCGGATGCAGCACGACGAGTCCGGCGCGGCAGGTGTCGAATCCCACCTCGTTGACGGCATCCCACGAGACGATCAGCTCGTCGCCGCGGACGTCGACCCGCAGAAGTGCTGCGACACGTGCGCCGAGTCCGTCATGGCGCAGCCGGAACTCGAGCCCGTCAGGGGAGGTCGTGAACGACTCGACGACGACCGGCACAGTGTTCCAGCCGTGGTCGCGCACGACGGCGCGCACGCCGCGCAGCACCAGCCGCCCGTCCCGGCGGATATCGGCGAGCTCGTCGCCGCGCACCTCGATGCTCCAGCCGTGTGCACGCCAGGGCGCCGCATCCGTCCGCCACCACGTCATTGCCATCGTCCGATCGTCAGAGGTTCGTCATCCCGCCATCGACGGCGAACAGCGCGCCGGTCGCGAACGCCGCGTCTTCCGAGGCGAGGAACACCATGACGCCTTCAACGTCGGCCGGGCTTCCGGCGCGACCGATCGGGATGCGCCCGATGATCGCCGCACGCGAGTCGGGGTCGTCGGATATCGTCGCGACGAGTCCGGTCTCTGTGTAGGCGGGCACGACAGTGTTCACACGGATGCCGTCGCGGGCATATGCCGCGGCGACTGTGCGCGTGAGGCCATGAATGCCAGCCTTCGAGGCAGAATATGCGGTGAAGTCCTGCCCTTCGCCGTTGAGGCCGGTGGGGCTTCCGGTGAGGATAATCGAACCGCCGCCGGAGGCGAGCATCGCCCGGACGGTGTGCTTGACCGTGAGGAACGTGCCGGTCAGATTGATGTCGATCGTTCGACGCCACACGTCGAGGTCGAGGTCCGCTGCCTTCGCATCCTGCCCGAACAGCTGCACGCCGGCGTTCGCCACGACGACGTCGGGGCTCCAACCGGCCGCGATGAGGTCGGCGAAGGCCGCCTCGACGGAGGCCTCGTCAGAGATGTCGACGACCGCGGCACGGGCGGCAGCGCCGATCTCCGCGGCGACGGATGCTGCAGCATCCGCGTCTCTGTCGGCGATGATCACCCGCGCGCCCTCACGGGCGAATCGCTCGGCCACCGCGCGCCCGATTCCGGCGCCGCGCCGGTGACGAGCGCCGTCTTCCCCTGGAGGCGGGCCATCTCAGCGCTCGATCTTGTCGAGGTGCAGCATCCGGGCAAGGTTCTTGTCGAGCTCATCGTCGCGGAAGATCTTCTTCCAATCGTCCTTGATGAGGCTCTCGCGGCCATAGTCCATCGCGATGAGGCAGGCATCGCTGAACGGGTTGTCGCCGCGTAGGCCATTCGCGAGGGCCACCTGGGTGTGGCCGTACAGGATGCTGCGCGCCGCAGCCTCTGGAACGCCCATCGTGTTCACTGTCTCCTGGAGTGCCTCGTTGAGAAGAGCGCCGATCATGCAAGCGACGGTTTCGACGAGGGTCGGCTCGAGCTGGGCGAGTTGCTTGATCGTGACCCAGTGCACGTCGATGACGGGAGCGTAGATCGCGCGCACGGTGGCCTCGACGATGGCCTTCTTGGCGTCATCGTCGCTCTCGATCGCTGCAATGGCATCCTGCGGGGCTGCGATGCCGCCGAACGTGTCTGCCCACTGCTCGGGCGTCTCGCGCTGCAGGAAGATCGACGGGTGACACGGGTGCGCGACAGCCTGGATGACGTCTTCGCGGGTGGTGAGGAGCCCGGCATAGGCGGCGGCCGGGTCGAGCGTCAGCACGATGGCGCCTGCGCGCAGCTGCGGGACGAGGTCAGCGGTGACCGGGCCGAGAGCCAAGTCGGGAACCGCGAGAACGATGATGTCGGCGTCTGCGACTGCTGCGGACGCATCCGTCAGCTCGCGGCCGGCGTCGAGCGTGCGCTGCTGTCCGGCGGGGGAGTTCTCCACGTACCAGACGGTGTGCCCGGTCCTCGCTAGGTTGTTGGACACCCGCATGCCCATCTTGCCGCCAGCGCCGATGACGGCGATCTTGTAGTTCTCGCTCACAGTGTGCTCCTCAGGTGTTCCAGGGTAGTGCGGGTCCAGTCCCGCTCGGTTCGGATGGTGGTCGCGGCATCGTCCTGCCATGGCAGCCAGTGCTCGACGATCTCGTTGATGCCGCGCTCGCGCGGACGGACCGTCGCGAGGAGATGGTCGTAGTCGTGCAGCCCCGATCCCATCGAGGCGCCGCTGTAGGTGAAGCCGACCCAGCCCGGCTGACGGGCGAAGGCGAAGTCCTTCACGTGCACATTCTTGGTGAGCGCGGCCGTCTGCTCGACGCATGCTTTGGGGTTCTCCAGCCGAGCCACGACGTTCGCCGGGTCCAGGCAGATGCCGAGGTGGTCGCTGCCAATCCGGTCGATCAGACCGACGAGATCCGTCGTGGCGAGTTGCTCGTAGGTCTCGAGGGCGAGAGTGACACCGGCGGTCTCATACGCAGGAAGAGCATGGCGAAGCCAGGCCTCTGTCTCGGCCAGGCTCGGACGGGAGTGCGGGCCGTAGAGCATGCTGCGCACGAGGCGCGCATCAAAGACCTCGGCGAGCGTCAGAAACCGGCTCAGGTGCTCACCGGCGATGCCCTTCGTGCCCAGCTCGATCGTGAGGCCGAGATCGCGGGCAGCTCCGGCCGCATCGCGCAGTTCACCGTCGCTCATCTGCTCGAGCGGCGCGTAGTCGCAGATCTGGAAGAGGTCGACGCCCTGGGCGCGGGTGTCCTCAAAGGCACCGATCAGGCTCAGCGGCTCCGGCACTCGGTCGGAGTGCTGCCAGAAGTACGCGTAGGTGCCGAGGCCGATCATCGTGAACACCTTCTGATCGCGACTGAATATGGACGAACTCATGCAATTTTGTCAAACCGGTTGACCAATTGCAACCCGAATTCTGCAACGTTCCGGGTAAGTTGAACCCATGCCCGCTTTCCCCGGTGAACCGTTGATGACATCACGGCCGCTTTGAGTGCGCTGCCTTCCGCGACGCCGGTGTCCGAGGTGGCACGCCGCCTGCTCGATCTCTTCACGAGCGGTTCTGTCGCCGCCGGCACCCGCCTGCCCCCCGAGCGCCACCTCTCCGCCACGCTCGGCGTCGGCCGCTCGGCCGTGCGCGAGGCGCTCGCGGCTCTCGAGATCCTCGGCATCGTCGATGTGCGGCCGGGCTCCGGCACCTACCTGCGAGGCCTGGCGAGCGAGCTCCTGCCGCAGACGCTGCGCTGGGGGCTGCTCATCGGCGAGCGCAACACGGCCCAACTGCTGGAGCTGCGCGAGGGGCTGGAGATCTACGTCGCCCGTCTCGCTGCCGCGCGAGCGGATGCCGACGTTATTGCCCGCCTAGACGAGGGCGTAAGGCGGATGCGCGAGACCATCGCCGACCTCCCCGCCTTCGCCAAAGCAGACCTCGACTTCCACCATGCGCTCGCCGAAGCGGCGGGCAATGAGACGCTGACCGACCATGTGCACGTCATCCGTTCGCTCCTCCAGGTCTACGCCGACCGCGCCGTTCACGACCCGGGTGAAGCGGCGACGGCGGTTGCCGAGCATGAAGCGGTGCTGGCAGGAGTCCGTGCCGGCGACGGGGATACTGCGGCATCCGCCATGGCGATCCACATGGCGACGGCCAGTGCGCGACTGCTCGCTGATTCCTTCGCCGACAACGCAGAGTGAGATTCGAGCCGCTATTGAGTCGCGCTCGCGTGGGTGCCCCACCTGTCATCGTCATCGTGGAGGCTGACTTGATCCATGGATTTCGCGACGGTTCGTAGGTGTTCCCGCGACCGGTTATGATGGACGAGCGCATCCGTGCCTTCGAGCCGGATGCCTGGAGACGTCGCATAGTGGCCTAGTGCACCACCCTGCTAAGGTGGAGTACCCGCAAGGGTACCGAGGGTTCAAATCCCTCCGTCTCCGCCAAGAAATACCTGGTCAGAAGCGGTTTATTCGTAGAATCTAATTCTGTGTCTCGGCTAGAATCCGAGGCCCGGGGCCTTCTGAGTGACCCCCAGGTGACCCCCGCCGATGTCGAGGCTCTCGGCGTAGCAAGGCGGCGCACGAAGTCGCGGCGTTGTCCTTCGCCGAGGATGTGTGCATAGACGGCGAGGACGGTGCGGGCTTCGTCGCCGAGGTATTCGGCGACTTCATTCACGGGAGTGCCGAGTCGCAGCCAGGTGGACGCCGCGTAGTGACGGAGAGCGTGGCGACGGAAGCCGAGGGGGAACTTGCGGACGACGCCGACGGAGAGCTGCCCACCCTGCTGGTTGGTGAACAGGTAGTCGTCCGGGTTCTTCCCGGCGGCATATTGGCGGAAGATCGCCAGGGTGCGCGGAGAGAGCGGTACCGGGCGGGTGCCGCGCCAAGACTTCGGGCTCTTCTCCTCGTAGTGGTCGGAGTGTGAGCGCTCGACACTCAACTGCGGCAGCGGCACCTCGGAGAGCCAACCGACGCGGATCGCGCGGAGTTCGCCCCATCGCACTCCTGTCAGCGACATGAACTCGAACACATCTGCGATGTCGGATCGCCGTTCACGGAGAGTGGTGAGCACAGCGGCGACATGCTGGGGAGTGGGCACCTCGTTCGGGCTGATCCCACGCTGGGCGGCACTGAGTTCGGGGATCTTCTTCATCGTCCGCACCGGATGGGGCTGGTGCAGGAGCCCTTGCTCGTCGGCATAGGTGAACAGGGCGCTGAGGGTCGTCTTCGCGCGCGCGACCGTCGAGGGCTTCTTCCCGCCACGCAACTCGGTGAGCAGATGGGTGCGGATGTCGTCCGCGTGGATCGAGGCTAGCGGCCGGGCGAGCAACTCGGTGGGGAGTGCGGCGAGATTGTTCCGGTCAGTATCGACGGTGTGCGGATTGCCACCCTCTCGTGCCTCCAGGAACCGGGTCACCAGTCTTTCAGCGTGAACGAGCGCTTTGGCGGCAGGGGTCGGCCGGTCTCCAACAGATGCTTCTGGTTGCGCTCCCAGGCCTCAGCGTCGCGCTTGATATCGAACGACTTGGATGCGACGAGCTTGCGGCCGGACTTCACCCGGACGAGGTAGTAGGTCTGGCCAGCTTTCGTCGTGCGGGTCTCGATCATTCGACCACCCCCGCCAAGCGCTCGACGTCGATGCGGCGGTAGACGCGCTTGTGATCGGTGAGCCGAATCGGCTCCACCGGTGCCCGGCCCTCCAGTGCGAGAGTGCGCAGTGTCGTGCGGTGGATGCCGAGCAGGGCGGCGGTCTCCTCCTCGGAGTAGAACAGGCGCGCAGGGGCGGCGGCGTTGATCATCTCGGTATCGCCCATGCCAACCTCCTAGATCGCGTTCTGGCTAGTACACGCGATTAGATCACGTATCGCGTGTATCTGCAAGAGCATCATTTCACGCAGCATGCCGATACAATCGGAAGCATGAAGGAATCGGGTTCTCCGTATGCGCTTCAAGGCGCGGACGGTCTGATCCAGCAGGACGACCTGCCGGAGGGGTGGCATCTGCCCACTCGATTTCCCGGCGAGCGCAGTGACGATGCCAGTACGCAGATCGACGCGCTCCTGGGTTATGACAACGCGGCTCCTCCAACTCCCGTTGCGGACGAGCGGGATGACTCCGCGCCGAATGAGACGGCAGACGGTCGCTGGCGCTACATCGAGCACACCAGCACCGGCACGCGGGTGTTCCTCCGGTTGCAGCGTCAGATGTTCGCCGTGCCCGAGGAAGTGCGCATCACCGGAGTCGTCTATCTTCCCTGGGGTCCCGGTGCTCCCATCACCAGTCGCCTCCTCCGTGAATTGCCGACCGCGCAGATCGAGGCTGCGATCAACAAACGCCTGTTCGTCATGAAGCGCGAGCACACAATCACGGGCGGAAAGATCACCCTGCCCAGCGGGCGGAAGATCGCCGAACGCGACCTCCTCAAGCCTCTTGGTGGTACTGCCAAGCAGGTCCCCGATTTCTACCAGCGCGTCGCTCTTCAGCATGGACGTCTGGTGCAGCAGGGCGATAAGAACCCGAGCGCGACCATGGCACAGATCAACGGCGTTGCGCTGACAACCGCGCAAGGATGGGTGGCCAAGACTCGTACCCGTGGGCTGTTGCCTCCCGGACGCCGCGGACGCGCCGGGTAGCGCCGAGTTCAGGACAGTGAGCAAGTTGAACTGACCTCAAACCCCTGACGACGTCGATCACGCCTCATGAATGTATGGGGCTTCGTTGCCAACGTTATGTTCTTACCGCGCTCAGCCGCGGCAGGCTGAGTGTATAAGAAACCAGAGTTCTCCCGGGCATCGCTCCGGGCGACGTATTCGATTGATGCTCTCTAAAGCACTTGCACTCTGTGCCAGCTTGCACTTCATGCGTCTTTGCACTTAGTGTAATCAAGTGCAAACCTCTGAATCAGTCGATCGATCCGAACCCATTGATCGCCGTAGTGCCCTTAAAGCGCGTCATCGCCGTGCCATTATGGATGCCGCAGCGGCTCTCGTGACCGAAGGAAATGTCACTCGCTTCAGCGTCGATGAGTTGGCTGACCGGGCAGATGTCGCGCGCCGCACGATCTTCAACCATTTCGCTTCCATCGACGATGTCGTCACGACCATGTGCGCCGAGCGACTTGAGTTCGTGATCGACGCGTTCCGGCAGTCTGCCGAGCAGAATGCTCCGGGCGACGGGGGGCGCAGCGCGATGTTCGACGACGTTGCCCACGCTTTGCGCTCCACGGATGTGCCGACCGTGCTCTCATTCGTGTATCGGGCGCTCGGTGGCTTCGATATGGGAGATCCGCGTGCGCTGCAGATTTTCCAAGCGACCTTCTCGCGTACATCGGATGAGCTCTCCCGTGTGCTCGTGCAGCGCAACCCGGCCACTGACGACCTTGAGACCGAGCTGCTGGTCTCCTCTCTGATACACGGCACCGGGGTCATCGCGAACCGATGGATCGCGGCAACCGGGGCTACGACGGACGATGATGCCCGTGCACTGTGGGATTCCCTTCTCGAACGGCTCCTCGCGAGCGTCCGTGCGGGCTACCCCTCCCAGCACTGACTTCCCCCATCCGCCATTCAGAGAAAGAGTAAGTTTTGGCCGAGTTATTGTATCGTCTCGGGCGGTTCTCCGCCCGCCATGCCTGGAAGGTCATCACCGCCTGGGTTGTCGTCCTAGGGCTCTCCGTCGGGGCGTTCCTGGCATTCGGCGGAGCCCTATCCAGTGCTATCACCATCCCCGGAACTGCAACCACGAAGGTTACTGACCAGCTCGCCGAGGACTTCCCGGACGCCAGCGGAGGATCCGGCACGGTAGTTTTCCACGCCGACGATGACGGCACGTTCACCGACGCGCAGAAAACGGCAGTCGGAGTGCTTCTGGAGGATACTGCTGACATTGACGGGGTCGACTCGACGACTGACCCGTTCGTAACCCAAGCGGAGATCGACGATCAAGCGCGGGAAGTCACCGACGGGAAGACCCAGATCGCCGACGCAACCACGGCACTCGACGACGGACAAGCACAGCTCGACGACGCAGCCCAGATGCTCGCGGATGCTCAGACCGAACTCGATACCGCCCGGGAAGAGAGCACAACGTCGGCAGGCCTCGCACAGCTGGACGCTCAGCAGTTCGAGCTGGACGCTCAGCAGGCCGAGCTCGACTCCCAACAGGGCGTCCTCGACGACACCCGTGCCCAGTTGAAAGAACAGGGCGAGGAACTCGGTCAGGCAAGCCGGCTGCTGGAGATGTCGTCCGAAATCCGGATGGTATCGGATGACAACAGCACAGCTCTTGCGAGCATCACGTTCGATGAGGCACAGCAGGAGATCGACCCCGAGTCGAAGACCGAGGTCGTCGACTACATTTCTGAGAACCTGCCCGACGGCGTCGGAGCGGAGTTCACGAGCGAACTCACCCAGGAAATCCCCGAGATATTCGGCATCGGAGAGGTCGTGGGCCTCATCATCGCAGCGATCACGCTGCTGGTCATGCTCGGTTCCGTCATCGCCGCAGCCTTGCCCATCCTGACCGCGATCGTAGGGGTGGGCGTAGGCGTCACTGCCGCCCTCTCCCTCTCCGGAACGCTTGAGATGATCTCCGTCACGCCCGTGCTCGGCGTGATGCTCGGACTCGCGGTCGGCATTGACTACTCCCTATTCATTCTCAACCGACACCGAAAGCAGCTGCTTGAAGGCGTTGATCTGCAAGAGTCGATCGGTCTCGCCAACGGCACGTCCGGGAATGCTGTCGTCTTCGCCGGGGCAACGGTTCTGGTGGCGCTGCTCGCCCTGAACGTCACCGGGATTCCATTCCTCGGGTTGATGGGTACCGTCGGCGCGATCTGCGTCGCGGTCGCTATCCTCATCGCCATCACCATGACGCCGGCGCTGCTGTCGTTGATCGGAATACGAGTCCTGAACCGCAAGGCTCGTGCTCGCCTCGGTCAGCGGCAGGAAAAGCCCGCGGACATCAAGCCCCTGAAGACCGCTCGCGCGTGGATCACAGTGATCGCGAGCATCGTCCTCCTGGGCGTCGTGGCCACACCCGCGCTCGAGATGCGTTTGGGCCTCCCAGACGGGACCTCGGAAGCAGTCGATTCGACGCAGTACAAGGCGTACACGCTGATCGAGGAGAATTTCGGGGACGGTGTCAACGGACCGCTGCTCGTGGTCGCGGATCTACCGGACGCGATCAGCGACGACGATCTCGTCGCCCAGCAGGTCGAGATCGGACAGGAACTGCTCGATCGCGACGGCGTCTCTGCGGTCGCGCCCATCGGCGCATCCGACGACAATACCGTGCTCGCCTTCCAGGTCATCCCCGAAGAGGGACCGTCCAGCGAGTCGACCGAGCAGCTCGTGCACGATCTGCGCGACCTCTCACCCCTCGACGGGAATATCGAACTCGGAGTAGCCGGAAGTGCCAGCGGCGCGATCGACGTCTCGCAGACGCTCGCAGACAGCCTGCCGATCTACCTCGCGGTGGTGATCGGACTGTCGCTGATCATCATGGTGTTCGTGTTCCGATCGATCCTGGTGCCGATCACGGCGACGATCGGCTTCATCATGTCGCTGTTCGCGACGTTCGGTGGGATGACCGCGATCTTCCAGTGGGGCTGGCTCAGCGAGGTCTTCGGTGTGCACGATCCCGCTCCGATCATGAGCTTTCTCCCCACGGTCCTCATTGGCATCCTGTTCGGTCTCTCGATGGACTATCAGCTGTTCCTCGTGTCCGGAATGCGTGAGGCGTATACGCGTGGAGCGTCCGCTCGGATTGCGGTCCAGCAAGGTGTACGAGCCGGTCGGACGGTTGTGATCGCGGCAGCGATCATCATGATCTCGGTGTTCGGAGGATTCATCTTCTCGAACAGCGCCATCATCCGCTCACTGGGCTTCGGACTCGCATTCGGTGTGCTCGTGGATGCCTTCGTGGTCCGATTGCTGTTCATCCCGGCCGTGATGCATCTGCTCGGAAAATGGGCATGGTGGCTGCCTCGATGGCTCGACCGGATCCTGCCGAACGTCGACGTCGAAGGCGCCGCCCTCGAACACCGTCACCTCCACGTCGATGCGTTACACGCGAACGATCCTGATGCTGCCGACTGTCAACTGGATGAGGATGCCGCATCGGTCCACGTCGACGCCCACGTGCCACGGGAGACATCGATCGAGTTGAACCAGCACGCTCACCTCGTGTCTCCGAAGTCCGCGTCGCTGCGCCGGCAGGTCCGTGCCCTCGACGCGGTGCACACCCTCGATGTCGCCGTGCACGATCTCGAGAACGGGCGTCGTCGGATCGACGTCGGATCCTTCGTCGTGACCGTCGATGCCGACAGTACTGCGGTGGTCGAGCCACCGACTGGCGGTGTCGTGATCGTCCGGAGCGCAGGGCGCGAGGCGGACTGACGCTGGACCGAATCAGAGGGCGGGGTGGCTGCCATTCAGGCAGTCACCCCGCCCTGATGCGCAGGTTCGTCAGGCCTTGTGATCGGCGTGATCGGTGGTCTCATCACGCATCGCCCATCCTCACGGTCTTGTTACGCAACAGACAGAACTTTGTCTAGAGGTCATCGCTGTCGCGTGGTTCTCCGTGCAAGCGGTGGACGAATGCGCGCCTTACCAATAGGACCGATGCCGGCTCGACCTCCCCGCGATCCGGCGGAGAAGCGCTGAACGAGTCGAGTGCCAGTTCGAGCAGGCGGTCTGAGGCCGCTTGCGGCCCTGTGCCGCCGCTGGCGACCAATCGCGCGTTGGCTTCGAAAAACACGAGAACGTCATCGAGCCAACGATCGCGGCGCAATGCTCCTTCGGCCTTCGCCTGATCCATGAGGGCCTCGATGCCGTCCAGTGTCTGCAGGCGCAGTCCGTCGACTTCTGTGTCAGAGCCCGCTCGAACGCTGAGCAGACTGTGGCTGAGACTGGCGTCTGATTGATGCTCGGCGAATTCCCATCGGAGGAAGTACTCGAACCCGATCCAGCCCGTCTCCATAGCGAGTGCTTCGTGGATGGTTCGGTCGTGGCGCCGCAGCGTCAGCCGGAAGGTCTCCAGGAGGAGGTTTGATCGGACGGGGAAGTGCCGATACAGGGTGGCGTTGGTGAGGCCTGCGCGTCGGGCGATGATATCGAGTGGGGCGTCGACACCGAGTTCCGCGAAGACGTCGCGGGCCGACTGGATGAGCCGTTCGCGATTAAGGATCGCGTCCCGACGCGGAGGGCGCTGGTCGCTGTTCATCGCGCAATTCTAGACCGTGCGGTCATCATGAAATAAACGCGGACTACTACGCGTTTATGATGATGACGGCATCGTCGGCACTGGAGTCGGCGATCGAATTCAAGAAAGAAGAACAAAAATGTTCGAAATCGAAGGCAAGCGCATCATCGTCACCGGAGGGGCTCGCGGCATCGCGGAAACCGTAGTACGTGCTTTCGCCGCCGCCGGCGCACGCGTCGTGTCGTTCGACGTCAGCGACGATGCAGGTGCCAAAGTGGCTGCTGAGGCCACAGCCACCGGACCCGGCTCGGTTGTATACCGTCACGTTGATGTCTCAAATCGGGCTGAGACGTTCGCTGCGGTGGACAGCGCCGTCGCCGAGCTCGGCGGGCTTGATTCCCTCTTCCACATCGCAGGCGTCGAGCGATCCGGGCCCGTCGAGGACATCACCGAGGCCGACCTCGACGTCATTCTGAACGTGAATGTGAAAGGCACGTTCTTCATCAACCAGGCAGTGTTCCCGCATTTGAAGACCAATGGCGGTGCAATCGTCAACTTCGGCTCGGACGCGGGGCTCGCCCCCTACCCGAACGGTGCTCATTACGCGGCCTCGAAGGGCGCAGTCATGGCCTTCGATCGAACGGCCGCTGCCGAATGGGGACCCTTCGGCGTTCGTGTGAACACCGTAGTCCCCGCTATGTGGACTCCGATGTACAACGAGCACCGTGAGCGAATGAACGCGGAGGAGCTTGCCGCCCACGACGCGATCATGGGCGCGATGGTTCCCCTCGGCGGACGTCTCGGTGACCCTGCCACTGACATCGCGCCAGTGCTGGTGTTCCTGGCGTCGGATGCGTCGAGGTTCATCACCGGCCAGATCATCTCCGTCAATGGAGGACTTGGAAACGTGCGCTGAGGTTCTTGCTGAGCAAGAAATGAAGAACGGCGGTGCCGCACCGGTTGGTGCCGCACCGCCGTTCTTCGCCTTGAACATCGGCAATGCCGCCATGCACACGAACGGGTGCGCGGCATCCCGGGCTGGTCGAGCTCCGAGGGCCTCCCGTGGTGAGCGGGACGCCTATCGATCGCGGGCGTCATGCCGTGGGTAGTGACTCCGGGTAGGTTCGCTCGGCAGCGTCGCGCTGGGTGTACATGTCCCAGTAGAGGTCGGCGAGGACGTCGGGATGAACAGTCGGGAAAGCGCCGGCTGCCTCTGCGTCATCCGGGAATGTCTCGTTGGAGGCTGCGTCCTCACGAACGATGAGCGCGCCAATGGTCAGGGTTCCGGCGTAGACGCCGGTGTCCTTAAGCTCGCCGTTCAGCGAGTAGATGTAATTGCGCATCGCGGACATCGCTGGCCCGGTGCCGCTGAGGAACGGCATCGCTATCGCAGCGGACATACCGTGGGTGACCAGGATCGCGCCGGTACCGCGTTCGGTGAGTTCGGGAAGGACTGCGCGCACGATCTCGACGGGCGTCAGCAGCAAGAACCGTGTGGACTTTTCCAGCGCCGCGGCATCGAGCTGGGTGGCGGGAGTGAACCCCTGCTCGCCGGCGCTGGCAGGACCGTACTCGACGACGTCGATGCGGCCAAACCGTTCGCGGATGTTGGCGATGAGAGCGGGAACCTGGGCAGGGTCGGACAAGTCGGCGGTAAACGGCGCAGCCTCGACGCTGTCGGCCTTCAGCGCTACGGCGAGCTCGTTAAGGGGGGCTTGACGTCGCCCGACGAGGGCGACCCGGAATCCTTCCTTGCCGAAACGGCGCGCTATGGAAGCGCCGAGGCCGGGGCCAGCTCCGAAGACGACGATGACGGGCGCGGTGCTGGATGACGCGATGGTGGATGACACAGATGCTCTCCGAAAGGTCAGTGGGGTGGTCACGGACGCAACCACAGAAGACAACGTCCATATCGAGTGAACATTCCCGAGCCACCATACCCACTATTTGGTAAGTATAATTTGAGCATGACTTCGGTGTCCGTCTCCCGTACTGCACTCTCCATTCCAGCCAACTGTGTCACCCGTGGTGTCCTCGGACATGTGACGAACAAGTGGGGCATGCTCGCTCTACTCGTGCTGTCAGATGGTACGCGGCGGTGGAGCGAGATCAGACGCGCGCTTGACGGGGTCAGTGAGAAGATGCTCGCGCAGTGTCTGCAGGCGTTGGTCGAGGACGGCTTCATCCTGCGGGAGCAGAAGCCGACCATGCCCCCGCATGTGGAGTATTCGCTGACGAAGGACGGCCGGGAGGTCACCGCCCTTCTCCTGCCGCTGGTCGAACGCGTCGCCACGCATACCGGCGAACTCGCCGCGCTCACTCAGCTCGCCATCGAGTCAGGGAGCCGGAAACCAGCCGAGGCGTAGTCCGCGCTGGGCCGTGAGCTCAGCTCAACCGTGTGAACCGGCTGTCGATCTGATCGCACCATGCCCCGAATCATGAGTGGATGGCCGGCAGGCATCGAGCAGAATTTCTGTGATGCGGGATGAGGCGTAACAGTTCGGATCGCGGGAGAGGACGCCGTCGTGGGCTGTGAGGAGGAGTTCGATGTCTCCGACCGAGAAATCCGGCCGGAGCGCGCCGGCAGACTGTGCCCGCGCGACGAGCACGCTCAGGCCGGCGATCGCGCGTCGGCGTTCCTGTTCCATTCGCCCGCCCTCGGGGAAGGAATGCAGCAACACGGCGGTGAAGGCCCGATCTTCGCGCTGAAGAGTGAAGAGCGTCCGCAGGTACCCCGCGAACGCTTCCCACGGCTCCGTGGCGACGCGAGCGAGGAACTGATCGACCGTAGCCGCGCAGAGCTCGATCCGATCTTCGAACACCAACTCGAGCAGGTCATCCCGCGTGGGGAAGCGTCGGTAGAGGGTTGCGGTGCCGACCCCGGCGCGACGGGCGATTTCGATCATCGGTGCGTTCGTGCCAAGTTCGGCGAACACTTCCCGGGCCGCAGCAGCCACCCGCCCCCGATTTCGGGCCGCGTCAGAGCGCAACACCTCACCGGGGCCGGTCATGATCTTTGCTTCCACATCATCAGTCTACAACTGGATAGCCATGCCCAGATAGGTGCTACGGTGATCTAAACGGGCAGGCTTACCCGCTTGTATCTGTGGCCCGCGAATATTGACTGATATCGATCAACGAAGGAAACCCATGAAAGCGCTTGTCCTGAACACGTTCGGCTCCACTGCGGAGCTCACTGACCTCGAAATTCCCGCGCCGGGTAAGGGAGAAGTACGGGTGCGGGTTCACTCCGCAACGGTGAACGGCTTCGACCTCGCGGTCGCGGCCGGCTACTTGGATGGCGTCCTCGAGCACCGATTCCCGCTGGTGCTCGGCAAAGACTTCGCCGGCACCGTTGACGCTGTCGGGCCGGGCGTCACCGGGTACAGCGCGGGTGATCGAGCGTTCGGCGTTGTCAACAAGGCGCACATGGGCGAGGGTTCCTTCGCCGAGTACGTGATCGTCCCCGTCGATGGTCTCGCCCTCATCCCGGACGAGATCGAGACCGCTCAGGCTGCCACGTTCGGACTGGCCGGGGCTGCGGCGATGGATTCATTCGATGCCGCCGCCGTCATGCCCGGCGATACAGTGCTGATCGCTGGGGCGACGGGCGGTGTCGGAAGCCTGCTCGTTCAGCTTGCCAGCGCTGCGGGCGCCCGCGTGATCGCCACCGCCACCACCGAGCAGGAGATCGCGCACGTCACCGACCTCGGCGCCGCCGAGACTGTTGACTACACCGCGGATGTGCCCGCGGCAGTAGGCCAGCTGCACCCGGGCGGTGTTGACGTCGTGTTCCACCTGGCCGGCGACCCACAGGCCCTTGCCAGGGTCATCAAGTCGAATGGCCGATTCGTGTCTACTCTGCTGCAGTCGCCGGACCAGATCGATGCCGGCACCGCAACTGTCACCGCTGTGGTCGCCAGCTCGACAACCCACACCCTTGATCGGCTGGCCCGTGCTCACGCCGACGGCAGCCTCCGTGTCACGATCGATCAGGTCTATCCCCTCGATCAAGGCGCCGACGCTCTCGCTCATTTCGGCCGGGGCACGCTCGGCAAGATCCTTCTCACGGCCTGACACCATGACCGTTCCCACGCAATACGTTCGCGCCAGTACTGAGATGCCGACGATGAACCCTCCGACTATCGATTCGGATGTCACCTCTTCATTCCAGGTTCTCACCGCGGACAACACTCTCGATGTGTGTGACATGGATGGGGAGTGCGCCTGATGTCCGGTGGCGCATTCGGTCGGCCGCGGAACCCGCTCGTGGTGGACGTGTGGAGCGACGTGATGTGCCCGTTCTGCTATCTGGGCGATGAACTCTTCGCGCAGGCCGTAGCGCAGTTTCCACACAAACAGGGTGTCGAAGTCCGCTACCACAGCTTCCTGCTGATGCCCGAGCTGGCCAGCGATGTGCCGACTGATCTGACAGAATTGCTGACCACCAAGCGGGGAATCCCGCGGGACCAGGCGGTGTCCATGAACGAGCAGATCGCTGAGCGCGGTCGTGAGGTCGGACTGGACTACCACTTCGACCGCGCCATCACGGTCAATTCCAGGTCGGCGCATGAACTCAGCCATTTCGCCGCTTCCCAGGGAAAGCAGCATGAGATGATCCGGCGGCTTTTCGAGGCGTACTTCACCGACGGACTCAACATCGCCGATCACCAGGTGCTGGCAGGTATTGCCAGCGAGATCGGACTCGATCGCGAAGCCGCGCTGGCTGCGCTGGCGAGTGGCGAGTTCGCCGACGCTGTGGTCGCGGACACGCAGCAAGCGCGCGAACTCGGCATCACCGGCGTGCCGTTCTTCGTGTTCGCCGGCAAGTACGCCGTCTCCGGCGCACAACCGGTCGAAGCGTTCCTGCAGGCGCTGGAAACAAGTTGGAACGAAACCGTCGGCACCCCCTCGGTCACGACGGCTGGATGACACGGCTGGCGTCACACCGCACTTCGACACGCGGTGTGACGCCATCTCAGTCAGTTGATTCGTACAGGAGACGAGAGTGACTATGGAATTCGGAATCTACAGTTTCGGCGACATGTACCGGGATCCGTCCACCGGTGCGGCGATGAACGTCGGCAAACGGCTTCGTCAGGCCGTGGAGCAGATCGTACTCGCCGACCAGGCCGGTCTGACGTTCTTCGGTGTCGGTGAGCGGCATGTTCCCGAATTCGCGATCTCGTCTCCCACTACAGTGCTCGCAGCCGCCGCGAGCCTCACCACGCAGATCCGGTTGACCAGTGCGGTGACCGTGCTCAGCGCAGAGGACCCCGTGCGCGTCTATCAACAGTTCGCGACGCTGGATCAGCTCAGCGGAGGCCGCGCAGAGATCATCGCCGGCCGCGGCTCGTTCACCGAGGCATTCGCCCTGTTCGGCGCGCCTCTAGCCGACTACGACGAACTGTTCGACGAAAAGCTTTCGATGCTCCTCGCCGTGGACGCGAACGAAGAGGTCTCCTGGTCCGGGAAGTACCACGCGCCACTTGACCATGCGCGCGTGCTCCCGCGGGCACAAGGGACCGCCGACAGGCCGGGCCATCTGCCAATCTGGGTCGGCACCGGCGGCAATCAGCGTTCATCGATCCGCATCGGCGCCCTGGGATTGCCCATCGTCTACGGGATCATCGGCGGCGACACCGCATCTTTCGCCCCGCTCGTTCAGCTGTACCGTCAAGCCGGCGCAAGTCGCGGACATGACGCCGCTTCCCTGAAGGTGGGGATCTCCGCGACCGGACTCATCCTCGATGACGGCCAACAGGCAAAGCGTGAGCTCTACCCGCACTTCATGTCGGTAATCAACCAACGGTTCGGAGAACGCAGCGACGCAGACCAGCACGCGTTCTATGACCAAGCAGCCGCACCCGCCGGGGCCCTGTTCGTCGGCTCACCGAACGAAGTCGTCGACAAGATCCTGCGCGTGCACGACACCTTCGGCAACCTTCGAATCGGTATGCAGCTGGACTTTGGCGGAATCGACCCGGCCCTCACCAACCGATCGATCGAGCTCCTCGCAACCGAAGTCATCCCAAAGGTGAACGCCGCGCTCGCCTAGTACCGCAAACCGGGTGCACCCTCTGCGACAGCACTGCCGATGTCAACCGCGTGCTCTTCTTGACCGGCAGAGTCGACAGCAACTTCCGCCCTGTCGTCGTAGATCGCCGCGACCACGCGCACCGAGATCCGAATCCGCTCATTGAACTAACCATCCCCTTCCCCCCTACACGACGGAGTACTGAACACGTGGACATCACCCTCTGGATCATTTCCGGAATCCTGGCCGCCGCCTACCTCGCCGCAGGCTCATGAAGACCTTCACCACCAAAGCCAAACTCGCCGAAAGCCTCCCATGGGCCGAGGATTACTCCCCCGCTGCGATCAAGCTCATCGGCAGCGTCGAAGCTCTCGGCGCGATCGGTGTCATCTTGCCCTGGCTGACCGACATCGCGCCGGTCCTCACACCGATCGCCGCCGCAGGGCTCGCCGTCATACAACTGTTCGCTGTTTTCGTGCACGTGCGTCGGCACGAAATCAAAGTCATCCTCTTCAACATCGTGCTGCTGTTGGCCGCGATCTTCGTCGCGATCTTCCGCTTCGCGGCCCTCTGACCGCACTAGTACCTACCCCACAAAAGTCGAGAAATCAGTCCCGAGCGCTCGGGAGCGATGTCATACGGCTCATCCTCCGTCAACTCTTTGCGCGTTAGAAGCGATGCTGATCGGCGCGTTCTATGGCGTTTCTCACACCCGAAGAAACGCCATACGAAAGCGGAATCCCCGTCAACCAGATGGACTCCTCACCGGCAGTACAGCCGCCTCTACCGCCGTGCTCTCCATCACGCGAACCCCAGCCCTGCCGCTCTGTTCTTCTGAATGTACGTATGCTACCGTGCGTAATAGCAAGTACACGCGATAAGGATCGGGGCGGCGATGAAAGGCGGCGTGATCCTGTTCCGAGGCTCCGGTACGGACGCGCGCCGCTACCTGGAATCAGACCGCTACCGCGCTGACGAGTATTACCTGGAGGGCGGGACCGCACTTGCCGAATTCTCTGCGGTCGATGCCCAGGGTCGTGTGATCGGTGCGGTGGGGCTGACGCCGGAGGAGTACGCCCAATGGGTTGATTGGCTCAACCCGCTCACCGGCGAATCGATGGGCACGCCTCGCCCGCCGGGGGAGGATCGGCAGGGTTCTCCGCGGTTCGCGGAGATGGTCGTGAATGCGCCGAAGTCGCTGTCGATCGCCGCGGCCTTGCACCCGGAAGTGTCGGAGGCTTTGGATGCCGCCCAGCGGGATGCGGTGGCGGAGATCCGCGCATGGCTCGGTCAACACTCGGTTACGCGGGTCGGTCCGCGGGGAAAGCAAGAGGTCGTGCCGATCGAGCAGTTGGAGACGGTCGTTGTCTCGCATAAGACTTCACGGGCGGGTGATCCGCACCGGCACATTCACTTCCAGGTCGGCACCCGTGTCTGGGCGGCGGGAGCCTGGCGGGGTCTGGACACGGCGGCACTGTTCCGGCAGCAGGGCGCGATCCGCGCGCTGGGTACGGCGGTGATCGCCGCGCACCCGCAACTCGCCGCGGTCCTCGACGTTCACGGCCTGAGCCTCGATCCGATCACCGGTGAGGTTGCGGAATTACTGTCCTACAACGCGGTCATGTCCAAGCGCGGCGAACAAGTCGCGCGGACCTGGCCCGGTTCGAGGCGGAATGGGAGGGCACGCATCCCGGACAGGAGCCCGGGCCCGTTGTGCGGTCACGGTTGATCGCTCGTGCGTGGGATCACGAGCGGCCGAGCAAGAAACCTGCTCGTCTCGGTAGCGAAGCGGGGTGGTTGCGTGAGCTGGAAGAGGCCGGCTACACACCGCACCCGAAGCGTGCACGGGTGCGCACGCCTGTCGCACTTGATGATCTGAGCGTGCAACAACTCGCCTCCCGCGCACTCGACCGTTGCGCCGTGGGTGCGTCGACGTGGACGGTGCACACCATCCAGGAGCACGTCACCCGCGTCATCACCGAGACCGGAGTGCGCGCAACACCTACAGAGTTGCGCGACTTTGTTGCCCTGGCCACCGCGCTCGCCGCCGAGGACAGCTTGTCGGTACTGCCCCCGAAAGCAGCGCGACCTGAGCACTTCGCCCACCTCACGAGCTTGCATGTTGTTTCGGTCGAAACACGACTGCACGACCTGCTCGCCGTCCGTGCAGCGAGCAGTGATCGGGTGCCGGCATCCGTGGCCGATGACCACGGTCTTGACATTGAGCAGGTGCGGGCTGCTGCCGGGATCGCTTCCACTAATCCGCTGGTGGTGGTCGAGGGAGCTGCGGGCGCGGGCAAGACCACCATGCTCGGGGCTGCAATCGAAACCGCTGCTGCGGACGGCCGAGCGACGAGAATCGTGACTCCGACGAAGAAAGCCGCTGACGTTGCCGCAAAGGAATTCGGCATCTCGGCAGAGTCGGTCGCGATGCTCGTGCACGAACACGGCTGGCGTTGGAACCGGGACGGCATCTGGTCCCGCCTAACCCCTGGTGGTACCGACCCGGAAACCGGTATCACCTACGTCGGTCCATCCGCAGAGGCGCGTCTGATGCGTGGGGAACGGATCGTGGTGGACGAGGCCGGGATGCTCGATCAGGACACCGCCCTCGCTCTCCTTGCTGTCGCAGACGAGCACGGTGCAACTCTCGCGCTCGTTGGCGACCGGGCGCAGCTCGCTGCGGTCGGCCGTGGCGGTGTGCTCGATATGGCCGCGCAACTCTCCACGCACGTGGTCGATCTGACGACGGTGCACCGCTTCACCGATCCTGAATACGCCGATCTGACGATACGGATGCGTGCCGGAGAGAACGCGGCGCTGCTGTTCGACCGGTTGCACGCACTCGGTCTGGTTGCCCTGCACAACAGCACCGAAGACGTGCGCGACGCAATTGCCAGCACCACGCACGTGGGGGATGCGATCACGGTGGCGACCAACGACGAGGCACGCGAACTGAACATCTGCATCCGCGAGGAGCGAGTGCGTGCGGGTCTGGTCGATGACGCTCGGACGGCGACCGGTAACGATGGCCTGTCGTTCGGTCGCGGTGATGTGATTCAGACCCGACGCAACGATGCTGACGTGCAGGTCGCCAACCGACAGACCTGGACTGTACAGGACGTCGGAGAGGACGGCACCGTGTGGGCTGTTGAGAACGGCATCGACCGGAAGCGCCAGCGCGGCGTCCGTCTCCCCGCCGAGTACGTCGCTGAGCACACGCACCTCACCTACGCCTCCACTGCGTACGGAGTGCAAGGTGCGACCATGCCTGAGTCGCACACCGTCCTCGGCGATGCCCTCGACGCCGCAGGTGTCTATGTCGGAATGACTCGCGGACAGGAGGCCAACCGTCTGCATATCGTCGCCGCCGATCTGGACGACGCCCGTGAGCAGTTCACCGCCGCGCTCGAGCGCGATCGCGCCGACCGCGGCCTGGTCGCCGCCACCCAGGCCGTCCGCGACGCCGTCGCCGGATTCGTCGCAGAAGGACCAGTGAAACTCGTGAGCGTGGAGCGTGCCCGGCTAACGGAGCAGATCGAACGCGCCGACCGCCAGGCTGCGCAGTGGAAGCGCGCTGCCGTGATGCTGAGTGGGCAGAGGGAAGAACACCTAGCGGAGTCCGACGAACAACGAGCTGATCTCATGGCGGCTGAGGCGCAGGCCGAACGAGTGCGTTCCGAGGTGACGACTCCTCTTTTGGCGCAGGCGGTTGAAGACGGCACCGCCTACCTCGCGGCACGGCAACGCATGTGGGACGCGTCGGCTGATCGACGCTCTGCACGAGGTTTCCAGCGACGCGGTGCAGACCGCGCCCAAGTGCGAGCAAGTACGGAGCACGGTGAACTGGAAGCGGCCACGACTCGGCGGTGGGGCTCAACGCCCGGCACAACTGCTGGAGTGCCAACGTGGTCGGCCTCCGCAACCGGTCGCATCGCTGAGAACGATCCGCGTGTATCTCAGAAGCGGCGGCAGGCAACGATCGAGCAGGAGAAGCTTCACGCCCTGCAGACTCGGCAGGGAAGGGAGCGGGACGTGCTCCGCGAGAGCATCTACGGCCAGGTTCGCATCGCTGGCAGTGCGGTAACCCGTGCCGATGGATGGGCGAGGCAAGCCGACGAGGCCCGGCGACATCTCGGGCAGATCGAAGCGCTACCGATCGATCAGGCCGCAGCCCTTATCGGCGAGCACGCCGAAGCGCAGAAGGCGGACGAACGTGCCCCTGCGGAACGAGCCGCCCAAATGCGGGAACCGGAGCAGAGGCGTTCACCATCACACGGGCGCGGTGCTGAACGCGATGGCCTCAGCCTATGACCCATGCCTGATTCCCGCCGTTGTCGGTGAGCCGTCTCAGCAGGAACGGTCATCGAGCAGATTCCCGATCAGGCGGCTGTTCTTACCGCGCCAGCCCGCCGAAGCGTTGCGAGCGTCGACTCGTCAGTCGCACCAGGTAGGTGTGAGACGACCGTCTGGTGTACAGCGCGCATTTCGTCGCCGTACTCCTTGACGAGCAGCGAGAGCAGGTCGTCAGCGGTCAGTGCCTGGATGCTGACCGCCTTCATCGCGTCAATGGGGAAGTCTTTGATGTTGTCGGTGCAGAGGATCTCTGCTTCTGCCGCGATGGCGGCCGCGAGAACGTGCCGGTCGTCCTCGTCGGGAAGCGCCAACGATGCGACCCGCTCGCGAGCGGCGTCATCGATGTTGACCTCTGCGTCAGGGAATGCAGTGGTCATGGCTGTGATGAGTCGCTGTCCTGCGGCCGCATCGAAGGTTGGCAGGTTCGCGATGAGGTGCTCGATGACCTCGGCGACGATCGCGGCGCTCCAGCGAATGCTGATGAGTTCGGCGTCCGCCGTATAGAGCAGGTAGTCCCGAAGCACGCGGGAGTAGAGAACGTTCGCGTCGCCGAGAACGATACGGATCGGGGCGTGGTCAATGTCCGTGGATGGACTCACTCAAACAGGCCGAGCTCGTTCTGCAACTGGGAGAGTTCTTCCATCGCCACACGTCTGCGTGCCCGCTCCTGCTCACGGAAGGCCTGGAGTGATTCGACTGTGATCCGGTGGTGCGTGCCTACCTTGCGGAACTCGAGCTTGCCTTCGTCCATGAACTTGCGGACCTGGGGGCGGGAAACTCCGAGCAGCGTCGCAGCCTCAGTCGGCGTCACCTCGCCACTGGTGCGCGTGAAGACGACTTCCTGGCCGTGAGTCCGGGCATCCACGATGCGCGCGAGCCACTCTGCGGTCTCTCGCGACAGGCTGAGCTTTACCTCGTCGCCCTTGCCGTCGAGCGCACGATGCAGGGCATTGGCGTCACGGGTCAGTATGTCAGTCATTGTCCACCTCCATGTTCTGAATAACTGCAATAACTGTAACAGATTGACGTGGTCTGTGCTCTCGGGAATATCTGCCAGGTGACCCCCAAGTGACCCCGCGTCTCCCGAGGATGCCGATGCTGCCCACTTTGGGAGTGCATCGAGTGCGTGGTGTGGTTCTAGATGGCGGGCCGGAAAGGCCCGCAAAAACAGACAAATTGGGTGTTTCCGGGCAGGGGGCGGCGGGGGAGTGGCCTTCCTGCGGCGCGGCAGAATCACCCTGCTAAGGTGGAGACCTCGCAAGGGTCCAGGGGTTCAAATCCCCTCGTCTCCGCCATCAAAATCCCCGCTCAGGCGGGGATTTCTTGATTCATGGCGGGTGGGACCAATCTGGCGCGAACACCGCGTCTCGACCGTCAGGTGTCCCCCAGGTGTCCCCCATCGAGTGGCGGGTTCCGTGCCTGCCCGAGCCGCTGCCGCTTGATGCCCTCGGTAGCTCGCGGGGCCCTCGTGCGTCTGGATTCGTTGAGGTTGTATCGCTCGCAGATAGCGGCCCCACCGATTTGACAATTTCGCGCCTGGTTGCCGAGCGGGAGAGCGTCAGTTGCCGAGCCCCGAAAGGCGATCATCGGGGGAGGATCGCGCACGGTGTTCGAAGGGCTGGCCCTCGGCCACCGTGAGGCGTCGCAGGTGCGTACGACGCTGGTCGTCTCCGAGTACGTGCGCGTACACCGCAAGCACTGTGCGGGGGTCGTCGCCGAGGTATTCGGCCACTTCGTTCACGGGTGTCCCCAGCCGTAGCCAGGTGGATGCTGCGTAGTGGCGCAGGGCGTGCCGGCGGAAGCCGAGTGGGAACTTTCGGACGACGCCGACGCTGAGCTGCTCACCTCGGCGGTTGGTGAACAGATAGGCCTCGGGTCGCTTTCCGCGGGCGTGGGCGCGGAAGATGGCCACAGCTCGAGGGGAAAGTGGGATCAGACGTGTGCCGCGCCAGGATTTCGGCTCCTTCTCCTCGTATCCGTCGGAGTGGGAGCGCTCAACGATCAACTGCGGGAATGGAACGTCAGACAGCGCATCCGTGCGGAGAGCGCGAAGCTCACCCCAGCGAAGTCCAGTAAGCGATAGGAACTCGAAGACGTCAGCGATGTCCGAACGGCGCTCCCGGAGATCGGTGAGAGCCGATGCAACGATTCGCGGCGAGGGGATGGAATGGGGGCTGACGGGACGGAGCGCGGGTGCTCCGAGCTCAGGGATTCGCGCCATGGTGCGCACAGGATGCTGTTGATACAGAAGGCCTTCGGCAGCGGCGAAGGTGAATAGGGCGCTCAGTGTGGTCTTTGCCCGCGCGACGGTGGATGGCATCTTTCCGGCGCGCAGTTGGTCGAGCAGATGGGCGCGGATGTCACGGGCATCGATCGAAGCGAGCGGGCGATCGAGCAGGTTCGCTGGTAGCGCGTTCAGGTTGTTCACGTCGGTATCGACACTGTGCGGGTTCCCGCCCGCGCGTGCAATCTTGAATTGCGTCACAAGCTTCCGGAGCGTGAAGGTCCGAGGAGGAGGCAAAGGGAGACCTGTCTCGACGAGGTGCTTCTGTATCCGTTCCCAGATCTCTGCGTCTCGCTTGATATCGAACGCCTTGGATGCCACCAACCGGCGACCGGACTTGACACGAACGAAGTAGTAGGGCTTTCCGGCCTTAGTCCGACGAATCTCGATGCTCACTCCACTACCCCGCTCGAGAGGGGAGCGGCCATCCAGGGCCAGCGCGCGCAGCGTGGTGCGGTGGATGCCGAGCTGCGCTGCCGCCTCTTCCTCGGAAAGGAACAACCGGGGCGAGTCCCTGTTGTGGTCCGCGCTCATCGCGCTCTCCTATCTCGTGCGATGTCTTTTGTGGTCTGCACTGCGATCCCCGCGGGGTTCGCAGTTGACGAAAATCTCCTGCGACTGACAGGTGCACGCACAGCTCCTATGTCGAGCGCGCTGCAGATCGTGTGCCGGTTCGCAGTCCGAGTCCGCGTCTGACGTTGCCGGGTGCCGAGAGTGACCAGGCTGAACTTTGAGCCGCTTGGGCGTATTCTGAGACTGACGTGGAGAGTGCCTCGCCGCTAATGCTCGGGATCCTGGTGGCGACTCGACGGTGCGGGATAATTTCCCGCACCGTCCTTTGCTCTCGCACCGCTGCTCACGCGACCCGAGCCGCTCCGGCGCGCTCGACACGGAGACCAAGCCGGTGCCTGTAGTCAGATGCGGCAGACGCCGGCTTAGTTCCCCGGTGACTACCCGCATCACGGGCACGTCCGATCGTGTCGGCGTCTGACGCGCATGAGTCTGCGGCCACCGCGGAAAGACGTTGCAATCGCGGAACGCCAGAAAGGACAAACGAGGGCCACACGTCTTTCAGAAGAGGAAAGACCTCCGTCGGATCGGCCGCCGAGCGTGCCGCTCTGCAGGGCTCAGGCGACTCTTGAGGTGCTTGCGCACCTCCTCGCCGGAGGTGGAATGTGACGGTGCCCGTCCGGGTGAGGTTGGCTGGAGGCTACCAACATCTCAAAACCCATCGTTTTCGGTGGGTGCACATCCTCGTTGCTAACGTGCCCACCATGGTCCTCACCGCAGCCCAGCGAGCAGCTCTGACTCAGATACTCGATACAGCGTCCGATCTTAACCGCTGGCGTCTCAGGGCTCATCGCGTCGAGGAGCCCCAGCGCGGAAGTGAGCTCGGAGTCGACGACCTGTGAGCAGCTTCGCTCGGTGTCGTCCTTCTCGCTTCGCTCGGTGTCGTCCTTCCCGCTTCGCTCGGTGTCGTCAGGCGGCGGGTGGGTTCGCTCCGCCGCGCTGGATCGCTCGGTACACGGTTGAGCGGGCGACACCGAAGAGCTCGGCGATTTCGCTCGTGGTGTGCGTGCCGGCACGGTGCAGCGCGACCAGGTGCTTCTCCTGTGAGACGGAGAGCTTGGGCTTCTTTCCGCGGAGCTTGCCCGCGGCCTTAGCGATCGCCATCCCCTCGCGCGTGCGGGCACGGATGAGGTCGGCTTCGAACTCCGCGACCATCCCGAGGACGTTGAACAGCAGTCGCCCAACGGGATCGGTTGGGTCGTAGACGGAACCTCCGAGGTTCAACGTCACGCCCTTGCGCGTCAGCTCGTCGGCGATATCACGAGCGTCGGGGAGTGATCTTGCGAGGCGATCGAGCTTGGTGACGACCAGGACGTCACCTTTGCGGACCGCGGCAAGCGCTTCGCGGAGCCCCGGGCGTTCACGGTTCGTTCCGGTCATGCCGTGGTCGACGTGCACGTTCTCGGGATCGACGCCGAGCGAGTGGAGGCCGTCCCGCTGCGCGGCGAGGTCCTGCCCAGAGGTTGAGACGCGGGCGTATCCGACAAGCATGCGACGACTATAGCGTTTAGGGGACCTTCACCGGGCATTTTTGCGGGACAGTCTTACGGGAATCGAAGGCTTAGGTAGTTGCTGGGTTCTGGTCGTTCACCCGGATGGTCCGCACCTGTACCGGTGGACGACCGGCTATCGGGACAGCGGAAGCGGTGTGCGCGGGGCAGACCCGTCAGGAGCGGTCGAGTTCCTTCGCGAAAAACACGCTCGCGGCTTTGAGGACTTCGTTCGCCTTGCGCAGCTCAGCGTTCTCACGCCGCAGGCGCTTGTTCTCCTCGGCAACATCGGTGGGCACACCGGGACGCTGCCCGCCGTCGACTTCGCGACGGCGATGCCACACCCGCAACGTCTCCGCGCTCATACCAAGAAGCCCAGCGACATGACGCACCGCGGTCATGAGATTCGGATGCGAGGGCTTCGCCTCGTCCAGCATCCGCAACGCCTTCTCCCGCATCTCGGGCGAGTACTTCTGATTCATCAATTCCATCCTTGCTTGAAGAACGGAACGGAACGAAACCCAGAGCGATTCACCTTACCCGGCCAACAACGCACCCTCGATGTCTACACCCTCATCTGCGAAGAGCCGGTTATGCCCCTGACGTCAGCGTCGCGGCCTCGGCGAGGGCGGCGGCGAGATACGGTGCTGAAGCGCTGTTTCTCGACGCGGCGACCTCTGCTGGCGTTCCGGACGCGACCACTGTGCCGCCGTTGTCACCGGCTCCCGGCCCGAGATCGATGACGTAGTCGGCTGCGCCGACCACTCGCATGTCGAGTTCCACCATCACGACCGTGTTGCCCGCATCGACGAGAGTCTGAAGGTGGGTAACTAGACGGTCTGCGTCGGCACAGTGCAATCCGGAGGTCGGCTCATCGAGCACGTACAGAGTGTCGCCGCGCTGCGCTCGTTGCAGTTCGGTGGCCAGCTTCACACGCTGCGCCTCCCCACCGGAGAGCTCTGTGGCCGGCTGTCCCAAGCGCAGATAACCGAGCCCGACATCGACCAGCGAGGTGAGTGAGCGCATCACGTCGTACTCGCCGGCGAAGAACTCGTGAGCCTCTTCGACGCTCATCGCGAGGATTTCCGCGATGTTGCGCCCTCGCCAGGTGATCTCCAGGGTGCTCGATTGATAGCGGGTGCCATGGCAGTCGGGACACACGGTGTAGACCGAGGGCAGGAAGAGCAGCTCGACCATCACGGAGCCTTCACCCTCACAGGTCGGGCAACGGCCGCCTGCGACATTGAAGGAGAACCGACCGGGCTTGTATCCGCGTGTCCGAGCTTCCGGCGTCTCGGCGAACCGGCGCCGCACATGATCGAAGAGTCCTGTGTAGGTCGCGACGTTGGAGCGGGGCGTGCGGCCGATGGGTTTCTGGTCGATGCTCACCACACGCCGGACGGTCGTGAGATCGCCCTCGACCGACCCTCCGAGTTCATCGGACTCGTCAGTGAGGAGCAGGGCGTCGGCCTCAGCGCTTTCCTCCTCGACGCGAGGGGCGTCTCCTCGCCTGGCGCCGATGAGGGCAGGCAGGACTTGACTGACAAGGCTGGACTTCCCCGACCCTGACACGCCAGTGACAGCCGTGAGCGTTCCGAGCGGTAGCGCCACAGATACGTCCCGCAGGTTGTTGCGGGTGACGTGCTCCAGCTGCAACCAGTCGTGGGCGGCACGGGGCTGGTGCGGTGGAAGGCCGCTGCCCCCGAAGATGTATCCGCGCGTCACCGACTCGTCGACCTCCGCGAGCCCGTCCGTGGGTCCGCTGTAGATCACGCGCCCGCCGCGTTCCCCGGCTCCGGGGCCGATGTCAACCAGCCAGTCCGCGTGCCGCATGATGTCGACGGAATGCTCCACGACGAAGAGGCTGTTGCCGCGCTGCTTCAGCCCGTCGAGGATACCCAGCAGCGCGGTGACGTCGTGCGGATGGAGACCGGCTGACGGTTCGTCGAGGACGTAGACAACACCGAACAGTTCCGACGTGAGCTGCGTGGCGAGTCGAAGTCGTTGTAGCTCCCCTCCGGACAGTGTCGGCGTAGTGCGACCTAGCGAGAGGTAACCGAGTCCGAGATCGATGATGGGGCGCAGGCGGTCCAGCAATTCTGCGCCCAGGCGGGCTGCCGCGGCGCGCTTCTCGACAGACTGATTCGGTGTGCGACGGACATCCGGCGCAGCGGAGTGAGCGGAGCCGCCAGCAGCAACGCGCTGCTCGACGGCTTCACGTCTAGTCGCGACGTCTACCACGGCGCCGGAGGTCTCGCCCTCGCGGTCAGACTCGGCGACGACGGACTCGAGGAGCTCAGTCAATTCACGCAGTGGCAAGGCTGAGAAGTCCGCGATATCGAGTCCTTCGAACGTCACCGTCAGTGCTTCGGGTTTGAGCCGCTTCCCATGGCACACCGGGCAGACCGCCGCGCTCATGAACTGGGCTACGCGGCGCTTCATCGACGCGCTCTTCGTGTTCGCGAAAGTGTCGAGCACGTACCGCCGCGCGCCGACGAAGGTGCCCGAGTAGCTCGGTTCGATTCCTGCTCGGATTGCCCGGCGCGCCTCGGCGAGTGTGAGTCGAGAGTGGACGGGAACGAAGGGGGTCTCGTCGGTATAGAGGATCCAGTCCCGATCCTTCTTCGGCAGATCCTTCCACGGTACGTCGACGTCGTAGCCGAGCGCGACGAGCACGTCCCGCAACTGGTGGCCGTGCCAGGCGGTCGGCCACGATGCGATGGCGCGCTCCCGGATGGTGAGTGAGGGATCGGGCACCATCCGCTCCTCGGTCACCGCGTACACTCTGCCAATGCCGTGGCACTCGGGGCACGCGCCCTGCACGGTGTTCGCGGAGAAGTCCTCGGCGTAGAGCATCGGCTGACCATCTGGGTATTCACCTGCTCGCGAATAGAGCATCCGAACCACACTCGACAGCGTGGTGATGCTGCCTACAGAGGAGCGCGCGCTACGCCCTCCGCGCTGCTGCTGCAAGGCGACTGCGGGCGGCATCCCGGTGATGGAGTCGACGTCGGGGACACCCGCCTGGTCGATCAGTCGCCGCGCGTACGGGGCAACTGACTCCAAGTAGCGCCGCTGCGACTCCGCGTACAACGTGCCGAAAGCCAACGAGGACTTCCCGGATCCGGACACGCCCGTGAACACAACCATCGCGTCACGCGGAACCGTGAGATCGACGTCCTTGAGGTTGTGTTCGCGGGCACCACGCACCCGGACATCGGGCTGGACGTGGGTGGGCACTGAGGAAAGGTGATCCATTTCAGAACTGTACCAAGCGGGTCTCGTGGTAAGCAGGTTCATCGACCGTGGGAGGCAAGATGATGCGGCTGTTTACCATCGGGTTCACGAAGAAGAAGACGCGCGAGTTCTTCGGTCTGCTCTCCGACAGCGGCGCCACGGCTCTTGTTGACATACGGCTGCGGAACCGTTCGCAGCTCGCAGGATTCGCGAAGCGAGACGACCTCGAGTTCTTCCTCAGTGAGATTTGCCACATGCATTATCGGCAGGAGTTGATCCTCACCCCGACGGAGCAAGCGCTACGTGACTACCAGCACGGGGCTGTGTCGTGGGAGCAATACGCCGCTGAGTACGTGCGCCTCTTGGAAGGTCGCCAGGTCGAAGCGGTGCTCAGTCCTGCTGACTTCAACGAGGCAGTGCTCCTCTGCTCAGAGGCCTCTCCTGATCGTTGTCATCGGCGTCTCGCCGCGGAGTATCTCGCGTCCGCCTGGGGTGACACAGGGATCGTGCATCTCTTGTAACAGGTGGTGGCGTCGTCCTCACCCGTCGGATGCGGATGGGTGAGGCTCCGGCTTCAGTCTCGTCGGGAGCGAGAGCGAGCACACGGGGCGGCAGCGCGCGACGTAGCCACGGAAGCAGTACGAGCGCCCCGCAGGCCCCAATGCGAGTAGCACCCACGGCAACCAACCCGACAACGCGAAAGCCGACATCAGAAGAGGCGCGGTGAGGCTGGCGATGCTGAATGAGTACTGGAACGCAGTGAGGTAGCGTCCAGCCTGTTCCGGTGGGGCGACCTCACTCGCGGCCGCGTTCATCCTCGTGCCGAGCACGACCGTGCCGACTCCGAAGATCAGCGCCGATCCGAACAGGGCCACCGCAAGCCACGCTGAAGGAACCGCGTAGACGGCCGCCATTGAGGCGATCCACGCCAAGAGCAGCACTGCTCCGAGCCGCACAGCGAATGCCCGAGAACGTGAGCTCGTCAGCGCCACCGCGACTCCTGTGAGAGTGCTCGACAGCACGGCCAGGCCGGCGTTTGCGAGGCTCGGCAACCATGCCGGCGCGCCGAGTTGTTCGACAGCGATCACCGGAAAGGCAACCGGGAAGAACTCCATCACCAGGGTGATGAGAAAGCCCAGAAGGATGAGCCCGAGAAACGGGCGGTTCCGTAGCACTCCTGGTGCGGCGGACGTAGCCTTCACCGAGCGAGATGACGTGTGCGGCGGCATCCGCATCGTGAACACAAGTATGGCTGCCATCGTCGACGTGACGAGTTTGACCGCTAGCAGCCAAGGCAACATGGCGGGGTCCCAGGCCAGCAGCACGGCACCGAGGAGCGCGCCAGCACCGTAGCCAGCCGAACGCACCATCTCACGCGAGCGAACTGCGCATCGTGAGACCCGTCGCTGGGACGCAATGCTGTCAGGAAGGCGTATAGCGATCCGTAGTGCAGCTGCATCCCGGGGCGCAGATCGCGCTCCCGGCAATCGCCCCGGGCCAACCGGGTACGAGTAGGTAGACGAGCATCGCGATGGCTCGGAGCAACTGTCCGGTGCCGATCACCCTGCGAGGGCCAACTCGGTCGACCAGCGTCCCGGCGAGCACGGGGAACAGCAGTCCGACGCCTGCCCCGACGCCCAATGCGAGGCCCGCGTCCGCAACCGAGAATCCGCGAACTTGGATGAGGAAGAGTGCCGCAACGGGGAGGTACGTTCCCGCGCTGTCGAGGGCGACGAGCGCCCTGCCATCGGGTGTTCTTGTTCGCTCGGGCAGGTGTACCGACGCGCCCCGCGACGCCTGACGACTCAGGAGCGCACTTCCTGGGTTCGTGTGCCTCGGCGGCTGGCTTCGAGGGCTGAGGTGGGCGTTCGAGCGTCGTAGCTACCCAGCAACCGTCGGCCGTCTACGAAGAACGTCGGGGTGGCGTGCGCCCCGCTTGCATCGGCGCTTTCGAGATCCCGCTCCACACGAGCACGTACGGCGGCACTGTCGAGGTCAGCCGTGAACTGGGCGACATTCAGGCCCAGCTCTTCGGCGTAGCGGATCAGATCTTCGTTCCGCTTGCGTCAACGATTCCCGATCGTGGTGGCGAGGACGATGCCCCAGCCTGTTGTTCTCTCGTGGGAGGGGCATCGTCCTGGCCGTTGGGCGCTCAGCCCTTCGAGGAGGGTGTTCCCGGGACCAGCACGGCCCGTCCGGGGATCTGACCGGTGGCGAGGCGTTCGAACACTTCGTTGATTTCCGAAAGTGGGTGTCGTTCAATCGCCGATACCAGGCGCCCAGAGCGGGCTAGCGCGAGTACCTCCTCGAGTTCATTCCGGGTACCCCAGTTGCTCGTCATCATCACTGCTTCGGCGGCGAAGCGGAAGAACGAGAACGGGAAGCTGCCGCCCGCGAGCCCGACGAGCACAAAGATACCGAGCCGGTCCACCGCTCCAGCACCAAGGGCCATGGTCGTGTCGATTCCGACAAAGTCAAGAACAGCCGCTACCCCGTCCTGGCCGGCGGCAGTGCGAATCTGTTCCGCGGCATCAGCATCTCGAGGGTCGACGGTGACGTCGGCGCCGAGCTCGTGTGCGGTCTGACGCTTCTTCTCGTCGGTGTCGACGACGATCACCTTTGCCGGGGAGAGCAGCTTCAGGAACTGGACCCCGTACTGGCCGAGCCCTCCAGCGCCGATCAAGACCGCGCTAGTGCCGGGCACGAGGCGGGGCAGTGCCTTCTTGACCGCCGAGTAAGGCGTAAGGGCTGCATCGGTGAGAGCGGCTGCTTCTACCGGGTCGAGTCCGTCTGCCCGGAGCAAATGCCGCACGGACGGCACGACCATGTACTCCGCATACCCGCCTGCTGGGCCCATGCCGCCCCACAGGAATGTGTTGCAGAGCTGTTCCTTGCCTCCCAGGCAGAAACGGCAGTGACCGCAGCCCCAGCCGCCGAACACGACGACCGCGTCGCCGACCTCGAACCCGTTGCCTTCTGCGCCGGGACCGAAGGACTCGATCCAGCCTGCATTCTCATGACCCAGGGTGTGTGGGAAAGCGACACCCGGAATCTCGCCGGACTTGACGTGCAGGTCGGAGTGGCATGCCCCGGATCCACCGATTCGTATCAGGACCTCCCCAGGCCCAGGTTCTGGAGTCGGGATGTCCTCGATGACGAAATCCGACCCTACTTCGTTCAGTCGTGCTGCTTTCATAATGTGCTTCATTTTCTGTTCACAGATACGCCATTAGCGGGCCTTGTTGGGGATGATGGTTTGCGGTCGCCTGGTTGCCCTGCGATCGCAGGAGGCGACTCGTCGAAGCGCCAGTGTTGTTCGATCAGGGCGTTGAGTTCGCACCTCCCATCGACGCAGGTTCGCGTGGCGAGGCGGGCTGCCCACCTCGGGGAGGCGGCGCGGGGTGGCAACGAGAGGTCCCGACGTGAATTGTGCGAGGGTCCGCACGTAAGCGATCTCCGGATCAGCGCCCGCTGTGACCATGTCCTCGAGGGCGATCCGAATCGAACTCGCCACGGCTGCGGCAGCCGCGCGGGCGGCGACAGAGTCCGCCGCCAACCCGAGCCGGGGCGCCACCACGGGCGCGACCGACAGCTCACCGTCATGAACCCTTCTCATGAACACCGACCACATCTCCGAGTTGCGGAACACGAGGGGAAACAGCGTGCAAAGTGCGCTACGGCCGATTCGCCCAGCAAGCTTGCCCCGGAACGCGACGGCGACAGCACCTCCGTCAAGGCGATGTCTGGATCCGTTTCGACGATCACCGCGTAAACGTCGAATGGACCAGTCGAACACTGGCCCAACCGACTCAGCCTTGACCGGAAAGTACCGATAAAACGTTCGCTGCGAAATGCCGATCTCGCTCGCGATCTCAGTGATCGTCAGGTCCGTGGTGCCGCGGGCGCTGAACAGTGCGCAGCATTGTTCCGATGCGCGAAGGCGCGCGCCCTCTCGCGGCTCGATTTCGCACTCCATCACGGGGGTGATGCTACACCTGCCTGGCAGAAACTGCCACGGCCTACCTGGGTGCGAAGTCTCCCTCGCTGGAGGTTCCACCCTGCAGCAGATCTCCAATCACATCCGGCCCTCAGTTCCCGCCGGCATTGCTGCCTTCGTGTCGTGGGGCGCAGATCTATACGCAGCCTCTTACTGCATCGGTGAGCAAGGATCTTGTTCACCCAATGTCGGGCTCGTGTGTCCGTCAGCGGATCACTCACGGGCGGGCTGCGCACGCTAAGACCTCGCTGCCTCTTCTTCAGCGACGGTCCCTACAGGTTCCGCGATCTTCACGACGATGTCTCGCACCGGTTCCTCCGCCGTGCTGAACCCTCCACGAGGGGCAAGCGTCGGGCTCACCTGGTCGAGTTCTTCGAATGTCACGCTATGCATAGCCGGAGAGAAGGCTTCGGCGGAGCAAGGCGATCTATTCATTGCTCCCTATGCTCCCGTCGGCACGTTGGACCCGATTACCTCCGGTTGGGTCAACCGGCAACCGAGCTCTCCGGAGTACAGGCGCAGCGCGTCAAGCTCGCGGCCGAGTTGCAGCGTGCGCAGCGTGGGGACACGCTGTACGTATTGGACGAGCCAACGTCCGGGCTCCACTGCGCCGACACGGATCGTCTGGTCGCGCATCTGCAGACGCTCGTCGAGGCGGGTAATACTGTCGTCGCGGCAGAGCTCGATATGCGTGTCATCGCAGTGGCCCGACCACGTGATCGATCTAGGGTCCGGTGCGGGCGACGCTGGCGGGACCGTGGTTGCAGCTGGCACGCACGAGCACGTCGCGGACAAAGGTGTCGGTGCTTCCGCGGGCTACCTCACCGCCGCACTGCACGCAGCCACCAACGTGACCCCATCGTGACTCGACGAGGTCGTAGTCTCAGGCGGGGAGCTTAGAGGCCAGGACGTCCAACTTCTCGATCGTGGGTTCGCTGAACAGTTTGCCGGCCAGAATCGCGGGTCACCCCCCCGCGATTGGGAGACACGCCCTAGCTCTGGGCCTCGCCGAGGCGCGCTTCGGGCGTGAGCTCGGCGCGGAGACCGCCGCCGGTCGCAGCCCGGGCAAGAGCGCGACCCAGCGCAGGTGCCTGCTTGAACAAATTGTGACCGGCCACAAAAAGGACAGAGCCTGCCTCCCACACGGCCACGCCGTCCTCACTCCACGGGAGGTCGGTCACCCAGCAGTGAAGGAAGTCGCGCGGCTCTGGGTGGAGACCGGGCAGCGCCCGTGTCACGTATTCGCGTGCGCGTTCGTCCAGCGATCGAATCGCCGCCGGGTCGATGAAAGTTCCGTCGTCGCGGACGCCGACGGTGTCGCTGAGTCCGACCGAATAGTTGCTGTTGCCCGGTAGCGGCGTCGCGTAGACGCCGACTTCGCCGAAGACGCCGCTGCTGTCCTGCAGGCACGCGACTCGTGCCGGGGCGGCGGCTTTCACCTCGAAGGTCAGCCTGACGTGTGCGGCAAGGCGAACCGGCAGCGACAGGCCGACGCTGCGTGCCAGGCGGGCGGTTTCGCGGCCGGCGCACACGACCACCTTGGAGTAGACAGCCCGGTCGGTGACGCTGCGCACCTCGACCGTCCCGTCGGCGCGGGGATCGATGGAGATGACCTCACCGGTGGTGACCGCATCTGCGAGGGCACCCGTGAGTGCCGTGATCGCGGCGCGGGTGCGGATCGCGCCGCCCGACTCGTCGAGCACCGCTGGCCCCGAGTACCCAGCGAGCAGCGGCATCCGCTGGGCGACCTCGGCCGCGTCGATCTCGTGCGCTTCCACGCCGCCGACCTGGTCGAGCACCCGCAGCCGCGCCAGGGCGCTGTCTCCGATCGCCAGGACACCGTCTGATGAGACCAGCTCGACGTCGAAGTGTTCGGCCCACTCATCCCATACGCCGCGGCTTCGCGCGCGAAAGCGACGAGTCGCGGGTCGTCGTGGGCATGCCGGAAGATCCGCGCCTCGCCTGCGGACTGACCCGTCCCGGGCAGACCAGCCTCGTACAAGCGCACCGGCACGCCCTGCTCCCGCAGCGCGTACGCCGTCGACAGACCGACGATCCCGCCCCCGATCACTGCTACCTCGGGTGAACGCGTCGTGGCAACGCCGTCGTCAGTTCCTGTCATCGCGGTTCCCCGATCTGTTGGCGATTAGCGATAGGCCGCAAGAGAAGGGGCCGCTGCCACGACGTCAGCGGGCTGTGTAAGCCCGAAGTCACCGCGCGCAGCGACCCCTCCTTTCTGGGCCAGTACTCCCGGTCTGTGGTGTCAGGCGGGGAGTTTGGAGCCCAGAACGTCGAGCTTCTCGATCGTCGGTTCGCTGAACAGTTTGCCCGTCTGCTCGCCGAGAGCGGTCGCAACCGCGCCAGACAGGTGCGCGTCGCGGCCGGCGTCATCGGGGAACACGTCGAAGATCCCGAATGAGGACGGGCCGAGACGGATCGCGAACCACGCGATGGTGGCCGGTTCCTCCTCGACGAGCCCTCGCCCGATGCCGAGAAATTCCTGGACCTCGTCTTCCTTGCCGGGCAGGGCCTCCAGCCTGACAAGCAGTCCCTTCGTCACGCTCATGACATCACCTCTTCCTGGGTCGAATTGCTCGCAAATTTCGCCACGATCGTATCGCAGAACGCAGGCAGGTCGTCGGGTGAGCGGCTGGTGATCAGGTTCCCGTCAACCACGACATCCTGGTCAACGACCTCCGCACCGGCGTTGCGCAGATCCGTGCGGATGCTCGGGAAGGACGTCAAGGTGCGACCTCCGACCACGCCAGCCTCGATCAACGTCCAAGGCCCGTGACAGATCGCCGCCACGGGCTTGCCACTCTCGACGAAGTCGCGGACGAAGGAAACGGCGTCCTTGTCGACCCGGAGCTGGTCGGGGTTCACCGTGCCGCCGGGAAGCAGCAGGGCGTCGTAGTCGCCCACCGAGGCGTCGGCGACCAACCCGTCGACGGTGAACGTGCCCGCTTCATCCAGATCGTTCTTACGGGCCTTGATCTCGCCGTCGTGGATCGAGAGGACCTCGGTCTGAGCGCCGGCCTGTTCCAGTGCTTCGCGGGGTTGCTCGAGCTCAACGCGTTCGACTCCGTCGGCCGCGAGGATCGCGACCCTCTTGCCCTGAAGATCTGCTGCCATCTCAGTTTTCCTTCTTTCCGCTTGACATGCCGGGCTTGATGAGGACCTTCGTCCAACCCTTGGACCTGGCGTCGAAGTTCTTGTAGGCATCGGCGGCTTGGTCCAGCGAGATTTCGTGGGAGACGATCCAGGAAGGGGTCGCCTTGCCGGCCGCGATCAAGTCTCGCAGCCGGCGGTTGTACCGCTTGATCGGGGCTTGACCGTTTCCCATGGTCTGCCCCTTGAGCCAATGTGTGCCGAAGTCGATGGCTGCCTTGCCCTGCTTGGCCAATTCGCCCTTGGCCCCCGGGTCCTGGGGGATGAACACGCCAACGGTGCCGATTCCTCCGGTGAAGCGGACCGAGTTGATGAGCATGTTCAGCGTGGCGGCGGTGTCCTCGTTGCCCTGGGGATCGTGGGCCTGGTAGCCCACGCATTCGCAACCACGGTCAGCTCCGAGCCCCATCGTCTCGTCCAGCACAGCCTGCACGGGGTCGACCTTGGAGTCGTCGATGGCAATCGCACCGATCTGCTCGGCCAGCGCGAGCCGGTCAGGGTGGCGATCGACCACCATCACCTTTGCTGCGCCCTTGATCATCGCGGACAGGGCGGCCATCAATCCGACCGGACCCGCCCCAGCGATCACAACGCTGTCGCCGGGTATCACGCCGGCCATCTCGGTGGCGTGGTAGCCGGTGGGGAAGATGTCAGAGAGCATGACGTAGTCGTTCTCCTTCTCCTCCGCATCCTCGCCCAAACGCAGCGCGTTGTGGTCACCGAAAGGCACGCGGAGCAGCTCCGCTTGGCCACCGCCATAGGAACCCATGTCGGCGAACCCATAGGCCGCTCCGGCGAATGATGGTTCGGGCTGGGTGGTGAGGCAGTAGTTGGTCAGGCCGCGTTCGCAGTTCTTGCAGAATCCGCACGAGATGTTGAACGGGAGCACAACCCGGTCTCCGACCCTGACCTTCTCCACGCCGCTACCGACTTCGATGACCTCCCCCATGTTCTCGTGACCGAACGTCCGGCCTACTTCGAAGGAGGTCCGCCCCTCGTACATGTGGAGGTCCGAGCCGCAGATGTTCGTCGTCGTTACCCTGACCAGGACATCGGTGGGTCGCTCGATCTTCGCGTCCGGGACGTCCTTCGTGCTGACCTGACGGGGTCCCTCGTACACCACTGCTTTCATGTCTACTCCGATCCGATTGTGTCGCTCGATGTCTTTCTGGCAAGGCCTCTCCGACGCCGGCCCCATCGCTAGACAGCAAACGCCCCCAGGAACCACGTGTCAAGGGGCTCGCCTTGGGTTGATGTGTCGCGATCGAGCCGGTATAGTGCCCGGGTCCGATGCTCGATCCCAGGGCATACGCTCTGTACACGCTTGCGGTGGTCGCGCCATTCGTCCTTGTGCTCGTTATCATCGTGACGCTGACAGCGGTTCTGATGATGAGCCGGTACCGCAAAGGGGTAAGCGTCACGACCGCGGTCGTCAGCGCGGCCCTGTGCCAACCAACGCGGCTGTGCGAATCAGCGGCGAGTTGCGCGCCGCTTGCGCTGGCTGGGCAGGAAGCCGAGCGCCACCGCAAACGATCGTTTTCGGCAGGCCGGTCGATGTCGGCGACCAGGTGCACGACACGCCGCGGATTGATCCGCCGAAACTCCCTGCCGAAACCGAATCGCGCCGGAACATCGGCAGTACCGTTTTCGGCATGGCACACCAAGTCGGCTACGCCCGAGTCTCCAAGCGCGAGCAGAACCCGGACGCGCAGGAGGCCGAGCTGCGCTCGGCCGGCTGTGAACGTGTGTTCGTCGACCACGGCGAGTCCAGCCGCGTCGCGGACCGCCCTCAGTGGCTTGCCTGCCTGGACTACCTCCGGCCGGGAGACACCCTCAAAGTGCGCCGACTCGATCGCCTCGCCGGCAGTGAGCGCATCCTGATCGAGACGTTGCAGGATCTCGACGCCCGACAAGTGAACATCGTCAGCCTCACCGAGCCAATGATCGATACCACGACACCGATGGGTCGCGTCCTCTACGGGATCGTCGCCGTGTTCGCGCAGCTCCGCGTCGACACGATCCGAGAGAACACGACTCGCGGGCTGGACTACGCCCGCAGCCAGGGTCGCGTCGGCGGCCGACCGAGCGTGATGACGGCCGAACGGATCGCGACCGCCGCGCGCATGCGCGCCGAGCATCAGAGCTGGGAGAGCATCGCCCGCGTGCTCGGAGTCGGTGCTACTAGTGTTCGCCGCGCGCTCAATCGCTAGAGGCACCCGCAGCGAACTTGAGGCGGGCGGCGACGCCGACTCGGTGCCTACAAACGCGCGGAGCGTTTCTTTGCCGCAAAGCGACCTTCCTGGCCGCCCGCATCGATCAGGGGGCTTTGCCCAGGTAGGTGGGTGCCACCATGTTCAGGGCCGGGATTGGGCACTGTGTCACCGTCTCCACGACGGTCGACCGCTCACCGACCCACCGCGCCACATCCGCATCCACTTCGGTGAGGAAGCGGTCGAATTCGCTGAGACGGGCAGCGAGGCCGGTGGTGGTGCTGAACACCGGTTCCCAGTGAGCGAGCCGGTTTCGGAAGTCGTTCAACTTCTCCATCCGGTCATGCACATAGCCGCGAGACCGGCCAGGGAAAGACGGCGACAGCATCGGCGTCCAGATCGTCACTTCTCGAGGAGCCGCGGTGAGCATCATCCAGAACCCGAACTGAAGGTTTGCGATCGTGTGGCCGGCGCTAGGAGGTGTGGTCTTGTTCCGCGCCTTGCGCACCATGTTCGCCGAACCTTGATTTAGCTTCCGCTGCTTCGTGCGGGTCTGGGGGATACCTGCCTCGATGGTCCACAGGGCGTTCGAGGGGAAGGTCCAGTCTGGATAGTGCTGGTTCAGAACAGCCGCGTAGCGATTGCGAATCAGGACCTCGAAATGGCCGACGTCGCGCAGACACGCCGCGGCGACTGCCGCGTTCCAGTCGTAGAGGTCGAGCGCGTCATCCAGATTCCCGGACGCGCATGCAGGTACACGTGCAGTCGAGGGTGAGAGAGCCACTGTTCTGCTGTCGTCTGTGAAAGCTGCACACCGGCATCATCCCATAGGGTAGCGAGCTGCCTGTAAAGGTGCGATAATGAGGGAACTCCGGTGGTCTCGGCCCTCTGGCTTAGCTAGGCACCATACGGATTCAGATTCAGGTCTGCGGCTCGCACAGAGCCGCAGACCTCTCTTATTTTCAGCGCCGCGACCGGCATCTGATGTCCCCAGGGGACCGAGCGGGTTCTCTCGCGGCGAGCACCGGCAATTGGTCAACAGATCGCTGACTAACCAACGCAGACGCATCCTCACCATGAGCGGTGACCTCGGGGCATCCTCCGCTCTGTTGCCAGTAGCCTGATCCGGAGTGGCGGATCGCCGTCGCGACCTGAATGGTTGAGAGGATGCGCGTGGGCCACTACGAACTCAACAGGATGGGTTGGCAACAGTTCGAGCACATGGTGCAGGCGCTCGCGAAGCTCGAGCTCGGCTTGTGGTCTGAACAAAGGTGACGTCCCGTGGAGTGGTGGAGATTCGGTTGGGGTCGTCTAACCAGTCTCGGGCAGTGTGATCGACAGTCGTTGGATTTCTTGCGTCGCCCATGTGTCTGATCCGAGCTCCTGAGGCTCGGTCACTATCTTGTCGAACATTCGAATCAGTGGGCCGAGGTCCTGTTCGTCTGATCCGACTCGAGCGGCTGTGTGATTCTCTTCGCAGTGGACGGGGCGCCAGTCGAGCTGCCAGCCTGCTTGAAGTGCCACTCGGTTCCAAAAGAAGCGTTGGGTGCGGCCGTTGCCCTCACGGAACGGGTGGACGTAGTTGATCTTCTCGTAGTGGGAGGCCAGGCGTTCGATGAATGTCGTTCGACCCAGTCCGACGAGGAGTCGTTCTTCGGCGAGCTCTCGGAAGCAGATCTCTGCGGCGTTTTCGATGAACCCGTAGGGGAGAAAGAACTCCGCACCGGGGACGTTCTTGCGCACGTCGACCGTGCGCAGCTCACCGGCCCAGTCGTAGACGTCCTGGAACAGGTGGGAATGAATTGCCTGCAGTTCGCGGAGGTCGTTGGTTGCTGGCGCTGGTGCTTCGAGGAGCTGGAGCGCTCGCGCGAAGGACAAGTCGGCTTCTGCGAACGAGAGTTCTGACGCCGATGTGGCGCCCACAAGGTTTCGGAGGACGTCGCTTCCGGGAATCAGGTAAGGGTCGACGAAATCAGGAGAGGCCATACCGGGCACGTACTCGATCGACGAGTTCGTGTGAATCGATGGTGCCCGCAATGTACGAGTCAGCATCGGCGCGAGTGTCGGGCGTCACGCTCAGCCTTCGATCTCGGCGCTGTGGATCGCGGCTTCTACCTGAAAGGCTCGTGCTTCAGTGATGGTCATGGTTTCTCCATCCGTCCATCTGATTCTACTCGGTGAGTAGTGGGCGTGGAAGTTTTTGGGCGATGGGTCAGCCTGTGGATTGCGACCCGCTGGCGGCGACCGCTAGGTGCGGGAGAATGATTCTGAAGGCGAAACGCGTGCCCTGGAGTCCTCAGGATTCCTGCCCACATTTTGCGTCAAACTGAACAAGAACCAACCCCGCTGGGACGGGCTGAGCCCAGATCTTCCAGATCACAAATCCGCGTGAATCCGGGCTTCCTGAGTCAATCCGGATGAGTCTGGTCGCGAAAGATGGGGTTCAAATAAAGCGGTTCCCGCTGCGGGGAATCTGGCGTTCACTCATACAGGCTCGGTACCGAAGAAGTGTTGGTCGAGCGGCGACTTCGCGGTGGACTGCACGCTCATCATCGTCGTCGAATCCTTGACCAGGAACTCACGGACGCGCGGGCTGACAATCGCCCTCCAGTGCTCCGACTCGTAGATCCCGCGGTAGGCGGCCTTTCGTGCTGATTCATCAGGAAAGGCCCGAACCCACACGAAGCCATCGTCATCGTCCAGGTCGGTGAACGTGGCGACCACCTTGACGTCGGCGGCGACGTGAATGGGGATGATCACATCCTCCATGTACTGCACCCATTCACTCCGGAGTCCTGGAAGTGTCTGATAGCGACGAATCTCGTAAAGCATGGGTTCTCTTTCGGAACGAGGGTTCGCGGCACCTCACTGCGTCGCAGGCTTAGCTGACACTCGTGAGACGACCATAACCCTGAAGTTTCCAGGGCAGCAGGTCATGGGTGCGCAGGGTGGCGTCGATCTGCTGCGCGACCTCTGCCGTGAATGGCTTCGCGCGCCGCGTCGCGAGATCGACGTTTACGAGCGTCGACTCAAGTGTGCACGCCAGACGATTCTGTGTCTCATCCACCAGGTACGCAGTCATGCAAAGTGCCTTATCTGATGCTGCGTCGATACGAATACGGGTCGAGTATGAATCGTCGAGCCGCAACTCGGAGAAGTAGCGAATGTGATGCTCTGCTGTGAAGACGTCAGCGCCGTGCTCGTCGCGATAGTGTCCATCGAGCCCGAGGAACTCGCAGGTGTCAAGAATTACCTTCGCCGCCGCATCGAAGTAATGTCGGATGTTCATGTGCTCGCGGTCGTCGATCTGCGCGGGCAGGACGGTCAGGCGCTCCGAGGCTGGCAATGCTCCCAACTGTTGATACGTCGGAATTCTTTCACGAGGCAGGTCAGCTTCACCTTTTTCCCTCACGATGCTGGCTCAGCGGACACTGGTCTGACCGTCGATGGAGAGCGTGTGCCCAGTGACATAAGAGGAGTTCGACGAAGCAAGAAAGACCACGCCATCGGCGATGTCTTCCGGTGTCGCGAGGCGGCGAAGCGCCACGTCCTCGGCCTTCTCGGCGAACCCGGTATCGACGGAGTTTGCACGAACGCGTCCTGTCATGGTGTAGCCGGGAGCGACAGCATTCACTCGGATACCGTCCGGCCCCACCTCCTCGGCGAGCGCACGCGTGTAGTACCCGAGCGCGATCTTCGACATTCCGTATCCCGCGAGCTTCCCGCCCGGATGGGCGACGGATGCCGAGAGCGACGTCGTGTTCACGATCGCTGCGCGCGACGACTCCCGAAGCACAGGAACCGCTGCCTGACACATGTAGATCGCCGACATCAGGTTCACATCGAGAATATGGCGGATGTCCTCGACGGGGATGGTGCTCGCGTTGCTTCGAGCGAAGGGTGTCACCGCACCGCCGGCGATGTTCGCGAGCACGTCGATTCCACCCCACGCGTCGACGACCTTGGCGATGATTCGCGTTGCCGCAGCAGGGTCGGTTAAATCTGCCTGGATGCCGATGGCTCGGCGTCCCAGAGCCTTGATCGCCTCGGTCGTAGGCTCGTCAGCTTCGCCGGGGATGTCTTTGCCCGATTCAAGATTGATGTCGACCACGGCGACGTCCGCGCCCTGCTCAGCCAAGCGAATCGCTACGGAACGGCCGATTCCTCGTCCAGCGCCGGTCACAATCGCCCTGATTCCCTGCAGCTGATCACCCATCGAAACATCCTCGTCTCAATCATCGGCCGGCTTTCGGCCAAGAGCCGTCATTCGGCCATGGACCTAGCCAACAGGAATCAGCGAGGCACAGCGTCGTACGAAGGTCCTGATGCATACGCGACACTTGTCTCGCCTGCATTTCGGTCGAGAGGCTACGAGACCGTGACAATGCCCTCACGAATGGCCCATAGTGCAACCTGAATGCGCGAGTCGAGGCCGAGTTTGGAGATGATGTGGCTCACGTGTGTGCGAGCCGTGCGCTCGCTCAAGAACAGCGTGTCAGCGATCTGCTGATTTGAGAATCCGCGTGCGAGCAGAGTCACCACTTCTGTCTCTCGTTCACTCAGAATCGGCAGCGCGGCGCCACGTGCGGAGTTCGCCACCGTCATCGCGACCTGCGGATCGATGTGAGCCTGACCGCGGGCGGCAGTTCGCACAGCCTCCGCAACCTGCTCCGGAGAGGCGTTCTTCAGCAGGTAACCGTTGACCCCGGCGCTCATCGCCCCGTTGACGGTCGCCGCGTCGGTGGAGCTCGTCAGCGCGACGATCTTGAGGTCCGGGTAGAGCTCGCGTAGGTGGTGGATCGTGCTGATACCGTCGAGGCCCGGCATAAGTAGATCCATCAGAACGACGTCCGGCGCCCGTGTCTGTGACAGCGTGTCAACCACGGCGATCGCTTCGCGACCGTCAGCCGCTTCGCCGACGATGGCGAGGTCGGTTTCGGTGTCGAGGAAGGCGCGTAGTCCCTTTCGGACCATGGCATGGTCGTCGACGAGGACGATGGTGATCTCGGTCACGGTGTGTTCTCCTGGGCTATTTCACCGGCGCTCGCGCCGGTGACACTGTATGCGGCCGGGAACACGGACGTGACCGTGGTCCCGTGACCGAGCTCCGACGTCAGCGTCAGTGTGCCACCATGCGCCTCAGCGCGCTCGCGCATCGCATCGAGCCCTATTGCTCCGGCGCTTCGACGCGAGCGTACGAACCCGTCGCCGTCATCGATCACCACGATACGGAGTGCCGTGGGATCGTCGATACCTCGCGCGAGTTCGACGGTGATCCGTGACGCATTGGAGTGCTTGACTGCGTTACGCACTGCCTCCATCGCCAGCAGGAAGACGTCGTCCTGCAGTTCGGGCGCCAGCGTGCTCGGTTCATCGTGGGCGTGCACCTCCACCTTCAGGCCCGGAGGAAGATCCAGCTGTGCGCACTGTGTCCGCAACGCCTGCACCACGCCCACCGCGCCGACCTCGACTGCTCGGCCGCGGAGGATGGTCGCGCGCATCTGGTCGAGTGCTCGGCGGGACTGTTCATAAAGGTCGCCGACCTCTTCCGCCAGCACAGGATCCGCCTTCACCTGGGGCCAGCGAGCGAGTGCACGTGTGCGAAGCGAGAGGGAGAAAAGCTCCTGAGTGACGGAATCGTGCAGCTCGCGCGAGAGCCGGAGCCGTTCGTCCTGCGCACCTTGCTCGCGTAGCCGACGAAACATCCGTGCATTCGAGATCGCGATTGACGCGTAGTCCGTCATCGCGCGCAAGAACGCGATATCGTCGTGGCCGAGCTCGACATCCTCGCGACAGAACACCGTGAGAGCGCCGAGGACCTCGTCCTTTCCCTCGGGGTCACGCACATGAAGCGGTGCGGCAATCAGGGTTCCGATGCGGAGGCTTCGGATCGTCTCGTGCAGCGGGGCCCAGCGTTGGTCGGCAAGGATGGAATTGCGCCATTGCGGATCGATGATGACCTGATCGTCTTCGACAGCGCGCACGGTGAGAAGCGGTGCACCTCGCTGGCGACATGCCTCAAGTTTCTCCGCGTAATCCTCGGGTAACCCCGCTGTTCCTGCAATCCGCACTCGGAGATCCGGCTCCAGCAGGGTCAGCGCGCAGCTTTCCAAGTCCACGGCTGTGCGCACTTCGCGTGCCAACCGGCTGAGTGCGGCATCAAGTTGATCTGCCTCGCTCAATGCCCCCGCCACCGCGACGATCGCGTCGAGCTGTCTTTCGCGACGTGACTTCCCGTGCACGGGCTCGAATCGGATCAGGAAGTGCTCCACGCCTTCGGATTCGAAAGGAACACGGGAGAATTCGACAGCGGTCCACCCGATCCGGGAGTGCCGCACTCTACCGTGGAACTCTTGAGAGCGGGCGTCGCTGAACGGTGATGGATCACCGATGCGTGACTCCCTGCCGTCGAGGATCTCGCGGGCCGCCGGGCTGATGTATCGATATCTGCCCTCGGCATCAATGATCGCGTGCGGCTCGGGTGATTGGTCGAGCAGTCTCTCGATTTCGGTTGCCATTGTTCTCCCTCGAGCGCGCCCAGCGGGCGCGGTCAGTCTGCGGGTGCGGCGAGAGTGTTCATCGTGCGACGGATGCTGTCGATGCCTGCGAGCATGTCGACTTCCTTTTCATCGAGCAGCCACCGGAACGCGAGACCGCGAAGCAGATTCATCATCGTTTCGGCGAGCGCACGGGGATCCGCACCATCAGCGAGACGACCATTTTCGGAGCCGCGGCTGACGACAGTTTCGACGTCGGTCAAGAAGTCTCGATGGATGCTGACCATGTACTCCTGCAACCCGACCGCGGGTTTCAGCGATTCGAACATCACGCGTAGAACCCCCGCAGTGATTGCGGCGACTCCTCGGCGTTCACACGGATCGAAAGCAGCAGCGTCTCGATCGCGTCGATTCCCACCGCGTCACCGACCGTCTGCGACATCTCGACGTGCCCGAAACGCTTGGACAGAGTGGCGATGAGCGACTGCACGAGGTTCGCTTTGGTGCCGAATCGACGGGTGACGAGCCCGTGGCTGTAGCCAGCGCGCTTGCCGATCTCGATCAGCGTGGTTCCCTCGTAGCCCCGCTCCGCGATCAGGTCCGCGGTGGCTTGAAGAAGCTTGCGCGTGGAAATGGATGAACGCTTCTGCTGGCTCATACGAGGTCGCTGTGATGCGGTCTCGTTCTCAGTGGCTGTCTCCGATGACATCCCGGCTCCTCTGGATTCTAAATGGTAGTTGCCAGGATACTCTTTGCGCCTCGGAAAGGGGATTCGACGCGACCCGCGTCGCGGGGCCGGAGCGACATCCGTCTCTAATCGCCGCTCTGTGACCGGTCGAGTCCAAGTCGGTCGATAGCCTGGCGGGTGTCGGCGGCGAAGCCGGCAGGATGGGAGTCCCTGACATGTCTCGACCGATTCGATCCCGACGGACTGTTCTCGCAGTGCCCGGAAGCAGCGAAAAGATGCTCGCCAAGGCGCAGACTCTTGATGCCGATTCTGTGTTTCTCGATCTTGAGGATGCCGTGGCCCCCGCCGCGAAGGAAGATGCGCGCGCGGCGATCGTGAAGGCGTTGCTCGAGGGGGACTGGACGGGCAAGACCGTGACAGTGCGCATCAATGACGCGTCGACGGCTTGGGCATTCGAAGATCTCGAGACCGTTGTCGCCGGTGCAGGTTCGCGCATCGACTGCATCATGCTCCCGAAGGTCGAGCGCCTGGCAGATCTGCACTGGCTGGACACGTCACTCGATCAGCTGGAGCAGCGCCATGGTCTCGAGCGAGGCCGTATCGGCATCGAAGTCCAGATCGAGGGCCCGTCCGGTCTCAGCATCGCCGACGAGCTCGCAGGCGGGAGCCCCCGAGTGGAGACGCTCATCTTCGGACCGGGGGACTTCATGGCATCCATGCAACTGCCGTCGTTGACGATCGGCGAGAACTCCCTGGGCGGCTATGCACCGCTGGACACCGTTTTCGTGCTCCTGGCTATCGCCGCGCGCAAACACGGTGTGCAGGTGATCGACGGCCCCTACGGCGTGATCAGCGACCTGTCCGGATTCGAGAAGGCGGCAGAGCGAGCCGTCGCGTTCGGATTCGACGGCAAATGGGTGCTGCATCCGTCTCAGATCGACGCCGGCAACCGCATCTTCGCCCCGCAGCAGGCCTCATACGACCGGGCGGAACAGATTCTCGAGACCTATGCCTTCCACACCTCTGAGGCTGGCGGCGGCCGCGGCGCGGTCATGCTCGGCGACGAGATGATTGACGAAGCAAGCCGCAAGATGGCGGAGATGACAGCTTTGAAGGGCCGACGTGCCGGGCTCATCCGCACCTTGAGGGACGCCTGAATCGGCTGCCACTCGATGAGCACGCAGAAAGACGCTGACCGTCTCGATTTCCTCGTGGAGGAAGCGATTCGGGTCGCGCAAGCGCCGCTCCCTTCCGACATCGCCGAGCTAGCGGCGCAGGCGATCGCGGACGCGATGATCTGTGCGATCGGGGGAACGCAGGCACCCGAGGCGGCGGCCTCCCGCCGCGCCTTCCCCGACGAAGGTGCAGTGCGCATCTGGGGAACTCAGGAGTCCCGCGACCCGGTCACTGCAGCGTTCGTGAACGGCATCACGGCCCACACCCTCGACTACGACGACTGGGCTCCTGGTTCAGGCGCGCATCCTTCCGTCGCGATCGTGCCGGCGCTGCTGTCCGCGTCCGCCGGTCGCGAGGTATCGGGCGAGAAGCTGTTGGCGGCGTATGCGGCCGCCTACGAGCTCCAGGAGCGAGTTGGACTCTCCATCAGCCCCTCGCACTACGAGGTCGGATTTCACACCACTGGGATCGTGGGAGCGCTGGGGGCGGCATGCGCGGCGTCTCTCGTCCTCGGCGCCGACCGGAGCCAGCTGCGCGCAGCCATCGCGTACGCCGCGACCGGCGCATCCGGGCTGAAATCCGTGTTCGGCTCAGCAGGGAAGCCACTCAACGCCGGTAATGCGGCGAGCACCGGGTTGCGCGCCGCGCTCCTGGCCGCCACGGGCCTTGCCGGCCCGGCCGCTGACACCGTGTTCGGACCGCAAGGGCTTGCGCCCACACATTCGAGCAGCGTCGATGAAGCCTCACTTTCTCAGGCGTTCGGCGAGCCCTGGTACATCCGCTCGCTCCTGTTCAAGTTCTCCTCCGCATGCTTCGGCACTCACGGCGCGATCATGGCAGCCGGTCTTTTGAAAGACGCCGGGGTCGATGTTTCGCGCGTGCGGAAGGTGCACATCACTGTGCCACCGATCACCCGCACCGTCTGCACGATCCCTGATCCGAAGACCGGACAGGAAGCGAAGTTCAGCGTCGCGTTCACAACGGCAGCCGCTCTCGAGGGACCAATCCTGACCGCATCGTTCGCAGAGCCTTACAGCCCGTCAGGCACGGTGCGGAGTTTGATGGATGCGACGACGCTCACCTTCGACGACTCGTATGCGAAGACGCAGACGAAGGTGGCCGTGACCTTGGACGACGGCATCATCAGAAGCGCGGAGGCGAATGCTGGTACGCCGCAGTGGCGAGAGCATCCGCGTGAGCAGCGGGATGCGCTGCGCGCAAAGGCTCATGACCTGTGTGACGCGCAGATCGGTTCGGAAGGCGTCGATCGCCTCCTCGGTGCGGCGCACAGACTCGCATCCGGGCAATCCGCAGGCATCCTGCAGGAGGTGATCGAGGGCCTTTAGCGCGCCACGCGCGGCAGGATCCGGTCGCTGATGATCTTCTTCTGAATCTCGCTCGTGCCCTCGAAGATCGTCGTCAGGCGCGCATCGCGCCAGTAGCGTTCGATCGGGAAGTCTCGCGTGTAGCCGTTTCCACCGTGCAGTTGTAGCGCACGCCCTGTGACGTCGACGCACATCTCGGTCGCGAGAAGCTTCGTCATCGCGGCTTCCTTCTCGCATGCGATACCAGAATCCATGAGGTGCGCGACCTGCTGGTAGAACGCACGGGCCTGCGCAACCCGCGCAGCCATATCGGCGATCTCGAATCGGAGCGCCTGGAAATCGCCGAGTGGATGCCCGAACTGCACACGCTTCTGCAGATAGCTGATCGAGTCTTCAACAGCGGCGCGCGCGAGTCCGACGGCGCGTGCAGCGGTGTGCACTCGCGCCACATTAAGGCCATTCTCGACGGCTCCGAACCCTCGTCCCTCCGCACCGGAGAAACCGAAAGGTTCGGCGATATCCGCATCCGTGACTCGCACATTACGCAGTTCGAGGTCATAGCTGATGATGCCGTTGTAGCCGATCTTGTCGATCGGGGAGCCAGTGACACCGACGGGGAAGCTGTTACGGGCCTTTTCGAGCACAAAGGTCTCGACCGGTCCGCGGGTTCCGTCGGGCTCGACAATCCGGCACATCACGAGGATGAAGTCGCCTTCAAAGGCGTTCCCGCACCATCGTTTTGTGCCCGAGATGAGGTAGCCGTCGCCATCGCGAACTGCGACCGTCTCGATCGATCCGAGGTCGGATCCGGACTCGGGCTCAGAGAACGCTGCCGCGCCGATCCATTCGCCGCGCGCGCTGCGACGGCGCGCGCGCTCGGTGCGCTCCGGATCGCTGAACGCGGTCGCCAGGCCCTGGGCGCGAGCAATAAGGCTTGCCGCACTCATCCAGCCGCGGCCGAGTTCCTCGGCGATCATGCAGTACTCGAACACGCCGAGCCCGAGGCCGCCATACTCCTTGGGAACAGTGATGCCGAAGTATCCGTGCTCCGCGAGTCCCTGAAGTACCTCAGCGGGCATCGCTGCTTCGTCCCGGTCATGCACGTTCGCGTACGGGAGGACGATGTTGGCCGTAAATGCCCTGGCCTCCGCGAGAATCGCTTGGCGCTCAGGTGTCGACCACGGTGGAAGAAGTTCAGGAGGCGAGGCGGGCAGGTCGACGGCCTCGCGGTAGGCGTTGCGGCTCATCGTGATGTTCCCGTCTGTTCAAGACCGAGTCGTTGCCGGGCGAACCGGGCGATGTACTCCATGGCTCGCTGCGACTCGGGGATCTGCGAGGCGAAGAACGGGAAGATGTGGATCATGTTCGGCCAGACATCCAGGTCTGCGGAACCTCCGGCATCCTTGATCTTGCGCACGACGCGCACGGAATCGTCGAACAGCAGCTCTTCCGTGCCGACGACGACGAGCACGGGCGGGAGGCCTGCGAGCTCGGCATACACCGGAGATGCATACGGCAGGTCGAAGTCGCCATCCTCACCGAGATAGCGGGTCGAGTAGGCGTGGGAGCCTTCCGGGGTGACGATCGGATCCAGATGCGCACGCTCGTCGACGGATGCCCCGGTGTGCGCCATATCGGTGAGCGGCGAGAGCAGCACCGCGCCCGCGGGGAGAGGGCGTCCTGCATCGCGGAGAGCAGCCAGCGTCGCCAGAGACAATCCGCCGCCGGCGGAATCGCCGGCGATCAGGATGCACTCAGGCTGATGCCCTGAGCCAGCAGCCACTCGTATGAGGTGCGTGCATCGTTGAGTGCGGCGGGATAGCGGTTCTCAGGGGCGAGTCGATAGCCGACCGACAGTACGCGAGCGCCGGTCATCGCCGACAGCCGAGCGCAGTGGTCTCGATAGGACGAGATCGAGCCGATGGTGTAACCGCCGCCGTGGAAGTAGAGGATGACGGCATCCGTCGAGGCGCCTTCGGCTATCGCCCACTCCATCGAGACTTCCACATCATCGACGGGCTCAAACCGAGTCGACGATGGAATGTCGTGGAAGCTCGAGGCGAAGCCTTCGAAATTGTCCCGCAACTCGGGCACGGTCTTCGTGTCCGCTTTGAATGGAGCCGCTCGCAGACGCGCGACGAGCGTACGGATCTCTTCGCTTGCCGGATAGGGGTCGGGGAAGACACGATCACTCATTGGTGGTCTCCTTCGATGAGTCGTGCTGCGCGATCTCCTGTCGGATGGCATCGCCATGCTCGTCGAGGAAGGGTGCGCGTACCAGCGGATCGGGCTTTGAATGGCTGAACTTGAGAGGTTGCCCCGCGATGATGGCGGGACGGCTCGCATTGGGATTCTCGACTTCGACGAGCATGTCCCGCGCCCATGCATGCGGGCTCTCGAAGATGTCGCGGACATCGTTGACCTGCCCGTAGGGGACCTTCCCTCCGAGCATCTCGGTCATCTCGGCCCGCGTGTAGCCGACCGTCCATTCGTCGAGGACGGCGCGGATATCGTCTCGGTGCTGCGAGCGCTCGAACTCGGTGACGAACCGCGGATCATCGATGAGCTCGGCCTTGCCCATGATGCGGCAGAGCGCTTCCCAGCGCAACTGCGTGGTCGCCGCAATCGCGATCCAACCATCCTTCACCTTGAGGATGTCGAATGGCGTGAGGATCGGATGAGTATTGCCGATGGGCTTCGGCACGATGTCCGTGTACGAGTACTGGTACACGATCCGCTCGGTGAGGGAGAGGATGGCGTCGTACATCGCGATGTCGACCTGCTGACCAATACCTGTCGTGCGCGCCTCGAGTAACGCGGCGAGAATTCCCGTCATCAGCAGCGCACCGGGGAAGATGTCTCCCACACCGGGACCGATCTTCACCGGGTCGCCCGATTCGGTTCCTGTCACGCTCAGCGGACCCGCCATCGCCTGGATGGTGATGTCCATTGCCGGCCACTCGGCATACGGACTCTCGCCCGCCCATCGTGACCCGAAGCCCGTCAGGGTTCCATAGACGAGGCGCGGGTTGATCGCGTGGAGGGTCTCAAATCCGATTCCGAGTCGATCGACGACGCCGGGGCCGAAGTTTTCCACTAGGACGTCAGCCGTCCGAATGAGCGCGAGGAATTCCGCGTGACCCTCGTCGGACTTGAGGTCGATCACGATGCTCCGCTTGCCGCGGTTGATGCTCTGGAAGTATCCACCGAGCGTAGGTCCGGTCTCGTCCTCACCCTCGTCGCGCTTGGGCAGCGGACCAACGCGTCGCGTGACCTCGCCGCCCGGCGCCTCGACCTTGATGACATCCGCCCCGAGGTCGGAGAGCATCATCGTGCCGTAGGGGCCTGCGAGCGCCGCCGTCAGATCGACGACGCGCAGACCTGCCAGGGGGCCGCTCATGATCGCACGGTGGACGGGGTGAGGGCGAGCATTAGATCTGTCCGTTCACTGAAGCTCGGGTGAGCACGGTTTCGAAGATGCGCGCAGTCGCGGCATCCACCATGATCCCGTCGATCGCGACTGCTCCTTCGCCCTCGGCCTCAGCCGCGCGCATGGAGGTGACAATGTACTGCGCGCGGTCGATCTCCGCTTGGGTGGGGGAGTAGACCTCGTTCGCGACGGCGACCTGATTGGGGTGGATGGCCCACTTGCCGACCGCGCCGAGCTCTGCCGCCCAGACCGCCTGCTCGCGGTAGCCCTCAGTTTCGCGGAACTCGCCGAAGGGGCCGTCGATCGCATCGATGCCGTGGCTGCGCGCCGCGACGATGAGGCGGGCACGTGCGGAGTGCCAGATGTCGCCGGGGTAGTTCGCGCTGGTGCCGATGTGGGCGGAGCGCATACCGTGCTCGCGGCGAGATCGCCGACGCGAGGATGATCGCCTCGAGGCGCGGTGTGCTGCCGGCGATGGCGTCAACGTCGGAGAGCGCCTCGACCTCTTCGATCAGCACCTCCAGCCCGATGCGACCGACGGGGAGACCTGCCTTCTCCTCGAGCTTGCTGAGCAGGGTGTCCACGAACCAGACATCCTTGGCGGATTTGACCTTCGGAACGATGAAGATGTCGAGATTCGCACCGGCACCGAGCACCACGTCGGTGATGTCGTCGAGGAACCACGGGGTGGTCACGCCGTTGATGCGCACGGCACGCGTCTTGTCTCCCCAGTCGAGCGTGTTGAGCGCTTCGGCCGCCTGGGACCGCGCCACACCCTTGGCGTTCGGGGCGACTGCATCTTCGAGATCGAGGAAGACGAGGTCTGCATCGCTGGCGGCAGCTTGGCCATCATCTTGAGGTTCGTGGCGGGTGTCGACAGCTCCGAGCGGCGGCGGCGCAGGGGGCGCCCATTCGCGTGGTGGGCTCGGGAAAGAGAGGTGTTGTCATGACTGGCTCCAATGGGATTGACGTTTGAGGAGGACGGTGCGCCGGCACTCGAAGACCTGTCGGCCGTCTGAGGTGGCGCCCCAATGCTGGAAGACGACGATTCCTGCGTCGTCGCGGTCTGCAGGCCGCTTCTCGAGAACCTCTGTGTAGGCGTAGATCGAGTCGCCGTGATAGACGCTGGAGGTGAAGCGGATGGCGTCGAGGCCGAGCTCGCGGATCGCCTGCTCGGCGGTGTCTTGACTTGCGAGGCCGATCGTCAAGCATCCGGTGATGAGTCCGAAGACGATCCGGGAGCTGCCCCATTCGGAGCCCTGCATAGATGCTTCGTTCCAGTGCTCCTGGGCGGAGTTCATCACCAGCTTGGTCAGCATCTGATTTTCGACTTCGTCCACCGTGGCGCCCCGAGCATGTCGCCAGCGTTCGCCGACCTCGAAGGATTCGAACCAGCCATCATCGTCGACGAGGGTGAGTGCGCGTTCGGTCTTCATCACAGCTCCTCCAGGGTCGCGAGCAGGTTTTTGCGCACGTAGGTCACGACGACCTCGTCGCGCTGGTTGTATCCGGTCGTGCGCCAGGTGACGATTCCGCGCCCCGGTCGGCTGGCCGAGAGCCGGGTGTCGAGCACGGTCGAGTGCGCGCGGATCGTGTCGCCCGCATAGACCGGCGTCGGGAACTCGCATTCCTCGATTCCCAGGAAGGGGCCAGCGGACTCGCTGAGATCCTCGACCGACACTCCCACCACAGTGCAGAGCACCAGGAACGGATTGATCGGACGCGAAGGGTGTCCCTCGTGCTGGGCGAATTCCTCATTGAGGTACAGAGGGAGAAAATACGCCAGCGTTGTCGAGAACAGAGTGCTGTCGCCGATATCGAGGGTACGTCCCCAGTGGTGGTCGTACTCCTGTCCGGTTTCGAACTTCTCCAGGTACGAACCGCGGCGGCGTACCGGGAAGCTCGCGAAGTCGGGGGCGTCATCTTTACTCATCGGCTGCTCCTTACTCGACGATCCGCATGACGACGGTGGCGACGCAGACGGGCTTAGGGCTGGTCGGGATCGTCATCGTCAGCTTTACTCGGACCTCTGCCCCGCCCGGTTTGTCGGCGACTTCAGCGAGAACCGCCGTCGCGGAGACTTCCGAGCCCGAGGGAACAGGAGTGGGGAATCTGACCGAGTCGAGGCCGTAGTTGAGAGTCGCTTTGACACCCTCAACCACGAGAAGGCTCTCCAGGAACGGTGCGACGAACGACAGGGTCAGATAACCGTGCGCGATGGTGGTGCCGAAGGGGCCGGCGGCCGCACGCTCGGCGTCGATGTGAATCCACTGGTGATCCTCGGTGACGTCGGCGAATCCATTGATCCGGTCCTGCGTCACAAGGATGGGACCAGCCGCTCCGAGCTCCGAACCGACAGCAGCTCGCAGCTCATCCAGCGAAGTGAATGTGGTCATGGTTTCTCCTTACAGCAGACGGAGCAGCGTTGCATTGGCCTGCCCGCCGCCTTCGCACATGACCTGAAGACCGTACTCGAGGTTGTTGTCGCGCATGTGATTGAGCATGGTGGTCATGATGCGGGCGCCGCTTCCGCCGAGCGGGTGACCGAGGGCGATGGATCCGCCGAGCGGGTTGAGTTTCGCTTCATCCGCCTTAGTGTCGTGGAGCCACGCGAGGACGACAGAGGCGAATGCCTCATTGACCTCGTAGGTGCCGATGTCATTGATGGAGATACCCTTGCGAGCGAGAAGCTTCTCGGTGGCGGGGATGGGTCCGGTGAGCATCGGCATCGGGGGAGCACCGACGACCGCGACCGTGTCGATCGCGGCGATCGGCGTGAGGCCGAGTTCCTTCGCCTTGTCGGAGGTCATGATGAGCAGGGCCGCGGAGCCGTCGCTGATCTGCGAGGCGTTTCCGGCGGTGACCTTGCCGTTCTCCTTGAAGGAGGTCGCAAGGGTCGCCATCTTCTCGAGGGTGCCGCCACGTCGGATGCCCTGATCGCTGTCGATGAGGCCGGCTGAGGTCTCGATGGGAGCGATCTGGCTCGTGAACGCGCCCCGATCCGCAGCTGCGGCCGCCTTCTCATGCGAGGCCAGGGAGAACTGGTCGAGATCGGTGCGGCTGAGCTTCCAATCGTCGGCGATCATCTCGGCGCCGATGCCCTGGTTCGGGAAGGCACTCCCGTAGCGCTCTTGGTACCTCCTGCCGAGAGGGCTGTCGCCCGCGGCGGTGTTGGACCCCATCGGGATCCGCGACATGCTCTCAACACCGCCGGCAACGACGATGTCGTAGTGTCCGGCCAGGACACTCGCAGCGGCGAAGTTCACGGCCTGCTGCGATGAACCGCACTGGCGGTCGATTGTTACGCCGGGGATGTGCTCGGGCCACCCCGCCGAGAGCACCGCAGTGCGGGCGATGTCGAAGCTCTGCTCGCCGATCTGGCTCACACAGCCCCACATGACATCCTCGACGAGCGCCGCGTCGATATTGGCGCGCTGGACCAGCGCATTGAGTACATGGGCCGACAGATCGGCGGGATGTACTTCGGCGAGCCATCCGCCGCGCTTGCCGAGCGGTGTGCGCACTGCTTCGACGATCACTGCTTCACGAGACATGGGATGTCCTTTCGTTGTGTCGCGATTGCGACGTCAGAACCAGGCTGGATCGAGATCCACGGTAAGGCGGTCGAGGCTGGCGAGGAGATCGAGTTGTGCGTCGATCTTAGGGAGTTCGTATCGGCGGAAGTACGCGGCCGCCACGTGCTTTCCTTCGTAGAAGGATCCTTCCTTGCCGAGAGCTGCGAGGCTCTGTTCGAGCCAGATCCAGGCGAGGACGAGGTGGCCGACTGCCTCCAGGTAGATCGAGGCATTGGCGAGTGCGACGTCGGGTGACGTGCCGTCCCAGATAGTGCGGGTGACCTCAAGAACGCGGTCGAGGCGAACACCGATCTCGGCCGCGAAGGCGGCGAGCGACTCGTCTCCGACGCTCTTCGCTCGTTCGAGCGATGCTCGCACCGTCTCGGTGAGAGCATCCAGGGCGGCACCGTTCTCCATGACGACCTTGCGGCCGAGAAGGTCGAGCCCCTGGATGCCGTGGGTGCCCTCGTGGATCATGTTGAGCCGGTTGTCGCGGTACAGCTGCTCGACGTTGTAGTCGCGCGTGTAGCCCGCGCCGCCATGGACCTGGATGGCCAGGTCGTTCGCTGCGAGGCACCACTGCGACGGCCAGCTCTTCGCGATAGGCGTGAGCACATCGAGCAATAGCCGGAAGCGCTCACGCTCCGCATCATCTACTGCGGTGTCCTGGCGGTCGACGAGGTCGGAGCAGTACAGGCCGAGCGCCAGGGCACCCTCCGCGTAGCTCTTCTGTGCGATGAGCATCCGCCGCACATCCGCGTGATCGATGATCGCAGCCTGCGGGGAGGAGGGATCTTTCGCTGATGCTGTTCGACCCTGGAGACGACCGCGTGCGTATTCGAGGGACTGGAGGTAGCCGGTGTAGCCGAGGGCTGTCGCGATGAGTCCGACGCCGATGCGCGCCTCATTCATCATGTGGAACATGTAGAAGAGGCCCTTGTGCTGCTCACCGACGAGATATCCGATTGCGCCGGGGGCGCCACCGGGGGTGTGTGGTCCATCGCCGAAGTTCAGCGCCGTGTTCGTCGAGCCGCGGAAGCCCATCTTGTGGTTGAGGCCGGCGAGGGTCACGTCGTTGCGCTCGTCGATCTCGCCCGCATCGTTCACGGTGTGCTTGGGCACGTGAACAGGGAGATTCCCTTGACGCCCGCAGGGCCGCCGGGAATCTTGGCGAGCACGAGGTGCACGATGTTCTCGCTGAGTTCGTGCTCTCCACCGGAGATCCACATCTTCCGTCCGAAGACGCGATAGGTACCGTCGGGCTGGGGCTCGGCACGTGTCTGAATATCGGCGAGGGAGGAGCCTGCCTCGGGCTCAGACAGGCACATCGTGCCGAAATAGCGGCCCTCGAGCATGGGCAGTACCCATTTGTCGATCTGTTCCGCACTCCCGTGCGCGACGATCGCGGCTGCATTCGCCTGAGTGAGGAATGGATACCCCGACGTCGAGGTGTTTGCCGATGTGAAGATCGCCATGGATGCGCGGGCGACGGATGTCGGAAGCTGGATGCCGCCGAGCTTCTCGTCGAATGCTCCGGCGAAGAATCCGGACTGCGCGTAGGCTTCCAGCGCCTCCCCGACTTCGGGGATCATCTCGACGCTGCCGTCTGGCAGCATGTGCGGCTCATGGGAGTCGACCGTCTTGTAGTGCGGTGCGAACTTCTCGCGAGCGATTTCCTCGCTGAGGTCGAGGACGGCATCGAAGGACTCGCGAGAGTGATCGGCGAAGCGCTCGCGCTCGGTGAGAGATGCGACATCCAGCCACTCGTAGAGGATGAAGTCGAGATCGCGGCGGGAGATTGTCGGGTTGTCAGGCATTGTGAACCTCAGATCGAGACGCCGCCGTCGACCGGAAGGACGACGCCGGTGATGTATCCGGATTCCTCGGCGGCGAGGAACTCGATCGCGGTAGCGATCTCGGAGGGATCCGCGAAGCGCGGGATCGGCCCGCTGAGCTCGGGGATACGCTCCTCCGGAATCGACGCGGTCATGCGTGTGGCCGCCTGCGGAGAGATCGCGTTGACAGTGATCCCGAATCCGGCGAGCTCCTTGGCCGCGGTCTTCGTGAAGCCGACGATGCCAGCCTTGGCCGTGGCGTAGTTCGCCTGCCCGAAATTGCCATGAAGCCCGGTGAACGAGGTGACGTTGATGATTCGCCCGTAACCCTGCTCACGCATCTGGGGGATAGCCGCCCGTGTGAAGCGGAACGTGCCACCGGCGTGAACGGCGAGCACAGACTCCCAGTCGTCATCAGTCAGCTTCCACAGCACGCGGTCGCGAAGGATGCCGGCGTTGTTGACGAGTACGTCGATCCGCCCGGTGCGCTCGATCGCCGTCTGGATGACGCGCTCGGCATCCTCGGTCTGGGAAACGTCCGCCTGAACGGGGATGCCGCCAATCTCCGCGGCGGCGGCTTCGAGGACTTCGGCGTCGAAGTCGGCCATGACGACCTGTGCGCCAGCCTGAGTGAATGCGCGGGCTACCTCCAGCCCGATTCCGCGTGCAGCGCCGGTGACGACGGTGGTTCGTCCAGTGAAATTGAAGGCGATGTTGCCCATGGTGTTCCTCTCCGGTGCACTGCAGTGTGCATGATTGACCATACAATATTTGGTATCTGGCTAGCAACTTTATGCGCAACGCGCCTTCCTTTGCGGCGACATTTGTCGCGATCTTGACAGCAAGGTAGCGATTACTTAGTTTTTAGTTGACAACAAAAATGTTTACGCCTCAAGCTGAACGGTATCCGCACCGTGGCGGATGAATCCGGAGGCGCGGTACACCCGAGGTACTCGCCTGCCGATCCAAGGAAGGATCAATATCGTATGGCTGATCAATCGAAAGCGACTACGACCACCGAGCCGAGCCAAGCTGGGCGAGTCTGGGCCTCCAGCTTTATCGGCGGAGCGATCGAGTTCTATGACTTCAGTATTTATTCGACTGCTGCGTCTCTCGTATTCGCTAGCCTTTTCTTTAGCGAACTGCCGCCGGCGATCGGCTTGGTTGCTTCTTTCGGCACTCTCGCTGCCGGCTACGCCGCACGACCGATTGGTGGCATTATTTTCGGCCACTTCGGTGACAAGGTCGGGCGCAAGAAAACTCTGATCATCACGATCGTGGTCATGGGACTCGCGACGTTCCTCGTCGGGCTCCTGCCGACGACCGCAATGGTTGGCCCCGCAGCGGCCGTAATGTTGATCACTCTGCGTCTCATCCAGGGTCTTGCCGTGGGTGGCGAGTGGGGTGGCGGCGTAGTGCTGACCAGCGAGCACGCGCCCAAGGGGCGTCGCGCTCTCATGGGAACAGCAACGACGATGGGCTCTGCAGCAGGATTGCTGCTGGGATTCGGTGCGTTTGCCATTGTGATTCCCGCGACCGGCGACAACTTCATGACTTGGGGCTGGAGAATCCCGTTCCTGGTCACGGTCGTTCTCTTCATTCTCGCCATCTACATGCGTTTGCGTGTAAAGGAGAGCGAGACGATGGTGAAGCGTCGGGCCGAGATCATTGAAGCGGAAGCCGCGGGCCAGAAGTTCGAGAACCCTTTCGGGGCAGTCTTGCGCTCGAACTGGCGCTGGGTGATTATCGGTGCGCTGATCTTCACCGGACCATTCTTGATCCAGAACCTCATGCTCACCTTCTGGGTCGCATACTCGGTCGGCACGAGTGGGATATCTCAGGGCACAATCGTAAACGTGGGCATGATCGCGCTCGCCGTTTGTCTCGTGTTGCTTCCGGTGGCGGCAATGCTCGGTGACAAGTACGGCCAACGCAAGGTCATCCTGTGGGGTATCGGGCTTCAAGTAATCAACTCGATTCTCGTTGTGCCGATGCTTTCTTCAGGTTCGTTCGGGATGCTCATTACGAGCTACGTGCTCGTCTTCGCGATCCACGCGTTCATTCTCGGCCCGTTGACGGCCGTCTATGTGGAGCTGTTCCCCACGAAGAACCGCTACACCGGCGTTTCCGTCACCTACCAGCTGGCATCGCTCTTGGGTGGGGGCCTGGGACCGCTCGCGGCACAGTCGCTATTCGCATCTGGTGTGAACGTATGGCCGATCGCGCTCGGAGTAACCGTACTCTGCGCTGTTGCTTTCCTCGCAACTCTGACGGTGCGCAAATCGGAAGAGATCGACCTGCACGACATCGCAGACGACGGCGGGAGAATTGTCGAACCTGTACGTGGACCTGCCGCTGTTTCCAACGGCTAGTCGAACATTCAGCGATTGTTGACGAGAAGACCGCGTGTGCCGCTTGAAGCACACGCGGTCTTCTCGTCAACAAACAAGGATCAGGAGCATCAATGAGTAACAAGGCGAACCAAGAAGGTTCTCTCACAGGGCGAACCGCTGTGGTCACAGGTGCAAGCCGCGGTATTGGGCTCGCGATCGCCAAGCGGCTCGTAGACCAGGGCGCACGTGTGTGCATCACGGCGCGTGGGGCCGAGGCGTTAGACGAAGCAGCGAGTGCTTTTCCGGCTGGTACGGTACTGGGCATTGCGGGTAAGGCGGACGATCCAGCCCACCGTGCCGAGGTGTTCGAGCGTGTGCGTGCCGCGTTCGGAGTGCCGAGTATCCTGATCAACAATGCGGGCATCAATCCCGCCTATGGCACGCTCATGGATCTGGACCTGGGGCTTGCTCGCAAGATCGCCGAGGTGAATCTGCTGGGCGCATTGGCGTGGACGCAGGTGGCCGTACAGGCCGGGCTCGGTGCAGACGGTGATGGCGTCATCGTGAACATCGGCTCGATCTCAGGATCGGCTCCCTCACCCGGCATCGGCTGGTATGGCGTCACGAAAGCGGGCGTTGCGCATCTGACTGCGACTCTCGCACTCGAACTGGCCCCCCGCGTGCGGGTGAATGGCATCGTGCCTGCCGTGGTCAAGACTGAGTTCGGCAAGCCGCTGTACGAAGGGCGTGAGGCCGAGGTTGCTGCCGAATATCCCCTTGGTCGACTCGGTGTGCCAGAGGACGTCGCGAATGCTGTGGCGTTCCTGGTCTCGGAGGAGTCCTCCTGGATCACCGGCCAGATGCTCACGCTCGATGGCGGGCTTGTGCTCGCGGGCGGGCGAGCCTGACAAAGACCGCGACGAATGTCCCGGACGAACACGACGGCGGTCCCTACTCGCCGGTCATGGTGATTGATTCACTGGAACTACCGCGGGTCATACAGGCGATGGATGCCTGCACCGCACCAGTTGTGTCAACAAAGGAATTCAATGATGAATGAAGATCTCATGCTCGATGAGAAGCTCTTCGGTACGGTCGATTTCGACCCGGAGGCGCTGAGGGCGCGATACCAGGAAGAGCGCGATCTGCGGGTTCGGCCCGAGGGGAAAGCCCAGTACATTCCGACGAAAACTGGACGATTCAGCTCGTACAGTGAGGACCCCTGGACCGAGGAGAAGGAGCGCGAGCCGCTTCGCGACCACACTCAGGTGATTGTCGTCGGGGGTGGGTTCGGTGGACTGCTCCAGGGTGCTCGCCTGTTCGACCAGGGGATCAAGGACATCCGCACGATCGAGATCGGCGGCGACTTCGGCGGCACTTGGTACTGGAACCGTTACCCCGGCGCCATGTGCGACATCGAGGCGCACATCTACCTTCCGCTCCTCGAGGAGCTCAACTATGCGCCCAAACACCGGTACTCGTACGGGCCTGAGATGCTCGAGATCAGCCAGCGGATCGGTCGAGACTACGGTCTATATGAGAAGGCGTTGTTCCAGACCTCTGTGAAGGACGCGACCTGGGATGAGGAGAACGCCCGTTGGGTTGTGCGTACTGACCGCGGGGACGAGATCACCGCCGACATTCTCATCGTTGCCTGTGGCCGCCAGAGCCTGCCGAAGCTTCCCGGCATCCCCGGCATCGAAGACTTCGAAGGTCACATCTTCCACTCCAGCCGGTGGGACTACGACTACACCGGCGGGGATGCTTCCGGTGGTCTGCTGGGCCTCATCGACAAGAAGGTGGGCGTGATCGGCACGGGGGCCACAGGTCTCCAGGTTGTCCCCGCGGTCGCTGAAGACGCCCAGGAGTTGTTTGTGTTCCAGCGCACGCCTTCCACGGTCGGTGTGCGCGGCCAGCAGGAGACACCGCCGGATTGGGTGGATATGTCCCAGCCCGGTTGGCAGCGCGAACGCCGCGCAAACTTCCAGGCGCACGTTCAGTTCGGCTCGCGCGCAGATGTGGTGGTCCCGGAGCTCGACCTCGTTGCTGACGGATGGACGTCGACGTTCGAGGTGCTTGCCGAGCCCATCGACAAGATCGAGGCGCGGCTGGGCCGCACGCCTGACGCTGAGGAGCTCAACGAGCTCAGCATCATCAACGACTACCGGGTGACCAACAGCCTGCGCTCGCGAATCGACGAGGTTGTCGCCGACCCCGCCGTGGCGGATGCACTCAAGCCGTACTACCGCTGGTGGTGCAAGCGCCCAGGTTGGCACGACGACTATCTTGAGTCGTTCAACCGGGACAACGTCCACCTCGTCGACACTCAAGGCCAGGGCGTCGAGGCGTTCACCAAGACGGGCGTCATCGTCGGAGGCAAGGAGTTTCCGCTCGATTGCGTCATCATGGCCACGGGCTTCGAAGCGACCATTGAATACACGCGGCTCGCCGGCTTTGAATTCCACGGACGCGGAACCAACCTGACCGATCACTGGCGCAAGGCCGGCGCACGCACGTTCCACGGGATGTCGACGGACAAGTTCCCGAACCTGTTCTTCATCGGAGGCAACCTGCAGACCACCTCCTCTGTCAACGCCGTGCATCTGCTTGATGAGCAGGCGCAGTACGTCGCGCACATCGTTTCCAACTTCGTCGAGCGTGGTGCGCGGACGATCGAGGCGACAACGGAAGCAGTCGACGCGTGGGTGCAGGAGATCCGTACCGCACCGTCGAACAAGTCACAGTTCGAGTTCTACCTTGAGTGCACGCCCGGGTACTACAACAACGACGGCAAGGCGGCCAGCATGGACGACCTGTTCACCGGCGGACGCTACGGCGGCGGGGCGCTTGCATATTACGAGCTGCTCGAGAACTGGTCGGACGGATCCCTCGAAGGCTTCACTACCGAGAACTGAATCTTCCGACCCCGCAGCCTCCGGGCGGCGGGGTCGGAGTTCCATCGACGCAAAATTGACCCAGACGCTAAAGGTGGCTCGCGATGGCAGATCGACTCGATAGAACAGTGGCGCTCGTAACCGGAGCGTCGAGCGGCATTGGCCATGCGGCGGCCGAGACTCTCGCGGCCGAGGGAGCGACAGTAGTGCTGGTTGCACGCCGGGCCGATCGCCTCGAAGAGATCGCTGAGGGCATCCGGCGGTCGGGTGGCGAAGCCACGGCTGTTCCGGCAGACATCACCGATCCCGGTGAAGTGGTCTCGTTGATCGAGCGGGTCATAACCGAGTTCGGTCGCCTGGACACGGTGGTGAACGCGGCCGGGGTCATGCTTAATGGTGACTCGGTTGCCTCGCCCATCGCAGACTGGGATCGAATGATCGATGTGAACCTCAGGGGGTTGGTGCACGTGGTCAAGGCAGCACTTCCCTATCTCCTCGAAGCGCCGACAACGAGTCCGCGGTCAGTCGCGGATGTCGTCAACATCAGCTCGATCGCTGGCCGTTGGCCCGCCCCCCAAGTGGCCGTATATAACGCGAGCAAGTTCGCTGTCACGGCTGCTACCGAATCGTGGCGCCGCGAATATACCGCCCGCTCGCTCAGATTCTCGGTCGTCGAACCGGGCGCGGTCGATACTGAGCTGTTCGGTCACCAGCAGGAGGCCACCCAGGAGCACTACGCGAACATATTCACCGACGTGGAGAAACTCCTCGCGGCCGATATTGCCAACGCTATTTCTTACATTGTTACGAGTCCACGCAGGGTCGCTGTCAATGAGATCGTCATCCGACCGACGGACCAAATCTGATTGGTTACGACCGCGAGCTGAATCTTCCGGCCCGTAGCGCCAGAGATGCGGGCAGGAAATCACCATGCCGAGACATTCGTCTCGACGCACTACCGTCAGCGGGCCATTACGCCGGGCACCCATATGCGGTTGCCTGAGAACATGCCTCCGGTAACACTCGGGGCAAGAGAACGTCTAAACAGATCGAAGAGGATCAAAGTGACTGAAACAACTGCCGAGCGAGGAACCACTCGCCCCACCCGTACCGCTCTCGTAACCGGAGCTGCCAGCGGAATCGGCAAAGCCATTGCGGAGCAGTTCGCGGCGGAGGGAGTGCAGGTCGTCGCACTCGACCGCTCTGAGTCGGTGCACCAGATTGGTGCGACACACTCGCTCGTCGTCGATCTCAGCGACCGTGCGGAAATCGACGCGGCGCTCGCTGAACTCGTGGCCAAGGGCGTGGAGGTGGACATTCTCGTCAACTGCGCCGGCATTCAGCCGCAGGCCCGGGACGGCGGCAAGAACTATGTCGAGGACGTCACTGACGAAGTGTGGGATCTCACTTTCGAGGTCAACCTCACAGCGCCCTTCCGGCTGTCGCGCGCTCTCGTGCCCGGTATGAAAGAGCGAGGCTGGGGGCGCATCATCAATATTGCCTCGCGCGCTGGCCAGACCTACGTGGCATCGACCACCGTGGATTACAGTGCCACCAAGGCCGGGCTCATCGGCTTCACCCGCATGCTGGCGGGGGAAGTCAGTCGATACGGCGTCACTGTGAACGCCGTGGCGCCCGGACGCGTCTCGACGCCTTTGGCGGATGCGCAGGCCGAGGATGCCATTGAAGCCATGGTCGCGACGATTCCCGCCGGTCGGGTGGGCGCGTCCTCGGAAGTCGCCGCTGCCGTGACATTCCTCGCTTCCGACCCTGCCGCTTACATCACCGGAGCGACCATCGCCGTCAATGGCGGCGCCCACATGCCCTGATATCCACTCCACCCACGCCAGTGCACCAACGCTGCAGATCAACGGAGATCATCACGATGACGAATGACACTATCCACGACGTCGGAGCCGACCGGATCCGCGAGATTCGAGCGATCGACCACAACACGCGTGACGCGCCGGACGCCGACTTCGTCGAGCAGATGCGACTCCGCTTCCCGAGTGAAGCGGAGTATGACCGGATGCTCACACGCAAGGCGGAGCACCGGGCTGATCCCCGGCAGGCGCCGAGCACGCTCGAAGAGCTGCGTATCGCACTTGACGCCTTCCTGGACGCGAACGTGGAGGGGTCGCACCGCGTTGACAACATGCGCTGGCTCTCGGGCGGCGCATCCAAGATCCAGGTTGCATTCTCGCTGGAATGGAACGACCCGCTGGAGGGTCAGACGACTTCCCAGCTCGTGCTGCGCATGGAACCGCAGGAGTCGCTAAACGCCACGAGTCGCACACGAGAGTATGAGGTGATCAATGCTCTCCGTGACCACCTGCCTGTGCCCCGCGCCTACTGGGTCGATGACGACGCGGAGTTCTTCCCGCAGCCGACGCTGATCTACGCGCTCGCGTACGGCGTGAGCAAGCCTCGCGCTGTCGAGGCACGTCCTTCGGGGGTGGGCAGTGTCTTTGCCCCTGAGCTGCGCGCAGAACTCGGTCCGCAGTTCGTTGCGCATCTGGCCACACTGCACGCGATCCGCGCGGAGGATCTTGATCTGCCATCGTTCGATCTTCCGCGTGTCGGAACGACTGACACTGCGATCTGGCAGCTCAACCGCACCCGCCGAGTGTGGGAGGAAGACCGCGCCGAGGAGCTCCCGCTGTGGGAGGTCGCGGCGAACTGGCTCGAGCGCAATGCCCCCGAACTGGATCGCGTCAGCGTCTTGCACGGTGACTATCGCACCGGCAACTACCTCTTCGACGAGGACACCCGACAGATCACCACCTGGCTGGATTGGGAACGAGGGCACCTCGGTGACCGTCACCGCGACCTCGCATGGGCGATGCTTCCGAGCTTTGGCACGCTCGCGGAAGATGGCGAGACGCTTCTCGTCGCAGGGCTCGTCCCATACGACGAGTTCATCAGCGAGTACGAGCGCCTCTCGGGTCTCACCGTCGATCCGGTGCGCCTGCGCTACTACCGAATCCTCAACACCTTCCAGCTCATCGCATCGACGCTCGGCACCGGTTCGCGCGTCATCCGCCTCGGCAAGTCGCACCAGGACGTGCTGCTGGCCTGGATCGAGGGCATCGTGTACTCCCTCGGTGAAGAGCTCCGCACATCGATCCTCGAGGAGAATTGAGATGGCCGACCACATCCGCAACACGCTTACCGCCGCTGTGCGCTCCATGCGCGACGTGATCATCCCGGCCGTGGACGGAAGCGACCCGCTCGCGCTCGAGCAGGCCAAGATCGTCGCCCAGGTGCTGGATTTCGTCGAGCAGCGGATCGATCACGTGCACGAACATGCTCGTTTCGAGATGCTCCACTATGGGGCGCTCGTGCGCCAGATCCGCGACGACGTAGCGGTGTTCTCACCTGCGCTCGGCAGGGAGATCGATCAGGAGCTGGAAAGTTTCGTCGAGGTCGTCGTCGACCCGCAGGCGAACACAGAAACGGTCGCGGAAGAAGCGATGGCACTGTCGCAACTCGTCTCTGCGAGTGTGCGTGCCTCCCAGGGTGAAGCATCCGGCATTCGCGTAGAGCTTGCGGTGCTGGACGCGGCCAAAGAACTGCTCGACATGCAGCGCGCGTGGTTCCTTCCGCAGGGGTGGGAGACCGACCCCTCGGTCGTCCCGCCGCTGGATGCAGCGTTCGCCGTCCGCAGCCAGCCGCAGTTCTGACAGACCAAAGAGAGAGGACCACGCAGTGATCACCGCGGAACACCTTGAGTACCAGAACGGTCCAGATGCCGACTACGACTGGGCGGAGACGTACTTCCTCCCGATCCCCGTCCCGGAGAAGAACATTCTCGCCCACGTGTATGTCGTCGTTCGCCCCGTGCTGGGAGTGATGACCAATGACATCTACTTCTACGGCACGATGACCGATTCGCGTACTGAGCTGCTGCACTACAACGTGCGCAACCAGCTGCCCGCCCCCGAGCGCTGGTCGCTGATCGACTCGCCGATGGGGCTGCGCATCGAGGCGACCAAGCCGCCGCGCGAGTACCGGATCGACTACGTCGGGCCGGACGGCAATGAGATCCACGTGGACTGGATCGGGATGCATGAGCCGTTCGACATCCACGACCCGTCGATGAGCCCGAACGCTGGCACCACCGAGGAAGAGCGCGCAGCGAAGTCGAGCTCGGGCGAGGCGTACAAGGGCCATTACGACATGACCGGCCGCATCACCGGCACGATCAAGGTGCACGGCAAAGAGTTCCCCGTCGACAGCATCGAGCGGATGGATCGTTCGTGGGGGAAGCGGCCGGAAGCCGTTCGGCCCATGAACAGCATCAACGCGACGTTTGGTGAAGATCTCGCATTTCACTTCCGCGCGCCGCGCGACGCGCAGGGCCCCGGGAGGCAGCGCATCGACATCACGCACGGCTACGTCATCGACAAAGGCGAGTTCGTCGCGCTCTCGCACGGCTCGTTCGAGGCCACGCGGTTCGGGGTGATGCTGCTCACGCTGGATTGCGAGGTGACGGACGTGCGCGGCCGCACGTACCGATTGCACGCGATGCCCAACGTCGGTGCACCGTGGACCGCGTATCCTGCGAACATCACCTGGAACGGCATGATGAAGTGGGTCTATGGCGAGCGTGTCGGGTATGGAGTGGTCATGGAGAACAGTGTGATCGCCGATCACACCACACGGTTCGGCGTGTGGCCGACCGACATGCCGCGGGTACTGCGCGCATGAGCACGGGCTCGCCGCACAGCACTGTGGATCACAGCAGGCGAGTCGTGGCCCTCGAGGGAATGCACAATGTGCGTGACCTCGGGGGTTTACCCGTGCCCGCAGGTACGACAAGGTTCGGGAAGGTGTTCCGGGGTGATTTCCCGATAGCGCTCACCGGAGCAACGAGCGCCGCCGAGGCGGGTTTGCCGATCCACAGCATCGTCGACCTTCGGCGCGGGAGCGAGGCGGGGCGGGAGCAGATCGACCATGAGAGCCTCGGCATCCGCTTCACAACGTCGAGTCTCGTGACCGATCACGGCACGAGCTGGACCGCCACGTACTACGACTACCTCGTCGACGGGCCGGATGAGATTATCCTCGCGGTCCGCACAGTCATGGACGACGCAGAGAACGGTGTTTACTTCCACTGCGCGGCGGGGAAAGACAGGACCGGCGTCATCGCCGCTCTCCTGCTCGACGTGCTGGGCGTGGAGCATCCGCTCATCGTCGAGGACTTCCTGCTGACGGATGTGGGAATTGCGAACATTCTGGAGCGCCTGCGGGCGGTTCCCGGCTATGAAGGGGTGCTCGCAGGCCGTACGCTCGACCAGCATCGCCCGCAGGTGGCGAAGATCGAGGCACTCCTCGAGTCGCTGAATGAGGACTGGTCCGGCGCCGAAGGGTGGCTCCTCGCACACGGGCTGCCACTCGAAGTGATCGAGCGCTTTCGTGCGTTGATGATCGCTCCGGATCCTCAGTAGCTTCGGATCTTCAATCGCGAAGACGAAAGCGGCCCGGAGCTTTCTCTTGGATTCTAACGGTGGTCGCAACACCCTCGATTTTCAGGAGGTTGCGACCACCGTGTCGTGTTTTTTGGAGAGTTCTGGTGCGCTTAAGGCGCAGTTCATCGCTTTGATGAAGGAGATCGGCAGTGTGAGTGTGGTCGCACGCGGTTGGGTATCAATCGCAATACTGGTTTCGCGTGGGCTCGTCAGGCGGGGCTGTCGTCGAAGCGTGTTGCGCATCCGGGGAAGGCTGAGTTCGCTCGGCTGCGCGCCGGGGGGATGTCACGACGTGAGTCTGCAGCGCGGGTGGGGATCCATGAGCGCACGGCGAGGGATTGGGATCGTGGGGTCCGTAAGTCACGGAACTCGCGGTTCTATCCTGACGGTCGGCGCGTGGATTACTCCACCGGACGCGTCACGATGGAGTCTATGACAAGTCCACCACCGTTGATCGCTGAGGCGATTGGTTCGCGGTTGCTCTCGCTGGCTGAGCGGGAGATGATCGCTGATCTGCACCGAGCTGGCTCATCGTTGCGGGCGATTGGTCGGGAGCTGGGCAGGCCGGCATCGACGATCATGCGCGAGCTGGCCCGGAGGCCAGGCTCGGATGCCCGGTATTTGCCGCATGCCGCGCACCGAGATGCTGCAGCCCAGCGTGTCCGTCCGAAACCTGCGCTGCTCGCTGCGCCTGGGCGGTTGCGGGAGTATGTGTCTGCGGGGTTGGGGAGACAATGGTCTCCGGAACAGATCCGTAACCGGATCCGGGCGGAGTTCCCCGACGATGAGGGTATGAGGGTGAGCACGGAGACGATCTACCAAGCGATCTACGTTCAAGCCCGTGGCGGGTTGAAGCGCGAGATCGTCGACGCGCTGCGCACCGGCCGCACGCGCCGGAAACCACACCGTTCCCCGGAGCATCGCACGAGTCGATTTGTTGATCCGATGGTGATGATCTCTGATCGGCCCGCGGAAGTCGAGGATCGTGCTGTTCCCGGGCATTGGGAATCTCAATGAAGTTGTCAAGCGGCAATTGGGACTTGCCTGGCTGGCTCGACGTAAGCGGTGTGGTCGCGGAGCATGGCCCAGATGACGTTCATGCGGCGCCGGGCGAGAGCGATCAGCGCTTGCTTGTGTGACTTGCCCTCTGCGCGTTTGCGATCGTAGAACGCCCGCGACGAGGGACTGTTCTTGAGGCTCGATAGGGCGGCGAGATAGCAGGTTCGCAGCAGCCGACGGTTGAAACGTCGTGGCCGGTGAAGGTTTCCACTGATGCGTCCGGAATCCCGAGGAACAGGTGCGAGGCTGGCGACGCAGGCAAGTCGGTCTACGTTCTCGAACGCGTCGAGGTTCCCACCGATCTGAGCGAGGAAGGTGGCGGCGAGAACGGGCCCGAAGCCGGGCGTGCTGAGCAGGATCTCGGCGTCCTCATGCTGCGCGTAATGTTTGGTGATCTCGGCGTCGATGCCCGCGAGGTCCTCATCGATCGCAGCGATCTTCGCCGCGAGTTTGGTCACCAATGCCGACCCGACAGATTGGGCGGGCAGGGTCGTGGTCTGCGTGTGAGCTGCATCGACGGCGGCTTTCGAGACGCCAGCGCTATTGCGGCAGCCTCGCGTCTTTAACCACGTGGCAAGCCGGGCGGCACCGATCCGGCGGAGACTATCCGGAGTCGCGTAGTGAGACAGCAGCACGAGCGCGGCCTTGTTCTTCGAGTAGTCGACGCCCGCTCCAATGCAGGGAAGTACTCGAGCATCGTCGCGCGCAGCCGGTTGATGGCGCGCACCCGGTCATGGATCACATCCAACCGGTGAGAGGTCAGCAACCGCAGATCGACGGCTATCTCGGTGGCGATCCGGACGGGCTGAAGATCGGCGCGCATGCGAGCCTGGTCGGCGACGATCCGGGCGTCCTTCGCGTCGGTCTTCCCATCACCCCGATATGTCGCCGCAGCGTGATGCACGATCCTCCCCGGGATATAGAGCAACTGTTGATCATGAGCGGCTAGCAGGGCGATCAGCAACGCGGCGCCACCATCTGTCAGATCCGTCGCCCAGCAAACCTCACCCCCGCCGTCGAGCTCAACGACCGTCGAGATCAGATCGAGTAGCGGAGTCTCGTCGTTGCTGACCTTCGTGGACAGCAGAACGGTTCCGTTACGGTCGATCACGACGCAGTGGTGCGTGCGCTTGCCGGCGTCGATTCCGGCCCACAGTGTTGGCATGAAGGTAGTCCTCTCGATCAGGTGGGTAACTGTTTCCCCTTATCGATGACCACGCCGGCACGTCCTTACCCAACGATCAATGTCGCAATTCTCAATCAGCGGTCGAGCCATCAGCGGGCAGTGGGCGGCCATTCCCAGTGAGCCGTCAACGCGGCAGGGCGATACTGAGCCATACCCACTGCCCGAGGGTGACCGAAACGCAATGTCAACGGTGCTCCGGCCTCAGTAACAGCGTAAGGAAGGGGACCTGATCACCGGGATGAGCAACCAGTCCGCGATCATCACGCTGGTCGAGCGGACCACGCGTTACGTGATGCTCGGGCACCTGCCTGGCGATCACAGTGCGGAAGCCGTCCGTGACGTTCTGGTCGAGCTGATCGGCGCGCTGCCTGAGCATCTGCGTGGTTCGTTGACCTGGGACCAGGGCGCGGAGATGGCCACGCATAAGCAGTTCAAGGTCGCGACGGGTGTCCCGGTCTATTTCTGTGATCCGGCATCGCCTTGGCAGCGCGGATCGAACGAGAACACCAACGGGCTACTGCGTCAGTACTTCCCCAAAGGCACGGACCTCTCCGCCTATGGGCCGACGGATCTGGAACATGTCGCTCAGAAGCTCAACGGCCGCCCACGCAAAACGCTCGGCTGGAAAACTCCAGCCGAGCGTCTGCTAGAACTGGTCTAGTTCACTTGGTGTTGCGACCACCCCTTGAATCCAAGCAGGTTCCGGGCCGCTTTCGTGTTGTCACCGATTACCGGCTCGCGCACTCCTGGAGTCCGGTCTGGCGCTCCTGATCACCGACGTCATCCAGCGCAGTCTGCAACTCGTCATAGAAGGCATCAGGGTCGACGCCCGTGGCAGAGGCCGTGGCCTTCCATTCCTTCAGGAGGCTATCGCCGATCTTGTCGCGGAACTGCTTGACCTTGGTCTCGTCCCAGACGGTTACACTCCCGCCGTTCTCGAGCAGTGTGTCGCACGTGGCCGCCTCGATTTCGAGGGTCGCCTCAGTGCTCCAGTCCGCGACGTTTTCGTATGACGCAGTGATCGCATCGCGCTGAGCATCCGAGAACCCGTCCCATTGGCTCTTATTGATCACGATGTAGGAGGCAATGTATGGGCCGGTGCCAGGATCGGTGATGTTTGTCGCAACCTCATTCAAACCGAAGCTTGCGATGAGTTCGTACGCGAAGGACGTGTAGCCGTCAATGAGGCCTCGCTCGATCGACTCGTACATATCGGTCGCCGGTAGTGCCTGGACATTCGCGTCCCATTCCTGAACTGCGTTCGCGATATAACCGGCGGCACGCAGCTGAAGACCTTCGAGATCCTCGGGCCCTTCGATCGGGTCGGTGGTCGCGATGATGTTCTCGCCCGGCGCTATGACCGCGAGCAGATGAACCCCGTTCGAGCTGAATTCGTTCTGGAACGCCGGGCTCGTGTCGTAGAGCTCCTTGAGCGCGAGGGACACGCTAGCGGAGGACGGTGCGACGAAAGGCACGCCCAGGAGCTGGCTGAGAGGCATCTCGGACGGAGTATAGGCGGCGGTGATGAGTGAGATGTCGGCACGTCCGTCGGCTGCCCCAGCGAGTCCATCGGGGGCGCTGAGTAGAGATGCCGACCAGAAAGGCTCGACCTCGATCGCGCCGTCCGTTGACTCTGCGAGGGCATCGAATGATTGCTGAAGCGCTTGGCTGATGGGCGCCGTAGGGCTGGCGTAGCTGGTGAATTTCAGCGAGAGGGAACCGATGGCTCCGTCCGTCTCCGCGTCGGTCGCGGCACCTGCGCTGCATCCGGCGAGTAGCAACGCGGTCGATGTGATCGCCACTCCTGCCCACCGAAGTCGCTTTGCTGTGTATGTGGATTGCATGGATGACTCCTTCGTCATATTTGGCTGGTGCATCCCTTGTCGTTGGGACGTCTGGAGTCATGCTACTTGTTTGGTAGTCGAAAACCTACTTTCTTGATACTGTGGATTTGGTGGCGGCGCTGAAGCGCTAGCGCCGTGAGTATCTGAAACGCAAAATGCGTCAGATTCCGTACCAGACTCGATGAGGAGCGCACGGTGCTAGAACCAGCCAGCAATGCGGCCGAAGTGGTGACATCTTCGCCACTCGCGCGGGTAGCGAAAGCCTTAGAAGGTGTGATCACCACGGTCGAGCCAGTCACGCGCGCTCTCGCCAGCATTGGGGTGATCATCCTGATGGCCGCCACCGTGATCGATGTCGTCTCGCGCACTGCGACAGGCAAGGGACTGCCGGGTGTGATCGAGATCACTGAGATCATCCTGGTAGCGATGGTGTTCCTCGCGATGACGACTGCAGGACGTGACGGACAGCACATCCGAGTGGTGCTGCTCACCGACCGCGTGCCCGATGCGATGGCGCGAGTCCTGCGTTCGATCGGGCTCGTCCTCTCGCTCGGAGTCGTGGTCTGGCTCATCATCGCGACGATCGATAAGGCGATCACCGCCGTGCGGACAGCCGAGTACCGGTTCGGCCTCATCAGTGTTCCAGTGTGGCCCGCACGCGTGGCCATCCCGATCGGACTCATCTGCTTGGGGGTCGTGCTTCTTTTCCTGCTTGTTGCCCAGATCGCGAAGTCCACCTCCGTCGTTGGTCGAGAACGCGAGCCGTTCGAGGACCTTTTCGACGCACCGATTGCTAAGGACGTCGCATGACCCCCGAACTTGCGGCTGGTCTGGCCGTCGTAGCGCTCTTCATCTTCATCGCGATCGAGATGCCCGTTGCGCTGTCGCTCATCGGCTCGGGTCTCGTGGGTCTTCTGCTGATGGGCTCGTCGATGAGTCTCGAAAGCGTGCTCGGCGCAACGCCATATACCGCCACTGCAAAGTACGCGTTGTTCGTCATCCCGATGTATATTCTGCTCGGCTGTCTGATAGCCAACGCCGGCATAGGCCGTGCGATCTACCGGGCAATCCACAAGGTTATCGGCAGGATCCCCGGCGGGCTGGCCGCTACTGCGGTCGGCGCCACGACGCTCTTCTCTGGAATTTCCGGATCCAGCGCGGCTGACGTCGCTGCGTTCGGCCGGATCTCGGTGCAGGAGATGGGACGTTACGGGTACAAGCGCGAGTATGCTGCTGCAGTCGTCGCCGCAGCCGGAGCATTCGCTGCGCTCATTCCGCCTTCGATCGCGATCGTTCTGTACGGAATCACCGCTGAGGTCAGCATCGCGGCACTCATCTTCGCTGGCATTATTCCGGGCATCTTGTCTTGCGTCATCCTGATGGTGTTCGTCGTACTGCGTGCAATGCGCGGGCAGCGCACGGGTGAGGCGAGCTTCGGTGGCGGCGCAATGGTGACGAAGCCGGCGAAGTCGCCGCAGCGCAGCTTCAACGAGGCATGGGAATCGACCGCCGATGCTCGTGTGCTCGTGCGCACCGAGACGCTCGTGGCTTCCCGTGAGCGCCGAGGTCTTGGTCGACTCGTCCACAGCGACGCGATCGGGGTCATCTACGCGGTCGTGATCTTCGGCGTCGTCGTCGGCGGCCTGTATGGAGGTTTCTTCACCGCCACCGAAGCCGGCGCGCTCGGAGCGCTCGTCGCGATGATCATCATGGTCATCGAGGTGAAGAAGAAGCGCGCCTCGGTGTTCAAGGTACTCGCCGTCTCGATGCGCGAGACAGTCGGAGTTGTGGGCATGATCTTCCTGCTCATAGTCGGCGGTGCGATCTTCGGTTATATGCTGACGCTGTCAGGGCTGCCCCGGACGCTGACCGAATGGGCAGGCGGCTTGTCTGTGCCGCCGGCTCTGATCATCGCGATGCTGCTGCTCATCCTCCTCCCGCTTGGTGCGGTTCTGGATGGACTGACCGCGATGCTCATCACCGTCCCCCTGATGGCTCCGATCGTGCTCGAACTCGGATTCGACCCGATCTGGTTCGGCATCCTGGTGCTGAAGATGATCGAGATCGGCCTTATCACCCCGCCGGTCGGTATGAATGCCTTCGTGATCTCGTCTGCGACGGGCATAAAGGCCGAGAGCGTGTTCAAGTTCCTCACGCCGTTCGTGCTGTTGGATCTCACTCTTACCGCGATCTACTTCCTCGTGCCGGACATCATCCTCTGGCTGCCGCGGGTGGCCGGCCTGTTGTAGGGAGGTTCCAAGAACGCCTGGTTGCCGAAGCGGGAGCGCTCGGGTCTCTCACGGCGCTCACGCAGCCTACGCCTGAGGACCTCGGGAGGGAGATCCAGCGCACGAAGGCTCTCACCGACAAGCCATTCGGTGTGAATCTGACGATACTGCCGACGATCCGTCCTGTTCCGTACGACGAATGCCGCCGAGCGATCATCGAAAGCGGTCGACTGCGGCGTCTCCGTCCGAGTACGTGCGCGAGCTCGCCGGCACGGTGCACGAGGTGCTGCCGACGCTCGCTCACTCGGGCAAGGTCGTCGTCCCGGACTGCGGCTCGTCCTACCTGCTGCCGCGGATCGCGGGGCCCCCGCGCCACAGAGTTCGTCCTCGCCGGACGCGCCCTGGATGCGGTAACCGCACGGGAGTGGGGTGTTGTGAATGCTGTCGAGCAGGCTGATCAAGTCGAGGCAACCGCATTGCGTGTGGCGGAGAGGATCGCGCGGATACCGGCCGCTGCTCGAGCGGCATCCAAATCGCTACTGGCTGCTGCCTGGCTGCCTGGATATCGAGAGCACCTGGCTGAAAATGCGGCTCTCATAAGCACCTGGTTGAGAATTTAGTCGGAACACCTAGTATTTAATTGATCTACCAAGTAATATCGACATGCACCACACTGGGCGCACCGAAGGGATACCTCGAAATGACTCGTGAACTCACCCACTTCATCGGGGGCAAGCATGTCGCCGGCACTTCCGGCCGCTTCGCCGATGTCTTCGATCCATCCACCGGCGAGGTGCAGGCCAAGGTCCCGCTTGCGAGCCCTGCCGAAATGGCCGCCGCGATCGCCAACGCTGAAGAGGCTCAGATCGCCTGGGGTGCGACCAATCCGCAGAAGCGTGCCCGTGTGCTACTTAAGTTCCTGGACCTCATCGCTAAGGATATGCAGAGTCTCGCCGAGTTGCTTTCGAGCGAGCACGGTAAGACGGTTGATGACGCCAAGGGCGATATCCAGCGCGGAGTCGAGGTCATCGAGTTCGCGGTGGGCGCCCCGCACTTGCTCAAGGGCGAGTACTCGACTGGCGCCGGCACCGGCATCGACGTCTACTCGATGCGCCAGCCGCTCGGAGTCGTCGCCGGCATCACGCCGTTCAACTTCCCCGCAATGATCCCGCTGTGGAAGATGGGTCCCGCGCTCGCTGCGGGCAACTCCTTCATCCTCAAGCCGAGTGAGCGCGATCCCTCCGTCCCGCTGCGCATCGCCGAGCTCTTCCTCGAGGCGGGTCTGCCCGCCGGCGTTCTGAACGTCGTCAACGGCGACAAGGAAGCCGTCGATGCGATCCTGCACGACGACCGTGTGAAGGCTGTCGGTTTCGTCGGCTCGACCCCGATCGCGCAGTACATTTACGAGACCGCGGCGCAGAACGGTAAGCGCGCGCAGTGCTTCGGTGGGGCGAAGAACCACATGATCGTGATGCCCGACGCTGATCTCGACCAGGTTGCGGATGCGCTCATCGGCGCCGGTTACGGCTCTGCGGGGGAGCGGTGCATGGCGATCTCGGTTGCTGTTCCGGTCGGCAAGGCGACGGCGGATGCGCTGTCTGCGAAGCTCACTGAGCGAGTGAAGGCCCTCAAGATTGGTCCGTCGCTCGCAGAGGGCGTGGATTACGGCCCCCTGATCACGGCCGAGGCGCTCACGCGTGTCGAGGGTTACATCCAGACGGGCATCGACGAGGGCGCGACGCTCCTCGCCGATGGTCGCGGGTACACGGTCGAGGGTTTCGAGAACGGTTTCTACCTTGGCCCGACCCTGTTCGACAACGTCACGACCGACATGACCGTGTACAAGGAAGAGGTCTTCGGGCCCGTGCTGTTTATCGCTCGCGCCGATGACTACGAGCAGGCGCTCGCGATGGCGACGGATCATGAGTATGGAATGGTGTGTCGATCTTCACTCGTGATGGTGATGCGGCACGGGACTTTACCGCACGTGTGCAGGTGGGAATGGTCGGAGTCAATGTGCCGATCCCCGTCCCGATCGCCTATCACACGTTCGGCGGGTGGAAGAAGTCCGGCTTCGGTGACCTGAACCAGCACGGTCCTGACGCGTTCCGTTTCTACACGAAGACCAAGACGGTCACGAGCCGCTGGCTGTCACACGATCTGAAGGAAGGCGCGAGCTTCGTCATCCCGACGATGCACTGATCTTCATGTACGCGTCACTTACCCATGATGAGCGCACAGCGCTCGTGGAAGCAGTCCGGGATTTCGCCACAGCCCGCCTCGCCCCCAATTCGGCGAACTGGGATGCAGAGAAGTTCTTCCCCGTTGACACACTGAGAGAAGCCGGCGAGCTTGGCCTCGGTGGTATCTATGTGAGAGACGACATCGGGGGATCGGGACTTTCCCGGCTCGATGCGGTAGCGATCTTCGAGGAGCTCGCCAAGGGCGACACGACGATCGCGGCCTACATCTCGATCCACAATATGGTCGCTTGGATGATCGACGAGTTCGGCAACCAGGCACAGCGCGAACGCTGGCTGCCCGGCCTGGTCACGATGGACGATCTCGGCAGCTACTGCCTCACCGAACCCGGTGCTGGGTCGGATGCCGCGGCTATTGCGACTTCGGCCAAGCGTGACGGCGACGAGTACGTGCTCAATGGCACGAAGCAGTTCATCTCGGGGGCCGGGTCATCTGCCGTCTACCTCGTCATGGCAAGGACGGGCGCTCCCGGTTCGCGCGGTATCAGCGCGATCGTCGTTCCCGCCGATGCGCCGGGGCTGAGCTTTGGACCTAACGAGAAGAAGATGGGCTGGAACGCGCAGCCCACCCGTCAGGTGATCTTCGAAGATGTCCGCGTCCCGGTCGAGAACCTTCTCGGCCAGGAGGGCGACGGATTCGGCATCGCGATGAAGGGCCTCAACGGCGGACGCGTGAACATGGGTGCCTGCTCCCTGGGCGGCGCACAGTGGGCGCTCGACAAGGCGACCGCGTACGTGCAGGAGCGCGAAGCCTTCGGTGCCCCGCTCGCGGCGAACCAATCGATCGTGTTCACTCTCGCCGACATGGAGACGGATCTTCAGGCGGCCCGCGCGCTGTTGCAGCGTGCCGCGGCGAAGATGGACGAGAGCGCCGCCGACGTGGCATCCGCGTGTGCGCTCGCGAAGCGGTTCGCCACGGATGCCGGATTCCGGGTCGCTAACGAAGCCCTCCAGCTGCATGGCGGGTACGGGTATCTGCACGAATACGGCATCGAACGGGTCGTGCGTGATCTGCGCGTGCACCAGATCCTCGAGGGGACAAACGAGATCATGAAGCTCATCGTTGGACGCGAACTTCTCTCGAGCGGCCGATGAACGCCGCTGCGAGATTAGAAGGAACGCAGCCAGATGGCGTGGAACCAGAAGATGAGGTTCTCTTCGAGCAGCGGGGCCGTCTCGGTCTGGTGACGCTCAATCGTCCGCGTGCGATCAACGCGCTGACCCACCGCATGGTGCAGCTGATCCGCCCGGCACTCGCCCGCTGGGCTGCCGATGAGTCGATTGCCACGGTCGCGATCGTCGGCGCTGGCGAGAGGGGACTCTGCGCCGGCGGGGACATCGTTTCGCTGTACAACGATGCCGTCTCCGGAGACGGATCTGCCTCTGCCGAGTTCTGGTTCGACGAGTATCACCTCAACTCCGAGATCGCCCGCTTCCCGAAGCCGATCGTGGCAGTCCAGGACGGGATCGTTCTGGGCGGGGGGATCGGCATCTCCGCGCATGCCTCGCACCGAGTGGTGACCGAGCGGGGGCGTCTGGGCCTGCCAGAGGTCGGTATCGGATTCGTCCCCGACGTCGGCGCGACGTGGCTGCTTTCACGCGCGTCCGGTGAGGTGGGGACGTTCCTCGCACTCACCGCGGCGTCTGTCGGTGCGGCGGACGCGATCGAAGTCGGGCTCAGCGACGTCTACATCCGCTCCGAAAGGATCGCGAACCTCCTGGCGGCACTTGAGGCGACCGACGCCGGTGAGGCAGTCATGCTTCTCTCAGAAGATCCAGGTGCGCCGCCGCTGCATACGACGCGTTCATGGATCGATGAGGCCTTCGCCACACACGACGTCAGCGAGATCATCCGTCGGTTGCGCCTGAGCGGGATCGCAGAAGCGGGTCAGGCGGCGGACGCGATCGTCGCCAAATCGCCGACTGCGTTGGCGGTGACGAGAGAATCGCTACGGCGTGCCGCACAACTGTCCTCGCTGGAGGAAGCTCTCGACCAGGAGTACCGCGTGTCGTTGCGGATGCTCAAGACCCACGATTTCACCGAGGGTGTTCGGGCGCAGGTCATCGACAAGGACCGGAACCCTCGGTGGGAGCCAGCCGGTGATGTCGATGCGGCAGAAATCAAAGCATTCTTCGAACCATCGGATGACCGCGAGCTCGGACTCGCTGCGCTCACACGAACACAAGGAGAGTTGAGAATATGACGAATATTGCATTCCTCGGCCTGGGTCACATGGGAGGCCCCATGGCGGCCAACCTGGTGAAGGCCGGCCACCGAGTCATCGGGTTCGACCCGGTGCCCGCTGCCCTCGAAGCAGCCCGCGTAGCCGGTATTGAGATTTCCTCGGATGCCGTTTCCGCGGTGGCGGATGTCGACATCGTGATCACGATGCTCCCCAGCGGCGCGCATGTGATTGCCGCGTATTCCGGTGCGGCGGGCGCCCCGGGGCTGTTGGCCTCGGCGAGGCCAGGGACGCTGTTCATCGACTCGTCGACGATCGCTGTCGATGAAGCCCGGAAGGCTCATGATCTGGCCCTTGAGGCGGGGCACCGCGCAGCGGACGCTCCGGTGTCGGGCGGCGTGGTCGGTGCCGAGAAAGGCACGCTGGCCTTCATGGTCGGAGCCAGCGACGAAGACTTCCAGACGATTCAGCCGATCCTTGAGGTGATGGGCGGACGCATCGTCCACTGTGGCGGCTCCGGTCTCGGCCAGGCCGCGAAAGTCTGCAACAACATGATCCTCGGGATCACACAGATCGCCGTCGCCGAGGCTTTCGTGCTCGGCGAGCGACTCGGGCTCAGTCATCAGGCACTGTTCGATGTCGCATCGAACGCGTCGGGTCAGTGCTGGGCGCTGACGACGAATTGCCCGGTTCCCGGCCCGGTGGCCACCAGCCCGGCGAACAATGACTACGAGCCAGGATTCGCTGGTGCTCTGATGTCGAAGGATCTCGGTCTCGCGGAGTCGGCGATCGAGCTGACCGGTGTCGATGCGCAGCTCGGGCGCCATGCGCGCGAGATCTACCGTGCCTTCGCCGACGGTGACGGTGCACGTAAGGACTTCTCCGGAATCATCAACACGATCCGTGCACAGAGCGCGGACGCCTGACAGGAGCAACTGTGAGCGACTACGAAACGATCATCACCGAAACCAAAGGCCGCGTCGGCTGGATCACGCTGAACCGTCCCGAAGCGCTCAACGCGTTGAACGCGAAGCTCATCAGCGAGGTCGTCACAGCCGGAAAAGCCTTCGATGACGACCCGGCCATCGGCGCCATCGTGATCACCGGTTCCGCGAAGGCGTTCGCGGCCGGTGCGGACATCAAGGAGATGGCGGATAAGGGATACATCGACATGTATCTCAATGATCCCTTCGCTGGCTGGAACGACTTCGGTCGGCTGCGCACCCCGGTGGTTGCTGCTGTCGCGGGGTTCGCGCTCGGTGGGGGCTGTGAGCTCGCGATGATGGCGGACATCATCCTCGCCGCGGACACCGCGAAGTTCGGGCAACCGGAGATCAACCTCGGTGTCATCCCCGGTATCGGGGGCACCCAGCGGCTGCCTCGTGCGATCGGCAAGTACAAGGCTGCCGAGCTGGTGCTCACCGGACGCATCATGGGCGCGGAGGAAGCCGAGCGGTCAGGACTCGTCTCACGAGTCATCCCTGCCGATGAACTGCTTGACGAAGCAGCGAAAGTCGCGGAGACGATCGCGTCGAAGTCGCTCCCGGTTGTTTATGCGGCCAAGGCGGCGTTGCAGGCCGCGCAGGAGACCACTCTCGCTGAGGGGATGCGATTCGAAAAGCAGGCCTTCGCGGCGACCTTCGCGCTGGACGATCAGACCGAGGGCATGGCCGCCTTCCGCGACAAGCGCGCGCCGGTCTTCAGCCACCGCTGAGAACCTGATGCTGTGCGACCTCGCGGGCGCACAGCATCAGAGCGGGTCAGGTGGCTGTACCGGGTCCGAGAAGTCTCCGGCCTCTTTGCGGAAGCGTGCGAGGATCCGGACGAGATCGATGGTGTCGTCATCAGCAAGACCGACATCGCGGAACACGTCGTTCAGTGCCGCTGTAGCAGACTCGATGACCTTCCGGCCTGTGGGGGTCAGCACGACAAGGGCCGCTCTGCCATCGTCAGGATGCTGCTCTCGCTGCACCAGCTCGTCCTTCACGAGCCGTGTCACCGTGTTCGTCACACTCGTCGGGTGGACCTGCAGGCGGGCGATCGCGCTGGCCATCGGCATCCGGCCCTCGCGAGTAAAGGCGAGCAGCCGCAACATCTCGAACCGTGCGAAAGAAAGCCCGAAAGGCTTCAGCGTCCGCTCCACCCGGGCGAGCATGAGCTGCTGTGTGCGCATCACCGACGTCACTGCCGACATGCCGGCGGCAGCATCCTGCCACCCGTGAACGGTCCACTGACGCTTCGCCTCAGCGATCGGATCGACCGTCAACGGCCTGGGTCGTGTCATGGGGCTCCCGTCCTCCGTCCACGTTATCGGCCCAGACGGTGGACAGCGTAATGGCGCGGCGGGAAGCATGCCGGCAATGACGTTGATGAAAATTCGAGTGCCGAGCCAGATCTACAATTCTTCCATCGTCCCGGCGAAATCTGAGGAGCGGAAGGAAAGCGCCGGAGTGAATCCGGGATATTTGACTGATTCGGGTCGAGACTGGAGTTGAAAGATGGGGTTCAAATCCCTCCATCTCCGCTCTTTTTTCTGGTCAGAACCCGTTTTCCAGGTTCCTCCTACCTTGGAGTGAAGCGTTCAGGCGGCGTAGAGCTCAATGTCCTGAGCTTCTCCGAGGACGTGGGCATACACGCGCAAGACGGTGCGCGGATCGTCTCCCAGCCAGGCCTCACCGTGGTTGATCGGGACACCCTGTCACAGCCAAGTTGACGCGGCGTAGTGGAGCAGAGCGTGGATCGTGAAATCCGGTGACGTCGTCGTCCAGGCCACTGCTCGACGAAAACAGGTCCCGCGCAGTTGCAGTCTGGTCGCGCACGTCGCGAGGTAGTCCGCTGGCCACTTGCCCTCCCCGTCGAGGACCGCCCGATCGACCTCACGGTCTCCGTCTCCGCTCCGGTGACCGTTCCCGGACTCGCCGGTCATCTCGACCGCACGAAGATCGCTGCCGTGGGTCACTCCGCAGGTGGAAACGCCATCGGCCTCGTCTCGGGCATGACCAACATCGACCCGACCGATGCTCCGTGTACGGAGAGATCGAGCCCCGCTTCGCGGCCCGCGTCATCATGGCCGCACCCGGCAAAGGCGAAGATCCCGATGGTCAGGCTGGCGATTTCTACCCCGGCCTCAAAGGGTCGGACTTCCAAGGGATGACCTCCGACGCCTTCATCGTGACCGGAGAGAGGGACGCCCACCCGTTCTTCGCGTCTCGTGCGACCTGGCGCTCCGACGCCTTTACCGAGAGCCCCTGACCCAAGACGAACCTCGTCCTGCACGAGGCCGAACACGTGCTCGGCGGCATCTCCGGCTTCGACGCCGCCGAGACCAGCGCAGGTCGCCACCCGATAAGCAGACCAGCATGTCTCGCGTCGGCCGGCGATCCACGGATCGTCGGCCGGCGCTGACCGCGAGACGATCGTGTCGAACTGCCACAGGTCAGGGGATGCCGGTGCAGCTTCAGTCGGCGTGCGTGATCTCGTACCGACGGTAGGCGTCTTCGAGGGCGGTCGACCGGGTGGTGATCTGATCGATCCACTCTGGATGGGTGATCGCGTAGAAGTCGCCGTTGCGGACCGCACGAGAGACGATGACGCCGACGTCGCGCGGATTCGCGAAACGCCAGTCGTCCGGAACAGTCAGCGCGATGTCGTGGTCTTTCAGGGCCGCACCTTCGACCTGGTCTTCGGGCCGGTTGCGCAGGCTGTTCATGATGTTCGTACGCACGGGGCCAGGGCAGAGCACCGTGACACCGACCGATGCCTCTTCGACATCCAGCTCGCGCTGAAGAACGTCCGAAAGCCCGAGCACCGCCGCCTTGCTGGCGACATAGGGACCGTAGAATTTGGGTGGCAGGAGCGCCGCGACGGAGGCGGTGTTCACGAACCATCCGCCATCCGGATTGGCCTTCAGTAGCGGCAGGAACTCGTGGATGCCGTGGATCACGCCCCAGAGGTTGACGTCGAGGATCCACTTCCAGTCCTTCAAGGAGAGGTCAGCCATCGGCCCGCGGGGTCCGACGCCTGCGTTGTTGCAGACGATGTCGACGCGCCCGAACTCGGCGATGATCCGTCGGGCCAGAGCTCCGACGCTGTCAGGATCGGTCACATCGCACTGCACGCCCAGCGCCCCGATCTCGGCGGCCGTGCTCTCAAGGGTGGTGCGCTCGATGTCGGCGATGATCACTCGACATCCCTGCGCGATGAACTCCTCGGCTATGCCGCGCCCGATGCCTGAGGCTCCACCGGTGACGACGACGACGCGCCCTTCAAGATCATGCAATCCGGCCATCGTGCAAACTCCCTTGTTCGTGATCTCTCATTCTGGTCGCCGGTGCGCTGAGTCTGGGTCTCAATTTGACCATGTCTGAAGGACGCACGGATTCCAGAAGCCCCGACGCAGTACAGTTCGGTCTCTGTTGCACGCTCCCGTACCTCGATAGGCGGGTGTCGTGCATATAATTGCACGATCTCAGGGGTCTTGATCTTCGTCCGATGGCCGCACGGAGTCCTCTTGAGGCGACGGAGGCACAGTGACGTTCCCGCGCGGTAATCTGAACACCTACGCACTCGCACTAGACGAGGAGTCCGTCCTGCGATCGCGCGCGGCGAGGGACGAGTTCTTCAATGATCCGGATGCCTTCGAGCAAGACGGCGCAGAGATTCGCCCCGAGATTCTCCACTCCTGGCGGCGATCGCTCGACAGCGGGGTCGACTTCCGCACGATGGCACTGCCCTCCATCGATGTGGGCGGCCGCGCGGAGCGCCTCCTACGTGCGGCGAGCCCGATCATGCAAAGACTCCACGAACAGCTCGAGGGGTCCGATGCCTGGGCGATGCTGCTGGACCGCGACTGTATCCAGCTCTCCCCTGCCATCGGCGGCGACGGCGTCGTGCCGACCACCCTTGAGCGCGGCAGTCGACCCGGCGCGCTCTTCCGAGAGTCTGTTGTGGGCACCAACGGTGCCGGCACGTGCGTCGAGCGGCTCGAGCCCTTTGCTGTAGTCGGACCAGAGCACTTCCGCGATTCCGAAGTCAATCTCGTCTCGGTCGGAGCCCCGCTTCGCGATGCGCTGAACCGGGTGGTCGGCGTGTTGTCGCTGAATTGCCACATCGACAAGGCCAACCAGCTGCTCATGCCCTTCGCGCGTGACGCGGCGTGGGCGATCCGGGAACGCCTCATCGACGATGCCTACGGGGTGGAGCGAGATCTCTTCGCCCACTTCACCCAGCAGTCTCGCCGTCCGTCGCAGGCGGTGATCGCGGTCGGTGCGAACGTTTTCGTCGCCAACGCCGCCGCCCGTCAGCTGATCATGCATGGATTGAACTCCGACGCTGTCGCAGCGCGTGTACTCGATGAGGTCGCTGGCGGCCAGGAGCGCGAGTTCACCATCGACCTCGAGGACGGACCGATCACAGTTCGGTGTCGGCCCGTTGGCCTGCGTGACGGCAGCATGGCGGCAATGGCTTCACTCTCGCGGTCGGCCACGGTCGGCGATTCGTCCGAAGATGTCACGCACCGTGGGCGAGCCGGATTTCCCACCGACGCCGCCGCGGCGAGCCTGCGTCGGGCGCGGGCGAACGGACTGCCGGCTCTCGTGGTGGGAGAGCGTGGCAGTGGCAAGGCGACGCTAGCGCTTGGCGCCATGCCCGAGGGATGGGTCGCTTTCGATGCACGCAGCGTCGGAACGGACCCTGAACTCTGGATCGACAGTGTCCGGATGGCGTGCGAGAGTGCCCCTGCGGTGTTGTTGCGGCACCTCGACGAATTGCCCTCAGGGCTGCGTACTCGACTGCGCGACTCGATCGACAGCGGGAAGGCGTGGTGTGTCGCGACGGCCGCGTCCGCGGTTCCCCTCGATGCGCCGTCTGCTCTCGATGACCTGTTCCTGGTGATCACGGAGCGCACGGCACTTCGCGAACGCCGGGAGGAGCTGTCCCGGATCGTCGCGCGCGTGCTGGCCGACATTAGTCCCGCGCACAGTCTTCTGCGTTGCTCTGCGGAAGTGCTCGCCGTGCTCTCGCGACACCGGTGGCCCGGCAACATCACCCAGCTGCGGCGTGTGCTCGCGACGTCGGCGATGAGTGCTGTCGGCGGCGAGATCACGATCGACAGCGTTCCTGTGTCGGCGCTCGCCGAGGCGGGGTCCCGAGACCTTACCAAGCTCGAGCGGCTCGAACGGGAATTGGTCCTCACCGGACTGCGAGATGCCTCCTGGAACCGCGAGGAAGCGGCGAAGGCGCTGGGAATCTCCCGCGCGACCATGTACCGCAAGATCAAGCAGTTCGGTATCAGCGTGCCCAGCAGTCGCTCCTGACCGCGCGCGTCGACCTGTCTCAAAGTGAGAGTCGGGACGACCTCGCCTCTGCTTAGTGTTGCGTCTACGTCGAGTTCAGCCCTCGGATGTTCATCCCCAAGGCTGCACGCGACGAAGGATTTTCTACTGCAGAGGAGCGGGAATGTTGCACATTGGCGTGGGATTCGGTTTTGGCAAGGGTGACCCAACGGTCAGCGACCATGAGATCTATCGCAGCGAGACAGAACTCGCGGTGATGAGCGAAGCCTGGGGCTATGACAGCGTCTGGGCCGTTGAGCACCACTTCTCCGACTATTCTTTCTGCCCTGACAACCTCCTGTGGCTGTCGATGGTCGGAGGCCGTACGAAGACGATCAAGCTCGGCACCGGCGCCGTCATCCTCCCGTGGAACGCTCAGCCGATCCGCGTCGCCGAGAAGCTTCTGATGCTCGACAACCTGACCGATGGCCGGGTGCTCTTCGGCATGGGTCGCGGACTCTCGCGCAAGGAGTTCGCTCCATTCGGCGTACCGCTGGAAGAAACGCGCGAACGATTCGACGAGTCCGCGGCAATGATCATCAACGCAATCCAGACCGGCGTCATCGAGGGTGACGGGCCCTTCTACCCGCAGCCGCGCACACCCCTCAAGCCGGGACCATTCGCGTCCTGGGACGATCGCATGTACACGGTCGCCGGCTCGCACGATTCGATGGTCTCGGGGGTGCACAACAAAGCGCGCCTGATGTCGTTCATCCTCAAGCCAGTAGACAAGCTGCTGCCGACATTCCAGGCATACCAGGACTACTACTACGAGACATGGAGCGAGAAGGCTCCACCCGTCTGCCTGAACGTCGCGATGTACTGCCACGAAGACGAGGAGACCGCTGTGGAGCGGCACTACCAGTACGTCGGCAACTTCTACGACGCCAACGTGGTGCACTACGAGATGAACAGCGGGCACTTCGCCACGACGAAGGGCTACGAACGCTACGCCGCCAACGCCGATGCGATCAACGAGAACGGCATCAGTCAATCGGGTCGCAACTACGCAGAAGCGGCCCTCTACGGAACCCCGCAGATGATCCTCGACAAGCTGGCGTGGATCCAGGAGCAGATGGGCGAGTTCGAGCTCATCCTGCAGCCGACGTTCGGAGGGATGTCGCACGAGGTCGGCCGAGCGAGCATGGAGCTCTTCTCGCGGGAGGTACTGCCCAAGGCGAAGCAGCACTACGACGCCGCTCTGTCCGTGGCCTCCTGACCGCGTACGGACCTCTCATGACAACCATCCGCGAAGACGTGGCGATGACGCAGACAGTGCTCGACCGGGGGGTGGCCTCCGTGACGCGTGACGGCGTCACCCTCCGTTCCACGGTGTACCGCACCGACACACCGCGCCCCGTCGTGCTTGTGCGGAACCCGTACGGCGAGCAGATGACGCGCTCGACCCCCGTGGCGCCCTTGACCGAGGCCGGCTTCGCCGTCGTCATTCAGGACTGCCGTGGGACGGGCCAATCGGACGGCGAATTCGTGCCGTTCGAATCAGAGGAGAGTGACACGCTCGACGCGATCGAATGGTGCGCAGAGCAGCCGTGGTCGACTGGTGATGTCGTGATGTACGGTGCGTCGTACTCCGGGATGGTCCAGATGGCGGCGGCATCGCGCGCACCCGAGGCGCTCCGCGCCATCATCCCGATCGTGACACCCGATGACTATCACTCAGGGCTCGCGTATCGCGGGGGAGCCTTCGCTCTCGGGCAGCTGACCGGCTGGTTCACCCTGAAGTCGATGCAGACGCTGCTTCATCGCGCTGCTCGGGGCGAAGACGTCCGCGAAGGGATGCAGAAGCTGGGGCGTCATTCGAAGGACTCTTTCGCGACCATGACGCACCTTCCGCTCTCGGACGCACCCTTCGTGTCGGAAGTACTGCCCTCCTGGCGCCGGTGGCTCATGTCGGGAGTTCGTGATGAGTACTGGGATCGGATGTCGTTCGGTGGCCGCCGTGACCGTATCGCGGTGCCTGGATTGCACGTCGGAGGATGGTTCGACCTCTTCCTCGGTGGAACGCTCGATAACTTCCGCACTCTCCGCTTGGGCGCCGCAACCCCGCGCGCACGCGATGGTCAGCGTCTTGTGGTGGGACCGTGGTCGCACGTCGATCAGACGGGCACGGTCGGAGAGCTGAGCTTCGGTGCGGTGGGGTCTGCGCTCGCGCTCGGCCTGGAGCGGATCGAGACCGACTTCATCGCCGCTGCGATCGACGCCGACGCCGAGATCCCGGGCCCGAGGGTGAACGTCTTCGTGATGGGCTCTGGGCGGTGGCGCTCGGCTGACGAATGGCCCATCCCTGGCACCGACTGGCAGCGCTGGTATCTCGGTGCCGAGGGTACGCTCTGCGAAACACGACCAGTGGACGCCGAGTCATCCACCGACTACCTATTCGACCCGAATGACCCGACACCCACAGTGGGTGGTCAGACGCTCATGACCGGCGGACGCGACGGCGGTGTCGAATGGGCCCCGGGTCCACGTGACCAGCGCGTGCTGGATGACCGGGCGGACATCGTTCGGTTCACCAGCGCCCCGCTCCGAAGCGACCTCGAGGTGGTGGGCCCGATCACTGCGACGCTGCACGTCAGCACGGATGCGACGGATGCCGACGTCGTCGTACGGCTGATCGACGTGTGGCCGGACGGGCGTGCGATGAGTATCGTGTCGGGCGTGCTCCGCCTCAGCCGCCGCGAGGGACCGGAGGCGGCCGCTCGCGCGGTCGAGCCCGGTGTCGCGCACCGGATCGAGATCGACATGTGGGCCACCGGCCAATTGTTCCGGGCCGGACACTCCGTGCGCGTCGATGTCGCCAGCTCAAGTTTCCCCGAGTTCGACCGGAACGGAGGGATCGGCCCGCACACCGCGGATGCCACCACTCTGACGTCGGCGACCCAACGCATCCACCACGATGCCGGGCGCCCGTCCTTCATCACATTGCCGGTCCTGCCGACGGACTGAAACCCCGGCAGTACTACACCTTCCGCATGTCACCCGGCATCGGACACACTGCGCCACATCACACACGCACTAAGAAGGGCACTTCAATGAGGAAGTTCAAGACAGGGATGGCCGCGCTGGCGACCATCGGGGCACTGGCCCTCTCGGGCTGCGCCGGCACGTCAGCCACTCCGGCTGATCCGGATGCTCCCGCCGGCGAGCTCGCCGCGGCGCCAGGATTCGACCCAGCCACCAAGACGATCACAGTCGGGTCACTCGTGCCTGTGTCAGGTATCTGGGCGGGCGCCGTCACCAACATCCAGGGCATGCAGGCGTACTTCGATCAGGCGACCGCCACCGGGGGCCCTCTCGACGGCTACACCGTCGAGATCGACAACCAGGACTCGAAGTACGACCCGGCGACGGCCATCCCGCTCTTCAACGGGATGAAAGACAACGTTTCGATGTTCAGCATGATTCTCGGGGCCCCGATCATCGACGCGCTTCTGCCGACAATGAAAGAGGACAATCTCATCGGTGTGCCTGCGGGTATCGTCCCCAGCTTTCTGACGGATGAGAACATCGTCCCCACATTCCCGCTGTTGAACACCTATCACGCGGCCGCGGTCGACTATGCGGCCAACGACCTGGGCTTCGCAGATGCAAAATACTGTTCCCTTGTGGTTGAGGACGTCTTCGGCGATGCCATGCAGGACGCATACGATTTCGCGGTCGACGACCTCGCGGTCGAGACCGGAGAGGAGTTGCGCTTCGCCTCCGGCACTGAAGACTTCACCGCGCAGGTATCGGCGCTCAAGAATGACGGATGCGAGGTCGTGCTCATCGGCGGCGTCGGGATGATTGTTCAGCAGTTCGCGATCAAGGCCGTGCAGCTCGACTACAACCCGCAGATCATCACGAGCAACACGGCCTACAACGTCACGATGGCCACGGGACCCGGCGCGGACTGGATCGCCGAGCACGTGGTGTTCGCCGTGACCGGAACAGGCTGGGACGGTACTGAGGCGCCGGGCCAGCAGGAGATGGTGTCTGCGCTGGACGGGCTGGGCGTGGACATCGTCCCTACCGCAAACGCGTACCAGACCGGCTGGGTCAACGCTGCTTTGACCACGCTGATTCTTGAGAAAGCCATCGAGAAGGGGGACATGAGTCGCGCAAGCCTCCAGGAGATCGCGCTGACCGAGCTCGGAGAGGTCGATGATGACATGGGCATGTCCGGCGGCCCGTTCGATTACGGAACCAGCGCGGCTGACCGCACGCCACCGAACCTGATGTCGTTCTTCACCGTCGACGCCAGCGTGCCTACCGGTCTCTCGCTGCAGAAGTACAACTTCGAATCCAGCGTGGTGAAGGATTACGTGGAGTCACTCAAGTAGTAGTCCGAGGTGCGGGCGAGGCATGACCCCGCCCGCACCTTCACGTTCTCTCGAATCGCAAGGAAGTGTTCAGATGACTGCCCATGTGCATGCTGATGCGCAAACCGCCATCAGACCCCCCGACGTCCTTCTCGAGCTGGAAGACGTCAGCGTCACCTACGGCGGAAGCGTCCGTGCTCTGGAGGGACTTTCGCTCACCGTTCGTACGGGCGAGGTTGTCGCTCTGCTCGGCGTGAATGGCGCGGGCAAGACAACAGCGCTTCGCGCGATCATGGGGCTGCTTCCATACAATGGCGGCGGTAGAGAAGCGGGAACCATCCGCTTCTCCGGGCAGAATGTCAACGGGCTCGAGCGACGCGACGGGTTCGCCGTGGAATCTCCATGGTGATGGAAGGTCGCCGCGTCTTCGGTGACCTGTCGATCGAGGAGAATCTGCGGGCAGCGTCGTACACGCGCAATCGATCGGAGTACAGCGAACAGCGCGAGCGCATCTTCTCGCTTTTCCCGATCCTTGGTGAACGCCGCCGCCAGCTCGCCGGGCTGCTGTCCGGCGGAGAGCAGCAGATGCTCGCGATCGGCCGCGCGCTGATGCAGCAGCCGCGTCTGCTGCTCCTCGATGAGCCGTCCCTGGGGCTGGCGCCGCTCATCGTCGATCAGATCAAGCAGATCATCCTCGAAATCAACCGGCTGGGTACCAGCATCCTGCTCATCGAACAGAACGCAGCCATGGGCCTGTCCGCGTCGGACTACGCCTACGTTCTTGAGGGCAAGAAAGTGGCCCGTGAGGGCGCGGGCAAGACGCTCCTGGCCGACAAGGGGATTCGCGACTTGTATCTGGGCATTAGTGATGAAGGCCGAAGGTCTTACCGCCGCGCGAAGCTCGTCGATGCAGAAGGAGTCCGATCGTGACCGACCACCCCGTTGTCGATAAGCCCGTCGTCACCGATCGCATTCTGAGTGCGCGAGACATCACGGTTCGCTTCGGCGGGGTCACAGCCGTGAACAATGTCAGCTTCGATGTCGTGCCGGGCGAGTTCTTCGCGATCATCGGCCCCAACGGTGCCGGCAAGACCACCCTGTTGAATGCACTGTCGGGGCTGGTGAAATCGAGCGGCGAGATATCGTTGCTCGGCGAGCCGATCTCCGGCGTCCGGTCCGACATCATCTCGCGCCGCGGACTCGGGCGCACATTCCAGAATCTTGGGCTCTTCTCGACCATGACGGTGCTTGAGAACGTGCTCGTCGGTTCGCAGGATCGCCTGCGGGCGGGCATGCCATCGTCATTGCTGTGGTGGGGCAAAGCACGTCGCGAAGAGGTGGCGGTGCGCACGCACGCGTACGAGATTCTCGATCTGGTGGGCCTCGCCGACATCGCCCACGAGCAGGTGTCGAACCTTCCCTACGGCACGCGCAAGCGCGTCGAGCTTGCCAAGGCCGCAGCGGGCAGCCCCAAGGTGCTCCTCCTCGACGAACCGGTCGCCGGTATGAACCGTGAGGAGACTCAAGAACTCGTGCATCACGTCTTCGACCTCAAGGACCAGCTCGATCTGACTCTGGTCATGATCGAGCACGACGTGCACCTGATCATGGATGTCGCGGACCGGGTGCTCGCGCTCGATTTCGGACAGGCGATCGGCCTGGGGACACCGGCTGACATCCAGACTAATCCTCGCGTCGTCGAGGCATATCTCGGGGTCGACTCCGAGACCACCATCAACACCGAATCCATGGCTGTTCCCTCCGTGGTCCGCCCTCAAGGAAGCAAGCGATGACCACCTTCATCCAGCTCACCGCCTCAGGGCTCGCCCTCGGCAGCCTGTACGCGCTCGTGTCGATCAGCTTCGTCGTGCTCGTCAAGGCGACCGGTCACTTCAACCTGCTACCCGGCACGTTCATCGCTCTCGGCGCCTACCTCGTTTATCAGTTCAGTGCCGTCTGGAACATTCCTTTCTTCGCCGCAATCGCGCTGTCGATCATCGCGATCACCGTTATCGGCATCCTCATCCAGCGTTTCACCTTCGATCCCATCGATCGCCGCGCGGCGCAGTCCACAGCGGGGCTGGCGGTGCTGCTCGTGACGATCGGACTGCTGAGCATCAGTCAGGCGATCGTGATCACCGTGTGGGGCGCGGACACGCTCAACATCGGAGATCCGTGGGGGCTCGACACGATCCGCGTCGCGGGCGTCGCACTCACCCAGCGAGATATCTGGATCATCATTCTGAGCGCCTGCATCCTGGTGGTGTTCTGGTGGGTCATGCAGCACACACGCGTCGGTGTCGCCATGCGCGCTCTCGCCACCGACATGGAGGCAGCTCTGGTGCAGGGGATCAATCCTCGACGCGTCGCCCCGGTCGCGTGGCTGATGAGCGCGGCGGCGGCCGTGGTGGCGGGTACGATGATGGCTACCGAGGCCGGCGGGGGCCTTCGTCCCACGCTCGATCTTGTGGCGTTCACCGCTTTGCCCGCACTGATTATCGGCGGCATCCGCTCTCTGCCGGGATGTGTGATCGGTGGGATCATCCTCGGGCTCGTGCAGATCTATGCGGTGGGCTACGCGCCGCCCTCATGGGGCGAAGGGTTCGCTGCAACACTTCCCTGGTTCATCCTCATCATCATCCTCATGGTGCGACCCGGTGGTCTGGTGTCGTCGCGTGACTTCAGGAGGGCATGACATGTCGACAACGATAGAACGGCACGTTGGCGCGGCCGGGCCCGATCGCGAACGGCGAATCCGTGCGGAGAGCAGAATCTTCCGCAGCCCCTGGACGCGCTATGGCGCGATCCTGTTGGTGGTTCTCGTCGTCGTCTTCCCGTTGAGTGTGGGCGACCCCTTCCTCATCTCGCTGGGCACGACCATCGGCATCTTCTCCGTCGGCGCGATCGGTCTCAACGTCATCAACGGCTACGCGGGACAGATCTCCATGGCACAGCCGCTGTTTCTCGCCGTCGGCGCCTTCACGGCTGTCGGCATCGGGGCGCAGCTGAATCTGCCGCTGCCGGTATGGCTGATCGCCTCGGCCGTTACCGGTGGTGTCGCGGGGCTGGTCGTCGCCCCCTTCGCTCTCCGGCTGAAGGGCGTCTATCAGATCGTCCTCGGGCTGGGGCTGATCTACATCGGATACTTCGTCTTCGTGAACTGGCGAAGCCTCACCGGTGGGAATGTCGGAATCAGCGCGCCGGTGAACATGACCATCGGCCCGCTGGACTTCGGCAAGCTGCAGATAGGGAACCTGCTGTACACCTACCAGCAGGGGCTCTTCATCATCGTCTGGCTCGTGGTGGCAGTGTGCATGTTCCTCGTGCACAACCTGGTGCGCTCCTCCGTCGGTCGTTCGATTATCGCCATACGTGACTCCGAGCTGGCCGCTCGGGTCGTAGGTGTTAACACGAACCGTCGTCTGATTGGCGGCTACATTCTCTCGAGCGCCCTGGGAGGTTTGGCCGGCGCCCTCTACATCGCTCAGTTGCGATATGCGAGCATCGAGCAGTTCGGTCTCGAGATGGCGTTGCAGTTCATCATCATCGTCACCGTCGGTGGCCTGGCGAGCGCCTGGGGGCCGGTGATCGGCAGTGCGGTGATCTGCGCGATCCCGTTGCTGGCCGGGAAGTACGCGAACCTGATGCCGTTCATCAAGCCCGACAGCGCAGCCCCTGACGGCGAGTGGGGAATTCCAGCCGGCCAGTTCTCGGTCGTGGTGTACGGCGTTCTGCTGATCCTCATTCTCCTGTTCGAGCCGAAGGGTCTCAGCGACCTGCTCTCTCGTGGCGGCCGCGCCGTCTGGCGCCTTGTCAGCCGTAGCCGTCGGAACACCGCCGTCGAGAAGAACACTGCCGTGGAGGACACCACTGTGGAGGAGAGCACCGCCGATGAGAAGAAGGCTGAATAATGGCTGCCAGCATCACCGTCATCAACCCGGCTGACCTCTCGGTCGTCGGTACTGCGCCGGACGGAGGAGCAGCGGACGTGGACTCCGCCGTCCGAGCTGCCCGGCTCGCTTTCGATGAGGGGCCGTGGCCGCGCATGAGCGGTGCTGAGCGCGCCGACTGGATGGAGCGTCTGGCGGATGAACTCGAGCGACGAGGCAGTGAATTCGCGGCTCTCGTGACCGACGAGATCGGTCAGCCGGTGGGGCTGTCGAGCGTGATGAACGGTATCGTGCCCGGGAGTCACCTTCGCTACTACGCAGATCAGGCGAGGCAGTGGCAGCAGGAAGAGCTCCGGCCGAATGTGACCTTCCCAGGCGAGTCGTTGATCCGTCGTGAGCCGATCGGTGTCGCCGGGCTGATCACTCCCTGGAACTATCCGCTGTCTCTGCTGACCTCCAAGCTCGCTCCGGCTCTCGCAGTCGGGTGCACGGTCGTCGCCAAGCCTGCGGCGGAAACGCCGCTCGATGCGCTGCTTCTTGCCGAGGCCGTGACGGCGATCGGGTTCCCGAGCGGGGTCATCAACGTCGTGACCGGGGGACGCGAGACCGGAGCCGTGCTCGTCAGCCATCCCGGAATCGACAAGATCGCCTTCACCGGCTCGACTGCCGCAGGGCAAGAGATCGCCGCGCAGTGCGGCAGAAGACTGATCCCGGTCACCCTGGAGCTCGGCGGCAAGTCCGCCGCCGTCGTTCTCGATGACGCGGACCTCGAACAGACGCTGGACGCGCTGCGCGGCGGATCGTTCATGAACAGCGGTCAGACGTGCTTCCTGCTCTCCCGGGTCATCGTGCCTGAGCGGCGCGCGGCCGAGTTCACCGAGGGCCTAGTCGAGGTCGCGCGGGGACTCACCCTCGGCGACCCGAAGGATCCCTCCACCGATCAAGGTCCCCTCGTTTCGGAGCGTATCCGTACGCGGGTGCGAACGATGGTAGATGAGGCCCGCGCGAGCGGTGCGCGCGTGCTGGTGGGTGGGGCGGATGCTGCGCATCTGCCCGGCTTCTACTACGAACCCACGGTCGTCACCGACGTCCAGCCCCAGAGCGCGCTCGCTCGGGAGGAGATCTTCGGCCCTGTCGTCACGGTCTTCACCGCGGCGTCCGATGACGAAGCGGTGCGCCTCGCGAACGACTCGCGCTACGGACTCGGTGGAGCCGTCTTCAGCTCTGACCGCGACCGTGCTGTGCGGACGGCGCGGCGGGTGCAGTCGGGAACGCTAGGGGTCAATGGCTACAACCCCGACCTCGCGGCGCCTTTCGGCGGGTACAAGGACTCAGGGCTCGGGCGCGAGAACGGTCCGGAGGCCATGCAGAATTATGTCACCATCAAGGCGATCTACACATGACGAGCAAAGGAGTCTCGCGCGTGCGAGCAGCAGTGATCAACGCCATCGGTTCCGCCTTCGAGATCGAGGAGGTTGAGATCGCTGAGCCGCAGGGCAGTGAGGTGCTCGTCGACGTCCGAGCGGTCGGGCTCTGCCACTCCGACCTGCATTTCGCGCAGGCCGATGTCGGTATGCCGCTCCCCCTCGTGCTCGGGCATGAGGTCGCCGGTGTCGTGGTGGCAGTCGGCGAGGACGTGACAGGGCTGGTACCCGGCGACCACGTCGTGGGGTCGCTCATCCAGTCCTGCGGGACCTGCCCGAGATGCACGGCGGGCGCTCCTTTCCAGTGTCTCAATCCGTTCGCAACGCTGCGCGGACCGGACGAGCCTTCTCGACTCACTCGTGATGGGCAACCCGTCTTCGGAGCCTTCGGGCTCGGGGGATTCGCGGAGCGCGCCCTCGTCCATGAGAACCAGCTCGCCAAGGTCGACACTGCAGTGCCCTTCGCCGAGGCGTCGATCCTCGGGTGCGGGGTGCTCACCGGAGTCGGCGCGGTACTCAATGGCGCTGGGGTGAAGGAGGGGGACACAGTGGCGGTCATCGGGCTCGGCGGAGTCGGGCTCAATGTGCTCTCGGGTGCTCGGCTGGCCGGGGCGTCCCGGATAATCGGCGTCGACGTGAACGACGAGAAGCTGGCGCTCGCGGCATCCTTCGGCGCGACGGATACCGTCAACGGCGCCGACAGCGATGCCGTCGCGGCTGTGCTCGAGCTCACCGGAGGCGTCGATCATGCGTTCGAGGTCATCGGCATGAAGCAGACGTCCGAGCAGGCGATCGCCATGCTCGGCGTCGGGGGTACGGCTCATCTGATCGGAATCCACAAGCCTGATCGACCCATCGAGATCGATGTAAACACGCTGCTTGCTCCGCAGCGAGGAATTCGCGGCGTCTATATGGGATCCTCCGACCTGCACCGCGACGTACCGCGCTACGCGAAGCTGTTCCTTGACGGCGAACTGAATCTCAGCGATCTCATCTCGCGCGAGATCAACATCGATCAGATCAACGACGCCTACGAGGAGCTCAAGAATGGTGCGATCGCCCGGAGCGTGATCACCTCGTTCTGAGCGTGATCACCTCGTTCGGAGCGTGGATCTCACTGAGCAGGACGCACGCAGATCAGACGGCTCCGCCATTGGCGGCGATCATCGCCTTCGCGCCGATCTTGATGAGCTCGGTCTGGCTACGGATCGCCAGCTTCGCAGCCTCGACGTCACGGTTCGCCACGGCCGCGGTGATGCTCTGCAGACGATTGTCTTCGAGGCGCACGCTCCAGTCCTCGGCGTCGAATGTCTCGCGCCAGATGGTCGAGACATTCATGCGGCGATACGAGTCGCTCAGCTGTGCTGAACCTGCGAGGTCCACCAGCTGGGCGTGGTATTCGAGGTTCTGGTCGAGAAATCGGTCGAGATCCTCCTGCGCAAGCTCTGTCGTAGCGTCGACCTCCTCGCCGAGCGCCTGCAGCGCGGCGAACTGCTCATCTGACATTGATGCGAGGTACGTCTCGACGACCCCTGTCTCGATCGCCGCACGCCCGTCGTATATGTCGTCGACCGCGTCGGCGGTGAGAGGGGTCGGGGTGAAGTCCCCGGCATCCGTTCTTCCGACCAACGACTCTGAAGACAGCGTGATCAGCGCATTGTGGACGAGCTCCGGCTCGAGTCGTAGCTCGTCGGCGATCGTCGTCACGTCGAGCGCCGCGCCGAGGGGAGTTCGACGACGCAGCACCCAGTCCCGCGTGCCGGCATAGGCGGACTTCTCGCGCGCGCGTTCCAGCCGACCGAACTTGCCGCGATAGTAGGCAAGAGGTTCGCCGTCCCGTGCATCGGCGGCCAACACCCGGCCGATGAAGATCGTGTGCGTTCCGCCTGTCGCTGTCTCTTCTACGCGGCACTCGATCGTGGCTAGGGCGCCATCGATGAGCGGGATGCCCCGCGACGAGATGGTGTGCGGCACCGCCGCGAACTTGTCGTCGGATTTGCGACCGAAGTGGCTCGCAAGGTGATCCTGTTCGGCGGCGAGGATGTTGATGCCGTAGTGGCCCGCGCTCACGACCGCATCGTGGCTCGAGCTGGTGCGGTTGAGGCACACGAGCATCATCGGCGGGTCCATGGAAAGCGATGACACGGCGGATGCCGTCGTGCCGAAGAGTTTGCCGTCGACGAGTGTCGTGATCACGGTGACACCGCTGGCGAAGTGGCCGACGACATTGCGGAACTGCGCATCATCAACGTCGCTGAGTGCATCTACGGATGGTGTGGACGTCTTCGTCATGGTGTCGCTCGCTTTCGTCTTGTCGACTCCTCCAGTCTCGTGCCCGGGCGCGGAGTGGACGTCTCAATTTGACCGTCAGCGGCCTTCGCGCAGATGCGCGGGCCAGATCCCGTAACGTCCGGGGGAGAGGATGCCCTTCGGGTCGACCGCATCCTTGATCGTCTCGACGAAGCGCCGGTATGCGTGGTCACCCCAGGACATCCGGTCAGCGACGTCTTCCATGAAGTCGAGGTGGGCTCGATACTCGCTGTAGCCGTGCGTGGCGAGCTCGGCGACGAGAGCACGTGCTACACGGAACGCATTGCGGGCGGATTCTGCGTCGCGAGGGTCGAAGTTGATGCTCGAGACGAGTGCGCATGCGCGCTCGCCCGTGACCAGAATGCCCGCCTTGTAGTTGAATCCGGTCTCGTCCTCGATGATGCGTCGGATCGTGGCCATCGCCTCCTGTACACGCGCGCCCTCCATCGGCACGATCGGGGCCAGGCCGATGTGGGCGAATCCCTCGCCCTTGAACTTGATCACGTCGAGGTTGGGTACACCAGCGGTGATGCGATCCGAGATGGAGGCGATCTGCTCGTACTCCTCGGGGGCATAGATTCCCGGGACGGTGACGCGCGCGCCCGGGATCTTCTCCCACTCCCGGGTGACAGCGGTGATCAGGTAGTCGACCTCGGCGCGGTCGCCCCACAGGGCGGCGCGCACGTACCAGCGACCGAGCCCCGTCTCTTCCGCGATCTGCTGCACCTCCTCGTCCGGGAGGATGCCCTTCTCGGCTCGCGTGATCACCTCCGGCACACCCGTCATGGTCGCGGCCATCAGGGTGTTGTAGAGGCTCGGCACTCCGCGGAGGTGGTTCTTGAGGCGAAGCTCCCGGATGGTGTCGATGGCGGCGCCCAGGTCGTCGTCGTGTGCGACCGTCATCAGCAGCGGCGCGTAGGCCTCAGGTGCAGGCATGAGCCAGATACCCATCTTCACGACGATCCCGAGGTTGGACTGCATGAAAAGCGGATCGAGGGTCGGTCCGACGCCTCTCTTGTAGAGGTGCCACGACGGGTTATCGGGCATGGCGCCCATCCCCGTCCGCAACGTCTCGCCGCTCGGCAGTACTACTTCGAGCCCGCACGGCGCCATGAAGTCGGCCCCGTACGGCAGGTAGCTCACGCCATTGTCGAGCGAGTTTCCGATGACGCTTCCCCAGCCGAGATCCGGGACTGAGACCGTGAGCCGCGAGCCACGCGAGCGGAGTTCGTCATAGAGCTCGAACCAGCTGACACCCGGTTCGACGACGGCGTAGGCGAGTTTCTCATTGATCTCGAGTATGCGGTTCATGCGCCGAAGGCTGATGCTGATGGATCCGCCGACGCGCGAGGATGCGCCGCCGTAGCCGTTGTTGCGACCTTGGGAGTGCGTCCATACCGGGATGCCGGTGTCGCTCGCGACCGTCAGTATCGCTTGGATCTGATCAGAGGTGGTGGGATGCACCGCTACCGACGGAGCGTACGTGTCATCGCCGGGGATCCAGTACGGATCGCGCAGCGGCCAATCCTTGTCGGCCATCTGGGCGCGATCGACGACGAGGCCGTCATCGCCCACGATGTCGCGGAGTCGCGTGATCACCTCATCGGTGAGATCCGGGGGGGAGACGGCGGACGGGTTTCGGGGGGACATGAGGCTCCTGGAGGATTGGTGGATGCGGAGGCGATTGAGGTTACCGCGGGCCGGAGCGCGCGCCGGGTCACAGTGTGAGACGAGGCGCGCTGCGGCCGGCGGGAGGAGGTGGTCAGTTCTCGGCGTTGTACTTCGCGGCGAGCGGAGACTCGTACTGGAATTTCTCCAGGGTGAGCCCGATGGCTGCCGCAGGGTCGACGCGGAACACCGACAGAGCGGTAGTGGGTTCGCGTTCGTCGATCGAATCGCCGTAGAGGTAAGTGCCGCCGCCAAGGCCGAGGTCATCGACTTCGCCGAGGGAGGCCGCGATCGACATCAGATTCTCGCGCGAGAGATCACCATCGGCGATCGCCCGTTCGAGGATCGCGGTCGTTGTGACTGACGAGAGGTAGCCCGTCTGGTAGCTGTTGGCATAGGGGATGTAGTCGGGATAGAGATCCTCGAGGTCTTCTTGCATCATCGCCTGACCGGGGGCCTGGTCCCCGTCCCACTCGGTCCCTGTCATGAACACGCGAACGTGTTCGATGATGTACTCGGCTCCGGGACCTGTCGCCGTCGTCGCGAGCACAGCCATCGCCGGCGCGAGCCACGTCGCATCGAAGTCCAGTTGCACGGCCTTGATGGCTGCGTTCTGGAGCGTGCCACCTGTGCCGGCGAGGTGCACGACCCCGCATCCTGCGTTCTTGAGCTGTGTGATCTGAGCCACGAAGTCCTGATTGCCGGTGGGATAGGTGACGTCGATGCCCTTCGCGAGATCGAGTTCATCCAAGGCGAAGTGGAAGCCCTCGCGGAAGGACGCCCCCGACTCATCGTCCTGAGTGAGCGAGCAGAAGATCTCGTCCCCGAGACCCTCTTCGTTCACGCATAATCGACGCCGGCCGCCGAATACGTCGGATAGATCGGGCCGAACGGCACGATATTGGGGTCGGAGACGAAATCCTGCGTCGAGATGCCGGGAACGACGAGCATGCCGTCGTCGCGCATCGACGGGAGCAGCGCCTGGATGATCGCGGTGCCGAGGATGCTCTGGAACATCACGACGTCGTCCTTCGCTCCCTGATAGAGCGGGATCGCGACCGCCGGCGTGTACTCCGAGTCGTAGTTCACGATCTCGACGTTGTATCCCTCGAGGGGTCCACCGGGGGCGGTGCACGAGCGAAGTAGGCCTCGCCGCCCTGCACCTGCGTGATGGCAGCGGCGAACACACCCGAGACGGGCACGAGAGACCCCACGCGGATCGTCTTGGTCGCCGGATCGTAACCCGGCACCGCTGGGATCTCTTGGGTATCGCCTGCCGGGGCGTCGGAAGTGGTTGCGATCGAGGTCCCGGCGCAGCCGGTGAGCAAAAGCAGAGGAACGAGTAATGCAGCAGCGCGTCGTCGAGCGTGCATGGGTGACTCCTTGGGATCGAGGGTGGGGCTGTCAGAATTTCAGGGTGGTCGCAGTGGTCGATCAGACCCTGGTGCGCACGAAGTCGGCCACGCGCGTGTACGAGAGGTCATCGTCGCTCCACTGGCCGGCGGGGTAGGTCTTGTTCACCTCATGGTCGCGGACCGGATCGATCGGCAGATGCTCGCCCTTCCAGTCGAGTACGACCTCTCGGTCGACGATCGCCCACGTGCCATCGCGCTTCTCCAGACGATCGAGATAGCGTCCGCCGAGCACATCGTTGCCGGTTGGTTCGGAAATGCGGTGCAGCACGATGTGGAAGTAGGTCTCGGTGAAGCACACGTCATCCCCTTCGAACGTGAAACTGACGTTGCCGAGATAGTGGTTGTGAGCGGTGTAGTGAAGGGTGTGTCCGCGGTGCGCCCATCGGGCTACGTCGTCGGGGCCGCCCTCGAACGAACCGTGCCTGTCGCGGCCATCGACATGGAACGCCGAGGCGACGAGCGCGAGGTCGTGGCGATCCATTCCGCGGGCGTAGCGGATGTGGGCATCGCGGATGTCCTCGCGATCGATCAGTCGCTGGACGGCGGGGTGGAGGGGAGACGTCATATTGTGCCTTTCCTTCGTGGTTGTGAGGTCGGCGTCAGTGTATGGACGGATTTCGGGGCGGTTGACAAAGCTTCCGTATAACGGAAGCCTGGCGGTGCGCGTCGCATCGACCCGGCCCGGCAGATCGCGTCAAGGAGGACATCACGATGCTCGAGCAGACCCGGACGCGCCGCAGCACCGGTTCCGTGACGCTCCGCGCGATGCGGATGCTGGATGCGTTCGAACCCGCGCGGATGTCGCTCTCGCTCAGTGAACTCGCGCGATTCGCTGACGTTCCGCTGAGCACCGCGCACCGGCTGCTGTCGGACCTCTGCACATGGGGAGCGCTGGAGCGCGACGTCGAGGGGCGATTCCATGTCGGGGTCCGCATCCGTCAGCTCGCGGCGCTCGCGCCGCGTGGACGCCTGCTGCGGGAGGTGTGCCTTCCGGTCATGGAAGACCTGGTGGCGGTGACCGCGTGCTCCTGCGTACTGGCCGTGCTCGAAGACACCGACGTAATCAACGTCGAAGTCGTGCGCGGCACCCGCTCGGAGCAGAAGATCACCGGCCAGCGCTCGCACGCCCTGACCACGGCAGCGGGACGCGTACTCGTCGCGTTCGCTCCCGCCGGCCGCCAGCGGGAGGTTCTCGAGAGGCCCGTACCCGCTTTGACGTCGCACACGGTGACCGATTCCGTGAAGCTGCGTGCGATCCTGGCCGAAGTGCGCCAGGCGCGCGGCGCGGTATCGCGCCAACAGGCCGACGACGACTTCACGGGGGTGGCAGCGCCGGTCATCGATGCGACCGGGGAGGTCGTCGGGGCGCTATCGACGGTTGTGCCGGTGGACGCGAGCGATCTCGGCGCGCTGATGGCGCTCACGACGGCGGCGGCGCGCTCGGTGAGCCGTGTGCTTCAGCCGCTCATGCCTCGTCGCCCGAGCTGACCGCTCAACCGTCAGAGTCTTTCGCGTGCGGAAGGTGTCACCCTGAGACGCCCGCTGGGCATCCCGCTCCAGGGCCCGGATACTGAACTCGGAGTCCGGCGCAGGTGCCGGACGCAACCAACGGCCGGGAGCGTGCGCGTGAAGGATTTCGAGGGCCGGGTGGCCTTCATCACTGGGGGCGCTTCGGGTGCCGGGCTTGGACAAGCCCAGGTCTTCGGTCGTGCAGGCGCACGGATCGCGATCGCAGACGTCCGCCAGGATGCTCTGGATGAGGCCGTGACGCTGCTCCAGGCGGAGGGCATCGACACTCTCGGCGTTCGACTGGACATCACCGACCGAACGGCCTACGCCGCCGCCGCCGATGCCGTGGAGGCCCATTTCGGCGACCCGGTGACGCTGCTCTTCAACACGGCCGGGGTCAACGGCTTCGGGCCGCTCGTCGCCGCCACCCATGCCGACTTCGATTGGGTGCTCGGTGTGAACTTCGGTGGTGTCGTCAACGGCATGCTGACGTTCGTGCCCCGGATGATCGAAGCGGGCCGAGGCGGTCACATCGTGACGGTGTCATCCATGGCGGGCTTCACCGGTTCGCCATCGGCCGCGGTCTACGCGGCCGGCAAGGCTGCGGTGATCAATCTCATGGAGAGCTACGCGATCGCGTTGCCGGAACATGGGATCGGCGTGTCGCTGCTGTGCCCGGCGAGCATCCGCTCCAACATCGCGAACGCGCTGCAGACGCGCCCGGGGACACTCGCAGAAGGGTCAAGCTTCAGTGACGACCCGGACTTCATCGCGCTGCAAGCCCGACTCTACGCGGGCGGCATGGACCCGATCAGGCTCGCGGAGCACGTGCGCGATGCGATCGAGGCGGATCGGTTCTGGGTGCTGCCGTTCACCGAGACGCGCGACGGTCTGCGCGCGCACTTCGCCGGCATCATCGCCGCGTACGACGACGCGGAGACCGATCCGGGCTCCGCTGCCGAGCGTGCCGCAGCTTTCGACGAGTACCGCCGCGACTACAGGCGCCTCGCGCGCCGCGACTGAGAACCATCGACTTCCGGCCGTGCCGGTCCGACCAGAGAGCGAGAACTTCGTGCCCGTTGTGTCTTTGAAGGAGATCGTCGACCGGTCATTCGCCGGTCGCTACGGCGTCCCCGCGATCAACGTCTTCAACGACCTCACACTTGAGGCCGTGCTCGCCGGAGCCGTCGCCGCACAGTCGCCCGTGATCGTGCAGACATCCGTCAAGACCGTGAAGTCGATCGGCGTGGAGGTCTTGGGGGCGCTCTGGCGGGCCGAGACCCGTGACATCCCTGTGCCGGTCGCACTGCACCTTGACCATTGCCCCGACCGAGCCGTCGTCACGGCGTGCCTCGAGAACGGTTGGAACTCGGTCCTCTTCGATGCCAGTGAGCTGCCTGTCGAAGAGAATCAGCGTCAGACCGTGGAGGTCGTCGCTGAGGCGCGACGCTACGGAGCGCACGTCGAAGGCGAGATCGAATCGATCACCGGCGTCGAGGACGGCCACGGCTCCGACGAGGAATCCGCGCGGCAGACGCTCGACGTGCAGCTGAGGTTTCTCGAAGCGACCGGCGTAGATGTCTTCGCTCCCGCGATCGGCAACGCGCACGGTTCGTACAAGACGGCTCCTGTGCTGGATGCGCAGCGCATCAGCGACATCGTGGTGCGGCATCCCGTGCCGATCGCACTGCACGGCGGCAGCGGACTCAGCGACGATCAGTTCCGCGATCTCATCGCACGAGGGTGCGCGAAGGTGAACATCTCGACGGCGCTGAAGGAGCTCTACATGGGCTCGACGCTCGCCTTTCTCGAAGAAGCGCGGGAGGCCGGAAAGTGGGATCCACCCTCGCTTTTCCGCTCAGTACGCGGAGACGTCATCGACATGACCATCGGATACGCCGAGACTTTCGGCAGCGCCGGTAAGGCGTGGTGACCGTGACAGCACTGATCTTCGACTGCGACGGTGTGCTCGCCGACACCGAACGCGACGGTCATCTGCCCGCGTCAATCAGGCGTTCGTCGACTTGGACGTGCCGTTGCAGTGGGGGCCCGTCGAGTACGGAGAGAAGGTGAAGATCGGTGGGGGCAAGGAGCGCATGCGCTCGGAGTTCACTCCCGCTTTCGTCGCAGCCCACCCCGACATGCCTCAGGACGACGAGGCTGTCACCGAACTCGTCGCGCGGCTGCACCGGCGAAAAACTGCCGTCTACACCGATCTCATCGAGGGGGGTGTCATCGCCCCTCGCCCTGGCATCGCACGGCTGGCGGCGCAGGCGGATGCCGCCGGTTGGCAGCTTGCGGTGGCTTCCACCTCCGCGGAGCCGTCGGTGCGCGCCGTGCTGCGTCGCGCCGTCGGAGATGAGCTCGCGAGCCGGTTCGAGGTGTTCGCGGGCGACGTCGTCGTCGCCAAGAAGCCGGCACCGGACATCTATCTGCACGCCCTCGCCGCGCTCGGAGTGGCTGCTGATGATGCAGTCGTGATCGAGGACAGCGGGATCGGGCTGCGAGCAGCACGATCGGCGGGACTGCGGACAGTCGTGACCGTGAGCGGATACACCGCTGAAGAGGACTTCACCGGTGCAGCCCTCGTGCTCTCGAGCCTCGGTGATGTGTCGCGCGACACGGCCGCGGTGGTGCTGGCGGATCCGTTCGACTTGCGACCCCCCGCCGAGGTCACGCTCGACGACATCATCCGCATTCTGCATGCCGTACCCACTGGGGCGGCCGTTCCCGAGGAGAAGCCATGACCGCCGTCGCTGCCCAGTCCGTCCGATTCATCGTCGAATCGATCGCCCGCACGGCGGTCGACAACGAACAGGAATTCGGTGACCTCGATGCCGTCGTCGGCGACGGAGACTTCGGTTTCTCCCTGGCACGCGGATTCGAGAAGGTTCTCGAAGACATCGATGCATACCCGACCGACGATCCGGGTTCGTTTCTGCAAGGCGTGGCGATGACGATCTCCAGCCGGATCGGCGGCACCTCGGGCCCGATCTGGGGGACGGCGTTCCTGCGTGCCGCGATGGTCGCGAAGGGACGCGACGCGCTGACGGCGCAGGATGCCGTCGAGATGCTCCGTGCATCCGTGGCCGGGATCCAGGCTCGGGGCAAAGCCGAACTCGGGGACAAGACCTTGCTCGACGCCCTTGTCCCGGCGATCGATGAGCTCGAGCGTGCGGCCGCAGACGGCGGCAGGAGCTCGGAGATCATCGACCGGATCGCTGTCGCGACGCGCTCCGCGGCCGAGGCCACGAGCAGCCTCCAGGCGATGCGCGGTCGCGCGAGCTATAGCGGGGCCCGCAGTATCGGTTCCCCCGATGCCGGAGCGATCGCGCTCGCGGTCATCGCCGAGCGGCTTGCGCTCGAATGGCCGAAGAGCCCGGCAGTATCCGAATGACCACCCCTGAACAGAACGGAACCCGATGAAGAAGTTCCTCGATGACCCCAAGCAGTTCGTGCCGCAGATGCTCGAGGGACTCGCGCTCGCCAACCCCGACACGCTCGTGTACGTGCCTGAGTACAATCTCATCCAGCGTGCGGACTCGCCCAGCGTCGATCGGGTCAGCATCGTTCAGGGTTCGGGATCCGGTCATGAGCCGGCCCACGTGATGAACGTCGGCAAGGGGATGTTGTCGGCTGCCTGCCCCGGTGACGTGTTCGCCGCACCTCCCGTCGATTACGTGTACGAGACCGTCAAGCGCCTGGCATCTCCGCGCGGCGTGCTGCTATTGGTGAACAACTACACCGGGGATCGGATGGCGTTCGAGATGGCCGAGGAGCTCTCGGTCGCGGACGGCATCAACGTGCGGACCTTGTTCGTAGATGACGACGTCTCCGTGCAGGATTCTCTTTACACCGTCGGTCGGCGCGGTGTCGCGGGCAATTTCTTCGTGATGAAGGCTGTCGGCGCGGCGGCGGAGGCCGGTGCTGACCTCGAAGAACTGGTCCGCATCGGTGAGAAGGTGAACGCCGTCACCCGGTCGATGGGGGTGGCGCTCACCGCGTGCACTCCGCCGTCGAAGGGGTCGCCGCTGTTCGACCTCGCCGGGGACGAGATCGAACTCGGCGTCGGCATCCACGGGGAGCCGGGGCGTGAGCGAGCGAAGATCGCGCCCGCGAGCGAACTGGTCGACACTCTGCTCGATGCTCTCGTCACTGACCTTCCGTTCTCGTCAGGTGATCGTGTCGCGCTGATGGTGAACGGTCTCGGGGGCACGCCGATCAGTGAGCTCTACTTGTTGTACGGAATCGCCCACAAGCGCCTCGCGGCGCAGGGGATCACCGTCGGACGCAACTACATCGGCGAGTACTGCACGTCACTCGACATGGCGGGCGCATCGCTGACACTCGTCAGGCTGGACGAAGAGATCGAGGACCTTCTCGCGGCGCCGGCTGAGGTGCCGATCCGGGTCTTCTGACATTCTCGCGCAGTCACGTCTCTTCAGCGGTGCGCGATCCGGTCATCGGCGGGCGAGTGACATGAGCGCCGCGATTGCGACGACCGGATCATCGACGGGGTCTCTCAGGCGGGATGACGGGATAGCTCTCACGAGGCTCGCGCGAGCGTCCACCGGAACGAGTTGCGCAGGATGAATCCTCCGCGGTCATCGCGAAAAGGCGCAGCCGCGGCGATCACGACGGGACTCAGCTCTGAGATCGTTCCCGGATCCTCGCCGAGCAGTATGCCCTCCGAGAGCGTCTGCTCATCGCGCGCCAACCGCGGGGGTTCACCGTACCTCGCAGCGAGATAGACAACGACGGGAAGGGCGAGAACTGTGCCATATTCGCTCGACGAGTGATCGCGTTCTTCGCCTCACTCTCTGCGCGGCACTGCGCGTTCGACGCGGTACTGAACTCCCAGGTCGGATCCTCCATCTGTGTCCTAGGCGGAGGCGTGTTTTGCTGAGCTGAGGAGATCCATCGCGACAGCCGAGTATCCGAGAAGTGTCCGGAGTGCCCCGAGAACGACGATTCTGACGAGTCATCGAGCGCCTCCAGTGTGACGAGTTCCGGTCACCGACGACGTAGCCCCGCGCCACTGCCAGCAACGAGCGCTTTCCCGGCCACGATAAGGCCATCACCCGGGGGCTGGAATTGCCGGCACACCACCCTGCCAAGGCGGAGACCTCGCAAGGGATCCAGGGGTTCAAATCCCCTCGTCTCCGCCATTTTTCCCTGGTCGGATACCTGTTTCAGGACGGATCGGCTTCGGTTACGATTGGATCTGCTGCCGCCGCCGTAGTCGGCTTCGTTCTCCTCACCGAACTCGCCTCGCATATGCCCTTCCTCGGTGCAGAGGTAATCCATCATCTCCATGATCGCCTTCCAGCGGCGAAATCGGGAAGTACTGATTATCGCGACCATCTTCCTGCCTGACGCTCACAAAGATCCCGGAATGGATGGCTGAGACCACAGTACGAACCGGGACCACTGAATCGTGCTCGTTGAGCGGCCGGCTCATCCCTGAGCGCGGTAACCGACGGTCAGGGCTTCGTCGCAGCGATCTCCGCACGAATGATGTCCCTGCCCGCACTGAGCGCGCTCAGCTTCCCGCGTGCAACGTCCCGAGACAACGGCGCCATTCCGCAGTTCGTGCTCGGGATGAGCTTGTCAGCATCGACGAACGCGAGCGCGCTCCGGAGAGTCTCGGCGACCTGCTCCGGGGTCTCCACTGTCGCGCTCGCCACGTCGATCGCCCCGAGCATGACCTTCTTGCCGCGAATGAGTTCGAGGAGATCCATCGGCACGTGAGAGTGCTGGCACTCCAGCGAGATGACGTCGATGGCGGATTGCTGCAGGAGAGGGAAGGACTCCTCGTACTGGCGCCACTCGGAACCGAGGGTCGCTTTCCAATCGGTGTTCGCCTTGATGCCGTATCCGTAGCAGATGTGGACGACGGTTTCGGCGCGCAGTCCTTCTGCTGCCCGTTCCAGCGTCGCCACTCCCCAGTCCTGCATCTCGTCGAAGAAGACGTTGAATGCGGGCTCGTCGAACTGGATGATGTCGACCCCCGCAGCCTCGAGTTCCCTTGCCTCCTGGTTGAGGATCGTCGCGAACTCCCATGCCAACTTCTCGCGGCTCTTGTAGTGACGGTCGGCGAGAGTGTCGATCATCGTCATCGGGCCGGGAAGCGCCCACTTGATCGGCTGGTCGGTCTGCTGACGGAGGTACTTCGCGTCGTCGATGAACACGGGCTTCTCACGGCTCACCGCACCGACGACGGTCGGCACGCTCGCGTCGTATCGATCGCGGATTCGAACCGTCTCACGCTGATCGAAGTCGACGCCGTTGAGGTGCTCGATGAACGTCGTGACGAAGTGTTGGCGGGTCTGTTCCCCGTCACTGATGATGTCGATGCCGAGCCGGCGCTGCTCCTGAACTGCGATGCGCAGCGCATCCTGCTTGCCCTCGATGAGAGCATCGCCCTGCAACTTCCAGGGAGACCAGAGGGTCTCCGGCTGCGCGAGCCACGAAGGCTTCGGCAGGCTGCCGACGATCGAGGTGGGGAGAAGAGTTGTCATGCCCGTCACGCGACCGGGGTGAGGTAGTTGGCGGCCCAGCGTTCCAGCACGTCCTTATGCGGCTTCACGAAGTGCTCCTCCGTGTGCTTTCCCTGCGCGAGCGCGAGCTGATTGCGCTCGACACGGTCGTACGCGATCTGCGTCCCCGAATAGTTCTGCTGATCAAGGGTCGGTCGGTAGGTGCTCGCAGCAGCCGAGTTCGCGTTGTAGATCTCCGGGCGATAGATCTTCTGGAACGTCTCCATCGTGCTGATGGTGCCGATCAGCTGCAGGTTCGAGTAGTCGCCGAGCAGATCGCCATTGAAGTAGAAGGCGAGCGGCGCCACGCTGCCGGGGGGCATGAAGTACCGGACCTTCAGCCCCATCTTCGCGAAGTACTCATCGGTGAGGGAGTAGTCGTCCTGCTGATATTCGACACCGAGGATCGGGTGGTGTTTCGCGGTGCGCTGGTACTCCTTGCTCGTCGAGACGCTGATGCAGATGACGGGCGACGTCGAGAATCGCTCCTGGTACGCGGCGGAGCCGAGGAAGTGCTGGAACAGCTTGCCGTGCAGGACGCCGAAGTCATCGGGGACCGTGAAGGTGCCGGCAGCCGCGGTGACCGCTGGCAGCAGCACGCTGAAATCGAAATCGCGGACGTAGGACGAGAAGTTGTTCCCCACGATCCCGTGATGACGTTTGCCGGTAAGCCGGTCGACGATCTGGATGTCGAGGACTTCGAGCAACGGAAACTCCTTGTCCTCACCTCCCGCGGTGAATTCCAGTTCGACGGAGACGATCTCGAGCTCGACGCTGTAACGGTCCTGGGTGGGGTTGTCCCAATGCGCGAGCTCGTTGAATCGACGGTCGATCATCGTCAGGGCATTGCGGAGGTTCTGCCGGCGATGCTCACCTCGGGCCAGGTTGGCGAAGTTCGTGGTGATTCGCGAATTTTCGGAGGGCGCGTAGTCCTCGTCGAAGCGGGTGGTGGAGATATTGAAAGTGAATTCATTCGCCATGAGCGGCCCATCTGGTGGCTGTGATCGGCCGGGGTCGGCCGCGCGGAAGTCTGTATTCCTATCGTGCAGGCACGGGCAGATATCGAGTAAGTCGCCGCGACTATGCGCTGTTATAGTCTTTACCTATGGCCCGCGGATCTAACGGCATCACGCTGCAACAGCTCGCCTACTTCATCGAGGTCGCAGCGGAGGGGTCGATCAGCGCTGCCGCCGACCTGCTCTATGTAACTCAGCCGACCATGTCCACGGCGATGAAGGAACTCGAAGCTCGCGTCGGCCGCACCCTCTTTCACCGTTCGGCCCGCGGAGTGACGCTCACCGCCGAGGGCGCGGAGTTCCTCGGATATGCGAGGCAGGTCACCGAGCAGGTAGCGCTCCTCGAGCAGCGCTACCTCGGTCGGCCGCCGTCCAGGCGCCTGCTCGGAGTCTCGGCGCAGCACTATTCGTTCGTCGTCGACGCGTTCGTCCGAATGGTGAAGGGCAGCAGTGCGGCCGAGTACGAGTTCTCGCTGCGTGAGACGCGCACCTGGGAAATCATCGAGGATGTCCGGACGTTCCGCAGCGAGCTCGGCATCCTCTACCGGAACGAATTCAACCGGAACGTCATCGACAAGCTTCTCCGGGACTCCGGCCTCGCGTTTCACCCTCTCTTCCTCGCCGAGCCGCACATCTTCATCTCTCGGAAGAACCCACTCGCCTCGCGAGATCACGTCACCCTCGCAGATCTCGCCGATCTGCCACGGCTCACCTTCGACCAGGGGGCGAACAATTCGTTCTACTTCGCCGAGGAGATCCTCTCCACCCTGTCGAGCAAGCAGGAGATCCGGGTCTCCGATCGAGCTACTATTTTCAACCTCATGATCGGACTCGACGGCTACACGATCTCGACGGGCATCATCAGCGACGACCTCGACCCGGAGATCGTCGCCATTCCGCTCGACGTTGACGAACGCATCGAGATCGGCTGGATCCGCCATTCGGCTATTCCGCTCACCGAGCAGGCACAGCGCTACCTCGCTGAGTTGCGGGCTGTCGTGTCAGGCTTCGGCATGGCGCTGCTCGGCTAGCGAGTCTCGCGAAGCGCCAGTTGCAATGCGACCTCCGAGATATCGCCGAGCCGCCCGATGGTCACAGCACGCGAACCTGCGGCGTTGGGAGCTGCGTGCGCGACGCATCCATGGGTAGCCTCGACGCGAACCATCACGCCATGAGGCTGAAGGGTCGCCATGACCGCTTGTGCGATATCCATTCCGAAACGTTCCTGGAGCTGTGGGCGGCGGGCGGCTGATTCGACCACCGCCGCGATTCTGCTCAGGCCGGCGATTCGCTGATCGGGTGCGTAGAACACGTCGGCTGTGCCCATGAACGGCAACAGGTGATGCTCGCACACCGAGGTGAAGCGGATTCCAGTGAGCGCGACCAGGTTACCGATCTCGTCCGTGCTCAGATTGTCGAGCGGTGTTCCCAAGGCGGTGGCCGGGTCTACGCCGATTCCCGAGAACAGATCGGCGAACATGTCGGCTACGCGCTGTGGGGTGCGGGCGAGCTCGGGGCGGTCCGGGTCTTCCCCGACGGCGAGCAGCAACTGGCGCACTGCCGCGATCGCGTTTGCTCGGTTGACAGACCGTTGCGGCGAGTCGCAAATTGACAGCATCCGGCATCCTCCACTCACACGCGTCATTGCGATCCCCCGAGAGTACCTATGTGCATAGTGATTGGCAAGCCGAACGAAGGTTTCTAGCGCCGATATCAATACCTATTGTCATTACCTATCGAGATAGGTATAGTCGGATCCGCGCGACGTTGCGCTATCCCACACGGAAAGGCCCGCCCGTGGCACACACCGCCCCCGCTAATCAGTCAGCCGCAGTGAAGCTCGTGGAGAACTTCTCCCTGGAGATGACCGGGAAGGACGTGCCAGGGCTCGAAGAGGCGCGGGACGCGATCCCGCAGGGTTCGAAGATCAATGTCACGTTCCTCGGTAATGAGGATCTGGAGATGCGCGTCAGCGCGTCGAAGGCCGTTCGAGACTTCGGTTTCGTGCCGGTTCCCCACATCTCGGCGCGACGTCTGTCGTCTAAGAGCCAGTTGGAAGAGTTTCTTGGTCGGCTCCAAGAGGTGGGTGCGACGGATCATGTGTTCTCGGTCGGAGGCGACCCGCTACGCCGGAAGGCCCTTACGACTCATCGCTCGCTGTGATCGAGACAGGCCTGCTGCAGCGCTACGGAGTCAAGGAAGTGTCGATCGCTGGATACCCGGAAGGCCATCCTGATATCAAGAACGACGTGCTGTGGCGCCACCTCGAGGCCAAGTCCGTTGCGCTGAAAGAGCAAGGTCTGAACGCGGTGATTCTGACGCAGTTCGCCTTCGACACCGACCCGGTGATGGAGTGGATCACCGCCGTCCGCGACCGGGGAATCGATTCGCAGATCCGCATCGGAACGCCGGGACCCGCAGGCATCAAGAGGCTGCTCGGATTCGCGCGCCGGTTCGGAATCGGCGCCAACGCGATGATCGTGAAAAAGTACGGGTTCTCGCTCACGAACCTGATGGGAACGGCGGGCCCAGACACTTTCGTGAACGATCTCGCGGCGCTGCTCGCCGACCCCGAGACCGTCGAGCGAACTGGAGGGGTCGAGAAGACCAAGTTGCACTTCTACACATTCGGAGGGCTCAAGGCCACGGCCGACTGGGCGAACCAGTTCACCGCACGGTCCTGAATCGACGCGATCGTCGTGGAAACCGCACAATGACTACGGAGCCAGCCGAATGACCCACACCGTCGAATCACTCATCGATCACGCGTGCCTCGTCGTGCACGGTCCAGACCGGCAAGGGCTGGTCGCGGCGATCACTGCGCTGATCACCAGAAACAGCGGCAACATCATGTCGCTTGATCAGTACTCCGACAACACCGAGGATGATGAGTTCTTTCAGCGCGTTGTGTTTCATCGGCAGGATCTGAAAGTGGCGATCGAGGAGATCGAGGCCGATCTGGCCACGACGCTCACCCCATTCGGCGTGGAGTGGACGCTCACCGATCAGTCCATCCCCAAGCGGATGGCGATCCTCGCATCCACTTCCGACCACTGTCTGCTGGAACTGCTCTGGCGACACCGTAGGGGCGAGTTGCCCGTGACGATCCCCATGGTGATCTCCAACCACACGAACGTCGCAGAAGATGTCCGCTCGTTCGGGATCCCGTTCTTCCACGTGCCGTCGGAGGGCCCGGACAAGTCAGCGGCAGAGGCCCGGATTCTCGAGCTGCTGAAGGGGAATGTCGACTTCGTCGTGCTGGCGCGATACATGCAGATCATCAGTGAGGATTTCCTTGACGAGGTCGCGGTTCCCATCATCAACATCCACCACTCGTTCCTGCCCGCGTTCATCGGGGCCGCCCCGTATCGGAAGGCCCGCGAGCGAGGTGTCAAGCTGATCGGCGCGACATCGCACTACGTGACGAAGGAACTCGACGAGGGTCCGATCATCGAGCAGGACATCGCTCGAGTCAACCACGCGATGACAGCCGCCGACCTGCAGGCCCGTGGCGCCTACGTCGAACGCGCGGTCCTCTCCAGAGCCGTGCAGTGGCACGCCGAAGATCGTGTCATTCGTAAGGGCAACCAGACCATAGTCTTCACTGATCGGCCCTAGTCGATCTGAGGAATTGCCTATTGTTAGTACCTATCGGCATAGGTACGCTCATCTCGAGAACGGCCTTTCCGAGGGATCAAGAAAGCCCCGCCGTCCCCCGTACGCGATCCTGTCGCAGAACGACGACTACGGAGAAGGCTACGTCGAAGGATTCAAGGACGGCATAAAGGGAGCCGACAACATCGAGGTCGTAAAGGAGCTCACATATGAGGCCACCGACACCTCTGTGGATGCTCAGCTGACTGAACTCGCTGCGACCGGCGCCGATGTGTTCGTGAACGCGATGTCCATCAGTCCGCTAGTGATCTCGTCGCTGCAGAGGGCGCAGGAACTCGGATGGCTGCCCAGCTGGTTCCTGCCCTCGAACACCTCCAGCCCGAGTGCAATCCTCGAGCCCGGAGGGGCATCGGCCTTCCCCGGCGTGTATACCGTCGCGTTCGCGCAGTCCTCTGCCGCGCCGACCTTCGCCGACAGTGAGGATGGCGCTGCCTTCCTCGCGGGCCTGAAGGAATATGCCGACTACCCCGACACGCCGGCGTTCCCGCACTGCGTGTGGTCGTACCAGGTCGGAGCGACGCTGGAGCAGGTGTTCGCCAAGATGACCGAGCCCACGCGCGCGGACTTCATGAAGCAGCTCCGTTCGATCAGCGATTACACCGCTCCTCTCATGCTCGAGGGTGCTGTCGTCGACACCACCGAAAAGGGACTCCCCGCCGTCTCGTCGGTTGTCGTGCAGAAGTACAACGGCAAGGGATACGCAACCGCCGAGACGTGGGAGTAGCCCGCCGCCGACGCGAGGGCGTTCGCCCCGTGACTTGATCCCTGGAAGCTTGATCCCTGAAAGCCCGATCGATGAACTCGATTCGGCTTCCAGGGGTCGACTGTACGGCGCCGGGGCATATCCCTACGGGTATCGTGATGACGGTCTCCCACCGCAGGGGACCAAAGCGGAAAAGGAGTCCGATGAGTCTGCGCATGGCCTTGCTCGCAATCCTCAGGGTCGGCCCATTGTCCGGCTACGAACTCGCCAAGCAGTTCTCTGGGTCTGTCGGGCACGTCTGGTACGCGCCGGATTCGCAGATCTACCCCGAGCTGCGACGGATGGAGACAGACGGACTCGTCGCCGCTGAGGAGCAGGCCCGTGGCGAGCGGGGCACGCGCCGTCTCTATCACGTCACAGATCTCGGGCAGGCGACGTTTCTCGAGTGGATGTCCTCCCCGTTGGAGTACCAGCGATTCCGTGACCCAGCGCGCCTACGCGCGGCGTATCTCGAAGCCGCCACCCCCGAGGCGGTGCGCGACTTCATGCACAGACACATCATCGAGTGGACGAACGAACTGGCGCAGTTCGAGGGCCAGCTCCGGCAGACGGATGAACTGACCAGCCCGATGCTCGTCCGTCGACTCGCGGTCACGGCACCTGAGGACTACGAGCGGACCAGCGCGTACAAGCGCTTTGCCTACGAGGGGCTCGTGAATCGCGCGCGCGTGGAGATCGAGTGGGCGCAGCAGGGGCTGGCACTGCTGGAACGGCTGGGCGGGGAGCATCCGGTGATCGTTCCATCGCCGGATGCTGCTGCACGGTGACCACACGAAGATCACGGTGATCACACGAAAATCCATTTACCTCTAGACATAGGTAAATGTGTAGTCATATGATGGCACTCACAATCCTCTACAGACAAGGAAGTCGAGGCTGTCATGGCTGGCAATCTTCAGGAGCTACTGGACGAGAAGGGGAGCGCCGTCGAGCTGCTCCGCAATTCGCGTATCGGTACGTACATCTATCCCGTCGTGCCGGCGGAATTCTCCAACTGGCGACGTGAGCAGAAGTCGTGGCGCGAGAGTGCAGTGCTGTTCGATCAGACGCACCACATGGTCAACTTCTTCGTGAAGGGCCCAGATGCGCTGCGTCTGCTGAGTGAGACTGGGATCAACAGCTTTGCGAACTTCCCCGTGAACACGGCGAAGCAGTTCGTGCCTACCGCTTCCAATGGTGGCGTCATCGGAGATGGCATCCTTTTCCACGAGGCACAAGGCGAGTACGTCTACGTCGGACGTGCACCGGCGGCGAACTGGCTGCAGTTCCACGCGGAGACCGGCGGCTACGACGTCGAGTTCCAGTACGACGACCGCTCGCCCTCCCGTCCGTACGGTGAGGCGGTGCACCGCGACTACTACCGGTTCCAGATTCAGGGCCCCAACGCCTGGCCGATCATCGAGAAGCTTGCCGGGGGACCTGTCGAGCAGGTGAAGTTCTTCCACATGGGCCACATCGAGGTCGATGGGATGAACGTGCGCACGCTGCGCCACGGCATGGCAGGGGCACCGGGTCTGGAGATCTGGGGTCCGTACGCCGAGCACGGCCGCATCCGCGATGCGATTCTGAAGGCCGGCGCGGAGTTCGGCATCGAGCCGTGCGGCTCGCGTGCGTACTCGTCGAACACGCTGGAGTCGGGCTGGATCCCCTCGCCGCTTCCCGCGGTGTACTCGAGCGAGGGCGAGCGTGCCTACCGCGAATGGCTTCCGGTGAACAGCTACGAGGCGACCAACGCTCTTGCCGGCTCGTTCGTGTCGGAGAACATCGAGGACTACTACCTGAATCCGTGGGAGCTGGGCTACGGTTCTTTCGTCAAGTTCGACCACGATTTCGTGGGTCGTGAGGCGCTCGAGAACACCGATCCTGAGGTGCAGCGCAAGAAGGTCACCCTCGCGTGGAACACGGAAGACCTTTCCAAGGTCCTCTCCAACGTGGTTGACCACGATGGCCCCACGTACCAGGTCTTCGACCTGCCGAACGCGAACTACGGCTCCTCGAACTACGACTCCGTGATCGACGCCGACGGCAAGAACGTCGGTCTGTCGCTGTTCACCGGTGTCAGCGCGAACGAGCGTCGTGGCCTGTCGCTGGCCACTGTCGACCGGGACATCCCGACCGGCACCGAGGTGCGCGTGGTCTGGGGCGAGCCCGACGGCGGATCGGGGAAGACCACGGTCGAGCCGCACGAGCAGATCAGCGTGCGTGCCGTCGTCAGCCCGGTTCCTTACGCGGTGACCGCCCGTACCGAGTACCAGGGCGGATGGCGTTCCACAGGGGCGCTCTGATTTCATGATTTGACGGGGACGGATGCTGAGAACGAGCATTCGTCCCCGTCCGGTTTCCGGCGCGTTGATGGAGGAGTTTGGGCATGGCGCTTGATTTGTCGTATAGGGATGTTCCGGGCACGACGGTGTTCGATGCGGAGCAGGCCCGTAAAGGCTTTCATTTGAACCAGTTCGCGATGTCGCTGATGAAGCCGGAGAACCGTGAGCGCTTCCTCGCGGATCAGGCAGCGTACCTCGCCGAGTGGCCGCTCAATCCGGTGCAGCATCAGGCCGTGCTCGACATGGACATGAACACCATGATCGACGAGGGTGGCAACATCTACTTCCTGGCCAAGATCGGCGCCACGCACGGGCTGAGCTTCCAGCAGATGGCCGGTTCCATGACCGGGATGTCGGAGGCGGCGTACCGCGACATGATGGTCGGTGGCGGACGCCGCCCTGAGGGTAATCGTCTCAAGGATTTGGATGGGTGGACGCCTCCGTCGACGGAGAAGTCTGAGGTGATGCGTCCGGATGCTCCGGCGCGGTTTACGTCGGCGGTGTTCACCTCGCATGTGCCGGCGATTGGTGCGGCGATGGATCTTGGTAAGACGGAGGAGCCGTATTGGAAGAAGGTGTTCGACGGTTACGAGTGGACCCGCAAGTGGGTCAAGGAGAACACTCCCGATGTTGTGATCCTTGTCTACAACGATCACGCGACGGCGTTTGATGCGAACATCATCCCGACGTTCGTGTTGGGTACGGGTGAGCATTACCCGGTCGCGGATGAGGGGTATGGTCCTCGTCCGGTGCCGGATGTGAAGGGGTACCCGGAGCTTGCCGCCCATATCGCCCAGTCGGTGATCCAGGATGATTTCGACCTCACCCTCGTCAACGAGATGGTCGTTGACCATGGGTTGACAGTGCCGCTGTCGCTGATCTTCGGTGACGTGGAGGAGTGGCCGTGCAAGGTCATCCCGCTGCCAGTGAACGTGGTGCAGTACCCGGTCCCCTCCGGACGCCGTTGCTACGAGCTGGGCAAGGCAATCCGTCGGGCCCTCGACAAGTGGGACGGCCCGGAGCTGAACGTGCAGATCTGGGGCACCGGTGGCATGAGCCACCAGCTGCAGGGACCGCGGGCGGGTCTCATCAACGAGGAGTGGGACAACGCGTTCCTTGATCACCTGATCGCTGACCCGAAGGGTCTGACGGAGTGGTCGCACATGGAGTACGTCGATGAGGCGGGCTCCGAGGGGATCGAGCTGGTGGACTGGCTGATCGCTCGTGGTGCGATGGATGACCAGTTCGGCGGAGAGGCACCCGAGTTGGATCACCGGTTCTATCACGTGCCGGCATCCAACACCGCCGTCGGCCACCTCGTCATCAGCAACCCTGTTGCCCAGAAGGAGTGATGCATGACTGACAAGATTCGCGTAGCCGTCGTCGGCGCCAATGGCGCCTTCGGTATGAAGCACCTCGATGGTCTGATGAACATTGACGACGCCGTGGTGACTGTCGTCAGCGCCACCTCGCAAGAGAAGGCGGATGCCGTAGCGGCGAAGTACGGCGTCGCCAATGCGGTTGTCGGACTCGACGCAGTGCTTGAGCGCGATGACGTGGATGCCGTGATCCTTGCGACGCCGACGGGTCTGCACGCAGAGCAGACGCAGGCCGTGCTCGCCGCGGGCAAGCACGTGCAGGTTGAGATTCCGCTCGCCGACTCGCTGGCGGATGCGGAGGCAACTCTTGCGGTGGCCGAAGCATCCGATCGCATCGCGATGGTGGGCCACACCCGCCGCTTCAACCCCTCGCACCAGCTCGTGCACAACCGGATCACGGCGGGCGAGTTCAACGTGCAGCAGATGGACGTGCAGACGTACTTCTTCCGCCGCACGAACACGAACGCCAAGGGCGAGGCGCGCTCGTGGACCGACCACCTGCTCTGGCATCACGCCGCTCACACGGTCGATCTGTTCGCCTACCAGGCGGGCAAGATCGTGCAGGCCAACGCCATTCAGGGTCCGATTCATCCTGAGCTCGGCATCGCCATGGACATGTCGATCCAGCTCAAGAGTGAAACGGGTGCGATCTGCACGCTGTCGCTGTCGTTCAACAACGACGGACCGTTCGGCACGTTCTTCCGATACATCGGCGACACCGACACGTACCTCGCGCGCTACGACGACCTGTTCAATGGCAAGGACGAGCAGATCGACGTCTCGAACGTCGCGGTCAGCATGAACGGCATCGAGCTGCAGGACCGCGAGTTCATCTCTGCGATCCGCGAGGGCCGCGAGCCGAACTCTTCGCTTCGTCAGGTCATCGACTGCTACCGCGTGCTCGGGCAGCTGGAGGAGCAGCTCGCGTGACTTTGTCTATGGGTGGGCCGCGGGCGCTTCCTCGGATGGGTCTGGGCTGTATGAACCTCAGCCACGCCTATGGTGTGCCGCCATCCGATGAAGACGGGTTGGCGCTGTTGCGTACCGCGCTCGACGAGGGCGTGACGCATCTCGACACCGCCACCCTCTACGGCGGCGGCCGCAATGAAGAGCTGGTCGGGCGCGCTCTGCGTGGACGGCGAGACGAGGTTGTGCTCGCCAGCAAGGGTGGTATGGCCAATGTTGACGGCTCGAAGGTGATCGACGGACGGCCCTCCACGTTGCGCGCCCAAGTGGATGCTTCGCTCGGCCGCCTTGGCGTTGACCACATCGATCTCTACTACCTGCACCGCTGGGACAAGACTGTGCCCATCGGCGAGAGTGTCGGCGCGCTCGCCTCGCTCGTTGAGGAAGGCAAGATCGGCGCCATCGGGTTATCTGAGGTTTCGGTGGACCGGCTGCGCGAGGCGCAGGCTGTGGCTCCTATCGCGGTGGTGCAGAATGAGTACTCGCTGTGGAGCCGCAACCCCGAACTCGGGATGCTCGCGGCAACCGCGGCTGCCGGGATCGCGTTGGTCGCCTTTTCGCCGGTCGCGCGTGGATTCCTGGGTGACTCGGTCGGTGACCCGAACGCATTGGCGGAGAAGGACATCCGCCGGGCGATGCCGCGATTCCAACCGTCGAATTGGCCGGCGAACGCGGCGCTGCTGCCCGGATGGCGTGCGCTCGCCGCCGAGGCGGGATGCACCCCGGCACAGCTCGCCCTCGTCTGGTTGCTGTCACGCGGTAATCATGTCGTGCCGATTCCCGGGACCACGAGCATCGGGCACCTTCGGGACAACTTCGCCGCGGAGTCGCTGTCGGTGGATTCCGCGCTGCTCGAACGCGCGGGTGAACTGATCGACACGACGACCGTGTCGGGACCGCGCTATGCGCCGGGTCCGGCAGCAGAGGTCGACGCCGAGACCTTCGAAGACGCCGCATGAGGGCGATCTCCTCGATGGCAACGCGCCACGTGCTCGCCGACCTGACGGCTGCGGCCGTTTCTGCAGGGTTGCCTTCTGTGGATGTCGAGTCGGTCGGGGGAGTGGATGCCGCTTCTCGAGTGGCCGACGGTGAGGCGTTCGACCTCGTATTCCTGGCTGACGGTGCGCTGGCAAAGCTCGCCTCGGACGGGCACGTGGATGCTGCGACGGTGGTACCGCTCGTGCTCTCGCAGGTGGCGGTGGCCGTGGCATCCGACTTTTCTGAGCCCGCCATGCGACCGAGTGGCGCGGCATTCCCCGATGTTTATGGTCTACAGGCGGCGCTGCGCGCCGCGCGTCGCATCGGCTACTCAACCGGTCCGAGCGGTACCGCGCTGGTGCGCATGATCGAGGACTGGGGCATGGCCGATGAGGTTGGAGACCGGCTTGTGCAGGCGCGCGCCGGGATTCCGGTTGCTCGCTCACTCGCGGACGGTGACGTCGACCTCGGGTTCCAGCAACTGAGCGAGCTGGTTGGGCAGGCGGGGGTGCGCATCCTCGGTGTCATGCCGGACGACTGCGCCATCGACACTGTTTTCGCGGGCGCGGTGGCGACGGCATCCGCCGACCCGGCCGGTGCGCGCGAGGTGCTGGCGTTCCTCGCTTCTGAGGCGGCTGCGGCGATCAAGGTGCACCACAGCTTCGGGGTTCCGAATCGCTGAGTCTGGCCGAGGAGTTGGTGGCATCCCCGTCGCGGTACACCGGTGCCTCGATGGAGGAACTGGCAGGATTGAGCCTCAGCCGGTTGCTGAGCCTGTTGAAGCACAGGCGCGAGGAGATGGATCGACATGACTGCCACCTATATCTACGACGCCGTCCGCACGCCGTTCGGTCGCGCCGGCGGTGCGCTAGCTGTAGTTCCTCGGGAGGTTGTGAACGCGTGACATAGGGAAGACCTCCGGCAAGGATGTGGGTTACCACACTCGCATCTCTAAACCGGAGGTCTCCATGACACACGCTAATGCTCCGTTGACTCCTGAGGGGCGCCGGCGCCTTGCCCTGTTGATAACTCAGGATGGATGGTCGCTTCGCCGCGCTGCGGAACGGTTTCAGTGCTCGCCGGCGACAGCGAAACGGTGGGTGGATCGGTGTCGGGCTGGGCTGCCGCTGACGGACCGCAGCTCGAGGCCGCGGAGGTCACCGAGCCAGCTGCCACGCAAGACCGAGCGGCGCATCGTCGCGTTGCGGCTCACGCGCGTGGGCCCGCACCGG
>NZ_JHET01000007.1 GCF_000685355.1 Microbacterium sp. CH12i | reverse complement strand
GACCCTGGGTCAACCACCGGGTGCTGTGCTGGGGTGAAGAGTCGGCCACGGGCATCCGTTACCCTCGTCGACCCTCGTGTCTCCGAAGGCAGTCGTGGATCACAGGTGCGAACGTCGACCAGAAGCATGCGTACAGTGGTCGTTCGCGGGTCGGGATTTCACCGCCGATGGCATCATCGAGATCGCAAACGTGCGTGATGGCGACCCGGCACCCGATGGATCAGGGCCGGTGTCGCTTGCTCGCGGCATGGAGATCGGTCACGTCTTCCAGCTCGGCCGCAAATACGCCGAAGCTCTAGGGCTCAAGGTCCTCAACGAGAACGGAAAGCTCGTCACGGTCACGATGGGCTCCTACGGCATCGGCGTCACCCGCATCCTCGCGATCATCGCTGAGCTCAACAACGACGACAAGGGCCTCATCTGGCCGGCATCCGTGTCTCCGTTCGACGTGCACGTCGTCGCAGCAGGTCGCGACCAGGTCGCGTACGACGTCGCTGAGCAGGTCGCGGCGAGGCTCGAAGATGCTCGCCTCGACGTGCTCTACGACGACCGACCCAAGGTCTCGCCGGGTGTGAAGTTCGGCGATGCCGAGCTCGTCGGCGTACCACGCGTGCTCGTTGTTGGACGAGGTGCCGCTGAAGGGCAAGTCGAGCTGTGGGATCGTCGCACAGGAGAGCGCGATGCGCTCTCGGTGGACGAAGCAATCGAGCGGCTGACGCGCTGAGGTTGAGTCACGTCGCAAGCTGAGCTGACATTTCGAGCTGAGTTCGTAGCGCCTGCACGACGTGCTGGGCATCTTTGTCAACTCCTCCGAGCAGCGTCGACGCAATGCAGCTTTGAAACGGCATGCGATGAAGCCCAGTCGCGGTACGTCGGGAGCAATCCCGAGGGGGGCCACGGGGTAGCCGTGTGCGTCGGTGTGGAGATCACGGATGCGGATCCAGTCGAATGAGCCACGGTATCCCGTGCACCAGACGATCGCGTCGACGTCTACGGTGGAACCGGCGATCACCGGAACGCCTCGGACACGGCGTCGACGCGAGGGTGTGACACAACGCCGGCAGTTCGCAGCTGCGTCGGCGAGATCCGCAACAGCGGTGCCCCACGTGACGGGCCCGCAGCAGCCTTTCGCCCAATCGGTGTAGTGCGGCAGAGTAACCTGGACGGCACGAGCCACCACAGCGCCCCGGCATACGTCGTGACCACCCGCGGAATTACGGGCGTTGGCCTCCCAGAGATGATTACATCCCTTCCGGCTTCCGCGAGTTCCAGCGCGATCTCGCGCCCGACGTGCCGAACCCGACGACGAGCACGCGCTGTTCCGGCACGGAATCGGGATTGCGGTAAATATCGGAGTGCAACTGATGGATGCGGGGAACAATATCCTTCGCGAACGTGGGCGTGAAGGGTGTCGAAGTTGCGCCGGTGGCGACGATCACCGCATCCGCGCTCAATGATCCGAGTGGTGTGTCCAGGTGAAATAGCCCACCTGATGAGCGCAGCCCGGTGACAGGTGTGTCGTTACGGATCGGAAGATGGGCTGCGAAGGCCGACAGGTAGCGGGCAGTCTCGTCGCGGGTGGGGAGGTGCGTGCGAGGGAACGACCAGGATGCGCCGTGAAGGCTGGCATATCGCACCGGCGTGAACAGGCTGAGGGAGTCCCAGCGTCGTAGCCACTGGTCGCCAGGTTTCTTCTCGGCGTCGAGGATGACGAAGTCTTCGCCGACTTCGCGTAGGAGATGACCCGCGCTGAGTCCCGCTTGGCCGCCGCCGATGATGACGATTCGGTGATGCGTGATAGTCATCTTGCACCTCAGTCCGATTGGAACTATCATCCAATGAATGGAATCATATTCCAGTAGCCTCGCACAATCAATGACTTCCTTGGAGGAGCCATCTCGACAGCACATGAGCGGCATGCCGCGGCGACTCGGTCACGCATCGTGACCGAGTCGGGTCGACTGATGACCGAAAGTGGATACCAAGGCACGTCGATCGCGCGGATCGCCGCAGCGGCCGGCGTTGCGCCGCAGACTGTCTACAATTCCGTGGGCTCGAAGCGTGACGTTCTCGAAGCGGTCCTTGACCGGGCTGCGGCCGGACCGCAGTCGCCACGAACCGTGCCCGAGTTCATGCAAGAGCGTGGTGAGCATGCCGCGACTGCGGTCGAGTTCGTCGAGCAGATGGCTGACTGGTTTACCGAGGTACATCCTCGACTGATACCGGTGCTTGGCTTGATCCGCGACGCGGCTGCGGTTGATCCGGCGATCGCCGATCTGGAACAAGCCAGAGCAGCACAGCGGCTTCGCAACTACGGTCTCGCGGCAGAAATTCTCGCGCAGAAAACCGGGGCGAGGAACCTTCCTGCCGACCAGGTCGCCGCAAGCCTATGGAGCATCGGACACCCTGAGGTGTTCCGGCAGTTGGAAAAACAGGGATGGACCTCCGAGCACTATCGGGCGTGGGTGGCAACGACCTTGCGGGCGATCCTTGTCGTTGAGTGAGGGCGTCTCCGAAGTGAAGAATTGACCTCGCACTGTGCTCAGGCATGACAGGCTGGGACCATGAGTGACGCACTGCCCTCCGACGCACTGCAAGATGAGATCGCGAATGTCTTGGACCAGAGCGGGATCCGCAAGAACCGGTCGCTGATAGCGAAGATCCTGCACACCGGCATCCGACTCGGGCAGGACGACACCGATCGGCTCGATCTGAAGATCGCTTCTGCGGCCATCGTCGAAATGCGCGATGCGTTCCGACTTTTCCAGCCGTACAGCGACATCCCGAAGGTCACCGTTTTCGGTTCGGCTAGGACACAGCACGACGACCCGCTCTACATCCAGGCACGTGAGGTCGCGGCTGTCCTTGCTGATCGCGGGTGGATGGTTGTCACCGGCGCTGGCCCCGGCATCATGCAGGCGGCTGCAGAGGGCGCGGGGGAACAGATGGCCCTCGGCGTTTCCATTTGTCTTCCGTTCGAAGAGAAGCCGGATGCGGTCGTCGCTGATGACACGCACCGAGTGGAGATGAAGTACTTCTTCACGCGCAAGCTCATGCTCGTCAAAGAATCCACCGGCTTCATCTGCCTGCCCGGCGGGTTCGGCACCATGGATGAGATGTTCGAGCTGCTCACTCTGCAGCAGACCGGCAAAGCAGAGCCGACGCCGATCGTGCTGCTGGATGAGCCGGGCGGTACCTTCTGGCGTGGACTCGAGCGCTTCGTCGTCGAGTCGCTGATCCCGGCTGGCGTCATTTCACCGGATGACTTCGACCGCGTACTGGTCACAGACTCCGCGGATGAAGCAGTTGCCGAGATCACCGGCTTCTGGCGCAACTACGATTCTTTGCGCTGGGTCGACGACGTGCTGGTGCTGCGCCTCAAGAACACGCCGACGGACGCCGAGGTTGCCGACCTCAACACTGCGTTCGCTTCAATTGTCGAGACCGGCCGCATCGAGTCGACCCCCGCGCTTCCTGCTGAGGTGTCGGATCGTGACCGCGTCGAGCTGCCCCGCCTGTCGCTGCGGCTGCGCCAGCGCGAGGTCGGCGGTCTCTACCGACTCATCGACGCTGTCAATGCGCTCGACTCCGCGCGCTGACCACGCCTAACGAAGTCTGCCCCCACCGTGACGGCAGGGGCAGATTTCGTTCACTCAGACGATCAGCCGCGAAGGCGGCGACGCGCCCGGACGGCGATCACACCACCAGCGACGAGAAGCGCACTTCCCAGCGCGAGCATTGTCGTCCAGAAAGCCTGATCCAAGCCGGTGGCCGGGAGCGTACCCTCAGCGTGACCATCCGAGCCTGCTCCAGAGCCCGTGCCTGGTTCTGAACCATTTCCGTTTCCAGAGCCAGGGTCTGTGGGCGGCGGGGTCGCCTCGGCCGCGATCTCAAAGCGTGCCGAAACCGGCGCCGCCATACGCGATCCGAGCGCTTGCGTGATCTGGGCCTCATACGACCCCGCGGCGAGCCCGGTGAGAGTGAGCGTCCAACGACCATTCTCATCCACAGTGGTGACGGGGTCAGCGGCCATTTTTGGGGCAACTGCCGTAGCGGCCGTCGCGGGCACGCTCGGGGCGGTGATTCGGACATCGGCGCCAGGAAGTCCGGTTCCGCTGAAGTCCCCCGATTCGGTTCCGGCCGGCAGCATACCTGTCGGGGCGGACGAGATCGTGAGCCCCTCCAGATCTGCACGCTGAGTCAGCCATTCGTCGGGCGTGGTGGCTCTGTCGATGACGCGTGTCTCGCCGATGCATCCGTTCCAGCCATTGCGAGCCGCGTTATCGACCCAGTCTGCTCCGAGAATCCACGGCATTCCTTCATTCCACGTCATGCCGACTGCGTCTACGGCGTTGCGAAGAACCGGTGCGCCGTCGACGTACATGGTCGTGGTCTGCGTCTCTGGATCATTCACAATCGCGACGTGTGACCAACTGTCGGTCATGATCTCACCCGACCAGTTCACGCGGTCGCCCTTCGTAGCGTCATTGGAGAGCGTAGAGTACTGGAATTCGCGCAGGTTCGAGATGCCGAGTGCTGTAGGGGACGCGGTGTAGTCCCACTGGCTCGGCGGCATGTTTGTCTGTGACCGGTTTCCAGTGCGAACGAGCGCCTTGGACCAGCCATTCTGGGAAGCATCCCAGTTGGCGTCAAGCTTCACAAAAGTCTCGATCGTGTAGCCATCGGTGAGGTCGACATCATTGATCGCCGCATCAGGTGCTGTCGTGAGGTAGCTGTACCGGCTGCCCGAAGAGTCGGCGAAGCAGACCGCCGCCCCATCGGACGAGAAACCGTGCACGTCCTCGCTCTCGATGGTTACATCGGCCCATTCCGCCCCGACCGCGTTGGTTGTGGTCGGATCGACTCGTCGTAGATCATTGTCACCGGCGACGTCGGGAACAACGATGCCGGCGTCAACAACTCCGTCCATTCCGTTGAACCGCCAGTGCGCGACCGTACCCAGGGCTTCGACGTAATCGCGCTCATCGCCGGGCAGTTCGGTGTCGATAGGGTCCGGGCCGTCGAAACCTGTGAGCAGGATCTCCCTGGCGCGTTGTGTGAGAGAGGGCTCGTCTGGCGTTGTTCCCGTGCCGAAGTCGGAGCTGAAACCGGCGAAACGCTCGGCGAAGTCGATGGCGATGCTGTACTGCTGCTGCGGTCCCTCGAGGAATGGCTGGTCGTAGCTGGTCAACGTCTCCTGCGGCTTGGATACAACCCAGGGCGAGGCGGTCTGGGCATTGATCTGCCCGTTCGTCAGATCGAACTCGAGCAGGCCGAGGTAGCCGTCTCCACCCTCGTACGCCATCTGATAGTCGATAAGCACCTCGTGGACTTCGTGCCCGAAGTATTGATCTTCGTCAGCCGGGAGGCGCCATGGAAGTGGCCGTTGAAGGTGAGGAAGATCTGATCGTTGTCGGCGATGAGCTTGTCCCAGAGCATCAGTCCGTACTCAGTCTCGCGGGGGCTTTCGCCGTCAGCTGCGATGTTGAGTACCTCGTGACCGGTGAGAATCACCGGAAGCGTCGGATGCTGAGCCATTACGGAATCGGCCCACGCGAGGGTGGCATCAGAGACGCGCCAGGGGAGCGTGAGCACCATGAACTGCTGCCCCTCAGCCTCGAAGATGTGGTAGCGGCTGAACCCGGTCGGGTCGCTGCCTGATAGGAAGAATCTGCCGCCGCACGGTCCGTTCCGAACCACTTGAGGAACGGTTCCGCAGCCAGATCGTAGTCGGTGTCGACGAGATCGTCGTTGCTGTTGAGCACGTCGTGGTTGCCAGTGACGATTGAATACGGCTGTCCAGCATCCTCAAGGTTGCGCATCGCGTTGTCGGCAGCCTGCCATTCGGCATCCACCGTCACACGATCAACGACGTCACCGACGTGCGCGGTGAAGGGAATGTGGAGTGCCTCCGCATTGTCGGCAATCCATTGCGTCTGAGTCGCGAATGGATCGGTGCCGTAACGGGGCTGGAACTGATCCGCGGAGTACCGCGAGTAGAACTGGGTGTCGGGCAGAACGGCAAGCGTGAAGCGCGAGGCGAGGTCTGACCCATCTGCCTCATCCGTCTGGGCCGCCGCTGGCAGTGCAGAGGCGGCGAGCAAGCCACCGGCGATACCGAGAGTGAGAGCTCCGGCCGTACAGCGTGCAAAAAGCCGTCGACTAAGGGCAGGACGTGAGAGGGGAGGGCGCAACGGGGGATCCTTCGTTTGGGGAGGGAGAAGCAGACGAAAATCAGGCTGCGAAAGCCGCGACGTCGTTGTACCTCGAACACGCTGGCCCGCGTGGGTTGCGAGCGGGTGGACGGCAGACGGACGTCTGATGGCACAGCGGCGACAACGCGACGCTTGCGTCTGGTGCGAGCGCAGACGTTCGAAGTCGGGAGCGGGTATCGTAGTACGGTGCCGCGCGTGCAGGATGCTGCGGCGAGAGCTGAATATGGAGGCCATTATGGACATCGAACTGGGGCTGCTGCGCGGGATCGAGAAGGAGAAGGCAATTCCCTTCAACGAACTCGTCGCAATCATCGAGCAGGCCGTTCTGACGGCATATGGCAAGCATGTCTCCGCAGACGGTGCTATTCCGGCTGGCGTTCGCGTTGAACTTGACCGTAAGACCGGTCACGTAGCTGTTCTCCAGCCGGTGACCGACGAAGAAGGCGCGATCATCGGTGAAGAGGACGCCACGCCCAGCGACTTCGGTCGTATCGGCGCCTTTGCTGCGAAGCAGGTCATCAGCCAGCGCCTGCGTGACATCGCTGACGACGCTGTGCTCGGCGAGTTCAAGGGCAAAGAAGGTGACATCGTTGCCGGTGTCATTCAGCAGGGCCCTAACCCTCGCATGGTCCATGTGGATCTTGGTTCTGTCGAGGCGATCCTGCCTCCCGAAGAGCAGGTTCCCGGCGAAGACTATGCGCACGGTCTGCGCCTTCGCGTCTACGTCACCAGCGTCTCGAAGGGCCTCAAAGGCCCGCAGATCACCGTTTCGCGCACCCACCCGGGTCTGGTGCGCAAGCTGTTCGCACTCGAGGTTCCCGAGATCGCAGCCGGCCTTGTTGAGATCGTCTCGCTCGCCCGCGAAGCCGGTCACCGCACCAAGATCGCGGTGAAAGCCAACGACCCCGCGATCAACGCCAAGGGTTCATGCATCGGCGAGCTCGGGCGTCGCGTACGCGCCGTTACGGAAGAGCTTGCGGCGAGAAGATCGACATCGTCGACTACGACGCTGATCTCGCGACTTTCGTCGCTCATGCACTTTCGCCGGCGAAGGTCACCAGCTCCTTTGTGCTGGACGCAGGCACCAAAGCCGTGCGTGCGCTGGTACCGGACTACCAGCTGTCCCTCGCGATCGGAAAAGAGGGCCAGAACGCTCGCCTTGCCGCGAAGCTGACCGGGGCAAAGATCGACATCCAGCCCGACAGCATCCTCGACTGACCGGTCGGTCGCGGAGTTGCCACACAGCGGCGCGGTGTAAGATGGATCCAGTACGAACATGCGTCGGCTGTCGCATGCGTGCTTCCCGAACTGCTCTTCTCAGAGTGGTGGCTACCCATAGTGTCCTCATCATTGATGAGCGTGCTGCGATGCCGGGGAGGGGCGCGTGGGTGCATCCGACGCAGGAATGCATGGATGCCGCGCTGCGGCGCCACGCTTTCGCACGAGCCCTCCGTGTGTCAGAACCACTGGACGCACAGACCATCGAGAAACGGCTGAATGGCTATGGAAACAAAGTGAACGGCTCGAAATGAGACCCGTCCGCAACTAGTGGTCTGCCCTGCCTGGGTGGACCAACCCAGACAGGAGAATTGTGGCTGCCAAACCACGCGTACACGAGATTGCCGCTGAACTCGGCGTCGACAGTAAGTTCGCACTAGCAAAACTGAAGGAACTCGGCGAGTTCGTCAAGAGTCCTTCATCCACCATCGAGCCCCCAGTGGCTCGCAAGCTTCGTGCTGCCATCGAGGCAGACAGCGCTGCAAAGCCCAAGGTTGAGGAAAAGCCGGCCGCGGCCAAGGCTGCAGGCTCCAAGCCCGCAGCGGCTAAGCCCGGCCCCAAGGCGCCGACCCCCGGCCCCAAGCCCGGTCCGAAGCCGGCTCCTGAGGCGAAGCCCGTCGAAGAAGCTCCGGTTGCAGAAGCTCCGGCGGCACCCGCTCCGGCGGCACCCGTCGAAGCCAAGCCGGCCGAGCCTTCCGCCGACAAGAGCGCACCGACACCCGGTGGCCCTCGCCCCGGTAACAACCCCTTCTCTTCTTCGCAGGGCATGGGCCAGCGTCCAGCCGGCCCGCGTCCGGGCAACAACCCGTTCGCGTCCGCACAGGGCATGGGTCAGCGTCCGACGCCTGGCAACATCCCGCGCCCGCAGGCTCCGCGTCCCGGTGCTCCGCGTCCTGGTGCTCCTCGTACGGGCTCGCCTCGTCCCGGTGCGCCTCGCAGTCCGGGTGCTCGTCCCGGCGGCGCTCCGTTCCAGCAGCGTCCCGGCGCACCCGGTCGCCCCGGCGGCGCAGGTGGTCCCGGTGCCGGTCCTGGCGCACGTCCAGGCGGCGGTTTCGCTGGTCGCCCCGGTGGCGGCGGTGGCCGTGGTCGTGGGCCCGGCGGTGGTACCGCAGGTGCCTTCGGTAAGGGTGGCGGCAAGTCCAAGCAGCGCAAGTCCCGTAGGGCTAAGCGGCAAGAGTTTGAGATGCGGTCTGCACCGGTCGTCGGTGGCGTTAACGTCACCCGTGGCAACGGTGAGACGATCCGCATGCGTCGCGGCGCATCGATCGCAGACTTCGCAGACAAGATCGAGACGCTGACCGGTTACACCGTCCAGCCCGGAACCCTTGTGACGATCCTCTTCAACCTCGGCGAGATGGCCACGGCCACCGAGTCGCTGGATGAGGCGACGTTCGAGGTTCTCGGTGCAGAGCTCGGCTACAAGATTCAGATGGTCTCGCCTGAGGACGAAGATAAAGAGCTCCTCGAGGGCTTCGGTCTCGACCTTGACCGTGAGCTGGAGGAGGAGAGCGAGGACGACCTCGAAATCCGTCCACCGGTGGTCACCGTCATGGGTCACGTCGACCACGGTAAGACCCGTTTGCTTGACGCGATTCGCAAGACCAACGTCATCGACGGTGAAGCCGGAGGCATCACCCAGCACATCGGTGCCTACCAGGTCTGGACCGAGCACGAGGGTCACGACCGCGCAATCACCTTCATTGACACCCCGGGTCACGAGGCGTTCACCGCCATGCGTGCTCGTGGTGCGCAGGTCACTGACCTCGCAATCCTGGTGGTCGCAGCCGACGACGGCATCATGCCGCAGACGGTTGAGGCGCTGAACCACGCCCAGGCTGCCGGTGTTCCGATCGTGGTCGCGGTGAACAAGGTTGACAAGCCGGACGCAAACCCGTCGAAGGTTCGCCAGCAGCTCACCGAGTACGGTCTGGTCGCAGAAGAGTTCGGTGGCGACGTTATGTTCGTCGACGTCTCGGCGCGTCAGGGCACTGGTATCCAGGACCTCCTGGACGCTGTGCTCCTCGTCGCAGATGCTGGCCTTGACCTGACTGCGAATCCGAATAAGTCCGCTCGCGGTGTCGCCATTGAGGCGAAGCTCGACAAGGGTCGCGGTTCGATCGCAACGGTGCTCATCCAGTCCGGAACTCTCCACATCGGTGACTCGATCGTGGCGGGCACGGCCTTCGGCCGCGTTCGCGCCATGCTCGACGAGAACGGCGATGCTGTCGAATACGCAGCACCGTCGCGTCCGGTGCAGGTGCAGGGTCTGAACTCGGTACCGCGCGCCGGTGACGTCTTCATCGTCACTGAAGAAGACCGCATGGCTCGTCAGATCGCTGAGAAGCGTGAAGCCGTCCAGCGTAATGCTCTGCTGGCCAAGGCCCGCAAGCGCATCTCGCTTGAGGACTTCACCCGTGCTCTCGAAGAGGGCAAGGTCGAGACGCTCAACCTCATCATCAAGGGTGACGTGTCTGGTGCCGTTGAGGCGCTGGAAGAGTCGCTGCTCAAGATCGAGGTCGACGACACCGTCCAGCTGCGCATCATCCACCGTGGTGTGGGTGCTGTCACCGAGTCGGATGTGAACCTGGCGACGATCGATAACGCGATCATCGTGGGCTTCAACGTCCGCCCCGACCCCAAGGCCCGTGAGGCTGCGGCGCGTGAGGGTGTGGATGTCCGGTTCTACTCGGTCATCTATGCAGCGATCGACGAGATCGAAAGCTCCCTCAAGGGCATGCTCAAGCCGGAGTTCGAAGAGATCCAGTCGGGTGTCGCAGAGGTCCGCGAGGTGTTCCGCTCCTCGAAGGTCGGCAACATCGCGGGTGTCATCGTCCGCTCGGGTACGATCACGCGCAACGCTAAGGCTCGAATCATCCGCGACGGTGTCGTGCTCGCCGATGGCCTCGCCATCGAGTCGCTGCGCCGCTTCAAGGATGACGTCACTGAAGTTCGTACGGACTACGAGGCTGGTATCGGCCTCGGCAAGTTCAACGACATCCAGATCGGCGACGAGATCGAGACAACAGAAATGATCGAGAAGCCTCGCGGCTGATCTGATCAAATATGAGGGGCGCCTGCGGGCGCCCCTCATTCGTCACACGGGAGAAGAAGGAAATGGCTGGAGAACGACAGGCTCGTTTGGCGGATCGCATCCGCGTCATCCTGGCGGAGCGCCTCGAGAAGGGCCTTCGTGACCCGCGCCTTGGGTTCGTCACCATCACCGACGTTCGCGTCACAGGTGACCTGCAGCATGCGTCCGTGTTCTACACGGTGCTCGGCACCGATGAAGAGCGTATCTCCAGCGGCGCCGCGCTCGCTTCGGCGACCGGATTGCTGCGCAGTGCAGTGGGCAGCCAGCTGAACACCAGACTGGTGCCTACGCTGGAATTCATCGCGGATGCTCTCCCGGAGAACGCCGACAATATCTCCGCACTTTTACGTGAGGCGCGAGAGCGTGACGCCGAGGTGGCGAAACTCGCATCTTCGGCGACTCATGCGGGCGAAGCGACCCGTATGTGCACGCAGATGACGAGGATGACGCCTCGCAGTAGCAGCGGTTTCGCAGTCTTGCTACCCTGAATGCCATTGTCGGCGTGCCGGCAGGGCGTGAGCGTTTCGCGCTCAAGGGAGGAAGCGTATGGACACGTCGTCGTGTCTGGAAACGATTTATCCAAACCGGTCGAGCGACGATGAGCATGCTCTCGTTGTGGAGATCACTTCCGAACTTCTACAAGTCGGGTGCGAGACCGCCCCGCACGTGGTCGCGAAACTCGTCAGGCAACTGAATGGCGACCGGCTCACCGTGCATGAAGTTGCCGCGATGCTGACACCGGCGCAGCGGCACGGGCATCGGGTTCTCCCTCGGACACTCCCGCTGGTGCCATCCATCACAGCCGCTTTTGAACAGATTTCATTGCGCCAGGACGAGCATCTTGTGCTGCTGATCGCAGCCCTCTGCACGGATGCGCAACTCGATTCGCTCCTCGACGCAGCTCAGATCAAGGCAGATACCGTTGCGACGAGCGCAGTGGCTGCGCACCTGAACATCGAGCACGGACGATTTTCGTTCGTCGACCCCCGCTTGTCGGTATGGATTCTTGACCATGCGGATGACGCAGAGATTGCTCGCGCCCATGGTCGCTTGCAGCAGGTGCAATGGGCACGTGGCGAGGAAGTGTCGGCCAATTGGCATCGCGCGCGCGGGGCGTCCGAGCGAACGCCGGAAGTCGTACGCCCGCTGGTGGCTGCTGCTCGCTCCCTGACCTCGACCGGACATCTGGACCGTGCATTCACCTTGGCGGCCGAGGCGGCAGAGCACGCCTCAACCGGCGATGAGGAAGAGGCCCGGCTGGTCGCTGGTACGGCCTTGCTCGGCACCGGTTGTGTGGAGGATGCTGCCGACTGGTTGGGGAGCATTTTCCTCAAAGGCACGAATGCGCTTCGCGCCCACGCGCTCTCGAGCCTGTTGCTCGCGGAGACTTGGACTCACGGTGTCGTGCCGGTGCTCGACCCGTCAGAGCATCGCCCACGCGCTGGTGACGACACCGTGCTCTGGTGCGACTGGGCACGTACTTCAGGACTCATGGCGTACTTGTGTGCAGAGCGCGGAGACCGCTCGGCTATGCGCTCGTGGCTCGGTGAGCTGAGAGAAGCGGATCCCAGGGCGAAAGCAGACGGCACGTTCCGGGACCCGGCCGTGGCACTGTGCGGGATTCTGAGCGGCGACGATGAAGCTCCGGCCTTCATAGGCGCGGGCCCCCTCTCCGGTGGAGTGATCGGTGCGTTGCGAGCGGCGCTGGACGATGACATCGATCGCGGCTTGCAGCTCCTCGCCAGAGCGCAGACGCCGCTGGTCAGCGAGCGCGATCCGATGATCGCAGGTCTTGAGCAAACCCCATTGATCGACGCCTATCTCGCCGTGACCGAAGTGTTGTTGCACTTTTGGAAGGGCGACTTTGTCACCGCCAGAGAGCGGCTTCTGACAGCAGCGATTGATCTGCCCGTGGGTATCCCATTCGATGGTCTTGGCACGACGCTTGCGCATCGACTCGACATCGCCGTGCTGGGGGCGCCAAGTGCGCTTGCGCTCGCCCTCGCAGAAACGGCGCCGGGCGGCATCAAAATCGACAGGCTCGTAGACAACGGGATTGAGGCCTATCTCACGGGCAACATCGAGCAGGCTGTGACAAACCTGACGCTCTGGCATGACCGTGGTGCCCCCGAACAGCCGCTCGCTATTGCTGGCCTCGACGAGGTCGGACCGATCGATAAGAGTTCGCACATCGAGCCATCGGAGCTCTCTGACGCCAGCACGCTGCGCCGCCGAATTCGGTTGCTTCCTGAAGGTTCGTGGCGACGCGAGTACACCGATATCGCCGCGGCTGCCCGCCGGTTGAGATCGCCGTTTGCGCGCGCCCGTGTCGAAGCGATGCTGGGATCCGTGAGCGTGATCAGGGGGATAGGTTCCGCAGCACGTCGGCACCTTCAGTCTGCGCAGGTACTCTTCGACGACGCTGGCGCGCACGCCTGGCGTGATGCGATCACGGCACGGTTGGCTCGACTTGGCGAGCACGATGCTCCTGCTGCCAGCAGGACTGCCTGGGAGCCGGTTCTTACCGAGCGGGAGCTCGAAGTGGCCATGTGCGTCGTTGAAGGTCAACCCAATCGCCAGATCGCTGACGTTCTCGACTTGTCGGTGCGCACGATCGAGGCGCACACCGGCCATATCTTCAACAAGCTCGGCGTTCGCAGCAGGGCTGAGTTGATGGTGTTGGCGCATCGCACGAACCGCCATCTGTGACTCAGTGCGGCAGCCGCAGCATCCCATCGATCGCCTCGACGAGCCCGTCCGCCATGAGCGAGTTGATCGCCCGGTCGCGCTGCGCGACATCTGCCCAGTCGTGCAGCACCGTGTCGAGCGGAAGAGCACCAGCATCCGATTCTCGAAGCAGTTTGAGCACGGCCCCGCGGGCCTGCCGATCCGATCCTTCGTAGCGCGCCTGCCGGCGTCGCTCGTCGCCAGTGTCGGGGCGGCCGGAGGCAACCCACGCGCACTCGGTCATGATCGGACAGCTTTCGCATTTCGGCGCCCGTGAGGTGCATACCGTCGCGCCGAGTTCCATCATCGCCGCGTTGAAGACGGCGGACTCAGCATCCGATTCGGGAAGCAGCCCGTCCATCGCCTGCAGGTCGCGACGCGCGGCCGGGCCGGGCTGAGATCTGCGTCGAGCGCACGAGCCAGCACCCGGCGCGTGTTCGTGTCGACGACAGGATGCCGGTCACCGAACGCGAACGTCGCGACGGCCCGTGCGGTGTAATCGCCGATGCCCGAGAGCGCGAGTAGCGCGTCGATGTCTCGCGGAACCATGCCGCAGTGGCGGGCCAGGACTTCGATCGCGGCCCTGTGCAGCCACAGCGCGCGTCGTGGATACCCAAGGTTTGCCCATTGCTGCACGACTTCGGCAGGTGTCGCCTGGGACATCGCCGTCGGTGTCGGCCAGCGCTCCAGCCATGCTTCGAGGTGGGGGATCACGCGGGTGACGGGCGTCTGCTGCAGCATGAACTCGCTGACCAACGTGCCCCAGGCACCGAACCGGTCGTGAAACTCAGGCCGGCGCCACGGCAGGTCTCTGGCGCTTGAGCGATACCAGTCCGCCAGCACCGGGGCGAGGGTGCTCTGCGGTGTCGGTGGTGCGGGCATCTCGCCAGCCTATGCGCTCGGTAGGCTGGGGGAATGGTCGCGCCCGGCATCCTCCTCGTTGACAAGCCCGGTGGGCTCACTAGCCATGATGTCGTCGCACGCACGCGGCGTGCGTTCGGCACCCGCAAGGTCGGTCACGCGGGGACGCTTGATCCGATGGCTACCGGCCTGCTCGTTCTCGGAATCGAGGGCGCGACGCGGTTGCTGACGTACGTGGTCGGCGCCGACAAGACCTACTTCGCCACCATCCGCCTCGGCCAGACGACAGGTACCGATGACGCCGAGGGCGAGGTCACGAGCACTGCCGACGCCGCGACCGTGCGAGCTGTCACAGGCGCGCAGATCGCTGACGGTATTGCCGCGCTTACTGGCGACATCTCGCAGGTTCCAAGTGCGGTATCCGCCATCAAAGTCGACGGTCGTCGTGCGTACGACCGCGTACGCGCTGGCGAGCACGTAGAGCTGAAGGCGAGGGCCGTGACGGTCTCGCGCTTCGACGTTCTGGACGAGCGCCAGAGCGAAGGTTTCCGCGATCTGGATGTCGTGGTCGACTGCACCTCCGGCACATACATCCGTGCACTCGCACGAGACCTCGGCTCGGCTCTCGGTGTCGGCGGGCACCTCACCGCACTGCGTCGCACCAGGATCGGCCCGTTCGACGTTGCGGATGCCGTCGGACTCGAAGATCTCGTTGATGCCACAACGCTGACGCCGGCGGCGGCAGCGGCGCAGATTCTTCAGCCGCTCGAGGTGTCTGCCGACGAGGCTCGCGACCTGCGTCATGGCAAACGACTCGCTGGCAGCGCCTCCAGACTCGATGGTGCTCTTGGTGCCGCGATCGATCCCGACGGCGAACTGATCGGAGTCGTCGAGAAGCGCGGCACTGATCTGAAGAGTGCGATGAATATGCCTCAGGAGGCACGATGATTACGTGGTTCACGATCACGTTGATTCTGCTCGCCGTCGCCGCAGGGCTGTTCTGCGTGATCGCTGGACTAGCAGGCCGTCGTCCGAGTGACTTCTCCGTCTGTGCGCTCGCGCTCATCGAGGTTCTTCTGGTCGCGCAGGTGGTCATCGCGATCATCGCTCCGCTGAACGGAAACGCGCCGACGGGCGACCTGTTGGAGTACTGGGTTTACCTCGTCTCCGCGGTGCTGCTGCCCATCGGCGGCGTGGTCTGGGCATTGCTTGACCGCACGCGTTGGAGCACCGTCATCCTCGGAGTCGTCGCTTTCGCTGTTGCGATCATGGTCTGGCGGATGCACGCAATCTGGACGCTTCAGGTCGCCTAGGCGGCGGCGATCCGTCGACGCTCGCGCGCTTAGAATGGATGATGCTATGAGCATCACCGAACCCCGCACTCGGATGACCGGCATCGGTCGAGTCCTCGTCATCCTCTACGCCGTGATGGCACTCGCTGCGACCGGTCGCAGCTTCGTGCAGATCGTTCGGCGATTCGATGAGGCGCCGCTCGCGTATTCGCTGTCGGCCGTTGCGGCCGTGGTGTACATCGTTGCCACGCTGGGCCTTGTTCTTGCCGGTCGGCGCGGCTGGTATGCCGTCGCCTGGGTTGCGATCATCTTCGAACTCACCGGCGTCATCGTCGTCGGTACCCTGAGCCTTCTCGTGCCCGAGCTCTTCCAGCATGACTCGGTCTGGTCGGTGTTCGGACGCGGGTACCTGTTCATCCCGCTGGTGCTGCCGACCTTCGGTATCTGGTGGCTGCGCACGCATCGTCCCGAAGCGGTGGCTTCATGATCGTCTTTCGCGACCCCAGAGAAGTGCCAGCGGACTTCGGTCGTTCGGCTGTCGCTATCGGCAAGTTTGATGGCGTGCATGCCGGTCACCGTGCGGTCATCGATCAGCTCAAGACGGATGCCGTGGCATCCCACGCTCGAACTGTCGCCGTCACGTTCGACCGCAACCCGCTCGCGCTGCTGCGCCCGGATCTCTGCCCAGAGAATGTCATTACGGTTGAGCGCAAACTCGAGCTGCTGGGTGAACTCGGCCTCGACGCAACACTGATGCTGACTTTCGATCATGCGCTCGCGTCGCTTTCCGCAGAGGACTTCGTCACCAACATCCTGGTAAACGCGCTGCGCGTGTCGACAGTGCTGGTGGGGAGTGACTTCCGGTTCGGTCACAGGGGGGCAGGCACACCAGCGCTTCTGCGTGAACTCGGCCCTAAGCACGACTTCACCGTGGATGTCGTGGAAGATGTGTTCCTGGAAGACGAGGGGCGTCGGGTCTCGTCCAGCTGGATCCGCGAACTACTCGCGGAAGGGAACGTGAAAACCGCCGCTGAGGTGCTCGAGCGTCCTGTTGAGGTTCGCGGTGAAGTAGTGCACGGTCTCAAGCGGGGACGTGAACTCGGTTTCCCGACAGCGAACCTGTCGGAGATCGTCGATGCGCTCGTTCCCGCCGACGGTGTGTATGCAGGTTGGCTTGTCGACCACGACACGGGCATGCGGCATCCGGCCGCCATCTCGGTCGGTACGAACCCCACCTTCGATGACGTGCTCGTGCGACAGGTTGAAGCGCACGTGCTCGATGAAGACTCCCTCGATCTGTACGGCCATGACGTCACGGTCGAGTTCACCGAACGCCTCCGCGGAATGGTGGCGTTCGAGGGCATCGACTCCCTGATGGCGCAGATGTCCGCTGACGTCGTCGCGGCCCGGGCGCTGCTCACTGGTGAGGTTCGGGCATAGCTCGACGTCGGCCCGGTCGATTCTTGTTTTCACGGGCAGGAGCGGAAAATGGTCGGAGTGTCGTAAGCTGGACGCGAGTCTCTTTCGGCGCGCGCCACACCGGTGCCACGATGAGGGCGAAGCACTGTTCGCAAGGTCCTGGCTGGCGCCACACGCGAACGATTCGCACGACACGAACCGCCTCTGACGGCGATTCGGTATTTCACGCTCAGGAGGAGCATGCCGACTACGGCAACCGCCGCCACGCGGCGCAAGAGGACGTCCCGTCGAGACGATGAGGCTCCGCTGATCCCGATCCTCGCCCGCAAGGTGCGCGAAATCGAGGCGAAGGCGCAGCGCGGCAAGCTCGGACCCACGAACCGGGTCAAGTTTCAGGTGATCGCCTTCCTGGTGCGCGAAGAGCGCGCCAGGGTAAAGACGGATGCCGTGTTCAACGACTCCACGCGCGCTGAGCTGCTCAAACGGCTCGACGGCGTGGCGACGATTCTCGCGAAGACAGCAGCGCGTGACACCTCGCTCATCCAGCTGCTGGAGGCAGACCAGGCCACCAGCCCGGTCGCTAAACGCATGCGCCGTGACTGGTTGCTCGAGTCCGGTGCAGAGCTTGCCCCTGAAGAGCTCATCATCACCGATGTGGCACCGGTGCGGGCACCCGTCGTTCCGGCGGCTCTGGCTGAGCGTCAGGTGACGCCGCCCACTGTTGAATCTCGACAGCTCGCGAATCCGTTCCTTGCCCCCGATCTCACGCCGCGACTGACGACGACTCCTCGTCGCCGGCTGGATGGCTGGGAGCTCATGGGTCCGCTCTACAAGGCGTTCGAATCAGGTGCGGGCGGATCAGTGGCGACTATGGAGTTGCCACCCGTCCCCGAGTACGACCACCTCTCGCCTAAGGGCCTTGAGGTTATGGTCCACCAGTCGCGCTTCCTTGAGGCGGTGCGCACGGGACACCGCAGCTTCCTGTTGGCAGATGAGCCCGGCCTCGGCAAGACCGCGCAGTCTGTGCTTGCGGCGTCGATCGCGGGTTCCTATCCACTGTTGGTCGTCGTCCCGAACGTCGTCAAGATGAACTGGGCACGCGAGGTGGAACGGTGGACGCCGCAGCGACGTGCCACTGTCATCCAGGGTGATGGCACCGATATTGACGCCTTCGCGGATATCTTCATCGTCAACTACGAGATTCTTGACCGACACCTTTCATGGCTCGGATCCATCGGGCTCAAGGGCATGGTTGTCGATGAGGCGCACTTCATCAAGAACCTTTCATCGCAGCGTTCGCAGAACGTGCTCGCGCTGGCATCGCGCATCCGTGAGCACAACAGCAACCCGCTGATGATGGCTCTCACCGGTACACCGCTGATTAACGACGTCGAGGACTTCGACGCGATTTGGCGGTTCCTCGGCTGGACCACCGGCGACAAGCGGGGGCTGAGTTGATGGAGAAGCTCGACGCGACTGGATTCACGCCGGCGGACAAGGCGTTCTACGCCGAGGCGCGTGACGCGGTGATCTCGATGGGGATCGTCCGGCGTAAGAAGAAGGACGTCGCCGCAGACCTGCCGGACAAGCTCATCGCAGATCTGCCGGTTCAGTTGGACGACGAGTTCGGGCGCGGCATCCGCCAGGCGGAACGCGAGCTGGGGGAGCGGCTGGCGGCAAAGTATCGCCGTATCCTCACCGCCCGCGGCGATCGCGGACTCGAACCAGGCGAAATCGATGAGGACATCGTCCGTCTCGTGGCACACAACGAACTCGAAGAGTCGAAGGCAGCAGGCACAGGCGGAGACAACGTCTTCACCATGGTGCGCAAGATCGGCCAGGCCAAGGCAGGGCTTGCCGCGGATTACGCCGCGCAGCTGCAGCGCTCGGTCGGCAAGGTCGTCTTCTTCGCTAAGCACATCGACGTCATGGACCAGGCCGAAGCGCACTTCGCGGCGTCCGGCATCCGTTATGTGTCGATCCGTGGTGACCAGACGACACCCGCACGTCAGCAGGCCATCGACGACTTCAACGGTGACGAGAGCGTCGGCATTGCCGTGTGTTCACTCACCGCGGCTGGCGTCGGCTTGAACCTGCAGGCGGCGTCGAACGTCGTACTGTCGGAGCTCAGCTGGACCGCTGCCGAACAGACGCAGGCGATCGACCGCGTGCACCGCATTGGGCAGGACGAACCGGTCACCGCGTGGCGAATCATCGCAGCCCACACGATCGATACGAAAATCGCTGAACTCATCGACCAGAAGCAGGGACTCGCAGCTCGGGCCCTTGATGGTGAAGCTGTCGAAGAGACGGCCACTGAATCCGTTCAGGTCGCAGCGTTGATGCACCTGCTGCGGGAGGCGCTGAGCGCCTGATCACCGGCTCTACAACCGCCCGCAAGAACTGTCATTCTTTCGGGCGGTTTTGTGTCTATTGGGAGCAGCCTTGAGAAGAAGCGCGAATCGGTGAATTCCAGCGCGCAAGATCAGTGGTTTTCGCGGGCGCGGAATGGCTTCCGCCTCGGATGACCACTAGGGTCGAGAACAGGCAGCGTCGCCCGTCCCTCTTCCCGACACCTCTGAAGGCATCAGCATGAAGATCGGTATTCTCACCAGCGGCGGCGACTGCCCCGGACTCAACGCTGTCATCCGCGGCATCGTGCTCAAGGGCACGACCACATACGACCTCGAATTCGTCGGCATCCGCGACGGTTGGCGGGGTGTTGTCGAAGGCGACTTCATGCCGCTCACTCGGCACGAGGTCAAGGGTCTGTCTAAGGTCGGCGGCACGATCCTCGGGACGAGCCGCACAAACCCTTACGAAGGTCAGCGCGGCGGTGCGGAGAACATCGCCAAGACCCTCTACGGGCACAAGATTGACGGCATCGTCGCGATCGGTGGCGAAGGTACGCTCGCCGCTGCCGACCGTCTCTCCAAGGACGGACTCAACGTTCTGGGTGTGCCGAAGACTATTGACAATGACCTTCGCGCGACCGACTATTCGTTCGGCTTCGATACCGCAGTGAACATCGCTACCGACGCGATGGATCGCCTACGCACCACCGGGGACTCGCACCAGCGTTGCATGGTCGCCGAGGTCATGGGTCGCCACGTCGGCTGGATTGCACTGCACGCCGGCATGGCCGCTGGCGCGCACGTCATCTGTATCCCTGAGGTGCCGATGTCGATCGATGAGATCACGGCGCTCGTCAGCAACGCCCACGACCGTGGCCGCGCGCCACTGGTCGTGGTATCCGAAGGTTTCACGCTCAAGGGCATGGACGAAGCGTTCAGCGACAAAGGCATGGATGCCTTCAACCGCCCTCGCCTCGGTGGCATCGGGGATCAGCTTGCCCCCGAGATCGAACGCATTACCGGCATTGAGACGCGTGCGACGATCCTCGGTCACATTCAGCGCGGCGGATCGCCGTCCGGTTTCGACCGTGTGCTCGCGACGCGCCTCGGGCTGCACGCGGCGGATGCCATCGTCGAAGGTGCCTGGGGCAAGATGGTCGCGATGAAGGGCACCGATATTGTTCGGGTTCCGTTCGAAGAGGCACTCGGCGAGCTCAATACCGTCCCGCGCTACCGCTACGACGAGGCCGCTGCGCTCTTCGGCTGAGTGTGGGCGGGCTCAGCCATGCCCGTCCGCCCCCGCCCCACCCGTGTCCGAGTTATTGCGGGTGAGCGGCTGGCAAACCCACAACAACTCGGACACGCCAAAGGAAGATGCTCGAAGGCTACAGAGCTCAGCCCGCGAGGCCCAGGGTATCCAGCATCCATGCGAGTTCGAACGCGCGCTCTTTCCACGCGTTGTAGCGGCCGCTGACGCCCCCGTGTCCGGCCGCCATCTCGCATTTCAGGAGAACATCGGATGCTCCGGCCTCCCGGAGGCGCGCAACCCATTTCGCTGGCTCCACGTACAGCACGCGGGTGTCGTTCAGCGAGGTCATCGCGAGAATGCGGGGGTAGGCAACGCCATCCTGCACGTTTTCATACGGCGTGTACGTCTTCATGTACTCGTATACATCGGCGTTGTGCAGCGGGTCGCCCCACTCATCCCACTCGATCACCGTGAGCGGCAGCGAAGGGTCAAGAATCGACGTCAGCGCATCGACGAACGGAACGGATGCCAGGATGCCAGCGAACTTCGTAGGCGCAAGGTTCGCCACGGCGCCCATGAGCAAGCCGCCCGCGCTGCCGCCTTCAGCGACCATTCGATCCGCCGAGGTGATGCCGCTGCTGATCAGGTGCTCGGCGCACGAGACGAAGTCCGTGAAGGTGTTGCGCTTGTTCAACAGCTTGCCCTCTTCGTACCAGTTGCGGCCCATCTCGCCGCCGCCGCGCACGTGTGCGACCGCGAAGATCACGCCGCGATCAAGCTCGCTCAGTCGTGCAACCGAGAAACCGGGGTCGATCGAGTGCTCGTACGATCCGTAGCCGTAGAGGTGCACCGGTCGAACCTCTGCGCCCGGCTCGCCGAACGAGCGCTTCCAGACGAGTGAGATCGGAACCTGCGTGCCGTCAGACGCTGTCGCCCAGGCCCGCTCTTGGCCGTACTCCGCGGCATCGTAGCCACCGAGTACCGGCTGTCGCTTGCGCAGCAGCAGCTCACGGGTGGCGAGGTCCAGGTCGTAGACCGTGCTGGGAGTGACGAACGAGGTGTAGCCCAGTCGCAGGAACGGCGAGTGCCACTCAGGATTTCCCGAAGGCCACGCCGAGAACAGCGGCTCGTCAAACGCAAGCTCATCAACGCTGTCGCTGGCGTAATCGAGTAGCCCGATGCGCTCGAGGCCCTCGCTGCGATAGCCGACAACCGCGTAGTCGCGGAAGCAATCGACGCCAAGGATGCGGCGCCCCGCCTCGTGGGCCATGACGACGCGGCGGTCGCCCTGAGGATCATCGGCTGAGACCGATACGAGCTCGAAATCGAGAGCATCCTGGTTGTGCAGAATCAGAAGACGATCCTCGCCATCGATGACGGCGTGCTCCAGCGAATACTCGACACCCTCGTTGCGCGCCCAGACGAGGCGCGGCTCCGCGGTGATCTCGCCCTGAAGGTCAACGAGGTATTCCTCACTGGTGACGCTCGAGCCGACGCCGATCACCAGGTAGCGGCGGCTGCGGGTGATTCCCGCGCCGAGCCAGAAACGCTCGTCCGGTTCGTGGAACAGCTTCACGTCGTCGGTGACCGGCGTTCCGAGCCGGTGTAGCCACAGTGTGTCCGGTCGCCACGCGTCATCGCGGGTCGTGTAGATGATCCCGTTGCCATCAGGCGTAAAGAACCCGCCACCGGTCTTGGGGATTTCATCAGGCAAGATCTCACCCGTGACCAGGTCGCGCACGCGCACGGTGTACAGCTCGTCGCCCTCGTAGTCGGGCGCCCACAGCATCTTCGTCGCGTCATCCGACGTATCGAAGGATCCCAGAGAGAAGAATTCGTGGCCCTCGGCCTCAACATTGCCGTCTAGGAGAATCTCCTCGCCGGGCACAGCAACCCCGGGTTCAAGCGTCGGGGGAGTCCAGTCGCCAGGCTCTGCCGCGGCGCGACAATGGATGCCGTACTGCGAACCCTCTTCGCTGCGGCTGTAGTACCACCAGTCGCCACGACGGGTTGGTACCGAGAGGTCTGTCTCCTGCACGCGGCCCTTGATCTCCTGGAACAAAGTCTCGCGGAAACCCTCTAGATGTGCGGTTTCGGCATCAGTGTGTGCGTTCTCGGCTTCGAGATGCGCCAGTACTTCGGGGGAGTCTTTCTCTCGCAGCCACTCGTACGGGTCGTCGAAACTGTCACCGTGATGGGTGCGGACATGGGAACGACGGGCGGCGATAGGTGCATTGGTCACCGCTCCACGCTAGCTCAGGTCGAGTTGACCGATCCTGAGGAGGGTGCGAGGATTTAGCGGGGCCGGTTAACGGAAGACAAACCCACGGTGAACTTTTCGTTCGTCACGCTGATCACGTCAGCATCTCGCTTCCTTCACGCTAACCGAAAGTGAATGGTGGAAACCGCAGCCCTCATCGTCGTTCTGGTCATTCTCCTGGCGCTCTTCTTCGACTTCACCAACGGTTTTCACGACACCGCGAATGCGATGGCCACCCCCATCGCGACTGGTGCGCTCAAGCCTAAAACTGCGGTTTTACTGGCAGCCGGACTCAATCTCGTTGGTGCATTCCTGTCCACCGAGGTGTCGAAGACCGTCTCCGGCGGGATCATTCGCGAGGACGCCATCCGAGATTCCGGAGCCGAACTGTTCCTGGCTTTGATCTTTGCGGGGCTCATCGGCGCGATCACCTGGAACATGCTCACGTGGCTTTTGGGGTTGCCTTCCAGCTCTTCACACGCACTCTTTGGCGGTCTGATCGGTGCGACGCTCGTCGGCGCTGGTCTTGGTGGCATTGATTTCGGGATGGTGCTGTCGAAGGTCATACTGCCTGCCCTGATCGCGCCGGTGACAGCTGGAATCATCGCCTACGTCGCCACGAAGATCGCGTACTCGATCACTCGACGCTATGACGGCAAGCCGGATGGTCGGGACGGCTTCCGCTGGGGCCAGATCTTCACCTCCTCACTCGTCGCGCTCGCGCACGGTACGAACGATGCGCAGAAGACGATGGGTGTCATCACACTGGCGCTGATCACCATCGGCTGGCAGTCCGGCGTGCATCATGAACCCCAGCTCTGGGTGATTGTCGCCTGCGCAGTCACGATCGCGCTCGGCACGTACCTCGGTGGCTGGCGCATCATTCGCACACTCGGCAAGGGACTGACCGATGTGAAGCCTGCGCAAGGGTTCGCCGCAGAGAGCTCGACAGCGGCGACGATTCTCGCCTCCAGCGCACTCGGTTTTGCGCTGTCGACCACCCAGGTCGCCTCGGGTTCGGTTATCGGCTCGGGGCTCGGTCGGCGAGGCTCCACCGTGCGCTGGCGAACCGCTGGCCGAATCGCTATCGGTTGGCTGCTGACGCTTCCGGCTGCCGGCGCAGTTGGAGGACTGGCTGCGCTGCTTGTCGTCTGGCTGGGCAACTGGGGTGTCGCTCTTGACGCCGTGATTGCCGTCATCATCATCATCGTCCTGTTCCGGCGCTCGCGCCGTAACGCCGTCACGGCGGATAACGCGATGAGCGATGTTGCCGAGTCCGGACACGCCGTTGAGCTCCCGGACACCCCACCGCCTACTCGCCGGCAGCGGCGATTCGAGCTGGCGCGGGCGCAAGCCAAAGCGCGTCGGAAGAAGGGGGAATCAGAATGAGCGTCATGATCAACTGGCTCGCCTTCCTGCAGGTGTTCATCGCGGCGCTGATCGGCGCCACCGCGATCGTGACGTTCTACGCGATCGGGTTGAGATTGCTCGTTCGCTCCGGTCACGCACCTGTCGTTACTCCGGCTGAGTTCACGGATGCGATCACCGTCATCTCCGAGAAGGAAGCCAAGCGTGCGGCGAAGCGTGCGGCCAAGGCCGGGAGGAAGAGCCCGTTGACGGATGCTCAAAAGCGTCTCGCGTTGTTCGGTGCGTACGGATGCTTCGCCCTCTGCGCGCTCGCTGTCATCGCCGGAATCGCCCTCATCGTCATCGGGCATTGACGTCGTACGGCGTAGACTGTTGGCATCCCCCGCTTCTATTCGCCACGACCCACAAGGATGTGACATGGCTTCTGCCGCGCCCGCCCGCACTCGCCTCGAGACCGACTCCCTAGGGAGCATGGAGATTCCGGCCGACGTGTACTGGGGCATCCATACTGCCCGCGCCGACGCAAACTTCCCGATTACGAAACGACCGATTTCGGTGTACCCCGACCTGGTGCGGGCGCTTGCGATGGTGAAGCAGGCGAGTGCACGCGCGAACCGCGAGATCGGAGTTCTCGACCACGAACGCGCTGACCTCATCGACCGTGCGGCGCAACGTATCATCGACGGTGAGTTCCACGACCAGTTCACGGTCGGCGTGATTCAGGGCGGCGCCGGCACCTCGACAAACATGAACGCCAACGAAGTCATCACCAATATTGCGTTGGAGATGGCGGGACGCGAGAAGGGCGACTACGACTTCCTGTCGCCGATCGATCACACCAACCGCAGCCAGTCGACGAACGACGTCTACCCGACCGCGGTGAAAATCGGTCTCTCGCTGACACTGCAGTCGTTGCTGGACGAACTCGATCTGTTGCGCCGGTCCTTCCTCGGCAAGGCCGTCGAGTTCCACGATATTCTGAAGGTTGGCCGCACTCAGCTGCAGGACGCGGTGCCGATGACCCTCGGACAAGAGTTCCACGGCTTTGCCACCACCCTCGGCGAGGACCACAGTCGCCTCACCGAGAACGCCTCACTGATGTTCGAGATCAACATGGGTGCGACCGCGATTGGCACCGGCATCACCACGCACGTAGATTACGCGCAGTCGGTTCTCCGCCACCTGCGAGAGATCACGGCCCTCGACTTGGAGACGGCTACTGACCTGGTTGAGTCGACCAGCGATACCGGCTCCTTCATGTCGTTCTCGTCTTCGCTGAAGCGCAATGCGGTCAAGCTTTCAAAGATCTGCAATGATCTGCGACTGCTCTCCTCCGGCCCCCAGGCCGGACTCGGTGAGATCAATCTGCCTGCCAAGCAGGCGGGCTCCAGCATCATGCCGGGCAAGGTAAACCCGGTGATCCCCGAGGTCGTCAACCAGGTTGCTTTCGCAGTCGTCGGTGCGGACATGACCGTCACGATGGCGGTCGAGGGCGGTCAGCTGCAGCTCAACGCCTTTGAACCTGTCATCGCGCACTCGATCTTCCAGTCGATCACGTGGATGCGTCAGGCGATGTGGACTCTGCGCGTCAACTGCGTCGACGGCATCACTGCCAACACCGACCGCCTCGGTGCGATGGTCGGCGCCTCCGTCGGCGTCATCACGGCACTTACGCCGTTCATTGGCTACGCGGCATCTGCCGCGCTCGCGAAAACCGCGTTGCTCACGAACCGCAACGTCGCTGACCTTGTTGTCGAGGCAGAGCTCATGTCGCGTGAAGAGGTCACCAAGCAGCTTTCTCCGGCGCGACTTTCGGGTCTGCAAGCCGCTACGGCAGCGATCCGCGTGATCCCGCCGGAAGGCCTGATCGAGATCTAGTCGTAGATGCGGCAGTGCGTGGTCAGCTCACCGATGCCGTCAATTCCGACGGTAACGGTTGACCGGTCACGCAGGAAGATCTGCGGGTCGCGGGAGTAGCCAGCCCCGCCGGGGCTGCCGGTGGAGATCAGGGTTCCCGGCTGCAGTGTGATCGACTGGGACAGATGGGCGATGAGGGTCGATACCGACCTCACCATCTGCCCAGTCGTCGCATCCTGCACGGTGTGGCCGTCGACGACGGTCCAAATGTGCAGATCCTGCGGGTCGGGGATCTCATCCGCCGTCACGACGAATGGGCCGGTGGGGGTGAACCCGTCGAACGACTTGCACCTGGACCACTGTGCCTCAGCGAACTGAATGTCGCGAGCGGTGATGTCGTTGACAACCGTGTAGCCCCAGACATGGTCGAGAGCGTCTTCTGCGTCGACGTTTTTCGCCGGCTTTCCGATCAGCACACCGAGCTCGGCCTCGTAGTCGACGGACTCGCTCAGCACTCGCGGCCAGCCTGTGGTCGCCTCATGTGCGGTGAGTGAGTTCGGCCAGAGTGTGAAGACCGTGGGCGCAGTGTCGGTCTTCAGCCCCAGCTCGCTGGAGTGCGCGGCGTAGTTCAGACCGATGGCCAAGATCACCGGTGGGTTCAGCACGGCAGACGCGAAGCCAAAGTCGGCGAGCGGATGCCGGGGGCTAGTTCCTGCTGCGGCCGCTGTGCGGAGCGCTGCGAGGGCGGCCTCACCGCCCTCGATCAGTTCCTGCAGGTTCGCGGGAGCAGGGGAGAGGAGATCAGCGACCAGGATGGCGTCGGAGCCATCGATAAGAGCAAGTCGGTCCTCGGTGGAGTCGGGCCGGCGGAGATGGGCGAAACGCATGTCTCTACGCTACCGGTCGCGCATTGGAGCAAGGTCAAGGCGTTCCTCTAGGCTTTGACTATGACATTCGGAGGACCGCCACAGCCGCCCTACACGCCGCCACCGGCTCCGCAGCCGGGACCACCGGCCGGGCCTCCTCCGCAGCAACCCGCACAGTACGCGCAGCAGCCCGCACAGTACTCGCAGCAGCAGTACGCGCAGTCTCGTTACACGCCGCCGCAGTTCAGCCAGCAGCCGGCATATGCGTCAGCGCTTGCACAGCCGACGAGCTATTCCCCGCCGGCGCCTGCAGCGCCCGCCCCTGCACCCGCGCTTCCGGCGTTGCCTGTCCCGGCAAAGAAGGGCCGTACCGTCTCGGTGTGGCTATTCGGCGTGCTCGGTTTCGTCCTGCTCGCGCTGATCGCCTACTTCATTTGGGCGCTGGGCGTCGTAGCATCCGGGCTCGGTCTGATCCTTGCGCTGATCCCGCTGGCGATCGTGTTTCTTGGCGTCCGCATTATCGATCGCTGGGAACCGGAGCCGAAGCTGCTGATCGCTTTTGCTATTGCCTGGGGTGGCGTCGCAGCGGTGGGGCTCACGCTGCTCGTCGATATCGGGATCACTCTGATGATCGGTCAGCGCAATGAGGTTGCCGCCTCGGTGATTCAGGCTCCGATCGTCGAGGAACTGGCGAAGGGTCTCGGCATCCTGATTGTCTTCGTGATCGGTAAGCGAGCATTCGACGGTCCGATCGATGGCATCGTGTACGGCGCTCTGATCGGTGGTGGGTTCGCGTTTACGGAGAACATCCAGTACTTCGCGATCAGTCTTATCGAGAGCGGCGGCGGCGGACTGACAGCGACGTTCGTGATGCGCGGTCTCCTCTCGCCGTTCGCGCATGCGATGTTCACCGCTACCACTGGCTTTGCAATGGGCCTTGCGGCGCGTCGCTCTGCCTCTACGGGCGCAGTGATGGGGGCCGGAGTCTTGGGTCTGCTCGGCGCGATTGTTCTGCACGCGCTCTGGAATGGATCGGCAATTTTTGCCGACTTCTTCGTGCTGTATCTCACGCTTCAGGTTCCACTTTTCATCGGGTTCATCCTCGCGATTGTGGCGCTCCGTAAGGAAGAAGCGCGGCTTACCCGTGAGCGTCTGGGGGAGTACGCCGCGGCAGGCTGGTTCACACCAGAGGAAGTCACGATGCTTGCCACTCCCGCTGGCCGCAAGGTGGGGCTCGGCTGGGCTGCATCGCTCCGCGGTGACCGGCGTGGTCTGATGAAGGATTTCATCATGGACGCCACGGCTCTTGCCGCCGTTCGCCAGCGCGCGATCACCGGCCGCGACCCGCTCGCGGCAGATGACGAGCGTGCCCTGCTTACACGCACGCGTGCGACCAGGGCGTCCCTGCTGGCGTATTGAGGGATCTGGCACGTCGGAGGATCCTCCCCGACACAGACTCAGCCCGACACAGACTCAGCGCCCGGTGTTGCGGCGATGCCTGCGAGACTCCCGGGCGCTGAGTTGATCTGAAACCAGCGTGCACCCGACGGTCGTCGGTGTCAAGACCCTGTTCGCTCTCGGCTGGTGTGTTCACATTGACCAGGCACGGCACCTCAGGTTGTATGGAGTCATGACTGATCGCACAAAGCCCGAGTTCGACGCCCCTACCGGTCCCGCGCCCGAAGAGCTCGTCATCCGAGACCTCATCGAAGGTGACGGTGCTGAAGCCAAGCCCGGCGACACCGTTACCGTGCACTACGCCGGCGTCGAGCACGACACCGGCGAAGAGTTCGACTCCTCTTGGGGGCGTGGCGAGACGATCCAGTTCCCGCTGCGTGGCCTCATCCAGGGGTGGCAGGACGGCATCCCCGGCATGAAGGTCGGCGGTCGTCGTGAGCTGGTCATCCCGCCGCACCTGGCCTACGGTCCGGCCGGTGCTGGCCACTTCCTTTCCGGTAAGAGCCTGATCTTCATCATCGATCTGGTCGCTGTCGGCTGATATCCATCTCGGTTTCAGGCCCTCGTTCCGGATGCCGGAGCGGGGGCCTTCAACTTTTTTCCGAGAATCTCGGAATACATGCAGACGCATGCGAGTTGAAGCTACGTGAACGCCACGAGATGCCCACAAACTTTTAGGAGAAAACAATGACCACGATCGACATTCCCGGCTACCGCGCAGGCACCTGGTCCTTGACCCCTCGCACAGCGAGGTGACCTTCAGCGTCCGCCACATGATGATCTCGAAGGTACGCGGCACGTTCGGAATGAAGAGTGCGACCCTCGTTGCTCCGGAGAACCCGCTCGATGCACGGGTCACGGCGAGCGTCGACGTCGCTTCGCTCGACACGAAGGACGATGGCCGCGACGGGCACCTCCGCTCGGCAGACTTCTTTGACGCCGAGACCTTCCCGACGATGGAGTTCGTCTCCACGGGTGCTCGCGTCGAGTCAGGTGACTTCTTCATCGATGGCGACCTGACGATCCGCGGCACCACCAAGCCGGTCAGCTTCGAGTTCGAGTTCGGCGGCTTCGGCCAGGACCCGTATGGCAACTACAAGGCGGGTGCATCGGCGACGACGACGATCAACCGTGAGGACTTCGGCCTCACCTGGAACACCGCTCTCGAGACCGGCGGCGTCCTCGTCGGCAAGGACATCACGATCAACCTTGACCTGCAGGGCGCTCTGCAGCAGGACTGAGCTACGTTTTCGAGAACCCCACGTCCGTCAGGGCGTGGGGTTCTCTGCGTCATAAGAGCGGAATCGCGGGGTGAGACGGACTGCGAACGCCACCAGAGCGATCACAATGAACCCACCGATCAGCGGCGGGAACCACAGTGCAGTCAACGTCGAGAGCGCCCCGACGTAGAGTGCACCGAGGCGTGGGCCGCCGGTGACGACGATGATGAAGATGCCCTGCAGCCTGCCTCGGATGCTGTCGGGCACGGATGCCTGCATCATCGTGCTGCGATAGATCGAGCTGATGTTGTCAGATGCTCCGGAGACCGCAAGGGCGACGCACGCGGCGATGATAAGCCCGAGGTTCACCGTGTTCTCGCTGACCGGCGGCATCCAGACGCCCAGAAGCAGAACCGCGCCGAAGGCCAGGATCGATGCGCCGTAGACCTGGATCGCACGCTGAATGCCCAGCCCATGCCAGCGGTAGCGGACGACGCGTCCAGAGAACAGGCTCGAAAGGAACGTACCAGCGGCGACAGCTGCGGTGAGCGTACCCGTTGTGATCGCGCCGCCACCGAGCAGCACCGTCCCGAGCGCCGGGTACAGCGCGATGGGATTTCCGAACGTCATCGCGATGATGTCGAGGATGTACTGCGTGCGGATGTTCCCGGCGCGCTTGAGAAACCGCCATCCGTCGACGAGCGATTCCAGCCCAGGACGCACGATCGTCCCTTCGGGGCGCAACGGCGGAAGCGTCCAGAGTCCGAGGAACATCGCGAGCATCAGGACCACGTCGATCGAATACGTCCAGCCGTAACCGGTCGTGGCGACGAGAATTCCCGCGAGCGCGGGACCGACCATCACCATCATGCCGATCGTGATGCCGTTGAGCGCCGACGCGACGCGAGCAGGTCGCGGGGGAGTAGACGGGGGATGATCGCGCTGCGGGTCGCCATTCCGACCGAGTTCGCAGCGGCATTGACAATGCTGAGCGCGTAAAGCCACCAGATCGTCTCGATCTGAGCCCAGGTCACTGCGGCGAGCAGCAGCGTGGACGCGAACGTTATGACAGCGGCGATGAGGGCCACCAGGCGACGGTCGAACGCATCGGCCAGCATCCCGCCGTAGAGGCCCGCGAGAATCATCGGGATGAGGCCAGCTACCGCGACCATCGACACGGCGAAGGTGCTTTCGGTCAACTCGAACACGTGAAGCATCACGGTGACGAGCGTGAGCTGACCGCCCAGGCCAGCGAGGGTGGAGCCGATCCACATTCTGGTGAACGCTCCGCTGGCGCGGAAAGGCCGGAGGTCGATGAGGGAGCCGTTCACTCCATGAGGCTATCTGCTTCTGTGACTGGGCCTGTGCGCGGTCGTAGGGCCAGTCGCAGGGCTGATAGACTCTTGAAGTTGCCGTTTGATCGGCCGCGGATAAAGAGAGCCCACGCAACAGGTGTTGGGCGCCGCGCAACGAACTGAAAGGGGATCCCATCTATGCCACTCGAGTCTGACGCCAAGAAGGCGATCATGGAAGAGTACGCGACGCACCCCGGTGACACCGGATCCCCCGAGGTGCAGGTCGCAATGCTGACGCAGCGCATCAAAGACCTCACCGAACACCTCAAGGAGCACAAGCACGACCACCACTCGCGTCGTGGCCTGTTCCTTATGGTGGGTCAGCGCCGTCGTCTGCTCGGCTACCTCCAGGACACCGAGATCGCACGTTACCGTACGTTGATCGAGAAGCTTGGACTGCGCCGCTAAAGCGACCCAGCGTTCAATCGCACTTCTTCCGAAGGCCGTCCCAGGTGTGGGGCGGCCTCGTTTTTGTTGCGGCGCCCGCGAGAAACGTGTTCCCGCATGAGACATCGCGTGCAGCGACGTTTCTCATGCCGGAAACGATGTTTCACGCTCAGGCGGGGTAGGTAACCCTGCCGTCGTCGACCACGGCGCCCACGGTGAGCTCGGCCGGATGCTGGCGACCGGCGCTCATCAGATGAAACACCTGCTCGCCATTGGCGATGAGGTGATCGGCAATGATTCGCCGGTGACAGCGCCACCAGACCGCCTCTGAGCACATGACTGCGGTGCGTGACTCTCGCCCGTGCCCGAGTAGTTGCTGAGACCCCAAGCGGAATTCGTCCGAGAGCGCGTGGTCTGCATAGTTGTGGAAGCTGCGGTTCTGCCAGAACGCGTTCACCTCGAACGGAACCTCTTTCGACACCGGCCGCGTCCGCCCAGCTCTGCGATGCGATCGAATCGGATGCCGGTGGCCTCGAGTGTCTCGGGCAGCGAGTCCTCGTTGAACTGCGGGTGCCTCCGCGACCCCGGTAGGCGACGCACATCAATGACATGACCGATCTCAGCGGACTGCAAGACTTCGGCGAACTCCTCGATGGAGCGGTCGGAGTGCCCGACGGTGAAGAACGGCAGAGGCATTGGGCATCCTTTCCGATCGGGGAGTGAGCGGATGCCGCGGCTTAGGCGGTCGCTGCCACCAGGTCGGCGTGGTGAATGGCTGCCACGTCGGGGTGCGCGCGCAGGCGAGACTTGAGCGCGTTCTCGCCGTAAAGGCTGTGGATCGGGTTCGACGGGTCCTCGGTTATCCCGCGTGCTTCGGCGGCAAGCTCGGCAGGCAGTTCAATCAGCGGCAGCGTCGCGTCGAGGGCCGGGCTGAAGAAGAACGGCACCGAGATGCGGTCCGCCGGTGCCTTAGGCGAGATCACTCGGTGGTTGGTGGCCTTGAGGTAACCACCGGTGGCGTATTCGAGCATCTCGCCGATGTTTACGATGAAGGCGTCGTCGACCGGCGGGGCGTCCACCCACGCGCCGTCGCGCTCGACCTGGAGGCCGCCTTTGCCTGGCTCCACCCAGAGCAGGGTGAGCACGCCAGAATCTTTGTGCGCACCGACGCCCTGTTGCGGTTCCGGGGCGTCCGTGCCGGGGTACCGCACGATCTTCATCAGGCTCGCCGGGTCGCCGAAGTCGGCGTCAAAGTGTGTTCGCTCGGCGCCGAGCGCTTCCGCCCAGCTGCGCAGGAGCCGGCGGGAGATGCCCGTGAGATGCTCACGCCATGACTCGGCGACCTCGCGGAGTTCTGGCTGGGCTGCGGGCCAAAGATTGGGTCCGGTCAGGCGGTTGAATGCCGGCCCGTCGGCGACGGGCTCTCGCTCTGGACCGATGTCGATCTGCTCACGCCAGTCGACCTTGCCTTGCGTGAGTTCGCCGCCGATGCGGGTGTAGCCCCGGAATTGCGGGCTGTGCACGTTCTCGATGGCGAGCTTCTGGTCCTCGGGCAGATCGAAGAAATCGCGAGCGGCCTGCTGAAGCTTGCGGAAGAGTTCGGGCGCGATGCCGGTGCCGGTCAGGTAGAAGAATCCGACGTCGTGGGCGGCAGCGGCCAGTGCATCACGGAAGCGCGCGGCGGCCTCTGTTCCATTGTCGAGCTCGGACAGAGAGAGAATGGGGAGGTTGAGATCAGCCATGCCCTGAGCGTACGGCGAGTTTCCATGGCCCGGCCCGAGTGTGTCGAAGATTTACGCGAAGACCACCTCAAGGCGTGTCTCATCGTGAGTGTTGGGCGCAGCCTGTCCTGGATGCTAAAGTTTTCCGAGTAAGGGGTGCCTTACCTAAACTCCCGGAGAAACTGCCCGTGCTCGCCACTTTTCTGATCGGCCTTCGTGAAGGTCTCGAGGCTGCGCTGGTCGTCGGAATACTTGTCGCGTACCTCTCTCGTATTGGTCGCCGCGACGTCCTTCCCCGGATGTGGGCGGGCATCGCCCTCGCAATCGCACTGTCGCTCGGCATCGGTGCCATCCTCACGTTTGGCGCGTATGCGCTGACCTTCGAAGCGCAAGAACTCATCGGCGGCGGGCTCTCGCTGATCGCCGTCGCGATGGTCACCTGGATGATCTTCTGGATGCAGAAGGCCGCGCGCACGATGAAGGCCACGCTCGAAGGCGGCATTGACCGAGCGCTCGCGCACGGCAGCTTGTGGGCGCTTGTCGCGATCGGATTCGTCTCCGTTGCACGCGAAGGCATCGAGACGACTCTGCTGCTTTGGTCGATGGTTCAGTCGTTCGGAGAAGCACCAGTCGCCCTGTTCGGTGCGCTTCTCGGGCTCCTTTGTGCCGCCGTGGTTGGGGCATTGATTGCGCGGGGTGCGGTACGCCTTGACCTGCGTCGCTTCTTCGCCTTCACTGGTGGCTTCCTTGTCATCGTCGCTGCGGGAGTCCTCGCCTACGCGATCATGGATCTACAGGAGGCCGGTGCGCTTCCCGGTCCATTCACGGCGGCAGCGCCTCTCGATCCGGTAACCGGCGCGGTCGCCGTTGGCTGGGCGGCGTTCCCGTTCGGTTGGGCTTTTGACCTCAGCGCGCTGATCGCGCCTGGCAGCCCTCTCGCCGTGATTCTGCAGGCGACTATCGGCTTCATGCCGCAGATGACCTGGCTTCAGGTCTCGGTCTGGATCCTCTACATCGTCATCGTCGGAACGTTCTTCCTCCGCGGCCTTCGGCCGAAGCGAGCGCGCTCCACCACGCCGTCCACAAACACCGCTCGGTACCCAGAGCCTGCGGCCACACAAGGAGCATCATGACCATGCCCAGACGTCTGTTGGCTGCCCTTGCGGCAACAGGTGCAGCGACTCTCGTTCTCGCCGGCTGCGTCGCGAAAAGCGATGCGGGCGATGCATCAGCATTGACCGTGACGTCGACCGATGGAGAGTGCGCGGTCTCCGAAGCCACCGCTACCAGCGGGACGCTGACCTTCGATGTCAGCAATAAGTCCGCCCAGGTCAGCGAGTTCTATCTGCTCGCAGATGATGGGCTTCGCATCGTCGGCGAGGCCGAGAACATCGCGCCATCGGCATCCCGCACGCTCACCGTTGTCGTCCAGCCCGGTGAATACTTCACCCTCTGCAAGCCGGGCATGCTCGGCGCCGGGGTCGGAAAGGCCAGCTTCACTGTCACCGGCGAGGCTGTTGCGATCAATGGGCCGGATGCCGAACAGAAGCAACAGGCCGTCGACCTTTACGCGGCGTTCGTCAAGGATCAGGTCGGTCAGCTTGTCCCGGCAGTCGATGACTTCGTCGCGGCCTACGAATCAGGCGATGACGAGACTGCTCGGGCACTCTTCCCGCAGGTGCGGTCCTACTACGAGCGCATCGAGCCTGTCGCTGAATCGCTCGGAGACCTTGATCCGCGCATCGACTACCGCGAGGTGGATGCCGTAGCCGAAGGCCTTGATTGGACAGGGTTCCATCGCATCGAAAAAGATCTCTGGGTGCCTGCCGCAGATGCGCTGAACGCCGACGGCGAGACTCCGGCGTGGCAGGACTGGACGCCGTCGACCACCGAGGAGCGCGGTGAATTCGGCGACGTGCTGATCGCTGATGTGCAGGAGCTCTTCGACTACGTGCACTCTGAGGATTTCACCGCGGCGCTGGACGCACAGGGCATCAGTGGCATCTCCAACGGTGCCATCGCCCTGCTCGACGAGGTAGCCACCGGTAAAATCACCGGCGAAGAGGACTGGTGGTCTGGTACAGATCTCTGGGACTTCGCGGCCAACGTCGAAGGGTCAGAGATGGCGTTCTCGCTCGTTCGGGACCTCGCTGCGGCGCAGGGCGACGACGGAGCAGCGTTGGTGAAGAAGATCGAAGATGGCTACGCGGCGCTCAACGAGTCGCTTGCAGTCCAAGGGTCGTTCGAGACCGGGTTTATTGCATACCCCCAGCTCACTGACGCAGACAAGCGCGAGCTGACCGACCTGCTCAACGCCTTGGCCGAGCCGCTTTCGCAGTTGACCGGAACGATTCTGTCCTGACGTGACTGAGCGATCTGAGCAGCAGGATGCGCCGTCTGATGACGCGGCGCCCTCCCTCGCACCGGCCGGCCTGAGCAGGCGAGGCCTCCTTGGCCTCGCCATCGGCAGCGGCGTTGCGGGACTTGCTGTGGGTGCTGGTGCAGGTTTCGCTGGCGGCGCCGCTGTTGCTCGCGCCGATCAGAGCACGGAACCTTACGCGTTCTTCGGCGTGCATCAGGCGGGGATCACCACGCCAGTGCAGGATCACCTGCACTTCGCGTCCTTCGACATGATGCCGCGCACAGACCGTGATGATCTGGTGACACTGTTGCAGGACTGGACGTACGCGGCATCCCGCATGACGCAGGGGCTTGATGTCAGCGCGACCGGTGCTGTCAGCGGCGACGCACAGACGCCCCCAGATGACACCGGCGAGGCGCAGGGGCTCGCAGCAAGCGGACTCACGATCACTTTTGGATTCGGACCTGGCCTCTTCGAGAACGCGGATGGTGACCGCTACGGTCTCGCGAGCCTCCGGCCCGTGGGCCTGCAGCGTCTCCCGGGATTCCTTGGTGACGATCTGGCCCCGGACGCCTCAGATGGCGACCTGTGCATCCAAGCCTGCGCCGATGATCCGCAGGTCGCGGTTCACGCTATCCGCAACCTCAGCCGAATCGCTTTCGGACGGGCAAAGCTGCGCTGGTCTCAGCTCGGCTTCGGGCGGACCTCACGCACCACCACGGACCAGGCGACACCGCGAAACCTCTTCGGCTTCAAAGACGGCACGGCGAACATTCTCGCGGATGACACTGCTGCCCTTGACGATCATGTCTGGGTGGCGGCATCCGACGATCCGAACTGGTTGCAGGGAGGCTCCTATCTCGTTGCACGCAAGATCGCGATGATCGTGGAGACCTGGGACCGGGTTCGACTGGCCGAGCAGGAACGCATCATCGGGCGTGACAAGGGCCAGGGCGCACCGTTGTCGGGAGGCGACGAGTTCACCGAGCCGAGCTTCAAGGGCTCTTCGATCGACGTGAACAGCCATGTGCGGCTCGCCCATCCGACGCTGAACGACGGCGTGCGAATTCTTCGACGTGGATACAACTACGTCGACGGCAACAGCGCGCTCGGAAGGCTCGATGCAGGGCTGTTCTTCTTGTCGTATCAGCGGGATCCCGAACAGTTCGTCACGCTGCAGCGGCAGCTTTCGACCGACCTGATGAACGAGTACATCCGCCACGTCGGATCCGGGATTTGGGCAGTCCCGCCAGGGGCTGCGCCGGGTTCCTATGTTGGTGCGTCGCTCTTCGACTGATCGTGCTTCGGCCGCTCCGCGGGACGTCGCGACCCGGTCGGATCGTCACGACGTGACGTGTCTGCCGAGAGCCTCGCGTTCGAGAACAGCCAGCGCACCCGCGGTTCGACGAGCGGGCGGAATACCCAGCGAACAGGGCCGGTCGCGAGCGCGAGCGAAATAGCCACTGCCAGCACGATCACGGCCGGCAGCCAGATCCAGGTCGGCTCTGCGTCGCGCAGGATGCCGGACTCACGGAACGGGTACAGCACGAAGGAGTGCAGCAGGTAGACGTACATCGTGTACTGACCGAAGCGCGTCCACCACTGTGTGCGCCGGGGGATCAGTATGAAGAATGCGCTGGTCAGTACCACGCCCAGCACGATGAACAGCAGACGCACGCCCCCTGACCACCACACATCGTTGCCGAGGTCCGAGTAAGAGTCGGCATAGAAGAACCACTGGTCGAGGTTGATGTTTCGCCACACTCCCACCCAGTTCCAGGCGACGAAAGCGCTTGCGCCGAGCAGAACGACGGCGATAGCGCGCAACCACCAGGGGCGGAAGTCAATAAGTCGCAAGCGATTGACGAAATCGTGCTCTCGCAGCCACCAGCCCAGTACGAAGAACGGCAGGAAGCCCAGCGTGCGTGAGAGTGAGAACGTGCTGTCGACGTTCGGGAGGTAGCCGGCGCCGATCGAGATCAGCAGACTCCACGCCAGTGGCCAGCGCAGCAGTGCAAGATACGGCAGAACCAGCCGGAATATGCCGAGGGCGAGGAGGAACCACAGCGTCCATGACGGCTTGGTGAGGTTCGGGTCGACTTGGCCTTCGACCAGCCATTTCGTGAGCGTCCAGAGCAGTTCGAAGATGACGTACGGAACGAGAATGTCGGTGATCACCCGTGCCATCTGGCGTCTGGAGGGCGGTGCGGATTTGGAGAAGTATCCCGCGATGATCGCGAATGCCGGCATGTGGAACGCGTAGATCGTCAGGTACATAGCCATGGCGATATCGGAGTCGTAGGTGAGGCGCTGGATCGCGTGCCCCAGCACCACCAGCACGATGCAGGCGTACCGGGCGTTGTCCCAGAACGGCACGCGACGGCGCGGCCGAGAGAGGCTGCCGGTGATCGGGCCCGCCGGAGTCTGTGCCGCACTGCTCATTCTCTGAGGTTACCGGGCGCGACGGGAATAAAGTGGCACAGCACGTGTTGTCACATATACATTCATTTGCATAGACTCGGATGACAACAGCATCCGCCTCGAGAATTCTGGAGCACATCATGAGCGAGCAGACCGACACCTCGGGCATGCAGTTCGGCCTCTTCACCGTCAGCGACGTCACACAGAACCCTGTGACGGGCGAGACACCGAGTGAGGGTCAGAAGATCAAAGACGCGATCACTATCGCAAAGCACGCCGAAGAGGTCGGTCTGGACGTCTTCGCCGTCGGTGAGCACCACAACCCGCCGTTCTGGTCATCTTCTCCGTCGACGACTCTCGCGGCGATTGCCGCTCAGACTGAACGCATCATCCTTTCGACCTCCACGACGCTCATCACCACGAACGACCCGGTGAAGATCGCCGAAGACTTCGCGATGCTGCAGCACATCTCTGACGGGCGCACCGACATCATGCTCGGCCGCGGAAACACGGGCCCGGTCTACCCGTGGTTCGGCAAAGACATCCGCCAGGGCCTTCCGCTCGCCATCGAGAGCTATGCACTGCTGCACAAGCTGTGGCACGAAGACGTCGTGGACTGGGAAGGCAAGTTCCGCACCCCACTGCAGGGCTTCACGTCGACCCCGCGTCCGCTTGACGGCGTTGCCCCCTTCGTGTGGCACGGCTCGATCCGCACACCGGAGATCGCAGAGCAGGCCGCCTACTATGGCGACGGATTCTTCGCGAACAACATCTTCTGGCCGAAGGAGCACTACCAGCGCCTCATCGAGCTCTACCGCCAGCGCTACGCGCACTACGGTCACGGCACCCCAGAGCAGGCGATTGTCGGCCTCGGCGGTCAGGCATTCATGCGTGCCAACTCGCAGGATGCCATCAACGAGTTCCGTCCGTACTTCAACAACGCGCCCGTCTACGGTCACGGTCCGAGCATGGAGGACTTCACCGAGATGACGCCGCTGACGGTCGGCTCACCGCAGCAGGTGATCGACCGCTACGCCGGGATGCGCGATTACTACGGTGACTACCAGCGTCAGCTGTTCCTCATGGACCACGCGGGCCTGCCGTTGAAGGTCGTGCTCGAGCAGCTCGATATTCTCGGTGGCGAGGTCGTTCCGGTTCTGCGCAAGGAGCTTGCAAAGAACCGCCCGGCGAATGTGCCGGATGCTCCGACCCATGCCGCTCGTGTCAGCGCTGTGTACGGCGATGGCCCGACTCGCGAGGCTCGTCCCGGTGCGAACCGCGGCGACAACCTCACGGGTGGTTCGCCCTATCAAGACACTCCGACGCCTGCAGGTGCCGCGTTTGGCCTCGGCCGGAAGGAGGCGTGAGCATGAGCACACGTCGTATTGCTGTCATCTCATCCGGACTTTCAAATCCGTCGTCGACCAGGATGCTGGCTGACCGGATGGCCGCTGAAACTGTCCGAGAGCTCGCGGAGCGCGACATCGAGGCGAGCGTGGACGTGATTGAACTGCGCGACCTCGCGCACGACATCACTAACAACCTGCTCACCGGTTTCGCCCCAGCGCCGCTGGAATCGGCTCTCAACTCCGTGTATTCAGCGGATGCGCTGATCGCCGTGACGCCGATCTTCTCCACCAGTTACTCCGGGCTGTTCAAGTCGTTCATCGATGTGCTCGACCCGGATGCGCTTACCGGCAAGCCGGTGCTGATCGGCGCGAACGCCGGAACACCGCGCCACTCGCTGGCAATCGACTATGCGATCCGTCCACTGTTTGCCTACCTCCACGCAGAGACGGTGTCCACAGGAGTGTTCGCGGCCTCAAGTGACTGGGGCGGCGCAGGCGACGATGTCGCACCGCTGGCCAAGCGCGTCGAGAAGGGCGCCCGTGAGTTGGCAGAAGCTATCGCTCGCAAAGAAGTCGTCGTCTCGAATGATCCGTTCGACCCGGCAAACTACCTCGGGGAAGGACGCTCCTTCGGGCACCTGCTCGGTGGCCTCGCAGGGGAGTAACCAGCGAAGAGAAATGCGGGCCGTCCCTTCCGGGGCGGCCCGCATTCGTGGTCAACCGCTCTTGCGTCGGAACTCACGTCGCGTCTGGGGAGCATTCCCCGCCTGGATGGAGGAATCGCCATCCAGGTGCGACTCACCATTGCGGTGATGTGCGTTCTTCTTCTCGAGCGCTTCCTTGAACTTGCGCTTCATGTCCTCAGAGGAGGTGGCGCCTTCTTCAGTGCTCATAGGATCAGCCTACTGCGACGATCACACGGCCGGGGAAGATTCGCGCCTGCGACTGCGCCAGTTGATCAGTAGATCGATCAGCGCGCCAAGGATGATCGCGGCCGCAACCGACACCAGGATTGCCACGATAGGGGCGCCGGGGAGAACAGCCGCGAAGAGCGCACCGACGGCAGCCTGGTACGTCGCCCATCCGGTCGCAGCGACGAGGACCAGCCCTGCATAGCGTGGGGGAGGAATTCGCGTGGCTCCAGCGACGAGATTGATGGCAAGGCGTGCGAAGGGGATGAAGCGGGCGGTGAACAGTACCAGCGCTGTTCTTGCGGCCAGGCGATCTCGTGCCCACTGTTGCGCGCGCTGGATACGCTCGCCTCGCATCCACGCCCATCGCTCGAGGCCCACCCAGCGACCGACGCAGTAGCAGAGGAGGTCGCCGGCTGCAGCGGCCGCCGTTGCAGAGGCGATCACCGCCCAGAGCGCAGGACTCCCGGTGTCCATCGAGAGCGCACCCATCGCCGTCACGGCGATCTCGCCCGGTACGACGACAAAGAACGCGTCGCCGAGAACGAGCAACGCCATCACCACCAGGCCCCATGGTCCGGTCGCTGTATCTGCGAGGAAGTCCAGATTCACGCTCTCACTGTGTCGGTCGGATGTGAACGGGAACCGAATCGAAGACAGCCGGTGAAGGAAAGTCGTGCAACGGGTGAACTCTCGGTTCTTGCGCGTATATCGGCGCGGCAACGGTGACCGGGCGGGGCATTCTGAATCTGTGAGAGTCGCAATCGTGACCGAGTCTTTCCTGCCACACATGAACGGTGTGACAGGGTCTGTGCTGCAGATCCTGCGCCACCTCGAACGCACGGGCCACCAAGCCCATGTCATTGCACCGGATGCCGTGGGGATCCCGCGAGAGATGCACGGGACTCCCATCGAACCGGTGACGAGCCTGGCGCTGCCCGGGTACCGAAACGTGCGCGTTGGCGCTGTCACTGCGCATCGCGTCGCCGAATCGTTGGACCGCTTCAAACCTGACGTGGTCCATCTGGCTTCGCCCTTCGCTCTCGGTTGGCGGGGGGTGCTCGCGGCATCCCGTCGAAGCATCCCTTCGGTGGCGGCGTATCAGACGGACGTTGCCGCATATGCCGAGCGATATCGGGTGGCCGCAACCACCTCATTCGCGCAGAACCACATCGTCCGACTGCATCACCGAGCAACGCTCACACTCGCGCCATCGAGTGAGTCAGAGCATCAGTTGACCTCGCTCGGCGTCGACCGCATCCGTCGATGGGGGCGAGGGGTGGATGCTGAGCGGTTCCACCCGTCGCGACGCGATGAGCAGTGGCAACGCGAGAGCACCGGTCAGGTGATCGTCGGGTACGTCGGCCGGCTGGCGGCCGAGAAGCAGGTTGAGGATCTGCGAGTCGTTTACCAGCTTCCGGGAGTGCGACTCGTGATCGTCGGGGAAGGGCCGTCGCGACTGCGACTGCAGGCACTGATGCCGGATGCGGTCTTCCTCGGCCACCTCGACGGCGATGCGCTCGCGCAAGCGATGGCGTCGTTCGACATCTTCGTACATCCGGGGGAGAGCGAAACCTTCGGTCAAACGCTTCAAGAGGCGCACGCCAGCGGAGTGCCGATTGTTGCGACCGGCCGCGGCGGCCCCTTGGACCTCGTCCGGATGGGGGTTGACGGCTGGCTGTACCGCCCGGGCGATCTCGACGACCTCCGTATGCGGGTGGCCGACCTTGCGGGTGATGGACGCAAGCGTCGCGCGTTCGGAGAAGCAGGACGTACGGCTGTGGAAGGGCGAAGCTGGCACGCAGTCTGTGATCAGTTGCTCGGGCACTTCGAAGAAGCGCAAGAGTTGCACGGCCTCGACCGCCAGTTGCGTTTCTCGCGGACGAGACGCCCAGAGTCGCCAGCGTCGACTACCGGCCGCCGCTGGCAGCGCTACGTCGCGCTCGGCGACTCGCTGACAGAAGGGCTGTGCGACCCCGCACCGGACGGAGCGCTCCGCGGCTGGGGCGATCGCCTCGCACTCTTGCTCGCCGCGCGCGGGGGACTGCACTACGCAAACCTGGCCGTACGTTCACGGCGGGTGCGCGACGTGTGTGGAGAGCAGCTCGCCAGGGCGAGAGAGCTCAGCCCAGACCTGGTGTCGATCCTGATCGGCGCCAACGATCTGGTGAAGTCGCACGCCGATGTTGCTGCGCTCGCCGCATCGCTTGAGAAGACCGTGCAGACGCTCCGCGATGATGGCGCCGACGTCGTGCTCATCACGCCCTTCCTGCCCGACCGCCGGGCTGCACGCCTGTTCACCGCTCGCTTCGCGGAGTTCTCGAGTCGACTTGTCGGCATTGCCGAGCGCACCGGCGCGATGCTGCTGGACACTGACCTGCATCCCTCTCTCGCTTCGCGGCCGAACTGGGGTGAGGACCTCGTGCACTTGAGCAGCCGCGGCCATCGTTTCCTCGCGTACCGCGTGGGCGAGATGCTCGGCGTTCCGCACGCAGAGACGCTTGGCGTGTTGGACCAGGTGCTTCACGACGTGGATGCCACGACCCGGGCCGCATGGTGGCGCTCGCACGCGCTGCCATGGGTATGGAGACGCATGCGCGGACGCGTGGCGGGCGACGGTCGCATCGCCAAGCACGACGACTACGTCTACATCGGACGATCGTCCAGTATGCGCGACGTCGAGGTCCGCTGAACTTGCTAACGCAAGTGCGGTGATGGTCCACCATCAGCCCAGTTCATCGGGGTATTCCATGGTCGCGCTGATAGGCTATTCGCGGACTGCTCTGCAGTTCGATCAATTTCACATGTACGCTCGCCCGTCACACGGACGGACGAGTCTAAACAAAGAAGGAGAGACCTCTTGGAAGGTCCTGAAATCACTGCCGCCGAGGCCGTTCTTGACAACGGCCGCTTTGGCACTCGCACCATCCGCTTCGAAACCGGTCGCCTCGCTCAGCAGGCCCAGGGTTCGGTTGCGGCTTACCTCGACGGAGAGACCATGTTGCTCTCCGCAACCAGCGCGGGCAAGCACCCGCGTGAAGGATTCGACTTCTTCCCGCTGACCGTCGACGTTGAAGAGCGTTCGTATGCTGCAGGCAAGATCCCCGGTTCGTTCTTCCGCCGTGAGGGTCGTCCCTCGACCGAGGCCATCCTGGTCTGCCGTCTGATTGACCGTCCGCTGCGCCCGTCGTTCGTTGACGGCCTCCGCAACGAGGTGCAGATCGTCATCACCGTTCTCTCGATCGCTCCTGGCGAGTACTACGACGCTCTTGCGATCAACGCGGCCTCCGCGTCGACGCAGATCTCCGGCCTGCCCTTCTCCGGCCCGATCGCAGGCGTCCGCCTCGCGCTCATCCCCGGCCAGGGCGAGAATGCAGACCAGTGGGTTGCGTTCCCGAACCAGGCGCAGGTCGAAGAAGCTGTCTTTGACCTCATGGTTGCCGGCCGCGTCGTAAAGAACGCCGACGGCACCGACGATGTCGCGATCATGATGGTCGAGGCTGAGGCCACCGAGAACAGCTGGAACCTCATCAAGGGCGGCGCAGTCAAGCCGAATGAAGAGATCGTCGCTGGCGGCCTTGAGGCTGCTAAGCCGTTCTTGAAGCAGCTCGTCGAGGCGCAGGCCGAGATGGCCGCACACTCGTCGAAGGCACCTGGCGTGTACCCGGTCTTCCCGGCGTACGAGCAGGCAACCTACGACTTCATCTCCGCGTCTGCGACCGCCGACCTTGAGAAGGTCTACCAGATCGCCGACAAGGTTGAGCGTCAGACTGCTGATGACCAGGTCAAGGACCGCATCAAGGCTGAGGTTGCTGCTGCTGTAGAAGCTGGCACGCTGCCGGCATCCGCACTCAGTGACGTCTCGGGCGCGTACAAGTCCGTTACCAAGGGCATCGTTCGTGGCCGCATCCTCGCAGAGGGCGTCCGCATGGACGGCCGTGGCCTTGCAGACATCCGCGCGCTAGACGCAGAAGTTCAGGTCATCCCGCGCGTGCACGGTTCGGCGATCTTCCAGCGCGGCGAGACCCAGATCATGGGTGTCACCACGCTGAACATGCTGAAGATGGAGCAGCAGATCGACTCGCTGTCGCCCACCACCTCCAAGCGCTACATGCACCACTACAACTTCCCGCCTTACTCGACTGGTGAGACCGGTCGCGTGGGGTCGCCGAAGCGTCGTGAGATCGGGCACGGCTTCCTCGCCGAGCGCGCGCTCATGCCGGTGCTGCCCAGCCGCGAAGAGTTCCCCTACGCGATCCGTCAGGTGTCTGAGGCTCTCAGCTCCAACGGCTCGACGTCGATGGGCTCGGTTTGCGCCTCGACGCTGTCGCTGCTGAACGCGGGTGTGCCGCTGCGCGCAGCCGTCGCCGGTATCGCCATGGGTCTGGTCTCGGACCAGGTTGACGGTCAGACTCGCTATGCGGCGCTGACTGACATCCTCGGTGCGGAAGACGCCCTCGGCGACATGGACTTCAAGGTCGCCGGTACCAGCGAATTCATCACTGCCATCCAGCTCGACACGAAGCTCGACGGCATTCCTTCCGACGTGCTTGCTGGCGCGTTGACTCAGGCACGCGACGCGCGTCTGACGATCCTCGGTGTTCTGAACGCTGCGATCGACTCTCCTGACGAGATGGCGCCGACCGCGCCTCGCGTCATCAGCGTCCAGATCCCGGTTGACAAGATCGGCGAGCTGATCGGCCCGAAGGGCAAGACGATCAACTCGATCCAGGACGAGACCGGCGCGCAGATCTCCATCGAGGAGGACGGCACCGTCTACATCGGCGCGACCGATGGTCCGTCGGCAGAGGCTGCTCGCGCTCAGGTGAACGCGATCGCCAACCCGACCAACCCCGAGATTGGCGAACAGTTTCTGGGTACGGTCGTCAAGATCGCCACCTTCGGTGCGTTCGTTTCACTGCTCCCGGGCAAGGACGGTCTGCTGCACGTCACTGAGGTGCGCAAGCTCGCCGGTGGCAAGCGGGTCGAGAACGTCGATGACGTGCTCTCCGTCGGCCAGAAGATTCTCGTGAAGATCACCAAGATCGATGACCGCGGCAAGCTGTCGCTTGAGCCCGTCATCGACGAGGCTCCGGCGGCAGAAGCTGCGTCTGAGGCGGAGACGGCCGAAGCCTAATCTGCAACGACTTGGCCCGGATTTCGTTCTTATGAACGTAATCCGGGCCTTTTTCGTATCTGATGTAATCAAAACGTTATGCGAAGTTTGACTGCAGTTGGCTGCAATGACCGGGGCTGTTGCCGTTCTCGTTTAGTCTCAAAGTACGCACCGGGGGGGTGCGTGCATAGCACGCCGGTGACAGCCGGTACATGCGCGGAGGTGGAAAAGGATGAAACTGTTCAGCACAGGTGCAGCTGATCAGTCATCGAGCACGCAAGAAGCCGCGCTCGCGCATCCTTCGGCCCCGATTCCCGTTGTCGGCCCTGGCGTCGGAGAAAGCATTCGTGTGGCGCTCGGTGAAACGGGTCTCGAGACGTTTCCGCTCATGTTGGGTGCGGCAGAGTTCGGCTGGAACGTCGATCTTGAGACGAGTCACGCGATTCTTGACCGCTATGTCGAGTTCGGTGGTAACTCGATTCACACAGCAGACGGATTTTCCGGTGGCCGCAGTGAGCACATTATCGGCCAGTGGCTGAGTTCACGAAACAGTCGTGACCACACTCTTCTGAGCGTGCGCATTGGTGCTCACGAAGACAATCCCGGTCTCGGATCGGTGAACCTCGTGCGCGCCGTAGAGGGGTCACTCACCCGGCTGGGTATTGAGCGGATCGAGGTGTTGCACCTGGATGCGACCCTTGATCAGACCACCAACCTCGAAGACACCCTTGCGACCGTCGAGTGGCTTCGCGAGGCGGGCAAGATCGGTGCTGTCGGCGCCTTCCGCTTCACCCCAGAGCGTCTGGTCGAAGCGCGTATTCTCGCGGCCGCAGGCTACCCGCGCATCGAGGTGCTCGACGAGCCCTATAACCTGATTCGTCGGCAGGCGTTCGAGGGCGATCTGCGGCTTGTTGCTGGCGCTCAGAGTCTTGCCGTCACGCCCTCGCATGCACTGGAGCACGGTTTTCTCTCCGGTCGTCATCGCAGCAAAGCAATGGTTTCGCAGGGCGTGCGTGGCGAGCAACTGCGCGGAAATCTGAACCGGCGTGGTACCCGAATTCTTCGCGCGCTCGACCAGGTAGCCAGCGATCTTGCCGCGCCGGTCGCTGCGGTGTCGATCGCGTGGTTGCTCGCGCAGCGAACGATTGTTGCGCCGATTGTCAACGCTTTCGCTACTCAACATGTGGATGAGCTCATGCAGGGCGCGGGAATCAGCTTGTCTCGAGCGCAGGTCGCCGAGCTGACGCGCGCGGGAAACTGAGTTCTGTCGCCGCAAGTTCATACGCGTGTCACAGGTGTGACATAGGGTGGAATGAAGCCTGGCCGAGGGGCGCCGACGACGAAGCGAGTGGGTTGTGACGCATTACATCTATCTGGTCAGGCATGGCGAGCAGCAAGACGCAGAACACGGACTCGATGATGGACCCCTGTCTCCACGGGGCGTGCGGCAGGCCGAAGCGATCGCTGATCGACTCTCCGGTCTTCCCCTCGATTCGGTGTGGCACTCACCGCTGATTCGCGCCACCGAGACGGCTCGAACGATCGCTGAGCGACTTCCCTCCGTCAGCCCCGTCCCGAGAGCGCTGCTCTTCGATTGCGTGCCGACCGGCATGACCGACGAAACACCCGCGGTATACGAGCCGTTCTTCGGCGCCCTCACAGAGGCCGAGGTAGAGGCTGGCCGCGCGCAGATGGCCGATGCAGTGAACGAGTTCCTGGTGCGCAAGCAGGGTGAGGTGCACGAGGTGCTCATCACGCACAACTTCGTGATCTCATGGTTCGTCCGCGAAGTCCTCGGCGCACCCGAGTGGCGATGGATGACCCTCAACCAGGCGAACTGTGGGCTCACCGTAATCGCTCAGAAGCAGGGCCGGCCGTGGACGCTGCTCACGCACAACGACCTGGCTCATCTGCCGATGGAACTGCGCACTGGCCTTCCAGAGCAGATGCCCGTCTGACGTGCCGGCGGCTGAGGTGAGTGTCCCGCTGGAGGCTCGAATACCTCGGGTTAGCGCTCTTCCGCCGCGCCGCGCGGAACGACCTCGTCATACCCTCCGCTGAATAGACTGAAGACATGACCAAGCAGGTGGCACTTGTCGGCGGATCCGGAAAGCTCGGGGGGATCATCCACGCGGTGATCAATGAGTTAGACGGCTATGAGGTTGCGCGAGTGCTCACGTCCTCAAGCGATCTGCGCGACCTTGAGGGCGTCGATCTTGTGATCGATGCGACAACTCCTCAGGTGAGTATCGATGTGGTTCGCGCGGCAATCGAACTCGGCATCAACGTTCTCATCGGTACCTCTGGCTGGTCGGCGGAGCGCATTGCGCTCGTGCGGCCGCTCGTCGAGGCAGCCCAGACTGGTGCGGTCTTCATTCCGAACTTCTCGCTGGGCTCTGCATTGGGCTCAGCCCTTGCCGCGGCGGCAGCGCCGTTCTTCCCCTCTGTCGAGATCATCGAAGCCCACCGTGATACCAAAATCGACTCGCCCAGTGGTACCGCCGTGCGGACGGCTGAGCTCATCGCGGCCGCTCGAGCGGACCAGGGGCCGGTCAATGCCCCGCACGCCGATCAGCGTGCTCGTGGCCAGCAGGTCGCCAGCGTGCCGATCCACTCACTGCGCCGCCCCGGAGTCATTGCCCGTCAGGATGTCATTCTGTCGGGTGCGGGGGAGTCCCTCACCATCACGCATGACACGGTGGACTCCGCGCAGGCCTATGGCCCGGGCATCCGTCTCGCGGTGCCGTTCGCGCTCGAAGCGCGCGGCGTGGTCGTCGGACTCGAGAACATCATCGATATCGGCATCCAGGCCCGCTCGTGATGGCACGGGTCGGGGTGGCTGTTATCGGAGCCGCCCTGCTGCTCTACTTCGTGCTCATGGGGCAGAAGTCGGTGCTGTTCATCGCGAGCGGTGAACCGATCGGTATCGCCATGGGCGTCGCTCTGATCGTGCTGCCACTGATCGGCGTCTGGGCGCTCGTACGTGAGATTCAGTTCGGTGTGCAGGCAGAGAAGCTCGGGACGCTACTCGACTCCGAGGGTGGCATGCCCGAGGCCGAGACGGAATTGACGCCCAGCGGCCGTATCGCCAAGGCTGATGCGGAGCCGTTCATCCAGCGCTATGCAGCTGCGGCTGACGCTGCCGACGACGACTGGCGTGCGCGCTATCGTCTCGGAGTCGTGCAGGATGCCGCTGGCCGACGTAAAGACGCTCGTGGCAGCATCCGCGCTGCTATTGCGCTCTCCAAGCGGAAGGCGCAACCACGCCCTCCGCTCGGAGATGAGGCCCAGAGGTGAGGCTCAGGCTCAGGCGAGCGTCGCCTCAAGCGTGATCTCGATACCGCTGAGCGCCTGAGAGACCGGGCATCCGGTCTTCGCGCCTTCGGCGATCACCTGGAACTGCTCCTGCGTCAAGCCCGGAACCGTTGCGTTGACGTTGAGGTGGCTGCCGCTGATGCCGACGCCCGGCTTGAACGTGACAGAGGCGCTGGTGTTGACGCGCTCTGGCGGGGTGCCGTTCTCGGCGAGCGCGTTCGAAAGCGCCATGCTGAAGCACGACGAATGCGCGGCGGCGATGAGCTCCTCAGGAGTCGTCGTGGTGTCAGAGCCTTCGCTGCGGGCCTTCCAGTTGATCGGGAAGGTGCCGAGGTTCGACGAGGAGAACTGCACGGTACCTGATCCCTCGAAAAGGGAACCGGTCCAGGTGGTGGTTGCTTCACTGGTGACGGGCATGATTTCCTCCGGATGTCGTGGGCAGGGTGTCCGGTCAGCCTATCGACCGGGACGTCTGCAGGAAACCCTCCGAGTTACGCCGCCGGCGCCGCCTTGCCGATGATTCCACCGCGCTGAAGCAGGAGGTAGAGCTGGCAGCCGAGGCAGAACGCGAACGCGGCGTTGAGGAACGCCGCGATAAAGGCAGCACCTGCGGCAGCAGGCAACGCCCACGGCACGCCGATCAGGTGCAGCAACAGGCCGATTGTGACGACCGCCAGGCCGACTCCCTGCGCGAAGCGGGGCGGGCGCGGGTCTTCCAAATCAGTCGGCGGCGCGAGGCGCGGTCGCACAACGCGGCGGAAGAGCGCGCCCCACGGGGCGGTGGCAGGAGATGCGACGCCCCACAAGAACAGCAGCGCGATGATCGCGAGCAGCACGAATCCGGGATCCAGGGCTCGCTGCGCGACGGTCGCAACCTGCACGGCCCAACCGGCACCGGGAGCGAATGTGGCATCGGCGAGCGGCTGGTAGGCGAACCAGCCGAAGCTGGCGCTGCTGTCTCGCGCGGTCGAGATCCCCGTGAGCGCGAGAACGGTTGCCACCAGCAACAGCACGGACGTGATCGTCGCCGCGAAGCGCGGACCCCGCGGGTCGATAGCTGTGGGCTGAGTCATCTCTGCTCCTGGTTCTGGAGGGTCGCGAGGGGCTTGAGGGAGGCGAGTGCCTCGTTGATTGCGCGCCTGTCAGGCACGCCTCCCCAGCGGGAAAGCACTGCTCCGGATGCATCGACCAGGAAAGTCGTCGGAGTTTGGAGCACGTGGTACCGACTCGCAAGGTCGTTACGATTCGTCAGGTCGATCTCTACGTGCTCGACACCGCCACGGCTCTCGGCGATCTCGCTGAGTAGTCGTCGCACCTGTGGGCAGCGCGCGCACAGTTCGGTGCTGAACTGTACGAGCGTCGCTCCTGGAGCCAGCACGGCACCGCTGAGATCATCAGCGCGAACGCGCAGGTCACCGCCTGAGCGAAGGCGACCATCCAGCATCCGCATCCCGAACCCGCCGATGACGGCAAGCACCACGAGCGCCCCAGCGATGAGGAGTGCAGTGGAGACAGGCATCTCACGAGAATAAGCCGTCAAGACGCGGCGAGGGCCGATGTGTCAGACGATGACGCGTGACAGCATCCGCTTGCCAACGCCTGCCGACGCAGTGTGCCGGTATCGTGGCAGTCATGAGCGCAGCCGTCCCCACGCCGTACGAAGACCTGCTCCGAGATGTGCTGGATACCGGCACACACAAAGATGATCGCACCGGCACTGGCACCACCAGCGTCTTCGGTCGGCAGATCCGCTTTGACCTCGCGAAGGGGTTTCCGCTGATCACCACCAAGCGCGTGCACTTCAAGTCCATTGCGTACGAGTTGCTGTGGTTCTTGCGGGGCGAATCGAACGTCAAGTGGCTGCAAGACAACGGTGTGACGATCTGGGATGAATGGGCCGATGAATATGGCGACCTCGGCCCGGTCTACGGCGTGCAGTGGCGGTCGTGGCCGACCCCGGATGGCGGGCACATCGACCAGCTCGCCCAGGTGATTGAGCAGATCCGAGCTACCCCCGATTCGCGGCGCCTCATCGTGTCGGCGTGGAACCCGGCCGACATTCCTGACATGGCGCTGGCGCCGTGTCACGCACTGTTCCAGTTCTACGTCGCCGATGGCAAGCTGTCGTGCCAGCTCTATCAGCGCAGTGCCGACATGTTCCTCGGCGTACCGTTCAACATCGCCAGCTACGCGCTGCTGACAATGATGATCGCGCAACAGACCGGCCTCGAACTCGGCGACTTCGTCTGGACCGGTGGCGACTGCCACATCTACGACAATCACCTTGAGCAGGTCCGCGAGCAACTGACCCGCGAGCCGTATGAGTATCCGACTCTCCGCTTCGCGCGGAAGCCGGAGTCGGTATTCGACTACGACTTCTCTGACTTCATCATTGAGGACTATCAGCATCACCCGCCGATTCGCGCGGTGGTGGCGGTATGACCTGGGTCGGCTTGATCTGGGCAGAGGCGGCTGGCGGCGTCATTGGTGCAGAGGGTGGGATGCCGTGGCATGTGCCAGAGGACCTCGCACACTTCAAGGAGATCACCCTCACCGCCCCCGTCGTGATGGGACGAAAGACCTGGGACTCTCTTCCGGAACGCTTTCGACCGTTGCCCGGACGCGAGAACATCGTCATCACCCGGCAGCAGGACTGGCAGGTAGACGGTGCGCGTCGTGCGGCGAACGTGTCCGAGGCGGTGCGGGGGCTCGATCGAGTGTGGATCATCGGCGGCGCGGAGATTTTCAGCCAGGTCATCGCTGACGCAGACCGCTTGGAAGTGACCGAACTCGACGTCAACGTTGAGGGCGATGCTTTCGCCCCATCGAAGACCGGCTGGCGGCTGGTCGACGATGGCGAGTGGCAGACCTCGAGTTCCGGCATCCGCTACCGTTTCCTCGGATACGAGCGCTGATGCCGATTGCACTGATCACCGGAGCAAGCTCCGGGCTGGGGACGGAGTTCGCCCACCAGCTGGCTGAGCGCGGTGCGGATCTCGTTCTCGTGGCGCGGTCGGGCGATACCCTCGAGAACCTTGCTGGTGAAATGCGCGACAACCACGGCATCTCGGTAGAAGTATTGGTCGCGGATATCGTCGAAGAGGCCGGAATGTCTCGGGTGGTGGCACGGCTCGCGGATGCAGCGCACCCGATCGATCTTTTGATCAACAATGCCGGGTTCGGTCTGCCATTGCACTTCGCGGACAACGACATCGATGATGAGGTGAGGCATCTGCGCATCCATGTCGAGGCGCCCATGCGACTCATGCATGCGGCGCTCGGTTCGATGCGCGGACGCGGCGGTCGAATCATCAACGTGGCGTCGGTCGCGGCATTCATTCCTCGATCGACATACGCTGCCTCCAAGAACTGGTTGGTCGGTTTCAGCGAGTGGGCGAACGCCGAGTATTCTCGCGATGGCGTCACGGTCACAGCGCTCTGCCCCGGATTCACACACACGGGCTTCCATGAGCGGATGGGACTCGCTCGTGGCGAGGAAGGCATCGCGTCGTGGATGTGGCTGGATGCCGGCACCGTTGTGCGCGAAGGGCTTCGCGACGCGGCACGCGGCAAGGCCTTGTCAGTACCGTCCTGGCGCTACAAGGCGATTGTGGCGGCAACGCGCATTCTGCCGTCGTCGTTGCTGGCAGGCGCGGGGCGTCGCGGGCGGATGTGAAGCGGTGCGGAGCCGCGGCTGTCTCTCGGAGTCAGCCTCAGAGTCAGCGGAAGCGGCCGAGGTGGATTCCCGCATAGGCGAGTGCTGCCACGGTCTCTCCGTCGGCGATGCGTCCGTCCTTGACCATCTGCAGAACCTCGTCGAAGGGCACCCAGGAGACTTCGTCGATCCCTTCCTCCTCTTGCGCTGAGCCTTCAGCTGCGGTCAGCGTCTGTGCGAGGAAGACGTATTCGGGAGCGATGGTGACGCCGTTCAACGCGTTCATTTTGCCGATAGCGGTCCAACTCGCGGCCTGCATGCCGGTCTCTTCGAGCAGCTCGCGCTGTGCGGCGATCAGCGGGTCTTCGCCGTCGCTGCCGCCGGCGGGCACCTCAACCGAGCGGCCGACCGTGTACCGATCCAGTGTGACGAGGCATACCCGGTCCTGCTCGTCCAACGCGACGATGAACACAGCAGGGTGGCGCAGCGTGACGACCCCGTAGATTCCATCGCCGGCGGGCCCGGTTACGGCATCCTCTCGCACCGAGATCCAAGGATTCTCATAAACGATCCGGGAGTGGTTGGTGCGCCAGGTCATGGCCCCGACTCTATCGGCAGGGCTGTGCGCAGCTGGCGTCGCGGTGAGCGGCTCAACACCGATACCCTGGGAACATGACGCATTCGGGCAACCCATTCGGACAGGTTCTTGTCGCGCTGGTCACTCCGATGACGGCCGACGGTGAAGTCGACTGGGACGGTGTCGAGAAGCACATCGACGACGTGATCAACGCTGGTGCAGACGGCATCGTCGTGACCGGAACGACCGGCGAGACCTCGACCCTCACGGATCCTGAGAAGCTCAAGCTCGTAGAGGTCGGCAAATCTGTCGCAGCTGGCCGAGCCACCATCATCACTGGGGGTGGCTCCAACGAGACTGCGCACGCGATCGAGCTCTACAAGGCCAGCGAAAAGGCTGGCGCTGACGGCATCATGATCGTCACGCCCTATTACAACAAGCCGACGCAGGCTGGCATCCTTACACACTTCCGGATGGTGGCAGACGCCACAGATCTCCCGGTCATCCTTTACGACATCCCCGGCCGCACCGGCGTGCCAATCAAGTATGAGACGATCGTGCGCCTGGCAAAGCACCCGAACATCCTCGCGGTGAAAGATGCCAAGGGCGACTTCAGCGAGGTCAGTCGGGTACTCAACCAGACAGACCTGATGTACTTCTCCGGCGACGATCCAAATGTCCTGCCGCACCTTGCAATCGGAGCAAGTGGAACAATCGGCGTGACGAGTAACATCACCGCGACGCCGTACCGCACGATGGTGGACGCAGTCAACCGTGGCGACCTTGCTGCCGCGACGGCCGCGCATAAGAGCCTTGAGCCGCTGGTTCGCGCCACCATGACCCACGTTCCCGGCACTGTGGCAGTGAAATACATCCTGCACGGTCTCGGCCGCATTTCTAGCCCTCGCGTTCGGCTTCCCTTGGTGGGGCCGGAGGAGTGGGAAGCCGCGCTCATCGAAGACGAACTCGCGCTCGTCAAGGATGTTGCTGGCGCCGATTTCTCGAACTTCCGCCCCGACCGCAACGCGGCCGCCGGCGGCGCCCTGCCGAAGGTGCACGGCACAACGCGCTGAGACGACGGGCGCGTCGAGCGCCCATAAGACGAACGGGCACGACGTGTGTCCGACTGAGGAGACATGAATGTCCATTCCCATCGCTGAAGCTGCACCTCTGGCCGAAGGAACCCTGCGGGTAACTCCGCTCGGTGGCCTCGCCGAGATCGGTCGCAACATGACCATGTTCGAGTACGACGGGAAGATCCTGATCGTCGACTGCGGCGTGCTGTTCCCCGAGGAGCACCAGCCCGGCGTCGACCTGATCCTGCCCGACTTCGAGCCAATCAAGAACCGCCTCGACGACATCGTCGGTGTAGTGCTCACGCACGGCCACGAGGATCACATCGGTGCTGTGCCGTACCTGCTCCGGTTGAAGAGCGACATCCCGCTGATCGGTTCCGGCCTCACGCTTGCGCTCATCGAAGCGAAGCTCAAGGAACACCGCATCAAGCCGTTCACTCTCACGGTGAAGGAAGGTCAGCAGGAGAAGATCGGTCCGTTCGATCTTGAGTTCATCGCTGTCAACCATTCCATCCCGGATGCCCTGGCTGTCGCGATCCGAACTCCCGCTGGCCTTGTCCTCGCTACTGGCGATTTCAAGATGGACCAGCTTCCGCTCGATGACCGTCTCACTGATCTTCGTGCCTTCGCACGTCTGGGCGAGGAAGGAGTCGACCTGTTCCTGGTCGACTCGACAACGCCGACGTCCCCGGATTCACGCCGACGGAACGTTCCATCGGTCCGGTCCTTGATCAGGTGATCGCCAAGGCTCCGCGTCGCGTCATTGTGGCCAGCTTCTCCAGCCACGTGCACCGGGTACAGCAGGTTCTTGATGCTGCGCATGCGAACGGCCGTCGGGTCGCGCTGCTCGGTCGCAGTATGGTGCGCAACATGACCATCGCTGCAGACCTCGGGTACCTCAAAGTTCCGGATAACGTCCTCATCGACTATAAGAAGGCCAAAGACCTCCCCGAGGACAAGATCGTCTACATGTCGACGGGTTCGCAGGGCGAGCCGATGGCCGTCCTCAGCCGGATGGCGAACCTTGATCACGCGATTGAGCCCGGTGAGGGCGACACCGTGATCCTGGCATCCAGCCTCATCCCTGGTAACGAGAGCGCCGTCTATCGCGTGATTGACGGGCTCACCAAGCTCGGCGCGAACGTGGTTCACAAGGCCACGCCCGGGTGCACGTTTCGGGTCACGCTGCGGCCGGAGAGTTGCTGTATTGCTACAACATCCTCAAGCCCAAGAATGTCCTTCCGGTGCACGGCGAATACCGCCACCTGATCGCCAACGCGAAGCTCGCGCACGAAACAGGCGTCCCTGAAGAAAACACCTTCATCGCGTCGAACGGCACGATCATCGACCTCAAAGACGGCGTGGCCCGCGTGGCGGGTCAGCTTGACCTCGGCTTCGTTTACGTCGACGGCTCGTCCGTCGGCGAAGTTACGGATGCTGACCTCAAGGACCGACGAGTGCTCGGCGAAGAGGGCTTCGTCTCCGTGATCATCGTGGTGGATGCGGCAACTGGTCGAATCATCAGCGGCCCCGAAATTCATGCACGCGGCATCGCAGAGGACGACGCCGTGTTCGACGACGTCATTCCGAAGATCGTGGCGGCGCTGAAGGAGGCCTCCGGTAACGGTGTCCGCGACACGCATGCGCTCTCGCAGGTGGTCCGGCGCACGATCGGCCGCTGGGTGAACCAGAAGCTGCGTCGTCGCCCGATGATCGTTCCGCTCGTCATCGAGGCATAGTCGGATCGGCCGGAAAGCCGCGTCATTACGGGTGATGTCTGCCCCTCGGCGTAGGCTTTTGGCATGGCCAGGAGCACCACGAAGACCTCGCGCGCGTCCGAGAAGGTTCCGGCGCGCGCCAAGGCGCAGACGGCCGTGACGAAAAAGATGCCCGCTCCGAAGAAGTACATCGACGACATCGAAAAGCCCCCGGTCGCAGTCCGCGCCTGGGTCGGACTCGCGCACGGTGTCGGCGGGCTTTTCCGTGCGTTCGGTCCCGAAGCCCTCGAGAAAGATCAGCGCCGCGATGGCTTCCCATTGCTGCTGGTCCTACTTGCGTGCCTCGGAGCAGTGAACGAGTGGTTCTTCATCGGCAACGAGGTCGCACAGAACATCAGTGCGTACTCGGTCGGCGGACTCATCGGACGTACCGCCTTCCTTATGCCGGTGATGCTGCTGATCCTCGCGGGCTGGCTTTTCCGGCATCCGTCGTCGGTGCACGACAACGGGAGAATTGGCATCGGGTTCGGGCTCTTCGTGCTCTCGATCGCCGGCATCTGCCATGTCGCAGGCGGGCGACCCGAACCACAAGAGGGCATGCCAGCGCTCAGCGCGGCTGGCGGGCTCTTCGGCTGGATGCTGGGTGAACCACTGGCCATTCTCAACAACGTTGTCGCCTACATCGTGCTGTCGCTGCTTGCAGCGCTCAGCCTGCTCATCATCACGAAGACTCCGCCCAACCGGATTGGTGCCCGTCTCGGCGATCTTTACGCCTGGATGTTCGGCGCGGAGCGCCCAGAACCGAAGGTTGAAGAAGCACCTCAAGCAGACGATGCCAACGAGTCGGATGATGCGCTGCCGTGGTGGCGACGAAACAAGACGGGCCGCGAAGAAGACCCCGACGAGGGGAATAGCTCGCAGGACCTCACCGAACTGCTTACGCCGACGATCAACATGCCGGGCGAGAATAACGCCTACGACCAGGCGGTGATTCTTGCGGACTCGACAGAGTCTGCCACGGAGGTTCTCACCGATGTGCAGAGCGTGATGGCTGGCCTCGGCGAGCAGGGGAGTACTGCGCTCCTCGACGATTCAGGAGATACCGGCGAACAGCCTGAGTTGCCCGGCCTCACCGGTTTCGGCACTGAAGGCCCCGGCGACCGCGGGCTTCAGGCACCCAGCGCGCCGTATGTTCTGCCTTCGCCGAGCGTGCTCAGCGAAGGCCCGCCGTCTGTCGCTCGCTCTGAAGCCAATGATCGAGTCGTCGAACAGATCACCAGCGTGCTTAGCCAGTTCAAGATCGATGCGAAGGTCACCGGCTTCTCCCGCGGCCCGACGGTGACGCAGTACGAGGTCGAGGTCGGACACGGCGTCAAGGTCGAGAAGATCACCCAGCTCAGCAACAACATCGCCTATGCGGTCGCGTCGAACGATGTGCGCATCCTCTCGCCGATTCCGGGTAAGAGCGCAATCGGCATCGAGATTCCGAACACCGACCGCGAGACGGTCGCCCTCGGTGACGTGATCCGGTCAGCCGCCGCGCATAAGAGCACCCATCCGCTTACGGTGGGCGTCGGCAAGGACGTCGGTGGCAACTTCGTCGTCGCGAACCTCGCCAAGATGCCGCACCTTTTGGTCGCCGGTTCCACCGGATCGGGTAAGTCCAGCTTCATCAACTCGATGATCACGAGCCTGCTGATGCGTGCGCGTCCCTCGGACGTGCGCATGGTGCTGATTGACCCTAAGCGCGTTGAGCTCACCAGCTATGCCGGTGTGCCTCACCTCATCACGCCCATCATCACTAACCCGAAGAAGGCCGCAGAGGCTCTTCAGTGGGTGGTGAAAGAGATGGACATGCGCTACGACGACCTCGCGCCTTCGGATTCCGTCACATCGACGACTTCAACAAGGCTGTTCGCGCGGGCGAGATCGTTTTGCCGGTGGGGAGCGAGCGCGTGCTCAAGCCCTACCCGTACCTCCTGGTCGTGGTCGATGAGCTCGCAGACCTCATGATGGTCGCACCCCGTGACGTAGAAGACTCGATCGTCCGCATCACGCAGCTCGCTCGTGCATCCGGCATCCATCTGGTTCTCGCCACACAGCGTCCGAGCGTCGATGTCGTGACCGGTTTGATTAAGGCCAATGTGCCATCACGCCTCGCGTTTGCCGTGACCAGCGTCACGGACAGCCGAGTGATTCTTGACAGCCCGGGAGCGGACAAGTTGATCGGCCAGGGCGACGCGCTGTTCTCTCCCATGGGAACGTCGAAGCCCTTCCGCCTGCAAGGCGCGTGGGTCGAGGAAAGCGAGATCGACGCCGTCGTCAAGCACGTGACGGCACAGGCTCGCCCCGAGTACCGCGTTGATGTGCAAGAAGCGCTCGAGCCCACGAAGAAGAAAGAAGTCGACGAAGATATCGGCGACGACCTCGAGGTTCTGCTTGCTGCGGCCGAACTCGTGGTGTCGTCCCAGTTCGGGTCAACGTCGATGCTGCAGCGCAAGCTCCGCGTGGGCTTCGCGAAGGCGGGGCGCCTCATGGATCTTTTGGAATCGCGCGAGATCGTCGGCCCGTCCGAGGGCTCCAAGGCTCGCGACGTGTTGGTCACTGCTCAGCAGCTGCCGAGCGTGATCGCCACGCTGCGCGGTGAAGATCCGCCTGCAGCCGCGCCCGCCGTTCTCCCAACTTCTGCTTCTGCAGCTCCCGACCATCACCAAGACCCGATTGAAGCCCAGTTTCAGGGACTCCCGGCGGTCGATGAAGATGACGGCGATGAAGACGCCTGGGGACTGACGGGTCGCGATTGATGGCAATTCCGCGTCAGCTGCCGAATGCGATCACGATCGCTCGCATCCCGCTCGCAGTGGTGTTCTTCATCGTTCTTCTGTGGGGCGGAACATACGGCTCGGACGACGTGGTGGTGCGCTGGATCGCGGGTGCGCTGTTCATATTCGCCATCTCCACGGACTGGGTCGATGGGTATCTGGCGCGCAAATACGAAATTGTGAGCGATTTCGGCAAGCTGTGGGATCCGATCGCAGACAAGCTCCTCACCGGCGCAGGTTTCATCGGACTCGCCATTCTGACCGAGTGGCCGTGGTGGGTTGTGATCATCATTCTGATCCGTGAGTGGGGCATCACAATCCACCGTTTCATTGTGGCGAGCAACCACATCGTCGCGGCTGCGTGGATGGGCAAGGTGAAAACCGCATTGCAAGGAGTCGCGCTCGGGTGGTGCTTGCTGCCGCTGCATCAGGTGATCGGCATGGATATTTGGGTCGGCGTCGGGGTCGTGCTCATGTATGCCACGCTCGTGATCACGGTGGCAAGTGGGATTGACTACGTCATTTCGCAGGTGCGCGGATCGCGGGCGGGGAGGCTGTGAATGACGCAGCGCAGTTGCTCTTGGCGCTGAAGGAACACGGTTGGACGCTCGGCATTGCGGAGTCGCTCACCGGTGGCGCTCTCGCGGCCGAGATCGTTTCGGTCCCGGGCGCATCTGCGGTGCTTCTCGGTGCGGTGGTTGCCTACGCCACACCGGTGAAAGCGTCGCTGCTCGGAGTGGACGCGGAACTGCTCGCCGTACACGGCCCGGTGCACCCCCGGGTGGCCGAGCAGATGGCGACGGGTGTGCGCAAGGTGATGCGTGTCGACGGCAGAGCGGCAGACGTGGGAATTTCGACGACAGGCATCGCCGGACCCGAATCCCCAGACGGACAACCAGTGGGAACCGTGCACGTCGGCGTCTGTTCACCGGCGGGCGTTCACTCGTATCAGTTCCTATTCAAGGGGGATCGAGCGTCGATTCGCGCCCAGTCCGTTGACGCCGCAATCGCCGTGGCGTGCGAGTGGATGCGGGAATAGCATGCCGAGTTTGGTCGTTGTGTCAGGTGTGCGAACAACAGATGTGCTCTCAACAAATGCACAGCGTGAAACTATAGCTTTTTTGTCAGCGAGTCGCGTTAGACTAGCGATCCATTCGGAGGAGACTTCGATTAGAGGAATGGAGAGGAGGTTCCGATGATTCTTGTACGACAGGAAATCGGCGATGTGCTGAGGGACTTCCGCCTGCAGAAGGGGCGCACGCTCCGGCAGGTCGCGGGTAAGGCTTCGGTCGCGCTCGGATATCTCAGTGAAGTCGAGCGTGGTCAGAAAGAGGCATCGAGCGAGATTCTCGCTTCGGTTGCCGACGCACTCGATGTGCCCATCTCCATCATCATGCGCGAGGTCGGAGACCGTATCTCCGTGCTCGAGGGTATTCAGGTCTTCCCTGATGTCGTTCCCGACGATCTTGTGGCGTCCGTTGAGTCCGAGCTCTCACTGCACTGACCCTCTTACGGGTTTAGACCAGACTGTTCTCATACATGCGACGCAGTGAGTTTCTTCGCGCGGTGAGCCTTGAGTTCGGTGCGCGCGCGTCTTCGCTGACGACTGACCTTGTGCTCGATGCAGTGGGTGGGCGTACCGCGCTGGAGGCACTTGACGCCGGCATTGCGCCTCGTGATATCTGGATCGCTCTCTGTGTGGAGACCGATGTTCCGGCTGAACGCCGCTATGGCGCGGGCCGTCTAGAACCTCGCCGCCGGTAAAGATGCTTGTGACGCGCTGATTCGGCGTGTCGTCGAAGATCTGTTCGAAGCCCGGGTATCGTTCTGCACAAGTGGTTTCGAGGACTTGTCTTCCACAGTTCCTGGAGCAGATGACGCAATGTCGGAGGCTCCTTCTACGGTGAAGACAGGCCGAAAAGCCATACGCCTTGTCGGAGAGTTCGCCCCAATCGGGGCTGCCGCGACAGCCTACAGGCGGCACCACGCAAGCATAAGGAGCACGTCATGCCATCACCCGCCGACCGCGAGAAGTCCCTGGAATCAGCCCTCGCTCAGATCGACCGACAGTTCGGCAAGGGCTCGGTCATGCGATTGGGCAGCGACGAGCGTGCGCCGGTTGCTGTCATTCCCACTGGCTCTATCGCCCTTGATGTCGCTCTCGGCATTGGTGGCCTGCCGCGTGGACGTATCGTCGAGATTTACGGTCCGGAGTCGTCGGGTAAGACCACGCTGACGCTGCACGCGATTGCGAATGCTCAGCGTGGCGGCGGAATCGCGGCCTTCATCGACGCAGAGCACGCACTTGACCCCGAGTACGCCAGGAAGCTTGGCGTCGACATCGACGCCCTTTTGGTCTCGCAGCCTGACACCGGTGAGCAGGCGCTCGAGATCGCCGATATGCTCGTGCGTTCTGGTGCGATCGATCTCATCGTCATCGACTCGGTTGCAGCCCTGGTGCCGCGGGCGGAGATCGAGGGCGAGATGGGCGACTCCCACGTTGGCCTGCAGGCCCGCCTCATGTCGCAGGCGCTTCGTAAGCTCACCGGTGGGCTCAGCCAAACCAACACGACCATGATCTTCATCAACCAGCTGCGTGAGAAGATCGGTGTCTTCTTTGGGTCGCCCGAGACTACGGCCGGCGGAAAGGCGTTGAAGTTCTACGCTTCGGTTCGCCTCGACATCCGTCGCATCGAGACCATGAAAGATGGCACCGAGGCGGTGGGTAACCGTACCCGTGTCAAGGTCGTTAAGAACAAGATGGCCCCTCCCTTCAAGCAGGCAGAATTCGACATTCTGTACGGGACCGGCATCTCCCGCGAAGGTAGCCTCATCGATTTCGGTGTGGAGCACGGCCTCGTGAAGAAGTCGGGTTCCTGGTACACCTACGACGGCGATCAGCTCGGACAGGGCAAGGAGAATGCTCGTTCGTTCCTGCTCAAGAACGCCGATGTTGCGCGCGACATCGAAACGAAGATCAAGCAGAAGCTCGGAATCGGTGGCGCGGTCGCTGACGAGGCTCCCGCTGCCGATGACGAGCTCGCGCAGCGTCGTCCCGCGTGATGTCGACAGGTGAGAACGGGGGCGAGGACAACCTCGCCCCCGTAATCCCGCTCTTCGGCCGGCGACAGCCGGATCACGATGAGCCGCTCCACGCTGTGGGTGAGAACCATCCCGCGCACCGAGGTCTGCGCAAGATGGCGGCATCTGTTCCCTCGGGGGAGCAGACCTCCACCCCGAACGCCGAGATTGGCTCGGGCCTCGAGACCAACGTCGCAGCCGAGCCTGACTCCGACCTTGAGCCCGACCGGACGCGCGAAGTCGGCGCGGCGGCACTTGTTCGAAAGCTCCGCGCGCGCTCACTCTCGATCTCTGAGTCGAGGCAGGTGTTGCGCGGCCACGATCTGACGACCGCGCAGATCGACGATGTGATTGACGAGTTCTGTCGTCGGGGATACCTCGACGCGGGGTCCTCGCAGAGCAGCTGGTGCTCTCCGGAGTCGAGCGCAAGGGGCAGGGGCGCGTTGCGCTCTCGCGTGCTCTCTCGCAGCGCGGCATTCCGCGCGATGTCATTGACGCGGCGATGGGCGATCTCCCTGACGACGATGCGGAACGGGCCCTTCAATTCGCCCGCACGAAGGCGCGATCGCTCTCACGGCTCGACTTTGATACGGCGCTGCGACGCCTTGTGGGGCAGCTTGCTCGTCGCGGTTACGGCGGCGCCGTAGCCATGAACGCCGCGCGAATGGCCCTCACCGAAGCATCGTTGGGACAGGCGCCGAGCGGAGTACGGTTCGTAGACTCGGACTGAGTGCGCAGAATCGCTCGTAGAATAGGTGAACCATGACTATCCCGCGCAGCGAACCGACGATCATCTCGCCCTCGTCGGCGTCCGTCGATGCCGACGGCCGCCAGCGAACCTACGAGGTGCGCACCTTCGGTTGTCAGATGAACGTGCACGACTCCGAGCGTCTTTCCGGATCGCTGGAGAGTGCTGGCTATGCCCGAGCCGACTCGGGTTCCGAGGCCGATGTCGTCATCATCAACACGTGCGCCGTGCGTGACAACGCCGCCGGTAAGCTCTACGGCACGCTGGGTCATCTGAAGTCCATCAAAGACAAGCACGACGGTATGCAGATCGCCGTCGGCGGTTGCCTCGCGCAGATGGACAAGGACGTGGTGCTCGACAAGGCGCCTTGGGTCGACGTCGTATTTGGCACACACAACATGGGATCGTTGCCCGGCCTGCTCGAGCGCGCGCGTCATAATGGCGACGCAGAGCTCGAGATTCTCGAGTCTCTCGAGGTTTTCCCCTCGACGCTGCCGACCAAGCGCGATTCCGCACACAGCGGCTGGGTGTCAATCTCGGTCGGCTGCAACAACACCTGCACGTTCTGCATCGTCCCGAGCCTGCGTGGCAAGGAGAAGGATCGTCGGCCCGGCGACATCCTGAACGAGTTGCGTCTGCTCGTCGACGACGGTGCGATCGAGATCACACTCCTCGGTCAGAATGTAAATTCTTACGGCGTCGAGTTCGGCGATCGTCAGGCGTTTGGAAAACTGCTGCGCGCGGCGGGCGAGATCGAGGGACTCGAGCGCATCCGCTTCACGAGCCCGCATCCTGCCGCGTTCACTGATGATGTCATTGATGCCATGGCAGAAACGCCCTCTGTGATGCCGCAGTTGCACATGCCGCTGCAGTCCGGCAGCGACCGCATCCTGAAGGCGATGCGTCGCTCGTACCGCAGCGAGAAGTTCCTCGGCATCCTCGACCGCGTGCGCGATCGCATCCCTGACGCCGCGATCACCACCGACATTATCGTGGGCTTCCCCGGTGAAACCGAAGACGACTTCGAAGACACGATGAGGGTCGTCGAGAAGGCTCGCTTCGCCAGCGCGTTCACATTCCAGTACTCCATCCGCGAGGGCACACCCGCCGCAACGATGGAAGATCAGGTACCCAAGGCAGTTGTGCAGGCGCGGTACAACCGTCTGCTCGCTCTGCAGGAGCGCATCTCCGTCGAAGAGAATGAGAAGCAGGTCGGCCGTGAAGTCGACGTTCTCGTTTCCTCCGCCGAGGGTAAGAAAGATGCCGAGACCCACCGCCTGACCGGCCGAGCCGAAGACAACCGTCTCGTGCACTTCGAGGTCACCGAAGGCTCCGAGATTCCGCGTCCGGGCGACGTCGTCACCGTGAAGATCACCCACGGCGCGCCGTTCCACCTGCTCGCCGATGACCCGACCGGTGCTCCGTTGCGCATCCGGCGGACACGTGGGGGAGACGCGTGGGATCGCGCGCAGGCAGAGTCCTGTGCCGTTCCGGCGACCGCCGGTGACCCCGGTGCTCCGCGTGCGGTGTCGCTGGGGCTTCCCACGCTTCGCGTCGGTGTCTAGTCCAGCTCCGCGCCTCTGGGCGGTCGTCGGCGCCACCGGCACAGGCAAGAGCGATTTCGCCCTTGACCTTGCCGACTCGTTGCGCAATGCGGGCAATGCCGCTGAGATCGTCAACGCCGACGCCATGCAGCTGTACCGGGGCATGGACATCGGGACGGCAAAGCTTCCGCTCGCAGAACGCCGCAGCATCCCGCACCACCTATTTGATGTGCGCGACGTCACCGAGGAAGCCGCGGTGGCGTGGTACCAGCCGCTCGCGCGCGCCGCGATCGAAGACATCCATGCGCGTGGCGGCGACGCCATTCTGGTTGGTGGTTCGGGGCTGTACGTCTCCAGCGTGATCTTCGACTTCCAATTCCCACCTCGTGATCCGGTTGTCCGCGAGCGTCTGGAGCGAGAGCTTGATGAGCAGGGCGCCGATGCCCTGTTCGCGCGACTGCAAGAGCAAGACGCCGCCACTGCTGCCCGCATCGACCGGAAGAACGGCCGCCGCCTCGTCCGGGCGCTGGAAGTACTCGCTCAGGGTTCTGACACGCACGGTGCGGCCCTACCCGAGGCTCCCCGGTTGTGGCATCCGAACACCCGCATCATTGGTCTGCACAGCGAGCGCAGTGAACTCGTTGAGCGACTCGACAGGCGCGTGGAGCGGATGTGGGAGCAGGGGATGCTGTCCGAAGTCCGAGCGCTCCGCGAGGCGGGTCTCGAACACGGTGTGACCGCGGGACGGGCTATCGGCTATACGCAAGCCCTGGGCCAGCTCAATGAAACGCTCACGGAAGAATCAGCGATCGCCGAGACGCAGGCCCTCACCCGACGGTATGCGCGTCGTCAGGTGTCGTGGTTCAAGCGCTATCCCGAGCTTGAATGGATCGGCCCGGGGACGGATCCGGCGACGCTACTCTGACCGACGTCAGTGGTGCGTGTCAGTATCGTGACATGGTCACTCACTTCTTCACTGCATCCAGCCTTGACGGATTCATCGCCACTCCAGGGCACTCGCTCGACTGGCTCTTGAAGCAGGACGTCGATCCCGAGGGACCGATGGCGTATCAGCCGTTCGAGAAGACGATCGGCGCGCTGGCGATGGGAGCATCCACATACGAGTGGGTCATGGATCATGAGGAGGGCCGCTGGGGCTACACCCAGCCGACATGGGTGTTCACTCATCGAGAGCTGAAGATTCCCGACGACGCTGACGTGACACTCACCAGTGAACCGATCTCCGAGGTGCACGCGAGCATGACTGCGGCCGCTGGCGGCAAAGACCTGTGGGTGGTCGGCGGCGGCGGCCTCGCCGGTCAGTTCGCCGACGCGGGGCTGCTCGATGAGATCTGGGTGCAGTTCGCGCCGGTGACACTCGGAGCTGGCGCGCCGCTGTTTCCGCGAATGCTCGACCTCGAACTGCTCGAGGTCGCGCGCAACCGCGACTTCCTGTGCGGTCGTTACCGGGTATCGCGCCTGACGCCGAGCACGAAGTAGACCGCGGGGCCGATCCAGTTCACCAGGATGACCGGAATCCATGCGGGCTTCGGTCCTCGAAGATCCTCGTCAGCCCGATGCGCCAGATCCCAGAACGCCAGTGTCGCCAAGGTGACCTGGACGATTCCGAGTGCCGCGAGTGCCACCTTGCCTGCCAGGTTCACCTGGCTGATGTCCTTCTTGTCGTGCCCCATGTCTCGACCTCCTTGGTCCATCCTCGACCTCGGATGCCCCGTGCGCCAGCCCCGGCTGCCACATGGTCTCTAAACTGAAGACATGGTCGCATTCACCAAGGGACACGGCACCGGCAACGACTTCGTCATCATCGCCGACCCGGATGGCGAGCTCGAGCTCACCGCCGAGCAGGTGGCCGTGCTCTGCGACCGACATTTCGGAATCGGCGCCGACGGCATTCTTCGTGTGGTCCGCTCTGCAGCCCTCCCGGAGGGACGCGGCAGCCCTCCGAGAGGAGCCGGCTGCCGAGTGGTTCATGGACTACCGCAACGCCGATGGCTCCATTGCCGAGATGTGTGGCAACGGCATCCGGGTCTTCGCGCACTATCTGGTCCGCGCTGGACTCGCCACAATTGACGCGGGCTCGACGCTGCCGATCGGAACACGCGCCGGCGTGCGCGATGTGACCAGTAGCGGCACTGGTTACCAGGTCGACCTTGGACGTTGGCGCCTATCCGGCGATGATCCACTTGCCATGGCCCGCGGCCTCGACGTCGCTCGTCCTGGCCTGGGCATCGACGTCGGCAACCCGCACGTCGTGGTCGCTCTCGCCTCTGAGGGAGAGCTCGCTGGTCTCGAACTCGAGTACATGCCTGAACTTGAGCCACAACTTCCCACTGGCGCGAACGTGGAGTTTGTCGTGCCCGGCGACCCGCTCGTGCGTGACGGCATCGGGCATGTCTCTATGCGAGTGTTCGAGCGTGGTGTGGGGGAGACTCTCAGTTGCGGTACCGGAGTTGCAGCTACGGCCCTTGCCGTGCGCTACTGGGCCGGGGAGCGTGCTCCGGACAACTGGCGTGTTGAGGTGCCAGGCGGCACTCTGAGCGTGCGGATGTTCCCCGCCGAGGATGGCGAACATGTCGCACTATCCGGCCCCGCGCAGCTTGTCTACAGCGGAACCGTCGACCTGGTCTGAGGTCTGTGCTTGTCGGTGAAATAAGTCATTGGATTACCGCGGAAAAGGCGAGAATCCACTGCATCAGCAAATATGGGTGGCATGCCCAAGCAGATCCGCTTCAACGCCTTTGACATGAACTGTGTTGCTCACCAGTCCTCCGGGATGTGGCGGCATCCGCTCGACCAGTCAGCGCGATACAAAGAGCTCAGCTACTGGACTTCATTGGCGAGGCTTCTCGAACGCGGCAACTTCGACGGACTGTTCATCGCCGACGTGCTCGGCACCTACGACGTGTATGGCGATTCCAACGAGGCAGCAATTCGCCACGGGGCGCAGGTGCCAGTGAATGACCCGATTCTGTTGGTTAGTGCCATGGCTGCCGTGACCGAGGATCTCGGCTTCGGGGTGACCGCTGGCACCGCCTACGAGCATCCCTATCCTTTCGCGCGACGCATGTCGACGCTTGACCACCTCACCGAAGGACGCGTGGGCTGGAACGTTGTGACCGGCTACCTTCCCTCCGCAGCGCGCAATATGGGCCACGACGATCAGCTTGAGCACGACCAGCGCTATGACGTTGCCGACGAGTATCTTGAGGTCACCTACAAGCTGTGGGAGGGATCCTGGGAGGATGACGCCGTCATCCGCGACCGCGAGAGCGGTGTGTTCACCGACCCGTCAAAGGTGCACGAGATCGGCCACCACGGTGAGCACTTCACGGTGCCAGGTATCCACATCTCTGAGCCCTCGCCACAGCGGACGCCGGTGATTTACCAAGCCGGCGCTTCGCCCCGCGGCATCGAGTTCGCCGCAGGCAACGCGGAGGCGATTTTCGTTGCAGCGCCCACGAAGACAGTGCTCGCAGGAGTGGTGAAGCGTATTCGCGATGCCCTAGAGGGGGCGGGACGCGACCGCTACTCCGCGAAGATCTACACGCTCCTGACCATCATCACTGATGAGACGAGCGAAAAAGGCGCACGCTAAGCACGAAGATTACCTGCAGTACGCGAGCGACGAGGGCGCCCTGGTCTTTATGTCGGGGTGGATGGGCATCGACCTGTCGAAGTACGACCTTGACGAACCGATTGGCAACGTCAAGAGCAATGCCATTCAGTCAACCGTCGCAAACTTCCAACAGGCTGGCGATGACGGCAAAGAGTGGAAGGTTCGTGACATTGCCCGGCTGGGGAACATCGGCGGCCTGGGCCCACGGGTTGTCGGTTCCCCGGATGAAGTCGCGGATTTCCTCCAGGACTGGGTAGACGAGACCGACGTCGACGGGTTCAACCTCGCGTACGCCATCACCCCGGGCACGTTCGAGGACATCGTCGAGTTCATCGTGCCGGAGTTGCAGCGCCGCGGTGTCTACCAGACCCAGTACACGCCAGGCACTCTTCGTCAGAAGCTGCACGGTCGTGGAGACCGGCTCCCCGAAGAACATCGTGGAGCGAGCTATCGCGTGCACACCACAGCGAAGGTCTGACCGCGCTCAGGCGATGTCGATCGGCATCGTCTGCGGCGTACCGTGCTTGCGCACCTTCAGCACACGATAGCCCTTGCCCGTCGCGGTACGAAACACGCTGTAGCCAGGGGGAAAGCTCGCGCCAATCCACCGCTGCAGCGAATCCGCTCCGAGGTTGCGCTGTACGACGAGCCAGGCGTCACTGTGCTCATCGAGGCGCGGAATCCAGCGCAGCAACATGTCATGCAGCACGTTCTTGCCCACTCGGATCGGCGGATTCGAGCGGATCGTGCGGAACATGACGTCATCGGGAACATCGTCGGGCAGCACCGCGTTGATGTTTTCTAAGCCAAGCGCCTCGGCGTTGCGACGAACCAGGTCGAGAGCACGCTCGTTCACATCGACCGCCCACACCGTGGCATGGGGGGATGCGAGCGCCATCGTGATGCTGATTGGCCCCCAACCGCTGCCGAGGTCGAGAAAGTTCCCGCCCGGCGGCAGTGGCGGCATACTTGCGAAAAGCACTGCTGTCCCGGCATCCACGCGGTCAGGACTGAAGACGCCACCAGCGGTAGTCACTTCGAGTTCGCGACCTGCGAGGGTCACCTTGATGGTTCGCAGGTTCTCCGCACTTGCCGGGGCCGCAGTGAAGTAATGATCGGACCCCATACGGCGAGCGTACCGGACAGCGGGGTTAAGGTTAAGGTGCCGAACACAGAAGGCAGAGGATGACGAAAGCCACAGACGAGACACACTCCGACGAGATGCTGGACCGCGTGCTTGCGAATGCAGAAACGCGCACTGCGGCGCGGGTATTCGGGGGCGCGCAGGCGCTGCAGAATTCTTCGACCGCCGCATTCGGCGACCACGACGGAAATCAGTGGGATTTGGAGGATCGGCACGCGCTGCGTCGTGTCGTTGGCCTCTCCACCGAACTCGAGGACGTCACAGAGGTCGAGTACCGGCAACTGCGTCTCGAGAACGTCGTTCTGGTGGGTGTGTACCCACAGGGTGCGCAGTCGGATGCCGAGAATTCTCTGCGTGAGCTCGCTGCCCTCGCCGAGACCGCCGGTGCCGTCGTGCTTGACGCCGTGCTGCAGCGGCGCCCGCACCCGGATCCGGCGACATACCTGGGCCGAGGGAAGGCACAAGAACTCAAGGATCTCGTCGCAGCGACTGGTGCAGACACCGTGATCGTCGACTCCGAGCTCGCGCCCAGCCAACGGCGCGCGCTTGAGGACGTTGTGAAAGTGAAGGTCATCGACCGCACGACCGTCATTCTCGACATCTTCAGCCAGCACGCCAAGAGCCGCGAGGGTAAGGCGCAGGTCGAGCTTGCGCAGCTCGAGTACTTGCTTCCGCGCCTGCGCGGCTGGGGTGATTCGATGAGCCGTCAGGCCGGGGGCCAGGTCGGTGCCGGCGGCGCGGGCATGGGATCGCGCGGTCCTGGTGAGACGAAGATCGAGCTTGATCGGCGCCGCATCCGCACCCGCATGGCGCTGCTGCGGCGACAGATCCGTGATTTCACCCCCGCGCGGGACGCGAAGCGTGCTGAACGCAAGCGCAACACGATTCCCTCGGTCGCGATCACGGGGTACACGAACGCGGGCAAGTCGAGCCTGCTCAACGCGCTTACGAGTGCTGGCGTGCTCGTCGAGAACGCACTGTTTGCGACGTTGGATGCCACGGTGCGTCGCACGGCAACGGCTGACGGCCGCGTCTATACGTTTACCGACACAGTAGGTTTCGTCCGCAATCTGCCGCACCAGCTCGTTGAAGCATTCCGCTCGACGCTAGAAGAAGTAGCAGACGCGGACATCGTGCTGCATATCGTCGACGGAGCACACCCTGATCCTGCGGGTCAGTTGCAGACGGTGCGCGACGTGATGGGTGATGTCGGAGCACGCGACATTCCCGAGATCGTCGTGTTCAACAAGGCGGATCTCATCCCCGACGACGAACGCCTCGTGCTGCAGGGCCTCGAGTCCCACGCGCACTTTGTCTCTTCGCGCACAGGTGAGGGCATCGAGGAGTTGCGTCTGGCGATCGACGAGGCGCTCCCGAAACCGGCCGTCGAGGTGCATGCGCGGGTACCGTACGACCGCGGTGACCTCGTGGCAGCGGTGCATGAGACCGGCGTACTGCTGTCGGCAGAACACGGCGAGGACGGCACTGACATCCACGCACACGTCTCCGAGCGGCTTGCTGCAGAGTTAGCGCCGTTCGCGCGCTGAAGACGCTTAGCTGGCGGTGAAGCGCGCCTCGACGGCCGCGGAGACGATGATCTCATCGGGTTCGTACTCCATCGTCGGTGCGGAGTCGGATACTGCGAACGCCATCCCGCGCGCTTGCATCATCTGTGGGGCACGTTGCGGCTGCGCTTTGGAGATGAGGCCGACATCGGCGATTTCCAGCGGCGTGACGGTGCTGAGGTTTAGAGCGCTGGCGTAGGCCTCGGCGCGTGCGACGGCAACGCCGACGGCGGATGATGCGACTTCGCGTTCTACCCTGGCGCGGGTCTCAGGAGTCAAATCCCAGTTCACCCAGCCGATCTCGACACCGTCCCATGCGGAGATATCCGACACCCAGATCGACAGCTCGGATGCTTCGGTGAAAGTCGCGCTGAAGTCGATGGTCGCGTGATAGACCAGGGCGAGGCGCTTGCCTTCGTTGTTCCACGGCCGCTCTGCGCGCACCGCAAGACGCTTGCTCGTCCAATCGGCGACAGCGCCTGATTCTTTACGTTCGGCGATGCTCGCACGTACAGGTTCGGCAAGGCGCATCACCCGGTCAACGACCGCGGCGCGCTCAGGGCCCTCGGTGCGGACGGTGACGCTGACGGTGGCGCGTTCGGGCGCGACTCGCGCCTCGTTCTCGCCTCGGACGGTGATGGTGACATCGCTCATGGTGCGACTTTACGCCAGACCGGGAATGAGGTGCCCTTGCCCCGCGGGCTACACGAGCGCATACTGATCCTGTTACTGACACTGGACGTTGCTTAGGCAGATGACGGGGCATTTCGACCCCGCCCGTCCGACCTTTGAGTTCCGTCGCATTGCCGCACGGATCGTTTCTCAGCGGGAGTCACCATGACAACGAACAAGCGCATCACGGATCTGACGGACTACACGAGCGTCCTGCCGTACGCGAGTGAAATGTTCGGGGTTTACCAGCCCATGATTGGCTGGCGTTCGGCTCGGCAGAAAGATCGGCTGCGGCCCGGTTTTGACGAAGCCATGGATGGGCTGCTCTACTCACTCTCCAAGCGTTACGTTGGCGACGTCGCCAACGCGCGCTTCGACACACGAGAGTGCGATGCCTCCATTGACCGCATCGGCATCGGCCATCTGCTCGGCCCGCGCATCGTCACGGATGGGTCGAGCCGGCTCCTCGCGTCCATCGCTACAACGCTGCCGACTACCCCGCCCGTTGACGAGGAGTGGCGACGGTATGTCAACGAAGACCAGATTCAAAGCCTGCTCGACACGACGGTCAAAGAGTTCTATCTCGAAGACTTCCGGAGACAGTGTTCTGACCTTCACCAGCGGGAACGTATGCCCGCGTTCGCCGAACTCGAACGCACGCAGTTCGCGCGCGTTGAGCGCGAGTCGGCCCTCGGTGCTTCCTTGCTGAACCTGCTCGAGACGAAGAACTTCTCGCTCCTGTACAAGATGTTCTACGTCGACCCAGACGTCAACGAGCAGGCGGTCACCGACGCCATCATCGCGCAGCTGAATGCCGACGATCCGTTTGCCACATTTGACCCCAACCGAGACATCTCGAACGTCAACCTGTCACCGCTCGGCATTGTTCACCTGTTTCGACAGTTCTTCTTCGAGCTCGACTCCTTTCTCGGCACGCCCGTCGAGCACGTCTGGCTCAGCCCCGGCTCGCTCGTCGAACTGATCGAAATCAGCACCCGCCGCAGCTACACAGAGCAGATCATCGAGCAATCAACGGAGACAACAAAGCGAACGGAAGACAGCAGCACCGACCGCGACGAGCTCTCTGAAGCCGTCAAGACTGACAACAAGAACGACTTGAAGCTTGGCGCATCCCTCACGGTGAACCAGTCCTGGGGCTCTGGAAACGCGACCGCAACCGGCAGCATGAACCTCGAAACAACCCAAGACACGGCCCGCGAAAATACGCACAAGCGGATGCGCGAGCAGTCGTCAAAACTGTCATCGGAGATCAAACAGAACTACAAGTCGACGTTCAAGACGATCAACGAGACGATCGACACCTCGAGCAAGCGCTACGTCCTGAACAACACCACCGACCTCCTGGTCAACTATGAGCTACGTCGCAAGATGCGCCAGGTGGGTGTGCAGGTGCAGGATGTGGGCACCTATCTGTGCTGGGAGACCTTCGTCGACGAGCCGGGCAACGATCTCGGGCTCGCGAATCTCGTCAACATTGCCAAACCCGCCGACCTCACGCCAGTGCCCGCACAGTCGAATCAGCAGTACCCGCCAGACAAGTCGGTGTCGTTCACCGGAGGGGTGTCGTGGACATTCGACAACACTCGTCGTTTCAACGGCGCTGACGGATTCCTGCCGCTCGGCGCTATTGCCCTCCCGCCCGCACCAGACGGGTACGAATTGAAGTATCCGGGAAGCATGGTCGATGTCGTCCAAGTGTCCGGCACGGGGGAGGACTTCGCCGGCGCCTGGGCGTTCAAGGGGCGTTTGGTCGATGCCGCCAATGTGCAGGTGGGCCCGTTCATCGGCCCCGGAGGAATGAAGTGGGATGAACGAATCGACTTCGTCGTGGGCGGGGTCGTGGCGTTCACTCCCACTGCCGCAACGAAGTCGGCGATCGATGCCGCCAATTCCAAAAGCGCAGAGGTCGTGACGGCCGCCAATTTGGCGAACGCCCGCAAAACGCAACAGGCCTTTGTGGATGCGGCCAAGGTGCGCATCGAGGCAGCCAGCGGCATCAACACCCGCAAGTATGAAGACCTCCGCGAGGAGGAGCGAATCATCGTTTACCGCCGGCTCATCAGTGCGCTAATGACCACCGCGACCTACCACCTGCCAGAGAGCACCACGAATGACCACACGCGTCACGTGATCTCAGAGCTACTGAACTCAATCTTCGACATCGACAAGATGCTCTATTTTGTGGCTCCGGAGTGGTGGAAGCCGCGCCTCCACTCCCACCAGTACTTGGCGCAGGGGAGCAACGAGGCCATCTTCGACAGCAACGTCACGAACTGGGCAGACAACCAGTCGCGGCCGGACAATTACTACATCACCGAGAAATCGCAGTTTGCGCGGATGGGTAGCTCGCTTGGCTGGCTCCTGGAGCTCGATGGCGACGACCTCCGCAACGCCTTCCTCAATGCACCCTGGGTCAAGGCCGTCATCCCCGTTCGCCCGGGGAAGGAACTTGAGGCGACGAACTGGCTGCAACAGGTGCACGTGGAAGGCACAGAGGGCTTGGACGGGCTCTATCAAGCGCCCGCCGCAGAGCTCGCGGAGATTCGCGCCGTCCTGGGGGTGGCCGATGTCACGCTTGCCGATGCCATCAAGTACCTGTGCGCCAAGGTGGCGGAGAAGCATCAGGAGTCGCTGCAGGTGGGCAGGTATCCCGCGGAGGAGATCAACGACGACAATCGGGTCAGTGCGACCCCGGTCGACAAGGTCTACGAACACGGTTTCTACCCCCTTCAGGGTGGCTTCCGTGCCGTGACAAGCCAGCCGTATGAGGTGTTCGATCAATGGATTGAGGTGCTGCCGACGGATCAGGTAGTACCGGTCGAGGTCAAATACGATGCGAAGACCGGTCGGCAGAAGTAATGGCGCACCGTGGGCACGTCGAAGTACTCCCGTTGGTTCGACACCTCCGCTTCCATGCGGCCGGTGACGGAAAGTAACCTGACCGATTTCTTCACCACCGGCGAGGAGGCGTTCGCGGATCTCGCCGATCGCCTCGAGTTGGACGCGGGGGCGAAGGCGGTGTGTTACCTCCTGGGTTGGTCGTGCGACATCAACACGACGGTTCGCGCGGTGGCCTCACCCTCGGGCACGACGCTCGGACAGACACTGAGCTACTTCGCGAAGCAGGGCGGTGCCGTGCGCGCGATGCTGTGGGAAAACACCATTATGAAGAATGCCGGATGCGCCGACGCGGTGAAACACATCGGCAGTCTGCCGAACGGGTCGAGCGCAATACTCGACCATCGCACTCCCCTCGCGGGGGCGCACCACCAGAAGATTCAAATCGTGGTGCCTTCGCCCGACCACGGTGCGGATGACGCGGGTTTGGTGGCAGCCATCGCCTACTGCGGCGGCATGGACGTCTTCACTGACCGGATCGGGCCGACGGGATTCCATGACGTGCATTGCAAGATTCGTGGGCCCGCGGCGGATGATCTTGTGAAGGTCTTTCAGGAGCGCTGGAATGACCATCCGGAGCACGGAACCGGGCTGAGCGACCGCACATCTGTCGTACCAGCGGGAGGCAATTCGCTCGTGCAGGTGTGCAACACCTATCCCACGTTTCAATCGAGATTGGCCTACTCGATCCTGGTGAAGAACTACCTTCCCGTGATCAACAAACAACTCAAGGGCAGCGGCGCGCTGACCGCGGGCGATATGGGGGTCAACGGTTCTGTCAGGTACTACAACTTCTACGACCCGTCGAGGGGCGTGCAGCAAATCTGGCGGGCCGTGAAGAGGGCGATTGCCGAGGCCACGCGCTTCATCTACCTCGAGGATCAATACCTTACAAACAATGGGTGGGCGACGCACTGGCCGCCAAACTCGCGTCTGCTGCAGACGACTTTCGGATCGTGATCGTCGTTCTTCACCCCGACTTTGCCGACGTCCAACAGGCTTGGCCGCGCCGCCGCGCAGTCTTTGCGAAGATGCTTGCCGCGGATCCTCGCCGCAAGCGCTGGACGGTCGTGCATCGCCGGGCAGATAGGCCGCACGCCTACGTGCACTCGAAGACGTGGATATTCGATGACGAGTTGGTAATCACGGGTTCTGCAAACGCCGACCGCCGCGGCTACACCTACAACTCGGAGACTGATGTGGTGGTTGCCGGCGATGTTGCCTCCTTGGCTGTAACAACCCCAGGGGCAACGACTGTCGCCCAAGATCTGCGCGCCCGACTATTCGCTAAGCACCTCGGTGGGAACCCCGGCGACTACCTCAACGCCGCGGCGTCACTGATGAAGTGGTTCGGTGATCTGTCGCGTACTAACGTCGCCGTGTTCAACCCCTCGGCCCAAGTCGGGGCGCCAGACAAGTACGTCGTCCAGTTGCAGGCGGCGGCGGTAACAACCCCGATCGTCCAGGGGGCCCTCAACTTCATGCCCGGCCGTCCCGAGGATTGGCTCTGGGACTATATCGAGGATCCGGATGCCGCGGTGCCTTCGCCGTGACGGTGGGTGGTTGGCCAACTGTAGGTCCCGATTCCGCTCGACGAGAGTCTGGCTGACGAGACACTCGTCGTTGACGTTGTGCAACGAGTACACCGGATTTTGATAGCCGCAGATGGATCTCCGTATGGCTCTTGTCGTAGGGGCGGGAGCGGGTCTGGGCGATATCGCGTTGTTGGAGCCAGTCCGATCGAGTTGCGCAGCAACCGCGACGGCTTCGTGGTCGAGATGCCCCGCAGCTGCATACCGGTCGATGGTCGCCGGGCTCATCGCCTCCAACTCGCCGATCGTCTCGCTCGTCGCGAACGGTTTGTAGAGATCTCCGGCGCCTCGCAGCAACGGCAGCCAGATCGGGAGCATCACCACGAAGTACTTCCCGCACGGCAGCCCATCAACGCCCACATGCTCAAGCAGCAGCGGGGACTCATCGCTATACGACTTCGCGCGAAGCCGTCGCCGATCGACCTGCTCGGCAGGCTCTGGCAGCGGCGGTCCGGTCAGCATCCGCCTGGCGCTTGAACGTCCCATCCCGGTCGTCGCCGTCCCCCCCCCACACGCTCAAAGAAACTGAGGCACGTCGGGGAATGGCAGGATGAACGTATCCGTTGTATCCTAAGAAGCTCGGGTGTTTCGGCATCCGAGGTGATAAATCCACAGAGTGACAACGGTCCCTTCGCAAGAAGGAACACGGGGCTGATCGGTTTCGACAGCGCCTGTGAATCCACGAGAAGCGGGCCGAGGATGCAGGGTTATCTCGTGAACGCTCCCTGCAAAAAATAGTTGCCGAAACAAAGCGCAACGACTTCGCCCTCGCTGCATAAGCGAGCCCGATAGTCCGTCAGACCGTATGTGATTCCGATACGGACCCTGGCGTCATTTAGGAATCTTGCTGTGTGATGGCGTCTGGACGTCACGCGGGACTCTTCCCAGGCTGGGCTTGTCGACTTAGGTGTCTGTGGCAAATGTCGGAGCCGAGTAGAACGTCTGCACAGACTGCGCCCGGAGAAGACGTGGAGACTCAGCGTTGGACGGGAGTTCGATTCTCCCCAGCTCCACCAACCGTTGTCACTGTGGATAACCCCCGCGTTACCTTACGAGAGTAAGGAGCGCGGGGGTTTTTCTATGCCCGTCCGGTGTACCAGAATCCGGACGACCTGCGAAGGGTCGCCGTCCGCCGGGGGCCGAACGCGATGGCGACCGTGGATCGTCTGACACCAGCGCTTCCCTCACCTGGTCCCCCTGCTGTCGGGCCTGGTGGGCTTTGACGACTGCGACACGCAATGTATCAAGCGTGTATGCCCTAATGATGTCCTAACCCTGCTCGAAGGCAACCATGGCGCTGTTGGAAAATCGGGCACGCAGATGCTCGACACCCAGCGGGAGCACATCACCCCGAACGCGAGACTGGTCGACCGTGCCAAAGAACGGGCGAGGCGATTCCGGTCCCTCCGACATAATCGACGCAGTGAACCCCATATTGAGAACCGCCACCGGGCTGTCGGCGAGAGCACCGGTCGATTGACCCAGGACTTCGCTCGGCACTGTTGCCGTGGCGTTGAAGACCATAACCCCGGTCCAGTTAGGATCTAGCATCATCTGAGCCAGTGCCATGTACAGATGGCTGTCTGGTTGCGACGGCTCCGCGTTCGAAAGCACTTCGGTTATCAGCGCCGTCAAGCGGATGGATATCCCGCGAGGGTCCTCGTTCAGCCCGCTTGCCGAGGTGTATACATCCGGCGCCGATGCAAGATCGTGCATGGTTCTGTTCGTCATGGTCTTCACAACGACGATGGGTGCTTTCGCTCCGATGACGGTTGAGTCGACGATGAAGCGCCACCGTTCCGCAGCTACATCTCCTGTGACGGATAGTCGGGAAGCTCCCGATACAACAGCAAAGATGCCATCGGTGCGCAGGAGCGCATCTTGGGTCTCCTCCGGAAGCTTCAGCACCAGAGAATGATCATTGCCCGCCTCGTCGGTTGTGTCGCCGAGAACGATTCCGGTCGCTGGGGTCGAGGTACCCAGCCCCGAACCCGGACCTGGAGTCTCCGGACGGAGCCCGCCGGGTGTTCCAGGCTCTGGCCTTGCGGAATGCGGCGATTGATCTTCGCTGCCGGACGTCGGGAGACGGGGTTTCGTGACCTCTGGTCTCTTGACTACTGATTCGTCGACGACGAGCGGTGGGGTAGGCGGAGCCGGCGCGGATGGCTCGCCTGTCTCGAGGTCTCGGGACGCGGGAGTGTTTCCCTTCTCCGGCTCCGTAGCGGTGATCTGAGTGGGCGCCGATCGGTGAGCGGAGTAGATCGACGCCACGACCGCTCCGGTCAATGCGAGGCCGACGACAACGACCGACGTCACAACCCAGAGACCTTGACGCTTCACGCAGCCCACAACCAATCTGCTCTTGCGGGCGAGACTGCGTCGTCGTCGTACCATCCAGCCAACACGTTGCTCATGGCACGATCATCCCAGACGCCTGCGGGGATCTATTGTCAGCAAGACGGAGATCAGGGCTGGTTGATGAGCAAGAGGCCCTGTTTCGTATTGGCCAGGGCGACCCAGCCTTCGCCGAACTCGTAGGTCATGCCGAAGCCCTCTTCATCGGTTTGGAGGGAGAACTGCGGATCCTCGGTGATGTAGGTGTGTCCGTCGGCTTCGGCACGCTGCCAGCCTTCGGCGATGAGGGTTTGCTGAGCGGCAGCGGATGCGGTCTGGTCGAGCGGCGCCCAGCCGTAGACCTGGACGTGGTCCGACGCGACGCTGTAGTCGCCCCAGACGCACTGAATTCCGCCGTCGACAACGTCGGCTCCGATCTGGAATTCTCTTTGCTGGTGAGTCCAACCGATCTCGCTCAGGCTCGTGACCGTGCTGGGCGCGATGATCGTCTCGCAGGTCGGTTCGGCGGCAGCGGTCGGCTCAGGTGTAGGTGTCTCTTCGACCGCAGGTTCTGCGGGCGGAGCAGCGCTTTCGGTCGGCGGCGGCGATGTCTGCGCTTCGGGTGTAGCAGCACAGGCGGTCAGGGGCAGTGCGAAAGCCAGGGCGGCGATTGCGGTGAAGACGGCGCGACGGGTCATTTCTGGCCTCTCGGATCAGTCGTTCGCGGGAGTGTGGATGAGCTCGAGAAAGGCATTGTGCAGGATGCCGTTGCTGGCGAGAGACGAGCGCGCAGAGATCGTCTCCACGCCGTCGAACGACGTGAATGTGCCTCCTGCTTCACGGACGATGGGGACAGCTGCTGCGATGTCGTACTCTTTGACGTCGAACTCCGCGACCATCTCGAGTCGTCCCTCGGCCAGCAACATGTACGCGAACACGTCCCCGTAGGCGCGGTCACGCCAGACGCGGTCCGCCACGCGAAGGAGCGCGGGGAGACGGCCGGCATCTGCCCATTGCGTGATGCTCTGAAAACTGACGCTGGCGTCGTCGAAGCTATCGACGGCAGAAGTGTGCAGGCGCTGTGGTCCGTCGTCGGTTGCGGTCCAAGCGCCGGTGCCGGTGGACGCCCACCAGCGGCGGCCGAGGGCCGGCATACTGACAACGCCGACCTGAGGCACACTGTCGACTGCGAGCGAGACCATCGTGCCCCAGAGCGGCACGCCGCGCAGGAAATTCGCGGTGCCATCGATCGGGTCGATGATCCACTGTCGGTGTGCGTCGCCTTCGGTTCCAAACTCTTCCCCGAGGATGCCGTCTGTCGGGCGTTCTTCGCTCAAGATGGCCCGGATGGCGCGTTCGGTGGCTAGATCGGCATCCGTGACGTGTGACCTGTCGGCCTTCGTCGAGATCTCCAGATCGGCCGCATCGAAGCGTGGCAGAGACTGCGCATCTGCTGCGTCGGCGAGTCGGAGGGCGAGCTCGAGATCACTCTCGAAGGCTGTGGTGGCGGGGGAGTCAGTCACTCTCTCAGGATAGTCTCCGGCCCGTCAGAACAGGTCGCGCCTCGATTTCACATGACGCTGAACAACTGGTAATGTTGTTCCTCGGCCGGGGTAATACCGGGCCATGCACCTCTAGCTCAATGGCAGAGCAATTGACTCTTAATCAATGGGTTCCCGGTTCGAGCCCGGGGGGGGTGCACGGAATAGCCTCGGAATCTCTCGCCAGATTCCGAGGCTTTTTCATTTTCCGGCGAGCGCTAGCCTGTATGCGGCAGGGGAGGCCGTATGAACCAGAAACTTACGCGCGCGGGACTTGCGTTGCTTGGCGTCACAGCCTTGTCGATCGGTTTGAGCGCGTGTGCGAGTGACACGACCATCGACTACACGAGCGACGCGGTCACCGTTTCGTCCGGAGAGACGTTGGTCATTGATTTCGGCATGATCAACAGTTCTGTCGGCGACGGCTGGGTGATCACGACGGAGCCGGACTCCGCAATTCTCGGTGCCGGCACTGCGGGTACGAAATACCTGGGTGAGGAAGGTTCCACCGGAGGTGGGAACTCGCTGACCTACCGATTCCCGGCGGTGGGCGCCGGAACGACTGTTATCGAGTTCGAATACGAGTTCCGTGGCGAAGTTCCTGATGACGTCGCCGAGCAGGAGACCGCACGCATCGAAGTCACTGTGAAGTGACGCCCCGGTCCTAGGCGGCGTCACCGACCGTGATCGCCTCGGCATCTTCGATGGTGGCATCCGCTGGTTCGTCGTCAATGTGCGCGAGCACCTTGCGGCCGAGGAAAACGGTCAGCGTCGCGATCAGGACGGATGCCGCGGCGAACAGGTACGGCACAGTCGAGTTGAACGCGTGCCACAGCAGCGCTGCTGCGGGTGGGGCGATGGCACCGCCGATGAAGCGCACGGACGAGTATGCCGACGAAGCCACCGAGCGCGGCAGATCGGTGGCTTCCATCACTGCTTCGGTGAGGACCGTGTTCATGATGCCGAGCAACAGGCCGCCCACGACTATGCAGGTCACAAGCGCGGGGGCGGTCTCGGCAACGAAGCCGGCAACGACGAGATCCAGCGCCAGGAGCGGCAAGATCGTGAGGATGATCGAGGTGCGTCGCATCCGCCGCATCATCCATGGGGCACCCCATACGCTGGTGATCGCAAGCGCGAGGCCCCATCCGAAGAACGTGAAACCGATACCCATTGCACCGAATCCGAGCGGGAACGGTGAGAACGCGAGCAGTACGAAGAAGCCGATGTTGTAGAACAGGGCGGTAACCGCCAGGATCGCGAGTGCTGGCCGTCCGAGCGCCTTGAATGGTGCAGAGAACGGCACCGGCTCACGCTTCTCTGTTGGACCGCGCAGCAGCGTGAGGACAGCGATGAACGCGATTGCCATCAGTACGACGACACCGAAGAACGGGCCGCGCCAGCTGATTTCGCCGAGCAAGCCGCCCAGCAGGGGGCCGATAGCGATGCCGAGACCAAGCGCCGCCTCGTACAACACGATCGCCGCACCGCTGCCGCCGGAGGCGGAGCCGACAATCGTCGCGAGCGCCGTAGAGATGAACAGCGCATTGCCCAGACCCCAGCCAGCGCGGAACCCGATGATCGCGTCCACGCTACCGCTCATGGCGCACGCCAGCGCGAACACGACGATGAGCGCGAGGCCGATCATCAGAGTGGCCTTTGCGCCGATACGGCTCGAGACCCAGCTGGTGATGAGCATCGCCAGACCGGTTACGAGCAGGTAGCTGGTGAACAGTAATTCTGTCTCGGTCGGGCTCGCCTCGAGCGATGCGGCGATTGCCGGGAGGATCGGGTCGACCAGCCCGATGCCCATGAAGGCGACGACGCTGGCGAACGCCACCGCCCACACCTGGGCGGGCTGTTTCCAGATTGATCCGGTCGTCGTGCTGCTGTTCACTCGTGGGCTCCTGCGTCAGAGATTGGGTCGATGATGTGCGCGGCGAGGATCTCGGCCGTGCGGGTGAGGGCACTCCAGTCCGCGTCATCCAAGTCAGCGAAGTGGGGCGCGAGGGTAATGCGGAATTCTTCGCGCCATTCGCATAGTGCGGTTAGTCCGACGTCGGTGATACCGACGACCGTCGCGCGGGAATCGGTCGGATCTGCGGACCGGCTGATGAGCTCGCTGCGCTCTAGATCGCCCAGTAGCCGAGTCATTCCCGGCTGCGTTGTGCGTGCCGCTTGAGCAAGTGTCCCGACCCGGAGCCCGGATTCGTGTTCGAGGATACTGAGCACTCGCCACTGCGCCGCGGGTGCCTCATTCTGAGCCGCCTTCGCGGCGATCCGAGCGAGAGCGTGCGCGGAGATGACAATCGAGGGGATGATCTCATCACGATTCATACCAAGAAGTATATACCTCAAGGTATCTATGCGCCGCTTGACGAAATGCCTGGCGCGATCTACAGTTTTAAAAAACCTGAATCAGCTTTCAGGTTATGACCTTCCAAGGGTGAAAGGCATTCACATGCGAGTTTCAAAGAAGTTGCTCCTGGGCTCCGTGGTCGCCACGGCCGCCCTCGTCTTAGCGGCGTGCGCGCCGCAAGCTGCGACCGGTGGCGGTGAAAGCACCGGAGAGAGCACTGGCCCCGCCGAAATCGTCGCCGGTGTGATCACCAGTGAGACCGGGCCGCTCGCTGGCTACGGCAACCAGTATCTCGAGGCGTTCAAGGCCGGACTCGACTACGCCACTGACGGTACGAACGAAGTCAACGGCACCAAGATCACCGTCGAGTACCGCGACGATGCGGGTGACCCCGACACGGCTGTCACCGCAGCGAAGGAACTCATCGGCGAAGGAGTGAACATCCTCCTCGGCAGCGCTTCTTCGGGTGTCGCGCTCGCGGTCGCAGAGCAGGCAGCCCAGAACAAGACTCTATTCATCTCCGGCCCCGCGGCCGCAGACGCCATTACCGGCGTCAACGAGTACACCTTCCGCTCTGGCCGTCAGTCGGCACAGGACGTCGCAACGGCCGGCACGTTCCTTGACGACATCGACGGCAAGACGGTCGCGGTCTTCGCCCAGAACAATGCGTTCGGACAGGGCAACGTCGCTGCGGTCGAGGCAATCCTCGGCGGCAAGGGCGCGACAGTTGCTCCGGTGCTTGTGGCAGAAGATGTCACCGAGTTCACGCCGTTCGCGCAGCAGGTTCTGAGCGCTCAGCCCGACCTGGTGTTCGTCGCCTGGGCAGGTGCAACGTCCGGCGCAATGTGGCAGGCGATGAGCCAGCAGGGTGTGCTTGACAACATCCCGGTGGTCACGGGCCTTGGCGATGCGGCCACTTTCGGTGCTTATGGTGAGGCATCGGAGAAGATCAACTTCCTGAATCACTATTTCCCTGGTGCGCCTGACAACGAGGTGAACACCGCGATGATCGCGGCAATCGAGGATGCCGGTGGCACCCCCGACCTGTTCAGCCCGGATGGGTTCAACGCGGCAATCATGCTCGTGCAGGCCGTCAAGGAAGGCCAGGGCAACGTGGACGCCATGATCGCTGCTCTCGAGGGCTTCGAATTCGAGGGACCGAAGGGCACGATGACGGTGCGCGCGGACGACCACGCGCTCCTGCAGGACATGTACCAGGCGCGTCTCGTCGCCGATGGTGCCGGATTCAAGGCAGAGCTCGTCGCCACCGTCGACGCAGCCGACGTCGCACCGTAAGTAGAAGGCGAAGCACTCGATGAGCACCCCAGTCCTGCCTGAGCGGAAGACGAGCGGCGCGGCACTCCGCGTCGAAGGACTCGGCCTTCAGATCGGCGGAGCGACAATCCTCAAGGATGTCGACCTCGATATCGCACCCGGCACTCTTGTCGGAGTGATCGGACCCAACGGCGCGGGAAAGACCACGCTGTTCAACGCGATATCGGGTGTGATCAAGCCCACGGCGGGCCGGATCCTCCTCGACGGCGAAGACATCACCGGTCTTTCGGTGCCCAAGCGGGCACGGGCAGGACTGGGGCGCACATTCCAGACATCGAGTCTGTTTCCCAAACTCAGCATCCTCGAGAACGTCCGTATTGCGGCCCAAGCCGCACAGGGCGGCAGCTACTCGCTGCTGAAGTTCCCGCGCCGCGATGATGCCGCCACAGCCGAGGCTGTTGCGGTTCTGGAGGAAGTGGGGCTGGGAGATCGACTCGACACTCTGGCCGGCGACATCAGCCACGGCGACAAGCGCAAGCTCGAAATCGCCTCTCTGCTTGCGACTGACTCCAGACTCGTCCTTCTCGATGAGCCGATGGCCGGAGTCGCCTCGGGCGATGTTGCAGGCCTCGTCGACAACATCCGGGTGATGCAGCGCGAGAAGGGCTGCACCGTACTCATGGTCGAACACCACATCGACGTTCTCATGGGACTGGTCGACCTGGTCGCGGTGATGTATTTCGGTACGATCATCGCCCTCGACACCCCTCAGCGGATCATGGAGAACCCGACAGTGCAGAGCGCTTATCTCGGAAAGGGGAGTGCAACATGACCGACCCCATCCTTCAGGTGCGATCCCTCCGCGGCTCGATCGCAGGCCAGCAGGTCATCGAAGATATCTCCTTCGATGTGCCCGCCACCGGCATCACCGCTGTCCTTGGTCGCAACGGCGTCGGCAAGACTTCTACGCTCCGCGCCATCCTCGGGCTCATCACTCGGCGCGGCGAAGTGCTGCTCGAGGGGGAGCGGATCGACAATCTCCCTACCCACAAGATCGTGCAGCGCGGTGTCGGATACGTTCCCGAAGACCGCGAGGTCTTCGCCGGACTCACCGTCGCCGAAAACCTCGCTCTCGCCGAACGTCAGCGCGCACCCCGTCATGAGTTCGTCGCGGAGCTGTTCCCCGATCTGGTGCAGCGTCGCGATCAGCGCGCCGGAACGCTTTCCGGTGGACAACAGCAGATGGTCTCGGTTGCCCGAGCTCTCCTCAACGACAATCGCATCATCCTCGTGGACGAGCCGACTAAGGGCCTTGCCCCCAAGATCGTGAGAGAAGTGTCGGATGCTCTGGCAGAAGCTGCCAAGACCGTGCCGATCCTGCTCGTCGAGCAGAACCTTGAGGTCGTCCGGCAACTCGCTGCCGGCGCTGTGGTGATCGCAGGAGGCCGCGTTGTCCACACCGGCCCCGCCAAGGAGATCCTGGACAACGCCGACCTCACCCGTCGGTTGCTCGGCGTCAGCGCGGAGGCCCACGCGTGAGCGCTCTCGTTCTCACCCTGGTCATCGGCGTCGGACTCGGCGCCCTCTATTTCCTGGTCGCCAGTGGTCTGAGCCTCATCTACGGCCTCATGCACGTGCTGAACTTCGCGCATGGCGCCTTTCTTACCCTCAGCGCCTTCGTCGGCTGGGCGGTTGCACAAGCGATTGGTGCATCGACCTGGCTCGGGTTCCTGCTCTCGATCCTGGTCGGAGCAATCGTCGGCGCCGTCTTCGCGACGCTGACAGAGCTTGTGCTCATCCGACCGCTATATGAACGACACATCGAGCAGGTACTCGTCACCGTGGGTCTGTCGTTCGCGGCGATCGCGCTCTTCGAAGGCATTTGGGGCACCGACGCCATCACAGTCACCGGGCCCTCCTGGCTGGGGCAGACCACGGATGTGCTCGGTGCCAGCATCCCCAACAAGTACTGGGTGCTGATCATCGCGGCAGCGCTCGTGCTCGCGGGCCTCGTGCTCTTCCTGAAGAAGACGCGCTACGGCATGATCATCCGCGCCGGTGTCGAGAACCGGGCCATGGTCACAGCCCTCGGCATCGACGTCCGCCGCTCCTTCACTCTCGTCTTCGCGATCGGTGGCGCTGCGGCCGGCATCGGCGGCGTGCTGGCAATGCATGCCATGACGTACGTCTCCGCGCACCTCGGCTCGACCCTGCTCATCTTCGCGTTCATCGTGACGGTGGTCGGCGGGCTCGGTTCGCTCACCGGCGCCGCTGTCGCCTCGGTGCTGGTCGCCGTGCTGCAACAGGTCGCCAACACGTATCTCGGCGGCACCGGCGACTTCATCGTCGTAATCCTGCTCGCTGTCGTGCTTCTTGTGCGACCGGCGGGCCTGATGGGGAGGAAAGCATGATGCGCCGTTCAGACAACCAGGCCGTCGCACTCAAGCGCTTCGCGCCCGTGATCATCGGGGTAGTGCTCGTCATCGTAATGGCAGTGCTTCCGCTGCTGAACCTCTCGCTGCCCGGCATCCTTCCAGGACCGACGTACACGCCCGGCTCGCTCGCATTGCTGTCGCTGTGCATGGTCTTCGCCGCCCTCGCACTTTCATACAACCTGCTACTCGGCAGCGCCGGCATGCTGTCCTTCGGCCATGCACTGTATTTCGGCGCTGGGGCCTACGGACTCGGCATCCTGCTCCGGTCATTCGAGTTGCCGCTCGTGCCAGGTGTGTTCGCCGCGCTGGTCGGCGGCATGGTGATCGCACTCATCACGGGCGCCGTGGCGATGCGGGTGAACGGCATCCCCTTCGCGATGGTGACGCTGGCATTCGCACAAGCAGGTTCGGTGCTCGTCAGACGCAACCAGGCCATCACCGGCGGGGAAGAAGGCCTCGGCCTGAACACCGCCAGCGTTCCGGACTGGCTGGTGGGCGTTATCAACACCCGCAACCTCTACTGGTTCGCGCTGATCGTGCTCGTGATCGTGTATCTGGTGGTGCTGTGGGTCGACACGTCCAGACTCGGTCATCTCGCCGCCGCGAGCCGCGAAAACGAGCTGCGCGTGCAGGTGCTGGGACTTCGCCCCACCCGCGCAAAGCTCATCGTCTTCGTAATCGCTGCCTTGTGCGCAAGCCTCGCTGGTGTCGCATATCTGCTGCTGCAATCGGGGACGCAACCGAGCGCCGTGGGTGCCGATCTGACGATCACCGTGCTCGTGATGGTCGTGCTCGGTGGTGTCGGATTCCGCTGGGGTGCGATTGTAGGTGGTGTGATTTACACGATCCTCGATCAGCGTCTGACGGTGCTGGCGCGCGCCGAAGGAATCCAGGGGCTGCCTGACTTCCTGCGCATCCCGCTATCCGAGCCGCTCTTCATCCTCGGAGTGCTGTTCATCCTGGTTGTCATGTTCCTGCCCGGCGGCATCGCCGGCACCGTCGACACTCTGCGTCGTCGCCAGCGCCGGGGAGCAGCGCGAACCGCCGCGGGATCGCTGGGTGCGCTCGATGATAGTGACGCGATCACCACCCCGGCGGCCGGGCGATGAGCCTCGACGTCGACGGACCGCACACCGTCGGGCGGTGGCTGCGTGACCGCGCGGCCTCCAACCCGACCAAGATCGCGATTGACGATCGTGGCGTCGCCCTCGACTACGGAACTCTCGCCCATCGTGCCGAGCAACTGGCAACCCGCCTGACGGATGCGGGTTACGGCGCTGGAGCGCGCATCGCCACGGTGTCGGGAAACTCTGCCGATCACGTGGTCGCCTTCTTCGCCTGCGCGTTCCTCGGGATCACATTCATTCCGCTCTCGTGGCGGCTGACTCCGACCGAACTCGCCGCCCTTATCCGCCGCAGCGGCGCAGCACTCGTGCTCGTCGAGGATGAGCACGTCGCCCTGGCCAGCACGGCGCTTCGGATGCTGGATGCCGAGGCACCTGCGTACGTTTTCCTCGGAGTATCAGGGGTAGAAGCACAGGTGCCTTTCTCCTCGACGCCGTGCGAGCCGCGCGCCGTGCGCGATGCGGACCCGCTGCTGGTGATCTTCACCTCCGGCAGCGAAGCGGCACCAAAGGGTGTTGTCCTGACGCATGAGAACTGCTTCTGGACCAACATGGCGCTCTCACAGACCATGCCGATGTTGTCGACAGACGTAGTGCTGGCGATGCTGCCGCAGTACCACGTGGCAGCGTGGAACGTGCAGCCCCTGCTCGCCTGGTGGGCCGGAGCGACTGTCGTGCTGGAACGGTCGTTCCAGCCAGGGCGCGTCCTGCAGTTGATCAGCGAGCGCAAGGTCACGACCATGATGGGTGTGCCGACGCAGTATCGGATGCTTCAGGACTCCGCAGGTTGGGACCGCGCTGACCTGTCTTCGTTGCGTCACATGCTCGTCGGCGGTGCGACGATGCCGGTCGAACTTGCGCGGGTGTGGGCGGAGCGTGGCATCGCGTTCACGCAGGGCTACGGGCTCACTGAGGCTGGCCCCAACGTCCTTGCGTTGCCGCCGGCCGATTTTGCTGCGCACCCGGGTGCGGTCGGACGGCCGTATCCCTCTGTCGATGTCCGGCTGGTCGATGTCGCCACAGCGCTCGTGCTCGAGGGAGAAGCGACGGGGGAGCTGTGGGTGCGCGGACCCAGTACTTTCGCGGAGTACCTCGATGATCCGGATGCCACCGCCAAGGCGCGCTCCGGACCATGGCTGCGCACGGGAGATCTGGCACACCGCAACGCCTCTGGCGTCTTTCGGATCGTAGATCGACTCAAAGAGATTTATGTGTCGGGCGGCGAGAATGTCGCACCAGCAGAGGTCGAGCGTGCCCTCAGCGCGCATCCGCTGGTCAAGGCAGTCGCCGTGGTCGCTGCTCCTGACCAGGTGTGGGGCGAGCGCGGTGTCGCATTCGTCGTTGCGCATAGCTCGTTCTCTGCGGACGAACTTCTTGCGTTCGCGCGTGAACGCCTCGCAGCCTTCAAACTCCCGGCACGAATCGTATTCCTCGACGATTTGCCGCGTTCCACACTCGAAAAGTTCGATCGCGCCACGCTGCGAGCACACGCTTCGCAACTCGTCGCAGCATCGCAGAAGGAAGAAGCTGATGACCGAGTCCGTTGAGACCATTGCCCCCGATGGATTCGTGTCACCCGCGACGGGGCGACCCCTGACCAAGCGCGGGGAGGCGACCAGGCATCGGCTGCTCGAAGCAGCAGAGACGGTGTTCGCCGATCTCGGTTACCACGAAGCATCCATCGTCAAGATCACCGAGAGCGCGGGCGTCGCACTCGGCACGTTCTATCTGTACTTCGACAGCAAACAGACGATTTTCGAGGCGCTCGTCATCGATCTGAACCGCCGTGTGCGTCATGCGATGTCGGAGTCGATGGCAGCGGCGAAGGACCGGATCGAAGCTGAGCGGCTGGGATTCGAAGGATTCTTTCGTTTCACCGCCGCGCACCCCGCGCTTTACCGTGTCGTGCGAGAAGCGGAGTTCGTCTCTCCTGCGACATTGCGACTGCACTATGAACGGATCGTCGAGGGCTACCAGGCTGGTCTCCGCGCCGCCCAGGCCGAGGGCGACGTTGACGAACACCTCGATCCTGAGGTTGCCGCTTGGGCGCTGATGGGGGCCGGAGAGCTGATTGGCATGCGCTACCTGCTCTGGGAGCGTGACGCCGATGGTCGCCCGCCAGCCGCGATTGATCCCGGCGTGGTCGACGCCATGACACGGTTTATCGGCAACGCACTGCGACCGGAGCCCGCCGAGAAGGAGAATCGAAATGACTGAGCAGGATCTCGCCGGACGTCGTGCCGTCATCACCGGCGGAGCGAGCGGCATCGGACTGGCATGCGCCGAGGAGTTCGCGGCGCGCGGCGCGCACGTCATCATCGCTGATCTCAACGCCGAAGCCGCCGAACAGCACGCGACCGCTCTGGGTGGCGAGGCATGGGCCGTCGATCTCTCAGACACCGTCGCGCTCGATGATCTCGCGCTCAACGCGGACATTCTCGTGAACAACGCCGGAATTCAGCGGGTGAGCCCGATCCAAGATTTCGATCCAGAGGCCTTTCGCGCGATCCAACGCATCATGCTTGAGGCGCCGTTTCTACTGATTCGTGCCGCGCTGCCGGGTATGTACGAGCGTGGCTGGGGCCGTATCATCAACATCTCCAGCGTGCACGGACTGCGCGCAAGCCCGTTCAAATCTGCCTATGTCGCAGCCAAGCACGGGCTCGAAGGCCTCTCGAAAGTCACCGCGCTTGAAGGCGGCCCGCACGGCGTCACGAGCAACTGCATCAATCCGGGTTACGTGCGCACGCCGCTGGTCGAGAAGCAGATCGCAGACCAGGCGAAGATGCACGGCATCCCGGAGAGCGAGGTCATTGAAAAAGTCATGCTGACCGAGAGCGCGATCAAGCGTCTCGTTGAAGCGGAAGAAGTGGCATCCCTCGCAGGCTGGCTGGCCTCACCGCACTCATCAATGGTGACCGGGGCGTCGTACACGATGGATGGCGGATGGACCTCTCGATGAGCGCTCACACTTATCGCACGATCGATGTTCCCGTCGCCGGTGGTGACCTTCGAGTCGGCATCTGGGATCCGATCAATGCGAGCGACGAGACGCCGACTGTGCTGGCGATCCACGGCGTGACCTCCTCACACCTGGCATGGCCATTCCTGGTCGCAGAGTTACCGGGTGTGCGGGTGATCGCCCCGGATCTCCGCGGTCGCGGCGTCAGCTGTACAGTCTCAGGGCCCGCCGGGATGGCATCGCATGCGGCCGACCTGGTTGCGGTGCTGGATGCGCTCGAGGTCGCCTCGTTGCCCGTCGTTGGGCATTCCATGGGTGGTTTCGTCGCCGTCGTGCTTGCGCACCTGCATCCCGAGCGCGTGCAGCGACTGGTCCTCGTCGATGGTGGGCTTCCGCTGGATGTGCCACCCGGCCTGAGCCCCGAGCAATTGGTCGCTTTCATTCTTGGCCCGACGGCCGAGCGACTGTCGCGCCGCTGGAAGGACGTCGAGGAGTACACGAACGTATTCTGGCGCGAACATCCCGCGTTCGTCTCGGACTGGAGCGAGGAGCTCGAGCGCTACATCGCCTACGACCTGCTTCCGGAGGGTGACCGCTATCGCCCGGCAACGAGCTACCAGACCACCGTCGACGACACGATCGATCTGAATACTGGCTCTGCGCTGCCAGCGGCACGTGCGGCGCTTCAGCACCCGACCCTGTTCATCACCGTGCCGCGCGGACTGCAGAACGAGACCCCTGGACTCTATCCACCCGCACATCTTGATCGGCTCCTGACTGCATACCCGTCGATCCGTCATCAGCATCTGGACGACTTGAACCACTACACCGTCGTGATGAGTACACGCGGTGCGTCCGCGCTGGGGCCGCTCGTGCGCGCCGAACTGGTGCGCGCCGAACTGGTCTGATCGACGCGCGACTGATCATCAACGCCGCGAGCTGGCGATCCGCGAGGAGAGCTGGTGCGCGTGCGCGAGAAGGGTGCGTCCGAGCTGAGCGATGCGATCAGGCCCGAACCTGAATTCAACCCCGGTCACGCTTAGCGCCCACTCCGGGCGCCGGAGCGATCGAAGACCGCGGCACCCATGCCCCAGCTGCCCTCGACGATGAGTCCGGGGTTGATGGCGTAGCCGCGTTCTTTCGTTTCGGCCAGTCTCGTTCGTAGAGGGTCACTCCGGTGGGTACGACCCCACCGCTCACTGAGCTCTGGGTGTCGTTCTAGGTACGCATCCACATCGTGGTCAGGCAAGAACGACAGGATGGCGAGGCCAGCGCTGGCGACACCGAGGGGAAATCGCACGCCTTCGCTGAGCACGAATGAGCGGATCGGGAACGACCCTTCTTCGCGGAGAAGGCAGACTGTCTCGTCGGCACGTCGTACCGAGAGGAACGCGCTCTCTTCGGTCTTCACCGCCAAAGAGCGCACGATGTCGCGTGCGAGCGCGGTGATGTCGTAGCGCGCTGCGGCCACTGATCCCATGAGGAAGAGCTCAGGTCCCGGCATCCATTTCCCGCTCTCTTCGTCGCGGTCGACCAGTCCCTCTACGCGGAGCGCGCTGAGCAGGCGATGCGCGGTCGAGCGAGAGAGGTCTGCCGAGTGTGCGAGCTCTTGCAGACCGGCGCCCTCTTCGCCGCTCGCAGTGACCAGTCGCAGCAGCCGCGCGGCGCGTGCCACAGCCTGCGTGCCGGGGATAGATCGCGAGGGTGTGTCCATAATGTGGACACTATCGGGAGATTAGTCCACATGGCAAGACCCGGTTTAGAGACGAGGCTCGAAAGGCGGATGCTGGAGGGAGACCTCACACGAAGGAGTGATGCGTGATCGACAAACAATGGGCATCGGCTGCGGAAGCCGTCGCCGACATCCCGAATGGTGCATCGCTGGCGGTCGGAGGGTTCGGACTCTCCGGAAACCCGATCGCCCTCATCGAAGCTCTGCTCGCGCAGGGCACGAAAGACCTCAGCGTGGTCAGCAACAATTGCGGTGTCGACGATTGGGGACTCGGTGTGCTTCTGAATGCGCAGCGCATCCGCAAGATGACCTCGTCATACGTCGGCGAGAACAAGGAGTTCGAGCGGCAGTTCCTTTCTGGCGAACTCGAGCTTGAGCTCACGCCGCAAGGTACCCTCGCCGAGAAGCTCCGTGCCGGTGGCTCTGGCATCGCGGCATTCTTCACACAGACCGGCGTCGGCACACAGGTCGCCGAGGGCGGCTTGCCGCGGCGCTACAACCCAGACGGATCGATTGATATCGCATCTCCGGCGAAGGACGTTCGCACTTTCGACGTCAACGGTGTTGCGAAGGAGTTCGTGCTGGAAGAGGCGATCGCCACAGACTTCGCACTCGTCCACGCCGTCGCCGGTGATCGTCACGGCAACCTCGTGTTCAACAAGGCGGCCCGCAACTTCAACCCGCTTGCGGCGATGGCCGGTCGAATCTGCATCGCGCAGGTCGAACAGCTCGTCGAGCCAGGCGAGATCGACCCCGACCGCGTGCATCTGCCTGGTGTGTTCGTCCACCGCATCGTCGAGGTCGGTACCGATATCGAGAAGCGCATCGAGCGTCGTACCGTCACCAAGAGCGAAGGAGCCTGAGATGGCACTCACCCGCGAGCAGATGGCCGCCCGTGCCGCTGCCGAACTCACCGATGGCTCGTACGTCAACCTGGGTATCGGCCTGCCGACCCTCGTCCCCAACTATGTTCCCGACGGCGTCACGGTCGTGCTGCAGTCCGAGAACGGCATCCTCGGTGTGGGGCCGTATCCGACCGAAGACGCGGTCGATCCAGACTTGATCAACGCAGGAAAGGAGACGGTGACGACTCTTCCCGGCACTTCCTTCTTCGACTCTGCAATGAGTTTCGGGATGATCCGCGGCGGCAAGATCGACGCCGCCATCCTGGGCGCCATGCAGGTCTCTCGGACCGGCGATCTGGCGAACTGGATGATCCCCGGCAAGATGGTCAAGGGGCCTGGCGGTGCGATGGACCTGGTTCATGGTGCCGGTCGTCTCATCATCCTCATGGAGCATGTCGCCAAAGACGGCTCCGCCAAGATCGTCAATGAGTGCTCTCTGCCGCTTACCGGCAGGGGAGTAGCGCATCGGATCATTACCGACCTCGCGGTCATAGACGTCACAGACGACGGACTCGTGTTGGTCGAGACCGCACCGGGTGTGAGTGTGCAGGAGGTCATCGCCGCCACCGAGCCGCCACTGATCATTTCGGAAGACCTGAAGGAGCTCTCATGAGTGACATCGTCATCGTCGCCGCCGCGCGCACGCCGCAGGGCCGGTTGAAGGGGCAGCTTGCGTCGTTCAGCGCGCCTCAGCTCGGCTCGTTCGCGATCAAGGGTGCGCTCGAGCAGGCGTCCATCGACCCCACGGCAGTCGATGCCGTGATCGTTGGACAGGTGCTCGCTGCGGGTTCAGGACAGAATGCGGCACGCCAAGCATCCATTGGGGCTGGCATCGGTTGGGACGTTCCCGCCCACTCGGTCAACAAGGTATGCCTGTCGGGTTTGACGGCGATCATTGACGCTGCGCGCATGATCCGCACGGGGGATGCCACGACTGTGGTGGCTGGCGGAATGGAGTCGATGACGCGCGCACCGCACATGCTGATGGGCTCGCGTGATGGTTGGACGTACGGCAGCGTCGAGGTGCTTGACCACATGGCCTACGACGGACTCACCGACGCCTATGACCAAGAGAGCATGGGAGCTTCGACCGAGCGCCACAATTCGCGATTCGAACTCACCCGTGAAGCGCAGGACACCGTTGCCGCACTCTCGCACCAGCGTGCTGCTGCGGCGCAGGACGCTGGTGTGTTCGACGCCGAGCTCGTGTCGGTCGAGGTGCCACAGCGCCGCGGTGACGCGCTCGTCGTGACCAAGGACGAAGGAATTCGTCCAGAGACGACGACGGAGAGCCTCGCAAAGCTGCGTGCGGCATTCGCCGAGGGAGGTTCTATCACCGCCGGCAACTCCTCGCAGATCTCCGATGGCGCGTCAGCCGTCGTGGTGACCACCCGCGAGAACGCCGAAGCTCAGGGCTGGCCGGTGCTCGCCACGATCGGGGCGAGCGGTCAGACCGCTGGCCCAGACAACTCGCTGCAGGCACAGCCTGCCCAGGCGATTTACCGTGCGCTCGAGAAGCAGGGCATCAGCGCTGCGGACCTTGACCTTGTCGAGATCAATGAGGCCTTCGGTGCAGTCGTTGCCCGCTCGCAGGTCGAGCTGGGCGTCTCGAGCGACATAGTGAACATCCACGGTGGCGGTATCGCTTTCGGCCATCCGATCGGGGTGTCCGGCAACCGACTCGTCGTGCACATGGCTCACGAGCTCGCGCGTCGGGGGAGCGGCACCGTGGCAGTGGGACTATGCGGCGGAGGCGGTCAGGGCGAAGCGCTGATTCTCACCTGCTGATCAGCGCTTCTGCGCAGCCTTCAGCTGCTTCTCAACGCGCTTGATATCTTTCTGCGCGCGCTTGGACTGCTGAGCAGCGAGTGGTGAATCTGCTGCGACGGGCACGCCCTTTGCCTCGCGCCGCATGTCGATCGCGGCGCCGATCGCGAGGGCAATGGTGATGCCCCAGCTCACCCAGGCGAGCACCGCACGCCAGGTGATCGGTGTTTCGCGCGTGCCGCGCAGTAGTGAGATACCGGCGGTGACCGCCCCGATAAGACCTGTGCTGAAGAGATAGCGCATGCCTCAAACCTAATACGCTCGACGCGCGGATAGGATAGACGCGCGAGAGCCATGACCCAGACACACCCCGCGCAGACGAGCCTGCTTCGCGAAGCAGGCCTCCCGTACTTCTTCATCGCCTTCGTGGCGCGACTGCCATTCGCGATGATGGTCGTCGGTGTCCTCACCATCGTCGTCTCAGTGCGCGGATCGTTATCGCTCGGCGGGCTCACCTCGGCTGCTGTCGGCATCGGCACAGCGCTCTTCGGGCCGTTGCTCGGTGCGGCCGCTGACCGCTTCGGCCAACGCGCAGTCCTCGTGCTTCTCGCCATCGCTAACGGCACAATGCTGCTCGTGTTTGCCTTCGTCGTCTACAGCGCGGCAGCAGACGGCCTCGTGCTTCTCGCTGCCTTCGGCATCGGGGCGACTGCACCCCAGGTGGCGCCGATGTCGCGATCACGGCTGGTGACGATCATCCGGGACCGGATGCCAGAATCCGTGCGCGCACGTACCATCTCGGGAACCATGGCCTACGAATCCGCGGCGGATGAGACCGTTTTCGTGTTCGGGCCTTTTTATCGTCGGCGTGCTCGCCTCGTTGATTGCGCCATGGGCGCCGCTAGTCGGAGCAGCCGCCCTCACCGTGCTTTTTCGTCGGTGCCTTCGCGCTGCATCCGAGCGGTCGACACGTGTCCGAAGAACGCGACGCGGACGGGCGCGCTCCGTCGAAGGTGACAGAGCTACTGCGCCCGCAGTTGCTCGTCGTTGTCGTCGGAATCCTCGGTGTGGGTGTCTTCTTCGGCACGATGCTGACCGCGTTGACATCTTTCATGGAAGACCGTGGGGCGCCAGAACAGGCGGGGCTCCTGTACGGCGTCATGGGCGTTGGATCGGCGATTCTCGCGCTCGGCGTCGCTTGGCTACCGCCGCGATTCTCGCTGCGCAGTCGCTGGCTGGTGTTTTCCGGCATCCTTCTGCTCGGTTCACTTTTACTGCTTTTTGTCGACACTCCAGCGGCGATGGCGTGGGCGCTGGGCATCATGGGCATCGGCATCGGACCGACGCTTGTCACGCAATACAGTTTCGGTGCAGCCCGCAGTCCTCTCGGTCGCTCCGCCACCGTCATGACCATGCTGGGCTCAGCGGTGATCGTCGGTCAGTCCCTCGGCGCCGCTGTCACAGGGGGAATCGCCGAGAGCTGGGGCACGTCCGCCGCGCTGCTGCTGCCCATGATCGCGGCGGCTATCGCTGTCGGTGCCGGCGTCGTGAACTGGTTCCTCAGTCGCACCCACCCCCGAACTCGATAGCCTGGGGATACTGAACACCGGTGTGAGGAGTCCCATGACTAACGCAGAGTTCGTCGTTGTCGCCAATCGGCTTCCGGTCGATCGAGTTGTGGGCGAAGACAGTACAGAAACATGGCGTACGTCGCCTGGTGGTCTGGTGGCGGCGCTCGAACCCGTCATGCGCAACGTTGATGGCGCGTGGGTCGGTTGGCCGGGCCAGGCCGATCTTGAGTTCGAACCATTCACCACGAACGGTCTTCGGCTGATTCCGGTTCCGCTCAGCGCTCGGGAAGTCGCTGAGTACTACGAAGGCTTTGCGAACGACACGATCTGGCCGCTGTATCACGACGTGATCGCTCCGCCGCAGTATCACCGGGAGTGGTGGGATGCCTACGTCGTCGTCAATCGACGATTCGCAGAGGCCGCCGCAGCGGCAGTGGCAGAGAACGGGACCGTCTGGGTGCACGACTACCAGCTGCAGCTTGTTCCGGAAATGGTGCGGGCACTGCGCCCAGATGTGACGATCGGGTACTTCCACCACATTCCGTTCCCCATGCACGGGCTGTACGCGCAGTTGCCGTGGCGTGATCAGGTTCTGCGCGGGCTGCTGGGTGCTGATGTTGTCGGCTTTCAACGTGCACAGGATGCGAGCTACTTCCTCGCCGCAGTCCGTCGTCGACTGGGGTACCACGCAAGGCCACGACCGTCGTCGTTCCCGAAGCGAACGGCGAACGCACGGTCATCGCGAAGGCGTTCCCGATTTCTATCGATACCGCTCCTTATCTCGAGCTCATCGCAAAGCCCGAAGTCAAGGCCAGAGCCGCAGAGATCCGCGAGAGCCTCGGCAACCCGAAGACGATCGTGCTGGGCGTGGATCGCCTTGACTACACCAAGGGCATCGGCCACCGGATCAAGGCCTACGGCGAGCTGCTCGCAGAGGGCCGGCTCAAGGTCGAGGACGTGACCCTCGTCCAGGTGGCGAGTCCGAGCCGCGAGCGAGTCGACGCGTATGTGAACCTTCGCGACGAAATCGAACTCGCCGTCGGACGCATCAACGGTGACACCGACACGATGGGCCACTCGGCGATCCGCTATCTGCATCAGGCGTTCCCTCGAGAAGAGATGGTGGCGCTGTACCTCGCCGCCGATGTGATGCTGGTGACGGCGCTCCGTGACGGCATGAACCTCGTCGCGAAGGAGTACATCGCCACCCGTGCCGACAACCGTGGCGCACTGGTACTCAGCGAATTCGCCGGAGCAGCCGATGAACTCCGACAGGCCATCCGCGTGAACCCGCACGACATCGAAGACCTTAAAGAGGCGATCATGACAGCGGTCGAGATGCCGGCGGCCGAACAAAGCAAACGCATGCGATCGCTGCGACGGCGTGTTCTGGAGCATGACGTCAACGCCTGGTCGTCATCGTTCTTGGAAGCACTGGCTGCAGCCCGCGCGGCGCGCATGTGACACCGTCGCGCGCCGTGACACCGCGGTGCCGACCGACCCGACGAGGATAAGCTCTATGACCCGCACGTGGACCCCTGGAACCTCAGACGACGCCCTCACGGCGATAGCGACCACACAACGGCTGGTCGTCGCACTCGACTTCGACGGCACTGCCTCTCCGCTGGTCGCTGAGCCGATGGCGGCACGAGCGCTGCCCGAGGTGAAGACCCAGGTCGACCGCCTCGCCTCGATGCCAGACACCTTCGTTGCGTACGTCTCCGGACGCAGCATGCACGATCTGAAGGAGATCACCGAGCACTCCGCCGATTCGCTGATCGCGCTTGCCGGTTCGCATGGTGCGCAGTATTGGTTCCCAGGCCTCGGCGATGCTGATCCGGCCGAAACTTCTGCCGCGGAGGGCAGCAAGGAAGATCTCTGGGCAGCGGCACGGCCGATCGTCGATCGTTATGAAGGCGCGAGTCTTGAGCCCAAGAGCTTCGGAATGGGAATCCACACACGCGCTGCCACGGCTGAGGTTGAGACCGCGGTATTCGCCGAGATCGATGCGCTCGTCGCAGGACGCTTTCCGCACTGGCGCCGGCGCGTAGGACACCGGGTGCTTGAGTTCTCCTCACGCAGTGAAGGCAAGGACGCCGCGATGGACGCACTTCGGGGTCACTTCGAGGCGACCGGCATCCTGTTCGCTGGCGATGACGTCACCGATGAAGATGCCATTCGCGTGCTGCAGCCTGGCGATCTGGGGGTCCGGGTCGGTGCGGGGGAGTCTGCCGCGACGCTGCGTGTGGCGAACCCACAAGAGATCGCGACTCTTCTGGAGGCACTCGCGACCGAGCGAGCCGCCGGACGGGAATAGACTGCCGTCATGTCCTCGCAAGATCCTGCTTTGAACGCGCCCATCGACATCAAGCCCCGCAGCCGCGTCGTCACTGACGGCATTGAGGCCACTACCTCCCGAGGCATGCTTCGTGCCGTGGGTATGGGGGACGCAGACTGGGGTAAGCCCCAGATCGGCATCGCCTCCAGTTGGAACGAGATCACGCCCTGCAACCTGAGCCTCGATCGTCTCGCGCAGGGTGCGAAAGAGGGCGTGCACTCCGGCGGCGGCTACCCGCTGCAGTTCGGCACAATCTCCGTCTCTGACGGCATCTCGATGGGCCACGAGGGCATGCACTTCTCGTTGGTCTCCCGTGAGGTCATCGCTGACTCGGTCGAGACCGTCATGATGGCTGAGCGTCTTGACGGCAGTGTTCTGCTCGCCGGGTGTGACAAGTCCATCCCCGGCATGCTCATGGCCAGCGCACGCTTGGATCTGTCCAGCGTCTTCCTGTACGCGGGATCGATTGCACCTGGCTGGGTGAAGCTCTCAGACGGCACCGAGAAAGACGTCACGATCATCGACTCGTTCGAGGCTGTTGGCGCGTGCCGCGCTGGCCTCATGAGCGAAGAAGACCTCAAGCGCATCGAGTGCGCGATTGCTCCCGGCGAGGGTGCCTGCGGCGGCATGTACACGGCCAACACGATGGCATCCGTCGCCGAAGCGCTGGGTCTTAGCCTTCCGGGCTCCGCGGCCCCGCCCGCAGCCGACCGTCGCCGTGACTACTTCGCGCACCGTTCTGGCGAAGCCGTGGTTAACCTGCTGCGTCTGGGAATCACCACGCGCGACATTCTCACGAAGGAAGCTTTCGAGAATGCAATCGCTCTCGCGATGGCTCTCGGCGGTTCCACCAACGTCGTGCTGCACCTGCTGGCGATCGCTCGTGAAGCTGATGTCGACCTGACGTTGCATGATTTCAACCGCATCGGCGACAAGGTTCCGCACGTCGCAGATATGAAGCCTTTCGGTCAGTACGTGATGAACGATGTCGACCGCCAGGGCGGCATCCCCGTGATCATGAAGGCGATGCTCGACGAAGGCCTGCTGCATGGCGACGCACTCACGGTCACCGGCAAAACGCTCGCAGAGAACCTTGCCGACCTCAACCCCGGTCCGATCGACGGCGAGGTAATCCACACGTTCGACAACCCGATCCACGCAACAGGCGGCCTGACGATTCTGCACGGATCGTTTGCTCCTGAGGGTGCCGTCGTGAAGTCCGCCGGATTCGACGCCGACGTCTTCGAGGGTCCCGCTCGCGTCTTCGAGCGTGAGCGCGCGGCGATGGATGCTGTCGCCAACGGTGAGATCAACGCCGGCGAGGTCATCGTGATCCGCTACGAGGGTCCCAAGGGCGGACCCGGAATGCGCGAGATGCTCGCGATCACCGCGGCCATCAAGGGAGCTGGGCTCGGAAAAGATGTACTACTCTTGACGGACGGGCGATTCTCAGGCGGCACAACCGGCCTGTGCATCGGCCACATAGCACCCGAAGCGGTGGACGCAGGTCCTATTGCCTTCGTGCGCGATGGTGATCTGATACGGGTCGATATCGCAGCTCGCTCTCTTGACTTACTCGTTGATGAGGCAGAGCTCGCCTCCCGCCGTTCTGGCTGGGAGCCACTTCCCCCGCGCTATACCCGTGGCGTTCTTGCCAAGTACTCGAAACTCGTGCGCTCCGCTGCAGAGGGCGCAACGACGGGCTGATCCTTCGACAAGGTCAGGACCCGAACATCACAACCGAGTGCTGTTGAACTCTCCGATCACCAAGGAAAGACATGACTGCTGATTCTGTTTCGGCCGTTCCGCGGCCGCCATCCCAGAAGTCCGCCGCTCCCGAGATCTCGGGAGCTGAGGCCGTTGTGCGCTCACTCGAGCTTCTCGGCGTTACCGACGTGTTCGGGATCCCTGGCGGAGCGATCCTGCCGGTCTACGACCCGCTGATGGACACTGACAAGCTTCGGCACATCCTCGTTCGCCATGAACAGGGTGCAGGTCACGCGGCAGAGGGCTATGCATCGGCATCCGGCAAGGTCGGCGTGTGCATCGCCACCTCCGGGCCTGGAGCCACCAACCTCGTCACCGCAATCGCCGACGCTACATGGACTCGGTTCCGTTGCTCGCGATCACCGGTCAGGTGTTCTCCACCCTGATGGGAACGGATGCCTTCCAAGAGGCAGACATCGTCGGTATCACCATGCCGGTGACGAAGCACTCGTTCCTCGTGAAGGACGCCTCCGAGATCCCCGGCGCGCTCGCTGCGGCCTACGAGATCGCCTCGACCGGGCGTCCAGGTCCTGTGCTGGTCGACATCACGAAGGATGCACAGCAGGCGATGGCGCCGTTCATCTGGCCTCCCAAGGTCGACCTGCCCGGCTACCGTCCCGTGACGAAGGCGCATGGCAAGCAGATCCAGGCGGCAGCGAACATGCTGGCCGCAGCCAAGAAGCCGGTGCTGTACGTCGGCGGTGGCGTGATCCGCGGGCGAGCGTCCGCTGAATTGCTCGCGCTGGCCGAGACAACCGGCGCACCGGTCGTGACGACCCTGATGGCGCGAGGCGCCTTCCCGGACTCGCACCCGCAGCAGTTGGGCATGCCTGGCATGCACGGCACCGTTCCCGCGGTGCTCGCGCTGCAGGAGGCCGACCTGATTGTGTCGCTCGGTGCGCGTTTCGACGACCGTGTCACGGGCAAGGCGAAGCTGTTCGCCCCGCACGCCAAGGTCGTGCACGTCGACATCGACCCGGCCGAGATCTCCAAGATTAGGTTGGCTGATGTGCCGATCGTCGGCGACGTCCGTGACGTGCTGATCGATCTGGATGCCGCATTCCGCGGTGCAATCAACGGTGAGAAGCCCGACACGGAGGAGTGGTGGTCCTACCTCGACGGTCTCCGCGACGAGTTCCCGCTCGGCTACACCGACCCCAGCGATGGCCTGCTCTCACCGCAGTACGTGATCAAGCGGATCGGCGAAATGACGGGCCCGGAAGGTATCTATGCCTCCGGCGTTGGCCAGCACCAGATGTGGTCTGCGCAGTTCATCAAGTACGAGCGCCCCAATGCCTGGTTGAACTCCGGTGGTGCGGGCACGATGGGCTACTCCGTGCCGGCAGCCATGGGCGCCAAGGTCGCCGAACCCGACCGTGTGGTCTGGTCGATCGACGGCGACGGATGCTTCCAGATGACAAATCAGGAGCTCGCGACCTGCACGATAAACAACATCCCGATCAAGGTCGCGATCATCAACAACTCGTCCTTGGGTATGGTCCGCCAATGGCAGACCCTGTTCTACGACGGCCGCCACTCGAACACCGACCTCAACACAGGCCATGGCACGGTCCGCATTCCCGACTTCGTCAAGCTCGCCGAGGCCTATGGCTGCCTCGCGATTCGAGTGGAGAAAGAAGAAGAAGTGGATGCGGCGATCCAGCTCGCTCTGGACACCAACGACCGCCCGGTCGTGATCGACTTCGTCGTCTCTGCTGATGCGATGGTCTGGCCGATGGTGCCTCAGGGCGTCAGCAACAACTACGTCCAGTACGCGCGTGACCACGCGCCTGCGTTCGATGAGGAGGACTAAGACATGTCGAGCCACGTTCTGAGCCTTCTGGTGGAAGACCGTCCAGGTCTGCTCACCCGCGCTACAGGTCTCTTCGCCCGCCGCGGCTTCAACATCGAGTCGTTGGCAGTGGGCGTTACCGAGGTGCCAGGTATTTCTCGCATCACGGTCGTCGTCGACGTCGAGGGCCTGCCTCTCGAGCAGGTGACGAAGCAGCTGAACAAGCTCATCAACGTCATCAAGATCGTCGAGCTCGAGTATTCCTCGTCTGTGCAGCGCCATCACGTGCTTGTCAAGGTGCGCACCGACAACTCGAGCCGTTCGAACGTGCTCGAGGTGGTGAACCTCTTCCGCGCCTCGGTGGTCGATTATGCCGCTGATGCGCTGGTGATCGAGGCCACCGGAGACAAGGGCAAGGTCGACGCACTGTTGCGGGCGCTCGAACCGTTCGGTATCAAGGAGCTCGCTCAGTCAGGCCTGCTCGCGATCGGTCGCGGCGGCAAGAGTATTTCCGAGCGCGTTCTGCGCGGCTGACCACACGAATCTGCCGGTCCCTGAGCCTGTCGAAGGGCCGGTCAAACCAACCACTAGCAAGGAGAAACACAACGTGAGTACTGAGATCTTCTACGACGCCGACGCCGACCTGTCGCTCATCCAGAGCAAGAAGGTTGCCATCGTTGGTTACGGCTCGCAGGGCCACGCCCACGCGCAGAACCTGCGTGATTCTGGTGTTGAGGTCACGATTGCCCTCAAGGAGGGCTCGAAGTCTGCTGCGAAGGCAGAAGAGGCCGGCTTCCCGGTCATGACCGTCGCGGATGCCACCACCTGGGCCGACCTGATCATGATCCTCGCGCCCGACCAGCACCAGCGCACGATCTACAGCGAGTCCATCAAGGACAACCTGGGCGAGGGCAAGACTCTGGCCTTTGCCCACGGCTTCAACATCCGCTTCGGCTACATCGACGCGCCTGCTGGCGTCGACATCATCCTGATCGCACCGAAGGCTCCGGGGCACACCGTGCGTCGCGAGTTCGTCGCCGGCCGCGGCATCCCCGACATCATCGCCGTCGAGCAGGATGCCTCGGGCAAGGCGTGGGACACCGCGCTGTCCTACGCGAAGGCAATCGGTGGCACCCGAGCGGGTGTCATCAAGACCACCTTTACCGAAGAGACCGAGACCGACCTCTTCGGCGAGCAGGCCGTGCTGTGCGGTGGCATGAGCCACCTCGTGCAGGCTGGATTCGAGACGCTCACTGAGGCTGGCTACCAGCCGCAGATCGCGTACTTCGAGGTGCTGCACGAGCTCAAGCTCATCGTTGACCTCATGTGGGAGGGCGGTATTGCCAAGCAGCGCTGGTCGATCTCCGACACCGCCGAGTTCGGCGACTATGTCTCCGGCCCGCGCATCGTCGATGACCGCGTCAAGGAGAGCATGAAGGCTGTGCTCGCCGACATCCAGAACGGCGCTTTCGCAAAGCGCTTCATCGATGACCAGGACAATGGCGGCGAAGAGTTCTTGGCGCTGCGCGCCAAGGAGGAGCAGCACCCGATTGAGGTGACCGGCAAGGAGCTGCGTTCGCTCTTCGCTTGGAAGCAGCAGGATGAAGATTACGTCGACGGTTCTGCCGCGCGCTGATCCATCGCACTAAAAAAGGCGCCCCGTGAGGGGCGCCTTTTTTAATGCCCGGCGAGTCACTCGGTGGGAGCGTCCTCAACCTGGATCGGCGCGTCAGCCTCGTTTGCCCATACCGGGGCAGGCAGCAGCGTGTCCGTCTGACCTGCCTGAATGGCACGCAGCGCCTCGGTGATTTGATCCGCGTTCTCGGGAACGGCGAGGCCACACGTATTGAGCTCCGATGCGAACTTCAGCGTCAGGCGGATCTTGCCGGCCGCGACTGCCTCGCCGGTAGTACCGGTGCGCTTCTCACTGCCGGTCTGGATATCCGACACCTGGTCGCAGACATGGTAGACGGAGCCGCCATCGACCCACACGACCTCGTCGTGGCCGAGTAACTGGATCACAGCCGACTGATCTGCGGTGTACTGCTCAACGGACGAGGGGTTGTAGTCGATTCCGAGGGCGACGGCGGCAACAGCCAGGACGATGCCGATGATGCCCGCCGTGGTCTTTTGCCCCTTGTCCATGTCCTTGTTCAGGAAGATGAGGATGACCAGAGGGAGGAACGCAATAATCGCGATGATGGCGCCGAACTGGTTCTGCACGAAGAAACGCACGGTATCGGACTTCTTCGCAGGGTCGAGACGGTTCGCCTTCTTCCACAGGACTGAGCCAGTGATCGACAGAGCGGCGATCACGACGAGCATCACGATGAGTGTGATGAATGCCCACTGCGGGAACTGCGCTGTGGCGTTCTGAGTCTCCAAGAGGCCGGTGTCGGCGTTACGCACGATCGTGCCGTCTTCACCCACAAACTCACGCTGACGCAGAATCCAGAAAATTGCGACTGCTTCCGCAGCAATCGCAATGAACCAGAGCACCGCTGCGATCCAACGGAACATCGTGGCCTTCTGCTTCGACTCAGGCGTCGGCGTCCAGGTCGCTCGGAAGCCGTCTCGGCGCCCTTCGCCGCGGCGACGGTCGATGCAACGACCTTTTTCTTGCGCTCAGCCACTGTGAGTTCCCCTCGTGAATGTGATCGCCCCGATCTTAGTGGACGGGTGTCCTACGCTGGGGGAATGACATCCGAAGCTGATGACGCGCTCTCCTGGGAGGGTGATGACGAGCTGCCAGCGCAGAAGGCTGCGTTGCCGAGTGGCTGGAACGCCGTGGGCAAAGACAGCGAAACGGTAGGTCTCATCGCCTCGGATGGGTCCGTCGTTGATCACGCTGAGCCGCGCGGTCTCAGCACGCCGATGCTACTGCTCGTCGGTATCGTCGGTGGCATCTATCTGCTCTATACGGTCGGCTGGATCATCGGAGGACTGAACCTGCAGGGCAGTGCGATGTTCCTCATCCCAGGGGTGATGTATCAGATTGCCTTGTGGGCAGCGGTGCTGGCCCCGGCGCTCTGGTTTGGCGCTGTCTGGCTGCTGACGCGCAGATCGGCGGGCTGGATGCGCGTTTTGGGCTTTCTTGGCGGCGTACTGCTGCTCGTGCCGTGGCCGTTTGTGATGACGGGGGTGACGGGCGCATGATCGAGAACGTGGCACCCACGAAGCAATCATTGGGGCTGTGGAAGACCGTGATCGTCGGCCTCGCTGGGCTCTTCTACGCCTATGCGGTGTGGAATGCCGTGGCGTACCTGATCACGGTGGCACAGCTCGGCTTGAACGCCTATGGCTGGTTCGTCATGATCTTCTCAGTGCTTTTCCCGATCCTGGTGTTCGCAATCGGCTACGCGCTGGGTCGTGGGCGTCGGGCGGGGGAGCTGACTGTGGTGATGATTGCTGGGCTCGCGCTGGTAGCGGTCTTCTGGATGAACGTGGTCGCGTTGAGCACGTTGAACCTCACTTCGCTGACAAGCTGACGCGCTGCGTTACACGGCGCGGAGTGGTGTTTCGGCTCCGGTAGGGTTAAAGACGATCGCGCCCCGACGGTGTGCGGCGCATCGATCCCCACCCGCGCTATGCCGCTCACCCCAAAGGATCCTCTGTGTCGAAGCCTGTCGTGCTCATTGCCGAAGTTCTCTCGCCCGCCACGATCGACGCACTCGGTCCTGACTTTGAGGTGCGCCAAGTAGACGGCACCGATCGCGAGGCGCTGTTCGCAGAGCTGTCCGATGCGGATGCCGTGCTCGTCCGCTCGGCGACGAAGATCGATGAAGAGGCGCTGAGTCACGCTCCCAAGCTCAAAGTCGTCGCTCGCGCGGGTGTCGGTCTCGACAACGTCGACATCCAGGCCGCCACCAAGGCCGGCGTCATGGTTGTGAACGCCCCGACCTCGAACATCATTTCCGCCGCAGAGCTCACCTGCGGTCACATCCTGAGCCTTGCTCGCCATGTGCCGGCCGCGCACGCATCGCTGGCCGCTGGCCAGTGGAAGCGCAGTGCGTACACCGGCACTGAGCTGTTCGAGAAGACCCTCGGCGTTATCGGCCTCGGCCGGATCGGTGCTCTCGTTGCGGCTCGCATGCAGGGCTTCGGGATGAAGATCGTCGCGTACGACCCCTACGTCACGAGCGCCCGTGCGCAGCAGCTCGGAGTTGAGCTGCGCACTCTTGACGAGCTCGTTGCAGAGGCTGATTTTCTCACGATCCACATGCCTAAGACGCCGGAGACCACTGGCATGATCGGCGCCGAGCAGCTGAAGGCAATGAAGAAGACGGCCTACGTCGTGAACGTTGCCCGCGGCGGACTCATCGACGAGGCCGCGCTCCGCGAGGCGCTCCTCGCGGGCGAGATCGCCGGTGCCGGCCTTGACGTCTTCACCAGCGAGCCGCCAGCGGACGACAACCTGACCTCGCTTCCTAATGTGGTCGTCACCCCGCACCTCGGTGCATCCACCGATGAGGCTCAGGAGAAGGCCGGTGTTTCGGTCGCACGCTCCGTCAAGCTCGCCCTCGAAGGAGACCTCGTACCCGACGCGGTCAACGTCGCGGGCGGCATCATTGACCCGTTCGTTCGCCCCGGCATCGCCCTGGTCGAGAAGCTGGGCCAGATCTTCAGCGGCCTGACCACCTCTGCCCTCACCAGCCTTGACATCGAGGTGCGCGGCGAACTGGCCGAGTACGACGTCAGCGTCTACCGCCTGGCTGCACTCAAGGGCATTCTCTCCAACATCGTTAGCGAGAACGTGTCGTACGTGAATGCGCCGCTCTTCGCCGAGCAGCGCGGCATCGAGGCTCGCCTGATTGTCGAGAAGGAAAGCCCCGAGTACCGCAACCTGACCACCCTGCGCGGAGCGCTTGCCGACGGCACTGTGCTCTCGGTTGCGGGACCCTCGCGGGTACCCGGATGGTTCAGAAGATCGTGGGCATCAATGGTCACGACATCGAGGTGCCGATCGGCGAACACCACGTCGTCATGAGCTACACCGATCGTCCGGGTATCGTCGCGGTCTACGGCCAGAAGTTCGGCGAGGCCGGCATCAACATCGCGGGCATGCAGGTTGCCCGTCGTGAGGCTGGTGGCCAGGCGCTTACCGTGCTCACTGTCGACTCGCGGGTGCCGGATGAGCTGCTCGCTGAGGTGGGCAAAGCCATCGATGCATCCGTGATCCGCTCGATTGAGATCACCGAGGCCTGATTCGCGGAGGCGTGCCAGCGGTGCGCCACACGACAGGAGTCAGATTGTGGCTCGTCGAACCAGCTCGATGAGTGCGTCGAGGTCATCGCCGGTAGGTACGGGGCCCTCAAGACCGCTGTGCTCTTGTCCGGCGCGACCCAGCGCGTTGTTGTAGTAGAGACCGTCGCTCACGAGCATGAGCAGGTTGAGCGCTGCTTCATCGCGCACGTGCGGGCGCAGCGACTGCGACCATTGCTCACGAATCAGTCGCAGTCGCGCTGAAGCTGCGGCAGAGCCACCCTGGGCGAGACGAGTCGCAGCAATGAGTGCGCGGTCGAGGGCGAGATCTTCCATGACGGATGTGCGGATGAAGTAGGCGACCGGACCATCTGATGCAGATGCCATCCGCAGGAGGTCTTCCTCAGCGAGATTCGCGAGGCGTTCGAGGAGACCGTTCGCGAGCTCGTCTTTCGACGCGAAGTGGTAGAGCAGGCCGCCTTTAGAGACGCCGGCGGCCTTGGCCGTGGCATCCAGTGTCGCCGTGCGCTCGCCCGCAGAGATGAGAATCTCCTCGAAGGAGTCGAGGACGCGTTCGCGTGCAACCGGAGGACGGGACATCCTGTTACTATACCATCCGGACGGTTTAGTAATGAGATCGTCAGCCAGAGCTGAGAGAGGTGCCTGATGGCCCATACCGGGTCGATCGAGACGAGTGGCATCAACGCGCCACGCGCCGGGGTGCGCGCATGGTTCGCGCTCGTCGTGTTGATGCTGCCAGTACTTCTGGTGTCTGTCGACAACACGGTGCTCAGCTTTGCGCTGCCAGAGATTGCCATCGCCCTTGCGCCGTCCGGCGTTGAGCAACTGTGGATCATCGATGCGTACCCGCTCGTGCTCGCGGGGCTCCTGGTCACGATGGGCACGCTGGGGGACCGCTTCGGACGCCGACGGATGCTGCTCATCGGAGCGACCGGATTCGCAGCGGTATCGGTACTTGCGGCCTTCGCGCCCACGGCTGCACTGCTCATCGCCGCGCGCGCACTTTTGGGCTTCTTCGGCGCCATGCTGATGCCGTCTACGCTGTCACTTCTGCGCTCAATCTTTCCGAACCGCGATCAGCGACGCATGGCAATCGCCGTCTGGGCATCTGCGTTCTCTGCCGGGGCAGCCCTCGGACCGATCGTCGGCGGATTCCTGCTCGAGCACTTCGCGTGGGGATCGATTTTCCTCGTCGCAGTCCCGGTGCTGATCCCGCTGCTGATCGCGGCGCCTCTGCTGGTTCCTGAGAGCCGCGATCCTGCTCCGGGCAAGATCGACCCGATCAGCATCCTGTTGTCGATGGGAACGATGGTTCCGATCGTCTACGCGATCAAGTCCCTCGCCGTCGACGGCCCATCGCTTGTCGCGGTTGCCTGGGCGTTGCTCGGCATCGCCTTGGGCATCTTGTTCGTGCGGCGGCAGCTCCGCGCGGAGACACCCATGCTCGATATGGCGCTGTTCAGGCGCGGTGCGTTCTCTGGCGCGATTCTGGTGAACTTGCTCAGTGTGGTGGCGCTCGTCGGATTCCTGTACTTCGTCTCGCAGCACCTACAGCTCGTGCTTGGACTTTCACCGATGATCGCGGGCATCGCTCTGGTGCCTGGGATGGTCGCGATGATCATCGCGGGGCTCAGCGTGGTTCCGATCTCGCGTCGGGTCGCGCCGCATATTCTTGTGCCTTCTGCGCTGGCGTTTTCCGTCGTGGGTTATTTGCTCGTTGCGTTTGCGACTGAGGATCACGGCATCGCGCCACTGGTCATCGCATTTGTCGTCCTCGGGCTCGGTATCGGCGCCGCCGAGACCATCTCGAACGAGTTGATCCTCTCGAGCGCGCCTGCCGCGAAGGCAGGAGCTGCCAGCGCGGTCTCCGAGACGGCCTATGAGCTCGGGGCGGTGCTGGGAACGACGATCCTCGGCGGGATCATCACGGCGTTCTATAGGGGTGCGCTTGTGGTGCCGGCCGGAGTTCCTGAGGACGCGGCCTATGCCGCACGGGAGACTTTGGCTGGCGCGTACACCTCGGCAGAGAAGCTGGCAGAGCCGCTGAAGTCAGAGCTGTGGGATGCCGCGGCCTCCGCATTCGGATCTGGTGTGACGGTGACGTCGTTGATTGGCGCGGGACTCGTCGTCCTCGCCGGCGTGATTGCGGCTGTCACACTGCGCGTACCCCGCCCACGCTGACCAGTACGCTGGAGGGAACCTGCTCGAGCAATGTCGTGCTCTGGCGATTCCGGTGCAAGGAGTGTCATGTCGCGTGTCGTGAAGCTGGCCGTCATCCCCGGTGACGGTATCGGTCCTGAGGTCGTTGCAGAAGCGGAGAAGGTGCTCGACGCCGTCACCGCAGGCAGCGAAGTGACGTTCGAGAAGACGCGCTTCTCGCTCGGCGCCGCGCGCTTCCTCGAGACGGGTGACACGCTCACCGATGACGACCTTGCCGCGATCAGCGCGAACGACGCGATCATTCTCGGTGCGGTGGGCGGTACGCCGGGTGACCCACGGCTGAAGGACGCGAACATCGAACGCGGACTGCTGCTCAAGCTCCGGTTCACGCTCGACCACTACGTGAACTTGCGCCCATCAAAGCTCTACACGGGCGCGCCAGGGCCGCTCGCTGACCCCGGCGAGATCGACTTCGTCGTCGTTCGAGAGGGCACCGAAGGGCCGTACGTCGGCAACGGCGGCGCCATTCGCGTTGGCACGCCCCACGAGGTGGCGAACGAGACCAGCGTCAACACGGCCTACGGCATTGAGCGCGTCGTGCGCTATGCGTTCGAGCTTGCCGGGCGCCGACGTCAGAAGCTCACGCTGGTGCACAAGACCAACGTGCTGGTGCACGCGGGTGGCATGTGGCAGCGCATCGTCAACGAGGTGGGAGCTGAGCACCCTGACGTCGCCGTAGACTATCTGCACGTCGATGCGGCAACGATCTTCCTGGTCACGAACCCTTCGCGCTTCGACGTTATTGTCACCGACAACCTTTTCGGCGACATTCTTACGGATCTGGCAGGCGCCGTCACCGGCGGCATCGGCCTCGCAGCTTCGGGCAACATCAATCCCACAGGCGACTTCCCCTCGATGTTTGAGCCCGTTCACGGTTCGGCGCCGGACATTGCAGGACAACAGAAAGCCGATCCCACGGCAGCGATTCTCTCCGTCGCGCTGTTGCTCGACCACCTCGGGCTGCGCGAAGAATCTGACCGCGTCACACGCGCGGTCGAAGCAGACATTGCCGAACGGACCGGTGCTCGAACCACCAGCCAGACGGGTGACGACATCACCGCGAGGCTCCAGGCGTAGTCTGGAATCACGCACTCGCCACCCGCATCAAACGCAGGATGTGACATGACTTCGAATGACACCGAACTCGCCCCGCTCGAGTTCTCCGTGACCAAGAACCTCGCCGCTCGCCCCGCTGCGCAACGGGAAGAGGTTTTGAAGAGCCCCGGCTTCGGCACGACGTTCACCGACCACATGGTCGACGTCTGCTGGTCCGCGCGTGGCGGCTGGCACCGTCCGCGCGTGCAGCCGTACGGTCCGATCTCGCTCGATCCGGCGGCGGCGGTCCTCCACTACGGCCAGGAGATCTTCGAGGGCATCAAGGCCTACCGACACGCCGATGGTTCAGTTCACACCTTCCGTCCTGAGAAGAACGCCGAACGTCTGCAGCGCAGCGCCCGGCGACTCGCGTTGCCTAAACTGCCGACCGAGTACTTCCTTCAGTCTTTGCGCGAGATCATCGCCGTCGATGGCGACTGGGTGCCGTCAGGCGCCGACCAGAGTCTTTACCTGCGACCCTTCATGTTCGCGAAAGAGGCATTCCTCGGAGTGCGTCCCGCGCAGAAAGTCGCGTACTACCTGATCGCGAGCCCTGCGGGCTCATACTTCACCGGCGGCGTGAAGCCGGTACGCATCTGGTTGTCAGAGACGCACGCTCGTGCGGGCAAGGGCGGCACCGGGGCAGCGAAGACCGGCGGCAACTACGCGTCTAGTCTGCTGCCGCAGGCTGAAGCCTCCGACAAGGGCTGCGACCAGGTCGTGTTCCTTGACCAGGACGGCAACGTCGAAGAGCTCGGCGGCATGAACGTCGTGTTCGTCTTCAAGGACGGTCACATCGTGACTCCGCAGTCCGACAGCATCCTCGAGGGCATCACGCGCGACTCATTGCTGCAGCTCGCAGAGGATCGCGGACACACGGTCGAGCGCCGTGCTTTCTCGCTGAAGGAGTGGCGCGACGGCGTCGCCTCCGGCGACATCGTCGAGGTGTTCGCGTGCGGTACGGCAGCGGTTGTTACACCGATCGGCGCGCTCGTGAGTGCAGGATTCGAAGATGCCCAGCCGATTGGCGAGCTTGCCCTCTCGCTGCGCGAGGAACTTACCGACATCCAGTACGGTCGCCGCGAAGACAAGCACGGCTGGCTCCTGCGCCTCGACGCCTGAGCGCTAGGCTGGTCGGGTGAAGATCGCTCGGTTCAGCCACAATGACGCCATCCGCTACGGCATCGTCGATGAGCGGGAGCTCGTCGTCCTCGCCGGTGACCCGATGTTCGCCGGATTCGACACGACCGGGGAGCGCGTGCCGCTTGCGGATGCTGCGCTGCTCGCACCCGTGATCCCGCGCTCGAAGGTCGTCTGCGTAGGCAAGAACTACCACGACCATGCTGCCGAGATGGGCGGTGTGGCACCTGAGGAGCCGCTGCTGTTCCTTAAGCCGAACACATCGGTGATCGGCCCCGGCGACACGATTGTGCGACCGACGCTCTCTGAGCGCACCGAGCACGAAGGCGAGCTCGCTGTTGTCATTGGTCGCATCGCGAAGAACGTCAAGGCTGAGAATGCCCTCGATTACGTGTTCGGGTACACCGTTGCCAACGACGTCACCGCACGCGACCTGCAGAAGAAGGACGGCCAGTGGACCCGCGGGAAGGGCTTCGACACCTTCTGCCCTCTCGGCCCGGTCATCGAGACCGAGTTCGATGCGGATGACGCGACGATTGAGACCCGTGTGAACGGTGAAGTGCGCCAGCATGCGCCGCTGAGCGACATGATCCACTCGGTCGAGGAGATCATCGAGTACGCATCGGCAGTGTTCACGCTGCTGCCTGGCGATGTCATCCTGACTGGCACGCCCGCCGGCGTGGGGCCCTTCGTCGCCGGAGACACGGTCGAGGTAGAGGTCTCAGGTCTCGGCATCCTGCGCAACTCTGTGCGCGACGCACAGCCTGCTCCATGACCGCACCCACGGTCGTCGATCAGACGGCCGTGCAGCGACGCACGGTTCTCGTGTTGTCGATCGGGCAGGTGCTCGGCGGAATCGCCTTTGGTGCGACCGTCTCGCTCGGTGCACTCCTCGCGGCCGATCTGTCCGGTGACGACGCACTCTCTGGGCTCGCCACCGCATCGGTGACGCTGGGGGCGGCGCTGTGCGCCATCCCGCTCGCACGACTGGCGAGTCGCGTCGGGCGTCGTCGTGCGCTGACACTCGGCAACCTGTTCGCGCTGATCGGCATCGCTGTCGTTATTCTCGCGGCGGCGCTGCGAATCTTCCCGCTGCTGCTCGTCGGCATCCTGATGATTGGTGCCGGTAACGCCGGAAATCTGCAGTCTCGCTTCGCCGCCACCGACCTTGCCTCACCGAAGCATCGCGGACGCGACCTGTCGATGGTCGTCTGGGCAACGACGATCGGCGGGGTATCAGGGCCGCTGCTGCTCGGTCCTGGCGAGATTGTCGGTCAGGCGATCGGGATGCCGCCGCAGACCGGTTCCTATCTGTTCTCATTGGTCGCGCAGCTGGCTGCTTTGATCCTCTACATCACGGCGTTGCGTCCGGATCCGCTGCTGACGGCGCAGCGATTCGCGAGGGATGCCGCGGCGAAACTGTCCGCGCCGCTGGTCATTGCCGACCGGCCGCTCGTGGCGCGCTACGCCATTTTCGCGATCGCTGGCTCACACGTGGTGATGGCCTCGGTGATGGCGATGACGCCGGTGCATCTCTCGCACATGGCTCAAAGTGCACACGCCGGTCACGCGTCGAGCGCTGATGTCTCGTCGCTGGTCGGTGTGACGATCGCGTTGCATGTGGCAGGAATGTACGGGCTTTCGCCACTCTTCGGCATCCTCGCTGACCGTTGGGGGCGGCTGCAGGTAGTGCTGCTCGGACAAGTGCTGCTTGCTGGCGCACTCGGGTTCGCGATCTTCGCGAATGATCAGGCGGGGGGAGTGATGGCCGCTCTCGTGCTGCTTGGGCTCGGGTGGAGTGCCGCCACGGTCGCCGGTGCCGCGCTGCTCACCGAGGCGAGCGCACCAGAGTTGCGTACGCGTCGCCAAGGCCGCAGCGACTCGCTGATGAGCCTGTGTGCTGCCGCGGGCGCCGTTCTCGCTGGCGTGGTGCTCGCGAATTTCCAGTACGCGGGGCTCGGTGTCGCGGCATCCGTTCTTGTGCTCGTGATTGTTGTTCTTGCGCCGCTGGGACGGACGAAGACGTAGCCAAGGATCACGGTGCACCCGCACGGCGAAGCGGCATTCGAGGCCGTCGAGGCGTGCAACGTACCAGTGATTTTCGGTTTTCGCACGCTGTTAGGGTTCGAGATATGTTGTCTCGAAGTCTTGCCATCCTTGCGTCCGTTGTCCTTCTGGCAGGATGCGCGGCTACAGCAGATCCAAAGCCCGAAGCCGATCCGGCACCGACTGAGGAACTGACTTCAGAGAGCATCGTCGGCGAAGTCCCCGTCACGTTCGGCTCCGCCGCGATGACGGTGCAGGTGCACCCGATCGTCCGCGCAGGCGAATCGCTTGTGCTGACGCTGGATGTCGTCGTCGATGACGATTCCTCCGATGTACTCACGAGTGGTCCGCTTGATGCGCTGATGCCGCTCTGGAGTAGCAGCAGCGACCTTAGCCTTTCGGATTGGGTAGGAGTTCGCCTGTTCGACCTCTACTCGGAGGAAGTCATCGCACCTGCTCTCGATGAGAGTGGCATAGCCGTAATCAGCCGTACGGAGGCAAGCGCTGGTGCGTCCACCGAACGGGTGCAGCTCGTTTACGGCGACTCCTTCGCGCAGGACTTCGATCTAGCAATTCCTGGCGGCGGCTTCGTCGGTGAGGTCCCCGTCATGGAGGCAGACGTCCCAGACGTTGAGGGTGCAGACTTCGTCGACCTCGGCGCGGTGGTATCGCAGCCGGTGGTTCCGATGGTGTCGTATTCGCAGGATCTCGCATCCGCGACGCGCACCGATGCAGACGCCGAGAAGGCTCTTATTGCGCTTAGCGCCGATTTCCTTTTCGGATACGACTCCGCTGAGCTGACGGACGAAGCGCGAGCTGCTATTCAGGCGGCGGCTGAACAGATCGGTGACCGCGAAGCCGGTACGGTTCAGGTCATTGGGCACACGGACTCCGACGGAGAAGAAGCAGCCAACCAGGACCTCTCAGAGCGTCGTGCGGCGGCAGTGGCAGCTGTGCTCGGTGAGTTCATCGACGCTACGGAGTACCCGCTCGTGGTGAGCGGGCGCAGCGCGTCGGAGCCTGCTGCTCCGAACGACACTGAAGCCGGTCGTTTGCAGAACCGTCGCGTGGAACTGCTCATCACCACCCCGAAGCGTGAAGAGGGAGCAATTTCGGACCTCGAGGCAGGCGAGCTTCCCGACACCAACGGCATGGTCGCCACCGGTGCTATGGGTGTGGATGTCGAGGGCACGCGCCCTTGGCATATCAGCGCCGAACACGCCTACAACGTCAAGAACCACCTGGTCGTCGAATTGAAGATCGAGGCGCTGGACGGCCTTGTTGGCGCTGCCGGCCCCGATATCTTCGGTGGAACTGCTACCGGCCCCGCTGGCTCGTGACAGCAGGGTCGTTGGCGGGCGTGGCCGCCCTCGAGCAGAGCAACGCTGTCATGCCGTTCTTGTACCAGGCATCCGAGCTGACGACTGACGCGATCATTCCGCTCACTGACCTCGCTACTTCCTCGAGCATGGACGGTGGCGAAGTATGGACGGCGACCCTGGTGTATCCGGCAGGCGCCGTACCACTCGGACCGACCACGAGCCTTCAGCTGCTCACGAGCGATAACTCTGGGTGGCGTCTTACGGATATTCCCGTCGACTTCCGGTGAGCGCGAAACGGCGCCGGCGGCAGCCCTCCTTGCAGGCAGAGGAGGCCGCGCAGCGGCGGAAGCAGCGATGGGAAGTTGTACGTCTCATCGTGTTTGGGACGCTCTTTGTCGCGGCGGGCATGATGATCTGCATCTTTGGTGGCGCCTTGCTGGGAATCGTGGGCATCATTTTCGGTGTGATGAGCGTGTTGACTGGAGTTGTCATTGCGATCGGCGGCGACTCGCCAGCGGGTCGCGTCCTGACGATCGTTAGCTGCCTCGCGTTCGCGGTCGTGGGTGCCCTCATGATCGTGCTCTCATTCGTTGATCCGGAACCGATGGGGCGTCGAGGCCCAGTATCGGGCGTCGTCATCGGGCTACTGGCTCTCGGGTTCTTCGGACTCGGGGCAGTCTTCCTCATCAGCCAAGAAGTCAGACGCCGCCGCCGCCGTGACTGAACTCGCCCCCGACTCCCGCGTAGGATTGAGGGGATATGGCTACTCCTCACGCTCTCACCACGACCGCCAGCGGTGCCGACGTTCGCGTCCGCTTCTGCCCGTCTCCGACTGGTCTGCCGCACGTCGGCCTGATCCGCACCGCGCTGTTCAACTGGGCCTACGCGCGCCATAACGGTGGCAAGCTCGTGTTCCGCATCGAGGACACCGATTCCGCGCGCGACAGCGAAGAGAGCTACCAGCAGCTGCTCGACGCGCTGCGCTGGATGAAGATCGACTGGGACGAGGGCGTCGAGGTCGGCGGTCCGCACGCCCCATACCGCCAGTCCGAGCGCCACGACATCTATCGCGGTGTCATCGACAAGCTTCTCGCGACCGGTGCGCTCTACGAGAGCTTTTCGGATGCCGCAGAGATCGACGCCCGCAACGAGGCAAATGGTCGTGCGAAGCAGCTCGGCTACGACAACTTCGATCGCGATCTGACCCAGGAGCAGAAGGCTGAGTTCCGCGCAGCAGGCCGCCAGCCCGCATTGCGCTTGCGTGTGCCGGACGAGGACCTCACTTATGTCGACCTGATCCGCGGCGAGGTTACGTTCCCTGCAGGATCCTTCCCCGACTTCGTGGTTGTGCGCCCGAATGGCGTGCCGTTGTACACGTTCGTCAATCCGGTCGATGATGCACTCATGGGTATCACCCACGTGCTGCGCGGCGAAGACCTGATGCCGTCGACGGCGCGGCAGCTCGCGCTGTACGCCGCTCTGATTGACGCCGATGTCACGACGTTCGTGCCGCGATTCGCGCACATGCCGCTGGTGCTGGGCGAGACGGGTAACAAGAAGCTCTCGAAGCGTGACCCGCAGGCAGATCTGTTCTTGCACCGCGAGCGCGGCTTCATCCACGAGGGGCTGCTGAACTACCTGGCGCTGCTTGGCTGGTCGATTGCTCCTGACCGCGACGTCTTCTCGCTGGAAGAATTCATCGCCGCGTTCGACATCGAAAACGTGAACCCGAACCCGGCACGCTTCGATCAGAAGAAGGCCGAATCCATCAACGGCGATCACATCAGGATGCTGGGGGAGAAGGACTTCGCTGAGCGAACGATCCCGTACCTCGCTGCGGCTGGTCTCTTCGACGAGCCGACCCATGAACAGCTCGTACTCGCATTCCGCGCCGCGCCATTGGTGCAAGAGCGCGTGCAGGTGCTCGGTGAGGTACCCGGCATGATGGGCTTCCTGTTCAAGGAAGACATCTCGTACGACGCCGACGCGCTGAAGGGGCTCCCCGCCAACGCTGCCGACGTGCTGGAGGCGTGCATTGCTGCCCTTGAGCCGGTGACGGAGTTCACGCCCGAGAAGATTCAGGATGCTTTGGCCACCGCACTGGTCGAGAAGCTTGAACTGAAGCCTCGTGTTGCGTACGGCCCGCCGCGCGTCGCGATCACAGGGCGTCGCGTGTCGCCGCCGCTGTTCGAGTCGATGGAGCTGCTCGGCAAGGATGAGTCGCTCCGACGCCTCGCCGCGCTGGTGGAGCACCTGCGCGGTTAGCGAGAGCCGACGCGCCCGGCGGCTCAGCCAGCGTGGCGCGTTTTGGCCGGATCCACGAAGTCGGGTAGAGTAGTTTCTCGGTGCGAGGCTCTGGTTTCGCCCTTGGGGTATGGTGTAATTGGCAACACGGCGGTTTCTGGTACCGTTGTTCTTGGTTCGAGTCCAGGTACCCCAGCCAAAGAAAAACCCCCGCTCAGGCGGGGTTTTTGGTTTCTATGCACTGTTGCCACTGAGTGGCAGGTTGCTTCAGCTCACATGCGTCTTGAGCCACGGCATGGGGTCCACCGGCGTGCTGTTGATGTGCACCTCGAAGTGCAGGCAGGAGCCGAACACATACCCGGTGGAGCCGACGTCGCCAATGTACTGGCCGGCCTCGACGCAATCGCCGACCTGCACCGCGCGCGATCCGTAGTTCATGTGCGAGTAGACCGTGCTCACGGACTCGCCGTCGACGATGCTCTCGATCTGAATCGTCACGCCGTAGCCTTCGAAGCTTTCGGTGGAACGGGACACGCAGCCCGTCATCGCCGCGTTGATCGGAGCGCCAACAGGTGCGGCGAAGTCCTGGCCGAGGTGAGACCGCCCCGGTCGTGACGCGCCGAAGCCGTCGGTGAACGAGTACGCGCCACTCGCCATAGGCATCACGACTCGATCGGCGATGGGGATGTCCACGGCACTCGCGAGCGGCATCCCTGCAGAAAGTGCGGCACTGATCGCCTGCGAGCGAGTGTCCTCGATCTCGGCAGGAGTGGTCGCTGAGTAGCTCCCGCGCGGAGCGATCTCGGCGCGGATCTCATCCGTAGCGCTGTAAGACTGCGCGGAGTCCGCAACCGCAGCGGTGACGCTGACCGTAGCTGCAACAGAATCGCCACCCGAATTGAGCACGGGCAGCGCGACACCAGCAATCATCACGCCGACGGCGAGCGTGGCGCCCAGCGCTTTCGACTTTGCCCACGGACGCGGCTTCCCGCGCACAGGACGGCGAGGCGGGGCTGCCTGCGACGGTGCTCGCCGCGGCGCGTCCTTCGTCTCCGGCCGCTCGGCATGCGAGGGCTCCGGCCGCTGGGCGCGAGGGGCCTCGGGGCTCGGGATGGGCGGAGTCACCCGACTACGCAGGTCTCGCCGTAGCTGGGGGCGAGATGCGTTCGGGGTATTTTCTGGAACTGCCGAGGCGGATTCGGGCGCGCTCTCGGGTGGCACTGAAGTCGTGAGGGATCCTTCCGGAGGAGCAGTTCTGCTCGTCGACGATCTCTTCGGGTGAGACCGTTACCGATCTGTAATTTACGTGACGTATGGCCATGGCGTCAAATCGAGCGCACGCACCACGTAAAAATGCCGAGGCCCGACCCCGCAGTGCGGGGTCGGGCCTTCGGGCGTTCTGGGTTAGTTCAGAGCGCGTTGATGTTCGTCGCCTGGGGACCCTTGGGGCCCTGCTCCGTGTCGAACTCGACCTTCTGTGCTTCCTCGAGGTTGCGGTGTCCGCTGCCCTGGATCGCGCTGAAGTGCGCGAAGACATCTGCAGATCCGTCATCGGGAGCAATGAAGCCGTAGCCCTTGTCGGAGTTGAACCATTTGACAGTACCAGTGGCCATGCTGTGTTTCCTTTGTGTTCGTGGGCCGAGCTTCGACCCGTAATGCCTCGACGATGTTCGGCTCGGCAGATTGTGGGGCTCTCAGTGTGGCGGCGAAACTCGCGGCGCAACATGTCTGAGTGCGTGAGGTAGACGGATGAAATGTGATCGAGTGGCCACCGTGCCTTGTAGGGCAGTCGGACCGATGAACAGTCGGAGATTCCGAAGGTCATCGTGAGGTTGTTGTTCAATGTTAGCCCATTTGCGGCCAAACGTGGTTATCAGTACTTCTTTTGTTACATGAAACGATGGAGTCATGAGTTCAGCGAACCTGACTAGAGAAGAGACAGCCGCGCGATCTGCGAGCGTGACAGTGCGTAAGGTGCATGTGGAACTCGACCTCCGCGACGCGCCAAATTCACAGCAGCTCGTATTCGACACCACCACGACGCTGGTGTTCGATGCCACGGCATCCGAGACCTGGATTGACTTCATCGGCGAGTCGGTCGGCCGCCTCACCGTCAACGGTGTTGAGCGGTCCGTTGAGTACGACGGCGCGCGGGTAGAGGTCAGAGACCTCGCGGCATCCAACACGGTCATTATCGAGGGGAAGGGTGTCTACAGCCGTTCCGGCGAAGGCCTGCACCGCTTCGTCGATCCGGTCGACGGCGAGACGTACCTCTATACGCAGTATGAACCGGCTGATTCTCGCCGTGTGATGGCGTGCTTTGAGCAGCCAGATATGAAGGCGTCGTACACATTCGTCGTGCATGCCCCGGCAGGGTGGCACGTGTTGTCCAACCAGAGTGTGGCGACTCTCCGGGATCGCGATGGTGCGCAGACGGTCGAGTTCGCGCCGACGCTGCCGATGTCGAGCTACATCACCTCGGTTGCTGCCGGTCCGTACCACCGCGTTGACGCAGCATGGACTCGAGGGGAGCAGTCGGTTGCTCTCGGAGTTTTCTGTCGGCCGTCGCTTTCGGCATTCCTTGAGGAAGAGGAAATCATCGAGATCACCCGTCAGGGACTCGACTTCTTCACGGATTCCTTCGACTTTGCCTACCCGTGGGGTAAGTACGACCAGATTTTCGTTCCGGAGTACAACCTCGGTGCCATGGAAAACCCTGGCATCGTCACCTTCACCGAGGCCTACCTGTCACGTGGTGCTGCCACCGACGCGCAGCGTGGCGGCCGTGCGAACACGATCCTGCACGAGATGGCGCACATGTGGTTCGGTGACCTCGTCACCATGCGCTGGTGGGATGACCTGTGGCTTAAGGAGTCGTTCGCCGACTATATGGGCGCGCACGCCTCCGTTGCTGCAACCCGTTTCACTGACGCCTGGGTGCGCTTCGCCGCGAACCGGAAGGCTTGGGCGTACGAGCAGGATCAGCTTCCGACGACGCATCCGATCGTCGCGGACATCACCGACCTCGAAGCAGCAAAGCTGAACTTCGACGGCATCACCTATGCCAAGGGTGCCTCCGTGCTCAAGCAGCTCGTCGCTTTCGTGGGAGAGGATCAGTTCTTCGAGGCCTGCGCCGGTACTTCGCCGCACATGCCTACGGCAACACGACGCTGGAAGATCTGCTGGTGCAGCTCGAAGACGTCTCTGGGCGAGCGTCCGCGCCTGGTCGAAGGCGTGGCTGGAAACGAGTGGCGTATCGACGCTGTGGCTCGAGGACGGCGGAGATGGCCGGCGGATGCTGGTGCAGAGCGATCCGCGTCCGCATCGCTTGCGCGTCGGGCTGTACGACCTCGTTGACGGCCGGCTCTCGCAACGCGAGAAGGTTGAACTCGATATTCGGGATGCCCGCACTACCGTGAACCTTCAGGATGCCGACCTCGCGCTGCTGAACGACGACGACCTCACCTACGCCAAGTCGCGGCTAGATGAGCGTTCGCTCGCTTCGGTCGAACGAGCACTGTCATCGCTTGAACCGTTGCCGCGCGCCCTGGTGTGGTCGTCGCTGTGGAATGCCACCCGCGACGGTGAACTGTCCGTTGCGCGCTACCTGGCGATCGTCGCCGCACATGCGCCGGTGGAGGAGAATATCGGGCTACTCAGCGGTGTGCTGGCCAATGCAGCGTACGCGGTCGGGCACTTCACACCGGATGAAGACCGGTCTGCGCAGCGTACTGCGTGGCTCGATACGACCTGGAATGCGCTGACGAATGCGGAGGCTGGCAGCGATGCGCAGCTTTCCTGGGCGCGCGCCTTCGCTGCGGCATCCGCCTATGACGACTCTCGTGCCGTTCAGGTGCGGGCGATGCTTGACGGTGATGTGCCGGCGGGGCTGACTGTGGATCCTGATCTGCGCTGGACGCTGCTGTCCGCCTTGACGACCACAGGGCATGCGGCTTTTGACGATGTCGAGACTGAGCTTGAGCGTGACGACACTGCGAGTGGTCGAACGGCCGCGTTGTGTGCTCTCGCGGCGCGTCCCGTCGAGGCGGTGCGCCTGACAGCCTGGCATCAGGCCTGGGAAGACCGCGCATTGAGCAACGATCATCTCAGCGCCATCATCGCTGGAGTACGGGCAGGCGGCCGACGCGACCTCATCAGTGAGCTGGACAACGAGTACTTCGCACGGATCGCACCCGCATGGCATGACCGCAGCATTGAACTCGCACGACGGCTCGTGCTGGGGCTGTTTCCGGCATCCGATGATCTCGGGCTTGTCGATAACTGGCTTTCGTCGAACGAGGACGCGCCAGCGGCGCTACGCCGCCTCGTTATCGAGCAGCGTGATCATCTTGCGCGTGATCTTCGGGTGCGTACCGCGCAAGCGTCCCCCAGCGACTAAGAGGAGGGCGACCCTCCGCCGGGAGAATCAAAGGTCGAGCGGGTCGCCCGGGTCGAGCTCGAAGAACTCGCCTCCGTTGTGCTCGGTCGCCCATTTCAGGCGCGAGCGATGCATGTTGCGGCCAGCCACCGAAAGCGTCATATCGTGAACGCCGAACGCGCGACGCGGCTTCACGGCGAGCATGAAGTCCATCGCCTCACCGATCTTGAGCCAGGGGCCGCCTAGAGGCGCAGCGAGAGTGTTGACCTCAACGCCTTCGGGGATTGCGTATGAGTCGCCCGGATAGTAGAGCTCGTCGTTGACGAGTACTCCAACGTTTTGCACGTTCGGCACTGACGAGTGAATGACGGCGTGGTCACCGCCGAAGAAGCGCAGTGTAAAGCGGCCGGCGGTAACCGTATCGCCGGGGGCAACCACGGTAATTTCGTAGTCCGAAGCGGCCGCCGCGACGCCTGCCGGGGCGAAGATCGGGATGCCGGGTGCATCACGGAGAATTCGATCGAGGTGCTCGGGTGTCCAATGATCGGGGTGCTCGTGAGTGATCACGACGGCTACGACGCTCGAAAGATCGATCAGGGGCGTGGTGAATGACCCGGGATCGATGAGCAGGCTGTCGCCGCTCTCATCGATGCGGAGGGTGGCATGTTCGAACTTTGTGACGCGCATGAGGAGAGTCAACTCTGTCTGCGGCCGCGCGGCAAACCCGAGTTTTATAAAGACGCGCCCGGGCGGGAGCTCATCACGGCACGATTTTGCGGAGGGCAAAAACTCATGGCATACTTGAACGGTTGTCGCGGCACGGAAATGTCCGCCAGACGGCCCCATCGTATAGCGGCCTAGTACGCTGCCCTCTCACGGCGGTAACACGGGTTCGAATCCCGTTGGGGTCACACAACATCGAAAACCCCCCGGCAATCCCGGGGGTTTTCTGCATCTCAGAAGTGCTATCAGGATTCGATAGTGCTTCGGGTTGGTCAGTCGTAATGTAGACCCAGGTCAGAGACGACCACGACACAACGGCGAGGAGTATGACATGGCTGGCAAGACCGCTGGACTGTCCAAGGAAGAGCGCGACGCTGTCAAGCAGCGCGCCGCCGAACTGCGCGCAGAAGAGAAGGCGGGTAAGACCCGTGCGGCAGGGGAGCAAGCAGTCCGTGAAGCGATCGCAGCCCTGCCAGACGACGACCGCGTTCTCGCCGAGGGGATTGACCGCATCGTCTCCGAGGTGGCACCGCACCTCATTCCGAAGACGTGGTACGGCTTCCCGTCCTACGCCGATGAAAACGGCAAGGTAGTGGTGTTCTTCAAGGCCGCCTCGAAATTCACAACCCGTTACGCGACGCTCGGTTTTGAAGAATCAGCGAATCTGGATGACGGTGACCTCTGGGTGACCTCATTCGCCCTCGTTGCGTTGACTACTGAGACCGAGAAGACGATCGCCGACCACATCCGCAAGGCGGCGAGCTAGGAGTCCTTCCGACCGCGACGCCCGCGGCGGATCGCCCAGACGATAAGGACGACGACGCCCGTGACAACAAGCCAGGGGAGCAGGAATCCAAACGCGATCACCAAGGCGTTGAGCGAGACGATCAGTCCGTTCCAGCCGGCGAGCAGACCGTCACCGAATCCGGCGGGGTCAGCGGTCGTCGCACTGGCCGTCCGAGTGAGCTCTACCTGCAGCGAGGACATCGCCACCTGATCGTCGAGAGCCGCGAGCTGCTGCTCGTACGACTCCAGCTGCGCTTGACGATCGGAGAGCGCCGTTTCGGCTTCAATCAGCTCCGAGACGGTTGCCGTGTTCGACATGAGTTCGGTGAGTCGGTCGACCGATGCGCGCGTCGCGTCGACACGTGCCCGAAGATCGATCGCGGTGGAGGTCACATCCTGCTTCGATACAGAGGAGGCCAGCACCTTCCCTGAAGACGCGAGCTCCGTGATGACGTCTGGCAGGTCTGCCGAGGGTACGCGGATGCTGACCCAGCCGTATCCCGCGTCCGGCGGTGCCTGGGCAGAGGTCTGATCTTCGACGGGAGTCGTTTGAATGTTGGTGCTTTCGACATAGCCGCCATGCTCGTCGGCGAGCGCAGCGACAGCGTCAGCGGCCTCCTGAATGTTGGTGACCTGAAGAGTTGCCTGCGCGTTCTGGATGATCTCGCGGCTGAGTTCGGGGGCGATTGCCGGCACACCAGCGCTGACCTGAATGCTCGAGTCCTGGGCGCTCATGCCGGGCGCGGATTCGGAATATCCCCCGTCGATCATAGGAATTGAGGAGCCGCTCGCATCATTCATGACGCCGCCACCGCCGACAACGCCGAGGATCGGGGGAGTAATGAGCACGCCGGCCACGAACGCGGCGGCGATGCCTATTCCGGTCAGCCAACGGCGTCGCTTCGTGGGTGCGTGAGTTGTCCGTGCCGTGTGGGATGACGGCTCTCCGGCGATTTTCGCGAACACGGCATTCTCGATTCTGGTGATGCTCTCCGCCGAAAGCTCGGGGAGGGGTTCGATGGGGTTCTGGTCGTTCATGCGTCTCTCACTTCCTGGACGGTGCCGCGCAACTGCGTGCGCACCCGCGAGAGGCGGTTCCGAACAACGGCATGGCTGATTCCCAGCTCTGTCGCGGCTACGTGGTAGGCGTATCCCTCGGCAGCGCATAGCCGAAAGATTTCCTGATCCAAATCGCTCAGGGTGCCGATTTCGGCGGTGATCCTCGCAGCTAATGCCGCGGTGATGACTTGCTCTTCGACATTGACCGTGTCAGCGAGCGTCTCATCCGCGGCATCCGTTGTGTGCGCCTGATCGCGCCGCCGCTGACGTAGGCGATTTGCCGCTTGGAAGCGGCAAATCGTCGCCAACCACGGCAGGATCGATTCGCCGACCAACTCGAGCGTCGGCAGCTTCCCCCAGGCAACGACGAACGTCTCCTGGGTCACGTCCTCGGCATCCTCGGCGGTCCCGACGATTCCGTGTGCGATCCAGTAGACCGGCCGAACATGCGCGCGGTACAGCGCACGGAAGGCGCTCTCGTCACCTGCCGCGGCGCGTGCCGCCCATTCCTGGTCTTCTGATCGATCCGGCATTCTGCTCCGTTCGGTGTCTCTCATCTGAAAAGTGTCGAGCAACGCCCCATCGTCTCAGATCGGTTTGCAGCAGTACGGTACTTCCCACCAACCTCCGCTAGAATCGATCCTGCGAGAGGGAGTATCCCAAATCCGCGCGCATCGTCATCACGAGCACCATCAAAGTTGCTCCGGGCGCGCGACGCACTCAGTGCGGGGGAGAGACTTTCGGCTGGTAGTCGACCTCTCGAAAGGTGCCGTGCACCCTTGAACATCCCCGTCTGGTTCGAGATCACCTCATTGGTGGTTCTGACTGTGATTCTCATCGCGGATCTGCTCTTGATCCTGAAGCGACCGCACATCCCCTCCACTAAGGAATCCAGCCTCTGGGTCGCGTTCTATGTGACTCTCGCGCTGATCTTCGCGGCGATTCTCTTCTTCGTCGGCGACAGCAAGACTTCGCTGGACTTCCTCACCGGCTGGACCATGGAGTACAGCCTCTCAATCGACAACCTGTTCGTGTTCGTGCTGATCATGAGGCAGTTTGCTGTTCCGCGCCGCTATCAGCAGGAAGCTCTGATGGTGGGCATCATCATCGCTCTCGTGCTTCGTGCGATCTTCATCGTCATCGTCGGCGCCGCTGTCGAGCACCTCACTCCGATCTTCTACCTGTTTGGCGCGTTCCTCGTCTTCACCGCAATTCGCCAGGCGATGCCAGACAAACATGAGGAAGATCAGCAGACGGAAAGCTTCATCATCCGGCTGTTGCGCCGCGGCATTGATATCAGCGACAGTTACGACGGTTCGAAGGTCCGCACCGTCGTGAACGGCAAGAAGATCTGGACGCCGATGCTCATCGTGTTCGTGTCGCTTGGCGTCACCGACCTGATGTTTGCCGTCGACTCGATCCCCGCGATCTTCGGCGTCACGCAAGACACCTTCATAGTCTTCACCGCGAACCTGTTTGCGCTGATGGGGTTGCGTCAGTTGTATTTCCTGCTGGGAGACTTGCTCGACAAGCTGAAATACCTGCACTACGGTGTGGCATTCATCCTCGGCTTCATCGGCGTGAAGCTCATCCTGCATGCGATGCACGAAAACGAACTGCCGTTCGTCAACGGTGGGCAAAACATCCTGTGGGCACCCGATATCAACAACTGGGTCTCACTCGGTGTGATCTTCGCTTCGATGGCCGTTGCAACCATCGCGAGCCTCATCGCCTCGGCGCGGGAGAAGAAGGCGACTGCGATCGCTGAGTGATCGCGTCATCCAATAACTCGAGGGGACGAACCACTCCCGTTGCCGGTGTAAACTGACCGGCATGCGGCGAGTGGTTCTTCTCCTTATCAGCCGCGACGAGACCTCGAAATAGGCCCTTCTCGTCGCGGAGTTCAGCGTGGCCACACCGCCGAATTTGGAGAAACCGACATGACCTCAGTTGATACGTCCGATGTTTCGAGCCGTCCGCGCACGCTCGCCGAGAAGGTCTGGGATGACCACCTCGTCGTCAAGGGCACCGGTGACGAGCCTGACCTCATCTACATCGACCTGCACCTGGTGCACGAGGTGACGAGCCCGCAGGCCTTCGATGGCCTTCGCTCGGAGGGCCGGCCGCTACGGCGAGTCGATCTGACGATTGCCACGGAAGACCACAACACTCCGACTCTGGCAATCGACAAGCCGATCGCCGACCTTACCAGCCGCACCCAGATCGAGACGCTGCGCCGAAATGCCGCCGAGTTCGGCGTCCGGCTGCACTCGCTGGGCGACGCCGAGCAGGGCATTGTTCACGTCGTCGGTCCGCAGCTCGGGCTGACGATGCCCGGGATCACGGTCGTCTGCGGCGACTCGCACACCTCTACGCATGGTGCTTTCGGCGCGATGGCGTTCGGCATCGGCACCAGCGAGGTCGAGCACGTCATGGCGACGCAGACGCTTCCGCTGAAGCCGTTCAAGACGATGGCCATCACGATTGAGGGCGAGCTGCGGGAGGGTGTGACAGCGAAAGACATCATCCTCGCCGTCATCGCCAAGATCGGCACCGGCGGCGGTCAGGGGTACGTTCTGGAGTTCCGCGGCAGCGCGATCCGTGCGCTGTCGATGGAAGGTCGCATGACGATCTGCAACATGTCGATCGAGGCCGGTGCGCGAGCAGGCATGGTCGCTCCTGACGAGACGACCTTCGCGTACCTCAAGGGTCGTCCGCATGCGCCGAAGGGTCAAGACTGGGAGGATGCTGTCGCCTACTGGCGTACGCTCCCCACCGATGATGGCGCGACATTCGACGCTGAGGTTCTTGTCGATGCGAACGAGCTCGAGCCGTTCGTCACCTGGGGTACAAACCCCGGTCAGGGCAGTTCACTCTCGTCGACTGTGCCGAACCCGGCCGACATCGCCGATCCGAATGCCCGCGCGGCCGCAGAGCGCGCCTTGGAATACATGGATCTCATTCCTGGCACGCCGCTGAAGGAAGTGCCCGTTGATGCCGTGTTCATGGGCTCCTGCACGAACAGCCGCATCGAAGACCTCCGCGCGTTTGCGTCGGTTATCAGCGGTCGGAAGAAGGCAGACGGCGTTCGCGTCATGGTCGTGCCAGGATCTGCCCGAGTGCGCCTCGAGGCCGAAGCCGAAGGCATTGACAAGATTGTCACCGACTTCGGTGCGGAATGGCGATTTGCTGGGTGCTCGATGTGTCTGGGCATGAACCCTGACCAGCTGGCACCTGGTGAGCGTTGCGCATCCACATCGAACCGAAACTTCGAGGGCCGTCAGGGCAAGGGGGGTCGCACGCATCTCGTGTCCCCGCTGGTCGCTGCTGCGACCGCTGTTCGCGGCACGCTGTCCAGCCCCAGCGACCTGTCGCCGATTGAGGAACTGGTAGGAGCCTGATCATGGAGAAATTCACCACCCACACCGGGATCGCCGCCCCGCTGAAGCGCTCGAATGTCGATACCGACCAGATCATTCCCGCGGTGTTCCTCAAGCGAGTCACCAAGACCGGCTTCGAGGATGCGCTCTTTTACGCCTGGCGTCAGGACCCTGAATTCGTCCTCAACCAAGCGGCATTTCAAGGGGCATCCGTGCTCGTGGCAGGATCGGATTTCGGCACCGGCTCGAGCCGTGAGCACGCCGTCTGGGCACTTCGTGACTTCGGTTTCAACGTCGTGTTGAGTCCTCGTTTCGCCGACATCTTCCGCGGAAACTCCGGGAAGCAAGGCCTGTTGGCCGCGACTATTACTGAAGAAGATCTTGAACGGATCTGGGCGGAGATCGACGCGAACCCCGGTGCTTCGATCACTGTCGACCTTGAGGCGCGCACTGCCGTGATCGGTGATGTCCAGGCCGACATCGAGATCGACGATTACACTAGATGGCGGCTCCTCGAAGGGCTCGATGACATCGGGCTCACGCTGCGCAACGAAGACAAGATCGCGCAGTTCGAGGCCCGTCGCGAGTCGTGGCGGCCACGCACCCTCCCTGTTCTTTGAACGAGGTCGGAGAGTGGGCCAGGGGGCATTCGTCCCGGCGGCAACTGCCGCGATCCGCAGAATTGAAGTGAGGCCCATCGAATGACGACACCCCTGCACGACGTACGTCAGGACGCAATACCTTCTGGGGATGTTCTGGCGATTCGAGGCGGGCGACCGCTGCGCGGACGTGTGGATGTCAAGGGAGCCAAGAACCTCGCCACGAAGGCGATGGTGGCCTCGTTGCTGGGTGAAACTGTCAGCACCCTCCGTGATGTGCCAGAGATCAGTGATGTCGCCGTCGTGCGGTCCCTGCTTGAGGTGCACGGCGTGCGTGTCACCGAGGGCGATGAAGCTGGCTCACTCGTATTCGATCCGAGTGATGTCGAGTCGGCGCACTTTGAAGAGATCGACGCTCACGCTGGCGCGTCGCGCATTCCGATTCTGTTCTGCGGCCCGCTGCTGCACCGTCTCGGCCAGGCGTTCATCCCTGATCTTGGTGGATGCCGTATCGGCGATCGTCCTATCGATTTCCACCTCGATGCGCTGCGCAAGTTCGGTGCTGTCGTTGAGAAGCTTCCCAGCGGCATCCGTCTGTCAACACCGGGCGGACGTCTGCACGGCGCGAACATCCACCTGCCGTACCCGAGTGTTGGTGCGACCGAGCAGGTGCTGCTGACAGCCGTGCGGGCCGAAGGCGTCACCGAACTGCACAACGCCGCGATCGAGCCCGAGATCATGGATCTCATCGCCGTGCTGCAGAAGATGGGCGCGATCATCTCGTATGAGCCGAACCGCGTCATCGTCATCGAAGGCGTAGAGACGCTCCGCGGCTACGACCACCGATCGATCTTCGACCGCAACGAGGCGGCGTCTTGGGCATCCGCTGCTCTCGCGACCGACGGCGAGATCTTCGTCGGCGGTGCAAAGCAGCAGGAGATGCTGACCTTCCTCAACGTGTTCCGCAAGGCCGGTGGCTGGTTCGACATCAAAGAGGACGGCATCCTTTTCCGCCGTGAGGGCGAGATCAAGCCGGTTGTCGTCGAAACCGACGTGCACCCCGGCTTCATGACCGATTGGCAGCAGCCCCTCATCGTCGCTCTGACACAGGCCAAGGGGAGCTCGATCGTTCACGAGACGGTGTATGAGAACCGCTTCGGCTTCACCGACGCCTGGTGAAGATGGGCGCCGACATTGTGGTGCACCCGCACGGGCTGCAGGACGGTCCCCGCCGTGTTCCTCGTCGCAAGCTCGAGCAGGCCGCGGTCATCACAGGCCCGACGCCCTTGCACGCCGCCGACATCGTTGTTCCTGACCTCCGAGGCGGTTACAGCCACGTCATTGCGGCGCTCACGGCAGAAGGCGAATCCCAGGTCTCTGGCGTCGACATTCTCAGCCGTGGGTACGAGAAGTTCCTCGTGAAGCTCGCCGCGCTCGGTGCCGACTTCGACGTTGTTCGGTGACATTGATGGGCTCCCGGTCAACCGAGAAGTCCCGCCCGAGCGCGTTCTGGCCGCTCGCAGCGATTGTCGTGCCTGCCATCGGACTTCTGGCCAAGATTGAAATCCGTGGCAAAGAGAAATTGCCAGCGGAGGGGGCCTATGTGCTGGCACCGAACCACTACTCCGAGTTCGATCCGCTGATCGTCGCCGCGGCAGTCTGGCGGCTGGGTCGCGCACCGCGGTTCATGACCAAAGCGAGTCTGTTCCGCGTTCCCGTGCTGGGATGGGCGTTGCGCAAGACCGGAATGGTGCCGGTCGCGCGCGGAGCATCCGCGGTGGCCGCGAAGCAGACCATCGAGCAATCGAGAACTCTTGTAGAGCATGGTCGTGGCGTCATCGTGTACCCGGAAGGCACCCTGACTCGCGATCCTGAGCTGTGGCCGATGCGCGGGAAGTCCGGTGCCGTCCGACTCGCACTCAGCGGCGATATTCCGCTGATTCCCATGGCGCAGTGGGGCACTCAGAACATCATGGGCAGGTATCAGAAGGGTCTGAGCGTCTGGCCGCCGCGCAAGCGCGTGCAGGTGCTCATCGGAGATCCGGTCGACGTCTCCGACCTGAAGGGTCGCGCCAGCGAGCAGTCCGCGCTCAATGAGGCGACCAACCGGCTGATGAATGCGATCACCGCGTTGCTCGAGGAGTTGCGCGACGAGAAGGCACCCGTCGTCCGCTGGAAGCCGTCCGATCACGGACAGAAGGAGACCGGACGCCTTGACTCGTAAGAACATCGCACCGGGCGGTCCCCGCGTCACCGTGATCGGTGCCGGCAGTTGGGGAACCACATTCGGCAAGGTCCTCGCTGACGGCGGTGCACAGGTCACGATGTGGGCACGCCGACCCGAGCAGGCGCTCGAAATTTCGGAGGGCAAGCGCAACTCCAAGTATCTGCCTGGCATCAACCTGCCGCGCACAATGACTGCCACACACGAACTTTCCACTGCCCTCGACGGTGCCGAACAGGTGTACCTGTCGGTGCCCAGCCAGTCGCTACGCGAGAACCTCAAGGCGCTGCGCCCATTGCTCGACGACAGCGATATTCCGATCGTGAGTCTCATGAAAGGCGTCGAGCGCACCAGCGGCCTGCGAATGAGTCAGGTCATCGAGCAGGAGATGCGCTGCGATCCGATGCGCATCGCCGTGGCATCCGGGCCGAACCTCGCTCTGGAAATCGCACGGGAACAGCCGACTGCCGCAGTCGTTGCATCCCTCAGCTTGGAGACCGCCGAGACGGTCGCTCGCGCTGCCCGAAACTCCTACTTTCGCACTTTCGTGAACACCGACGTGATCGGCACCGAGTTCGGTGGAGTGCTCAAGAACCTCATCGCCGTGGCGATCGGCATCGTTGATGGCGTCGGTTACGGCGAGAACACCAAAGCGTCAATCATCACGCGAGGCCTCGTCGAGATGACTGACTTTGCTGTGGCCAACGGCGCCCAGCCCGAGACTTTGCAGGGGTTGGCCGGTCTCGGTGACCTCATCGCCACATGCCAGTCGCCGCTCAGCCGCAACAACACGGCCGGTCGACTGCTCGGTCAGGGTTACAGCTTCCAGGACGTCGTGAAGCAGATGAACCAGACGGCAGAGGGGCTGGCATCCGTTGCGCCCATTTTGCAGTTGGCTCGCGAGTCCGACGTGCACATGCCCATTGTTGAGCAGGTGAAGATGGTGCTCGATGGCTCGATGCAGCCGCGTGACATCGCACCCCACCTGACGACAGACGACGACACTCCCCAGGAGGAGAGAATCAATCATGGACAAGCAGACGGTGGTGGTGCTCTTCGGCGGGCGTTCCAGCGAACATTCCATCAGTTCCGCAACGGCGGGCGGGGTGCTGCACGCGATTGATCGGGATCGTTACGACGTGATTCCGGTGGGAATCACCCGTGCGGGTGCATTCGTCCTCGAAGAGGATCGTCCTGAAAAGTTCGCCCTGGATGCTGCGCACCTGCCGGAGGTCGTCGACAACGGCACGCGCGTGCTGTGGCCGGAACCCGGTGGCGATCGCACGCTGCGTGTGACGCAGACGGATGGCTCGGTTACTGGGTACGGCGAGATTGACGTGGTACTGCCGATCCTGCACGGCACACACGGCGAAGACGGCACGATTCAGGGATACTTCGACACGCTCGAGGTGCCGTATGTCGGCGGCGGCGTGCTCGATTCTGCGCTCTGCATGGATAAGCACTTCATGAAGGTCGTCCTGCAGGCTGCGGGTATCGCGGTCGCGCCGTCGGTAACGCTCCGTGAGCGCGCGTGGAAGCAGGATGCCGCGGCGCTCCGCTCATCGATTGAAGAGCTCGGGCTCCCGCTGTTCGTGAAGCCCGCCAGGGCCGGCTCAAGCGTCGGTGTCTCCAAGATCTCGGATCTTTCGGAATTGGATGCCGCGTTGGCTGTGGCCTTCGCCGAGGACGAGAAGGTTCTTGTCGAGACGGGCATCGTCGGTCGTGAGATCGAGGTGGCAATCCTCGATGGAGTTGACGGCATCCGCGCCTCGCTCCCGGGAGAGATCGTCCTGACGGAGCGTGGATTTTACGATTTCGAGGGCAAGTACCTCGGTGGCGACGGCGTGGATGTCGTGTGCCCAGCCGAACTCACCCCAGAGCAGACCAAGGCAATCCAGGAAGTCGGCATCCAGGCATTCGAAGCCGTCGACGGACGAGGACTCGCCAGGGTCGATATGTTCCTGACGTCAGATGGTGTGCTGGTGATCAACGAGCTCAACACGATGCCGGGCTTCACCCCGATCTCAATGTTCCCGAAGTGTTGGATCGCGTCTGGGCTGAGCTACGGCGACCTCATCACTGAGCTGGTCGAAGCGGGCCTACGCCGCTGATCCAGAGAGCTGATCAGCCTCCGAGAAGCTTCTGAGTGTCTTCGTCGAGCGCATCCGGTGCAGTGCACTTTCCCGTTGCAGGCACTGAGGTGATCGCGCCGACAAGTGCGCGGTTGCTGATCACGTCATTGGAGCTCACAGCGCCCGTATCGATGTACAACTGCACGGCAGGATCGCGGCCGTAGGTCGTCAGGCGCAGGAACGGTGTCTCGGTGGCATCGACGAGCCAGTCGATGCCTTCCAGCGTCACGCACTGCAGTTCGCTCGTGGGGGCGGGCACGGTCACTCCGCAGCGGAGGATAACGGCCGACGCCCCGCCAGAATCTCCCCATGCGCCGGTGGCCTGGGCATCTGTCCAACGGCGGTCCTTGCCTGCGACGCTCCCTGCGTTCTGCAATCCGACGGACACCTGGGCGCACAGGGGGTTGTTCGCATCCTCCGCCGGCTCCAAGTGGACGGTGCTCGCACATCCGCCAAGCAGGGTCGTTCCAAGCAGAACGACGGCGGCGACAGCGAAACGACGGAGCATGATTCCAGGCTACCTTTGTCAGCATGCCCTCCCGTTCAGCCGACGACGACCCGCGCCTGGGAGACATCTCCGAAGGCACGATTCTGCGTGCGATCCTCGCCCGTACCGCGCCCGCTTCGCACACCATCCTCGGTCCGGGTGATGATGCTGCGGTCATTTCCGCTCCGTCGGGCTCTGTGGTCGTCACGACCGACACGCTTGTGCACGGACCGGACTTCCGCCTGGCATGGTCGAGCGGATATGACCTCGGGTGGAAGGCCGCTGCCGTGAACCTCGCGGACATCGCCGCGATGGGAGCCCGTCCGACGGCCCTGGTCGTCGCTCTCGCCGTGCCGCGTGACCTGCGGCTTTCCTTCGTTGAGCAGCTCTCGGACGGCCTCCGTGCGGCGTGTGAGGCGCTGGCACCGGGCTGCTCCGTGGTCGGCGGAGACCTTACTGCCTCTGATGTACTGATGATCGCTGTTACCGCCCTCGGCGACCTCGAAGGTCGAGATGCTGTGACCAGAGCCGGCGCGAAGCCAGGAGACGTCGTCGCGATCGCCGGCGAATTGGGCCTCGCCGCGCACGGCCTGGCGGTGCTGTTCGGTCGGTTTCGTGAAGGCGATACCCCTGTGCCGATCGACACCGCCGTTCTTGAGGCAGGGGAGCGGGCGGCGCTTTCCGCACAACTGCGACCGGTACCTCCGATCGGGCTCGGAGTCATGGCATCCGTGGCCGGGGCGACGGCGATGATGGATGTGTCCGACGGTCTCGCCCTTGACGCGGGGCGTCTTGCCTCGGCATCCGGCGTCACTTTCGACTTCGAGCGCGCAGCGCTGGGTGACAATCCTGAGCGCGCCCTCGCCGGCGGCGAAGACCACGGGTTGCTCGCGACATTCCCACCGGGCGTTCTCCCGCCGGGCTTCCGGATCATCGGCACCGTGCGTGAGGCCGGGGCTGAGGGCGTGCTGTGCGATGGTGCACCCGTGGATGCAGCGGGCTGGGATCCCTACCGTGATTGGGATTCGGCCGCGGGCTGAGCCCACCAGACGGCGGTGTCGCCGTAGGACTTCTCCCGGAACACCTCGAGCCCGGCCGCTGCGACGTCAGGTGGCGTGGATCGGCGAGCCCGCTCGATCACCACGACGGCATCTTCGGACAGCAGTGGTGCCAGCGCGACCAGGTCGGCAGTCATGGCCGCGTCATCCAGACCGTACGGCGGGTCGGTGAACACAAGGTCGTATGTGCTGGTGCTGCGCTTCAAGAAGGTGAGCACCGCGGTCTCGTGCACGTGGGCGACGTCATGGCCCAACGATTTCGTGACGGTGGAGGCATTTCGACGCGCGACCGCTGCGGCGGGACGCGAACGCTCCACGAGATCAACACGCTTCGCCCCGCGGCTCAACGACTCGAGCCCGAGCGCCCCAGAGCCGGCGTAAAGGTCCAGCACGCGCGCTCCGACGATGGCGTCGGCCGACTCGAGGGAACCAAAGAGCGACTCGCGCACGCGGTCGCTGGTCGGGCGCGTACCGTTGGCCGGCACGTCCAGTCGGAGCCCACGTGCATCTCCGGCAATGATCCTCGTCACCCGATTAGCCTATGTGTCCGAAGCGTTCTCTAGACTTCTGACATGGTCTTCACCCTCGACTCGAGCCTGGCAAGTGCCATCGGCCCAGCCGCGGCGAAGAAGGTCGAGCGCGCGTTCGGTCTACAGACGGTCGGGGAGATGCTGGCGCACTACCCGCGACGCTACGCAGACCCCGCTGAGTTGACGCCCATCCGTGACCTGCCGGTCGGCGAGACGGTGACAATTGTGGCAGAGGTGCTGTCGTCGAAGGCTCGCAGCATGCGCAATCGTTCCGGCGCGATGACCGACGTCATCATCGGCGACGAACACGGTCGGGTGTCGCTGACCTTCTTCGCAAAAAACATTCAGCAGGCAGAATGGCGTGTGAAAGAGCTGTATCGCGGCCGCCGCGGGGTCTTCTCCGGCAAAGTCGGGATGTATCAGGACGTCACGCAGTTCGCGCATCCACAGTACGAATTGTTTGACGATGAAGAGAGCGCGCAGCGTCGAGCGGACGATCGTGCGAATCGACCGATCCCGATCTATCCCGCCACATCTGCGGTGTCCAGCGCGCAATTTCGCGAACTGATCGAGAAGGTCCTGCCCGACATTGGCGAAGTGCCTGACCCGGTCCCGGCAGAGGTTCGTGGGCGTGAAGGGCTTCTCGACGCGCGCACAGCACTGATGCAGATTCACCGTCCGCAGACGAGCCAAGAGGTTGACCCTGCCGTGCGGACGCTCCGGATGCATGAGGCGTTAGTGCTGCAGACGGCGCTTCTCCAGCAGCGCGCCGCGGTGCGAGCGCTCAGCGCGACGCCGCGTCCCGCACTGCCGGGTGGCCTCCTCGAAGGCTTCGACGCCACGCTCCCGTACACCCTCACCGCAGACCAGAAGACGGTTGGCGAGCGGATCATGACCGACCTCACCGGCGACTGGCCCATGAACAGGCTGGTGCAGGGCGAGGTTGGCTCCGGCAAGACGCTCGTGGCTCTGCGTGCGATGTTGCAGGTTGCTGAGTCGGGCGGGCAGGCCGCGTTGATCGCCCCCACCGAAGTGCTCGCCTCGCAGCACCTTCGCTCGATCACGCGGATGCTGGGGCCAGACCTCGCAGCGCGACTGATGCCGACCCTGCTCACCGGACAACTCTCCGCGCCAGAGCGGCGCAAGGCTGCACTGCGCGTCGCCTCTGGCCAATCGCTCATCGTCGTCGGTACGCATGCGCTGCTGGGGGAGAAGACGACATTCGCTGACCTGGGGCTGGTCGTCGTCGACGAACAGCATCGATTCGGTGTGGAACAGCGCGAGGCGCTGCGCGCCAAAGGATCGAGCCCACACGCACTGGTTCTCACCGCAACCCCGATTCCTCGCACGGTCGCGATGACAGTGTTCGGCGACCTCGACACGTCTGTCATCCGATCGATGCCAGCCGGGCGCGCGGGTATCGAAACGTTTGTCGCGCCACTGGCAGAGCGCCCGGAGTGGTTCCGGCGTGTCTGGGATCGCGCTGCTGAAGAGGTGGCGCAGGGGCGCCAGGTATTCGCGGTGTGTGCCGCAATCGACACGACGAAGAAAACCGCAGAGGACGAGCAGGAGCCGCCGGCTGCAGCGGACGAATCGCCTACTGGACCACGCTGGGGAGTGGTGCAGTTGGATGCGCTGCTGGCGACTCATCCCACCGTCGGCGGGCTGCGTCGCGCAGTGCTACACGGCAAGATGCCAGCGGACGAGAAGGATGCCGTCATGCGAGCTTTCGCACGCGGCGAGATCGACCTGCTGATCGCGACGACCGTGATCGAGGTCGGCGTCGATGTGCCGAATGCGTCGACCATGATCGTGCTGGATGCCGATCGTTTCGGTGTGTCGCAGCTGCACCAGCTGCGGGGCCGCGTCGGACGAGGAGAAGTGCCGGGACTGTGCCTTCTGGTCACCGAGGCAGAAGAAGGGTCACTGGCGCGCGAGAGGGTCGAAGCCGTCGCAGCGACACTCGACGGGTTCGCCCTCGCCGAGGTCGACCTCGAGCTGCGTGGTGAGGGCGATGTGCTCGGTTCAACACAATCCGGAGTGCGGTCATCGCTCAAGCTTCTGCGGGTGGTGAAAGACTCGAAGCTCATCGCCCGCGCACGCGAACTCGCCGAAGACATCTTGCACGCAGATCCGCTTCTCACAGCCCACACGGGCCTGCGCGAAGTCATCGCCAGACGCGTCACCGAGGATGACCGGGCAGCTCTCGCGAAGAACTAGCCCGCGTGCGGCGTCACAGGAACAGTGCCCTAGGCTGGTGCCATGAGCAGCCGGATCGCCGTCGTCCCGGGTTCTTTTGACCCGCCCACCCTTGGTCACCTCGATGTCATCCGTCGAGCAGCAAAGCTGTACGACGAGTTGCATGTGCTCGTCGTGCACAACCCTGGCAAAGAGGCGATGCTTCCCATCGCGCAGCGGCTGTCGCTTTTGGAGCAGTCCATTGCCGAAGATGGAATGGGCGGTCATATCGTGGTCGGCTCGTGGAGCATGGGACTTCTCGTTGACTACGCCCGTGATGTCAATGCGAGCGTCCTGATCAAGGGCATTCGCTCGCAGATCGACGTTGCCTACGAGTCGCCGATGGCTATCGTGAACCGTCACCTCGCCGACGTCGAGACCGTGTTCCTGCTGCCAGATCCCTCTCACGCGATGGTGTCGAGCTCGCTGGTGCGCCAGGTCGCAGCCCTCGGCGGAGATGTGACGCCGTACGTGCCGCGCGCGGTGGCGGCGTTCCTGGACACGGGCGCGCGCGGCCTCTGACTGTCGGTGCCGCTCTCAGCGTCGGCCGGTAGCATGGAAGTGTGAAGACCCGACTTAACGGCCCATTCGTGGTTCCTGCCCGCGACATCGCCCGACACCCGGGGGAGATGCGCGAACACTCGTTCTCCGTCACTCTGAAAGAGCAGTGGGGTGAGGGCATCGTCTCGTTCGAAGTCGGCTCTGAGATCGATCTTGAGGTGCGCCTCGAGGCTGTTCACGAGGGCATTCTCGCCACCGGAACAGTGGATGCTGAGTACACCGGTGTGTGCGGAAGATGCCTGATCGACATCGCCGAGCCTGTCGAAGTCGAGTTCCAGGAGCTTTTCGCGTATCCTGGTGAGGAAGAAACTGACTTTGAGGTTCAAGACGACCACGTGGATCTTGAAACGCTAGTCAGGGAAACGGCTGTATTGTCGCTTCCATTTCAGCCGGTGTGTCAGCCGGATTGCCCGGGGCTCGACCCGAATACGGGTGAGCGGCTGGCCGAAAGCACCGGAGCGGAGAATGTCGCTCCCATCGATCCTCGGTGGAGTGCGCTCCAACAGATCACAGACCAGGGGAATGCGGCAGACAGTCGCGGTCCCGAGAATACAGAAGAGAGTTAGCCATGGCTGGTAACCCCCCGAAGCGCAAGGTTTCCCGTTCCAACACCCGCTCGCGTCGCGCGCAGTGGAAGGCGGCGCCTGTTGCGCTCGTCAAGACCATCGAGAACGGCAAGGTCGTTTACAGCCGTCCGCACCAGGCGAAGGTCGTCACTGACTCGCAGGGCACGGAGCTCTACATGGAGTACAAGGGCCGCAAGGTCGCCGACGTCTGAATCACGATTTCACCATCGTGACAGGAGTCTCCGGGGGGACGGCGCCTCTCGCAGAGAAGCTCAGGGTTGATATTGACCCTGAGCTACTCGCGTTGGCGCTGACCCACCGCTCGTACGCGTACGAGCACGGCGGGATTCCGCACAATGAACGGCTCGAGTTCCTTGGCGACTCGATTTTGGGCCAAGCGGTGACAGTGATGCTGTTCACCACGCAACCTGATATCGATGAGGGTCAGCTCGCGAAGCGACGCGCCAGCGTCGTTTCCACCATCGCTCTCGCAGAAGTAGCCCGCGGCATTGGCCTAGGCGACTATTTGTTGCTTGGTCGTGGTGAAGAGCAGACCGGCGGCCGCAACAAGGACTCGATCCTCGCTGACACGATGGAAGCCGTCTTCGGCGCCACCTATCTTTCGGCAGGACCAGAAGCGGCGACCGAACTCGTGCTGCGCTTGACTGAACCGCTACTTGCCGACCCCGAGCGTTACGGCGCAGCGATGGATCCGAAGACGAACCTGCAAGAGCTCGCTGCTCGTCTGGCCTCACCGCCACCGGAGTATTCGATCACTTCCAGTGGCCCCGATCACGATCGTCAGTTCACCGCGACGGTCGTTGTCGGCGACGTCAGTATGACGGGTGACGGCACGAGCAAGAAGACCGCAGAGATGGCCGCAGCGTTGAGCGCGTGGCGCAAGCTCAGCGAACGTGCCTGAGCTCCCCGAAGTCGAAGTCGTTCGTTCCGGCCTCGCTCCCGCTGTCATCGGTGCCACCATCACCAGTGTCTCTGTGTTCGACGATCGCGCTCTCACACGGCATCCGGCTGGCGCCGCAGACTTCGCAGGGCGACTGGAAGGCGCCGTGGTCGTCACGGCAGCACGTCGAGGCAAGTTTCTTTGGATGCCGTTGTCAGATGGCCTGCATGCTCTGACTGCGCACCTCGGCATGAGCGGGCAGTTGCTGCTTCGCGCACCTGACGCACCGCTCGAGCGTCACGAGCGCATCCGGCTCGGCATTACGCATCCGCTTCATAGTGAGCTCGCCATCGTGTTCGCAGATCAGCGCACTTTTGGATCTCTTGCTGTCGACAGTCTGGTTCGTGACGGCGATGACCTGATTCCGTCGCAGGTCACACATATCGCCAGGGATCCACTCGACCCGGCGTTCGACGACGCCGCGTTCATCGCCGATGTGCGTCGCCGCTCAAGCGCGATCAAACGAATTCTTCTCGATCAGACGATGATCAGCGGCGTCGGCAATATCTATGCCGACGAATCGCTGTGGGCAGCTCGCATCCATCCCGAGACCCTCGGCCGGTCGTTGTCAGTTCAGGCGCTGCGGCGGCTACTCGCTGAGGTGCGACTGGTTCTAGGCAAGGCCCTCGCTGAGGGCGGCACGAGTTTCGACGCCCAGTACGTGAACGTGAACGGTCAGGCTGGGTACTTCGCGCACTCGCTGAATGCGTACGGACGTGGCGGACAGCCGTGCCCGCGCTGCGGCACTGCTATCCATCGCGAGGCATTCATGAACCGCTCCAGCCATTACTGTCCACGGTGTCAGACACGCAAGTAGCTCCCCTGTGCATCGTCATGTCGTGACGACTACGCCGCGGCGAAGGAGCTGGCCAGCAGTGGCCGTGTGACGCGCACGCCCAGCCACACCAACCCAATTCCGACGGCTACCACCGCCACGATCGTGACGAGCGACAGCGGCGCGATCACCATGGCGATGCCGACCAAAGGGAACACGAGAACGCCAGCGCACAGTGCCGACGTGATTGCGGTGAACAGCAACGGTGCCATCACCGATCGAGTGCGCGCCGCATCGACGACTTCGAGGGGAACCCCGAGGAAGTGCAAACTGCGGTGTAGCTCCCGATGATCCAGGACGCCGGAAGACTGATTCACTCCAACCGATACCGCGACCATCAGGAATGATGCGACCAGGGTGATGATCAACCCGGTGCGGATGTCGCTCGCGAGTGCGGCGTTCGCACTCGCCTCTGGGCCGCTCGCCGTATCGATCAACGCCACCCCGGTGCCAGCGAAGACGGCCATGAAACTTGCCATCGCAATTCCGCTCACCTGACGCCAGGCAGCCTTCGGAGAATCGAGGACGAAGCGCGCGGCGAGCAGACGCTTTGGCGTCTCAGCGCGGCGGAGCGCAGCCTTCGCGTGCACTTTGAGCGCCCAGGGACCGATCAGATTCAGCACCGCGAGCGACGCCGCGAAGATGCCGGCGAGAACAACGATCGTCACAACGAGCCCGGCGGTGCCAGGGAAAACCTGGACGATAACGAAGGCGGACGCGACGACGAGCACGGCGACGACAGCGCGGATCCAATGCACCTTCGGCACATCTGCGCGTGTGCGAACACCGAGCGGTGAGATAATTACCCGGCGAAGGCCGACGGCCGCACTGATACCCGCGAGGAGAACGACGACAGTTACCGCGGCGACGATACCCAGCGGTGCGAGAACGACCGATGCGATGCCGAGCGCCTCGCCGCGGAACGGGATGAGTCCGACCAGGGGGGTAATAGCGAGATAGCCGAGGACCCCTACAATCGCACCCGTCGCTGCGACCGCGGTCGATTCCAGCACCGTGGCAGTGATCACGCCGGCCGGGGAGACGCCCAGCAGCCGCAGGGTCGATAGTCGTTCGTCACGCCGGCGTGCGGAGAGCCGTGCCGCCGCGCCTCCGAGAGTGGCCAGCGGCACGATCAGAAGTACGAGCGCGATTGCGGCAAGCGCCTGATAAATCCCCGCATCGGGGTCGCTCCAGCTCCAGAACGCCTGCGCACCGCCGACGACAGTGAGCACGAGTGTCGTCACCAGTGCGAATGCGATGGCAGGCAGTGCCAGCACGCTGCTCTGGCCGGGTGCTGGCCGCATCAGCAGTGCGAGTACGTGGGCGTTCATGCTGACACCTCTGCGCCGAGGATGCGACCGTCACGGACGTGCACGGTGCGAGAGCAGCGTGCGGCGACGTCAGCCTCGTGCGTGACGACGAGCAGCGTGCGCCCCTGGCCCGTGCTCGACCACAACAGCGCATCCATCACTTCACCGGAGGTGTGCGAATCGAGCGCTCCGGTCGGCTCATCGGCGAACACAAGCTCTGCGCCGGTAACCTGTGCGCGTGCAATCGCGACACGCTGGGCTTGGCCACCGGAGAGCTCGCCGATGCGGCGCTCTTCGAGGCCAGCCAGCCCGAGCGACGCCATCCAGCCGGCCGAATGCTGGAGGGCAGAGCTGCGTGGCGATCCGTTGATCATCATGGCGAGTGCGATGTTCTCGAGGGCAGTGAGCTCGGGAATCAGCAGTCCCTGCTGAAAGACAAATCCAAACGACTCGCGACGCAGGCGGGAACGCTCGCGCTCGCCCGTCGCCGTGACCTCGACTGCGGCTCCCGTTGCCGGAGTGAAGACTACTCGCCCGCTGTCCGGCGCGATGATTCCGGCCAGGGCGTGCAGCAGCGTCGTTTTGCCCGATCCGGAGGCGCCCATGATGGCAACGGACTCACCGCGCTGCACGGTCAGAGAGACGCCGGCGAGCGCCGTGGCGGCGCCGTATGTTTTGGTCAGGGCCTGAGCTTCGATGACGGGAATGTTCATGTATCCAGCGTCCCCGCTGGCATGGCACGGATCATCCCTCTGCAGGTGCAGATCCGTGCCATGCTGTCATCCCAGCGGATGATGCTCACCTCAGTTTCTTCTGCCAACCTGCCGCGTAGGATGCCGGAACGAAGCCGATGGCCTCGTTGATGTCGAGCATCGGCCGGTTTTCTTCGGCGTTGAAAGTCGAGATCTTCGGCGAATCGGGGGCAAGTTCCCGCCAGCGCAGCAGGTTCGCGCACTTCACGATCGTGCCGAGCCGCTTGCCTCGATGCTCCTTCACTACGAGTGTGCCGAACTGATGTGTCACGCCCGTGCGGTCTGCGCCGATGACCAGCTCGTTGAACGCGACCATGCGGCCAGACGGCACGTGCTCAACGGCCGCGACGGACACGAGCTGCCGGCCATCTGCGAAGTGCTGATCCCGGCGCACGATTCGCGCTGCATCCCACAGCTCCTCTTCGAATTTCAAGTCGCCGCTGGGGACGTCGGTGGCCATCCGCGCGATCACGTCGCGTAGCCGTCCTGGAAGTGCTCGGGTGTCGGCAACGTCCAACTCACGGGGCGATACTCCTCACCGGCGAATACGGACGCGTCTGCCAGCATCCGCTCGGCGAGGGCGAGCGAGTCGCCCAAAGGAAGGACGCTGTTGCGTTCCACCTGCTCCATAGTGAAACCATTCGATAGCAGCAGCTCGCTCAGCGCGGTCATCGGCACTGAACCCCAACCCGTCGCGGGAATCAGCATTCGATCGGACGACGCGGCCCGGTGCAAGGTCCAAGTCTGCAGCGTGCGCGCTCCCTGTGCCCGCGCCTCTTGTTCGACCCGGTCCATGAGGGCCTGCTCGACACCTGCGCCCCAGTTTGCGGGGAGCACGGTGATTTCCGTCTCGGCGGTCACTGTGCCTGCTTGATTCGCCATAGCGAACGACGCGATGCCGACGATCTCGCCAGAACGCCGAGCGACGTAGCCGCGATGGGTGCGGTCGGTGCGATCGAGCCAGGATGGCAGCAACGCGTCGGGGGGTTCAGCGAGGTCATCGATTCCGGCATCCAGCGCGGCCTGCATGTTGCCAAGGTCGACCATCGTCGTGAACTCGCTGGCATCCGATGCGTCCAGCGTGCGGGGGATCACCATCTCTGTGATCGTCGTCTCTTCCTTCATGTGAAGTTCTCCCAACCTCAGCGCAGGTAGCGCTGCATGTCGAAGGTGAGCATGGCCATGGCCTCACGCTCGCTGGTGTGGCGGGCTTCGAAAAGCCGAACCATTTCCTCGTGGGTCATTGGCGGCGGCGTGCGCCTTGGGTGCTGGGCCCGAAGTAGCAGCCAGAGGCCGAGGCGCAGCGACATCCGCTCCGTGAATGCGAGCGTCTTTCGGTCGGTCGGAACCGTGATTTCGAGGACTTCCTGTTCCTCAGGACATGGCGGGTGGGCAGTGCTGCGAAGCAGCGTGGGGGTACTCACGAGAGTGCTCGTTTCTGGTCAGTCTGAAAGGGATTGCGCGCAGAGTCCGGGATGATCGGGGCGCGGGCGAGAGGTCTCGGAATGGAGACATCGCCGTGGGATGCAGAGGGTCGAAGAAGATATCGACCGATGCGGACAGCGGGGAGAACCGGCGGAGGGTGGCCACTACGGGCCAAAAAATCTCGGGCTGTGGTTCTACGACAGAGCGCTGAGTCGGATGCCGAAGACAGAAGACATCTCAACTGCAGTGCGCGTCGTATCGAAGCCAGTGGCCGATTCGATGTGCTTTGCGGTAATCATGAGCGTCCTCCTTTCGTGAGCGATCCGGTTTGCAAAGTTAGTGCGTCAAGACAGCGTGCGTCAAGGATTTCGTCTATCTGCGGCGTGTCGCGATGGTCAGTGATCGGCGCATCCACCGCGCGGGATGCCGTGAATTGCGCGTGATTCCGATAGCGTGTGGGCGTGATTCTCCCCGGACGAGTGGTGCCCGCATGCATCTGAAGAGCCTGACGCTCAAGGGCTTCAAGTCGTTCGCGCAACCCACGAGTTTTGTCTTCGAACCTGGCGTGACCTGCATCGTCGGACCAAACGGATCAGGCAAGTCGAACGTCGTCGACGCACTCGCCTGGGTGATGGGCGAGCAGGGTGCGAAGACTCTTCGCGGCGGCAAGATGGAAGATGTCATCTTCGCGGGAACATCGACCCGCGGTCCGCTCGGTCGCGCCGAAGTGCAACTCACGATCGACAACAGTGACGGTGCTCTGCCGATCGAGTTCGCCGAGGTCACGATTAGCCGCACGCTGTTCCGCAACGGATCCAGCGATTACGCGATCAACGGCTCAAGCTGCCGACTTCTCGACGTTCAAGAGCTGCTGAGCGACTCGGGTCTCGGCCGCGAGATGCACGTCATCGTCGGCCAAGGGCGACTCGATACCGTCTTGCAGGCATCACCTGAAGAACGTCGCGGCTTCATCGAAGAGGCAGCCGGCATCCTCAAGCACCGCCGCCGCAAAGAGAAGACGCTCCGCAAACTCGACGCGATGGAGGCCAACCTCACGCGCCTCAGCGACCTTGCCGGTGAGATTCGCCGACAGCTCAAGCCGCTCGGACGCCAGGCTGAGATCGCCCGCGAAGCGCAGACCATTGCCGCGGTCGTCCGTGATGCGAAAGCGCGGATCTTCGCTGACGACGTGGTTGTCCTCCGCACTGCCCTCGCTGACCACACGCGTACCGAGCAGGAACGCCACACCGAGCGGCTCGTGCTCACCGACCAGTCAGACACGGTGCGTGCCGGCATCGCGAAGCTCGAAGCCGATCAGAACTCGGCAGCCGTTGACGAGGCGCGTCGCGTGACTTTCGGGCTTGAACAAGCACAAGAGCGGATGCGGTCGCTGTTCACCCTCGCGAACCAGCGTCTCGCTCTTCTCGGTTCCGAGGAAGATGATGCCGCTGTCACCGCGGTGACCGTGACACAGGCGACGATCGATGAGGCCAAGGATGAGATCACCGATATCTCTGCCGGGCTCGGCGATGCGCAGGATGCCGCCGCATCGGCTAGTCGCGAGGTTGTGAACGCGCGCGCCGAACTCGACACGCTCGACGTGGACATCGCCGAGCAGAGCGCGCTCGTGTCTGAGCACGACATGCGCCTGAGCGCTTTGCGAGGAACAGCTGAAGCCGCAGCATCCGCTCTCGCCGCCGTGCGCGGCGCTGTACTCCGCCAGGAGAACGCTCTCGAGGCTGCCAACGAGCGGCGCCGAGAAGCTGCCGATGCGCTGGAACAGATCGATGATGCCGAGGCGCCTGAGGGCAGCGCGGCCGAGCACGCCGCCGCCTACGAGACGGCTCAACGCGAGGCCACCGCTGCGGAGGCAGAGCGGGAAGCATTACGCGAGCGCCTGCACGAGGCTGAGCGTGAAGCAGGGGCACTGACCGCGAAAGCCGCAGCCCTTAGCAGTGCGCTGTCGCTCTCGGGTGGTGCTGCCGAAGTTGTGAAGTCCGGTGCTGCAGGAGTGCGCGGCCTCGTTGGCGACGCCGTGCAGGTCAAGGCAGGATTCGAGGCCGCCATCTCAGCCGTGCTGGGCTCACTTGCCGAAGGTGTGCTCGTTGATGATGCCGATGCTGCGTTCGCGCTGGCAACACAATCGGTAGAGCAGCAGCGGGGGATCGTCGACTTCGTTTTGGCGGACGCTCTGCGACCCGCCGTGACGCTTCCAGAGGTCCCGGGTGTTACTCCGGCGACGTCTGTAGTCACCGCTCCGGACGGAATCTTGGGCGTGCTGTCGCACGTACTCATCGCGGATGATCTCGATGCGGCGCGCAGGGCACGGGCAGCACTCGACGCGCTCGGCGACACTGCCGTCACCATCGTCACGACGGGTGGTGATGTTGTCACCGCGCAGACGCTTCGCACCGGTTCGGGTGGAGAGCGCTCACGGCTGGAGCTCACCGCAGAGCGGGATGCCGCCGCCGAGCGTCTGACCGAGGTAGGTGTGATCGTGGACTCGCTGCGTGAAGCGCGCGAGGAGGCATCGGAGCGGGTCGAAGTAACCCGTCGTGACGCGAAAGACGCTCTTCGATCGTTGCGTGAACACGATGCGGCGCTCGCGACGCATGCTGAACAGCTCAACCGGGTTACTGTGCGGCATGAGTCGGCTGTGGCCGAGTGTGAGCGCCTCGAAACGGGCCTGGCTCAGGCTCAGGCTGCAGTGGCGGATGCTGAGGCTTCGGCAATTGCGGCAAAGACGAAACTCGAAACCGCAGAGGCGACGCCTCGTCCGGTGCTCGATGCCTCGGCTCGCGACGGTCTTCTGGAGACTCTGGAAATTGCCCGCGAGAGCGAGGTGCGTGCTCGGCTCGAGATCGAGACTCTTCGTGAGCGGGTACGTTCGGCGCAGGCGCGGGTTGCCAGTCTTGAACGTCAGCGAGAGCAGGAGCGGGATGCCGCTGTGGAGTCTGCACGACGTGCTGTTATTCGGCGGGCGCAGCGAGAAGCAGCGACTGGTGTGGCGGCTGAGCTTCCGCGCATTCTCGATTCGCTCGATCGGTCAGTCACTGAGGCGCGGGTCGGCCTCAGCGAAGCGGAGAACGCCCGGTCCGCGCAGAATGAAGAACTGACCGCGCTCCGCGCGCAGGAAACCTCGCTGCGTGAGCGGCTGTCTGGCCTCACCGAGAGCGTGCACGGGCTCGAACTGCAGATCCACGAGAAGAAGCTCCACCTGACGAGTCTGCTGGAGCGCGTAGCTTCGGAGCTCGCACTCGACGAAGATATTCTCGTTGCGGAATATGGGCCGGATCAGGCAGTGCCGCGAGACCCGCTCGCTGATGCCGACCCCGAGGCAGTCGATGGAATTGATGCCACCGCTGTTGCCTACGACCGACGGGTGCAGGAACGTCGCCTTGCTGAGGCGTCCCGCAAGCTCGTTCAGCTCGGACGGGTGAACCCGCTGGCCCTGGAGGAGTTCGCCGCACTCGAACAGCGGCATGCGTTCCTCACTGAGCAACTCGCTGACCTGACGCAGACCCGACAGGATCTGTTGACGATCATCGGCGACCTTGACGAGCGCATGCAGACGATCTTCTCGAGCGCCTTCGAAGACACGAGGCAGGCGTTCGGCGAAGTCTTCCCGCTGCTGTTCCCCGGCGGCTTAGGCAGTATCTCGCTCACCGATCCGGACAACATGCTCACCACCGGAATCGAAGTGTCGGTTCGGCCGGTTGGTAAGAAGATCGAGCGGCTTTCGCTGTTGTCGGGCGGCGAGCGGTCGCTTGCAGCGGTGGCACTGCTGGTCGCAATCTTCAAGGCGCGCCCCAGCCCGTTCTACATTCTCGACGAGGTGGAGGCTGCCCTCGATGACGCGAACCTCGGCCGTCTGCTGACAGTGTTCGAACAGCTGCGTGAGAGCTCACAGCTGCTGATCATCACCCACCAGAAGCGCACGATGGAGATCGCCGACGCACTGTACGGCGTCTCAATGCGCCAAGACGCGTCTCCGCCGTCGTAGGACAGCGGGTCGGCGACCGCGCCGCGGCATCCGCCTGAGCCACAGCATCCGCCTGGTTCGCCGCCCAATACCGGAAAACCAGGACCATTCGTTCGCGCCCCGGTGTGTCGCGCCCGAACACGCCGACGGCACGCCACTTGGTCCGGGTTTTCCCGCGGGGTCGACCCAGCATCCGGCGTCTTGGGAGCTAGCGGGCCGTAGGCTGGAGACATGGCGGAGAAGTCTTGGTCCCTCGGTCGCGCACTGCGCGGCATGTTCGTCAAGCCCACGATCGATGAGACGACGTGGGAAGACCTGGAGACAGCGCTGATCACAGCCGACTTCGGTCCCGACATCTCTGAGCGCATCGTCGAAGAGCTTCGCGAGAAGGTCGACCGGTTCCGCACCACTGATCCCCAGGACTTGCACCGGATGCTGCGCGAAACGCTCGAAGAGCACTTTGCGAAGTTCGACACGACGCTCAAGCTCACCGAGCGCCCGGCCGTCGTCTTGGTCGTCGGCGTCAACGGTGTCGGTAAGACCACGACGATCGGCAAGTTCACCAAGTTCCTGCGCGGCTACCAGCGCAGCGTTGTTGTCGGTGCTGCGGACACATTCCGCGCGGCCGCTGTTGATCAGCTCGCAACCTGGGCCCAGCGCGGGGGAGCAGCGATTGTTCGCCCCCAGCAGGAAGGGCAGGATCCGGCATCCGTCGCATTCCAGACGGTGGAGTTCGCACAGCGCGAAGGCATCGAGATCGCGATCATCGACACCGCGGGTCGCCTGCACACCAAGGGTGGGCTGATGGACGAGCTGTCGAAAATCCGTCGTGTGATCGAGAAGAAGGCCCCGATCAGCGAGGTGCTGCTCGTGCTGGATGCGACCACCGGCCAGAACGGCGTCATGCAGGCGGAGGCGTTTCTCGAGCACGCCGGGGTCACCGGACTCGTGCTCACCAAGCTCGACGGTTCAGCGAAGGGCGGCTTCGTTCTCGCCGTTCAGGAGCGCACCGGCATCCCCGTAAAACTTCTTGGTCAAGGCGAGGGAATCGACGACCTCACCGGATTTACACCGCACGTCTTCGTCGCATCCCTTGTCGGGCAGTGATTGGACTGGTTTCATAGCGTTATGGCGATCGAACACGACTACTTCGGGCTTCTCTCGTCGGGGCCGGACGGATCGATTTTCTGGTCTGAGACGGTAGACCTCGGCGATCAGATGGTGACGGTTGACCTCACCGCACCTGATCAAGACGACGTATCACAGGACGCGCTTGATATTGCAGCGTCGCTTATCTCCGGATTAGAAGACGTGGATGACACGGCACGGCGCGGCATGCTCGCCGAAGTGGATGACCGCACCAGCGAAGTGACCGAGTACATCCTGCAGCAGCAGGCGTCTTACGGCAACGAACTGGACGAGGTGCTCGTTGACGTCAGCGGTGACGCCGCAGTCGACATCATCCGCTCTCTGCGCCTGGTGAGCATGACGATCCTCGCCGACGAGCACGGTGGCTCCGAGCCCTTCGCTGTGCTGGAGTACGCACTCGACTCAGAAGATGCCGACGAGGTGCTGCTGGTTAATCTGGCATCCGACGGCACTGTGCAGTCCGTCATGAGTGCGGACTGACTGCCTCATAGGGGATGTCGCCGTAGTCAGCGAGCGGTATGAGCCGAAGCCCGGCTGGATCTTCGATGGCGGCGAATACTGCTGCGGTCTCCTCGTCTGCCATGGCCGCTGACCCCATAGTTGCCTCGATCAAGTCGCGGACAACTGCGGTCTCTCCCACGGTGAGCGTGCGTGGAATCGGAGTGGGCGCCGCCGCCGCGATGACGGTGAGGAGCAGTCCGCGCACCCGTGGCATCCCCGCGCCGATCGGCGGCTGGTAATACGGGACGACGAGAGCTCCCGCGCCGGCCCGCGTGTAGAACTCAAGTCGTCGCTGCGGATCCCCGAACTGCTCGTGGGTGCGGTGCACATCTGGGCGCTCGATTTCGGCGAGCACCAACTCCACCCCAGGCAGAGATATCCAGCGTGCCGATCCGGCGGCCAAAAGCGCGGAACCAATGCCGCAGCTGCGCTGTTGGGGGGTCACCGCGAGCCATGCGATAAGGAGCGCTGGCCCGAATCTCTCACCCACGATGGCACCGCTGATGGCGCCGTGGGGAGTGTGACCTGCGTGTGCGACGAGGACGTCCAGCTTCCCATCGAGTGCTGCGGAGACGAATTCGTCGAGAGCCGTCAGCTCGGTCGCAGGGAAGTTCGGTTCGAGCACCTCAGCGTGCACTCGGCGCAGCAGTGCCGGATCGATCGTGGGATCGACGACGGGGACTGGCGCGTCTTCTGCGGCAGTCATTCGGGCCGATCTCGTTTGCGCCATTTTCGGCGACCCTCGGAGCGATTGCTGCGCGTGACGGTTGCGAGAAGGATGCCGGTCAGACATGCGAGGCCCAGCACTGCAGCGAAAAGCACCCATGCTTCGCCGGCACCCCATTCCGGGTGGCCCGCCTGAAGGACAGAAGCGAGCCCGGCCAGACCCACGACAGTGAACACGGCACCGAGGAGCTCGAGGAAGCGGGCGTTGCGTCGCTCTCGGTCATCGCGCTTTCGCTCTAACTCAACCTCGTACTCGCGCTGCTCACGGGCACGAACCTCTTGTTCTGCGGCGAAGGTCTGCGCCATTCGGCGATGCACGACCTCGAGGAGCGGCTGGAGGCGTGTGCCCAAGACATCCCGCACCGCGCGGGTGAATCCGTCGCGCAGTCTGGCGTACCCGTTCGACGTGAGCACGGTGTCCAGATCAACGCGCAGCGGTGGAGAGGTCACGATCGTCGGCGATTCGATGAAGAGCATGATCGCCTCGTTCGACTGCACGAACGACTGAAGGGATAGCTCGGTGCGCTCGACGCGGCCGACCAGCTCGTTCAGCTCGTTGATCGCGCCTGTTCTGGTCTCGGCAGCCTCGGCGGTGAGATCCGATCGGGAGAGAAGAATTTCCGCGTCGCGGAGGAGTTGTGCAATCTCCTCCGCGTAGTAGCGGATTGTGTCCTGCCATCCCTGGTACATGCCGTGCATGCTGTGTGCGAACTGAAGGAAGCTCTCGATATCCTGCACCGCGAAGTCAGGCGAGCCCAGGCTCGCCAACAGCGAGACGTTGCTATTAGATGCGAGGACCTCGTTGTTCAGATGCAGCAACGACCAGGTGCTGATTGCGTCTACGTCGTACATCGTCCAGTCTGCGATGCTCGCCGCTCCACTGGGCAGCGGGTGAATGAGCGGCTGGTTGCCCCAGAGATCCAGCAACTCGTCCGCTGAAGTGAGCGGTGTGCGTGTGTCAGATCCGATGCGGGACGCGGCCAGTACGGTCGTGATCACCCCGAACGAACCTTCGCGCGCAGCGAATGCCGCATCCGCCGTGGCTCCGCGAATGTCATCGAGAATTGCCTCAACGACCTGAGGGATGCCGGACAGTGTTTTGCCGGCACAATGCATCCGGAGCAGGTCAGATATCTCATGCAGGTCACCGAAGGCTGGAGTGGCGAGATGAATGGTCTCTGCAACGCGATGCGCGGGCGTATCGGCCAGGTCGATCTCAAAGATGATTGCGTTGTTACCGAGGTGCGAGAGCTGGATTCGCGTGCGCACGATCTGCGCTGCGAGGTCGAGGTGCGGATGCTCGACATGAATATCCGCGAGTTCGACCGTCGCGCCACGGTACCCGCGTCCGAAGTTGTCGGTGCCCTGCCAAACGTCGCTGAGATCAAGGCGTCTTCGCACGTTAGCGATTGAGATCCCGCCCAATGTCTCCCTACGCGCGCGGCGTCCTTCCACAGCCTGGAGCAGGGATTCTGTGATGTTCTGGTGGGTCTTGTGGTGGCGGCTGTGGACTCCGAAGGGGAAGACGAACCGCACGCGGCCCTCGTCGATATGTACACGGTCTCGGTCCCGCGCGGCGCAGACAGCTCCAATCGCGGTCAAGTGGCCGCGGAGCTCACTTCCATCGACCGGGTTGAACGGCGTGCGAGAAATGTCCGCGTGCAGGCGTGCCAGTTCGGCCTCGGCATCCGGCACCCGCCCTTCGAACATCCGTTGGGCAAGCCGTGCGCCGTCGCGGACGGTGCGGTAGTAGACGAGTTCGTTTGTCGCCTCGCGCACGAGCACGGTGCGTCCTCGTGCGGCATGGGCGTCGTCCGGCTCATTGTCGAGGCTGATGAGAGCCTCGACAATATCGGTCGCGGCGTGAACGGCATCGTCTGCGGCGCGCGTCACCGTGTCCAGGCGTCCAGACAGCAGCGCGGTCTCGACACGAAACTCGAGCAATAGGAACTCGAGAAGCCGCCAACCCAGCCGCGATAGACAATCGTCCCGATTCTGACGTGTCTTCGCGGCTTCGGCGCAGGAGATTCGGATCGCTGCTGCGAGGATCTCATGGTCCCACGTCAGCGCCCATGCACTGTTGACGAGGTTGCGCAGATAGAGCGCGAGGACCAGCCCACCTGAGGGAAGCCAGCTGGCCGCTCGTACGACGGCGGGAAGCGCTCGCTTGAGCATGTCGCGCGGATCCTCGCCGTCGCCGGCTTCCTGCTCGAAGATCGCCTCCCACCACGTCCCACTCAGGAGAAGTGCGAGATCGCCGCGCTGCTCGACGCTCAGAGCTACCGGATCGTCACGCTCGGCCTGTCCATGGAGCCTGTCGGCGATCCACTGCCGCGCATCATCCGCGTCGACATCGACAGACGCGAAAACGGACGCTGTCGGCATCCGGTCGTCGCTGTCCACGATGCTCCTCTCGATGCCGACCAGTGTAGGGGGCGCACCGAGAGGTATCGAGTGCTTAGACCGCTTGGGCGAACCCGAGGTCTGCGGATTCGGCGATGTGCGCCAGATGCTCGGGGATCTCGCGCCCCTTCGAGATCATGGACTGCGCCCAGAGGCGTCCGGCGCGGTACGACGAGCGCACCAGCGGACCAGCGAGCACACCGAGGAATCCGATCTGCTCAGCTTCCTCTTTGAAGTCCACGAACTCGGCTGGCTTCACCCAGCGCGCGACGGGCAGATGCCGCGGCGTCGGACGCAGATACTGCGTGATCGTGATGATGTCGCATCCGGCATCGTGGAGGTCTTGCAGAGCCTCAATGACTTCGGAAGGCTCTTCGCCCATGCCGAGGATGAGGTTCGACTTGGTGATGAGACCGGCGTTGTGGGCCTGCGTCAGCACGTCGAGCGACCGCTCGTAACGGAAGGCAGGACGGATGCGCTTGAAGATGCGCGGCACCGTTTCGACATTGTGTGCGAACACCTCAGGGCGCGCGTCAAAGATCTGCCCGAGGTACGCAGGGTCTCCGCTGTGATCGTTCGCGAGCAGCTCGACCCCGGTGTTCGGGTTCTGTGCGTGGATCTGCCGCACAGTCTCGGCGTTCAGCCACGCACCCGTGTCAGCCAGATCATCACGGGCGACGCTGGTCACCGTTGCGTAGCGCAGGCCCATGCGTGTCACGCTCTCGGCGACGCGGCGCGGCTCGTCAGTGTCGTAGTCGGCAGGCTTGCCGGTATCGATCTGGCAGAAGTCGCAGCGACGGGTGCACTGGGAGCCGCCGATGAGGAAGGTCGCCTCGCGGTCCTCCCAGCACTCGAAGATATTGGGGCAGCCGGCCTCCTGGCAGACGGTGTGCAGGCCTTCCTCTTTCACGAGGGAGTGCAGGGCGGTGTATTCCGGCCCCATCTTCGCTTTGGTCTTGATCCATTCCGGTTTGCGTTCGATGGGGGTCTCGGCGTTGCGGACCTCGAGACGCAGCAGCTTGCGACCGTCGGGAGCGCTCATGCGGCAACCTCCCTAGCCAAAGGCGCCGAGTTGTCGAAAGGCGCCGAGTACTCCGCCACGAATGCTTCGGTCACGGCGTCGAGGATGTCTGCGGGGGAGACGTCGGCTCCGACCACTTCGCTTACCGTCGTCACGCCAGCATCCAAGATCCCGCACGGGATGATTCCTCGGAAGCCTGCCAGCGAGTTGTCGCAGTTGATCGCGAAGCCATGCATCGTGACGCCGCGCTGCACGCGGACGCCGATCGCGGCGAGCTTGTCTTCGGAGAGTGGGCGGCGCACCCAGACCCCGCTCCGGCCCTCGACCTGATAGCCGTCTACGCCGAGCGGGCGCAGAATGTCGATCAGGATTCGCTCCAGGCGGCGCACATGGGCGACGACATCCATCGGCTCCGGCAGCCGCACGATCGGATAGCCGACGAGTTGGCCCGGCCCGTGCCAGGTGATCTTGCCGCCCCGGTCGACGTCAACGACTGGCGTGCCGTCTTGCGGGCGCTCCTGTGGTTCGGTTCGCTTGCCTGCCGTGTACACCGCTTCATGCTCGAGAAGGATGAGCGTGTCGGGCCGAGTGCCTGCGACTACCTCGGCGTGGATGCTGCGTTGTAACTCCCATCCGTCGAGGTAGGGAACATAGGTCGGTGCGAGGCCCGGGGTGAGTATGTCCAGCATGATCGCCTTTCGCCATTGTTGGATTGAGTCTAACAACGTATTGACGCGATTGGAATGCACGCGCGGTACGGTGAACAGATGAAGACTGAACCTCGCGCAGGACGCCCCCGCGCTTCCTCGCGAGAGACGCTCGCTGAGGCGGCGTGCGAGCTGTTCCTCGAGCAGGGTTACGACGCGACGTCGATCGCTGACATCACTCAGCGGGCGGGCGTAAGCCGCTCCAGCTTCTTCAACTACTTCGCATCCAAGAGCGACGTGCTGTGGTCGGGCCTAGATGCCAGGATCGACAAGGCGTTGGAACAGCTCGCAGCTCTTGACATAGTGGTCGGAGGCTCGGGCGTACGCGCAATCCTGGACGCCGTCGTTTGTGATTTCGCCCCCGATCCACTTGCTCTCGCCCTGCGAAACGCGACGGCGATGGGGCTGGAGATGGAGCTGGAACGCGACACTGGTCTTCGTCACGCGCGCCTCGCTGCCGGGATTGCGGATGCTGCGCGGCGCAGCTCGATCGGTGCGATCCGTGCCGAAATCCTCGGTGCCGCGTATGCCGCGGCGGTGCTGTCCTCGCTACGCGTGTGGGCGGAGCGAGGCGCCGGACATGGCACCCCAGAGGCGCTGTTCCAAGAAGCAGTCGTCGCTATCCATGACCTGCCGTGGCGCGGCTGACGCGACTGCCGCGGCATCCGCATCCGCTCGCGTAGAATCGAGAGCACCATGGCTACCTTTGGCACGCTCTCCGATCGGCTTACCGAGACTTTCCGCAACCTTCGCACGAAGGGAAAGCTCACCGCGGCCGACGTCGACGGCACCGTGCGCGAGATTCGACGCGCCCTGCTCGATGCTGACGTCGCGCTCGTCGTCGTGAAGGAATTCACCGCGAAGGTGCGCGAACGTGCACTCGGCGACGAAGTCAGCAAAGCGCTGAACCCGGCACAGCAGGTCGTGCAGATCGTCAACGAGGAGCTCGTCAGCATCCTCGGCGGCGAGCAGCGTCGACTGGAATTCGCCAAGACACCGCCGACCGTGATCATGCTCGCCGGCCTGCAGGGATCGGGTAAGACCACCTTCGCCGGAAAGCTCGCAAAGCAGCTCGAGAAGGACGGCCACACTCCGCTCCTCGTCGCAGCTGACCTCCAGCGCCCGAACGCGGTGAACCAGCTGCAGGTCGTCGCCGAGCAGGCCGGTGCCACCATCTACGCACCCGAGCCCGGGAACGGCGTCGGCGACCCCGTCAAGGTCTCGCGCGATGGCGTCGAGTACGCCCGCCGTCAGCAGCACGACGTCGTCATCATTGACACCGCCGGACGCCTCGGCGTTGACGCTGAGCTCATGAAGCAGGCAGCCGACATTCGCAAGGCCGTCAACCCGGATGAAGTACTGTTCGTCATCGACGCGATGATCGGCCAGGATGCCGTCAGCACAGCGAAGGCCTTCCAGGAAGGCGTCGACTTCACGGGTGTCGTGCTCTCCAAGCTCGACGGCGACGCGCGTGGTGGGGCGGCGCTTTCGGTCGCATCGATCACCGGCCGTCCGATCATCTACGCCTCCACAGGTGAAGGCCTTGACGATCTCGAACCGTTCTACCCCGACCGCATGGCGAGCCGCATCCTCGACCTTGGCGACATCCTCACACTCATCGAGCAGGCCCAGCAGGCCTTCGATGAAGAAGAGGCGATGAAGGTCGCCGAAAAGTTTGCGACCGATCAGTTCACGCTTGAGGACTTCCTCGGCCAGCTTCAGCAGATGAAGAAGATGGGCTCGATGAAGAAGATGCTCGGGATGCTCCCGGGTATGGGCCAGATGAAGCAGCAGCTCGAAGACTTCGATGAGAAGGAGATCGATCGCACCGAGGCGATCATCCGTTCGATGACGCCGGGGGAGCGACAGAACCCCAAGGTGCTCAACGGCTCACGTCGTGCGCGTATTGCTAAGGGCTCCGGCATGACCGTCACCGACGTCAACCAGCTTGTGCAGCGGTTCGATCAGGCAGCGAAGATGATGAAGACCGTCGCCCGTGGCGGCACTCCGAACATCCCAGGGATGGGGTCGATGCCCGGTATGGGACGCCCCGGCGCCTCTTCGAAGCGCGGCAAGAAGGGCAAGAGCAGCAGCGTCTCTCGATCCGGCAACCCGGCCAAGCGCGCTGCGGAGAATGCCGGACTTCCGACTGAAGCACCGACCGGGTCAGGGTTCGGGCTCGGCGGTCAGAAGGCACCTACTGAGGCAGACCTCGCCGAGATTCAGAAGCTTTTCGGCAAGGGCTGAGCCCAAACACGAAGGATGCCCCGAACCGTGAGGTTCGGGGCATCCTTCGTTGCGTGGATCAGTATGTGATGACGAGTGAGTTAGACACCGCCATCATCGCGACGACCGCCGCGTTGATGAAGCCCGCGATGTACGGGTTGTTCGTTTCTCGGTAGATTTTGCGCGAGATGATCGCCGTCACTGCGAGGATCACAACGACGGGGAACAACCAAATGCTCGCGATACCGGCGAAACCGGGTATCAAGTGACCAGACGAGGCGAACGTCACATATTGTGCGATAACGAGCACGATCGGACCTAGCGCGTTGAACAGTGCGAGCGCAGCAGTGTTGAGCCATTCCTTGCCGCCGAGCGTGAAACGGTTGAATACGTTGAGCGCGATCGAGTTCGCCACGAAGTACACGAGGAACAATGGCAGAACGAAGAATGCGTACCAAATCTTGTCCTGAGGGAACCACTTCAACGCGATGACCCAGAGCCGGAAGTCGGTTTTGAAGAAATAGTCTGCGACGAACACCAGACCAAATGCGGCGATCGTGACGACGAGCGCAAGCCCCGCACTCTGCAAGAGCTTCATCCAACCGGGGAAGATCCCCATCTCGCGAAGTCGAACCCCGTTCTTCTTTCCGAATAGGTAGTACGAGAGCGCCATGATGATGATTGCGGCTACACCGTTGATTGCAGCCCACACGGCGATGAAGTACACGGAACCGGTTGGCACGATATTTGGGACGGCATTGAAGACGATCCCATTGAGCCACGGCTGCTGGCTGAGCCACACGTACGACCACGCGGAGATCACTGTCGAGACGATGAGTCCGCCCCAGAACCACGCCTGTCCGCGACGTCCAACCGGTTGCGCCGCCGCGAGACCGGTTGTTCGAAGCCCGGCGAATGCGCGGGTGAACAGAAGTGCACGGGTGAAGGCGACGAGGAATATGCCAAAGCCGATCAGGCCGAGTGCCGTGAAGAATTCCTTGATCTGCCAAACCTGCGAGGTGGCTTCGAAGGAATTCGGAGCGCCGAGTGTGGTGTCGAAGAACTCCACCTGATCAGCCACCGTGTACTTCGAGATCGTCCCCCAGGGGTGCGTCTGTGCTGGCGTGTGCAGAATACGGATGGCGTCTTCACCGTCGATTGACTCCGTGTAGACCGTGTCGACATCGCGGGTTTCGCCGTCAGCAGGGTCGGTGCCAAATTTCAGGAAGGACTGTGCGTTCGGGGTGGTGGCGAACTCCCGCGGGGGGGTGAGCACGTTGCCCTCCGCGTCGTAACTGCGGAAGAAGAACTCGTCGTACTGGTCTGCAACAAGACCGACGTCGCGTGTTCCGTAGAGGTTGGCGTAGGCGCCATCCGCATCGGTGTACATCGCCTCGTTGTCGACGAGGAAGACGGCGGCGATCAGCGGCTTGTCAGCCTCGTTGTCAATAACGATCGAGAAGTTCGCGGCGCGCGCTCCGTTCGAGTGGCCGCTGACTCCGATTCGCGATGTATCGACGTAGGGAAGGTCAGCGATCAGTTTGACGCCGTCGTAGAGTCCCGTGCCGCCAACCTCGAGCTCGTCCGCGGGCAGGGGATCCGAGTTGCCGTGGCCGTACATGTCGATGGAGAGAACAACGAAACCACGACGAGTGAGTTCGACGTAGTTCGCGTCCTGCATCTCGCGGTTGTTCCACCAACCGTGGCTGACCACGACCGCTGGCGCTGGGTTATCAGCGGTGGCGCTGTCCGGTACGAACAGCAGTGCATTCAAGGTGCGGCCAGAGGATGTCTCCCACTGGAGATCCTTTACCGTCACGGTCCCCGCAGCCGTCTGCACGATAGATGCCCCGACTGCCGAGACGAGGCAGAGGACAAGCGACAACGCGAGCCAGAACGCATTCCGGCGAAGAAGTCCGATCTTCATCCGTTCACTCCTTTATGAAGGTGGTTGGGGGTGACCCTGAGGAAACCCTGGGAATCCAAGACGTGGACCCCGGCCCGAGCGTATGGCACCGTTAACGGCCCGAGGGTGGAGAAAGGTGGAATCTGCACAAACGTGCGCGGGTGGCTCAGATCACCCTGCTGCGTGTGACTTCGATTCATCTGAATCGACACCGTGGGCCTCGGCGAGCACCGTGAGTGCGCCATCAATCTCTGCTGAGATCCGCTCAGCATTCCAGCCCAGCACAGGTGCGAGAGCCTCAGCGATCGCGGTGATGGCGGCGGCGTCGGCATCCCCGGTGAAAGCCAGGTCAGTGCGACGGAAGACGACGTCGCTGACGTGGCGGACGAATTCGTTCTCGACCATCCACAGCAGTTCACGCGTCGAGAGCGCGTCCCCGACGACGGCCGCGTCATCCGCCTCTGCGAGGAACGCCGCAACGTCAGCTGCACGTGTGCCGTACCGGGTGAAGAGCACGCGGCCGCGCTGAGTGTCGCCGACGTTCTCTCGCAGCCATTCGATCCTCCGACGTGCGGTGCGCGGGTATGCGTTGCCACCGCCGATGCGCACGCCAACGGTGCTCACGAGGCGCTGTCGACCAAGCTCAGCGAGCACCTGATCGGCAAGGGTCTCACCGAGTGCACGGAACGTCGTCCACTTGCCGCCGACGAGGCTGAAGACAGCGGGCAGGCCGGCATCCTTTCGGCGCTCGATGCGGTAGTCGCGCGACACGAACCCGGGGGCTGTCTCATCGTGGTGCGGGAGCGGACGGATGCCGGAGTAGCGGTAGACGATCTGAGAACGGTCGACCTCAATCGTGGGGAAGACGTGCCGGATCAGGTCGAAGAAGTACTGCACTTCTTCCTCGGTGCACCGAGCAGGCTCGCGCGGATCAGCTTCGAGATCGGTCGTGCCAACCAGCACCCGGCCCTTGAGCGGGTAGATCAGGACGATACGGCCATCGGAGTGCTCGAAGAAGATCTCACGGCCGGCCGTCGCATCAAGGAGCTCGGGGTGGTCGAGGACGATGTGCGAGCCTTGGTGCCGCCCATGAATGCGGTATCAGTGCCGAGCGCCTCGTTTGTGAGGTCGGTCCACGGGCCGGATGCGTTCACGACGACGTCAGCGGCAACATGGAACTCGTTACCGGTCTCGCGATCACGCAACAAAACGCCTTCATCGTCGAGACCGATGGCCTCGACGTAGTTGAGCGCATGTGCACCCGAGTGAGCAGCATCGCCATCGCGCAGCACGTCGAGAGCGAGGCGCTCTGGGTCATGAACGGAAGCGTCGTAGTACGTGGCGGTGTACTTGATGTCGTGGTCAAGTTTCGGCAGCTGCTGAAGCGACTTCTTGCGACCGTGGAAGCGGTGTCGCGGCACATTGCCGCCATCGCGGGAGAATGTGTCGTAGAGCGTCAATCCGATCTTGATCAGGAACGCGCCGCGCTCCTGCGGTTTGCCCTGCTTGTGCGTAAGAAAACGTAGGGGAGCGGCGAAGATACCGGAGAACGTCGAGTAGATCGGGATGGTTGTCTCAAGGGGCTTCACATAGTGCGGCGCGATCTTCAGCAGGCCATTGCGCTCCTGCACCGACTCCTTGACGAGCCGGAACTCGCCGTTCTCGAGATAACGGATGCCGCCATGAATCATGTGGCTTGATGCTGCTGTTGCACCGGAGGCGAAGTCGTCGCGCTCGATGAGCAGCACATCGATGCCCTGCATGGCGAGATCTCGGAATGCGGAGATACCGTTGATCCCGGCGCCAATGATCACGACGCTGGTTCGTGCGCTCTCTCGAGCAGCTCGGACACTCTCTCGCTCGATGGGGGTGATGTTGGTAGCGCTCATCGTTTCTCCTTGGTTGCTCTTGATATAGTCTGGGCCGGTCAGCACAATCGCGCAACCAACGTGAACGAACGTGCAGAGGGGGAAAGATGAGCGATTCGTCGCTAGGCGACCCGAGAGCCGCCGCGGCGTTGCGCGCGGCGCAGATGTACTACATGCAGGACATGACGATGGATGCCATCGCTCGCGAACTGGCCACCTCGCGCTCCTCGGTGTCGCGTCTGCTCAGCCACGCACGCGACACCGGCCTCGTAGAGATTCAGATTCACCCGCCACAGGGCCAGGAGTTGCGTCTCGAAGAGGCGATCCGTGCGCGTTTCGGTATCGCCGCGCACGTCGTGCCGACGCCTCAGGGACTCTCGGATGTCGAGCGCTTCGAGCGGGTCGCCATGAGCGCCGCGCGCCTGCTACCGCTCTTCTTCGACTCGAATATGACGCTCGGTATCGCATGGGGATCGACTTTGGATGCCATCAGCAGGCATCTGCCCAAGAAAGAAACACACAACTCGACCGTCGTGCAGCTCAACGGCGCGGGAAATACGTTCACGAGCGGGGTGGACTACGCGAGTGAGATCCTGCACCGCTTCGGTCAGTCGTTTGGCGCCAGCATCCAGCAGTTTCCGGTGCCGGCCTTCTTTGACGATCCTGTGACGAAAGAGGCGATGTGGCGCGAGCGCAGCACGCGTCGGGTGCTGGATCTGCAGGCGCGTGCCGACGTCATCCTCTTCGGTCTCGGCTCGCCCTTCGCTGAGGTGCCGAGCCGGGTGTACATCGGTGGCTATCTCGAGCGCAGTGACTACCGGAGCCTGCGTGACGAGAAGATCGTCGGTGACATCGCGACTGTCTTCTACCGGCAAGACGGCAGCTGGAAGGACATTGAACTGAACAATCGGGCGACCGGTCCTGCCTTCGGAGTGCTGGGCAGGGCATCTCGCCGTATCTGCGTCGTCTCTGGCGTTCAAAAGCTCCCAAGTTTGCGCGGAGCAATCGCCACTCGTCTCATCACCGATCTTGTGCTGGACGAACATCTCGCCGAGCAACTCGTCGACGCCTGAGACGCCGCGGCGCCTGCACGTTCGTGCAGGCAGGGCAAACCGGGCCTCCGTCGTCTTCTAGGCTGTCGTGCAAAGCAGACAACGCCGTCATCGGCTGGAGAGAACACTTATGCACATCGTCGCCATCGATCAGGGCACCACGAGCACACGCGCCATCGTCTTCGACGCGAAGGGCAAGGTCGTCGCCACCGGTCAACGGGAGCACGCGCAGATCTTCCCTCAGGCGGGCTGGGTTGAGCATGATGCGGCGGAAATCTGGACGAACACCCAGGCGGTTATCGACGAGGCTGTCGAGACGGCCGGCATCGATGCCTCTGACGTCGCGGCGATCGGCATCACCAATCAACGTGAGACGGCCATCGTCTGGGATCGCGCGACCGGTGAGCCTATCCACAACGCCCTCGTCTGGCAGGACACCCGCACCCAGCCGCTGATCGACAAGCTCGCAGCTGACGGTGGCGTGCGTCGCTTTGCCGATGCGACAGGCCTTCCGCTCGCCACCTATTTCTCGGCATCCAAGATCGCCTGGGTGCTCGACAACGTCGACGGCGCGAGGAAGCGCGCGGAAGACGGCGAGCTGCTGTTCGGCACGCCGGACACCTGGGTGCTCTGGAACCTGACCGGGGGACCCGAGGGTGGAGTGCACGCCACAGACGTGACGAACGCGAGCCGCACCCTGCTGATGGATCTGCGCACGCTCGATTGGGATGACACGCTGCTCGAAGCGTTTGGAGTGCCGCGCGCGATGCTTCCCGCGATTCGTTCTTCCTCAGAGACCTATGGCACCACTGTTGGCACTGCGCTCGACGGCATTCCGATCGCATCGATCCTCGGAGACCAGCAGGCAGCCACATTCGGACAGGCGGCCTTCGACCGCGGCGAGTCGAAGAACACTTACGGCACCGGAAACTTTCTCCTCGTGAACACGGGGGAAGACATCGTTGAGAGCAAGAACGGACTGATCACGACGGTCGCCTATCGGCTCGGCGATGACGCCCCTCGCTATGCACTCGAGGGGTCGATCGCCGTCACGGGCTCACTCGTGCAATGGCTGCGCGACAACCTGGGCCTGATCTCGGAATCATCTGAGGTGGAAGAACTCGCGCTGAGCGTGCCGGACAACGGCGGCGTCTACATCGTGCCCGCGTTTTCTGGTTTGTCGCGCCCTACTGCGCCCGGACGCGCGTGGCGCGATTCTCGGCCTGACGCGCTTCGCGAACAAGGGGCACATCGCTCGTGCGGCGCTGGAGGCCGTTGCCTTTCAAACTCGTGAAGTTCTGGATGCCGTCATCGCTGACACTGATGCCAAAACCGGCGATGCACTCAAGGAGCTGCGGGTCGACGGTGGAATGGTCGGCAACACGACACTCATGCAGTTTCAGGCGGATGTGCTGGGCATTCCCGTCATCCGCCCAGCCGTTATCGAAACGACAGCTCTCGGCGCGGCATACGCGGCCGGTCTTGCCGTCGGTGTCTGGAAAGACGTGGACGAGCTTCGCTCTATGTGGAGTGAAGACGAGCGGTGGGAACCGCAGATCGATGACGCTGAGCGTGAGAAGCGCCTGGCGCGCTGGCGGAAAGCCGTGACCCGCACGTTCGACTGGGTCGAAGAGGACTAACCGCTCAGACCACCGGAGCCACGGGTCCCGAGCGGAACTCGTGGATGAGGTGGTGCACAACCGCGTGCAAGTCTCCGGACGAGGCATCCGCGATTGCGAGCTGACGCTCGTAGCTTGCGCCGCTATCGAGAATCGTCATGACGCCCGCGAACTCGGTCGCGCAGCCGAGATCCTTCGCCACCGGCGTCAGCGTGGCAACAATCTCGGCAAGATGCTCGCGCAAGAGCCGCTGAGTGCCGTCGGCATCGACAATCACGCGCGCCTCAAGACCATAGCGGGCAGCGCGCCACTTGTTCTCGCGGTGAAACCATGCCGGCATCGTCGGCAGCGTTTCACCCTCGTCGAGCAGGCGGGAGAAATGCTCGACGAGTACCTGGACGAAGGCTCCGACCGTGGCGAGCTCTGTGAGCGTGGAAAGGCCATCACACGCGCGCACCTCAATAGTGCCCCATCGCGGCGCGGGACGGATGTCCCACCGCACCTCGGATGCGTCTGCCATCACACCGGTGTGGACCATGTCTTCGAGGTAACCCTCGAAATCGGCCCAGGAGTGCAGCGGCCAGGGGAGTCCTGCGGTGGGGAGTTGCTGGAAGACGAGCGCACGGTTCGACGCGTATCCGGTGCGCTCACCGGCCCAGAATGGGCTCGATGCCGAGAGCGACTGCAGATGCGGAAGATACGCGGTAAGTGCGTTGATGATCGGGAAGACTTTGTCGCGATCCTCGACGCCGACGTGCACGTGGATGCCCCAGATCATCATGTTGCGCCCCCACCACTGGGTGCGCTCGATGAGGTTGTGGTAGCGCGACTTATCAGTGACCTGCTGATCAAACCACTGTGCGAATGGGTGGCTGCCGGCGGAGAGCAACTCGACGCCGGCGGGATCGGTGGCAGCGCGCACCGCAGTGATCGCGTTGCTGATGTCGCCAATGGCGTGCGCGACGGACTCACCTACTCCGCTGGTAACTTCAATCGTGTTGGTGAGTAGTTCACCCGTGACGGTATGGCGCTCCGGAGCACTCTCATCCTCCAGTGCATCCAACAGCTCGGGTGCCCGTCCCACGAGATCACCGGTCTCCGGATCAGCGAGCATGATCTCCCACTCCAACCCCACAGTCGAGCGAGGCGAGTCGGCAAATTCTTGAGTCACGTGCATAGTCTGACATGCAGACTTCGCGACACGGGGGCATGCTTCCGGTCTCGTTTCGCGACTGGCCCCGGAATCTGGCAGAATAGAAGGTCGGACGACGTTCTCGACCCTCTATCCGGATCGCGTCCACCCATTTGAGCTTCCGCCGGGTTGTGCACCCCACTCTCCAGGCGATCAGTTCGTTTACTTTCCACACAATTCAGGAGAATCGTGGCTGTTAAGATCCGTCTCAAGCGCATGGGCAAGATCCGTGCGCCGTACTACCGCATCGTCGTTGCTGACTCGCGCACCAAGCGCGATGGCCGTGTCATCGAAGAGATCGGCAAGTACCACCCCACCGAGCAGCCTTCGTTCATCGAGGTTGACTCCGAGCGCGCACAGTACTGGCTCTCCGTCGGAGCGCAGCCGAGCGAGCAGGTTGCTGCCCTTCTGAAGCTCACGGGCGACTGGGGCAAGTTCAAGGGCGACCCCGACGCCAAGTCGACCGTTCAGGTGCGCGAGCCGAAGGCTCCGTTCGAGATCGACGCGGCTAAGAAGTCCGTCGTGAAGCCGAAGGCTGAGAAGAAGGAGGCTCCTGCAGAGGAGGCTCCCGCCGCTGCCGACGCGGAGGCCGCTGAGGCTCCCGCCGCCGACGCAGAATAATCGCTGTGCTTGCCGCCGCGCTCGAACACATCGTCAAGGGGATCGTTGATCACCCTGAGGATGTCCAGATCTCCGCTTCCACGTCGCCGCGAGGCGACCTGCTCGAGGTGCGCGTGCACCCCGACGACCGGGGGGCGTGTGATCGGGCGCGGTGGCCGCACCGCAAAAGCTCTGCGTACGCTCATCACCGCTCTCGCGGACGGGCGTCGTGTTCGCGTCGACGTCGCGGACGACTGACGTGGTGTTGAAAGACCGTAACCAGGGTAAGAACCAGCTACGGGTCGGGCGCCTTGTCAAGGCCCATGGTCTCAAAGGCGGGCTCAAGCTAGAGCTGTACACCGACAATCCAGAGCGACGATTCGTCACAGGAGCCGAGTTCACGTTGCAGGTGCCAGAGGCATCTGAGTGGCACGGTAAATCTGCCAAAGTGCGCGAGTACCGAGTAATGAACGGCCATCCGGTTGTGTTCTTCGACGATGTCGAGGACCGTGAAGGCGCCGAGGGTCTCGTCCGCGCGATCCTCTGGATCGACCAGGATACTGACGAGCCAGAAGACAACGCCTGGTATGACCACCAACTTGTCGGGCTCGATGTCTACCGCGACGAGCAAATCGTCGGCCAGGTCGTCCGGGTCGAGCACATGCCCGCGCAAGACCTGCTGATCGTCAAGACAGGCGAGCACGAGATCATGGTTCCGTTCGTCGAGGCGATCGTGCCGTCGGTGGATGTCGCAGCCGGTCGAGTAACTGTCACGCCGCCGGCCGGGCTCTTCGAGGATCTGCCCGACGCCGAGACTGCGGATGACAGCACCGGTGATGATGCACCCGCGAATGCTGAGGGCGACGCCGCCGCCGAGTGAGCGATCGCTACGATCAACGCATGCGCATAGATGTCGTCTCTATCTTTCCGTCGTACTTTGACGGGCTGACGCTGTCGCTGCTCGGCAAAGCCCGCGCGACAGGCTTACTCGACCTGCAAATCCATGACCTGCGCAACTGGGCGGGCGACCGGCATCGCACCGTCGATGACACCCCGTATGGCGGGGGAGCAGGCATGGTCATGAAGCCTGAGCCCTGGGCTCTTGCTCTCGACGACCTTGCTTCTTCTGGTCCTGAGGCTGTCGACCGACCCACCATTATCTTCCCGTCGCCGGCCGGAGAACTATTCCGACAGAAGACCGCCCGCGATTTCGCGGCGCGTGAGCACATCATTATTGGGTGCGGACGCTACGAGGGCATCGATGAGCGCGTCTTCGAGTACGCAGCATCCCTCGGCGAGGTGCGTTTGGTCAGCCTGGGCGACTACGTCCTCAACGGCGGGGAAGTCGCGGCGATGGCCATGATCGAGGCAGTCGGTCGCCTGATTCCCGGCGTCGTCGGCAACCCGGAGAGCCTCGTCGAAGAATCGCACGAGGACGGGCTTCTCGAGTACCCCTCGTACACGAAACCAGCCGCCTGGCGCGATCGATCCGTGCCCGACGTCTTGCTCAGCGGAAACCACGGCGCGATCGCGAAATGGCGAGGCGAACAGCAACTTGAACGCACTCGCCAGCGTCGACCTGATTTGCTCTCGGACTGAGTACGTTCACGCTTTTCTTCATTGCCCTCGGCATCGGTGGGGCGCGCGAGGCTGGCTGAGTCAGACGCGCGCGTCGACGTCGTCGAGGAGTTCGTCCTCGGCATCTGCGTCGTGATCGCGCTGTCGCGTCTTCTTCACCGCTACTGGGCGGCCTTCGGCTTCTTCGCGGTGTTTCTGGATTTCAGTGCGGATGATGTATGCGATGAAGATGAAACCCATGATCGCGAACAGGATCCACTGGATCGCATACGACAAGTGCGGGCCAGGGTCATCGGTGGGCGACTCGAAACCTCCAAGCCCGGTCTCTGCCGACGGGTCTTCACTGACCATGCGCCCATATGCACTGGTGATGACTTCTGTTCCCATCAGCGTGGCCATGCTGGGGAGGTTGATTGTCGGAAGCTGACCTTCGGGCGCGCTGCGCCCCGAGGCCGGGAGCGCTTCTCCCGGGCGGAGCCGAACGATGACCTCGACGGTTCCCGTCGGCGGCGCGGGCACAACATCGGGATTCGCGCCTTCTCCAGGTGGCACCCATCCGCGGTCAACGATGAAGATGCGTCCATCGAGGTCGCGGAATGGCACCAGGACCTCGAAGGCGCTGGTGCCGCCATGCGGACGATTTCGCACCAGTACTTGATCGTCAACGAGGTACTCGCCGCGAAGCAGAGCGGGATGCCACTCGTCCGCGGGATCGAGTGCGCCGTCCGCACCGATCAGATCGGCGAGTGGTGCTGGCTGTGCATCGTAGTTCTGCTCGACCAGCGCGATCTGTTCTGCACGGCCCTCGTTCCGATCGAACTGCCAGTTCGAAAGAAAGGCGCACGCAACAGCGAAGCCCATGGCGATGAGCACATATACGCCCCACCGCACCAAACGGTTGTTCACGTCGGCAGCCCTTCACGCACAGTCACGGGGAAGCCACGTGCGGCGAGATAGTCGTGCAGGAACTTGACGTGATCGTCGCAGGCCAGCCAGATCTTCTCGCGGTCGGCCGTGTGGATGCGCGGATTGCGCCAAACAACTTGCTGTGTTGCGGAGCTGTGGCATCCAGCCCGCGAGCACTTGGTCTCGGCGGTCACTGCTCGCCGTCCGTGGGCTTTTCCTGGATCGTGATGACGTTCGGGTCCGCGCCGGTGTCGAGAGTTTCTTGCGAGGGCGGGGCCGTCAGCTGCTGGGTCGGCGACTCGGCTCCGGGCGTCGCCGTGGGGCTGACCGCATTGGCGAAGACGACTGCAATGTAGGGCAGCACCGCCGCGGCGATAGCGAATACCCAGGTGTACCAGCCATAAGGCGTCACGAGCACGGTGAGCGCGAAGCAGGCCATGCGGATGCCCATTGTGATCCAGTATCGGCGCACGCGCGCCGTCGCCTCATCCTGCGGAGCCTGCGGCAGGGAGGTTACAGCGGGTGCATGACGGACGTGTTTCACGATGCCTCCAGCCTACGCCGCGGCGAGTGCGATGGCCGCCTACGCCGCCACTCACGTAGACGCCCCCGATAGGATGGCTCGAGCCCTGACCGAGCGCCCTTGGAGTGAGAATTATGAGTTCAGAACGCGTCGTCCTCGTCACCGGTGGCAACCGAGGTATCGGTCGAGCCATCGCTGAACGTTTCGTTCGTGACGGGTATCGTGTGGCCGTCACGGCACGCAGCGGTGAGGGCCCGGAGGGCACGCTCACCGTACGTGCTGACGTGACGGATGCTGCGTCCATTGACGCCGCGTTCACCGAGGTCGAAGCGAAGCTCGGCCCGGTGGAAGTCGTAGTCGCGAACGCCGGTATCACGAAGGACACTCTGCTCATGCGTATGAGCGAAGATGACTTCGACAGCGTTGTCGCCACTAACCTGGGCGGCGCATTCCGCGTCGTCAAGCGCGCATCGAAGGCGATGCTGCGCGCCCGGTTCGGCCGTGTGATTCTGATCTCGAGTGTCGTCGGGTTGTACGGCTCAGCCGGACAGGTGAACTACTCAGCCTCCAAAAGCGGCCTGGTCGGTTTCGCCCGCTCGCTCACGCGTGAACTGGGCGCACGGGGCATCACGGCAAACGTGGTGGCCCCCGGCTTCATTGAAACCGATATGACCGCTGAGCTTCCGGAAGAGACTCAGAAGCAATACAAGGCCAGCATTCCGGCCGGGCGCTTTGCCACCCCCGATGAAGTCGCTGGTGTCGTCACTTGGCTTGCTGGCGATGACGCCGCCTATATCTCAGGCGCTGTCATCCCCGTCGACGGCGGTCTCGGAATGGGACACTGACCTTCACCTGACTCATGGGAGCAGGGCGATGACCTCACTGAGGTCTTGTGGCCCGATCACGAGACTTGCTGCGTCACGCACAGCGGGCTTCGCGTTGAAGGCCAGGCCGAGGCCAGCCACAGCCATCATCTGAAGGTCGTTGGCACCGTCGCCGATCGCGATGGTTGCGCGAAGGGGCACCTCGAGTTCGACTGCCCATTCCTGCAGCGAATGCGCCTTCGCCGCGGCATCCACGATTTCGCCGTCGACACGACCGGTGAGTATGCCGTCGGCGATCGAGAGACGATTCGCACGCCAACGGTCGACACCGAGCTCCGGCGCGATGTGATCAAGAATCTCGTGGAAGCCGCCAGAGACGACTCCGACGACACCACCACGTGCGTGCACGGCTGCTGTGAGCTCGCGCACACCCGGCGTCGGCTCAATCCGCACGCGTACGCGTTCGAAGGCGTCGACGGACACTCCGGCGAGAGCCTCGACGCGAGAACGCAAGCTCGTGGCGAAGTCGATTTCACCGCGCATCGCGGACTCAGTGGCAGCCTGCACCTCCGCGCGGCGACCTGCTTCATCAGCAAGAAGCTCAATCACCTCGTTGCGGATGAGTGTGGAATCGGCATCGAGGACGATGAGGAAGCGCGCAGTGGTCACGCGATCGAGCGTAGCGCGCAGCTCAGCGCTCGACCTGCACGCCCTTGCCCACGACCGTGATGCCCGACTCTGTCACCGTGAACCCTCGTTCAATGTCGCGTTCACGGTCGACCCCGACGGTTGCGCCATCGAGGAGCACGACGTTCTTGTCGAGCACTGCGCGGTGGATGCGGGCGCCCTGGCCGACGTGAACATGGTCGAACAGCACCGAATCGGTGATTGTCGAACCCCCTGCAGCGAGCGTTCCTGGACCGACGACGCTGCGTTCCAAATGTGTACCAGACAGCACCGAACCCAGCGAGACGATCGAGTCGATCGTGTTGCCGATGCGACCGACGGCATCGCGGACGAACTTCGCCGGCGGGGCGTTCACGCTCTGCGTGCGGATCGGCCACGCGGTGTTGTACAGGTTGAAGATCGGGAGCGTCGAGATCAGGTCCATGTGCGCGTCGAAGAACGAATCGATCGTCCCCACGTCGCGCCAGTACGCACGATCGCGCGGCGACGAACCTGGCACGTCGTTCTGCTTCATGTCGTAGTAGCCGGCTTCACCGCGATCGACGAAGTACGGGATGATGTCGCCGCCCATGTCGTGGCTCGAGGTCGCATCTCGCCATCCTTTTCGACAGCCTCGATCAGCGCGTCGGCATCGAAGATGTAGTTACCCATCGATGCGAGCACTTCATGCGGAGAATCGACCAGACCTTCGGGGTCTGCCGGCTTCTCCAGGAACGCGCGGATGCGTCCAGATCCATCCGGATCCGCGTCGATGACACCGAACTGGTTCGCAAGCGCGATCGGCTGGCGGATGCCGGCGACCGTCGCCTTCGCGCCGGATGCGATATGCGCCTTGAGCATCTGTCGGAAGTCCATCCGGTAGACGTGGTCGGCGCCGATCACAATCACGATGTCGGGCTTCTCGTCATTGACGAGGTTCAGACTCTGCAGAATTGCGTCGGCTGAACCCGAAAACCATCGCTTCCCCAGCCGCTGCTGGGCAGGAACCGAAGTCACATACGAGTCAAGCAGGGCGGACATCCGCCACGTTTGCGAGATGTGCCGGTCGAGGCTGTGCGACTTGTACTGGGTGAGGACCACGACCTGTCTCAGCCCGGAATTAATCAGATTCGATATCGCGAAGTCAATCAGCCGATACTGGCCTCCGAAGGGCACAGCGGGCTTTGCCCGATCTGCTGTGAGGGGCATGAGTCGTTTGCCTTCGCCGCCGGCGAGGATGATTCCGAAAACCTTCTTTGGGACCGCCATGGCTCCACCATAGATCCCGAACGCGTCGCTGTACTAGCGTTCAGTCATGCGAGTCGACATGATTACCAAGGAGTACCCACCGGAGATCTACGGAGGGGCCGGCGTGCACGTTGCAGAGCTCGTCTCTGCGCTACGTGAATCAATCGATGTCCAGGTGCGTGCATTCGGTGCAGATCGCGATGAGGCAGGCACCCGTGCCTACCGCACGCCCGCCGAGCTTGCCTCTGCAAACCCCGCAATACAGACGCTGGGAACAGACCTTGCGATGGTGGGTGACGTCGCCGGAGCCGACCTCGTGCACAGCCACACTTGGTACGCGAACTTCGCGGGACACATCGCATCTCAGCTGCACGGCATCCCTCATGTGCTCACTGCCCACAGCCTCGAGCCGCTTCGTCCATGGAAGGCCGAGCAGCTCGGTGGGGGCTACGCCGTATCGAGTGGCATCGAGAAGCTTGCCTACGAGAACGCCGCCGCGATCATTGCGGTGTCCGCAGGCATGCGCGCCGACATTCTGCGGAGCTACCCGCAGGTTGACCCTGCCCGGGTGCGCGTCATCCACAACGGCATCGATGTCGAGCGTTGGCGCCCGGTTCAGAATGCCGCGTTCCTCTCGAGCATCGGTATGGACCCGAGCCGCCCGTCCGTGGTCTTCGTGGGCCGGATAACGCGCCAGAAGGGTCTGCCGTATCTGCTGCGCGCCGCGGCGCAACTGCCACCTGAAGTGCAACTGGTGCTCTGTGCCGGAGCACCAGCACGCCCGAGATCATGGCGGAGGTACAGGAAGGTGTGCGGCTTCTGCAGCAGACCCGCGACGGGGTCATCTGGATTGAGCGGATGCTGCCACGGGACGAGCTTTCGGCGATTCTCACCGCCGCCACGACGTTCGTCTGTCCTTCGGTGTACGAACCCCTCGGCATTGTGAACCTCGAAGCCATGGCATGCGGGGCCGCTGTTGTGGGCACTGCGACCGGAGGCATTCCGGAGGTTGTCGATGATGGCATCACCGGCCGGCTGGTGCCGATCGAACAGGTGCAAGACGGAACAGGGACTCCCGTCGACCCCGAGCGCTACGTCGCGGACCTGGCTCGCACACTCACCGAAGTCGCGCTGGACCCAGAGCGCGCGGCGGCATACGGCGCAGCTGGCCGTGACCGCGCGACGCGAGAGTTCAGCTGGGGTGCGATTGCCGACACCACGCGGGCGCTCTACGCAGAGCTCACCTCTTGAGCGGATAGGCTGGGGGTATGCCGAGTGCTCTTGATTTCACTGATGTTGTCGTGCGCCGTGACGGGCGCAATATCGTCGATCATGTGACCTGGCAGGTCGCAGATGATCAGCGTTGGGTGGTGCTCGGACCGAACGGTGCGGGCAAGACAACCCTGTTGCAGTTGGCAGACACCCTCATGCACCCCACCGCGGGAACCGTTACGGTTCTCGGCGAGACGCTCGGGCGTACCGACGTCTTCGAACTGCGTCCGCGGATCGGCTTCGCATCCTCAGCGATGGCGAAGCAGCTCCCGAGCGACGAGACCGTCCTGAACGTCGTGCTCACTGCCGCATTCTCGGTGATGGGGCGGTGGAACGAGCAGTACGAGAACATCGACGAGCGTCGCGCGCTGCGTGTGCTGGGGGAGTGGAAGCTCGATCACCTGGCTGACCGCACGTTCGGAACCCTCAGCGATGGCGAGCAGAAGCGCGTGCAGATTGCACGAGCCGTTATGACCGACCCTGAGCTGCTGCTGCTCGACGAGCCGACCGCGTCGCTTGACCTGGGTGCGCGTGAAGAGCTTCTCAGCCTCCTCAGCGGCTATGCCTCCTCACCGACCACTCCGGCCATGGTCATGGTCACTCACCACGTCGAAGAGATTCCGGTGGGGTTCACGCATGTGCTCCTGATGCGTGACGGCGCTATCGTCGCAGCCGGTCCGATCGAAGAAACTCTGACGGCGGATGCCCTCACCGAGGCGTTCGGCATGCCGATTGTGCTGAACGTCGACGGCGGCCGCTACGCGGCGCGCGCCACGTCTTGACCGTAAGATCTGCTAGAGTTGACCCTTGGTGCATCTGCACCCTCTGACTTCATTTCTGTACGTACCCCGCAAGCCAAGGATTCCGCATGAAGACTGACATTCACCCCGACTACAAGGACATCGTGTTTCGCGACCTCGGCTCGGGCGAGACCTTCCTCACCCGCTCGACGGTTACGAGCGACAAGACGATGGAGCTCGACGGCGTCGAGTACCCCGTCATCGACGTCGAGATCTCCTCGGCTTCGCACCCGTTCTACACGGGCAAGCAGCGCATCATGGACTCGGCCGGTCGTGTCGAGAAGTTCAACCAGCGCTTCAAGGGCTTTGGCGGCAGCAAGTAAGCAGCTCCCGCAGCACGAAAGGCCCCGCATTGTGCGGGGCCTTTCGTCGTTTCTATCGCGTCTGCATTTAACGTCAGCATTAAGCGGGTGCATCGCGAACCGGCCACGCGCCGTCGAGCGCTTCTTCGGGGTCAAGCCGCCCGATGCGGATGAAGTACTCCGTCAGGCTCTCCGCCTGTGTGCGTGCCCAACCGATCTGCTGCGTATGCAACTCGTGGGCGGTAGCCGCGAGCGGGAATGCCCTTGCGATCGCCTGTGCAACGCGCCCTGCGGCAATCGCGTCGGCGGCCGCTTCATGCGCGCCGTCTAACGGAACGCTGTAATGCGCGGCGACGACTTCGAGCGTGCGCTTCCCCTTGCGATACCGATCGACAGCTTTGTCGATCACCAGCGGATCAATGATTGGTCCGGGAGAATCCAACGGACGGATGCCGTGGCGCAGGCATTCGTGGGTGAGCAGCGAGAAATCGTAGGAGGCGTTGTACGCGACGACGGGCACACCCTGTGCAAAGAGCGCCCGCAGAGACTCGGTGACTTCTTCGACGACCTCGCGAGCAACCCGGCCGTCGCGGCGCGCGTGTTCGGTGCTGATGCCGTGGACTGCAGCAGCACCATCCGGGATAGGAACGCCGGGGTCGGCGAGCCAGGAGCGCGCGGCGATCTGATGCCCCTTCGCGTCGAGCACGCCAACATGCGCAGTGACGATGCGGTCAACCGTGACGTCGACTCCGGTTGTCTCGAGATCGAAGACGCCGACGCGACTGAGCCAGCCGGGAAGTTCCAGATCGATTGTCATGAACCTCACGTTAGAGAGGGCCTCGGACAACGCGTCTTAGGCTCGCCCGTAGACTGGACGCATGCCCGTGTACTCGCCTTACGCTGAGCGGCTGAGCCGCCTTCCGATCGAGCGGCGTGAGGTCGAAGTTCGTGGCGGCACGACGGTTTACTGGGTGTACGGCCCTTCGACGGGCTCCGGGGTCGAGAGCGACTCACGGGCCGAGAGTGACGTCACCACCGTCATTGCCGTCCACGGCTTTAGAGGCGACCATCACGGGCTAGAGCCGGTGCTCGCCTATCTCCCCGAAGTGCGGGTGATCGCACCAGACCTGCCAGGGTTCGGCGAAACAGAACCGATTCCCGGACGCACACATGATCTTGAGGAGTACGCCGGCTGGCTGCGCGATTTCACCGCAGCTGTTGCGCCAGGTGCCGTGATACTCGGCCACTCATTCGGGTCCATCGTGCGTCGGCAGCGGTCGCCGGTGGGCTGGAGACGCCCCGACTCATCCTCCTCAATCCGATCGGTGCCCCCGCGCTGGAAGGCCCAAAGGGCCTGATGACACGGCTCGCGGTGCTCTACTACGACTTAGGAGCGAAGCTGCCGGCCACGCTCGGCACTGCCCTGCTGCGCAACAACCTGGTTGTGCGCATCATGAGTGTCACGATGGCCAAGACGAACGACCCGACGCTTCGTCGTTTCATTCACGACCAGCACGATACCTATTTCTCGGATTTCGCCGATCGGGATGTGCTGCGGGATGCCTTCGTTGCGAGCGTGTCAAACGATGTGCGGGCGTTCGCGCCAAGTATCGACGTACCCACGCTCCTGGTGGCCGCACAGAAGGACGACATCACTCCCATCGAGGCCGAACGGCGCCTCGCCGGGATGTTCCCCGATGCTGAGCTCGTCGAAATTGCCGACGTCGGCCATCTCATCCACTACGAGACTCCCGCAGAAGCCGCGGGAGCGATCCGTCGATTCCTCAGGATTCCCGTCGCGCGAGGCCGATAAGTCCCGCTACGCGGAAGGGGATGATCTCTCCCATTGCCAGTGATGTCTCCGTGCGCTCGACTCCCTCTATCGAGAGGATTCGGGCATCCGTGTCGAAGAGGTGACGTGCGTCACGGCACGCGACGCGGGCGAGGATGTCGATCGAGCCACTCAGCCCGTGCGCCTGCACGACCTCTGGAATTCGTGAGAGTTCGTTGACGATTCGGGGGAGGTCGATCTGTCGCAGGCCGATGTTGATGAAGGCTTGCAGCGGGAAGCCGAGCACCTCGGGGGAGAAAGAGCGCTCATAGGACAGGAACACCCCTGTTTGCTCGAGTCTCGCCATCCGCGCCTGGATGGTGTTGCGGGAAAGGCCGAGTGCCTCGGCGAGCGCGACGATGGTCGTGCGCGGATCATCGGCAAGCGCGGCGAGGAGTTCGAGGTCGACACGGTCCAGAGCTGACATAGTGCCAAAGATTAGCAGTGGCGGTGGGCGATAAGTGGGCAACATGCTCAATTGCTCGCGGAATGCTTGAGCGTGCTGATCAACAGACGTACCCTCGAGGTATCCGATGATGATGTCGGTGCAGGCGTGCAACTCCTCACGAGGGAGCCACCTGACAGGAGGACGATGATGTCACCGCAGACCACCCCGATCGCAGACACCACGCAGGATCTCGAGCTCACCGAGCGAATTCTCGCCCCGGACGGAACTCGTCAGAAGAACCCCGATCTCGATCCGTTCGTCGCCGATGTCGATGCCGCGCAGCTGCGCGCGCTCTACCGCGACATGATCATCCTCCGCCGCATTGACGCCGAAGGCGTGGCGTTGCAGCGTCAGGGACAGCTCGGCCTCTGGGCTCCCTGCAATGGCCAGGAAGCCGCACAGATCGGTACAGCGCGTGCGCTCGACCCGATCGACTTCGTCTTCCCGAGCTATCGCGAGACCGGCGTCATCTACGCACGCGGCGCGCAGCCGGGCGACTTCGTACGCGTGTGGCGCGGCGAGGAAGGCGCTCCCTTCGATCCCATCGAGAAACGCATCGCGCCGTTGCAGATCATCATCGGTGCGCAGACGTTGCACGCTGTCGGCTATGCATGGGCATCAAGCTCGAGAAAGCACCCGAGGTCGCTGTCACTTACTTCGGTGACGGCGCGACGAGCCAGGGCGATGTGAACGAGGCGATGGTCTTTGCCGCGTCGTACCAAGTGCCGGTCGTTTTCGTCTGCCAGAACAACCACTGGGCGATCTCCGAGCCGGTTGCAGTGCAGTCGAAGTATCCGATTGCGGGTCGTGCGCCTGGCTTCGGCATCCCGAGCCTCCGCGTCGACGGCAACGATGTGCTGGCATGCCTGGCAGCGATGCGCTGGGCGCTGGCGCACGCACGTGCCGGTAAGGGGCCCGTATTCATCGAAGCGGTCACCTACCGGATGGGTCCGCACACTACGTCTGACGATCCCACCCGTTACCGCGACCCCGCGGAGCTCGAAGCGTGGCGCACTCGCGACCCGATCGCACGCTTGGAAGCGCACCTGCGCGCGGCTGGTGAGCTTGACGAAGAGCATGTTGCGGCGGCGCAGGCGGATGCCGACGTCATGGCGCGAGAGATGCGCGCCGCGTGCCTCGGCATGGTGACGCGCGAACCTCTCGCCGTGTTTGACGGCGTCTACGCCGAACCGCACTGCGGAATCGCGCGTCAGCGTGACGAGTACGCGGCGTACCTCTCCACACTCGAGGCGGTCTGAGATGTCGCAGATCACTCTCGGCAAGGCTTTGAACGCCGGCCTGCGAAAGGCCATGCGCGACGACGAGAAGGTCGTGCTGCTCGGTGAAGACATCGGAAAACTCGGCGGTGTCTTCCGAATCACAGATGGGTTGCTCGACGAATTCGGGGCGGCACGGGTGATTGACACCCCGCTTGCGGAGTCAGGCATCGTCGGTGCTGCCGTCGGCCTCGCATACCGCGGGTATCGCCCAGTCGTAGAGATTCAGTTTGATGGCTTCGTTTATCCGGCCTTCGACCAGATCGTCTCGCAGGTCGCAAAGCTGCATTACCGCACGCAGGGTCGTGTAAAAATGCCGATCACCATTCGCATCCCCTGGGCCGGAGGCATCGGCGCGGCCGAGCATCACTCCGAGTCACCGGAGGCATATTTCGTGCACACCGCGGGTCTCCGCGTGATCGCAGTCTCGAATCCCGAACATGCCTTTCGCTGCTTACAGCAGGCGATCGCCTCTGACGACCCGGTGATCTTCTTCGAGCCGAAGCGTCTGTATCACCACAAGGGCGAGGTCGATCTGGATGCTTCGCTCGCCGATGCGCCTCCGATGGGGGTCGCTCGGGTGGCCCGCTCTGGCTCTGACGCGACGGTCATCACCTACGGGGCGATGGTTTCGACGGCTCTGGATGCCGCGGCTGCTGCCGACGACGATGGCGTGTCGCTGGAGGTCATTGACCTCCGCTCGATCTCGCCCATCGACTACGACACCGTCGCAGCATCCGTCCGCCGCACCGGACGTGTCGTCGTTGTGCACGAAGCCGCACGTGAGGCTGGCGTCGCGGCCGAAGTCATCGCGAGCATCACAGAGCGCTGCTTCGAATACCTTGAAGCGCCGCCCTTGCGCGTCACCGGGCATGACATTCCGTACCCGCCAGCGAAGCTGGAGAAGTTTCACCTCCCGGATCTTGATCGGATTCTCGATGCCGTCGACCGCGTGCTTGACCGGCCGAACAGTCTGACGGGAGCCGAATCATGATCGAAGAATTCCGCCTGCCAGACCTCGGTGAGGGACTCACCGAGGCAGAGGTCGTGCAGTGGCTCGTCGCGCCCGGCGACACCGTGACGCTGAACCAGACGCTTGCCGAGGTCGAAACTGCCAAGGCCATCGTCGAGTTGCCTTCGCCATATGAGGGCACCGTGTCGACTTTGCACGCCGACGCCGGTGAGACAGTTGCCGTCGGCGCACCGCTGATCGCTTTCGATGTGGTGGGTGCTGCGCCTGCGGATGCTCCGACGGGTGCAGCGGCGGAGGAGAAGACTCCACCGAATCTGGTTGGATATGGCGCGGCACCTTCTGCCACGGGTCGTCCCGCACGGCGCGCCCGTCGGGTGGGTGCAACGGCTCCGGTGGCAGACACCGCAGTTCTTGAGGCTGCGCCCCATGACGTACTCCACGACGCCCCCGCGCCCGCCGAGCAGGGGGAGCGTCCGCGCTCGACGCCGCCGGTGCGAGCGTATGCGAAGCGACTCGGGATCGATATCGTGCTCGTCGCCGCCGAGGTCGGCGAACGCGCCATCACACGTGCCGACATCGAAGCGTACGCCGAGCGCGTCGGCGCGCGTGCGGACGTTCCAGCGGCTCGCCCGGCTACCATTCCCACGGCGGGCGAACGTGAAACGCGGATTCCGATTCGCGGCATCCGCAAGCACACCGCCGCCGCAATGGTGCAGAGCGCCTTCACCGCGCCTCACGTGACGACATTCCACACTGTTGACGTCACAGCGACGATGGATCTCATCGCGAGTTTTCGTGCGGATCGCACGCTCACGGAGCACCGCATCGGCCCGCTCGTCGTCGTCGCTAAGGCGGTGTGTCTTGCGCTGAGTCGCACACCCGGACTCAACTCGCGCTGGGATGAAGAAGCGGGCGAGATCGTCCAGCCGCACTATGTGAATCTGGGTATCGCCGCGGCGACGGAGCGCGGGCTTATCGTTCCCTGCATCCGCGACGCCGAGCAGATGACGGTTCCCGAACTCGCCGATGCTGTGAGCGCGCTCACAGCGACAGCACGCGCGGGAAAGACAAGCCCGGCAGAGCTCGCCGGCGGGACGTTCTCGATCACCAATATCGGAGTGTTCGGCATCGACGCTGGCACGCCGATTCTGCCGCCTGGGCAGTCCGGGATCCTCGCGACCGGTGCTGTGCGTCGGATGCGTGGGAGTACCGCGGTGAGATTGCGCTTCGTCAGGTGATGACGCTGAGCCTCTCCTTTGATCACCGGATTGTCGACGGCGCGGAGGGTGCGCGGTTCGTGAAGGACATCGCGGACATTCTGGAGGAGCCAGGTCGGGCGATGCTATTGCGCTGAAGTCAGGCGACGAGGGCGGCGTAGGCCATCGCAGTAAGAATCTCTGCCGTGGCTTTCTTCGATCGAGAGTGGCTGCGCGTGCTGTGCGGTGTGGAGTTGATGAGTCCGAAGCACGCCTGCACGCGCAGTCGCAGTTCGTCTACTGGTGCCGCGCGCAGGGGGTAGAGTGCGGAGACCCAGAGCTCTATGTAGGTGCGCTGGAGGCGGCGTACCTCGGCTCGATCATCCTCGCTGAGATGTGCGAGATCGCGGTCCTGCACGCGGATGACATCAGCATGGGTGAGCGCGAAATTAACGTGAAAGCCGATGAGCTCCAGCATCCGCTCTGTATCGTCCGACGAACCCGATGCGACGTCGCTGCCGCCGCTGACAAGCTGTTCACTGACATTCACGAGCACTGCGCCCAGCAGCGCTTGTTTGCCCGCGAAATGCCGATACACGGCCGGACCGGAGACTCCGACGGCGGCGCCGATGTCTTCGAGGCTGACACCCGAATATCCACGTGCGGCGAACAGGCGCGCGGCTTCATGCAACAGCGAGTCTGCGCGCTCGGCCTTGGCTCGATCGCGCGCGGTCATAGGGGTTGTCATTTCAGTTAACGCTCGCTAACCTAAATTGTCGGGTTAGTGCACAGTAACCGAAAAGTCACGGTGAGTGCCAGTGCGTGAGTCGAGGAGGACGTCATAATGTCAGCCACCCAGGAGGCATTGGCCACTGAGTTGCACGCGCGACTGGCCACGGCCGCGCTCGGCGGGCCGGAAGCATCCAGGCAACGTCACGTCGCTCGCGGCAAGCTTTTGCCACGTGAGCGAATCGAGCGCCTGCTCGATGAAGGCAGTCCGTTCCTCGAGATCGCACCGCTCGCCGCCGACGGATTGTACGGCGGAGAGGCGCCCGCGCCGGGGTGATCGCTGGAATCGGTCTCGTGCACGGGCGCCACGTGATGGTTCTGTGCAACGACGCCACTGTGAAGGGGGGCAGCTACTTCCCGATGACGGTGAAGAAGCATCTTCGCGCGCAGGAGATCGCACTCGAGAACCGCTTGCCTTGCCTCTATCTGGTCGACTCTGGTGGGGCGTTCTTGCCAAAGCAGGATGAGGTCTTCCCCGATCGCGAGCATTTCGGCCGCATCTTCTTCAACCAGGCGCGGATGAGCGCGGAACGTATCCCACAGATCGCTGCAGTGTTGGGCTCGTGCACTGCCGGTGGCGCGTACGTGCCAGCGATGAGCGATGAGACGGTGATCGTCCGTAATCAGGGCACGATCTTCTTGGGAGGGCCTCCGCTTGTGAAGGCCGCGATCGGAGAGATCGTGAGCGCTGAAGATCTCGGCGGGGGAGAGCTGCACGCTCGTCGCTCCGGCGTGGTGGATCACCTGGCCGACGACGATGAGCACGCCCTCGAGATCGTGCGCGACATTGTCGCCACGCTTCCCGCTCCTGCCCAGCCAGCGTGGGAAGTCGTCGCATCCGTTCGTCCGGCGGAAGAATCCAGTTTGTACGACGTCGTCCCCGTCGACGTCAACGCTACGTATGACGTGCACGAGGTTATCTCGCGTCTGATCGACGCCGACACGTTCCATGAGTTCAAGCGTGAATACGGTACGACCTTGGTCACTGGTTTTGCGCGGCTGCACGGGCATCCGATTGGCATCGTCGCGAACAACGGCGTGCTGTTCAGCGAGTCAGCACTGAAGGGTGCGCACTTCATCGAACTGTGCGATCAGCGCGGCATCCCTCTGCTCTTCTTGCAGAACATCACCGGGTTCATGGTGGGTTCGGATGCCGAAGCCGGAGGCATCGCGAAGGACGGCGCCAAAATGGTGACCGCCGTGGCGACCACACGCGTCCCGAAGCTCACCGTGATCATCGGCGGCTCGTTCGGCGCCGGGAACTATTCGATGTGCGGCCGGGCCTACTCGCCGCGATTCCTATGGACCTGGCCCGCGAGCCGCATCTCGGTGATGGGCGGCAATCAGGCAGCCTCCGTCCTCGCAACAGTGAAGGAAGACCAGCTCACCGCCCGTGGGGAAGGTTGGAGCGCTGACGAACGTGCTGCATTCGAAGAGCCCATCCGCGCCCAGTACGAGACGCAGGGCGAGCCGTATTACGCCACCGCTCGCCTCTGGGACGACGGCATCGTCGATCCAGAACACACCCGAGACATGCTGGGGCTTGCCCTCGACGTCATTGCCCGTAGCCCATTGCCAGAGCCGCGCTTCGGCCTCTTCAGGATGTGAATGACATGAACAAACCATCGGTCCTGGTCGCCAACCGTGGCGAGATCGCGCGTCGCATCATTCGGACACTGCGAGAGCGTGGCCAGCGGAGCATTGCCGTGTACAGCGAGGCGGATGCCGCGTCCGCCCACGTTCGTGAAGCCGACGAGTTGGTGCTGATCGGACCCGCGCCCGCCGCAGAGTCGTATCTCAACGTTGATGCCGTGATCCGAGCGGCGAAAGAGACCGGCGCGCAGGCGATCCACCCCGGCTACGGGTTCCTCTCGGAGAGCGTCGCGTTGGCTGCGGCCTGCGCTGACGCCGGTATCGTCTTCATCGGCCCCTCGATCGAGGCCCTCAAAATCATGGGCGATAAAGCCACTGCACGCGATCATGTCGAAGCGCGGGGCGTGCCGGTAGTGCCGGGATTCAACGCCGCGGGGCTCTCCGATGGCGAGATCGCTACGCGTGCGTCTGAGGTCGGCTACCCGCTACTGGTGAAACCCAGCGCGGGTGGCGGCGGCAAGGGCATGGAAGTAGTCACCGAGGCGAGCGCACTCGGTGCAGCGCTGGCATCCGCTCGTCGTGTCGCGGCGTCTGCCTTCGGTGACGACTCGCTCATCTTGGAACGACTGATTCGGCGCCCGCGCCACATCGAAGTGCAGGTGTTCGGCGACCAGCACGGCACGGTGATCGCACTCGGCGAGCGCGAGTGCACGCTGCAACGTCGTCACCAGAAGGTCATTGAAGAAGCACCATCGGCGGGGCTGCCCGACGGGATGCGGGAGCGCCTGTTCGACGCTGCGGTGCGCGCGGCTGAGAGCGTCTCTTACGTCGGCGCGGGCACGGTCGAGTTTCTCGTCGACGCCGACGCACCCGAAGACTTTTTCTTCATCGAGATGAACACGCGTCTGCAGGTGGAGCATCCGGTGACGGAGGCGGTCACGGGACTTGACCTGGTCGCGCTGCAGCTCGACGTCGCAGCCGGAGGGGCCGTTCCCGCTGTGCCGACGCTGAGCGGTCACGCGGTTGAGGCGCGGATTTACGCAGAATCTCCTGAGCGCGGTTTTCTGCCGTCGACCGGTCATATTCTGCTGTTCACTCCGCCGCGGGGGGTGCGAGTGGATGCCGCGATTGAGAGCGGGAGCGTCGTCACGGGGTTTTACGATCCGATGATCGCCAAGGTGATCGCGCACGGACCGGACCGTGAAACCGCGTTGGCGCGTCTCGACGAGGCGCTCGCGCAGACGGTCGTGCTCGGCGTGGAGACGAACATCGCCTTCCTGCGTGCACTCTGCACGAATGAGCGCGTCGTGAGCGGCGACCTCGACACGGGCTTGATCGAGACGCTGTTGCCTGTGGTGGCCGCGCCTGTGTCCGCGCGCATGCTCGTCGCCGCGAAACATCAGTTGCAGCATGAGACACACCGTCAGAACATGGGTCTCATGCAGCAAACTGTTTCTCGCCGGGCCGGGCAGGTGTGGGACGGACTCGTTGATACCAACGTGGGTGGCAGGACGTTTCTCACCGATGCTGACGAGGTGTTGGAGGCACCGGATGCTTCGGCGGGGAGTGCCAGCGCCGCCACCGACGCCGACGGTGCGATCTGGGTCTCCGAGGGCGGCCGCAGCGCGCGGCTTCGCACCCTGACCCGTAGACAGCGGATGCAACGGCGCCTCGCTGCGCAGCATCCGGTCGCGAAAGAGACCAGCCCCGAGGCGCGCGCACCCATGCCCGGAACCGTTGTCGCTGTGCACGTCGAAGACGGCGCGACGGTCACCGCCGGACAGGCGCTCGTATCGATCGAGGCGATGAAGATGGAGCACCCGGTGCTCGCTCCGCACGACGGCACGGTGCACCTTCTGGTCGCGCTCGGCGATCAGATGCGACGTGACCAGCCGGTCGCGTCCGTCTCAGCACACACATCCATACCGACGACGAACAGCAATGATGGAGGAACGCCATGACCGCAGATCTCAGTACAGAAGAGCGCGAACTCAGCGCGATGGTGCGTGAGTTCGCCGAAACTGTTGTCGCACCGCAGGCATATGAAGCCGATCGGACGCACACGCTCTCGATGGATGTCGTCGGCCAGATGGGAGACTTGGGTCTGTTCGGGCTCCCGTTCCCCGAGGATGTCGGCGGCCAGGGTGGCGACTACATGGCGCTCGGCCTCGCGATCGAGGCACTCGCGCGCGTCGACCAGTCGATCGCAATCACACTCGAGGCCGGCGTGAGCCTGGGCGCCATGCCGATTTTCCGTTTCGGCAACGACGAGCAGAGGGCCGAGTATCTGCCCGAGCTACTGGCAGGGCGCGCACTGGCCGGTTTCGGCCTGACGGAGCCAGAGGCCGGCAGCGATGCGGGCGCGACGCGCACGACGGCGCGGCGTGAGGGCGACGAGTGGGTGATCGATGGGTCGAAGCAGTTCATCACCAACTCCGGCACCCCCATCACTCGTTTCGTCACAGTGACGGCTGTCACAGCGGTGCAAGACGGACGCAAACAGATCTCGACGATCATCGTCCCGAACGGCACGCCCGGATTCACCGTCGAGGCACCGTACGACAAGGTCGGCTGGCATGCTTCCGACACGCACCCGTTGACCTTCGACGGTGCGCGCGTCCCTGCGGCGAACCTGCTCGGAGAAGAGGGGCGGGGTTTCAAGAACTTCCTCAGCATTCTCGACGAGGGGCGCATCGCGATCGCGGCGCTCTCGACTGGCGCTGCCGAGGGATGCCTGGAGGCAGCAGTTGAATATGCCAAGAGCCGCACAATCTTCGGCAGCGCGCTGAGCACTCGCCAGAACGCGCAGTTCACGCTCGCGCGGATGCGGGCTCGCGTGCACACCGCACGTCTCGCGTGGCACCACGCCGCACGCCTCCGCGATGCGGGCAAGTCGTTTGGTGAAGAGGCCGCGATTGCGAAGCTCGTCGCCGGCGACGCAGCGATGGACAATGCCCGCGACGCTACCCAGATTTTCGGCGGCAACGGGTTCATGAACGAGTTCCCGGTTGCACGTCACTATCGCGACTCGAAGATCCTCGAGATCGGCGAGGGCACCACCGAAGTGCAGCTGCTTGTCATCGCGCGTGCGCTGGGCCTCGCCGGGTAGCGTGGCAGCATGACCGACATCATTCAGCGCGGGCTGTACTACGAAGAGTTTGAGGTGGGGGTGCGCTACCTGCACCGTCCGGGGCGGACTGCCACCGAGGCCGACAACGTGCTGTTCACGACGCTCACGATGAACACTCAGGCACTTCACCTGGATGCGGCATTCGCTGATACTCAAGAGTTCGGGCAGCGTCTGATGAACTCGATGTGGACCCTGTCGACCATGGTTGGCGCGTCGGTTGCCCAACTCACCCAGGGCACGCTGGTCGCTCAACTCGGGCTCGGGGACATTGCGTTTCCGCATCCGCTGTTCGCGGGCGACACGCTGTACACCGAGAGCACGATCACCGAGAAGCGGTTATCGTCCTCACGCCCAGGACAGGGGATCTGCACGATCGCGCACATCGGTCGCAACCAGAACGACCTGATCGTCGCGAAGGCCACACGGACCGCGCTGGTGCACTGCCTGCCGAAGGAGACAACGGATGCCGTTTGACGAGGACGCTGCCCACTGGGCTGCAGGTCCAGCACTGCTCTTTTGTCCCGCAGATCGCCCTGAGCGATTTGGGAAGGCGTTCGAACGTGCCGATGCGGTGATCCTCGACCTGGAGGATGCTGTCGCTCCCGCTGCCAAAGCGAGCGCGCGCGAGCACGTGGCTGCATCAACGCTCGATCCCGCGGGGGTGATCGTTCGCGTCAACGCGCCAGACACGGACGAGTTCGAACGCGATCTGACGATGCTCCAGCAATCTCCCTTTCGCACCGTCATGGTCGCGAAGACGGAAGATGCGGCATCCCTCGATGTGTTTGATGACCGGTTCTCTTTGATCACGCTCTGCGAAACCGCGAAAGGAATCAGCAATGCACGCCTGATCGCCGCTCACCCGCGAGTCGTTGCGATGATGTGGGGGGCGGAGGATCTGGTCGCTTCCCTCGGCGGAACCTCGAGCCGCAAGACGAATGGCCGCTACCGTGATGTCGCCCGATACGCGCGCTCCCAGGTGCTGCTTGAAGCCGGTGCGCACGGTAAGGCTGCGATCGACGCCGTACACATCGATATCGACGATACGAAGGGCCTCGCGCAAGAGGCGGCGGATGCCGCGGCATCCGGTTTCAGCGCCACCGCGTGCATCCACCCGAATCAGGTGTCGGTCATCCGCGAGGCGTATCAACCGGATGCCAAAACGACAGCGTGGGCGCATGACGTGCTGGCCGCCGCGGAGGGGGAGCGCGGCGTCTTCCGATTCCGCGGGCGGATGATCGACGAACCAGTGCTCCGCCACGCACGCTCGGTGGTGGCGCATTCGCGCTAGTGGATTACCGCATCCAGAAGCCGAAGCCCGCCGGGTGACGCTTCGAATCGGTGGGCTGAACCATTGCGGAGCGGTTCGCCTTCGCGCGGCAGCGTGCCACTGGAGACATGGTTGAGCAAGGAGCGGATCACTCCACCGTGCGTGACGACGATCACCGACTCGGCGACCGGAGCAGACCGCCGACGCGACTGCTCGGAGATGACGTCGAGGGCAGCGAGCGCACGATCGCGCACCTCTTCCATCGTCTCGGCGCCGGGAGGCGCGCTCAACCAGTCGCCGTAGGCGGACATGTACTCCTTGACGAGGAGCCCCTCGGCTTGCCCGAATTCGCGTTCGCGCATGCCGTGAGTTATCTCGGGATCAGACATACCGAGCTCACTCGCGATGATCTTGGCCGTCTCGTGTGCGCGGACAAGCGGGCTCGCATAGATCACGTGATGCGTGCCGTCGGCGAGCAGGGCTGCAGCACTGCGGGCGTCATCGCGCCCGGTGTCGTTCAACGGGATGTCTGTTGATCCCTGGATTCTGCGGGCGAGGTTCCAGTCGGTCTGACCATGGCGGACGAGGGTGATGTGGGTCACTGCAAGAGCTCCTGGAGGGCGGGGAGCACGTCGCCGGTTCCGCCGGCGAGCGTCACATGCGCCCAGGCGTCCGCGCGCGTCGGCTCGTGATTGACGATGATCATCGGGATGCTGCGGCGGCGGGCGCGTTCGACCAGACGTACACCGGAGTTGACGACGAGTGATGAGCCGGCGACGATCAGGGCGTCGCTCGCGCGAAGCAGTGATTCGGCCGCGCGGAATCGGTCCCCGGGCACATATTCGCCGAAGAAGACCACGTCGGGTTTCAGCATGCCGCCGCACACCGTGCAGTTCGGCACGACGAAAGCATCGATGCTTTCCGGGGCGACATCGCCATCCGGGTTGAGTGCGACGCTCTCCGGGACGGTGAGCCAGGGATTGAGACTCTCGATCTGCGTCGCGACATCACGCCGGTCAAAGACCTGTCCGCACTGCAGGCAGACGACGCGGCGCATGGTGCCGTGCACCTCGATCACGCGGGCGCTTCCGGCGCGCAGATGCAGGCCGTCGACGTTCTGTGTGATGACGCCGGAGACGATCCCGTCGCGCTCCATCTCCGCGAGTGCGATGTGCGCGGCGTTCGGCTCGGCGGCGGCGAACGCACGCCAGCCGAGATGCCCGCCGAGCCAGTAACGTCGCCGAGCGGCTTCATCCGCGAGGTAACGCTGGATGGTCATCGGATCGGCTCGAGTACGCGCACCTTCGCCCCGGTAGGCGGGGATGCCGGAGTCGGTGGAGATTCCGGCACCGGTGAGGAGCGCGATCTTTCGGCCCCGCAAAAGGTCGGCGGATTTCGCAATACCGGCTGACAGCTCAGCGCTGGTCGTCACACTCACCAAACCTCCCTGAGCGAGTCTACGGCGTGCCCAACGTCAGCGCTCCAGCCAGGACGGTACAAGATGGCAGAGTTGTCAGCATGCACGTGGAGCATGTCACCGACGCGGGAGACTCGCGTCTCGCCGACTATCGGAATCTCACCGATACGGCGTTGCGTCGCGTTCAGGAGCCGCAGGGCGGCCTCTACATCGCGGAGTCCGCGAAGGTGATCGCGCGCGCGGTCGCCGCGGGGCACAACCCTCGTTCGGTGTTGACGCAGCGCCGTTGGGTTGCCGGGATCGAAGAGATCCTCGGCGCCACAGATATCCCGGTGTATGTCGTCCCCGACGAGATCGCCGAGCAGGTCACCGGATACGCCGTGCACCGTGGTGCACTCGCATCGATGCACCGGCCGGTGCAGCCGTCGGTGGCTGAGATCGTGCGCGATGCGCGTCTCGTGCTCGTGCTCGAAGATCTGATCGAGCACGCCAACGTCGGCGCTGCATTTCGCGCTGCGGCTGGCCTCGGAGCTGATGCGGTGCTGGTCTCGCCGCGCTGCGCAGATCCGCTCTATCGTCGCAGCGTCAAAGTGAGCATGGGCACCGTTTTCCAGGTGCCGTGGGCACGATTTGCTGACTGGTCGGATGCCACGGCAGAGCTGCACGCAGCTGGTTACGGGATCGCGGCGCTCGCACTGAGCGACGAGTCGGTGCCGCTGGACGTGTACGCCGCCGCGCGGCCGGAAAAGATCGCGCTGGTCCTCGGCACAGAGGGCGATGGACTCTCCTCGACCGCACTCGAGAGTGCCGACACCGTGGTCACGATCCCGATGCGCGGGGGAGTGGATTCGCTGAACGTCGCCTCTGCCGCCGCTGTCGCCTTGTGGGCGCTGTCTCGCTGACTACTCCGGCTTCGGAAACACGAACGGAGCAGCATCCGGGCGCTTCGCGGCGATGTGGTCACCAGAGGACTGATGATTCAACCGTCGCAGCACCCAGGGCATCAGATGCTCGCGTGCCCAGCCAAGGTCTCCGGCGCGGGCCTCACGCCAGGTGCGGATGGGTAGCGGATCGGGCTGCATGGCCTGAAGGCCGTTCGGCACGTTCAGCGCGCGCAACACCATTCGTGCAACTTCGTGGTGACCGAGGGCGTTGTAGTGCAGACGGTCATCCGCGAAGAACCGCGAGTCCTGCACAGTCTTGAGCGCCCACTGATCAGCGACGACACAGTCGTGACGCTCGGCGATGGCTCGAATATTTTCGTTGTAGATGGCGACTTTGCCTCGAAATCGTCGGAGCACAGGTGTGAACCCGGTGTCGATGCCGGTGAAGACCAGGACGGTTGCCCCGGTCGACGCGAGGCGCACCACAGCATCCTCGAATTGCGCGGCGGTCGCATCCGGATCAGTACCCGGCCGGATGACGTCGTTACCGCCCGCGCAGAGCGAGACGAGATCGGGGCGCAGCGCGACAGCCGGTTCGATCTGCTCGGCGGCGATCTGAGCAATCAGCTTTCCTCGGACAGCCAGGTTGGCGTAGGCGAAGTCGTCGACCTGCTGCGACAAAACTTCTGCCACCCGATCAGCCCAGCCACGATGCCCATCGGGCGTAGCGGGATCAGGATCACCGATGCCCTCTGTGAACGAGTCGCCGATGGCGACGAAGCGACGCCACGGGTGCGCCGGGGCGTTGAGTACGTCGATGGGCACGTCCGGGTTATTTGGCACGGAACGAGCCTACCTGGCCGAGTAGTGTGCTCCATAGGTACCGCGCGCCTGATGTCCCCGGCACCGATTACGCTTGATTCGATGCTCTCTCCGTCCTATCCCCAGCGTGCCCCTTGGGGAACAGCTGACAAGCTGCGCGCTTGGCAACGGGAGGCGCTGAACGCGTACTTCGAGCGGGATCAGCGCGATTTCCTGGTTGCTGCGACGCCGGGTGCAGGAAAGACAACCTTCGCGCTGACGCTTGCTGTCGAGTTGCTCAAAATCGGCGAGGTGAACCGCATTATCGTGGTGGCCCCGACCGAGCATCTGAAGACCCAATGGGCGGATGCGGCTGCCAAGGTGAGTATTCGCCTCGATCCGCGCTTCCGCAACAGTCATTGGGCGCCCTCGCGCCAGTATCACGGCGCCGTCGTCACCTATGCGCAGGTGGCTGCGAAGTCCTCAGTGCACCGCCATCTGACCGAAGATGCGCAGACCCTGGTGATCCTCGACGAGGTGCATCACGGTGGTGACGCTCTCAGCTGGGGTGACGCGATCCGGGATGCCTACGGCCCCGCCAAGCGACGTCTACTGCTCTCGGGCACGCCTTTTCGCAGCGACACTGCGCCGATTCCGTTCGTCGTCTACGCGCCAGACGAATCGGGCAGCCGAATCTCCACCACCGACTACAACTACGGCTACGGTCGCGCCCTCGCTGACGGTGTCGTCCGACCGGTGTTGTTTCACATGTACTCCGGCAAGATGCGCTGGCGAACCAGCGCGGGCGATGAACTCGAAGCGCATCTCGGGCAAGACAATACCAAAGACGTCACCTCTCAGGCCTGGCGCACGGCGCTTGACCCCGAAGGCGAGTGGATGCCGGCGGTACTGTCGGCCGCAAACCGCCGTCTGACCGAGATTCGCCACCACATCCCGGATGCCGGGGGCCTCGTGATCGCAACGGATCAGACGGTTGCCCGCGCCTACGCGAAGATTTTGCACAGCCTCACTGGTGAGCGCCCCACGATCGTGCTCTCTGACGAAGCGGCAGCATCTGAGCGAATCGAAAGATTCAGCACCGATGGCAGCCGCTGGATGGTTGCCGTTCGGATGGTGTCCGAAGGCGTCGATGTGCCGCGCCTCGCGGTCGGTGTGTATGCGACTTCCTCATCGACACCGCTGTTCTTTGCCCAGGCGATCGGCCGTTTTGTGCGTGCCCGCCGCGGTGGTGAGACCGCGAGCATCTTCCTCCCGAATGTGCCGATTCTGCTGGGCCTCGCGAGCGAACTGGAGAAGGAGCGCGATCACGCCCTCGATCGACAGAGCAAAGACGATGACGGGCTCGATGATTCGCTGCTGGAGAGTGCGAATCGAGAGGAAGAAACATCCGACGCGCTGACCCAAGAGTTCAGCTATCAGGCGATCTCGTCGCTGGCGCACTTCGATCGCGTCGTCTTCGAAGGACAAGAATTCGGGCAGCTCGCTGAGCCCGGAACGCCTGAAGAAGAAGAGTTCATCGGCCTTCCTGGCCTGCTCGAGCCCGAGCACGTCCACGAGCTTCTCATGCAGCGCCAGACGCGTCAGGCACGGCTTCGTGAGGCACGAGAAGCAGAAGCCGGGCCTGAAGTCACAACGACCCTCCCGGCGCCGCTGCACCGCACCCTGCGCGAGCAACGCCAACTGCTGAACAGCCTCGTCGGGCTCTACGCCCGGCAGGCAGGCGAGCCGCATGGTGCCGTGCACGCCGAATTGCGTCGTATCTGCGGCGGGCCGGCAGTCGCACAGGCGACGGTGACGCAGTTGCAGTCGCGCATCGAGGTACTCCGTAAGCGCGTACGCACCTAGGCCGTGTCCGCTCCGGCCCCTGAGCCCGTCGAAGGGTTAGGAGTCCCGAAATGCTGGCAATCCCCGCTTTTCGGCGTTCTGGCCTCCGCAGCCTAGCTAGCGTTGATCGTGCCCGAATACGGGTTGTTCACCGCATCATGGAGGATTTATGACCGCGCGTGCAGCCGCAGAGCCGACCGCAGCTGATCGCCGCCGCTGGGCGCGTTATCTCGTCGAGGAGCGCGCAGAGGGGTTGGTCTATCAGAAGCTGGCCGGCCGCAAGTCGGGTGAAGAAAAAGAGATTCTGCAGAGCCTCGCCGACGCAGAGCGCCGACACGAACAGCACTGGCTTGATCTACTCGGTGGCGAGCCGGCCCGGCTTCCGAAGGCAGGCATCCGCTCACGGTCGCTTGGGTGGATGGCGGGACGCTTCGGATCGATCTTCGTGCTTGTGCTCGCGCAGACAGCAGAAGGCCGCTCGCCCTACGACGCCGAGCAGTACGCGACCCCCGCTATGCGGGCGGACGAGAAGATCCACGAAGAGGTCGTGCGCGGACTCGCGGCGCGTGGTCGACGACGACTGTCCGGTTCGTTCCGTGCCGCGGTGTTCGGCGCGAACGACGGGCTCGTCAGCAACTTGGCTCTTGTCCTCGGTATCGGTGCCACCGGGGTGGGCCCGGGCTTCGTGCTCTTCAGCGGAATCGCTGGTCTGCTGGCAGGAGCGCTGTCGATGGGCGCAGGCGAGTTCGTATCTGTGCGGTCTCAACGTGAGCTGCTCGCCTCGACGGAGGCGAATGAGGATGCCGCGTTGTCTGCCGGTGATCTCGACATCGATGAGAACGAGTTGGCGCTCGTGTACCGTGCGCGGGGCGTCGACGAGGCAGAAGCGCTGGCGCGTTCACGCCGGATCATCACGGCAGCTCAGGAAGGTGTGCGTCGGGCCGCCACCGGCCCGATTCGTGCGCACGCCGGCGCCGACCACGACATCGTGGGTACCGACTGGTCGGCTGCGATCTCCAGCTTCCTGCTGTTCTCGTCCGGAGCGATCATCCCGGTGCTGCCGTGGATCTTCGGTCTCCAGGGCATCGCTGCGGTCATCGTCGCACTCGTGCTCGTAGGTACTGCCTTGCTCGGCACCGGGGCGATGGTCGGCATCCTCTCCGGAGGCCCACCGCTCGGACGCGCGCTGCGTCAGCTCGCGATCGGGTTCGGAGCCGCCGCGATCACCCATGCGCTCGGTCTCGCCTTCGGCGTCGGTGCCGTCTAATCGGCGAGACTGCGAGCAAGAAGAATGGCCCGGATCCTTGCGGATCCGGGCCATTCTCATCTTGTGCGCGGAGGGGGACTTGAACCCCCACGCCCTTACGGGCACTACGACCTCAACGTAGCGCGTCTACCATTCCGCCACCCGCGCAGGTGATGAAAGGTCGTTGCCGACCGAAGAAAAACATTACCATGCTCGACAGTCCGCATCGAACCGAAGGGACACCTCGGGCGTGCCGCAGGCTTGGGTAGCCTGGACACATGGTTGAGCCACAGCATCCGGAGGTCGTGCGCATCGCACAGGACCTTATCCGTTTCGACACCTCGAACTTTGGCGGCGGCAAAGCCGAGGGCGAACGCGAAGCGGCAGAGTACGTGGGTGCCTACATGGAGGGCATCGGGCTCACACCGGTGTACTACGAGCCGATCCCACGACGAACCAACGTGATGGCCCGAGTTCCTGGTCGGGATCCGCGCAAGCCGGCGCTCGTCGTGCATGGGCACCTCGACGTCGTTCCAGCGATGGCAGAAGACTGGAGCGTTGACCCATTTGCGGGCGAGGTACGTGACGGGATGCTTTGGGGTCGTGGCGCTGTCGACATGAAGAACATGGACGCAATGATCCTCACCTCAGTGGCAGACATCCTGCGTTCGGGCGATCAGCCGGAACGTGACCTCATCCTGGCCTTCTTCGCTGATGAGGAGAACGGCGGTGTCGAGGGCTCGGCGCTCGTCGTCAAAGATCGTCCGGACTGGTTCGCCGGTGCGACCGAGGCGATCAGTGAGGTGGGCGGCTACTCGATCACGGTCGACGACCGCCGTGCTTATCTACTGCAGGTCGGCGAGAAGGCGCTGATCTGGATCCGCCTCGTCGCGAAGGGGCGCGCGGGGCACGGCAGCCGGCTGCACGACAACAATGCAGTTGTGAAACTCGCCGAAGCGGTCGCCGCGATCGGACGCACGCAGTGGCCGATCAAACTGACACCCACCACAGAAGCGTTGCTGCGCGGGCTCAGTGACCTGACTGGTCGTTCCGTGGATGATCCGGATGCGCTTGCCGCGGCATCCGGCCCCGCTGAGGCGTTCTTGCGATCGACTTTCCGGACGACCGCCAACGCGACCGCTCTCACCGCCGGATACAAGCACAACGTGATTCCCGAGCGTGCCGAGGCGCTCATTGACGTTCGCGTGCTGCCGGGAACCGAAGATGAAGTGCTTGCAGAGCTGCAACGAATCGTGGGCGACGATATCGTGATCGAGACGGTCGTTCGTGACATCGGTATGGAGACGCCCTTCGAGGGCGGTCTCGTCGATGCGATGGTGCAGAGCCTCGGCCGCCACGACCCCGGCGTCCCCATCATCCCGTATCTGCTCGGTGCAGGCACCGACAACAAGGCGCTGTTCACGCTCGGCATCACCGGTTATGGCTTTGCGCCGCTGCGACTCCCGGCAGATCTCGATTTCACGGGGATGTTCCACGGAGTTGACGAGCGAGTACCAGTAGAATCACTTGTCTTTGGTCAGCAGGTTCTGACCGATCTGCTGCGCACGTACTGACGTGTTTCCCTAACTCAGAAGGCCCTCCATGCACCTGCTCGAAGCGCTGTTTCTCGGCGTCATCCAGGGACTCACCGAGTTCCTCCCGATCTCGTCCAGCGCGCACCTGCGCATCGTCGGCTCGTTCCTCGGATCGGGTGAGGATCCCGGCGCCGCATTCACGGCGATCACGCAGATCGGTACCGAAGCGGCTGTCGTGGTTTTCTTCTGGCGCGACATTACCCGCATCGTGAGCCACTGGTTCCGCTCGCTCGTCGGCAAGCTTCCGCGCAATGACCCTGACGCCAGGATGGGGTGGCTGATCATCATCGGCAGCATCCCGATCGTGGTGTTGGGCCTGGTCTTCCAAGACCAGATCGAAACGGTGCTGCGTTCACTGTGGCTCGTCGCCTCGATGCTGATTCTGTTCGGCATCCTGCTAGGAGTCGCCGACTACGTGGGTGCCAAGCGGCGCAAGCTCGACCAGCTGACCTACCCGCACGGCATCCTGTTCGGCCTTGCGCAGGCTCTCGCGCTCGTCCCCGGTGTCTCGCGCTCGGGTGGCACCATCACGATGGGGCTGTTCCTGGGCTATGAGCGTGCCGCCGCAGCCCGTTACGCGTTCCTGCTCGCGATTCCTGCTGTCTTCGGCAGTGGTTTCTACCAGGTGTTCAAGAGCTGGGACGCGCCGGATCAGTACTTCTCCATGGGAGAGACGGTTGCGGCAACCGGCATCGCCTTCGTCATCGCGCTGGGCGTGATCGCATTCTTCATGAAATGGATCTCTACGCACAGCTTCTTGCCGTTTGTGATCTACCGCATCCTGCTGGGCGCGACGCTGCTGATCCTGCTGGGAACCGGAGTGATCGCGGCCTAGGTGTAGTTCCTCGGGAGGTTGTGAACGCGTGACATAGGGAAGACCTCCGGCAAGGATGTGGGTTACCACACTCGCATCTCTAAACCGGAGGTCTCCATGACACACGCTAATGCTCCGTTGACTCCTGAGGGGCGCCGGCGCCTTGCCCTGTTGATAACTCAGGATGGATGGTCGCTTCGCCGCGCTGCGGAACGGTTTCAGTGCTCGCCGGCGACAGCGAAACGGTGGGTGGATCGGTGTCGGGCTGGGCTGCCGCTGACGGACCGCAGCTCGAGGCCGCGGAGGTCACCGAGCCAGCTGCCACGCAAGACCGAGCGGCGCATCGTCGCGTTGCGGCTCACGCGCCGGTGGGGCCCGCACCGGATCGCGTATCACCTGGGGTTGCATCGCTCGACGGTCGGGCGTGTGCTGGCCCGATATGGCATGCCGAAGCTGACTCACGTCGATCAGGCCACCGGGCTGCCGGTGCGTAAGTCGACACCGAAACGATATGAGGTCGCTTCACCGGGCCAGCTGGTGCACGTGGACATCAAGAAGCAGGGCCGCATCCCCGACGGCGGGGGATGGCGGGTCCACGGCCGCGGATCCGCCCAGGACCGCGCTGCCGGCGTCGTCCGCGGCAAAGCCACCCGTGCCGGCGGGGCAGAATCCCGCGGCTACCGATACCTGCACCATGCCGTGGACGACAACTCACGTGTCGCGTACTCGGAGATCCTCGACGACGAGCGCAAGGAGACCGCGGCCGGGTTCTGGACTCGTGCGAACGCGTTCTTCGCCAGCCTCGGCGTGACCGTGACCGCGGTGATGACCGACAACGGCGCCTGCTACCGATCCCCACGCGTTCGCTGCCGCGCTCGGCGAAACCATCAAGCACAAGTGGACCAGACCGTATCGGCCGCAGACCAACGGGAAAGTCGAGCGATTCAACCGGACCCTCGCCGTCGAGTGGGCATATGCGAGACCCTACGCCAGCGAATCCGAGCGAGCCGCCGCCTACGAGACCTGGCTCCATCACTACAATCACCACAGACCCCACACCGGCATCGGCGGCAAGACCCCCTCAGAACGCGTTCACAACCTCACGGGGAAGTACACCTAGCGCTTGTGGTCGCCGGGGCCATCGCCTCGGCGACGCAGGTAGCGCTCGAAGGCCTGCGCGATGGCATCGCCGGATGCTTCGGGGGAGTCCCAGGTGTCTCTGGTGCGCTCCAGCTGGTGGATGTACTCGGTCATCTCTTCGTCATCGGCGGCGGCCGCGTCAATCGAAACCTCCCACGTTGCAGCTTCGGTGCGCAGCCGCTCGCGGGGAACATCGACGCCGGTGAGTTCGTGCAGCCGATCGAGCAGAGCGAGAGTCGCCTTCGGGGAGGGCGCCGCGGTGGCGACGTAGTGCGGCACGCTTGCCCACAGGCTCGCAGTCGGAATGCCGGCCTGTTCGGCGAAGTGCTCGAAGACGCTGAGAATACCGACCGGCCCCTCGTAGAGCGAGCGCTCGACGCTGAGCGCCTCGCGGACCTGCTCGTTGGAACTCGCGGCGAAGATCGAGATCGGGCGGGTGTGTGGAACATCGGAGAGCATGGCGCCGAGCGTGAGGAACCCGGTCACATCATCGCGCAACGCGACGTCGATGAACTCATTCGCGAATGCCTGCCAGGTGCGTGCGGGCTCTACTCCCGTGAGGAGCCAGAACTCAGGGGAGCCATCGGTCGGCGGCTCGGACGGGCGCCACAGTGCGGCCTCTGGCCAGCGGAGTTCGCGGTGTCCGGTGGCGTCCATCTTCGAGGACGGGCGGGTGTACTGATAGTCGAAGTATTGCTCGGGGTCCACCGAGTGCACGAGCTCGTAGTCAGAGCCCTCGCGCAGCACTTCGATGACGCCACTTGCCGCTTCTCCGGCATCGTTCCAACCATCGAAGGCGACGACGACAATGCGATTTCCCAGCGCATCCATCGAGTTCTCCTTCCAGTTGCGAAACGCGAGTACCCCTCCAGCTAGTCCGCGCCTGGGGTGTGCGCACACGCGGGCTAGCATGGTGCGGTGAGTCAAAAGCCGCGCGCAGTCCTCTGGGACATGGATGGAACACTGGTGGATACCGAGCCGTATTGGATGGCGGCGGAGACCGCGATGGTGGAATCGTTCGGGGGCAGCTGGTCGCACGAGCAGGCGCTGCAGCTCGTTGGCAGCGGGCTTCTCGACAGCGCGAAGCTGCTTCGCGCTGTCGGTGTCGACATGGAGCCGGAAGCGATTGTCGCAAAGCTCACGGATGATGTGCGCACCGCCCTGATCACACAGGGTGTGCCGTTTCGGCCCGGAGCCAAAGAACTTTTGAGAGATCTGCATGCGGCCGGAATCCGTACGGCGTTGGTGACGATGTCGATGCGGCGGATGGCGCTCAGCGTGGTCGACCTCATCGAGTTCGACGCCTTTGAGCACATCGTCGCAGGTGATGATGTGCTCAATCCCAAGCCACACCCAGAGCCGTATCTGCAGGCGGCGGCGCTGTTGGACATCGACATCGAGGAAGCTCTCGTGATCGAGGACTCCGGCACAGGGCTGCGCGCGGGCATCGCGTCTGGCGCCGTGACACTCGGCGTGCCGCACATGATTCCGTTGGACGGATTTGGAGCGCACGCTCTCTGGCCGACGCTTGAGGGCCGTACCGCCTCAGACATTATTGACCTCTACGCCACGACGAAGGCGGCACAGGCTGTGGAGTCGTTGCGATGAGCCTCGCGTCAACGCGAGCCAGCGGTCCATTCCGTGAGGGCGATCGCGTACAGCTCACCGGCCCCAAGAACCGGATGCACACCACGACGTTGAGTCCAGACGGTGAACTGCATACCCACCACGGTGTACTCAAGCACAGTGATGTGATCGGGTTGCCGGACGGCTCTGTTGTAGTCAACAGCGCAGGTCACGAGTACCTGGTGCTGCGCCCGCTGCTTCGCGACTTCGCGATGTCGATGCCCAGGGGTGCTGCAATCGTGTATCCGAAAGATGCCGCTCAGATCGTGATGCAGGCAGACATCTTCCCCGGCGCGACCGTTGTTGAAGCCGGTGTCGGCTCTGGTGCGCTCTCGCTTTCGCTGCTGCGTGCAGTGGGAAGCGATGGTCGGCTGGTGTCATTCGAACGGCGCGAAGACTTTGCTGAGGTCGCCAAAGCAAACGTCACGACGTTCTTCGGCAAGACCCCCGAAACCTGGCAGGTCATCGTCGGTGACCTGCTCGACGCGCTTCCTGCCGAATTGCCCGCCGGCACTGTTGATCGCGTCGTTCTCGACATGCTCGCACCATGGGAGGTCATGGATGTCGTGGCCGATGCTCTCACTCCGGGCGGTGTGGTGCTCTGCTACATCGCGACAGCCACGCAACTGTCGCGCGTCGCTGAGTACATCCGCGGAACGGGTATGTTCACCGACCCCGATGCCTCTGAGACGATGGTGCGGGGCTGGCATGTCGAAGGCCTCTCCGTGCGCCCCGATCACCGAATGGTCGCGCACACCGGCTTCCTCCTGACCGCGCGGCGACTCGCACCGGACACCATCGCACCGGAAGTCAAGCGTCGTGCATCGAAGTCCAGCTATGGCGACGACGACGTGGAGCAGTGGACCCCCGGAGCTGTCGGCGATCGTGAAATCACCGATAAGAACCTGCGCAAGCGCGTCCGTGAAGCCACAAAAGCGGCTGATGGCGCTCTCTCGGCCGCGGCATCGCGCGACTCAGAGCAACGTTCGCAATAGACTGGAACGCGTGCGTAAAACGTCTGCCGCTCTGGCCACACTCAGCCTCGCCCTCGTCGCCCTGACCGGGTGCGCTGCGCCGTCCACATACGACGGTGCGGCGTGTGACCGTGCCGCATCGACAAGCGGCATCGAGGACCTCGCAACAGTGACTGGTGACATCGGTACCAAGCCCGATGTCGAGGTGTTCACGCCGATTGGGGCGCAGAAGAGTGCTTTCGGCGACGTGATCGTCGGTGATGGCCCCGCGCTCACGAGCCCGACGCAGAGCGCGGTCGTTGAGTTCGAACTGTTCTCGGGCAAGACCGGCAAGTCAGTTGTAGGAACTGCATACGATCAGGACGCGGCACAGCTTGTCAGCGTCGACTACTGGGCCCAGCGAGTGCCCGCATTCGGAACCGCGCTCGAGTGCGCCACCGAAGGCTCCCGCATTCTTTCGGTGATCTCTCCTGAAGACTTCGGCGCGCAGAACCTCGCAGGCTTCAAACTTGAAGCTGACGAAGCGGTAATCGCAGTGTTTGACGTGGTCAAGGTGTACCCGGCCAAGGCCGACGGCGCGCTGCAGTTCAACGACGCAGGCGGAATGCCTACCGTCGTGCGTGCGCCAGACGGACGACCCGGAATCATCGTTCCCGACAGTGCGCCGCCCAAAGACCTTCAGATTCAGACGCTGATCAAGGGCGCGGGCGAGAAGATCGCCAAGGACGACACCGTGCTCGTCAACTACACCGGTGTGACGTGGGACGAGAAGACAGTCTTCGACTCGTCGTGGGATCGCGGGGCAGCGAGCTTCCCCCTCTCCGGCGTCGTTCCCGGCTTCAGTGAGGGGCTGATCGGTCAGACCGTCGGCTCGCAGGTGCTGATCGTCGTCCCGCCTGAGCTCGGGTACAAAGAGGCCGCTCCGGAGCCGTCCCGCCGAATGCGACACTCGTATTCGTCGTCGACATCCTCGGTATCGACCCGCCTGCTGCTCCGCAACAGTGATGGCCACCCGGATCCCTCCCGAGGAACGCCTGACGAATCTCGTCGTGGCGCTGATGGCTACGGAGATCGGGCTCACAAAGCAACAGATCCTCGACAACATCTCCGGGTACCGCCAACGTGCAGAAGCAGGCGCGCGGACGGATGCTCTCGAGAAGATGTTCGAGCGTGACAAGGACGAATTACGTACCCTCGGCGTTCCAATCGAGACGATTGGCGACTCCAGCGACCCGAACGATCTTCGGGAGGCCAGGTATCGCATCCCGAAAGCGGAATACGATCTTCCGGCCGACCTCGAATTCAGCGCGGCCGAGCTTGCTGTGCTGCGGCTCGCAGGCAGCGTGTGGAGCGCGGAGTCGTCGTCTGCCGACGCGCAAGCCGGCGTACGCAAGATCCGCGCACTGGGTATCGACGGGGACGAGCCGATCATCGGCTTTGCGCCGCGCATCACGACGCGAGAAGAAAGCTTCGCGCCTCTGCAGAACGCCATTGAGACCTGCAGGATCGTCACTTTTGAGTATCTGAAGCCGGGGGAGCAGTCTCCCCGGCGGCGTCAGATGGAGCCGCTCGCGCTCCTCGACTATGAGGCACGCTGGCATGTCTACGGCATTGATGTCGACGCTGATGACGAACGCACATTCTTGCTGAGCCGCATCATTGGCGCAGTAACCGTGACGAAGAAGACCTTCGACCCCGGGTTGCGTGACGGCGCCGGCGACCGTGCCCTTGCCGGCCTCGAGGCTGTCGCTGCCCGAAACACTGCACTTCTGGAAATCACGCCAGGGACGGAAGCTGCCCTTCGGCTCGGTCGTCGTGCGACCGCAGAGGTTCAGGGCTTCAGCGTGCCCTTCGTCGACGTGCATATCTTCGCTGACGAGATCGCCTCCTATGGCCCGGAGGTGCGGGTAGTTGAACCAGAGTTGCTTCGTGATGCGGTCGTCGCGCGTCTTACTGCGATTGTCGCGACGCATAGTGGGGGAGCGGAGTCGTGATGGCAGAACAGCCGAAGCCACTTCTCGCGGCAGATCGCGTGCGCGCCTACCTCACACTCGTGCCGTACCTGATCGAGCGCGGACAGGTCTCCCTGGAAGATGCCGCCCGCGAATTCAACATCACAGTCGCGGACATGCGCAGCATGGTCGAGAAGCTCACGGTCATTGGTCTGCCCGGTGAGGGCGGATATTGGCAACAGCCGCACGAGATGTTCGACATCAACTGGGATTTGCTCGATGAAGAAGACATCATCGAGATCACGAACGACGTCGGTCTGCGTCGGGTGCCGCGATTCACTGCTCGCGAAGCCGCTGCTCTGCTGGCAGGTCTGCAGATGGTCGCTGCCGTGCCAGCGATTTCTGATTCCGGTCTGGTGGCGGGTCTGCTCGCCAAGCTCTCGCGTGCGGCGGCGGATGCTCCGGCCGACGTGGTCATCGTCCCCAGCGCGGTTGATGCGGTGCGCGACGTCGTCGCAGATGCGCTGAGCAGCCAAGTAGCGGTCTCGTTCCGCTATCAGGCGCCGGATGCTGCGGCCACTATCCGCACGGTCGATCCGGTGCAGGTTCTGATCACCAACGGCCAGTGGTATCTGCAGGGCTGGTGTCACCTGCGCCAGGCGATGCGTACGTTCCATCTCGATCGCGTGAGCGCCCCGGAACTCACCGATATCCCCATCACCCACGCCGACGACACCCTGCCCGAGGGGTTCACCACTTTCGGCGATGACGACGAGGTGACCGTCCGGCTTCCCGAGCGTCTCGTGCCACTTCTCGGTGACTATCTCCGCGCCGACAATGCCGAGACCCACGATGGCGTTACGACGGTTCGCATCCGGATGGCGGATCCGCGGAGTATCAAACGCCTCGCGGGCCGCTTCGGCGGTGAACTTGTCGTTCAGGATCCTGGGGTCGCGCGGACAGCGACGAAGGACTGGGCTGCGGACGGACTCGCCCTCTATCGACGCCCGTAGAAAGGTTGCCGCAGGTAGACTGCACAAAGACTTCGATCCCTGGAGGGAATCATGGCTGGATTGACCGGTTGGCATCTGCTCGTACTCGTACTCGTCATTCTGTTGTTGTTCGGCGCTGCAAAGCTGCCGGCGCTGGCCAAGAGCATGGGACAGTCGGCTCGCGTCTTCAAAGGTGAGATGAAGGCCATGAAGGAAGAAGACGGTAAGTCTGAACAGGCTGTGGCAGACGTCACAACCACCACGACATCCTCAGAGCCGGGCGCGACGCCGGGTTCTGATAGCCGCAACACCACTTCCTGACGACTGTGACCGCGCTCGACAAGCAGTCGGCCGCGAGTGACAAGCCACGCAATGAACGCCGCATGTCGCTCGGCGCCCACCTCGTGGAGTTGCGCCGACGGCTGATGATTTCCGCGGCCGCACTGGTCGTCGCGATGATCCTGGGATTCTTTCTCTCCGACCCCGTCATCGCCTTCATCACTGAACCGGTTCAAAGGATCGCCGCCGAGCGTGGTGATGACCTCGTGGGCTTGACGTTTTCCTCCGTGACCTCGCCCTTCGACCTGCGGATGCGCATTGCCTTTTCGCTCGGAATTTTCCTGGCGGCACCCGTGTGGCTATGGCAGATCTGGGCATTCATCATGCCGGGTCTCACCCGCAAAGAGGTCAGATACACGATCGGTTTCGTCGCGGCAGCAATCCCGCTCTTCTTCGCAGGATGCTACGTCGGCGCTCTCGTCGTGCCACATGTGATCGAACTTATGGCGACGTTTACGCCGGAGGGCGCGAACAACCTCTACGACGCGAAGCTGTTCTACGACTTCAGCCTGAAACTCATGCTCGTGGTCGGTGTGTCCTTCGTTCTGCCGGTCTTCCTCGTGGCACTAAACGTCGCCGGGATCATGTCTGGGCTGGCCATCATCAAGGGGTGGCGTGTCGCTGTCTTGCTCGCCACGGTGTTTGCTGCTCTTGCGACACCCGCAGCGGACGTCGTCAGCATGCTGATGCTGGCAGGCATCCTGGTCGTGCTGTTCTTCGCAGCAGCCGGCCTGTCGATGCTGTTCGACCGGCGAAAGAACAAGCGCTTGAAGGCCGAAGGCCTCCTGCCGGACGTCGCCGAATGAGTTCCCCGGCCGAGCGTTACGCTGCCGCGCGCGACGGGGCTTCGCATCCAGAGACGAAAGCGTTCGCAGCACGACAGAAGTTCGACCTTGACCCGTTCCAGATTGAAGGATGCCACGCCCTCGAGCGCGGACACAGCGTACTCGTGGCGGCCCCTACTGGTGCTGGTAAGACGATCGTCGGGGAATTTTCGATTCACCTTGCGATGCAGACACCCGCAGACAAGGCGTTTTACACGACGCCGATGAAGGCACTGTCGAACCAGAAGTTCCGTGAACTCGTTGATGTCTACGGCGCTGACCAGGTGGGGCTGCTCACCGGCGACACGAATATCAACGGCAACGCGCGCATCGTCGTCATGACGACCGAAGTACTGCGAAACATGATCTATGCCGACTCTGCGGCGCTGAACGATCTGCGCTACGTCGTCATGGATGAGGTGCACTACTTAGCTGACCGGTTCCGCGGGGCGGTATGGGAAGAGGTCATCATTCACCTGCCGTCGCAGGTGCGGCTGGTTTCTCTGAGCGCGACGGTTTCGAACGCCGAAGAATTCGGCGACTGGCTCGACACCGTGCGCGGCGATACCGAGGTCATCGTCTCGGAAATCCGGCCGGTACCGCTCGAGCAGCACGTGCTCGTACGTGATGATCTGCTGCCGCTGTTCGATGATCGAGCCGGAATTGCCACGGCGAAGGTGAATCAGGAGTTGATGCGAATCCGCTCCTTTACCGGATCGAACTACGACAGCAACCGGCGCGCCCAGGCGACGACAAGCGCGCGGCACGCGGGTCGTCAAGGCCCTCGCGCGCAGCGCGGAGGACGCCGCCCGGTGCGCGCAAGCAATGCGCAGCGCATCGAGCGGATGGACCGTCCAGACGTCATCCAACTGTTGGAGCGCACCAACCTGCTGCCGGCGATCTTCTTCATCTTCAGCCGCGTCGGTTGCGACGCTGCAGTGCAACAGGTGCGGCGTTCCGGCATCCGCTTGACGTCGCCAGAAGAACGCGCCGAGATTCGCGGCCTGGTTGAGGAGAGCACTCGAAATCTTCAGGACGAAGACCTCGGAGTGCTCGGGTATTTCGAATGGGTAGAGAACCTCGAGCGCGGCATCGCCGCGCACCACGCAGGCCTCTTGCCCGCCTTCAAAGAAGTCGTCGAAGAGCTGTTTCGGCGCAAGCTGGTCAAGGTGGTCTTCGCGACGGAAACGCTCGCGCTCGGCATCAACATGCCGGCACGCACCGTCGTGCTCGAGAAGATGGAGAAGTTCAACGGCGAAGCACGCGTTGCCATCACATCGGGGGAGTACACCCAGCTCACCGGGCGTGCCGGACGGCGAGGGATCGACGTCGAAGGCCACGCAGTGGTGCAGTGGACCGAAGGCATGGACCCGCAGGCGGTTGCCGCGCTCGCGTCGCGTCGCACGTACCCGCTGAACTCCAGCTTCCGACCCACATACAACATGGCCGTCAATCTGATCGACATGTTCGGTCGCGCGCGGGCGCGCCAGGTCTTGGAATCATCGTTTGCCCAGTTCCAGGCAGATCGCGCGGTGGTGGGCCTTGCCCGCCAGGTACGCGAGGCAGAAACGTCCCTCACCGGTTACCTCAGCGCGATGGTGTGCGAGCGCGGCGACTTCCTCGACTACGCCGGCGTCCGCCGCGAACTCAGCGACCTCGAGAAGAAGAATCGGCAGGACTCGAACGCACCGCGCGTGGCACGTGAGAAGCGGCTGAAGCGCATCCAAGGTCTGCGCACGCGAATGCAACGGCATGCCTGCCATGGCTGCCCCGATCGTGAAGCTCACGCTCGCTGGGCGGAGCGCTACTGGAATCTCAAGCGGCAGACCGACCGCACTCGCAAGCAGATCGAGACCCGCACCGGAACCGTGGCGCGAGTGTTCGATCGTGTCGTCGACGTGCTCGCGACGCTCGACTATGTCAACGGCGACGGTGACGGGACCACGCTGACGGATGCCGGCCGCACGATGCGCCGCATCTACGGAGAGCGCGATTTGCTCGTCGCGGAGTCGCTGCGCCAGGGACTCTGGAAGGGTCTGGATGCGCCATCGCTTGCGGCGATGGCGTGCTGCCTCGTCTACGAGCCGCGACGAGATGAAGCTAACTCGGGCGAGCGTGGGCTGCCGCGCGGCGCCTTCCGTGCTGCGTATGAGAAAACCACTGAGCTTTGGGCAGAGTTGGACGATCTCGAACAAGATCACCAGTTGCCAGGATCTGAGCCGCTCGCGGCTGGTCTTGCGGGGGCGATGCACTCTTGGGCGCGCGGCGCACTGCTTGATCGCGTCCTCGTTGATGCCGATATGGCAGCCGGCGACTTCGTGCGATGGGCAAAGCAGACGATTGATCTGCTCGATCAGCTTTCGATCGTCGCCGAAGATGGCGAGATCGCTCGCACTGCCCGGCACGCCCTGGACGGTGTGCGTCGCGGCATCGTCGCGTACTCCTCAATGTGAGAATGAGACGGATGCGATCACCCTCCGCCGACCCAGCGCGCCGGCTCCGCCCACTCCTGCCACTCTGGTTCGCCGTCCCCGTGGCAGCGGTGGCCGGATTCCTCATGGATCTTGCGTACCCGTCTGCCAGCGTGTGGTGGTTGGCGTTTCCCTCCGTCGCGCTGCTGTTGCTCGCTCTGATCGGGCGGCGGGCCGGGGGAGCGTTACTGGTCGGGTTCGTTTACGGTGCGGTGTTCTACTTCCTGCTCGTCTCCTGGACTTCGCGTTACCTCGGAGTCATTCCGTGGGCAGCGCTTGCGCTGCTGGAGGCCGCCCTGACGGCTGTCGCGGTGATACTGATCGCACTGGCGTACCGGTGGCTTCCACAGGCCTTTCCCGGGACGCTGGGGCGCCTCCTAGGGCTCCCCGCAGTCGTCGCAGCGCTCTGGGTAGGGCAAGAGCTCTTCCTCGGCTCCTGGCCTTACACAGGGTTCCCCTGGGCGCGCCTGGGCATGACGCAGTCGGAGAGCCCGCTGGCCGCGCTCACCTCGTGGGTCGGCGTCAGCGGTCTGAGCTTCCTGATTGTGTTCGCGGTGGCGATGCTGGTCGAGAGCGTTCGTCTCCGGCTGTGGCGGCGGCCCGTGCGGCTGCTCGTGCCAGCGGCGCTCATCCTCCTCCTGTTGGTGACTCCGGCGTTCCCGACGACTCCCGCCGGAACCATGCGCATCGGCGCGGTGCAGGGCAATGGCCCCAACGGCTATTTTGACGAACGGGAACCATACGCGGTCATCCAGGCCCAGACGGAGGCCACCGAGCCGCTGTATGGCCAAGATATGGATCTGTTGGTCTGGCCCGAAGGCGGGCTGGACAGCGACCCGTTCCAGGATGCGACGCTCGCACGACGCATGACGATGATCACGTCGCGCATCGATGCGCCACTCCTCGCTAACGCCGCCACTGGCCGTGGGGACGAATACTTCAACACGTCGATGCTCTGGACTCAGGACGGCACTGCCGAGCAGATTCACGACAAGCGGTACCCGGTACCTTTCGGCGAGTACGTACCAGACCGCGCTTTCTACAACGCGATCGTTCCCGACCTGATCGGATTGATCGGGCGCGAGTACTCCCACGGCACGAACCCGCCGCTGATCGACGTGGACGGCGTCATGGTAGGCCTCGCGATCTGCTTCGACGTGATCTACGACGACGTCATTGCTGAGGGGATGCACGGCGGCGCGCAAGTGCTGGTGTTCCAGACCAACAACGCAGACTTCCGCGGCACCGACGAGAACCTGCAGCAACTCGCGTTTGCCCGCATGCGTGCGATCGAAACCGGCCGTAGCGTCGTCAACGTCTCCACCGTCGGCACCAGCCAGATCATTCGGCCGGATGGGACAACAATCGCGTCCCTTAACGCGGACGAGGCCGGAGCGATGCTCGAAGATGTCGAGCTGCGCTCCGGCCTCACAGCGGGAGTTATCCTAGGGCCCTGGTTGCAGCAGCTGCTGCTCTGGGGCGGCCTGGGCGCGCTTGTTATCGGGTGGTGGCGCGCCCGTCGTCGACGCTAAGCGCCGATCTTCTCTTCTCCGGCGCCGCGACGTGCGCGGACGAATGCGAGACGCTCTTCGAGAAGCTCTTCCAGCTCTGCACGCGAACGACGCTCAAGAAGCATGTCCCAGTGAGTGCGGGCGACCTTCTCGTCGGTGGCGTCCGGCGTGATGCGCTCACCATCGACCCGCAGGACTGCGGCTGCGCCGCACGAACGACACTCCCACGTCTGCGGCGGCTCGGCTTCTGCCGAGAACATCAGGGTGGTCACGTGCTCGCACACATCACACTTGTAAATTGTTTCGCGGCGTTCCATGAAAACGACGCCCTCTTCGCTCTGTAGGCTCTGGGCGCCGAGTCGGATGCCGCGCAGGCTGCGATCTGCCATTTTGTGGTCCTCTCGTCGTTGTCAGGTATACCGCTCTCGCCTGTGCACCTGCTCAACGCGGGCAGAACCTCGCGGGTATTCACAGTCGAATCTCAGCCCTGTGAAGGCCCGTTTCAGAAGAGGGTCTTCACAGCGATGTCAGCGCGATCTGTGACGATGCCGTCGGCACCGGCAGCGATCAGCCGCTGCATGTCTTCGGGATCGTTCACCGTCCACACATGCACTTCGACATCGTGACGGTGTGCCGCGCGCAGCAGCGCTGGCGTCAGCACCTTCACGCGCCCGTAGCGCTCCGGTATCTGCAGTGCGTCGATGTCGCGCAGCACGCGCTGGGGAGAGAGGCGAAGCATGCTGAGCAGCCGGACCCAGATCATGCTCTGCTGCCCCGCAGAGGTCGCAGGGCGAACCTCGGCCCCGGCATCCATCACCGCGCCAACGGCGCGTCTGCGCCTGGCATCCGAAAAACTAGTCAGGAGCACTCGGTGCGAGTGCGGGGCGACGATCGGGCCCAGGGGAGCGGCTGCGGCATCCGTTTTCACATCAATGTTGAAGCGCATGTCGGGGAACATCTCGAGCATCTCCGAGACGGTGAGCAGGCCACCGTGTGGCGCGAGAAGCTCGGCAAGTTCGGCGGTGCGCACTTCAGCGACGAGACGATCAATGCCTAACAGGCGCGTCAGCGTCTCGTCGTGAAACAGCACGACGTCGCCATCGGCCGTAACCCTGCAGTCGGTCTCGATGTACTCGGCGCCCACGGCATGCGCAGCAGCGAATGCGGCAGCGGTGTTTTCCCACACCGTCGAGCCGCCGTTTTTTGCGTCTGGGCCCGTCGAATTATCGTTCGTCGCCGACGCGAGACCGCGATGAGCGAAAACTCGAGGATGCCGTGTCTTGGAGAAGAACGGGTGCGTCACGCGCCGGGAGTGCCAGCCGGAGGCTGTTCGGTGCCGGGGCGCGGCGTGAACGCACTGCCGATTCCCTTGAGCGCCTCGGTGAGCTCGCTCGGGATGATCCACAGTTTGCTCGACTCGCTGTCGGCGATTTTCGGCAACATCTGCAGGTACTGGTACGCAAGCAGCTTGTCGTCCGGGGCACCCTGGTGGATGGCAGTGAAGACGTTCTGGATTGCTTCGGCCTCACCCTGTGCGCGCAGCACTGCAGCCTGCTTGTCGCCTTCGGCGCGAAGAATCTCTGCCTGGCGGGCGCCTCTGCTTCGAGGATCGCGGACTGCTTTGTTCCCTCGGCGGTCAGGATCGCGGCGCGGCGGTCACGCTCGGCGCGCATCTGCTTCTCCATGGAGTCCTGGATCGAGAGGGGCGGGTCGATGGCCTTGAGCTCGACACGTCCAACGCGAATACCCCATTTTCCGGTGGCCTCGTCGAGGACTACGCGCAGCTGCCCGTTGATGTTGTCGCGGCTGGTGAGAGCTTCTTCGAGGTTCAGCCCACCGACGACATTTCGGAGGGTGGTGGTCGTGAGCTGCTCAACAGCACCGAGATAGTTCGCGATCTCATATGTCGCGGCGCGAGCGTCTGTCACCTGGAAGTAGACGACCGTGTCGATCGAGACGACCAGGTTATCTTCGGTGATCACCGGCTGCGGCGGGAACGACACGACCTGCTCGCGCATGTCGATGAGCGGACGAAGCCGGTCGATGAAAGGCACGAGGATGTTCAGACCCGGCATGAGCGTCTTGTGGTAGCGGCCCAGGCGTTCGACGACGCCAGCGGTGGCCTGCGGAATGATCCGGATGGACCGTGCGACAGTCACCACCACGAAGATGATGACCGCGATGGCGAGAATCCATCCGATTGCGGTGGGGATGAACGAGGATTCGTTCACGGTGTCTCCTAGTCGTTTACGGGACGGACGATGGCGGTCGCACCGTTGATCGCGGATACCGCAACCGGGGCGCCAGAGGGGATGGCGATGGCAGATTCCGAGCGGGCCGTCCATGTATCTCCGTTGCGGAGCTTCGCCTGACCCGAGATCTGCGTGATCTCGTCGAGCGCTGTGCCACGGAGGCCGATGAGCGCGTCGACGTTAGACTTCGTCGGATCTTCACCACGATGGAGCCGCTTCAATAGCGGAGGCCGCAGGACGAGGATGAACAGAGCGGCCGCTGCGGCAGCGATGATCAGCTGCGCCCAGACCGGCAGCCCGAACAGACCGGTGAGCAGGCCAACGGCGCTGCCGAGGCCCAGCATAAGGAACGTGAAATCGAGACTGAGCATTTCGATCACGAGGAACACCGCGATCAGGATGAGCCAGCCGATCCACGCCCACTCGCCAACCAGATCGATGAAGACAGATGCGTCATTCATGTGTCCTCCTTTGCCGTCAACCTACCACGCGGCTGTGACGTTACCGGGGTCTGGAAAGCGCATTGATAAGGTGATGTGGCCGCGTTTTTTCGCGGCATTCCACGCACCACAAGGAGTCACCGTGTCCGACGTTCTTCCCGCAGGTTCCCTCGCCGGAAAAGTTGCTCTTGTTACCGGCTCTTCGCGGGGCGTTGGCGCAGATACCGTCCGCTACTTTGCTGAGGCCGGCGCAGACGTCGTCATCAACTTCCGCAACAAAGCACCGCGTGCCGAGAAGCTCGCCACTCAGCTTCGTGAACTCGGTGGACGCGCGCTCGTCGTCGGAGCAGACCTCACGGATCCAGCATCTGTCGCCGAAATGATGGAACAGGTCCGTGCCGAGTACGGACACATCGACGTGCTCGTGCTGAATGCTTCCGGCGGCATGGAATCTGGCATGGCCGCGGACTACGCTCTCACGCTCAACCGCGATGCACAGCTCAGCGTCCTCAACGCCGCACTGTCACTGCTCGGCGAAGGATCACGAGTAATTTTCGTGACCAGCCATCAGGCACATTTCATTCGTACGACCAAGACGATGCCGGAGTACGAGCCGGTCGCTCTGTCGAAGCGTGCTGGCGAGGATGCGTTGCGCGAACTTGTTCCATCACTCGCAGAAAAGGGCATCGGCTTCACCGTCGTCTCCGGCGACATGATCGAAGGAACGATCACCGCGACGCTGCTCGAGCGCGCAAACCCCGGCGCGATCGCCGAGCGCCGCGAGTCAGCGGGCAAGCTCTACAACGTGGCAGAATTCGCCGCCGAGGTTGCACTTGCTGCCGTCGAGCCGGTACCCGCAGACAACACCCGACTCGTCGGCGACACGAGCGACTTCGTCGCGGAGTAGGTGGTACTCGAATGGCCCCGTCCGCTATCGCGGGACGGGGCCATTCGACGCACTAAGGACTTATGCGGCAGGAGTGCCACTTGACGCGAACGCGGCCGTGGCTGCCTTCTCGTCGCGACCAAGCGTGATGGCACGGACGATCTGGATGATGCCGAGCACGACAAGGCTGATGCCCAGGATCCACCACAGTGCAACCGCCGCGAGCAGCGGCGAGAAGATGACGATGATGCCGGCGATGATGCTGAGGATCGCGTAGATGATGGTCCACGCCCTCGAACCGTCTTTGTGGAGCAGGGTGAGTGCGACAACGCCGTCCACGATCCAGCTGATGCCGATGAAGATGACGGTGATGAAGGCCAGCGTGACGGTGACTGCCTGGAGATTCAGGAATGCGATGATTCCCGCCGCGATATAGAGCAAGCCGAGGACGATGTGTCCGATGCGCGCCCAACCACCCTTCTTGCCGGAGAAGATTCCGAGCCCGACGTAGACGATACCGGCGACAATCAGATAGGACGCGACGATGCCCGTCACGAGTACGGCCGTCTTAAGGGGCCACACCAGCAGAATGATTCCTGCGATTAGTGCGATGGCGCCGGAAATTGCCAAGGTCACGCGGATTGTTTTGAAAAGGGACTTTGCCTCGGTGAGGGTTTCAGACATGGTGTGGAGCCTCTCTGTGAAGGTCCTGTGAGGGATGTGCTCAGCGTAGCGCTCAGTTCCTCCGCAGTGTCGCCGGTTCGTGGCAGGATCGGAACGGCATTTCGCCACTTCGGTCCCGCCTGATGATCCCACGAAGGTTGAAGATGTCTGATACGACTCATCTTGCTGACGCCCATGACCTGATCCGCGTGCAAGGTGCGCGTGAGAATAACCTCAAAGATGTCAGCGTCGATATCCCCAAACGCCGGCTGACTGTATTCACGGGAGTGTCAGGATCGGGGAAGAGCTCGCTGGTGTTTGACACCATTGCGGCTGAATCCCGTCGGATGATCGATGAGACCTACAGCGCCTTCGTGCAGGGATTCATGCCATCGGTGCCGCGTCCTGATGTTGATGTGCTCGAGGGGCTCACCACGTCGATCATCGTCAACCAGGAACGACTCGGCGCTAACCCTCGATCGACTGTAGGCACGGTCACAGATGCGAATGCAATGCTGCGTATCTTGTTCAGCAAGCTGGGGGAGCCGTATATCGGCGGTCCGACGGCGTTCTCGTTCAACATTCCGACGCAGAAGGCCAGCGGTGTCATGACGGGCGCGAGCGGCGAGAAGAAGATTGTGAAGGATGCGATCTATCTCGGTGGGATGTGCCCCCGATGCGAAGGCAGGGGAGCGGTATCTGACCTTGACCTCGCCCAGATCATCGATGAATCCAAGTCGCTGGATGACGGCGCCATCATGGTGCCGGGTTACACAGCGGACGGCTGGATGGTGAAGGGCTTCTCGCAATCTGGTTTCTACCCGGCGAACAAGCCGATCGCTGATTTCACCGAGAAGCAGCGCCAACTCTTCCTTTACGGCGAAGTGACCAAGGTCAAGATCTCCGGCATCAACATGACCTATGAGGGCCTCATCCCCAAGATCACGAAGTCGATGCTCACTAAAGATCTCGATGCGTTGCAGCCTCACATTCGCGCTTTCGTAGAGCGGGTTGCGACCTTCGCGACGTGCCCGGAATGTGACGGCACCAGGCTGACAGAAGGCGCACGCTCCTCGAAGATCGATGGGGTGAGTATTGCGGATGCATGTCGCATGCAAGTGACCGATCTGGCCGACTGGGTAGGCGCGCTGAAGCTGCCGCACGCAGCGCCGTTGTTAGACGCACTCAGCGCCAACCTCGATGCGTTCGTGACGTTGGGGCTCGGGTACCTCAGCCTGGACCGGCCGTCGGGAACGCTATCTGGGGGAGAAGCGCAGCGCATCAAGATGTTGCGACACCTCGGCTCGTCTCTCACCGATGTGACCTACGTCTTCGACGAGCCGACGATCGGCCTGCATCCGCACGACATCCAGCGCATGAACACTCTTTTGTTGAAATTGCGTGACAAAGGCAACACGGTGCTCGTTGTCGAACACAAGCCAGAGACAATTGCGAGCGGAGATCACGTCGTCGACCTCGGTCCTGGGGCAGGTAGCGCGGGCGGCAGTGTCTGTTTCGAAGGCTCGGTCGAGGGGCTCAAAGCCAGTGGCACACTCACCGGCAACCATCTCGATGACCGCGCATCGTTGAAGACCCAGGTGCGATCCGGGCACGGCGCCATTGAAGTACGTGGCGCGACCGCGAACAACCTTCAAGACGTTGATGTCGATATTCCGCTGGGTGTGTTGACGGTTATTACCGGAGTGGCAGGTTCAGGGAAGAGCTCGTTGATCCATGGCTCGGTTTCTGGGCGTGAAGGCGTGAGCGCGATTGATCAGGGGGCGATCAGAGGGTCACGTCGCAGCAATCCCGCGACATACACGGGCTTGCTTGAGCCGATCCGAAAGGCATTCGCGAAGGCTAATGGTGTGAAGCCTGCGCTGTTTAGCGCCAACTCAGAGGGCGCCTGCCCTACCTGTAAGGGCGCAGGCGTCATCATCACCGAACTCGGATTCATGGACACGATTGAAACGCTGTGTGAAGACTGCGGCGGTAAGCGCTTCCAGGCGGATGTGCTGCAGTACACCTTGGGTGGCAAAGACATCACCGAAGTTCTTGATCTGCCGGTAGCGGAGGCGCGCGTCTTCTTCTCAGAGGGTGACGCGAAGCTGCCGGCGGCAGCGGCGATCCTTGGACGATTAGAGGATGTCGGTCTCGGTTATCTCTCGCTTGGACAGCCTTTGTCTACGCTGTCTGGCGGTGAACGCCAGCGCGTGAAGCTCGCAATTCAGATGGGGGAGAAGGGCGACACGTACGTTCTGGACGAGCCGACGACGGGTCTGCATCTCGCTGATGTCGACAAGATCCTCGAACTTTTGGACCGTCTGGTGGATGCCGGAAAGACGGTGATTGTGATCGAGCACCATCAGGCGGTGATGGCGCACGCCGACTGGATTGTCGATATCGGGCCCGGCGCTGGCCATGACGGTGGGCGCGTGGTGTTTGAGGGGACACCGGCGGACTTGGTCGCTGATAAGTCAACGCTGACAGGCGAGTACCTCGCCGCTTACGTTCGCGCCTGAGGTTCGCGCCTGACGTTCTGTGCGCCACCTCAGTGAGCTGGTCAACGAGATGCGAGGTTGATCGGGTACTTCGATACCTCAAGCATCGTGCCAATGCTTATTAGTGAGGAGAGCGAAGATCAGTGTCGCGCGTTGTGGGATGGCGCATCGTAGGTTGTCACGTCGCGTGTGACGTTCGTTGAAGCTCACGCCGCCGTGACGGCTGCTGAACGCGCAGCTCGCATTGACTCGTCGATGTGCTGGCGGTGAGCGGCGATAAGAGCCTGCTGGAAGCCTGGCTGCAAGGTGGGCTCACGGTTGCAGATACCTCATCCTCCACGTGATTGAGATAAGCCGATAATGCACATTATGTCAGTTTGAAGCTGACATGTTGAGATTGGATGCCACCGCGAGCATCACTTCAGCAGATCGTCTGGTGTTGACCAACGCGCCCGCGTAAAGCGCGAGAAGTCGTTGTCGTACGAAACGACAGTCGCACGATGCTCGATGGCCAGCGCTGCCAAGTGTGCGTCGTTGACGAGGTTCCCGGCTGTGCCGAGATCCTCCAGAAGCCCTGTCAGAATGCCGAGGTGCCGCTCGCCCGGGTGAAGAACACGTCCACCCGGAGCACTGATCCACTCATCGATCTGATTCATTGCCTCTGCAGGTGAGAGCGGCGCCGTGAAGATCTCGGCACGGGTCGAGAGACGCGCGAAGGCGATGAGCGCGATCCAGCTGAAGCCGACGGTATCCTCGCCCGCAAGTGCACGGTCGAGCCATTCGAGCGCACGATCATGGTGGCGTGCGTCTGCATTCACCGCGTAGAGCAGGACGTTGGCATCGACGACTCTCACTTCCCCATCCGCATCTTTCGGATGACTTCCTCATCCTCGAGATTGCCCGAGAGGCTGAGTGCGCGATCGAGATCGAATGTGGGCTCCCCCATGTGTCGCACACGAGTGCTGCGTTTGCTGCGCGACGCCGTGGCGCTCATTCCTCCGCGAATTGCATCGTTGAGTGCACGCTTGAACGAGATGCCGTGTTCAGCCATAAGACGGCGAACCAGCGCCTCGGAGTCAGGATCGAGCGTAACTGTCGTTCGCATTTTGATAGCATAGCATCAAACTGGAAGATGATCTGCTATCAATCACTCCTCTCCGCGCGATCGCCAGCGCCACCGACCGCAGGGCAGCGATGCCGGAGTAGCGTTGAAAGGTGCGCACTCAGAACCTCTCCCCCATTGCCACGCCCGGCTGGCGTGCATGGTTGATCTGGTCGGTCGGCGTCGCCGCATATATGCTCGCCGTCGCGAACCGCACGTCTCTCGGAGCCGTCGGGGTGGACGCAGCGGAGCGTTTTCAGGCGGATGCTTCGACTCTGTCTCTATTCGCGGTGGTGCAGCTTGCCGTATACGGCGGCATGCAGATACCGATCGGTGTGCTGCTCGATAGGTATGGCGCGCGTCCTATCATCACGATCGGCATGATCCTGATGGCGTTCGGACAACTCACCATCGCCATCTCCCCCAGCATCGGCATCACGATCGTCGCCCGCATCCTTCTCGGCGCGGGCGACGCCGCGGTGTTCCCCGCAGTATTGCGTCTCATCGCCATCTGGTTCCCAGCGCAGCGAGGGCCGGTCATGGTGCAGCTCACGGGTGTGATCGGACAAGCGGGGCAACTTGTTGCGCTGATCCCGCTCGCTGCGCTCCTGCACTCGACTACCTGGACGATCACTTTCGGCAGCATCGCCGCCCTCGGCATCCTTTTCGCCATCCTTGTCTGGGCCGTCATTCGCAACCGCCCACCAGAGCTCGACGCGGACGTCACCGTCAACACCGACACCGGTGTCGTGCGAGTCGTGACGTCTGCAATCGACACTGGTGTCGGCATCCGCGCGGCCTGGGCCCATCCTGGAACACGACTGGCGTTCTGGTCGCACTTCACCACGCCGTTCGCGGGAACCGCCTTCGTGCTGCTCTGGGGAATGCCGTTCCTCACCACAGGCGAGGGTGTCTCTACTGCGCAAGCTGCGACTATCATCTCGACATATGTCGTTGCGGGAATGATTCTCGGCCCGATCATCGGAAACCTATCTGGTCGCATGCCGAATCAGCGATCCATCGCTCTCGTGCTTCCCGCGGTGGCGATTCAGATGATCGCCTGGATCGTGATCCTGCTCCAGTCGGGTCCGGCACCGCTCTGGATGCTCTACGCTCTGGCGGTCGCCCTCGCCACCGGTGCACCCGCATCGATGATTGCGTTCGACCACGCCAGAACGCACAATCCTGCGCATAGGCTCAGCACTGCGACGGGGCTCACGAACGGTGGCGGTTTCATATCCGCGCTCATCGCGATCTTCCTGATCGGTTTGGCACTCGATCTTCAAGGCGCAGGCACCCCGGACACCTACTCGCTGGAAGCTTTCCGCCTCGCATTCCTCGCGCAGGTTCCGATCTGGCTGGTGGGCGCCACCTTCATCCTCATTGAACGCAAGCACACACGAATCCGCATCGGGCTGGATCCAGAACGTCGCCGTTCCTGAGACCCTTCGCGCTTATAGTCTGGTGTCGTCTGTGGGGACGCCGCGCGGACGGCGCCGCGCGACCAGAATCAGCGAAATGATGAAGACGACCACCCCGGCTCCCATCAGGATGTATCCGACGAGATTGAGATCTAGCCATGTGACCTCGACGTTCAGTGCGAACGCGAGGATGGCTCCGATCACGAACAATGCGATTCCTGTGCCAATACCCATGGTCAGACAATGCCAGGAATTGATCCGCAGAGCAAGAGCTGCGGGGATCCGCCACGGCGCACCCGCATTCAGCCGCGTCTCGGCGTCCAACCTGACGGCAGCGCTTCATCCGAAACCGCGCGTTCGCGGTCGGCCGCCGCAGACCATCCCTGCGCGGCATCCGCGCTGTCGAAGCCGCCGCGGGCCAACCGCATCCCGACATCCTCGTGGTGCATGCGCGGCGCTCCCCCGCGACGTACCGAAGCGCGAACGCTCCAGGCATCGTCGGCGAAACCGCCCCCACGGAAAACACGATATTCGTCATAGCGCGCCGGGTCGAGCAAATCCCAGCACCACTCCCATACATTGCCAAGGGTGTCGAAGAGTCCGTTCAGGTTCGGCAGCTTTCCACCGATGTTCTGTGGTGAGCTAACACCGTCCGCACTTGTCCAAGCAATCTCAGAAAGCGGGCCATAGTGCGCTCCGGTCGACCCGGCACGGCACGCATATTCCCACTCTGCTTCAGTCGGCAGCCGGTACCCGTCGCTATCTACGTGCCAGGTGATTTCGTCACCATTGAAGCTGTAGGCCGGGTCCAAACCCTCCCATTCGGATGCCGCGTTGCAGAAGCGCACGGCACGCAGCCAACTCAGGTCGCGGGCGGGACGACGTGGATGTTCGGCGGGAATACCTAGTACCTCGGCAAACTGCTCTTCCGTGACGGCATACACACCGATCTCGAAGGTTTCGAGGTCGACCGTTCGATGCTGGTTCCGTCGTGCGTCATGCAGCGTGACCGAACCAGCCCCGACTCGCGCCAACTCGAAGTCGCTCATTTGCGCACTCGCTCCGTCTCATCTCCCAATGGGACGGCGAAAATCCGCATGAAGTACTGACACAGCGGCCCGACCAGCAGTGCGAATGTCAGTGTGCCCAGCCCGACGTTGCCGCCCAGCGCCCAGCCGATAGCAACGACCGTGACCTCGAGCCCCGTGCGCACGATCCAGATCGGCCAACCAGTGCGGTTGTGTAGACCGGTCATCAGACCATCTCGCGGTCCGGGACCGAAGTGCGCACCGATGTAGAGACCTGTGGCGGCCGCGAGCACCAGCAAGCCGATCACGAAAAATGCGATGCGAAGCCACAGCGGTTGCCCTGGCGGAATCAGCATTAGTCCCACATCGGCCGAGGGCCCAACGAGAAGCGCATTCAGCACGGTCCCGATGCCGAACCGCTGACGCAGTGGGAGCCACAGCACCAGCACGACGACACTAACCAGGATCGTGATCACGCCGAAGCTCAACGGCACATGGCGGGCGATCCCCTGTGAGAGCACATCCCACGGAGCGGCACCGATTTCGCCGCGAACGATAAATGCGATTCCGATTCCATAGAGGAACAGGCCGATCAAAAGTTGCACCCAACGACGCGGAAGCCGACGCCCCCGCACCGCAGTCACTGCGGAACCCGTTCGACCCACGCGGGGTACTTTGCCGTACGTCCGTCACCGGATGACGTGCGAGTCATTCGCCGACGCACCCACGGGCCAACGTGCTGTCGGTAGTACGCGAATCCACCCGGTGCACCGGGAGAATGCACGCCGGGAGCCCACCATTCTGTTGGAGGCTCATATCCGAGAGCGTGCAGCACACGCGCGGCAACGCGATGGTGCCCTGCGGAGTTCATGTGCAGGCGGTCGTCTGACCAGTATCGACCGGTGGAAAGCTCTCGATCGGGCCAGTTGAGCGCTCGCACGACGTCTGGTCGGTCGGCCACACGACGCAGCACCGCTGCGGAGAGTTCATCGCCGCGCCGCTGGACGAGCGAGCCCAGCGGGAGCTGTCCGGACGGGTTTGCACCGGACAGCAGGATGACACTCACACCCTGCTCATCGCATCGACGCAGCACTCGCGAGAAGGTGTCTGCGATGTGCTCGACATTCGTCCGTGGCCGGAGCATGTCGTTGCCTCCCCCGTTGAACGAGAGGTGCGTCGGGTTCAGTGCGAGCGCTGGCTCGAGTTGCTCCTCGACGATCGGCCAGGCGAGCTTTCCCCGGATCGCGAGATTGGCGTACTGGATGGGGTGGCCCGCGGCATCCGCCCAGCCCTGCGCCGCGATGTCGGCCCAGCCGCGCGCGCGGCCATCGGGCAACTCATCGCCCACACCCTCTGTAAACGAGTCGCCGATAGCCACAAATTTCACACCAGTCACTGGCCCAGCCTATTCCTGCACGGCAGCCCCGGAGGTCACCGATCGTCGAGAGGCTGACCGCCTCGATCTACCAGCCCCCACGCAGCGGCTGCCGCGACAAGGAAGAACCCCGCGAAGATCACGAACAGCAGTGGCGCTCCCCCGGCGGCTAACAGCACGGGTACCAGCAGCGGAGCGATGATGGACGCAATCCTGCCCACACCAGCGGCCCAGCCCGCCCCAGTGCCACGTAGCGAAGTCGGATAAATCTCCGGTGTGACGGCATACAGTGCGCCCCAGGCGCCCAAGTTGAAGAATGACAGCGCCATGCCAGAGCCGATGATCGCTGCCTCGCCACTCGCATTGCCGAAGAATACTGCTGAAACGGCCGAGCCAACGAGGAAGACCGAGAGCGTGAGGCGTCGTCCCCACACTTCGATCAGCCACGCAGCCACCGCGTATCCGGGCAGTTGCGCGAGAGTGATCACCAGCGTGAACCCGAACGAGCGCACCAGGTCGTACCCGGCGTCGACAAGGATGCTCGGAATCCAGATGAACGCACCGTAATAGGCGAAATTGACGCAGAACCACACCAGCCAGATGCAGACTGTTCGAACTCTGAACTCCGTCGACAGCAGGGTACTCAGCCGCGCGCCGGCGGTCATCGCGATCGCAGGCGAAACTGGTTGTCTGCGGATCGCGGGCTTAGTAGCGACGTCCGCGTCGGCTTCGAACTTGGCGACGATTCGCTCTGCGTCGGCGATGCGTCCGCGCGAGGCGAGCCAGCGGGGTGATTCGGGGAGCCCCCAGCGCACGAAGAGGGCGTAGGCCGCCGGAACGGCTCCGAGGGCGAATGCCCATCGCCAGCCGTCGTCGGATGCCGGGATCACGAAGTACCCGATCAGTGCTGCGGCCGTCCAGCCGACTGCCCAGAAAGCTTCGAGGATCACGATCAACCGTCCACGGATGCGTGCCGGCGCGAACTCGCTCACATAGGTTGACGCAACGGGGAGTTCTGCACCGAGGCCGAGCCCCACGAAGAAACGCAGCACCAGCAGAATGGCGACGCCGCCGGCAAGCGCACTCACACCGGTGGCGATGCCATAGATCAACAGCGTTATGGCGAACACCTGACGTCGTCCGAATCGGTCAGCCAGTAGTCCGCCGAGGCTGGCACCGAGCGCCATCCCGATGAATCCCACCGAGGCGATCCAGCCGCTCTCGGTCTTCGTGATATCCCACTGCTGCGCGAGCGCGGCGAGGATGAAAGAGATCAGTCCAACATCCATCGCGTCGAGCGCCCAGCCGACTCCGGAGCCGGTGAGCAGCCGCATATGACGGCGCGAGAAAGGCAGATTGTCAAGACGCGCCGCCAGCGACGACTGACTGGGGACGGCGTCGGTCATGCGAGCAGCTCCCGGACTCTCGGGATCACCTCGGTGCCGTACAGCTCAATGCTGCGCATCATCTGCTCGTGGCCGAGCGTGCCGGTGGCGTACTTCAGATCGAATCTGCCGATGCCGAGTGTGCGCACCGTGTCGGCGATCTTCTGTGCCACGCGCTCGGGCGAGCCTGAGTAGATCGCGCCCGCGGAACCCACATCGTTCTGAAAGCGCGCACGGTTGTACGAGGGCCAGCCGCGTTCCTTGCCGATGGTGTTGTTCATCGCCTCGAAACCTGAGTAGGCAGCATCCCAGGCTTCCTCATCGGTGTCCGCGATATGACCTGGCGAGTGAACCGCGATCGGATGCTCTGGTGTGCCGAAGCTTGAGATCGAGCGGTGATACAGCTCAACGAACGGCACGAAACGGGCAGCCGGACCGCCGATGATGGCGAGCATCAATCCCAGACCGTGTCTCGCGACGCGAACGACGGACTCCGGGCTTCCGCCAACTCCGACCCAGGTACGAAGCCCCTTCTCCGTTTTGGGGAACACATTGGCGTTGGTGAGACCGGCACGCATCGTCCCCGACCACGTGACTGGCTCTTCTTTCAGAAGCTCGACAAACAGTTCGAGCTTCTCCTCGAACAGCGCCTCGTAATCGCTGAGGTCATAGCCGAACAGTGGGAACGATTCGGTGAACGATCCACGGCCGAGTACGACCTCCGCGCGGCCGTTTGACACGGCATCCAACGTCGCGAAGCGCTCGTACACCCGCACCGGGTCATCCGAGGAAAGCACCGTTACTGCCGTCCCGAGGCGAATGCGCTCGGTGCGCGAGGCGATCGCAGCCAGCACCATCTCAGGCGCCGAAACTGCGAACTCGACCCGGTGATGCTCGCCGACGCCGAAGAAGTCCACGCCGACGCGGTCAGCGAGCTCTGCCTGCGCGACAATGTTTCGGATGGTTTGCGCCGCCGTCAGCAGACTCCCGTTGGCGTCTCGGGTGATATCGCCGAAGGTATCCAGCCCGAATTCGAGTTCCATGTTGCCTCTATTTGGTGATCAGTGCCGTGCGGAGGGTGTCGAGACCGACACCTCCGAGATCGAGCGCACGCTTGTGGAACTGCTTGATGTCGAAAGCGTCACCCTGCTGGGCCTGGTACGCGTCGCGGACCTGTTCCCAAATCCGTTGACCGACCTTGTACGACGGCGCCTGGCCTGGCCAACCCAGGTAGCGGTTGACCTCGAACTGCACGAACTCATCCGACATGTTCACGTTTTTGCGCATGAACTCGAGCGCGTAGTCCGCGTCCCAGGTGCCTGTGCCGTCGAGGCGTGGCTTTCCGAGGTGCACACCGATGTCGAGCACGACACGCGCTGCGCGCATGCGCTGGCCATCAAGCATGCCCAATCGGTCGGCCGGATCATCAAGATAGCCGAGCTGCTGCATAAGCCGTTCCGCGTAGAGCGCCCAGCCCTCTGCATGCCCGGACGTACCCGCCAGCAACCGGCGCCAAGAGTTCAGCTCGGCACGGTTGTATACCGCCTGGCCGATCTGAAGGTGATGACCGGGAATGCCCTCGTGGTAAACGGTCGTGAGCTCACGCCATGTGTCGAACTCTGTGACTCCCTCAGGCACTGACCACCACATGCGTCCAGGCCGAGAGAAGTCGTCTGTCGGGCCGGTGTAGTAGATGCCGCCCTCTTGCGTGGGCGCGATCATGCACTCGAGCGTGCGGATCTGCTCGGGGATATCAAAGTGCGTTGCACCCAGCTCGGCCACGGCGCGGTCGCTCGTTTCCTGCATCCACTTCCGGAGAGCATCGGTGCCGTGGAGTTTGCGAGCGGGGTCAGCCTCAAGGTGGGCGACGGCCTCTTCGACGGATGCGCCCGGCAGGATCTCGTTCGCGATCGCGGTCTGTTCGGCGACCATACGGGCGAGTTCTTCGCGTCCCCATTCGTACGTCTCGTCCAGATCGATTTCTGCACCGAGGAAGCGGCGGGAATGCAGCGCGTAGACATCGCGTCCGACGGCGTCAACATCGGATGCCGCGTGCACCAGGGTTCCGGTGAGGAACTGACGCAGCTCGTCGTAGGCGACGCGGGCAGCAGAAGCGCTGTTCGCAAGCTCGCGGGCGAGAGAAGCCGGAAGGTCCCCTTCATCCGGAGTCGCATCGGCGACGAATTCTGCGAAGAACCCGTCGTCTGCCGTGTAGCGGGTGATCTGGCCGGCAACCTCAAGGACCTGACGGCGTGCGGGAGTAATACCGCGCGAGATGCCTTCCTGAAGTGTCGCGGTGTACCCGCGGAGTGCGTTGGGCACAGCCGCGAGACGCGTGGCGACGACGGACCAGTCGTCGACGGTTGATGTCGGCATGAGGTCATAAACCTGGCGGATGTCCTGCGCAGCGGATGCGATCACGTTGAGGTCGCGGAGGTGCCACTGCGCGTCGTGGAACTCGAGGTCGAGCCGGAGCTCGCTACCGAAGTCTGCTTGGTGACTTCGTCGACCGAATCAGCCGGGGATACAGCGTCGAGCGCGCCGAGGGTTTTACGCACCTCTGCCGCATACTGCTCATGGCCGTCGGGACTGAGATCGCCGTAGCGGTCGTTGACGTCGTTGCGGCCAATGTACGTGCCGAGCGTTGGCTCAAGAACGGCGAGGGTGTCGACCCACTCTTCGGCGATCTTGTCGATCGCTGTGGGTGTGCGAGGGGTAGTCGTCATGCCCTTCAGCGTAGTGCCGTGGCGGTTGCGCCGCTCTAGTGTGCGGCCTCGTTCCAGTCGCGGCCTCGGCCGACCTGCACATCGAGCGGCACGGTGAGATCGGCGGCATTCGCCATGCGCGCGCGCACGATCTGCTCGGTGGCATCCCACTCCCCCGGCGCGACTTCGAGCACGAGCTCATCGTGGATCTGCAACAGCACGCGGGAGCGGAGTTCAGCCTTCTTCAGATCGTCGTGAATCTGAAAGAGCGCGATCTTCATGATGTCGGCCGCGCTGCCCTGGATCGGAGCGTTGAGCGCAGCGCGCTCGGCGTTTTCACGCAGCACCCGGTTCGGACTCGTGAGGTCAGGGAACGGGCGCCGGCGGCCGAAGATCGTCTCGGTGTATCCGACTTCTTTCGCTTTCAGCACCGAAGTGCGCAGGTAGTCGCGCACGGCGCCGAAGCGAGCGAAGTACTCGAGCATCAGCTTCTTGGCCTCGGACTGCTCGATGCGCAGCTGCTTGGAAAGGCCGAACGCAGAGAGCCCGTAGACGAGTCCGTAGGACATCGCCTTCACCTTGGTGCGCATCGCCGAGGTGACTTCAGACGGCTCGACCCCGAACACACGCGAACCGACGAAACGGTGCAGGTCTTCGCCGCTGTTGAACGCCTCGATCAGTCCTTCGTCGCCGGATAGATGCGCCATGATTCGCATCTCGATCTGCGAGTAGTCGGCGGTGAGGAGCGTTTCAAAGCCTTCGCCTACTTCGAATGCGCTCCGGATGCGACGCGACTCTTCGGTACGCACCGGAATGTTCTGCAAGTTCGGGTCGGTGCTGGAGAGACGCCCGGTCTGGCTGCCGGTCTGGACGTAGGTGGTGTGAACGCGATGATCCTCGCCGATCGCGGCGTCGAGCGACTCGATGATCTGACGAAGTTTCGTCGCCTCGCGGTGCTGCAGCAAGAGGTCAAGGAAAGGGTGCGGATTGCTGTCCTGCAGATCGGCGAGCACCGCAGCATCCGTGGAGTAGCCCGTCTTGGTCTTCCGGGTCTTGGGCAGCTGCAGGTCTTCGAACAGCACCTCTTGCAACTGTTTGGGCGAGCCGAGGTTGAACTCGCGGCCGACGAGCGCGAAGGCTTCGGTCGCAATGCCCTCGGTGCGGGAGGCAAGTTCGCCCGAGAAGGTGGAGAGCACCTCGTGCGAGACCGCGACTCCCGCGACCTCCATGTCTGCGAGGACAAGCAGCGTGGGCAGTTCGACGTCGGTGAGTACTGTTGCGACTGGCTCTGGGAGTGCGTCGCGCAGGGCGGCCGCAGCCCGGAGGGTGAACCAGGCTTCTTGCGACGGCGTCGCGCCATCGGTCTCTGGTACGAGTTGCGAGGGATCGGCCTCCGGCAGTTTCTCATCGAGGTAGCGATCGACAAGGTGCGCGAGTGTCTTGTCTGGGAAGCTCGGACGCAGCAGCCAGCCAGCCAGCGTCGTGTCGTACGTCAATCCGCCGATGCGGATGCCCGCACGAAGCAACGCCTTCACCTGCGGCTTGGCATCGTTCATGACCTTGGCGGCGTCGGACTCAAGCCAGGGGCGGAGTGCATCAGCGGTGGCTGCGCTCCAGTCGCTCTCACGCAGCTCGGTGGCTGTCGCAACGCCAATGCGCGAAATCGCGCCGCCGGCTGTCACGAGAGTGAGCGCAGTCTCGATGGTCTGTGATTTGAGCCACTGCACAAGATCGGTGACCGACACCTCGACAGGGTCAGGCAGCGGTACGGCAGGCTCATCGTGCACAGACTCGTCACCCGTTCCGACGGCGTCGAAGACGCGTGGCAGAAGGGTTCGGAACTCCAGGCGCGCGAAAATATCGCGGACGGCTTGGGCATCGATCGGCGCGACGGCGAGATCTGTGGGCGCGACGGGAAGTTCGACGTCGGTCAGCAGGCGGTTGAGCCTGCGGTTGCGGCGCACAGCATCCATATGATCGCGGAGATTGCCGCCGACGACACCCTTGATCTCTTCGGCGCGTTCGAGTAGTTCGTCGAGGCTGCCGAACTGGGTGAGCCACTTGACTGCTGTCTTCTCCCCCACCTTCGGCACACCTGGCAGGTTGTCGCTGGTTTCGCCCACCAGAGCGGCGATATCGGGGTACTGCTCCGGCCTGACGCCGTAGCGTTCCTGAACCGTGGCGGGGTCGTAACGCTTGAGCTGCGAGACGCCCTGCACGGACGGGTAAAGAAGCGTCACGTCATCCGTGACGAGCTGGATAGTATCGCGATCGCCGGACACGACCAGCACATTGAATCCCGCCTCAGCGCCCTGCGCGGCGAGGGTCGCGAGAATGTCGTCGGCCTCGATACCTTCCTTTGTCAGCACGGGGATCGACATGGCAGCGAGGACGTCTTGGAGAAGCGGGACCTGGCCACGGAACTCTTGGGGCGATTCGGAACGGGTCGCCTTGTATTCGGGGTATTCGTCCGTACGGAAGGAGTGCCGTGAGGTGTCGAAGGCGATCGCGAGGTGCGTCGGCTGCTCAGCCTTGATGAGGTTGACGAGCATCGACAAGAAGCCGTAGATCGCATTGGTGTGCTGATTGTCTTTGGTGGTGAAATTCTCGACCGGGAGCGCGAAGAACGCACGGTAGGCGAGAGAATGGCCGTCGACGACCATGAGGGTAGGCTTTGCGGAGTCCGTCACCCTGTCAGCCTAACGAGGACGACGGACACGCGCTGAGGAGGACACGTGATCGAGACCACACAGATGACCCCGCTGGAATGGCTCGCACAGCGAGGCATGGGCGCTTTGGCCGAAAAGATGGAGATCAAGTTCATCGAATTCACGATCGAACGCGCTGTTGCGACGATGCCAGTCGAAGGCAACACGCAGCCGGTTGGTCTCCTGCACGGCGGTGCGTACGTTGTTCTGGGTGAGTCGCTGGGCTCGATGGCCGCGAACCTGCATGCAGGCCCTGGCCGTCTCGCCGTCGGCGTCGACATCAACGCCACGCACACTCGTTCTGCGACCTCGGGCATTGTCACCGGCGTGTGCACGCCGATCCACTTGGGCCGCAGCGTTGCTGTGCACGAGATCGCCGTAAGCGACGATCAGGGACGGCGTTGCTCGACGATTCGCATCACGAACATGATCAAGGACTTCCCCGCCTCTTAGGCGTCTGTCAGGATTCGCTGCATCCGGATGCAAGCTCTCGGAGGCGGATACCGCTTCCGAGAGTGATCACGCCTTCTTGGGCGCGAGCTGCTCGATGATGGCCTTCGCGACGTCCTGCATGGTGAGACGGCGGTCCATGGAAGCCTTCTGGATCCAGCGGAATGCCTCGGGCTCGGTGAGCCCCATCTTCTCGTTGAGCAGGCCCTTGGCGCGGTCGACGAGCTTGCGGGTCTCGAAGCGCTCGACCATGTCGGCAACCTCGGCCTCGAGGGTGATGATCTGCTCGTGCCGGGCAAGGGCGATTTCGATCGCGGGAAGCAGATCGTTCGGAGTGAAGGGCTTCACAACGTAAGCCAGGGCGCCCGCTTCGCTTGCGCGTTCGACGAGTTCCTTCTGGCTGAAAGCGGTGAGCAGCACGACGGGGGCAATGTTGCCCTTGTGCAGCTTCTCGGCCGCGCTGATGCCATCGAGCAGGGGCATCTTGACGTCCATGATCACCAGGTCGGGGCGCAGTTCCGTGGCGAGAGCCACAGCCGTTTCACCGTCACCGGCTTCTCCAACGACGTCGTAGCCGTTGTCGCGAAGGATCTCGACGATGTCGAGACGGATCAGCGACTCATCTTCGGCGACGACAACGCGTCGCGGGGCGGATGACGTGGGCTGCTCGGTCTGTTCTTGCTCGGTCACATATCCATTCTAGGGGAGAGCGTCCTGTACCAAGGCCCAGGCAGCGGCAATGGGCGGAACGAGCATCTATCCTGCGCTAAAGTCGTAGACGCGACACGTGAGCCGGCGTGGCGGAATGGTAGACGCGGAGCACTCAAAATGCTTTGTTCGAAAGGACGTGTGGGTTCGAGTCCCACCGCCGGCACAGAAATCGAAGAAGGCCCGGGGCGTGAGCCCCGGGCCTTCTTCATGCGATCAGATCAGACGGCAGCCTGATAGATCGGCGCTGCACCATTCACAGCATCCCCGACCTTGTGGACGCGGATGTCGTTGGTAGAACCCACGATTCCGGGAGGGGAACCGGAGATCACAACGACCCGATCCCCTACCTCCGCCAGCTTGTTCTTCAGCAGGTGCTCGTCGACCTGAAGGAACATCAGGTCGGTGTGCTGCACTGCCTCGACGAGCGTCGAGCGGATACCCCACGTCAGCGCCATGCGGCGCCGGATGTCGGGGTCCGGCGTGAACGCGAGCATCGGAATTCGCGAACGCAGACGCGACAGGCGGCGTGCCGAGTCACCAGACTGCGTGAACACACACAGGTACTTCGCCTCAACGAAGTCGGCAACCTCAAGCGCTGCGAGGGTGATGGCGCCACCCTGGGTGCGCGGCTTGGCGGTGAGGGGCGCGATGCGCTCCAGGCCGTGCTCTTCAGTGGATTCCACGATCCGCGCCATGGTCTCGACGACAACGATGGGGTACTCCCCCACGCTCGTCTCGCCAGAGAGCATGACAGCGTCTGCACCGTCGAGGACGGCGTTCGCGACGTCAGAGGTCTCGGCGCGTGTCGGTACCGGGCTGGAGATCATCGACTCGAGCATCTGAGTCGCCACGATGACCGGCTTGGCGTTGCGACGCGCAAGCTCGACCGCGCGCTTCTGCACGATCGGCACGGCCTCGAGTGGGAGTTCCACGCCGAGGTCGCCACGAGCGACCATGATGCCGTCGAACGCCATGACGATCTCTTCGAGGTTGTCGACGGCCTGAGGCTTCTCGATCTTGGCGATGACGGGCACTCGCACGCCCTCTTCGGCCATGATCTCGTGCACGCGGTCGACGTCTTCGGCGTTGCGGACGAACGACAGCGCGATGAGGTCAGCACCGATTTTCAGGCCCCAGCGAAGGTCAGCCTCGTCCTTCCCACTCAACGCAGGAACGTTGACGGCGACACCGGGCAGGTTGATGCCCTTGTTGTTGGACACAGCACCGGCGACGATGACGCGCGTGGTGACGACGGTGCCATCCGTCTCGACGACCTCTACGCGGACCTTGCCGTCATCGATGAGGAGGAAGTCGCCAGCCTTGACATCGTTTGGCAGACCCTTGAAGGTCGTGCCACAGATCTCACGGTTGCCGATGATGTCTTCGGTGGTGATCTTGAAGATGTCGCCCACTGCGAGATCGTAGGGGCCGGCTTCGAACTTTCCGAGCCGGATTTTCGGCCCCTGCAGGTCGACGAGGATGGCTACAGCCTTCCCCGCGTCGTCTGCGGCACGACGGACGTTTGCGTAGTTGGCTTCGTGAACGGAATAGTCACCGTGGCTGAGGTTCAGTCGGGCGACGTCGACCCCCGCTTCGATGATGGCGCGGACGCTCTCGTAGGTGGAGGTGGCCGGGCCCAGCGTGGCGACGATTTTCGCGCGTCTCAACAGATTCTCCAGGGTAAAAGGGAAAGGAACGAACTGGCGACGGTGCCGCAGCCAGCCTACGCGGGCTACAGCCCAATCGCGACATCTGAGGGTCGTACTGGCGCAGGAAGTACCGTCTCGCCCATCAGGAAGCGGTCGACGCTCGCAGCGGCCGCGCGACCTTCTGCAATCGCCCACACGATAAGTGACTGCCCACGACCGGCGTCACCGGCAACAAATACACCCGGGACGGTGGATTCGTAGGACTCGTCGCGGCGGAAAGAACCGCGGTCGGTCACCTGCGGATGGGTATCCTCGGTGAAGCTATCCTGCTCTGGTCCTGTGAATCCCATCGCGATCAGCACGAGGTCTGCGGGAATCTCGCGCTCGGTGCCACTCTTTGGGACGCGGCGACCGTCGACGTATTCCGTCTCGGCGACGCGCAGTGCGCGTACCTCGCCCGCATCATTGGAGAGGAACTCGACAGTGGATGCCAGGTAATGGCGCTCCCCGCCTTCCTCATGGGCGGACTGCACCTCGAAGATGGTGGGCATCATCGGCCACGGCTGGTGATCCGGGCGATCTTCGCCCGGCTGCACGCCGATCGCGAGATTCGTCACGCTGAGTGCGCCCTGACGATGCGCGGTGCCGATGCAGTCGGCTCCGGTGTCGCCGCCGCCGATGACGATGACGTGCTTGCCCTCGGCGGTGATCTGGTTCTGTACGCCATCGCCGGCGACCGCATGGTTCGACTCGACGAGGTACTCCATCGCGTAGTGCACGCCATCCAGGTCGCGCCCGGGGATAGCCAGGTCACGTGGGACAGTCGAGCCAGTCGCGACAACAATCGCGTCGTATCGTGCGCGCAGATCAGTCCAGCTGATGTCCTTACCGATTTCGACACCAGCGCGGAAGCGGGTTCCCTCTTCCTGCATCTGACGCAGGCGCGACTCGATGTGACTCTTCTCCATCTTGAAGTCCGGGATGCCGTAGCGCAGCAGGCGCCAATACGATCGTCGCGTTCGAACACGGCGACGGTGTGCCCGGCTCGCGTGAGCTGCTGTGCGGCAGCGAGGCCTGCGGGACCCGAACCGACGACGGCGATGGTCTTGCCGGTGAGACGTTCCGGTGGTTCTGGTTCGACCCAGCCCTGAGCGAACGCCTCGTTGATGATCGAAACCTCTACCTGCTTGATCGTCACGGCAGGCTGGTTGATTCCCAGCACGCAGGCGCTCTCGCAGGGGGCAGGGCACAGCCGGCCCGTGAACTCCGGGAAGTTGTTCGTGGCGTGCAGCCGCTCGATTGCCGAGCGGTCTTCTCCGCGCCAAGTGAGATCGTTCCACTCCGGGATTAGATTGCCGAGCGGGCAGCCAGCGTGACAGAACGGCACACCGCAATCCATGCACCGGCCAGCCTGACGGCGCAGCACCGCCTTGTCGCCCGGTTCATAGACCTCTTTCCAGTCCATGATTCGGACCGGGACGGGACGGCGAGCGGGCAGCTCCCGCTCTGTCACCTTCATAAAGCCCTTGGGGTCAGCCACCAGTCACCTCCAGGATTCTGCTCCAGACAACATCGCCATCCGGGTCGAGCCCGTCTGCCTCCGCTTCCTGGCGCATGGTGCGTACTGCGGCGAAATCACGCGGCAACACCTTCACAAATTCGGATGCGACGGCGTCAAAGTCCACCAGCATTTCGGTGGCGAGCGGAGACGCCGTGCGCTCTGCATGCTCGGTGAGCAGGCCGCGGAGTACCTCGAGATCGGCCCGGTCGAGAGCCTCCAACCGCAGTTCCCCGCTCTCACGAGACTGCTGGTTGACCTTGTCCGTGACAAGCCCGTGCACGTACGCCACGCCGCCAGACATTCCGGCACCCAGGTTTCGTCCGGTCGATCCGAGAATCACCGCGACACCGCCCGTCATGTACTCGAGTGCGTGGTCGCCCACCCCTTCGACCACGGCCGTCGCCCCGGAGTTTCGCACCAGGAACCGTTCCCCGACGACTCCGGAAATGTACATCGTGCCTGAGGTCGCTCCGTAACCGATGACGTTTCCGGCGATCACGTTCTCATGGGGGGTGATGTGCGAACCGCGCGCTGCACGAATCGTGATGTCGCCGCCGGAGAGGCCCTTGCCCACGTAGTCGTTGGCGTCGCCTTCGAGTCGCAGGATGATGCCGGAGGGCAGGAATGCGCCGAGGGACTGGCCCGCGGTGCCGCGGAGCGTGATGTCGATCGTCTCCGGCGCGAGTCCGGCCGCACCGAAGCGTGCGGTGACCTCGTGACCGAGCATCGTGCCGACTGCGCGTTCAGTGTTGCGGATCGGGAGATCGATGACGACATGGGTGCGCTCGTTCAGCGCCTCCTGCGACATCTCGATCAGCTGGACGTCGAAGTGCTTGTCGAGCTCGTGCTCCTGCTTGCGGGCGCTGCGGCGCGGCTCGGATGCCGGGAAGACAGGTCCTTCAAGCATGGGCGAGAGATCCAGCCCATCGGTCTTCCAGTGCTCGATGGCGGCGTTCGCCTCGATGAGGTCGGCGCGCCCGATGATCTCATCGAGTGAGCGGAATCCGAGCTCTGCAAGCAGTTCGCGCACCTCTTGGGCAATGAACTCCATGAAGTTGATGACGAACTCCGGCTTGCCGGTGAAACGCTCCCGCAGCGCCGGGTTCTGTGTGGCGACGCCGACTGGACAGGTGTCCAAGTGGCAGACGCGCATCATGATGCAGCCGCTCACCACCAGTGGTGCCGTCGCGAAACCAAACTCCTCCGCGCCGAGCAGCGCGCCGATGATGACGTCGCGGCCGGTCTTGAGTTGCCCGTCGACCTGCACGACAACGCGGTCCCGCATGCCGTTGAGCATCAGGGTCTGCTGCGTTTCGGCGAGCCCGAGTTCCCACGGGGTGCCCGCGTGCTTGAGCGAGTTCAGCGGGCTCGCACCGGTGCCGCCGTCATGGCCCGAGACCAGGATGACGTCGCTGAGTGCCTTCGCGACGCCCGCGGAGACGGCACCGATACCCGACTGACTCACCAGCTTGGTGTGGATGCGCGCGTTGGGATTCGCTCTCTTCAGGTCGAAGATCAGCTGCTTGAGATCTTCGATCGAATAGATGTCATGGTGGGGCGGCGGCGAGATGAGCCCGACGCCGGCGGTCGCGTGACGCGTGCGCGCCACCCAGGGGTACACCTTCGCCGGTGGCAGTTGGCCGCCCTCGCCGGGCTTGGCGCCCTGCGCGAGCTTGATCTGAATGTCATCGGCCTGAGTCAGGTACAGGCTTGTCACGCCGAAACGACCGGAGGCAACCTGCTTGATCGCGCTGCGACGCTCAGGGTCAAGCAGACGATCGGTGTCTTCGCCGCCTTCGCCGGTGTTTGACTTGCCGCCCAGGCGGTTCATCGCGATCGCCAGCGTCTCGTGCGCCTCGCTCGAAATTGAGCCGTAGCTCATCGCGCCGGTCGAAAACCGCTTCACGATGTCGCTGACCGGTTCGACCTCATCGAGAGGCACCGATCTGTTGGCGCCGGTGCGCAGGGTGAACAGTCCGCGCAACGTCTTGAGTTCTGCCGCCTGATCGTCGACGAGCTTCGTGTACTCACGGAAGATGTCATAGCGGCGGGTACGCGTGGAATGCTGCAGCCGGAACACGGTGTCAGGGTTGAACAGGTGCGGCGAGCCATCTCGGCGCCATTGGTACTCGCCGCCTGTCCACAGTCGCTCATGAGCGCGAGCCGCGGCATCCTCGGGGTAGGCATAGTCGTGACGCGCCTGGTTCTCAGCGAAGACGTGTTCGATGTCGATTCCACCGAGCTTCGACTCTGTGCCGGTGAAGTACGCGTCGATGAGCTTCTGGCTGAGGCCGACCGCCTCGAACACCTGCGCTCCGGCGTATGACGACACGGTGGAGATGCCCATCTTCGACATGATCTTCAGCACACCCTTGCCGAGCGCGTAGATCAGGTTGCGTACGGCCTTTTCGGGCGAGATTCCGGTGATGAAGCCGGTGCGCACGAGATGCTCGACTGTCTCCATCGCGAGATAGGGGTTGACGGCAGATGCGCCGTAGCCGATCAGCGTCGCGACGTGGTGAACCTCGCGGACATCGCCTGCTTCGACGACCAGACCGACCTTCATTCGGTTCTCACGCCGAATCAGGTGGTGATGGATCGCCGAAACCATCAGCAGCGACGGGATCGGCACGAGGTCCTTATTCGAGTCGCGATCCGACAGGATGATGAACTCCGCGCCACGCGCGATCGCCTCATCGGCTTCGGCGCACATCTCATCAAGGCGCTCCTGCATCGTGTGCGAGCCGGCGTCGAAGTGATAAAGGCCGCGCAGCGTGACCGACGAGCGCCCTTCGAGCGCCTTATCGATATGGCGCACCTTCGCCAGCTCATCGTTGTCGATGACCGGGAAATCGAGAGTGACCGTGCGAGTGTGCTCTGGGCCCCAGCTCAGCAGGTTGCCCTCCGGCCCGAGACCGAGACCGAGGCTCGTGACGACCTCTTCTCGGATGGAATCCAGCGGCGGGTTTGTCACCTGCGCGAACTGCTGCGTGAAGTAGTCGAACAGCAGTCGCGGTCGCTCGCTGAGCACAGCGATCGGGGTGTCGGACCCCATCGCGCCGAGCGGCTCGGCACCATTCTGGCCCATCGGGGTGAGAAGAATGCGCACTTCTTCTTCGGTATAGCCGAAGGTGCGCTGACGTCGGGTGATGGATGCCGGCGGGTGCACGATGTGCTCGCGTTCCGGCAGGTCGGCGAGGCGGACAGCGCCTTGATCGAGCCAGTCTTGCCAGGGGTGCATGGTGGCGAGATCGTGCTTGATCTCGTCGTCTTCGACGATGCGACCAGCGGCGGTATCTACGAGGAACATCTTGCCGGGCTGCAGGCGTCCGCGGCGCTTGATGCGCTCCGGCTCGAACTCGAGCACACCGGTCTCCGAGCCGATAACGATTAATCCATCGGTGGTCTCTGTCCAGCGGCCAGGTCGCAGACCGTTGCGGTCAAGAGTCGCACCGACGAGCGTGCCGTCCGTGAAGATCAGCGCTGCCGGCCCATCCCACGGCTCCATCTGGTTCGAGTGATACTCGTAGAAGGCACGCAGCTCCGGTGGGAGGTCGGTCTGCTTTTCGTATGCCTCAGGCACCATCATCATGATGGCGTGCGGCAGGCTGCGACCGGTCAAGGTCAGCAGCTCAAGCACCTCATCGAAGGATGCCGAGTCACTGGCCCCTGGCGTGCAGATCGGCAGCAACGGCTTGATGTCGCCGAGCATCTCGGACTCGAGCTGAGACTGTCGGGCGCGCATCCAGTTGCGGTTGCCACCAACAGTGTTGATCTCGCCATTGTGTGCCAGCATCCGCAGCGGCTGAGCTAGCGGCCACGACGGGAAGGTATTCGTGGAATAGCGGGAGTGCACGACAGCGAGCTCAGAGGTGAATCGTTCGTCCTGGAGGTCAGGGTAGAACGGCTCGAGCTGAAGCGTCGTGACCATGCCCTTGTAGCCAAGAGTGCGGCTGGACAGCGAGACAAAATATGCGCCGAGCTCATGCCCGGCGCGCTTGCGCAGACGGTATGCGACGCGGTCCAACGCGATACCGGAAAGACGTTCGCCGTCACCCGGAGCGGGATTGGTCGCCACGAAAAGCTGCTCGAAAGCTGGACGAGCCTCATCGGCAAGCTTGCCGAGGTTCTCGTTGGCAGTGGGCACAACGCGCCAGCCGAGGACAGTGAGGCCCTCTTCGCGCGCAATCTTTTCGACACCCGCCTTTTGGGTGCGACGCTCCCCCGCCTGCAGCGGGAGAAAAGCGAGACCGGCGGCGTATTCGCCTGCCGTGGGGAGTTCGAAGCCGGTGACTTCACGCAAGAATGCGTCTGGCATCTGGGTGAGGATGCCGGCACCGTCTCCGGTGCCCGAATCGGAGCCGATGGCACCGCGGTGTTCGAGATTTCGTAACGACTCCAGAGCAAGCTCAATGATGTCGTGGCCGGCGGTGCCCCGGAGGGTTGCGACCATGGCCAGGCCGCAGGCATCCTTTTCGAATGCCGGGTTGTACATGCCCTGCTTCGGGGGGTAAGCGCCAGATGCGCCGTAGGGAGGCTGGAAATACATCCGTTAACGTCCTCAGATAGTCAAGTGACACCGGGGACGACGTCGGCCCGCTCGTTCAGTGCAGTGGATTCTTCACTCGGCGAGTGAGGCTTATCGGGAGCCTGACTCGTCTGCAGGAGCGGCGCTTGTGGCAGGGGCTCCGGCGGTGACTTCGACCGGAGGCTCGCTCACGTCGACGAATTCATCGAGATTGTTCTGCGATTGTACATCAGCATCAACATCCTTCCGAGCGCGTCCCGGTGCGTAAGGCGTAGCTTCCCGTGCGGTGTGTCGGCGCGTCTGGATGATGAGGATCGCGATGCCAACCACGACGCCGAGAATCGCTGCCCACACGTTGCTGCGGAGGCCGAGGATAATCTCGCTCGGGTCGATGCGAATCGACTCCCAGAGGATACGGCCAGCGCTGTACCAAATGAGGTACACGGCGAAGACCTTGCCCCACTGCAGCTGCAGGCGACGACCGATCCAGAGAATGAAGAGAACGCCGAGACCATTCCAGATGACTTCGTAAAGGAATGTCGGGTGAAAGAGCGTGCCTTCGGCGAGTCCGGGTGGGAACGCGGCGTTATCTGACTCGATCTCCAATCCCCAGGGCAAGTTGGTCGGGAGTCCGTACAGCTCGTGGTTGAACCAGTTACCGAAGCGACCGAACGCCTGCGCGAGCAAGAGACCGGGTGCGAGGCGTCGGCAAAGCTCCAGAAGCGGATGCCGGTCCACTTGCAGCCCAGATACGCGCCAACAGCACCACCGAGGAGCGCACCGAAGATCGCGATGCCGCCCTCCCAGATCGCCCAGACAGACCCGGGCTCGAAGGGGTTCCAGGTGTTCTTGTCCGGCCCGAAGTAGAAGTTCGGGTGGGTCAGCACGTGGAAGATACGTGCGCCGATGATGCCGAGCGGTACGGCAAGGATGGCGATGTCGATGACAACCCACGGCTCGGCTCCGCGCTTGGTGAGACGGTAGTTCGTCAACAACGTGGCGGCGATGATGCCCGCAATGATGCAGAGCGCGTAGAAATGAATTCTCAGCGGTCCGAGATCGATGTAGCTGACCGGAGGGCTCGGAATGCTGGTGAGCACGCCAGTGAAGGTGCTGTGAAGCGCGAGAGGCATGAGTGCGATTCTAGTTCTCGTGTGAAGGGACTGCAGACGATGTGCCGGCAGCGAGTGTTCTTGTGACGTCGGCGAGGGCTTCGAGACCGCCGTCGCGAAGGGCGCGAACCAGTGCTGTTCCGACGATCGCGCCGTCCGCGTAATCGACGACTCCAGCGATCTGGTCGGCGGTAGAAATTCCGATGCCGACGCACGCACGGTGCGCGCCGTGAGCACGGAGCCTTGCGACAAGCGTGCGTGCGGCCTGGTCGAGGTCGGCCCGCTCGCCGGTGATTCCCATGGTGGACACCGTGTAGACGAAGCCCGTCGACGAGCTCACGACCAGATCGAGGCGTTCGTCGCTCGATGTGGGAGCGGCCAGGAAAATACGGTCAAGCCCAGTTCGCTTGCTTGCGGCAATCCACTCCCCTGCAGATTCAGGCGTGATGTCTGGCGTGATGAGGCCCGCGCCGCCCGCAGCCAGCAGATCGTCGGCAAAACGATCGACGCCGTACTGCACTACCGGATTCCAATACGTCATCACGACGACAGGGACGTTGGTGGCTGCGGTGATCCTCCGGACGGCGGTGAACAAATCCCGCATGCGGAAACCAGCGGCAAGTGCGGCCTGCGTCGCTTCTTGGATGACCAGGCCATCCATCACGGGGTCGCTGTATGGCGGTCCGAGCTCGATGACGTCTGCGCCATTCTCGGCGAGCGTGATCGCTGCCTGGATGCTGGTCTCAAGATCGGGAAAACCGACCGGGAGGTAGCCGATGAACGCACCGCGCCCGGCGTCCTGCGCTTTCTGCAGAGCAGCTTCTACCCGGCTCATCGCTGTTCCTCCGAGTTAGCAGCTTCTTCGTCATAGAGCTCGAAATAGCGCGCGGCAGTGTCCATGTCTTTGTCACCGCGCCCGGAAAGGCACACGGCGATGATGGCATCCGGTCCGAGCTCTTGGCCGATACGCATTGCACCCGCCAGAGCATGAGCCGATTCGATGGCCGGGATGATGCCCTCAGTGCGGCTCAGCAAACGGAGTGCCTGCATGGCCTCATCGTCGGTGGCAGGGATGTACTGCGCACGACCGATGTCTGCGAGCCAGGAGTGCTCTGGTCCGACACCCGGGTAGTCGAGACCCGCCGAAATCGAGTGCGACTCGATCGTCTGGCCATCTTCGTCCTGGAGCAGGTATGTTCTCGCGCCGTGCAGCACACCGGGACGTCCGCGCTCGATCGACGCGGCGTGCCGCTCGGTGTCGATGCCGTCACCGGCTGCCTCGACACCGTAGAGCTTCACGTCGGCGTCATCCAAGAACGCATCGAACATGCCAATCGCGTTCGACCCGCCGCCCACGCAGGCGACGACCGCGTCAGGCAGGCGACCGGTCTCATCCAGCAGCTGCTGACGGGCCTCTTCGCCGATGATCTTCTGGAAATCACGAACCATCGCGGGGAACGGATGCGGCCCCGCTGCGGTGCCGAAGATGTAGTTTGTCGACTCGACGGTGGCGACCCAGTCGCGGTACGCGTCGTTGATCGCATCCTTGAGGGTTCGTGAACCCGTGGTGACCGGGACGACCTCAGCGCCGAGCAGACGCATCCGGGCGACATTCAACGCCTGGCGTTCGGTGTCAACCTCACCCATGTAGATCGTGCAGTCCAAGCCGAACAGCGCGGCGGCGGTCGCAGTGGCGACGCCATGCTGACCGGCACCGGTTTCGGCGATCACGCGGGTCTTGCCGAGTCGCTTCGTGAGAAGCGCCTGCCCGAGAACATTGTTGATCTTGTGGCTACCGGTGTGGTTGAGGTCTTCACGCTTGAGGAAGACCCGTGCACCTCCGGCGTGCTCTGCGAAGCGCTTCACCTCGGTGAGGGCCGATGGGCGTCCGGCGTACGAGCTGAGCAAGTGCGCGAGTTCAGCACGGAATTCCGGATCGACGATGGCCTGCTGATAGGCAACAGTGAGCTCATCAATTGCCGCCATCAGCGACTCGGGCATAAACAGGCCGCCGAATTCGCCGAAGAACGGCCCGGGCTGCGCGCGCAGACTCATTGCATCTCCAGGAAGCTTTTCAAAGTGGCGACAGGGTCGCCGGTAACCAGCGCCTCGCCGATCAGTACAACATCGCGCCCGCGGAACGATAGTGTGCGACATCCGCGGGGACCATCACGGCAGACTCTGCGATCTTCACCGCATCCGAGGGGATCCGATCGACCAATCGGCCGAAAAGGTCACGATCGAGTTCCAGTGTCTTCAAGTCTCGAGCGTTCACGCCGATCAGCGGAGCGCCGAGGTCGATCGCGGCTTCAAGCTCGTCGGCCGAGTGAGTCTCGACGAGCGGCGTCATGCCGAGTTCGGTGATGAGGGCGAACAGCTCTTTCAGTACCTTGGGCTCGATGCCCGCGACGATCAAAAGGGCAAGGTCGGCGCCAGCGGCACGCGCCTCGAGCACCTGGTACGGGGTGGCTATGAAATCCTTGCGCAGCACGGGCAGTGAGACGCGAGCGGTGACCGCCTCAAGATCGGCGAGCTGCCGCCGAAACGACGACCTTCGGTGAGCACGCTGATCGCGGAGGCTCCCCCGGTCTCATAGAGCGATGCCTGGTGTGCGGGGTCAGGGATTTCGGCGAGGGCGCCACGCGAAGGGCTCGCACGCTTTACCTCGGCGATGATCTTTACCTGCGCGGCGGGAGCCAGCGCGACACGAGCATCCTTAGCGGCGGGTCGAGCGAGAGCTGCCTTTTCTACGTCTGCGAGCGGACGTGTTTCCGCGCGACGCTCGGCGTCCTCGACTGCGCCGGCCGTGAGGTCGGCGAGCACCATTAGTGGCCCTTCGGCGAGTACTTGGGGCCGTTCACACCCCACCCGGCCTTGGCCAGGATCGGGCCGAGAAGCGCGCCGACGACGATGATGCCGACAGAGATCCACACGAAAGTGGGCTCTCCCAGGCAGAAAGCGAGCGTTGCGGCAGCGACGCCGACGAGCATGACCACCACAGCGGTCCACGCCGCCGGCGAGTGTCCGTGGCCAGGGTCTGCGATCGAGTTGGTCATGTTCTCCTCCGGGGCGGTCTGGGGGTGTTGCATTCAGTCTATCCGGGTCACTGCGTGGGATCAGTGCCGCGCGACAGGTCATCCCAAGAATCGATGGCGTCTACCGGTCCGTCAGCGCTCACGTGTGCCGCGTTCTCGGTGCGGTAGCGTTTGCCGCCGGTCTTCCAGCGGTTCGCCGAGACGAGAGCGAAGACCGCGGCGATGAGCAGCAGAACCCACCCGATGAGAGCGAGCACCGGCCAGAACGTGGGCGTAATCGTGCCGATCACATCGTTGACGGCAGTGCTCCCGGCAAGACCGGTGGTCTCGGTGACGACGGGTGCAACCGCAGACACCGGTACCGTGACAAGGATCTGGCTGTCCACCAGGTGAGGAGGCCGCCACCGAGGAGCGCTAGGGTGCTGAAGACGTACCGCAGCACCGGACCAACCAGCGCCAGGGCCGCTCCTAGCGCAAGCATCGCGAGGCTCAGGGGGGCGAGCAGAGGGAGTGCGTCGGCGCCGGGAACGAGGATCGGTTCGCCGCCGTCTGCTCGAGCTACGGTCAGCCAGGTTTGTGTCGAGGAAATGATCCCGATACCACCGGCGAGCAGGAGTCCGAGGACGGACATACTGCGACCGCGACTCATCACACTCACTCGGTACCGTCTTCCGCGTGACTCGAGCCAATGCCATCGACGGCTTCGAGGTCGGCGGCGTCGAAGCATGTGCGGGTTCCGGTGTGGCAGGCGGGTCCGGTCTGATCGACAAGCAGCAGGATGGCATCTCCGTCGCAGTCCAATCGCGCCTCGTGGATGCGCTGGATATTTCCGGAAGTGTCCCCCTTACGCCAATACTCCTGACGTGAGCGCGACCAGTAGGTGACTCGTCCGGTCGTCAAGGTTCGGCGCAGTGCCTCGGCATCCAACCACGCGAGCATCAAGACCTCGCGGGTATCCCACTGCTGCACGATGGCAGGAGCGAGTCCGTCGGCGTTCCAGACGACCTGTGCGATACGAGCGTCGAGATCGGTCATCGAACGAGGATCCCTTCTGCGCGCATCGCATCCTTGACATCGCCTACGGTGAGCGCTCCCGAGTGGAAAACGCTGGCGGCGAGCACAGCATCCGCACCCGCTTTGATCGCCGGGGCGAAGTCGGTGACGGCGCCGGCGCCGCCAGAGGCGATGACCGGCACAGAGGAGACTTCGCGCATGAGCCGGACGAGTTCGAGGTCGAAGCCGTCGCGGGTGCCGTCTGCGTCGATGGAGTTGACGAGCAACTCCCCTGCACCACGTTCGATCGCTTCGCGGGCCCAGTCCAAGGCGTCCAGCGTGGTCGCTGTACGGCCGCCGTGGGTCGTCACGATGAATCCGGAATGCGTCGTCGGTGCCCGCTTGATGTCGAGCGAGAGCACGAGCACCTGAGACCCGAACCGGTCGGCGATCTCGCCGATCAGTTCTGGGCGGGCGATCGCCGCGGAGTTCACACCGACCTTGTCGGCGCCAACGCCCTGCAACCGCGCCACGTCCTCGACGCTGCGTATTCCCCCGCCGACTGTGAGCGGAACGAAGACGTTTTCCGCCGTCCGCTGCACGACGTCGTAGGTGGTGGCGCGCTCATCAACGGTTGCGGTCACATCGAGGAAGGTGATCTCGTCAGCGCCCTGGGCCGCGTAGTACGCGGCGAGTTCGACGGGATCGCCCATGTCACGCAGATTCTCGAAATTCACTCCCTTCACGACGCGCCCTGCGGCGACGTCGAGACACGGAATGACACGACTCGTGAGCGTCATCAGAGCCTCGCGGCGTCGATTGCGGTGACGATCAGGGCGCGGGCGCCAAGCTCATAGAGATCGTCCATCACCTTGTTGATGCCCTTGCGCGGGGTCATGATGCGGACAGCAACCCAGTTCTGATCCTGTAGCGGTGAAATCGTCGGCGATTCGCGACCCGGTGCGATCGCCACGGCCTTTTCCACAAACTCAACCGGAAGGTCGTAGTCGAGCAGCGCGTAACGGCGTGCAACGATCACCCCGCGAAGACGGCGGAGCAGTTTGTCGGTTCCTTCGGCGTCGCCAGGTCGACTGATGAGTACAGCCTCAGATTCGATGATGACCGGACCGAAGATTTCGAGTCCCGCCTGACGCAGCGTGGTGCCGGTCTCTACGACATCCGCGATGGCATCTGCCACTCCGAGCTGAACCGCTGATTCCACGGCGCCGTCGAGCGGCACGAGAGTTGCTTCGACCCCGTGCTCGCGCAGGAACACATCGACCAATCCCGGGTATGCGGAAGCGACGCGCGCGCCCGCGAGATCTTCAATCGAGGAGTATTTGCCCGCAGGTGCTGCGAAGCGGAACGTCGAGTGCGCGAATCCGAGCGCCTGCACTTCACGTGCTTGCTGTGGAACATCGCGCAGCAGGTCGCGCCCGGTGATTCCGACGTCCAGAGCACCGGATGCCACGTAGGTGGCAATGTCGCGCGGACGCAGGAAGAAGAACTCGACATCGTTCTGCGTGTCAATGACGTGCAGGGTCTTCGAGTCGCGGCGGCCGATGTAACCGGCCTCCGCGAGCATTTCGGCGGCGGTCTCGGCGAGCGAGCCCTTGTTGGGAACAGCAATGCGCAGCATGAGATTCTTTCAAGTCAGAGGAAAGGGGCGGAGCGCATCAGAGATGTCGGTAGACGTCCTCGAGGCTGAGCCCCTTCGCGATCATCATCACCTGCACGTGGTACAGCAGTTGCGAGATCTCCTCGGCGGCCGCGGCATCCGATTCGTACTCCGAAGCCATCCAGACCTCGGCAGCCTCTTCAACAATCTTCTTGCCGATTGTGTGCACACCGCCGTCGAGCTCGGCGACGGTTCCGGACCCGGCGGGGCGGGTCTCGGCCTTGACACTGAGCTCAGCGAACAGCTCGTCGAAAGTCTTCACGCTTCAAGGCTAGCGGCTCGCGCGCGCTCTCGAAGCCCGGTGATCGCCGCTTCAATGTTCTGGGCGCCGTAGACGGCGGATCCGGCGACGAAGGTGTCGGCTCCTGCCTCTGCCGCCTGGGCGATGGTGTCATCGGTGATGCCGCCGTCGACCTGGAACCAGACATTTGACGCTCGGCTGCGCGCGTGATCCACAAGGTTACGCAGCTTCGGCATAGTTTCCGGCATGAATCCCTGTCCGCCAAAGCCAGGCTCGACCGTCATCACGAGGATTTGATCGAACTCGTCGAAAAGGTCGTAGAGGCTCTCGCCCGCAGTTCCGGGTTTGAGCGCGATTCCGGCGCGTGCGCCGATGGACCGCAGCCGCCGTGCGAGCGCGATCGGGTCGCCGGCTGCCTCGAGATGAAAGGTGACGCTCGCGGCGCCCAGCTCTGCGTAGCCAGGAGCCCATCGGTCGGGATCATCAATCATGAGGTGCACATCAAGAGGGATCGGACTCGTCGCCTGAATGCGCTCGACCATCTGCGGACCGAAGGTGAGGTTCGGCACAAATGGTTGTCCATGACATCGACGTGAGCGAAGTCAGCGGTTGCGATGCGATCGAGACCGGCCTGCATGTTGACGAAATCAGCTGCGAGGATGCTGGGGTTGATGCGCGGTGCGCGGGGAAGAGTCATTGTGGTCATTCTCCCTTGGGTTTGCGTTTTGGCGACTCTGTGGGTTCTGGCGACTTTGTGCGCTCTGGCGATTCTGTGCGCTGCAGGAGCGCGAGGAACATGGCGTCGGTACCGTGGCGGTGCGGCCAGAGCTGCACCCGACCCGAACCATCTGATGCCAGGTCGAGGGGATGCTCTGCCACTCGGTTGAGCACGGCACCGGCATCGAGCTCTGTGACGTCGGTGCGGGTGCGCAGCACCTCGGTGATCACACCAGTGGTCTCGGCGAGATGCGGCGAGCAGGTCACATACGCCACGATGCCGCCGGGCTTCAGAGCGTCGAGAGCACCGGCGAGCAGCTGCTCTTGGAGCGGAGCGAGTTGGGCGACGTCTGCGGGTGTCTTTCGCCACCGGGCCTCCGGGCGACGGCGTAGCGCGCCGAGGCCGGTGCACGGCGCATCGACCAGAATGCGGTCGAATTGTGCGGTTTTCGCACTCGTGAGGATGCGCCCATCCTGCTCGTGCACGATAACCTCACCCGGCACGGCTTTGAGCGCTTTGCGCACCAGCCCCGCACGGGCGGGGATCACCTCGTTGGCCTCGAGCGTCACATCATGCTGTCGCGCAATCGCGGCGAGCAGCGCTGTCTTCCCCCCGGGACCGGCGCAGAGGTCGAGCCACCGCTCCCCCGCTGCAATGGGTGCAGCCGCGGCAAGGGCGAGGGCGACCAATTGCGAGCCCTCGTCCTGTACCCGCACAGTACCGCCCGCCGCGGCGATGATCTGCCGCGGATCTCCCCCCGGAGATCCGAACGCCGTCGGGGCGTACGGGCGCTCCGGCGCGCCACGCTCGGCTAGGCCCGGCAACGCCACCAGCGTCACCTCCGGTGAGACGTTGTCGGCCTCCAGGAGCGCTTCTAGCTCGTCGACGCGCCCCTCAGCCATGAGCGCACGTCGAAGCGCACGAATGATCCACACCGGATGCGCAGTGCGCAGGCCAAGTCGTTCATCGTCGGACCGAGCTTCTTCCTCAATGCGCTCCTGCCACTCGCCCGGGGTATCGCGCGAGATGCGGCGGAGCACCGCATTGGTGAAGCTCGACGGCCCTCTCCCTACCTCAGACGCAACGAGGTTCACAGATTCGTTGACGGCGGCATGCGAGGCTACCCGGGTCGCCAGCAGCTGATGCGTGGCGAGCGAAGAGCGTCGAGCACGGCTGAGTCGATCTCATCGACCGGGCGTCCTGCAGCAGACGCGATGATCGCGTCATATGTGCCGCGACGGCGGAGGGTTCCGTAGGTCAGTTCGGTGGCGAGACCGGCGTCCTGGGGCGACAATCCCGCGGTGGCAATTGCAGAGGGCAGCAGAAGGTTCGCGTAGGCATCAGAGTCGCTCACTGCCCGCAGCACGTCGTAGGCCACGCGGCGCGCGGGCTGGACTGTGCGTGCGGGGCGACGTTGCGAAGGACGGGCTGCGTCTGGCGCTGAGGTGCGAGGCGTCGAAGAGTGGCGCTGCTGCTTTTCGCTCATGCGCCGGCCCGCAGCCTTTCGTCGCGCACGCCGCGCCACCAGTCGGTGGCGTTCATCGGGCCTTTTCCGGCGGGCTGCACTCGCGTGACTGCAAGAGGTGTCGTCGCTGTGCCGATCAGCAGCGAGGTCTTCGTGGCGAAGATCTCGCCCGGCGGCAGCACTTCTTCTGTCTCTGCAAGAGCGGCCGCGCGGATCTTCACGCTCAGCCCGCCCACCGTCGTGTGGGCGCCTGGCTCTGGCGTCACACCGCGGAACCGAGCGAAGACTTGCTCTGCCGGAAGCGACCAGTCCAACAACCCGTCGTCGATGTTGAGTTTCGGAGCGACCGACACTTCCCCCACCTGCGGGTGGGCGACAGCCGTGCCTGCCGAAATGCCCGCAATGACCTCGGCAGTGAGGCCTGCGCCGTCGTGCGCGAGAACATCGAGAGCAAAATCAGCGGTGGCATCTGCCGGCACCGAGACCGTACGCGCGGCGAACACGTCGCCCGCATCCAGCGCGGGTACGAGCTGAAAGACGGTGGCACCCAGCTCTGCATCCCCAGCGATCAGCGCGCGCTGCACGGGGGCGGCGCCACGCCACTGCGGCAGCATCGAGAAGTGCAGGTTGATCCAGCCGTGGGTCGGGGTCGACAGCAGCGGCTCGCGCACCAGTCCGCCGTAGGCGACGATGACACCCAGTTCGGGTCGAAGCGCCGCAATGCGGCCGGTCGCTTCTTCGTCCAAGCGGGCGCTTGATGATCGGCAATTCCAGATCCTCGGCGGCCTGCGCAACAGCAGAGGGCGTGAGCACGCGCTTGCGCCCCAGCGGCGCGTCGGGACGGGTGACGACCGCGACAATTTCGTGCGAGATCGCGAGGGTTCGCAGAGTAGGAACTGCAGCTGCCGGTGTGCCGGCAAAGACAAGGCGCATAAAGGTTCTCCGGATGGATTGAGGTCAAAGCTCAGGATCGAGGATATCGAGCCGCAGTGAGAGCGGGCTCCGATTGGTCTGCGCGCGGCCGCGACGCCGTTTGACAGCCTCGGCGACAACCACCGCTCGAAGGGTCGTGGCAACGGTGGCGCCCGCTGCATATTCGAACCGCACCAGCGCACGGACTCGGCCTTCGTCAGGTTCAATCGGAACCGGGCCGAGGACCGCGTCACTCGGTAGCGGCAGTTCACGCAGTGCCGAGAGCGCGCGCTCGACGGATGCCGGAATACCCTCGACCAGCGCGACCCGGGTGGCTGGCGGCATGTGCAGCGGCGCGCGGGACTCCAGTTCGGAGCGGGCATAGCTGGCCTGGCTCCAGGTGGCGAAGGCTCGGCCGACCGGTCCGTCGACACCGACCAGATGGATGGGCGCTCCAGGTGCTGCCAGGGCGGCCGCATTCGACCACCACCGCAGACACGATTCGCCGACGCGAAGGTCCGGTGCCTGCAGCATCCGTGGCCCGTCCAACAGCACCACGGCCCGATATCCGCCCTCGGCAAGAGGCTCTGCACCACGCGTCGCAACGACGAGAGCAGGCTTCGCTGACACGTGCTCGACGGGATGCGCGCTATCAGCGATGATCACCCGAACGCCGGGGAACGCGCGGCCGAGCTCGTCAGCGGTGCGCTCGCTTCCGGATGACGCGAGACGCAGTTTCGTGGACGAGCAGGCCGGGCACGTCCAGGCTTGTGCGGAGCGGCCGCACCATCCGCAGATCGGGACGGCACCGCGATGCCGGGCGCGAGCGGGCCGCCGCAGGGAATGCACCGCGCTGGCGCACGGCATTCGGCGCAGACGAGGGTCGGCGAGAAGCCGGGGCGTGATACCTGAACCAGCACCGGCCCCTCTTCGCTGGCCTTACGCGCGGCGGCGAACGCACTGGAGTGCACCCGCTGGGTGGCCTGTTCCATCTCCTGCGGAGTGCTGAGCGCAACCTTGGGCAGCACGCGTCGGGTGGCGTGGATGTCTTTGAGCCACCCGTGCATCACGAGGCGCTCGGCATCGGTGGTGCGAGTGTGCCCTACCAGGAGCAGCGCTGACCCCTCCTGCTCCTGGCGGAGAAGAGCGGCATCGCGGGCGTTCACATACGGCGCGAGGGGCTCTCCGAGTAGCGGATCACCGTCGTCCCAGATAGCCACCAGCCCCGCCTGCACCGGTGCGTAGACCGCCGAGCGGTTGCCGACCACAACGCAGGGTGCATCCTCCAGGGAGCGCAAGAAAGCCCGATAGCGATCGGGGTTCGTCTGCCGCGAGTCTTGCCGGACGATTGCCTCGGCGGGCAGCATCGTCTGCAAAGTTGCGAGCAAGCGATCAAGATCTCGGTGATCGGGGACGACGATGATCGTTGAGCGACCCTCCGCCAGCATCCTGGTTGCCGATGCGGCCAACAGCTCGGTCCAGCGCAGCACGTCGTCGCGGATGCCCGGGATCGCCTCGACAGCCCCGCGTTCGCTCTCATCCAGCAGCGCGGTGAGTCCCTCGTACTCGGCAAGCACCGAATTTGCTCGTTCCACCGCTTCCGAGGTCGGAACGGGGGTGGCGGCATCCGCTGTCCATGCCTTTTCGACGCGCACCTGACGTTTTGGGATGACGAGTCGGAGGATGTCGGATGCCGATCCTGCAGCCCGATCCGCCGTCCGACGGGCAAGACGATACAGCCGATCCGGCAACACCTGGGCGGTGGAGGTTACGCTGTCAATCGCCGAAAGCGCTCGTTGGGCGTCGTTCTCTTCTGCAAGCTCAACGACGTAGGCGTCGATGAGTCTTCCGGCCGTGCGCAATGGCACGCGCACGCGTACGCCAGTCGGCACCTCGCCGAGCTCTTCAGGGACCGCGTAGTCGAATAGGCGATCCAGTTGCGGCAGCGGGGAGTCGAGCTGCACCCGCGCGATGCGCCGGCTCATCGCCGCGCTCCGCGCGAACGCATCACAGCCCTGCGGCGCGGCGCAACTCGTCGGCGCGGTCGGTCCGCTCCCACGTGAAGTCGGGAAGTTCGCGTCCGAAGTGCCCGTAGGCGGCAGTCTGACGATAGATCGGGCGCAGCAGATCGAGTTGCTCGATGATCGCCTGCGGGCGCAGATCGAAGACCTCACGGATCGCATTCGTGATCACTTCGTCGTCGACGCGTCCGGTACCGAAGGTCTCGACATACAGTCCAACCGGACGTGCCACTCCGATCGCGTACGCGACCTGCACTTCGAGGCGATCTGCGAGGCCGGCAGCTACCGCGTTCTTGGCGACCCAACGCATCGCGTAGGCGCCGGAGCGGTCGACCTTCGAGGGGTCTTTCCCACTGAACGCGCCACCGCCGTGGCGCGCAGCGCCGCCGTAGGTGTCGATGATGATCTTACGACCAGTGAGGCCGGCATCGCCCTTCGGCCCGCCGGTCACGAAGGGGCCAGCAGGGTTGATGAAGTAGCGATCGTCCGAGGGCATCTCCAGCCCCGTGCTCTCCAGCACGGGGTCGATGACCAGACGGCGTACCTGCTCCTTGAGCTCTTCCTGAGAGATGTCCGGACGGTGCTGCGTGGAGAGGACAACGGCGTCGATCGTCTTCGGAACGAAACCCTCGTAACCGAGAGTGACCTGCGTCTTGCCGTCTGGCCGGAGAAAATCGAGCTCACCAGAGCGTCGAACTTCAGTGAGACGCTCGGCGATCCGGTGTGCAGTGTGACCTGCCATCGGCATCAGCTCGGGCGTTTCTACGGTCGCGAAGCCGAACATGATGCCCTGATCGCCGGCGCGAGGCTGTCGAGCGCGTCGACCGAAGAACCGTCACGCTGCTCTTGTGCCTGGTCGACACCGTGCGCGATATCGGTAGACTGCTCGCCCACTGAGACGCTGACGCCGCAGGAGTCGCCGTCAAAACCGGTGTCACTCGAGGTGTAGCCGATGCTGTTCACGACCTCGCGAACGATGGTCGGGATATCGACGTAGGCCTCAGTGCGGATCTCGCCGGCCACGTGAACCAGTCCTGTGGTGACAAGAGTCTCCACAGCGACGCGTGAACCGGAATCTTTGGCGATCAGCCCGTCGAGGATGCTGTCCGAGATCTGGTCGCAGATCTTGTCGGGGTGGCCCTCGGTGACCGATTCAGAAGTGAAAAGACGAAGTGCGCTCATCGAGGAGGCTGCCTTCACTCGACGTGGCGAAGGCGCAGCTTGTCCTCGTTGATCTCGTGAAGCGCGATCGTGAGCGGCTTGTCTTCAACGGACGAGTCCACGAGCGGGCCAACGTTGTCGAAGAGGTTGCCCTCGTGCAGGTCGGAGTAGTAGTCGTTGATCTGGCGGGCGCGCTTGGACGCGTAGATGACCAGTTCGTACTTCGAGTCAACCTTGGAAAGCAGGTTGTCGATCGGCGGGTCGATAATGCCCTTGGTGTGATGTCCGGCCATGGTGAGACCTCCTGATCAGGCGACAAGATCGTCGCTAAAGTCGAAACGGCGGGCGCGCAGAAACGCTCAGCGCGCAGTCGCCTCAGACAATTCTACGACCTCGCGAGCAGCAGCGGCGACGTCTTCGTTCACGATGAGGTGATCGAACTCGCTTTGCGCGGCCAATTCGACCTTCGCGGTGCGTAATCTGCGGGAGCGTTCGGCCTCGTCTTCGGTGCCGCGCCCAACCAGCCGTTGCACCAATTCATCCCATGACGGAGGCAGTAGGAAGATCAGCGTCGCGGAAGGCTCTGCTGCACGCACCTGGCGGGCGCCCTGCAGGTCGATCTCGAGCAGCACGGTCTTGCCTGCAGCCAGGGCCTTATCGATTGGCGCGCGCGGAGTGCCGTAACGGGACTGATTGTGCACGACCGCGTATTCGAGCAGTTCGCCATCGGCAATGAGTCGATCAAACTCGGCGTCGTCTACGAAGTAATAGTGCACGCCGTCGGTTTCCCCTGGACGCGCCTTGCGCGTGGTCGCTGAGACGGAGAGGTGGATTTCTGGGTTGTTTTCGCGAATGTGCGCGGCGACCGTGCCTTTGCCGACGGCAGTGGGCCCAGCGAGCACCAGCAGGCGGCTTCGCCCCGCGCGCGGATGCTGCACGGGAAATCGGGTGTCGAGCCAGTTCAGCAGGCTCACGCGCTGGCGCACGCCGAGCCCGCCGAGACGTTTGACCGGCGAAATTTCGAGATCGCTCAGGATCGTGTCGCGCTTGCCGACGCCGATTGCAGGCAGTGCAAGAAGGAAATCGGTGATGCGCATGGACCCGCACACGGAGTCGGCATCGTCGAAGGCTCGCTTCGCGACGACCTGCGGAGCTGTCACGCGCATTGTGAGGTCACGCTTCAGCGCGGCACGCTCTCGCCGTCGTTCGACGGCACGACGGGCTGCCGCGGCGCGGTCGACCTCGGGAATGCGACGTTCAGACATTCAGTGCCTCCTGATACGCGGCGACGCGTTCATCAATTCTTGCGATCAGCCCATTCGGTCCACCAGACAGGATGCTGCGGCTCTCCGATGCGATGACCATTGAGGCGTTCGCGCCGAAACGAGTGCCGAGGTCGGCGGGACCAGCACCCTGGGCTCCAAAACCGGGAGCCAGGATGGGCGCCGGCGGGGCGAAGTGCGTGAGGCCGGCATCGGCCCAGTCCACGGTCGCGCCGATCACGAATCCGAGACTCCCCCAATTGCCGGCGGCGGTCGTGCGCACGTTGTACGCACTGACGTCGTCGACGATCTCGGCGGACACCGTCGCGCCCGCCTCGGAGCGCGCCTGCTGCACGGAGCCGGCTTCGGGGTTGCTCGTCGCTGCAAGCACGAAGATACCCTTCCCGCTCGACTCCGCACGCTCGAATGTGCTGTGTAGCGTGCCGACGCCAAGGAATGGGTTCACGGTGAGCGCATCCGCTTCCAGAGGCGAGCCAGGCGTGAGCCAGGCTGCGGCATAGGCATCCATCGTGGTGCCGATGTCGCCGCGCTTCGCATCGGCGATCACAATCAGGCCGGCATCCCGCGCCGCACCCATCACATCTTCCAACGCGGCGAATCCTGCGGAGCCGAAGCGCTCGAAGAACGACACCTGAGGCTTGACGAGCCCGACCCGCCCTACCGCGGCATCCACGGTGCGAAGCCCGAACTCGCGGACGCCCGCGGCAGAGTCTTCCAGCCCCCACGACTGCAGCAGGGACTGGTGCGGGTCGATGCCCACACACAGCGGGCCCCGCTCGTGAAGCGCCGCCCTGACCCGCTCGCCGAACCTCACAGTCACCGTGCCGCTTCTAAAGCCCGAGCCGCCTCTGCAGACAGTGCTTCCTGGCGGTCGATGGCGTACTCCTGCAGGCTCCTGACCTCGAAGCCCTCGTCGGCCGCATCCATACCGCTGACGGCTGCGCCCAGCACCGCCATCGTGGTGAACAGTGCCTTATCGGCTGCCACTGCTGCGGCGCGAATCTCGTAACCGTCCGCACGTGCAGCCCCACCGGAAGGCGTGTTTACGACGATGTCGATCATGCCGTCGTTGATGAGGTCGACGACGTTCTGTCCGCCGCCATCCTGCGTCTCGCTGTACTTTGCGACAATCGTGACCGCGATGCCGTTGCGCGAGAGAATCTCGGCGGTGCCCTCGGTGGCCATCAGGTTGAAGCCCAGCTGCTGCAGCCGGTGTGCGGGCAGGATGACGGCGCGCTTGTCGGCGTCAGCCACCGAGATGAAGACCGTACCCGAGGTTGGCATTCCACCGTAGGCTGCGGCCTGGCTCTTCGCGAACGCCGTGGGGAAGTCCTTGTCGATTCCCATGACCTCGCCGGTGGAGCGCATCTCCGGGCCGAGCACGGAATCGACGATCTTGCCTTCCTTGGTGCGGAAGCGCTTGAAGGGAAGCACTGCTTCCTTGACCGCGACCGGCGCACCCATCGGCACACGCGAACCGTCGGACATCGGGAGCAATCCCTCGTTCTTCAGTTCGTCGATCGTCGCGCCGACCATGATGCGGCTTGCAGCCTTCGCCAGCGGAATGCCGAGCGCCTTTGAGACGAACGGCACGGTGCGGCTGGCGCGCGGGTTCGCCTCGATCACGTAGAGCACGCCGGCACTGATCGCGAACTGCACGTTCAGGAGTCCGCGTACGCCGACTCCCTCGGCGATAGCGAGTGTCGCCACCCGCACGCGGTCGATGTCGCTGCGACCCAGCGAGATCGGGGGCAGCGTGCAGCTCGAGTCGCCGGAGTGGATGCCAGCCTCTTCGAGGTGCTCCATGACTCCACCGATGTAGAGCTCGTCGCCGTCGTACAGGGCGTCGACGTCGATCTCGATCGCATCGTCCAAGAAACGGTCGACGAGCAGGGGCGTACCAGGACCGACGATGACTTCGCCTGCCGTGCGCACGAAGTAGTCACGGAGCTGTCGGTGTCGTAGACGATCTCCATGCCGCGTCCGCCGAGCACGAAGCTCGGGCGAACGAGCACCGGATAGCCGATGTCTTCGGCGATGACGACCGCACCGTCCGCGTCGATTGCCGTGCCGTGACGCGGGGCGATGAGGCCAGCGGAGTTGAGGAGCTGCGAGAACAGTTCGCGTTCCTCAGCGATGTCGATCGCGGCGGGACTGGTTCCGAGAACCTTGTATCCCGCGGCCTCGATGCCCTTCGCGAGCCCCAGCGGCGTCTGGCCGCCGAGTTGGCAGACGACACCGAGGATCGTGCCGCTGGCGGCCTCAGCGTCAAGCACTTCGAGGACGTCTTCCAGCGTGAGCGGCTCGAAGTAGAGCCGGTCGGAGGTGTCGTAGTCGGTCGAGACCGTTTCCGGGTTGCAGTTGACCATCACAGTCTCGTAGCCGGCGTCGGACAGCGCGAACGAGGCGTGCACGCACGAGTAGTCGAACTCGACGCCCTGGCCGATGCGGTTGGGGCCAGAGCCGATGATGACGACCTTGGTGCGCTCTGAGGGCGCCACCTCGGTCTCGAAGTCATAGCTCGAGTAGTGGTACGGGGTCAGTGCCGGGAACTCCCCCGCACACGTGTCGACGGTCTTGTACACCGGGCGGATGTTGAAGCTGTGGCGGATGGCGCGCACCTCTGCCTCGTCGATACCGCGGAGCTGTGCGAGTTGCACATCGGAGAAGCCGTGCTCTTTCGCGTAGCGGATCGTTGCAGCATCCAGTTCATCGGCGGTGCGCACGGTCTCGGCGACCTCGTTGATGAGGACCATCTGGTCGATGAACCACGGGTCGATCGCCGTGGCCTCGAAGGCCTGAGCAACAGTGGCTCCCTTGCGGAGCGCCTGCTGCAGGACAACGATGCGACCGTCTGTCGGCGTCTTGGAGATCTCGAGGAGCTCTTCGACAGAGCGCTCTTCGTCGCCCCAGTGGAAGCTGGATCCGCGCTTCTCGAGCGAGCGGAGCGCCTTCTGGAGTGCCGTGGTGTAGTTGCGGCCGATCGCCATCGCTTCACCGACGGACTTCATGGTGGTGGTCAGCGTCGTGTCGGCAGCCGGGAACTTTTCGAAAGCAAACCGCGGTACCTTGACGGCCACGTAATCAAGCGTGGGCTCGAAGCTCGCGGGCGTCGCCCCGGTGATGTCGTTGGGAATTTCATCGAGACGGTAGCCGAGCGCAAGCTTGGCGGCGAGCTTCGCGATCGGGAACCCGGTCGCCTTCGATGCGAGAGCGCTCGAGCGTGACACGCGCGGGTTCATCTCGATGACGATGATGCGTCCGTCTGCGGGGTCGATCGCGAACTGGATGTTGCAGCCACCGGTGTCAACGCCCACCGCGCGGATGATGTCGATGCCGATGTCGCGCAGCTTCTGGTATTCGCGGTCGGTGAGAGTCAGAGCCGGAGCAACCGTGATGGAGTCGCCGGTGTGGACGCCGACCGGGTCGACGTTCTCGATCGAGCAGACGACGACCGTGTTATCGGCCGTGTCGCGCATGAGCTCGAGCTCGTACTCCTTCCACCCGAGGATCGACTCCTCAAGGAGCACCTCGTTGGTGGGCGAGTCGTGCAGCCCTGCACCGGCCATCCGACGCAAGTCCTTCTCGTCATAGGCGAATCCGGATCCGAGGCCTCCCATGGTGAAGCTAGGGCGTACGACGAGCGGATAGCCGAGCTCGCCGGCAGCCGCCAGCACCTCGTCCATCGTGTGAGCGATGCGGGATGCCGCCACTTCAGCGCCAGCGTCGAGGACGAGCTGCTTGAAGATCTGGCGGTCTTCGCCCTTGTTGATCGCCTCGAAGTTCGCTCCGATGAGTTCGATGTCGTACTTCTCGAGGATGCCGTGGTTGTGGAGGTCAATCGCCGCGTTCAGCGCCGTCTGGCCGCCGAGGGTGGGGAGGATCGCATCCGGACGTTCCTTCGCGATGATCGTCTCGATTACCTGCCAGGTGATGGGCTCGATGTACGTCGCATCGGCGAAGTCGGGGTCGGTCATGATCGTCGCGGGGTTGGAGTTGACGAGGATGACGCGGACGCCCTCTTCGCGCAGCACACGGCACGCCTGGGTTCCGGAGTAGTCGAACTCACAGGCCTGGCCGATGACGATCGGGCCAGATCCGATGACGAGGACGGAGTTGATGTCGTCGCGCTTTGGCATTACTTGGCATCCTTCTCAGTAGCGATGACCAGGTCGCGGAAACGGTCGAAGAGGTAGTTGGCATCGTGCGGGCCGGCGGCTGCCTCTGGGTGGTATTGCACCGAGAATGCCGGGATATCGAGAGCTCGCAAACCCTCGACCACGTTGTCGTTCAGACCGATGTGGCTGACTTCGACCTTGCCGTAGCCGTTCGGGCTGTCGAAGCTGCCCTCCAGCGGAGCCTCCACTGCGAAGCCGTGGTTGTGTGCTGTGATCTCGACCTTGCCCGTGGTCTTGTCGAGCACCGGCTGGTTGATCCCGCGGTGACCGAAGGGGAGCTTGTAGGTTCCGAGTCCCAGGGCGCGGCCGAGCAACTGGTTTCCGAAGCAGATGCCAAAGAACGGCAGGCCGTCGTCGAGTACGTTGCGCAGCAGAGCGACGTGATCGTCGGAGGCGGCGGGGTCGCCTGGGCCGTTCGAGTAGAAGACGGCGACGGGGTCGATTGCGCGGATGTCGTCGATCGTTGAGTTCTGAGGCAGTACGTGCACCTCGAAGCCTCGGGCGGCGAGGTTGTCGATCGTCGCTCTTTTTACGCCGAGGTCAAGGACTGCGAGGTTGCCCACGCGCTGTCCGATTGCCGTGGTTACTTCGACGACATCGACCGATACCTGTGCAGACAGGTTCTGTCCGCTCATCTCCGGAGCCTGCTGCACAACTCGCAACTGCTCCCCTCTGTCGAGCGCGGCATCCGCGCCGGAGAAGATCCCGCCGCGCATCGAGCCCGCGGAGCGGATGTGGCGAGTGATCGCACGAGTGTCGATGCCGCTGATGCCGACGATCCCATCGCGAACGAGGGCGTCATCCAACGACTCGGTGGCACGCCAATTGGAGACCACGCGTGAGGGGTCGCGCACGATGTAACCGGCGACCCAAATACGACGAGACTCCGGGTCTTCGTCGTTCATGCCGGTGTTACCGATGTGGGGTGCGGTCTGCAGGACGATCTGCCCGGCGTACGACGGGTCGGTCAGGGTCTCTTGGTATCCGCTCATTCCAGTCGAGAAGACGACCTCGCCGAGGGTGGTTCCCTGTGCGCCATACGCGCGCCCGGGGTAGCGGGTGCCGTCTTCCAAGACGAGGACGGCGGGGGCAGGCAGGGTCATGACGTGGCTCCTGTGTCGTTCGCGGGGATGAGCCGCTGCAAATCTGAGATGAGGTTCTGAGGGTCGCCGCGGGTGAGGCGGAGGTACGAGTCGACGGTCGTGCCATCGGCGACTTTCCAGGCCACCCGAACGAGACCATCGGGTTCGACGACCCGGTCGATCGTGACGGTGGCGCGATCGACGGTGACCAGGTTCGCCGAGGCCAAGAAGACCGTGGGCGTACCGTCGAGGCAGAGCGCGATACCGCGATCCGTGACCGCGAGTTCTCCCCGCGCACGGTAGGCAAGCGGGGCGATTGCCAGGCGTTCGAGTGGCTGATCGTGACGAGTCGTCGACACGTACAGCACCTCGTGCCGGGCGAGCACCTCGGCATGCTCCGGTACGCCGATTGGTGCGACATGCACGCTGTCGCGTCGGAGGCGTCTTCGCCATGCCAGGAACATCGACAGCAAGATTAGTAGCGCGACTCCGATAGTGATCGCGATCGCGATGTCACGCATACTCATGCGTTGAAATCCTCGACGACCGCACCAGCGGCAACCGTGACGCGCCCGTGGTGGATAGTCCACTCGACGCGTCCTGGCAGGTCGCGTCCGATATACGGCGAGTTCTCACTTCGACCGTGGAGGTCCGCGGTCGTGAAGGTTCCCTCCCGCGACGCGTCGTAGAGGGTGATTTGCGCGGGCTGTCCTACTTCGAGCGGAGTTCCATGTCCTTCGAGCAGCCCGATGCGTGCCGGAGCGGCACTCATGACACGCGCCACATCTGCCCAGCCGATGAGACCTGTCTGCACCATCGACTGATGAACGACGCGCAGCGCGCTCTCGAGCCCTACCATTCCGTTCGCAGCTGCTGCCACTCGCAGGCCTTGTTCTCACTCGGATGCGGGGCGTGGTCGGTCGCGACGATATCGATCGTGCCGTCTGCGAGTCCCTCGCGCACGGCGAGGACGTCTTCTTCACGACGCAGGGGCGGATTCACCTTGTAGCGCGCGTCATAGCCGCGAACGAGTTCATCGGTCAGCAGCAGGTGGTGAGGTGTCACCTCTGCAGTGACGTTGATGCCGCGTTTCTTGGCCCAGCGGATGATGTCGACCGAACCGGCGGTCGAGAGATGGCAGACGTGCAGTCGTGAGCCGACATGCTCTGCGAGTAGAACATCGCGGGCGATGATCGATTCTTCAGCGACCGCCGGCCATCCAGTGAGCCCGAGTTCGGCCGAGACGATGCCCTCGTTCATCTGCGCGCCCTCAGTCAGGCGCGGATCCTGCGCGTGCTGCGCGATGACACCGTTGAAGGACTTCACGTATTCGAGGGCGCGACGCATGATGAGCGGATCCCAGACACAGAAGCCGTCGTCGCTGAAGACGCGGACCTTGGCTCGTGAGGTCGCCATCGCTCCGAGTTCGGCGAGGCGTTCACCCTTCTGGCCAACGGTGACAGCGCCGATGGGCTGCACTGTGGCATAACCTGCTGCTTCGCCGAGCGCGAGTTCCTGCTCGACGACACCGGCAGAGTCAGCGACCGGCGAGGTGTTGGGCATGGCGAAGACAGCGGTGAAGCCGCCGGCGGCGGCGGCCTGGTGCCAGTGAGGATCGTTTCGGATGCCTCGTATCCCGGCTCACGCAGGTGTGTGTGCAGGTCGACGAGTCCGGGGAGTGCGACGAGCCCGTGCGCGTCGATGACGCGGGCGCCGCTGCGGCTGAGCCCGCTGCCGATCTCGGCGATGATGCCGTTCTCCACCACAATGTCGGCGCTTTCGGCTCCGAGCAGCTCGGCCCCGGTGATTACGAGGGTTTCAGTCACTTCACTTCTCCTCGTTCGTCGTTACGATCTCCCGCAAGCAGCAGATACAGCACAGCCATGCGCACAGACACACCGTTGGCGACCTGTTCGAGCACCGTAGAGCGCGAAGAATCCGCGGCTTTGGCGGAGATCTCCAGGCCACGATTCATCGGTCCGGGGTGCATCACAATGCTATCGCGCGGGAGTGTGTCTGCACGCACATCATCCAGCCCCCAGCGTCGGGAATACTCCCGCTCACTGGGGAAATACGCGGCGTTCATGCGTTCCAGCTGAATGCGCAGCATCATGACGGCATCCGGCTGCTCGGCAAGAGCCTCGTCGAGATCGTAGAGGACGCGACCCGGCCACTGCGAGACGTTCTGCGGCACCAGCGTTGGTGGCGCGACAAGCGTGACCTCGGCGCCGAGCGTGGTGAGCAGCCAGACGTTCGAGCGCGCGACGCGCGAGTGCAGTATGTCGCCGACGATGACGACTCGGATGCCGGCGAGATCGCGACCGCGACTGTCGGCGCCGAAGCGACGCTTACGGATCGTGAACGCGTCAAGCAACGCCTGCGTGGGATGCTCATGGGTACCGTCGCCGGCGTTGACGACGCCCGCGGAGATCCAGCCGCTGGTCGCAAGTGTGCGTGGGCGCCCGATGCGTGGTGGCGGATGACAACAGCATCCGCACCCATGGCCTGCAGAGTCTGCGCGGTGTCTTTGAGGCTTTCGCCCTTGGAAACACTGGAACCTTTCGCCGCGAAGTTGATGACATCGGCGGACAGACGCTTTGCTGCGGCTTCGAACGAGATGCGGGTGCGAGTGGAGTCTTCGAAGAAGAGGTTCACGACCGTCTTGCCGCGCAGGGTCGGAAGCTTCTTCACCTCACGCGACTGCGTGTCGGACATGTCTTCCGCAACATCGAGAATGCGAAGGGCGGCCTCGCGGTCGAGCGTGTGAGTGTCGAGAAGGTGTCTCATGCTTCGATCGTCACTTCCTCGGCGCCATCGTATTCGCGCAGGCGAACATTGACGCGCTCCTGCCGTGAGGATGGGATGTTCTTACCGACGAAGTCAGGGCGGATCGGCAGTTCACGGTGGCCGCGATCTACGAGTATCGCGAGGCGGACCACCGCGGGGCGCCCGATCGACTGGATGGCGTCGAGGGCGGCGCGGATGCTGCGACCAGAGAACAGTACGTCGTCAACGAGGACCACGGTCTTACCGTCGATGCCGCCGTGCGGGATCTCGGTCGGACGCGGAGAACGCGTCGGATGCTTGGAGAGATCATCGCGAAACAGTGTGACATCGAGGGCGCCGACGGCGACCGGACGCTCGGAGATGCCGTTGATGAGCGTTCCGAGGCGCTCTGCGAGAGCGACTCCTCGAGTGGGGATGCCGAGGAGAACGAGGTTCTCGGCGCCGCGGTTGGATTCGAGGATCTCATGCGCGATACGGGTCAATGCCCGCGAGATATCGGCTTCTTGCAGCACAGTGCGCGTGCTCATTCGCCGCTCCCTTCTCCGCCTCTCTGGACGGTGTTAAAGGTTGCTTACTCTCTTCAGTCTATGGGCTAAAGACAGAGAGGTCATCTTCAGGGAGCCGCGCGCAGCACGGCGTCAGTGCGTTCGTCGCCCTTGGACGCGCGGATCGGATGGCCGCTGGTCGACAGACAACGACCGGTCTTGAGGTCCCACTTCCAGTCGTGCATGCTGCACGTGAGGATGCCGTCCTCGTCGACCTTGCCGGTCTTGGTCAGGTCGGCACGCAGATGAGGGCAGCGGCGCTGCACGACCCAGTCACCGATGTCGGCATCTTCAGTCTGGTCGGTTTGCTCGGAGTACCAGTTTTCGACGTACTCGATCCGGTCGACCGAGAGGCACTTGAGGAAGGTCGTCAGGAACTCATTGAACTTGCCGCTGCGGCCGACCTGGAACTGCATCGACAGGAAGATCGAGTTCGACCAGTCGATCTCATGGTCGCGAATGTTCGTGGAGACGAGATCTGCGGGAATCGTGTACCAATAGATGCACTCCTCCCCCGCGTACTCGCGAACCTTGGCCCGTGGGAAGTCGACGACCATATCGAGCTCACCGATTTGGAATCGTACGCACCCGCCGACGCCAAGACGGATCGTGCGCGACTTCTTCAGCAGCGGCTCCCACCAGGCCTTCAGCTCAGCGATCATCTCTGCCGGAGGCATGACCGCAGCACGCGAGGCTTCCTCCGCATGCACCTCTTCCTTACGGCTGACGCGCTGAGATTCGAGGTACTCCCATTTCTCATCGAAGATGTGTGCGATCTCGGCATCCGTGTACAGCGTCTGCGAAATCGTCTGTTCGGCATGGTCGAGTTCGACAACGGTGCCCGGCACGAAAAGCTGACCGTCATACTGCGGCGCCTGCTCTTTGAGGTGGGCCAAGAACTGCTTCTGGTCGGTGAAGATCGAGTCGTTGTCGAGCCCGAAGCCGTTGTACTTGAACAGGTCATCACGCAGGAACATCGGCGGACCCGCCATCGGGAACACGTGCGGGGCATCAACCTTTTCGATGTAGAACATCGCACGCTTGTTCTGCGCATCGCGCTTGAGCCGCGCGAAGTTCTGCTTGGCGTCCTGGGGCAGGTCGTAGACCATCGGCCACCAGATCGCGCCGGACGTCTGCGTGAAGTAGGCGTCGGGCTTGCCGAAGCTCAGGAGCGTGTCGAGGTCGAGTGGATGCGAGTCGTTCTGGTTGAGCACCGAAGCGGTACCGTCATCCACGCTGAGCGACGAGTCACCGATCGGCCCGTCGCTCGGCGCGCGCAACGGAGTGATCATGATCTTCAGATCGCCGCGCTGGATCACCTCGCCAGCGGGCGCGTACGTGATGTTCGTGTATCCGAGCGCACGAATATCCTTTTCGAGGTCATCGATCGGGTAGTCCGGCAGCAGCACCTCGATGTCCTTACGGATGTAGCGCTCGAGGAGCACGGGGTCGAAGTGGTCACGGTGTCGGTGCGAGATGTAGAGGAAGTCTGCTTCGCGTCCGAATCGCTCCCAGTCGAGGCCGCGGTTGTCGGGGAACGGAAACCAGGAGCCGAAGAATGACGGACCGAGCACAGGATCGCAGATGATGTTTCCGCCGACCGTCTCGATGAACATTCCGGCGTGGCCGAGTCCCGTGATCCGCATTGTGCTCCTTCTGAAGTGGACGCCCCAATTCTAACCGGCGCGTATACGCACCCGCCCAGACAGCCTCACGCGTCGAACAGTCCGCGGATGTCGTCTGCGGTGAGTGCCTGGGCGAACAGCGCCTCGTCATCGAGTACAGCAGTGAAAAGGCGAGCCTTTCGCTGCTGCAACGCCAACACTTTCTCCTCGATGGTTCCGGTCGAGATCATCCGGTAGACGAACACCTGTTTGTCCTGCCCGATGCGATGGGTGCGATCGACCGCTTGCGCCTCAGCGGCGGGGTTCCACCAGGGGTCGAGCATGAACACGTAGTCCGCTTCGGTGAGCGTCAGTCCGAAGCCACCGGCCTTGAGGCTGATGAGGAATACCGGTTGCTCGCCCCCGCGGAACTCGTCGATGACCTCGCGACGACGGCGCGTCGAGCCATCCAGATACACGTACGCAATTCCCGCGCGTTCCAGTCGTTCGGCGGCCAGCTTCAAGAAGGACGTGAACTGGCTGAACACGAGCGCACGATGGCCCTCCGCCTGCAATTCGGTGACGCGCTCCACGAGCGTGTCGAGCTTGCGCGAGCCGAGCTTCGCATCGGCCTCGTCGACGAGACCCGGCGCCAGACTCAGCATCCTCAGCATCGTGAGGGAGCGGAACACGATGAAGCGGTTTCGGTCGAGATCTTTCAGGAGTCCGAGAACCTTCTGTCGCTCGCGCTGCAGCACGGTGTCGTAGATCGCCCGGTGCGCTGGGCTCAGCTCGACATGCAGTAACTGCTCCTGTTTCGCAGGCAGATCGGGTGCGACGAGCTCTTTAGTGCGACGCAGCATCAGTGGGCGGATGCGCCGACGAAGCCGCTCGAGGCGCCGCTGTCGGTACTCGCTGCCCTCTTCGTTCTCGGGAACCTTGCCCTGCTCGATCGGCTGGATGTACTCCTGACGGAATTTGCGCGCCGAAGGAAAGAGCCCTGGCGCCGCAAGCTTCAGCAACGCCCAGATCTCACTGAGGCTGTTCTCCATCGGTGTCCCGGTCACGACGAAGGTGGCATCCGCGCGCAGGGATGCGACGGCGCGGTGTTGTTTCGTCGTGGGATTCTTCACGAACTGCGCCTCGTCGAGAATGAGGGCCGCCCATGAGACCGCGGCAAACTCCTCTTCGCCCAGACGCGCGAGCGTGTACGAGGTGACGATGACGTCGGCATCGGAGACAGCATCCGCCACTCGCCGCTCACGTTTACTCTGTGAGCTGTCGATCACTCGCACCCGCAGTCCCGGCGCGAAGCGCGCGGCCTCTTCCTGCCAGGTCGGCAGCACAGATGTCGGAGCGATGACGAGGAACGGCCGCCGCTCCCCCGTCTCACGTGCGTGCAGCATCAGCGTGAGCAGCTGGAGGGTCTTACCGAGACCCATATCATCCGCCAGAATTCCACCGAGTCGGTGACGCCAGAGGAAGGCCAGCCAGTCGAAGCCGGCCTTCTGATACGGCCGAAGTTCGGCGTGCAACCCCGCGGGAAGAGCGGTGGGTGGCACACCCGTTTCAACGCGAAGCCCCTCGGCGCTTGCCCGCCAGCTCGTTGCCGGGAGCGCCTCATCGGCGAGGTCCTCAAACTCTTCCCAGAGCGACGTTTGATACCTGCTGATGCGTGGGCCGGTCTCCCATTCGGCGAGCTCGCCGGCTTCGTCGATGAGCTCACGCAGCGTGTCGAGCGCGGGATGCGCGAGCGAGAAGTAGCTGCCATCCACGAGGAGCAGTTTCGTGCGTCGCATGCTGAGAGCGGTGAACAACGGTGCGAACGGGATGGTATGGCCGTCGATCTTGACGAGGATGCCCAGGTCGAACCAGTCCGAATCGGCGCTCTCGACTGTCGACACGGTGATCTCTGGATCGCCGCTAAGTTCTCGATACGTCTTTCGCTCGCCGGTCACAACGACGGCGATTCCGCCCTCCTCGAGGGCTGTGACGATATGTGTGACGAACTCTGCTGCCTCGATGTCGTGGAATGACCCAGTCGACTGGAAGGGTTCTCCGGTTATGGATTGCCAGAGGGCCTCCACGTCGCGGCGCGCCTCCTGCTCGGCAGTCTCATCGCGTACCGTGTCGTCTGTCGCGGCGAACGAGAACCGCCCATAGCCGCGATACGCCCACTCGAAGGCGTAGCTGATCCTGTCACCCGGGTGATGTGCGACCGCGAGCGTTGCGATGGGTACCGGTACTGGCGGAAGCGTCACTGCACCCACTGCCCGCACCGGAACCTGCCGTGCCAGCGCGGGGTATGCATCGCGCACGAACGCGGCCTCGTCTGCCTCGGGTACCGCGAGAGTCGTTCGTGCATTGATCAGCGCATGCACGATGGGGCTCAGCGGTACGTCCGCGAGTGTCACCTGCGCTCTGGCACCGAAGGGAACCACGGTATATATCCCTGACCGACCGATGGTGTGCACGGCTTCAGCGTCGATGCTGCGCCCGTCCACGTTGACATCTGCGGTGACCGACAGCCCCCCGTCAGCGACTCGCTCCACTTGGGCTGCGACTGAGCCGGAGGATGCGAGCGAAACCGTGAATCCTTTTTGGGCGCTGACGAGCGGGATGCCGATCTCCGCGCCCGTGCGCAGGTGCGTCCACAACAGCCCCGACTCCACCTGGTCCAGGACCAGCGAGTCACCCGCTGTGCCGGAGAGCAGCGAATCCCGACAGATGCTCAGCAACTCGGTGAACCAGCGCACCTGCTCGGCGCGGAACTGCGTGCCTGGGCGTCGCACGGCGTCCCAGGAGGCGCCGCCCTGGATCCAAGATCCGGTCGACGTGCTCTGCATGAGCGGACGGATACCAAGCAGCAGTTCGCCTTCACGTTTGACCACGTCACGCACGGTCGCCGGACGAACCGGACGCGGAGCCCACTGGTGAATGCCGCGCGCAGCGCGATGGCGCACTTCGACTCCGAGCGCGAGCGCAACAGCGCCGGTCGCTTTCGTGGGGATATCTAATAGCGTGCGCCACGTCGGCCCGGTCGGTTCTGCTTCCGGCTCAGGCCCAGCACTCTTGCTCTCGCGCTCGCGCGTCTCATTACTCGTGAGTACGACCGCAACGATGTGCTTGCAGCCGAGCTGCACCGGGCAGTTGCAGGACGCAGACGAGACCTGTGCGATCTCCGTGTCTGTGGTCAGCCTGACGACGCACCGATATACCGCGTCTCCTGAACCGCGGACATCGGCCGAGAGCGCGCTGTAGTCGTCGTTCCAACTCGATCGAATGACCATCCCCCCGCGGGCGTAGCTACGCCCGCGGTCGACGCTGCCAGAGTCGGTGACTCGCAGCAGGTTGGATAGATCGATGTGGGGTGCGATCACACCGCGCGCGCGACCCTGCCGAGCACGCCGTGCACGAAGGCACCAGAGTCGTCGGTAGAGAACTCTTTGGCGAGCTCAACAGCTTCGTCGATAGCAACGGCAGTGGGGATCTCATCGTTGTGCATGATCTCCCACACCGCGATGCGCAGCAGTGCACGGTCTACAGCCGGCATCCGTTCAAGCTTCCAGTCACGGCTGTTCGTGATGATCTGCTCGTCGATCTCTTCCTGGTGATCGACGATGCCGTCCACGATCTCGCGCGCGTACAGCCATGATGACTCTCGCGCTGGCTCACTGACTGCGCGCTGTGCTTCTGCGGCAAGGGTCAACGCTATGGCGTCGCCACGCACGTCGGAGGAGAAAAGAATGTCGAGGGCGCGTTTGCGCGCCTTCGTGCGGGCACCCACGCCTTACTTCTCGCGGCCCAGGTACTCACCCGTGCGGGTGTCGACCTTGATCTTGGTGCCCGGCTCGACAAACAGCGGCACCTGCATCTCGTAACCGGTCTCAACTGTGGCGGGCTTCGTGCCAGCCGAAGAGCGGTCGCCCTGCAGACCGGGGTCGGCAGTCGTCACTTCGAGGATGACGGATGCCGGAAGATCGATGTACAGCGGGTTGCCGTTGTTCAGCGCGATCGTGACCTGCTGGTTCTCCAGCAGGAAGTTCTTCGCATCACCGACTGTGGCGGAGCCGACGGTGATCTGGTCGTAGTCGCTCGTGTCCATGAACACGAAGCCATCGCCATCTGCGTACAGGTACGTGAAGTCGCGACGGTCGACGTTCTCGATCTCGATCTTCGCGCCAGCGTTGTAGGTGCGGTCAACGGTCTTGCCGGACACGACGTTCTTCAGCTTGGTGCGTACGAACGCGCCACCCTTACCGGGCTTGACGTGCTGGAACTCGATGACGTTCCAGAGCTGGCCGTCGATGGAGAGAACGACGCCGTTCTTGATGTCTGCGGTGGATGCCATGCGTTCAGAGTTCCATTTCGTTTTGAGAGAAGGGCCGCTCGCCTCTGGTCACTGAGCCTGTCGAAGAGTTCAGAGACCAGATTTGTGCCGGCCGACAGTCGATTCTACGGGATCAGGCGACAAGCTGCCGAACTGCGCTCGCGTAGCCGTCGACGCCCTCGCCGATGACCCTTACTGCGGCGACATCGTGAAGGTAGGAGAAGTGGCGAAACTCCTCGCGCGCGTTGACGTCTGTGACGTGCACCTCGGCGAAGGGGAGCGCCACGCCGGTGAGCGCATCGCGCAGGGCCACCGAGGTGTGCGTCAGACCGCCAGGGTTGATGATCACGCCGGCGCAGTCTTCGCGCGCCGCGTGGATGGCGTCGATGAGTACGCCTTCGTGATTGCTCTGGATAGCGCGCACGTCGAAGCCGGCGGCAGCCGCGGCATCCGTCGTGATCCGCTCGGCGTCAGCGAGTGTCGCCGTGCCGTAGAGAGCGGGCTCCCGCAAGCCGAGCAGGTTCAGATTCGGACCGTTGACAAGAAGAAGTCGGCGAGGTGTAGTCACTTCAGCACCCTATCGTTGGCGTCGAGGGTGCGTTCCATCACGATCTCCGGACCGATCGAACCGGTGAAGCTTTCACCCGTTTCGGCGAAGCCGACCCGCCGGTAGGCAGCCTGGGCGCGCGCATTGTTCGCGTGAACGTCGAGCGTGAGGCGGCTGTCGCCGAGCGCCAGCACCCAGTCCGCTGCGGCGGCGAACAGCGCATCGATTAAGCCGTCGCCACGGTTTGCAGGACGCACGAAGACTCCCACAACATCGCCGCGTGGCGTGGTCACGGTGCGTCCTTGGTGATCGGTCGAGCCCGCTGCCCAACGGATCACCGTCAGCGTCCCGATCCATTCATCGTCCGTTTCGGCGATGAACTGCGCCACGGCGTCTCCGGCTGCCGCGCCCTCGGCACGTGCCTGCCAGAATGCATCTTCGTGCGCGGACTCCTTGTCATACGAGTGCAGAAAGGCAATCGGTGCCGCAGGATCGCGGACGGCATCGAGCCGCAGATCACGAACACGCTGCCACTCATCGGCCCGCACGCGCCGGATCGTGAAGCTCACGCGCCGACCTCCTGGTAGGCGGCGAATAGCAACGATTCGTCCGGAGCCCGCAACACCGACGGTTTGGCAATGTCGTCGAGCACAATGAAGCGCAGCATTCCGCCGCGGCTCTTCTTGTCACGCTGCATACTCGCGAGCAGCTGGGGCCAGGCGCCTGCCCGATAGCTGGTCGGAAGGCCGAGCGACTCGAGCACCGTGCGGTGTCGGTCAGCCACAGCATCCGGTAGCCGCCCAGCGAGACGCGAGATCTCGGCGGCGAACAGCATCCCGACCGAGATGGCCGCGCCGTGACGCCAGCGATAGCGCTCGGCGTGTTCGATGGCGTGACCGAGGGTGTGACCGTAGTTGAGAATCTCGCGCTGACCGGCCTCGCGGAAGTCTTCTGACACGACGCGTGCCTTCATGTCGATGGCGAGCTCGATCGCGCGCCGGAACTCCTCAGTCGTGGTGTCGACAGCGCGAGCAGGATCTGCCTCGATGATGTCGAGGATCTCAGGAGCCCAGATGAAACCTGCCTTGACGACCTCGGCAAAGCCGGCCGTCGCCTCATGGGCGCTGAGGCTGGCGAGCTCATCGAGGTCGCCGATGACCGCACGCGGCGCCCAGAAGGCGCCCACCAGGTTCTTGCCCTCCGCGGTGTTGACGCCAGTCTTGCCGCCGACGGAGGCATCGACCAGGCCGAGCACGGTGGTGGGAACCTGAACGACCTGCACACCACGTAGCCAGGTTGCCGCGACGAACCCGGCCAGGTCAGTGACGGCTCCACCGCCATAGCCGACGACTGCATCCGTACGGGTAAAGTCCGCCTGACCCATGACCTGCCAGCAGAATGCAGCGACCTCAATGCGTTTGCCCTGCTCTGCATCCGGGATCTCAGCGAGCAAGACTTCGCGGGGACCGTTCTCGGTGTCGGCAAGGAGCCGGTCGCGCAACTCGGCAGCGCGCGCTGCCAGCGTCGGCGGGTGCACCACCAGGATCTTTCGTACGGCAGGATCGAGCGCGGCCGAGACTCGATCAAGGATGCCGCGTCCGATGGTGATGTCATAGGACGCCTGTCCCGTCACGCTGATGGTGGTGGTGCTCATGCCTGTTCTCTCCTCCATGCTGCAATCTCGTCGGCGATGCGCTGCATCGGCCGCCGGGAAGTGTCGATTGTCAAGGTTGCGACCTCGTCGTACCAGGAGCGCCGCTGCTCATAGATCTCGGTCCACCGCACCACCGGGTCATCGTCGCCCGCCAACAGCGGACGCGTGCCGCTGCGGATCCGGTCTGCAACCGCCTCAGGCGAGACGGCAAGGAAGACGACCGGATGCTGGCGCAGCAGCTCACGCGTCTCGGCGGAGGTGACAGCACCGCCGCCGAGGGAGACCACTCCCCCTTCATCGAGAGCCGCAACGACGGCCTCGCGCTCGAGTTCGCGGAAATGCGCCTCGCCGTGCTCGACGAAGAGGTCCGCGATCGGTCCGTGCTCGAGCACAATCCGCTTGTCGGTATCGATGAAGCGCGCACCCAGCAGTTTGGCGACCTTTCGGCCGATACTGGTCTTGCCCGCACCCATCGGGCCGACGAGCACGACGCTCAGACGCTCAGGCGTGCTCATCGTGGGCGATCAGCGCTGCCTCCGAGGCGGGGGCGGTGCGCAGCTCGTCCGGAATCGCGTCGAGGTAGCTTTGCAGGTTGCGACGCGTCTCACGGATGCTGTCACCGCCGAACTTCTCGAGCACTGCGCGTGCGATCTCGACGGCGACCATCGCTTCGGCGACCACGCCTGCTGCCGGAACCGCACAGACATCAGAGCGCTGGTGGTGCGCGCTGGCGGTCTCTCCGGTGGCGACGTCGACGGTGCGCAGCGAATGCGGCACCGTGGCGATCGGCTTCATGCCGGCGCGAACGCGCAGCACCGTGCCGGTGGACATACCACCCTCGGTGCCACCCGCGCGGTCAGAGCCGCGGGTGATGCCAGCATCGGCGGCGAACAGCTCGTCATGCGCTGCAGACCCGCGTCGCCGCGTGGTCTCGAAGCCATCGCCGACCTCGACCCCCTTGATGGCCTGGATGCTCATCAGCGCTTGCGCGAGGCGTGCGTCCAGGCGACGGTCCCAGTGCACGTGCGAACCAAGCCCTGGCGGCAGCCGTATGCGAGCACCTCGACGATGCCACCAAGCGTGTCACCGTCTTTTCGAGCGTCATCGACTTCGGTCACCATGCGCGCAGACGTGTCGGCGTCGAAGCACCGCAACGGATCAGCGTCGAGTGCGCCGACGTCGTCCGGCGTCGGCAGCGCAGCACCCGCCGGCACTCGAACCGGACCGATGGAAAGTGTGTGGCTGACCAAACGGATGCCGAGCTCGCCCAAGAACGATCGTGCAACCGCGCCCAACGCGACGCGGGCCGCGGTCTCGCGCGCGCTGGCACGCTCGAGGATGGGGCGCGCTTCGTCGAAGTCGTACTTCTGCATGCCCACCAGATCGGCGTGACCGGGGCGAGGCCTGGTCAACGGCGCCGAGCGCCCGCGCGATTTATCGGTGATCTCGACCGGCTCGGGGTTCATGACCTCGATCCACTTCGGCCATTCGGTGTTGCCGATGCGCAAAGCGATCGGACTGCCGATCGTCTTGCCGTGCCGGACGCCGCCGGAGATCGTCAGTTCGTCCTGTTCGAACTTCATCCGCGAACCGCGGCCATAGCCGAGCTTTCGGCGAGCGAGGTCGGCTTGGATCGCCTCGGAGGAGATCGGGACGCCAGAAGGCATTCCCTCCATGACGGCAATGAGTTCGGGGCCGTGCGATTCGCCGGCCGTCAGCACGCGGAGCATTGCTCTAGTCTCCCATGACCGCCAGTCGCATTTCGTCACGCACCCGAACCTCGTCATCCAACTCACGCAAAGGGTCTGCGTAGACGAACACACGTACTTGGCGGACCGCCTGGTTGAGCAGCATGTCGAGGCCCGAAATGACGGGTCCGCTCTGCCACGCGCTGGCAAGTGCCGACGGCCAGGGCGCGTACGCCGCGTCAAGTAGCGCTCCACCGCTTGCACCCAGTTGGGTGACTGTTGAGTCATCCAGAATCGTGCCGCCGGGCAGCGTGGCGATCGTGACATCTACTGCTGCGACCGAATCGTCGAATGCCGCCACCGAGACTTCAACGCCGAGCTTCTCGCCGAGTGAACGAATGGCAGCAGCGCGCTCTGGACGTCGCGCACGGACCTCGATGTGCCGCGCTCCCATCTCGGAAACGGCGACCAGCGCCGATGAGGCGGTGGCTCCGGCTCCGAGGATTCGCGCCGTCATCACGGAGCGAATGCCGTTCTCATTCAGAGCGTCGATGATGCCGCCGACATCGGTGTTGAATCCGCGAAGGACGTCGCCGAACAACAGTGTGTTCACGGCACCGGTCAGCTCCGCATCACGGTCACGTGCGGCAACTGCGCGAAACGCCTGCTCCTTCAGCGGCATCGTCACCGACAGTCCGCGCCAGGAACCATCCAGTTCGCCCAGGGCGGTACCGAATCCCGCAGCATTCACCTGCCTTCGCCCATACTCCCAGTCGAGGTCGAGCGCACGGTACGCCGCGGCGTGCAGAAGTGGTGACTTGCTGTGAACGATCGGATCGCCCCAGACCGCGAGGCGAACTTCGCTCATTGTGTCAGCATCCCTGGTCTGGGTTGGCGCGGCACCAGTCTTGCCACGTCGTGATGGCTGCCTGGTGCTCGGCGTACGTCGTGGAGAAGACCGTCTCACCCGTTTGGGGATTAATCGTCACGAAGTAGAACCACGGCCCGTCAACCGGGTGCATTGCCGCGTCGATCGCCGCGTCGCTAGGGTTCGCAATGGGGCCGATCGGGAGCCCAGCATGAACGTAGGTGTTCCAGGGGTTGTCATCGAACTGTGCTTCCGAAGAAGTACTGACCACACCCGCGTGCAACTCGCCGTACCCGTACTGTGCCGTCGAATCCATCTGCAGCATCATGCCGTCGGCGAGTCGGTTCTGGATGACCCGCGATACCTTGCCGAAGTCGTCAGTACGGCCCTCGCGCTGGATGATCGAGGCGAGCGTCAGGATGCGCTGCTCATCGGCGGCTGGTACTCCCGCTGCGGTCAGCGACTCTCTAGTGCGATCAACCATTCGCTGAATGACCTGGGTCGCCGTGACCTCGGGATCGAAGGTGTAGACGGCAGGGAAAAGCCAGCCTTCGAGGCTGTCGGCTTCGACGCCGTAAGCGCGCGGGTCTGCAACAGCCGCCTGAACCTCTTCGATGGGAAGACCCACCCCTTCACTGATCGCAGTGAGCGAAGATTCGACGGTTCCACCTTCAGAGATGCCTACCGTGTTTTCTGATTTGTTTGCGGGATCACGCAGAGCGTCGAGCGCGGCCGCCGCCGTCATCTTCTTTTGCAGTGTGTAGACGCCGGGATAGAAGGTGACCGCGACATTCTCTTTCACGAGGTAGTCATAGAAAACGTCCTTGGTTTTCGTGACACCCGCTTCGTACAGCGCCGCGGAAACCGGCGCTCCGGTGTCGCCTTCGCGAATCGTGACCAGGGCCTCACCCGAAGCGAGTCCCGGCTCCCAATCCTCAGGCTCGCCCCACCCCATGACCTCATTGATCTTGTCGCCATAAGTGTTCATCGCCCAGAAGCCTGCGGCTACGGCGCCGCCGATCAGCGCCAGCACGATGATGAGAGCGACGAGGCACCCCGTACGCCGTTTCTTCTTGCGGGGTCTCGCACCGTCGGCGATGTCGTGCTCTGTCTGGAACAGATCATCGAGGGATGCGGGAGCCGCCTTCGGCGTAGTAGAAGAGGAGGCGGCGGCAGTCGGGGTCAGCGGCGGCTCGTCGGCGACGTCAGCGGCTGACGAGCTCTCATCGGCCGACGCGGCGGTGTCTGACGCAGCGTCAGACTGCGTAGCCTCACGGCGTGCCCGACGCGATCCAGGGCTCGGAGGGGTGTAATCAACGGAGGGCACCTTGTGCGACGGTGCTGGCAGGTTGGCGAAGAGGTCGCCGGACAGCGCGTTCGAACCGTCGTTGGGGGTGTCACGTTCGGGCATGCTCAGATGGGCTCCTCGTCCATTGGAACCACGGAGCCGGCCGGGTTGCCAGTGCTCTTCTCCGTGTCTATCGCGTGCTGCAATAACACCACAGCCGCGATCTGATCGACAATGCTACGAGACTTCCGCTGTGTTCTCCCGGAAGATCGCAAAGCCGCGTGCGCGGTGACTGTGCTGAGACGCTCGTCCATCATGCGCACCGGCACTCCGGTGAGCCGTTGCAGAGCAGCCGCGAACTCACGGGCATCAGTCGTCGACGGGGTGTCATCGCCGCGCATGTTCACAGGCAGGCCGACAACGAACTCCAGCGGTTCGTGTTCGACGGCGAGTTCCGCAATGCGCGTCAAAGACTGCTCTGAGCGCGCCACCGTCTCCACTGGCACGGCAAGCATGCCGTCCGGATCGCAGCGAGAAACCCCTACCCGAGCCTTACCGACATCGATGCCGAGCCGCACGCCGCGGCGGTAACCACTCACGCGCCGCGTAGCTCCTGTGTCACGGCCTCAAGGGCTGCGTTCAGCGCCGCTACGTCGGTGCCGCCGCCCTGGGCGACATCGTCACGACCACCACCGCCACCGCCGAGCACGCCAGCGGCTCGCTTCGCGAGGGCACCCGCCTTCGCTCCGGAAGCACGTGCGGCGTCGTTCGTCGCGACGACCACGATGGGGCGGCCAGAAGCAACGCCACCGAGAGCGACGACAGCCGCATCAGATCCGATGCGCTCGCGCACGCTCAATGCGAGTCCGCGCACGTCGTCAGCGGAGTCAACGTCTCCCACCGAAACAGAAACCACGCGGTAGGCGCCGACCCGCTCGCAGCCTCAGCGAGTGCGGGCACCTGCCCCTCACGCTCTTTCGCCTCGAACTGCGCGATGCGCTTCTCTGCGGCCTTGAGGTTCGCCGCGATCTCGGCGATCCGCTCGGGCAGCTGGTCGCGCGGTGTCTTGAGCGCACTGGTCAGCTGTGACACGATTGCCCGCTCCGCAGCGAGTTCTCGGAACGCATTCTGTCCGACGAGTGCTTCGATGCGGCGGTTGGATGCTCCGACCGAGGACTCCCCTACGACACTCACGAGTCCGATCTCGGCACTGGAACTGACGTGAGTTCCGGCGCAGAGCTCACGCGACCAGGGTCCGCCAATATCGACCATGCGCACGACGTCGCCATACTTCTCACCGAACAGCGCCATAGCGCCGGCCTTCTTGGCCTCATCAAGTGAGACGATGCGTGTCGTGACCTCGAGTGCTTCCTGCACCGCACGGTTGCTGATGTCTTCAATCTCGGTGCGGGTGTCGACCGAAAGGGCCTGCGACCACGAGAAGTCAAAGCGCATGTAGCCCGCGCGGTTGAGTGATCCCGCCTGAGTCGCGGTGGGGCCGAGAGTATCGCGAAGCGCTGCATGCACGAGGTGGGTCGCTGAGTGCGCCTGACGAGCAGCACGGCGGTTCGCAGCATCCACAAGGGTTGTCGCACGATCGTCAACAGCAACGGTGCCACTCGTGACCTGCACCGTGTGGCTGATGAGACCAGCGACGGGCTTCTGCACATCGAGCACCTCAAGGGAGAAGCCTGTGCCGACGATCGTGCCCTTGTCAGCGACCTGCCCACCGGACTCGGCGTACAGGGTCGTCTCTGCGACGATGATCTCGGCGACCTGTCCCTCACTGGCGGACGCTACTGTCTGACCGTCGACGAGGATGCCGAGCACCCGCGATTCGATGTCGAGATCGGTGTACCCCGCGAAACCCGTCTCGCCGAGGGCGCGGAACTCGCGATACACGGAGACATCGGCAAGCTGACGACGACGGCTCTTGGCATCTGCCTTCGCACGCGTCTTCTGCTCGAGCATCAGATTGTCGAACGCGCCACGATCGACCTTGAGACCCGCTTCTTCAGCGATTTCTAGGGTGAGGTCGATCGGGAAGCCGTAGGTGTCATGCAACAAGAAGGCTTCAGAGCCCGCGAGCGTGCCTCCGCCAGTCTTCTTGGTGGTGTCAAGCGCCAGATCAAGGATCGTCGAGCCCTGAGTAAGGGTCCGCAAGAAGGTCTCTTCCTCGGCGATGGCAAGGCCGGAAAGACGGTCCCACTCAGTTTCAACGACCGGGTACGAGTCCTTCATGGCATCGCGGGATGCCGAGAAGAGCTCGGGGAACGTTGGCGCGTCTACGCCGAGCAGGCGCATGGAGCGCACGCTGCGGCGCATCAGGCGCCGCAGGATGTACCCGCGACCCTCATTGGACGGCTTGACGCCATCCGAGAGCAGCATGAGAGACGAGCGGACGTGATCCGCAATGACGCGGAATCGGACGTCGTCCTCGTGGACGGCGCCGTACTTGCGGCCGGAGAGCTCCATGGCGCGGTCGAGTACGGGGCGGACCTGATCCGTCTCGTACATGTTCTCGACGCCCTGCTTGAACATCGCGACGCGCTCAAGGCCCATACCGGTGTCAATGTTCTTCTTCGGAAGCGGACCTGCAATGTCGAAGTCGACCTTCGTGCGTACGTCGGAGAGCAACTCCTGCATGAACACGAGGTTCCAGATCTCGGTGAAGCGGTTGTCGTCAACGATGGGGCCGCCGTCACGTCCGTACGCGGGACCGCGGTCAATGTAGATCTCCGAGCAGGGGCCGGCAGGGCCCGGCTGACCGGTGTGCCAGTAGTTGTCTTCCTTGCCCATGCGCTGAATTCGCTCGACGGGAAGACCAGCGATCTTCTGCCATAGACGCGCAGCCTCATCATCCGTCTCATAGACGGTGACCCAGATGTCCTTCTCAGCGAAGCCGAGCCCGCCGTCGGCCTCTGAACGAGTCAGCAGGTCCCACGCGTAAGTGATGGCGCCTTCTTTGAAGTAATCGCCAAATGACCAGTTGCCCATCATCTGGAAGAACGTGCCGTGACGCGCGGTCTTGCCGACCTCTTCGATGTCATTGGTGCGAATGCATTTCTGCACGTCAGCGGCACGCAAGAACGGCGCCGGGACAAGCCCCGTCAGGTACGGCACGAATGGCACCATACCTGCGATTGTGAACATCACCGTCGGGTCGTCACTGACCAGCGACGCGGAGGGCACTATCGTGTGCTCGTTTTTCTCAAAGTAGTTGAGATAACGCTGCGCGATGTCCGCAGTTTTTCATAGAGTACGGCTGTCCTTGTGTGAGACGAGTGGGCACGGCGACGATCGCGCCGTCGGGCGATGTGGGTCAGGCGTCGCTGGGGTCTACCAGTCGAGCTTCCTGATCACGGTAGGCGTCCGAGAGGATGCCGGTGAATTCGGTGATGCGCGCATCGACGTCTGCGAGGAGATCGTGTCCGCGGGGGTCCTTGTTCATGAAGTGGGCGGCGACGAATCCACCGATCACTCCGATCAGGAACCACAGAAAGGTCTTCATGTCGTCATCCTTGCCCTTGGACCGCCAACACGCGGTCAATCCATCGTATGCGGAAACGTCCAGTGATACGACGAGAGGCGCCGGGAAAACCCGACGCCTCTCGTGCGAACAATCGCGCTTAGCGAGCCGCGTAGTACTCGACGACGAGCTGCACTTCACAGGTCACGGGGACCTCAGCGCGCTTCGGACGACGAAGCAGACGAGCCTGAAGCTTGTCGAGCTCGACCTCAAGGTAACCAGGAACCGGAGGAAGCACCTCGGCGTTGCCGCCGGCTGCTGCTACCTGGAAGGGCTCGGTGCCCTCGCTCTTGGGCTTGACGTGGATGAGCTGACCCGGCTTCACGCGGAACGACGGGCGGTCGACGAGCTGGCCGTCAACCATGATGTGGCGGTGCACGACCATCTGGCGAGCCTGTGCGGTGGTGCGGGCGAAGCCCGAACGCACGACGAGCGCGTCAAGGCGCATCTCGAGCAGCTCGACCAGGTTCTCACCGGTCAGGCCGTCCTTGCGACGTGCTTCCTTGAAGACGATGACCATCTGCTTCTCGCGGATGCCGTACTGCTCACGGAGACGCTGCTTCTCGCGCAGGCGGACGGCATAGTCGCTGTCGGTCTTGCGCTTGGTACGGCCGTGCTCACCCGGAGCGTAGGGACGCTTCTCGAGGTAGCGGGCAGCCTTCGGCGTGAGCGGGATGCCGAGGGCACGGGACAGGCGGACCTTGCGGCGGTCCTGGGACTTCGTAACCACGAAGCGTTCCTTCCGATGACGTGGACGTGTCTTTCACGCCTCACGGACGTATCTCCGCCGTTCTGCCTGAAAAGCGCACGCCGGGGCGCAGAACAGGTGGGGTGTGAACGAGGGGATGCCCGAAAACTGTGTTTCGAGCCGCTCAAGTCTAACAGATTGAGGTGTGTCGACCGTCAGCGGTCGCCAAGGATGCGGCGGATGCGTTCCAGGCGTGCCGAGATGTCACGTTCGGCACCCAGTTGCTTCGGCTCGTAGTAGCGCCGACGGTCGAGTTCGTCGGGCAGATACTGCTGAGGAACCACACCGAATTCGTTGTCGTGCGGGTATACATAGCCCTTGCCATGACCGAGTCGTTTGGCGCCCGCGTAGTGCGCGTCACGAAGGTGGGGCGGGACGCGGCCGAACTTTCCTGCACGAACGTCAGCGATCGCCGCGTTGATCCCGGCATACGCAGCATTGGATTTTGCCGTGGTGGCGAGATACACGGTTGCCTCGGCGAGCGGAATGCGCCCCTCCGGCATCCCGATGAAGGCGACTGCGTCTGCGGCGGCGTTGGCGATGACGAGCCCTTGGGGATCTGCGAGGCCGACGTCTTCGGCTGCGGAGATGACGAGTCGACGCGCAATGAAGCGCGGATCCTCCCCCGCCTCAATCATGCGGGCGAGATAGTGCAGCGCAGCATCCGGATCGGAGCCTCGAATCGACTTGATGAAGGCACTGATCACGTCATAGTGCTCATCACCCTGACGGTCGTATCGCAGCAGCGCGCGATCAACGGCCTGCGCAACGTCGTCGGCGGTGATCGACGGTGTCTCGTCGGCTTTAGAGGCTGCGTCTTCTTCAGCATCATCACCATCGGCGGTCGACGACAAAGCGACGGCTGCCGCCGCCTCAAGCCCGGTGAGCGCCCGCCGTGCATCGCCTGAGGCCAGCCGCACGAGCGCGGCGCGTGCGGCGTCATCGATGGACACCTTGTCGTTCAGCCCACGTGCATCGGAGACAGCACGATCAATGAGCAGTGCGATGTCTTCATCGCCGAGCGGCTGAAGGGTGAGCAACAGCGATCGCGACAACAGCGGCGAGATCACCGAGAAAGAGGGGTTCTCGGTCGTCGCGGCGATCAAGACCACCCAACCGTTCTCGACACCGGGCAGCAATGCGTCCTGCTGCGCTTTCGTGAATCGGTGGATCTCATCGAGGAACAAGATCGTCGTTTGCCCGTAGAGGTCGCGCTGCGTGATCGCCTCCTGCATCACCTCGCGCACGTCCTTCACGCCCGCGGTGACGGCTGACAGCTCCATGAAGCGCCTGCCGGAGGAACGAGCGATCGCTTGCGCAAGGGTGGTCTTGCCGGTGCCAGGCGGGCCCCAGAGGATGATCGACACGGCGCCCGGTGACGATGCCTTGGGGTCTGCCAGTGCGACGATCGGGGATCCGGCGCGAAGGAGGTGCTGCTGACCGGCGATTTCACCGAGCGACACGGGACGCATCCGCACAGCGAGCGGGGTCTGTCCCGAGAGCAGTGGCGCGGATGTCATTCATCCAGGCTAATGCGCGCATCGGACACTGAGGCGACGCGTGCAGCATCGCACGCACCGGTAGGCTCGCAGACGGCGCCCAGGCGAGGCGCCGAAGGAAGGATCATCCATGGCCCGTCGATGGCCCGTCGAGAAAAAAACGACGTACAGCGCGTACGCGCCGAGTCTGAGCGCGCTCGGCTCTATGCCGCCCGCACCGACTGGCATCAAGGGCAGATCCACCGCCGCATCCTCGACAACACGATCGCGGGTGTCGTTGGCGGTCTCATCGTCGTCGGCGCTATCGCCAGCCAGTCCGTCCACGCCTCAGTATTCGCTCCCGAACCCGAGCCGACGAACACCTCAACCCCCGGACCACTGGAGAACCCATTCTCCGGACTGTTCTCCGGCGGCGCACCCGCGCAGTAGCTCACATCCCGCGATATCGAATGTGAGCGGTTCGCTCCAGAGTCGTAACGATCAACACCTCAGCCGGAAACGCCGGTGAGTCACGCTGGGTCCAAGCCCAGCATCTGTGCTCATCCGATACGTCCGTGGAGGTTGCCCGTGTCCTATGTCAAGCCCGCCGAACTCGTCACCCGAATGGTGGACGCCGGCGCGTACAAGCTTCAACTGTCCACCCGCGACACTTTGATCCGTTCCTTCATGGGAGCGGCTTTTCTCACTATGGGTGCCGCGTTTGCTGTGACCGTCTCGACCAACACCGGCCAGCCTCTGCTCGGCGCGCTGCTGTTTCCGGTCGGCTTCGTCATCCTCTACCTCTTCGGATACGACCTGCTGACCGGCGTGTTCACGCTCGGGCCGCTGGCGGTGATCGATAAGCGACCTGGAGCGACGCTCGGGGCGATGTTCCGCAACTGGGGACTGGTATTCCTCGGCAACTTCGGGGGTGCGTTTTTCATCGCCATCCTGATGGCGATCTACTTCACCTACGGATTCTCTACCGAGCCAAGTGCAGTCGGACACGCGATCAGCGAGATCGGCCACAGCCGTACCGTCGGATACGCCGACCATGGTGCAGCAGGCATGCTCACCCTCTTCATTCGCGGCGTACTCTGCAATTGGTTGGTGTCGACCGGTGTCGTCTTGTCGATGGTGTCTGACAACGTGGTCGCGAAGATCCTCGCCATGTGGTTGCCGATCATGCTGTTCTTCTACATGGGCTTTGAGCACTCGGTCGTCAACATGTTCCTGTTCCCATCCGGCCTGCTGCTCGGTGCCGACTTCACCCTCATGGACTACCTGATCTGGAACGAGATCCCGACCGTGATCGGCAACCTCGTCGGCGGTCTGCTGTTCGTCGGACTTCCGCTCTACTTCACGCACGGCAAGCCCACCGCTCGCCGGGTTCGTGGTGAAAAGAGCACGACAAGGCGGCTGCGCCGCACCCCAGTCGCTGGCCCCACCCCGGCTCCCGTCGTCGAGGCGGCTGCCGAGTCCTCGAAGGACTCAGACCGTCTCGCAGAACCACTCAGCGTCGGCTGAGCGCAGACCAGACTGCCCCCGGAGAGACCGAAGCTCTCCGGGGGCAGTCTTGTGCGACAGGCGTTCAGACCGAAGCAAGAACCGAATGAAAGCGATCGACGACGACCCGGGCAATGCGCAGATCCGGGGCCAATGGCGCCGAGACGATGTCGGCACCCGAGTCGCTGACGAGACCGGCGAAGAATCCGGGGGCGAGCACATGGCTAGCCGCAATGACTCGGCATGCGCCGTTGACGCGGGCCAACGCCACCGCGTCGGTAATCCGTGGAATCGAGGCCGACGCGTATCCAACAGTCAGCGGAACAGGAATGCGGTCCCGCAGCTGCGCTGCGACGCACTCCACATCGTCGAGCGCGGCTGTGTTGCTGGAGCCCGCGGCCGCAAGGACGACATGATCACCGGGCAACCATCCACCGGGCAGCGCGACCGAGAGCCTGTCGACGAGGACATCGGTGATGAGCGGATGAGTGCCGAGCGGTGCGGTTTGGCGGACGTTCGCATGAGCGTGCACTGCTCGGGAAATATCCACAGCTGTGTGATAGCCGACCGACAGCAGCAGCGGAACCACGATCACGTCATCAAGCGCGGACTCTCGGGCGATGACCTCGTCGATCTGCGGCTGCTCGACGTCAACGACGGCGGCAACGATCTTGGTGTGCGGGAGGAGAACCCTCACCTCCGAGATCAGTGCGCGAATCGAGGCTTGGCCCGACGGGTCAGCAGTTCCGTGTGAACAAGCGACGAGAGTTGTCATGCGGTTTCCTCCACGGCCAGGCGGTAGCCCCGCTTCACGACGGTTCTCACGACATCAACGCCGTCGAGCGCGTCACGCACGCGCGTAACAGCCATCTCCACGGCGTGTGCGTTCTGTCCGGCCCCCGGCAGCTGCCTGCCAATCTCATCGCGAGACAACACTGCGCCCCGGGCGTCGAAGAGCGCCCCGAGCAGACTCGCTCCGGCACGAGAAAGCGGCGTGAAGGATCCGTCGAGGAGAACCCCACCGCTGCGCATCGAGAGTGCGCCGGCGGCAGTCTTGAGTGATGGCGCTCCCCCGTCGACGCCGAAATATCCGATAACGCAGCGCGCGAGCGAGCCGAGCCGCCCTCGCTCCGCAATGACCGTAGAGAGTCGGGCGTCGTGCAGCGGCGATGCGGTGATCGGTCCGACGGCTGCCAGAAGAAGCCGACCGCGCGCGGCGCGTTCACGGATCGCCTCCGTCGCGCCCATACGCTCCGCAAAGCGAATCCAGGCCGCGGCACCGGGAGCTGAGGTGAACAACACACCGTCAACTTCACCGGAAGCGGCCTGGGCCACCGAGCGCTCCACGATCTGTGGATCAGGCGGCGGACCCCAACGGTAGACGGTGAGACTCACGACATCCGCGCCCGCCGCTAAGAGGACCTCGTCCAGACCATCTGATCCTGCGCCGTGATGCTGCACCGCGACACGCTTCGCAGACAACGGCATGGAGCGCAGATACTCGCCCACCTCTGCTGCCGTCTCTGACTCGGCGACCCAGTCGGCGACGAAGCCCGCCTGCTGAATGGCGCCGTGTGCTTTCGGGCCTCTTGCCACGAAGAGCGTCGCGCGTAGAGCCTCAGACAGTTCCTCTGCGAGATCGTTCTCGTGCGCGGCATCCACCCACCCACGGAACCCGACACCTGTCGTCACAACGACGATGTGCGGCGGTGTGGCGATGAGTTCTCGCGTGCGTCTGATCAGATCGTCGTCATCGGCATTCGGAACGATGCTCAGTGCCGGTGCTCGATACACCTGCGCACCGCGTCGCTCCAGCGCGTTGGAAAGATCGCCGGCACGTCTGTCTGCGGCAACGACGAACGTGCAGCCGAGGAGTGCGGCATCCAGAAGCGTGCGGGACGTCACGAACGAATGTCTCCCACTCTCGCCGGGGTGGGAATGAGGAGCCCGGCGCGGGCCACGTCACCGAACACAATCACGGCCGGGTTCGCCACACCGACTTCGGCTGCACGCGCGAGCACCGTCCCGAGCGTGCAGTGCGTCGTACGTTGACGCGGAGTATGACCGCTTTCAATAATCGCCATGGGCAGATCGGTGGAGATGCCGTGCGCCCGCGCCGCACGTACGATCTTCGGCAGCGCTGCGACACCCATCAGCATCACGGTTGTGACGTCAGAGTCACCCAGGCCGTTCAGCGTCGTTGCAGACACCTCACCCTGTCCGTTCACGATGAGCACACTGGATGCTGTTCCCCGATGTGTGACCGGGATGCCCGCTGCTTGCGGCACCGAGATCGCACTTGAGGGTCCTGGCGTCACTTCCACCGGAATGCCGGCGAGCTGGCAGGCGATCACTTCTTCTCCCCCGCGTCCGTACACAAACGGATCGCCGCCCTTCAACCGAACGACACGCTTCCCTGCCGCAGCGTGCTCGACCAGCAGTGCGTTGATCTCCTCCTGCGCCACAAGATGATGACCAGGGCGCTTGCCGACGTCAACGACGAGCACGTCGGGGTCGAGTTCGGCGAGCACCTCGGCGGTGGGGCCGAGCCGATCGGCGATGACGACGTCGGCTTCGGCGAGCAATCGTCGAGCACGCACGGTCATGAGGTCGATGGGGCCAGGACCGCCGCCGACGAGATCGACCCGCCCTGCATGCGAGATGCGCCGCCTGCGCAGCGGAAGTTGGCCGGCGTCCAACATGCTTTCGATCGCGTCTCGTACTCCAGCTGTGCGCCGAGGATCAACGCCGGCTTCACTGACGACGCCGATCACGACATCCCCCGAGGTCGTCTGAGCGGTCATACGTGCACTGCTGTGCGCCCCGTCTGATGCGTTGATGCAGAACACCCGATTGCGCTCGCACAACGCGGCTACCTCGCGGTCGACGGCGGCGTCACCGGTGGCGGTGTGAGCGATCCACACGTCGTCGATGTCGGGTGCGCGGAAGCGTCGTTCGCGCCACTCGATCTCGTGCTCGATCACGAGAGCACGGGTTTCAGGGGCAAGCTGTGGTGCAACGAGGCGCACCACCGCACCGTCAGCGATGAATCTGCCGAGTCGGCGGGCAGCGACGACGCCGCCGCCAACGAGCAACACCTGTCGTCCGATCAGCGAGAGTCCGATCATCGTGGTCATCTCAGTCCTCCGGGTTCTCACGGTTCAAGGGCCGCAACACGACGAGTTCGTCGCCATCGCGTATGACCGGCCATACCTCGAGATGCGCGGGCTCTTTGCCTTGCGCGTCGAGGCACTCGCCGGTGCGCAAATCGAATACCTGCTTGTGCATCGGTGACGCGACAGTGGGCGCATCTCCCCTGGTACCGACGATGCCGCGCGACATCACATGTGCGCCGCTGAAGGGATCGAAGTTCGACACCGCGTGCACGTTCCCGTCTGCGAGCAAAAACAGAGCGACCTGTTCGTTACCGATGAGCGCGGCGCTTCCCCGCTCGATCACAAGATCGTGGATCGTGCACACCCGCACCGCAGTGCGATCTTCGGTCTCGACGGTCATCGACGCACCTCCAGCGTTGTTCCGGCGATCATCACGGCGCCCGACTCACGTTCTTCGGCTGTTACCGGACGCAGTTGGCCTCTTGTTGCGACGTAGCCGAGGGATGGATCCGGCACATCGGCGGCATTCACGAACGAGCGGAAGCGTGCCAGCTTCGCCGGGTCGCGCAGCGTCGCTGCCCATTCGTCCTCGTAGTTGTCGACGTGTCTGGTCATCGCTGTGTCTAGATCCACGCAGATCCCGAGAGCGTCGTCGAAGATGACAGCGCGGAGCGCATCGAGGCCGCCTTCGAGTTCCTCACACCAGGGTGCAGTGCGCTGCAGCCGGTCAGCAGTGCGGATGTAGTACATGAAGAAGCGGTCGATCGCTTGGATGAGGGCCTCGTCGGAGAGATCGGAGGCGAACAGCTCTGCGTGACGGGGCGTGAAGCCGCCGTTTCCTCCGACATACATGTTCCATCCGGTCTCTGTCGCGATGACGCCGACATCCTTCGACCGCGCCTCTGCGCATTCGCGTGCACACCCGGAGACGCCAATTTTCAGCTTGTGCGGGGCGCGCAATCCCCGATATCGAAGCTCGAGGCGGACGGCCATGCCGACCGAGTCGAGCACTCCGAAGCGACACCAGGTGGACCCGACACAAGACTTGACCGTGCGCAACGATTTTCCGTAGGCGTGGCCTGATTCGAACCCTGCGTCGACCAGTCGCTGCCAGATCAACGGCAGTTGTTCGAGCCTCGCCCCGAACATGTCGATGCGCTGGCCGCCGGTGATTTTCGTATAGAGAGCAAAATCCTCGGCGATCTGCCCGATCACGACCAGGCCCGCCGGTGTCACTTCGCCGCCCGGCATCCGCGGCACCACCGAATAGGTGCCGTCTTTTTGCATATTCGCCATGACGTGGTCGTTCGTGTCCTGCAGGCTGGCATTTTCGCCATCGAGTACGTGGGCGCCGACCAGCGCCGAAAGGATGCTGGCAAGAGCCGGTTTGCAGATATCACACCCGCGGCCGCGGCCAAACCGTTCGATGATCGCGCTAAACGTGGTCAGCTCAGACACCCGCACAGCATCGAAGAGCTGTCGGCGCGACAGATCGAAGTGCTCGCACAGAGCGTTCGATACGGTCTGGCCGAGTTTGGTCAGTTCCTGTCCGACGATCTTCTTGACCATGAGCACGCACGACCCGCACGTCGCGCCGGCCTTCGTGCATGCCTTCACCGCGCCGGCATCTGTGCACCCCTCATCATGCACGGCTTGTCGGATCCGACCAGCGGTCACGTTTGAGCACGAGCAGACGACAGCCTCATCTGGGAGCTCCCCGGTGGGGGCCTCCACGCCACCGGAAGGCATCAGATAGGCCACCGGGTCTGCGCCGAGACGCGCGCCCACCAGGGGCCGGAGCGAGCCGTACGCAGACGCGTCGCCGATCAGGATGCCACCAAGCAGCGTCTGCGCGTCGTCGGAGAGCACGAGCTTCTTGTATACGCCGGCCACCGGATCGCGTATATGACGTCAAGCGCGTTCGTAGTGTGGGCAAATGCGTCACCGAAACTTGCTACATCCACGCCGGAGAGTTTGAGCTTGGTGGATTCGTCGTAGCCGGGGAAAGTCGCATCTCCCCCAAGGAGCCGTGTTGCCGCGATCTCCGCCATCGCATAACCGGGAGCGACAAGTCCGACGCTGCGACCGTCAAAGCTGGCGACCTCGCCGATGGCAATAATCGACGGGTCGCTCGTTCGGCAGCGATCGTCGATGAGCACGCCTCCGGTGGGGTGCACATTCAGGTGGGCGGCGCGTGCGAGTTCGTCACGCGGCCGGACCCCGACGGTGAAGATGACCACGTCGCGCGATGAAAGCTGCCGTCCTGGAATTCGAGTGCCGTGACAGCCCCTGACGCGTCGGGGTCGAGTCGTGTGGTGCGTGATTGCGTACGAACACTAATTCCTTTGGCTTCGATGAGGCGACGCAGCATCCCACCGCCGGCGATGTCGAGTTGTGCAGACATCAGGCGATCGGATGACTGCACCACAGTGCATTCGACATCAAGGCTCTGTAGCGCCCCCGCGGCTTCTAGGCCCAGCAGCCCCCCTCCGATGACGGCCCCTCGAAGCGGGCGCCCGAGTTCAGCACCGCGACGCGATACGAATTGACGCAGAGCCTGTACGTCGTCGAGCGTGCGGTAGACGAAGCATCCCGGCAGATCTGCGCCGTCCACAGCGACGCGCGCCGCGTATGAGCCGGTGGCAAGCACGAGCGTGTCGTATCCGAGCGAGCGATGAGCCCGCGTTGTCACCGTCTTCGCAACTCGATCGATCCGGGTGACGCGGTCGTCAGCGATGAGGGTGACACGATCGTCGTCGAACACTCCTGGGTCGAGCGTGAGCTGTTGCGGTGTCGAGCCAGCGAAGTAGCCGGTTAGTCCCACGCGATCATAAGGGGCACGGTTCTCATCCCCTATCACGGTGATGCGCATCCCGGCCTCCGCCCGGCTGAGCACGCTCTCTACGAGTCGGTGTGCAACCATTCCGGCGCCTACGACGAGAATGTCTGTCGTGTTCTCGATGTTCTCGTTCACGGTGCCTCCTGCGGGTCGGTGATGCTCAGACGTTATGCGCGCGGTGTTTCACGGACCCGGCGACTGTTGTTACGCGCATCGAACGTTCTCCTCACAAACGGATAACGGTGGCGTGAGAATTGAGGCATCTCCGGGGGGTCCGCTCTCGTACTAGGCTGAACAACGTCCTTTCCCCCTCCCGCGGGCTGACCGCGCAAGGAGCACATCGTGTCTGCCACCGAGCCTTCGAAGCCGACTCCCCCCGTTCCCGCACCCCCGCGCATCCCGATGCCGTCGCGCCCTACCGTGCCAGCAAAGCCGGTGACCCCGGTCTCTCCGGTCGCGGCAGCTGACTCTGCCGATTGGGGTCGCGTCGCTGAGGACGGCACCGTTGAAGTCCGCGAGGGCGACGATTGGCGCGTTGTCGGGCAGTACCCGGACGGCACGCCAGATGAGGCGCTCGCGTATTTCGTGCGCAAGTTTGATGACCTCGCCTTCAAGGTGAACACGCTCGAGCAGCGACACCAGGCCGGTGGCGCCTCCGCCAGCGATCTGACCGCGCAGGCGAAGAAGCTTGTCGGTGAGGTGACGGAAGCTGCCGCGGTCGGTGACCTTGCATCGCTGCAGGCACGAATCGCCACGCTGACTGAGGCGCTGGCGCAGGCCAGTGCAGCTGAGGCCCAGCAGGCGAAGGAACTCGTAGACAAGGCCATCGCCGAGCGCACGGTGCTCGTCGAGAGCATCGAAGAGATCGCGGCGCGTGATTTCTCGAAGGTGCAGTGGAAGCAGGTCACCGAAGAGGTGACAACGCTTTTCGACACCTGGCAGGCGCAGCAGCAGACCGGACCCCGGTTGCCGAAGGGCGCCTCGCAGCAGCTCTGGAAGCGATTCCGCGACGCACGCTCGGTGGTCGATAAGAACCGTCGCGCCTTCTATGCCGACCTCGACGAGACGCACAAGGCGTCGCGTGACCGCAAGACGCAGCTGATCGAACGTGCCGAGGCTCTCGAGCCGAAGGGCGTCGACGGAATCCCCGCGTACCGCAGCCTTCTCGATGACTGGAAGGCCTCTGGTCGGGCCGGACGCAAGGCAGACGACGCACTCTGGGCACGTTTCAAGGCTGCTGGCGACGCTCTCTATTCGGCTCGTGCCGAGCAGTCGGCTGCAGAGGAAGCCGAATCGGCTCCGAAGATCGAGGCCCGACAGGCGCTCCTTGAAGAAGCAAAGGCCGTCGCCGATGAATCCAACATCAAGCAGGCCCGCGCGCTGCTCACGCGCATTCAGACGCAATGGGATGCCGTCGGTCGAGTCTTCCCCCGCGACAAGGAACGTGCGCTAGATGACAAGCTCCGCGTGATTGAGCAGGCGCTCAAGTCTCGCGAAGAGGTCGATTGGAAGCGCAACAACCCTGAGACCAAGGCGCGGGCGAACGACATGAGCCAGCAGCTGCTCGACGCGATTGAGAAGCTCGAGTCAGAGAAAGCCGCAGCAGAGGCATCCGGCAACAAGAAGGCTGCCAAGGAAGCTGCGGATGCACTCGAGGCTCGTCGCGCGTGGCTGAACGCGCTCGGCGCCTGACGGTTATCCACAGGCTGCTCCGGGCAACGGAAGGGCACGGCACACTGAACCTGTGCACAAGTCCCTGTTCTATCTGCCCGGTGGGTTGCTCTCACAGCCCGAGCTGAACTCAGCGCGGCTAGACGGGCTGCTGTTTGAGCTCGGTGCGGGCTATATGCCCGCCGACATCCCTGAGGGCGTCGACGCGCGGGCGGCGGCGCTCATCCCGATCGTGTCCCCTGCTTCGCCGTGAGTGGACCAAGCGCGGCGTGGGTGCATGGTGTTGGGGACGCTGCACCCCTGCGGCACCATATTCAGCGTGCTGTCGATCGCCGACCTCGCGTGACGGCTGCGTACAACGTCGTCGTGCACGAAAGCAGACTGCCGGATGCCGACATCATCGTCGTCGCGGATGTATCGGTGACGACCGCGCAGCGCACCCTCACAGACCTCATTCTCGGCGCCAGCCGGTACCCGGAGTACGTCGTGTGGATGCAGCTCCTCGCCCAGCAAATGCCGACGTTACTTCCGCATGTGCATGAGCACTTGTCTGCACGCCCGAGGCTGCCCGGCCGTCGTGCCGCACTGACGGTGGTGGAGAGATTGGTAGGAGAAAACGGTTAGGACGTCACGCGATAGACGTCGTAGACCGCGTCGATGCGGCGGACCGCGTTGAGCACCCGATCCAGGTGCACCGCGTCGCCCATCTCGAACACGAACTTGCTGATTGCGAGGCGCTCGTTCGTGGTCGACACGGTCGCAGACAGGATGTTCACATGATGCTCGCTCAGTACGCGCGTGACGTCCGAGAGCAATCCAGCGCGGTCAAGAGCTTCGACCTGAATCTGAACGCGGAAGACGCTCTTCGTGGTCGGCGCCCATTCGACTTCAACGAAGCGCTGCTCCTCAGCACTCAGCGCCTTCACGTTGACGCAGTCCGAGCGGTGTACAGAAACGCCGCTTCCGCGCGTCACGAAGCCGACGATCGGATCGCCAGGCACCGGCGTGCAACACTTGGCGAGCTTGACCAGGATGTCGTCGGCGCCGCGCACCAGAATGCCCGAATCGCCGGCGCGGGGCTCCCGAGTGCGCGGTCGTCCGGGAATCTCGATCGCACCGGTGCCGGTGTCATTCGCCGCGACGTTCGCCGTGACTTTCTCGAGCACGGACTGCGTAGAGACATGTCCTTCGCCGACTGCTGCGTACAGGGCGGAGACGTCTTCGTAGTGCAGCTGCTGCGCGACTCTGAGAACGAGTCCTGACTCATCAACCGCTGGAGCGGCAGGTTCTGTCGTCGCATCGCGCGTGCGATGGCCTCTTTGCCCTGTTCGATCGCCTCTTCGCGGCGCTCCTTGGTGAACCAACCCTTGATCTTGTTGCGTGCGCGGGTGCTTTTGACGAAGCCGAGCCAGTCCTGGCTGGGGCCGGCATCCGGGTTCTTCGAAGTGAAGACCTCGACGACGTCACCACTCTTGACGACGGTCTCCAACGGCACCAAGCGCCCGTTGACCTTCGCACCCATGGTGCGGTGGCCGATCTCGGTGTGCACGGCGTAGGCGAAGTCGACGGGAGTCGCACCGCTGGGAAGTCCGATGACCCGCCCCTTCGGGGTGAAGACGTAGACCTCTTTCGCCCCGATCTCGAAGCGCAGCGAGTCGAGGAATTCACTGGGGTCTGCGGTCTCGGCCTGCCAGTCAGAGATGTGCGCAAGCCACGTCATATCGGTGTCGGTGGGACCAGAATCGGGGCGGCCGCCGTTCATCCGCTCTTTGTACATCCAGTGCGCTGCGACCCCGAACTCTGCCTGCTGATGCATTTCGTGAGTGCGAATCTGAATCTCTACGGTGCGCCCGCTGGGCCCGATCACCGTGGTGTGCAGCGACTGATACAGATTGAATTTGGGGGTGGCGATGTAGTCCTTGAACCGGCCGGGCAGCGGCGTCCAGCGCGCGTGGATCGCGCCGAGCACCGCGTAGCAGTCGCGGACCGATCCGACCAGCACCCGGATGCCGATGAGGTCGTAGATGTCGTCGAACTCGCGTCCGCGGATGACCATCTTCTGATAGACGGAGTACAGCTGCTTTGGCCGACCAACGACCTTGCCGCGGATGCGGAGATCGTGCAGGTCTTCGTTGATGGACTGGATGACCGACTGCAGATACTTCTCGCGCTGCGGGGTGCGTTGCGCGATGAGGCTGGTGATCTCGGCGTAGATCTTGGGATGCAGCACCGCGAACGAGAGATCTTCGAGCTCTGACTTAATCGCTTGGATTCCGAGGCGATTCGCGAGCGGCGCGTAGATCTCCAGCGTCTCTCTGGCTTTGCGCTCTGCTTTCTCTGGCGGGACAAACCCCCAGGTGCGGGCATTGTGCAGACGGTCGGCGAGTTTGATCAGGAGAACACGGATGTCCTTGGACATCGCGACGATCATCTTGCGGACGGTCTCGGCTTGAGCACTCTCGCCGTACTTGACCTTGTCGAGCTTCGTGACGCCATCTACGAGCATGGCGACTTCGTCGCCGAACTTCTCGGTCAGCTCGGAGAGCGCGTAGCCGGTGTCTTCTACCGTGTCGTGCAGCAAGGCCGCAGCGATTGCGCGAGGTCCGAGACCCATATCGGCGAGGATCTGTGCGACAGCAAGCGGATGGGTGATGTAGGGCTCGCCGCTCTGACGCTTCTGACCTGCATGCTTCTCGCTGGCGACCTGATACGCGCGGCTGATGATCGCGAGATCACCCTTGGGGTGATTCACTCGCACCGTGCGGATCAGGTTGTCGAGGTCGTTGATGCGGGGGGCGCGCGAGAAGATGCGGGGTACGAGTCTTCTGAGACTCGATCCCTGCGTCGGCGCGTTAGCCTCCGCCATCACTTCACCTCCGGGTCAGAACATCTTACGCGTGTCGGCAGAGGAACCCTCCGCCAGCGAACAGCTCTACGCGTCGGTCAGCGCGCGAGCGCGCAACTCGAGCACGCGCTTGTCGCGCTCGACGATCTGCGGCTCTTTTTTCGCGGAAGAGCGAGTAGAGCGGCGCTGCGACAAAGAGCGTTGAGTATGTCGCGACGAGGATGCCGACGAAGATCGACAGCGAGATATCGGTAAGGGTCTCTGCACCGAGCCAGAACGCGCCGATGAACAGGATCGCGCCCACCGGGAGCGCCGCGACGATCGACGTGTTGATCGATCGAATCAGCGTCTGGTTGACGGCAAGGTTCACCGATTCGCCGAAGGTGCGGGCAGAGTTCTCCCCGTCTTCGGTGGTATTTTCTCGGATCTTGTCGAACACGACCGTGGTGTCGTACAGCGAATACGCCAGGATCGTGAGGAACCCGATAACGGCAGCCGGCGAGATCTCGAAGCCGGCCAGTGCATAGACGCCGACCGTGATGATGAGCACGTCGAGCAGACCGAGGATCGCAGCGGCGGACATCTTCCAGGTGCGGAAGTAGACCGCGAGGATCAGGAACGTCAGGGCGAGGAAGATCGCAAGTCCCCACAGCGACTGCCGTGTGACGTTCTCACCCCAGGCCGGACCGATGAAGGATGACGTCACCTCGGCCGGGTCTACCTTGTAGGCGTCGGCGAGGGCCGTGGCGACGAGCTGCGTGTCTTCAGCACTCATCTGGTCGGTCTGGACGCGCACGTTCGTGTCGCTGACGATAACGACCTTGGTGGTGGCTCCTGGAACAACGGAGTGCACGGCGTCAGTTGCAGTGCTCTGCTGGACGCTATCCGGTGCGAGCACCATGAACTGCGATCCGCCGGTGAACTCGATCGAGAACTGCACGGGACGCAGCAGCGGCACGAGAGCGGATGCCACAACCAGTGCGATCGCGATGATGAACCAAAGGCGGCGTCTGCCGACGAACGGGAAAGAAGTCTTCCCGCTGTAAAGGTTGTTACCGAACTCATTCATGGAAGCCATCAGCGGTTTCCCTCGCTTCCGGAATCCGTAGTTTTGTCTCCGGTCAACACCGCGGCACGTTTACGCTCGGCGATAGTTTGTCGGCGTTCTGCTTCGGCACGGGAGCGGCCGTTCTTTGCTGCCCGCCCCCCGGATGCCGGCGTGATCTGACGGAACTGCGTGCGCGTATGGTAAACGGCGCCCAGCGCCTCTGGGTCGAGACCAGACAGCTTGTGACCGCCGCCGAAGAAGCGGGTCCTGGCGAGGATCTGCATTACCGGGTGCGTGAAGATCACGAAGATCAGCACGTCAATCAGCGTCGTGAGTCCGAGTGTGAAGGCGAAGCCCTTGACCGTCGAATCCGCGAGGATGTACAACACGACCGCGGCGAGCACGTTGATCGACTTCGAGATGTAGATCGTGCGCTTCGCGCGCCCCCAGCCGTCTTCGACGGCGCTGGTGATGGACTTTCCGTCGCGTAGTTCGTCTCGTATTCGCTCGAAGTAGACGATGAACGAGTCGGCCGTGAAACCGATCGAGACGATAAGGCCTGCGACACCCGCGAGCGATAGGCGGAAACCAAGTCGCCACGCGAGGATGCACACGATCACGTAGGTGAGAACACCCATCACGGCGATCGATGCGATGATCACGGTGCCGAGTGCGCGGTAGCTGAGCAGCGAGTAGAGCGCGACGAGCGCAAGCCCGATGAGTCCGGCGATGAGTCCGATCTGCAGCTGCTGTGTACCCAGCGTTGCCGAGATCGTGTCGGAGCTCTCAGTGGTGAAGCTCAACGGCAGCGCGCCGTACTTCAACTGGTCGGCGAGCGTCTTCGCCGACTCCTGAGTGAACGACCCAGAGATGCTGGGCTTGCCGTTGAGGATGACGCCGTTCATCTGCGGAGCGGAGATCACTTCGCCGTCGAGAACGAACGCGAACTGGTCACGCGGGCTGAGGTTCGCGAGCTTGTTCTGGTACAGCCGCTGGCTGGTCTCGCCGAAGATCTTGGTGCCGTGCGCGTTCAAGCTCAGCTGCACCGTCCAGGCGCCGCTTTGCTGGTCGCGCCCGCTGGTGGCGTCGTCGATGGCGTCTCCGGAGAGTTCCATCGGGCCGAGGATGTACTTGAACTGCTTGGTGTCGTCGCACGTGATCAGCGGCTGGTCCGCGGGTGCATTAGTCGCATCAGTCCGCGGCTTGGCGCAGTCGAACGCGAGGAACTCGGCCTGCAACTTCTCGGTAACCCACGACGGATCGCTGCCATCGGTCGGCTCTGGTGAGGGAATGGCGTTCGCGGAAGGGTCCGGAGTCGGGTACGGCGTGGAGTTACCATCTTCGCCGACGAATTCGGTGGCTGCGCCTGAGGCATAGATGACCGATCGGAACTCAAGCTGCGCGCTCGCCTCGATCCGTGCGCGGGTCTCCGCGTCGGCCGCACCTGGGATCTGGACGACAATGTTGCGTCCGCCCTCGGTTGTGATGTCGGCCTCGGCAACGCCAGCTGAGTCAACGCGCTGGCGGATGATCGCGGCAGCCTGGTCGAGCTGGTCCTGCGTCGGATCAGCACCGTCCGGGGTGACAGCGCTGAGAACGATCTGGGTGCCGCCCTGCAGGTCGAGGGCGAGCTCAGGGCTCCAGGAGCTCTTTCCGAATCCGTACACGCCGATCGCGTTGACGCCGAACAAAGCGGCCGTCACGAGAAGAAGTGTGAGAAGGACCTTCCAGGCATGACGAACAGGTGAAGAGGATGCCACGTACGTTCAGCTTTCTACGATGCCGGCGGGCGTTGAAGGACTACTTGCCGTCGGAGTCGCGGTCGAGACGAGCGCGGGTCTCCTCAGGCGTCTCGAGAGCGGCGGGGTGCTCTTCAACGACCGGGTGGCTGTCCGCATCGAGGTCGACAGCGAAGTCATCATCGATCTGCTCTTCGAGAGCATCCGTCGGCTCAACGACGCGCAGGATTGCCTGGCTGTGCACCTCGATGACGGTGCCGGGCGCGATCTCAACGAGCGCGGGCTCGTCCAGGTTCTCCGGGTCGAATGCAACGATCGTGCCGTACAGGCCGCCCTGCAGCAGGACCTTGGCGCCAGGAATCGTCTTGGTGGCCTTCTCTGCCTGGTCAGCCTTCTGCTGCTTGGTGCGCTTGCGGGTGTTGAAGATCATAAACACCAGAAGAACAGCGAGAAGACCGAAGAGGATGATTTCCATCAGGAAGTGCCTTTCAAATGCGCGCGCATCGATGGGCGCGCAGGGGGATCAGGGGAAGCCTTCAGCGATTATAGGTCATCGAGCAATGCGGCCTGCTCTGGATGCCGCAGGCCGAGGTGCTCATATGCCTCTGGGGTTGCCACGCGTCCTCGGGGTGTGCGTCCGAGGAACCCAATGCGCACGAGGAAGGGTTCGACGACGCTTTCCACCGTCTCAGCCTCTTCACCGACAGCCACCGCCAGCGTGCTGAGCCCCACGGGCCCGCCACGGAAGCGTCGAACGAGCGTATCGAGCACTGCGCGGTCGAGGCGATCGAGACCGATCGGGTCGACGTCATAGAGATCGAGCGCCGCATGCACGTCCGAAATGGATGCATCGCTGAGCTCGCCGTGCACGAGCGCGTAATCTCTCACTCTACGCAGCAGGCGGTTCGCGATGCGTGGTGTGCCCCGGGAGCGGCGCGCGATCTCTGAGCGGGCATCTGTGGGCAGCGAGATGCCGAGAACGCTCGAGGAGCGCGCGATGACCTTTTCGAGGTCGCTGTCTTCATAGAACTCAAGGTGACCCGTGAAGCCGAACCTGTCGCGCAGCGGGTTGGGAAGAAGGCCCGAGCGTGTCGTGGCTCCTACGAGGGTGAAGGGGGCCAGGTCGAGTGGGATGCTGGTCGCTCCTGCACCCTTGCCTACCATGATGTCGATCCGGAAGTCTTCCATCGCGAGGTACAGCATCTCTTCGGCAGAGCGCGCCATGCGGTGGATCTCGTCGATGAACAGCACCTCGCCAGGCACAAGACTCGATAACAGCGCTGCGAGGTCTCCGGCGTGCTGAATCGCAGGACCACTGGAAAGTCGGAGCGGGCGCTCGCTCTCATACGCGACGATCATCGCGAGCGTGGTCTTCCCGAGGCCAGGGGGGCCTGCGAGCAGGATGTGATCCGGCGGGCGATTCTGGATACGAGCGGCATCGAGCAGCAGCTGCAACTGACCGCGCACCTTGGGCTGCCCGACGAATTCACCAAGGCTGCCGGGACGCAGCGCGCCTTCGATCGCGAGTTCGGTCTCGTCGATCGGTTCAGCGGGATCTCTACCGTCGGCGATGTTCATGCCGTCATCCACGTGACGCACCCGCCTTGGCTGGCCCGAGAGCCGCGAGCGCCTGACGCAGCAGCGCAGACACCGACCTACGGTCAGCGTCGCTTGCGGCAGCCGCAGTCTCGGCAGCGGCTTCGAGGGCGACTCGCTCTGACCAACCGAGACCCATCAGCGCTGCGCTGAGCTGGGTGACCACATCGGTTTCGCCAGACGCGCTTCGACCACCGGCGGCCGCGGATGGCGGCTGCAACTTGCCGGCGAGTTGCACAACGATGAGCTTGGCTGTCTTCGGACCGATGCCCGACACTCGGCGGAACGGGGCGTCATCGTCATCGGCGACAGCCGTGGCGATCTGGTCGACAGTGAGATGCCCGAGCACACCGAGCGCAGACTTCGGCCCCACACCGGTCACGCTCAGTAGATGACCGAACACCTCAAGCTCGAGCGGCTCAGTGAATCCGAACAGTGTCAGCGCGTCTTCGCGGACGATGAGGCTGGTGTGCAGGCGCAGCTGCTCGCCGATTCGAGCGGTGTGCGCGATATCGCCGGGAACAAAGACGAAGAAGCCCACGCCGCCGACTTCGATCACGACGTGGTCGACACCAGTGGAAAGCACGAGCCCGCGCAGCGAGGAAATCATCCCCTCAGCCTACGAGCCTGATCGTAGATATGTTCGAGCGACACGCTCAGCATCCGCCCATGCGCGCTGCGCAGGAGTCAGAGATTCAGAGGATCCGGGCGCTGCTCCGCCCCTCCGCCAGGCATGACACAGTGCGATCGCGAGCGCATCTGCTGCGTCGGCGGGCTGAGGGGGCGCATCGAGCCGAAGGATGCGCGCAATCATCGCCTGCACCTGCTTCTTGTCAGCCGAGCCGTAGCCGGTGACGGCCGCCTTGACCTCGCTCGGAGTATGCGTAGCGGCGGGGAGCCCTGCTTCCGCCGCAACGAGCAGCGCCACACCACTGGCCTGAGCGGTACCCATCACGGTGTGGCTGTTGTGCTGCGCGAAAACGCGCTCAACGGCGACGGCATCCGGGCTGTGCTCTTCGAGAACCAATCGGATGCCGGCCGCGACGGCCGCGAGACGTTCACCGATCGGCGCATCCGGTGGAGTGCGGATGACGCCGACATGCACGAGTGTTGCGTGACGCGAACGCGCGACGTCGACGATCCCGACCCCGCACCGGGTCAGACCGGGGTCGATCCCGAGCACACGCAAAGAAGAAGCCGCCACTCCCCCAGGCTAAGCGCCAGAGGAGCGACGGCCAGGGCGGCGCGCCTTATTCTTCATCCTCGTCGTTGGCGAGTTCGGCCTGCACCTCTGCGGTGAGGTCGAAGTTGCTGTACACGTTCTGCACATCTTCGCTGTCTTCGAGAGCGTCGATGAGACGGAAGATCTTCCGCGCAGTGTGCGCGTCTACTTCGACCTTGAGGTTCGGCACGAACTCGATGTCGGCGGATTCATAGTCGATACCGGCATCCTGCAGCGCAGTACGGACTTTAACCAGGTCGGTGGCCTCTGTGATGACTCCGAAGTCGTCGCCGTGCGGCTCGATCTCTTCGGCGCCTGCCTCGAGAACAGCTTCCATCACGTCGTCTTCGGTCGTGCCCTCAGAGCCGACGACGATGACACCCTTGCGGGTGAAGTTGTATGCGACGCTTCCGGGGTCAGCGAGGTTGCCGCCGTTGCGGCTCAGCGCCGTGCGCACCTCTGCGGCAGCACGGTTCTTGTTGTCGGTCAGACACTCGATCATGAGCGCGACACCGTTCGGGCCGTAGCCCTCGTACATGATCGAGAGGTACTCGACCACTTCGCCGCCGATGCCCGCACCGCGCTTGACGGCACGGTCAATGTTGTCCTTGGGGACAGACATCTTCTTCGCCTTGAACACCGCGTCGAAAAGTGTTGGGTTGCCGGACATATCGGCGCCGCCGAGCTTGGCTGCGACCTCAATGTTCTTGATGAGCTTGGCCCACGACTTCGCGCGCCTCGAGTCGATGACAGCCTTCTTGTGCTTCGTCGTCGCCCACTTGGAATGCCCGGACATATATCTCCGCTCGTGTGTTCGCCCCGCTTGGCCCGCAGGGCATCGACCATTCTAGCGAACAGTCCTCGAATTCACTTTTGCGAGGAATCGCTGATGGAATCGAGTCTCACCATTCATTTCCGGGTGAAAGCTCGTGCCCAAGAGGTTGCCCTGCTCTACCGCAACTATTCGCCCGTCCACGAGCGTCGCCAACACCTGAGCGTTCCGGCCCACGCGCTCGACAATCGGCGCACGGATGAATGTCGCTCGCACGGGAGGCTTCCCCAGAGCTGGCACATCGAGCTCGGTCTCAAATGACTCGCTTTGCCGTCCGAAGGCGTTGCGACGGACGGCGATGTCGATCCCGCCGAAGCTCTCCTGACCCTCGATCGCGTCGAGCACTGTATCTGCGAGCATGATGAGCCCGGCGCAGGTGCCGTAGATGGGCAGTCCGTCGCGGATCGCCGCTCGCAGTGGCTCTCGCAGTCCGAATATGCGGCTCAGCTTGTCGATGACGCTCGACTCGCCCCCCGGAATGACAAGCCCTTGCACGCTTTCGAGTTCTTCCGGTCGCCGAACCCGCACGACGTCGGCCCCCAGCTCTCGAAGTATTGTCTCGTGCTCACGCACATCACCCTGGAGAGCGAGAACGCCGATGCGAGGCGGCTGTGCTTTACCAGCCACGCTCAGAGAGGCGGTGCGGTGCGGGCAGGTCAGAAACGTTGATGCCGACCATTGCCTCGCCGAGTCCGCGTGAGACCTCGGCAACAACCTTTGGGTCGTCGAAGAATGTCGTCGCCTTCACGATCGCCGCGGCGCGTTCGACAGGGTTGCCCGACTTGAAAATGCCAGACCCGACGAAGACACCATCCGCACCGAGCTGCATCATCATCGCGGCATCTGCGGGAGTCGCCACTCCGCCAGCAACAAACAGCACGACGGGAAGTTTGCCGGTCTCGGCGATCTCAGCGACGAGCTCGTACGGCGCCTGCAGCTCTTTCGCCGCGACGAACAGCTCGTCCTTTGTCATCGAGCGGAGCACGTTGATCTCCGAGCGAATCTTGCGGATGTGCTTGGTCGCCTCTGAGACATCGCCGGTGCCCGCCTCGCCCTTGGAGCGAATCATCGCCGCGCCCTCGTTGATCCGACGCAGCGCCTCGCCCAGGTTGGTCGCGCCACAGACGAACGGTACGTTGAAGCCGAATTTGTCGATGTGGTTCACGTAGTCGGCGGGTGAAAGTACCTCTGACTCATCGATGTAGTCCACGCCGAGTTCCTGCAGCACCTGAGCCTCGACGAAGTGACCGATGCGCGCTTTCGCCATCACCGGAATCGACACCGACGCGATGATGCTGTCGATCATGTCGGGGTCGCTCATTCGAGAAACACCACCCTGAGCACGAATGTCAGCGGGCACTCGCTCGAGCGCCATGACGGCAACGGCGCCGGCATCTTCGGCGATCTTCGCCTGATCGGCGGTGACAACGTCCATGATGACGCCGCCCTTGAGCATCTCTGCGAGGCCGCGCTTCACGCGGGCTGATCCAGTGGTCGAATTCTGATCTGCAGTCATGGCTGACCCTTTCGGCATATTCAAAGTCTGGTTTGATCTATGCCAAAACATAGCACTCCACAAGCGGCCCGTAGACTCACATGTCTGGAGGTGACATGAACGACGAAATCACAGGCGCGACCGCAGCCGATATCGCAACAAGTGTGCGCGAACTGCGAGAGCGTGGCGCGCTTCGTCCCGGTGCGTCCCTCCCTCCAGTGCGTGAGCTCGCCGCGCGTCTCGGAGTGAACCGCAACACCGCAGTCGCCGCGTACCGACAGCTGGCACAGGCTGGCCTTGTTGTCACTCGCGGACGCGGCGGAACGGTACTTGTGGAGCATGACACCGTCGCGCAAGAGGGTTACGCCGCAGACAATGTGCTCCGTGACATCGGCACCGGAAACCCAGATCCGCGACTGATCCCTGACCCCTCTCCCGTCCTCGCAAGTGTGACCGGCCGGCCCGTTCTCTATGGAGAACCGGTGATCGACACCGCACTGGAGGCCTGGTCGCGCGAGTGGGTCTCCCCTGACCTTTCAACGCCAAAGTTTCGGATTACGATCACGAGTGGTGCAGTGGATGCCGTTGAGCGACTCCTCGCGCAGGCGCTGACGAGAGATGATGCCGTCGCACTGGAAGACCCCTGCTTCCTCGCCAGCATCCATACCGTCCGCCTCGGCGGCTATCGCGCCGTTCCCGTGCCTGTCGACGACGAGGGCATGACGATCGAAGGACTGCAGGCTGCGTTGGATGCCGGCGTCCGAGCCGTCATCTGCACTCCACGCGCGCAGAACCCAACGGGTGCGAGCCTCTCCCCCCGGCGTGCCGCCGCGCTTCGTGCGGTTCTGGCACAGCATCCGTACGTCTTGATCATCGAGGACGATCACTTCTCGATGCTCTCCGCCCAGCCGTACGAGAGCCTGATCGGCCCAGAACACAAAAGATTTGCGCTACTGCGTTCGGTGTCGAAGTTCCTCGGTCCTGACATGTGTCTGGCGATCGCTGCCACAGATCCCGAGACCGCAGACCGACTGGCCATGCGCCTGAGTCCAGGCACAACCTGGGTCAGCCATTTGCTGCAAAGACTGACATATGGGCTGTTGAGTGATTCGAGCGTACGTGCCTCGATTCGCGACGCCGGCCTGCACTATGCCGAACGCAACACGGCCTTCGCCGAGCGCCTCCGTGCACACGACATCATCGCGCACTATGCCGACGGCATGAACCTCTGGGTGGAGCTGCCGATACCCGCACCGACGGTTGCCGAGCGGTTGATGCGACGTGGGTGGCTCGTGCGCACCGGTGACGGCTTCTCTCTTGCCGAGCGCGATGCGCCTTCCCACCATCTGCGCCTCACGGTTCACGATCTGACCGGTGATGAAGCCGCGCAGTTGATCGCGGATCTCGCTGCGGCCGTGGGGTGAGAAGATCGAAGGATGAAGATCCTCTCGATCCAGTCAGCTGTCGCCTACGGCCACGTCGGCAACTCCGCCGCGGTGTTCCCGCTCCAGCGCATCGGCGTGGATGTGATCCCGGTATACACGGTGAACTTTTCCAACCACACCGGCTATGGCGCTTGGCGTGGCCCGCTAATTGCTCCTAGTGATGTTGCTGAAGTCATCACCGGCATCGAAGAGCGCGGCGCTTTCGAGCAGGTGGATGCGATTCTGTCTGGTTACCAGGGCGGCGAAGGCATCGGCGATGTGATCATCGACGCGGTCGCGCGGGTAAAGGCCGCCAACCCCAAGGCGCTGTATGCGTGCGACCCGGTCATGGGCAACGCGAAGTCCGGATGCTTCGTCGCACCTGCGATTCCAGAACTACTGCGGGAGCGGGTCGTTCCGGTCGCAGACATCATTACGCCGAACCAGTTCGAACTCGGGTTCCTCACCGGCACTGAACCCGACACCCTCGAGTCCACCCTCGCCTCGGTCGATCTCGCTCGCGCCATGGGTCCGAGCACGGTGCTCGTGACGAGCGTCGAGCGTCCCGACCGTGAAGACGGCACGATCGAGATGCTCGCAGTCGACGATGCGGGTGCTTGGATCGTGCAGACGCCATATCTGCCGATGAAGGCGAACGGCTCGGGCGATGTTACCGCTGCGCTCTTCACCGCGCACTACGTCGAGACGGGCAGCGCTCAGATCGCACTCGAGCGCACGGCGTCAAGCGTGTTCGACCTGTTGCAGTTGACGCTCGACTCCGGTGACCGCGAATTGAAGCTCATCGAGGCCCAGGAGTCCTACGCGCACCCGAAGATGCAGTTCAGCGCACGCCAGGTTCGCTAAGCGATCTCTGAGCCCGTCAAAGGGTTCGGCCATGCGCCAGCGACCGCTTCACGCACCTCGCCCAAGAGCTGTGGCAGCGCCTTCGTCTTCGCAATGATTGGGAAGAAGTTCGAATCGGACCTCCACCGCGGCACGATGTGCTGGTGCAGGTGCCCGTCTACCCCGGCGCCGGCGACTGCACCTTGATTCATGCCGAGGTTGAAGCCGTCGCAGTTCGACACTTCGCGGAGCACGCGCATGCCGGTCTGAGTGAGCGCGCCGATCTCGGCAACTTCTTCTGGAGTCGCCTGGTCGTAGGTACCGATGTGCCGATACGGGCAGACGAGCAGGTGCCCAGAGTTGTACGGAAACAGATTCAGCAGAACGTACGCGGTCTTGCCTCGCGCGACGATGAGCCGCTCGGCATCCGAATGCTTCGGGGCCTCGCAGAACGGGCACTCTTCTCGCAGCGGCTCAGGCCCGGCCTGGATGTACGCCATCCGGTGCGGAGTCCACAGCCGCTGAAACTCATCGGGAACGCCGGCGAGGTGCGCGGCATCCTCGACACCGCCGTCCGTCACGCCAGGTCCTCCGCCGTGTGCACGAGCGCATGCGAGTCGATAGCCGTGCGGATACGTGCGACAGCATCCGCGATCGGCACACCGTTCTGCTGCGTCCCGTCACGGAAGCGGAACGAGACGGTACCGGCATCCCGGTCCTTCTCCCCCGCAATCAGCAACAGCGGCACCTTGCCGGTGGTGTGATTACGGATCTTCTTCTGCATCCGATCGTCAGAGACATCGAGGTCAGCGCGCACGCCGCCGTCGCGGAGGGTCGTGATGATCTCACCGAGATAGTCGGCGAACTCATCGGCGACCGGAATTCCGACGACCTGCACCGGCGAAAGCCATACCGGGAAGTCACCGGCGTAGTGCTCGAGCAGGATCGCGAAGAAGCGCTCGACCGAGCCCAACAATGCGCGGTGGATCATGACAGGGCGATGCTTCTGGCCATCAGGGCCGGTGTATTCCAGCTCAAAGCGCTCGGGCTGGTTGAAGTCGAGCTGGATCGTCGACATCTGCCAGGTGCGGCCGATGGCGTCACGAGCCTGAACTGAAATCTTCGGGCCGTAGAACGCCGCTCCGCCTGGATCGTCGACGAGTTCCAGGCCGGATGCGACCGCAACTTCGCGCAGCGACTCGATCGCTGTTTCCCACTGCTCCGACTCACCGAGGAATTTCGGGTTGCCTTCCTCATTCGTCGACAGCTCAAGGTAGAAGTCATTCAGCCCGTAGTCGCGCAACAGTTCGAGCACGAGATTGAGGTTGGTCGTGAGCTCGTCACGAACCTGGTCTTGCGTGACGTAGATGTGCGCGTCGTCCTGAGTGAGTCCGCGAACACGCGTGAGGCCAGACAGCGTGCCGCTCTTTTCGTACCGGTACACCGTGCCGAATTCGGCCAGTCGCAGCGGCAGCTCACGATATGAGCGCCCGCGCGAGCGGAAGATGAGGTTGTGGAACGGGCAGTTCATCGGCTTCAGGTAGTAGTCCTGGCCCTGCCGAGTGATGTTGCCGTCTTCGTCAACGGTCTCATCAAGATGCATGGGCGGAAACATGCCGTCTGCGTAGGTCTGCAGATGACCGGAGGTCTCGAACAAGTCCTTCTTGGTGATGTGCGGGGAGTTGACGACGTCGTAGCCGTTTCGCAGTAGGTGACGGCGCAGATTTTCTTCGATCTCGTAGCGGATGATGCCGCCCTTGGGATGGAAGACCGCGAGACCAGAGCCGATCTCATCGGGGAACGAGAACAGGTCCATTTCGGCACCGAGCTTGCGGTGGTCGCGCCGCTCTGCCTCGGCGAGGCGATCCTTGTAGGCGCGTAGCTCGTCCTTGGTCGGCCACGCGGTGCCGTAGATGCGCTGCAGCTGTGGGTTCTTCTCACTACCGCGCCAGTAGGCGGCGGCAATGCGAGTGAGGTCCCAGCCGTTGCCGATCATGCGGGTGCTGGGCAGGTGCGGGCCGCGGCAGAGGTCTTTCCAGACGACCTCACCGTCTTTGGTCGTGTTGTCGTAGATCGTGAGCTCGCCAGCGCCGACCTCGACGGATGCGCCTTCGGCGGCTTCGTTCTTGCCGTCCTTCAACCCGATGAGTTCAAGCTTGAACGGCTCGTTCGCAAGCTCTGCTCTGGCCTCGTCGTCGGTCACAACGCGACGAACGAAGCGCTGTCCGTCACGCACGATGCGCTGCATCTCTTTGGAGATCGCCTTGATGTCTTCCGGAGTGAACGGCGTCTCGACACCGAAGTCGTAGTAGAAACCGTCGGTGACCGGCGGACCAATGCCGAGGTTCGCCTGCGGGTTGATGCGCTGTACCGCCTGTGCGAGCACATGAGCTGCCGAATGACGCAGGATGTTGAGTCCATCGGTGCTGTCGATAGTGACAGGCTCGACCTCGTCGCTCGTCGTCACTGTGGTCGCAAGATCCTTGAGTCACCGTTGACGCGCATGGCGACAACAGATCGGTCAGAGAACAGGGCGAAGCCGTCATTCGGCTGGGCGTTTTTCAGGCACGGAAACTCTCCATCTTGGTCGCCTTCCAGGTTACTCGTCTGGATGGCGTCCGCTGAACCCGTGCTGTAAACAAAGGTGCGCCCGTGGAGTGGAAGTCCACGGGCGCGTGAATCATGTTCGCCTAGAAGGGGCGACGCATGACCTCTTCTAGTATCGCATGCTCGCCCACCTGCCGGTGTCATGAGGTTGAAGCGACGAAGTCTCGAGAGGTGTCGAACACTCGGCGTACGCACACGACCGCAGGCCCGTGCGGCATACGCCACACGTTGACGCACCGTCGCATCCGGTACTGTTTCGTCGGCTTCAGAGCGCGCGAGAAGATCCGCGAGCTCAAGTGTCGCTGCCGTCGCGAGTTCGAGTGGTGAGTCCATCGGTGGCCTTTGCAATTTCTTCGTTATTCATCGGTTCCTGGACCAGCGCATCGGCGATGCCGATCACTGCGGCCACAGCGATCACCCCGGGAACGTCCACTCGTACCAGTCCAAGCCCGCCAAGGCCGAGCGCGATGCCGATGCCGAGTCCGATGAGAGACTGAGCGCCGACGCGAGCAGATGCTGCCAGCGTCAGATGCATGCTGACCAGAACGCCGAGCGGTGCGTAATAGGAGTAGTCGTTGTCAGCGAATGGCACGAAGGGCGCGAGATACCAGGCGATAGCGGCGGCGACAGCACAGTGCGAAAGGTGAGGCACGTCAGCTGCTCCGGCGCGCCAGTGGCGAATGTCGAGTACATCAGGCATCCTGACGGCATGCGTGAGTTGACCCCGGACCACCTCGGACTACTGCTGTCCGTCTTCGCAGTGCTGCTCATCGCTTTCGCGATTGACTTCCGTTTTTCCACGCGATCCGCTCGTCAACACCACCGGGCGATTCTGTTCTTCGGCGTTGTCGCGTTGGTCGGAGAGCTCATGACCGCCCTCGCGCTCGTACTCACCTGGGTTGCACTGTGGAGCCCGGCGGCGTGGGAAATGATCGATGACCTTCTGGTCTTCATCCCAGGATCGATTGCGATTCTCTGCGCGGTGATTCTCACGATCGACAAGATCGTTTCAAGGCTCGAACGGCTGCGTCCGACCGCGGATTCATTCGAAGACCGGTAGCTTCCCCGACATCCCCGGGGTTGCGTGTCGACTACCCAGGCGGTGCGAGTTTCTCCCACTCGGCGATGGGGCCCGGGATGACGGTGAACATGGGATGCGGATCGGGGAACGAGAGTGATTGCCACCGTTCCCACACCCCCACGCTGCGTTGTTGCATCTTGGCGAGAAGATGCCCCCACTCGTACGCAAGCTGCTGGTCGGTGACCGCCATATCCTCGCGTGCGCCTGTTGTTCGGATCTTCTCGCGGACGAAGTGATACCCACGCGCCTCAGCCTCGTCAGCGATTGCACTGAGATAGTCACCGATCGCGCTATGCGGATTCTCGGTGTGACGAAACCGTCGTAACTGCGGATGGTGTGAGTACCCGCGCCCAGGCTCGATAATAACTGCTTGGGCGAGCAGACCTTCACGCCAACATGCGGTGAGTGCTTGACGATCGAAGTGCCGAGGGTGCAACGACCAGAGTCTCATGTCCGCGCCATCTGCGAATGCTCGGCGTCGTGCAGGATGCTGCGTGCCATTCCGTTGAAGATGATTCCGTGAAATGGCAACAGAAAGACCCAGTACAGCCGCCCTGAGAGTCCTTTAGGAAAGTAGACCGCCCTCTGTGTGTAACGAGAACCGTCCTGAGTCGGCTCGACTCCCAGCTCGAGCCAACCGCGGCCCGGCATCCGCATCTCGGCACGTAGTCGCAGCATTCGTCCGCGTTCAATCGACTCAACCCGCCACACGTCGATCACGTCGCCGCTGTGTACTCGCGAGGGATGCCGTCTCCCGCGGCGCATGCCCACGCCGCCGATGAGGCGGTCGATCCAGCCACGAACCGCCCATGCCAGGGGGAAGGAATGCCATCCGCTGTGCCCGCCGATTGCTTCAATCACATTCCACACCGCAGTTGGGGACGCTGTGCTTTCACGCGTGCGCAGGTCTGTGAAGACGGTGTGACCCGCCCACTCTGGATCGCTCGGAAGTGGATCACTCGGGGCGCCGGCCACCGTCGCGCTCTGCCAGCTGGTCTCGATTTCGCCCTCGGCCTCACGCTTGAGTGCCAGCCGAACCGCAGTCCGATACCGGAGTAGTCCTTCGTCCGGCGGTGCAATATAGCGGTCAACATCATGTTCGCTTGTGACGCAGTTGTTCTGGAGCGACGCGATGATCGGAACCGCGATTTGGCGCGGGACCGGACTGACCAGACTCACCCACTGCGAGGCCAGCCACGGCGTGAGAACCGGAAGAGCGGCAATATGTCGTTGCGGAAGCCCCGCTTCCACGGCATAACCATTCATCATCTGGCCATACCGCAGGATGTCTGGGCCACCGATATCCAGCGTCCGGTTGAGCTCAGTTTCGATATCTACGGAAAGCACGAGATAGCGCAATACGTCCCGAATAGCGATGGGCTGAACGTAGTTGCGCACCCAGCGAGGCGCTGGCATATAGGGCAGCACCTCTGTGAGATGGCGGATCATCTCAAAAGAAGCCGACCCTGAACCGATGACGATGCCCGCTTGAAAGACGATGGCAGGCACCGGAGAATCGAGAAATGTCTGCCCTACAGCCGCCCGTGAAGCGAGATGCTGCGACAGCGCAGTGCCTTGCGGATGAAGACCGCCGAGGTACACGATCCGTTGGATTCGCGCTGTCGAAGCGGCGTGAGCGAAAGTCTCTGCAGAGTCTCTCTCCGCGGTCACAAAGTCGCGGCCAGCACTCATCGAATGAACCAGATAGAACGCCACGTCCACGTCGGTCATCGCCCGTCGGGTCGCGACGGCATCCGTCAAATCTCCTTTGAAGACGCGCACTCGCTCACGCCAGGGCACGTCTCTCAACTTCCACGGAGAACGCACGTACACGCTGACTTCGTGTCCTGCCTCGAGCAACTGAGGCACAAGACGACCGCCGATATATCCGGTCGCACCGGTAACGAGTACACGTGTCAAGAGAACAACCCTTCCGTGGCGCAGAGGATCAGCAACAACGTGATCACAAATCCCACTGCATAGTTGATGGCCAGGAACCGCCGCCAGGCGCGGTTGGCCGTTCCGGAGTGGGCGTCGTCGACATTGAGATACGGCGCGACGCTGACGATGTACGGCAACACCGCAATCGCTGCCAGGTTCGCGGGCCACGGCGCGAAGAGCATCAGGATTCCCGCTGTGATCCACAGTGCCAGCGCAAAGCGGACCGTTGTCGATGCGCCGAGGACGGTGGCTATGGAGCCGATCCCCGCCTCCCTATCCGGCACGATGTCCTGCACCGCACCGAAGGCGTGACTTGCCATGCCCCAGCAGAAGAAAGCGAGCATGGTCACCACAATCCCAGGGGTGATCGTGGTATCCGCAAGTGCGAGCGCGTAGAGCGCGGGTGTGACGAAGTGTGTGCTCGACGTGATCGAGTCGAGCACGGGAATCTCTTTGAAGCGCAGGCCGCGCACCGAGTAGGCGACGACAGCGAACAGGCTCACCGCGAGGATGAGCCACGAATTCGGGTGTTCGGCGCCGAGAATCACCAGCGCGATCACGAATGGAACGACGAGAAGCGTGGCCGACAGCAGCGTGGCTCGGTGCAGCCTCGGCGGCAGCTTGGCGCCTTCCACGCCTCCCTTCCGCGGATTCGCGAGATCCGATTCATAGTCGAAGACGTCGTTGATGCCGTACATCGCGAGGTTGTACGGCACGAGGAAGAAGATCGTGCCGACGATGAGCGCGATATCGATGCGCCCCGTCGTCAGAAAGTAGATCGCAGCGAACGGATACGCAGTATTGATCCAGCTCAGTGGTCGGGACGCAACCAGCAGCGCACGAACCAAGGAATTGCGTTCAGACATCGGTGCTCTCTCCCGCCTGATTTCCGCCGAAAAGCTGCCAGACACCAGTAAGCAACAGCCCTGCAGCAAGGGGATATAAGAGGTCCTCGAGAGGAATCAAGCCGAGCCTGAAGCCGGAGATCTCCTCTGCGCCGTAGTCGAAGAACCCGGCGGCAATCATCACGTTGTCGAACACGGCAGTCAGAACGAGAAGAGCGAGTGACGCCATTGCCCAGGAGGTGAGGTAGTGAGGCAGAGATCCTCCTTTGCGGGCATGCAAAGCACCTACGCAGAACACAACAAGGGCGACACCAACGAACGGCACGGACATGAGGAGATACGTCATCGGGTTGTTTCCCTCGAATCACGCCAACGTCGCCAGCCGCTCAGCAGAATGAGGGTCAAATAGCTCAGGAAGCCCAGAAACATGATTTCCTCGAGGGGAAACGCCGGCGCCAGAAGAACGCCCGTCGCCCAGCGCGAATCGATGTGATGGAAGACCCCGAGGCTGATGCCGACGGCATCCCAAACGACGAAGAAGACGATCCCGATGGCAAGTGCGAGTCCTGCGGCCAGCGGCTTCCGGCGGAACACCAGATCGAAACGAATATCGAGTAGGACCAAACATGCAGCGCTGATCATCAGCGATACTGCGTATACGCCGTTCACGGCTCCGCCAGCGGGCCGGGCGAATGGTCGCCGCGCACGTGTTTGAGTACCAGTTCTGCGCTGATGAGACACATCGGTAGGCCAACCCCGGGAGCGGTGGTGGCCCCGGCGTAATACAGGCCATCTACGCGACGAGACCGCGTAACGCCGCGAAAGAACGCACTCTGAGTAAGAGTGTGAGCGGGGCCGAGTGCGCTACCTCGAAATGTGTTGAACGTGTCGGCAAAGTCCGCTGGTCCCACGGTACGTCGCACCACGATTCGGTCGGCCAGATCAGGGATGCCTGCCCAAGTGGCGATATCTGCGATCGCACGATCGGCGACCTCTGAAACGAGGGCGTCTCCCGAGGTATCGATGCCGCCCTGGCCGATCGTTGTATCCGGTGGCAACGGGATAAGAACGAACATGTTCTCGTGGCCGGCGGGGGCGACCTCCGGATCGGTCGCGCTCGGCTTGCAGATGTACAACGATGGCGGGTCAGGGATGCGTGTCGGCGACCGGAAAATCGCGTCGAAGTTGTCCTTCCAATCATTCGAAAAGAACAGCGTGTGATGCAACAGCTCAGGCAGCTTTCCTCTGATACCGAGCATGATCAGGACGGCACTCGGACTCGAGATCTGTTTGTCCCACCGTTTCGCTGCGTAGGAGCGATCGGCCGCCTCCAGCAGCACTGTCTCCGTGTGATGCTCATCAATGGCTGAAACCACGATGTCGGCATCGATCCGATGCTGCTGGCCATCCAGCTCGTATTCGACGGACCGCACCGAACCACTCGCGCTGGAGATGGCGACGACGTCGCAATTGTTGAGAAGCTCAACATTGTTTTCACGTGCGATCTCTGCTAACGAGACGACGAACTTCCGGAATCCACCGAGCGGATACTTCACCCCATCGACGAGGTCCATATGACTCATCAGGTGGTAGAGGGCCGGTGCATCGAACGGCGATGTGCCAAGGAATACCGCTGGATAGCCGAGTATCTGGCGAAGACGCAGATCGGTGAAGCGCGCCCTGACAAAGCTCCACAGCGAACGCGTGAGCAGAGGGAGCACCGCGGGTGTCGAGGCGAGAACCCTCGCCGACACAAAATCGCGCCACGAGGAGAACGGGTTGTAAAGGAAGGAACTCACCGCCGCGCGATACGTTTTCGTCGCCGATGCAAGATAGCGGCGCACTTGGTTACCTGCCCCGGTTTCTCGGCTCTCAAACAGTGTGGCGGTGGCGTTGGTTCCGGAGAGCACGTCGATGGCGGCTTCCCCCTCCTTGCCCACCTCGCCGGTCGGTTCGCCGTAGATGCGATAGCCGGGCTGCAGTGCGACCAACTCCAGATGCTCGGACGTGGTCGTTCCCATCATGCGGTAGAAGTGCTCGAACACCTCCGGCATGAGGTACCACGACGGCCCAGTGTCAAATGTGAACCCGTCGCGCTCCCACGATCCGGCCCTCCCGCCGAACTCGCTGTTCTTCTCAAGCACGGTCACCTGATGTCCGTCACGCGCCAGCAGACACGCTGTAGCCAGCCCGCTGACGCCGCCGCCGATCACAACGACTCTCGAAGCCTTCATCGGCTGATCCGCATACCGATTGCTCGTCCCAGAATGCGCGCTTTCACGGTATTCGGCACCCGAACGCGGGTGTGTGTGAGTGCGGCGACCGATGTCGTATCAAGGCGGTGGGTGAGTTCGCTGAACATGGTTCGCGCGGCCCACACCGCAGGACGGCACTCCGATGTCAACAACGGGATCGACGCATCTGCGGCACGCAGGTCTTCCCTGATCGAATCGATGATTTCGCGCTTTGATTCTTCGGTAAGAGCTTTCTCAGTTCCAGCAAAGTAGACGCGGCCCAGGACGTCATGATCCTCGGCGAAATCTCGAAGGAAATTGACCTTCTGGAAGGCTGCGCCGAGCCTCCGTGCGCCGTCGACCAGCTGCGTCTGCTCCTGCGAGTCGCGGATCCTTCCGTGCTCGAACACGGCCAAGCACATCAGACCTACCACTTCAGCCGAGCCGTAGATGTAGTCGTGGAGAGCGGATGAATTGAAGCTCGTGCTCTCAACGTCGGTTCTCATCGCCGAGAAGAAGGGCCGGCACAGGTCCATACCGATGTCGTGTTCGCGCGCGGTCAACGCAAAAGCGTGCACAACGATATTCGTACTGAAGCCCAGCCGCAGCGCGCGTTCGGTCTCCCGTTCGAGTTCGTCAAGCATCGTCCGGCGCATTTCAGCGTCTACCCCGGCAATCGCTGCCGGGCCGTCGACGAGCTCGTCAGCGATGCGCACAAGTCCATAGATGCATGCAATGTGACGCCGGACTCTGTGATCAAGCAGACGACTTGCCCAGCCGAATGACGTTGAATAACGCCTGATGATGACCGACGCGCTTTGATTCGCGGTCGCGTTATAGAGTCCCAACCCCGACAGTTTCATGACGCTCGTGAATTACACGTGGATGTGAGGGCAATGAGCTGTTCGCTCAGTGCTGCAGGAAGGTCAGCGTTCTGGATCAGGGCGTGAACGTGCTCGCACCGTTCGGCGATGACTGACTCCACGAAGAAGAGTGCGCCTGATTCCTCGATGACGCGCCTGAGGCGATGCGCCTCAGAAACTCTGATGTTGTTGTCTCCGAAAAATGGTTCGACGTCAGCCCAGGCAGCGTCCGCACGTGCGTAGGCGATCAGGAGGGTCTCTTTTCCCTCCCGCAGATCACTGAGTGTGGACTTCCCAGTGGCTCGCTCGTCACCGAACAACCCGAGAACGTCGTCGCGTAACTGGTAGATCACACCGATCTGACGCGCAATAACCGTCAGCTCTTCGATCACTGCGGTCGTGGCCCCGGCCAGTACAGCCGCGAGAACGAGCGGAGCGTGAAAGGAGTATGCCGCTGTCTTCTGATCGACCATGACCAGGACGTCCTGGGGCCTCGACCGCTCAAGATGCAGGCTGAGCCACACGTCAAAGTGTTCGCCGGCTGCGCTCTCGAAGACGGTGTCATCGAACACGTCAAGAACCGCGTGGCGGCGGTCCTCCTGAATATCAAGGCGGGCCAGCAAAGAGTGCGCAAAGGTGAGCATGAGGTCGCCAGCGAGAATCGATGATGCCTCGCCCCAGGCATGAGCTTCACGTCGCGGTACACCACGCAGCATTGCCTCCGAAGCGAATCTGCCGGTGATGTTCATTTCGCCGCGTCGGATCAGATCCTTATCGATGACATCGTCGTGAATGACCAGCGCAATGTGCAGCAGCTCCATCGCGCACGCTGCCTCCACCGCAGCGCGCTCGTCGATGCCGCCCAGCGCCTGGTATGCGTCCATTAGTAGACGCGGCCGGATCTTCTTCCCGCCTCTCGCCATAGCTTCCAACGAGTCCCACAACTGAAAGTAGGTAGCTGAGAATGCTCGGGAGCGCTCGCGACCCTGCGCAAGCACCTCCGTCAGCCTTGCCTCAATTGTGAGGGTGATTTCGTCAACGGTCGCACCGGGTTCAGACATCATCGTCCCGTCTTCCGGTCGAATCGGAAAGAATGGGGAGAAGGTCAGGAAAGTGGCCGATGAGCCATGGGCTGAAGGCCCACGGCGCTGCTTCCGTGGCAGTGGCCAGCGCGGCGATGCTTGTCCACTGCGCCTCGGCCACCTCATCAGGATTAGGCGTCAGCGTGGATGTTGCCTTCGCGATGAACACGGGGCAGTACTCGTTTTCTTCTATGCCGGATGGGTCGCGTGCTGAATAGCCGAAATTCGGCAGCGCGCAGACGATCTCCTCGACGCTGAGGCCGAGTTCAAAACGCGCACGACGGCGAACAGCATCCTCAAGGCGCTCGTTCGGGCCAGGATGGCCGCAGAAAGAATTCGTCCAGACTCCAGGCCAGGTCTTCTTCGTGAGAGCGCGTCTGGTGATGAGCAGACGACCATTCTGATCAACGATGTGGCATGAGAACGCGAGATGCCGAGGTGTTGAAGTGCCATGGACAGTCTCTTTGTTGTGCACACCAATCGGTGCGCCGGAGTTGTCCACGAGGACTACCTGTTCCACTCCCACACTCCATTTCGTTAGCTAGGCGAGAATTTAAGTAGCATAGAATGTACTATGTGGGAGTGGACGCTTCAGAACGATCAGCCGACGAACTCGCCAACATGCGTTACTTCTCAACCGACTCCGACCTCGTCGATCGCAGCCACCTGTCTGAAGCGGAATTAGCGCAATGCGTTCAGGTGATGCAAGCGCTTCACCAATGGCAAAACGCAGCACGCGCACTCTCAGCGGCTTCGAAGCGCTACATGAAGCTCAACGAGAGTGACATGCGTGCGATTCGGATGCTGATCCGCGCGAAGCAACAGGGTCAGATCATTACACCGAAGGACATCGCGCGTGAAGTGGAAATTTCCAGTGCGTCGACAACCAAGCTGGTAGACCGACTCGTTGCCGGGGACCATGTCATTCGCTCCCGCATCCCAGCGACCGGCGTACAACGTGCCTTGAGGTCACTGAGCACACTCGGCGCTCAGCCCACGACACAATCGGGCGTCAGCACGCCAGAAGGTTCTCCGCCGCCGCGTCTATGACTCAGGACGAACGCGAGGTAGTGATCCGTTTTCTCTCCAGGCTTACGGATGCTGATTTTCCGCAAGGCGAGCTCGCCCCGCCAGAACAGCCCGGCTATCGCACACGCGCCGCGCCCCAGCCGTAAGTTTTCGCGGGTGCGGCGAGCAGGCGTCGGCATGTTGTCGGCGTTCAAGCCCACGCCTCGCCCCGGACATGAAAAAACCCCCGGAAATCCGGGGGTTTTGTGTGTGCGCGATACTGGGATCGAACCAGTGACCTCTTCCGTGTCAGGGAAGCGCGCTACCGCTGCGCCAATCGCGCCTATTCAGGCTATTAAGTTGTGCCGCGAGGTGGCGACGGGATTCGAACCCGTGTAAACGGCTTTGCAGGCCGGTGCCTAGCCGCTCGGCCACGCCACCGTGTGGATTGACCCCACGTGCAGTGAGTTTCCGGGGAAACTCTCTTCACTCGAGCGGATGACGAGATTCGAACTCGCGACCCTCACCTTGGCAAGGTGATGCGCTACCACTGCGCTACATCCGCATTTCGTGTTCCGGTGAACCGGGCACTCGTAAAACATTAGCCGATCAATTCGCGGACGCAAAACTGAAACGCGATCTCGCGCGTGTCCGGTCTCGTGGTCGAATCTGACGGTTTCGTTCGGGTAGTATCGTTTTTCGACCCCATGGGTCATGGGCGATTGGCGCAGCTGGTAGCGCGCTTCCTTCACACGGAAGAGGTCGTGGGTTCAAGTCCCGCATCGCCCACCAAAAAAAGGCCCAGGACCACGCATAAATTGCGAGGCTCTGGGCCTTTTCTTTCACGCGTTGCGAAGTGCTGCGCGCGGTGCGTTGGCCGGCTGCGGCTGCGAGAACAGCACCACGACGATGACAGTCGCGCCCACGACCACGTGCGGCAGCCAGACGTTCAGCGCCTCACCCGCGAAGCCGAAGATCCAGGGCGACAGCGCGAGGAAGAGGCTGGCGACGATGTCGAACACGAGGTGAACAGGCATCGGGATGAAACCGAAGGGGCCCCACTCGTACTTCGTGAAGAGGCTATACACGATGAGACCGACGCCGAGCACGATCGGAATGATGACGGCGGGGCCGCCGACTCCAGCGAAGCCGAACAGCCACGGTGCCGCGATGAGGGCGATGCCCACGAGATAGTCGAGGACTCCGTGGACCTTGGTTGGTATAAAACGCATGATTCCTCCTTGAAGTGGGGCCGCAATAGAGCGGCTGTCACAAGCAGTTCGGTGCCCTCGGCATATCGGATGGGGGTGATGCCCCGTGGGGTGGTGTAAATCTCGGCTGTGGTGAGCGTCGCGTCGTTGACGTGGTGAGCCATCGTGGGATGGTCAGTGAGAACCGATCAAAGCTACTCACGAAGGACACAAACCACGATGGCTCTAGACCAGTCTGCCCTGCTCGATCTGCTCGCTCAACTGAAGCTCACCGATGTCACTGATCGGATCCGTTCCGCGACGGAGACGTTGTATCAGGAGCTGATTGATGCGGAAGCGACCGCGTTCATCGGCGCTGCCCCTTTCGAGCGCACGGGAGCGCGCACTACTCAACGCAACGGCTCCCGCCCACGAACACTGTCGACCACAGCCGGAGACCTCGACCTGAAGATCCCCAAGCTGCGCGCCGGGTCATTCTTCCCCGCGCTGCTGGAGCGGCGCCGCCGCGTCGACCAAGCACTGTTCGCGGTCGTGATGGAGGCCTACGTTCACGGAGTGTCGACCCGCAAGGTCGATGACCTCGTCAAAGCGCTCGGTGCGGACACCGGGATCTCCAAGTCCGAAGTCTCCCGGATCTGCGCGGGCCTGGACGAGGAAGTCGCCGTGTTCCGTGACCGCACCCTCCGCGCAGGACTTCCCCTACATTTTCCTCGACGCCACATATTGCAAGGCCCGTGTTGGGCACCGGATCGTGTCCCAGGCGATCGTCGTTGCCGTCGGCGTCGCCGCTGATGGCCGCCGGGAAGTCCTCGGCTTCGACGTCGGAGACAGCGAGAACGAGGGCTTCTGGACCAGCTTTCTCAGGTCGTTGAAGATCCGTGGTCTCGACGGGGTGAAACTCGTCATGTCTGACGCTCACACTGGGTTGAAGAAAGCCATCGGGACCGTGTTCCAAGGCGCGTCCTGGCAGAGATGCCGGGTGCATTTCATGCGCAACGTCCTCGCGGTGGTTCCGAAAGCATCCCAGGACATGGTCGCCTCGATCATCCGCACGATCTTCGCTCAACCCGACAAGAAACACATCCTGAAGCAGTTCCGTGAGGTTGTCACGATGCTTGGCCGGTCCCACCCGAAAGTCGCTGCCATGCTCACCGACGCCGAAGCCGACCTGCTCGCGTTCGCCGCCTTCCCGCGGCGACACTGGCGTCAGATCTGGTCCACGAACCCGCTGGAACGAGTGAACAAGGAGATCAAGCGCCGCACGGACGTCGTCGGGGTATTCCCCAACTCGGCCGCGCTGCTGCGTCTGGCAGGGGCGGTGCTGATCGAGCAACACGACGAGTGAGAAGCCGGCGAACGACGCTACTTCTCCGAAGCCTCCATGCTCGAACTCGCCACGATGAACGAGCCCGCCGAAGCCATCGATGAAGAGGTAATCCTCCCAGAACTCGCAGCCGCCTAAACTAGAACAACTGACCTGCACGGTGTCGAGAAACTCCACCACTCAGCGGGGCGTCACCTCGGATGGGATCCGGGCCGACACGCAGACTTCCCTGTTACGGTGAGGAGAGTCGGCATCTTGTCGACATCAGGGAAGACTTCTTGTCGACCAACGGGCCCACACTCGGCCATTACGTTCTCCGTCGCCTCCTCTGGATTTATCCGAGGAGACCCGATTTCCGTGCACTCGCATACCCCGTCAACAGTCGTATCTACAGACTTGGTTCCGGTACTTCCGGTCGGTTCCACCGCCATCGTCTACTGCGAAGGCCAATTCGGTGAGCAGGACGGTAAGACCGCAAACGGTCTGGTCCGCCACTCCGAGAAGTACGAGATCCTCAGCGTCATCGACAGCCGCCACGCGGGTGCCGACGCTGGCCAGTTCCTCGACGGCAGCGCCAACGGCATCCCGGTCCTCACTGATCTTCGCGAATCCATCGCGCACGCTGGCCGCACCCCCGACTACCTGATCTGCGGAGTGGCCCCCGCCAACGGCCTCCTCTCCGACGCACAGCGTGTAGTGCTGCTGGATGGCATCGCCCGCGGTATGCACATCATCAACGGTCTCCACGAATTCTTGAACGACGACGCAGAGTTCGTCGCCGCGGCAATCCTTGCTGGCGTCACGATTACCGACGTGCGCCGCCCAAAGGACAAGAAGGATCTGCACCTGTTCTCCGGCAGGATCTTCGACGTCACGTGCCCCCGCATCGCGGTGCTTGGCACTGACGGCGCGATCGGCAAGCGGACCACAGCAACCCTGCTCGTCCAGGCGCTCAACGATCACGGCATCCGTGCGGTCATGGTCGGTACCGGCCAGACAACAATCATTCAGGGCGGTCGCTACGGTGTCGCACTCGACGCTCTCGTGCCGCAGTTCTGCTCCGGCGAGGTCGAGAACCAGGTCGTCGCAGCCTTCGAAGGCGAAAACCCCGACATCATCATCGTGGAGGGCCAGGGGGCACTGAGCCATCCCGCATACCTGACATCTGCGCATATTCTCCGAGGCAGCCGACCTGAGGGCGTCATCGTCCAGCACGCACCAGGGCGCCGAGTGCTCGGCGACTTTCCGATGATGCCGATGCCGACAGTCGCGAGTGAAGTCGCGCTCATCGAGGCCTTCGCCAATACCAGAGTGATCGGTGTGACCGTCAACCACGAGAACCTGACTGAGGCCGAGATCGGTGCGGCAATCGATGAGATCGAGCTCGATCTCGGTGTTCCCGCAACCGATCCCCTGACCCGTCCGATGAAAGATCTTGTCGACATGGTTCTGCACGCGTTCCCCACGCTGTCGAAGACGGTCGTCGCAGAGCGGATCTGATCGGCGCGTTTCTCGGCCCCGTCGCCCTGAGATACTGGGCGCATGCTCGCCGGAACAGAATACCTCGCCGCCCGGGACCTCCGATCGTTCGCTGAGGCCAACGGATGGCGTTATGACGCCGAGTCCGCGCCGCCCGCGATGGGTGAGAGTCTCTGGGAGCAGGTGTCCTCCGGAATCGTACGTGATCGCATCTCCGGCGACGCCTGGGAGGCAGGTCTCATCACCGGCGGCAACCGCACTGCCTCGAACGTCGAACAGCGTGGACGCATCACGATCACCAAGACGGTCTCGGTCGACACCCCGCAGCGAAGCATCGACGTCGGCTATCTCGCGGTGCGTCTCCCCCGCCGGCTCCCCCACATGGTCCTCGACGCGCGCAGCAATGACACCGGGCCCTTCTCCAGTTTGATCAGCCGACCGCAAGCAGACCAGCACCTCTCACTCGAGGGCGACTTCGACACGCACTTCCGCCTCTACGCCCCAATTGGCTATGAGACAGACGCGCTCTACGTCTTCACCCCGGACCTCATGGCGCTTCTGATCGACGAGACCGGCGATCTTGACGTCGAAATTCGCGACGACAGACTCATCGTCTACAAGCCCGGAGGGTTCGACCTCGCGGACACTGCGACGTGGACGCGTTTTGATCAGATTCAGCAGACCCTCGCCGCGAAGACCTGGGACCGCGTGACGTTGTACACCGACGATCGCGTCGCGCCGGAACTTCGCCTCGAAGAAGCCTCTGCCGACGGGCAGCGGCTACGGTCGCGCATGCCCAAGAGCCTCTGGATTTTCATCGCGATCCCCGTCAGCGTTCTCGCGATTATCGCAACGATCGGCGGAATCGTACTCAGCCAGGTGCTGCGCTAATCGCGATCAGCCTTTCGCCCAGCCGTAACGCGTGATCAGCGCCGATGCCACCCGGTCGTAGCGCTTGCGGTCAAGGACTGCAGCTTCGCGCCTCATCCCTTGCTCGTGCACGCTGTACAGCTGCTCGATGTCGACCCACGACTCACGCCCCTGCGAATCCCAGCCGCCGCTGCCGATCGACAGGTAGTCACGGTCACGTTCGTGGGGTTTGCTCGTCATGCGCACGGCATAGACCCGAGTGCCTGACTGCCGACCGATGACCAGCACTGGCCGGTCTTTGCCTCGCCCGTCGTTCTCTTCGTACGGAACCCAGGTCCAGATAACTTCCCCTGCATCGGGGTCACCGTCTTTCTGGGGTGCGTAGCTGACGCGGAGGTCCTTGATGCGGTCGGGATCGATTCGCACGGTCTCGCTCCCCTGCGCGTGCCCGGCTGAATCCGGTGCGGAAACGCCAGTACGTCCCGGCGTCTTTTCGGAAGACCGGGACGTACTGGACGTGAACACCGTGATAACGAGATCGGCGATCTGGGCGAGGATGCTCTTGGAAGAACTCACTCCGTCACCCTATCGAGCGCTCACACTTCGACGAGTGCGTACCCTTCCTCACCGTGGACGACCGAGTCGACTCCGGCGATTTCATCCTCGTTCGTGATGCGGAACCCAATCGTTTTCTGGATCACCGTTCCGATGATGAACGCGACGGTGAAGGCGTAGACCAGAACGCCCAGGGCAGCGATCAGCTGAACGACGAACTGACGGATATCTCCACCGACGAACAATCCGGTCTCGGTGGCGAAGAAGCCGAGGTACAGCGTGCCGAGAAGACCACCGACGAGGTGGATGCCGACCACATCGAGCGAGTCATCAAAGCCGAGCCGGAACTTCAGCTCCACTGCGAGAGCGCACACGATCCCGGCGACGGCACCGAGCAGCAGAGACCACCCGGGGGTCAGGTTGGCGCAGGCCGGGGTGATGGCAACGAGACCCGCAACCGCGCCAGACGCGGCACCCACCGACGTCGCCTTGCCGTCTTTGATGCGCTCCACAAGAATCCAGCCGAGGATTGCCGCGGCCGTCGAGCCCAGCGTGTTCAGGCCGATCAGGCCCACGCCACCCATGTCCTCAGAGAGCCATTCCGCGCCAGCGTTGAAGCCGAACCACCCGAACCACAGGATCGCCGCACCGATGAGCGTGAGCGGCACGTTGTGCGGCTTCAGGATGCCCTTCTGGAACCCGATGCGCCGTCCGAGGACAAGCGCAAGCGCAAGGGCCGCAGCGCCGGCGTTGATGTGCACGGCCGTTCCGCCCGCGTAGTCGATGACGGCGATGCCGCTGTCCGCACCGAACAGCGTGGTGCCGAGGTTCATGATCCACCCGCCACCCCAGACCCATGCGGCAATCGGGAAGTATCCGACGGTCGCGAAGACACCGGCGAAGATCAGCCAGCTGCCGAACTTCGCCCGGTCCGCGATCGCCCCCGAAATCAGGGCGACGGTGATGATCGCGAAGGTCGCGCCGTAGGCCACACCGATGAGAGCGACGTTCGAGCCCTCGCCTGAAGCCAAGCCGCCAAGACCAAAGTCTGCGAATGGGTTGCCCGCGAAGGCTGTTGGGCTGTCGACCGCGCTCATCGAGAAGCCATACAGAATCCAGAGCACTGCGACCAGACCGATGGAGCCGAAGCTCATCATCATCATGCTGACCACGCTCTTCGCCTTGACCAGACCGCCGTAGAAGAAGGCGACGCCTGGTGTCATCAAGAGCACGAGGGCTGTCGCGGTAATACCCCAAGAGATGTTGCCGGGAGCATCCATAGGAAAACCTCACATCCGAAGTAATTGAGAACTTCAGTGTGGCGAGGCCCCGTTTCCGGGATACACGTTGAGTGTTTCCGCGACGTTACGCTCTCGAACGCCGTGTAACCATCGCGTTACGCGACGCTCGACTGTTGTGCAGAATGGGTCAGCGCATTCAGCCGTGAAATGGCGCGGAGGTACTTCTTGCGGTATCCGCCGCCCAACATCTCTTCGGAGAAGACCTGGTCGAGGCTCACGCCAGTCGCGATGAGCGGCAGTTGAGCGTCGTACACGCGATCGACAAAAGCCACGAAACGCAACGCCTCGGACTGATCGGTCAGCACGTGGACGTTTCGGAGGCCGACGAGCGTGATGCCGTCGATCAGCCGGATGTAGCGAGAGGGATGCACCTTGGCGAGGTGGCGGACGACATCCTCGAAAACGTCATCGGATGCTGTGCCCTCGCGAGCAGCGGCCGCGATCCGCGCCTGGTACTCGTCGTCCTCTAGTGCGACGGCACGACCGTCGAGTGCGCGCTGGCGGAAGTCGACGCCGTCGATGCGGATCGTCTCGAAGCTGTCCGACATCGCGTGGATTTCGCGCAGAAAGTCCTGCGCGGCAAATCGGCCTTCGCCCAGGGCGTTCGGGGGTGTGTTCGAAGTGGCGGCGAGCCGAGTCCCCGAGGCAACCAGCTCTGCGAGCAGGCGCGTCATGACCATCGTGTCGCCCGGATCATCGAGCTCGAACTCGTCGATGCAGAGCAGATCGGCTCCGCGCAACAGATCGACGGTGTTCCGGTACCCGAGCGCTCCGACCAGCGCCGTGTACTCGATGAAGGATCCGAAGTACTTCCGACGGGCGGGCATCGCGTGATAGATCGACGCGAGGAGGTGGGTCTTGCCGACGCCGAAGCCACCGTCCAGATAGACACCCGGCTTGAGCTGCGGCTCCTTCTTCGCACGGCTGAAGAACCCACCGCGCTTCGCTGGTTCGCCGCGCCCCGCAAACCGCTGCAGTAGCTTTTTCGACTCCGCCTGTGACGGGTACGCGTCATCCGATCGATAGCTCTCAAAAGTCGCGGTATCGAACTGTGGCGGCGGAACGAGGCTCGTAAGCATCTCTGCTCCGGTGACCACGGGCTGACGCTCTGTGAGATGCGCGACGTTCGGGCTGATCGTGTCGGTCATTCGTTTCCTGTGTCGAAGTCTTACAGAACGGGTACTGGGCACACCGAACGGCTCTATCGTCTTAAGGGACGGCTCAACACTACGCCGCCACCGCATCAGCTTTCACTCACCACCATCGAGGAGCGCCCCGTGACCATCGAGTTCGATTCGTCATCACCCAAGTTCGCTGAATACGCCGAGCCAGGACGTCTGGTGTCGACCGAGTGGCTGGCTGCTCACCTCGGTGAACCGGGACTCGTCGTCGTTGAATCCGATGAGGATGTGCTGCTCTACGAAACAGGACACATCCCTGGTGCCGTGAAGGTGGACTGGCACACCGAACTCAACGACCCGGTGGTACGCGACTACGTCGACGGCGCGGGCTTCGCGGCGCTTCTCAGCCGCAAGGGCATCTCCCGCGACGACACTGTCGTGATCTACGGCGACAAGAACAACTGGTGGGCGGCATACGCACTCTGGGTCTTCTCGCTCTTCGGACACGAAGACGTCCGCCTCCTCGACGGCGGCCGCGACCGCTGGATCTCTGAGGGCCGCGAGATCACCACTGACGCGTCGAACGTCACTCCCACTGATTACCCGATCGTCGAGCGCGATGACTCCGCTCTGCGTGCCTACAAAGACGATGTCGTCGCGTTCATCGGTACCGGTCCGCTGATCGATGTGCGCTCCCCCGAGGAATACAACGGTGAGCGCACGACTGCACCGGCATACCCGGAAGAGGGCTCGCTGCGCGCCGGACACATCCCTACCGCACAGAGCGTGCCGTGGGCGAAGGCAGTGGCAGAAGACGGCGGCTTCCGCTCGCGGGCCGAGCTCGACGCGATCTACCGCGACGGCGCCGGCATCAACGACGATGACGATGTCGTCGCATACTGCCGCATCGGTGAGCGCTCCAGCCACACCTGGTTCGTGCTGAAGCACCTGCTCGGCTTCGAGAAGGTGCGCAACTACGACGGCTCGTGGACTGAGTGGGGCAGCGCTGTTCGGGTGCCGATCGTCACGGGCGCTGAGCCTGGTTCGCTCTGAGCGTGTGAGAATGTCAGGGATGAGCACCACGAACGTCCCTGACACCCTCGCCGAGATCCGCGACGACTTCCTCGAGCTTCCTGAGGCCGATCGGCTTCAGTTGTTGCTGGAGTACGCCAATGAGCTTCCGGCGGTTTCCGACGAGATCGCGAACCACCCGGAGATGACCGAGCGGGTCGCAGAGTGCCAGTCTCCCGTCTACATCTTCGTCGAGGTCATTGACGGTGTCGTCGCGATGCACGCGACGGCGCCGAAGGAGGCGCCGACGACGCGTGCCTTCGCCAGCATCCTCGTTCAGGGCATCACCGGTCTTACGCCAGACGAGGTACTCGCGATCCCTGATGACTACCCGCAGAGCATCGGCCTCACGCGTGCAGTCTCGCCGTTGCGAATCGGCGGAATGACGGGGATGCTGATGCGGGCCAAGCGTCAGGTCACGCTGAAGCGGTGAACCCGTTCGCGGCAGCCCAGTCTGTGATTGCTGCCGTCCAGCTGATCTGGTCATAGTTCCAGATTTTGGTGTGACGCGCGACGCTGAAGCGCGGCATCGTGACAATATCGGGCCGCGCTTCGGCGAGAGCGTGCGAGCCGTCGGCGGGCACGAAGCCGTCATCGTCGCTGTGCAGCAAAAGTATCGGCACGGTGAGTTCATCCGCGCGGGCAACCATATCGAGTCGGTCGAATGCAATCGGCGCTTCAGAACCCGATAGGCGCGCGGTCAGCGGCGAACCGAGGGCGTTCATCGCCAGTGTCGGCAGCGGATTCGGGATGCCCGCGGCCCGAGCTTGGAAGCGCAACACCGTTCGCCAGTCCACGACCGGAGAATCGAGAACGAGTCCGACGATCGCGTCATGATTGCCGGATGACACGGCCGTCTGCAGCGCTATCGCGCCACCCATCGACCAGCCCATCAGCAACACCTGTTTTGCCCCGTGCCGCAGCGCGTATGAGATCGCAGCATCCACGTCACGCCACTCCACTGCGCCGAGTGCGTACGAACCACCGCGACTGCGCGGAGCCTCACCGTCGTTTCGATACGAAACCACGAGGTTCGGCAAACCCATCGCGTGGAACACCGGCACGGCGCGGAGGCATTCGGCGCGCGTTGTGCCGCGCCCGTGCACCTGGATCACCCAGGTCGATGACTCTGCGGTCGATGACTCTGCGGGGAACAGCCACGCGGGGCAAGGCCCTGCGGGCGATCCGATGAGCACGCTCTCCCACGGGAGGTGTAGTTCGCTGGGCGTTGAGTAATACCACCCGCTGAAACCTGCCGCGCGGTCGATCTTCGCCCCGGTCTCAATCTGGGTAAGCAGCTTTCGCCGCACGCTCTTTGCGTCGGCGCTCAGAACTGCGCCGACCTTCACATAACCGTAAGTGCCGGTCGTGAACAGCCCGTAGCGTCCTGGCAACTCGGTGTCGAGCGTGCGCGTCAACTCGATAGTCTGCGCCCCAGTGTCGACCGCAAGGATCTCGGTATCGGTGGCGCGATCAGTCGGTATAACGACCTTGCGCGCGACCGCGAACACGAGAAGGGCCGCTGAGGTGCCCAGTGCAAGAACGGCGGGGACCAACAGCGCAACGGCGTGCCTGAGACTCTTCATCGCTTCCTGACTCTAGCCTGTTGCCGTGACCGCCCACCCCGATGCCGGAGCGCATTTCGAGCGTGCCGCAGCAGAGCTGCGTGACACGGTGTTCCGTAATGACATTGTGGTTCGTGAGATTCCGTCCCCACAGGGGCTCGCCCCGTTCTCGATTGCCCTAGCCGCGGACGTTCGTCCGAACGACATGGTGACTCGATCTATGGGACCGGTCGATTCGTGCTTCTGCATGATCCGGATGCCCCATCTGGCTGGGGCGGCGCATGGCGAGTCATCACATTTGCCCAAGCGCCGCTAGAGCCGGAGATCGGCACCGATCCCCTGCTCGCCGACGTGACCTGGTCGTGGCTGGTGGATGCATTGGAGTCGCGGGATGCCGTGTATCACGCGGCATCCGGAACATCGACCAAAACCCTATCGAAGGGGTTCGGAGCTCTCGCTGTCGAAGGTGATGGGGCGCAGATCGAACTACGATCTTCTTGGACGCCGGAAGAACCGTTCCGGCCGCACGTGGAAGCATGGGCCGAGCTCGTCGGCATGCTTGCCGGTCTCCCGCCCGGCTCAGAGAACATCGCCGTGTTCGGCGCACGAAAGGCAGGGCGTGACTGAGTTCACCGTCATCGACGACTCGACCGAATTCGAGGCGGCCTGTCGACTGCTCGCAGCCAGCACAGGTCCGGTTGCCGTAGACGTCGAACGGGCGTCCGGCTTCAAATATTCGCAGCGCGCCTATCTTGTGCAGGTATTTCGTCGCGATGCCGGAGTATTCCTCTTCGATCCGCCCGCAATCGGAGACTTCTCAGCATTGCAAGCTGCGATCGGCGATATCGAATGGGTGTTTCACGCGGCGAGCCAGGATCTCCCTTCCCTCCGCGAGCTCGACCTCGAGCCGGCGCGAATCTTTGATACCGAGTTAGCCGCCCGTTTGCTCGGGCACGAGCGCGTCGGCCTCGCCGCAGTGGTTGAGGACACCCTCGGAATCACTCTGAAGAAAGAGCACTCGGCCGCCGATTGGTCGACGCGTCCGCTGCCAGACACGTGGTTGGATTACGCGGCGCTGGATGTGCTGCATCTCGTCGATGTCCGCGACGCCATCGCCGCGGAGCTTGAAGAGCAGAACAAGACTGAATTCGCAACGCAAGAGTTCGCTGCGACCCTCGCACAGCCACCACGTCCACCACGAGAAGAACCGTGGCGCCGTCTCACCGGGCTGCATCAGATCAAGGGTGCACGCGCTCTCGCGATCGCACGATCGCTCTGGGAGTCGCGCGAAGAGTTTGCACAGCAGCAAGATATTTCACCGGGGCGTCTCGTGCCGGATCGTTCGCTCGTTGCCGCCGTCCTCGCCGATCCCCAAACCAAACAGACCCTCGCCAGTTTGCAGGCTTTCAACGGTCGTGCGAGCCGCTCGCAGCTTGACCGCTGGTGGCAGGCGATCGTCGATGGACGAGAAAGCACCCTCGTTCCCCGGGTACGGGTGCACAACGACACCCTTCCCCCCCCACGCGCCTGGGCAGACCGCAATCCCGAGGCCGATGCACGTCTGAAGCTTGCGCGACCCGCTGTGGAAGCGGTCGCCGAAGAGCTGGGGATGCCAACGGAAAACCTGCTCAAGCCTGAGACGCTGCGCAAGCTCGCATGGGCTCCGCCCGCTTTCACGACGGATGCCATCTCCGAAACCCTTGCTGGACTTGGCGCGCGCCCATGGCAGATTGAGCAAACTGTACAGAAGATCTTGGATGCCTTTGTAGACTCCACGCAAGTGCCCGATGAGGCAGTCGCTCCCGAGTCGTAGATTCGAACCAAGCGATTCCCCCGGTGCCCTACGGGCTCATAGGCTGAGGTCATTCCCCAACCTTGGAGGCAAAGTGGCCGAGATCTCGGACGTTTTCTTCGTCGATGGCATGCGCACCCCATTTGGGCGCGCCGGCGAAAAAGGCATGTACTGGAACACCCGCGCAGACGACCTCGCTGTGAAGGCGACGATCGGTCTCATGGAACGCAACACCGGTGTTCCGGCGGACCGCATCGATGATGTCGCAATCGCCGCGACATCACAGACCGGCGACCAGGGGCTGACCCTCGGTCGCTCCGTAGCGATTCTCGCTGGCCTCCCGAACACTGTCCCCGGCCTAGCCGTAGAGCGCATGTGTGCTGGTGCTATGACCAGTGTGACCACGATGGCGGCATCGATCGGGATCGGCATGTACGACTTTGCTCTTGCCGGTGGCGTCGAGCACATGGGCCACCACCCGATCGGCGCCAACACCGACCCGAACCCGCGCTTCGTCGCGGAGAAGATGGTCGACCCCGGTGCCCTGAACATGGGCGTCACTGCGGAGCGCATCTTCGATCGCTTCCCGCACCTCACCAAAGAGCGCTCTGACCGTTTCGGCATGCTCAGCCAGCAGAAGGTGCAAGCCGCATACGACGCAGGCAAGATCCAGCCCGACCTCGTGACTGTATCCGTGAAGGGCGCGGACGGCGCCTGGGGTCTCGCCACCGAGGATGAGGGCCGCCGCCCGCAGACCACGATGGAAGACCTCGCTGGTTTGAAGACGCCGTTCCGCCCTCATGGCCGTGTGACAGCAGGAACCTCATCCCCGTTGACAGACGGCGCGACAATGTCGCTGCTCGCCGGTGGCGGTGCGGTGAAAGAGTTCTCTCTGAAGCCCAAGATGAAGCTCGTCTCGTTCGCCTTCGCCGGCGTTCAGCCCGAGATCATGGGCATCGGTCCGATCCCATCAACAGAGAAGGCTCTCAAGAAGGCCGGGCTCACGATCAATGACATCGGACTGTTCGAGCTGAACGAAGCATTCGCGATCCAGGTGATCTCGCTTCTCGACCACTTCGGCATCGCCGATGATGACCCTCGCGTCAACCAGTGGGGCGGCGCGATCGCTGTTGGGCATCCGCTCGCGGCATCCGGTGTGCGTCTGATGATCCAGCTCGCGGCGCAGTTCGAAGAGCGTCCGGACGTGCGTTACGGTCTCACCGCCATGTGCGTGGGACTGGGCCAGGGCGGCAGCGTCATCTGGGAGAACCCCTTCTACGACGGCAAGAAGCGGAAGTGACTGCGAACATGACTGACTACGAAAAGATTGATTTCTCGCCCATCTTGGCGCTCGCTGGAGACGAGGTCGTTACACACTCGGTGGTGCGTGACGTGCGACTCGCCTCCGGCAAGGTGCTCGCACTCATCACCCTCGACAACGGCCGCGACCACACGCGTCCGAACACCCTGGGGCCTGCGACCATCACCGAACTCGGTGAAACTCTCGCACGGCTCAACGCACGCGCTGCGGCCGGCGAGATTCAGGCTGTCGGCATCACCGGCAAGCAGTACATCCTGGCGGCCGGCGCCGACCTATCGGATATCTCGCAGGTCACATCTCGCGATGACGCGCTTCTCATTGCACAGCTGGGTCACAAGGTGATCGGATCACTCAGTGAACTCGGTGTGCCGTCATTTGCTTTCGTGAACGGCCTGGCGCTGGGCGGTGGGCTCGAGATCGCACTGAACTCGAACTATCGCACTGTCGACGCATCTGCGGCCGCTGTAGCCCTCCCTGAGGTCTTCCTCGGCCTCATTCCGGGCTGGGGTGGCGCGTACCTGCTTCCGAACCTCATCGGCATCGAGAACGCCCTTGAGGTCGTGATCTCGAACCCGCTGAAACAGAACCGCATGCTCAAGCCGCAGCAGGCATTCGACCTCGGCATCATGGATGCGATCTTCCCCGCCGCCAACTACCTCGAAAACTCACTCGCGTGGGCGGATGCTGTTCTCGGCGGCAAGAAGATCGAGCGCAAGAACGAGCCCGGCAAGATCGAGCGTCTCACGAAGTGGCCCATTGCGATCAAGATGGCACGCGGGATGCTGGAATCGAAGATCGGCACCGTTCCTAAGTCGCCCTATGTTGCCCTCGATCTGCTCGACAAGGCAAAGAGTGGCACGTCGACCAAGGACAAGGCCGAAGCGTTCGCCCGTGAAGACGAGGCGCTGGCCGATCTCGTCACGGGTGACCAGTTCGCGGCGTCCATGTACGCGTTCGACCTTGTGCAGAAGCGTGCGAAGCGTCCGGTAGGCGCTCCGGACAAGGCGCTGGCAAAGAAGGTCACGAAGGTCGGCATCATCGGTGCAGGTCTAATGGCCAGCCAGTTCGCGCTGCTGTTCGTACGCAGGCTGCAGGTGCCGGTGCTCATCACTGACATCGACCAAGCCCGCGTTGACAAGGGTGTGGCATACATCCATGAGGAAATCGGCAAGCTCGAAGCGAAGGGTCGGCTCGACTCCGACAACGCGAACAAACTGCGCGGTCTCATTCACGGCACGGTCGACAAGAGCGAATACGCAGACTGCGACTTCGTCATCGAGGCTGTGTTCGAGGAAGTCGGCGTCAAGCAGCAGGTGTTCGGCGACATCGAAAAGTTCATCGCCGATGACGCCATCCTTGCCACCAACACCTCATCACTGTCGGTCGAGGAGATCGGCGCGAAGCTCGCTCACCCCGAGCGTCTCGTCGGGTTCCACTTCTTCAACCCCGTCGCGGTCATGCCGCTCATCGAGGTTGTGAAGACTCCAGGCACCAACGAGCAGACGCTCTCGACCGCATTCGTCGTCGCCAAGGGACTGGGCAAGAACGCGGTTCTCACCGCCGACGCCCCCGGCTTCGTGGTCAACCGTCTGCTCGCGAAGGTCATGGGCGAGGCCGCCCGCGCAGTGTACGAAGGAACCCCCGTCGCCGATGTGGAGAAGGCATTCGGTCCGCTGGGGTTGCCGATGGGGCCGTTCCAGCTCATCGACCTCGTTGGATGGAAGGTCGCAGCGCACGTGCAGGACACGATGGTGCGCCACTTCCCCGACCGGTTCTACGCCAACGACAACTTCCATGCGCTTGCAGAACTTGAACATGTCGTCGAGAAAGACAAGGGTGGCCGCGTTACAGGGTTCACGAAGGCTGCTGAAAAGCTGCTCAAGCCTGTCGTTGGTAAGAACCCGGCCTCGGCTGCCGAGATCCTCAAGCGTGTTCAGGATGGGCTCACGCAGGAGATCAAGATCATGCTGGACGAGGGTGTCGTGCCAGAGGTCGAAGACATCGACCTCTGCCTGATCCTCGGCGCTGGCTGGCCGTTCATCGATGGTGGCGCTTCGGTGTACCTCGATCGTGAGGGCGCATCCGAACGAGTATTCAACGGCACGTTCCACACGCCGCCGATTCGGGGCATCGCGCACCGCTGACGCGCAAAGATCAAGGGTGGGGCGATCGAGAGGTCGCCCCACCCTTTTCTGTTGCGATAACGGACGGCGAAATGACGGTGAACACCGTCCCCGTCGTCGTGATTTCGTCGTCCACGACCTGTGCGATCGGGCACTGTGAGAGTCATGGACGCGATCATCGCCGCTTTTACAGGAAACGGCCTCGTCAAGACGGGCACAGCAGTTCTCACCACTCTGTTGGTGTTTCCGATGCTTCTGAAGATGTTCATCGTGACCATAGACGAGGGCTGGGCGGCGATACGTACCCGCAACGGCAAGCCGATCATCCTCAAGCCGAACAGCCGCAGCGCCAAAACCGCAAAAGGCACTGTCGGCGAGGTCGTCGTGCTCACCCCGGGAACGCACGGCGTATTTCCGCTGTTCTACTGGTACAAGCTCATCGACGTTCGCTGCCGCGCAACAGACCTACCGGCCAGGCAGCTCACTGGTGCCGCCGGACACCAGCATCTCGTGCACGCGTCGTTCGAATGGCGGCCCATACCGTCTGGCCGCGCAATGCGCGTGTTCGAGCTGGATGTCGTGAACGTCAAAGAGCGCGCGGCGAATATCGTCGGCTCAGCCATGCGCGACGTGGTGCGAGATCTGCCGGGCGCCGCGCTCCCCACCAACGTTGAGCTCGGGGCTCAGGTGCTCGCAGCCTGTGAAGAGACAGCCCTGAGAGACTGCGGTGTCGAGATCGTCCGGATCATGATCACCGGCGATGCCCTGACCGACGGCTATCTCCTATCAGAGGCTCTTCGAGCGACCGACCGCGAGCAGCAGGCGGTCGCCGCGCTTCATGCACTGAACTGAGCCGGAGGAGTACGTCTGACCCTCAGCGGCGCTCGTGCAACGGCAAATCAATCGCGCCGGTCTCGCCCGCATGGCGTGCGACCGGGATGCGGGTGCCGAGGACCTGCGCCACGACATCCTGAGCGATCTTTGACGCTGTGAGCCCGGCATCCGCAAGGATCTGATCACGCGATGCGTGGTCGAGGAACTCGTCGGGAAGCCCCAGCTCATCCACCGCGGTATCAACGCCAGCTTCACGAAGAACCTGACGCACGCGTGTGCCGATACCTCCAACCCGGATGCCGTCTTCGAGCGTGATCACGAGTCGATGGCGCTCTGCCAGTTCAACGATCGACGGCTGAACGGGAATAGCCCAGCGCGGATCGATCACTGTGGCGCCAATCCCCTGTGCGCGAAGGCGCTCAGCGACGTCCATTGCGAGGGCAGCGAATGGTCCGATAGCGACGATCAGCACGTCTTCGCTTTCACCGCGCGAGAGCACATCGACGCCGTCATCCAGCCGTTCGATGGCGGGCAGATCGACGGCAACTTCACCCTTGGGATAGCGAATCACCGTCGGCGCGTCATCCACAGCCACGGCCTCATCGAGCGCCTCTTTCAGACGCGCACCGTCGCGCGGTGCCGCAATGCGGATGTGCGGAACGATCTGCAGCATCGCCAGGTCCCACATCCCATGATGGCTCGGGCCATCGGGACCCGTCACGCCAGCACGGTCGAGCACGAACGTGACGCCGGCTTTGTGCAGCGCGACGTCCATCAGCACCTGATCGAATGCGCGCCCCATGAAAGTCGCGTAGAGGGCGACGACCGGATGCAGGCCACCATAAGCAAGCCCCGCAGCAGCCGTCACGGCGTGCTGTTCGGCGATACCGACGTCGTACACGCGGTCGGGGAACCGCTCGGCGAACGGAGCAAGACCCGTCGGTCGCAACATCGCCGCGGTCATCGCGATGATCTTCGAGTCGCGCTCCCCCACGCTGACCAGCGCTTCGGAGAAGACATCCGTCCAGCCTTTGCCGCTGCTCGAGAGCGGCTCACCCGTGGCGGGATCAATACGGTTCACGGCATGGAACTGGTCAGCTTCGTCATCACGAGCGGGCTGGTATCCACGCCCCTTCTCGGTGATCGCATGGACCAGCACCGGCGCACCATACGACTTCGCAAGCTCGAGCGTCTCGATAAGCGCCGCGACGTCATGGCCGTCGACAGGCCCCAGGTACTTGATGTCGAGATTGGAATATAGGTCTTCGTTGTTCGTGAAGCGCGACAGGAAGCCGTGAGCACCACCACGGACGCCGCGGAAGAGAGCGCGTCCGGCCGGACCGAAGGCACGGAAGAACCGGTCAGAGCGGTGGTGCAGATCTTTGTATGCAGCGGCGGTGCGCACGCGGTTCAGATAGCGAGACATGCCACCGATGGTCGGTGCATATGAGCGACCGTTGTCGTTCACCACGATGACAAGATTGCGATCATTGTCATCGGTGATGTTGTTGAGCGCCTCCCAGGTCATTCCGCCTGTGAGGGCGCCGTCGCCAACAACCGCCACGACGTGACGGTCATCACGCCCCGTCGCCGCCAAGGCGCGTGAGATGCCATCCGCCCAGCTCAACGAGCTCGACGCGTGCGAAGACTCCACGACGCGTGGGGGCTCTCGCTGCGCTGCGGGTAACCGGCGAGGCCGCCTCGCACACGAAGCGCAGAGAAGTCCTGACGACCGGTGAGCAGCTTGTGCACGTACGACTGATGCCCGGTGTCGAAGATGATCGGGTCATCGGGCGACTCGAAGACGCGGTGCAGAGCGATGGTGAGCTCGACGACGCCCAGGTTCGGGCCGAGATGGCCACCGGTGCGCGAGACGTTCTCGATGAGGAACGATCGAACCTCAGCTGCCAGTTCTTCCAGCTGAGACACGCTCAAGGCGTCAAGATCTCGTGGGCCTGCGATGCCGGGAAGAATGGGCATCTGCACCTCCTGAATGTCTTCGGCTATCGCCCCGGGTAGCAGGTGACGACCGTTCGATCCTACTGCCGCGCGCCGAGAATCCCCCGGATGCGGACCACGAAGGGCTCGGATGCCGAAGCATCCGAGCCCTTCGCACAGGTCAGATCAGACCAGCGAACGCAGCACGTACTGCAGAATGCCACCGTTGCGGTAGTAGTCCGCCTCACCGGGGGTGTCGATGCGCACAATCGCGTCGAACTCCACCGTCTGCTTGCCCTCGGGCGACTGATCGCTGGGGGCGGCAGTGACGTGAACCGTCTTCGGCGTAGCGCCGTTGTTCAGTTCTTCGAGGCCCGAGATCGAAACGACCTCGGTGCCGTCAAGGCCCAGGGTCTCCCAGGTCTCGCCGGCCGGGAACTGCAGCGGGACAACGCCCATGCCGATGAGGTTCGAGCGGTGGATGCGCTCGAAGCTCTCGGTGATGACCGCCTTGACGCCGAGAAGACTCGTGCCCTTGGCTGCCCAGTCACGCGATGAGCCGGAGCCGTACTCCTTGCCACCGAAGATCACCAGTGGAACGCCAGCATCCTGGTAGTTCTGGCTGGCGTCGTAGATGAACGACTGCGGAGCATCGGGCTGCGTGAAGTCGCGGGTGAAACCGCCCTCGACCTCGTTGCCGTCGTTGACCGCTCGCACCAGCTGGTTCTTCAGGCGGATATTCGCGAACGTTCCGCGAATCATGACCTCGTGGTTGCCGCGGCGCGATCCGAAAGAGTTGAAGTCCTTCTGACGGACGCCGTGCTCCTCAAGGTACTTCGATGCCGGAGTACCGATCTTGATGTTGCCAGCCGGGCTGATGTGGTCGGTCGTGACGGAATCACCCAGCGTTGCGAGGACGCGAGCGCCTTCGATGTCGGCGATCGGCGTGAGCTCCATCGTCATGCCGTCGAAGTACGGAGGACGACGCACGTAGGTCGACTTCTCATCCCATTCGAAGATCGGTCCGGTCGGGGTCGGCAGACTCGTCCAGCGCTCGTCGCCGTCGAAGACGGTGGCGTACTGCTTGATGAACTGCTCACGCGAGATCGACGAGTCAATGACCTCCTGGATCTCGGCCGGTGTCGGCCAGATGTCCTTGAGGAAGACGTCGTTGCCCGAAGTGTCCTTGCCGAGTGCATCCGTCTCGAAGTCGAAGTGCATGGAACCTGCCAGCGCATAGGCGACCACGAGGGGCGGCGATGCGAGGTAGTTCATCTTCACGTCGGGGCTGATGCGACCCTCGAAGTTGCGGTTACCGGAGAGAACGGCGGTGACCGCAAGGTCGTGTTCGTTAATCGCAGCCGAGACCTCTTCGATCAGCGGGCCGGAGTTTCCGATGCAGATCGTGCAGCCGTAGCCGACGGTGTAGAACCCGAGACCCTCGAGGTCCTTGTCCAGGCCCGACTTCTCGTAGTAGTCCGTGACGACCTTCGAGCCGGGTCCGAGCGTGGTCTTCACCCACGGCTTCTGCTTCAGCCCCTTCTCACGAGCCTTGCGAGCAAGAAGGCCAGCAGCCATCATGACCGAGGGGTTCGACGTGTTGGTGCACGACGTGATCGCGGCCAGAGTGACCGCACCGTGGTCGAGGATGTACTTCTCGCCATCGGGTGTGGTCACCGGAACCGGCTGGGACGTGCCATTGACGCCGCTCGAGATGTGGACCGGACGGGTGTCTGCTTCTTCTTCGCCGGGCACCGAACCCGGGTCTGAGGCCGGGAAGGAGTGCTTCGAGTCGAGATCGACCATCGAGTTCGAAGTGCTCGCGCTGGCGTAGTTGAGAATGTCCTTCTCGAACTGCGACTTCGCCTCAGAGAGCAGGATGCGGTCCTGCGGGCGCTTCGGGCCGGCGATCGAGGGAACGACGGTGCTGAGGTCGAGTTCGATGTACTCGCTGAACGACGGCTCCTTGGAAGCGTCGTGCCAGAGGCCCTGTTCCTTTGCGTAGGCCTCAACGAGAGCGACAGCCTGCTCGTCACGACCGGTCAGGCGCAGGTAATCGGTTGTGACATCGTCAATCGGGAAGATTGCCGCGGTCGAACCGAATTCGGGACTCATGTTGCCGATGGTGGCGCGGTTCGCGAGCGGAACGGATGCCACGCCCGCACCGTAGAACTCAACGAACTTGCCGACCACACCGTGCTTGCGCAGCATCTCGGTGATCGTGAGCACAACGTCGGTCGCGGTCACGCCGGCGGGAATCTCGCCAGTGAGCTTGAAGCCGACGACGCGCGGGATGAGCATCGAGACGGGCTGACCGAGCATCGCAGCTTCTGCTTCGATGCCGCCGACGCCCCAGCCGAGTACGCCGAGTCCGTTGACCATAGTGGTGTGCGAGTCGGTGCCGACACACGTGTCGGGGTAGGCCTGAAGCACGCCACCGTTGGTGCGGTCGTAAATAACCTTGGCGAGGTGCTCGATGTTCACCTGGTGGACGATGCCGGTTCCAGGAGGAACGACCTTGAAGTCGTTGAACGCTGTCTGGCCCCAACGCAGGAACTGGTAGCGCTCCCCGTTGCGCTCGTACTCGATCTCGACGTTGCGCTCAAGAGCGTTCTCCGAGCCGAAGAGGTCGGCGATCACCGAGTGGTCGATGACCATCTCAGCGGGTGAGAGCGGGTTGATCTTGCTCGGGTCGCCGCCGAGAGCCGTGACGGCCTCGCGCATGGTGGCAAGGTCGACGATGCAGGGCACGCCGGTGAAGTCCTGCATGACGACTCGTGCAGGCGAGAACTGGATCTCGGTGCTCGGGTCTGCCGCAGCATCCCAGGAGCCGAGCGCCTCGATCTGCGCCTTCGTCACATTCGCGCCGTCTTCGGTGCGAAGCAGGTTCTCTAGGAGCACCTTGAGGCTGAATGGGAGCTTCTCGTAGCCGGGAACAGCGTCCACGCGGAAGATCTCATAGTCGGTACTGCCGACCGTCAGGGTGCTCTTGGCACCGAAGCTATTGACCGTGGACACGAATCCGTCTCCTTCTAATCTGATGGGAGCGACAGGCGACTCCATCTTGCTCGCCTGCGTCGCTGACGGCTAGCAAGGCACACCTAACAGTGTGCGCCGTGCAGCCGCTCAGCGAAAGTGTGAGATTTATCTTGACGTCAAGATAAATCTATCACGCTGGCGAATTTATGTCCGCCTGCGACTCGCGCGGATGCAGTGCCCGAACGACCAACCATGTGACAGCGATCATCGGCGCGAAAAGGGGCAGGCCCATCACGAGTTTCAACATGCCGAGTGCTGTGACGTCTCCGGAAAAATACAACGGCAGCTGGACGGCAAGTCGTGCCGCGAACAGCGCGGCCCAGGCAATGGCGAGCCAAAAGTATGTCCGACGCTTGCGTCGATCCTGCCGCCAAGAAGTTCCCTCACCCATCAGAAATCCGGCAGCGAGACCGATCAATGACCAGCCAACGAGCGCGGAGATCAGCAGTGCAGAACCGTAAGCAGCGTTCGTAAAAAATCCCAGGACGAAGTTGTCCTGGCCACGCCCAGTGAATAGCGCGAGCGCAGCTGCCGCGCACGCAGCGATGAGCCCTCCGAGAGCAGCAGCCGGTGGAGACTTCTGCACCAGTCGAACAATGGTGAAAACAGCGGCAAGGCCGACCGACACGCCCAGCGGCAGGATCAGCGGTTCCGGCGCGAAGGTGAACAACACGACGAAGGCCAGGCTGGGCAGCACCGACTCGAGGATTCCGCGCCAACCACCCATCGCTGACCAAACGACCGTCTGCGTGCTGGCACCATCTGCCGGGTCGATGCCAGCGCGGCGCGCCGCGCCGCCGAGCGCCGCGCCGAGGAGTTCAGATGCACTCGGCTCCGGCGTCTGCTCGACGCCCTGCGCCTCTTCGCTCACGCCGAACCCGGCGTGGCCGGCATCTTCAGCGGGATGAGGTCGCGCGGAGGCATCGGTGTGCCACCACGGACCACGACGATTGAGCGGAACAAGTCTTCGACCTGGGCGGCGGCTTCCGGGTCGGATGCCGCGGCTCCGCCGATCACGCCACGCAGGAACCAGCGGGGGCCGTCGACGCCGATGAAGCGCGCGAGCTTGAGTTCAGAGCCTTCGGATGCGGGCGCTGGCACCTCGGCCAACAGCTCTTTGCCCAGCGGTCCCTCACGCTCTTCGACGCGTCCGCCCTGCTGGCGGACCTGATCGACAAGCTGCATGCGAGTCTCGTGCCACAGCCCCAGCGTGCGGGGGGCCGCGAACGGCTGTACCTGGAGCGACGAATCGGCGTAGTCGAGGCCGACGGCGACGATCCGCTTGGTCTGCTCCTCGACCTCGAGGCGCAGGTTCAGCCCTTCACGCGGGAGGATCTTGATGCCGCCGAGATCGATGTACGGGCGAACAGGATTCGCCTCGGTCTCGTCGAAGGGGCCTTCAGTGGCGCGGTCTACCGGCGCGACTTGGACGTGGGCTGGGTGATCTCTTCAGTCATTTCGTGTCTCCTACGTGCTCGGAGCCTTGCGTTGGCGCCTGATACCCGGTGGATCCGAATCCATCCGCGCCGCGGATGCTATCCGGAAGCTCGTCGACGGGGATGAAGTTCGCCCGGGTCACCGGCATGATGATCAGCTGCGCGATTCTGTCGCCGACCGCCACATCGTACGCGCTTGATCTGTCGGTGTTGAGCAGACTCACCTTGATCTCGCCTCGGTATCCCGCATCCACCGTGCCAGGAGAGTTCACGATCGTGATGCCATGCTTGGCCGCTAAGCCACTGCGCGGAACAACGAATGCCGCGTAACCATCCGGCAGCGCGATACTCACGCCGGTGGGCACTAAGGTACGCTGCCCCGGCTCCAGGCGCACAGCTTGCGCTGACACCAGGTCGGCACCGGCATCCCCGGGGTGCGCGTAGTGGGGCAGCACAGACGCGATAATGGGGAGATCGACAGATTCACTCACCCCAAGAGGCTAATGCAGAACATCGTTCCAGACACGCGCGTTCGCTACCGCGAGCGTCTGTCGCCGAGCCTGTGGCTCATCGTCACCGCAGCCGTCGTCGCTCCGATGGCTGCTTTGGCGTTCACTCCGCTGGGCTCGTTGCTCGCGCTGCTCATCGGCGTGGCCGCTGCAGCGGCGTTGATCGCCACGCTCATCGTGGCGTCGCCCGCGATCCGCGTCGAGAGAACCGTGCTGCGCGCTGGCCGCGCTCACATCGACGCGCAATGGCTCGGTGACATCGTCGTGCTGACGGGCGACGCGGCTCGCGAGGCACGAGGTCCTGCACTGCCCGCCCGCGGCTGGCATCTGATCCGCGGCGGAATCGACGGTGTTGTCATCGTGCAGAACATCGACCCTGCTGACCCGGCACCGAGCTGGACGATCTCGACGCGCACTCCCGACCGTCTTGCGGCGGCGATCCGGGATGCTCAGCTCGCAGCATCCGCGTCGTCGTAAGCAGCCCTCAGCGTAAGCCGGGCCAAGAACCAACCTCCGGTGTCGACGACAACGCGCCCCGAGCCGACTGGCCGGGGGCGCGTGAACGCGGTGCGTCTGCGATCAGGCAGCGCACTCCTTGCAGATGGGACCATCCGCGCCGTCGTGGTCCAACTGCGAGCGGTGCTTCACAAGGAAACAGTTCATGCAGGTGAATTCGTCTTCCTGGGCAGGAAGAACAACGACGTCGAGGTCAAGGTCTGAGAGGTCGGCACCAGGAAGCTCAAACCCGGAGGGTTATCGGAGTCCTCGTCGCCGGTCGTGCCGGAGAGTTTGTCCGGCACACGCTCCTTCAAGGCTTCGATCGACTCGGAGTCGTCTTCGCTCTTTCGGGGGGCGTCGTAGTCGGTTGCCATGCGGTAGATCTCCACTTTCATGGTGCTAGTGGGCGGTGCGCCGTCGGGTACGCGGCGGGCATAGTTTGCACGACGCGACGGCTTTTAGCAAATGCCGTCATGCGCGCCATATCAAACTCACGGCACGCCCAGGGTATTCCCGGCTCTCTGGCCACGTCCGTGACACCATGATTGGACACCCATCAGAGGGGCATTCGCATGGAAAACGTCACTATCGTCGGCACGGAAGACGATCTGCTGATCCTCGCCACCGGCTCGGGCGAGCGATTCGCGCTCGCTATCGACGACGTGCTGCAGCGGGAGATCCGCCGCGCCCGCCGTCGAGACGTGAACGAGCCTCCGCGCTCGACCGCCAACCGCGGGAAATTCAGACCCATATCCGCTCCGGGCTCACCGCCGCCGAGGTGGCGGAGTTGCTCGGCATCAGCGTCGAGGACGTGGCGCGCTTCGAAGGCCCGGTCCTCGCTGAGCGCGAGCACATCATCAGTCAAGCTCTCGCAGTGCCGGTGCTCATCGGCAGCGAAGTCGAGCCAGACGCCCAGCCCACGTTCGGTGCGGCGATTCGTGCGAAGCTCACCGAAGTGCAGGCCACCGAAGAGCGCTGGGCAAGCTGGAAAGACGAGACCGGTTGGATCGTCAAACTCGAGTTCAGCGCCAACGAGGTCTCGCACGACGCCCGCTGGAGCTTCGACGCTCGTCACAGCGCACTCGCGCCGTTGAACTCGGACGCCACCCAGTTGTCACGCCAGGGTTCGCTTCCTGACGGGCTGATTCCCCGACTTCGCGCCGTCGACAGCGATCGTGTCGAATCGCCCTACAAGGACGACAGCCGATTTGACTCCGGCGCATTCGGCCCTCGACTGTTACCGACGCCGGATGCTGACGTCGATGACCCGCAGGTTCCAGAGCGCGCCACAGCTGCAGTTCAGGACGCCGCGATCAAACGCGCCCCAGATTCGTCGGTGACAAGCGCAGAAACCGCTGATCTGCTGGAGGCGCTGCGGCGCCGCCGTGGCCAGCGCGAAAGCGCGCCACTGCTGGATGATGATGGTTCTGTCTCGCAGCGACCGGAAGCAGACAGCCCGATCGCGCTGTTCGACGCCTTCGATGACGATCACACTGCCGAGTCCAAGCCTGCACCGGCACCTGCCAGAGACGAACCGAACGCTGATTCCGCTGGACGTCGTCGGCGTAGAAACGCCATGCCATCCTGGGACGAGATTGTGTTCGGGGCCCGCAGCGACGACTGACGCTCTACCAGGATCGACGGTCGCTCAGACGGCGAAAGCGCCGCGTCTGATGTAGGGCACCTGACGCTCTTCCGGCGTGAGCGCGCCATGCTGACCAACCATGTCGCGCGCCCTCTGATCAGATGCCGTTCCGTCATAGAAAGCCCTATTGCCTCGAGCGATCACAAGAATTTCTCCGATGCGCGAAGAAGCATCATGCGAGACAAATGGGCCAAAGAGTCCCGAAGCCTCGGCCTCGGCGCGACTGAGGACATCGGCATCCCCTTCGCTCTCGCGGCGCCAGGTGTCGAGCACGGATACCGGGTCAGCGGTGTCATCGAGATAGACGTGGAGCATGCGGGGCTCTCCCCCGATCTGCCGAACTCCGTCAAATCGTGAGTCGCCTGCTTCGAGCACGACGTGGCGATGCGTGGGGACGTCGATCATGCCGTGGTCGGCGGTGATGAGCACCCCGACCTGGCGAGGCGGTGCGAGGGAGAGCGCGGAATCGATGTCTTCCAGTGCTTCGATCCACTCCGCGGAGTCGACGCCGTGTTTGTGACCAGCCTTGTCGATCTCAGGCAGGTAGCAGTACACCAGAGCGCCGGGTTCGTCTTCGGCGAGGCGGTATGCCGCCGCCACGCGCTCGGCCGGCGTCTTCGCCGCCACGAATTGCGCTCCTCGAAGTGTCGCGCGGGTGAAGCCGCTGTTCGCATAGGCCGCAATACCGACGGCGTAGCTCGCGTGCCCGGACTCACGAGCACGCTCGAATACGGTGGGCTCTGGTTGCCAGATGAGGGGGTCGATGCCGTCGTTTTCCCACCCGGAGAGCTGATTCACGAGCACATCGCGCGCGCGGTCAAGCACGCTGTATCCGACCAGTCCGTGCCCGCCCGGAGCCTGCCCGGTGAGGATGCTGGTCAGCGCTGCCGCAGTGGTCGTAGGAAACACCGAGTAGGCGACGTCCTTCTTTCCGAGCCCTGCGGTGAGATGTCGAGCGTGCCCCGCGTGGGCGCGCAGTTGGATCGACCCGAGACCGTCGACGACGACGAGCACGACGGAGCGAGCAGGCTTCAGCGCCCCCTGGTCCCCTGCGAGCGACGTCAACAGGTCGCCCGCCACCCCGGTCAGGCTCCGGGCTGACTCGGGTGTGGACGGTAGCATGAGAGGCATCCCGATAAGTCTTTCACAGGCCCCGCACATCCCAGGAAGTTCATGCCCCGCAGCGAATCAGTCGAGCCCGTAGAGGAGCGCATCCAGGACATCGATCTGTCCGCAGAGATGCAGGGATCGTTCCTCGAGTATGCCTACTCGGTGATCTACTCCCGTGCACTTCCGGATGCCCGCGACGGGCTCAAGCCCGTGCAGCGTCGCATCCTGTACCAGATGGCCGAAATGGGACTTCGCCCCGATCGCGGCCATGTGAAGAGCGCCCGCGTCGTCGGCGAGGTGATGGGAAAGCTACACCCGCACGGGGACTCCGCCATCTACGACGCGCTCGTGCGCCTGTCGCAGGACTTTGCCCTGCGTGTGCCGCTGGTCGATGGTCACGGAAACTTCGGATCGCTCGATGACGGCCCCGCCGCGTCGCGATACACCGAGGCCCGTCTCGCCCCCGCCTCGCTCGCACTTACCGAGAACCTCGACGAAGACGTTGTCGACTTCATCCCGAACTACGACGGGCAGTTCCAGCAGCCCGCTGTGCTGCCCGCGGCCTTCCCAAACCTGCTTGTCAACGGTGCCAGCGGTATTGCCGTCGGCATGGCGACGAACATGGCGCCGCACAACCTCATCGAGGTCGTCGCCGCTGCAATTCACCTGCTGCACAACCCGGATGCCACGCTCGAAGATTTGATGGACTTCGTTCCGGGTCCTGACTTCCCTTCAGGCGGCATCATCATGGGGCTGGACGGCATCAAAGATGCCTACACAAATGGGCGCGGCGCCTTCAAGGTGCGCGGCAAGGTCTCGGTTGAATCCTTCGGTCCACGCCGTACCGGCATCATCGTGTCTGAGCTTCCGTACATGGTCGGACCCGAACGGCTCATCGAGAAAATCCGCGATGCCGTACAAGCCAAGAAGCTGCAGGGAATCAGCGACGCCAACGACCTGACCGATCGCGAACACGGGCTACGCGTCGCAATCGGCATCAAGACCGGCTTCGATCCGAACGCAGTGCTCGAGCAGCTCTACCGCTTGACGCCGCTGGAGGACTCCTTCAGCATCAACAACGTCGCCCTCGTCGAGGGCCAGCCGCGCACGCTCGGGCTGAAAGAGATGCTCAGCGTCTACGTCGGGCACCGCCTTGAGGTCATCACTCGGCGCAGCCGGTACCGGTTGGCGCGTCGGGAAGATCGCCTGCATCTGGTTGAGGGGCTGCTTATTGCGATCCTCGACATCGACGAAGTCATCCAGGTGATTCGGTCATCGGATGATTCGGAAGAGGCTCGTTCGCGGCTACGCACCGTGTTCGATCTTTCCGAGGCGCAGGCTGAGTACATCCTCGAGTTGCGTCTGCGACGCCTGACGAAGTTCTCCCGGGTCGAGCTCGAAACAGAGCGCGACGCGCTGCAGACCGAAATCGACCAGTTGCGTGAGCTGCTCGGCAGTCAAGCGCTGTTGCGCGCGCAGGTCGAGAAGGAACTGGATGCCGCGGCAGAGGCCTACGGCACCCCGCGACGCACCCTGCTGATGAACGCTAAGCCCGCAGCTCCCCGCCGTGTCAAACCCGGCGAGGCTGATCTGCAGATCGCAGACGCACCGACGTTGCTCGCGCTGTCAACGACGGGACGAGCGGTGCGGGTGGATGTGGCCGAGGGACAGGAGCTGAGTCGTCCTGCTCGTCGCAGCAAACACGACGCCATCCTCTCGACGGTCTCGACGACGGTGCGCGGCGAAGTTGGCGCCATCACCAGCACCGGGCGACTGCTGCGCTTCTCCCCCGTCGATCTCCCGTCCGTACCGGGGACGTCCGTGCAGCTCGCTGCTGGCACACCGCTGCGCGACTACCTCGGCATCACCTCTCGCTCTGAGAAGGTGCTCGCGGTTGTGGATCTCGCATCTGAGACGCCGATCGCTCTGGGCACGGCTGAGGGCACCGTGAAGCGGATCGTGCCTTCCGCACTCCCCGTGCGTCCCGAGGTCGAGGTCATTGGTCTCAGGGCCGGCGATGTACTCGTGGGCGCGGCTTCTGCACCAGACGATACCGATCTGGTGTTCGTGACGACCGATGCCCAGTTGCTGCACTTCCCCGCTTCGGCTGTCCGCCCGCAGGGCGCCGCAGCAGGCGGTATGGCAGGGATCAAGCTCGCTTCCGGTTCGACGGTGCTGTTCTTCGGTGTCGTGGCACCAACGGACGACATCACGGTCGCGACGATTTCGGGCGCGATGGCGTGCTTCCCGGCACGGATGCGGGCCGCGCCAAGGTCTCGCTCTTCTCGGAGTTCCCCGCCAAGGGGCGCGCCACTAGTGGAGTGCGCGCGCACTCGTTCTTGAAGGGCGAGGATCGGCTCACGATCGCGTGGGTCGGCGCTCAGCCGGCATATGCCGTCGGTGCTGATGGTGCGGTGCGCAAGCTTCCAGAGGCGCCGGTGAAGCGCGATGCATCTGGTCAGTTCATCGACGGCGTGATCGGTTCGATCGGCCGCCCGGTCATCTAACCCGCGAGTGCGCTAAGCCCGGCTCTCAGGCGTCGATTGCCTCGCGCGAAAGCTGATCCGATGAATCGATGATGAATTCGCGACGAGGGGCGACCTCGTTGCCCATCAGCAGTTCGAATACCCGGCCAGCGGCCTCGGCATCCTCCATACGAACCCGGCGCAGCAGGCGACCTGCCCTGTCCATCGTGGTGTTGGCCAGCTGATCGGCATCCATCTCGCCGAGACCCTTGTATCGCTGGATCGGCTCGCTCCAACGCTTGTTCGCCTTGCGCAACTTGGCGAGCAGCGCGTGCAACTCCTGCTCGCTGTAGGTGTAGATCGTCTCGTTCGGCTTGGAACCGGGATTCATTACGATCACGCGGTGCAGCGGCGGCACCGCGGAGTACACGCGACCCGCTTCGATCAGCGGACGCATGTAACGGAAGAACAGCGTGAGCAACAGCGTACGGATGTGCGCGCCATCGACGTCGGCGTCACTCATCAAAATGACCTTGCCGTAACGAGCAGCGTCAATGTCGAAACTGCGACCAGATCCGGCACCGATCACCTGGATGATCGACGCGCACTCGGTGTTGGAGAGCATGTCGCCGATCGAGGCGCGCTGCACATTGAGGATCTTGCCTCGAATCGGCAGTAACGCCTGCACTTCACTGTCTCTGGCACGTCGAGCGGTGCCCAGAGCGGAGTCGCCCTCAACGATGAACAGCTCGCTGCGCGCGACATCGCTTGAGCGGCAGTCGACTAGCTTCGCTGGCAGCGAGGACGATTCGAGCGCGTTCTTGCGGCGCTGAGTCTCTTTGTGCGCACGCGCAGACACGCGTGCCTTCATCTCCGCAACGACCTTGTCGAGTAGCTGGCTCGCCTGGTTCTTGTCGTCGCGCTTGGTCGAGGTGAACCGTGCGCCGAGTTCCTTGCGGACGACCTGGGCGACAATCTGGCGCACAGCTGGGGTGCCGAGAATTTCCTTGGTCTGACCCTCGAACTGCGGCTCAGGTACTTCGACGGTCAGCACCGCGGTGAGACCCGCGAGCACGTCATCCTTTTCGACTTTGTCGTTGCCGACCTTCAGCCGACGCGCGTTCTGCTCGACCTGCGAACGCAGCACTTTGAGCAGTTCCTGCTCGAAACCCTGCAGATGGGTGCCGCCCTTCGGCGTCGAGATGATGTTCACGAACGAGCGTGTGGTCGTGTCATAGCCCGTGCCCCAGCGCATCGCGATGTCGACCTGGCATTCACGCTCGACCTCGGTCGAGGCCATGTGTCCATTGGCCTGCAGCACGGGGACGGTCTCTTTGAACGTACCGGTGCCTTGAATGCGCCAGGTGTCGGTGATCGGGGCATCCGTTGCCAGATAGTCGACGAACTCAGAGATGCCGCCCTCGTAGTGGTACGAGGTCTCGATCTTCTCTTCGCCGCGGTGGTCACGGATGACGAGTTCGAGGCCAGGAACCAGGAACGCGGTCTGGCGTGCGCGCGTCTCAAGCTCACCAAGCTGGAACTCGGCGTCCTTCGTGAAAATCTGACGATCAGCCCAGTAGCGCACGCGGGTACCCGTGACGCCGCGAGGCGCCTTGCCGATGATCTGCAGTTCGCTGCTCTTCTCAAAAGGCGAGAACGGTGCGTCGGGGCGCTTTTCCCCGTCGTCCTTGAACATGCCAGGCTCTCCGCGGTGGAACGACATCGCGTAAGTCTTGCCACCGCGATCCACCTCAACGTCGAGGCGCTCAGACAGCGCGTTCACGACTGATGCGCCCACACCGTGCAGACCACCGGATGCTGCGTACGAACCGCCGCCGAACTTTCCACCGGCGTGAAGCTTCGTGAACACGACCTCGACGCCGGTCAGGCCGGTGCGCGGCTCAATATCGACCGGAATACCACGGCCCTTATCGTGCACCTCGACGCTGCCGTCGGCGTGCAGGATGATCTCGATGCGATTGCCGCTACCGCCGACCGCCTCGTCCACGGCGTTGTCGATGATCTCCCAGACGCAGTGCATAAGGCCGGGAGAACCGTTCGAGCCGATGTACATTCCCGGGCGCTTGCGAACCGCTTCGAGGCCTTCAAGAACCTGAAGATGATGGGCGGAATACTCAGCGGTCACAAGGATCAATTCTATTCTGGGCAGTCTCTGTGGTGGCGCAGACACTCCCCAACACGGGTATGCCAGCGTCTCGCACGTACGCGGTGAGCGAAACACGCCCTCTTACGGGCATGACATACAGCCAGGCGTGGTTGTATTGGGAACATTCCGAACGGAAGCCGATACCCGAGGAGGCACCGAGATGAACGCTACAACCGAACGTGAGACCTCCACTGTCGAGTTCCGTCTGAGCGCGATGGACCGCTGTGATTCCTGTGGCGCACAGGCGTACATTGCCGCTGAGGTCAACGGCTCTGAACTGCTCTTCTGCGCCCACCATGGCCGCAAGTACGAAGAGAAGCTTCGTAGCATCGCGACGTCATGGCACGACGAGACCGCCCGCCTCGTCGACGCAGTCTGAATCGCTCGACAGCAACGCTTCAGTCTCCAATCACCCGTCGCACCCTTGAGGTGAGGCGGGTGATTATTTCTTCCCCCACCGTGTCGATGCTCTCTGCGAGCGTCGTGGCTGAATGCTCGCCATGATGGCCCGGGCCGAAGATCCAGACATCGTCACCGACGGTCGCACCCGGCCACGCTGCGAGCTCCGACGTAGTCACTCCGATTCGTTGCAGCTGTCGATTGCCCGCAGTGGTGCCGATCTCAATTCCGCTGAGCGTGGACGGAAGTCCGTCGAAAGCGCCGATGCCGATTACGGCGCGGTCGCCGTCTACGCCGATGACCGGCGCGGTCAGCGCCGCGATCGGGCGTATTCCCTCGAGTTCGGGTCCGTCAGCAGAGCGGATGCCGTAGCAGAATGCCCCCACGCGCGACACTGATCCGCGCAACTCTGGTCGCCACCATGACGCGGCAGAGGCGGTCAGATGCAGGTCAGTGGGGTGCGCGCCAGCCCGGCGAAGCATCTCGACAGCAGCGCGGAACTCTTCAGCAGCTAAATCGTCATCGGCGTCGCTCGCCTCAGCAAGGTGGCTCCACACGCCGGCGATTTCAATCGAACCCGCGTGCTGCGCCGCGATAGCCTGCGCGACGAATTCTGGCCAGTCTTCGGAACGGACGCCGTTGCGACGCAGGCCCGTATCGATCTTGAGATGCACCTTCGCTGTCACCCCGGTGATGCTGGCTGCGGCTATAACTCTGTGCAGGTACGGGAGTGTGCCGACGCCGAGATCGACACCGGCACGCAATGCCTGCTCAACCTCATCACTGTCGGACGTTGCCCAGGCGAAAACCCGTGAACTCGGTTCGACGCGGGACCGAATCTGCAGCGAGGTCGCAATGTCGTAGCCACCGAAAAGAGAGACCCCGGCCTGTCGCTGCGCGACATCGGCGACCATATCGATGCCATGACCGTACGCGTCGTCTTTCATGATGAGCATCAAGGTTGAAGGCGCGAGCCTGTTTTGCACCGCGGTGATGTTCTTGATGAGCTGTGTCCGAGAGATGCGCAGCACCGGCTGATTCATTTCGTCCATTCCCGCACCGCCTTCGCTCCGGCGACCGTGATGAGTTCAGCCGCACTCATGCCAGTCACTGCGGCCCACTGTGCCAGGGAGGTGCCAATGGCACCGCTACCGCCGAAGTACACCACGTCAGCGCCCTCGAGTCGCGCTGTGGTCTCGGCATCCGTGGTCTGCAGGTCGACAACGCACACGTCCATTGCAACGCGACCGACGATCGGGTGCAGTGCTCCCCCGAGCTCGACGTGTGCATGATTACCGAGCGCACGCACGATGCCCTGGGCATAGCCGCCTGTGACCAGCGCAACAGTGGTTGGCGCGTCAAAGCGATGTGTGTGCCCGTACGACACGGCCTCGCCCGCTCTCACCGGCTTGGTGGACAGCACACGGCCCATCAGGCGCATCGGCGAAACGGCACTCGCGGGAGGCAGTCCGTAAAGCAGCTCGCTGTCGATATCGGGGGCTTCGTCGAGAACCGTCACGATATCGATGTCTGTCAGCCGCCGCGCAACATCGTGGTCGTCAACGACGACAGCCGCGACGCCGGCTTCAGCCAGAATGCGGGCGGTCTGGATCGCTCCGTGCCCGAAGGCATCTCCCCGAAGGTCAGCGACTCTGCCCCCGTCCGCGACCGCGGCCGCGACGGACGCGCGCATCGCCGCTTCTGAAACGACTGCGCGTGGCAGGCTGCGAGAATCCCTCACCGCCGTGCGTCCGCAGCAATCATCGTCGGCTGGCCTCGATCACCGGCTGGTGGCGTGCCCGGCTTCCGGTGCGGATGCCGGTGGCGCTCACGCGCGTCTCATAGAGTCCCGGCGTCCAGTTGCCCTCGATGAGTAGCGGAGCATCAGGGCCCACTACGACATCCCACCCAATGTAGGGAACAGTGGCCACCTCACGCGCCGCGCGATCGACGATCGCCATCACCTGATCCCACATCGGCACCTGGAACTCTGTGATCGAAGCCCCAGAGTCAGGGTGTGTCTCGTAACGGCTCTTGTGCTTACCGGTGTGGCCTGGTCCGACCGAGTGACCATTCTCATCGAGCATCGTGAAGAAACCACCCCATGTGAACTGGTCGCTCACAGCGCCGCGACCGAACTTCTGAGCGGCCATCAGCACGTGCACCGTCGTGCCGTCGAAGAACGTCGCCACTCGCGTCGTATTGACGGTGCCCGCACAATACCCAGCGAGGTAGGGATGCTGGACGATCGGCTGTTCGATCAGGTTCTGCCCCTTGCCGATTAGCTCGGCGCGGAAGGTAGCCCAATCGGAGATCTCAGCGGTGTCATAACGGAAGACGCCTTTGCCTTCGCGTCCGACCGGCATTTTCGCGATGATGACCGGATGGCGCTTCGCAAATGCGCGGAAATGCTCGGCATCAGTGTCTTCGAGATCCATCCATTCGCGGCCAAGGTACTCGCCGAACCGTCGGTTGAACGTCAACTTGTTTTCGAACTGCAGCACGTCGGTGCGGTTGTTGAGCGCGTTGGCTAGATGATGCTGGATCAACGAGGTCATGAAGGTCTTGCGCTCACGACGTGTCAACAGGGCGAAGTCGGCCTCGTAATAGTCGATGTAGGCCGTGTCGTGGAAGGCCGCCCAGATGAGCATGTCGACGAAGATCTTTGGCGCCCACTTGCCCTGCTCCTCGGCAATCTGCGTCGCGAACGACCAGACGCGACCCGGGTTGAATGCGGTGAGTCGCTTGAAGAGGTACTTCACGCGCGCCTTAAGTGCGACGTCTCGGGACAAGAGTGAAAACCTTTCGACACGGTGATGCCAGAACGTCCAATGTTAGTCGCTCCGCCCAACAGGGACTGGCAGAGCGCGCGGTGTAGGCTGGTCGAGTGGATCAGAAGCGGTTGCGTGTTCGGTATTGTTCGATCGGGCCCGGCGGCTGAATCCCTCTCAGCTGTTCGAATTGGCGCACCAGGTCAAGCGCGTCTCGAAGGCTCCGCTACTGGTCATCGTTGCCGACATGCTGTGGTGTTCTGTGCGCTACGAGATGGGTTTCCGCGACTATGTCGTCTGGGATATCCGCATCCTCAACGCCCGCGAGCGCGCGACCTGGATGACGCATCCCAAGGCGTTCCGTCTGAACAGCTCACTCAACGGTGCAGACTCCGGCGCCATCGTCGGAGACAAAAAGCGCTTCCTCGCCGACTTCGCCGATCTCACTCGTCGAGAGTGGATCGATGCCGCCGATTCTTCTGTCGATGAGCTGCGCGCATTCCTCGAGCGCCATCCTCGGGTCATCGCAAAGCCGGAACGCGGCGAGGGCGGTGCGGGCATCGCGATCTACGAAGCCGCACACGTTGAAGACGTTGCGACGTGGCGTGCGGAGCTCATCGCAAAGGACCAGACACTTCTCGAAGAGGTGCTGACGCAGCACGAAGCCCTATCGTCGATCTATCCCGACAGCGTCAATACCGTGCGCATGATCACCTACCGTGATCCGAAGGGGCAGCTGCACGTCATCGCCTCCGTGCTGCGCATCGGCAACGGTTCTGTGATTGACAACTTCGCGAGTGGTGGCGTGTTCACCATGCTCGATGACGACGGCGTCGCGCTCTATCCTGGCGTGGATAAGCAGTCCAATATCTATCTCACGCATCCCGTCACCGGCACCACTATTCAGGGTTTCCAGGTGCCGTACTACCCAGAGATCGTCGCGATGATCGCCGAGGCCACGACGCGTCTACCCACGGTTCCATACGTCGGTTGGGACATCGCGGTCACGCCAGAGGGCCCCGCGCTGATCGAGGCTAACCACAACTCCAGTGTGTTCCAGATGAAGCCGTCGGCATCCGGCATCCGCACCGGGCTTCTCTACCGCTATCGCGATGCGATCGGCGCAGAGGTCGTCGACAACCGCCGCTGACTATTAGCCGCGGCGACTCCTGACGGTGTCGATGGCGATCTTGAGCTCCGGCGCACGGGACAGCGCGAGCAGCGCGAGGTAGACGATTCCGCACACGGCGGCGATCAGAACAGCACCGAGCGCGCCCCAGATCTTGTCCTGGAGCATCCAGCCGTCCGCTCCCCCGCTCAGCAGGTAAAGTCCGTAGCCTGCAGCGCCCGCAGGGATCGCCATGAGCACGAAGCGGACAAGCGCCGACCAGGTACTGCCGAGCCCGAGCGGACCGATCTTGCGACGCAGCAGAATCGTGGCCAGCACGGTCTGCACGATTCCTGCACACGCCTGGACCAATGCGACCGCAGCGGCACGCCATTCGACGGGGACGGTGAAGGCCACCACGATTGTGAACACGAGCACCAGCGACGCCTGCACGAGAGTGAACATGAACGGCGTGCGCGCGTCGCCATACGCGTAAAACGTGCGCTGCACGATGAACAGCACGGCCATGGGCAGCAGACTCACCAGGAACGCGAGCAGTACCGGAGCGATCAACACGGCTTCTTCAGCACCGTTGCTGAAGACACGTGATGCGGGGACCGCCGCCGCCGCGACCGCGGCAGTCGCGACGACGATGAAGAGTCCGAGGATGCGAATCGACTGCGCGACGTCGCTGCGGAGCTCGACATCGCGCTTGGCTGCGGCGTGCTCACTGATGCGGGTGAAGTACGGGGTTCCGATCGCGAGGATGATCATCGAGTAGGGAACCATGTAGACGAGCCAGGCGTTCTGAGACGCGAACACGGAGGGATGATCTCCGGAGGCCACTGAAAGCGTCTGGGTCTGCACGATGCCGACGAGCTGTCCGATGAGGGTGGTCAGCAGCGTCCAGGTCGCCAGTGTGCGCATGTGTCCGAGACCCATGCCTCTCCAGCGGAAATCGAATCGAAGCGGTATGCCTGCCCTGCGCCAGAAGAACACCAGCACAACGGTCTGCCCGACGATCCCGAGCGTCGCGGTGCCGGCGAGCACCATGACCATCATCGGATCCCACTCCGAGACGTCGGTGAGGTTCGAACCGAACAGCATCATGAAGACGAGGAAGCCGATGATCGAGACGACATTGTTCACGATCGGCGCCCAGGCATACGGAGCGAAGATCCGTCTGGCGTTGAGTATCTCGCCCAACAGCGCGAACATTCCGTAGAAGAACAGCTGCGGAATGCACCAATAGGCGAACTGTGTCGCCAGTGCCAGCTGCTGCGGCGAATAGCCTGCTGAGGCGAACAGGCTCACCAGCAGCGGCGCGCAGAAGAATGCGACGACGGTGACGCCCCCGACGAGCACGAATCCGAGTGTGAGGAGTTTCGCCAGGAATGCGTGTCCGCTGTCCTTCTGCGCAGTGGCCCGCACCACCTGAGGCACGATCACGCCGGTCAGTACTCCTGCGGAGATCACCTGGTAAATGCTGTTTGGCAGCATATTGGCCGTCGCGAAGGCGTCACCGGCCTGGCCGATGGCGCCGACAGCGGTGATGAGCACAACCGTGCGCAGCAGCCCGGTGATTCGCGACGTCAGCGTACCCGCCGCAATCATGGCGCTGGCGCGACCGAGTCCCATGCGTTGTGATTCCCCTCAGCGCCCGTCGTCAGTGATCACATCACGGCGTCAGACGGTGCGATCTCAGACGGTGCGGATGATGCCCATCGGGGTGGACTCGCGTCCCTGCCCGAGCGGGTTGTCCTTCAGGATACGCACCAGACGCTGTTCGCCAGCTTTGTCGAGCGTAGAACCCAGGATGTTCCCACCGAGGTCGTTGATGTCGACCACTGCGACGTCAGCCTTGCCACCGATGAGTGCTTTGAGATGCGTTGCAACCTGGCGCGGGTTCTTCGGTCCGAGCACGACCGCCTCGTTGTACGGCGGGATGGTGTGCTTCGTCGGGCCGTCGATCGCGCGTGCTTTGTCGCCGGCAATGCGGTAGAAATCGCCCTTGCGTCCGAACGCCTTGGTTACCGCCGCCACAGCGGCCGCGAGCAGGATGCGCGGCGTGCCGCACTCCCGCAGCGCCATCTCCATCGTCTCGGGCATGCCCAGGCCGATGCCGTAGGGCGTGCGGGTGACGTACTTCGACAGGAACAGCGCGAGCTTGCGCGGGGTGATCGCGTCGAGGCGGTACGAACGACCCTGCGTGATCGCGACGATTTTCTCCGTCACGAACAGCAGATCACCCGGCTGCACTGCATCCGTTGCATACTCGGTGACGATCTGGTCGATGTCGTCCTCGGGCATCACGACGCGCGTGCGCAACGGGATGCGGGCGTACTTTTTGCCGTCGACGCTCGTTTCCAGCGCCTTGCCGTCGTTCGCCTTGCCCGGGTTCTCCTGGCTCATTCGAGGTAGTCCCGCAGGGACTGCGAGCGGCTCGGGTGACGCAGCTTGGCCATCGTCTTCGACTCGATCTGACGGATGCGCTCGCGTGTAACGCCGAACGTGTCACCGATCTGGTCGAGAGTCTTCGGCTGGCCATCGCCGAGGCCAAAGCGCATGCGAATCACACCGGCTTCGCGCTCGGAGAGCGAGTCGAGCAGCTGCTCAAGCTGACGCTGCAGCATCGTGAAGCCAACGGCGTCAGCGGGGACGACAGCCTCGGTGTCCTCGATGAGGTCACCGAATTCGCTATCGCCGTCTTCACCAAGAGGCGTGTGCAACGAGATGGGTTCGCGACCGTACTTCTGGACTTCGACGACCTTTTCCGGCGTCATGTCCAGCTCGCGGCTGAGCTCTTCCGGGGTAGGTTCGCGACCAAGGTCCTGCAGCATCTGGCGCTGCACTCGGGCGAGCTTGTTGATGACCTCGACCATGTGCACCGGAATACGGATCGTGCGTGCCTGATCGGCCATGGCACGAGTGATCGCCTGACGGATCCACCAGGTGGCGTAGGTCGAGAACTTGAAGCCCTTGGTGTAGTCGAACTTCTCAACCGCACGGATGAGGCCCAGGTTTCCTTCCTGGATGAGGTCAAGGAACTGCATTCCACGACCGGTGTAACGCTTTGCGAGCGACACGACGAGGCGAAGGTTCGCACCCAGCAGGTGGCTCTTCGCGCGCTGACCGTCACGGGCGACCCACTGCAGGTCCAACCCGAGCTGATCGGTCTTCTCGGACGCAGTCATCGCCGACAGCTTCTCTTCGGCGAACAGGCCAGCTTCGATACGCATCGCAAGCTCGACCTCTTCGGCCGCGTTCAGAAGAGCGACCTTTCCGATCTGCTTCAGGTAGTCCTTGACGGGGTCGGCAGTCGCGCCGGTGATCTGAGTCGAGTAGACGGGGACATCGTCCTCATCCTTCGAACTCAGAACGATCGCGCCCGTAGGAAGCGGTTCGGTGAACGCAGGCTTCTTGTCGTCGTCATCGTTGTCTTCGACGACGCCGTCAGGCACTGCCTCGGAGGGCGCATCGTCGTCCGAGGCTTTCTTGCGCCGCACAGGCGCCTTCTTCGCGACAGGAGCCTTCGCGGCCGCCGCTGGCTTTGCCGCAGCAGTCTTCGCGGCAGCCGTCTTCGTCGCTGCAGCAGGAGCCTTCTTGACAGGAGCCTTCTTCGCGGCCGGCTTCTTCGCGGCTACGGGTGTTTCGGTTTCGACGACGTCAGCGTCAGCCGCTGCAGTTGTGGTCTTGGTCGTCCGGGAGTTCTTGGTCGCGGCAGGAGTCACGTTTCGCCTTTCACGGGGCAGCACGTCGGCCCCGGGACATTTCGGACACTAGTAAGACCCTTGTCAAGTCTTCAGCCTTGCGGCCGATGGTTGACAACGGGTCGGATAACCAGTATCTCACATGAATGAGAATGCCGACGCACTCCGACTCAAGAACGAGGACGCTTGTCGTCATCCCCCGGCGGACGCGTGGCCAGATAGCGTTCCAGCTCTGCCGCAAGCTCATCGGCACTGGGCAGGTCACGCTCATCGAAGCCGCCCTCGTCATAGCGTCGAGGTCATCGGGGCTCCGGCCGGCCATGTACCCGTCATACCGGTGCTCAAGCGTGCGCACCATCTGGGCGAGCTCGTCATTGTTGCTGACCTGCTCATTGATCTTGGCGAGGTACTCGTCTCGACTTTCCCGCAGATCGTCCAGCGCGAGCACGAGTCCGGTCGCAACCATCACTCGGTCGGCCGCGGCCATCACTGCCAACGGATTCTCCGTCTCGGCGAGGTAGTGCGGCACAAGCAACACGAAGCCGACGACACGGTCGCCTCGTTCTGCGAAGCGGTACTCGAGAAGATGCCCCGCGGTTGCTGGCACCTGCGTGCGCGGTCGCCATACCGACAGGCTTGCCGTGATCTCTTTGCGATTACCGCTGACCGTCGTACTAACCGGACGGGTGTGCGGAACAGGCATGGCGATCGAGTGCACCCAGCTGACGCCCGAGACACCAAATTCGGTTGCGAACTCCAGCACGGTCTGGGTGAATGCGTTCCACGCGAAATCTGGCTCGAAGCCTGCGAGCAGCAAAAACTGCTGGCCCAGGGTGTCGTGAGCAAGCGAAAGCTCAAGCCGTGCAGGGCGGAATTCGCTGAGATGGTCCTGCTCGAACACGATGATCGGGCGGCGGGCGCGATAGTCCAAGAGCACATCATTGTCGAAGATGATCACGGGCTGCGGATCAGCGACATCACGCAGGTGGTCAATCAGCCCTGATACGGCGTTGCCAGCATCGGTAAAGCCGGTGAGCAGGATCACTAGCGGAAGCCCCTGGGGGACGACAGGGGCGTTAGCAACTCGTTCGTAAAGCTCTCCGGAGACGGGCATAGGTCAATGCTACGAGCCAGCACCGCCTCAGGGGTCTAGTACGTCATGCTCACAGCGAACACACCTGGGATGCCCGTACCGCTCCACGGATAGGATGGATGCATGTCGCTTCCTGCGCTTTCGCACACCAATGATCCATTTCCGGGGAGCGCTGCTGACGCCGCAGTGCTGCTCGTTCCCGATACCACCGCGTTCCCCGATGCGCTCGATGCCTATCCTGGCCTCGCCGACATCCTCGCCGGGATCGGGTTCACCGGTTCCGCAGGCGCTTTCGCTCGCATTCACTTTCCGGCGCTGACGGAATTGCCACTCGCTGTCGTCGGGATTGGGGCAACCCCGAGTGACGCAGCAGTGCGCGACGCCGCTGGCGTTGCCCTGCGCACTCTGACCGGTTTCGAGAGCGTCGCCATCGGACTGGCCGCCTCACTGCATGAATTCGCTGCGGCCGCCGCAGAAGGCGCCGTCTTCGGCGGGTACCGCTTCGAGGGGTATCGAGCAAAGCCGGGTAAGGCACGCGCTTCCTCGGTCACGTTGCACAGCTCGCGGGTCACAGACGAAGATATCGCCCATGCGCGCATCGTCGGCGACGCGCTTGCTCTGGTCAAGGACCTCGTGTCGGTCCCCGCCGAATGGCAGAGTCCCCGAGACCTGGCACAGAGCGCCGTTGACGCCGTGACAGACCTTGATATCTCCGTCGAGGTACTTGACGAGACCGCGCTCGAAGAACAGGGATACGGCGGAATTCTCGGAGTCGGTCGAGGCTCTGATCGCCCACCTCGCCTCGTGCGACTCGATTACACCCCGGCGGATGCGTGCGCCACATCGCACTCGTTGGCAAGGGCATCACATTCGACACTGGCGGCCTTTCATTGAAGCCCGCGGCGAGCATGGTCGGGATGAAGTTCGACATGGCGGGGTCGGCCACGGTCCTCGCAGCCCTTCGGGCGATTGCGAGTCTGAAGCTCCCGGTGCGGGTGACGGCGTGGATGTGCATCGCGGACAATATGCCGTCCGGCCGTGCGACACGTCCGGGCGATGTGTTGCGGATGCTGGATGGCAGCACCGTCGAGGTGCTGAACACGGATGCCGAGGGACGACTGGTCCTCGCAGATGGACTCGTTGCGGCCAGCCGCGAGAAGCCCGATGTGATCTTCGACGTCGCGACCCTCACGGGCGCCATCCTGGTTGCGCTCGGACACCGCCACACCGGAGTCATGGGCGATGACCAGGCCGTTGCCGAGTACTTGACGGCATCCGAGAAGACCGGCGAGCTGGCCTGGCCTCTCCCGCTGCCGGAGTACATGCAGGACTCTCTCGACTCCCCCATCGCCGACATGATCAACGCGAACATGAGCGACCGTGCAGGGGGCTCGATGTTCGCCGGGCTCTTCCTGCAGCGCTTCGTCGGGCGTACCAGTGAAGAAGAGGATGCCCCTCGGATTCCCTGGGTGCATCTCGACATCGCTGGCTCCGGTGAACACGCGAGCGCCCCGTACGGCTTCACTGACAAGGGCGCGACAGCCGCTACGGTCCGCTCACTCATCGCGTTCGCCGAGGCGAGCGCCAAGGAGGCATGATGACAACTCACACCTTCGATATCGTCGTACTCGGTGGCGGCAGCGGTGGATATGCCGCGGCGCTGCGTGCTGCCGAACTCGGCAAAACGGTGGCGCTGGTAGAGAAGGACAAGGTCGGCGGCACGTGCCTGCACCGCGGCTGCATCCCGACGAAGGCGCTGTTGCATGCGGCAGAGGTCGCAGAGCATGTGCGCGGCGCGGCATCCGTCGGCGTGACGGCATCGTTCGAGGGCGTTGACGCCGCGGGGGTGCGCGCGTACCGCGAGAACATCGTCGCCAAGAAGTTCAAGGGTCTCGAGGGTCTGATCAAGGCGCGTGGAATCACGACAGTCACAGGTACCGGCCGTCTGAACGCCGACCGCAGCGTGAGCGTCGGCGACGATGTTTACGTCGGTACCGATGTCGTGCTCGCTACCGGGTCGTTTAGCCGCTCGCTTCCTGGTTTGGAGATCACTGGCCGCGTTCTGACCAGCGAACAGGCGCTCGCGCTCGACGTCATCCCCGAGCGCGTTCTCGTGCTGGGTGGTGGAGTGATCGGCGTCGAGTTCGCCAGCGTGTGGCGGTCCTTCGGCGCAGAGGTCACGATCATTGAGGCGTTGCCGCACCTGGTACCCAACGAAGACATCGCCCTCAGCAAGGGCCTCGAGCGCGCGTTCCGCCGCCGCGGCATCCAATATTCGCTCGGCACGCGCTTCCAGACCGCAAGCCAGGATGACTCGAGAGTCACCGTGACGCTCGAAGACGGAAAGACATTCACCGGCGACTACCTGCTCGTGGCTGTCGGACGCGGTCCCGTGACTGCTGATCTCGGATTTGAGGATGCTGGCGTCACACTCGATCGTGGCTTCGTGACTGTCGACGAACAGCTGCGAACCGGTGTGCCAGGTCTGTGGGCGGTGGGCGACATCGTTCCAGGACTGCAGCTCGCGCATCGCGGTTTTCTGCAGGGAATCGCCGTCGCAGAGCGCATTGCGGGTCTCTCCCCCGCGCCGATTCCGGAGTCGCAGATCCCGAAGATCACCTACTGCAACCCCGAGGTCGCATCGGTTGGGCTGTCTGAGGAGGCTGCGGTCGCCGAACACGGCGCCGACGCCGTCAGCTCCTACGAGTACAACCTTGCGGGCAACGGCAAGAGCGAAATCATCGGTACGAGCGGACTCGTCAAGGTCGTCCGGTTGAAGGACGGACCCGTCATCGGCGTACACCTTCTCGGTGACCGAGTCGGAGAGCTCATCACCGAAGGGCAGCTTGCCGTCGCATGGGAGGCCCACCCCGAAGACATCGCGCCGCTGATCCACGCGCATCCAACGCAGAGCGAAGCGCTGGGAGAAGCATTCCTCGCGCTCGCCGGAAAACCACTGCACGCCCTCTGAGCACCAACCGGTCTCAGGGTCACTAAGCTGAACGTGTCACAAACATTCTTGAAGGAGACTCCGTCATGAGCACATCCGTGGTCCTCCCCGCTCTCGGTGAGAGCGTCACAGAGGGTACGGTCACCCGCTGGCTGAAGCAGGTGGGAGACACCGTTGAGGCTGACGAAGGCCTGCTCGAGATCTCGACCGACAAGGTCGACACCGAGATCCCGTCCCCAGTCGCCGGTGTCATCGAAGAAATTCTGGTCGCCGAAGACGAAACCGTCGAGGTCGGCGCGCTTCTGGCCCGAATCGGCGATGGTAGCGCGGCGGCTCCCGCCGATGACGCTCCTGCAGCTGAGGAACCCGCAGCTGAGGCTGCACCGGCAGCAGCAGCGGCAGCGCCTGTAGAGGCAGAGGAGGCTGCGCCCGCAGAGGCTGCGCCTGCAGAAGCTGCTCCGGCAGCCGAACCAGCCCCAGCCGCTGAGGCTGCCACGCCGCCCGCTGGCGACGCGAAAGACGTTGTGCTTCCCGAACTCGGCGAGAGCGTCACTGAGGGCACAGTCACACGCTGGCTGAAGCAGATCGGCGATGACGTCGCCGTCGATGAGCCGCTGCTCGAGATCTCGACCGACAAGGTCGACACCGAGATCCCTTCGCCGGTCGCCGGCGTATTGCAGGAGATCCTCGCTGCCGAAGACGAAACGGTCGCAGTCGGCAGCGTCCTCGCTCGTGTCGGCTCCGGTGCACCGGCAGCGGCTGAAGCCGCCCCTGCGCCTGCTCCGGCAGAGGCTGCTCCCGCCGCCGAGGCTGCCCCCGCTCCGGCGGCTGCACCTGCCGCGGCTGCACCTGCCGCGGCTGCACCTGCCGCGGCTGCACCCGCTCCGGCTGCCCCTGCACCCGCAGCACCCGCTCCCGCCGCCGCACCGGCCCAGGCAGCTCCGGCACCCGCAGCTCCTGCTGCGACCGAGAGCGACAGCCTCTACGTCACCCCGCTCGTGCGCCGCTTGGCATCTCAGCAGGGTGTCGATCTCGCATCTGTCACCGGCTCTGGTGTCGGTGGACGCATCCGCAAGGAAGACGTCCTCAAGGCTGCCGAGTCGAAGAGTGCTGCTCCCGCAGCCGAAGCTGCTGTTGCTGCTCCCGCTCCGCTCGAGGTCTCGCCGCTGCGCGGCACCACCCAGCCGATGTCGCGCCTGCGCAAGGTGCTCGCAAAGCGCGCCGTCGAGTCGATGCAGCAGACCGCGCAGCTCACGACCGTAGTTGAGGTCGATGTCACCAAGCTCGCCGACTATCGCGACCGCACCAAGGTGGAGTTCCAGCAGAAGACGGGCGACAAGCTCTCCTTCCTACCGTTCTTCGCACTCGCTGCCGCCGAAGCGCTGCAGGCGTACCCCATCGTCAACTCGACAGTCGACGGCGAGAACATCGTCTACCCGGCGACAGAGAACCTCTCGATCGCGGTTGACACTGAGCGTGGCCTGTTGACACCGGTCCTGCGTGATGCCGCATCGAAGAGCATCGCCGAGATTGCTCACGAGATCGCCGATCTTGCTGCGCGTACGCGTGACAACAAGCTGAAGCCCGACGAGCTCGGTGGCGGCACGTTCACGCTGACCAACACTGGTTCGCGTGGCGCGCTGTTCGACACTCCGGTCGTCTTCCTGCCGCAGTCCGCGATCCTCGGTACCGGCATCGTTGTCAAGCGCCCTGGTCTTGTCAAGGTCGATGGCGTCGACGCGATCGCCGTGCGCTCGTACGTCTACCTGGCGCTGTCATACGACCACCGCATCGTCGACGGTGCAGACGCTGCTCGCTTCCTCGGAGCGGTCAAGGCTCGTCTGGAAGCGGCAAACTTCGCCGGTAACCTCGGCGCATAGGTAGCACCCACACCTACTCTGGCTGTTGCGCGACGCATACACGTCGCGCAACAGCCAGAGTTCGTTTCGCCGCTCCAACACCAACATCTGCTCGACACCACCAACGTCGAGGGGCGTAAGCCTCATGACTGCCACATCGCCGTAGTCATCTACCAAAACCGCCGAGCTCGCGTCCGCTCCTTGGCTCACGAGTCCTTCGGTAGGTATGCGCGCACCCTCCCTGATCGCGTCAGCACATGTCTCGGCGTCCGCGTCAACGCACTTCTGGATGCTGTCCAGCAGCTTTGGCACAGCTGCGAGGGCGCCGATATCGTCATCGGCATCCACCGGCTCATCGATCGGCACGACCGATTCCTCAGTGCCCAGGGGAGATGGTTCGATCGGCTCAACAGGATCTGCCGCCGTTCGCGACGCGGCCTCGGCGTTGTCCTCTGCTCCCCCGCTCGGCCACATCAGCCCGACCACGAGCACCACCACCCCGAGTGCTCCCGCCAATGCCAAGGACCGTCCGTGAGAACGCCTCGGAGAACGCTCACTTGATTCCTTCGGAGCTTGTTCGCCACGTGCGCGAACTGCGTCAGCTCGCTCTCGAACCGCGAAGAGCAATTCCCGCGCCCCACTCAGCCCACCGATGACATCAATGCGGCGGCGAGGCTTGCGCGTGCGCACATCCGCCCTAGCAACCACCCGTTTGCCGCCCGCCGCGATCTCGCGCACGTCCACGACTTCCCCGGCGGGCAATCCCCGGTATGCCCGACGTGATCCGAGGTCGCTCGCCCGCTCAGGAGCAAAAACGTCGAGCCGCAATGCGCGTGGTGCGGCGATCGCGAAAAGCTGTCTCTCCCATTTTCGGTCATCGTCCATGTGGTGACGAGACTCCTTTAAGGCGGTGGCGACACTCTCAAGAATCCGAATCGTGGCGCGATCAGCAGTGTGCTGCACAGCGCGTCCGACAAGACCAGCGGCGCGCGCTCGCGCCGCGCCACCGCCGCCGTGCACGAATACTGGGCGACCATCACCGGTCAACCACCAGTCTCCGGCCGCATTCACGGCCTCATCGCCCAGTTCACGGATGCCCCGCAACAGACTTGCGATCAGCGTGCCCAGTTCGCCGGGGACGAGCGGCACATCAGCACTCAATCGTTGACCGAGAAATACCTCCACAGTCTGTGTGCACCAGGGCAGCAGAGCATCATGCCCATCAGCACGTCGCCGGATGTCTAGGACGCCGCACACGTGTTCAGCATCGGAATACGCCCATCCCGGCCATTCGCTCAGCTGCGCAGCATCCACGCACACCGCGACGCCATCGCCATAGGTGATCAGCGTCCCCGAGAACGGACCTTCCTTTCCGTCGATCGCCCGAATCAGGCGATGGGCGCCAGGCACGAGCGAAGAACGATCAGTTGCGGCATCCGTCTCGGTCATCACCCCATCCCAGCCTGCTGACCCAGCGGCCGGGGGCGAGAACTCTCAAATGTGCACAAGAACCGTGAAGGCGAACATGTGCAGACCAAGTGCGCCGCCCGCGAACGCGCGCATCAGGGCAGCCTTGACTCGGTAGTCTTGTACCTATGGCTAAGCGTGCTCCCGACCCCGAGAAGCGTCCGGGGTTCTTCTCCCAGATCAAGTCCCTCTTCCGTTTCACACGTGAGGTGTACGGCTGGTTGCCGTGGGCGCAGATCGCGATCCTCGTCGGCGGTGTGCTGCTCGGCCTCGTCGTCGGATACCTCATCCCGCCATTCCAGGTATGGACGCTGGTTCTCTGGGCGATCACCGGCCTCATGCTCGGTGTCCTCGGCGCATTGTTCCTGATGACACGGCTCTCGACCACGGCGATGTACGCGAAGATCGACGGCATGCCCGGTGCAACCGGGCACGTCATAAGCTCAAGTCTCGGCCGCAAGTGGCAGGCCTCCGATACTCCGGTAGGCATCAACCCGAAGACGCAAGAAGCCGTCTACCGCGCCATCGGCCGCGGCGGCATCGTCGTCGTCGGTGAGGGTGCCCGCGGGCGCCTGACACGCCTCATGAACGAGGAGCGAACCAAGGCGCAGCGCGTCGCCCACGGTGTTCCTGTGCACGTCTTCTACGTCGGCCACGGCGAAGATGACGTCGCCATCGCCGATTTGGCAAAGACCATCAAGAAGCTCCCGAACAAGATTGACAAGACGACGCTTGCCGCCGTCATCCGTCGTATCGACTCGGTGTCTCAGTCAGTCTCGTCGCTTCCGATTCCGAAGGGTATCGACCCGACAAAGGTTCGCGCCCAGCGCCCGCGCTGATCCCTCACCCCTCGCCAGGCTCAGGGATCGGGAGTCAGCTCAGGGATCGAGAGTCAGCTCAGCGGCTCTTTCGGCAGACGACGCACCTTTGCGCGACGTCGACGACGCTCGGGAATCATTGAGCGCATCTCTTCGAGCTTTCCGAAGCACAGCAGACGGTCATCGGCCTCGAGCACGACGTGCTTGCGCGGGTTGGGAATGACTCCCACGCCACGGTGCAGCGTGAGCACGGTGATGTCACGCTCCCAGAGCCCCGACTCCCCCAGCGTCTTACCGACCAGCTCTACGGCGTTGTGCACGTGCAACTCGGCGACACCGTACCCGGTGGAGACCGTCAGTCGCTGACGCACATCGATCTCGGGGAACGCGACCTGCCCGCCGATGTAGTCGATGATCGCGCCCGCAACGTCCAGCTTCGTCGCCTGTTCAATGCCCTGTAGCCCAGGCGAGGAGTTGACCTCCATGACCAGCGGGCCGTCGTCGCCCTCCAGCATGTCGACGCCGGCAACGCGGAGGCCCATGATCTGCGCGGAGCGGACGGCGATCTGCTCGTAGATGGGGTCAAGCACCACCGGCTCGACACTGCCACCGCGGTGCACGTTAGAGCGGAACTCATCGCCGGCAGCAACGCGCCGCATCGCTGCGACGACTCGGTCTCCGACGACGAGGGCACGGATGTCGCGGCCACGGCTTTCGGCGATGAACTTCTGGATCAGCACGTTCTGCTTGGTCGAGTGCAGCGTCTCGATGATCGCCTCAGCGACCTTCACCTGCGGCGCCAGGATGACACCGATGCCCTGCGTCCCCTCCAGCAGCTTGATGACGACAGGAGCGCCACCGACGCGTTCGATTGCCGGGCGTACATCGGCACGATTGCGCACGAACGCGGTAGCGGGCATTGCGATGTCGTGCCTAGAGAGGATCTGGTTCGCCCGCAGCTTGTCACGGGCGCTAGAGATCCCGTTCGCCGTGTTCGGGGTGTACACGTCCATTTGCTCGAACTGGCGCACGACCGCGGTGCCGAAGTACGTAATCGAGCTGCCGATTCGCGGCAGGATCGCGTCGTAGTCGCTGAGCGGACGCCCGCGATAATGCAGGTCGGGTTCATCCGCAGTCAGGTCGATCGCGAACTTCAACGTATTGAGCACTTTGACGATATGACCGCGCTGAATTGCGGCCGCGCGAAGGCGCTGAGTCGAGTAAGACTGCGGGGCGCGAGAGAGAACTGCGAGCTTCACAAAGATTTCCTGCCAAGATGTATCGCGTGGTTAAGACATCTCATTCAAACACTCTTACGGGGTGGCGTGAATGGGTGAGCCTGCCCGATGCCGGAGTTGATTGGATCAAAGCCAAAATCGACACAGGTGCGCGCACATCATGCTGCACGCGTTCGATATCCACGAGTTCAAGCGCGAAGGTGAAGACTGGGTGCGCTTCCGCGTGAATCCCTGGCAAGACAGCAATGCGGATGCCACAATCGTTGAGTGCCCCGTTGAGGATCGACGCGCGGTACGCAGTTCCTCCGGGCATGCGCAAGAACGTCTGGTGGTCTTGCTGGCAATCCGGCTCGCAGAAAAACTCATCGTTTCCGAGGTGACGCTGAGCAATCGTGATGAGATGGGCTTCCGAATGCTGATCGGCCGGGAAGCGCTCCGTCGAGGATTCATCGTTGATCCGGCCCGCTCATTCTTGGGCGGACGCGCTCCGAAAGAAGCTCGGCGTCGCAATCGCGGACGCGACTGACTCACACGCGGATGAGCAGTGTTCCTGCGACCTTGTCGTGCAGTCCGCGTTGATCGGCATCCCAGATCACGGCCGGGATCACGACAATGAGGAGCAGAGTCCGCACGATCGGACGCCAGAGGCCGACCCATCCGCCACCGTAGCGAACAACACGCATGCGCAAAATGCGGTGCCCTGGGCTACCGCCGATCGTCGGGATGAACACGATCTGCAGCACGGCGAAGACCATCATCGGTGCGAACATCGTCAGCCCGGCCTCGGCCGGAAGCGCGAACTGGTCGTAGCCGAAGAACCCCGTAGCGATGATCGTCGCCGCGAAGTAGTCGATCAGCAGAGCGCCGATCCGCCGGCCGGGCCGCGCGACGCTTCCCGGTCCCGCCGTGGGTAGCCCAAGACGTTCGCCGGGGTATGAATTCTCAGCATCCGTCACCGGATCATCCTATCTGCGGTCTGTAACATGGGCGAAACATAGAAGACACGGCGGAGTAACGCCTCGGCCATAGCCTTCATGCAGGCCTCAAGGTCCCGATCCGCATTATCAGGAGTGATAAATGTTCACCGATTCATCCGAAGTGTTGAGCTACATCAAGGACAACGACGTCAAGTTCCTTGACATCCGTTTCACGGATCTGCCGGGTGTGCAGCAGCACTTCAACATCCCTGCAGCGACCGTCGACGAGGAATTCTTCACCGACGGGCAGCTGTTCGATGGCTCCTCGATCCGTGGCTTTGCCAGCATCCACGAGTCGGACATGCAGCTCATCCCGGACGTGACCACGGCGTACCTCGATCAGTTCCGCGAGGCCAAGACCCTCGTCATGCTGTTTGACATCTACAACCCGCGCACCGGTGAGATCTACTCGAAGGATCCGCGTCAGGTCGCCAAGAAGGCCGAGAAGTACTTGGCCTCCACCGGCATCGCCGACACAGCCTTCTTTGCCCCCGAGGCTGAGTTCTACATCTTCGACGACGTGCGCTACTCGGTGACGTCGAACCAGAGCTCCTACAGCGTCGACTCGGAAGAGGGCGCGTGGAACACTGCCCGTGAAGAAGAGGGCGGCAACCTCGGCAACAAGACGCCGTACAAGGGCGGCTACTTCCCGGTGGCACCGGTCGACAAGACGGCAGACCTGCGCGATGAAATGACGCTCAACCTCATCGAGGCGGGCTTTGCGCTGGAACGCTCGCACCACGAGGTCGGCACGGGCGGTCAGCAGGAGATCAACTACCGTTTCGACACGCTCGTCCACTCGGCAGACGACATTCTGAAGTTCAAGTACATCGTCAAGAACACCGCCGAGCAGTGGGGCAAGACGGTCACGTTCATGCCGAAGCCGCTCTACGGCGACAACGGTTCCGGTATGCACACGCACCAGTCGCTGTGGAGCGAGGGCAAGCCGCTGTTCTACGATGAGGCCGGCTACGGTCAGCTCAGCGACATCGCCCGTTGGTACATCGGTGGCCTGCTCAAGCACGCCAACGCGGTGCTTGCGTTCACGAACCCGTCGCTGAACAGCTACCACCGTCTGGTGAAGGGCTTCGAAGCCCCGGTCAACCTGGCGTACTCCGCAGGTAACCGCTCCGCCGCGATCCGCATCCCGCTGACAGGTTCGAACCCGAAGGCCAAGCGCATCGAATTCCGTGTGCCGGATGCCTCAAGCAATCCGTACCTCGCGTTCTCCGCGCAGCTGATGGCAGGCCTCGACGGCATCAAGAACCGCATCGAGCCGCTCGCGCCGATCGACAAGGACCTCTACGAACTTCCCCCCGAGGAGGCCAAGAACATCCCGCAGGTTCCGAATTCGCTGCTGGATTCGCTCGAGGCGCTGCGCGCCGACCACCAGTTCCTGCTGGAAGGTGGTGTGTTCACCGAAGAGCTGATCGAGACCTGGATCTCGTACAAGATCGACAACGAGATCATCCCGACCGCACAGCGTCCGCACCCGTTCGAGTTCGAGCTCTACTACGGCGTTTGATCACCGCGTGACCTTCTGAAGGCCCGTCGCCTCAACAGGTGGCGGGCCTTTCAGCGCACCCGGAGTGCGCCAGCCTGCACACGCACCTCGAACGATGACACCTCGCCGAGTTCTTCGCCGTCGACCTCAAACGCGAGCGGCGCCTGAAGTTCGACCCGGATGCGTTCTGCGGTCTGGTGTCGCGTCGACTCGGTGCTGACGGCCTGTTCATCGCCGGTGAGAAGGCGACGGATGCCGTTGTCCCAGACGAAAGAGCGCACGGTGTCGAGCCACTGCAGCGGTCCGTCGGCGCTCACCAGCAGCAGGTCCAGCTGTGCGTCGTCGAGTTTCGCGTCTGGTAGCAGTCTGATTCCGCCCTGCAGCATCCCACAGTTACCGATCAGCAGGGTATGGCCGTGTACTTCTCGCGGTTCCTCGTCATCGAGGGTGATCCTGATGTCGGTCATCTCGGTACCTGCCATGGCGCGCCCCATCGCCTCGACGTACGCAAGCCACCCCGCACGGTCCTTCAGATCATCATCGGTTTCAACGAGCATCTGCGCATCGACACCGAACCCCACCATCACGGTGAAGGCGCGTTCCTCGCCGTCCAGCGTCACCCACCCGAGGTCGATCGTGCGCGTGTCACCGGCGCTGATGCGTTTGAGCGCAGCGCCAATGTTGTCGAGGGGAATTTCCAAGTTGCGCGCAAGGAGATTTCCGGTTCCCTGCGGAACTATGCCGAGCACAGCGTCCGTGCCTGCCAGCGCCTCTGCGACCGCTCGTACCGTGCCATCGCCTCCGACAGCGATGACGGTGTCACAACCAGCTTCTACGGCCTCCAGGGCCATTCCGCGGCCCGGATCATCCTTGCTGGTCTCCCACCACTGCACCTCGCCGTCGAGTGCTTTTGCAACGGCGTTGCGCAGTGTGTCCTCATCTATCTTCGATGGGTTCCAGATGATGCCGGTCTTCGTCGCTGTCATGTGCTCAGCCTGAGTCAGCATCCGCCAAATCGCAACTCAGGCGCGGCTCAACGCTGACTCAGCCGTAGAACAGTTGCTCGAACACGCGTCTCGCGCGCCGTGTGACGCCGAAGTAGTCCTCCTCGATGGCGCTGGCTGAACGGTCGGGATATCCGAGCACACGTCCGATCGCATCGAGTTCTTGGCGATCGAACGGCAGGACGTCGCTCGTCTGTCCGGTACGCAGCGTGATCGCCGAGCGGAGTCTGCTGGCGAACAGCCAGGCCTCGCGAAGACGTTCGGCGTCGTCCGCCGACACGAGCCCTTCTTCGACGGCGACTTCGAGCGCCCCCAACGTGGACGTCGTGCGTAGTCCTGGCACGGCATGTGCGTGCTGGAGCTGGATGAGCTGGACCAGCCACTCGACGTCACTCAACGATCCCGGGCCCAACTTGAGGTGCCGATGCGGGTCGGCCCCCTTGGGAAGCCGCTCGCCCTCTACCCTCGCCTTGATGCGTTTGATTTCGCGGATGCCTTGCTCGTCGACTTCGTCCGGGTACCGGATGCTGTCCGCAAGGGTGATGAACTTCGTGATGAGCTGCGAGCTGCCAGCGACGCCGCGTGCCCGCAACAGCGCCTGTGCCTCCCACGATACCGACCAGCGGCGGTAGTACTCGGTGTATGCAGCGATAGAGCGTACCAATGGCCCCTGGCGCCCCTCTGGACGCAAATCAGCGTCGAGGTCGAGGGGCACACGGTGATCGGTGAGATGTTCTCGCAGTCCTGCCACCAGGAGCTTCGAGAGCGACTGCGCACGCTCTGCGTCGACGCCGTTTGCGTCATACACGTACAGGATGTCAGCGTCTGATCCGAACCCGAGCTCTGCTCCACCGAAGCGGCCCATTCCGATTACCGCGAACTCCAGCGCGTCGTCTTCGATCGGGACGATCTCGCGCCGCACGGCCCGCAGCGCCGCCTGAATCGTCGCGTCGGTGATGGTGGTGAGTGACGTCGCCACGTCATTGATCGTCAGCACGTCCAGGACAGCGCCCATGGCGGTGCGCAACAGCTCGCGTCGGCGAAGCGCGCGTACTGCCTTCAACGCCGATGCCACCGAGCTGTGGCGTGTCTGGATTGCCCGTGCTTCCTCATTCAACTGCGCCGCGTCGCGTGGACGCAGCCGCTCGCTTTTGTCGAGCCACGCGACAGATTCGGGAATCCATTCCATCAACTCGCCGACGTACCGCGAGGACGACAGCAGCAATGTGAGGTTCTCTGCTGCGCCACTGGAATCGCGCAGCATGCGAAGGAACCAAGAGGTGTCGCCGAGACGTTCGCTGATGCGTCGGAACGCGAGCAGCGCGTAGTCAGGGTCACTGCCGTCGGCGAACCAGCGCACCATGATCGGCATGAGGTGCCGCTGGATCGTCACCTTCCGGCTGATTCCGGAGGTCAGTGCGCCGATGTGACGGAGCGCCCCGGCGGGATCGCGGAAACCGATCGCAGCGAGACGATCGTGCGCCTGCGCGGTCGAGAGCGAGCGTTCTTCTTCGGGCAGCGCCGCCACGGCGCTCAGCAGCGGTCGGTAGAACAGCCGGGTGTGGATGTCGCGCACTTCCCGCCGCACGCTCCCCCAGAGCGCCCAGATCGCGTTGCCGTCATCAGCGAGACCTGTCGCCCTCGCGAGCACACGAAGCCCCGCCGGCGTGCGTGGCATCAGGTGCGTCCTCGTGAGCTCGCGCATCTGCAGACGGTGCTCCAAGAGCCGAAGTGTGCGGTAGTCAGCGGCGAAGGTCGCAGCATCTGCTCGTCCGATATAGCCACCCGCGACGAGCGCATCCAGACTCTCGAGTGTTCCTCGTGTGCGGATGCTGGGATCAGTCAAACCGTGCACGAGCTGCAACAACTGCACCGTGAACTCGATGTCGCGAAGTCCTCCGGCGCCAAGTTTCAGCTGGTACGGAGCATCTTCGGGGTCAATGTGCTCTGTGACCCGCTCGCGCATGCGCTGCACGCTGTCGACGAAGTCTTCGCGGGCCGCGCTCGACCAAATCTTCGGCTGCACAGCCTCGATGTACGCGTCGCCGAGTTCCGGGTCGCCGGCAAGGGGACGAGCCTTGAGCAGAGCCTGGAACTCCCAGCTCTTCGCCCAGCGGTCGTAGTAAGCCAGGTGCGACCCCAACGAACGGACCAGGGCGCCCTGCTTTCCCTCTGGGCGCAGGTTCGCATCGACCTCCCAGAGCGGAGGCTCGACCTCAATCGCTGAGACGCCGCGCATCGTCTCTCGGGCAAGTCTGGTGGCGAGGTCGATCGAACGCCCCTCGTCGAGTCGCTCTTCATCAGCGGTGCCGCTAACGAAAATCACGTCGACATCGCTCACGTAGTTCAGCTCGCGTGCACCGGCCTTGCCCATGCCGATGATCGCCAGCTGCGTGAGCGCGACTTCATCGCGTGAGGACGTATTTGCCAGTCGCGTGCGCGCCACGGCAAGGGATGCTTCCAGGGCAGCACCGGCGGCATCCGCCAACGCGGCTGACACTGCTGCAATTCTTAGCTCGGGCTCGGGAGCGGAAAGGTCGATAGCAGCGATCTCTGCGACCGAGCGACGGTAGGCGATTCGCAGCGCGATCCACTCAGACTCGTCGCCGGTCTCCGCGAAGCCGTCTTTCGCGCCCACCGCTGCCAGCATGCGTTCCTGCAACTTCACGGCATTCGGCACCAAAGAACCGACCTCGGCGAGAATCGAGAGCTCAGAGGGATGCCGCAGGAAGAAGTCCGCGAGCCCGCTCGAGGCCCCGAAGACACGCCAGACGATGGCGCGCGTATCTTCGGCAGCGAGCAGCTGGGTCAATGCGGACGGATCGCGACGTGCGACCCGCACGAGACCTGCGGCAGCAGCGTCGGGGTCGGCGGCCGCGCTGCCGTCCAACAGAACTGAGCGCTCTAAGCCGACCAGGGTCGATAGCTCTTCAAGTTCCGCCGCCGCAGCGCTGAGGTCGTCGAACCCGAGGCGCGCCAGAGCCGACAGTGAAAATGCTGCGTCGGGTCGAGCCATTGCTCAGAGGAGCTCGAGGTTGCTCTTCAGCTCGAACGGCGTGACCTGACCACGGTAGGCCTCCCACTCCTTGCGCTTATTGAGCAGCACATAGTTGAACACCTGCTCCCCCAGCGTCTCGGCGACGAGCTCGGAGGATTCCATGAACCCCAGCGCGTGTTCGAGGCTCGACGGCAACGAGGCATAACCGAGCGCACGGCGCTCAGCGTCGCTGAGTGACCACACGTTGTTCTCAGCTTCTGGAGGCAACTCGTACTCGTTCTCAATGCCCTTGAGACCGGCCGCCAGCAACAGCGCGTACGCGAGGTAAGGGTTCGCCGCGGAATCAAGACCGCGGTACTCGACGCGCGAGGACTGGCTCTTGTTCGGCTTGTACATCGGCACTCGCACCAACGCGGAACGGTTGGTGTGCCCCCAGGTAACGAAACTCGGCGCCTCGTCGCCGCCCCAGAGACGCTTGTACGAGTTCACAAACTGGTTCGTGACCGCAGCGATCTCGTTGGCGTGCTTGAGGAGACCGGCGATGAAATGACGTCCGGTCTTAGAGAGCTGGTACTTCGCGCCCTCTTCCCAGAACGCGTTCTGGTCACCCTCGAACAGCGACATATGCGTGTGCATACCGCTTCCGGGCTGATCACTCATCGGCTTCGGCATGAACGTCGCGTAGACGCCCTGTTCGATCGCCACCTCTTTGATGACCGTGCGGAACGTCATGACGTTATCGGCCGTCGTGAGTGCATCCGCATAGCGCAGATCGATCTCGTTCTGTCCCGGGCCGCCCTCATGGTGGCTGTATTCGACGGAGATGCCCAGGTCTTCCAGCATCCGCACCGAACGGCGACGGAAATCGTGTGCTGTGCCCCCAGGCACATTGTCGAAGTAACCGGCCGAGTCGACCGGAACCGGACCCTCTGGCCCGATCACCGAAGACTTGAGCAGATAGAACTCGATCTCGGGGTGCGTGTAGAACGTAAATCCCGCGTCGGCGGCTTTGGCGAGCGTGCGCTTGAGCACCTGCCGAGGGTCTGCGACGGCCGGCTCACCATCGGGTGTCGTGAGGTCGCAGAACATGCGAGCGGTCGGATCAATCTCGCCGCGCCACGGTAGCGTCTGGAATGTCGTCGGATCGGGCTGCGCAAGCAGATCCGACTCATACGTTCTCGTCAGTCCTTCGATGGCCGAGCCATCGAATCCGATCCCTTCCGCGAACGCACCTTCTACCTCGGCGGGTGCGATCGCCACGGACTTCAGCGTGCCGATGACGTCAGTGAACCACAGGCGCACAAATTTTACGCCGCGCTCTTCGATCGTGCGCAACACGAAGTCACGCTGCTTGTCCATGGCCATCTGGCTGCTTATTTCCCGTCTACGTTGCTGGCCTTGCGCCAGTCTTCGTCGATCGCTTCTTCTACGGCCCAGGCTTGGGAGCGTGCATGAATGGTCTCCATCGCATTCGCCGCCTGCTCCTTCGTGTCGAAGGGCCCGACGCGATCGACAGCGGGCGACATGTAGCCGTACTCGACTTCGCCGGAAGCGGAGTTGTACCAATACTTTCGCTCGCCGTTGGACATGTATGAATCTTCACCGTGAGACATGGTTAATCCCTTCGTAAGCGTCTGTCATGATCCTACTGTCGACGCGCGCTCTCGCTAGGCTATTGCCATGGCAAAAGCGATCGGCGTCGACATCGGCGGCACGGGAATCAAAGCAGGCATTGTCGACCTCAAGCGCGGGAAGCTCGAATCTGATCGAGTCCGCGTTGACACACCCAAGGGTGCGTCGCCTAAGGACGTACTCAAAGCAGTCACCGAAGTGCTCGAGACGCTCGACGTCAGCAAGTCAGATCTGCCGTTGGGAGTGGCCTTCCCCGCAATCGTGAAAAACGGGAAGACGCTTTCAGCGGCCAACGTCTCCAAGGAGTGGGTCGGGTTCGAAGCGGAGAAGTTCTTCGAAGACGGCCTCGGTCGTGACATCACCTTCGTAAACGATGCTGATGCAGCTGGCGTCGCCGAGGTGCGACACGGTGCTGCTCGCGACATGGGCGGACTCACGATCCTGACCACGCTCGGTACGGGAATCGGCTCCGCTTTCCTCCTCGACGGAGTACTGCTGCCGAACACAGAGCTTGGTCACCTGCTTTACAACGGCACGAGTGTCGAGGATGCTTCCATCGAGAAGTGGTGCGCATACTCAGCGATGGAGCGTGAGAACCTCAGCTGGGAAGAGTGGTCGGCACGCTTGCAGGTCTTCTACAAGCACGTCGAGTTCTTGTTCACCCCCGACCTTTTCGTGGTCGGCGGTGGGGTGTCCAAGCATCCCGAGAAATTCATTCCGTTGCTCGAGCTGAACACGCCAATCATCCCCGCGATTCACCGCAACTCTTCAGGCATCATCGGCGCCGCGTCACTCGCAGCCGACTGATCAACACGAACAAAAAACACTCGGCGTACAGGAAGGCGAATGGGCCGGCCTGTACGCCGGGTTCTGTTCCGGGGCCTCTCTCGAGGTATCCCTTCGACGGCCATCTCTCTCGGCGACACGTTGCCGTGCCGCTCCAGCGGTCTACCCGAGGACTCAGCGAGCCGCGTCAACACCCTCTGTCTGACCTTGCTCCGGACGAGGTTTACCTGGCGGGTCATGTCACCATGACCCCCGGTGGTCTCTTACACCACCCTTTCACCCTTACCGCGCACCCCGACAAGCGGAGAACGCGGCGGTCTACTCTCTGTGGCACTATCTCGCGGATTACTCCGGGTGGGTGTTACCCACCATCCTGCCCTGTGGAGCCCGGACGTTCCTCGGTGCGGTTGCCCGCCACGCGACCGTCCAGCCGACCCATTCGCCCGCTCAGTCTACTTCTCTGCGGTCTGCATGATTCGCAGATCGAGCGGCACATCGATGGGGAACGCACCGAACAGTCGACGAGTTGCGACGGCTGCCGCATCGCGCACCGCGGATGCCGCGGCATCCGCCTGCTCTTCGGGAACATGCAGAATCACTTCGTCGTGCAGGAAGAACGCAAGATGTGCGGAGTTCGCGAAAGGACCGGATGCCGGGGCTGCCGTTGCCGCCTCGGGAAGCTGTCGCAGTCGATAGCGGATCTCTGCGAGCCAGATCAGCGACCATTCCGCGGCGGTGCCCTGCACGACGAAGTTGCGGGTGAACCTGCCCCGTTCACGGGCACGCTGGCGTGCGCGCTTCACCTCGAGGGGGTCGGCGGCATCCCCTGCGGCCGCGGCCTGTTGCTCTTGCCACTCGGTATCCGGCAACGGTGAGGATCGCCCGAGCCGCGTCGAGACGACCCCGCCGTCCTCACCCTTGCGGGCGGCTTCATCGACGAGGCGCATCGCACGCGGATAGACCTTGCGCAGCCGGGGAACAAGACGCCCGCTATCGCCGGTCGTCGCGCCGTACATCGCACCGAGCACCGCGTACTTCGCTTCTTCACGAGTGGCGACCGCGCCAGAGGCGACGACCCCGGCATAAAGGTCACGACCTCGCGCGGCTTCAGCCATAGCTTTGTCTTCTGCCATCGCAGCGAGCATGCGCGGTTCGAGCTGCGCGACGTCTGCGACGACGAGCGTCCACCCCGGGTCTGCGCGCACGGCGGGTCGCAACATTCGAGGAAGCTGCAACGCTCCCCCGCCCGCCGACGCCCAGCGGCCGGTGACGACGCCACCCGGAATGTAGATCGGGCGGAAACGGCCGTCGTGCACCCACTCCGTCAGCCACGCCCACCCGTTGGCACTCAGAAGACGGGCGAGCTTCTTATAGCCGAGCAGCGGCGCGATGACGGGATGCGTGATCTCGCTGAGTTCCCACTGGCTGGTCGACTCGACATTCACGCCCACCCGGTGAAGCGCCCGCAGGAGTTTCGTGTGGCTGTCGAGATGCAGGTGCGGATCGCCGAGGTGGAATCTCACGGCGTCCGCGAACTCCGCCATCTGTGACGGCATCCCACCGCCAGCAGGACGCGAACCGAGCGTCTCGACCAGAATGCGGTCGTGCTCTGTTGGATCCCACGGCAGTCCAGCCGCTCGCATCTCTTCGGCTATCAGGCCGCCAGCCGACTCCGCTGCGCACAGCAGCGCGAGGCGTCCGTTCTTATCGGATGCGATAACACGGCGCTGTTCGCGGTATTGCTCGAGCAGCTCTGCGATGGGATCGACTGAGGAGTGATCGATGACATCGAACAGTGCGGGTACCGCGACCTCGACGTCTGGAGCGCGCGGAAGCCAGTCAGCTGAGGGTGCGAGCGGTCGCGCAACAGCATCCGTGTCACGAAGGATCGCATGGCAAAGCAGCAGATCATGGGTGCGTACGAGCGGGACGGATGCGGCCAGCAGCCGCGGGTAGATCTCTCGGGCGCTCCGAATGACCCACCGCGGCGAGCTGGTCGCCTCGACCTCGCGCACCCAGTCACCGAACTCCGTGCTACGCAGCGTCGTTCGGGTGAGTTCGGAGTCGTCGGCACCAAGTTCGACCGCGATGACGTCGCCGGCTCCGGCGCCTGCCAGCAGGATTCTCGAACCCGACGCTGGTGCTTCCTTCGACGTCACCGTCGTGGGAGGCTTCGGCATCCGTTCACAGGCCGAGTTCTCACCGGCCGGATTTTCACAAGCCCGACTTTCACAAGCCCGACTTTCACAGGCCAGATGCTCACAGGCCGGATTCGTCTGTGCGCACGAGGATGGCGCCGCACTCGGGGCAGGTCAGGACCTCGTCGGGAGCTGCCTGGCGAATCTTGTTCAGGTCAGTGCCGGAAAGCATCATGCGGCAACCCTCACAAGTGCCGCGACTCAGCAGACCGACAGCAATGCCGCGGGATGCGCGTCGGGTGTAGTCAGCCAGCAGCTCAGCGGGGACGTCGGCGGTAATTGCCGCACGATCACGGTTGAGTTGCTCGCCTTCCGCCGTCGCTGTCGCGACGGCGGCCTTAGCCTGCGCGGTGAGCTCTGATCCCTCGGCTGTCGTCACGTCGATGAGCGCCTGCTGCGTGGCAACAGCAGCATCAGCCGCTTCTACGCGCGACATCACTTCAAGCTCGATATCTTCAAGGTCGCTGACACGCTTGGCAAGACTCGCCAGCTCGTGCTCGAAAGCCTGTGCATCCTTGGCATTCGTAGACGCCGCAAGCCGGTCGGTGTCGCGTGTGCGCCGCTGTTCGACGACCTTCACATCGGATTCGATTCGGCGCAGCTCGGTGCGGGCATCATCACGCGCACCGGTCAATGCCGTGAGTTCACGAAGTTGCTCTTGGCGCTCTTTCACGAGCTCATTGATGCGCGGACCCTGGGCCGGAGTCGTGCGTGCACGCTCGGCCTGTTGGATACGTCGATCCAGCTCGGCGACGTCAAGAAGGATGCGCTGGTGCTCGGGGCTGGCTTTCACGTGTCCAATCTACCTGCGGCAACCGACATCCGCTCAGCAGATGAGTCAGCCGGGCGTGCCATCCACGTACAACCAGGTCCGGTCTTCTCGCACGAAGCGGCTGCGTTCCTTCATCGAGGCGCGCACCCCGTCTTCGCGATAGAACGCTTCGAACGTGACGACACCTGCCGTATCGAACGGACCGCCGGCCTCTTTGGCGAGGATGTCGAGCCGCGTCCAGCGCGTCTCTGCATCAACTTCAAGCTCATTCGGCCTGGTCGACGGATGCCACGAACGCAAAAGGTACGCGGCATCGCCCGTGGCGAACGCAGTGAATCGCGAGCGCATGAGACGTTCAGCGGTCGGCGCCGCAGCATCCCCCGCCAGAAGCGGACCACAGCAGGCCTCGTAGGTATCACCAGAGGTACAGGGGCAGCGCATGAATCCATTGTGCCGCTTAGGCTGAAAGCCCGACCCCCAAAGGAGACCCCGATGACCGCACTGCCGACTCGCATCGCTCACAACGGCTTCACACTTCCGGCTATCGGGCTGGGCACGTACCGCTTGAACGGCGAGGCGGGCGCCGCGGCAATCGCTGCCGGCATCGACGCCGGCTACCGGCTGGTCGATTCCGCTTTCAACTACGAGAACGAGGGCGCAGTCGGACGCGGTGTCGCGGACGCCAAAACCGATCGAACCGAGGTCGTCGTGACGACGAAGCTTCCCGGCCGCCATCACCCGTCCGAGAAGGCGCGCACGAGCATCGAGGAGAGCCGATTCCGGCTCGGGCTCGACGTCACCGACCTGCACCTGATCCACTGGCCGAATCCAATCCAGGACGAGTATGTACAGGCGTGGGCTGCTCTGGTCGACGCACAGCAGCGCGGGCTCGTACGACAGATCGGTGTCTCGAACTTCCTGCCAGAGCATCTGGAGCGCATCGAGCGTGAAACCGGCGTACGCCCGGTCGTCAACCAGATCGAACTGCACCCCTACTTTCCGCAGGAAGAGCAGATCGCCTATCACCGCGAGCACGGCATCATCACCGAGGCATGGAGTCCGATCGGACGCGCAAAGGATCTGATGAACGAGCAGGTGATCCTCGAGGTTGCCGCCGCTCACGATATTTCTCCGGCGCAGACTGTGCTGGCATGGCACGTCGCACGCGAAATCGTCGCGATTCCGAAGGCGTCGTCGCTGGAGCACCAGCAGGCCAACCTCGCGGCTGTTTCTGTCGTGCTCGATGCGGCAGAGGTTGACGCGATCACGGCACTTGGTCGTTCGAACGGGCGACTCTTCGACGCAGATCCTCGTACGCACGAAGAGTCCTGAGTCAAGCGGAATACCCACCCGAGCTGACTCCTTACATCTCGTATGAGAGCAGTGACGTACACACGCAAGGGAAATTCTTCGACCCTCGAGTTGGTGGAGAGGGAAGCGGGCCTACCTGGCGCGCATGAAGTGCGTGTGCGGATAGTCGCGGCGGGAGTGAATCCCACTGATTGGAAGGCCCGCGCCTCGTCGGGGATGCCGATGCCGTTCAGCGAAGTCGTTCCCAACCAGGATGGCGCCGGCATTGTCGACGCGGTCGGTGATGGCGTAGAAGATCTGCGAGTCGGAGATCGGGTGTGGCTGTTTCTCGCCGCACACGAACGACCTACCGGCACTGCCCAAGAATTCACTGTCGTGCCAGCGTCGCGCGTCGTTCGGCTTCCGGAGGACATCGGTTTCGATGTCGCCGCGAGTCTTGGCGTGCCTGCGATGACCGCTCATCGAGCCCTCACCGTCCACGAGTACGGCCCATCGCGTCTCTCGCCCGGCAGCCTCACCGGCCGGACAGTCCTGGTCCAGGGCGGTGCTGGCGCAGTCGGTCACGCGGGGATCCAACTCGCGGTCTGGGCTGGTGCGACGGTTCTGAGCACCGTCAGCGGCGACGCGAAGGAGGCTCTTGCTCGCGCGGCCGGTGCCCACCACGTGTTCCGTTATCCCGATGATCAACTCGCGGAACGCATCCTCGAGGTCGCACCCAGCGGTGTGGACCACATCGTGGAGGTCTCCCCCTCGATGAACGCCGCTCTGGATGTCGCAGTGCTGGCCAATCACGGCTCAATCGCGTTCTACGCGAATGACAAGGGTGAAACGATCACCGTGCCCATCATCGCCAGTTTCGCGAAGAATGCGCGCTGGCAGGGGCTTCTTCTTTACACCGTCGGCACCGAAGCGCTCGCTGCGGCAGCTGAGGACATCACGGCTGCGCTAAAGGACAACGCGTTGCCCGTCGGTGCAGAGGCCGGGCTTCCGCTCACGTGGTATCCGCTCGAGGACACCGCCGCCGCCCACGACGCCGTGCAGCAGGGCACGATCGGCAAGGTTCTCATCCGAGTTTCCGCGGACGAAGCGTGATTTTTGGTGGGCCCGGTACGGCGTAGGCCCGAGCTACGGCTGCTCCGCGACTATTCTGCCCACGGGTTACCTTGAATTACCTCGACGAAGTCACCACGCTTGAATCCAGGCACGAAGTGCTCAAGCACGTCGGCTTTCACATTGCCAAATGTCGTGTCAGGACGATCCTTGAGGCCCTCAGTAAAAGCTGCGAGGATCCGATTCTTGAAATCAGGGCGCGGGTGTGCGTCGACGATTTCCTCGCGCTGCGAGTCGGTGATGGTGTCGTATCCGAGTCCAAGGACGTCGTGCTCGACGCCACGGGTAACAAGAGCAACCTCAGCGGCCATGTGCAACGGAATCTCCGGTGTAGTGTGCAGAGCGATCGCCCGCCAAACGGTTTCGGCTTCCGCTTGGCCGATACCGTGCTCGATGAGGAACTGTCGCGCAACGTCAGCGGCGTCGATCTCGAAGCGCTGATCAGCGCTACGGTACTTCTCCGTAAGACCCAGGTCGTGGAACATCGCTCCCACGTAGAGGAGTTCAGGATCGTACTTGATGCCGTCGCGTTCTCCCCGAAGTGCTCCAAAGATAAATACCCGGCGCGAGTGATCGTAAATGAGCGGGGTGGCCACATCACGAACGAGTGCGGTCGCCGCGTTCGTGAGTGCACTGTCGGGAATCGTGATGCCTGCGATCTGTTCAGCCATTTTCTTCGCCCTTCTGTCGAATAATTACAGTCTGGTCGAGCAGGTACCCTGAAGCCATGTCCATAAAGACAGAGACCCCACGGATTCAGACATGAAGCATCGGGTTGGACTCTTCGTATTCGACGGTGTCACGATGCTCGACCTGAGCGGTCCTGCCGAGGTGCTCCACGCGGCTGAGAACGCCGATGGATCCGAACACTACGAACTCATGTACGTGTCACCTGCAGGGGGTGACGTGCAGACATCTGCGAACATGGTCATCGCTCGCACCATCTCAGCTGATCACGTCACCGGACTTGATACCGTCATCATCTGCGGAGCCGATCACCTGCCAGCAACGCAAATCAATCAGGAAGTCATCGAGGCGGCTCGATATCTCGTGGATTGTTCTGGCCGCGTGGTTTCCATATGTACCGGCGCATTCATTCTCGCTGAACTGGGCATCCTCGATCATCGTCGCGCAACCACTCACTGGCGGCATGCAAGCACACTGGCGAGGCGCTACCCTAACGTTGCCGTTGAACGAGACGTTATTTTCGTGCACGACGACAAGGTTTTCACTTCAGCGGGCGTAAGCGCAGGGATGGACCTCGCGCTGCACCTTGTCGAAGCTGACCTCGGGCCAGAGCAGGCTCGGCATGTTGCCCGACACCTCGTCATGTTCATGCAGCGTCCGGGCGGGCAGTCACAATTCTCGACCCCGCTCGAATATCCAGTACCAAGTAACAACTGTCTACGAGTTCTCCTTGACGAGGTGATTGCGTCTCCTGCCGAGTTCTATTCGGTATCAAGTATGGTCAAGCGCATGAACATCAGCGCGCGTCACCTTGCCCGCATGTTTCAACAAGAACTCGGAGAGTCTCCGACGCGCTGGCTCGAAAGAATTCGAACCGGAGCCGCCGCGCAGTTCATACTCAAGGGTCGCCCGATCACAGTGGCCGCACAGCTCAGCGGCTTCGGTGCTGATGAAACGATGCGCCGAGCATTCCATCGTCAATTCGGCGTGTCTCCGAGCGAGTATCGCGCCCGTTTCAACTCGACTGTGAACAACGCGGCATCACGCTAAAGATAAACAGAGTTTAGGTCTCTCAAAGTGGGCCCGGCCGGGATCGAACCGACGACATCCACGGTGGAGTCAGAGCGGTTCAGAAATACGCTCGCTCCGGTAACTTCAATCACTGATGCCCCTCGATTACGACAGTCACAGCAGAAGGATTCCGCCGATGTCGCCTAAAGCCCGCCACGTGTATCTGCCGGATCTCCGATCACTCTGTGATCTGGAAACCGAGCCAGCTGAAGCGCTCACGGTGGACGTGGCATCCGGCCTGCCCGCCTGCGGTAGTTGCATTGTGATTGCCGCTATCGTGCGGTCATCCCTCGCGCTCGAAGCATATGCCGCACTATCAATCTCACCGTCTCTCCCCGAGGATGCACTCTTAGCACTGCGCGGCACCCGTTGGGGCGAAACTTACGACCTTGATGCCATGTCTGATGATGTCGCAAGCATGGATCTACGCACCACGCTCGGGCTTCCACTCGCAGAAAAACAGCTTGCGCAGTACATCGAACAACGGCGTACGCGGGGTAGCGAATCATGAGCACTCGACTTTACGTGAAGCGTATGACGATCCCCCGGCTTCTCCTACTCGAGAACACCTCCGGCGCCCCGTTCGATCCGGCGCGGATCTGTGACGCCTCTAGCCGTCTCGCGCGCCTACCGCAAGCTACGGTGGTTCACGCGTGAACGACTCGCACCGCATGCGGAGGGAAGATCTGGGCGCGGCGGTCGTCGCGGCGCACGCGCCCTTTTCTCTAGCGTCAGAGTCAGGCCCAATAGCGAGCCGACCTATGACAGGAGAACGCATGCACGCCCAAGACCTCGAAGCGCTTGAGATGTTCGTCGATTACCAGCGCGCGCAGAACCTCGCAGCGACCACGATACGCAACAGGCGGAGCATCCTCACCACGCTCGCACGACGCACCGGGACGCTCATTGACTGCGACGTGTTCTCGCTGCGCCGCCACGTCGGCCGCGAAGGCGTCTCAGCAGGAACCAGGCGCACCGAGCGAGGCGCGATCGTCGCGTTCTACACGTTCCTCAAAGAGGAAGAGCTACGCCCCGACAACCCGGCCATGAAGCTGCCAATGATCCGCGTACCGAAGGGTGAGCCGCGGCCGTTCACCCGCGAACAGGTCGACGCGATGCTCACCTGTGGCGCGTACACCCGCACCCGGGCGATGATCCTCCTCGGGTACTACCAGGGCTTCCGCGTGTCATCCATCGCACGCGTGCACGGCACCGACGTCGACCGTCTCTCGAACACGATCCGCACCATCGGGAAAGGCGGCAAAGATCGGAGCCTCCCACTGCATCCCGTGACCGCTGAGCTCTCGCAGTCCATGCCATCGGACGGATACTGGTTCCCGGCGCGAAAGGGCGCGGGCCACGTGAAGCCGTCATCGGTCACCGACCTGATCACGAAGGCGAAGATCCGTGCGGGTATCCTCGACCCACGACTCACCCCGCACTCACTACGGCATGCTTTCGGCACCGACCTCGTCGAAGCTGAGGTGGACATCCGTGTTGTCCAGGAGCTGATGATGCACGAGTCGCTCGCGACAACGCAGATCTACACGGCTGTGAGTGAGCGCCGAAAACAAGCAGGGATCATCACACTGCGGCCTCGGCAGATCCCCCGACATTCTGGGCGTGGCGTCATCGCAGCCTGACGGCCCGTAGACGCACGAAATCGCCCCGCATGGCCAATGACCGGTGCGAGGCGATTCTGTTGCATCGTACGCTGTGACGATGGACGATCTGAGCCTGTACCACCCGTCATGCCCGACTGACGGTGTGCTGCTGCGTGAAGTCGGCGCTGGGTGGGAGTGCCCAGAGTGCGGACGGTTCGAGTCAGCGATGTCGGGACCGCTACCGCCCGAGTTCGACGGGCCTGGTATCCACGGCGGCTGATCAGCGCGCCCCGTTCGGTGGCCCCTTACGCGCGTCAGCATCCCGTTCGAGGTATGCACGCCACAACCGTTCCGATGCGACCCGCAGACTCGTCGCCCACCCGATGACATCATTCCCGAGCGTGACCTTGTACCGCGGCCCCGCATCAGTCCGACGCAACGCGATACCACCGAACGGTGCATAGTCGGTCGGACTCTTCGCCGCCCACACGCCCGGCTCGGTCTCCGTGAGCAGGAGGAACGGATGCCACTCTGACGCCATGCGCCCATGATGCCACCCGGATACGACAAAAGACCCCCTCTGTTCAGCGTGATGCTGAAACAGAGGGGGTCTAGTCGTGTGCAACTAAATGAGGGATTTAGGGGGTCATCGGGGCGAGGCATTAGGCTGGCCTGCATGACTGCCGTGCGATCCATAGCGGGCTGGGTCGCCATCGGCATCCTGGTCGCGGTAGTCACGATCGCCACACTGCAACAGCCAACCCTCGGCGTCGCCGCCGTCGCGCTACTACTGTTCGCGCTATGGGCATGGCGACATCCGGTCGCCGCGGCATCCACGCTCGCGTTCTTGACCGCCGCGTTCCCCAAGGCTGGGGTGCGGGTCGCTGACTTTCCGGTGCCGGTGTTCCTGTTCGGTCTAATTGTCGCCGTGCTCATCATGCGTGCGAGGTCACCCCGGTCACCGCACGGTCCGGTGACACTGCTCATCGTCGGCGCGTTCCTGACGGTCGCTATCGCCCGCTCCCTGCTCTACATGCAGGACGGACCCGCGGCCGTGTTCGCATTCGTGGCGTGGGCCGCGCTGCCCGTCATCATTCTCACGCTCTCGACCAGCATGACCAGCGTGGACCCGCGGTTCATCCGCGCGTTCCAGTGGGGATTCCTGCTGTCCGTCGCATACGCTCTCGTCCAGTTGGCGGGCGGGCTGGATGCGACGGCGGTTCCCGGACTCACTCACGCGCTGGGTGACGACATCACCGAGAAGCACAACATCATCTACGTCACAGGCGGCGAGGATTTCTCCAAGATTCCGTCGACGTACCACAACGGCAACATCTACGGCCTGGCCGCGGCGTTCTTCTTGATCTTCTCCCTCACCCGACTGTTCCGAGGCCACGGGTCGCGACTCGACTTCGCGACATCGGTCGGCGCGATCCTCGCGATCGGACTATCCGGCTCCCGCACCGCCATCATCGCCGCCGCGATTCCCCTGTTCATCCTGCTCCTGCAACGCGGCAAGCTCGGATGGCGGATGCTTGTCGTCGCGGTCGGCGCGGTCGTCGTTGCCGGGGTGCTCATCCTCGAACCTGACCTCGCCGCCCGATACACGATCGACTCCGTGCTCGCCTCCGGTGGCTCTGGCCGGTCGGCTATCTGGGCGCAATACCTCGCGACGATGACACCGGCCGACTTTCTCTTCGGGACAGGTAGCCGCGCCGTGGTGCCGGACGGCTGGGTCGGTGTCGTTATGCAGCTCGGGTTCGTCGGCACCGGTCTACTCGTCGCCGCGGTCGTTGCGCTGATGAAGAGGCGACCAGAGTGGCGCATCGCCCTGGTCGTCCTCCTCACCGGCGCGGTAATCGACTCGTCCTACCTCACGTTCCCGACGTGGTTCATCCCCGCCGCGCTGATGGCCGACACGCTCACACGCCCCACCGCGAGGGTGGCGGATTCGATCATGCGCCCAACGCAGCCTCGGGAGTCCAGACTGGCGCTGCGAACGTGATCGCCGCATCGGTCTGCGTGCTCCCGGCCCCAGCGGCGGGGTTGAGGGCTTGCTCGACACCGATCGTCGTTCCGCTGATCGACAGCACTCTCCATGTCTGAGTGATTGCTCCGATCTTGATGTATGCGCCGATGAAGAGGCCGGTGGTCGAGTTAACCGTCAGCACCTTCGTGCCCGACGTGATCGAGCCTGTCGTGGCTCCTTCGTTCAGCGTGCCGCTCGTACCCGGCGCGGTGCATCGCCACCCCGGCGAAACAGAGGGTGCAGGGTCAGGTTTGTGAACAAGGTCGCCCCTCTCCCACGTGCCGTACGTGGGCGTTGCCGCGAGCCAAGTCGAAGCCTGCTTGCCGTGCGTGTTCTTCGAACGGCCCGAAGGGAAAATGGGGATATTTCCTGCGGGGCCAGTCGGCCACCGGGCTACGTCAAAGTTCCCTCTCACGTCTGCGTAGGCTGCGTCGGTGAACACCATGACCGCCCCGCGCGAGCCGGTGCCGACCCATGCGGCCGAAGACTCGCTGTTGAAGATCTGCGAGTCGCGGTCGATGTATACGCCCCGGTCGATGCGCACGATGTTGCGAATGCCTCCCGCGTGAAAGAAACACGTATCAGTGACGACATGGGACGTGTTGAACGTGCCGATGAGGAGATGCGCCTTCTCGTTATTCGAGTCCGCGAGGGATCGCCCATTTGTCTCGAACGTGCAGTTGCGGATGACAACATTGCGGTTGTTGGCGACGCGAACCCCTGCCAGCTGGTTCGACTCGATGTCAACATCGGAGAGGAAGATCGAGTTGACGTTCGATAGCGAAACGCCGTAGCCGCCCGCGAACTCAGCAAGCCCCCCGATCATGTGGAACGAGTGCCCGTGCGCGATCACCAACCGTGGCTTGAGGTTGCCGAGATCTTGCACGCGCGAAGCATCAACTGGTCCGGGCCGGGGTGCGTCGCTGGGGTCACGCCCGACGTGGCGATGCCAATATCGGCGTGATCTACGTAGACGCGGTTGAGTTCGACCAGGCTTGAAAGGTCGATCTCGACACCGATCGGGATGTTCATCACGTCGCCTGCGCCGGGATTTATGATGCGGGGGTCGCCCGACACCTTGAACTCGGACAGTGAGATAGCGCCGATGCGCGTCGCTGCTGAGCGGATGCGGATGCCCGCACTGCCAGCCGCGAGCGCGGCAGGCCAGACGAGAGTGGTGATGTCCCAGCCCGCCCCGGCCACATGAATGCGGGAGGTGGAGATGAGGAGAGTGGCAGAGCATTTGTACGTGCCGGGTGGGATCTGAACCACGCCACCATTGGCAGTCGCAGCGGCATCTATGGTCGCTTGGATGGCGGCGGTGTCGTCCTCGACGCCGTCTCCTGCCGCCCCGAAGTCGCGCACGTTGAACCACGGCAACGCGATGGTCATTTCCGCACCTATCGTGTCTCTTAGTACAGCCCCCGAAGTGGACTCCGGGTCAGCGAGGATCGGCGCCATGATGCCGTCGTTCGTCGCGACCACGGCCCGCACCTCGTCGGCGTGCTCGGCCGCGTCCTGCTCGGACTGTGCAGCGTTCTCCTCAGCGGTGACAGCGCGACCGCGAGCCGCGACGGCATCCGCGCCGGCCTGAATCGCAGACTGCACAGTCGCCGGATCAAGCCCCGCCGCGACGACTGCACCGTACACCGATGTGAGCTTCGTCGTGAACGATCCAGACTTGATGATGACCTGCACCGGGTCACCGTCTGCCCGGAAGTCCGGGAGCACCCCGATGTTCGACGCCTTCAGCGTGGAGATCTCCACGCCTGAGGTCGGGTCGGTGATACGCAGTGGGGTCGCGAGTGCGAGGTCGTCGACGGCGTGAACGGTGAACTCGGCATCCGAGACGAGGTCTTCCGTCGCCGGGTTGTAGGCGATCGGTGTGCCGAAGTAGTCCTGAAACTCAGCCATGTCTATTTTCCTTACTTCGAATTCAGATCGCGGAACTGCCGACGCGTCAGCCCGGACATCTCCCCAGTGACGGGGTCCACAACAACAGCGGCATCCGCGGGCGCGGAACCGGCGCCCCACCTACGGAGGAACGCATCAACCTGCGGGATCGCCATGATGCGCGATAACGCCGCCGCGATCGTGCCGACGAACGCGATGAACCCGATCAGCCACAGATACCAGGACTCAGGGAGGAACTCGCGGACCGCCTCCAACACCTGCGGAGCGACGAGCAGGAACACCCCCAATCCGGATGCGAGAGCGAGGACAACCTGCACGGCGGTGCGGATCGCCCGCTGATTCGGAAACCAGATCTTGTTCATGATGCTCCTCAGCGGGGAAGGCCCTCAGGCCAGTCAGGTAGTGGAATGCCGTGCGCTGCCATGTGGTCGCGCTGGATGCCGATGAATGCGCGGTAGCCGCGGTTCTCGTCCTCGAGGTGGTCGAGGCGTTTGTCTGTCGCGTCCCGGTACCGTTTGAGTTCTTCCTGCAGCTGGTCGATGAGCTTGTCCTGACCGGAGGTCTCGGCGACGACGACGGCGACCTTCGTGTCGCGCTTCGACTTGCGGTCAGCGACCCGGTGTCCGATCACCGCACCGACGAGACCGGCGAGCGCCACGACGACCGCGCCGGCTGTGCTGAGCACTGTGATGAGTTCGGGGGGCATCAGGCACCCCCGAAGAAGAACATGATTTCCCAGGCGAGAAGGCCCGTGAACACAGCGAGGATCACGCATGGCACGACGACGGATGCTGGCATGCGCCGTTTCCGTCCGTGCTGGATGTTCCGAGGGCGAGTCATGCACCACCTCCGAGCAGATACTTGAGCTTGTCGAACCACGACTGCAACAGCGACCGATCCACCGGGATCGAGTCCGGTGTCGGCTCAGGCTCACCGCGCGCGTATTTCTCCGCAAGGATTACCCGTGCTCGGACAATCAGCGCATCGACGCGGTCCTGCCACCAGTCGCCAGGGCACTCGGTGCCAGGAATCATCTCCCGGTGTGTGAGTGTGGTGTTCGCCCGCTGGCGAAGGTTGTACTTCACGGGAATACCGTCAAGCGTCTTGCCCTCGAAGGATGCAAGCCACGCCATCGCATCGGCGACAACCTCGAACTGCGCTTCAGCCCCGTTACCAGCGCCCTGAATCTCGACACCGTACCCGCGCCAGTTCCAGTCCGGGCCAGTGAGCGCGGGCTTGAACTCGGGCGTGATGAACTCGCGCACCCTCGCGTCGGCCATGACATGCAGATGCGGGCACGAGGATCGGCTGTTGCGATACGAGAACCATTCCCCATCGTCACCGTTCGTGCCGGTGCGGTGAATGTGAAACTGGTCGATGACGACCTCAACCTTTCGCTGGTCGTCGTAACCAGTCCCGCGCGGCCCGTCACCGAGCGGTGCTTTCAGGCCGATGAATGCGCCAGGGTAGAACGGCGCGTACGTTGGCAGCCCGCGCGGGTTGTCTGCATCCTTCGGGCCAGCCGGCGCCTCCTGCTCTCCGGCGGGCGACTCGCCGACTGGGGTGACCTCCGCCGTCCATGCGGCATCCCAAGTAGAGGGGCCGATCAAACCATCAACGGTCAGACCCTTCTCGGCCTGGAACTGGCGGGCGATCGAATCCGTCTCACTGCCGTACAGCCCGTCCGGGTCGATGTGCCAACCACGGTCAGCCATCTTCTGCTGCCACACCCGCAGTTGCGCGCTGTACCCGTGGAAGCCGCTGACGGACTCCTCAGGCCCATCCTGCGGGCCGAAGTACCATTCGGCGGGGAGCGGGAACGGGGGGAACCCCTGCGCAAGCAACTGGTCAGCGTAGGTGTTCGTTGCCGGGCCATAGACGCCGTCCTGATCGAGACCGCCACGCTTCTGCAGATCCTTCGTCGCGGCCTGCGTCGCATCGCCGTCCTTGCCGTCAGCGCCCCACTGTCCGAGGTCGTATCCGAGGCGGATCAGCTTGCCCTGTGCGGACTTCACCCACGCTTCGCCGTACAGCGCGGACGCCGGATAGTTAGCGCCGACGACGCGGCTACTGTCGAAGAACTGCCAGTACCCGTCCGTCGTCGCGTAGCCCTCAACCTCGGAGTGCAGGTGCGGCCCGGTGCTATTGCCCGTGCTGCCGACGACCCCCAACTGGTCACCGTACGAGAAGCGCTGCCCTTCACGAGGGCACGCGCCGTGCGACGGCATGTGGTGGTAGCCGACCTTAGGGCCGATCGCGTCGTACTTCACCCAGATGAAGTAGCCGCCTCGAGAGTTCGAGCCGAGCCAGGTCACCACGCCCGGACCGGACGCCAGGAACGGCGTGCCAGCGGGCTGGGGAAAATCGACACCCGAATGACCCGGATACGTCATCGGGTTACCGAACGGGATAGGCAGCTTGGTCATGGCGGCTCCTTCGAATAAGAAAACCCCCGACGATGCGGGGGTCAAGATGGTGTGGGCGGGAGGTTCACGCGGGAGTGACGAAGCTGCCACCCTTGCCGACGAAGATCTCCGCCTGCGGGAACGTCGACCCCTTGCCGACATTCACGGCCGCAGCCGGTGGGAAAGTGCTGCCCTTGCCGACATACGCGGCAGACAGGGTGCGGGCCGACACCGGGTCCGGGGACCAAGCACCCACGCCAACGGCGTTCCCGCCGCGAGCCCGCCACCAGTACTGCGTACCCGGGGCCAGGCCAGTGACGACCGATGTGCCAGATGAGCCGATGGTCACAACGTTTTGCGTGAATGCAGCATCTGTCGCACGCTGCAGCGCCCATGATGTGATCGGTGAGCCGCCGTCGCCATGACCGTTGAACCGGACACGCATCGACGTTGCCGTGATCTGATCTGGGTTTGGGCCAAATCCTGTCATTGTTGGCGCATCCGGGACCGTCGCCCTACCGACCGCGGCCCACAGCTCGCCACCGTTTCCAAAGCCCCACGTGCCTGTAGCGCCGACACGGAACGCCACAGACTGCGAGAAATAAAGCCCGCCCGCCCACACGTTCACCCACGGTGATCCCGAGGGGTAGCCGACGTTGAACCATCCGCTCCAGGAGTTGTTGACGAGCACCTGAATTGGGATGGCACCACTGTATGTCGAGCCGTCCGAAGACCGAATGCGCATCGTCACATTCACACCGTCATCGTGGATCTCCATCGTCCCGGCATTGCCGATACTCCGGGAAGCGATAAGCGCCATCAGGAACCTCCTATGGTTTCTTGACCCAGACGAGGTTCTCGGCAAACGGTGGCGCCGTCGTACCGACATACACGGAATCCGGCACCCACGTCGGATCGCCGGTCGCGTTGAAACCCAGAACCCAGGTGATCCCGTTGATCCAGATCCGCGAGCCCAGCCGATCCAGATAGCTGCGAACCAACAGGTGACGTGCCGCGAGGCCACCGTCACCGTTCCACACCCGCAAGTCAATGAACTCCTGCGCCGCGGACTGCCCAGCCGTGAAACGCACCAGCCACAACGGCTGATCATCTTTCACACCCGGTGTCATCTCACGGACCGGGATCGACGCTGTTGGCCCGCCAGTGACGAGCACCAGCGTGGACGTGTTCAACGACCAGTCGCGGCGCAACACCAGCAGATCCCACCGATCACCAGCCGCCACAGGCGCACCCGTCAGCGTCTCCACAGCATCCGAAACATCAAGGATGCCCTGACCCGCCGCAAGACCCGGCTGCACCGCAACCTTCCGGTCACCAGACCCCACCGCCGCAGCGTACGCATCCTTACCAACAACGCCATACTGTGTGCCCGAGTGAGCCGCCAACGCCGCCCACTCGGCGTAATCAACAGTCCCTGCAAAGCCCGTCGAACTGATAGTCATCGTCGCTCCAATCCGCGAACCTGCGTTGAGATCTTCTTCACCAGGGCAAGCAGCTGCTCCTGCGGGTCAGCGGTCGCCAACCCCACCGTCGGCTTCACCCGGAAACCGTTCTCCGGATCGTCACTGATCACGACCTGCGTAATCACGTCATCGACCGACAGCGCGCCGACCTCGATATTCACGCGGTCGCCGAGCCTGTACCCGTCCGGGAAGCTGAACCACGACGACTCCAACAGGTCTGCCGTGAACCCCGCTTTCCCAGAACGGTCAGCGAGCTCATCCCACCCAGAAGGGGTGATATCAGAACCTTCCTCGGTGTTACGCGCATCGATGAACACCTCCAGCGGGAGGCCGAGCGCAGTCTCACGCGCCGTATCTGTGACCTGTTGGAACTCACGTTCGGTGCCTTCACCGCGGCCACCGATCACCACCCTCGTCGCCGTGGGCTGCTCGATCACCCACGACCACGACTGCAGTACACCAGACATCGGTGTCAGCGGCCGCGGGAACGTCGCACCCTCAACAACGTCGACCGTCCACCGTCCCGTGTCCTCACGGATCACGGAGAGGATCAGCCGGTCTGCTTCGAGCAGCGGCATCACCTTGCGAGTCAGATCATGCATCCGCAGTTCCAACGTTCCCGTGGTGCCTTTCCCCCGTGTGGGGACGACATCCCACGCCAACCCCAGCCGGGCGACGTTCGCGGCCACAGCAGCCTTCACACGCGTTTCTGTCGGCCCGGTATAAGTCGCGTACTCCGCGGCGCTCTGACCTGCCAGCGGCGCGCCTGGGACCTGCCAGCCAAGGATGCTGTCCAACAGCGACTTGTCATCAACGACGTTCACGCCGACCGTGCCATACGGGGCATCTTCACCGGACAGCGACAGCACCCGGCCAGAGCAGACCAGCTCAGAAGTCAGCGTCCCGGCATCCTCATCAACAGACACCATCCACACCGCACCGCGCGCACCGTCCGCGCCCAGCATCGTCGCGACCACCGGATGAGACTCCGGGATCACCATCGCCGCCGTGTGCGCCGCATACGCCCGCTGCACCACCGTACCCCTGGACGTGAAGTCCGTCAGATACTCACCGGCCGCATCAGAGACCACCGTGCGAAGGAACCGTTTCAACATCGACTCCCCCTCAGAACGCCCGCCAGTGCAGCGGCGTCAAATCCACACGGATAGTCCCCGCACCAGACGCAGCCAACGCCAAGGGTGTAGACCCACCAGCGGGACCGGCGCGAACATCTGAAAACCCAGCTCGCGGGTGCAGTCCACACCATCGAGAGTCGCGAACCGGCCAGACGGATCAGTATCAATCACCAGCACAGAACCGGCAGCGACCTCGAACGGCACATCAATGAGCGCGTCACCGATACCGATCTGCACCAAATCCAACGGGCCCATCACCGTCCACATCGGGTAAGCCGGCTCATTGCCCGGATTGGAAACCTCCGCCTTCGAAAACGTCGCCGCCGGGCTCACGTTGAACGTGGGCGCCAACTCCATCGCGTCGATGAACGGCACGCCCTCGGCCGTGCCGAACTCCTGCGAGATCGGGACACCACGCCATAGGGGACGGGACGCAACCAGCTCGAGGCCGATGATGGCGAGGCCCGTCGTGAATGGATCACGATCGAACGCATAGTCAGCTTCAAAGGTGCCGGTCAGCTCCAACGTGCGCGCCGACTTCCCTTTCCCGACCGTCCACGTCCCCGGCTTCACCGGGTGGATCGAGTCGAAGAACGCACTGTACGCGGCATGCCAAGCAGGGATCGACTTCCCCTTGAATATCAGCGGCCAATAGACCGGCCGTTTCTGGATCGCGTAGTCCACGAGCTGCACCCCTGGCACGAGCGGAGACGATGACTCAAACAATGTCATCTGGGGCATGTGTAGCCCCGTCACTCCCCTACCCATGCCAGGGACAGCACCGAGCGGATCAGCGAGATCCCACACCGACCCATCCGCACCGGTCCACCTCATCGACAGACCACGGTCCATCCATGCCGCACCGGGATTGGATACCGCAGACGCGAAAACGATCGGCATCAAGACCTCCTACATCGAGGGCAACGCCGAAAGAGCGCGGCTCCATAGTTGCTGCTGACGACGCATAGCCGCATCCGGATCGACCGTGATGATGTCGCCGGTATGGGTGAACGAGAACCCTGCTGCCTTTTCCCCAGAAGCACCTGCTTCCATGGATGTGGCGCTTGAGTGCGTCGCGGCCGCGCTCACAGTCGCGGACACCGACTTCATCGCCGTCTGCGCCCTCCGCGATGCTGAGGATGCCATGCCTACTAGCGCGTCGCCGAAGCTCCCGGATTCGTCCATCGCACCAGCGTTGAACTGCTCCATCGTCGCCGCGCCCGATGCCTTCAGCTGACGCCACCCTGTTACGGACAGCGGCCCCTTCTTTGCTGGCGAGTGCGGGAAGAAGTCAAGGATGCCGCCAAGCACCTCTCCGATGGCGTCACCGACGGACCCGATCATGCTGAAGAAACCATCGATGATGCCCTGGATTATCTGCGCACCCAAGCCGAGCCAGTCGACCTCAGCGAGACCGTTCCAGATCGCCTCGATGATCTGAGGCAGCATCGCGATGATCTTCGGGATCGCGTCAATCAGCCCCGTGATCAAAGCGACCACGAGCGTGATACCCGCCTCGATCAGCTTCGGGAGCATTTGCAACAGTCCGACTACGAGTTGCAGCACGAGTTCGATCGCCGCGGTGATCAGCTGCGGGAGCGCATCGATCAGCCCAGTGATGAGCGACATCAATAGCTGGATGCCGGCCTCGATGATCAACGGCAAGTTGTCGATGATCGCCGTGAGCAAGCCCATCACAAGATCGAGCGCCGCCTGCAGCAGCATCGGCAACGCCCCGATGATGCCGGTGATGAGCGCCATGAGCAGCTGGATGCCGCCCTCGATGATCATCGGCAGCGCTTCTACGATCGCTGTCAGCAGTCCTGTCACGAGCTGCACAGCAGCAGTGATCAGCAACGGCAGCGCGGTGACGATCCCTTGAATCAGGGCGGTCACCAGCTGGATCGCACCCTGAATGATCATCGGGAGGTTGGCGACGATCGCGGTGATCAGGCCCTGTACCAGCGAGACTGCACCCGCGGCCAACAGCGGGATCGCTGTGACGATGCCGGAGATCAGCGCGGTGACGATGCCCGTCGCCGCGGTAAGCAGCTGGGGGATTGCGCCGAGTATCCCGTTCACAATGCCAGGCACAGCGGCGACGACCGCATCAATCAGACCAGGAAGTGCTGCGACAACCTGGTCGATGATGCTCGTCAGCCCAGAAACGAGGGACCCGACGTCACCGCCGGAGAGCGCGAACGCACCGAACGCGGCCGCGGCGATACCGAGCGGCCCGCCGAGCAACGCCAACGGTCCTGCGAGTCCACCAAGCATCGGCCCAAGAAGCGGGAGCCGAGTCAGCACACCCGCGAGCCCGCCAGCACCGAGAGCAGCGAACGCGCCCGCAAGTGGCGCGATGACGCTGCTAAGCCCACCAAGACCGATACTCGCCAGACCGCCACCCTCGCCGAACTTGTTCAGCAGGTTGGTGATCCAGTCCAGTGCCGGGCCGAGAACGCTGAGCAGTACGCCGCCGAAAACCTTCGCGCGTTCTTCGATCGGGCCGAGCGCTGACGTTGCCGCCGCGATCAACGGACCGATCTTGCCGTAGATCCCCTCGAGCGCGTTCGCGCCAATCCGGCCCATGGCGGCCATGAAGTTCTTTGCCGCGCCGGGGACGGTCTTACCCATCTCCTGCGCAACAGTTCCCGCGGCAGCCTCTGCGGCCTTGGAGAACGTTTCGAAGTCGATCTTGCCTTCGGAGGCCATGTTGAAGACTTCGCCAGCGGTGACGCCGAGTTGGTCCGCGAGGGCCTGGTAGATCGGGATGCCTTTGTCGGCAAGCTGGGAAATGATGTCGTTCTGGACACCGTTTGCCTGCGTGGCCGCCTTGTTGAAGATCGACCCCATGTCCTCCATGGACAGGCCAGCCGCGGCAGCGTTGTTCGCGATGTTCTTCAGATGGGACTGCAGCTGCTCGCCGGGCTTGATGTTTGCTGCGACCGCGGATGCCGCGACCGTGGCTGCTTCGCCAAGTCCGAAACTGGTCCCCTTGACGGAGGCCATCGCGTCGGACATGACCTTGTCGACAGCGGTGGCATCGTTCCCGAGACCAGTGAGCTTCGCACGTGCCGTATCAATCGCAGCCAGGCGACCGAAGCCCGAGGTGAGCGCGATACCGATCCCTGCGGCCGCGATAGTGACGGCACCGGTGGCGGCGGACTGGATGCCGCGGCCGAGCGCTTCCCCTGCTGCGGTCGCCGCACGGCCAGCTGCGGAGACAACCGACTGGAACGCAGACGCCGCGGTAGACCCAATGCGCGACAGCCCAGAGCCGAACGCTGACACTAGTCGCCCGGCCGCGGGACCAGCGACCGTTGCGATTTTCGAGAACAACGCAGAGACCTGTGTCGTGACCGGGCTCAACCATGTCGATACTTTCGAGCCGAGTTTCACGAACGGGGATGCAAGTGTCGTGCCCACCGCGGCCATGTACTGCGCCATCGGAGCGAACGCCCCACGCACCGTGGAACCGACCGATCCGAGCCACGACTTCGACGCGGACCACGCCTTGGCGATGCCGCCGCCGACCATCGTCGCCATGGACGTGAACTGCTTCGACACCTGTGCCGACACGAGACGCGCCAGACCAGTGAGACCAGTGATGTCGGACGTTGCTCGGAGGATGCCGCCGATTGATCCCGCGATGCCAGTGAAGGCAGACTGCGCCGCCTTCGAATCTTTCCAACCATCGCGCAGATTGCTGGTGAACGCCTGCAGCCCACCTGTCCCCCGTGAGACAGCACCCGTCACAGATTCCGTCGCGACACGCACAGCGTCCTGCGCCGACTTCAGACGTAGCGATGCCGCGGTCACGGCGTCCGATGCGGCAGCATGACGACGGCGGGCCGCGGCGAGACGCTCATCAGCGGCGACCGCCTGAGAAGACTCCGCCCCAGACTTCGCGATCGCCTCCTGCAGCTTCACCTCAGCGACACGAACCTTGCCGGCCTCGTCCTGCTGCTTCAGTCGCACGGACGACAGTGCACGCGACGCCGAGGCAACGTCAGTGTTCAGCTTCCGCAACTCAGCCGCACCGAGATCTGCAGCAGACGACGACAGCGCCGACTTCAGGTTCTTCCCGATCGTGCGCCCAGCCGTCGCCCCGGCACCCTTGAATCCACCGTCAAAGCTCTTCGCCCCGGCGGCTCCGGCCTCCTTCGTCCCCTTCGCGACACGAGATTTGAATCCCGTCATCACGGGGAAGATCGAAACGTGGCCGGAGCCGACTTCAGAGGACATGCACACCCCTCCACTCAGGACGAGAAGATCAACCCGTCGTCGAGGGCTGCTTGAGCTTCTGCGATTTCTGCGGCATCCGCGCGCGGTTCGTTCTTCCGTGGATCCGGAAGAACCCACGGCATGAGCTTCGTCGACGCCTTGTGATCACCGATCTGCGCGATCAGCGACAGTAGCTCGAGCGTGGATGCCGGGTACGCCCACCCGGCGAGCTCAGCGCCGAGGTGTGTGGAGGTATCAGCGGAAGCTTCCTCGATGAGGAGTTTCGCTTCCCCCCAGGTGAGGCCGTCGCCAGATCAGAGATGCCTACACCGAACCCGCGCAAAGCGCGTGCGACCGGTCCTCGGTGCTCTCGGATGATCTGGGCGACGGCAATCATTCCGGGAAGGCCGCCTGCTGAACGCGCTGAAGGGTCCGGAAGTACTTCTCTGCGAGGATCGCTGCTTCGACCATGTCGCGGCTGGAGAAGTCTTTCGCGGATTCTTCGCCGCCGAGCTTCTTCAGGATCGCCTTGAACTGATCGACCGGCGTGCTGTAGTCCGCCTGGAGTTCGTCGACCTCGTCAAGGCTGAGTGCGAGAGGAACCTCGATGATCGTGCCGTCGGTGAGACGGCCAACGAATCGACGCTCCACGATGATGAAACGCACGTCGGGGACGGCTGCGAGGATCGCCTTCGTCTCGTCGTCTTCGGTCCAGTTGTCGAAGTCGTAGCCGGGGTCTTCGGACTTGGTCTTGGGTGTAGCCATGATGTTCTCCTTGTCGGGGTTATCGGGTGGATGTCGGGTGTGATGTGTGTTGATGGCTGGTCGGGATGACCCGACGACACCCCGACCAGCCGGTCTTGCTACGCGGCGGTGCCGGTCTCCCAGCTGTCGCCATCCCAGTAGGCCTGCGAGGCATTACCGAGAACGACGTGCTGACCGGTCGTCCATGCAGCGGTCTGGCCGAGCGCACCCAGTCCCTGCAGCGCAGCGAGAGTCGCCGGCACAGTAGCGCCCACGGGGGTGAACGAACCGGGTGTTCCAGCCGTAGCGCCCGTGGCAACGACCGGGTTACCGGGGATCGCGGGGCCCCACTGCCAGAACGGCGCGTTGTTGAACAGCGGGTCTTCCTGCCAGGTGAACGTCACGGCCTGACCTTCGACCTCGCCTCGGGTCTGCTGGTCAGGCTCGACGGCAGTGACCGATGCCACACCGATCTGGCGCTTCTCGATTCCGTTTCGGTATCGAGTGACCACATACAGGATGAACCGGTTGTCGGGCAGCGACGAGGAGACCTCGATCACGCCGTTCGCATCCGGCTCAGCACCCTCCGTGAGCGCCTGCACATTCGGGTTCTGCTCGGCGAGGTTGATGACCACGGAGCGAGTTCCGTCACCAGCGAGCGTGTAGCCCTTCTGGAAGAACTCGATCGCATCACCAGTCTCGCGAGCGGGGGCGGGGCCACCGTCGACCTTGTACAGGCCGAGGCGTTTCGCCGCCACCGGGAGGGTGAGCGGGGATGCACCGAGTTCGGCCTTGGTGATGACGTTCGCGACGTCGACCGGCGCGAACGCGGCGACGCCAGTGATCGGGACGCCAACGGCGCTCAGGTCATTGCCGCTTGAGTCGGCAGCCATAATTACTCCTTCAAATACGAAGGGCCCCGCGCGATGCAAGGCCCTAGTGGGATGGGATGGAGCGGTTACGCCTGCCGACGTTTCCGCCACTCGGTCAAGAGGCGTTTGCCCTTGCTGAGGTTGCAATCGGGGCACGCTGGCGCGAGATTCCCGATTGCGTGGTGACCGCCCCGAGCAAGCGGCACGATGTGGTCCAGGTGAAACCTGGAAGTGAACGGGGTTGCGCAGTACGCGCAGCGGTGATCGAAGCGGGCAACGAGTCGAAGAACGTCGCGCTCAGTTACTTGGAAGGCACCGTTGCTCACCTTCAGTGCGCGCCGCTTGGCTTCCTTCTGTCGAAAGCGCTCACGGTTCGCCTGGCGGTATCGCTCATCCTTCGCGCGAATCGACTCAGGGTGTCGCGCTGCCCACCGTCGCACCGCGTCTCGCCTGCGCTCGGGGTGCGCGGCGCGGTATGCGGCATTGCGCCCGAGGAGGACATCGCGATTCTTCGCGTACCGCACGCGATGGTAACCGGGATTGTCACGCCACCATTGGGCGTTCTGCTCGCGGTAGTAATCCGGCTTCTTGGCCTTCGACGCACGCGCCGCGGCGTTGGTCTTGTCGCGGTTCTCGCTCGACCATTGCAGCTGGTAATGACGCAGGCAGAGACCTCGCGCCTTGTGCTTTCGGCCGCATCCATCGATGGTGCATCCGCGTGCCTGGGTAGACTGCATCGCAGCCCTCCGATCGCCTTAGCTCGATCTGTTGGGTCAGGCTCCGGGTTGAGTGTTGACGCACTCCCCGGGGCCGTTCTCACTCTATGACGGAGTTACGACATAGGCGTGGAACACGAACGGCTCCGACATGAATGTCGAGACATACGTCCCAACGCCCTCCGGGATCGGGTTCCCTGTGCCGACGACAGTGACCGCAGCGAGCGAGCGCTCCGCTTTCGGATCTACCTCCGCCCACATCACGAGCTCGCCGGCGGGGTCGAAGTCGACTCGGAGTGGCACAGCGCCGCGAGGGACCTCGACTTCGAACCGCGGGTCTCCTCTATACCCAAGAGGGAACTTCCAAATCGTCCGCATGCTTCCTCCGTGTGTCGGGTTGGTAGCTCACCAGGAGCCGGCCGCGACGTACTGCGCCGTCAGGTAACGGCGTGCGACGTCGAGCTGTTCAAGCACCGCGTACGGGCCATTGCACCCGGACGGGTCGACGGCTGCGATCGGCGGCATGGAGATCGGCGCCGGTACGTCCGGGCCGAGAGGAAGGTCGAGGTCGAAGAGGACCGCTGCGAGCCATCGGGCGATGTCGTTCGCGGGTTTGTCGTTCATCCGCGATCCGGCGAGAACAGACGCACCGATAGACCGGTCGAAGGTCACATGCGAGAGGCGTGGACCGGAGTCGTCACGAATCACTATGAGCGGACGCGTGAGCGGCAATGACAGCGTCGGCGGCTCCTTGTTTGACACCGACACGTTCACGCCCTCAGCAGCCGCGATGGCGCGCACGTAGCCCGTCAGCCACAGCTCAAGATCGGGCGGAGTGACTCTCACTGCTTCGCCGCTTTCAATGCCCGAGCGAGGTAGCCACCCTTGCTTTCCAGCAGCAGCGTCTTGTCATCGTCTCCGACGATGCGTGTCGTGCGCCGGTAACGGGATTCGTAATGCTCCAGGTGGAGTCCGTCGCGGTAGTCGCCATCGTCAACAGGTGCGCTCGCGCGTGCATTCGAGAGCGCCTTGTTCCCGATGCCGTCGACGAGCGCTTCAACCTTCGACTGCCTAAGCACAGTCTCGAAGAACCGCTCATTGAACTCGACTTCGGTGTTGCCACTACGAGCCATCGGGGTCTCCTTCGCTCAGCCGACCGCGCGGGTCAGCGGGATCTCTCGAGGCGGCGTCCACCCAGTGAACGGGTTCGTATCCGCCGCCGGAGGGATGCCGTCGATTGAGTAGATCGGCGCGCCGTCCGCGCCATCGCGGATGCGGTCGCCCTTCTGGATGTCGAAGCTGCCCTCACAGAACAGGGACTTCGACTCAACTGCCTGCTCGCGGGTCGCATTGCCGAGCAGCGAAGTCGATGTCTGCGCGACGAACGCGCCGGGAATCTCCAGCGTCGCCGGGGTCGACCAGTCCGCCGGTGTCTCATCCCCGGAGTACGGGTCTGTAATCGTTCCCGCGCGCAACCGGAACACGGTACGACCGAACGGAAAGTCCATTAGTAACGCTCCGGCCACAGGCGAGCGATGGGGCGCTCAATCGGGAAAGACCCGACAGAGAGACCTGGGGATGCAGGTGCTTTGCACAGCGCCCGCAGAGCGCGCCCAGGCTGACCGTCAAACGCTGACTCGACGTCTGCGTAGTCGACGGACGCGACCCGATCCGCTGGCCCTTCACGAGCCGGGAACCGCGACCGGCAAGATCTTTGTAGACGCGACGCAGGATCGCGATCGCGTTCTTCTGGTCCTCGCTGTCATCGACGAACGAGGAGATGCAGGGGGCGATGTCGTGGCCAATGATGAGCACCTCGCGTGCGAGGTCCTCATCGGTGCCGATCTTGTCGTGCGTGACCGCCATGATCATCGCCCCCTATCTCTTATTTGATCTCGGCGACTAGGCCGAGGCTCACCACGTGCTTGATGCTGTCCGCGTCGAAGGCATCCGGGAGGACGTGCGCGCCGCGGTACAAGTACCGCTCCGAGCCGTCCGGGGTGCGGATGACCGCGACCGGGCCGGTCACGATGAAGCGTGGCTCAGCATCTTCCGCTTCCTTCTCAGGCTCGGTGGAGGCGGCCTCGGATGCCTCCTGCTTCGCCTTCTCTTCTGCGGCCTGCTTCTCAGCAGCAGCCTTGTCGGCCGCCGCCTTCTGCTCAGCCGACGGCGCGGCAGCCATCAGAGACCCGTTCCGGTGATCTTCAGGCCGGCGTGCGGCTCCAGGACAACAGGGACCGTCACGCGACGAGCACGAACGGTGTAGCTGTCCGTTTTGTTGCGGTTCGAGTAGGTCTCGACGTTGAACTCACCCGCGCGGACGTAGTCCGGCGATCCGAGATCCTCGTCGGCCATTCCGCCGAGCTGCACGCGATCGACCAGCATCGGATCCGATCCGACGATGTGCGGCGAGGTGACCCAGGTGTACCCAAGCAGGTTCTGCGGGAAGCTCCCGTTCACCAGCGGGTTGCCGTTGCCCTCTCGCGGCAGGACGCCAGCCGAAGCGAACAGCCCCATGACCTTCGCCCACTGCGCACCCGAGAGTGCGACGGTGTCGAGGTCGAGGCCCAGTGCGAGATCTTCGCGGTTCGCCTTCGCCGCGGCAAGTGCCGTGACGACGTTCGCGACAGTGGTCCACGCGCTCGAGGCGAACGTGTCGGTCACCTTCGAGGCGATGACTGCCATGGCGATCGCGTCGACGTCGCGGACGACGCCGTTGACGAGCTTGGTCAGCGCACGGTTCACCGTGACCTGACCTGCCTGCTTGATCTTCTCGTCGGTGATGTCCGTCTCGAGACCGCGCTTGTCGGTCTTCGCGGCGGCCAGCTCGCCCGTGGTGAGTACCGTCTTGGGGTACTCGCCGTTCGGGCCGACAGACTCCGACGCATCGGCGGGGAAGATCTGCTCACCCGTCTCGTAGAAGATTCCGCCACCCTCAGCGGTGTAGCGGTTCGCGAGCAGGTAGTCCGAGATGAACCGCTGGTCGGTCAGCTCGGCCACTCGCCGCGCGATGAGCGCGGGGTTGCTGAGGAGCAGGTGAATCTGCTCCGTGGACAGGGTGCCCGTGGGACGGGCAACCGGGTAGGTGTACGACGGCATGTCGTCCCTCCTTAGATGAACAGGACGTCGATGACGTCGTTGTCGGCGGCTGCGGCCTCAAGAGCGAGGCCGACGGGGTTGGTGGTCGATCCGATCGTCTGGATCTTCCCGGCCGCAGCCGCAGAGACCTTCACGCCAGCGACGATCGCAGCCGAGGCGGTGAGCGGATGCACGCCCCCGGGCCGCATGTACACCGTGACCGGATCGCCGGCCAGAGCGTCGAACGCGGCGACGCCGACGACATCGGCAGCGTCAGCGCCCGCGGGGCCGACCGTGCGGTTGCCGGTGACCTCGACCAGACGCCCACCGACCACGTTGGCCGATGCGGTGAAGGTCACAGCCTGTCCGGGCTTGAACTTGGGCAGGTAATCAGCCATGATCAGGCACCTTCCTTCTCGTCGTTGCCCCAGCCCGCCTGGGCGTAGAGCGAGTCGTCGGCGCTGGTGAGGGTGTCGGAGTGACCGACCTCCTCGACCGGAACCGTGTTGGCGGCCAGCGAGCTGATGACCGCGGAGGCGGCCGTCTCGTCGGCGTCGAGCATCGCGCGGAACTGCGGAGCAGATGCCGCGCTGATACGCCCCGCGGACAATGCATCGCTGATGATGCCGTCGCGGCGTGCGGAGATCTGCTCGTTACGTGCCTCGCGGCCAGCAACGGCATCCGCGCGCAGCTGGGTGAGGACGTTGTCCTCGATCAGCTGCGTGCCAGACGGGATCGATGCGGCGGCAGCCGCGGGGGTTTCGGACTGCTCCGCGAGTACCTCGTCGACAGCTGCGAGCAGCGTCTCGTCGGTTGCAGCGGCATCGGTCACGCCGAGCCGCTCGCGAAGGCCAGCCGTCAGATCGTCGTAAGCCACGACGTTCTCCTTTCGGTTGGGGTCACCCGGCTCGGACGAGCTCGGGAGCTTTATGGGCGCCACAGCGCCAGTGGTGTGAAAGCCGAGACGTGCGCGCGCGGCCTGGTACATGTCGTCGATATCGTCGCCCTCAAGCGGCTCGATCGAATCGTCGTCCGCTCCGGCCGTCGAGGTCTCCCCCGCGTCCTTCACGACTGCGACGCGGTCGGCAAGCCCGACTTCAACGGCCTGCTGCGCCGTGTACCAGGTCTCCGCCGAGAGCAATTCGCCCCATGCGGACTCCCCTGCCTTGTCGCGATAGATCGAGATGATCGACTCCTCGATGCCATCGAGAACGTCAGCAACCTTCCGCATGTCAGCGGCATTACCCCAGACGATCGACGACGGCGAGTGGATCATCATCTGCGTGCCCGGCGACATGACAGTCTCATCGCATCCCGCTGCGATCACGGATGCTGCGGATGCGGCCAGGCCGTCGATGACTCCGATCACGCTCGCCTTGTGGGCGCGCAGCATGTTGAGGATCGACATCGCTTCGAATACCTCGCCGCCAGGTGAGTTGATCCGCAGGATGATCTGCGTCACCGTGTCGGGCAGGCCGTCGAGAACGTCGCTGACGTCGCTCGCGCTGATGCCCCACCATCCGCCGTAGGAGTCGATCGGACCGTACATCCGGATCGTGGCGATGCTTCCCTCACCGGCAGGTGCGGGCATGGTGATCGCGTCGAAGAACTCCGCCTTCGACTTCGGCGGGCTGTTCTTGCCCCAGTACCGGTTCACACCGGCGTGCTCGTTCGTCATGCGGCCTCCTCAGCTGGCGTCGATGGCATCCGGCTCACGTCGGGTCCATCACCGGAAATGTCGGCACCGGCGCGGCGGATGATGTCGCGCGCTTCGTCCTGTCTCAGCACGGGCTTGTCCGTGCCGAGGTAGATCTTCTGAACGACCTCAGCAATGAACTTGGCGAGTTCGCGTGCGGTCTCGTCGTCCCCCGCGTCGGGTGCGAGGTCCTCGACTGGCAGACCGAACTTGTCACGCACGTATGCCCGTAGTCCGTCGTCCGGCTTGACCGCGCCGGAATCGATGAGCGACTTGATCGCCTCAGCGGTGATCTGCTGCTGCTCGCCGATCCCCGCCGGCACCAGGCGCGGTGCAGGTTCGTTCGGTCCCCAGTTCAGATCGACGAGGTCTTCGATGACGTGCTGCTGTGTGATGTCGGCGATGTGCTGCGCGACAGCGTTCAGCGAGTCCGTGAAGAAGTTCGCGAACGTCGACCCGAGGGCCCACGATCCTGTCTCGGTTCCGAGGTTCAAGAAGTGGGCAAGTACTGCGCGAGCGATCTGCTCGTCGTAGTACCGGATCGGCTTGTCGAGGTCGGGAATCTTCCCTGTCACACCGACGAACTCGAGCTTGGATCCAGGACCCACAGAAGCACCGGCGGCCTCGCCAGCACGGGCATCCTTCGCGATCTTCAGACCGCGCTTGATCTCGTCATCCAGCCAGGCGACGACCTTGTCGAAGTCCTCGCCCTCGGGCGGCGTGCCGACCGTGAACACCGGAAGGCCAAGGCCGTTGCGTTCCGCTGCGAGTGCCTGGATGCGCAGAACGCGATCCTTGAGCAGCCACATCTTGTAGGCCGAACGGAGTAGCGACTCGCCAAGCCAGTTCGCGCCTTCGCGCTCGTTCACGAAAGCGACGAGGCGAGCAACAGGAATGCGCACGCTACCGCGCCCAGCGAGACCACCCTGCTTGATAGCGACCAAGCCGCCATCCTTCGCGACCTCGATATCCGAGATCGTGCGCGGCGGCCGCCATGCGAGCTTCGCGAGATGCGTCGCCCCGTTGGACTGGTCGTAGACCTGCTCGAAGAACGAGTGACCGTAGACGAGCTCGAGCAGCGCGAGGCGCAGGAACTCCTTGAACGAGAACCGGCCCTTCGTGCGCTGCGGTGCGGCGGCGGGCTGGCCCTTGATCGGCAGACCGAGGTCTGCCGCTATGTGCTCGACGACCTCGGGGCGGCATCCGGTGCCGTCGATCGCCCACTCGGTGCGCATGATCGGCAGCGTGACAGCGCGGAGTACGGACTTTACCTGCGGATCTTCGCGGCGCATCCGGTCGAACACGTTGATCGACTTCGGCCACTGAAGGTCAGGATTCTCTTCGTTGGTCTCGCCGATCCAGCTGCCCCATCCGGGAAGTGAGCCGTCCGTCTGATATCCGATCTCAGCCAAGGCGAACCCCCTTCATCAGAACCGCGCGATAGCGAGATCTACTTCGTTATGAGCGACGTCGTCGCGAGTGAGTACTGCAGCCTTCGGCGGCGGCGGCGTGCGCTTCTTCGGGGACGCTTCGGACTTGAGTACGCCCCATAGCGCCCAGGTCACGGCCTGCACCATCGACACGGGCTTGCTCGGGTCGGACTGTTCCCACGTCATACCGGCCCGGCCGATGTTCCGCGTCGTCGCTAGCTCAAGCGACTTCGTGACTTCTTTCTGCGGACGGTGAGGGACGAGCCCGGCGTTCACGTGCTCGATGAACAGCGTGTGTGCCGCAGCGATCTCGTCGAGGTTCATCGCGAGGTACTTCACCTTCGCGTGCTCCAATGCCGAGATAACTGCCGCAGCGTTCTTCGGATCGAGGACTACCAGGGCGTTTCCGTACTCGGTTTTCAGCTTCTTGAGCATCGGTGCGATCCAGCGCGTGCTTGACTCAGTGTGGATGTGCTCGACGGCGATCGACTCTGAGTCCACTCGCACCGCGGCGCCGATGGTGCCGTATCCTCCGCCGCGGCCGAGCGCCAGGGACAGCACCACGCCATCCCCGCCGACGGCTGCGTTCTCGTCGGCGTGACGCTTCCACACTTCGATGTCGAGCTCAGAGAGCTTCGCAGCTTCTTCAACCTTGCGGCTCGGCCAGATCGACAGCCGCTGCCGGGAGAACGCATCTGGGTTCGTCTGCCCCATGCGATCCCAGTCATCCTGGACTGTCTTCCACGCAAGCCGGATGCCGAGCCCCGGGTTACCCTCACGCCACACCTGCGGGCTGCCGAGGTCAAGTTTCGCCGCGGTCTTCGGATCATCAGACCCGACCGGCGTGTGCTCGATCCAGCCGGTACGTTCGAGACCGCCCATGCGGCCACGATCACGCAGACCCTCGAAGTACTCGCCGTCCTGATCTTCCTTCGGGACCGTGCCCGTGAACAACACCTGTTTGTTCGGGCTGGCATCCGTCGTCGGCAGCAACGCCTCAAGGATCGTAAGAGGCGAGTGCTGCGCCTCATCAACGATCAGCACGTCGAACGAGATTCCAACGCCAGCAGATCCGGTCCGGGTGAAGAAGATCAGGCGGTTGCCGTTCTTCAGCTCGATCGCCCAGTTGCCGTTTCCAGTCGAAATTCCAGTAACGCCCTGCGCCGTCTGCCGACCACCGCCGACAAGCTCAGCGCGGAGGATCGGAGAAGCGAGAATCGCGCGGCGCGCGCGGCGGAAAGCCTCGCGGGCCGTGGCACCCTCGTGCGCGGTGTGACCAATCAGCTTCGGCGCGCCATCCTCACGCGGCCACAAGAACAGATGAGCAAGCTCATACGGGAGCAAGATGTTGCCCTTGCCCTGCTGACGAGAGACCAGGATCCCGAACTCAGTCGCCGCCCATTGCCCGTCAGCGTCAATCGAAGCGTCGCCTCAAGCGCACCTTCCTGCCACGGATCGCAACGAATGTTGGCGAGGTCACAGATGTCGAGAACGTCATCAATCAGAGTGTCGAGACGACTAAGAGGCAGCGCCCTTACTCGGGGCTCTTGCAGCCCGAGCAGCGCGGGCTTCGGCGAGTTGCTCGGCAAGGGTCAGCTCCTTCGGCGCATCACGCGGCCCGCTGACAGCTCGACGGCAGAACGGAACTCACGCGCAATCGGCGCAAGCCGCGTCGGGTCCTTCTTCGCAATCGAAGTGAACGCGGTACGAAGAGTGTCGACGATCAGCTTCATATCGTCCTGAACCACGTCATCGTCGACAGCATCGCTCAGTGCAGGCGCGACGGGCGCCGCCGAGGCAGCAGGTGACCGCCGCGAGTTCCGACGCCCCTCCGCATGCGCGTCACGACACGCATCATCAACGGGCTCGCCGTTGCGGAGATGCCGCCGGTACGCCGATTCGGTGCCGCAAGGCGCTTTGGGTCGTCCCATTCCCCCCACCCCCTTCAATTCCCCCACATTCGTGAATTAACACACGGAGAGAACTGCCAGGACCGCGCGGGAGACTGGCAGTGATGGGGCATGTCTGGATTTTCTGACGATCTGGGATCAGGCGCGGGCGTCAGGGCCATCGGAGAGGCCGCGGAGGGCGTTCTCGACGGCTTGCATGGCCTCAGCGGTATGGATCGTGATCACGCCAGGCGAGTCCTCAGATGCGCGCAGGGGGACGCTCACGGCACCCACCTCGCAAGGCTCTCCGTCATCCCCCACAGCGAGGAACACACGAAGCTCATCGTTCCGGCGAGCATGGCCATCAGTCGGCGCTGCTCGTCACGAGTGCCGGGGATGTCTCGGCCATCAGCTCGGCGCGCTCCTCGGTGCTCAGCCCGGGCGCCTCGATGATCTCGTCGACGACGAGTCCGCGTGCACCATGCATGCTGCGAGGCGTGACGATAGCGACCGGATCGATGCCCACGGCTGCAGCGTGCTCAGTGCCCGCACGCTTCGATGGCGCAAGGACGATGAAGCGGCGATCCGGGTCAGGTGCGACATAGAGGGTCGCGGCGACCTCGTTGAGCACTCCGGCAAGGCGTTCCCATCCGCGTGCGGGCTCACCCTCGGCGATGACGACGTCTACCTTGTTGCTTATAGCCATGATGGTGTCCTCTCGGTCAGGTGGCTGCCCAGATCTCGGCGACGGCGTTGTCGCTCTTCCGGGAGTTGCACGACTTGTGCATCGGGATGAGGATCTGGCCGACGAGCCGGCCGCCGTTCGCGAGCGCCTGGTCATGGTCAGCAGTGAACGATAGGCGGTGAGTGTGTGGCAGGTCGGTGTCGATCTGCTCGCCGCATCCCCAGCCCGACGGTGATCCATACCCGCACGGGAGGCTCTGCGCCTTCGTGCGGCGCTTGAGCGCGGCCTGCAGGCGACGGTAGGCACGGTGGCCCTTCCCGTCACGGATGCTACGACTACCCACGCAAGCACCTCCGACGAGTCACGGCCGATAGGATCAGAGGCTGCTGTACGACAATGACGCTGTCAGGAGACCCGCGATGACCGAACAACTGAACTTGATGAGCCTGGTCTCGTCTATAGCCTCGCTGGTACTCGCGATCGTGGCTATTGCACTGGCCATCGTTTTTTTTCGTACTGGCGTCGAAGCAAGCCGAGAGCGCGAGATCCGCTTCGAACAGCATTGAAGGAGCCGTCGACCGTCTCGAGTTGCTGTTCAACAGGATGTATTCGGACACGTTTTTCCATCGTCAAGAAGACGATGGACGACATGAGCAGTCACATCTGGCGAAAGGAGGACGCTGCTGCCTCCCCTTCGGAAGAAAGTGAGGCGTCCGCCGAACTTCTAGAGCAGATGGCGAAGATAAGCACAGAGCTCGGCATCACGCGGGAGCAAGTGGCTGGCCTGCAATCTCGAATGGACCCGGTGGTTCGCGAGTCAGTCAACGAGCTCGCCAGCAGAGTTCCGTTGCGGTCACGTGTTATCCGCTTGCTCTCGTTTCGGCAGCAGCGCAACAGTGAATCGCTAACCCTTGATGAGATTGCTAAGGCGCTTGCGCGGCGAGAAGATGTGGAGCCTGGCGAGCTCGCGAACCTTCTATTCGAGTTGCGCGCGGAAGGGCGTGTCACATGGGACGGCGACGGATCGACCCTGAAAGGTTCCGACGTCATCCGTTTCACGCCTAGGAGCAAGAGCGCACCTTCGCCCAGCACCAGTTAAATCTGTGCCCCGCCGCCCATCACCGCTCGAGTGTGCGCATCATGCGACCGTCTTCGGCTGCTCTCTCAGCGCCGACCCTCTCACCAGGTCACGCGAGGTCATGGCAGCACGTCGCTTGCAGAGGGATGTGAGCGTGTGGTGGCGGGGGCAGTGCCCAGCAACGACGAAAGCCCCGCCGATCAGGGCGAGGCTTTCCGTCACTACTAGTGCATGCACAGCATAACAGGAGTGGCGGCCACGTTTCCGGCCGATCTGCTCGGCGTGTCCTCTGGCGCCTTCTATATGGCCCCCTATCGATAGTGTGTGGACACACGAGCATCGAGGAGCGACCATGTACAACCTGTCCGAACAATTGGCATCGGCTATCGACTACAACTGGTCGGATCTGAAGGGCAGCCGCTACCCGCAGCAGTACCCGTACTGGGTTGAGCAGCTCAGCGATCGGATCGAGCTTTGGCTCGACGGCGAAAAGTTCACGTATCTTGAGCTCAGACGAGACGCGTTTGGAGCGTATGAGTCAACCCGCCTCACACTTTTCGGCTTGACCGAGCGTTTCGCGCTGTTCGTTACCATCGACAAGCCCGCCAACTCCGCGAACCATTCCGCCGAGACCCAGTGGCACCTCGTCGAACGCAAGTCGATCAAACACCTCGATACAACCGTGGTGAAGGAGTCCGGACGGGACTGGCTGACGGTAACAGCCGAGTGGGACGGCATCCCCGATCGCCTTGAGTTTCCTCCCGCCACGCGTTACGAGATTGACGCGGACGCGCGCCGCGAGTTGTTCCTCAGCCTCCGGGACGATCGGTTCCCCCGGGAGATGGCTCCATAGGCTGCCTCCCAATCTCGACATCCGCAGCGGCCCCAGCCGCGACGATCGCTTCAAGTTGTGCTTTCCAGAACGGCATGCGCCATTCCTCATCCATGTGATCGATGAACGTGGCTGGTAGGTGCTTCTGGTCGGGATCAAGCCCAGCGCGCATCTTCGCCACCCGCACGGCCGTGTCAAGGTCGCTGACCGTCCAGTGCGCCGGATCGGCGACGATGTGATCGAACTGCTTTGAGCAGACCCACTCGGTGCCGTACGAGAGTCCGTAATCGATCGCTGCCATGAACCTGCCGCAGTAGCCGCACTTCATGGCTGTCTCTCAATCTCGACATCTGCCGACGTGTCCCACAGGGTGCGGGCGACGCGATCGTTCTTGTTCACGCGCGGGCGGCTCGGAGTGTCCCATCCCTTACGTGGCGGGCGCTTCGCGATAACCCGATACCCAGCTGCTCGGAGGCTCGCGCCGCTCTCGCCGTCCTGTGTGTAGGTGATGAGCCGGTCGTAGCCGAGCGCGAACGCAGCGCGGCGTGCAGCCCCGTACAGCATCGAGTTCGCATTGCGGGTGCCGTCCGTCGCCGTGCGGATCACTTCGAGAGTGAATCCCTCTGCTTGGATCACGGACGACACGGGACGCCCGATGATCGCCACACCGACCAGCTGTTCGCCCTTCGCGACGCCTATGCTGAACTTGTGCCCGACCGGGCGCTCGTGGTGCCGGTGATGGGCGTCCACGAACTCCTGCGCGTGCCTGAGGTCCACCGGCACGATCCGAAGATCACTCACGATGCCTCCCAATCTCGACATCTGCCGGGCGGTCGAACTCATCGAGCGCGAGGTTGTCCAGGCATTCGGCCCAGGTGATGACACCGCCCTCGTGTTCCTCCCAGCTCTCTCGCGAGCATTCCTGGCAGATGTCGACGCGCTCGGTCGGGCACTCGTCGTGGCTGCAATCGAAGGGGCACTCGCTATCCGAGTAGACGACCTCGTTGACCTTCGTGTGCGTGCTCATGCCTGACTCTCAATCTTGTGATCTCCCGACACAAGGCGCACCAGACTGCTGACCTTCTCCGGCCCGATGGCGCCGCCGAACGACTCCACGATGCGGGGATCATCTTCGTCAAGCTGGTCGCGCGTCAGGTCTACGATGATGCGCTTAGCCTCGGCCTTGCTTGCGCCCGAACTACGTGGATCTTCTCTAGCGCCTGAGACACGCTCACGTCGTACAACCGCTCACGCTTTGACATCGTGTCTCCCAATCTCGTGGTTTGTGGTCTTGGCAGGTCGCCCGGTCTTCGCCTTCATCTCGCTCCTCAGCTTCACGAGCTCGGAATGCCGGAACAGGGTCGTGCGCACGCCCGCGACGTAGATCTCCCCCGCCGGCGTGATCTGCTCGTTCTTTCGCCATCGGCGCAGCGTGCGCAGTGAGCCTGCGACCTTCGCGGCGTCGTCACGGTTCAACAGCGGGTCTCCCCACTCAGGGCGAGGGACAGCCTCCTCGTCGAGGTCATTCGGGACCTCCCACGTCGGCTCGCCCTTCGTGCGACGCTCCACACCCCACTTATCGACCGCGTCCTGCACGGACCAGAAGTCTCGGAGGCCCTCGAACGGTGGATGCCGATCCAGGAACCCGATCCCCAGCACGCGCACATGCTCTGCGTCGTTCACGAGATCCGGGAGAACCGCCTCGAGCGTGCGGTGATCTGCGAACCGTTCCCACGAGTGCAGCGTGTGCCAGACATCGTTCAGCGCATCCAGCAGATCAGCGTCCACGGGTGCCGGCGGCTCGACCGCGGCCGCCCGCCCACCCGGCGCCTTATCCGTCGGCGTCGCCTTCAACGGGTCCGCCAACGACTGCAGCCGCCCCATCAGATCATCCGCATCCCTCACCAGGCCACGCAACCGGTAGAAGCAGCTGTCACAGATCAGCGCATGATCACGGGCAGGTTTCTCAGCACAGCCCGTGCACTTCTCCGGAGTATTCGGCAGCGCGGCGACGGCGGACACCAGGCCCTCCTCGATCCCGTACCAGGCGCACGTCGCATAGTGCGATCCCCTCTGCTTGCACCCACGGATGCAGTAACGCTCGCTCATCGAAACAACCTCCCGCCTGTCGGGCAGTTATGCCCGAGCTGACCGCACGCCATGCACCGCGCCTCTTGAATGTGGATCTCGATCTTCGGCTTCTGCTTCTCCTCGACCACGGCGAGCGCGGTCGATGCCAGGGTGCTGACCAGCTGTGTGAACTGGCCCTCGCTGAGCACACCGAATCCGCCGTCGTAGGCCTCATCGGCGATCGCCCGCTCGAGCTCGACGAGCAGATCAGAACGGAGTGTCATCGCCGAACCCTCCCCACTCGCCCTCGGCAGGCTGCTGCGTCGGCCACTGATCGGTGGACGCGGCCGCCGGTGCGGATGCCGCGGGGCGCTGCTGACCATCGGTGCGCGCGGCGCGGGTGACCACGGCCGTGGCGTATCGCAGCGACGGTCCGATCTCATCCACCTCGAGCTCGATCGACGTCCGCTGGTTCCCCTCGCGGTCCTGGTAAGAACGCTGACGTAGGCGACCCTGCGCGACAACACGCATGCCTTTCGTCAGACTCCCCGCGACATGCTCAGCGAATTCACGCCAGCACGACGCACGAAGGAACAACGCATCGCCGTCCTTGTACTCCCCCGACGCCTTGTCGAAGTGTCTTGGCGTGCTCGCGATCGTGAAGTTCGCCACCGGCAGTCCGTTCTGCGTGTAACGCAGCTCCGGATCCGCCGTCAGGTTCCCCACCACTGTGATTACTGTTTCGCCGGCCATCAGACCAGACCTTCCTCTCGTAGTTTTGCCTCAGCGAGAGACACCCGCTGGAACGTCGCCGCATCGCCGCCTGCGTCAGGGTGGGCGCTTCTCTGGGCGGCGCGCAGGACTCCCCGCAGGTCGTTGCCGATCTTGACCTGATGTGCCTCGCGCTCGTCGCCAGCGAGTCCAAGCAGGAATGCAGTCGCGTCGTCGATGCGTGCGAAGCCGGCGGGCGCGGCGGTCGCTTCGATGGCGAGGAACCCTCGATACTGTTCGCCTCGCTTAGTCACCCCGTAGCGATCGACCTTCCGGAGTGCTTCGAGCGCGAGCGCGACGGCACGCAGATTGTCCTGCCATGACGTGAAGGTGTCGCACGGATAGGACAGGTGGCCGTGCCGGGAGTCGATCGAGAAGATGATGCCCGGGTGCTCGGCCTTCGCGTTCGCGTACGGGCGCCGTCGAGGCGGAATGCGCCAGCGGGGATCGCGATCAGCACCTCGGCGGAGTCCTGCTGCGCCTTCGTGTCCACGATGTTGTAGATCTCTCGGCGCAGGATGCGCAGCGTGTCCGAGAACGTCGCACTGAAATTCGATGCGCGCCGCTGTCGGGTGAGTTCTCCCGGCCAGTCTCCAATGGGACCGACCTTCATCGTCTCGGGCCAGTTGCTCATGCCGATCTCCTCTGCTCTGCGAGCCACCGCTCGCGCTCTCCTGCGATCGCTCGTCGCAGCTGTTCTGTCTTCTCTTCGAACTCGCGTTCCGCTTCGACCTCGGGCGGGGTTACTGGCTGCTCACGCGCCAATCTCGTTCGGCGGCCGGCGTGGACTTGCAGGGACGAGACGAAGAGTTCGAACTGCTCATCGGCAACCATCCAGCGGTCGTCGCGACGGTCCATCACAAGGTCAGAAGACATCTCCCCACACCTCCCCCGTCGCTCTCGTCGTTGCCCTGGGTCTGCTCGAATTCGGTCATCTGCTCGCCGTATCTGGCCTCCTGGACCCAGCGATCGTGACGTTTCCGGGCAGTGCCGCAGGGACCACAGTTGGCGAACCTGCCGTGCGGGTGATCCGGGCATCCGATGGGGGGAGCATCCAGCAGCAGCGGTCGTGCCGGAGGCGGGGCGCTTGCTCCTGCTCGTCCGCCCACGTCGCCCACTGCCCAGCCCGCTCGCCCTGCTCGGCTCGCACCCTCGCGCCCGCCCGCTCCCTCGCTCCCCCCACAGCCGCGAAGCTTCGCGAACGTGCGCGTGAGGGTGGCGCGGGACAGTCCGACCGCGCCAGGCGCGCATCGAGCTTCAGCGGTCTGGAGAGTGCGATCCACTCCCCCTCGTCGTCCTGATACAGCTCCAGGAACCCGGACTCGTCCAGCATCAGCAGATGCTCGATCACCAGATCCGTCGCGGCTTCGCCCGGGTAGATCGCCGCGGCTATCAGCTCCGGCACCATCTCCCGTCGGCCGAGGCCGTCCGTGTGCACCCACAGGCCGAGCGCTGTCGGCTTCGCTGCCATCGGCGCCCGCAGGTATCCCAGGAATTGCAGATCCTCGGCGCTGATCTTCCGTTGCACGCTCTTCGTTGACACCTTGGTCATTCCCTCTCGCGAAACCTTCGAAACACAGATCGACGGCGAGCTGCAGGTGGTGCTCGTCGATCTTGAAGCACTCTGTCCACCCGCGGCCCATGAACAGCAGCTCGTGCGCGGCGGCGTCGCTGGTGAACGCGGCCGGGAACCAGCGGCGCATCACGCGGAGCGCTTCGGTCTCCCACGTCGCGTCAGTGCCGCGAGCGAGGACGACAATGTGACCGCCGGAGCGGACCATCATCTGCACCCGATGGAACCGCCACGCGCGCCCCACCTTCAGCACGCCCTGCTCGGGCCAGTAGACGACGTACGTCATCGCGAACTTCGGCATGGCGCTCATCGGTATCGATCCAGTTCAATCTCGTGGACGGTGTATTCTTCACAGCGCCCGACTTTGGTGGTGCTCTCGCGCTCAGCAAGTGCCACGCTCTCGGCCTCGCCCTTCGTCCAGAACAACTCGCCGTTGTCGACGGCCCGCGGTTGTCCGGATGCTTGGTTCCACTCGATGACAATCCAGTACTTCACCGCGCCCCTGCTTTCGTTTCGGCGCGCAGACCCGCACGCCAGTCCTTGTGCGTCTCGGATGTTTTTGAGCAGAGTCCGAACCGGTCGAGCGCATTCGACATCTGCCCGCAAAGGCGACAGGTCGCTTGCCTTCGTGGATCATGTCGACCACCGCGAGTGCTTCCCGTGCACGGGCGCGGGCAGCATCGTCGAAGACGTAGTCGTCTTTGTTATCGGCCACCAGCGATCACCGCCAGGCGCCATCTGAGCCACTCATCGCCATAGACCGAGCAGCCCATCTCCATTGCGACCGCCGACGAGATCCGCACCCGCCGGACACCTTCAAGGCGATACCAGGCAAACTCGGACGGGTAGAACACAGGCACACGTTCAGGGTTCGCCCACCGGCGAACCTTCCACCCGTTTGCGAGCGCCGGACCCTGCAGCTCCGCCTCGCACGCACCGTTGCACGTCACACACAACGCGAGCCCATCGACAGGGACCGGGAGGTTCTTCGACCCGCCCATGCCCACCGCGCGGCGATGCTGGAACGACAAACCCTCCACCGCACTGCACATCACGCACCGGTAGCCATCCCGTACGTAGACCTCCGTTCGAGTCTTCGTCGACGGGGCGCTCATGCTGCCACCGCCAATAGGAACTCAGCGACCGCATGCCCAAGGTCACGCGCGGCGGGAGGCGTGACCGCGTTCCCTGCCTGCTTTACCTTGTCCCGCTTAGACCCGAGCAGCAGGTAGTCGCGGGCGAAGCCCATGCCCGCCTGTATCTCGTGTGGTTCGAGCATCCGGAACCCGGCGTCATCGACGTCCAGACTGATCGGTGCTTGCGGTTCGATCATCGACTGATGCCCCGCCGTGGTCAGCGTGCGCAGCGGCTCGGTGACCGGTGTGGACATCTCCGCGCCACCGTTGTTGTTCCGCATGACGAGCGCATGATGGTTGCCCTCAGCGCTCACAGTGTCGATCGGATGCGAAGATGGCTTCGCAACGCCATGATTCCGGAGCGGGATCAACAGCCCCGTCTCATTTCGCGTCGACTGTGTGCGCAGCGGATCAGCAGCAGATGCCGCCAGCTTCCCCTCACGCCCCTCCACCGGAACCAGCAGCGACGCATGAGTGCCACCGGCGACGATCGACGGCAGTACTCGAGAGACCGGCTCGGACCGTGATGCGTCCGCTCCACTGACGTGATTCACGATCAGCGCATGGTTCGCACCATCCGCGACAACCGTGGGTAGCGCGTCACCGAGCGTCTGCGTGCGCTCACGCTGACGGAACTGCGCGAGGAACGGCGGTGGCACGGCTAGTCCGTGCTCTGCGGTGCCGAGCTGCGCGGGCATCGGTGCGTCGAGCTCGGACACCCGGAGGTAGTTCGATCCCGTCGTGACGCCGTCGTATGTGTTTCCGGCGGCCTTTGCGATGATCGGCGCCCAGTGACGTTCGATGCCGCGCCGGATGCGCTCACGTGTCTTCTCCGCGAGAGGCTTCACCCGGTCACCGATGCGCTGCGCGGGTAACGACCAGTCGATGATCGACTCAGCGGCCAACCACCCCGGCTCGATGACCTGGAAACAATCAGGGCAACGGTAGAGGTACTGCGTGCGGTATCGGCCCCACTGCTCGGCCTTCTTGAACGCTTGCACTGCCTGGACTTCTCCGTGTTCTTGGCAGACCGCCATGGGTCGGGTCCACTTGCCGACGTTCGGTGCGGGCCGCTCCTTCGTCGCGAGATCCTCACGCCACATAACGATGTACATCCGGTCCCGAGACTGCGGCGCAGGCATCCCGCCGATCTGTGCGTGCATGCTGTTCAGCCACACGATCTGCATCCGGTAGCCGAGCGACTTCATCGCCATCTGCCAGGCCTCGAACTGATCCCACCGGTACGCATCGACGACGTTCTCCAAGATGATCGCCATATACCGGTGATGCTCAGCGAACCGCGGGATGTCCCACATCGTCGCTCGCGACCGGTTCGCGGCCTCATCCGGCAGCGGTCGGGTGCCGTCGATCTCGAACAGCGCCTGATCCTGCTGGCGTTGACGCTTGATGCCCTTCGCTATCGAATGTTCGTGCACTCTGGACTCCCCCAGAGCACGTGCGTGCGCGGGAAGTAACGCGGGTCGACCTGCGAGATGTCCGCCTGCGAGTGATCCGTCTCTGGGTGATTCACCTGATGCGACTCGATCGCCAACGCCCAGTGGTTCGCTGCGATCACGACACGGTAACCCGCCTCGACGAGCCCAGACGATGATCCGCCAGCCCCACAGAACAGATCCGTGACCGTGAGGCCGTTCCAGCCCACGCTCGGGTGCTTGTATCCGACGGGCGCGGTCATCGGGTCACCCCCGATAGAGTGCGAGGCATGGAAATTGCTGCCCTCTTCATCGCGATCATCAGCGCGCTCGGCACCGGCGCAGCCGCGATCATGGCGTGGGTCTCTCGAGCTGACGCGTTGGCAGCAAAGGAGAGCGCCGAGGCCGCCGAGGCCGCTGCCGTCGATGCATGGAAACGAGCGGCAGACGCGCTCGAGGAGGCCAACAGCATCCAATTGCGCACGACAGCTGAGGCGATCTCTCGCGAACGCCTGATTCGTCGCACGGAGATCGGCGAGGCCGCGTGCCACATGTTCTCGCAAGATTGCCTGCGCACAGCCGTCGGAGGCCTCAAGGACCCGGAACGTCCAAAGGCCAAGCGTGAACTCATGCTGCGAGTGACCGGCACCGGAGAACCTGCAGCGTTCATGTTCCTCACGCTTCTCGACCGAGCTAAGGACACGGTCGCGAGAGGCGACTTCGAGTCCTCCACGGCTGCTGTGGCGCGATGCTTCACACTTACTCGAGAGTGGGTCGCGGACCCCGATGAGTTCGAACATCTGCATCGATCGGAGATCTCGGTCGATGATCTCGCCGAAGACATCCGGAAGGCGGCCGAAGCGTTCGAGGCCGTTATGCGGGCTGATCCGAGCAGCTGAACGCTCATCGGTGTTCTCCTCGGAAGTTGGCATTCAAGGACCGCAAGATGTCGATGTCCTCAGACAGCGACTTGCGGCGCTCGCGGGCGTACTCGAGCGCGAGCTCGGCGGTGTCGATCCGGTCCCACGCTTTGAGTACTTCGGCGTCGCTCTCGGCGACGAGGCGGCGGGTCTCGGCATCACGACCGTTCGCGGCCTGGCGTGCGTAGCCGCGGGCGACGATCAGCTCACGCTTCGCGTCCTTGACGGCCTTCGAACGTGCTGCGAGAACAGCGGGAGCCTGCGCGATCATTCCGCGCGCCTGCAGCAGAGCCGCGGCGCACTGCATCGGCGTCGGGAACATCCCCGCGATCTCGTCTTCGTTCAGCGCGGCGAGATTCAACGGCACGAGCTCGACGGTCGTCGGCGCGTTCTCGGTGACCTCTCCGGTTTCCTGGTCGACGATCATCGCTTCCCGCCTTTCTTGCGAGCGGCCTTGCGACGCGCGGCACGATTCACCGGAGGCAGGTAGTCGTTCGGAGCAGGGCGTCCGGACACCGTCTCAGCGGGTGCCTCGGCGGGGATATCCCACGCGCTCGCGCTCTCCTTCGATGCGGCTTCAATCTCGCGGCGGCGCGTGCGAAGCTGCCGGTGCAAAGCAGTGCCCTCCGCGTCCGGGGTGAATATCCGCGCGGCACGGGCATCCTTCTCGATCGCGTCGAGGAGCTCCGGAGACTGCGCCTCTGCGATCTCCTTCGCCCATCTCCGCTCGACCGGCGCGACCGGAGCTGTGGCCGCGGCAGCCGGTGTGGTGCGGTCGTCCGCTTCGTCCTCGATCACGATGTCGCCGAGCAGGTCGCGGAACGTCTGCCGGAATCCGACCATGCGGGCGGTACGGCCGAAGTGCCGCATTGGTGAGCGGAACCACTTCGCCGCCCACTCCTCCGATGCGGCGGGGAACTGCTCATCCCAGCGGATCGTCACCGTCGTCGGAACGCGGACGTCCTTGCGAAACACTTCGACTCGCGCGAACTTCGGATGAGAAACCGCCACGGCGCCGTTCGTCTCTGGCTCGACCGTCGGGGACCATGCCTGAACCCAGGTCTCGCCGTCGTCGGAGAACTCGACCGGTCCGGTGCCATCCCATTGACGGGAGGCGTGCACGATGTGCTCGACCTCACCGATCGTCTTCTTCTCAACCAGCTCAGACATTTTCAACCTCGACATCCTGGAATCGCATCGACGGGGTGCGCTTGATGCGCGGGAAGTTCTTCTTGCCGACGGCCTCGATCGCCGCGAGCTGCTCGCGCAGATGCTCGACGTGGGCGTAGACGTCCGGGTCGGCGTCCGACCATGCGGCCTCGTCGATCTCCGTTTTCTCTGACACTGTGAGCTGGAAGCCGCCGTGCTCGCCCATGCCGACGGCGCCGAAGCGCTCGGCGTGCGGCAGCTTCGCGATGGCCTTCTTCAGCGCCGCGTTCGCCTTCTTCTCCGCGGCGGCCGCGTCGTCGAGTGCGCGCTTCAGCGGCGCCCACTCGTCGTTCGCGGCGCGCACCTCTTCGGTCAGGTCGTCGACGTCAGGGCATCCGGCGTCACGCCAGGCGATGAACGCGTTCGCGCGCATCACGAGGAAGTCGATCAGGTCGTCATCGCGGGGAACATCGATCCATGTCGCGCCGTCGGCGGGCGGCATGTCGTCCTCATCACGGACTTCGAAGCCGTAAAGCGCGGAGATCGCACCGAGTACGTGGATCTGCCATTGCATCTGCGCCATGTGTTCGAGCGGGATTGTCTCCTTCTCCCAGCCGAACTCGTGCGACTTCACCTCGACCGCCACGATCGTGCCATCGGTGTTGCGGCCGATGCCGTCCGGAGTCGCCCGGTGCAGGTCATTGCTTGCGGCGGCCCACAGTGCACCGTTCGGAGCGACGGAGTGCAGCTGCTCGGCGGCCTCGTCGAGCAGTGCGTCCTCGCGGGCGTGCCCGGCGCGGGTCGCACGGTTGCCGCGGAACGTGGAGCCGTTCATCATCTGCTCGAGGATGCGCCGCCACGTCTTGATGCCGCCGCGGGCGATCTCCCAGACCACGGATGCCGTCGGGCCCTCGCCACGTTCCAACATCCACACCTCGCGGGGTGCATCCTCAGGGACGACAATGCGCGCGGCGCTGATCGTGGCGGTCATGAATCGTCTCCGCTCCGGTTGAAGCTCACAGTCATGCCGTCGGCGGCCATCTTCCGGACGGTCTCGGCGAGCGGATCCTCAAACCCGAAGTCGAAGTCGAGGGTCGCGTCACCGGTGCGCTCGGCGCGGACACGGGCGAGGATCTCGGTGATCGTGTCCTTGTCGTCGCGGTCGACGACTGGCTCGATGAACAGGACGCCCGCTGTCGGCGTGTAGCGCTCGTCATCTCCGCCGTGCTCGATCGTCGTGCGGAGGTTGTCCACGACCATCACGATCAGGTGTCGACGGTCGGGATGGCCGACGAGCTGCGAGTGCAGCCGGTCCATGCCGTTTCGGTCATATTCCTGGGGAAGGCTCCCCGACAGCTTCACGCCCATCAGCGCGTCTCCTTCGATCGAATGGTGAATGCGGCGACGAAGATCGCCAGGCAGATGAGAACGGCAAGGTCGGCGCCGTTCCAGACCGGTGCGGCGGCGGCGATGCCGCACGGGATCGCGAGCAGGATCGCCGTCGCGACGAGCACGAACCGCCACGGCTCAAGCGGCCACCAGCGCCGCATCACGCCACCCGGTTTCGGATCGCGTGCAGCCCCGCCTGCGACGAGGGCGGATAGACGACGACGTCCGGGATCGCGGAGATCGGCTCGGCAGAGAGGCGTACGTGAGTGATCGCGGCGACAGGTGCGAACGGTGCCGCCTCGATGGGCTCGATCGCGAAGACCTGGCCGTCGATCTCGTCAGCCGCTTCGACTGCCTCGTCGAAGTCGTCGAGCAGACGACGCTTGCCGCCCAACGTCGCGCGACCGTCGCGCGTTTCGAGAGCCAAGAAGTTAGGATTGTCCTGAGGCATCAGAGTTGCCTTTCTGGTTTGGTGAAGCACCCGTTCCCGCGGGTGCTTCGCTGTTTCTGGTCAGTTGGGGATCGCAAGCGATCCGTGAGCGCCGAGCCAGGCCGCGAGCCCGTCCCACAGGCGCGCTTCACCGCGCGGGGTCAGTCGCGTCGACACGGCGGTCTGCGTGCCACGGGTGTTCGTGCCGTAGGTCGTGCGGTGAGCGCGAGCCCACCCGGCTTCGATCGCCTTCGCCGTCGGCTGGTTATGACGAACCGACGCGCCACGGATGATGAGTCCAAGTCGGCCGGCGTGGTCGTATACGTCTTGGTGCTTGACCTTCAAGCCCGGGAACCGCTCAGCGCAGTGCGCCTTGAAGTCGTTCGCGAGATCCGCGATCGTTCGGAGCCCCTCGGCCTGACGGAACGTCTCTGCGTGCGCCGCTACCGGTTCGAGCTCGGCGACACGCGTCTCGAGCTGCTCCACACGGCGTGCGGTGATCGCGAGCGCCTGGTGCACGATCTCGTCGTCGGAGAGTTCGGGCGCCGCGACGTACGATCCTGTGCGCCGGATCGCCGGGATGACATCACGTGTCACCCAGCGTTTGAAATCGCGGGCACCCTCGACCTGGCTACCGATCACGGCCACGTACAAACCTGACTCGCTCACCACGGTGACGCTCTGGACTCCGCCGGGGGTACTCACTGGATGAGTACCCTTCTCGTCGTCTTCGAGCCGACGCGTGAAATTCGACGCGTCGCGGTAACCGAGAATGCGAGCAACGTCCGATGCAACGAACCACGGGTCGCCATCGATCACGACGGTGCGCACCTCGACGCCGTCGAAGCGGAACACTTCGAGCGCGCTCATGCGTCACGCCCGCGGTTGCCGACACCGTCAAGGATGTCGAGACGACTCAGCGCATTCGGGTGGTCCTCACCGATCTCAGCGGCCACGTGATCGGCAATCGCCTTGACGACAACCTCGCCTGCGCGCTTGATCACCCCGCGCAACGTCCTCTGGTGTCGGAGCGCACCGGTCAGAGTGTCGGCGGCAGTGCCGACCTCACCACGACTGGAATGCGCAACGAACGGCGCCGCGTTCATGACGCGCTCCCCGAAGGTGCGCCCGGCGCTGCAACCGCTGGGGATGCGGGAGCGCCGGACGCGTCCCCTACGATCGGGTCAGAGACCGGCGACGGTAGGACGTCGACGGCACCGATCGAAGGAGAACCATGGACCTCGCCAGCCGCCAAACTCTCGTCCTCGAAGGCATCCAAAAGTGCCAGCGCGCGACGGCGAAGATCGAACGACTCAAAGGGCACCAAGACCCGGCCATCCAGGAACTCGCGGAAGCGATGCACTTCCTCGCGTTCGGCGTCCAAGAGATCGGACTTGCTCTCACTGATCAAGGCCGCGAAGACGACCTCGCTATCCAGCGAGGTCAATAACCGACACAGCACGTCTGCATAGCGGCGAGACTCGGCGGCAGGAAGCGGGTTGTCGTAACGGGCGGTCATGACGCAACCGCAAGTTCAACTGGCGCGGACTCGTGAAGGTCGGTCTCGCTCGGGAAGAACCGTTCGACAGGGACACGCATCTCGACAGCGAGCTTCAGAATCTCGTCAGCCTTGAATGCCGTGCGGCCCGCGTACCGCTGCACAAGCTGCGTCCGGGAGATACCGATGATCAGCGCCGTGCGCTCCTGGGTGTACCCCTTTTCGGCGGCAACCCCACGCACCTTGTCTGGAATACCAATTTGCTGGTTCGTCATGTCGGTAAGTGTGTGCGATATTCCGAATTCTTGCAAGCGCATCAAAGGGCGTGTTGCCGAATCTTCGCACGAATTGACCGGCTCTTATTGTCAACTTGACCGGAAACCCGTACACTCGAATCATGAGCACACAGAGCAACGTGATCCCGCTGAAGGACGAAGCGCGCGACCTACGCCGCGCACGCGGTCAGTTCATCAAAAACCTCATAGACGACGAAGAGCGCTCGGCTCGATTCGTCGCCGTTCGCATCGGCCTGGCACCGTCGTCTATGAGTGAGCGGCTGAAGGGTAAGTCCCCGTTCCTCGCAGACGAGCTCGAAGGCATCGCGCGAGTGCTCAGGATCGACCCTGTCGACCTCTACAAGCAGTACATTTTGGTGGGCCCGGCCGGGATCGAACCGACGACATCCACGGTGTAAACGTGGCGCTCTACCAGCTGAGCTACAGGCCCTGGTGACTCCATTCTATCCAGTGTCTGGATGCGCGACGCACACGTTGAACAGGGCTAGGCTGAATATGGCGCGCGTTGTGCCGAGCCAACAAGGCTCCCCGCGTCGCTTCCCGTTTCCTTGGCACAACCTGCCAGCTTGACGAAAGGCTCCACGTGACCGTTCACGACCAGGATCCGTACTCCCAAGGCCCCCTTGACAGCGATCCGGAAGAGACCGGTGAGTGGCAGGAGTCGCTTGACGGCGTCGTTGACGCCAAGGGCCCAGGCCGAGGGCGCGAGATCATGCTCAGCATGCTCAAGCGTTCCAAAGAGCTGCACCTCAACGTGCCGATGGTCCCGACGACGGACTACATCAACACCATCGCATCCGAGAACGAGCCGGCCTTCCCCGGCGACGAAGAGCTCGAGCGACGTTATCGCCACTGGATCCGTTGGAACGCTGCCATCACCGTGCACCGTGCACAGCGGCCCGGCATCGGCGTCGGGGGCCACATCTCGACGTACGCGTCTGCCGCGTCGCTCTACGAGGTTGGTCACAACCACTTCTTCCGAGGTCAGGATGACGCTGCCTCTGGTGGCGATCAGATCTTCTACCAGGGGCACGCCTCCCCCCGGTATGTACGCCCGCAGCTTCCTCGAAGGCCGGTTGAGCGAAGACCAGCTGGACGCATTCCGCCAGGAGAAGTCCGGCGCCCCCAACGGCATCCCGTCCTATCCGCACCCGCGCATGATGCCGGAGTTCTGGCAGTTCCCGACCGTGTCGATGGGTCTGGGCCCGATCAACGCGATCTACCAGGCGATGACGAACAAGTACCTCGAGAACCGCGGCATCAAGAACGTCGCCGACTCGCACGTCTGGGCCTTCCTCGGTGACGGCGAAATGGACGAGGTCGAATCTCGCGGTCAGCTGCAGGTCGCAGCCAACGAGGGTCTCGACAACCTGACCTTCGTGATCAACTGCAACCTCCAGCGCCTCGACGGCCCTGTGCGTGGCAACGGAAAGATCATCCAGGAGCTGGAGTCGTATTTCCGCGGCGCCGGCTGGAACGTCATCAAGGTTGTCTGGGGCCGCGAGTGGGATGACCTGCTTGCCCGCGACACCGATGGCGCGCTGCTGAACCTGATGAACGTCACCCCCGATGGTGACTACCAGACCTACAAGGCCGAGAACGGCGCATTCGTCCGCGAGCACTTCTTCGGCCGCGATGAGCGCACCGCCGCACTGGTCAAGGACTACACCGACGACCAGATCTGGAAGCTGCGCCGTGGCGGCCACGACTACCGCAAGGTGTACGCCGCCTACAAGGCAGCGATGGAGCACAAGGGTCAGCCGACCGTCATCCTTGCGAAGACGGTCAAGGGCTACGGCCTGGGTCCGCACTTCGAGGGGCGTAACGCAACGCACCAGATGAAGAAGATGACGCTCGACGACCTCAAGTTGTTCCGCGACACCATGCAGATTCCGATCACGGATGCTCAGCTCGAAGCCGACCCGTACCGCCCGCCGTACTACCACCCGGGTGCCGAGGACGAGACGATCAAGTACATGCTGGATCGCCGGCACGACCTCGGTGGATTCCTGCCAGAGCGTCGCACCACTCACGTGGGGCTGACACTTCCTGAAGAGAAGGACTACGCCTTCCCGAAGAAGGGTTCTGGCAACCAGGAGGTCGCCACGACGATGGCGTTCGTCCGCATGCTCAAGGACCTCATGCGGGTCAAGGGCTTCGGCAACCGCATCGTGCCGATCATCCCTGACGAGGCTCGTACCTTCGGCATGGACGCCTACTTCCCGACGGCGAAGATCTACAACCCGAACGGGCAGAACTACACTGCCGTTGACCGCGAGCTGCTCCTGGCATACAAGGAGAGCCCGCAGGGCCAGATCATGCACGTCGGCATCAACGAGGCGGGCGCCACCGCGGCGTTCACCGCGACAGCCACCTCGTATTCGACTCACGGCGAGCCGCTGATCCCGATCTACATCTTCTACTCGATGTTCGGTTACCAGCGCACCGGCGACGCCTTCTGGGCTGCCGCTGACCAAATGGCACGTGGCTTCGTGATCGGTGCAACAGCCGGACGCACCACGCTGACCGGTGAAGGCACGCAGCACGCCGACGGTCACTCGCCACTGCTGGCGTCGACCAACCCTGCCACCGTCACCTACGACCCGGCATACGGGTATGAGGTCGCGCACATCGTGCAAGACGGCGTCGAGCGCATGTACGGCGGGACGCACCCCGACCCGAACGTCATGTACTACTTGACGGTCTACAACGAGCCGTTCAAGCAGCCCGCTGAGCCTGAGAACGTCGACGTCGAGGGCATCCGCAAGGGTCTTCACCGCATCGCCGAGGGTGAAGGCGAGGGCCCCCGCGTGCAGCTGCTCGCCTCGGGTGTCGGCGTGCCGTGGGCGCTCGAAGCGCAGGAACTGCTGAAGCAGGACTGGGGCGTTGTCGCCGACGTCTGGTCTGTCACCAGCTGGACTGAGCTTCGCCGCGACGGTCTCTCGGCAGACGAGCACAACTTCCTGCACCCTGAGGAAGAGCCGCAGGTTGCGTACGTCACGCAGAAGCTGCAGCATGCTGAAGGACCGTTCGTCGCAACGAGCGACTTCATGCACGCGGTGCAGGACCAGATTCGTCAGTGGGTTCCGGGTGAGTATTACACGCTCGGTGCTGATGGATTCGGTTTCGCAGACACTCGCGCGGCGGCACGTCGCTTCTTCAAGATCGACGGACCGTCGATGGTGGTTCGCGCACTTCAGGGGCTCGCTAACAAAGGCCAGCTCGATCGTTCTGTCATCGCGCAGGCGATCGCGAAGTATGACCTCCACAACGTGAACGCTGGCGCGAGCGGAAACGCCGGCGGCGAGAGCTGAGCCACACGTGACCGGCTCTTCTCCCGCGTCACTGGACAAGCCAGCGACGCTCACATGGTTGCGCCGCATCTCGGGTGACCTTGCGACCGCGACGATTCAGCGTCTCGAAGACACCCTTCCCTGGTACGCCGATATGCCACCGGCCCGACGTTCAGCTGTCGGGTTGGTGGCACAGGCGGGCATCACGTCGTTCATCCAGTGGTTTGATGATCCGACGTCGACCCCGTGGATCGCGGCAGATATCTTCGCCGCCGCTCCGCGCGAACTGTTGCGCAGCGTCAGCCTCACTCAGACGCTGCAGCTGATCCGCGTCACCGTTGAGATCACCGAAGAACGCATCGCCGGCAAGGGCGAAATGCTGCGTGAAGCGATCCTGCTGTACTCACGTGACGTCGCGTTCGCCGCGGCCGATGTGTACGCGCGTGCCGCCGAGGCACGCGGTCTCTGGGACGCTCGTCTCGAAGCGCTGGTCGTCGACTCCATTCTCACGGGCGAGGCTGACGAAGAACTGCCCAGCCGCATCGCAGCCCTCGGCTGGCACGGTCATGGAGAAGTCTGCGTGCTCGTGGGAACCACACCCCCGCAGTTCGACGTCGACCATGTCCGTCGTACAGCACGAAAGCTGGCCGTTGACGTACTCATCGGCGTGCAGGGATCGCGACTCGTCCTCGTGCTCGGCCGCGCGCGTGTCGCCGGACGTGAAGAAGAAGACGATGACCTCGCGTTCGAAGAAATCGCCACACGACTCGAGCCCTCTTTCGGTGTCGGTTATGTCGTACTCGGTCCCCCGGTTGCCGCTCTCGTCGATGCCGGGCAAAGCGCCCGCGCGGCCCTCGCAGGCTTCGCAGTTGCGCGCGCCTGGCGCACAGCCCCGCGTCCCGTAGAGGCCGATGATCTGTTGCCAGAGCGCGCCCTCGCCGGCGACCCGCTGGCTAAGCAGACGCTCATCGAGCGCATCTATCGGCCGCTGCAGGCGCACTCCACAGATCTCGTTACGACGCTGTGGAGCTATCTCGACAACGGCCGTTCGCTCGAGGCGACCGCGCGGGAGCTGTTCGTGCATCCGAACACCGTGCGATATCGCCTCAAGCGTGTGAGCGAGGTCATCGGCTGGGACGCCACCGGGCCTCGTGAGGCACTGATTCTGCAGACGGCACTGATCCTGGGTTCGATCGGAACCACGGAGTCGGTTCGACGTCGGCCGGCGAACCGCCGCGCACGCTGACCTTGATCCGCCTCTGTACGCCACACACAAGGGAATCTCGGAATGTTGTGAGGGTTCATCCACCGTTCCGGCGAGATCGTTGGCAGACTAAGTAGGTGATTGTCGTCGCTTGCCCTGGACAGGGCTCACAGACCCCCGGTTTCCTCTCCCCATGCTAGAGCTGGATGGCGTAGCCGATGCCCTCGCCGTTTACTCTGAGGCTGCGGAGGTCGACCTCGTCCTGCATGGCACCGAGTCCGACGCCGACACGATCCGCGACACGCGCATCGCGCAGCCGCTCATCGTTGCCGCATCATTGATCGCCGCCAAGGCACTCAATCAGCGAGCCGGACGCGCTCCGGACGGGCTTGCCGGCCACTCGGTGGGCGAACTCGCTGCGCTCGTCGGTGCCGGCGTGATTTCGGATCAAGAGACCATGCGCCTCGTAGGAATCCGCGGGCGGGCGATGGCGGATGCCGCAGCGCAAACTCCGACCGGTATGAGCGCGGTCATCGGCGGCGATGAGGCACCCGTTCTCGAGCGCCTCGGCGAACTGGGGCTGTCCCCGGCGAACTACAACGGCGGCGGTCAGATCGTTGTCGCAGGCGCTCTGCCTGCGCTCGCCACGCTCGCTGAGGAGCCCCTTAAAGGCACCCGGGTCATCCCGCTGCAGGTCGCTGGTGCTTTCCACACGTCGTATATGTCCGAGGCAGTCGACGCGTTGCGCGCCGCCGTCGCCGAGATCACGCCGAACGACCCCAGCATCACGCTGTGGACAAACAAAGATGGTTCGGTTGTGACCTCGGGCGCCGATGCGCTCGACTTCATCGTCAACCAGGTGTCCTCCCCCGTTCGGTGGGACCTCTGCATGACGTCGTTTGCCGACAACGGCATCACCGGCCTCATTGAACTCGCACCGGCGGGAGCCCTCACCGGCCTCGCCAAGCGCGGACTGCGCGGCACGCCGACAGTCGCCGTCAAAACCCCTGAAGACCTCGATGCAGCGGCTGAGCTGCTGAACGGAGCAGCCGCATGACCCCCACACTGAAGCAGGCGACCGGCCCCGCATTCACCCGCATCTACGCCTACGGGGCGGCACGCGGTGAGAACGCGGTTCCGAATGAGGACCTGATCGGTCCGATCGACTCCAGCGACGAGTGGATCCGCCAGCGCACTGGCATCATCACCCGCGCGAGGGCGCTGAAGGAAACCGACGCCATCGACCTCGCGAGCATTGCGGCCGCCGAAGCGATCGAGAGTTCAGGGGTCGCGGCATCCGACGTCGACCTTGTCATCGTCGCGACGATCAGCAACCCGAAGCAGAGCCCGTCCGTCTCCGCAATCGTCGCCGACCGCGTCGGCGCGAACCCTGCAGCCGCGTACGACGTCAACGCGGCCTGCGCCGGATATGCCTACGCGATCGCTCAGGCTGATGCCCTCATCCGGACGGGCGCCGCACACTACGCGCTGGTGATCGGCACCGAAAAGCTGTCAGATGTCGTCGACCCTGCCGATCGCAGCATTTCGTTCCTGCTCGGTGACGGTGCGGGCGCGCCCTTATCGGCCCGAGCGACACCCCCGGCATTGCTCCCGCGTCTGGGGCTCGGACGGCTCCCGCGCGACGCGGTCGGCATGAACTATACGCTGACCGAATTCCGCGACGGTGAAGGCAATGTGCCTTGGCCCACCCTTCGCCAGGAGGGGCCGACCGTGTTCCGCTGGGCGGTCTGGGAAATGGCCAAGGTCGCACGTCAAGCGCTCGAGGTCGCTGGTATCGAGGCATCTGATCTCGCCGCGTTCATCCCGCATCAGGCCAACATGCGCATCATCGACGAGTTCGCGAAACAGCTGAAGCTGCCAGAGTCCACCGTTATCGCGCGCGACATTGAGACGACCGGCAACACGTCGGCCGCATCTATCCCGCTCGCCAGCCACCGTTTGATGGCCGAACACCCCGAGCTATCAGGTGGGCTGGCACTCCAGATCGGCTTCGGCGCTGGCCTCGTGTTCGCGGCTCAAGTCGTCGTGCTCCCCTGAGAACGCGCCCGCGTTCTCTAGACTGTTCCACGGTTCCGAAAACAACCCGCAAGAAAGAGGAAGACACATGGCTTTCACCAACGATGAGGTCCTCGCCGGCCTCGCCGAGCTCATCACTGACGAGACCGGCATTGACGGCTCTGAGGTGGCGCTTGAGAAGTCGTTCACCGATGACCTCGACATCGACTCCATCTCGATGATGACGATCGTCGTCAACGCGGAGGAGAAGTTCGGCGTCACGATCCCCGACGACGAGGTCAAGAACCTCAAGACTGTCGGCGACGCTGTCAGCTTCATCGTCGCAGGCCAGGCGTAACACCCTGAGGGATGCCACCGCCGCTGTGCGCGGCGTGTGGCATCCTCCATCTTCCGGCAACCCGTTCGACTCTCGTTCGTCTCCCGCTGAACAAGGAACCACATTCATGACCAAGCGCATCGTCGTCACCGGTATTGGTGCCACCTCCGCCATCGGCGGAACGGCACCGGAAAACTGGACCAACCTGCTGGCCGGAATGTCCGGTGGACGCTCTCTCGAACACGAGTGGGTTGCTGAACTCGAGCTCCCGGTGACGTTTGCCGCAGAAGCGATCGTGCGTCCGGAAGAAGTTCTCGCGCGTCCCGTCGCCAAGCGACTTGACCCGTCTTCGCAGTTCGCGTTGATCGCGGCGATGGAGGCCTGGGCAGATGCGGGCTCCCCCGATGTTGACCCCGAGCGACTCGGCGTCGATTTTGCCACTGGCATCGGCGGTGTCTGGACTCTCTTGGATGCTTGGGACACCCTGCGCGAGAAGGGACCAAGGCGCGTCATGCCGATGACGGTGCCGATGCTCATGCCGAACTCGGCCGCCGGCAACCTTTCCCTTCATTTCACGGCGCGCGCGTTCGCCCGCACCGTCGCTTCAGCATGCGCGTCCAGCACAGAGTCGCTCGTCAACGCCTACGAGCACCTGCAAGCAGGTCTCGCTGATGTCGTGATCGCCGGTGGCACCGAATCAGCAATCCACCCGATCACGATCGCCTCGTTTGCGTCGATGCAGGCGCTTTCTCGCCGCAACGACGATCCTGCTACCGCCTCTCGCCCGTACTCGGCAGACCGCGACGGATTCGTCATGGGTGAGGGCGCAGCAGTCCTTATCCTTGAGACCGAAGAGCACGCCAAGGCACGTGGCGCCAAGATCTACGCCGAAGTTGTCGGCGGTGGCGTCACCGCGGACGCTATCACATCACCGCGAACGCCCCAGAGGGTGCAGCTCGCGCTGTGAAGCTGACGCTCGAGGCCGCGGGGCGCACGCCTGATGAGATCACTCACATCAACGCGCATGCGACGTCCACGCCCGTCGGCGATCCGAACGAGTACATCGCGCTGAAGAGTGTCCTCGGAGACCGCGTGCACGATGTGCCGGTGTCTGCGACCAAAGCTTCCACCGGTCATCTGCTCGGCGGCACGGGTGCCCTCGAAGCGATCTTCACTGTTCTCGCGATCCGCGACCGCGTCGCTCCCCCGACGATCAACATCACGACCCAGGACCCCGAGATCCCGCTGCACGTGTCCGGCGACCCGCAGCCGCTTGGCGACGGGCCACAGCTCGCCATCAGCAACTCGTTCGGCTTCGGCGGCCACAACGCCGTCGCAGCATTCGCGTGCTACGACGACTGATCCTTCGCTTCGTTACTCGGGTCGGGATTCGCGTTCTCAGCGTCCGGGATTAGTCACCGGCATCCGATACTGACGCCTCCCGACCCAGGCTTTATCCGACCTTGTGCAGCCAGACGACACTCGCGTCGTCACTGGCGTGGCGGAAGCTCTCCAGCTCTTCGTCCCATGCGGATCCGAGCGCGACATCAAGTTCGCGCTGCAGTTCGATCGCGCTGCCGGCCGCGATCTCCATCGCGTAGCGGATGCGATCCTCACCGATGACGATATTGCCGGCGGCATCGGTCTGCGCATAGTGGATGCCGAGGTCGGGAGTGTGCAGCCAGCGACCACCGTCACTGCGGGGGGTTGGATCTTCCGTCACCTCGAAGCGCAGGTGCTCCCACCCGCGGATCGACGTCGCAAGCGCTGCACCGGTGCCGATCGGGCCGTCCCAGAAGAACTCGGCCCGGCGGGAACCTTCGAGCACGGGCTGGTCGCTCCAGTCGAAGTTCACGGCGCGACCAATAGCGCGTCCCACCGCCCATTCGAGGTGCGGGCAGAGCGCGCGTGGGGCAGAGTGGATGTACACCACTCCGCGAGCGTAAGCCGTCGCCATGATCTCTCCGTTTCTTCAGGTGCGTCTTCCCCAACGACCTAATCCACGAAGCGTGGCAACAATATGCGGTTATAGGGCGATTATCGCTCACTCCGGAGGAAATCACAAGCGTGTGATTCAGACGAAGAATGCCCCGGCCTGCTGACCGGGGCATTCTTGTGCGGAACGAGTCTTAGGCCTCGCTCATCGCCTGCTTGACCTGCTGGCCCTTGGCTGCGTAATACGCCGCACGAGCGGCATCCTTGCGGGCCTGCTCTGCGTAGCCGGCCTCGAGGACATCCTGAGCGACCTCGTAGTTGGTCACATCATTAGTGCCGTGGTACTTCTCGATGTACGCGTCCAGCTCGGGGCCCGAGGTCCACGACGTGATCAAGTTGTAGCGGGGCTCGTCACCGTTGTGGGTGGCTGCGTGCCACAGACGCTGAGTGTCGACGATAAGTTGCGCGCCAGCCGGGAGGGCAATGCGGTACTCAATGCTCGGGTCGGTGCGGTTCTCGCGCAGCACGAAGTAACTGTCCTTGTCATCCGTCAGGTTGAAGAACCCACGCACAACCCAGCCAGTGCCGTCGGGGTTCAGACGGTTGTTGTCGTCCTGGTGCAGGTTGTAGAGGCACTCGCCATAGGGAGTCGGCTGCAACTCGATGACACGGCAGCGGCCAACGTTCGCGCCAGGCTCCTGCGCGCGACGCGCCAGATTCGGAGCCTTGGCAACCTGCGACTCGATCCAGACGCCGTCCTTGTCAGTGCGCGGTGGCTTGTGGTTCCAGAAGCCGTTGCACTCGATGTCGCCGAAGGCGCTGGCGAGTGGGGCGAAGCGGGTGTCGCCCGACGACTTCCAGTCGTTGTACTCGATATCGAGCCACTCTTTTGGATCGAGTTCCTGCTTGTAGCTGTCGAGGACGACGAAGCCCGTTTCCTCGAGAGCAGCGGATTTGATGTATCCCATGATCTAGGTCATGTCCTTTCATCGGGGGCCAGCACGTTTTAACAAGCCTGATAAGGCAACCCTAACAGCGAGTAATCCACACTCCACAGGACACGTCGAGGAAGAATCGATCCCCATTAGACTCGATGACGGCGGAGCGCAGAATTTCGCCATCGTGAGGAGCAAGAGCGAGACCATGGCAACGGCCACCAATGTCGAAGCGACCGCCGTCAACACGATTGAGTGGCTTTCCGCGCCGGACACGACGATTGTCGTTCCGGTTTACCAGCGTCAATATCGCTGGGATATCGGCGGGTGCGAACGTCTGCTCTCCGACGTACGGGCTGTTGCCGACGAGACCGACACCCACCGCCACTTCATCGGGTCGATTCTGAGCGCGCAGGATGCATCAGAAACAGATCTGATCCTCATCGACGGCCAGCAGCGCATCACCACGCTGATGTTGCTGGTCGCAGCTCTCCATCACACCGTTCGCGACAGCAACCCCGCGATGGCGGCGGAACTCGAGCGCGTACTCGTGCGTGCGGATGACGCATCAAGGACCAAGCTGCGCCCTCACCAGGCCTGGGCAGAGCTCTACGAATCGGTCGTGCTCGACCGTCGTGAGGATGCCGACCGCGAGTCACGCTTCGACGACAATTACGCCTTCTTCCGCAGTCAGGTGCACGCCGATGAGGCGCCTCGCATCTGGCGCGGCCTGCAGAGGATCGAACACGTATCCATCACGCTGGGGGTTGCAGCCAACGCGCAGCAGATCTTCGAGAGCCTGAACTCGACCGGTGAGCCGCTGCGCGATCACGAGCTCATCCACAACTACATCCTGATGGGACTCACCCACGCCGAGCAGCTCGCCGTTGAAGAACGCTTCTGGCTGCCGATTGAACAGCACACCGGCGAGGCCATCGGCGCGTTCTGGCGCCAATACCTTGTGATGACGACCGGGCGCGAAGTCGCAGCTCACGGCGAGCACGGGGTGTACAGCGCATTCCGTCATTCTTTCCCTCGCGTAGATGTCGAACATTTGCAGGCGGATGCCGCTGTCTGGCGCCATTACGCCGAGATCTACGGCATCCTGCTGGATCCCTCGCTTGAGCCAGATGCCGCGATCCGCCGCCAGCTCGAGTTCGTGAACACCTTCGGCAAGGCCGGATACCCGCTGGTGATGAGCGCGTACAGCGACCATTCGCGTGGGCTCTCGACGCGCGAAGAACTCATCGAGACACTCGAGTGGGTCCAGGCGCTCTACCTTCGTCGCGCACTCGTGAATCTGCCGACCGAGCGCCTCATTGCTCGACTCTGCCGCGCCCGTGACGCTGGCCGTGACACTCTCATGCGCGCCATCGCACGCATCACACCATCGGATGAGCGCGTCAGCGCCGTGTTGAAGTACAGCGAACTCCCCCACCCGGCGTATGTGCTGGGACGCCTGGAAGACGTCGAAGACACCTCTGATTTCGACGTGGAGCACATTGTGCCCCTCGCACCCGGCGACTCGTGGTCGGGCGATGGAACACGTTCCTGGAGCGAGTACACCGAGGACGAGCAGAACAGCCACCGGGCGTTGGCTCCCACGCTGGGCAACCTGACTTTGCTGGAAGAGGAACTGACACAGCGGGTGTTCGGTGCGTCGTATCCCGACAAGCGTTCTGATGCCTATTCGCGCAGCGCGGTCACTGAGACGCGTGCGCTCACCGAAACGGCGTCCTGGGGCACGGCGGCGATTTCTCGCCGCACCGCTCGTCTCACCGAGACTTTGCTGCGCATCTGGGCGCGACCAGATCTTCCCGAGATCGACGACGACGGTCTGACTCCGATATTGGATGCTGTGCGCCGCCGCGGCTGGCCGGCAGGTTGGGATCGCGAGTTCGCCTATGTCGAATATCGTGGTGAGCACTGGGAGATCAAGGACGTCCGCGCACTTTTCAACCGGATCTTCCGTCGCGCGTGGACTGATGATCGTGAGTCGGCGATTACGTACAGCCTCAGGCGGGGCGGACCGATATACGATGAAATGGCGTGGAAAGGTCAGTGGGACTCGCTGGACCACTCCCATTTCCTCTACATGGGCTGGGATTCCAACTACATGATGAGCGCCCTGCAAGGCGTCCTGGAAGAATCAGGCATCGCCGCAGAGGTGTTCGTCAAGTACTCCTACATCGGGGATGTGATGTGATGCGACACAAGACAGACGCGCCCGCGCGCGAGCAGCAGCGTGAGACCGTCGATCCTTTCGCAGAGGCATTTGAACAGATCGCGATGGGTCTGGATTCGAACGCACCGCAGCTGTGCGAGTGTGACCACGGCGGCGAAGAGGCGTATGAAGCCTGCGGCCGAAAGGCGAAGTGGCGGGTGACGATCGACTGCACCTGCGGCGAGGATCACCCGCGGACGGTAGAGATCCTCTGCACGAGGTGCCTGCGAACAGCCCGGAAGGATCTCGGCCGCGAGAACATCACCGCACGTCCGCTCTAGTCGCAGAGCGGTATATCGAAGACCAACGGTGGGGCGGGTCGGACTTGAACCGACGATCGTTGGGTTATGAGCCCACTGCCTTAACCAGCTTGGCCACCGCCCCGTATGACACCAGCTTATCGGTGCCGCGAAGGTTCAAATAGCGGTGGCGTCGCGGTGAGTCTGCAGGTGTCCGCGATAGATCTCGGCGTTCCCAATCAGGTCTGCACGCTCCTCGTCGCTGAGGGTGCGACGAACCTTTGCCGGCACCCCCGCCACGAGCGAACCATCCGGGATTTCGGTGCCACCCAGGATGACCGCACCACCGGCGATCAGGCACCCTTTTCCGATCACGGCGCCGCTCAGGACCACTGCGCCCATACCGATCAGCGAACCGTCACCGATCGTGCAGCCATGAACAACGGCGTTGTGCCCGATCGATACATTCTCGCCGATGAGAACCGGATGCCCGCGGTCGACGTGGACAGAGACGTTGTCCTGCACGTTGCTGCCGGCTCCGAGCGTAATGCCTGCGGAGTCTCCGCGCAGCACAGCGTTGTACCAGACGCTCGCCCCGGACTCGAGGGTGACCTCCCCGACGATACGCGCTCCGTCGGCGATGAAGCTGTCGTCCGCGATACGCGGCGTCTTGTTTCCCAGGGCAAGGACGGATGCTGTTGACGAGATGCTCATGAGGTGAGACTACCCTCACTGCCGCGTCATTCCGCGGAAGTCGCACCGGATAAGCCGAGCCTCAGCTTGCTTGCGGAATCATTCAGGCTGAGTAGCGTTGTACCCATCAGGCACGAAACCGCCGTTCTGGAGGAAGAATAATGAGCAAGTCACAGACCGTCTCTACCACTGCCAGCGACCCCACTGTGGCCGCAGCCGCAGCACAGTTCCTGTCGCCGGTTGTCCTCGGACTTCAGGCCCTCACCATCAATGGCAAGCAGGCCCACTGGCACGTCCGCGGCGCGAACTTCATTGGCGTCCACGAACTTTTCGACACGATCGTCGCTCACGCCGGTGCCTTCGCTGACACCGCTGCAGAACGTATCGTCGCTCTCGGACTACCGATCGACGCGCGGGTGAGCACTGTTGCAGAGAAGTCCAGCTCCGAGGTGCCGGCCGGCTTCACCCAGTCGAGCGAGCTGATCCGCAACGTGATCGCCGACATCGACGCGATTCTCGTAGACACAAAAGCTGCAGTCGAGGGCCTCGATGACATCGACCTCACCAGCCAGGATGTGGCGATCGAGATCAAGCGCGGCCTCGAGAAGGACCGCTGGTTCCTCGTCGCACACATCGCCGAGTAAGCATCAGACGAAGAACGGGCACCGGGATCATCCCGGTGCCCGTTCTTCGTCTCTGTGCAGTCGTCAATTGCGTGCAGTCGTCAATTGCATGCAGTCGTCAATTGCCTCTCGAGGCCATCGCTTCTTGAATGGCCTCGACGTACTGCGGGGCGAGAGAGTCAACGAATGTCACTGTCAGGTGGTCCTGATCGCGATACACGTTCGCACCGCCCACGACAGCCGGGCACGTGTCGTCGTTGCAGTAGACGTCGGTGAAGTCCAGCAGCGTCACGTTCGAGGCACCATCTGCGGCATCCCGAAGCGGATCGTTCGCAGTGAGAACATCCGTGCGGAGTCCCTCGCACTCAATGGCGTCACGCGTACGTAGACACTTGTTCGGGTCGGTCTCCCACCCAGGGTTGTCGATCACGGTGACCACCGGAATGCCGCGATCGGTCATCGTCGCCCATGCCTCCTGGTAACCGGCGACAGCCGCGGCGTGAGGGGACTCGAAGCCCGCCGCGGAATACGGCGTGTTCGAGATCGCCGCGGTGAAGACAACATCGAACTCGCGCGCTGCCAATTCGTCTGCCACACCCGCACGCCAGTCGGAGCATGCGGTCCCAAAAGAACCGCCCGTGGCAAGCGGAGTCGTGCTCCACGGGCAGGCACCCTTGAAGAATGTCTCAAGTGCCAGCCCTCGCGATCGGCCATCGACTCGAACGTCGTCAGCAACTGGAATGCGTGGCTGTCACCGACGAGAGCGACCTGCGGGGCATCCGCGTCATCCGATCCGAACTCGCATGCCACGGCGCGAGAATCATTGAGTTGCACGAAGCACTGCTCATCAGTGGGGCGATCGACTCCCGCGAACCCCGGTGCGGGCAGGATCGTATCGGGTGACTGATCCCCGCACGATGGGTCGAGCACGGATGCCGCGCCGAAGCACTCCGGCGGGTTCTCACGCAACTGCGTGATGGCTTGCACGCCCGCCTGGTATGCCGGAGCGTTGACCACCCAGCCCCCCAGCGCGACCGCACCGACCACGATCATCGCGGCGAGGGCCGCCCACAGCGAGACCTTCGGTGGCCTGGATGTGAGCGGTTTCCAAGAGCGAACCGGATCCTCGACGAACTTCTTCGTCAGCCAGGCGAGCACGAAGCACAGTGCCAGGAGGGCCACCCGGTGATAGATCGTGAGCCCCCAGAACGGTACAGACGGCGCGATGATAATGAGCGGCCAGTGCCACAGATACAGGCTGTAAGAAATGTCACCGGTGAAGCGCATCGGCGGCACCGAGAGCAGTCTGGTCGGGTACCACCAGCGATCGGTGTTGGATGCTGCGATTACCGCGGCTGCTCCGAGCGTGGGAAGCAGCGCCGCGTAGCCGGGGAACGGAGTTTGTCCGTCGAATCGGAACGCCGTGTACAGCAGCGCGATGATGCCGGCCCAGCCGAGCACAAAACTCACCACGGCATTGCGCACGCGTAACGCAGGGACGAGGGCGATGAGCGCACCGACGCCAAACTGCCACATGCGACCAAAGGTGACGAAATAGGCGGGTGCCGGGTTCGTCAGCGTGAAGACGACGCAGAATACGAACGACGCGACGGAAACGACGCCGATGGCGATCGCCGCTGCCTTGAGCCGGCTTCCGCGGAACCACTTCACCGCGATCCAGGCCGCCAGCAGCATGATCAACGGCCAGAGAACGTAGAACTGCTCTTCGAGCGACAGCGACCAGTAGTGCTGCACCATCGTCGGGTCGCCCGAATGTGCGAGATAGTCCGCAGAGTTGAACGCGAGATACCAGTTCTCGACGTAGAACGTCGATGCGACTATCTCTTTCAACTCAGCAGGCAGTCCCGACGTCGGCATCAGGTATGGCGATGCTGCGACGATCGCACAGAAGAGCAACACGAGCAGCGAAGCGGGCAATAGCCGCCGCGCACGCCGGGCCCAGAACTGTCCGAGCTTCACCGTGCCGGTCGACGTGATCTCGCGTGCGAGGTGGGCGGTGATCAGGAAGCCCGAGATCACGAAGAAGACGTCGACACCGACGTAACCGCCGCTCAGTCGCCCTGGCCAGAAGTGGTAGAGCACCACCAAGAGCACAGCGATCGCGCGTAGGCCCTGGACATGGGGAATGAAGCTCGACGTCGCGGAATGCTCCGGTGATCGATCGCGCCTGGCGCGGGCTCGAGTGGTCGGAGGTGTGGAAGCAGGTTGATGCACCCTACGACGGTAGCGCGTCAGGCGAGATGCGTGATGCGTCCGGCCAGGAGAGTCGCAAGCACCGGCATCCTTCGCAGCATCGAGGCGGATGCTGCCTGTGGGTCTGCGCCGCACAGTACGAGGTCTGCGATACCTCCCGGACGGATCGAGCCACGCACGCTCGCGCTCAGCGCCTCGTCGCGTGTCAGCTGCTCTTGCGGGTGCCACTGCGGGCGTTCATCGTCTGTCCGTTCCACGGCAGCCGCGATCGCCGTCCAGGGATCCAGGGGGGCGACGGGCGCATCGGATCCCAGCCGCAGTTCTACGCCCGCTCGCAGCAGCGAAGCCATCGGGTAGCCGATCGCCGTCTGCACGGCCCAGAACCCATCGACAAGGTCGCGGTCATCGATCGCATGCTGCGGCTGCACGCTGGCTGCGAGACCGAGGCGCGCAATACGTGCGATATCGGTATGGCGCACCAGTTGCGCATGTTCGATCGTGCCGGTGGCGCCGGTGGCAGTGACGGCATCGAGAGCGGATGTCACAGCACGATCCCCGATCGCGTGAACGGCGACCTCGAGGCCTGCCCCTGTCGCCTCCGCAAGCAAATCGATGAGATCAGCTGGCGAGAGGTTCATCACGCCAAAGTCGGTCGCGTCGCCAGGATAGGGATGCGAGCACGCCGCCGTTCGCGTGCCGAGTGAACCATCGCTGATGAGTTTCAACGGGCCCATGTGGATGAGTCCGTGTGCGCCCCGGAGCGGCTGCCCCGTGCGGAGTCCTTCGCTGATCGCGCGAGCCAAGTCTCGGAGGTACACCGCGAATTCCACGCGTTGTGAAGTGAATCCCGCCGCTACGCGCCGCGACCAGGCTTCTGCGTTCCACGCCATATCGAAGTCGACGATGCCCGTCACTCCCCGCGCCGCAGCCGCTGCTCCCGCGGCCGCCACCGCGCGATCGCCGTGTGCAGACTCCACGGCGTTCAACCGCCGAGAGATGTCGAAAGCATCGTCTTCTCGCAACATCCCGTCCGGCGTGGAGAACCCTTCGCGTCGGAGCGCGGCGGAGTTCATCCAGACGCTGTGCACATCCGCATTGATCAGATACGTCGGTACCTCTCCCGTCGCGGCATCCAATGCCTCGATGGAGGGAGCGTCCGGCCAGAGCGCGTCTCGAAACCCGGTACCGATGCGTCGACCGTCCGTAAGAGCCGCGACATTCGACATCTGCGCAGCGGCTTCCGCAGCCGATTTCGTGTGAGCGAGCTGCGCGCGCTCGGAAGCCAGCGACCATTGCACGGTGTGCACGTGACTGTCCCACAGTCCCGGCACGACCCAGGCTCCGTGGCCTTCGAGGACAGCGCCGCTACCGCGCAGGGCGCCGGTGGGCGCGATATCCACAATCCGGTCGCCGTCCAGGAGAATATCGACGGGCTCAGAATCCATGAGGTATTCGCGTCCTGGCCCGGCAATTCGCACCTCACGAATCATCCCGACCGCGTCATTGATGGCCGTCATAACGAACGACCAGGCCGGGCTTCCTGTGCGCGTCGCATCTCTGCGGCAAGGGCAGGGCTGGCGTAGACGCCGTCCCCCTGCAGCTCGGCGATGATGTTTTCAACCGTCGCAGCATCCTTGTTCTGGCTGAGCTTGCGCTTCGCCACCACGCGCGTCGGAGTGAGTCGGAAACCCACGGTTCCCGCCGCGAGACGCTGCACAAATGCTTCGTCGTTCGGACGCTCCCACATCAGCCGCGGATCCGGCATCCGTCCCTCGAAGCGTTCAACGAGCCGATCCAGCACTCGAAGATTCTCTTCAGCGCTGAGAATCTCTGGCACACCGGAGAGGTGAACTGCCGTGTAGTTCCAGGTAGGAACTGCCTTGACGTCGGTGCCGTACCAGCCGGGCGAGACGTAACCGTGCGGGCCTTGGAACACGGCCAGCAACTCCCGCTCCCCGAGCCCGTGAATCAGGTCGTCAGGACGCCCGACGTGCGCCACAATCGTCAGGTCGTCGCGGTCTTCGTCAAGCATGAGCACATAGTGCGATGCGACCTGACCTTCGTCGGTGGCACTGACGATCGTCGCCCAAGGGTTCTGTTCGATCACACGTCGCATCTCGGCGATGTCGGCCAACGTGAAACTCGGGTTCTGACGCATGTGCTCAGCCTAGGACGGATGCTGCGCGGCAGCGCCGTTCGACAGACTCTGGGAGCGTGCGTCTCAGGTCTGACACCTCGGGCACCAGTAGAGCTTGCGTGCACCGATCTCCTCGAGCACGATCTCAGTTCCGCAGACGCGGCACGGCAGGCCCGCCCGGTGGTAAACCCAGTGCCGGTCGTCGCGGCTCGCCATCGCTGCGCGGTACTGATCGGGAGCCAGATCGTCCATGGTCATCATCTGACCGGTCTCGACACCGATCGCCAGCAGGCGAACCCAGTCGTGCCAGAGCGCGCGCACGAGCTCCTCAGGAACATCTCGACCAGGGGTGTGGGGGTTGAGCCGCGCCCGATACAGCATCTCTGCGCGATAGACGTTCCCGATGCCGCTCACGACCGACTGGTCCATCAGCAGAAGGGCGATCGGCGTCGACTTCTTTCGCACGGCCTGAACGAAACGCTCTTCGTTCGCGGCAGGATCGCCGACGAGAGGGTCGGGCCCCAGCTTCGCGACCGTGGCGAGCATCTCGTCTGGTGTCTGCAAAACGCAGGCTGTGGGTCCGCGCAGGTCGGCAGCAGTGATGTCGGTCATCAGCCGCAGACGCACTTGGCCGACAATCGGCGGCGGCCATTCGACGCCTTCGTCGGCGAGCCCCTTGGTCTGCTCCGACATTCTTACGTGCACCCTCGTCCGGCGCGGGGCGCCGATCGATGACAGTGAGTTCTCGCCTGCGCTGTCGAGGATGGGCTCGTCAGCGGCGAGGTCGGTGCCGCGCTGATTGGTCTGCCCCATTCGCCCATTAGCCGAGGCGATCGTGGGATCGATGACGATCTCGCCTGCGAAGTCCCAGGCGCCGTAGAGCCCGAGGTGGACGCGCAGCCAGAGGTCACCCTCGACTTCAAGGAACATCTGCTTGCCGACAGCTTTGACACTCACTGCCTCGCGTCCGTCGAGCACAGCGGCGCCCTCGATGAAGCGCCCCTGTGGGCTCGACGCGTGGAGGATCTTGCCGAGGAAGTTGCGGTCGAACTGCCGGGCGATCCGATGGACGGAATGTCCCTCAGGCACGTCAGACCCGAGGATCCGGCAGCAGCGAACCGTCGTGCTCGAACGCGGCGATCTGTCCGATTCGGCGCACGTGACGCTCCTCGTCCGAGAACGGTGTCGAGATGAAACGGTCGATGAACGAGACGACTTCTTCGAAGGTGTGCTGTCGCGCGCCGATCGAGATCACGTTGGCGTCGTTGTGCTCGCGGGCAAGCTCAGCGGTCGAGAGATTCCAGACCAGCGCGGCACGGATACCCCGCACCTTGTTCGCCGCGATCTGTTCGCCGTTGCCGGAACCTCCGAAAACGATGCCCAGCGCCTCTACGCCTGCCGTCTGATCGATGACGACGGCCTGCGCTGCTCGAATGCAGAACGCTGGGTAGTCGTCAACGGCGTCGTATTCGATCGGCCCGTGATCGATGACCTCGTGGCCGGCGGTGCGCAGGTGGTCCTGCAGCTGAGTGGAAAATTCCAGTCCCGCGTGGTCTGTGGCGATGTGGATGCGCATGCCCACCATCATATTGATGAGCGCATGCTGCAACTGGCTCAGGGGGCGAGGCCGGCCGCGGCGGGTTTGAATCCGGCACGAACGTTTTTCGCAGCATCCAGGGCGGCAAATGTCGAACGCCGGCCCCAGATCGGTCACATGAGCACGTTCGGAGCGCGGTCGTCCTTCCAACCGCTCGATTATGAGATCGACGATGCCCGCAACGAACTTCTCGGAAACCCCCGGAGTCGGAGTCCGCGTGAAGCTCAGTCCAGCGGCTTCGGCGGCTTCTGCGGCCTCGGTGTCAAGGTCCCACAGGACTTCCATGTGATCGCTCATGAAGCCGAGCGGAACGACGGCGACGGCTTGGCGTCCGCGACCGGCCAGCTCACCAATCACATCGCACACGTCTGGTTCCAGCCACGGCTGGGACGGCGGGCCAGAACGCGACTGGTAGACGAGCTCCCACGAAGCGTCGGCGGCAGCGGGGAGCGTTTGGCGAACCTGATCCATCACCCATTCCGCGACAGCTTCATGCTGTGCCGCGTACGCGCCCCCCTCCCCCCAGTCGATGTCACGAGGCCCCGAGCGCACCGCATCCGCGGAAGGGATGCTGTGGGTCGAGAAGAGAATCTGAATGTCGGCCGCGTGGACGCCTTCGGCGAGGAACTTCTCGACTGCCGCGCGCACTCCCTCGACGAATGCGTCCACGAATCCCGGGTGATCGTAGAACGGGCGAATCTTGTCGATCGTTACGCGTTCGCCAAGCCCGGTCTCAGTGAGCACCTGCGCGAAGTCCTCCCGGTACTGACGGCAGCTGGAGAAGGAGCTGTATGCGCTCGTCGCGAATGCAAGCAGAGTGGTGTGTGCGTTATCGGCGGCAGCGACACAGCATCGGCGAGGTACGGGGTCCAGTTGCGGTTTCCCCAGTACACGGGCAGATCAATGCCGCGCTCGGCGAGCTCGGCTTCGAGCGCCGATTTGAGCGCGCGGTTCTGCGCGTTGATCGGGCTTACTCCCCCGAAGTGCCGATAATGGTGCGCGACCTCTTCGAGACGCTCATCAGGGATTCCCCGGCCGCGCGTGACGTTGCGCAGGAACGGGATGACGTCGTCCTGCCCCTCCGGACCGCCGAATCCCGCGAGCAGGATGGCGTCGTACGCCACCGGGGTCGCCATGAACTTGTCACCGCCTGCGGCAGCGGCGGAAGCAAAAGGGACAGCGTTCTGATCAGTCACGGTCACCCCATCATCCTTTCACCTCTTCGTGCGTGCGTCGCGCGTCCTGGCGTAGGCTGTCATGGTTGCCGTCGGCGCCAGCCGTGCCGAATCTTGGTGGCCGCCCCCGAACCCCTGGGAGATATAGCTGTGCCTGGAGAGAACCTCACCCGAATCGAAGCGCAGGAACGTCGCGCTCTCATCGACACCCAGTCGTACGAGATCTCGCTGGACCTGACCAAGGGTGCCGAGGTCTTCGGCTCCCGCAGCGTCGTGCGCTTCAGCGCGAAGCCCGGAAGTTTTACCTTCATCGACCTCATCGCTCGCGACGTGCGTGAGATCTCGCTCAACGGAGAGCAGCTCGACCCGAGCGATGTGTTTTCCGATTCGCGCATCACGCTGTCTGGTCTGCAGGAGGAGAACGTCCTCGTCGTCGATGCAGACTGCCTGTACACCAACACCGGTGAGGGTCTGCACCGCTTCGTCGACCCTGTGGATGGCGAGGTGTACCTCTACTCGCAGTTCGAGGTGCCGGATTCCCGCCGCGTATTCGCTGTCTTCGAGCAACCGGATCTCAAGGCCACGTTCCAGTTCACCATCACCGCTCCCCAGGCGTGGAAGGTCGTCTCCAACTCCCCCACCCCCGAGCCGATCATTCACGATGAGAACGAGACAGCTACCTGGGGCTTCGAGCCCACTCCGCGCATCTCCTCCTACATCACCGCGCTCGTCGCAGGACCGTACGAGTCGACCTTCTCCGAGCTCACCAGTGCATCCGGCGAGATCGTCCCGCTGGGCGTTTACGGCCGCAAGAGCCTCTGGCAGCACCTGGATGCCGACTACATCTTCGACAAGACGCGCGAGGGCTTCGCGTACTACGAGTCGAAGTTCGGTGTGCCATACCCGTTTGCGAAGTACGACCAGCTCTTCGTCCCGGAATTCAACGCCGGAGCGATGGAGAATGCCGGAGCTGTCACGTTCACCGAGACGTATGTCTTCCGCAGCAAGGTGACGGATGCAGTAAAAGAGCGTCGTGTCGTCACGATTCTGCACGAACTCGCGCACATGTGGTTCGGCGACCTCGTCACCATGAAGTGGTGGAATGACCTGTGGCTGAACGAGTCGTTCGCCGAATGGGCATCGACCATTGCGACGGCAGAGGCTACCGAGTGGACCGAAGCGTGGACCACGTTCAACGCAATGGAGAAGACCTGGGCGTACCGTCAGGACCAGCTACCCTCGACCCATCCGATCGTCGCCGAGATCAACGATCTTGAAGACGTGCAGGTCAACTTCGACGGCATCACGTACGCCAAGGGCGGATCCGTCCTCAAGCAGCTCGCTGCCTGGGTCGGCATTGATGCCTTCTTCGCCGGCGTCGGGCAGTACTTCCAGAAGCACGCCTGGGGCAACACCGAGCTCAGCGATCTGCTCACCGAGCTTGAGGCCACCAGCGGACGCGAACTCAGCACGTGGTCAAAGAAGTGGTTGGAAACCGCTGGTGTGAACACGCTGTCCCCCGTCATCGCCGAAGGCGCAGAAGGCGTGATCACCCGCTTCGCTGTCACCCAGACCGCTCCTGCCGACTATCCGACGATTCGCCCGCACCGCCTCGGTATCGGCTTCTACGACCTCGTCGACGGCACGCTCACCCGCACGCACTATGCCGAGATCGACGTCGACGGCGACCGCACTGAGGTGCCAGAGCTGCAGGGCAAGAAGCGTCCCGACCTCGTGCTGCTCAACGACAACGACCTCGCCTATGCGAAGATCCGTCTCGACGAGCGTTCGCTGGCCACTGCGATCGCGCACCTCGGCGACATCTCTGACCCGCTCGCTCGCTCGCTGCTCTGGGGCGCCGCATGGGATCAGATCCGCGACGCCGAGACTCCGGCATCCGACTACGTCGATCTCGTGCTCGGCAATATCGGCCGCGAGACCGAGTCGACGACGGTGCGCACGACGCTTGCTCAGTTGCGCACGACCGTCACGCAGTACGTGGCGCCCGCAGAGCGTAGCGCCGCGCGTATTCGCGTCGCTGATGCCCTGTGGGACCTTGCGCATAGCGCGAAGAGTGGCAGTGATAGCCAGTTGCAGTTCGTCACCGCGTTCGCGAACGCGCTCGTGACTCCCGAGCATGCCGGCATCATCGGTCGTCTTCGCTCCGGCGAAGAGCCTCTCGCTGGACTCGAGATCGATGCAGACCTGTCTTGGCAGCTTCTGGTCGGCCTCGCCACAATTGGGGCGACGGACGCGGCATCCATCGATGCAGCGTTGGCGGCTGACAACACCTCAAAGGGTGCAGAGTTCGCGGCTCAGGCCCGTGCAGCCCTGCCCACCACCGCGGACAAGCGCGTTGCTTGGTCGTCGCTCGTGGACAACGCCGACCTGCCCAACACGATCGTGCGCTCCGCCGCTCTGGGATTCACTCACCCGAACAGCACTGAGGTGCTCGGCGAGTTCGTGCAGGACTACTTCGACATGCTGCTGCCGGTATGGGAGTCGCGCACCTACCAGATCGCCAGCTACCTCATCGTCGGCCTGTACCCGACACCGCTGGCAAGCGTCCAGCTGCGCGATGCGACGCGTGCATGGCTGTCTGCACACGCGGATGCCTCGCCCGCACTCCGACGTCTCGTGAGCGAAGGATTGGCTGATGTCGAGCGTGCCCTCGCGGCACAGGCTCGTGACGCCGAAGATCCCGACTCAGAAGCCTGAGTCACCACACCTTCTGAGCGGGCCTCTGCATCGACGCTTTCCAGCCGACGCAGAGGCCCGCTCACTAGAATCAAGAGGTGCTGACACTTCCGATTGACACGTCCGTCGCCGCTGTTGCGCCCGACGTCAATGCGGCGTGGAGCACGTTCTTGACGATCCTCGGCGAGGTCGGCCGAAACGCGCTCAGCGTCGCGATCATCATCGCGATCGCCATCGCCGTCGGGTTCGTCCTGCGACTCGTGATCCGACGTGTCGTCCAGCGGATCGTGAACAGCGCGAAATCCAAGGCCAACGTCGAAGACACCCAGGCGCTGGAGCGCTCTCCGCTCGCAGACATGCGTTTGATTCAGCGCACGCGCACGCTCGGCTCGATCCTGCAGAACATCATCAACGTCATCCTCGTCGTCGTCGTGCTGCTGCTGATCGTCGGGACGCTGTCGCCGGCACTCCTGAGCTCGCTTACGCTGCTGACTGCGGCCGTCGGCGCAGGACTCGGTTTTGGAGCTCAGAACATCGTCAAGGACGTGTTGAACGGCCTCTTCATCGTCGCGGAAGACCAGATCGGCATCGGCGATGTCGTGGATACCGGGCTGGCCAGTGGCGTCGTCGAGCACGTGAGTGTTCGCGTCACGCAGATCCGTGATGTCAATGGCACGCTCTGGTACGTACGCAACGGTGAGATCCTGCGCATCGGCAACATGTCCCAGGGCTGGGCACGCGCGATCATCGATCTCGGTGTCCCCGTGGACGCCGACGTGCCCGAGGTAGAGACGGCGCTGCTCACTGCGGCCCAAGGGCTCGCAAAAGACCCGAAGTGGCGCACCCGAATCGTCGAGCGCCCCGAGGTATGGGGCTTGGAGTCGATCACCGGCGATGCTCTCGTCATCCGCGTTGTGCTCAAGACCAGAGCGAACGCGAAGGATGACGTGGCGCGCGAGTTGCGGATGCGGCTGAAAGCTGCGATCGAAGAGATGGGGCTTGCGCTGCCCAGCCTCGAATCCGTGATGCCCACAGGCCCCGACGGCGCACGTCGTGTGCGCGGTGCGAACCCTCCGAGAACCAAACCGAACCCGATCACGGGAGTTCCGCCCGTCGCCAGAGGAATCTGGCGCAAGAAGAACATTGCGGGCGAGCCCGCCGACCCCAAGGACAACGAGTGACTTTTTACGATGAGGTCGGCGGGTACGCGACTTTCGAGAAGATTGTGAATATCTTCTACCGCGAAGTCGCGCTCGACCCGGTGTTGAAGCCGATGTATCCAGAAGAAGACCTCGGCCCTGCGGCCAATCGCTTCACGATGTTCCTCGCGCAGTACTGGGGCGGACCCACGACGTACGGCGAGCAGCGCGGCCATCCGCGTCTGCGCATGCGCCATATGCCGTTCCACGTGAACCCCGACGCACGAGACCGGTGGCTGCGCTGTATGCGCACCTCCCTTGACGAGATACAGCTGTCGCCACTGCACGATGCCACGCTGTGGGACTACCTCGAGCGCGCGGCATATGCAATGGTGAACACTATGGAGCCATCGGGAATCGGTCCAGCTTCCGCTGGACGTACGACTCTGGAAACCCGCAGCAGCAGTCAGGATTCAACGGAGAAAGCATGACCACCACACCCCTTTCCGCAGACGTCCTTGTGATCGGATGGGGGCTGGCAGGGCTCGTGGCCGCTTCTGAAGCTATCTCGGCCGGCAAGCGCGTGATCCTGATCGATCAGGAACCCCGATCAAACCTTGGAGGCCAAGCTTGGTGGTCGTTTGGCGGACTGTTCTTCATCGACTCCCCTGAGCAGCGACGCCTGGGAATCAAGGATTCGCTGGACCTTGCCACACAAGACTGGTTCGGCAATGCCGGCTTCGATCGCGCGGAGGACCATTGGCCACGCGCCTGGGCCGAGGCCTATCTGCAGTTCGCTGCCGGGGAGAAACGCGCGTGGCTGCGCGAACGTGGTGTCGGGTTCTTCCCGGTGGTCGGCTGGGCCGAGCGCGGCGGGTATGGGGCGATCGGGCCGGGAAACTCCGTGCCGCGATTCCACATCACCTGGGGTACCGGGCCCGGCATCGTGGCACCTTTCGCTGAGGCTGTGCACCGCGCCGAGGAAGCGGGGACCTGACGATCCTCTCCCGCCACCGGGTGACAGAGCTGATACTCGCCGACGGCGCCGTCGTCGGCGCACGTGGCGAGCATCTCACGGACAGCTCGGCAGCGCGCGGCATCCCCTCATCTCGTGAGGTCGTAGGCGAGTTTGAGATCATCGCCGCTGCAACAATCGTCTCCTCCGGCGGTATTGGCGGCAATCACGACCTGGTGCGTGCGGCGTGGCCAGAGCGACTCGGCACTCCCCCCGCGCACATGCTGACCGGCGTGCCGGCCTATGTCGACGGATCGATGCACGGCGTTTCGGCAGCGGCCGGAGCGCACCTGATCAATGGCGATCGAATGTGGCATTACGTCGAGGGAATCACCAACTGGGATCCGGTGTGGCCAGCCCACGGCATCCGAATTCTGCCCGGTCCGTCATCGCTTTGGTTGGATGCCACCGGCACACGCCTCCCCGTGCCACTGTTTCCCGGTTTCGACACGCTGGGAACGCTCGCGCACCTACGCGCGACCGGGCACGACCATTCGTGGTTTGTGACATCACGCCAAATCGTCGAGAAGGAGTTCGCTCTCTCGGGCAGTGAGCAGAACCCCGACCTGACTGGCAAAGACGTCGGGTTGTTGCTGAAGTCGAGACTCGCGAAGGGTCCGACGGGGCCAGTGCAGTCCTTCCTCGACGAGGGCACGGATTTCATCGTCGAGAACGATCTCGAAACCCTCCTCGAACAGATGAGCCAGGCCGACGGCGGTGAGCTTCTTGACATCGATCAGGTGCGACGCGAGGTCGTCGCACGCGATCGGGAGATCGACAACGATTTCACCAAGGATGCCCAGATCGGGATGCTGCGATCCATGCGCAGCTACCGGGGGGACAAACTCATTCGCACCGCGGCACCGCACCGCCTGCAGGACCCGTCAGCGGGGCCGATGGTTGCCGTGAAACTGCACGTGTTGACCAGGAAGTCGCTGGGTGGGATCGAGACCGATCTCGACGGACGCGCGCTCGCGTCGGACGGAGCGGTGATCCCCGGCCTTTTTGCCGCGGGCGAAGCGAGCGGATTCGGCGGCGGGGGCGTGCACGGTTATCGCGCGCTCGAAGGAACGTTCCTAGGCGGATGCTTGTTCTCTGGCCGCCAGGCCGGTCGTGCGGCGGCGCGCTTCTAGGATTCAGTCCCCGAGCCCGTCGAAGGGCCGGTTCCACGCACGGCCGTCAAGCCTGTCGCTACCGGGCCGCGCGCGAGCACGTGACCGCGGCGAAACCCCAGCCTTGTCCAGCGACCGGATGACGTCAGCGTCACCGTCTCCTCGCCAGAGATGAACCCGAACGCATGCGCGGCGAAAGCGACACCGCGCGCGAGGTCAGCGAGATCCTCATCAGGCTCACCCCAGATCGATGCGCGAAGCGTCCGCACTGCTTCCTCGCCCGATCCTGCAGGCGTGCCACGGGCGACAGCGGAGATCCCCCACTGCGCGCGCTGAGCGATCGTCGACGCTTCCAGAGTGCCCACGTGCTCCCAGCCTCCGCGCGGCGGTGCTACCCCCGCCCAGGCGGGTGAACGGCCGGTCTCGGGCAGTGCGAGCATCCGCTCGTCCTGATCTGGTGTGAGCTCGTCGACGACGATGTCGCACTGCAGCTCGGGGTCGGCATGCACCACTCGCATCGCGAGGACCGTCGGGGTGCGGTCGAAGAGACCCTGGGGTGCCAGCGCTGCAGCCGTCAGCGCGAGAACACCCCGCGCACCCTGCAGCCGCACGCCGTCGTCTGAGATCAGTCGGGCCCGACCGAGGAACGTGAGGACATCTCGGGCGGTGTCAGCATCGGCGAGAACGAGACGAGGGGGCACGCGTTCTAAACTATCAACGACGCGACCGGTGGTCGCCGGAAGGAGCGCTATGAGCGCAGATGCACAGGCTCAGGCATCCGTCGACAATCTGATCGACGTGCTGGATCTCGACGAAACGCAAGCTCGCACGACGGAGGACATCTTCACCGGACGATCGCAAAGCATGCCAACCGGTCGAATCTACGGCGGCCAGGTGCTCGGCCAGTCGGTCATCGCTGCCGAACGCACGATGCCGGAAGACCGTGCAGTGCACTCCATGCATGGCTACTTTCTTCGTCCTGGTGACTCCGCCCAGGGAGTCACGATTGCAGTAGACCGCATCCATGACGGCCGGTCCTTCTCGACGCGTCGCTCTCAGGCGTACCAGAACGGCGTTCCGATTTTCTCGATGATCGCGTCGTTCCAGGATGAGGCACCGGGACTCGAGCACGCGCGGCCGATGCCAACGGATATTCCGCAGCCCGACGACATCGCGCCCGATGAGCAGCGGGTCGCGGGAGCACCAGCCTTCGCCGTGAGGATGCTGAGCGAACGACCGGTCGATACCCGCCACGTCGAGTCACCGATGTACCTATCCGTGGACGGCGAACCGTCCGCGCAGCAAGCCGTGTGGATGCGGATGCGCGCACCGATGCCTGACGATGCACGGCTTCATCGCGCGGCACTTGCATATCTCAGCGACATGACCATTCAGGAGTCAATCCTGCGCGCACACGGGGTGACCTGGGCAACTCCAGGCCTGAAGGTCGCGAGCCTGGACCATGCGATGTGGTGGCATCGCCACGCACGGGTCGACGAGTGGCTCCTTTACGTGCAGGAGTCGCCGAACGCCCGCGGAGGGCGAGGGCTCGCCACCGGACGGATCTACACGCAAGACGGTGTTCTCGCCGCGACTGTTGCGCAGGAGATCATGATCCGAGTGCCGGCGAGTTGAGCGGCCTCGCGGCCAAGCCTCGCACTCAGCGGTGCGCGTAAGTGATTGGCTCGCCCACGTATGGCATCCATGCGTCACGCATCTCGGGGATGATCCGCGTCGGCGCCCGGACTCTGCATCCACGAGCACGATCACGCCCGTCGAACGCGCGTAGAGGACCCGCGTCTCGCTTTCGGGAGCGTTGAAAACCTCGTAGCAGACCTCGATGCTGGAGCCGCCGAGTTTACCGAACCACATTTGTACCTCGAGCGGGCGCCGCTGATATGGCACCGGCGCGAGGTACTCGATCTCTTGCCGCGCGATCAGTGTCAGCGTTCCCGATTCGATGCTCGAGCTCAGCACTGCCGTCGGCGGCGCTGTCTCTCCCGGTTCTGGCTTCCAGAATGCACGAACCCGTGCCTCTTCGAGAAGCTTGAGCATCGAGGTGTTGTTGACGTGGTTGAACGCGTCGAGATCGCCCCACCGCAAGTGGATGGGGACGTGGATTCGTGCCTCAGTCACGCGTCAGCTTGCGGTGCGTCGAGCGGTGAGGGTTCGCGGCGTCCGCGCCGAGACGCTCGATCTTGTTCTTCTCGTACGACTCAAAGTTCCCCTCGAACCAGTGCCACTGTGCGGGCTTCTCGTCGGTGCCCTCATAGGCCAGAATGTGCGTGGCGATGCGGTCGAGGAACCAACGATCGTGAGTGATGACCACGGCGCAGCCGGGGAACTCAAGAAGCGCGTTCTCGAGCGAGCTCAGAGTTTCGATATCGAGGTCGTTAGTCGGTTCGTCAAGGAGCAGCAGGTTGCCGCCCTCTTTCAGCGTCAGGGCGAGGTTCAGACGGTTGCGCTCACCACCGGAGAGCACACCGGCCTTCTTCTGCTGATCGGGACCCTTGAAGCCGAACTTCGAGACGTACGCACGCGAGGGGATCTCGGTCTTACCCACGGTGATGAAGTCGAGCCCGTCGGACACGACCTCCCAGAGGTTCTTGTTCGGGTCGATGTTCGAACGGGACTGGTCGACGTAGCTGATCTTGACGGTCTCGCCGATTTTCAGGTCACCGCCATCGAGCGACTCAAGGCCGACGATGGTCTTGAACAGCGTGGTCTTTCCCACACCGTTGGCGCCGATGATGCCGACGATGCCGTTCGGGGGCAGGCTGAAGCTGAGGTTGTCGATCAGGACACGGTCGCCGAAACCCTTGTTGAGCTTCTTCGCCTCGATCACGACGCTTCCGAGACGAGGACCCGCGGGGATCTGGATCTCTTCGAAGTCGAGTTTCCGGGTGCGCTCGGCCTCCGTTGCCATCTCTTCATAACGAGCCAGGCGGGCCTTCGACTTGGTCTGGCGGCCCTTGGCGCTACTACGCACCCATTCGAGTTCGTCTTTCAAACGCTTTGCGAGCTTCTGATCCTTCTTGCCCTGGATGTTCAGGCGCTCAGATTTCTTCTCCAAGTAGGTGGAGTAGTTGCCCTCGTAGCCGATGAGGCGTCCGCGGTCGACTTCAGCGATCCACTCTGCGACGTTGTCGAGGAAGTACCGATCGTGGGTAATCGCGATGACTGCGCCCTTGTATGCCTTCAAGTGCTGCTCAAGCCAAAGCACGCTCTCAGCATCGAGGTGGTTAGTGGGCTCATCGAGGAGCAGGAGATCTGGCTTCTGCAAAAGCAGCTTCGCGAGGGCCACGCGACGCTTCTCGCCACCGGAGAGAGGAGCGATCTCAGCGTCTCCTGGAGGTGTGCGCAGCGCATCCATGGCCTGCTCGAGCTGCGAGTCGAGGTCCCAGCCCTCTGCCGCGTCAATCTCTTCCTGCAGTACGCCCATCTCGGCAAGCAGAGTGTCGAAATCAGCATCAGGGTCTGCCATCAGGGCAGAAATCTCGTTGAAACGATCGAGCTTCGGCTTGATCGCAACGCCCTCTTCGATGTTCTCGAGCACCGTCTTCGATTCGTCGAGCACAGGCTCCTGCATGAGGATGCCAACGGTGTACCCGGGGCTCAGCTTCGCTTCACCATTCGACGGGATGTCGAGTCCTGCCATGATTTTAAGAATCGTCGACTTACCGGCACCGTTCGGGCCGACCATGCCGATCTTCGCTCCGGGCAGGAACGACATCGTTACGTCGTCGAGGATGAGCTTCTCGCCCACTGCCTTACGTGCACGAACCATCGAGTAGATGTACTCAGCCACCGAAAACCGCTCCTTATGTAGGCGTCGAAGAACGACACTCCAGCCTACCGGCTCTGGGTCACCAGTCGATCGGACGCGTATTGCCAACCAAGCAGCGTCCTTCGGCGAGTTGATCCATGATCGCGGTCACGGCTCCACCAGTCGACGGCCCAAACTGTCCGACAAGGCAGGAGTCTGCTCCCCAGCGGACCGAGAACTGGATGCTCTCGGCCGGGTTGCCCACGGTTGTTGCATCTTGTGTGACCTGCATGTCGTCGCGGTTGAAGCCAGCCGCGATCAGCGCGTCGATGTATGCGCGACCTGAACCAGTCTGGCCGGAATCCCAGACCTGTTGCGTGACCAATGTGAAGATCGGCAGATTGTCTTCGGCGGTGCCATCCGGGTGGAACGTCGGCCCCTCAGGGGTCGGGGTCGGCGACGTAGTGGGCGCGAGCGACGCGGTCACCGATGGCTCAGGAGATGGAGCAGGCTCCGGCGTACAGGCCACCAGCGTAAGACCGATGAGAGTGGTCACTGCCGCGGCAGCGAGACGCTGGCGAGCGATGGGGAGTCGGCGGGGCACGCACTGATTCTACGGGCCCGCCGTTGCTCCCCACGCTCCGCGCTGCACCTCACAGAGGCTTCGGCTCACCGGGGCGCGACTTCAATCGGTACTTCCCCATCCTGAGCCGCTGAGCGCCATAGATGACTCCTCGCCTTCTTCCGCTTCGTCGTTGGACTCGAGTTCGTGGTCGGCCTGCGGCGTGTCTGCATCCGCCGCTGGCGGAGTGTCGACGCCGTCGGGATCGTGCGCCGCCTGCTGTGACGGCGCGAGCCGATTGGCTTTCATGAAGGCGCTCGCACCCCAGCGCAGATCGTGCCCGATCGCTTCCGCTTCAACGTCGACGCTGACCCCCTTACGCCCGGCGGTCTCCCACTCACGTACCTTCAGCCGCCCCGTGATAATCACACCGTCGCCCTGACGCAGCGAAGCCTTTGCATGGTCGGCGAGCTGACGAAACGCGGAAATATTGTACCAATTAGTGCCGGTTTCGATCCATGATTGCGTCTTCGAGTCGTATCGACGCTGCGGACTGGCGACCCGAAAGTTGACCACGGGCACTCCCGAGGTTGTTTCGCTCCGATTCGGATCGGCGCCAACGCGCCCCAAAATCGTGACGGTGTCGTTCATGGCTTTCTCCTCTGTGATCCGGGACATGCCCGGGTCACAACAGGATGCGCCCGCTGGGCCTCGGTTCGCAGTCCGAAGAACATGTTCGGTGGACAATTCACCAGAGCACCTGATCAGTGGAGGAAAGCTCCCCCTCGAAATGTCTGTGGTCGGCCATATGTTCGAGTTGGAAGGAGATCCCGATGTTCAATACTCAGATCCAGCACCTGCCTGAGGTGCTTTACGCGACACCACAGCTTGCGTCCAAGCGCGAGCATCTCGTCCGCGCCTCCGATCATCTCTGGCGTGTGCAAGACACGGCCGGGCGCATCCTCGGCCATCTACGCACTGTGGCCGACCCGCTCGGCCTGCGCTACCGTGCCGAGCGCCTGCATCTCACGACCGGTGCTTTCCGCGTCGTCGGTGAATTCTGGCGTGCCGACGACGCGGTGCAGTCGCTGCGCAATGGGTGAATCAAGGTACTCACTGGGTGAGTGATGTCACACACGCTGAAGTGTCGGTATCCTGTTAGCCGACCCCCAGTAGCTCAGTGGAAGAGCATCGATCTTCTAAGTCGCCGGTCGCACGTTCGAATCGTGCCTGGGGGACAAGTCACGATGTCGACGCCCTCATTAGGATGAATACATGGCATCTGCATCAGAGAACGACCGGCTCGTCTGGATCGACTGCGAGATGACGGGTCTCGATCTTGAGCACGATGAGCTCGTCGAGATCGCTGTCGTCATCACAGACTTCGAGCTACGAGTGCTCGACCCTGGCTTCCAAGTCGTGATCAAACCGAACGACTCTGCGTTGGCACACATGAACGATTTCGTCACGAAGATGCACGAGACATCCGGCCTGATCGAAGAGATCCCCAACGGCGTATCGCTGGTGGATGCAGAGACACAGACCCTCGAGTACATCAAGCGGTTCGTGCCCCTCGAGCGCAAGGCGCCGCTTGCCGGCAACACGATCGGCACTGACCGCATGTTTCTCGCGAAGTACATGCCGCAAATCGATCAGTGGCTGCATTACCGCAACGTCGACGTCTCCAGCATCAAAGAACTCTCACGACGCTGGTACCCGCGCGTCTTCTTCCAAGCACCGGCGAAAAACGGCGGTCACCGTGCCCTCGCCGACATTCTCGAGTCGATCCGCGAGCTCCGGTACTACCGCGAAGCGGTGTTCGTAGACGAGCCAGGACCCACCAGCGACCAGGCACGCACGCTATCCGATCGGGTCGTTTCGTCGTTCACCCCAGACGTGTAATACACTCGTCTAGTTGCCTGCTCACGCAGGCGCATGGTGGCTATAGCTCAGTTGGTAGAGCACCGCGTTGTGGTCGCGGGGGTCGCGGGTTCAAGCCCCGTTAGCCACCCCACTGTGGTGACGTTCACACCCACGACAAGAGTTCCACTCTTGATCGGCGTGAACGTCACCACCTTTCTTTGCTCAGGGAAAGCTGAAGGGCCCGGCGCCACGCGCCGAGCCCTTCACCGTGCGTGCTTCAGTCGAGCGGAAGCAAACGGTTCGCCGACTCGGGGTTTGTCGCCAGCCAATCTTGAACGGCCGGGTCCTGGAAAGCCTTGATGAGATTCTGAATATTCTCGGTATCTTTCCACCGGCTACCGATGGTGAGCTGCCCGACGAACTCATCGGGGGGTGCAGGAGCGAAGATCAGCTGTTCTAGAGGGATGTCTGCGGATAGGTAGTACTCGGTGTATCCAACTGCGCCATCGAGATCAGGCAGCGCGCGGGACTGTGCAGCGAAGTCAAGCAACGTGAACGACAGGTTCTTCGGGTTGCTCACGATGTCCTTCACCGTCACCTCGTAGACAGGGACGGATGGGTCAAGCTCAATAAGGCCTGCCGCCTGCAGCACGTAAAGTCCCTGTGCTTCGTTCGCAGGGTCTGAGTAAAGCGAAATCGTGCCCCCCTCAGGAATGTCATCCGGCGTGGCCCACTTATCGGACCAGAGGCCGAAGCCCCAACGGAACACAGGCGTCGCGGCCTCTTCCAGGAAATCGGGGTTCGCTTCCAGCACTTGACCGAGCCACAGTTTGTGCTGGTAGACCGTCGCGGCGATCTCTCCTTCGCTCACTGCACGGTTGATCGTGGTGCTGTCAGCGAGTCCACGAAACTCCACCTTGATGCCGTACTTCGGGGCCACTTCCTCAGCCACGAACTTCACCAGCGCTGTCTCACTTGGCTGGCCCTCGACCGTTGCCACGTACAGCGTCGCGCCTGCAATCTCGTTCGCGGAGCGCGTGTCGCCGAGCTGAGGAACGATGATCGCGGCGGCAACCGCGGTGACGGCGACGACTCCCCCGACTATCCACGGCCACTTCTTGCGCTTCTTCAGTTCAATTTCGTCGATTGGCTCTGGCTGGCTGCGAACAGTTGCTGTGTTCGTCATGCGTTCTCCTTGATGCGATTCTCGTTGCTGATGGGTCGTTTGGTTGCGGACGTAGTGCTGCGTCGGCGGAGCTGCGGTGTCGTTCGTTTGACGGCAATATCACCGAAGACTTGAATCGCGCCGACAAGCACGACAAGCACGACGATCGTGGCGATCATCACCGGCTGGTCGAATCGCTGGTAGCCGTAAGTGACGGCAACGTATCCGAGTCCGCCAGCGCCGATGGTGCCGGCGATGGCCGAGTAGTCGACCATCGCGATCGAGTTGATCGTTAGGCCGCCCAAGAGGATCGGTACGGCCTCATGGATCTGGACTGAGGTGATGATTTGGAGGTTGGATGCTCCGGACGCTCGTGCAACCTTCACGAGCGAGGAAGGCACTGCTCGAATCGCATTCTCTACGATGCGTGCGAAGAATGCGGTTCCCGCGATCGACATCGGTACCACTGCTGCAGCGATCCCAATGTTCGTCCCGACGATGAAGCGGGTGAAGGGAATGATCGCGGCCATCAGCACCAGAAACGGTATTGACCGACCGATGCTGGTAGTCCAACTCAGAACGGAGTGCGAAGTTCTGTTTGGAAACAAGCCCCCCTCCCCCAGATTGAACAGGAGAACGCCGAGAGGGCCGCCAAGAAGCAGCACAACGACCATGACAATTCCGACCATGAGCAGCGTCTGGCCGAGGGCGGGAAGAATCAGCGCTGGAATGTCGCTGAACGGGGTACCGTGCGCAGCGCGGATCATTGCCCGACCACCTCAAGCTCGCGCTGGCGGAGATCCGTGCCCTCGAGCAAAGTGCCGTTCAATCCAAGCCGACGGACGCTGTCTCGGAATGCTTCGCGCCGATGGTTCGCAGCACGGACGAGGGCGTAGCCAACGACATAGCCATTCACGATGCGGACATCCGCTTGCAGGAGTCCAATCTGCGGGTCCACCTCTGCGCTGAGGACTGCGAGCCAATCTGATCGCACATTTTCTGCGCCATATGCGATGTGCCACACGTCGTTCGCGGCGTCTGCGAATGACCGTGCCGCGCGCGAGTCAACTGCGATCAGGGCAGCGCCAACGGCGGACTGCGAATCGACGAGAAGATCGCCAATCTGACCATGTTCGACGATGCGGCCATGGTCGAGTCGAGCAACGGTGTCAGCCACATTGACCACCGTGTCCATCTCGTGAGTGATGAAGAGGATCGCAAGGTCCAGCTCGTCACGGAGCTCGCGAAGGAGCGTTGTGATTGATCGTGTGGTCTCGGGATCGAGTCCAGACGTTGCCTCGTCCGCCAGCAGCACTGAGGGTCGAAGGGTGAGGGCACGTGCGATTCCGACGCGTTGCTGCTGCCCGCCGGAAAGTTGATGCGGGTAGAAGTCAGCACGCTCGCTCAGACCGACTCGATCGAGGAGCTCAGCGACTCGACGCCGATGCGCGCGATCCGTTGCTCCGAGATAGCGCAAGGGCAGTCCGACATTCTCCGCGACCGTTCGGCGTGTTTGCAGACCAGCACTCTGAAAGATTGTTCCAATCGAACGACGTGCGACCCGGAGTTCTCGGCTCTTGAGGCGCGTAAGGTCGTTGCTGTTGACCTCAACGCTCCCTGATGTTGGTCGTTCAAGCAGGTTCACGCAATGTGCGAGTGTGCTTTTTCCGGCACCACTCGGGCCGACGACCGCGAGCACCTCACCCGGGTGGATCGTCAGATCCACGCCGTCAAGGACGCGGGTGACGCCGGAGCCATTCGTATACTCCTTGACGAGATTCTTGATTTTGATCATTTGCCAGGCGCAATCGGGTCGGGGTAGGAATATGAGGGAGCCACAGTGCTGTGCTTGTGTCAGCCGCTTCTCGAATGCTGATGCCACCGAGCCGCCCCGCCAAAATCCGTGACGCTTCGTGTCACGGCGTTACGTGAAAAGTCACGCGAGCCCACCCCACGACGCGGGCATTCATCGTTCCCACCGCACCGTAGAATCAACACGTGGCTCTGACGGTCTGGCTCTCGCTGCTTACGGCATCCGTCGTCATCAGCTTCACTCCCGGCGCTGGCGCGATCAACACGATGTCGAACTCGCTTGCAGAAGGCTGGCGACGCTCGATCTGGGGCGTGATCGGCCAGCAGCTCGCTCTGATCGTGCATGTGATCATTGTTGCCGCGGGTGTCGGCCTGATCGTTGCGAGCTCTCCCCTGCTCTTCGACATCATCCGGTACGCCGGCTCTGCCTACCTGGCGTACTTGGGCCTGCGGCTCATCTTTGCTCGCCCCGTAGCCGCGGTAACCGACGAGGAGATGGGGCAACGGCTGGCCGAAGGACGCTGGTCGATGGTGCGGCGCGGATTCTGGGTGAACCTGCTGAATCCCAAGGCCATCGTTTTCTTCTTGGCTTTCATCCCCCAGTTCATCAAAGTTGATCAGCCTGCCCTTCCGCAGTATCTGATTCTCATCGCGACGGTCGTAGTCGTCGACGTCCTCGTGATGTGGGGGTTCTTCGCCGTCGCAGCGAAGCCGTTCCAGCGCGTGACCCGAACCGCCCGAGGGCAGCGGACGCTCAACATCGTCTTCGGCGTGCTCTTCCTCGCGGTAGCAGTGCTCCTGTTGCTGGTCCACTGACGCTGGACGGGCAATAGGCTTGATGGTGATGGAAATGGATGCTGCTGCTTTCGAGCAGCTTGTCACTGACGAGCTGGATCGACTACCCGACGACATGGTCGACGGGCTGGACAACGTCGTCTTCGTCGTCGAGGATCGCCCTGAAGATGGATCCCTCGGTCTGCTCGGACTCTACGATGGGCTTGCTCTCACCGAGCGCGGAAATTACGGCATGGGCGAGTTGCCCGACCGCATCGTCGTGTTCCGCGAACCGCATCTTGCCGAGTGCGACACCGAGGACGAGCTTCGTGACGAAGTGCACACCACACTCGTCCACGAGATCGCGCACTTCTACGGCATCGATGACGCGCAACTGCACGAACTGGGATGGGCATGAGCACTCCCTTCGCAACACCTGATATCGATGAACTCGTTGACCTTCACGCCGCTCCACTCGAGCCGTGGGAGGTCGTCGTTTGGAACGATCCGGTGAACCTGATGACGTACGTTGCCCGAGTCTTTCGCACCTACTTCGGATATTCCGCAGACCGCGCTAACCAGCTCATGCTCTCGGTGCACCACGAGGGACATGCGATCGTCGCAACAGGTCCGCGCGAGACGATGGAAATGCACGCACAAGCGATGCACGACTACGGGCTCTGGGCCACGGTTCGAAAGGCCCCGCAATGAGTCAGCGCACGATCAACCTCTCACTGGCAGTCGTGGAGGGCATGCATCTCGCGGGTCTCGTTGACGAGTTCATGTCAATGCTCAACGATTCCGCAGAGACACCCGACCGGGGTATCGAACGTTTGACGCCTACTGCATATCCCGACGATGCCGAAGCTTCGGCCGAGTTCTCGGCCGCGACTCGCGGGGATCTGCTCGATCGTCGTACCGCGGATGCCGCCGTCGTGCGTCAAGGTTTGATGCCTTTCCTCCACACTGCCGGAGAGGATCTCGTCGGCGACGAAGTGCTGGAACCACGCGATGTCACCATTGCCGTAGCCGACGTTGATGCGTGGCTACGCACCCTGACCGCACTGCGACTTGTGATTGCCACGCACCTCGACATCACCACCGACGATGACGACCATGACCCGGAAGACCCGCGCTTCGGTATCTACGACTGGCTGGGCTTCCGCCTGGACGGTCTCATCGCGATCGCCGATGCTTACGATGGGACCGCGCCTGACGACCGCGCCTGACGACCGCCCCTGACGGGCCTGACGCGACGAGCTAAGGAATCGTGACCTGCAGCGTGGCGTGCGCACGGGGATCGTCCCGCTCGATGTGTCGCGCTTCCTGCGCTGCCCAGCGATCCCAGTGCGGACGGAAGTCATCGCCGTCGCGCTCGAGCGCTCTGCGCTTGCGAGACGCTTCCGGCGACTCGACCCACACCCGCACATCGGCAATGCGCGCTGTCGCCGGGTTCAGCGCTCCACACCCCTCGAGAATGACGCCGAGGGCGGGCGCGACGGCGTGAGCTTCGGCCTCTACCTCGTGTTCCCAGTCCCAGCGACGCCAGGTGCTGAGCAGACCCCTGGCATGGGGACGAAGAATATCGTGCAGCGCTCGCTCGGCGCCTGCATCCAGACCGTCCCATCCCGGGTACAGCGAGTCGAGGGCGATGAGCTGAGGGGTGCCGGTAAACGGCCAGTTTGCGGCGACAAGACGCGCAAGAGTGGACTTTCCCGCTCCTGCGCGGCCATCGATCAAAACGACCGGATTACCCACCGAGACTTCGACCACCGCGTCGATGATCCGCGCGGTGGCACCCCTCAGTGCCTGCGCGACCGGGTCGCTACTTTTTGAGGGCACGAATAATGCGCGCGAGGGCGCGACCTGCAACCCACACGAAAGGAATTGCGACGGCGAGCAGCGAGATGATGTTCGGTTCGAAGCGAAGGCCCTCTTCACGGCGAACGTATACACCGAGCGGAATGGACATGCCACCGCCGCCACCGCCACCGTTCTCGTCCTGATCAGCGCCACCGCCGAATCCGGCCCAGGTCAAGGCGACAGGAGTGATACTCACCCCGTCGACATCTTGCGGTTCTCCGTAGGCGCTCTTCACGCCGAATGAGGTGAATTGCTTTCCGAGGTCCAGTGCGATGTTCGGCATATCTCCACGCTAGTCGAGGATCGCGGGGCGCGGGAGCCTAATCGAGTCCGTGCGCTTTCGGATGCTGTGCCGCACCGCGCCCGTCACCGCGTCCGACGTGGCGGGCGCGACTGATGGTGGCATTGCCGAATCGAGCTCGAGCATCGTCAAGGGCGCCTTCGACCTTGCGCCAGTGCTCGTCATCGTCCCACAGTGCGAATGCCGAGCCACCCGCGGGGCGCAGCTTCTCTGCCCGCACGCCGACCAGGCGCACGGGATCACGGCGATCAATCGACTCGTACAGCGTCTGCGCCGCCTCGCCGATGCGCTGACCGACCGAGGTCGGTTCGCTCAGCGTCTGCGAGCGGCTGAGCGTAGTGAAATCATCGAAGCGAATCTTGATCGCAACCGTCGCACACTCCCACTCGGCGCGACGCAGCCTCGCCGCGACGCGATCGGCGAGACGCAGCAGCTCAGCGCGCAAAAACTCTCGATCCATCACATCCGTCTCGAAGGTCTCCTCATGACCGATGCTCTTCTCCACCCGCGCAGTCTCAATAGCCCTCGAATCCAAACCACGAGAAAGCTCACTCAGACGGCCACCGAGTGCCGCGCCAACCGCCCGATCAAGCATCTCTTGAGGAGTGGAGCGAATATCGCCGATGGTTCGGATGCCGCGTGCCTCCAGCGACTCAGCGGCCTTGGGACCCACTCCCCACAGCGCGCGCACTGATCGCGGCGCAAGAAAATCGAGGGTGTCTGCTGCTGCGACCACCAGCATCCCGTCGGGTTTCGAAATCGTTGACGCCATCTTCGCAACGTGTTTGGTCGCCGCCACACCCACGCTGCAGGTGATGCCGACCTCGGCAAGGACTCTCTCCCGCACGAGCCGTGCAATCTGAGCAGGACTCCCCCACAGCCGCCGCACGCCCTGCACATCGAGGAACGCTTCATCGACAGATAGCGGCTCGACCAGAGGCGTGATCGATTCGAAGACCATCATCACCTGACGCGAAACCGCTTGATAGCGGTCGAAGTGCGGCGCAACGATCTTGGCAGTCGGGCACAGTCGCATCGCCTGCCCCACCGGCATCGCCGCGCGCACACCATAGCGGCGCGCTTCGTACGAGGCGCTAGAGACCACTGACCGGCCATCCGGTGCGCCAATGATCAGCGGGAGTCCGCGCAATGAAGGATCATCGAGGACCTCAACAGCCGCGTAGAACGCGTCCATATCGACGTGCAGAATGCGCGTGCCAGCGTCGTCCGCTCCGTCCGGAGAGACCACCCGCTCTCGACCATCCCCGCGACCCATGGTTCCATTCTCGCTGTGAGGTCTGACATCCGCCCCTTAGACAGGCTCAGGAAGCGGATGCCAGCCGCTCAGCAACTACTGCGCTGCGCGTTCCAGAATCAGTTCGCGCACGCGAGCCGCGTCAGCCTGGCCCATCATCGCCTTCATGACCGCGCCGATGATGGCTCCGGCGGCCTGAACCTTGCCGTCCTTGATCTTGGCCAGCACGTCAGGCTGAGAGGCCAACGCCTCATCGATCGCGGCGATGAGTGCGCCGTCGTCAGAAACGACCGCGAGTCCTCGGGCTGCGACAACTTCCTGTGGCGTGCCCTCGCCTGCGATAACGCCTTCGAGAACCTGCCGCGCGAGCTTGTCGGTGAGGGTTCCCTCGTCCACGAGCTTCTGCAGGGCAGCGACGTTCGCGGGGCTGATGAGCCCTGCGGCATCCTTGTTTTGGTTGTTCGCAAGACGCGAGACCTCCCCCGTCCACCACTTGCGTGCGGAGGCCGGCGTCGCACCGGCAGCGATCGTCGCCTCGACCTCGTCAATCAGAGCGCCATTACGGACGTCCTGGAACTCAAGGTCGGTGAAGTTCCACTCAGCCTTCAGCCGCCGCCTGCGCGCCACCGGCTGCTCTGGAAGGGCCGCGCGCAGCTCTTCAATCAGCTCAGCCGTCGGACGGACCGGCAGCAGATCAGGCTCGGGGAAGTAACGGTAGTCATCGGCATCCGACTTCGGGCGACCAGGTGACGTTGTGCCGGTGTCCTCGTGCCAGTGCCGAGTCTCCTGCGTGATCGAACCACCGTCGGCGAGAATCTGCGCCTGGCGCTGGATCTCGTACCGGACGGCCCGCTCGACAGAGCGCATGGAGTTGACGTTCTTTGTCTCGGTGCGGGTTCCCAGCTTCTCCTGACCGCGCGGGCGCAGCGAGACGTTCGCGTCACAGCGCAGGTTTCCGCGTTCCAGCCGAGCCTCAGAGATACCTAGGCCGCGCACGATGTCGCGGATGGCAGCGATGTACGCCTTGGCGTACTCGGGGGCGCGGTGCTCTGCACCGATGATGACCTTGGTCACGATCTCGACCAGCGGAACGCCGGCGCGGTTGTAGTCGACGAGCGAGTACTCGGCACCCTGGATGCGACCGGTTGCGCCGCCCATGTGGGTCAGCTTCCCTGCATCCTCTTCCATGTGCGCGCGCTCGATCGGGATCGTGACGAGCGTGCCATCCTCGAGCTCAACCTCAACCGAACCCTCATACGCGATCGGCTCATCGAACTGCGAGATCTGGTAGTTCTTGCCCAGGTCAGGGTAGAAGTAGTTCTTCCGAGCGAACCGGCTCGACTCCGCGATCGAGCAACCGAGAGCAAGCCCGAGGCTGATCGACGAGCGGATCGCCGTCTCGTTCACGACCGGTAGCGATCCGGGCAGACCGAGATCTACCGGCGCGATCAGCGTGTTCGGCGTCGCTGCGTGATACTTCTCGTTGGCGGGGTTCGGCGCGTCGGAGAACATCTTCGTGTTGGTGTTCAACTCGACGTGCACCTCGAAGCCGAGTACCGGCTCGTAGAGCTCAAGCGCCTTGTCGAAATCCATCAGCTTTGGCGCGGCCATCAGCGGTTCCCTCCTACGAGCTGGGGTGCGCGGGTGAGCAGCGGGGCTCCCCACGAGTCGACAAGTGCGGTCTCAAGCGCCGCACCCACCCGGTACAGACGTGCGTCTTCGCGTGCGGGCGCGAGGAACTGGATGCCAACGGGCAACCCATCCTCTTCAGCGAGTCCAGACGGGATCGAGATTCCTGGAACACCGGCGAGGTTCGCCGGGATCGTCGTGAAATCATTGAGGTACATCTGCAGCGGGTCATCAATCTTCTCACCGAGCTTGAATGCCGTGGTGGGGGCGGTCGGCGTCGCGATGACGTCAACTTGCTCGAAAGCTGCGTCGAAGTCCTGCTGGATGAGCGTACGCACCTTCTGTGCGCTGCCGTAGTACGCGTCGTAGTAGCCCGCAGACAGCGCGTAAGTGCCCAGGATGATTCGCCGCTTGACCTCATCGCCGAACCCGGCCTCGCGTGTCGCGGACATGACGTCCTCGACGGTCGCAGCACCTTCGGGCGTGACCCGCATGCCAAAGCGCACCGAGTCAAATTTCGCCAGGTTGCTGGATGCCTCGGCAGGAAGAATCAGGTAGTACGCCGCAACGCCGTACTCGAAGTGCGGTGTGGAGATCTCGACGATCTCAGCGCCATTCGCCTCGAGCAGGTCAAGCGCAGCGCGGAAGGATGCGGCCACACCGGGCTGGAACCCAGAGTCGGGAAGCTCCTTGATGACGCCGACGCGAAAACCCTTCAGCACATCTCCGCGAGCGCCCTCGCGCGCAGCATCCGCGAACGAAGGCCACTTGTCGGTGAGTGAGGTGGAGTCGTTGGCGTCGTGGCCGCCGATGATGTCGTGCAGCAGACCCGAATCAAGCACCGTGCGAGTGACGGGCCCGACCTGGTCGAGGCTCGATGCGAGTGCGATCGCGCCGTAGCGGCTCACACCGCCATATGTCGGCTTCACACCAACGGTGCCGGTAACGTGCGCAGGCTGACGGATCGAGCCACCCGTGTCAGAGCCCAGTGCAAGAGGGGCTTCGAATGCTGCCACAGCAGCGGCAGAGCCACCCCCCGATCCACCCGGAATGCGGTCAAGGTCCCACGGGTTGCGCGTCGGACCGTACGCGGAGTGCTCCGTGGAGGAACCCATCGCGAACTCGTCCATATTGGTCTTACCCAGCGGAATGAGGCCGGCAGCACGCGAACGCGCGACGACCGTCGCGTCGTAGGGCGACATGTACCCTTCGAGGATCTTCGAACCGCTCGTGGTGGGCTGGTCAGTGGTGACCAGAACGTCTTTGATGGCCAGCGGGACTCCGGCGAGTGGTCCGAGCTTCTCCCCCGCAGCGCGCTGCGCGTCGACGGCATCGGCCGCGGCCAGAGCGCCGGCATTCACATGCAGGAAAGCGTGCACGTCGCCATCGACAGCGGCAATGCGATCGAGGTGCGCCTGGGTGGCCTCACGACTCGAGACCTCGCCAGAACCCAACTTGTCGGCGAGTTCGGCGGCGGTCCAGCGGATGATGTCGCTCACTGCTCTTCCCCCAGGATTGCGGTTACGCGGAAACGGCCGTCCGCGGCATCCGGTGCGTTTTGCAGCACCTGCTCGTGCGTCAAAGTCTCGCCGACGACATCGGGCCGGAAGACGTTCGCGAGCGGGATCGGGTGGCTCGTGGCGACCACGTCAGGCGTTGCCACCTCCGACACCTTCGCGATGTTGTCGACGATGGCGTCAAGCTGGCCGGTGAGCCGCGACACCTCGTCCTCGTTCAGCTGGATGCGTGCGAGCACACCGAGGTGGCGCACGAGATCAGGGGTGATTTCAGACACTCCTCCAGTCTAGTTCGCCGCGTCCACTTCACCGGCGCGTGCGTGGATCGCCTTAGGCTGAGTTGCATGACGACGTTCGTTCCCCCTCGTCCCTGGGTCGAAAGCTATGCCGAAGGCGTGGCGGAAGATCTGTCGCCCGTTGAGGGCTCACTCATCGATATCGTCGCAAGCTCCGCGCGCGATTACCCGGATGCCGTCGCCCTGCAGTTCTTCGGTCGTGAAACCACGTACGTCGAATTGCAGGCAGCTATCGACCGCGCAGCCACAGGACTCCGCGACCTCGGCGTTAGCGCCGGGGACACCGTGGCGATCGTTCTGCCGAACTGCCCGCAGCACATCATCGCGTTTTACGCGGTGCTGCGCCTCGGCGCCGTTGTCGTCGAACACAACCCGCTCTACACCGCGCGCGAGCTGCGCAAACAGTTCGAGGATCACGGCGCAAAACACGCCATCGTGTGGAGCAAGGTCGTGGCGACGGTGCAGGAATTCCGTGCCGACCTCGCTGTGAGCTCACTGATCTCGGTTGACATCACGAGGGCGATGCCGCTCATCACTCGCCTCGCACTCCGGTTGCCGATCGCGAAGGCCCGCGCCTCGCGCGCCGCCCTCACCGAGACTGTTCGTGATGTCATCGCGTGGGAGAACGTTGCGGGCTCTGCTGCACTGCCCGCCTCGCATCCGCGGCCTGGGACCGACGATCTCGCCATCATTCAGTACACCTCAGGTACGACCGGAACGCCGAAGGGCGCTGCACTCACCCACCGCAACTTGCTCTCGAATGCGGCACAGATACGGGCCTGGGTCCCGGCCATCCCACACGGGCCCGGCTGCGTCCTCTACGCGGTTCTGCCTATGTTCCATTCCTACGGACTCACCCTTTGTCTGACCGTTGCGATGTCAATGGGTGCGCGGCTGGTGCTGTTTCCAAAATTCGACCCGGATATGGTGCTCGACGTCGTCAAAAAACATCCAGCTACTTTCCTGCCTCTCGTGCCGCCGATCGCCGAGCGACTGCTCACCGCAGCCAAGGCCAAAGGTGTCTCGCTCCAAGGGATCCAGTACGCGATCTCCGGCGCGATGGCCCTGCCGCACGATCTGGTCGTACCGTTCGAAGAAGCCACCGGCGGATACCTCGTCGAAGGCTATGGATTGAGCGAATGCTCCCCTGTGCTGATGGCGAACCCGGTGGCGGACAATCGGGTGCCCGGCGCAGTAGGCCTGCCCCTGCCCGGGACCGAGTGCCGCGTCATCGACCCGGACAATCCGACCCAGGATGTCGCGCCGGGCACCCCAGGGGAACTCGTGGTCCGCGGGCCACAGGTGTTCTCTGGCTACTACGGCAAGCCGGAAGCGACCGAGGAAGCATTCGTCGACGGTTGGTACCGCACCGGCGACATCGTCACGATCGACGACGCGGGATTCGTGCGCATTGTCGACCGACTCAAGGAACTCATCATCACCGGCGGATTCAACGTCTCGCCGTCGGAGGTGGAGAGCGTACTGCGCCAACATCCTTCGATCGCAGATGCTGCTGTGATCGGTCTCCCCAGCAGACATTCCGGCGAAGAGGTTGTGGCCGCAGTGGTCCTCGAGGCTGGCGCAGAGCTCGATGAAGAGTCGATCCGCGCATTCGCGCGCGGCATCCTCACGCCCTACAAAGTGCCGCGTCGTCTCTTCGCCGTCGACGACTTACCGAAGTCAATGATCGGCAAAGTTCTGCGTCGCGAAGTCAAAGCGAACATTATCAAGCTGACAAGCGGCGTCTGAAAGCGCGTCTTCACAGGCAAGGCGCACGTCGGGGCGCTACCCTTAGTTAGTGACCCTTGAAGACGCACAGCTTAACGAGCCCACCGACGAATCCCCGACGACCCCTGGATTCGAGGAACTCGGCATTACCGGCCCTGTCCTTGCTGCAATCCGCGGCCTCGGCTATGAGACCCCCTCGCCTATCCAGGCGGCAACGATCCCGACGCTACTCGGCGGCCGCGACGTCGTCGGCATGGCCCAGACGGGGACCGGCAAGACCGCTGCCTTCGCTCTGCCAGTGTTAGAGCGCCTCGATGTCTCGCAGAAGACACCTCAGGCGCTGGTGCTGGCCCCGACCCGTGAACTCGCGCTCCAGGTCTGCGAGGCCTTCGAGTCATACGCCGCGAAGATGAAGGGCGTCCACGTCCTCCCCGTCTACGGAGGCCAGGGCTACGGTGTGCAGCTTTCTGCATTGCGCCGTGGCGTGCACGTTGTGGTCGGAACCCCCGGCCGCATCATGGACCACCTCGCCAAAGGCACCCTCGATCTCTCCGCATTGAAGTACCTCGTGCTCGATGAGGCCGACGAGATGCTGAAGATGGGCTTCGCCGAGGATGTCGAGCAGATTCTTGCTCAGACGCCTGCCGAGAAGCAGGTCGCACTGTTTTCCGCGACGATGCCCCCACAGATCCGACGACTCGCGCAGAAATACCTGCGCGACGCCGAAGAGATCACGGTCAAGTCGAAGACCGCGTCAAGCACGAACATCACGCAGCGCTACCTCGTCGTCTCGTATCAGCAGAAGGTCGACGCCCTCACGCGCATCCTCGAGGTCGAGAACTTTGACGGCATGATCGTCTTCGTCCGTACGAAGAACGAGACCGAGACACTGGCCGAGAAACTGCGGGCCCGCGGATACTCTGCGGCTGCCATCAACGGCGACGTTGCACAGGTACAGCGTGAGCGCAGCGTGAACCAGCTCAAGGACGGCAAGCTCGACATCCTGGTCGCCACCGATGTTGCGGCGCGTGGCCTCGATGTCGAGCGCATCAGCCACGTCGTGAACTACGACATCCCGACCGACACCGAGTCGTACACGCACCGCATTGGGCGCACCGGGCGCGCTGGCCGCAAGGGTGACGCGATCAGCTTCATCACGCCGCGCGAGCGCTACCTGCTCAAGAGCATCGAGAAGGCAACGCGTCAGGCGCCCACTCAGATGACGCTGCCGAGCACAGACGATGTCAACACCACCCGCCTCGCACGTTTCGACGATGCCATCACCGCGGCGCTCGCGGAGACCGCACGCATCGAAGCATTCCGCGACATCGTCGCGCACTATGTGCGCAACAACGATGTGCCCGAGTCGGATGTCGCTGCTGCTCTCGCCGTCGTGGCGCAGGGTGCGACGCCCCTGCTGCTCGATCCCGCGAACGACCCGCTGACTGTTGCCGTCGAGCGCGACTCACGTCCTCGCAATGACCGTAACGATCGCGACCGCAGCGATCGTCCGGCTCGCGAGCCGCGCGAGCGTCGTGGGCGTGGCGACTACGCCGCGTACCGCATTGAGGTCGGTCGTCGTCACCGCGTCGAACCGCGTCAGATCGTCGGAGCCCTTGCCAACGAGGGTGGCCTCGGCCGCGACGATTTCGGTGCGATCAACATCAAGCCGGACTTCACCATCGTCGAGCTGCCTGTCAACCTTGACTCGCGCGTGCTTGAGAAGCTCAAGGACACCCGCATCTCGGGTCGCCTGATCGAGATCAAGGCCGACCGTGGCTCTCCCGGGCGTCGCGACAGCGGTTCGCGCGACGGATCGCACGGCGGCGGCTACGAGCGCCGGGATCGCCCGGCCCACACGGACGGCGACAAGCCGTTCCGCAAGCCTCGCCACAAGGACTAAGTAGTTTCAGGCGGGCTCACGTGAGACATCATTTCTCACGTGGGCCCGTTTTTTCGTCATACGTCCAGCGCGGCGGGACCTTCCGTCACCAGGATGTGGAACTGTGCTGCGTCGAGGATGCGGATGCCGAGGTCTTCTGCCTTCGCGAGTTTGGAGCCCGCTCCCGGACCGGCAGCAACAAAGTCGGTCTTCTTCGACACGCTGGAAGCCGCTTTACCGCCGGCGCTGATGATCGCCTCCTGCGCGCCGTCACGCGTGTACCCGTCGAGCGAGCCGGTGGCAACGACCGTAAGTCCGTCGAGCACTCCCCCTTCGGCGACGGCTGCACCGGGCCCAGGATGACCGGGCGTCGCCCATTGCACACCCGCCGCCGCCCATCGCTCGACGATGTCGACGTGCCAGTCGACCGTGAACCAGTCAAGCAGCGAGTCGGCGATGATGACGCCGACGCCCTCGACTGCGGCGAGCTCTTCACGTGAGGCTGAATGGATCGCGTCGAGCGAGCCGAACCACTGTGCCAGGGCTCGCGCTGCCACCGGTCCGACGTGCCGGATGTTCAGCGACACCAGCAGGCGCCAGAGTTCTTTGGTCTTCGCCTTCTCGAGTTCGGCGAGCAGCGTGTGGGCCTGCGACGACGGCAGAGGACCTTCAGCCCCTGACTTCTTCTCGGCAGCAGTAGCGTTGCGGCGGAACGGCGAGCGAGTCTTGACAATCCCGTCATCATCTTGTTTGGGCAGCCCAGTTTCAGCATCCCGCACGACGACCGAGATTGGCACCAGATCTTCCAGGGCGAGATTGAACAGCCCAGCCTCGGTATCGAGCGGTGCAACTGCGGGCGCCTCAGCCTGGGTCAGCGCCGCGGCGGTCACTTCGCCGAGCGCCTCGATGTCGAGGGCCCCTCGAGAGCCGATGTGCTCGACTCGTCCGCGCACCTGCGCCGGGCAGGAGCGTGCATTCGGGCAGCGGAGGTCAATATCGCCCTCCTTCATCGGACGAAGCGGGGTGCCACACTCGGGGCAGTTGACCGGCATGACGAACTCCCGCTCACTGCCATCGCGCTTCTCCACTACCGGGCCCAGTACTTCGGGAATCACGTCTCCGGCTTTGCGCAGCACCACGGTGTCGCCGATGAGCACGCCCTTAGCTTTCACGACATCTTTATTGTGCAGCGTCGCTTGTCGTACGACAGAACCCGCAACGTGTGCAGGCTCCATCACGGCAAATGGCGTCGCCCGCCCCGTACGCCCCACCGAGACGACGATGTCGATGAGCTTCGTCTGCACTTCTTCTGGAGCGTACTTGTACGCGATCGCCCACCGCGGCGCACGACTCGTGATCCCCAGCTCGTCGTGCAGCGCCAGTTCGTCAACCTTGACGACAATCCCGTCGAGCTCATGCTCGATATCGTGACGATGCTCACCGAAATACTCGACGAACGCGGCAACCTCGTCGATGCCATGACATACCTTCGAGTGCGGACTCGTGGGCAGTCCCCACTGCGCGAGAAGGTCGTAGACCTCGCTCTGCGCCGCGACAGGAGGGTTCTGCCACGCACCGACGCCGTGAACGTACAGCGACAGCGAATTTACCCGCAGGAGGCCTGCTTCGAGCTCGAGCCCGTCTTTCTTATCGAGTTGCTGTCGCAGACCCCCGCTTGCCGCGTTGCGCGGGTTAGCAAACGACGGGAATCGGCGTGCAGCGGCTGCGCGTGCCTTCTCTTCATCAAACGGCTTCTTCGCACCACCACGGGCGTCCCACCGCGCCAGAGCGTCGTTGTACGCGCGGTCACGGAACTCTGCCTGGGCAGCGTTCAACCGCTCGAATGCGGCGACGGGGATGAAGACTTCGCCACGCACCTCGACGATCGACGGATGCCCCTCACCAGAGAGGCGCTCGGGGATATCTGCCAGTCGCAGCGCGTTCTCTGTGACGATCTCGCCGACGCGCCCGTCCCCACGGGTTGCGGCGGAAGTCAGCAGGCCGTTCTCGTAGCGAAGGTTGATCGCGAGGCCATCGATCTTCAGCTCGGTGAGCCAGGCGACCTCACGGCCGGCTGCAGCCTGCGCCTTTGCCGTCCACTCACGCAGCTCATCGAGTGAGAACACGTTGTCGAGGCTCAGCATCCGCTCTGCGTGTTCGATCGTGTCGAGCCCGGTGGCCTCTGCCGCACCCACCATCTGCGTGGGTGAGTCTTGGCCTTGAAGCTCGGGGTGAAGACGCTCAAGCTCTTCAAGTCGGTGCATCCACCCGTCGTAGGTGGCGTCGTCAACGACAGAGGTGTCGCGCCCGTAATAGGCATCCTTCGCATCGAGGATGCGCGTGGTCAGCTCTTCGGCCTCGGTGCGGGCGTCGTCTAGCGAGATGTTCTCAGGCACCTGGTCAGTCTACGAGCGGGCACCGACAATGCGAGTCGTTTGCAGTGCGCTAAGCGTCGACCGGAACAGCAGAAACGGTGCGATCGATCGTGAACTGGCCAAGAACCCGAGTGCCAAGGTAGAGCACCGCGGTCTGCCCCGGTGCCACACCATCAAGCGGCACCTCGGGAACCACAGTCACCCCTGATGATGACACCGCCGCGTGTGCAGGAACCGGCTCAGAATGCGCGCGGATCTGCACATGGCAATCGAACTCAGAAGAAACTGGTCCAGCACCAGCCCAGCTGTGGCGTTCCCCCGAGATCTCGCCAATCGCAAGTGCTTCCTTCGGACCGACGACCACGGTGTTCGACACCGGACGCACCTCGAGCACGAACCGGGGCTTCCCATCAGCCGCCGGAATGCCAAGCTTCAAGCCGCGACGCTGCCCGACCGTGAACGCGTGCGCACCGTCGTGCGAGCCGATAACGGCGCCGCTGCGGTCAAGAACCTCGCCCTGCTCAGCGCCGACCTTCTCTGCAAGCCACCCGCGCGTGTCGCCATCGGGGATGAAGCAAATGTCATGACTGTCCGGCTTCTGCGCGACGCTCAGGCCACGCTCGGCGGCCTCAGCCCGGACGAGTGCCTTCGACGGTGTCTCGCCGAGCGGGAAGTACGTGTACGCGAGCTGCTCAGCAGTGAGCACTCCGAGCACGTAGGACTGATCTTTCGCGTTGTCAGACGCGCGGTGCAGTTCGAGCCCGCCTTCACCATCGATGAGTGTGGCGTAGTGGCCGGTGCAGACCGCGTCGAAGCCCAGCTCGATCGCGCGCTCTAGGAGTGCTGCGAACTTGATCTTCTCGTTGCAGCGCATGCAGGGGTTCGGGGTGCGGCCGGCCTGGTACTCGGAGATGAAGTCATCGATCACATCGTCGCGGAACCGCTCGGAGAAATCCCATACATAAAAAGGGATGCCGAGCTTGTCAGAGGCGCGACGCGCATCCATCGCATCTTCGATCGTGCAACACCCGCGGCTGCCCGTGCGCAGCGTGCCGCCAGCCCTCGAGAGCGCCAAGTGCACGCCGGTGACATCGTGGCCTGCTTCGACAGCGCGCGCAGCTGCCACGGCAGAATCCACGCCACCACTCATCGCCGCAAGAATTCGCATTAGTCCATTCTACGAGCGTGACGCTTCGACAGGCTCAGCGAGCGCCCAGATTCCCGGATGCCCTGAGATAAGCATCCGAAATCGAGGCAAGCACGGCATCAACATCCTCGTGGGTCGATGTGCGTCCCAGCGTGAAGCGCAGCACACTTCGGGCATCTCTTTCGCTGCGCCCCATCGCCATCACCACGTGTGACGGTTCTGCGACCCCGGCCTGGCATGCAGACCCGGTGGATGCCGCGACACCGGCGACATCCAGCATGAACAGCAGGCTCTCCCCCACCGCGCCCGGAAACAGCACATGCGCGTTATTCGGCAACCGGTCAACAGGGTCGCCCAGAAGCTCCGCGGCAGGGATGACCGCACGGATGCCGTCGACGAGGCGATCCCGCAACGCTGAAAGCCGCAACGCCTCCGTCTCGCGCTCGGCTTCGGCGAGTTCCAGCGCGACCGCGAATGCGGCAGCCCCGGCAACGTCCTGGGTTCCGGCGCGAAGCCCACGCTGCTGCGCACCGCCGTGCAGCAACGCCGATATCTTGGCCGTGCGCGCCACGACCAGCGCGCCGATGCCCACGGGGGCGCCGATCTTGTGCCCGGCGACACTCATGGCGACGAGGCCGACGCCAGGCGCAGCATCCGCCCGTAATTCACGGAAAGACACCGGAAGATGCCCCAGCGCAGCAATCGCATCCACGTGCAGTGGCACATTCGCGGAAGCCGCAGCGGCAGTCAGGGCGCCCGCGTCGTTGACCGTTCCCACCTCATTGTTTGCAACGAGTGCGGTCGCCAACGCCGCGCCGGGGAGCGCAGCGACAAATTCCTGCAACCCGATGCGGCCGTCCGAAGAGATTGGGACGGCCCGCACATCTGCGCTTTCACGAGCGAGGGCAGCAACTGTGTCCATGCTCGCGTGATGCTCGCCGTCTGGTAGCACGATCGCGTCAGAATCGGCGGGGCGGGATGCCCACAGCCCACGAAGCGCCGTGTTGATTGACTCGGTTCCTCCCGACGTCAGCACAACCTCGATCGCATCCGAGTCGAGCACCGCAGCGATCCGCTCACGTGATTCCTCAAGCAGGCGCCGCGCGTCCTGGCCTGCACCATGAGTGGATGCCGCATTGCCGACGACGTCTGTTGCCGCGAGCCACGCATCCCGTGCCTCAGGCCGCAACGGCGTGGTCGCCGCATGGTCAAGATAGAACCGCATCCCTTAACTCTCCCCTATTTCTTGCGAACCAGGGCGTGAAACCGAGTGCGTCTGGTCGTGAGACTCCAGCGCACCCCCCTATTGTGTATTCATGCTTGAGTCCAGTGATCTTGCCGCGTTCGTCGGCCCCGCCCTCGACGATCTCGGGGTGCGCCTGCACGACGGTGTCGCAACGTTGCGGGTCTGGTCCGAGAACGCCACCTCCATTGAGCTCGTCACATTCGACGAAACCGACCTCGACTGGGTTACCGATGAGGTGCCCCTCGAGCGTGGCGATTCAGATGTGTGGGAAGTCACCACCCATCTGCTGCAGCCAGGGACTCGCTATGCCATCCGCGTCGGTGGTCCCCACGCTCCAGGCAACACGTTCAACCCCGAGACTTTACTTCTTGACCCCTACGCTCGTGGGCTCGCGCAAGGCGACGGCTACGAGGAATGGCGCTCTGTCGTCATCATCGACGGCTTCGACTGGGGCGATTCGAAGAAGCCGCAGACACCGCTCGACCAGACGGTGGTCTACGAAGGGCATCTGAAGGGCATGACCAAGCGTCACCCCGACATCCCGCCGGCGTTGCACGGCACCTACGCCGGTCTCGCGCACCCCGAGATGATCAAGTACCTCCATTCGCTCGGTGTCACCGCCGTTGAGCTCTTGCCGATTCACGCTTTCGTACCCGAACCTCGCCTCCTCGAACGTGGCCTGACGAATTACTGGGGTTACAACACCCTGAACTTCTTCACCCCGCACGCCGCTTACGCCACCGAAGATGCTCGCAAGGAAGGCCCAGAGGCCGTCCTCGCCGAGTTCAAGGGCATGGTGCGGCTGTTGCACGAGGCGGGACTCGAGGTCATCCTCGACGTGGTCTACAACCACACCTCGGAAGAAGGTATCGGTGGTCCCCGCTCGAGCCTGCGTGGAATCGACAACGCCAACTACTACCGGCAACAGCCGGACGGCGCATACATCGACACCACGGGCTGCGGGAACACCCTCGACACCTCGAAGGACGCCGGCGCGAGGCTCGTGCTCGACTCGCTTCGATACTGGGCCCAGGAAATGCAGATCGACGGTTTCCGATTCGATCTGGCCGCGGCGCTCGGCCGAGATGCGACACACGAATACACCCGCGAGCATCCACTGCTCCTCGCGATCCGAGACGATCCTGCCCTGCAGGATGTCAAGCTCATCGCTGAGCCATGGGACGTCGGGCTGGGAGGCTGGCAGACCGGCAATTTCACACCCGGATGGCACGAGTGGAACGACCGCTACCGTGACCGCGTGCGCAACTTCTGGTTGAGCGATATCGACTACGCCCGCCGCGCATCGGCGCCGGTCGGCGTCGGTGGCTTCGCTACGCGTCTTGCCGGGTCGTCAAACACCTTCAGTGACGAGCGCGGGCCGCTCGCAAGCGTGAATTTCATCACCGCGCACGACGGCTTCACTCTGCACGACCTCGTGTCCTATGACATGAAGCACAACGAGGCCAATGGCGAGGAAAACCGCGATGGCGCCGATACCAATCGTTCGTTCAACCATGGCGTTGAAGGAAGACGGATAACCCAGAGATCCTGGCCACCCGCCGCAAGGCCATGCGCAACCTCCTCGGCACTCTGCTGCTCTCCGCCGGCATCCCCATGCTCGCCGCCGGTGACGAGACCGGCCGCACGCAGCGAGGCAATAACAACGCATACGCCCAAGACTCGGCTCTCACCTGGCTGAGTTGGGAACACGAGGAGTGGCAGCTCAATCTGCGCGCCCACGTCGCAGCCCTCACCAGGCTGCGTCTCGCCAACCCCGCATTGCGTCCGAGTCGGTACGCACGGTTGGGTGAACACACACCGAATGCGTCGGTCATGGACTGGTTCGACCAGAACGGCGAGACGATGGAACCGGAGAAGTGGACCGACCCCGGTAACCGCACGCTGCAGTACGTCGCGGCATCCACGCCCGTGGACGAGCCACTCAATCGCGTCCTGCTCGTCGTACACGGCACGGAGACTCCGATCGACGTGACGCTGCCGGATGCCATCGAAGGAGCGACCGCATTCGTGTCGCTGTGGTCGAGCGCAGACGAGCATCCTGACGTCGAATCCGAGACTTTTGCACCCGGCGATGTGCTGCCGATGCCCGGTACTTCGATGCGGCTCTTCCGCGTCGAGTAACGCACGCTCGACACGCTGTCCGCTACGGGTGTGCAGGACATCACAAGCGCGGTACATTCGGGGTGTGTCTGCACGTTCTGGCAATCGTCCCGCGGCGCTTCGAAGCCCCGCACAGATCCCCCTGCGGCCCCGTGCCGTCGATGCGAGCGCCGGTACGCGGACGGGCAGAATTCCGCTCGCCGAGCCAACGCCGTTCACCCCTGGCGGCTTCGCCTCGAAAGCATTCGTCGGCGAGGTGGTGCCATTCCGTGTCACGGCATTCCGCGAGGGACACGACCGCATCGGTGCTCATCTTCGTCTCACCGCGCCAGACGGCGCCGAGACCCTGCATCGCCTGACCCCACTTGAGGACGGCACCGACAGGTGGCAGACCGAAGTTGCGCTCGACCTGCAGGGCATCTGGCGTTACCGCTTCGAGGGCTTTGGCGACGACTTCGCAACATGGGCGTATGCAGCATCCGTGAAGATTGTCGCGGGTGTGGACGTCGAGGTGATGTCTGCGCTCGGCGAGGAACTGTTCCGCCGCGCTGCCCGCGACAAGAACCGTCCTGGCGCCGAGCGCAAGCGTCTCGCGTCGATCGCCGAGACGCTGAGCAAGACTGATTCTGCCGTCGCGCTGGCCGTCGCCACGGATGCAGACGTCGCGGCTGTGTTCGCCGCACGCCCACTGTTTTCCCTCTCCGCTGCCACACCGGAGCAGACCATCCTCGTCGAGCGCACCATGGCAGCAGTCGGCGCCTGGTATGAGTTCTTCCCTCGTTCTGAAGGCGCCAAGCGCAAGAAGGACGGCACCCTCAAGAGCGGTACGTTCCGGAGCGCGGCCAAGCGCCTTCCCGGGGTCGCAGAGATGGGCTTCGACGTCCTGTACCTCCCGCCGATCCACCCGATCGGGCGCACGCATCGCAAGGGACCGAACAACAGTCTCGTGGCCGGTCCTTCAGATCCCGGCTCGCCCTGGGCCATTGGTGCCGCCGAAGGCGGGCATGATGCGGTGCATCCAGACCTCGGCACGCTTGCTGATCTCCGCTTCTTCGTGCGCGAAGCGCACAAGGTCGGCTTGGAAGTCGCACTCGACCTTGCTTTACAGGCGTCACCAGACCACCCATGGGTGACCACGCATCCAGAGTGGTTTACCACCCTCCCGGACGGCACAATCGCGTACGCCGAGAATCCGCCGAAGAAATATCAGGACATCTATCCGCTGAACTTCGACGATGATCCTGAAGGCTTGCGCGATGAGGTGCTCCGCATCGTCAAGCATTGGATCAGCCAGGGTGTGAAGATCTTCCGTGTCGATAACCCACACACCAAACCGTTGTGGTTCTGGGAGTGGTTGATCGCTCGCGTCAGTGCGATAGACCCGGACATTGTGTTCCTCGCCGAAGCGTTCACGCGTCCTGCGCCAGTGCGTGCGCTCGCCGCCGCGGGCTTTCAGCAGAGCTACACTTATTTCACGTGGCGCAACACCAAGTCCGAACTCGAAGAGTTTCTTACCGGCCTTGCCACCGAGACAGCCGACTACTTGCGGCCGAACCTGTTCGTGAACACTCCAGACATCCTCACCGAATACCTGCAGTTCGGCGGACGCGCCGCTTATCGTATCCGCGCGGCGATTGCTGCTACGGCCGCCCCGACCTACGGTGTGTACGCCGGGTATGAGCTCTACGAGAATGTCGCGCGCCCCGGCGCTGAAGAGAACATCGACAATGAGAAGTACGAATACAAGTTCCGTGACTTTGCGGCCGCGGAAGCCGCTGGCGACTCGCTTGCGCCCTATTTGCGAAAGCTGAATGCAATCCGTAGAGCGCACCCCGCCCTCCGTCAGCTGCGTAATCTCGCCGTGCACTGGAGCGATGACGACGCCATCTTGGTCTACTCGAAGCATCTCGAGGCAGCATTCACCGACGACGGACACTCTGACACGATCATCGTCGTCGCGAACGTCGACCCGCACTCTGTACGCGAGACCACAGTTCATCTGGATACCCGGGCTGGGGTGTTGAACCCGGTGAGGTATATGAGGTTGAAGACCTCGTCACCGGCGCCGTGTGGCCCTGGACCGATCACAACTTTGTGCGCCTCGACGCGTTCGCCGAACCGGTGCACATCCTGAAGGTGAAGGTGCGATCATGAGCGAAGAAAAGAACGTCGACGGTCTGCAGAGCCCTATTGCAACCCCGGAATGGAAAGCGATCTCCGCTGGCTCTCACCATGCCCCGCATGATCTGCTCGGCGCCCACCCGACGACGGATGCTGCCGGTCACCCCCAGACGACGATCCGGGTGCGTCGCCCGCTGGCAACCAGCGTCGTGGCAGTCTTCACTGACGGAACGCGCCTGGCTCTCCAACATGCCGCGAACGGCATATGGTCGGCGCAGCACGAGGGGCCACCCGTGGCGTACCGCGTGGCGACTGTGTACGCCGACGGGGAAGAGCAACTGGCAGGCGATCCTTACCGGCACACCCCCACCATCGGCGACATGGACCTTCATCTCATCGCCGAAGGCCGCCACGAACGGCTCTGGGAAGTCTTGGGTGCCAACGCCCACTTGGTAGACGGCGAGATCGGAGTTTCGTTCGCTGTCTGGGCTCCCAACGCCCAGGCTGTGCGCGTTGTCGGCGAGCACAACGGCTGGGACGGCGAAGGCCACAGCATGCGCTCGATGGGCGTCAGCGGCGTCTGGGAGCTGTTCATCCCCGACATGACTCCTGGCACGCTCTACAAATATCAGATTCTGACGCCGGACGGTCGCTGGATTCTCAAGGCAGACCCGATGGCCCAGCGAACCCAGGTGCCGCCACAGACGGCCTCGGTCGTGCCGTTCTCCGCATATTCCTGGGGTGATGGCGCGTGGATGACGCGGCGTGCGGCCACTCGTGCGGTCGCCCAGCCGATGTCGATCTACGAGGTGCACCTCGCCTCGTGGCGAACGGGTCTCGGATACCGAGAGATCGCCGATCCACTGATCGCGCACGTGATCGAGACCGGATTCACGCACGTCGAGTTCATGCCTCTCGCGGAACACCCGTTCGGAGGTTCTTGGGGTTATCAGGTGAGCGGCTACTACGCCCCCACCGCACGTTTCGGCACACCTGATGATCTGCGCTACCTGATCGATCGTCTGCATCAGGCAGGAATCGGCGTACTCCTGGACTGGGTGCCAGGCCATTTCCCCAAGGACGAGTTCGCGCTGGCGCGTTTCGACGGGCGACCGCTATACGAGCATCCAGATCCGCGCCGCGGCGAACACCAGGACTGGGGCACCCTCATCTTCGACTACGGTCGGCCGGAGGTACGCGGCTTCCTCGTCGCAAACGCTTTGTACTGGCTCGACCAGTTCCACATCGACGGTTTGCGCGTCGACGCCGTCGCCTCGATGCTCTATCTCGATTACTCCCGCGAAGACGGGCAGTGGGAGCCGAACATCCATGGCGGTCGAGAGAATCTAGAGGCGATCCGCTTCCTCCAAGAGGTCAACGCCACCGCCTACCGCGCCCATCCCGGCATCGTGATGATCGCCGAGGAATCCACCAGCTTCCCCGGGGTCACCGGACGCACGGACCACGCCGGTCTCGGCTTCGGGTTCAAGTGGAACATGGGCTGGATGAACGACTCTCTGCAGTACATCTCCCGGGACCCGATGTATCGCGCACACCACGAGGGTGAGATGACGTTCTCCTTCGTCTACGCCTTCGGTGAAAACTACCTCCTGCCCATCAGTCACGATGAGGTCGTGCATGGCAAGGGCAGTCTGCTGTCGAAGATGCCGGGCGACCACGCGCACAAACTCGCGAATGTGCGCGCGTACCTCGCGTACATGTGGGGCCACCCCGGCAAGAACCTGCTTTTCATGGGGCAAGAATTTGGCCAGCTGGCAGAGTGGTCCGAGTCCAGGTCATTGGACTGGTGGCTGCTCGATCAGCCCTCGCATGCGCAGCTACAGCAATTCGTGGGAGCGATGAACGGCGTGTACCGCGACACCGCACCGCTCTGGGAGCGCGACGGTGACAGTACCTGCTTCCGCCGCCTTGGTGCGCCATCGTGGGACCCGAACGTCATCGCCTTCGAGCGTCGTGACACGCACGGCGGGCGCGTCGTCGTGATCAGCAACTTCGCGGGCGTCGAACGGGCGGGACTCGCGCTTGACCTCCCCGTGGACGGCGTGTGGACCGAGATCCTCAACACGGATGCTGTCGAGTACGGCGGCCACGGCATCGGCAATTACGGTCGCGTCGCCGCACACACCGCAGGTGAGCATGGCACGCCCACGACGAAAATCACCCTGCCAGCGCTTTCAACGATCTGGCTGCGACACCAGGGCTGAGCCCCGACCCTGTCAAAGGGTCAAAACAGCAATGATGACAGCCGGTTTCGTGCTGCCACGCGCGTGCGTCGCTCGCACCGATGAGACCGAACAATTCCACGAGACGCTCGCGAACAGGAGCACGCTCGTCGGTCGGCATCGCAGCAAACAGGTCCAGGAGGCGCGCAAACGCATCTTCGACGTGGCCGCCGGAGATATCTAGATCGGCGACAGTGAACTGTGCCTCTGGATCGAGCGGCGCGGCGGCGGCGGCGGTACGTGCGTCTTGAAGATCAACGCCCTGCACGCGATTGAGCAGCCGCACTTGGCCAAGCCCGGCGCGGGCATCCTCATCACGAGGATTCTCGGCCAAAGCCTTCTCGTACGCGGTGATAGCCGTGACGAAGTCGCCGGCCTCGATCGCCGCAAACGCTTCGGCGTGCAGCGGGGGCAATTCGGGCTCTGGCTGCTGCTCCGGCTCGCCATCTTCCGGCACAGCGCCACCGACAGAGCCGGTAACACCATTTTGCGCTGCCATCTGCAACAGCTGGTCGAACACCTGACGCACCTGCTCTTCAGGAACCGCACCGGTGAACATCGGCACCGGCTGGCCCGCGACGAGCGCCACGACCATCGGGATCGACTGCGCGCGGAAGCTCTGAGCGAGCTGAGGATTCGCATCGACATCAACCTTGGCGAGCACGACGCGGCCACCGAGCTCGGTGACGACCTTCTCGAGGATGGGGCTGAGCTGCTTGCATGGGCCACACCACTCGGCCCAGAGGTCGACCACGATCGGAACCGTGCGTGAAAGCTCAAGGATCTGCCCGAACGTGGCATCTGTCACGTCGACAATGAAGCCGCCGGGCGCCGGTGTATCGCCGTCCTGTGGAGCAGAGACAGGATTCGCGGGTGCCGCAGGACGGTTGCGCAGGGTCGAAAGGTCGACAGCACCTCGAAGGGCGGCTGCGGAGATATCGCTCACTTGATCACTTCCACGTTAAGAATGTCTTGGTGCACTGCCAGAAGTCGAATCTGCGCAGTTGAACCCTGCGCAGGCACCGAGAAGAACAGCTGCAGGCCGTATGTGGTAACTACGCCCTTCGCGGCCTCCTCGACGCCCGTAAGAGTCTTTGCCTCGGCGTTGTCACCGAACTTGATCACGGCATCCGACGAGGTTGGGGCAATAGTTTCACTATCAATCATAGAGACCGCAACGATCGCACCGCTGTCGAGCGTCGCGAGAGCAACTGGCGGTGCGGCGCTCGGCGCAATATCGAAAGCCGCGCTCGAAGTCGTGGCTGCGCCGTTGTCGACGAGCGCTTGTACGACAGCATCTCGGCTGGCCGTGATCGAGGTGGCGAGGGTGATCGAAACGGGATCAAAAAGCCCGTAGTACGGGCTCTTCTCCGCCGAATCCACCACGTCAGCGAACGCCGCGGCGAGTTCGTTCGGCGCAAGCTCCAAGAACGCCGCGGCGTTCTCGGTGATGAGGCTCGTGCCGAGCCATGCGGGCGCAAGTTCGGGCACTTGCGAGGACGCCTGCATCTCGGCAACGTTGGTGACCTTGTACTCCGCCCACGGATCTTCCTGGGTCATGGTGAGGATGACGGGCGGAACCGTGTCGTCGTTTTTACTCTTCGTGAGTGCCAGCACTGTCCGGGGCCACGAGTCTGTCGCCTGTGGGAGCAGCACCTCGACGACATCGGTGGGGATCGTTGCGGGCAGCGCTCGATCTGTGAGCGTTGTGCGCAAGGTGTAATCAGTGCGCCGCGCATCGAGCGGGGCACCCTCGAGGCGGGTGCCCGCGAGGTCGATGTCGAGCGTCGTATCGGCTTCTTCTAACGTCGCTGCGATGTTCTGCAAGATGCGTGAGGCCTGAGCTTCGGTGACGGCCGGTGGCTTCTGATTCTCGGGAGTGATTACCGTCTGGGTCGGCGACGGCGTCGGCGAAGCTTCGCCCAGCTGGGGCCATGAGTCGCTTGAGCATCCTGCGAAAAGCAGTGCGGCAACGCCGAACGCTGGCAGAACCAACAGGCGACGTCGCGTGCTGAGAGCGCGGCGCTCCGCTTTGGGCGCGTCGTTCTCGGGTGATTCGATAGCACCACGGTCGGGAGCGTGCTCGAGCTGCATATCGATCGCTTCCGTCACCGGAAGAGGACCAGGGCCCTTACGCCGCGGGCCGCGGCCACGTCGCTGATGGCGAATAGCCAGTACATACATGACAATTCCGAACAGCAGAACTGCTATGCCCGCGGTGATGAGCGGTCCGACCCATGGCGTTGTGTCGTCCAAGGGCCATGAGACGACGATGTCGTCTGGTGCGTCTGCGGTGCCGTCTTTGGCGATGAGCACGCTCATGCCCTCTGGCAACTGCATGTCGGTGATGAGTTGGTCGGTTTCGCTGAATGAGTCGAGCCACAGATCAGACCCGCTGGGGTTACGCCCGGCATCGGCGGGCGCGTCGTCCGCAGTCGGCTTGACGAGCTTCGAAACAGTGCCGCCATCAGCGCTCGGCGTAATCGAGCTGTATGTCGCATCCGACAGCCACGCCTCAAGGTCAGCCGTGCGTCCGTAAGCTGCGAAAATATCGCCCTCGCCCCGGATGAGCAGCGTCTGCTGACCGGTGTGCTCACGAAGCACTGCCCCATCAACAAGCAGATAAGGTGCCGGATCCTCAACGGTTACCGCCACCTGTTGGGCGGAAGGGCCCTTAAAGATGGTTCGCTGAGCGATGCCTGCTCCGATGAGAAGCGTGGCCAGGACGAAGGCCACGACGGCCCAAACGAAACGCACGAAAAGTCTCCTTACGTGATCTGGACGCCTCGCCCAGATCTCCGCTCGACGTTTCAGACTATCGAAATCTCCTGTGTGTTGACTACGAGGGGTTTCGAGGAGTCTCTTTCGGCACGTCGTGGATGGCAGCTGCGTTCCGCCGACTACCCTGAGATCAGTCTTCTCGAGGAGAGCGCATGAAGGTCCATAACCCGTTCCGCACCGCCCTGGTGGCGACGCTTGGCGTGGGACTCGGAATTCTGCTCATCGGCAGCGTCGAGTCTTTGTCGACAGTTTTGCTGTATCTGGGAACAGCTCTGTTCATCAGTCTCGGACTTGATCCGGTCATCTCATTCTTCGAGCGCCGGAAACTTCCGCGCTGGCTCGCTGTCCTGGTCACGATTATGGGCGTGCTCGGCATCTTCGCCGGCATCATCCTGATCGTGCTGCCGATCATCATTGATCAGGTGAGCCAATTGGTCCGCCAGATCACACAGTTGGTCCAGAGCAGCAATGACATCTGGGGAGACCTGCGCAACTGGTTGGGCGATGTGTTCCCCGCGCTCGACATTGACCGCCTCCTCAACGAGGCGCAGACCTGGCTGCTGGCGAACATGGGCGACATTACCGGCGGCGTGATCAGCGCCAGCGTCGGCCTGGTGGCCGGGCTGTTCGGCGCATTCATTGTGCTGATCCTTACGATCTACCTCACTGCTTCTACACCGTCGCTAAAGCGCTCCGTGTACCAGCTGGTACCGGCATCCAAGCGTCCGCGCTTCGTCGATCTCGCTGAGCAGATCACCGACTCCGTCGGCTACTACGTGATGGGGCAGGTCACACTGGGTGTCATCAACGGTATTCTCAGCGCGATCTATCTGAGCATCATCGGCGCACCGTTCGCTGCTGTGCTTGCCGTCGTAGCGTTCTTCTTCTCTCTCATCCCATTGGTGGGAACTCTCACCGGCTCGACGATCATCGTGCTCGCGTGCCTCATCCCCGGACTCGGCTCCCCCGCCACCGCACTGGCGGCCGGGATCTACTACCTGATTTACATGCAGATCGAGGCGTATGTGATCTCTCCGCGCATCATGAGCCGCGCAGTCTCTGTTCCTGGCGCGGTGGTCGTGGTCGCAGCACTCGCCGGTGGCTCGCTACTTGGCCTGCTCGGTGCGCTCATCGCGATTCCCGTCGCAGCGAGCATCCTGATCATCTACCGTCAGGTGGTCATTCCGCGGATGAACGAGCGCTAAATTTCCATACTCATGCCATCCGCCAACAGTGCGTGTGCCAATGTCTGCGCGCGGCGAGATCGGCCGCATCGCCAAGCACTCCGTCTGCACGCCAGACAACGAGGTGCGCGGTGCCCGGCGTGACTGCGCCCCGGCATCCGGGGCAGATGTACTCCTTCTGTGCCTGCCGTGCCGAAATCGGCTGCACAGTCCACTCACGTCCTTGACGCGTCTCACCGCGCTTCCAGCCAGCGAGCAGGCGTTCGAAGGAATCGTCAGCGCCGGTGTTATCTTGGCGCCGTCTGTGAGGACGTGGCATGTCGAGGCATTACCACCAGTTGTTGTTGATCCAGAATTGGTAGGCGCCAGCCCAGCTGCCGTAGCGGCCAGTGGCATAGCCGTTCGCCCACCGGAGGTTGTCGACCGGATCGTAACCGTTGCCTGGCACCTTGCTGCACGGAAGTGCCTGCACGAGACCGCACGCGCCGGAAGAACTGTTGGTGGCGTTCGGGTTCCAGCCGCTCTCTTTAGAGACGACATAGTCGACGAAGCCCCAGTCGCTGGATGCAATACCTGCCGCAGCCATCCATTCAGCGGGAGCACCGCCGCCGGTGTAAAAAAGCGGTCCAGCGCTGCCACCGGAAGGCTCTGAAGAGGCGGCCTCTGGTTCCGGCTCAGGCTCGGGTGTAGGAGTGGGCGTAGGCGTCACGTAAACGCTGTAGCCACCACGCTGAACGGGAGTGATGCTCGCACCCTCGGCGGTGACGGTGAGATCTTGAGTGTCTTGCACGGCCAACGAGAACGCGGTCTCTACATCGGCTGTGGGCGGATCGGCCAGTGCCATACCCGTCGGCGCGACAATGGCGGCGGCAAAAGCGACCACAGCAAAAGCGGCAAGAACGCCGACCATGCTTCGACGCCGCGGACTGTGACCTGAGCGAGGCGCCCGTAATTTCGCGGGTGCGGAACCCACTGACTTCGAGGTCGCAGAGTTCGCTGACGCGGCAGCGTTGCCAGCGGAATTGATCTCGGTACCAGAAGTCACAATAACCCCAGTCTATCCGGGCGCACCTGAGATGACCATGGGAACAGTCAGCGGACGGCGAGGATCACATCGATTGTGGCGTCAAGAAGCGCATCGACCTGCTCTTCTCGGTACCCACGGCGCTGCATCCGGAAAGCGGCCGAGCGCAATTGCTCGACCGATAGCGCATCCCCATCGCGTAGGTAGCGCGCGATGCGCGCGGCGACGTGATCGACTTCATCGACCCGATAGCCGAACGAGAGAAAACCGGTCCGCGCGAACTTGTGTCGGCGTCCACGGGCAAGGTGGTCCAAGATGATCTGCGCTTCTGATCGTGCCTCGCCAACCCAGACCTCTGCACCCGCTTCACGCACGACACGCTCCCGCTCACGCGCTGCGAAGGCGTCCTCGATTCGTCCGAGCGCGGCGTCGACCTCGTCGATGCTGTAGCCGCCCTTGACCAGTGGGAACGATGCAACACGTACGTCGGTGGCGGAGAGTTCGTCCACGTCATTTTCGAAACTCTCACGTGCTGCAGCGAGGAAGGTGTCGACCGCGGCGCGGTGGTAGCCGCGTGTTCTGCCGCTGGTCACGCTGAACGCGTGGCGCGTCTCATCCTGTTCGATGTCAGTCACATCACTCACCGTATCCGAAGTCATCAGAGCACTGCCCAGGGCGACAGCAAGAAGTAAAGGGCCAACGCGGGGATGGTCGACGGGAGAATGCTGTCTACCCGATCAAGAAGCCCGCCATGGCCCGGCAACCACGAACTCATGTCTTTGACGCCGATGTCGCGCTTGATCATCGACTCGCCGAGGTCGCCAAGAGTTGCTGACAGCAAAATCGCGGCGCCAAAGATGACGCCGGCCCACCAGGGCAGCTCAAGCAGGAACAGGGCCAGGAGAACTCCGGCTGCAATCGCTGCGACCACTCCGCCTGCAAAGCCTTCCCAGGTCTTTTTCGGGCTGATACGAGGAGCCATGGGATGCTTGCCGAAAGCGAGCCCCGAAGCATATGCGCCGGTATCAGCGGCTACCGCGATTGCAACGAAACCGAGCACCCACCACTGGCCGCCCTCTTGGACGAGCAGCATAAGCGCGACGCTCGTGAGGAACGGCACGTACACCTGGACGAATCCGCCCACGAGCGCGTCGGTGAGCACATCGCCGTAGGTGCGCCCATCTTGCGCAAGCATCTGGGCGATGAGGCGCCACACGACGACGAAGGCAACTGCCGAGATCAGTGCGACCCAGCTCAACCACACGGGGGCGAAGTACCCGGCGAGAACCAGCGCTACACCTGCGATGACCTGCGGCACGATGTCGATGCGTCGACCCGAGGTGCGCAGCGCGCGAGAAAACTCGAAGATACCCAATACAGCAACGGCTAGTGCGATCAGCACGAACAGAGCCTTGATGAATAGCAGCGAGGCCAGCAGCACACCTCCGAATGCCAGTCCGACGAGGATCGCCAGAATCAGGTCGCGCCCGGTTCGTGCTTTGATCCGCTCGTTGGCCTGGTCGAGGTGCTCGCGTGCTTGGGTGACATGGCTCTCGAATTCTCCGCGCGCCTGACGTAACTGCTGCCGCATGAGCGCGGCCGGGTCGCCAGTGAGATCAGAGTTGACTGGCAACGGTGGGCGCGGAGGAACCAGCGCCTCGTCGACAATCGGGACTATCTCCACATTTGCGACTTCTGCTTCCGGGGTCGCGCCGTCGCGAGCCTCGCGCCGCGTCTGCGGTCGATTCTCGTCATCAGCTCCGGTTGCATCACTCATGCCGCATCACACCTCGAGAAGCTCGGTCTCTTTGCGCTTGAGTGCGTCATCGATGAAGTCGACGTGCTGACGCGTAAGAGCGTCCAATTCCTTTTCGGCGCGCGCGAGCTCATCTTCGCCGACATCACTCTTGAGCGTGTCGAGTTCGTCTTTGGCCTTGCGCCGGATGCCACGCACGTGAACCTTGGCGTCCTCAGCCTTGGTCCGCACGAGCTTGACGTACTCCTTGCGGCGCTCCTGGGTAAGTTCGGGCATGCTCACGCGAATGATGTTGCCGTCGTTCGTCGGGTTTGCACCGAGGTTGGGCATGTCACGAACGGCCTGCTCGATAGCCTTGAGCGCCGTTTTGTCGTAGGGCGTGATGATCAGCGAGCGTGCTTCTGGGTTTGCGAGCGACGCGAGCTGGGCCAGCGGGGTGGGTGTGCCGTAGTAATCGACCATCACCTTCTGGAAAAGCTGGGGGTTCGCGCGGCCAGTGCGGACCGTAGCGAAGTCCTCCTTGGCAGATTCGAACGCGCGCGTCATGCGAGTGGTGGTTTCAGCGAGGACATCCGCAATCACGGCGACTCCTATCGTCAGGGTGGTCTTTCGATTCTAACGGGGTGCGCATCCGCTCCCCTGGCACCGCGCTATCAGGCAGTGACGAGTGTGCCGATCGGGTCGCCGAGGAGCGCACGCGTGACGTTGCCGGCCGGTTCCATACCGAATACGCGCATGTCCATGTTGTTGTCCATGCACAGGCTAAACGCGGTGGAGTCGACGACTTTCAGACCACGCTGCAGCGCATCGAGATAGGTGACTTTCTCGATTCGAGTTGCCGACGGGTCTTTGTTGGGATCGGCAGTGTAGATCCCGTCGACGCCGTTCTTCGCGACGAGCACTTCCTCTGCACCGATCTCAAGCGCGCGCTGTGCGGCGACTGTGTCGGTAGAAAAATATGGCAAGCCGGCGCGCGCCGAATACGACAACGCGGCCCTTCTCCATGTGTCGCTCTGCGCGCAGCGGAATGTACGGCTCAGCGACCTGGGTCATCGAGATAGCGGACTGCACGCGCGTGGGTGCCCCGGCCTGCTCGAGGAAGTCCTGCAGTGCGAGAGCATTCATCACGGTTCCGAGCATGCCCATGTAGTCGGCACGCCCGCGGTCCATGCCGCGCTGACTGAGCTCGGCGCCCCGGAAGAAGTTGCCACCACCGACGACAATCGCGATCTCGACGCGGTCAACGGCTTGCGCGATCTCTCGTGCGATCTGGCTGACAACGTCAGGGTTCACGCCGAGCTGCCCGCCTCCGAATGCTTCGCCAGAGAGCTTGAGTAGGACGCGACGGCGTCGTGTGCGTTCAGTCATGGGTGTGAGATCCTCTCGTCCCGGTTCAAGATAGTGCCTTTTGGGCATGAAAAAGGGGTTCGGATCATTGCGGATCCGAACCCCTCCACAACTGCTACGCGCCGACCTTGAAGCGCGCGAAGTCCGTCACGGTGATACCGGCGTCCTTCGCCACCTGGGCGACGGAGAGTTTGTTGTCCTTGGCGTAGTCCTGCTCGAGCAGTGCGACCTGCTTGATGAACGCAGAGACACGGCCTTCGACGATCTTCGGCAGAGCGGCCTCAGGCTTGCCCTCGTTGCGGGAGATCTCAGTAACGATCTCGCGCTCCTTCTCGACGTCAGCTGCCGGAACGTCCTCGCGGGACAGGTACGACGGGTTGGCGAACGAGATGTGCTGAGCGATGCTGCGAGCGGTCTCTGCGTCGCCGCCTGTGTAGGCGACAACGACGCCGATCTGCGGCGGCAGGTCCTTGCTGGTGCGGTGCAGGTAGACCTCGAGCGAGTCGCCCGAGATCGTGCGAACCTGACGCAGCTCGACCTTCTCGCCGATGATCGCTGCCTCTTCCGAGATCAGCACACCGACGGTCTGGCTGCCAGCAGCGGCCGAGAGAGCCTCGTCAACCGTGTTTGCCTTGGCGGCAGCCACGGCGTCGGCGACCTTGTCAGCAAGCGCGATGAAGCGCTCGTTCTTCGCGACGAAGTCGGTCTCGCAAGCGAGCTCGATAATCGTGACGCTGCCAGCCTGCTCGCGAGCGACAATCAAGCCCTCGCTGGTAGAACGGTCAGCGCGCTTGGCGTTACCCTTCGCACCCTTGAGGCGGAGGAGTTCGACGGCCTTTTCACGGTCTCCGTCGGCCTCCTCGAGCGCCTTCTTCGTGTCGACCATTCCGGTGCCGAGTTGCTCGCGCAGCGCCTTGATGTCAGCGATGGTGAAGTTGGCCATGTGTGGTGGCTCCTTGCTTCGTGATGTGTGTGTAAGAGGGGTTACTTGGCTTCGGTAGCGTCAGCAGCCTCGGCCGGAGCCTCGGTCGCCTCGTCAGCCGGAGCCTCATCAGCCTTAGCCTTAGCGGGCTTGGCCTTGGCAGGCTTAGCTTCTTCAGCAGCCTTGGGCTCTTCAGCCTTGGGCTCTTCAGCAACCTCGGCGTCAGCAGCCTTGGTCTCTTCAGCGGCCGGCTCTTCAGCCTTGGTCTCTTCAGCAGCCTCAGCCGGAGCCTCGGCGGCGGCCTCAGTGGTCTCAGCAGGAGCCTGGAGCAGCTCCGCTTCCCACTCAGCCAGCGGCTCTGCCTCGCCCGAGTCGGGGTTGTGCTTCTGCTGGAGGCCCTCGGCCGCTGCGTCAGCGATGATGCGGGTCAGCAGCGAGACGGAGCGGATCGCGTCGTCGTTGCCGGGGATCGGGTACTGGAAGTCATCCGGGTCAGCGTTCGTGTCGAGGATGCCGATCACCGGGATACCGAGCTTCTTAGCTTCGTCAATCGCAAGGTGCTCGCGCTTTGCATCGACAACCCAGAGCGCCGACGGCGTCTTGGTCAGGTTGCGGATACCACCGAGCGACTTGTGCAGCTTGTCGAGCTCACGCTTCTTGAGCAGGAGCTCCTTCTTGGTGAAGCCACTGTTGGCCGGCACCTCGTAGTCAAGCTCCTCGAGCTCCTTCATGCGTGCAAGACGCTTGGAGATCGTCTGGAAGTTGGTGAGGAGCCCACCGAGCCAGCGCTGGTTCACGAACGGCTGGCCAACGCGCGTTGCCTGCTCGGCGAGGATCTCCTGAGCCTGCTTCTTCGTACCGACGAAGAGGATGGTGCCACCGTGGGCAACCGTCTCCTTGACGAAGTCGTACGCGCTGTCGATGTAACCCAGCGACTGCTGCAGGTCAATGATGTGAATGCCGCTGCGCTCGGTCAGGATAAAGCGCTTGACTTTCGGGTTCCACCGACGGGTCTGGTGTCCGAAGTGCACGCCGCTGTCGAGCAGCTGGCGAATGGTGACCACAGCCATGGTCGTCTCCTGGTTCTGGCGCGTTGAGCGCCGTTGAGGTTATTTTGCCGGTCTGATGACCAGCAGTCCTAGTACCCGGCGCACTCCCACCCGCTCTTAGGAGCAGGACCTTCGGGAATGGATGCCGCGACTGAAGTCGCTCTGGGCACGCGTAGTCACCCCGATATTCGAGGTGCGACTCCCAGTGTACAGGATCATGCGGTGCCCAACCGGCCCTGCACAGCCATCGCAATGTCGCGTGTTCTCCACAGAGCTCGAGTATCGGAGAGCGCGATCGCAGCGATTGTTCCAGGATGATGCCATGCAAGTTTCCCGCGTTTCTCGAGTACGCATTATGCGCGTGCGCCGAGCGGTCGCGCTCCTCATTTTGCTCGGGTTTCTTTCGGGCGCTGCACTCCCCCCACCGAGCCTCGACACGCCATGGGCCTGGCCGGTCGACGGTTCGCGCCACGTCGTCACCCCGTTCCAAGCGCCCGCGCACGACTATGGCCCAGGACATCGCGGAATTGATCTGGCTGCGACAATCGGCAGTGTCGTGCATGCTCCGGCGGACGGCGTTGTGGCTTTTCGTGGTGTGGTGGTGGATCGTCCGCTCCTCACCATCGACCACGGTGAGGGGCTCGTGACCACATTTGAACCGGTGGACTCAACTCTCACCCCTGGCACAGTCGTCAGCGCCGGAGACGACATCGGCACGGTCGTGACTGGCGGACACTCCCCTGCGGATCAGCTACACCTCGGTGTTCGCTTCAACAGCGTTTACATCAATCCGATGCTGATGTTCGGCGACGTGCCACGTGCGATCCTGCTGCCTTGCTGTGAGGCGCTGGCAGTCACGCGCGCGGATGCGCCAGCCGGTAAGTCGCCGTGAGGCGCTCAGACGAGACGTGCGTGTAGATCTGGGTTGTTCCGAGGCTCGCGTGGCCGAGGATCTCCTGCACGGCACGAAGGTCTGCTCCGCCGTCCAGCAGGTGCGTGGCCGCAGAATGGCGCAGTGCGTGCGGTCCCACGGCATCCGCTCCAATGATCGGCCCGAGCGCTTTCGCCACCATCGTGTACACCGAACGCGGACCGAGCCGGCCTCCGCGCGCACCGAGGAACACACCGGGTGTCGCAAGTTCTGTACGTGCAACGAGCGCCGCGCGCCCACGCGTGAGGTACGCGCCGATCGCGTCGCGTGCAGGAATCCCGAATGGGACGACGCGTTCCTTCGACCCTTTTCCGAGGACGCGAACGGTCGCCCGATCCTGATCAAGGTCGTCAATGTCGATGCCGCACAATTCCGAAACGCGCATACCAGACGCATAGAGAAGTTCGAGAATCGCATGGTCGCGTAACGCGATGGCGTCGCCGGAGGCGGCCGCATCGCGGCGCGAGTCGAGCAGGGTACGCATGCCGTCCTGGGATGCCACGACCGGAAGTGTGCGACCGCGTTTAGGCGAAATGAGACGCAGGCTCGGGTCGACGCTGATCAGTTCTTCTTCCTTCGCCCACGCGAAGAATGAGCGTGCAGCCGCCGCACGCCGGGCAAGGGTAGAGCGTGCGTCTCCGCGTTGCGTCGAACGCCACAGCCAGTCGCGGAGCTGTTCGAGCTCGATCTTGTTCAACGGCACACTGCCCACGGTCTGAACAAGGTCTCGCAGGTCAGATCTATATGCACGAACCGTCGCCGGAGACAGTCGCCGCACCCGTTCCAGGTGGGTGGCGAACGCATCAGCCGCTACGGTCAGTTCCACCATTCCAGCATGCCCCGCGTGTTCCCTAGTGCGGATGCGCCTCGCCGCTGCGCCGTCTGTCGCCTGATCGACTCAGTCCACGGCAGCAAGACGCCAGCCGGCGCTCGTTCGTATGGCCGTTCCGTCTAGTGAGAGCAGGCCGAGCATCGCCGCGACACGTTCCTCAGAGAGACCAGCCGTGCGCGCGAGATCGCGCGGTGCACGCGCCGTCCGTGCGCTCAACGCATCGAGCACGCGAATTTGATCAGGGTCCCGCCGCTCCTCGGCCGTGACGTCCTTTGCATCTAGTCCGAGGAGCTCCCGAACTTCTTCCGCATTCGTGACACAACGCGCGTCGTACTCTCGCATCAGCCGGTGACAACCGGCGGAGGCAGCAGATGTCACCGGGCCCGGCACTGCGCCCAGCGGGCGCCCGAGCGCAGCCGCGTGGCCCGCGGTGTTGAGTGAACCGCTTCGCCACCCGGCCTCGACAACCACCGTCGCACCGCCCAACGCGGCGATGAGTCGGTTCCTCGAAAGAAACCTCCACTTTGTGGGGGCTGTGCCGCACGGCACCTCGCTGAGGACGGCACCGCCGCCGCGAATCTTCTCGAACAGCTGCTGGTGGCCGCTCGGATAGGCGCGATCCACACCGCCAGCCAGGAACGCCACAGTCGCACCGCCCACGCCAAGAGCCGCCCTGTGCGCCGTGCCGTCGATGCCATAGGCGCCGCCGGAGACGATGAGGGTTCCCGTCGCGGCCAGATCACCCGCGAGCTCCGAAGCCATGTGCTCGCCATACGGAGTCGCGGCCCGTGCTCCGACGATGGCGATTTCCCCGCGGTATTGCATCCGATGCAGGATCCGAGTCGTCGTCTGTGTCGGAAACACTATCGGTGCGTTCGATCTACCGCGCAACATTCCGCGGGGAAGTCTTGCGTCCATCCTCAGGGTTCGCGTTTAATGCATGATTAGAGCGTTATACGGATGGATTGGATTGTCGATGGGTCGGATTCCGCATGGTGCGTCGTCGTTGTATCTCGCGAGCGGGGTGTCGTTCCTTACGCCCACGAAGCCGTCTTTGACGCGATGCTCGAGGGGTGGCGGATGCAGCAGGTCGGTGGCCGCCGGCTCAGGGAGGACTCGGTGGCTCGGGCGCTGGGCGTGGTGCGGAGATTCGAGGCCTACGCCGGGAAGAAGCCGTGGGAGTGGTCGGCGGGAGACTTCGACGAGTGGATGACTCTGCTGGTGTCGCAGAGGCAGGTGGAGGCGTCGACGATCCGGTCGTATCAGGGTGCAGTCCGCACGTTCTGCAATTACGTCTGTTCGCCGCATTACGGCTGGGTCGCCGAGTGCATGGAGCGTTTCGGGACGCATCCGGTTCAGGTCTGTCATGAGTGGAACACGCTCGCGCACCTGCAGGACTACGAGGCAAGCCCGGCCGACGCCCGTTGACCAGGTCTGAGTTGCAGCGCCTCCTGGATCATGCGGATGCGGAGGTGTCGCGGTTGCTGGACGAGCACCGCAAGGGTGCGTTGCCGGCGTTCCGGGACGCGACACTCTTCAAGGTCGTCTACGCCTGGGGCATGCGCGCGAGCGAGGCGGTCGGGCTGGACATCACCGACTTCTACCGGAACCCGAAGGCACCGCAGTTCGGGGAGTTCGGGGTGATGCAGATCCGTCACGGGAAATCCTCGCGCGGCGGACCACCGAAGCGGCGCGCCGTCGTGACGTTGTTCGACTGGGCGGTCGACGCTCTCCAGGAGTATGTCGAGCAGGTGCGCCCACTGATGGTTCGTGACGGCTCGACGGCGCTCTGGCTGTCGGAACGCGGCACGAGGCTCCGCACTCGGGAGCTCGAGACGAGGTTCGCCACCTACCGGACAGCACTTGGCCTGGATGAGGTTCTGACGCCGCATGCGCTGCGTCATTCCTACGTGACGCATCTGATCGAGTCGGGCGTCGATCCCGCGTTCGTGCAACGCCAGGTCGGGCATCTGCATCAGTCGACGACGGCGATCTACACCGGGGTGAGCGCTGACTACATGAACACGATGATGAGTCAGGCGATTGAACGGACACGGCTGAGGCCGAGCGATGAGGAAGGAGCAGGGCGATGAGATTGATTGGGTTTGAGTGGAGGCTGCGGGAGGTGATGGCGGCGGCGGGGATGTTCTCCACGACGAAGCTGGTCCCGCTGTTGGAAGAGCGCGGTGTCTACTTGTCGACAAGTCAGGTCTACCGGCTCGCGGCGGAGAAGCCGGAGCGGATGAACATGCAGGCGCTGGTGGCGCTGCTGGACATCTTCGACTGCACGTTCGAGGAGCTCGCGCCCGCGTGTCCTCGGCGGCGCAGTCGCGGCGACCGGCACGGCCGACGCCGCGCCGGAGAAGGGCGACTCGGCGACGAAACGGCTCCGG
>NZ_JHET01000006.1 GCF_000685355.1 Microbacterium sp. CH12i | reverse complement strand
CACCGCCACCGCCCGCACCGAGCCACACCCCGACCGCACCACCGGCGCGACCGACGCCCTCGACGCCTCCGCCTGCGCCCTCATCGAAGCCGACTGCCGGGAAGGAGTGACCGATGTCGACTCAGCAGAACACGAGCAGTGCGGGGTTTGGGTTGCGGGCCGTGCAGTTCTCCCGCCTCACCCGCCGCGGCATCCTCCTCGGCCTCTCCCTCCCGCAACTCATCGTCCACGCCGTCGGCGTGCTTTCCATCGTCGGCGCCCTCTATGCCGGGGGGCGGGACGCTGCTGGCCTGGACCGCACCCATCTGGCTGCTCTGTGCAGCGCTCGCCTGGACCCCGGTCGGGGGTCGGAAGCTCATCGAGTGGGTGCCCGTCACCTTCCAGTGGGTTGCCCGCACGCATGCACGGCAGACGGTGTTCCAGCGGCGGGTCGTGAAACCCCGTCCTGCGGGCACGCTCGCTCTTCCTGGTGATGCGGCGTCGCTGCGGGAGTGGGAGGACCCGGAGACGGGGGCGGCGATGATCCACGACCCCCATGCCCAGACCCTCACCGCGATCGTCGGCATCTCACATCCCGCGTTCGTGCTCCTCGACCCCGGCGAGCAGGAACGCCGCGTCGCCACCTGGGGGCGCGTGCTCGCCACCGCCTGCCGTTCCGGGAGGATCGCCCGCCTTCAAGTGTGCGAACGCACCCTCCCCGATGGAGGTTCCGGACTGATCGAGTGGTGGCAACGCCACGGCACTGACGACGAGTCTTGGGCCTCCACCGTGTACCGCGAGCTCATCGACCGTGCCGGACCCGCCGGGGAACGCCACGCCACCACCATCAGCCTCGCCCTCGACCTCAAAGCCTCAGCCCGCCAGGTCCGCACCAACGGCGGCGGCATCAAGGGAGCAGCTGCCGTCCTACGACAGGAGATGACCACCCTCGTGACGGCGTTGCGGGCGGCGGAGCTCACGATCACCGGGTGGCTCACCCCTCCACAGGTCGCAGTGATCCTCCGATCCGCTTATGACCCCGCCACGGCCGCGATCCTCGAACGGAACACCGACATCGGGCGCACGCTTGCGACCGCGGGGCCGGTCGCGGTCACCGAGTCCTGGGATCGGCTCAGGTCGGATTCCGCGTTCCATGCGGTGCTGTGGGTGTCGGAATGGCCGAGGTCGCAGGTGTATCCGGGGTTCCTCGCCCCGGTGTTGTTGTCGTCGGGGATTCAACGTTCGTTCTCGCTAGTGTGCACACCGATCCGGTCGGATCAGGCGGCGCGGGATATCAGGAAGAAGAAGACCGAGCTGATCTCGGAGCTGCGCAGCGGCAGAAGATGGGGCAGATCGAAGACGCCTCCCAAACCGCCGAATACGGCGACGTACTCCAACAGGAAGCCGACCTCACCGCCGGCCACGGCGTCCTCCGCTACACCGGCCTCATCTCCGTCTCCGCCCCGTCCCCGGAAGAACTCGACACTGCCGTCGCAGCGATCGAGCAGGCCGCGATCCAAGCCTCCTGCGAGACCCGGCGTCTCGTTGGGCAGCAAGCGCAAGCCTTCACCGTCGCAGCGTTGCCGCTGTGCCGCACCGTCTGAACGACAGGAGCCCGTCATGCCGACCTTCCAGAACCCGACCACGGACGCTGTCGAAGCGTCCGAAGCGCTCCGTGGGCTCGCGCACGCCTCCCGCGTGTTCGAGGACCCCGCTGACACCTATGCGGTGCTGGGTGATCTGCTCGCCGGGGTGCGATCCCTCCGGCAAGTGCTCGACCAGCTCGCCACCACCCACGTGACGAACCGGGTGCGCGCACGACGACGCCGGGGATCAGACCGCCGGCGCAACCTACGCGCTCGCCGCGGCCGCCGAGCTGCAGCAGGCGGCGGCGTTGCTGGATGACGTGCATGAGCGAGTGGATGCGGCGATGGCTGCCTCGGGACGGATCGCCTGGCATCCCGCGGCTCGAGAACCAGGCCCGGTGTCGCGGTGGGTGAGTCTGGTGTTCCTGCAAGGGCAGGAAGCCGACGAGGTGCTCGCGATCATCGACCGCGACGGTGCTGATGCGGCGATCGAGCACCTGGCCGGGTTCGACATGGGTGAGGAGACCATACAGGCTGCGCTCGTCAACGGATACGTCTACGACACCATCCCCACCGGCCCACTCGACCGCACCACCACCAACGGCATCTACACGCTGACGTACAACCATGACCACGGGCACGTCTCTCTGTTCCGTGCGCTCCCGGAGACACGAGAGCCGGATGCTCAAGCTCCGTCGGCGCGGACAATGCCGAGCCGTCCACCGTCGCGCAGGCACGCACCGGTGGTCGAGGAGGATGACTGGTTCGCGCGTCGCAGTCGTCTTCAATGTCGCGGGGGCGAGCACTATGACCGACCAGCAGAAGTTGCATACGGCGGCGTTGGTCGAGCCGGCCGGGGAACGCCGCAGGCAGCGGAAGGCACGCAAGCACGCCGCCACCAGGATCGAAACCAGCGCCCGTCGCGCCGAGCAGTCGGCGGAGCGTGAACGGCTGGCGGCGGAGCGTGCGGAACGCCGTAACACCACCTACCTCCCCGCCGCCGGCGAACCAGGGGCGGCGGCGTTGCGGACGCCGGGGCGGTTTCGGTTGCCGCGGCATCAGGACACGTCGGCGACGCTCGCGGGCGCGTACCCGTTTCTCGCGGAAGGCGGCCTCGGCGCGACGGCGTGTTCATCGGCCAGGACCTGTACTCGGGCGGTTCGTTCGTCTACGACCCGTGGACCCTCTACGCCCGCGGCCTCATCACCGCCCCCAACATCGTCCTGGCCGGCATCGTCGGCTCCGGGAAGTCTTCTCTTGCCAAGTCCCTCTACACGAGGTCGATCCCGTTTGGTCGCCGCGTGTATGTGCCCGGTGACCCGAAGGGCGAACATACCGCGGTTGCGGAGGCGGTTGGTGGGCGGGCGATCGTGCTCGGGCATGGGCTCCGTAACCGGCTCAACCCCCTTGATGAGGGCCACCGCCCTTCGGGGGTGAGCGATGCGGAATGGGCGGCGCAAGTCGCGTCCCGCCGCCGGGAACTCATCGGCGCGCTCGCAGAGACCGTGCTGGATCGGGTGCTGTCACCGTTGGAGCACACCGCGATCGACCTCGCCCTCCAAGACACCGTCCGCACCGCTGACGTGCCAATCCTGCCGATGGTCGTCAACCGCATCCTGAACCCCGACCCCGCGACCGACACGGATGGACGGCTGGCGGAGGACGGCCGTCTCGTCGGCCACGCCCTCCGTCGCCTCGTGGCGGGTGATCTTGCGGGGCTGTTCGATGGGCCATCGACCGTGCGGTTCGATCCATCGCTGCCGATGGTCAGCCTGGACTTGTCCCGCGTCGCGGAGAACTCGACGCTGATCTCCGTGCTGATGACCTGCTCATCGGCGTGGATGGAGTCGGCGCTGATGGACCCGAACGGCGGGCACCGGTGGGTGATCTACGACGAAGCCTGGCGGCTCATGGCCTACCCAGCGCTCTTGCGCCGCATGGACGCGCAATGGCGGTTGGCGCGGCATTACGGGATCGCGAACATGCTGATCTTCCACAAGCTCACCGACCTCGACAACGTTGGCGACTCCGGCTCCGCGATGCGCGCACTCGCGAACAGCCTGCTGGCGAACGCGGAGACCAGGATCATCTACCGACAAGAACCCGACCAACTCGGAGCCACCGCCGCAGCCCTCGGACTCACCGGCACCGAACAGAAACTCCTCCCCGGCCTCGGCACCGGACAAGGACTCTGGCGCATCAAAGAACGCTCCTTCGTCGTCCAGCACCAGCTCCACCCCGCCGAGCTCGCCGCGTTCGACACCACAGCACGAATGAAGGGCTAAACACTCACGTTCAGGATTCCTGAACCCTGATTCCGCGTCATTCCGCCAGTCTCAGCCGATTGGTGGGGCGTTGTGAGGGTGTATGTTCCCCGCACGCTGGCCTGCTCTTGGTGACTGTTTCGGCGTGCTGGTTCGCACCTATCCCTCGATTGATTCGCCATGAACGAGGGAGCAGCACTGATGGACACGATCAACGAGCTGGCAGCAGAGGAGCGCACCGCGAGGATCATCCTCGGTATCGCGTCCGAACCAGGCGACGCGGTGACGGGGAGGATGATCCGCACCGTCGGCGCATCCGAAACCGTCGCCCGTCTCCTCGCCGATGAAGTCCCGCCCGGGCCGGATGGTGACACGTGGCAGCGACCCCTCGCACCGCGTCTCGACGCCGCACAAATCCAGGGGGTGCTTGCTGAGACGGAGCGGCACGGAATGAGGGTGCTGATCCCCGGCGATGCCGAATGGCCGGCCGGGATCGACGCGCTTGGCGATCGTGCACCGGTGGCGCTGTGGACGAAAGGCAACGCAGGGCTGCTGACCGGCCCGCTGTGGGATCGCCTCACCATCACCGGCGCTCGGGCGTCCACCGGGTATGGGGAGCACATCACCACGGAGCTGGTGCAGTCGGCGGTCGCCGACTCCCGGCTGGTGCTCTCCGGCGGCGCGTATGGGATCGATGGTGCCGCGCACCGTTCCGCGCTCGCATCGGGCGGTGCGACGGTCGCCGTGCTTGCAGGCGGCCTGGACCGGCCGTATCCGGCAGGGCACACTGATCTGCTGACCCATGTCGGCAAAGACGGCCTGTTGCTGTCGGAGTTGCCGCCGGGCGCGGCGCCGACGAAGTGGCGGTTCCTGCAACGAGGCAGGCTCCTCGCCGCGCTCTCCGGCACCGTCCTCATTGCGGAGGCCGGCTACCGTTCCGGCACCCTCCACACCGCCGCCCGCGCCGCAGAGCTCGGCCGCCCCGTCGGGGCGATCCCTGGCCCGATCACCAGCGCAGCGTCGTCAGGCTGTCACCGACTCTTGCGGGACGGCCTCGCCACGGTCATCACCGGCTACGACGATGTGCGCGGCCTCCTCGACGGGGTGCGGGATGGAGCTCATCGGGCCGTACGTAGCACCGCGGGGCTTGAGGTCGACCCCCTCGACACCCCGACTCCCTCTGCTCAGCGTGAGGGGCCGGGCTTGGACCGGTGAGGCGGGTGGTGCACCTGGTGTGAAGGCGGCCGGCTCGCGTCGCTGATGGACAACACCAGGAGGTATCTCGTGTCAGGATCACTCGCCCACATCACGCAGCCGGAGGCTGCGCCACCCAGAACGGGGGTGCGGCGCTGGCTCTCAGTGCTGCTGGCCCTGTTCCTGCTGGCAGGGTCGCTCGCACTGAATGCGCCGGCGGCTCATGCGGGCAGTCTCGGTGTCGGGTACGACATCGGGAACGGGTTCCTCGGCGCCTACAACACCGACGTTGATGGCCGGCAGGCGTACTGCGCGGACCTCGATGCCGATTCACCGTTCGCGCAGACCTACGGGCCGGAAACGATCACGTCGCTGGACTCGCTGTCCCGGCAGCAGCTCGCGGAGCTGAACTATGTGCTGGATCGATGGGGGCAGTCAGGCGATCCGAATACGACTGCGGCGGTCGCTCTGTTCGTATGGTCGATCACGAGTGCCGGCACCTACAACTCCCACGGCATGTCCGGCGACATCTACTACGTCGGGCGGGCGCCCGCGTCCGAGCGGGGGACGATCCTCGCGAACCTGGACATGATGCGCCAGAACGCCGCCGTCTACGCCGTCACCGACCCCTCACTGTCCCTGTCACTGGACATGGCGGATCAGTACGCCGGCACCCTCACCGTCGAAACCCACCCCGCAGGGCTCACCGGCACGGCGACCCTGTCGGATGCGATCTTCGCTGACGGTTCACCGGCGCGCACGATCGGCGCCGGGACACATCCGATCACCGGCACCCCCGCAGACGGCGTGCCGTCGTACCGTGTCGGTGCTTCCATGAACATCGCCGCGGCGGGGTACGGTGCCGCGCTTGACCTCTACACGACCCCGGGCGCGCAGCGTCTGATCGCGGCCGTCGCGGGATCTTCTACCGGGTTGTCGGCGCGGGTGGAGTCGCCGGTGATCGAGCTGGATTTCCAGCCGGAGATCACCACCCAGGTCGCCTCCCGCTACGTCGCTGAGGGTGAAGCGTTCGTGGACGGGCTCACCGTGTCGGTGTCGAAGGGCACCTGGATTCACCTCCACGGGAACCCGATTGAGGTGACCGCGACCGGAACCCTGTATGGGCCGTTCGATGAGCAGCCAACCGAAGCCGACACCCCACCTGCCGGAGCACCCGTCACAGGCACCGAGACGATGACGCTCACCGGTGCGGGGTCGTATACGTCGCCGGGCACGATCGTTGCTCCGGAGTCGGGGTTCTATACGTGGGTGTGGAGCATCGACAAGACCGCGCACGGTGAGAACGCGAAGTACCTCACCGACTCGTTCACCGATCGCTTCGGCCGGGTCACTGAAACCTCGGTGGTGCCGTTCCAGCCTGAGGCTGTTTCGGAAGCGGATCAGCGTCTCGCCGTCCCCGGTGATGCACTCACGGACACGATCACGGTGTCGAGCAGCAACGGTGCCTGGTTGAAGAAGGACGGCGCGCACATTCCGGTGGTGTTCGAGGGCACCGCCTACCAAGTGCCCGGCACCCTGCCCCCGGCGCAGAGCGCCGACATCGACCCGAACGCAGTGCCGCTCGGCACCGTGACGATCACCGCAGACGGCCCCGGCATCTACACGTCCCCGCCGGTGATCGCGCCGACGGGCGGGTTCGTGACATGGGTGTGGGAGGTGAAGAAGTCGTCGCAGCCGGAGTGGGTGCGCGACTACCTCGCGAGCGACTGGCAGGACGACTACGGGATCACCGTGGAGACGACGTCGGTGCGGTGGCCGGTCACGGTGACCTCGCTGATGCGGGAGTACAACGTGCACCCCGGCGGACGCGCCTTCGATGTGATCACCGTCACAGGGTTTCCTGCGAACCACGGCGATTTCACCGGCGACGGCTACTGGGGCGCGGACGCGATGAACTGCATCACACGGTCTACGGCCCGTTCGCGTCGGATGCGGAACTCACCGATGATCTCGACCTCACTGGCGCACCTGTGTTGGCGGAGCTTACGACGCGGCGAGGAATGGGGTGTACAAGCTCGGGTACACGGATGAGGACAAGATCGTGCCGACCGAGCCCGGCTTCTACGTCCTCGTCACCACCTTCACCGGCGACGACCGCGTGCAGCCGTATGCGTCGTCTCCGGCGGATGTGCTGGAACGGTTCTACGTCCCACCCACCAATACGGAGGTTCCGGTGTCGGTGGTGACGCAGGCGACACCGGAAGCGTTCGTCGGCGCACCCTTCTCGGACACGGCGCTGGTGCAGGGCGCGACCATTCCCGACGGCGCCTACCTCGTGTTCCGCGCCTACGGGCCGCACCCGGCGGACACCGATCCGGTGTGCGAGACCCCCTTCTACGTCAGCGAGGAGATCCCCGTCACCCAGGCGGGTGTCTACCAGTCCGGCACCACCACCGTCGAGACGGCGGGGAACGTGTACTGGATCGAAACCCTCTACAACACTGACGGCGAGATCATCACCGAGGGCACCTGCGGGGCACCGGGCGAGACGACCGTGGTCAAAGAGCACCCGGAGGAGCTGATCGTGAAGACTAACGCCGTCCCAACCGTAAAGCTCGGTGACCCGGCGCATGATGTCGCGACCGTCACCGGCACCGTCCCCGACGGGGCACGCCTGCTGTTCGAGGCGTACCGCCAGGACACTGACACCGCTACCTGCACCCCGGACGAGTTGGTGTTCACCTCGAAGGTGATCGATCTGGATGGGCCGGGTGAATATGCCTCTGACGAGGTGATCTTCGAGAAGGCAGGCACATACTACTGGGTGGAGACCGTCACCGACCAGGACGGCACGATCCTGCACCGTGGCGTCTGCGGCGCACCGTATGAGACCACCACCGTCACCGACACCCCGGACGAGCCAGGGAAGCCCGATGTGCCGGGTGAGCTCGCGCACACCGGCGGCGGCGACTGGTGGCCGCTCGGCCTCGCCGGAGGGCTGATGGCCGCGGCGACCGGAGGGGTGCTGCTGTTCGGGCGCCGCCTCGCCATCGCCCGCGAACGCGCCGGATACGTCCGTGACGAGGACCTGCCGTTCGAGGAGTTCAAGGCCCAGTTCGAGGGAGCAAAGGAGGACTAACCACAGGCTGCTGACCCGCCGGCACCCCCACACGTGGCGGGTCGGCACGGGAGGGCACGAACCACCCCCAGGTTCGTGCCCTCCCACCTGCGTTCCGGGGCAGTGCGAGCGCACCTGCATGGCGACACCACTGCACTCCACGGAGAGGAACCGCCCTGTGACGCCGAAGCCCCGCTACCGCCGCACCCACCCCGACCACCAACCCCCACGCACGGCGAAGCCGCCGACGCCCGAACCAGGCGGCCCGGTCGTCGTGCCGGTGGTGGAGTTCACCATCACCGGTGATGGTGCGATGACGGTCACGGTGGACGGGGTGGCGTATCTGCCGGAGCCGTTCGCTCCGGCTGGCGGCGCGACGCGTTCCCGACAATCCTCGACGCCTCATCGCCCAGTACCGGTCGCCGCTGCGGGTGCAGGTGCACGAGGCATACGGGTCGACGTTCACCGACATCATCACCCCACCCCGCGACGCCCGACCCTGAATCCCTGGGAAGAACCAGCACCAGCACTGGCTGCTGTGGTGTCGCCTCCGGTCCGTGCCGCGCAGCCGGTGCTGCATCAGGCGACAGGGTCGGGGTTCGTGCCGGGTGAGGATGTCGCCGTCGCGATCATCCACGCCCACACCGACGCCAGCGGTGACGGCACCGCCCGCACCCTCCTCACCACAGAACAAGCCGCGCTTGCAGTGACAGGTGAAGTGATCCTCCTCGGCCGCGTCTCCGGCACACTCACCATTGGCAGAATCCAATGAGCGCTCCGCGGCAGAGTGGTGCGCTTGGGGATGAGCTGGCGAACCTCGGCATCATCGCCCTCATCACCGCCGCCGTCCTCGCCGTCATCCTCCGCGTCGCAGGCACGATCACCGCCTGGGTCACCAGGGCCACGCAGCCGACCGGCGGGATCGATGCCGGCCTCGGCGTGCTCCTGAACCCCGCCGACCCCGGCAGCGCGCTCGGTGCCGACGGGCTGCACCCGGTGGCGTACTGGATCGTCACCGGCATCCTCATCGTCGCGGTCGGGAGTGCGGGGTGGTGGGTGTGGCGGTTCTTCCGTGAGCATTCGCGGCAGACGAAGGTCGACCCGTACCGGATCGTCGGCATCGCCACCCGCACCGATGTCACGACCGCTGCATCGGAGAAAGCATTGCTGCGTCGGGCCGGGCAACTCCGACCCTCTATCCAGCACCCTGCCGTCACCGATGTCGGCTACCTCCTCGGCGCATCACGGAACGTTGACGTGTGGGCGAGCGTGGAGGACTCGATCCTGCTGATCGGGCCACCCCGCTCCGGGAAGGGGCTGCATGTGGTCATCAACGCGATCCTCGACGCCCCCGGCGCCGTCGTCACCACCTCCACCCGCCCCGACAACCTCACCGCCACCTTGAAGGCGCGAAGCGCGGGAGGGCGACCGGTGGCGGTGTTCGATCCGCAGCACCTCGCCGAAGGCGTCCCCGCAGGACTCCGGTGGTCACCAATCCGGGGGTGTGAGGACCCGTTGACGGCGATGATCCGCGCCACCGGCCTTGCCGCCGGCACCGGCCTCTCCGCCGGCGGTGTCGAAGGCGGGGACTTCTGGGAAGGGAAAACCCGCACCGCACTCCAAGCCCTCCTCCACGCCGCCGCCCTCGACCAGCGCACCCCTGCCGAATTGTTCCGGTGGACCCTCGACCCGGCCGCAGCATCCGATGCGGTCGCGATCCTCACCGCGAACCCGAAAGCCGCGACAGGGTGGGCGGATTCGTTGCAGGCGATGATCGACTCCGACCCCAGAACCCGCGACTCCATCTGGCAAGGCGTGTCCCTCTCCCTCGCCGCCCTCGCCGACCCCCGCGTCCTCGACGCCGTCAGCCCCGGACCAAACGAGCGGTTCGACCCGGAGGAGTTTCTGCGCAAGCGCGGCACCGTGTATCTGCTCGCGACGGGTGCGGGGGCGAACAACAGTGCCGCGCTGGTGTCGGCGTTTGTGGAAGACCTCGTCGAAGCCGCCCGACGCCTCGCCGCACGCTCACCGTCAGCCCGCCTCGACCCACCCCTGCTGCTCGCGCTGGATGAGATCGGAAACCTTGCCCCGCTCCCGTCCCTGCCGACACTGATGGCAGAAGGAGGGGGTACGGGAATCACGACGATGCCGGTGCTGCAGTCGCTCGCGCAGGCGCGGGAGAAGTGGTCCGATAACGCGGCCGGCGCGATCTGGGACGCCAGCATCGTGAAAATCATCCTCGGCGGCGCATCCAACAGCCGCGACCTCCAAGACCTCACCACCCTCATCGGAGAACGAGACGAGATCACCGACTCCACCACGATCGGCGACCAAGGTTCCCGCACCGCACAGCGCTCCATCCGCAGAGTGTCGATCATGCCGCCCGACGTGATCCGCACCCTCCCATTCGGCACCGGACTGATCCTGCTGCGCGCCGCACCGCCGATCGTCGCGAAACTCCGGCCCTGGACCCGCCGCAAGGACGCGAGCGAACTGCAGGGTCAGCGACGGTTGGTGGAGGCGCTGCTGCAAGCCGGCATCCCGGCGCCTGACAGTGGTGAGGGGGCGGGTGGGCGCACCTGAGTGACAGAGCACCCCGAAGTGCGGGGTGTCGTCATCACGAGGAGTGTCCAATGGCTATCCACACGCAAGAGTCCCTGTCCGGGTTCATCGCTTCCGAACCGCACCTGTCGTTCACCGAGAAAGGTGACGCGCGGCTGTTCGTCAAGATCGGGCAGGAACACTACCGCCGTGAAGACGACGGCTCGTTCACGCAGACCGAGACCACCTTCCACGACCTCGTCGCGTTCCGGAAGACCGCCGAACGCGCCCACCAGCGCTTCGCCAAAGGCGACAAGTTCATCGCCGAGGGCTACACACATCAATACGACCGCACCGACGACAACGGCCAGACCGTCAAGGTCGAAGAGTTCGTCGCGAAGAAACTGGGCCACGACCTCGCCCGCACCCGCTACACCGTCGACCGGCCCCGACGCACACCGGAAGCCGACTCACTGGATACCGGACTCGAGGACACCGCACTGTCCACGGATGGCCCGCGTCGCGCGTCCGCTGGTGCCGCCGCGGTCGGACGGTGAGAGCGAATCATGGTCGATGAACTGCCCGACACCGGCGAGGTTGACGCGGGAGAGGCGGCGGAGGACGAGTTCGATGAGAGCTACGACCCCGACACCGACGCACCCGCCGCTGACGACGACGCAGCGGGCCCGCCGGGGCCGGTGAACTGGAATCTCCTCAACGCCGATGCCGCGGAGGAAGAATGGCTGGCACTGAACGAATGGGTGCACTGGCTGCGCCACACTTACGGACTCCCCGTCGCCGTCGTCCCGCCGTTCTGGCACCGCCACCCGGCATTGGTGTGGGAACTGTCCGCGTTGCACATCCACTGGCTGTGCGCGATCCACCCCGAAGCGAAGGGCAGCGCCATGCTCGTCTGGCATCGCGACTTCACCGAAGCCCAAGAACGCCTCCGGCACTGGACCGCAGCCTGCGGCACACGCCTGACCACCGACCGCCCCACCCGCCGCATCGCCTGGCCCGGAGAACCCGACACCGACCCCATCGAAGACATCGTCATCCCCAACCGCGAGGAAGACTTCGTGGAATACATGCACGCCGATGTGGAAGCGCGACGGCGTGCCGAGGATCAGTTCATCGCAGGTCTCGTCCTGAGCACGGGAGAAGTGCCATGAGCAGGCGTGAGCGCAGGCGGGGTGAGGATCGACGCTTCACCGTCGAAGCAGTGCCGCGCAGTCAACCTGACCTGCACAAGCTCGCGCAGGTGTTCCTCGGCATGGCGGTCAGCAGATCGAAGACGAACGGCGAGACCACGCCGGATGCCGTCGATCCTGGGCGTTCTGAGCCCGACGACGTAGAATAGAACCCGACGCCACGGCCTCACCAGGCCGGGTGCGCAGTCTCTTTGCCCTTGTGGCTTACCCCGGTTTCTTTCCGGCGGACGTGTTTCCCGTTTACGAGTCGCACCGCGTGACGCTTCGCCGTCGCGTTGGCTCCCACCCTTTCGGTGAGAGGAAACACGACTCATGACTCTGGCACCCCCGGCGCCACCCACCAGTATCGACCGGCTCGGTGAGACCACCACTCTTGCCGTCTCCTACCTGCGCGTCTCCACCAAGGAGCAGGCAGAGCGTGGCGGCCGTGACGAGGGATTCTCCATCCCCGCGCAACGCGATGCGAACCTGCGCAAGGCTCGCGATCTGAACGCGATCGTTGTGGAGGAGTTCATCGACGCGGGTGAGTCCGCGCGCAAGGCCGACAGGCCAGAGCTGATGCGGATGATCGAGTACGTCAAGACGCACCAGGTGGCGTACTGCATCGTCCACAAGGTCGATCGGCTCGCCCGCAACCGTGCCGACGATGTGGCGATCCACCTCGCGCTCAAAGATGCAGGCGTGATCCTGGTATCTGCGACGGAGAACATTGATGAGACGCGTCGGGGATGCTGTTGCACGGCATCATGTCCACGATCGCGGAGTTCTACTCCCGCAACCTCGCCAACGAGGTCGCCAAGGGCATGACCCAGAAAGCCGCCACCGGCGGCACCGTGGGTCGTGCCCCCATCGGCTACCTCAACGTCCACAAGCGCGACGAGCTCGGCCGCGACATTCCCACCGTGATCCCAGACCCTGACCGTGCCGCTCTGGTGCGGTGGGCGTTCGAGGCGTACGCGACGGGGAACTACTCGACCTCGATGCTGCACGGCGAACTTGTCGACCGCGGCCTTACGACCGTGCCGACCCCGAAACGGCCTGCGAAGGCTCCGGGGCTGTCTACGATCCAGCAGATGCTCTCCAACCCGTACTACAAGGGCGACGTGATCTTCCGCGGCGCCCGCTACGACGGACTCCACGAACCGCTCGTTAGCGCGGAACTCTGGTACCGGGTGCAGAACGTCCTCACCGCGCACCAGGTATCCGGGGAGAAGACCCAAACCCACGAGCACTACCTGAAAGGCTCCGTCTACTGCGGCGACTGCGGTTCCCGCCTGATGGTCACCCATGCGAAGAACGGCAAGGGCATCGTCTACCCGTACTTCATCTGCGCAGGCCGGCACTCTAAGCGTACGAACTGTGTCCGTCAGGCCATGCCGATCGAGCACATCGAACGACAGGTCGAGGACTACTACCGGCGCGTGCAGATACCCGAGCACATCGTCACCGCGCTGCGGCACATGCTCGTGCGCCAGTTCGATGACCTCCACGCCGCGAACAAAGCAGAACGCCACACCCACGCCGTCGAGCGCGACCGGCTCCGCGACGAACGCCGCAGCCTGCTCCACGCCCACCACGCCGGAGCCGTCCCGCTGGACCTCCTCAAAGAAGAACAAGACGGCATCGCGCGCCGGCTCGCGTTCCTCGACGCGCAGATCGACGCGGGGCAGATCGAGTACGACCAGGCCAAAGCGCACCTTGAAGACTGCCTCGCCCTTGCCGGTGACATGCACGCGATCTACATGAGCATTGACGACTCACTCCGACGCATCTGCAACCAAGCATTCTTCGAGCGCATCCATGTCTACGAAATCGAGAACGCCGACCGGGTGGAAGCGGAACCGGGTGAACCGTTCGACACGCTGCTCGACCCGGCAATCCACGCGGCAGCGCTGGCCTACGAGGCCAGCGCTGCCGCGGGGGAAGATGTCATACCTGCGGACGTCGCGTGTTGAACATCGACACTTGGGTGGGCCCGGCGGGGCTCGAACCCGCGACCCGCGGATTAAAAGTCCGATGCTCTGCCAACTGAGCTACAGGCCCGCGCAGTAAAGCCTACTTCGTCCCGGAGGGTGGTCTGTGTCACGGACCCGCATTCGTCGTCAAGTTCCGCGCGGAACGCCAACAACGGGTTCGACGCCGGAGTGCCCACCACTCTCGGACCACTCAGGTTGCGATCGCGCGCCGCGACCCGCACGATGGACATGTGAACGCACTGGTGGGGAGTCGATCGCAACGAGCCTTGATCTTCGCGCTCGTCGCGATGATCATCGGCGGCGCCGTCGCGCTCGGCGTCGCGCTGATGACGAAGACCGATGGCCCCCGGATCGCGTCTGCTACCGCTCTCGAGCGTCCGACACCCAGTCCCACGCCGATCCCCACACCGGCCGGCTTCCCCGAAAACACCGAGATATACGACCTCGCATCGCTCCCGATCGTCGATGTTTTCTCGGTGAACAATGCCTTGCCCATCGATGATGACCCGTACGGCGCGACCGCGAGCCTCGTTGCCGTTCCCGGCGTCGCTGGCGCAGCGGTATTCGCCGACCCACAGGGAGCGCCCGTCGCGTATCTTCCCCAGACACAGCAGTACGAGGGCACGATCGTTCCGGTGATCGAGAAGCAGGACCACTGGATCAAGGTGCTACTCGTGGGACGCAGCGGCCTGCCTCCCGAAGCAAATCCTGCACAGACGGTCGGATGGATGCGAATCTCCGACGTCACGCTCTCGCCGAACGACCCACATATCGAAGTCTCGCTGTCGCAGCGAACTATCGACATCGTCTCCGCGGGCAACCGGGAGCGAGTAGCCTCCGATTTCGCATCCGGAGCAGACGGTACACCTACCCCGCTCGGCCGATCATTCATCATGACGACGCGTACCTCCGACGATTCCTACACGCGTGGCTTTCCGCTCGTGTACCTATCGGCGCAGTCCCCGACGCTGGCGGATTTCGGCGGCTCTGCGGCAGCGGTGACCGCGTTCCATTACCACGACGATCGTTCCGGTGCGATCTCCAACGGCTGCCTCCGTGTGGATTCCGATGTGATCGAGAGACTCGCTCAGCTCACACCGGGCACGACCGTGTACATAAGCGAGTAACAGAAATTCGACGCACGGCTAGGTGCGTCGAACACCCACCAGACGCTCGACGCCAGTCGCCTCCACACCGACCGCACCGGCGGACGACTCTGCCACCTGGGCAGCAAGCGCTGGCAGCTCAGCCGGCGGTACCCACACCTCGAACTGCGCGTGCGTCGCATACGAAGGCTCACCCAGCACAGCACCGTGACCGGGTACCCACTCACGAAGCAGATTGTCGAAGCGCCCCGCATCGGCGTGGTCCACCGTGACCCGAACGGATGCCAGCACATGCCGATCGACGAGTGTCGCGCGGTCCAACGCCTCCGATACCGCCGCGCAGTGGTGCCTGGCATCCCATCCGCGGCGCTTCACCGCGGCAATGACATCATCCGCTTCCTCCGAGGATGCGACCGGCGCAACATGCGCGATGAAACGCGACTTCTTGATGACCAACTCGTGATCGACAGCGCCGGCGATCGTGGACGGGTAGCTCCGCGTCATGCCTCAGCCGTCAACTCGATGAGCGTGCGCGTGGTTCGAAGGTTGCGCGCCGTGCCAGCGGTGCCGAGAGCTTTGTCCAGCACCGCCTTGGTGAGCTTCGTTGAATGCACGCCTGCCTCGCTGAACTCGATCCACAGATCGCGTCCGATGAGCGCGAGGTGCTCTCCCGGCAGCAGCCGGTGCTCGAGCGCCTCGACGGAACCGCCAACTGGCGCTCCCACGAGGAACATCGCGTGCACGAGCTTGTCGCTGGCATCCGTGAACGGCTGCGCCGCCTCTGATGCCACGAGCTGCGCGTGCGTTCGATGGATGACAGGAGTATCCACCCCGAACTCTTTCGAAATCACCTCGCGCACGGTGGCGCAGGATGCCGCGGCATCCGCTGGGTCATCGCAGATGATGTTGCCGCTCGCGATGAACGTGGAGAGGCCGGTGAGCGAAGTCTCGGATGCCAGTACCTCACGCAGCCGCGCCATCGGCACTCGATTGTTTCCGCCGACGTTCACCGCCCGCAGCAGCAGGACGCTGCGGCTCACTCGCTATCACTTTCGAAAGCGGCCGCGCTCGTCATCAGTTCCGCGCCAGCGTGCGCGAGTTCGGCGAGCGCAGCCTCACTGGGCTCGGCACCAACCCCGGCGATGAGATCAGTCAAGATGCGCACCCGAACGCCATGCGCGATCGCATCGAGCGCGGTGGCACGCACGCAGTGGTCGGTCGCAATCCCGACCACGTCGGCTGTGAGGACCCCCCGCTCGCTCAGTACCGCAGCAACCGTGGCGCCATCATCTGTCACACCCTCGAACATCGAATAGGCCGGCACACCCTGCCCTTTGCGCACATGGTGCGTCACGGCATCCGTGACCAGAAGAGGATCGTATTCGCCACCCTCCGTGCCAGCGACGCAGTGCGCGGGCCAGGTATCGACGAAGTCGGGCTCTTCGGCAAAGTGCCCGCCGTTATCGCTGTCCGCATCGTGCCAGTCGCGTGAGGCGGCGATGACGTTGTAGTCGGCAGAATGGGCAGCCAGATGAGCGGAAACAGCGGATGCCACAGCATCCCCGCCTTCGACGGCGAGTGCGCCGCCCTCGGTGAAGTCATTTTGCACGTCGACGATGAGGAGTGCCCGGGTCATGCTTCGAGCGTACGCTTTGATGAACAGGAAAGCCCCGTGATGTTCTCACATCACGGGGCCAGTGGAGCCGCCTGTCAGAATCGAACTGACGACCTTTTCATTACGAGTGAAATGCTCTACCGACTGAGCTAAGGCGGCGTGCGCTACGAGAGCGGCACGATCAACGATATTACCCTGTCCGAAGCCGTGCCGCGAACCAGCTCACTTGCACTCGAGGTCAGCGTCCGGAACGACGTCATCGAGGAAGTAAGCGTCAACCGCAGCGTCGACACAAGTGTTGCCCTTGTTGTAGCCGGTGTGACCCTCACCGACGCGAGTGATGAGGACGCCCTCTTCCAACTGCTTGGCCAGCGACACCGACCATTCGTAGGGCGTTGCCGGGTCATTCGTCGTGCCGACGACGAGAATCGGGCCTGCACCCTTGGCATGGATCTCACCGCGGGTACCGGTCGGCGCGTACGGCCATACCTCGCAGGAATCGGGGCCCGACCAGTAGGGAGCGATCGTGGGGGCGCCAGCCTCGATTTTTGCTGTCGACGCGTCTTGCGCTGCCTGGTCGTCCTCCAGCGGGTAGTCCATGCAGTTGTAGGCACGGAACGCTTCGCTGGAGTTGTCTAGGTAGACGCCGTCCTCACGGCCGTTGTACGCGTCCGCGAGGTAAAACGCGGTGTAGGGGTCGCCCTGAAGCGCATCATCAAGCGCCTGCGTGAGAACTCCCCAGCTGTCTTGCGAGTACAGCGTGACGATAATGCCTGTCATCAGCGCGTCTGCGCCGAGCATGCGCCCGTCGTCGTTCTTCAGCGGCGTGCGATCAACACTCGCGAGGAGGGCTCCAAGATCAGCCATGGCCTCGTCGACCGTGCCGTTGAAGGGGCAGGACTCGGAATCGAGGCAGTTCTGCATGTAGGCGCGAAGAGCCGACTCGAAGCCGATTGCCTGCGTGGTTCCGACATCGAGGCTCGGGACGGCAGGGTCGATCGCGCCGTCAAGCACGAGCCTGCCCGCCCGCTCCGGGTAAAGGTTCGCGTACGTCGCGCCGAGGAAGGTTCCGTACGAGTAGCCGAGGTAGTTGAGCTGCTTATCGCCGAGCACCCCGCGGATCAGATCCATGTCGCGCGCGGAGTTGATCGTCGTGATGAACGGCAGGATGCCGTCGCTGTTGGCGTCACATGCGTCAGCGAAGGCCTTATTGCGCTCGGTGAGCTCAGCCTCCCACTCGTCGGTTCCTCGCGGAGCGACGGGAATGTCGTAGAGGTACGAGTCCATCTCGGTGGCATCGAAACAGCTCACTGCGGTGGAATCGCCGACGCCACGCGGATCGAACCCGATCACGTCGTAGCTGTCGATGAGGTCGCCGCTGACCGCATAGTCGAGGCTGTTCAGGATGAAGTCCACCCCGCTCCCACCGGGGCCGCCCGGATTGGTCAACAGGGACCCCATCGGGGTACCGGTTGCCTGGTGGCGAACAACGGAGAGCCTGATATCGCCGTCGCTCGGATTCTCCCAGTCCAGCGGCGCTGTGACGTACGTGCAGTCAAAGCCAGCAGCTTGCGAGTCACAGGCGGTCCAGTCGAGCGTCTGCTCGTAGTACGGGAGCAGATCAGCAGAAACACCCTCGGTGTCGGGGGCGTTCGTCGTCGCGGGCCGCGGCCCCGTGCCCTCAGGAATTGCCGAGTACAGGCATCCGCTCAGCGCCACCGACGCTGCGGCCAGACCCGCCGTAATCGCGGCAAGCCGTCGCAGGCGAGAAGTCTGTCGAATGTTCACGGTTTCCTCCCGCTCGCGACTGTCACGAGCAAACTTTCCAGAGCGAGTGTCGGAGCAACGTTTCGCTCCAAAGACTCTCTGGTCTCGGCAAGATGGTCGAGAACCACCAGCGTACGTGCCACCGGCCATGCGGCAGCCAGGGCACTCAGATCATCTTGCAACTCACGGTTGATGAGATCGTCGCCACGACCGTACTGCAGCATCACGACGTCACGAAACATCGACTGCAGGTCGGTGAGTACGCGGTCGATGCCGTCGCGCAGGCTGCGTGTCGCGCGCTTCTTCTGGTCGTCCTCCAGTGCGGAAATCTGTGCGCGCAATGCAGGTGGGACCGCCTGGCCCTCTGCCACGCCGACGGTGCGCAGCAGCGATGCACGTTCAGAGGCATCGCGCTCTGCGGTCAGAGTCTTCGCGTCTTCTGTGGCGGCCTGGATGATTGCTCCGGCGACCTCGACCGCACTGCCGACGCCGCGAATCGCGAGCACCGAGCGCAGCGTAACATCACGGCGCCGCCTGGCCGCGTCGTCTGTCGCCAAGCGCTGAGCCATGCCGATATGGCGCTGAGAGTGTCGTGCAGCCTGCTCTGCGGTGACCTCGTCTGCGCCAGTGCGCTGCATGATCAAGCGCGTGACATCAGCGACATCAGGCTCGCGCAACCGTAACGGCCGCACCCGCGAGCGGATCGTGGGCAGAAGGTCGGCTTCACTGGGTGCGCAGAGAATCCACACGGTGTTCTCTGGTGGCTCTTCGAGAGCCTTCAGCAGCACGTTCGAGGTGCGCTCGACCATGCGGTCGGCGTCTTCCACGACGATCACGCGGTAACGACCAGCGGACGGCGCGAAGTATGAGCGCTCGACCAGCGCACGCGCCTCTTTGATCGTGATGATGACTTTGTCGGTGCGGAGCGCCGTGACGTCCGGGTGGGTGCCGGCAAGCACCTGACGCATCGTGTGCTCATCGTCGGGGCTGTCGGCGATCAGGGCGGCCGCGAAAGCGTACGCGAGCGTTGAGCGGCCAGAGCCAGGAGGACCGGTGATCAGCCAGGCATGCGAGAGCGCAGCCGGATCGGATGCCGCATGCCGCAGCGCCTCGACCGCGTCATCTTGCCCCCAGACGTCCGTCCACGGGAACGGAGCGAGCGTGGGTGCGGTCATGTTCTCAGCCTAACTGGAGGGTGCGACAGCACCCGCCCTGTCAGATGAGGGATGCGACACGGTCACGGATGACGGATGCCACCGAATCGGCGGATGCCGCGGCATCCAGCACCAGGAAGCGCTCTGGCTCGGCCGCAGCGAGAGCGAGGAACGACTCCCGCACGCGGGTGTGGAATTCGGCCTTCTCTGCTTCCAGACGATCGAACGGCTTGTCTGCCGAATCCAGACGGACGCGAGCGGCCGATGGATCGAGGTCGAGCAACAGAGTGAGGTCGGGTAGCGCGCCCTCGGCTGCCCACAACGACAGGTCCCGCACTTCAACGGCATCGAGGACGCGGCCGGCACCCTGATAGGCGACGGACGAGTCAAGGTAGCGATCCTGCAGCACGATTTCGCCGCGCTCCAGCGCAGGCCGTACGACCGTCGCGACGTGGTGTGCACGATCGGCGGCGTAGAGGAGTGCTTCGGCGCGGGGGGCGATGTCACCGCGGTGATGCAACACGATCTCGCGAATCAGCTGCCCCACGTCGCTACCGCCGGGCTCACGCGTACGCAACACTTTGTGCCCGGCATCAGACAGCCACTTCTCGAGCATCTCGGCCTGGGTGGTTTTCCCCGAGCCGTCGCCGCCCTCGAGTGTGATCCAGATGCCGGGGCGCGCTGTCACGAGCCCGTCGTTTTCTTCGCTGCGTTTGCGGCCCGAGTCGCTGCCGCCTTCTTGGCTGCGGCCGAACGGGCAGCAGCCTTCTGTGCGTCTGTCTTTGCGGGGGCTTTCTTTGCGGGAGCCTTCTTCGCAGGTGCCTTCTTCGCGGGCGCCTTCTTGGCAGGTGCTTTCTTTGCTGCGCCGCGCTTCGGCGCGGGACCCTTGGCACGCTTATCGGCGAGCATCTGCACAGCGATCTCGAAGGTGATGTCTTCGGGCTTCTGACCGCGCGGGATCGTCACGTTGGTCACGCTATCGGTGACATAGGCGCCAAAGCGTCCGTCACGGATGCGAATCGGCTTGCCGCTGACCGGGTCAGCCTCGAACTCGGCGAGCGCGCTGGAGGCACGGCGCGACCCTGCGCCGTACTTCGGCTGCTGGTAGATCTCGAGTGCCTGCTCGAGCGTCACATCGAAGATCTGCTGCTCACCTTCGAGAGATCGCGAGTCAGTGCCCTTCTTCAGATACGGTCCGTAACGACCGTTCTGCGCAGTGATCTCGTCACCCGTTTCGGGGTCGTTGCCGACGATGCGCGGAAGGCTGAGCAGCTGCAGCGCCGTCTCCAGGTCGATCGTCTCGACTGACATTGAGCGGAAAAGCGAACCGGTCCGTGGCTTCGGCGCATCTTTCTTGGCAGTCTTCTTCTTTTTCGGCGCTTCGATGACCTCGCCGGTATTCTCGTCGACTGCGGCATCGACTGCGGCGTCATCCTCGGGCAGGTTCTCCTGCACGTATGGACCGTAGCGGCCGTCCTTGACGACGATGATCCGCCCGTTCTCCGGGTTCTCCCCGAGCACACGGTCGCCCGCGACGGGAGCGTCGATGAGCTCCTGCGCCTTTGCGGCGGTCAGTTCGTCTGGCGCGAGTTCTTCCGGCACGTTGACGATGCGTCCGCGCTCGTCCGGTTTCTCGGGGTCGATGACCTCGAGGTACGGGCCGTACTTGCCGAAACGCAGCGTGGCCGTGTCGGTAATGGGTGTGGAGTTCAGCGCGCGGGCATCGATCTCTCCGAGGTTGTCGACGACCTGCCGGAGCCCGACGTGCGATTCAGAGCCGAAGTAGAACGACTTCAGCCATTCGACGCGCTTCTGTTCACCGCGGGCGATGGCATCGAGGTCGTCCTCAAGGCCTGCCGTGAAGTCGTAGTCGATGAGGTGCGCGAAGTGCTCTTCCAGCAAACGCACCACGCTGAACGCCATCCACGTCGGCACAAGTGCCTGGCCGCGCTTGGTGGCGTAGCCGCGGTCAATGACCGTGCCGATGATGCTCGCGAACGTGGAGGGGCGGCCGATGCCGTGCTCCTCGAGTGCCTTGACGAGCGAGGCCTCGGTATAACGCGGTTTCGGGGTGGTCTTGTGCCCCTTCGCCTCAGCATCCGACATCGTGAGCGCATCGCCAACCGCGACAGCGGGAAGCGACTGATTCGAGTCGGCGTCAGCGTCGCCGCGCTTCTCATCGCGACCTTCTTCATAGGCTTCGAGGAAGCCCTTGAAGGTGTAGACCGTACCGGATGCCGTGAACTCGGCGACCTGACCAGCAGCATCGACCGAGATCGTGACGGTGGTAGTTTCGTACTTCGCGTCGGCCATCTGGCTGGCAACGGTGCGCTTCCAGATGAGGTCGTAGACCCGCTGCTCTTCGCGGTCGAGCTCGCCGGAGACGGATGAAGGCTTGCGGAAGGTCTCACCGGAGGGACGGATCGCCTCGTGCGCTTCCTGGGCGTTCTTGCTCTTGGACTTGTACACGCGAGGCTTCAGCGGCACCGCGCTGTCGCCGTAGAGGGAGACTGCCTGGCTCCGCGCCGCCTGCACCGCCTGGGTGCTGAGGGCGACGGAGTCGGTACGCATATAGGTGATGAAACCCTTTTCGTACAAGCGCTGGGCGACGCTCATCGCCTGCTTCGCGCTCATCGAGAGCTTGCGTCCGGCCTCCTGCTGAAGGGTGGAGGTGGTGAACGGCGCATAGGGGCTGCGAGTGCCGGGCTTCGCCTCGACCTTGGTGACGCTGCCGACACCGGCCGCATCGACAGCGTGCGCGAGGGCAGAAGCCTTTTTCTCGTCGAGGACGACGACGGCCTTCTTCAGCTTTCCGAGGTCATCGAAGTCGGTGCCGCGAGCAAGCTGGCCGCCGTCAACGCGCACCAAGCGGACGCGGAACGCCGAGCCGGAGGAGGCATTCGCTTCGACATCCCAGTACTCGGCTGAGGCGAACGCCATGCGCTCACGCTCGCGCTCGACGATCATGCGGGTGGCAGCGGACTGCACGCGCCCCGCGGAGAGACCAGTCTTGACCTTGTACCAGAGCACGGGCGAGACATCCCAGCCGTACAGGCGGTCGAGAATGCGACGGGTCTCCTGTGCGTCGACAAGCGCGAGGTCGAGCTCACGTGTGTTGCCGACGGCAGCTTGAATGGCCTCTTTGGTGATCTCGTGGAAGACCATCCGCTTGACGGGAACCTTGGGCTTGAGCGTCTCCAGCAGGTGCCAGGCGATCGCCTCGCCTTCGCGGTCCTCATCAGTCGCGAGCAGAACTTCATCGGCGTGCTTCAGTGCGCGCTTGAGTTCGGCTACGGTCTTCGTCTTGCGATCAGAGACGACATAGTAAGGATCGAAGCCGTTGTCGATGTCGATCGAGTACTTCCCGTATGCGGCCTTATCGGCGGCGGGGATGTCCTTCTTATCAGCGAGGTCGCGAATGTGGCCGACAGAGCTGAGTACCTCGTAATCATCACCGAGGTACCCCTGAATCGACCGCATCTTCGTCGGAGACTCGACGATGACGAGCTTCTTTCCTTCAGCCAAGGGTGCGTCCTTTCTTCGAAGCACACCATACACACCACGCTCGTGGTGCGTTCACAGCAGAGCCGTGGGTGAAACCGTAGGTAGAGCCGTCAGAATCCCTCGGGTGGCCCAGCACGGGCTCGGGAGACGGCAGCAAGACCAGCGTAGACCGACTCGACCTGCATCGTTGCCACCGGGCCTTCAAGAGTGCAGGCGGTGAGGGCGGCGCCGGATGCCGAGGCTACTCTCGCGGCGAGCGCACAGGGCGCTTCACCGGTGACGATCGCGCCCGATGCCGCATCGGCCGTCGCCAACGCCGCCGCATCGGCTGCTGCCGCGGCGCGCTGTGCGGTGACCGCGGCGCCGCCGACGGCAGCGAGCCCCAGTGACAGCGATGCGGCCACCACCAGAACGCTGGCTGAAAGCGCAGTGCCAGCCATCAGCGACCTCCGCTCAGCGCACAGCTGGACGCCGACAGCGGGATGCTGATGAACTGCCCGATCGAGACGCTGAGTCCCACGGTGACGCACACCAGGTCTCCGCGTGATTCGCTGGACGCGTGGGCGTTGCTGACGGATGCCGCGACCACCGCGTAGGCAGCCGCGGTGCTCTCGCCACGACTGAGCAGGCGTGCGGCGTCGGCCGCGGCATCTTGCAGCGACACCTGTTTCGCCGCGGCGCCGAGCGCGCCCGCCCCGAGCAGCAGCGTGAGCACTACTGCGGGGAGAGCGAGCGCGAGCTCGGCGGCGACAGATCCGCGCTCGGCGTCAGCGTTACGTCTCGGTTGCTTCACGACACCGAGAGCGCCCGGCGCACAAGATCGGTGAGGATGCCACGAACCTCGTCCGATCTCATGATGACAACCAGCAATCCAGCAAAGGCGACCGCTGCCATCGTCGTAATTGCGTATTCTGCCGTGGCAGCGCCGGATTCGTCGGCGAACAGCGACGCAGCGTGCCGCCTGGTGAGGGTGGGAATGGTGTTCATGGTGTTCCTTCTTTCTGTTGTGCTGCCGCTAGATCGGCAGCGGGGTCGAGGACAGGACAGCGAGCATCAGCGGCGCGACGCCGAGCAGCAAAAAAGCGGGGAGCGTGCACACGCCCAGCGGGATGAGCAGTTGAGAGGAGAGCTTCGCCGCGCGAACGCGGCCTCGCACCCTGGCGTCATGACGCTCTTGGGCCGCGGACGCACGCAGCAGCTCCCCGGCCGGTACGCCCGCCGCGCGCGACAGTTCCAGCACTCCCCTGGTGTGGGTGTCGCTCACACGGTCGCGGGCGGGACTGTCGTCGACGAGTCGCAGCGAACGCTCGATCGAGGCTCCGCCGGAGAGTGCGACAGCAACGAGCTCGGCATGCATGCCCGGCGTCTCAGTGGCTGGTTGCGCATGACGCAGAAGTTTTCTCGTCCACCCGCGCGCGGCGAGCACCAGCAGCAGTCCTGCCACCAGACACCCTGTGCCGATGGGGTTCCCGACCAGGACACTCACCGTGTCGAACCCGAGCGCGAAGCCGAGCAGAAGCCCCGCAAACGGCATCCACAGCAAGAGCCGCGCGGTTCCGGCAGGCTCGGCGAGTGCGATGCGTACATCGTCGGCCGCGGAGGCCGTGTCACGCATAGTCTCCGCAAGCGATCGCAGCACCTCGGCGAGCGGGGCACCCACAGTCGTGGCAACGTCCCACGCGGCGGCGACGTCTGCCCAGGCCCCCTCCTCCGCTTCGATCGCGGCGACGAGTGGCACGCCTTCCGCACACCGCTCGACCACCCGCTCGGCATGCACATCGCCGGACTCAGCCAGGTGCCGCCAGGCATTGAGCGGCACAGCCCCCGCTTGGAGCAGCACAGCAAGGGTCCGCACCGCGACGGCGGCTTCTTCGGCGCCGGCACCCGCAGGCGTCTGCCGCTTCATCCACCCCAGCTTCACCACGGCTGAACCTCCTCGATATCCAGGCGGTCGGCACGCAGAAGAAAGCGCCCGGCCTTGGCGATTCGACGCACGCCGTCCGCACCACGGGCGAGGTGCACGACCACAGTGAAGGCGCTCACGGCCTGACGAGCGAGTGCCGTGGCATCCATACCAGCGAGCGCACCCAGCGCCTCCAGACGGGCGGGAACATCAACAATCCCGCTCGCGTGCAGCGTGCCCGCGCCGCCGTCGTGTCCGGTGTTCAACGCTGACAACAGCTCGCGTACCTCTTCACCGCGACACTCGCCGACGACGAGCCGGTCGGGACGCATTCGCAATGACTCCCTGACGAGACGCGCCAGCGTGATGGAACCCGCACCCTCGAGATTGGCTTGCCGCGCCTCCAGAGCGACGTGGTGAGGGTGTGAGGGACGTAGCTCTGCGACATCCTCGATCGTGACGATGCGCTCCGTGTCGGGGACAGCGTGCAGGAGGGCGGCGAGCAGCGTCGTCTTGCCAGTGCCGGTGCCACCCGTGATCAAGACGTTGGCACGCTGGGCGACGAGTTGCTCGAGCCACGCCTGTTGTGGTGCGTCAAAAGCGCCGAGTGCGGCGAGCGCATCGAGGTCAGAAGCACCCACGCGCGGAATGCGCACGGACACGGCAGTGCCCGCGGTCGAAATCGGCGCGAGCACCGCGTGCACCCGGATGCCGGATGCCAGACGCACATCGACGCAAGGCGACTGATCGTCTAGGTGGCGACCGCCTGCACCGACGAGCGCGACGGCGAGGTCACGCACTTCCCGCTCGGACGCCGCCCACCCCGAAACCCGCTCCACACCGTCCCCGCGATCGAGAAACAGTCCGTCGGCGCCGTTCACGAAGATGTCGGTGACGCGCGGGTCGGCGCAGTGCGCAGCGATCGGCCCGAACGCGGCATCCACGTCGCTGAGAAGCGTCTGGGCTCCCGGCGCAGGGGCCGCGGCGTCACGCGGCCGGATGATGAACGGCTCTGGCATGCCACGAAACTATGCGCCGCACGGCGGCCGCGGGTGGCCGTTTAACGTGTGCTGTTCGCAAGTGACGGCATCCGTTAAACCGTGCAGAACGACTGCGGAGCGACAGAAAGGCGGCACCTCACGGGGGGAATGAGATGCCGCCCACAGGCGCACCACGCGGGGGAAACGGGCACGCCAAGGCCAGAATAGAAATTCGGCTGTCGTCGAGTGTACGCAAGGCACCAGTCCGCGCAAAACCGGAATCACTACCAACTTTCGGCAGTATTGACGATACGAGCGGAAGGCTAGATTCGCCCTGTCACGGTCGCGCTCCCCGCGTGCCCTCGTCCCGCCGCAAAGGAGCGCACGCCATGAGCAGCCAGATCGATCATCTCCTCGACGAGACCCGACGATTCCCACCCACGGAAGAATTCGTCGCAGCAGCTGTCGCACAACCAGAGCTCTACGAACGCGCCGCCGCCGACCGCGAGGCGTTCTGGGGCGAACAGGCTCGTGAGCTGTTGCACTGGAGCAAGCCGTTCACGCGTGTCCTGGACTGGTCGGCCCCGCCGTTCGCGAAATGGTTCGACGACGGGGAACTCAATGTGGCGTACAACTGCCTCGACCGTCATGTCGAGGCAGGTAACGGCGACCGCGTCGCCATTCTTTGGGAAGGCGAACCGGGCGACTCACGACGCATCACCTACGCCGAACTCACCGACGAGGTCAAGCGCACCGCGAACGTGCTGGCAGGCCTCGGAGTCGGCCACGGCGACCGGGTCGCGATCTACCTCCCGATGATTCCCGAAGCGATTGCCGCCATGCTCGCAGTCGCGCGGCTCGGCGCGATCCACTCCGTCGTCTTCGGCGGCTTCAGCGCCGACAGCCTGCGCTCGCGCATCGACGATGCCGGTGCGAAGGTCGTCATCACCGCAGACGGCGGATACCGCAAGGGCCGCGTTTCCGCCCTCAAGCCGGCGGTCGACCAGGCCCTCAGCGACCGCGGAGACGGCGAGCAGCAGACCGTTGAGCATGTGCTCGTCGTCAAGCGCGGAGAGAACGAGGTCGACTGGGTCGAGGGGCGCGATCTGTGGTGGCACGAGGTGGTGCCGGCGGCATCCGCAGATCACGAGCCCCAGGGCTTCCCCGCGGAGAACCCGCTCTTCATCCTTTATACCTCCGGCACCACGGGGAAGCCGAAGGGCATTCTGCACACCTCCGGCGGCTACCTCACCCAGGTGGCGTACACGCACAAAAGCGTGTTCGACCTGAAGCCCGACACCGACGTCTTCTGGTGCACCGCCGACATCGGCTGGATCACCGGGCACAGCTACGTCACCTACGGCCCGCTGGCAAACGGCGCGACGCAGGTGATGTACGAGGGCACTCCAGACACGCCGCATCCCGGCCGGTGGTGGGAGATCATCGAGAAGTATGGCGTGACGATCTTCTACACCGCGCCAACCGCCATCCGCTCGTTCATGAAGACCGGACGCAGCGTGCCGCGCAAGTTCGATCTGTCATCTATTCGGCTGCTCGGCTCGGTGGGTGAGCCCATCAACCCCGAAGCCTGGATGTGGTACCGCGAGGTCATCGGCGCGAACAACGTCCCGATCGTTGACACCTGGTGGCAGACCGAGACCGGCGCGATCATGGTGTCAGCCCTCCCCGGTATCACCTCGACCAAACCCGGCTCCGCCCAGGTTCCGATCCCCGGCATCTCGCTCGACGTCGTCGATGAGACCGGCGAAGAGGTCGGCAATGGCAGTGGCGGCCTACTGGTGGTCACCGAACCGTGGCCGAGCATGCTGCGAGGCATCTGGGGCGACCCTGAGCGCTACAAAGAGACCTACTGGGACAAGTTCGAAAAGCAGGGCTACTACTTCGCAGGCGACGGGGCGCGCCTCGACGAGGACGGCGACGTGTGGCTGCTCGGACGTGTGGATGACGTCATGAATGTCTCCGGTCACCGACTGTCTACCGCGGAGATCGAATCCTCGCTGGTCGCGCACGAAGCGACAGCCGAGGCTGCTGTGGTCGGAGCATCCGATGAGACGACAGGCCAGGCGGTTGTCGCTTTTGTGATCATCAAGGAGAGCTATCTCTCCGCGCACGATCCGGCGGGGCTTGCAACACAGCTACGGCAGTGGGTCGGCGAGCAGATCGGCGCGATCGCCCGTCCCCGCGACGTCTACATCGTCGGTGAGCTGCCGAAGACTCGCTCGGGCAAGATCATGCGGCGTCTGCTGCGCGATGTCGCAGAGGGCCGCGAGGTCGGCGACACGACGACGCTCGCCGATACTGCCGTGATGAGCATCATCTCCGCGCAGGTGAAGTAGGTAGAGCTCGCTGAAGTACGGAAAGTCCCGCTGAACTGATGCATTCAGGGGGACTTTCCGTATTCAAAGAGTTTACGCGAGGATGAAAATCACATCGACTTCGACGGGGCTGTCTAGTGGCAGCACCGCAACGCCGACTGCGGCGCGGGCGTGAGCGCCGGCATCCCCAAAGATCTCACCGAGCACGTCGCTGGCTCCATTGATCACGCCGGGCTGGCCGGTGAATGTCGGGGCGGATGCCACGAAGCCGCCGACGCGCAGCACACCGCCGATCTTCTCCACTCCGCCTGCGGCGGCGGCCGCAGCGGCCAACGCGTTCAGCGCGCAGGTGCGGGCATAGATCTTCGCATCCGCAGCGGTGACCTCGGCACCCACCTTGCCGGTCGCAGGCAGCGAACCCGCTGCGAACGGCAGTTGGCCGGAGGTGTAGACGAGGCCGCCGTGAACCACAGCGGGGACGTAGGCCGCAACCGGAGCTGCAACCTCGGGCAACACAATCCCGAGTTCGCTCAAGCGGTCAACGACGCTCATGCCTGACCTCCGTCGAACTGGCGTGCGGCCTGCTCAGCGGCGGCAAGCCCGGCAGTGTTCGAGCCGTCCTGAGCGGTGGGCCGCTTGAAGTAGGCGACGAGGCCGCCCTCAGGTCCGGTGATGACCTGCACAAGCTCCCAGCCCTGCTTTCCCCAGTTGTTCAGGATCGCGGCGGTGTTGTGAATCAGCAGCGGGGTGGTCAGATACTCCCAGGTGGTCATGGCACTCCTGCACATCAGCGACGCCCGGCACGACCGCGCGTCAAAGGCGGTATTCAGGGAACTCCCCTACGATCTAGCGTATGCCTCAGAAGAATCGCACGGTGAAAGGTGTGCTCGGCGGTCTCCTCGGACTGGTCGGGCTCAGCGCTGTCGCCGGGGTCCTCGTGACTGCAACCGTCACCCCCGCTCTCGCCGTCGCCGGCGCTGCAGGGTCTCAGGCGCTCAGCCTGTTTGAGAACCTTCCCTCGTACCTCAAGCCCGACGCTCCGATGGAACCGAGCACGTTTTATGCCATCGGCTATGACGGAAACCCGGTACCGATTGCCTCGTTCTTCGATCAGAATCGTACGCAGGTCAACTTCGACCAGGTCTCTCCGGTCGTCTATGACGCCATCCTGTCCAGTGAGGACAAGGGCTTCTACGAGCACGGCGGAATCAACCTCGGCGCGACGGTCAAGGCCTTGGTCGATAACGTGACCGGCTCATCCTCGCGCGGCGCATCGACGATCAGCCAGCAGTATGTGAAGAACGTGCTCGTGCAGCAGTGCGAGCAGGGCGTGCTGCCGGCCAAGAGGGCTACGACGATGCGATTGCGCAGTGCTGGCTCGATGCGACCAACGCGATCGGGCAGCGACGGGATCGAGCGCAAGCTGCAGGAGATGCGCTATGCGATTCAGATCGAGAAGGATTATTCGAAGAACGACATCCTGCTGGGTTACCTGAACATCGCCAGCTTCGGTGGCACCGTCTACGGCATCGAAGCCGCAGCGAACTACTACTTCAGCACGACCGCCGCGAACCTCACCGTCGTGCAAGCCGCGACCCTCGCCGGTATCGTGCAGAACCCGAATACCTACCGCATCGACCGGGCAGGTGGAACCGCGACTGATAAAGACGGCGCTGCCATCAACTCCGCCGAAGATGGCTATTCGCTGACTCTGGTTCGCCGCAATTACGTGCTCAACCGCATGCTCGAAGATGGCAAGATCACCCAGGCTCAGCACGACGAGGCCATCGCTACGCCGATCGCTCCTGCGATCACGTACCCGTCACAGGGCTGTGCTGCAGCCGGCAACAACGGCTATTTCTGCCAGTACGTGAAGACGATCGTCCTCAGCGATCCCGCCTTCGGTGACACCGCGCAGGAGCGTTCCAAAGCCCTGCAGCGCGACGGCCTCGACATCTACACCTCGCTCGACCTGCGGATCCAAGATCCTGCGGTCGCCGCCCTGCAGTCACGTGTTCCGGCGAACTACGACAACCAGCATCTCGGCGCCGCGGGTGTGACGGTCGAGCCCGCTACCGGTCGGGTGCTCGCCATTACGCAGAACACGGTCTTCCAAGAGACTTCCACAGACGACCAGGCATACACCTCCTTGGTCTTCGCCAGCGATCACTCGCACGGTGGCTCCAATGGGTTCCCGGTGGGATCGACCTACAAGCTGTTCACGCTCGTCGACTGGCTCGAGCAGGGACACTCGGTAAATGAGACGATCAACGGCCGCAACCGCCTCTTCACCAAGATGAAGTGCGATGGCGGCAGTGTTCCGTTCGGAAGCGAAGAGATCGGAAACTTCAATAACGACCGCGGGTGGACCGGCACACCGATGAGGTTCACCGCACAGTCGCTCAACAGCGGGTTCTTGGCGATGGCTGAGATCCTCGATCTGTGTGAGATCAACGGTGTCGCTGACCGGATGGGCGTCACTCTCGCCAATGGCGGCAAGACAACGGACCAGAACGTGCCCTTTGACGTTCTGGGGTCCAAGAACATCGCCCCGATGGCGATGGCGGGCGCGTATGCGACGATCGCGAATAACGGCATCTACTGCACACCCCGTGCGATTGACCGGGTCGTGAATCAGGCCGGTGAGGAGCAGCCAGTGCCGCAGGATCGTGCACTCAGGTGCTGACACCCGATGTTGCAGCCACCGCGGCGTATGCCTCCAGGGTGTCATCAACGGCGGAACTGGATCGCAGGCCGATACCAACGACGGCATTCCACTGATCGGCAAGACCGGAACGCATGAGACCTACTCGACGATGATGATCGAGTCCAGCACGAAGGCCACCACTGCCGTGTGGGTCGGACGTTGGGACGGCCAGGCGAGCCTCTGGAATGAGTACTACGACGGCAACGCCTTGCAGAATGTGCGGTACTACATCGCCCAAGACCAACAGCGCGCGGCGAATGACCTTCTTGGCGGAGACGACTTCCCCTCGCCCGCCAACGACCTCACCCGCCAGGTGCTCACCGACTTGCCCAACGTGGTCGGCCAGACCGTAGAGCAGGCTACGCAGACACTCGAGTCCGAAGGCTTCAGTGTCAACGTGGGCGCCCCGGTCGACAGCGACCAGCCCGCGAATATCGTGGCGGCCCAGGATCCGGCGGCCGGTCGCGTCGCAGGTTCAGCGACCATCACGATTTCACCGAGCAACGGGCAGGGCGGCACCGTCCCCAACGTGGTGGGCGATGCCCGCAACGCCGCTCAGCAAAAGCTGGCGGCTGCGGGCTTTACAAACATCGGCTGGGACGCGGATTGCGCAAAGCCTGCGGCCAAGGTTGACAGCACCACCCCGGCCGCGGGAACGGCAGCGAACAAGACCACAGCCGTCGCTGTGAAATGCAGCGAGTGACACGGAGTAACGCTCACCCGGCCCTCATCGCGCTCGGCGCGGTGGGGGCCGTGGGCGTCGCGTGCGCGGTGTGGGGCATCGGCATCGAGCGCTACCTGTTCACGGTGCGTGAGGCGTCTGTCGCAGCCCTGGCACCGGGCACAAAGCCCCTTCGCGTGTTGCACGTCTCGGACGCGCACATGGCGCCATGGCAGCATCGCAAGCAGGACTGGCTGGCCTCTCTCGCAGACCTCGAGCCCGACCTCGTCATCAACACCGGGGACAATCTCGGACACCGTGATGGGTTGCAGGGAATCCGACGCTCCTTCGACGCGTTCGCTGGAGTTCCCGGGGTCTTCGTACACGGCTCCAATGATGTCTATGGGCCGTCTCCCCGCAACCCGCTGCGGTATTTCTCCGGCCCGTCGAAGAGACACAGCGAGCCAGAGCACCTCGACACCGACGGCCTCGACGCCTACTTCACCGACGAACTCGGCTGGAGCGCGCTGAATAACGCGGCCGCACGCTTGTCGATCGGCGACACCACCGTCGATCTTTTCGGGGTCGACGATGCCCACCGCGACTGGGACGAGCTCGACACAGTCCCCGGCGCGATCGCCGCCCTCGGGGAGCGGGATGCCAGCACTCCACTGCTCGGTGTCACCCACGCGCCCTACCAGCGCGTCCTCAATACCTTCACCGATCTCGGTGCACAGGCCATCTTCGGCGGACACACCCACGGCGGCCAGGTCTGTCTTCCCGGCTACGGCACTCTGGTCGCAAACTGTGACATTCCGTTGAAGCAGGCAAAGGGACTCAGCACGTGGACCCACAGCGGTCGCAGCATCCCGCTGAATGTCAGCGCCGGTTGCGGGCACTCGATATACGCACCGGTTCGCTTCGCGTGCCGCCCTGAGGCGACACTGCTCACGCTGACTGCACGGGACACGCCCGCGTAGTCCACATGGTCGGTTCGATTCGGTGCGACCGATTTTTCCCTGTAGACTCAAACGGTTGCAACGGGGTGTGGCGCAGCTTGGTAGCGCGCTTCGTTCGGGACGAAGAGGCCGCAGGTTCAAATCCTGTCACCCCGACGTTGTTACAGTAAGGCCGCCTTCTGGGCGGCCTTACTCATATCCGAAACGGAGACATCCTGAACATGCCGCGTCTTGTTGCGTTCGACCTCGATGACACTCTCGCACCGTCGAAGGCCGCGATCGATCCCCGCATTGCCGCACAGTTACGGGCGCTGTTGCAGCGCGTCGACGTCGCGATCATCTCCGGCGGAAATGAACAGCAGTTCCGATCGCAGGTCATCGCTCAGCTCGGCGATGCCGATGCCACAGAACTTGCTCGCCTGCACCTTCTGCCCACCTGCGGCACTCGCTATCTTCGTCACGACGGCACGCAGTTCGCAACCGTGTACGCGCATGACCTCTCCGACGACGAGAAGACCGCCGCTTTGCAAGCTCTCCACGAAGAGGCCGAGCGGCTCGGGCTGTGGGAGCAGAGCCCCTGGGGCGAAATCCTTGAGGATCGCGGGTCGCAGATCACCTTCTCCGCTCTCGGCCAGAAGGCGCCAGGCGACGTAAAGCACCAATGGGACCCTTCGGGCGCGAAGCGCGCACTGTTGCGCGATGCGGTCGCCGCACGCCTGCCAGGACTCGAAGTGCGCTCCGGCGGCTCGACCTCGATCGACATCACCCGCGCGGGTATTGACAAGGCTCATGGAATGACGGCTCTCACTGAGCACACCGGCATCCCGCTCAGCGACATGCTGTTCTATGGTGACCGCCTCGATGAGGGCGGCAACGATTATCCCGTGCTGGCCCTCGGCGTGCGCTCGGTCGCGGTGTCTGGATGGGAAGACACCGCAACCAAGCTCGACGAGCTGCTTCCGACGCTGTAGACGCTTCTCAGCGCTCAGCGCACCACGGCCGACGAGGCCGCCTTCGCGATCGGCGTCAGACGCTGCAACTGCGTGACGTGGCCCGGCTCCAGCTCCGCCAGTGACGAGACGCCCAGCAAACGCATGGTGCGCTCGATCTCAGACCTCAGGATCTCGATCGTGCGGTCAACGCCCTGACGCCCACCAGCCATCAGCCCGTAGAGGTAGGCACGACCGATCAGGGTGAAATCGGCGCCGAGCGCGACGGATGCCACGATATCGGCGCCGTTCATTATGCCGGTATCGATCATGACGGTGAAGTCGTCGCCCACGGCTTCGCGCACCTTCGGAAGCAGGTGGAACGGGATCGGTGCGCGGTCGAGCTGACGGCCTCCGTGGTTCGACAGCACGATGCCGTCGACTCCGGCGTCACGCAGCTTGATCGAGTCCTCGACGTTCTGCACGCCCTTGATGACAATCTTTCCCGGCCAAATATCGCGGATAACGGAGAGGTCGTCGTAGCTGATCGTCGGATCCATCGCAGCATCCAACAACTCACCGACGGTGCCGCCGGTGGTGCTGAGCGAGGCGAACTCGAGCTTCGGTGTGGTGAGGAAATCGAACCACCACCACGGCCGAGGGATCGCATTGATGATCGTGCCGAGCGTCAACTGCGGAGGGATGCTGAACCCGTTGCGCTTGTCGCGCAGGCGGGCACCCGCTACCGGGGTATCGACGGTGAAGTGCAGCGTGTCGAAGCCGGCGGCTGCGGCGCGGCGGGTGAGCTCGTAAGAGATCTCACGGTCACGCATGACGTACAGCTGGAACCAGTTGCGCGCAGGAACCGGGCCCTGAGGCTCTCGAAGGGCAGCAGCCTGCACGCCCTCAATCGACGTCGTTCCGAGCGTGGACAGCGTGAACGGGATTCCTGCGGCGGCCGCAGCGCCGGCTCCGGCTTCCTCCCCCTCGGTCTGCATGAGGCGGGTGAAGCCGGTGGGTGCGATCCCGAACGGCAAAGCGCTCGGACCACCGAGGATCTCGATGCTCGTGTCAACGTCGGGTGCGGGGCGGAGGACGTCGGGGTGAAACTCCACATCCTGAAACGCCTGGCGGGCGCGGGCGAGGGACAGTTCACCTTCCGCGGCACCATCGGTGTAGTCGAACGCGGCCTTTGGCGTGCGGCGCTTGGCGATCACGCGCAGGTCATCGATCGTGAGGGCCGCGTCGAGGCGACGCTTCCTGCCGTCCAATTCTGGTTTCTTGAACTTCATCAGCTCAAAGAGTTCGGCGGGCTGGGGCAACTGTCGCTTCACCATGGTGTTCCTCTCGGTGGGACGGATTCGGTGGGCATAGTTCAGGCGGGCAAAGTTCAATGGGACGAGTGGGTGGCTGAGGTGAGGCCGGCTGACGTGTAGTAGCCGGTGATGTGGTCGCGCACGAGTTTGCGAGCGAGATCGGCGTCGCCGACGTCGATCGCGTCGACGATCCCGTGATGCTCGGCGCGGAGTTTGGCCTCCATGGCGGGCCAATCAGCGATCGCCTGGGAGCCGGTGAGAACGTACGATTCGATGGCACTGCGAAGGCCCGCCATCATCGCCGCGATGACGCTGTTTCCACTGGACTCGGCGAGCGCGAGATGCAGTTGGGCGTCGAGGACGAGGAACTCCTCCGCGGTGAGATCTGCGGCATCCATCGCATCGAGCATGCGGTGGACATCCGTGGTGTCGCGCGCATCGTCGTCCGCGAGGGATGCTGTGACAGCATCCTCGAGCACGAGACGGGTGCGCATGACATCTGCGAGCGGGAAGCCCTGGGCGGCCACCTGCAGCCGCAGGAGTACCGACAGGCCACCGGAGGGCGTGGCGATGACGATCGCGCCCGACTGGGGCCCTGAGCCCGTTGCGGTACGGATGAGACCCATGACTTCGAGTACGCGCACAGCCTCTCGGACGCTGGAGCGCCCGACTCCGAGGTCGGCGGCGAGATCACGCTCAGAGGGCAAGCGATCTCCAGGCCCCAACCGTCCCTCGAGGAGGTCGCGCTCAATATGCTCCAGGACAACGCGCCAGGCTCGCGCAGGCGTCGTGGTCTCCAGCATCCGATCCTCCTGTGGTCAGACCACAGCGTATCGCGTGTGGTCAGACCACGCAATGCGCGGGTCCCACTCAGCCCAGGCGACCGCCGGACTCCTCGAGATAGCAGTGCCCGCAGAGCGACTCGTAGGTGACAACGTCAGCGGGTGCACCACGTGTGGCACCTTCGTCGATCGCGACCTGGTCTCCGTCGAACACGAACCGACCGTTGATAACTCGACCGTTGAACACCGCTTTGCGACCGCAGCGGCAGATGGTCTTGAGCTCCTCTAGCGAGTGCGCGATCGCGAGCAGTCGCGCAGACCCTGGAAAAGCATGGGTCAGGAAGTCATTGCGGATCCCGTATGCGATCACCGGGATGCCGTCGATGACCGCGATGCGGAAAAGGTCATCGACTTGCTCCGGGGTAAGAAACTGCGCCTCGTCAACCAGCAGGCAGGCGACGTCGACCGGCGTAGCCGGGATCAGGCCATCGTCGTTGTGTCGCTGCATCCGCTCGCGTTCATGCTGGAACAGCGCGTACGCGTCGCCGTCGGCCGGAATCAGAAAGTCGACCTGGCGGGTCATTCCGAGGCGACTCTCGACCTGAGCCGCGCCCTTTGTGTCAATCTCGGGCTTCGCGAGCAGCACGCGCTGCCCGCGCTCTTCATAGTTGTACGCGGCCTGCAGTAGCGACGTTGACTTGCCAGAGTTCATCGCGCCGTAGCGGAAGTAAAGCTTCGCCACGGTGCGATGTCACTTCGCGATGCCGAGAGTGGCAGCTGTCGACGTCATCGACTTCTGTGCCACTGCCTCGTTCTCGTTCAAGTTCTGGCCATACGTCGGGATGAGTTCGCGTAGGGTCGGCTCCCAGCCGGCGTACTGCTCGGGGAAGCAGGTCTTCAGCAGATTCAGCATGATCGGCACGGCCGTGGATGCTCCGGGTGAAGCGCCCAGAAGGCCGGAGATCGAGCCGTCTGCAGAGGAGATGACCTCGGTGCCGAACTGCAGCACGCCGCCCTTCTTCGCGTCCTTCTTCATAACCTGTGCGCGCTGGCCAGCATCGATGAGCGACCAGTCTTCGTCCTTCGCGGTCGGGACGAAGGTGCGGAGACTGTCGACCTTCTTGGCATGATTCTTCACCAGCTCGCTGACGAGGTACGTGATGAGGTCGGGGTTGGCGAACGCGACGCGCAGCATCGGCCACAAGTTGTGCGGGCGTACCTGCGTGACGATGTCGAGCATCGAACCGTGCTTCAGGAACTTCGGGCTGAACGTGGCGAACGGACCGAACAGAAGCGACGCCTCACCGTCGACAACACGGGTGTCGAGGTGCGGCACCGACATCGGCGGTGCACCGACAGATGCCTGCGAGTAAACCTTCGCCTTATGCTGCGAGACCACTGCGGGGTTCGAAGTCTTCAGGAACTGCCCACCGATCGGGAAGACCCCGTAACCCTTGATCTCAGGGATGCCGGAGCGCTGCAGCAGCTTCAGCGCCCAGCCGCCCGCACCCACGAAGACGAACTTCGCGTTCACCTTGCCAGGGGTACGACCGAGAACGCGACGGTAGGAGACATCCCAGCTGCCATCCTTCTGCTTCTTGAGATCGCGCACCTCGTGGTTGGTGCGCAGCTCGACGCCACTCGAGGAGAGGTGATCGAAAAGCTGATGCGTGAGGGCACCGAAGTCGACATCGGTGCCAGCGGGGACTCTCGTTGCCGCGAACGGCTCGCCCTTGCGCCGCTTCTGCATGAGCAGCGGTGCCCACTTGTTGATGACGCGGGAGTCTTCGCTGTACTCGATACCGGCGAACAGCGGCTGCTTCTTGAGAACCTCGTAGCGGTCCTTGAGGTAGGCGACATCCTTCTCGCCCTGCACGAACGTCATGTGTGGAGTCGCATTGATGAACGTGGACGGCTCATCGAGCACGCGCTTGTTTACCAGCGACGACCAGAACTGGCGGCTCTGCTGGAACTGCTCGTTGATCGAGACAGCCTTGGCGGGGTCGAGTGGACCATCCCCCTGTGGCATGTAGTTCAGCTCGCACAGGGCAGCATGCCCTGTGCCCGCGTTGTTCCACGGGTTGGAGCTTTCTTGGGCCACATCAGATAGTCGCTCGAAGGCGACAATCTTCCAGTCTGGCTGCAGTTCGTGCAGCAGAGTACCCAGTGTGGCGCTCATAATGCCACCACCGATGAGGACAACGTCGACGGATTCAGTCACTCGACCAGTCTAGTTCGCACTCCCGTTGGCGCGAACCACGTGGCAGCTCTAGGCCGCGACGGTCAGGCGTGCGCCGACGATCTCGGCGATCTGCACCGCGTTCAGCGCCGCACCCTTTCGAAGGTTGTCGTTGCTGATGAACAGCACGAGGCCCTTGCCCTCGGGCGCAGACTGATCGGCTCGGATCCGGCCGACGAAGCTCGGGTCCTTGCCTGCGGCGTACAGCGGCGTCGCACCTCATGAACGACCACGCCAGGAGCTGCCGCAAGAACTTCCGCAGCGCGCTGCGGGGTGATGTCGCGAGCGAACTCGACGTTGATCGACAGCGAGTGACCGGTGAACACCGGGACGCGCACGCAGGTGCCTGCGACACGGAGATCGGGGAGCTCGAGGATGCGACGGCTCTCGTTGCGCAGCTTCTTCTCTTCATCCGTCTCGTTCAGCCCGTCCTCAACGAGGTTGCCCGCGAAGGGGATGACGTCGAATGCGATCGGCGCGACGTAGTTGTTCGGCGCCGGGAATTCGACCGACGAGCCGTCGCGCACGAGGCGGAGCGTGTCGCCCTGCGCGATAACAGCCTCGACCTGGCCGAGCAGCTCTTGGGCGCCAGCGAGGCCTGAGCCAGAGACCGCCTGGTAGGTGCTGACGATCAGACGCTCGAGCCCTGCCTCGGCATCCAGCGCCTTCAAGACGGGCATTGCCGCCATGGTGGTGCAGTTCGGATTCGCGATGATGCCCTTGGGGCGCTCATCGACGGCGTGCGGGTTCACCTCACTGACCACGAGCGGAACCTCAGGGTCATTTCGCCACGCGCTGGAATTATCGATGACGACCGCGCCGACCTCCGCGAAACGCGGAGCGTTCGCACGGCTTGCTGTCGCGCCGGCCGAGAACAGAGCGATCTCGATGCCCGTGACATCCGCAGTATCGGCATCCTCCACAACGACCTCAACGCCAGCGAACTCAATGACCTTCCCCGCCGAGCGTGCCGATGAGAACAGCCGGAGGTCGCGAATCGGGAACGAACGCTCGCTCAGAATTTCGAGCATCACAGAGCCTACCTGGCCGGTGGCGCCCACGATGGCGACGGAGTGTCCTGAATCGGAGATACGGGTCATGAGGGAAGTCTTCCTGAAGGGGTTTGAGAGAGTCTATCGCCCAGTTCCGGCGTGTACGACGGCCTCGTCGTCGCCGTCGAGCCCGTACGCCGTGTGCACGATGCGGGAAGCATCGGCGAGGTCAGAACCGCGCAGCACCACCGAGATACGAATCTCGGATGTCGAGATCATCTCGATGTTGATTCCGGCAATCGAAAGCGCCTCGAACAGGGTCGCGGACACACCAGAGTGCACGCGCATGCCCGCACCGACGACGGAGAGCTTGCCGATCTGGTCGTCGTGGATCAGGCTGTCGAAGCCGACGTCGCTCTGCTCAGCGGCCAGCGCCTTGAGCGCGGCCGCTGCGTCACCCTTCGGAAGCGTGAACGAGATGTCTGCGCGGCCGGTGGCTGCGGCCGAAACGTTCTGGACGATCATGTCGACGTTGGCACCCGACTTCGCGACGATCTTGAAGATCTCGGCGGCCTTGCCCGGCACGTCTGGCACGCCGATGACCGTGACCTTCGCCTGCCCCAGATCGGTGGCAACACCCGCAACGATCGGCTCTTCCATGACTTCTCCCTCGGCTTCGCGGGGGTTCTTCATGCCCTCGCCCAAAACGTATGTGCCTTCGCTCGACGAGAAAGTCGAGCGTGCGTGGATGAGCACGCCGTGACGACGTGCGAACTCGACGGCGCGGATGTAGAGCACCTTCGCTCCGTTGGCTGCCAGCTCAAGCATCTCTTCGCTGGAGACGTGATCGAGCTTCTGCGCGCGCGGAATCACTCGCGGGTCGGCGGTATAGATGCCATCAACATCGCTGTAGATCTCGCACACATCTGCTTTGAGCGCCGCGGCGAGGGCGACGGCTGTGGTGTCAGAACCGCCGCGGCCGAGCGTCGTGATGTCGCGGGTGTCACGGTTGAAACCCTGGAAGCCGGCGACGATGACAATGGCGCCCTCATCGAGTGCTTCACGAAGCCGCACCGGCGTGACGTCGACGATGCGCGCGGAACCGTGATGGTCATCTGTGATCATCCCAGCCTGGCTGCCCGTGAACGAGCGCGCTTCGAAGCCCATCGAGTGGATCGCCATCGCGAGCAGCGCCATTGAGATGCGCTCACCGCTGGAGAGCAGCATGTCGAGCTCACGGGGAGCCGGAATCGGCGCGACCGCGCTCGCGAGCTCAAGCAGCTCGTCAGTCGTGTCACCCATCGCGCTCACCGCGACAACGACGTCGTGTCCTGCCCGTCGGGTGTCGACGACGCGCTTCGCGACGCGCTTGATGCTCTCGGCGTCGGCCACGGACGAGCCGCCGTACTTCTGCACAATGAGGGCCAAGTTCACTCCCAGGGATGTCGGGCAGATCCGCCCACCGTACAGTCTACTTTCGGAGCACATGCCGCGTTGGGCATGTGCCCGACAAGCTCAGAGCACGCCGAGCCGACGGGCCTCACTCGCGGCGGCGGTGCGGCTGGTGACCCCGAGCTTTTCAAGCAGATGCACGATGTGAGTCTTCACCGTCGACTCTGAGATGAACAGGCGGGCGGCTATTTCCTTGTTGGCGGCGCGTCGTCCACTAACAGCAGCACCTCGCGCTCACGCTCGGTGAGGGTGACGCGCGGTGCGCGGAGAGCGGCGAGCAACCGTTCGTCGCCACCTGGGGTGAGCACCATCGCACCTGCGGCAGCATCGACGATCGCACGGGCGATGGTGTCGTTGTCGACGTCTTTCAGAAGATAGCCGGCAGCCCCCGCTTCGACCGCACGGATGATCTGCGCGTCATGATCGAAGGTCGTGAGGATCAGTACGGCAGGCGCCTGCGGCATCCGCCTGAGCGCGGCGGTGGTGGCCACGCCGTCCATCCCCTCCCCCATGCGCAGATCGCATAAGACGACGTTGGGGTGAAGTTCGGATGCCACGACAAGCGCTTCTTCGCCGGTCGACGCCTCACCAACGACGGTGAATCCCCGACCCTCAACGATCGCCCGGAGCCCCGCACGCACCACGGGATGGTCATCGACCAGCAGAACACTGATGCTCATGTGTTGCTCTTTTCTGTCGGAGTGCCCGCGCTCATCCTGGGCGTCACTGGCACCGATGCCGAGAGCGTCGTGCCGTTGCCCGGCGCAGTGCGCACAAGCAGTTCGCCACCGAATTCACGGAGTCGCGATCGCATCGCCGAAAGCCCGTAAGAGGTGGACGACGCGGTTCGATGTGAGTCGCCCTCCGAAAAGCCCACGCCGTCGTCGGTGACTGACAATTTGGCGACTGCACCTTCCAGAGTCAACGCCACAGTGACGGTGTGTGCATGAGCGTGTTGTCGCACATTCGCCAGTGCGGACTGCGCGACGCGCAAAAACACCACCTCTACCGGGGTGGGGAGCGCGGGGAGGGCCGGGTCAACCTGCAGTTCGACCTCGACGTGCGTGTCGGCACGCAAAGTGTCCAGCATCCGCTCGATGGCTGCGGCGAGCGCGGAGCCCTCGAGCTCGGCCGGCGCAAGGGCCGCGACGATGCGGCGAAGATCTGTGAGCGAATGCTGCGCGAGCGACTCGATCTGCGGCATCCGCTCGGGCTCTCCGCTACGGGCAAATAACACCATCGAGCTCAATTCCTGAGCGATAGTGTCGTGCAGATCACGTGCGAGCCGCGTGCGTTCCTGAGTCGCACCCGCTTCGCGCTGGGTGAGCGCAAGCTCTTCCTGCAGTGTCGCCATCTCATTCTGTGCGCGCACCAACGAGGAGATCAGTCGATCACGTTCGACGGCGTCACGCAGCAGTGCGTCGTAGCCGAGCGAGATGGCCAGCGCGAAGCCGCCGCCCAGCAGAGGTCCTGCGATGTGCGCGAACGAGATCGGCGCCTGATGCAGAATCGGGGCGAGGATCGCGGCGACCAGTACCGGCACCGCGAAAGCGACCGACGGCCATGCCCGCAACAGGTGACCGGCGAGCAACAGCAGCGGGAACGACAGCCAGACGAACTCTGGGGAGACCATCAGCATCCCGAGCCAGAGGATGCCCAGGCCATACAACCACCAGCGCGCAAATTGACCACGAGCGAAAGTTGCCCCGGCACCGTACCAAGCAAGGAAAATGCCGGGAGCGAGCATCGCCGGAAGCAACGGCACCCCCACTGCCACTGAACGAAATGCTGTCACGACAGCCAGCAGCACCGTGATGAGATGCAGGGCGAAGCGGGCCGATTTCAGCATCCGACCCGCGCGGGGTCGTTGATCGACGGTGCGGACATGTTCCGATTCTCCCTCGGTCGCCGCGACATCGCGGCGACCGAAGATCGATCATCCGATGGATCTTGCACGACGAGTCACTGCGCAGGCTGGAATCATGACTGTTGAAACTCTTCCCGCGCAGCGCTCCGCCCAGCTGCTCCTCCTCCGCGCTGTAGCCGTCTACACCGTCGTCGGCCTCGCCGTCGGACTCTTCTATCGTGAGTTCACGAAGGCCAATGGCTACCCCGAAGGTCTGATGGGACAGCTGGGTCTCGCCCACACTCATATCCTGACCCTCGGGATGATCGTGCTGTTGATCGTGCTCGCATTGGAGAAGGTATTCGTCCTGTCCTCGAGCCGACTGTTCCGCTGGTTCTTCTGGATCTACAACGCCGGAGTCGTACTCACAGGCGCCATGCTGATCTGGCACGGGATGCTGCAGGTGCAGGATCTGGAATCGTCCAAGATGATCGCCGGAATCGCAGGACTCGGACACATGCTGGTCGGTGCCGGGTTCGTACTGCTGCTGCTCAGCCTGCGGACGGCGATTCGTCGCGAGCCGGTTCGCCAGGAAGCGGCTCGTCAGGACGCGTGACATCGGACGCTGAGGGCGGCGACGGGCGGGGGCGCAGGCGCCCGCCCGTCGCCGCGAACCAGCATCCGATGATGATCAGTGGGAATCCCATCAGCAGCCCTGGAGTGATCGGCTCCGCGAGCACCAGTGCTCCGAGCAGGATCGCGACCACCGGGTTGATGTAGGTGAACAGCGGTGCACGAACCGGTCCGACCTCGCGAATAAGCGCGAAGAACGCCACAAACGCGACGGCTGTGCAGATAACTCCCAACAGCACCAGCGACACCGTTGATCTGAGAGTTGGCACCTCATGCTGGGTGAGAAGAGCGGCCGGAAGATAGCCGAGCCCGGTCGCAAACAGCGCGAGCGTGATCGTGCCGATTGAGGGAACCTGGGCGAGCTTGTGCGCCACGATGAACGGGGCGATGGCATACAGCAGGGCTGTGAGCATGACCTCGCCGATGGCGAAGATGCTGGCCTGACCGTGCGGAAACAGACCAGGGCCCACAACAACGACAGCGACACCGACGAAGCCGAGAAGCAACCCGCCCAGGCGCACCGGGGCAAGCGCCGACCGGTCGCCTCGCAGCATGGCGATGATGACGGCGAACAGCGGGACAGTCGCAACCAACAGTCCCGTAAGCCCGGAGGCAACTGCGTCTCGGCGTGGCTGAGAAGCAGGAACGGCCCTGCCATCTCGACCAATCCGAACGCGAGAACCCATGGCCAGTACTTCCAGGCGGCCTTCAGCGCACCACTGCGAATCGCGAACGGCAACAGCAGGCACGCGCCGAGCAGGGTGCGTCCAGCCACCACCGCGGGCGGCGTAAATGAATCCACCGCTTCTTTTATGAAGAGGTAGGTAATACCCCACACGAACGCCATGACGGCGAAGAGGATCCACCCTCTCCGTGTGAAGCCACCCTGCGCGTTCACACCGACACGCGCGCGAACGGAGCGCTCGTCACAGGGTGCGCCGACCTTCGAAGGCGCGACCGAGGGTGACTTCGTCGGCGTATTCGAGGTCGCCGCCGACCGGCAGTCCGGATGCCAGACGCGACACCGTGATCTGCATGGTGGTGAGCAGCCGACTCAAGTAGCTCGCGGTCGCCTCACCCTCAAGGTTCGGGTTCGTGGCGAGAATGACTTCTTGCACGGTGTTGCCAGCGAGCCGCGTCATCAGCTGCGTGATGCGCAGGTCGTCCGGGCCGACGCCGGCAATCGGGCTGATCGCGCCGCCGAGCACATGGTAGAGACCACGGAACTCGCGGGTGCGCTCGATAGCCGAGACGTCTTTCGCATCTTCGACGACGCAGATCAGTGCCGGGTTGCGCCGTGGGTCACGGCAGATGGCGCAGCGATCTTGTTCGGAGACGTTGCCGCAGATCTCGCAGAAGCGCACACGAAGACGCACCTCGGAGAGCAGCTCGGAAAGACGGGCGACGTCGAACGTCGGCGTCTGCAGAATGTGAAAAGTGATGCGCTGCGCCGACTTCGGGCCGATCCCCGGGAGACGACCAAATTCATCAATGAGTTCCTGAACAATGCCGTCGTACATCAGGCAAACCTCGTCGGCGGCTCATAGGGCTCTTCGCGCACAAACGTCGCACCGAGCACCTGGCGGATCACCGCTTCACCGTAGCGCTGTACGCCACCGGACGAGCGCTCAGCGAGCGAAGGCGCTGGGCGCACTTCGGCGACTAGCGCGGGTGTCGGTTGCTGTGCAACGGCCTGAGGTGTGCTCTGCAACGCTGGCGCATCGTAGGGAGGCTCTTCGTCGATGTCGGGGGCATCATCATCGCCCGGGAGCGGAGGCGCGTCGTTGTCGATCGCCCCGTCGCTCGGCGGCTGCGGGGCAGACGCGGCAGCCTCGACCTCTGCGGGCTCCTCATCGACTGGGAACTGCGGTTGCGGCGTCGGCGCCTCGTCGGAAGTGGGGATCGAGGCGACCGCCCACTCCGAGACGGATGCCGTTGGCGCGGCCTGTTGCGGCGCGGGACTCCGGGGTGCCGTGCGGACAGGAGCGGGAGCTGCCGCTTCGGATAACGCCGCCGGCGGCAACGGTGCGGGGAGGTACTTCACCCGCACGCCGACCTCGTGCTCGATCACCATGCGGAGGTGATCGGACGGTCCCGGGCCTGGTGTCGGCCCCTTGAACCTGGTGACGTCTGCCGGCGTGGCAAAACCCAGCGTGAGCACCTCGGTGTCGGCGTTGAAATCGAGTGGCTGCACGGTCGTGACCAGCAGCCATGTTGTGCGGCTGAGGCCCTCGAGCCGCTTCAGGATGGCGGGCCAGGACGAACGGATTCGTTCGAAGTCGACGGGCCCACTCGGTTCGGGTGCCTGCGCAGGCTCTTCCACTGGGGCGGGCGTCGGCTCAGCGATGAGAACCGGGGCGGGCTCTGGCTCTGCCAAAGGAGCAGGTTCTGGCGCTGTCGCCGGCGCAGGAACCGCAGGTGCAGGAACAACAGCAGGAGCAGGAGCAATTGGCGCCTGCACGGGTACGGCAGCGCCCGCGGCGTTCAGCACTCGGGCGATCATGAGCTCGAGATGCAGGCGCGGCGAGGTTGCCCCGGTCATGTCATCCAGCGCAGCGCTCACGACATCAGCCGTGCGCGAGAGTCGGGCGGCGCCATATGCCGTGGCCTGCGCGCGCATGCGAGTCAGTTCGTCTTCGGCGAGACCGCGCAGCACGGCGGATGCACCGTCACCGACAGCAGCGATCACGATGAGGTCGCGCAGGCGCTCGAGCAGGTCGTCGACGAAGCGCCGAGGATCTTGCCCGCTCTGCACGACTCGATCGATCGCAGGGAAAGCTGCTGCCGCATCGCCAATTGCGAGTGCGTCGACGATCTCATCCAACAACGCCCCGTGCGTGTAGCCGAGCAGGGAGACGGCCCGTTCGTATGCCACGGAGTCGCCGTCAGAGCCGGCGATGAGCTGGTCGAGCAGCGAGAGCGTGTCGCGAGGCGAGCCGCCCCCCGCGCGCACGACGAGTGGGAGCACGCCCTGCGCGACCTTCACGCCTTCTTCTGCGGAGAGCTTCTCGACGTATTCGAGCATCGCCGCGGGCGGCACGAGGCGGAACGGATAGTGGTGCGTGCGCGAGCGAATAGTGCCGAGCACTTTATCTGGCTCGGTGGTCGCGAAGATGAACTTGATGTGCGGCGGCGGCTCTTCAACGAGCTTCAACAGCGCGTTGAAGCCCTGCGGGGTCACCATGTGCGCCTCGTCGAGGATGAAAATCTTGAAGCGGTCGCGGCTCGGGGCGAAAGTCGCTCGCTCGCGCAGATCGCGAGCATCGTCGACGCCGTTGTGGCTGGCAGCGTCGATTTCGACCACGTCGAGCGAACCGCCGCCGCCGCGCGCCAGCTCGACACAGCTCGGGCACACGCCGCACGGGGTGTCTGTCGGGCCCTCAGCGCAGTTCAAGCAACGCGCGAGGATACGTGCGGAAGTCGTCTTGCCACAGCCGCGAGGACCGGAGAAAAGATATGCGTGCCCGACTCGATCACTGCGCAGCGCCGTCATCAGCGGTTCGGTCACCTGCGACTGCCCGATCATCTCGCCGAAGTTCTCGGGGCGGTAGCGGCGGTAGAGGGCTGTGGTCACTTCACCAGCCTACGACGTACCGCCGACACTTCGACCGTTACACCCGCCACGACCTCAGTCCTCGAAGACGCTGATCACGGGGAACGTACTCGTCACCACCGGCACGGATGCCGAGAGCCGAGTGCCGTCATCGCGTCGAGCATCCTCGAACTGGCGCAGAGTCGGTCGCCCCGAAACCACGGGCCCCTGATCTGCGAGCGTGGCAACTGCGTCTTCGCCCTCCGAAGCGGTGTATTCGACGCCGCGAACGGTGAAGGTGACGGGGTTGCCGGCCTTCGCTACGACGCGCAACTCGTCGCGCGTGAGAGTCACCTGCAGAGTGGTGCCGTGCCACTGGAGCGGGTACGAAAGCGATGGCCAGTCCGTGGGCAGGCGCGGGTCGAAGCTCAGTTCGCCGCCATGGTCGCGCATGCCGCCGAAGCCGCACACGAGCGCCGTCCACACGCCACCGGCCGAGGCCACATGCACTCCGTCGGAGGCGTTGTGATGCAGGTCGCCGAGGTCGACGAACAGCGACTGCTCGAAGTACTCGCGCGCGAGGTCCTGATATCCGACCTCGGCCGCGAGAATCGACTGCACGACGGCTGACAGCGTCGAGTCTCCGGTCGTCAGCGGGTCGTAGTAGTCGAAGTCTGCGCGCTTCTCTTCGGCGGTGAAGTGGTTTCCCTGCAGGAAAAGCGCCAGCACGACATCCGCCTGCTTGAGCACCTGGAACCGGTAAATCACGAGCGGGTGAAAATGCAGCAGCAGCGGGCGCTGTGCATCCGGGGTGTTCTCGAGGTCCCAGATCTCGCGCTCCAGGAACATCGCATCCTGCGGGTGGATGCCGAGGCTTTCGCTGTACGGAATGTGCATCGCCTCGGCGGCACGATCCCAGGCATCCGGCTCGCCAGCCCCGAGGCCGGTGCGCTCTACCAGGCTGGAATAGGCGCGCGGGTTGTTCTCCTGAATCTCGCGTACCACCCGTGCGGCGTAACGGAGGTTGTACCGCGCCATGACGTTCGTGAAGAGGTTGTCGTTGACGACGGTGGTGTACTCGTCGGGCCCCGTGACTCCGTGGATGTGGAAGGAATCCCCTTCGCCAGGATGCGCGCCATGGGGAGTGTGACCGTTCGAGGTACGCCAGAACCCTAAGGTCGCCCACAGCCGCGCGGTCTCCACAGCGATGTCGACGCCTTCGCGGCGCAAGAAGTCTTCATCGCCGGTGGCGCGCACGTATTTGCCGAGTGCGAAGCTGATGTCGGCGTTGATGTGGTACTGCGCGGTGCCGGCGGCGTAATAGGCCGACGCTTCTTCACCGTTGATGGTGCGCCAGGGGAACAGGCGCCCGCCTCATTGAGCTGCGAGGCACGTCGACGCGAAGCGGGCAGCATGAGCACGCGCGCCCGCAGCGCGTTGCGTGCCCACTGCGGGCTCGTGTAAGTGAGGAACGGCAACACGTAGATCTCGGTGTCCCAGAAGTAGTGGCCGCTATAGCCCGAACCCGAGACGCCCTTCGCTGGCACCCCTGTGCCATCCGCGCGAGCCGATGCCTGGGCGAGCTGGAATAGGCACCAGCGAGTCGCCTGCTGCAGGTCGTCATGCCCCTCAATGACGACATCCGAACGCTCCCAGAACGCCTCGAGCCACTCGCGCTGACGGTCGAACTGCGCATCGACGCTTTCGACGCGCACCCGGTCGAGCGAACGACGACAGCGGTCCACGAGCTCGCGTGCGGGTACACCGCGCGAGCTGTGATAGCTCACCAGTTTCGTGATGCGGATCGGCACGCCGGCCTTGGCCTGCACCCGGAAGACGTTCTTCGCGACGTCCGGTTCGATCAACGTGCGTGCACTGAACTCATTGTCGGTCTCGACGATGTGGTCGGCGATGACTGCCACCGTCATCCCCGAGTCGGTGGTCTGGTACGACAACGCGGATCGCAGCCCGTCCTGCCAGTACTCGGCCGGCTGCAGGACGCGCTCAGCGATCTTCTCCGTCTTGCGAGGATCGAACGCCGCCGCACCCGCTGTCTTCTTCGCGACCTCCGGTGTACCGCCGTATACGTTGCCGCCGTCCTGACGGTTCAGCAGTTGGCAGCTGATCGTGACGGGCGCATCCGAGTTTTCGACGGTGACCTCGAGCCGCAGGATTGCGAGATGACGCTCTTCGAAGCTCACCAGGCGTTCATCGCGCATCCGAATGCGCTTGCCGGATGGTGTGTCCCACACGAAGCTGCGCGAGAGCACGCCGGTGCGCATGTCGAGGGTACGCGTGTATTCGTTTACTTCTGCTTCGTCGAACGAGATGGGCTCATCGTCGACGTAGACGCGCATGATCTTCGCATCCGGGGCGTTGACGATCGTCTGACCGACCTCGGCGAATCCGTACGCCTGCTCGGCGTGGCGGATCTGCCAGGTCTCGTGCAGTCCGTTGATAAAGGTGCCGTGCTCGTGCGCACCGCGGCCCTCGATGTGGTTGCCACGCAGTCCGAGGTAGCCGTTCCCGACGCCGAACAGCGTCTCGGAAACACCGTCTTCGGTGTAGTGCGTCTCGGTGAGACGCCACGGGTCAACGGGGAAACGGTCGCGATCGATCATGCGGTCTCCGAAGGGTCAACAAGCAAACGGGCAAGATCATCGACGATACAGGTCGCACCGGCCTCGCGAAGCATGTCGGCGCCAGCGCCCCGGTCGACGCCGACGACAGTGGCATAACCGGCGGATGCTGCGGAGGTAACGCCGGCGACAGCATCCTCCACCGCAGCGCTCCGAGTGACGTCAACGCCCAGCAATTCGGCGCCGGCACGGAACATGTCCGGCGCGGGCTTGGAGGCGAGGTTTTCGTGGGCAGCGACCTTGCCGTCGACGACGACGGTAAAGAACTCACGGATGCCGGCGGTCGCCAGCACTTCTTCGGCATTCGAAGAGCTCGATACGACACCCATCGGCACGCCCGCGCCGCGAAGCACCCCCAGCAGCGCAAGTGAGCCAGGGAACGGGGCTACGCCCCCCGCGCGAAGCGCAGTAGCAAATGCCGCATTCTTCCGATTGCCGATGCCGCACACGGTCTCGGCCTCCGCGGGATCCGAGGGGTCGCCCCAGGGGATTTCGACGTTGCGGTTGCGCAGCAGGCTCGCGACACCGTCATAGCGTCGCTTGCCGTCGACGTAGGCGAAGTAGTCGGCATCTGTGTATGAGGGCTCAATGCCCCACTTCGCGAAGACGTCATCGAAGACGACCGCCCAGGCACGCATGTGCACCTCGGCGGTCGGCGTCAGCACGCCATCGAGGTCGAAAAGGATGCCATCGAAAGTACGAAGGTCGGGCAGGGTTTCAGGCACGCAGTCCTCCAGGGAGAGAAACAAAGAATCCGGCACCTCTCCGTGCCACCATGCAAGCGTAATGGCGCAACGCACCCCGGGGTAAGCCCCCGGCCAAGGTCGCACCTCTCAGATTGAGAGACCCACCGAGGTGTTGCCGTAGATCTCGGGTTGCTCGAGCGCTTTCACCAGGAAATCCGCCACGCACGCACGCGGAATCGGACGCGCCATCGCTGGCATTCCCGTGAATGTCTCCACGTAATCCGGAACAAACGCGCCATTGCCCAAGGAGGTCGGACGTGCGACCGTGAGGTTCATCCTCGCGGACTCATAAAGATCGAGCGCCGCACGGTGATCGGCGAGAGCGTGGCGCAGGACCAGAGCCACGCCCTTTCCGATGACACCGGTGAGTTCGTCATCGACCCCCATCGAGCCGCAGTAAGCGACCCGGTCCACGCTGCCCTTTCGCATGCCGCTGACAATATTTCGCGCCATGCGCTCAAGTTCGTCAGACTTCTTCAGCGCACGAGACGAGGCGAGCGCGGTGATGACCGCGTCGTGCTCGGCAGTTCGAGTTTTTCAGGTGTGCGAACGAACGCCGTCACCTGATGGTCTGCCTGCATCGCCCGCCGCATCGCATGCTGGCCGACGCCGCCGGTCGCCCCGAAGATGATGATCTTCATGCTGTCCTCCGATTCAGACGAGGCTGAGCGCCTGCCGGGCGATCTCGAGCTCCTCATCTGTAGGCACCACGAGCACCTCCACGGATGACGATTCTGCGGAGATGCGCCGGATGCCGTGGCCGCGGGCTTCGTTACGTGCTGGGTCGATCTCCACGCCGAGGAACCCCAGAGTTGCCATGGCGTCTGCGCGTACCCGTGCGGCGTTTTCGCCGACGCCGGCCGTGAACGAGATCACATCGACCCCGCCGAGCTGGGCGATGTACGCGCCAGCGTAGGCGCGGAGGCGGTGAACGTATACGTTGAATGCGAGGGTCGCTGCTTCTTCGCCCGCATCGACACCGGCGAGGATGTCACGCATGTCGCTGCGTCCGGCGAGCCCCTTCAGACCGCTGCGTGTATTCAGCAAGCCATCGATCTCATCGATCGTGTAGCCCGCGACGCGAGAGATGTGTACGAGCGCTGCCGGGTCGATATCGCCGGAGCGGGTGCCCATCACGAGCCCTTCGAGAGGAGTGAGCCCCATCGACGTTTCTACCGAGCGGCCACCGTCGATCGCGGTGACCGAGGCACCGTTGCCAAGGTGAAAGACCAGCTGACGGAGCGAGCCGAGGTCGCGACCGAGAAAGGCTGCGGCTTCTTCACTGACATATTTGTGACTCGTGCCATGGAAGCCATACCTGCGCACCCGATGCTTGGCCGCGAACGCCGCATCGATCGCGTACGTGTACGCGCGGGCGCCAGAGTCTGGTGGAACGCGGTATCGAACACCACGATGTGCGGGACACCCGGAAACTTCGCTCGTGCTGCACGGATACCTGCGAGGTTGGCCGGGTTGTGCAGAGGTGCCAGCACCTCGAGTTCACCGATCGACTGCTCGACGGCATCCGTCACGAGAGTGGGGGCGAAGAACCGAGCCCCGCCGTGCACGACTCGGTGGCCGACCGCGACCGGATGGTGCTCGGCGAGAATCGGGCCATAGGCGTCGAATTGTTCGAGCATGACCGCGAATGCCTCATCATGGTCGGCGATCGTGCGCTCACTCTTACGGGTGGCGTCCAGCACGGTCGGTGCAGGCTCGCCATCAGCGACTCGACGAACGGTATGCGAGATCGAGCTGACATCCTGACCGATCCGGTCGATGAGCCCCTCACCGAGAGGGCGCTCGTGTTCCATATCGATGAGGCTGTACTTTAGCGAGGATGATCCGCTGTTAATAACCAGGACGACGCTCATTCGGCCCGCTCCACTCCTTGCGCCTGAATCGCTGTGATCGCGACTGTGTTGACGATGTCATCCACGAGGGCTCCCCGGCTCAGATCGTTGATCGGCTTGTTCAGCCCCTGCAACACGGGACCAATCGCGACGGCGCCGGCCGAGCGCTGCACGGCCTTGTATGTGTTGTTGCCGGTATTGAGGTCCGGGAAGATGAACACTGTCGCGCGCCCGGCGACGGCCGAGTCTGGCATTTTCGCCTTTGCAACCGCTGCGTCGGCTGCGGCATCGTACTGGATCGGTCCCTCGACCGGCAGCTCTGGAGCGCGTTCGCGCACGAGGGCGGTCGCCTCTCGCACTTTTTTCGACGTCGGCGCCGGTGCCCGACTCTCCCGTCGAGTACGACAGCATCGCGACTCGCGGCTCGATGCCGAACTGCGTCGCCGTCGCCGCTGAAGAGATAGCGATGTCGGCGAGCTGGATGCTGGTCGGATCAGGGACCACCGCACAGTCGCCGTACACGAGCACTCGATCGGCGAGCGCCATGAGGAAGACGCTGGAGACGACGTCCACGCCCGGACGTGTCTTGATGATCTCGAACGACGGGCGGATCGTGTGCGCCGTCGTGTGCGCGGCGCCGGAGACCATGCCGTCGGCGAGCCCCAGGTGCACCATCATGGTGCCGAAATAGGAGACGTCGGTCACGGTGTCTGCGGCCTGAGACAGGGTCACGCCCTTGTGCGCGCGCAGCCGTGCGTACTCCTCAGCAAAGCGCTCGACGTACTCGGGGTCCGTCGGACTGATGATCTGCGCGGCCGCGATATCGATGCCCAGCTCCGTAGCGCGCTCGCGAATGTCGCTCTCCTCGCCGAGGATCGTGAGGTCAGCGACATCCCGCGCAATCAGGGTCGCGGCGGCCCGCAGGATGCGATCATCCGCTCCTTCCGGAAGCACGATGTGCTTGCGGTCGGCGCGGGCACGTTCGATGAGCCCGTACTCGAACATCAGCGGCGTGACGACGCGCGACTCAGCAAGCCCGAGCTGGGTGGCGAGCTCGGTGATGTCGACGTGGGTCTGAAACAGGCCCAGGGCACGGTCATAGCGGCGACGCGAATCGGCGGCAAGACGCCCTCTGGCACCCATCACCCGCACGGCGGTGTCGTACGTGCCGTGGTCGGTCGTGATGATCGGCACGGTCGGTGCGAGCCCGTCGAGAAGCCGCTCGATCGGCTCTGGCAGCGGGAACGGTCCGTTCAGGATGATCGCGGCGATCGACGGGAAAGTGCCGGCGGCATCGGCGAGCAGTGTGGCAAGCAGCACCTCGGTGCGGTCGGCCGGGATTACGACGACGGCGTCTTCAGTCAGACGAGGCAGCACGTTCACCATCGACATGCCGGCGACGACGACACTGAGCACCTCGCGGGTAAGCAGCTCAGGGTCGCCCTTGACGAGCGTGCCGTCGACCGCCGACAGGATGCCACGAATCGAAGGCGCCACGAGCGTGCGATCCTCTGGGATCGCCCACACCGGCGTCGACTCGGACTGCACGGCACGGACAGCGTCGAGGGTCTGCTGCAGTGCGTCGGGGTCAGCGCGGTTCGCGATGACGGCGAAGAGCTCTGCGCGCTCTTCGTGTAGCTCAGCGAACGCGAGAGCGGCCATCTGGCCCACCTCCGCAGCGGTGCGAGGAGTAGAGGTGCCGAGCTGTTCGGCCCTGGCCTGCTGGTCGCGGCCGCTGAGCACCAGCAGCACCGGTGCTCCAAGATTCGCGGCGATACGAGCGTTGTAGCCGAGCTCTGCAGGGGCGGCGACATCGGTGTAGTCACTGCCGATAATGACGACCGCTTCACACTGTGACTCGACAGCTTTGAAGCGCGAGACGATGGTTGACAGTGCGCGCTCTGGATCGTCGCGCACATCGTCGTAGGTGACGCCGATGCAGTCGTCATAGTCGAGGTGCACGCCGTCGTGTGCGAGCAGCAGCTCAAGCACATAGTCGGGTTCGGCGGACGACCGTGCGATCGGGCGGAAGACGCCGACCCTGGGCGTCACGCGGATGAGCGCATCGAGCACGCCCAACGCGATCGTCGACTTGCCGGTGTGTCCTTCGGCCGAGGTGATGTAGATGCTCCGTGCCACGTTGTCAGCTTAGGCCGGGTCAGCTCAGGCCGGGCACGGCCCGGAGAGCGCGTCGACGATCGTCGTCGCGTCGTCCTCGAATCTTGCGTAGTGCTCGCTGTCGGTGTTGATCTGCACGTCGTGGATCGCGTGCGACGGCGTCATATCCTGCCAGCCGGTGAGCCGCCCGAGGCGCTCGTAGAAGAGCGCGGCGGCACTCGCCGGATCCATCCTGGTCTCGACGCTCCCCCACCATTCCTGTTGCTGAAACAGCCCGATGCTCGTGGTGCGGGAGCCATCGGGGTTTTCTACCCCCGAGGTCTCCCAGTCGCCGTAGCCAATGTTGTGCAGTGTGCTTTCACCCATGGCTGCCATGACGCCGATGACCTGCCCGTCGTGGTCGAATCCCTGCACGGTCGCCGTGCGCATGATGGTGGCAGCGTTTTCCAGCTGGTCGCCCTTCCAACCAGCGATGCCCGACGCAGGAAATGAGGCAGGTTCGTCGACGCAGAGCGCGAGAGGGTCGCGCGACGCCGCGAGCGGTACGAGCACGGCAAGCAGAACGGTAAGGGTCAGCGTGCCCAATATCAGGATGGCGGGCCATGCGGAACGTGTGCGGCGTCGGCTCTTCCGCGTGCGGCGGGTACGGGTGGTGCTCACGCCGGGCGATCTTTGCGTTGACGCAGGCCTGTCAGCGCGGCGATCGCACCGCCGATCGCACCGAATACGTGCGCCTGCCAAGAGACGCCCGCGCTCGCGCCGAAAATACCCGTGAACACTGAGCCGCCGTACAACACGATCACGATGAAGGCGATCAGCGCGTAGGCGACGCGATGCGCGATCGGCTGCGGAGAGAACACCCGCACGACGATGTACGCGAAGTAGCCGAACACAAGAACGGATGCACCGACCGTGAGGGTTCCGGGAGTATTGAGAAGCCAGGTACCCGCACCGCCGACGAGCGCCGTAGCCGCCGTCACGAGCCAGAATCGACCTGCGCCTTCGACGGCGACGAGGCATCCGAGCACGAGGAAAGGCAGGGTATTTCCGATGAGGTGCGGCCAGCCGGAATGCAAGAGCGGACCGAGCACGAGCCCCTGCAGACTCCCCAGATCCCAAGAGCGCAGGCCAAATCCGGTGAACGAGCCGGGCAGGATGGCGTCCAGAAGCTGGATCGCCCACATCAGGGCGAGGAGCGCTACCGGCGACGCGAAGCGCACAAAAGCGCTCGAACGATCAGGGGCAACGGAAGTGCTCACACCACGATCCTCGCAGGCCAGGCTGGATGGTCGGCCCGAATCCGGGCAAAGAAAAGACCCTCCGCGCACCCAGCAGAGCCCGGTTACCCTTGCTACGTTTCCGTCCTGGGGGAATTGGCCTGGATGCTGCCACGCGGAGAGCCTCGAACAGTCTACCCGGCCTGCGACGGAAGGAAGAACCGACGCCGGATAGGCTCTGAAGACTGATTCCGATGCGACAGGGGGCACATGAATCTGCCCAGTGGTGATCTGCCCATTGATACTGCGCCGTTGACCTCCTGGCACTTCACTGGAACGTTGCGGACCTATCAGGCCGAAGTTCTCGCGCAGCTTCCCACTTCCGGCGGCGAACCGCTGCACGTCGTCGCCCCGCCGGGATCCGGCAAGACTCTGCTGGGTCTGCTGCTCGCCGCACGCGAGGGACATCGCACGCTGGTGCTCGTCCCAACAACAACCATCCGGCACCAGTGGCTGCGGGCTGCACGCGAAATCGCTCCCGATCCTTCCTCCGTCTCAGCCGACCCTGCACGCCTCGCCGACGTCACGGTACTCACCTATCAACTGCTGAGCGTTACCGGCGATGGCTCCCCATTTGAGGATCTCGCACGCGCCAGCTGGGTCGACGAGCTGATCGCCTCAGGACGCAGTGAGGTGAATGCAGAAACATGGCTCGCCGAATTGGCGGTCGACAATGCGGCGAGGTTCCGTAAGGGCATCCGACGCGCGTGAGTCGCCTGCGGAGCAGATTTACCAGACAGCATCCCGATGACCTCGCGCGTGTCCTGCATCAGAATGCCGTCGAGTTGATGGATGCGATCGTCGAAGCCGGCATCGAGACGATCGTGCTGGACGAGTGCCATCACCTGCTTGATCATTGGGCGTTAGTTGTGGCGTACCTCGCTGGGCGAATTCGCGAGCGCGGCGGCACAGGCCTACTGATCGGACTCACCGCGACCTTGCCCTCGCCGGACGATGAGACCGAGTTCGAGAACTACGACCAGCTCCTCGGCAAAGTGGACTATGAAGTCCCCACTCCCGCCGTCGTGAAGGAAGGGCACCTCGCACCGTACCGAGACCATGTCTGGTTCACCGAGCCCACCCCTGCGGAAGCGGGGTTTATCCGGCACCATGAGGGGCTGCTGTACGAGCTGATGTTCCAGGTGCTCTCCACACCGGACGGACTCTCATACCTGGAATCCCAGTTGCTGCCCGCCAGCGGGGAGGACGAGGATCCACTCGTCCAACTTGACCGAGCCCTCGCCGAAGATTTCCCCCTCACCCGCTCCTGTGCCGTGGTGTTGCGCGAGGTCGCCCCGCAGCACCCCCTCGTCGCTGCCCTTCCGACGACGCTCTTCGACCGATGCAGCACCGATGACCTCCTCACCGTGCTCTCGCGCTTCGCGCACACTCGGCTGCTCTCCGATCCCGACGCGCAGAAGCAGTGGGAGTACGTGCGCCGGTCTCTCGCGGACTTCGGGTACCACCTCACCGATCGCGGTATCCGGCGCGGTCGAAACCCGGTGGAGACAACGCTTGCGTTCTCAGCGGCAAAAGACCATTCGGCCGTCGAGATCCTGCACAGGGAACTCGCGGGTCCCGATGCCAACCGCATCCGCGCAGTGGTCGTGACCGATTTCGTGGTGCACGGCAACCATCGCGGGCAATCCGGGGATGACGCGGCCGGCGCTCTGCGCGTCTTCGACCTGCTCGCACGCGACCAGCTGACCGCACGGTTAGCCCCGGTCCTCGTCACTGCACAGCATTTGCGCGTGCGCGACGCCGACGCGGCGCGATCGCAACGGCATTGACTGATCTGCTCGGCACGGCTGTCGAAATCACCGACGATTACGGCCCCACCCGTGAGCTTCGAGTGCCCGGCGTGGGAAGCGGCCGGGTCGTTGCGGCGGTGTCTGAGCTGATCAGCCGGGGCCGCGTTCGTCTACTGGTCGGCACTCGCGGCCTGCTCGGAGAGGGATGGGATTGCCCCGCAGTAAATACGCTCATCGACTTGACCGCAGTTGCGACGTCATCCGCCACCCAGCAGCTGCGCGGCAGAACCCTCCGGCTTGATCCGGCCTGGCCAGAAAAAGTTGCACACAATTGGTCGGTTGCCTGTCTCATCCCCGCCGACGTCGCGCTCGATGACGCTGCGGAACCGCGTCGCCTGCGCCGAAAGCACAGCTACCTATGGGGGTTGAGCGCCGACGATGATGCCCTCATCATCTCCGGCCTCGGAAACGCGCTGCCGGCCGCAGCCGAGACCGCCTTGGACCGGGTGCTGGGCAAAGACCCGACGGCCACCATTGACGAAATCAATCGGATCACCGAGTCCTGGCTACCCACCAGAGCGCAGACGCGCATAGATTGGCGGATCGGGCTGCCCTACGTGTCCGGCGAACGGGATGTCGTATCGGTGCGGCGCACTCAACGCACCGCACCGCTGTTCCGCACTGCCCCGGCAATCGCCACCGGCGCGATAACCCGGTTCGGCTTCGGCACCCTCGGAATAGGCACGCTCACCATGATGCTGAGCGAATGGGGCATCATCGAGATCATGCCCGTTGCGGGCTTCGGCGTCGCGGCCGCGGGCGGCCTGGCCATCGCGGCGATCTCGGCCGTTCCGGTGTGGACTCGCGCCCTGCGTAGCCACACTCGGCCGGCGGAAACCTACCGTGCCGCGGCCGTCGCGATCGCGCGAACCCTGTATGAATCGCGAAAGATCGGCCCTTTCGACGAGAGCGCGATCACTGTCCACAACGAGACGGGGGACGCCGGGGGGATCCGCATTGAGCTCGCTGGAAGCGAAGCCGATCGACGATGCATCGCAGATGCGTTGCAGGAGCTCTTTTCACCGGTTCAGAATCCGCGGTTTCTGTTGCGCATCGACCGTGGAGCAACACGAGGATTCGGATCGATGGCACAGCTCGCCGATCGACTCTCCCCCGGTAGGACACTCCTCCCGGTCCCCCGCATGATCGGTCGCCGACGCGCGGATGCCGAGCAATTCAGTGAACACTGGGGTCGAGCGGTCGGACGCTGCACACTCCACGAGCTTCGCGGCTTCGAAGGAGCGGCCCTGCTCCGTGTCGCGCGAAGTACGCAGAGCCACATTCATCCGACCGAGCCGCGCGCACGAATCTGGGGCTGACATCGGCTACAGCGCCTGAACGTTCCAGCCCGGAGCACCTGCTCGCAGGTTACGATCGAATAACACCCAACGGAGGGCGAAAGGCAGCGCATGAAGCACACCAAGCCCGAGATTACGGCCGAGCAGTTCGCCGCGCAGACCTCCGCCATCCTGGCATCGATCGGCGAAGTGATCGATGGCAAACCGGATGCCGTGCGCAACGCGCTGGTGTGTCTGCTCGCCGAAGGACACCTCCTCATCGAGGACGTTCCAGGGGTCGGAAAGACGATGCTCGCTCGCGCACTGGCCGGCAGTGTGGATGCCACGGTCCGCCGCATCCAGTTCACCCCTGACCTCCTCCCCAGCGACGTCACCGGCGTCTCGGTGTACAACCCGATCGATCGCGAGTTCGAGTTCAAGCGTGGCGCGGTGTTCGCCCAGATCGTCATCGCCGACGAAATCAACCGCTCTTCCCCGAAGACGCAATCGGCACTGTTAGAGGCGATGGAAGAGGGCCAGGTCACCGTCGACGGTCACACCCATCCGTTGCCGAACCCATTCCTCGTCGTTGCGACCCAGAACCCTCTCGAGATGGAGGGCACGTACGCGCTCCCCGAAGCGCAGCGGGATCGCTTCATGATGCGCATTTCGATGGGGTACCCGGATGCCGCAGCCGAAGCCCTCATGCTTCGTCAACGCGACAGCGTGAACCCGCTCGCAGCGATCACTCCGGTGGCAGATGCCGCGGCAATCGCCCGGATGATCGGCTGGGCTCGTGCTGTACACGTTTCCCCCGCGATCGAGGAATACGCTGTGGCCCTTTCTCAAGCCACCCGCACTGATCCGAACCTGCACCTGGGCGCTAGCCCCCGCGCGACGCTGCAGCTCGTGCGGGCAGCGAAAGTATGGGCGGCTCTGGATGGCCGGGAATTCGTGATTCCGGATGACCTGACCGCACTGCTCATACCTGTTTTCGCCCATCGGCTGCTTCCCGCACGTGGCGTGCACCGCGCCGGAACACAGCCCGTGGAGACGGCGCTGAGCCAGATCGTGGAGCGCGTACGCGTTCCACTCGTCGCAAGAACCTGACGACACCGATCATGCGTCGCCGTCGCTTTCTCACCTACCGTGGCGCAGCCGCGCTGTTGGCGGGGGTGGCGTGCGTGATCGCGGCGAATCTGATGGCAGCACCGATCATGCTTTACGTCGCGATGCTGCTGTTCCTGCTCGTCATCCTTGCGGTGATTGTCGTTCAGGTTCCTCGGCGCAGCGGCGCAGTGACGAGGCGAATCTCCACTGATCTGCTGACAGTCGGCGAAGAATCGCAGGTCGATGTGCGCTTCGATCTGCGGGCGCTGCGCATCCCCAACGGCATCTGGCACGACCGGCTTCCCTCAGCAGTGGCTGGCGAGGCGAGCGGCGAGTTCCCCACCGAGAACGGCACGCGCCTCCGCTACGAGATCACCGGGGTGCGGCGTGGAGTCTGGGCCATCGGGCCGCTGAGATTGCGCACTATCGACCCCTTCGGATTCGCCCAGCGCGAGCAGGAGTTCGGCGAGACGCGCACGGTCACCGTCGTTCCCGAGGTCGTACCGCTCGCTCCCCTGAGCAGCAACGTCGGTGCTGCTGGCGGCACCGCCCACACCTCGTCAACCCGGCTCGGTCAGGGCAGCGACAACCTGTCGCCGCGTCGATATGTATCCGGCGACTCGATGCGGCGCATCCACTGGCGCGCCACAGCACACCGGGGCGATCTGATGGTGCGGCAAGAGGAAGAGGAGTCCAGCCCGGACGCACTCGTCGTGCTCGATCGCACCGCACGCCGGTGGGATCGAATCACTGATCACGCTGACCCGACCTTCGAGACCGCTGTTTCGGCCTGCGCCTCAATCGCACTGCACCTGGTGAACGAGGGTTACAGCGTCGATGTGCTCGATTCCGCAGGTACTGTACTCGGCGCACTCCGCGGCCACGAAGACGATCGCGACAACCTGTTGGTCGCACTGGCGCTGGTGGCTCCGCAGGGCGAGGGACGCGACATCGTCACTCTGTTTGACGGCACTCCGCCGGGACCGCTCGTGCTGATCACTGGTCAGCTAGAAGAGGACGATGCCGCACTGCTGCGGCACGGTGGGGCCACAGCCCCCATCATGCTCGTAACCGACCCTCTGCCCGGCGCAGTGGATGCCGCCGCTGCCCTTGGCTGGTCCTCCGCGCAACTCACCGACGACGTCGCGTCCGCCTGGGAAGACGCACTGCCCTCGAGAATGGCGACCGGCGGTGGCCATGTCGTCTGATGAACGGCGCGGGGATGCGTCAACGAATGACACTGCGTGGGCAGACGGGGCCGATGAGCGACGAGGGCGCACTCTGGCCGCAGGATTACTCACCGCTTGCGCCAGCTTTGTTGCGCTGTGGCCGTACACGTCGGTTATCGCTGCGGGAAGCTGGTCGCTTGCCTGCTTGGGCGTCGTCATCGTAGTCGCGGTCAGCGGGATATTCGCGCGACTGTCACGAGTAAGTCGGGTCCTTCGCGGTTTGTGGCCGCTGCTCATCCAAGTACTCGCCGCGATGTGCACGCTCACGCTTGTCGTTCTGCCGCAGGGCGCCTTCCTCGGCATCATCCCCACCGGTACGACGATTAGTTCACTCACCTCTCTCGCTGCCGACGCATTTTTACAGGTGCAGTCCGGTACTGCCCCACTCGACGCCACACTGGCGCTGAGCGCCATGCTTGGCATCGGGTTCGCGGTGGTCTCCATCCTGCTTGATCAGCTCATCGCGGTTCGCGTCACGCTGCTCGCCGTTCTCCTCGTCGCCGCAGTCGGGGCATTACCGATGATCGTCACGCTGGGAGAGGCGAACATCCCCTGGTTCGTGATGCTGGCCGTGCTGGCGCCGTTCCTTTTGCGGCACAGCATCCGTCATGATCGACGCACACCGCGCCGGACATCGCCGGTCGTTGCGGTCGGGATCGGCGCGGCGGCGATCGTCGTCGCGCTCGTGGTTACACCCGCGCTGCCGGTCTCCGCTACCTGGATCGGCGCGAGCGGCAGCGTCGCGCTCAACCCTTCACTCCGGCTCGGTGACGATCTTCGGCGACCGGCGCCATTCGATGTCATCACATTGGCGACCAGCGAGAAGGCGGCTCCGTATCTGCGGATCGCGACGCTTTCGCGTTTCGACGGACGAGTCTGGCAGCCCGATGAAGGCGACGTGCAGCCGTTGGCGGACGGCTTCGGAGAAGCAGACTGGTCGCAAGACATCGCCACGATCGATCGACGCACCTCTATCCGCGTCAACGGCATCTCCAGTTCACGGCTGCCGGTGCCCTACCCCGCGACGAAGATCGTTGGCGCCGCGACAGCATGGGATGTGATGCCCCTCAATCGCACTGTTGTTTCGGAATCACAGGAGGCACGGGGCGAGGACTACACCGTCACCGCCTCGACCGTGGAGCCGACGCTGGAGCAGATCAGGGCCGCCGACGCCGTGTTGCTGGCCGCTGATGCACGTGTCAACGACGAACTTCCCCCGGTCATCGCGGCGACTGCTCTTGAGGTGACCGCTGGCGCGGAGAACGACTACGACCGTCTTATCGCTATGCAGGATTGGTTCCGCGCCCAATTCAGCTATTCGTTGGATGCCCCAGTGGAAGGAGGCTTCGACGGCACCGGAGCTGAGGCGGTGGCCGCGTTCCTTGACGCGCGAACGGGATACTGCATCCACTTCGCCGGCGCCTTCGCGCTGATGGCGCAGTCCCTCGACATGCCGGCACGGATCGTGGTCGGCTACCTTCCAGGGCGACTGTCAGACGAGAAGCGCGGGGACGACTTCATTTATGTCGTCAGCAGCGACCAGCTGCATGCCTGGCCAGAAGTGCGATTCGAGGGCATTGGCTGGGTGCCGTTCGAGCCGACCGTCTCTCTGGGCGTACCGACCGAATTTCAATCAGAGGCCACGGCTGGCGGATCGGTTTCCGGACCGACTGATACTGCGCCGAGTGCGGCACCGTCGGCAGAAGCGACGACCGCACCGGAGCTCGACCGAAACCAGAACGACTCATCCACCGCGGATGGTGAGCTGCAACGACTCGATCCCACGCCAGTGGCGCTTGTGACACTCGGCTTGCTTCTCGTCGTGCTGCTTCCGGCGTTGACGCGGACGGCGCTGCGGATGCGGCGCCGCGCACGAGCGCACGGTGGTGATGCGGCGAGCGCATGGCGTGAGCTGCAAGCCACCATGATCGATCTGGGTCTGCCGGTGTCAGAGGCAGATACTCCACGCGTTCGCGGCGCGGAACTTCGTGAGCGGGGAGCGGATGTCGCGGCGGTGCACGTTCTGGTCAGCGCGATCGAGCACGCGAGCTACGCACGTTCCGCCGAACAGTCAGGTGATCTGTCGCGGGCCCTCGCTCGCGTGAGCGTAAACCTTCGCCACAGTGTCGATGCCCGGACGCGCGTGGCCGCGCTTTTCCTGCCGCGATCGCTGCTCGCCGTCGACACATTGCGTGCACCCGCCCGGTCGTAGGCGTTGCGCTCGACAGGTGCGGCGCTGGTCAGTCGACGGATGCCGCCGCGTGGACCTCGCACGGCACGGCATCGCAGTTCTCGCAGACGACGAACTGGCGTCGGCACGAGGAGTCAGGACAGTTTGCGGTCCGGTTGGTGTGCGCACCGCATCCGACGCACTCGCCGATCACGGCGGTGTGATCACTGAAGTCGACCGAGCCACGCTTGTCGAACACGTACAGCGAGCCATCCCAGAGCCCATCGTCACCGAAGCGTTCCCCGTAACGAACAATGCCACCGTCGAGTTGATATACCTCCCCGAAACCGCGTGCACTCATCAGACTCGACAACACTTCGCAGCGAATGCCGCCGGTGCAGTAGGTGACGACGGGCTTGCCCTTCAGATCGTCGTACGCGCCGGAGTCCAGCAGTTCCACGAAGTCACGCGTGGTCTCGGTGTCAGGCACCACCGCACCTCGAAAGCGGCCGATCTCCGCTTCCAGGGCATTGCGCCCATCGAAGAACACGACGTCGTCTCGTGACTGGACGAGTTCGTGGAGCTCATCCGGGCTCAGTCGGGTGCCGCCGCCGATCACACCGTTCTCATCGACCTTCAGCTCCCCCGGAGCACCGAACGAGACGATCTCCTCGCGCACCTTGACGCTGAGCTTCGGGAAGTCGAGGCTGCGGCCCTCGTCGTCGAGGCCTGTGCCTTCGCTCCATTTGATGTCGGCATCCTTGAACGCGGGGTATGCGCGAAACGAGCGCAGCCATTTCTTCAGCGCGGGCAGGTCTCCGCCGAGGGTGCCGTTGACGCCATCCTTCGAGATGATCAGGCGCCCGCGAAGGCCGAGCGCCTCACCCAGGTCACGCTGCCACAGCTTGATCGCCTCGGGGTCAGCGAGTGGCGCGAACGCGTAAAAGAGAACGATCTTGGGGGTGGCCATCCTGCGATTTTACGCGCCTCAACGGCTTCCGGCTCAGCGTGCCGACGTTTGCGTCGCGCCCACGCACCCGAAGATTCGCTGGAAAGCGCGAGAAGCGCGATGCATTGCACCGAGGCGGTCAGCAGAGTCCAATCCAGGCCCAGTACGGCCGTGCCATCCAGATAGTCGATCGCCATCAACAGGATGCTGATGACCAAAAGCGCCATCAGTACTGCTCTCGCGCGCCTCCCCCGCCGAAGCACCTGCACGGCCATCAGTAGCTGAGCCAGCACCATCGCCGCATAGATGCCCAGCACGACGATGATCGCGATCACGCCCTCTGAGCCTTGAGTGCGCAGAACCTGCCACACCTCACCATCACCAAATACGTCGATCAGCTGGATTGCGGCAACGAGAGCGACGATCGCCACCGCAACGATGGTCGACAGTGGGGCACGGGCTGCCACCGATGTCGACGACCGCGCGGCCTCAGTCGCCAGGGTCTGCTGGGTACCGTCATCGGACACGTTCAACAAGTCGATAATCGGCAGGTCACCGTCGGTGATGAACTGATCCCCACCGCCGTTGCGGGAGTGATATCCAGTGGTGAAATCGCGCAGTATGCGCACTGAGACCTCGGGGTTCGCGCCCTGCGTTGATGCGACGACGTAGTCACGTTCAACGTCGGTATTCTGATCAATCCGATGGGTGACCTGCAGGGTGAAGAACGAAATTCCTACGTCCGTGTCATAGGTGCCAGCCCCCAGCCAGCCGACCTTCGCTCCGCCGGGGAGGAGCCATCCTGGCGGGCAGTGCCAGAACCGCACATGATGACGCTGTTTCGGGTTGCCCGCGACTTCCTGCTGGTACGCGATATCGTGCCGCCGGCCGAAGAGCATGAGCGGCGATACCGGAGCAGTCGGGTAGCTTCGGCGGGTCAATGTGGACGTGATGATCCGCCACGTCGACGCGGCGGTGATTTCATCGGCACGGTGCCAACCAGCCACTGTCATCACCTGGTCGAGCTGTGCGGCCGAGCCGTCGACAGCAAGATTGACCGGGTCACCGAGCAGCCCGTCAGCGGTTCGAGTGCGTCCGAAGAAGTAGTCGGGAACATAGAGGTCAGAGAGCATCCGGTGCAGCCGCGGCAGGATGAGGTAAGCGAGAATCGCCCACACCGGAATGAACCAGAACAGCGCCCAGGGCGTGCGCACTCCCTGGATGGCGATAATGGCGGCGAGCCACAGCGCTGCTGCAGCGCCCGCCAAGAACGCGATCCGATCGAACAGCGTCGCAGAGGGCAGCGGCTGCTGCATCTGCAGCGCCCACCGACGACGTGTGTGGCTTTCCGTCACGCCGACTCCCCTCAACGATTTCGAGTGTCTCCACTCTAGAGCCGCCCCTCGCTGGCCCGTCACTCGAGTGGCTTGGGGTGCGCGCCCAATCGGATAGGATGGACAGGTTGTTCCCTGGTGACGTGTCCGAGCGGCCGAAGGAGCACGCTTGGAAAGCGTGTGTTGTGCAAGCAACCGAGGGTTCGAATCCCTCCGTCACCGCCAAAGATCGAAGGCCTCGCTATGCGGGGCCTTCAGTCGTTTACGCCGAACGTCACGCCGTAGCTCTTCCCGCCGTCAGCTGTCGGGAGCCGTTCCATTCCCAGGCGTTCATAAAATGCGGCAGCGCCGATGTTCGCGGGATCCATCCCGAGATGCAGGCCCCGCACTCCACGGTGCTTGAGCTCGGCGAAGAGAGTTTCAATCAGCCGACGACCGAGCCCCTGTCCTTGAGTCTCTGGGAGCAGATCAATATGCAGGTGCGCGGGATACTCCCCCGCGTTCGGCTCGCCGTCGCGGCCTCTTCCGTAGGCGTAGTCGATCATCTTCTCTTCGCGCGAATCCGGCAGAGTCGGCCGAGGAAAGCGCTCGACGAACTGCGGCCACCATTCATCGCGGAACCACTGTTCGAAAGCATCCGTGTCGTCGGTGGCGACGATGTATCCGACCACCCGACCGTCGTCCGCCTCGACCACCCAGGCGAGATCCGGATGCCGTTCGGCATAAGGAACCGCGAACAGCAGACCCCACAGGTCATCATCACTGAACAGTCCCCTCGCGTCTGCGCCGGCATCCGCTGTGCGCACGCAGATGTCGAAAAGCGCCGAGCGATCAGCAGGGCGGTAGGGCCGGATACCGCACATCAATCCAGCGCAGCCAAGGGCTCAGCGGGCTTCGGCCGTAGGTGCAGCCAAGGCAGCAGCAGCGCTGCGAGCAGAAGTACGGTGGCGATGCCAGCGAGCGCACCGCCGATCGTGTCGCTCAGCCAGTGCACCGACAGCAGCGTGCGGGAGAAACCCATCGCCAGCACCCACGCCACACCGACAAGCACGGTCCACACGCGAGGAAGCAGCAGGCAAACGACCGCAGCAATGGTCGCCGCATTTGCCGTATGGCCCGAGGGGAACGAACCGTAATCAGAAAGCACGAGCATCTCCCCCGGACGAGCGCGTCCGAAGAGGTGCTTCAGAAGTTGCACGATTCCCGCACTGACGATGAACGCGAGCAGTGCGAAGAGCGCGGCACGCCAGCGCCTCAGAATCAGCAGTATTGCCGCAATCGCCAGCGGAATAGCGAACGTCGCAACCCATCCGCCACCGATGAAGTTGAGAACGTACGCGAAACCGACCAAGAACGCCGAGCGCACCTGTCCCATCACTTCGTTCCACCAGATATCTAGTGCTGTCGCGTCGAATCCGAAGACACCGGAAATCGTCGCGCCGAGCACGACGGCGAGCACCAGGGCCCCGAGGCCCCACCACATCAGCGCTTGTCTCGTCATCCACTCATTGTGCCTGTATTCCCGCCGTATGATTCAGATGACGCGGCCGAAGGCTGCGGGAACGGAGTCGCCGTGATCAGTGAACACAGCCAACTCATCGCCGCTGGCATCGATGAGCTTGCCGCCCAGAACCCTTTCCGGGAGGGACGAGTCACCCCGGACAAGCTTCTGGATGGGCCCGGTTTCAAGCTGCGACACCTCGCGTTCGATGCGGGCGTGGTGATGAAAGAGCACTCTGCTCCCGTGCCGCTGCTCATCCAGGTGGTGGCCGGACGAGTGCTGCTGCGCATCGAAGACGCTGAGCATATTCTGCTGCCTGGAGCAGTTTTCTACATCGCTCCGAAGGTGCTCCATGAGGTCGAGGCATCCGACCCCTCGCGCCTGCTGCTCACGCTGATCGGCTGATCGGCGGATCGGCCGGATCAGCCGGATCAGGGAGTCAGCATCGCCACGGTGCGCGGGCGAACGATCAGCCAGAGCGCAAGGATCGCGACGACCGAACAACCCACCATCACCACGGCCATCGTCGTCGCTGTGATCCCAGCGCCGGCCGAGATCAGCCCGACCACCGGAGAGATGATCGCGGCCACGCCATTGTTGCTTGCGCCGAGGATCGACGCCGCAGTCCCGGCTGCCTTCCCGTGCCGGTCAAGGGCGAGCACCTGCATGCATGGGAACGTGAAACCGCAGGCGGTCATGAACACGAACAGGGGGATGACGGTGCCCCAAAGGCCCAGCCCCATCTGATCGGTGACGATGATCGCGGACCCTGCCACCAACAGCATCCCGGTCGAAAACGCCAGCACCCATTGGGGCCCAAATCGCGCAGCGAGCCGTGACGCAGCCTGCACGCCGATGACGAGACCGAGCGAGTTCGCAGCGAACAGCAGCCCGTACTGCTGCGCGTTCAATCCATGCAGCTGCTGGAACAAGAAAGGGGAGGCGGAAAGATACGAGAACAAGCCAGAAAACGTCATCCCACCGATGACCAGCACGCCGAGAAAGACTCTGTCGCTGAGCACGCTCTTGTAGCGCTGCCACACGGTTGTCGTGGCTTGGTCCTGACGACGGGCCTTCGGCAGTGTCTCCGGGATGAACACGATGGTTGAGACGAACATGACCGCGCCGTAGCAGGCGAGCACGATGAAGATGCCGCGCCATTCCATGACTTCGAGCAGCGCCGATCCGATCAGCGGCGCGACGACTGGAGCAACACCCGAAATCAGCGCGAGGCGCGAGAGCATCACCACAAGACGACGACCACCGAACAGGTCGCGGACGATGGCCATGGCCACAACGCCGCCCGCGGCTGCTCCGATTCCCATCAGCACGCGTGCGGCGCTGAGAAGGAGGAGATCCGGGACGACCGCCGCAGCGATGCTTGCGAGCACATGCAGAGCGGTGACGACGATGAGCGGCATCCGCCGGCCGATCTTGTCGCTGAGCGGCCCCACGACAAGCTGGCCGACCGCGAAACCGATCATGGTGCCGGTGAGCGTGAGCTGAATCGCCGTCGCGTGGTGTTGAAGTCTGCTTCCAGCACAGGGAAAGCGGGCAGGTACAGGTCGATCGTGAACGGCCCGAGCGCTGTCAGCGCTCCGAGCAGGATGATGTAGAGCGTGCGGCGACCGGTCGAAATCGCGTCGCCGGGGTGCAACATGATCGGTGCCGTCGCAGGATTCGCTCCGAGCGTGCGGATCGCCGCGGTGGGCGTGCTGGTGCGAAATGTGCCGGTGATGGCACGGATGCTGCCGGTCTGTGTCCGTTCAAGATCAGAGGTCCGTTCAAGATCAGAGGTGCGATCAAGGTCGGAAGTGCGATCGGATTCGGGCGTGGGGACGTCAGGCTCGGATGAATCGTTCAAGATCCCTCAATGCTAGCGCCGCGCGACCTCCGCTGGCCTGCGCTCAGCGGGCGATGCTGGCGAGACCCTGTTCGAGATCGGCGATCAGGTCGGAGACATCCTCGATGCCGACCGAGAGACGAATCACGTTCTCCGGAACGGCGAGTTCGGTGCCCTTCACCGACGCGTGCGTCATCTCCGAGGGGTAGCCGATAAGCGATTCGACGCCGCCGAGCGATTCGGCGAGCTGGAACACCTTGGTCGACTCCGCGAAGGCGCGTGCCGCATCGGCACCACCGGCGAGCGCGAGCGACAGCATCCCACCGAATCCACTCATCTGACGCGCGGCGATCTCGTGGCCGGGGTGCGAGGCGAGCCCGGGATAAAAGACGGTCTCGAACTCAGGACGAGCCTCAGCCCATTCAGCGATGGCCTGCGCGTTCTGGGTGTGCTGGCGCATCCGTACCGCGAGCGTCTTGATGCCGCGTGTGGTGAGCCAGCCGTCGAGCGGTGCAGACACTGCCCCGACCGCGAACTGCTGGAACTTCACCTGCTCGTAGAATCGGTCATCGGCAAATACGACCGCGCCGCCGAGCACATCAGAGTGTCCGCCGAGGTACTTCGTGGTCGAGTGCACGACAAGATCGGCGCCGAACGCGAGGGGTTGCTGCAACGCCGGTGATGCAAAGGTGTTATCGACCACGACGATGGCGCCGGCAGCGTGCGCGAGCTCGACGGTCGCCGCGATGTCGACGATCTTCAGCAGCGGATTACTCGGCGTCTCCAGCCAGACGATCTTCGTCTCGGGGCGGAGGGCCCCGCGCACGGCATCCGCATCGCCGAGCTCGACCGTGGTGGTCTCGACACCCCACGGTGCGAGCACCTTCGTCAGCAGGCGGTAGGTGCCGCCGTAGACATCGTTGCCAAGAAGCACGTGGTCGCCCGGCGAAGGATGCCACGCAGCAGCGCGTCTTCGGCCGCAAGGCCCGACGCGAACGAGAGCGCGCTCACGCCGCCTTCGAGGGCAGCAAGCTGCGTCTGGAGTGCGGTGCGAGTGGGGTTGCCCGCACGGTTGTATTCGTAGCCTTCGCGGAAGCCACCGACACCGTCCTGCACGTGAGTGGACGCGAGGTAGATCGGCGGGATGATCGCACCCGTCCGCGCGTCGGGCTCTTGTCCTGCGTGAATGGCTCGGGTGGCGAAAGCGTGGTCAGACATGCCCCCAGCCTACGTCTGTCTCCCCTGCCGAAGTCGCGCCTGTTACGCCCCGCGTCCGCGTGCTCGGGTCAGCGTCCTCGGGTCAGCCTTCTCGAGTCAGCGTTCTCGAGTCAGTGTTCTTAACGGGAGAGGTAGGCGAGCAAGTCTTGACGGGTAAGCACGGTGTGCGGTTTGCCGCCCTCTGTGACCACCAGCGCGTCAGCTTCGGCAAGCGCCGTGCGCGCCTGATCGATAGTGGCGTGAATACCGATGAGCGGCAGTTGCTCGCCGACATGAGCGCCGACAGCATCACTCGGTTTCGCATCCCCGCGAAACAGCAGATCGAGCAGACCTTTCTCGTCGACGGCGCCGAGCACCTCACCCATCATCACCGGCGGTTCAGCGCTCAGCACGACGAGCTGCGACACCGCGTACTCGGTCATCATGCTGATTGCCTCCAGCACGGTGTCGCTCGGGTGCGCGTGCACGAGATCAGGAATCTTACGGTCAGCCGTCAAGGCGCGCGCCGCCAGCACATCGGCGACCGTCTCCCCCGCCTCAACGTCGCTGAAGCCGTAGGAGCGCATCCAGGAGTCGTTGAAGATTTTCGAGAGGTAGCCGCGTCCACCGTCGGGCAGAAGCACCACCATCACGGCATCCGCTGGCAGAGTCGCCGCCACGCGGAGTGCGCCGACCACAGCCATCCCGCTGGAGCCGCCGACGAGGATTCCCTCTTCGCGGGCGAGGCGCCGTGTCATCCGAAAGGACTCGGCGTCATCGACCGCGACGATCTCGTGCGGGACGCGCGGGTCGTAAGAGCCTGGCCAGATGTCTTCGCCCACGCCTTCGACGAGATAGGGCCGCCCCGTGCCGCCGCTATAGACACTGCCCTCAGGGTCCACGCCGACGATGCGGACCCGGTTATCGGACACCTCTCGCAGGTACCGTCCGGTGCCGCTGATCGTGCCCCCTGTGCCAACACCCGCGACGAAGTGGGTGATTTTTCCCTCGGTGTCACGCCAGATCTCTGGCCCGGTGGTCTCGTAGTGGCTGAGCGGACCGTTCGGGTTGTCGTACTGGTTCGGCTTGAATGCCCCGGGGATCTCCTTCACGAGACGGTCGCTGACGCTGTAATACGACTCCGCACTTTCAGGCAGAACCGATGTCGGCGTCATGACGATCTCGGCCCCGTAGGCGCGCAACACGTCGATCTTGTCTTCGCCGACTTTGTCAGGCAGCACGAACACGCACTTGTACCCGCGTTGCTGGGCGACAAGGGCAAGACCAACGCCGGTGTTGCCGCTCGTCGGCTCGACGATCGTACCCCCGGGCTTCAGCTGACCAGATGCCTCTGCCGCATCGATGATGCGCTTCGCGATCCGGTCTTTCGATGATCCGCCCGGGTTGAGGTACTCGAGTTTTACGAGCACCGTGCACACCACTCCCGCTGTGACGTGTTGCAGTTTCACAAGCGGAGTGTCGCCGACCAGGTCAGCGATGTGTTCGGCGTAATTCATGAATCAAGCCTACGGGCGGCCGATGCCGTGTTACCGACGAGTCAACCCTTTGTTGCACCCGCCAGGAGGCCTCGGACAAAGAACCGCTGCAGGGCGAAGAACACGATGAGCGGAACGATGATCGAGATGAACGTTCCGGCCGATTGCAGGAACCAGCGGTTCCCCCACGTACCGGACAGGGAGTTCAATGCCTGAGTGATCGGCAGCGCGCCGGGCGACGCGAAGATCGTTGCCACGAGCAGGTCGTTCCATACCCAGAGAAACTGGAAGATTCCGAACGACGCGATCGCGGGCATTGCCAGCGGCAGGATGATCCGGAAGAACACCTGTCCGTGACCGGCACCGTCGACACGAGCAGCCTCCACGATTTCACCGGGAATCTCGGCGATGAAGTTGTGGAGCATGAACGTGGCCAACGGCAACGCGAAGATTGCGTGGGCGATCCACACTCGCGCGAAGCTGTAGCTCACATCGTTGAGGCCGAATCCGGGGAAGATCATCACATCATTGACCGTCAGCCCCTCAGAGAACAGGCTCAGCAGGGGCACGAGCGCCATCTGCAGCGGAACGATCTGCAACGCGAAGACGAAGATGAAGAGCATGCTTCGACCCTTGAAGTCGATCCATGCGAAGGCGTATGCCGCCATCGACGCCAACACGATCGGGAAGACCGTCGCCGGGATGGTGATCGCCAACGAGTTGATGAACGCTGAGGCCAGGGTCGTCGATGTTCCGCCCGCTGTGAGCGCCTCCGCATAGTTGTCGAGTGTGAACTCAGGGTTGGTGAACACTGTCCACCAACCGGTCGACTGCGTGTCCGCCCCGGGTCGGAACGAGGTGACGAACAGACCGAACGTCGGGATCGTCCAGAAGATCGCGATGATCACTGCTGCGATCGTCGCGCCCTTCGACGTCAACTTCTTGTGAGCGATGGCCTCATTGCGGCGGGTGTCACGCTCAACTTGCCGCTTCGTGCGCGTCTCTGTGACGACGGCGACTGGGGTGGCACTCATCAGCGGATCTCCCTCTGCTTGCGCATCGATCGGGCGTTGTAGATGATCAGCGGCAGCACGAAGATAAACAACACGACCGCAAGCGCGGACGAGTGCCCGTAGCTCTGGAAGCGCTGTTGCTGATTAACCATCTCAAAGCCGAGCACGGTGGTGTCGTCGCGGCCTCCGGTCATCACTGCGACGATGTCGTAGACCTTCAGCGAAGCAATTGTGATTGTGGTGAGAACGACGATCAAAGAAGTTCGGATGCCCGGAACCGTGACGTTGGTGAATCGCTGCCACGCATTGGTTCCGTCTAGCTCTGCGGCCTCAATCTGCTCGATCGGGACAGCCTTGATAGCCGCAGAAAGGATGACCATCGCGAAGCCGGTCTGTGTCCAGATGAACACGATCAACAGCATGATCGTGTTGATCAGGGGCTTCACTGCGAGCCAGTTCACGGGGTCGCCGCCGAACATGGTGACGATCGCGTTCAGGAGCCCGAGCTGGTCGCCCTGACGGTAGTCGTACATGAACTTCCAGATGATGCCCGCGCCGACGAACGAGATCGCGACGGGCATGAACACGAGGACCTTAAGGATTTTCTCGCCACGCGCCTTGTCGATGAACACGGCATACGCGAGTCCGACTCCGACGGAGATCGTCGGAGCCAGCAATGCCCAGATCAGCGTGTTGATGACGGATGCGGCGCCAGTCGGGTTCGTGAACACCCAGAAGTAGTTCTCCAGGCCGACGAACTCCGCCCCGGTCTTGTCGAAGAACGACTTTACGAACGTGGAGACCGCAGGATAGATCAGCCCGATCACGAGCATCGTCGCCGCCGGAGCCAAGAACAACGTCAGCTGGAACAGATACCCCGCGCCTGGCGAGACCGGTAGTCGGCGAAGAACAGCAGCGCGCCAACGAGCAGCGAGATCGCCACAACGTAGAACACCGCGTTCGAGTAGGGGCGTAGTAGCAAGAACGCGAGTGCCGGCACCAAAAGGCAAGCGACCAAGCGCATCACGAAGTAGCGCCGCCCCGAACGAGGCGCGTACTCGATGAGCACGAGAATGATCACCACCACGACCCCGAAGGCCGCCAGGACGATCGGTATCTGCACGAGCGGATGCAGCCCGCCCATCCAGACGAGGAAGCTGTTCAGCGAGAAACCGATCGTGATCCGCGCAGGATCCTCGACCGGGGCACTGAAGATGAGCGCAAAAATCAGTGCGGCGACGAGCACGAACCCGATGATCACGACGGTACGCGTGATCATGCGACCCTTCGGATCGCCGCCATGCACATTCACCGCTTGTTGCTCGGCGGCTACAACACTCTCGGCGGTCGCTTGCGACATGGAAACCCCTTCTGAGTACGGCATCGGACTCACTTGACGATAGCGCGGAGCGGGGTCGGGCGCGTAGCCCGGCCCCGCTCCGGTCGTCAAGCAGCGATCAGATCAGATCTGTCCGCGTTTAGTTCTCGTAGCCTGCCTGGATATCGGAAAGTACCTGGTCGGTCGGCTTTCCATCGACCCAGTCGACCATGCCCTTCCAGAACGATCCAGAACCGACAGTCGACGGCATCAGGTCGGACGCGTCGAAACGGAAGACCGTCGACTTGTCCTGCATGATTGTCATGGCTTCCTGCAGGAACTCGCTCGACGCCAGTGACGGGTCAGCCTTCTGGTTAGCGGAGATGACTCCACCGAGCTTCACGCGCGCATCGGCGAATTCCGGCGATGCCATGTACTCGAGCACCTTGACGGTCGAGGCATCGTCGGAGAACCCGGCGACGAACTCGCCACCACCCTCGACCTGCAGTTGACCATCGGTCATTCCCGGGAGGATGAACGCGTACACGTCACCATCGGGGGCGACCGTGGGCACCTCGCCAGCGGCGTTCTTCACATCGAGGAAGTTCGCCGACAGGAAGGACGCCTGGTGCGTAAGCGCGCACGTGCCGTCTGCCACCTTTGCCGCAACGTCAGCGAATGCCGTCGAGTTGATGCTCTTGACGTCGCCGAATCCGGCGTTGACATAGGCCGGGTTGAGCAGGATGGAGCCGACTGCGTCGAAGGCATCCTTGATCGCAGGATCCGTGAACTTGACGTCATTCGCGATCCACTGGTCGTAGACATCCGGTCCGGACTGGCGAAGCACGAGGTCCTCGATCCAGTCAGTTCCCGGCCATCCCGAGGCGTCACCCGATGCGAAGCCAGCACACCACGGTGCCGCTCCGGACTTCTGCTGGATCGTGTCGGTGAGCGTCAGCAGGTCGTCCCAGGTCTTGGGAACTTCAACGCCCCACTCTGCAAATTTCGCCGGCGAGTACCAGACGTAGCCCTTGAGGTTCGCGAGCATGGGCGCCGCGTAGAACTTGTCATCGAACGTGCCGTAGCTCTTCCAGTCCTTGGACCAGTTCGCATCAACAGCTGTCGCCACACCGTCAGGTGCCTCGAGGACCTTGCCCGTGTCAACGAGAGTCTTCAGCAAGCCCGGCTGCGGAACGATCGCGATGTCAGGGGCGTCGCCACCGGTCACCTTGGTGACGATGTTGCCCTCGAAGGACTTGTCACCCGTGTACTCGACCTTGATGCCAGTGTCCTTGGTGAACTGTGTGAACGTGGCGTTGAGGTCGTCTGCCTCAGTGCCTGTGATGCCACCCGAAATACGGACAGTCTTGGTTCCGTCGCCGCCGCCTCCACCGCCAGTGGATTCAGCGCATCCGACAAGCGCTATCCCCAGAACAGTCGGAATCGCGAGCGATGCGAGCAGAGCTCTACGCCTGGACATGACCATGAGTGCCTCCTTGACTCGCGCGAGACATATTCTCGCGCTGCGGACGAATTCGACCGCTCCTGCCAATCTATTCACCTGAGACCGCTCCCACAACGCTCCAAGATCACAACACCACAACCATCTGGCCCGGACGCACGAAAGCCCCGGGTGAACCCGGGGCTTTCGCAGCAAAGCGTTGAGACGTGATTACTTGAGGGTAACCGTTGCGCCGGCAGCCTCGAGGGCTTCCTTTGCCTTCTCAGCGGCTTCCTTGGTTGCGCCCTCAAGCACAGCCTTGGGTGCACCGTCAACGACAGCCTTGGCCTCGCCGAGGCCGAGCGAGGTGAGCTCGCGGACCGTCTTGATGACCTGGATCTTCTTTTCGCCAGCAGCCTCGAGAACGACGTCGAACGAGTCCTTCTCTTCTTCAGCCTCAGCAGCGCCAGCGCCAGCGGCACCTGCAGCGGCGACGGGGGCAGCAGCGGTGACCTCGAACTTCTCCTCGAACGCCTTGACGAAGTCGTTGAGCTCGACGAGGGTCAGGCCGGAAAACTGCTCGAGCAGCTCCTCAGTGGTGAGCTTAGCCATGATGTATCTCCTAGATTGATGGGGTTTGTGGGAAGAAAACGCTGGTCGCTTACGCGGCCTCTGCGGTCTCCAGCTTTTCGCGAAGAGCGTCGACGGTGGCAATAGCCTTGGCCATCGTCGCCTTCATCATGCCTGCAGCCTTCGCCAGCAGAACCTCACGGCTCTCAAGCGAGGCGTACATGTTGACCTCGTCGGCGTTGAGAGCATTGCCCTCGTACACGCCGCCCTTGATCACGAGCAGCGGGTTCACCTTCGCGAAGTCACGAAGAGCCTTCGCCGCGGCGACGAAGTCACCGTGAACGAATGCGACAGCCGACGGACCCTGAAGGTCGTCATCCAGCGCACTGATTCCCGCCTTGTTGGCGGCAATCTTGGTCAGCGTGTTCTTCACCACGGCGTAGTTTGCGTTCTGACGAAGGCTGTCGCGCAGCTCCTTGAGCTGGGCAACCGTCAGACCGCGGTACTCGGTCAGCAGGACGGCGTTCGAGTTCTCGAATGACTTCGTGAGCTCGGCGACCGATGCATCCTTCTGCGCCATAGTCACTCCTTGGTGGGTACGAGATGACTCACGTCCGTGAGACATCAACCTCAACCACCCGCAAAAAAAACAAAAACGCTCCGGCGCAAGCGACGGAGCGTGGAATCCAGTTTTCTGGAGAAACGATCATGTCCCCTGCGCGGGCCTCTGCTAAAGCAGTGCTTCGATCATGCCGTGCTTTCGCACAACACGATGACCGGCGGTCTTCGGTTATGCACAACTCTACCTGATCGACAGCATCCCCTCAAATCAGCGGCGCGACGACGGGGTGAAAATCAGCGACGGTGCGCGGCGCGACCCGAGTGCCCGGCGAGCGCATCTGCAGCGCGCACGAGCGTGAGATGCGAGAGCGCCTGCGGCAAGTTACCTGCCTGGCGCGCACCGTCGACGTCATACTCCTCCGAGAGAAGACCCACGTCATTCGCCAATGCGACAAGGCGGTCCATCAGCACGCGCGCATCATCCTCGCGGCCGCTGGCCGCATACTGCTCCACGAGCCAGAAACTGCAGGCCAAGAACGGATGCTCGCCACCCTCGAGCCCGTCAACACCTGATGACGTCCGATACCGCATCAGCAGCCCGTCACGAATGAGCGTGTTCTCCATCTGCTCGACCGTTCGCAGCATGCGGGGGTCATCAGCATCGCAGTAACCAACCTGCGGGAGCACGAGCAGCGAAGCATCCACCTCATCCGACTCATAGTGCTGCACGAAGTAGCCGCCTGTATGCACCCCGCGCGCGTCGATCTCAGCGCGCAACTGGTCGCGCAGCTGTGCCCACCGGTCGGCATCGCCCGAGAGCCCCTGTTCACGCACGGCGCGCACGCCGCGGTCGAGAGCCGCCCACATCATCACCCGCGAGTGGGTGAAGAACTGCGCCTTGCCGCGGATCTCCCAGATTCCGTTATCGGGAAGCGTTATCGCTGTGACGACACGCTCGATGAGAACCCGCTGCAGCGGCCAGGAGAACTTCGACTCCTCAAGCCCCACCATGCGTGCAGCCTCGAGCGCGACAAGCACCTCGCCGATCACATCTCCCTGGTACTGATCGACTGCACCGTTGCCGATCCGCACGGGGGTTGAGCCGTTATATCCCGGCAGGCTGGTGAGCTCACGTTCCGGCAGGTCGCGTTCGCCGGCGATGCCGTACATGATTTGCACGTCTGCCGGGTCACCTGCGACGGCGCGCAGCAACCATCGTCGCCACTGGTGAGCCTCTTCGACGAAGCCGTGCGCGATGAGCGCCTCGAGCGTCAGCGAGGCATCCCGCAGCCAGACGTAGCGGTAATCCCAGTTGCGCGCCCCGCCGAACTGCTCAGGCAGAGAAGTCGTCGCAGCCGCCACGATGCCGCCGGTATCACGATGCGTGAGGGCTCGCAACACCAGAAGTGAACGCACCACCGCGTCGCGGTACGGTCCTTCGTGTGCGATCAGCCTCGCCCATCCCTGCCACCAAGAACGCGTCCGCGCGAACGCCTTGTCGACGTGCAGTGCACTCGGCTCTGACGTGTAAGACGGGAACCAGCTGAGTGTGAGGTCGCGGGTGTCGCCGGGTGTCACCACGATGCTCCCGGAGTGCGCATGATCGGTTGCAGAGAGCGCGACCCTCGCACGACGACGGCGTCGGGACCCGCAGTGGCGCGCAATGCCGGGGCGTGAGATGTCCCTGTCTGGCGCACCCACGGCACGGCACGCGCGTAGTCGAAGCGCATCCGCAGCTCGGTAGTGAAGTGGACAGTTCCCTCAAGGCCGACGATCCGGCGCACCACGTCCGTGCGTTTATCGCTCATCGGCATGAATTCCTGCACCTCGGCGACGCCATCCGCGCTCTCCCACCGTGTGACGAGAATGAACGTGTCAGGCATGTACTGCCGTTGCATCGTCGCAGTCGGATCCGTGGGGCGTAACGTCCAGCACCCGTGGGTCGGATCCCCAAGCAGCGCTCCGAAGATCGACGGAGCGTCGAAGCGCGGCAGACACAGCCAGTCGATGCTGCCATCGCGCGATACCAGCGCTGCCGTGCGACAGTCACTCAGCAGGGCGTAGTCCTCGATCGGTGCAGGCATCGGTAGATTGTCGCACGTCACTGCATCGCCGTGCGATTAGGCCCGCAAGAAGAGGGCGGTGGCTTCGGTACGGCTTGTCACACCAAGTTTTCGGTAAATATTTGCGACGTGAAATTTGACGGTGTTCTCACTGATGGCGAGATCGGTTGCGATGTCACGGTTGCGGCGACCTGATGCGAGTCGCCTGAGTACGTCAAGCTCTCGAGGGCGCAGATCCCATGCCTCCGTGCTTCCTGGTGGCGCGTGTGGTGGATCAAGAGGTATGACGATCGCGATTTCAGTTCCCCAGCCAGGGGTCGCGGTCATTGAAATCTGGCCTCCGAGTGCGTGGATACGCTGACTCACCGATTGCATCGACACGGAATCGTCGGAAGTATCGCCGCGTCCGTCATCACGCACGTCGATGAGAAGATTCGTGCCATCGCAGCCCCATTGAACCCGGACGCGTTCGACCTCCGGGCTGTCGATCAGCGCGAGGACAGACCCACGCACCACAGCTCGAGCCCCGTGGGCAACTTCGCTCGGCAGCGGACGCCCATCCTCGGGTGGCTCGATGAACTGCACATCAATGTCTCGGTAGCGTACGAGCGGTCGCAGGTCCTCACGGAGCCGTTCGAATGCGGTTGTGACCGGCTCCTCCGCCGACGTGCGTACGCGATCGCTGGCGGTCCGAAGGTGGACAAGGCCGGATGCCGCGATCGCAGTGGCTACCGACCGAGCTGCCCCATCATCTGTCCTTCTGGATCTGAGGACGGCAAGGATCGATTCGAGGGTGGTGGAGTACTCGTCGACGAGTTCGGTGAGAACTTCCATGCGTTCACCCGATGACGTTCGTGCCAGCCGCAAGTCGTCGGGGGACGCCGCATCCGCAAGCGTTTGCGCACGCATAGCGACGGACAGACGTGGCAGATGCTCAAATTCACCGTCAGGCATGCCGCTACCGTAGCTCACCACCCGTTTGGGTGGAGAAGACGATCCAAGTGAGGGATAGCACTACTCACAAGTACGGACGAAGCTCAATGCGAGGGGCGATGAGCCCCACCGGTGAACGGGCGGTGCAGCCCGGGAATGGAGAACTGACGTGGCTACGAATCGAGCCGTTGCTTTCAAAGCGCCAGGCGTCGTTGAAGTGATCGACACGCCCTACCCCGAGTTCGAACTGAAGGACGGCCCGGGCGTGAACCCCGCGAATGTGGGGCGCAAGGTTCCGCATGGAGCGATTCTGCGGACGGTGGCGACGAACATTTGCGGATCCGATCAGCATATGGTGCGCGGTCGCACGACGGCGCCGGCGGGTCTTGTGCTCGGTCATGAGATCACGGGTGAGGTAGTCGAGGTGGGTCCGGACGTCGAGTTCATCAAGGTGGGTGACATCGTCTCGGTGCCCTTCAATATCGCGTGTGGGCGCTGTCGCAATTGCAAGGAAGGCAAGACCGGCATCTGCCTGAACGTGAACCCCGATCGCCCCGGCAGCGCCTACGGGTATGTGGATATGGGCGGCTGGGTCGGCGGGCAGGCTGAATTCGTCCTGGTGCCGTACGCCGATTGGAACCTTCTCAAATTCCCTGATCGCGACCAGGCTCTCGAGAAGATCCTTGACCTGACGATGCTCTCCGATATCTTCCCGACAGGCTTCCACGGCGCGGTCACCGCTGGCGTCGGCCCCGGATCAACTGTCTACATCGCCGGCGCAGGACCGGTCGGTCTGGCCGCTGCTGTCGGCGCGCAACTACTCGGCGCGGCCGCAGTGATTGTCGGCGACTTGAACGAGGAACGTCTCGCGCAGGCGCGTTCGTTCGGCTGCGAGACGGTTGATGTTTCGAAGGGCGACCCCAAGGACCAAATCGACCAGATCCTCGGTGTTCCTGAGGTTGACTGCGGCATCGATGCTGTCGGCTTCGAAGCGCGTGGACACGGCTCACACGCAGCGCAGGAAGCACCCGCGACCGTATTGAACTCGCTCATGGACGTCACAGCGGCAGGTGGCGCGCTCGGCATTCCGGGGCTTTATGTGACAGGCGACCCTGGCGCAATCGATGAGGCGGCGAAGGTCGGGTCGCTCTCGATCAGCTTCGGCACCGGCTGGGCTAAATCGCTGTCGTTCACGACGGGTCAATGCCCTGTCATGAAGTACAACCGACAACTGATGATGGCGATCCTGCACGACAAGGTGCAGATCGCAAAGGCAGTTCATGCGACCCCGATCAGTCTCGAAAATGCCCCGCAAGGGTACGCCGAGTTCGATCAGGGCGCTGCCAAGAAGTACGTACTCAACCCCAACGGCTACATCAAGGCCTAAACCCGCAACGAAAGGAACACACATGTCAGTCACTCTTGAAGACGCTCGTCGCGTCATCGCTGCTGCAGAGAAGCGCGCGAATGAAATCGGCCAGCCGATGAACATCGCAGTGGTCGACGCCGGGGGCAACCTCGTCGCTCACGTACGACAGGACGGCGCCTGGATAGGCAGCGTCAATATCTCGATCAACAAGGCATGGACTTCGAAGGCGTTCGACATTTCGACGAAGGACCTCGGCGACAACTCGCAGCCGACGCAGCAGTTCTTCGGCATCCAGAACACGAACGGCGGCAAGGTTGCGATCTTCGCCGGTGGAATCCCCCTGTCACGCGACGGAGTCGTCGTCGGCGCGGTCGGAGTGAGCGGAGGCTCTGGCGAGCAGGATCATTCGGTCGCAGAGTCGGGCGCCGCAGCATACTGAACCGCGATTGCGGGGTGGGGCCGGGTGAGAACGCGGCTTCCACCCCGCTACCGACCCTATTCTCAGAGACGCTCCGTCGCGTACGGTAGGGGCATGGCTGATACGACCACGCTCGTGATCTTCGGTGCTTCCGGTGATCTGACCTCCCGGTTGCTCCTCCCCGCTCTTGGTCAGCTGCTCACGACGGAGCCGAAGCGCACCGTGCGTTTGATCGGCGCCGGCACGCAGGAGTGGACCGATGACCAGCTCGGTGAAGTTGTGCGCACGTCTTTCGGCTCGGCGGATGCTGAGGCCGCTGTCGACCGCGTCACCGTTGAGTACCACCAGGCGGACATCACCCAGGCCGCTGATCTGACGACTCTGCTGCAGGGACTTGAGGGTCAGGTGGCGATCTATTTCGCAGTGCCTCCGGCCGTGGCTGCGAAGGCCTGTGACGCTCTCACTGCGGAGATCATTCCGGATGGCGCAATGCTGGCGTTGGAGAAACCATTCGGCACAGACGAAGCCGGCGCTCGCGCGCTGAACATCCGGCTCGCTCAGCTCGTGCCGGAAAAGCAGATCTTCCGCGTCGATCATTTCCTAGGAAAATCCACCACGTTGAACCTGCTCGGCGCCCGCTTCGCGAATCGCATCTTGGAGCCGCTCTGGTCTGCGGAGAGCATCGAGTCGATCGCGATCATCTACAACGAGAAGCTCGGGCTCGAAGGACGCGCGGTTTACTACGACGGTGCGGGCGCGTTCGTCGACATGATCCAGAGCCACCTGCTGCAGGTGCTCGCCGTCCTCGCGATGGAGCAGCCAGCCACACTCGATGAGGTCGACTTCCGAGGCGCGACTTCGGCAGTGCTGCGCGCGACCGAGGTGTGGAACGACGACCCCGCTGCATCCTCACGCCGGGCGCGATATACCGCCGGCACCATCGACGGCGACAAGAAGCCGTCGTATGTGGATGAGCCAGATGTAAAGCCCGAGCGCGAGACCGAGACACTCGCCGAGGCGACGTTCGAAGTGCGCAACGCCCGTTGGGCCGGTGTGCCGTTCACGCTCCGTTCAGGGAAGGCGCTCGACAACCCGGCCAGAGAGATCGTCGTTCGGTTCCGCGCCGTACGGCATGTTCCGGTCGGGCTTGTCGGATCGACCGAGGGCGCGATCCTGCGTTTCTCACTGGGCCCTGACCAGATGTCTCTCGAGCTCAATGTCAATGGCGCCGATAACCCCCTTGAGCTTGAGCGCGTCGCTCTCACCGCAGATCTCGGCAAGGGTGCGCTGCTCGCCTATGCTGAAGTGCTCTCCGGCATCCTTGACGCCGATCCGATGCTCTCTGTGCGCGGGGATGCTGCGGAGCAGTGCTGGCGAATCATCGAGCCCATTCAAGCCGCTTGGACGAATCATGAAGTGCCGCTCGAAGAATATCCCGCGGGGGCCACGCTGCCCGAGGGCTGGCCGTCGCTGCGCTGAGCTCCGGTGACGCCCGCTCCGGCGCGGCAGGGCGCTCAGAGTCTGTGCCTCGGGGTAGCCTCGAAGGGTGAATTCGGAACTTCAGGCGCGCATCGTGGCGGACTCCCGCGACCGCGTCGCCTGGCTCCGAGCACGTGCACGCGGCATCACCGCAACCGATGTTGCAGGACTTACCAGCGATAAGTCGATCAGTCGTGCCGCTGACGCGAAACTCGGCGGTGGAGCACGCTTCGGCGGCAACGCTTACACCGATCACGGCCGGCTTCGGGAGCCGGAGATCGCCGCCTGGGTCGCCGCGACGCATGGCATCCAGCCCTCATCTGCGTTATTCCGCGCCGAGGCCGAGCCTCGACACCTGGCCACGCCGGATGGTGTCGTTCAGGATCCTGGCGGGCGCGTACTGCTCGCTGAGATTAAGACCACCAACAAGAACTGGCGGACGATTCCGCGCACCTACCTTCGTCAGGCTGGTGGCAGCAGCACGTGCTCGGTGCTGAGCGCACGCTGTTCGTCTGGGAAGAGCACGACAACTTCCGACCCATCCATGACGAGCCGCGCTGCGTGTGGATCGATCGTGACGACCGCGAAATCGGGCAGCTCGTCGGGCTCGCGACGCGACTCATTGACGAGCTCTACCACCGCACTACCGGCCAGCGTCCCCCGACGGCCGGCATCAACGCCGCACCCAGCCGCCGCGATGCCCTCCGCGAGCGCGATGCCTTTCGCGCGCTCGCCCTCGCCGACTAGGGCTCCAACGCCCGCCGAGCTTCCGCCGCCACCTCTGCAGCGATGGCGTCGAGCAGTGGCGATTGCAGGTTCCACTGCTGCCAGTAGAGAGGCACGCGCAGCGGTTCGCCGCCGAGGCGTACGACGCGCCGGATGCGACCGCTGTCGAAGCTTGCTTCCGCGGAAGCATGCCCCACCCGAGTCCGAGTGTGACAGCCTGCGCATAGTCATGCGATGCAGGCACATAGTGTCGTGGAACCCCGCGCTCGCTGACGCCGTGGGCGCGTAGCCACTCGCGTTGCAGCGCGTCACGTCGATCGAAGTCGACGAACGGCGCCCGCTGCAGCGCTTCGATCGTGACGCCGCCCGAGAACCAGCGGGCAACGAAGGCTGGCGTGGCTGCAGCTTCGTAGCTGAGCACTCCCAACGGGGTCACCGCACAGCCAGAAACAGGGGCTGACTCTGAGGTCACGGCCGCCATCACTGTGCCAGATTCCAGCAAGCGCGCTGTGAAGTTCTGATCATCTCGGTGCAGGTCGAAATCGATGTCGTGCGCCGCTGCCAGACGCGCGAGGGGCGCGAGAAACCACGTAGCCATTGAGTCGGCGTTCACCGCCAGGGGTACGCTCACTCTCCGCTCGGAATCGCCAACCCCGAACTCGGAAAGGGTGTCGTGTTCAAGAAGCGCAATCTGGCGCGCCATCCGCACCACAGCTTCGCCTGCAGGCGTGGCGCGCGCGGGCTTGCTACGCACGACAAGGATTCGTCCGAGCTGCTGCTCCAGAGACTTCAGCCGTTGGCTCACCGCGGACGGCGTGATATGCAGCGTTCGCGCTGCGGCATCAAGGCTGCCCTCATCGACGATGGCGGCCACGGTCGCCGCTAGTTCCGGTGTCATCACGCTCACATAACTCAGGCTAATGCTTCTGTAGCAAGCATCGTTGGCGCTAATGCACGGACTGCTCTAGCGTCGACGTGTGCTCTCCTTCTTTGCTGGCCTCGGCCTCGGCCTCTCCCTCATCATCGCGATCGGCGCGCAGAACGTCTTCATCCTGCGCCAGGGCATCCGCCGCGAGCATGTCCTCGCCGTTGTCGTGATCTGCGCCCTGTCGGATGCCGTCCTCATCGTCGTCGGAGTCGCGGGGCTCGGCTACCTGCTCGAGACGATGCCGTGGCTCGTCGACGTCGCACGTCTACTGGGAGCCGCCTTCCTCCTTGGCTACGGGCTACTTGCCGCACGGCGGGCGTTTCGCGGCGAGGGCGAGGCCCTGCGGGTGAGCGATGGTGAAAGAGCGGATGCTGCTTCCAGCAGCCGGCTCGCGTCAGTGATACTTACGGTTCTGGCGCTGACGTGGCTGAACCCGCACGTGTACCTCGACACGGTGCTGATGCTGGGATCGATCGCCGCGACGCACGGAGATGGGCGGTGGTTGTTCGCGTCCGGTGCCGTCGCCGCCAGCATCATCTGGTTCTCGGCGCTTGGCTACGGAGCCCGTTACCTCGGCCGCTGGCTAAACACACCGAAAGCATGGCGCATCCTCGACGGGGTGATCGCCGTGATCATGATCGGGATTGCCGCGAGCCTGGTGGTGCCAGTCGTCACAGGCCGTTGAACTCTCGCGGGTGTCAGACGCCGTCGAGAGGACGCATGATGCGAGTGAGAAACCGCTGGGTACGCTCGTGCGTAGGTGCGGTGAAGAGCTGCTGCGGAGTGCCCTCTTCGACGACGACGCCGCCGTCGAGAAAGAGCACGTGGTCTGCCGCTTCACGCGCGAAGGCAAGCTCGTGCGTGACAACCACCATCGACCATCCTTCGTCTGCGAGTTCCTTGATGACGAGCAGAACCTCGCCAACGAGTTCCGGATCCAGCGCACTCGTGGGTTCGTCGAACAGCAGTAGATCTGGACGCAGCGCGAGCGCCCGCACGATGCCGACCCGCTGCTGCTGACCACCGGAGAGCTCGTGCGGATAGGCGTCTTCCTTGTCGTCAAGGCCAACGCGCGCCAACAGTTCTCTGGCCGCCGCAACCGCCTCGTCCTTCGGCACGCCCTGCACGCGCCACGGGCCCTCGATCACATTGCTCAATACCGTGAGATGCGGGAACAGGTTGTGGTGCTGAAACACCATCGCAGAGCGGTCCCGCAGAGCGAAGCGGGTCTTCTTGGATGGACGAGAGGTGAAGTCCATCTCTGGTCCGCCGTCGAGAGTGAGGATGCCGGCATCCGGTGTTTCGAGGCCGTTGAGCGAGCGAAGTACCGTCGTCTTTCCAGAACCGCTCGGCCCGATCAGCACGACGACTTCGCCGCGGTGGAGAGTGAGGTCGACGCCTTTGAGAACCTCGTTGTTTCCGAAGCTCTTGCGCAGCCCCCGTGCAGTTAGCAGCGGTGCAGCGGTGCGATCAGCGCGCGACATGACGATCCAGCCTCTTCTCCAGCACATCCTGGCCCATTGAAAGCACGAGGCAGATTACCCAGTAGACAAGCGCAGCGGTCAGATAGACAACCATGAACTTATAGCTGAATGCCGCTATCTGCTGGGAAATGCGGAAAAGCTCTGTAACGAGAATCAGCGATGCAAGCGAAGTGTCCTTCACCAGCGAGATAAAGGTGTTCGAAAGCGACGGCACCGACACTCGAGCAGCCTGCGGCAGAATAATCCGCGCCAATGTACGGGAACGGCCCATACCTACCGTGTATGCCGCCTCCCACTGGCCCTTGGGAACAGAGAGAATCGCTGCGCGAATCACCTCAGCGCCATAGCCGCCGACGTTGAGCGAGAACGCGATGATGGCACTGGGCCATGGGTCTACGACAATGCCAATGGAAGGCATGCCGTAAAAGATTACGAACAATTGCACCAAAAGCGGTGTGCCGCGAATGATCGAAATGTAGACGCGAGCGATACCCGACAAAAGGCGGTGCTCGGAAATGCGCATCAGCGCTACGCCGAGCGCCAGCATGAGCCCGAACGCGAAGGAGATCAGCGCGAGTGGGATCGTCCCGGTGAGACCCGCCAGAGCGATCGGCCCGATCGAGTTCAGGAACAATTCCCACAGATCCATGGCTACTCGCTGACGTCGACGCCGAAGTACTTGGTGCTGATATCAGCGAGGGTGCCGTCTGCGCGCAGCTCAGCGAGCGCACCGCTGACAGCCTCAGCGAGAACCTTTTTGTCCTTCGTGAATGCGAAAGCCTGCTCGCCGGCGTCATCCGTCTCGGCTGCGATCTTCAGGCCGGTGGGACCCTCAGTCTTTTCGTAGTCGAGGAACGTGAGTTCGTCATTGATAGTCGCGTCGACGCGACCCTGCTGCAGCAGCTGCACGGCCTGCGCCCAACCCTCAATAGGCTCGACCTTTGCGCCGCTGTCGGTAGCGAGCGTGTACCAGTTGCTGGTGAGTGACTGTGCGGTGGTCTTGCCAGCAAGGTCATCGAATGAGGTGATGGTCGTGTCGTCCTTGGGGACAACGATCACTCCGTGCGAGACCGTGTACGGGTCGCTGAGGAGGTAGTTCGCTTCGCGGTCGTCATTGATCGTCACTTGGTTCGCGATGAGGTCGAAGCGATTCGCGTCGAGGCCAGCGAAGATCGCGTCCCACTGCGTTTCTTTGAACTCGATCTTGAGGTCGAGCTTGTCGGCGATCGCCTCGATGATCTCAATGTCGTAGCCGACGAGGTCGCCAGTGCCGCCGCCCTCATGGAAGCTGAACGGACGGTAGGTTCCTTCAGTGGCGACGGTAAGGGTACCGGCTTGGACGAGGTCGAACTCATTGCTCGCACTCACGGTGCCAGAGCCACCGCTGCACGCAGTTAGGGCAGCTCCGGTCAGAATGAGCGCAGCGAATACAGTGAGGCGACGAGCCATGTGAAGACCTTTCTGGTCTGTTAACGCAAAATGGCCACCCAGCTTTGGGTGGCCATTTCAACGAAGAAGTCCGGCGGTGTCCTACTCTCCCACAGGGTCCCCCCTGCAGTACCATCGGCGCTATGAGGCTTAGCTTCCGGGTTCGGAATGTAACCGGGCGTTTCCCTCACGCTATGGCCGCCGAAACACTATTGATGTTTCAATCAAACCTAAAGGAACACACAAACACGCACAAAACACGTGCAAGTGTGTCGTTTTAGGGTTCTCGACCGTACATCGAGAACCACTCAGTGGACGCGTAGCACCAACAAACATTGGTGTGTTATCAAGTCATCGGCTTATTAGTACCAGTCAGCTACACACGTTACCGTGCTTCCACATCTGGCCTATCAACCCAGTAGTCTGGCTGGGAGCCTCTCACCCACAAGGGGTATGGAAATCTCATCTTGAGGCCGGCTTCCCGCTTAGATGCTTTCAGCGGTTATCCATCCCGAACGTAGCTAATCAGCGGTGCTCCTGGCGGAACAACTGACACACCAGAGGTTCGTCCAACCCGGTCCTCTCGTACTAGGGTCAGATCCTCTCAAATTTCCTGCGCGCGCAGCGGATAGGGACCGAACTGTCTCACGACGTTCTAAACCCAGCTCGCGTACCGCTTTAATGGGCGAACAGCCCAACCCTTGGGACCTACTCCAGCCCCAGGATGCGACGAGCCGACATCGAGGTGCCAAACCATGCCGTCGATATGGACTCTTGGGCAAGATCAGCCTGTTATCCCCGAGGTACCTTTTATCCGTTGAGCGACAGCGCTTCCACAAGCCACTGCCGGATCACTAGTCCCGACTTTCGTCCCTGCTCGACCTGTCAGTCTCACAGTCAAGCTCCCTTGTGCACTTACACTCGACACCTGATTACCAACCAGGTTGAGGGAACCTTTGGGCGCCTCCGTTACTTTTTGGGAGGCAACCGCCCCAGTTAAACTACCCACCATGCACTGTCCCTGAACCGGATTACGGTTCGAAGTTAGATATCCAATATGACCAGAGTGGTATTTCAACAATGACTCCACCATAACTGGCGTCACGGTTTCACAGTCTCCCACCTATCCTACACAAGCCACACCGAACACCAATACAAAGCTATAGTAAAGGTCACGGGGTCTTTCCGTCCTGCTGCGCGTAACGAGCATCTTTACTCGTAATGCAATTTCGCCGAGTTCGCGGTTGAGACAGTTGGGAAGTCGTTACGCCATTCGTGCAGGTCGGAACTTACCCGACAAGGAATTTCGCTACCTTAGGATGGTTATAGTTACCACCGCCGTTTACTGGGGCTTAAATTCTCAGCTTCGCCTTACGGCTAACCGGTCCTCTTAACCTTCCAGCACCGGGCAGGCGTCAGTCCGTATACATCGTCTTGCGACTTGGCACGGACCTGTGTTTTTAGTAAACAGTCGCTACCCACTAGTCTCTGCGGCCTCCAAACGCTTTTGGGAGTAAATCCCTATACGCCGAAGGCCCCCCTTCTCCCGAAGTTACGGGGGCATTTTGCCGAGTTCCTTAACCACGATTCTCTCGATCTCCTTGGTATTCTCTACCTGACCACCTGAGTCGGTTTGGGGTACGGGCGGCTAGAACCTCGCGTCGATGCTTTTCTTGGCAGCATAGGATCATCCACTTTTTATCCGCATCGTGTCTCAGCCTATGTGAACGGCGGATTTGCCTACCGTTCGGCCTACGCACTTGCACCAGGACTACCATCGCCTGGCATGGACTACCTTCCTGCGTCACACCTGTTAATACGCTAACCGCACCAGCATGGGGTCGTACGCTAGGCCTCACCCCATCACCCCGAAGGGATCCGGTCATGAGGATTCAGATACTTAGCACCACTGGATTAGCTTGGGCGGTTCTTCGCCGGTACGGGAATATCAACCCGTTGTCCATCGACTACGCCTGTCGGCCTCGCCTTAGGTCCCGACTTACCCAGGGAAGATTAGCTTGACCCTGGAACCCTTGGTCTTTCGGAGGACGTGTTTCTCACACGTCTTTCGCTACTCATGCCTGCATTCTCACTCGTGTAGCCTCCACGGCTGGTTCACACCGCCGCTTCGCTGGCCACACGACGCTCTCCTACCCATCAATACGGCTGGACCACGAAGGCCTACCAATAATATCAATGCCACAACTTCGGTGGCGTGCTTGAGCCCCGTTACATTGTCGGCGCGGAATCACTTGACCAGTGAGCTATTACGCACTCTTTCAAGGGTGGCTGCTTCTAAGCCAACCTCCTGGTTGTCAAAGCAACTCCACATCCTTTCCCACTTAGCACGCGCTTAGGGACCTTAGATGGTGGTCTGGGTTGTTTCCCTCTCGACTATGAAGCTTATCCCCCACAGTCTCACTGCTGCGCTCTCACTTACCGGCATTCGGAGTTTGGCTGACGTCAGTAACCTTGTAGGGCCCATCGGCCATCCAGTAGCTCTACCTCCGGCAAGAAACACGCAACGCTGCACCTAAATGCATTTCGGAGAGAACCAGCTATCACGAAGTTTGATTGGCCTTTCACCCCTATCCACAGCTCATCCCCTCAGTTTTCAACCTAAGTGGGTTCGGTCCTCCACGTGCTCTTACACACGCTTCAACCTGGCCATGGATAGATCACTTCGCTTCGGGTCTAGGACATGCGACTGAATCGCCCTATTCAGACTCGCTTTCGCTACGGCTACCCCACACGGGTTAACCTCGCCACATATCGCTAACTCGCAGGCTCATTCTTCAAAAGGCACGCTGTCACCCCTACTAAGGAGGCTCCAACGGTTTGTAAGCAAACGGTTTCAGGTACTATTTCACTCCCCTCCCGGGGTACTTTTCACCTTTCCCTCACGGTACTTGTCCGCTATCGGTCATCTGGAAGTATTTAGGCTTATCAGGTGGTCCTGACAGATTCACACGGGATTTCTCGGGCCCCGTGCTACTTGGGATACTCTTCGCGCCAGAACACGCATTTCGACTACGGGGTTGGCACCCTCTATGACCGGCCTTTCAAGACCGTTCGTCTATACGCTTCTGTAACACCGCCATCTCGGCAGAGATGACTGAAAAGTCCCACAACCCCGAATATGCAACTCCTGCCGGATATCACACACACTCGGTTTAGCCTGATCCGGTTTCGCTCGCCACTACTAACGGAATCGCGGTTGCTTTCTCTTCCTGTGGGTACTGAGATGTTTCACTTCCCCACGTTCCCTCTACCCGCTATATATTCAGGCGGGAGCACTAGGTCGGCACGCCGCCCAGCGGGGTTTCCCCATTCGGACACCCTCGGATCAAAACTTGCTTATCAGTTCCCCGAGGCTTATCGCAGATTGCTACGTCCTTCTTCGGCTCCAGATGCCAAGGCATTCACCGTTTGCTCTTAAAGACTTGATACATGAGTTTGAATCAAAACTCGACACACACCCCGAAAGGTGTGTATCTGAAATTGACTAATGATCTTTAAGATCATCTTGTGCAACCGATCCGAAGATCAGCTGCAAGATGCTCGCGTCCACTGTGTAGTTCTCAAAGTACGGGCGGTACCTTAAACCATCCCCAACCAACGGTCAGAAACAGCAAAAGGTCCAGAAAAACCAGTCACAACCCCCGCCCCCAAAAGGACAACGATCGGTTCCGGTCCCTCAGGACCCAACAGCGTGCATATGCCGGCACCCAACTCCCACCCCCGTTCCGATCACCCAAAGGCGATGTACTAAGAGAGGAAACCTTCCTCCAGCATCTTGTCTAATGTTCCACCCATGAGCTCCCAGCGAGAAACGTATGTTCTCGATCTGGGGTCTGGACAGCCGAAGCTGCCAGTTGCTCCTTAGAAAGGAGGTGATCCAGCCGCACCTTCCGGTACGGCTACCTTGTTACGACTTAGTCCTAATTACCAATCCCACCTTCGACAGCTCCCTCCCCGAGGGGTTAGGCCACCGGCTTCAGGTGTTACCGACTTTCATGACTTGACGGGCGGTGTGTACAGACCCGGGAACGTATTCACCGCAGCGTTGCTGATCTGCGATTACTAGCGACTCCGACTTCATGAGGTCGAGTTGCAGACCTCAATCCGAACTGGGACCGGCTTTTTGGGATTCGCTCCACCTCACGGTATTGCAGCCCATTGTACCGGCCATTGTAGCATGCGTGAAGCCCAAGACATAAGGGGCATGATGATTTGACGTCATCCCCACCTTCCTCCGAGTTGACCCCGGCAGTATCCCATGAGTTCCCACCATTACGTGCTGGCAACATAGAACGAGGGTTGCGCTCGTTGCGGGACTTAACCCAACATCTCACGACACGAGCTGACGACAACCATGCACCACCTGTTTACGAGTGTCCAAAGAGTTGACCATTTCTGGCCCGTTCTCGTATATGTCAAGCCTTGGTAAGGTTCTTCGCGTTGCATCGAATTAATCCGCATGCTCCGCCGCTTGTGCGGGTCCCCGTCAATTCCTTTGAGTTTTAGCCTTGCGGCCGTACTCCCCAGGCGGGGAACTTAATGCGTTAGCTGCGTCACGGAATCCGTGGAATGGACCCCACAACTAGTTCCCAACGTTTACGGGGTGGACTACCAGGGTATCTAAGCCTGTTTGCTCCCCACCCTTTCGCTCCTCAGCGTCAGTTACGGCCCAGAGATCTGCCTTCGCCATTGGTGTTCCTCCTGATATCTGCGCATTCCACCGCTACACCAGGAATTCCAATCTCCCCTACCGCACTCTAGTCTGCCCGTACCCACTGCAGGCTGGGGGTTGAGCCCCCAGATTTCACAGCAGACGCGACAAACCGCCTACGAGCTCTTTACGCCCAATAATTCCGGATAACGCTTGCACCCTACGTATTACCGCGGCTGCTGGCACGTAGTTAGCCGGTGCTTTTTTCTGCAGGTACCGTCACTTTCGCTTCTTCCCTGCTAAAAGAGGTTTACAACCCGAAGGCCGTCATCCCTCACGCGGCGTTGCTGCATCAGGCTTGCGCCCATTGTGCAATATTCCCCACTGCTGCCTCCCGTAGGAGTCTGGGCCGTGTCTCAGTCCCAGTGTGGCCGGTCACCCTCTCAGGCCGGCTACCCGTCGCGCCTTGGTGAGCCATTACCTCACCAACAAGCTGATAGGCCGCGAGCCCATCCCCAACCAATAAATCTTTCCAACAACTGACCATGCGGTCGCTGTTCGTATCCAGTATTAGACGCCGTTTCCAGCGCTTATCCCAGAGTCAGGGGCAGGTTGCTCACGTGTTACTCACCCGTTCGCCACTGATCCCCAAGAGCAAGCTCCTAGTTCACCGTTCGACTTGCATGTGTTAAGCACGCCGCCAGCGTTCATCCTGAGCCAGGATCAAACTCTCCGTAAAAGAAAAAAAACTGAACACACCGGAAAAAGGTGTGAGCAGCGAGTTTGAACTGACCAAAGAAATGAATCAAACTGACTTCATTTAAAATGCCAACCCCGGAAGCTGGTCTTTGATCCAAAGGAATTCTCAACCACCAACCCAAAAGGTCAATGGACGAGGATAATTTGGCATTTGACAAGTGCACGCTGTTGAGTTCTCAAGGATCGGACGCTCCCACGACCCAACCATCACAGTCAGGCCCGAAGGCAACTTCTCAATCTTACCCAGCTTGTTCCGTTTGTCAAACTGACGCGCCGAGCAGAACTCGACGTGACCAGCTGTCCAGAAACAGGCTGAATCTCCTTCCCGGATCATCTGCCGAAGCTGATGTTCTGGGAGTGGAGTTGTCTACCGCTTGAGGGGAGCTGGGCCTCGGCCCTCGCTCAACCCTGTGGGGCGAACAAGTAATAACTTACGTGGGATCTGCTGGAGTGGGCAAATCCAGGCCCTCCGCCGGGCGTGTCGCCGAGCCGCCGAAAAAGAACACTCCTGATCACGGGCATTTTCCGTGTTCTGGACGGCTCCGACGGGTACGATCGCGCCATGAATGACGATACGAACGCGGGCCGCGAACTCCTCGTTCGCATCGCCTCCGATCTCGGGCTTGATCGAGAGATCGCACGTACGGTTCCCGATCCTGTTCACCCCGTACCGCTCCCCTCTCGCCTCGCCGTCGGAGCGCTCGCGTGGGCAAGTGTGACGGCAGCGTCGCTTGCATCTGGTCGAGAAGATTCGCATCTCCACTCCCCCGATCCCGACCGGATCGCCATGGCATACCGCAGCGATCGGATTCTCCTCGTCGACGGCCGCGCGCCCACAGTCTGGTCCCCGTACTCCGGCTTCTGGGCAGCATCCGATGGTTGGGTGCGCACACATGGCAACTACCCCCACCATGCGCGTGCGTTCCGCTCGGCTCTTGAGGTGTCCGCGAAAGCTGACCCAGACGAGATCCGCGCCCTCTTCGCAGGCTCGACTGTGCACACGTGTGTGGAACGCATCACCCGCGCCGGCGGCCTCGCCGTCGCGGTCAAGGCTGAGGACCGCGCGCGCGACGCTGCGCTACGCGACCAACCGTTGGTCGATGTCCGTCGCATCGACGAGGCTGCGCCACGCACAAGAGAAGTTCGACCGAACGTCACAACGCCACTCGACGGCATCCGCGTTCTCGATCTCACACGGGTGATCGCAGGCCCGGTCTGCACTCGTACTCTCGCTCTGCTCGGTGCCGACGTTCTGCGCATCGATCCCCCGCACCTACCGGAGATCGACTGGCAACACCTCGATACCGGTCACGGCAAACGCTCTGCACTGCTGGACGCAACTTCGACACAGATGACGGACCTGCTCGAGGCCGCAGACGTCATCGTCCTCGGCTATCGACCTGCCGCGCTCGCGCGTCTCGGGCTGTCGCCGGCACACCTCGCCAGGCGTCACCCCGGACTCGTGATCGCTCAGTTGAGCGCCTGGGGCGTCGATCAACCGGACCGCGCCGGCTTCGACAGCCTCGTACAGGCGGAGTCGGGGATCGCTCTCATTGAGTCCCCCGACGGCGGGCGTCCGGGTGCCCTCCCCGCGCAAGCGCTTGATCACAGTGCCGGCTACCTGCTCGCGGCATCCGTCTGTCGAGCGATTACGCGGCAGGCTCAAGAGGGCGGAACTTGGCACGTCAGCACCTCCCTGCGCCGGATCGCCGCAGAATTGCTCGGGATGCCTCGCCTCCAGGACCCCGAACCGGAACGCGAGGTCGACGTCGCCGACCACAGTCAGCAGTTCGATGTCAGCGGGCAGGCAGTGACGACGGCGCGCGCCGCGCTGCCTGGATTCACTTTCGCTCCGCCCCGCACGTGGGCTGGTGATGCTCCGAGTTGGTGATGCTCCGAGTTTGCGACTCAGCGGCGCAGTGCGCGAACAGCGCCCACCGCGACGCAGAGCGCCAGCGTCAGCACACCCCAGATCGCGCACGCCGGTGGAAGCATCCGGTATGCCAGGTGCTGCGGCGTGAATTCCGCGGTAAACGGGCCGTAGGCCGCAAGTCCGAACACCACCGCGGCAACGAGAATGGCCGGTAGTGACCCCCACCACGCAACCCGCACCCACGTGGGCAGCATCCGGTTCACAGATTCGCCCGGCACCCGGCGTCGCAACCACATCAGTGCCCAGATCCCGAGGATCACCAACGCAACGATGCTCGACCCGTGCTGCAGCCACTTGAAGCCCTGCAAAGGTCCCCACTGTTGCGCGAGCACTGGGAAGAGGCGGCTGCCCAAGCGGTCGGCATGCGTGAACAGGTCCCACGCGATGTGCGAGGCAACTCCCAGGAGCAAGGATGCTGCGAGTAGCAACGGATACCACCGACCCTGTCCGACACCGACGGCCTCTTGCGCGGCAAGGCGGGAACCAATGCCCCATTCTGCCGGGAGCCGCGATGCCAACCACCCAGGCGAGAGCTCACCAACGGCCGGCCGCAACAGCACCCGCCAGATCAAGAACAGCCCGAACGCGACCAGCGCCGTCCACACGACGTTTCCGAGCGTGTGGGTGAAGGCGTAGTTGATTCCGATGCCGCGCAAAAACAACGGCAGATCTGGTGTCATCGCGCCGATTGCAATCGCCGCAGGCACCAGCCGCGTGCGTAGGAACGGGAGTGCAATCAGCGCGTGACTCGGAGTGAAAGGCACTACCGCCCCACGGGCTCAGCAGGAGGTTCGATGACAGGAAGAGGCATCGTGTTCGTGTCGATGAATGGATTTTCGTCCTGGTGTTCGACGATCTCCACCGCTTCCTCCCGCGTCTCCACAGTCGGGAACGAGCCAAGGAGCGGACGCTGCGCGGTTTCTTTCATAGTCAGCAGTGCGACCCCGCCGAGCGCAGCGAAGAACATGATGTAGAACGCCGGCATATAGGTGTTGCCGGTCAGTTCGATCAACGCCTGGCTGAACAACGGGGTCGTGCCGCCGAAGAGCGAAACCGCAAGGTTGTAAGCGACCGCCATCGCACCGAAGCGGGACGCTGTCGGAAACAGCGCGGGCAGCGCCGATGCCGAGATCGCGACGTAGAAGGCGACGGGGATAGCGACCATCATGAGTGCGACCAGCACGGCCCACTCTTCGCCGATCTGCATCACCATGAACGCAGGAATCATGAGTACCAGGGTCGATCCGACAGCGATCGCATAGACCGGACGACGTCCGATCTTGTCGGAGAGCTTGCCGATGAGCGGCAGACACGCACTCATCACCACCAGCACCGGAACCGTGGCGAGTGCTGCCATCAGGTTCGATACGCCGACCTCGGTCTCGAGGTAGGTGGGCATGTAGCTCGTGAGCGCATACCCCGCAGTGTTGGTGGCTGAGACCAGCGCGATGCCGATGAGGATGACGCGCCAGTGGTGGCGGAAGATGCCGAGAAGACCCTGTCGAGCCATGGGATCGTTGCTCTCAGCATCCTCGGCCACGGCAGACGCCTGCTCGGCTTCGAATGCCGGAGTCTCGGGAATCTTGAGTCGGAACCAGATCGCGACAACGCCGAGCGGGATGGCGACGAGGAACGGGATGCGCCATCCGAAGTCGACCATTCCGTCCGCACCGGCGGAAGACTCCACGATCCACGTGGTGAGCGCGACGACGGATGCTCCAGCGGCGAAGCCGATGTAGGAGCCGACGTCAAGGAACGAAGACCAGTACCCGCGAGTGCGGTCCGGCGAGAACTCCGACACGTATGTCGTCGCACCGGCGTACTCGCCACCCGTAGAGAAGCCTTGGATCATCTTCAGCAGGTACAGAGGGACGACCGCCCACAGGCCAATCTGCGCAGAAGTGGGCAGAACCCCGATCAGCGCGGTGGCGGCAGCCATCATCGCCATCGTGAAGAACAGCACCTTCTGACGACCGATTCTGTCGCCGAGCGGTCCGAGCACGAAGCCACCGAGCGGACGCACCAGGAATGAGATCGCGAATCCGAACAGAGTGAGCAGCAGTCCGAGTCCGCCCTCGAGATCACCGGTGAACACGGTGGTGAGGGTGACGGCGAGGTAGCCATACACACCGAAGTCGAACCACTCCATGAAGTTTCCGACGACAGTGCCGCTGATTGCTGTCCGAAGACGTGACTTCTTCACCACAAGGACATCGTCGACTTGCAGCCGACGCGCCCGGGGCGGCGGAACAAAGCTTCCTTGGGCATGGCGATCAGTCTCCTTCAGTCCTCACCGAACGGTGACTGATGTTACCGGCCGACATGCCTGTCAGCTGAGGAACACGCCTGCCAGCGTCTTCTTCCCTCGACGCAGCACCGATACGCCGCCGGGCAAAGTGCCATGCACGGTGGCCGACTCGTCCTCGACCTTTGCGCCGTCAAGCGAAACGCCGCCCTGCTTGATGGCGCGGCGCGCATCGGACAGGCTCGACACCAGTCCGGTGGCAACGAGCGCATCCACCACTGCACTGCCGGTCTCAACCGTGGCATTCGGGAGTTCTTCCAAGGCAGTGCGCAGCGTGCTGGCGTCCAATGCGGTCAGGTCGCCCTGGCCGAAGAGTGCATCGGATGCCGCGATGACCGCGGCTGTGGCAGCTTCGCCGTGCACGGTGACGCCGACTTCGAGGGCCAGACGCTTCTGCGCGACACGACGGAACGGTTCGGTCTCCACGAGCTGCGCGTACTCTTCGATCTCCGCCCGGGTGAGGAACGTGAAGATCCTGAGACGTTCGATGACGTCGGCATCCGCGGTGCCCAGCCAGACTGGTACATCCGGTACGGGCTGCACATCTCGGCGTCGAGCCAGATCGCGTTGCCCTCGCTCTTGCCGAACTTCGTGCCATCACTGTTCGTGATCAGCGGGGTGCCGATCGCGTGCGCAGATGTGCCCTCGACGCGGTGGATGAGGTCGGTGCCGCTGGTGAGATTTCCCCACTGGTCGCTCCCACCGGTCTGCAGGACACAGCCGTACTGACGGTAAAGCTCGAGGAAGTCCATCCCCTGCAGGATTTGGTAGCTGAACTCGGTGTAGCTGATGCCCGCATCGGAGTTCAGGCGCGCAGCGACGGCGTCCTTCTTCAACATCGTGCCGACACGGTAGTGCTTACCGATCTCACGAAGGAAGTCGATGGCCGACATCGGCGCGGTCCAGTCGAGGTTGTTCACCATGCGTGCGGCGTTGTCACCCTCGAAGCTGAGGTAGCGCTCGACCTGTGTCCGCAGCCGTCCGACCCATTCCTCCACGGTTTCGCGGGTGTTGAGGATGCGCTCTGCTGTCGGCCGAGGGTCGCCGATGAGGCCGGTCGAGCCTCCGACGAGACCGAGCGGCTTGTGCCCGGCAAGCTGAAGACGACGCAGCAGGAGCAGCTGCACGAGGTTACCCAGGTGCAGGCTCGGTGCGGTCGGGTCAAACCCGCAGTAATAAGTGATCGGGTCGCCAGCGAGAAGGGCGCGCAGCGCCTCCTGGTCAGTGGACACGTGGACGAGGCCACGCCAGACGAGTTCGTCCCACACGTTTCAAACGTGGGGTCGATCGCGGGGGCGGCAGTCGTCAGAGCGGGAATTGACACGCGTTCCAGGCTATCAGCGCCGAGGAGGCACTCACCTACCGCGGATCGTCTTCAAGTTCACGGATGTAGCCGGCAAAGCCGGGGACGGGAATCGTCACGCGGCCGTGCCCTTCAGAGCGGATCAAGCCCTTCGCTATCAGGCGCGAACGCACAGAGGAAAGGCTGCGAGAACTCACGTCGAGTACTTCGGCGAGGTCTGCCCGATCGACGCTGTCGCTCTTCTCCTGTAACCAAGCGACCGCGGTGAGGAATCGTCGCTGGTTGGGAGTCGTGTTGGCCCAGCGAGCGGCGAATAGATTTCGGAGGTCGCGGTCGACGCTAGTCTGCGCAGTCTTCACGTTGCGCGCGGTGATCGTACTGCCCGCATCCGGTCGCCCGGCTGCCACCCAGGCGGCGTCACCGTACAGCTGCACGGCGTAGGGATAACCGGCGGCGAGTTCGGCCGCGAGCTCGAGTGCTTCAGATTCCCACGCCACGTCGAGTTCAGCGGCCGGTTCACGGAGCGCCGCGACCTGTGCGCCGACCGTCAACATCTCGAGTGGCCGGTAGGCGAAGCGTTCACTGAAGGTGACGGCATCCGCGATTTGCTCTGGTGCGTTGGGGAGGCCGGCGGCATAGACGGCAGCGGGAATATCGGATGCCTCAGCCTGCAGGTGCTGCCACGCGTAAGCGAGGGTGCGGATGCCGTCGGCATCAGCAGACTGCACTTCGTCAATGAACAGGATCAAGGCCTTCACGCGTTTGCGATCTGCGGTGGTCGTGCGGATCAGCTTTTCCAGCGCTCTGGCGCCGACGGCCTCGACCGGTGGATTCTGCGTGCTCTTCGCACTGACCGAGGCAACGCCTGGGAAACCGACGGTGACGGTGAGTTCGTCCAGATGCTTACGGACTGACTTCGCCGCCTCTTGCGGCCATGAGCTGGTGGCTTCGCGGATGCCGTCGATGATCTGAGCGACCAGTCCGCCGCTCTCCCCCGCTGTTACCCAGATGCACAGCGCGTCACGCTCTTCGGCGAGGCGCTGATACGCGCGCAACAGCGAGGTCTTGCCGATGCCGCGTTCGCCGAAGGCGACATGGATGCGACCGATCAGCCGCTGCAGGTCGACCATGAGCGAGAGTCGTTCGTTGAACTCCTCGATCCGCTCGCCTCGGCCAGGAACGGCTCGAGCGATCTCACCCGGGGGTGTACGGGCTCGGCTGCATCGGCGCTCCAGATTTGAGATACTAAGAGATACTTGTGAAGAAGTATCTCAAGGTATCTGCGTCTTGGCAATGGGCGGTGTGGTCGAGCGTCCTACAGCCCGAGGGCGTGGGCCGCGGACTGGGCACGAGCGATCAGCTCGGCCCGCTGCTCCTCGACGCGCACAGGGGCTGTGCCACCGGCGCCGGTGCGAGATGCCACCGAGCCTTCGATGCTCAGCACCTCGCGTACTTCTGGGGTGAGGTGCGGCGAGACCTGCGCGAGCAGTTCATCCGATGCATCCTCCAGACCGATCCCCTGTGCTTCGCATGCCTTGACCAGCGCGCCCGAGATCTCGTGAGCATCGCGGAACGGCACGCGACGCTTGACCAGCCACTCCGCCACATCGGTCGCAAGCGAGAAGCCCTGCGGCGCGAGTTCTGCCATCCGCGCGGTGTCGAACGTGAGCGTGGCGACCATACCAGCGAAAGCGGGCAGGACGACTTCGAGGGTGTTCACCGAGTCGAAGACCGGCTCTTTGTCTTCCTGCAGATCGCGGTTGTACGCGATCGGCAGTCCCTTGAGCGTGGCCATGAGACCCGCGAGGTTACCGATCAAGCGACCGGACTTTCCCCGCGCGAGCTCGGCAATGTCGGGGTTCTTCTTCTGCGGCATGATGCTCGACCCGGTCGAGTAGCTGTCGTGCAGCGTGACGAACCCGAACTCGCGGGTGTTCCAGAGGATGATCTCTTCGCTGAGGCGTGAGAGGTCGATGCCGGTCATCGCCGTGATGAAGGCGAATTCTGCAACGACGTCACGCGCAGAGGTGCCATCGAGCGAGTTCTCGGCCGGGCGGTCAAGACCCAGCTCGCGGGCGACGAGTGCGGGGTCAAGACCGAGCGTTGAGCCGGCGAGCGCTCCCCCACCATAGGGCGAGGCGCCGGCACGGACGCGCCAGTCGACGAGACGCTCGAGCTCGCGCACCAGCGGCCAGGCGTGTGCCTGCAGATGGTGAGCAAGCAACACGGGCTGCGCGTGCTGGAGGTGCGTACGGCCGGGCAGAATCGCGTTGGGGTGTGCTTCGGCCTGAGCGACAAGAGCGTCGATGACGCGCAGGATGTCACGGGCGATGACCTTGGCGTGGTCGATGAGGTACATCCGCACCAGCGTGGCGATCTGATCATTGCGGCTGCGGCCTGCGCGAAGGCGTCCGCCGAGTTCTGCACCGAGCTCAACGATCAGCGCCTGCTCTAGTGCACCGTGCACGTCCTCGTCGGAGGGGACGGGGCGCAGCGTGCCGTCGGCGACCTTGTGGGCCACAGCATCCAGACCTGCATGCATCTGCTGCTCTTCGTCGGGCTCGAGATACCCGGCCGCGGCGAGCGCCTTCGCATGCGCGTGGGAGCCAGCGATGTCATACGGGGCGAGAATCCAGTCGAAGTGCGTGGATCGACTCAGCTCTACCAGCTCAGGCGACGGTCCGCTCGCGAATCGTGCACCCCAGAGAGCGCCTTCGTTCGTGCCGTCGTTCTTCGCGTCGCTCATTCGTCCAGCCTACCGACCTGACTCGGGGCACTCCGGACGATCCTCGAGGTTCGCTCGAGCGCCCACTCCAGCGGACCGCGGCCAATGAGCAGCGCCCAGAGCGTGCAGCCAATGATCGTGCCGAGAGTGAGCGGCCAGAACGGGTCAAGCTCTCGGAAGCCGAACAGATTTCCGGTGTCATTCAGTACCCACACTGCAATGGCGGTCCATACGAGCAGTTGCATCACATATGCCGTGAGCGGCATAGCGCCCGTTGCTCTCAGCGGCAGCGTCACCGCTTTCAACATCGGGATCCGGCACATGAGCAGGCACAAGGCAAGAACGGCGATGACGAATCCGCCCGAGCCGATGACCTCCCAGATACCGGCCGAGTGCGGCTCGGAAGTCCAGACCGCGAGCCAGTACTCATTCATGGCCGGAGGGGAGAGCTCCGCGAGTCCGTAACCGATGGCTGCGAGAGCTGCGCCGATCGCCAGCATTCGAATTTGCACGCTCAGCCGGGTGACGCCTGCTCTGGCGATGCCGAGCCCTGCGAGCACAAAGGCGACCCACACTGTGAATGGGTAGTGCCAGCCGATGGCCGCATCGAGCTCTAGGGCGAACGGTCCCTGCCAGATGGGTAGCCGATCCAGCAGCGGTTGGATGAAGGGCATGACAATGCCAAGCACCGCCGCGGTCCACAGCACCGGTCCTGCCTTGAGTCCCGTGAGCGGCAACACGATCAGAAACAGGATCGCGTAGGCGGGGAGGATCACGTACACCGGCACCCCGGTGAGGATCAGCAGGATGCCGAGCACCCAGAGCACGCCAGCTCGCATCGCCAGCCGCCCGCGCGCGACGTTCATCTGCTCTGGGCCGAGCGGCGTGCGGCCGCCCGTGACCAATCCGATCGAAACGCCAGCAAGCGTGGCGAACAAGATTGACGATCGCCCATCGACGATCGCGAGCCACGTTCCGGGTTCAGACCATACCCAGCTCTCCGCCGTCACGAGCAGGTGAGCGGCGAACATTCCCAAGACGGCGAGGCCACGCGCAAGGTCGACGCCGGAGATCCGTGCCGGTCCGTTCAGACGTGCCCAACGTGTCCCGAAATGACCCGGCATGAAGTCAGCCCTCGCGCAGCAGCCAGACCAGGAGCGCCTTCTGCGCGTGCAGACGGTTCTCCGCTTCATCCCAGACGACGCTCTGTGCACCATCGATGACTTCGGAGTCGACTTCGTAGCCGCGGTCAGCGGGAAGGCAGTGGATGAAGATCGCCTCGGGGTCGGCGAGCGTCATGGTCTCTGGCGTCACCTTGTAGCCGCCGAGGTCACGGATCCGTGCGAGCTTCTCTTCTTCCTTGCCCATCGACACCCACGTATCGGTGACGATCACGTCGGCGCCTGCCGCGGCCTCAACCGCATCGGTGAAGAGTGTGATCGATCCACCGGTCTCTGCGGCACGGCGATCTGCTGCCTCAATGACGTCAGCGCGGGGCGCGTAGGACTCCGGAGACGCGATGCGCACGTGCATGCCCGCTGTGACGCAGGCGAGCGCGTAGGAGTGCGCCATGTTGCTCTGCCCGTCACCGAAGAACGTCAGCGTCAGCCCCTTGAGCTCACCCTTGTGTTCGCGGATGGTGAGCAGGTCTGCGAGTAGCTGGCACGGGTGGAAGTCGTCGGACAGCGCGTTGACGACCGGCACGCGCGTGTCCTTGGCCATCTCCTCGAGCCCTGACTGCGCATAAGTGCGCCACACAATCGCGGCAACTTGACGCTCGAGCACGCGAGCGGTGTCAGAGGGCGTCTCTTTACCGCCGAGCTGGCTGCTTGCGGTCGTGATGATCAGCGGTGAGCCACCGAGGTCGGCGATCCCAACGGCGAAGGAGACACGGGTGCGAGTCGACGACTTGTCGAAGATGACCGCGACCGTCTGGGGACCGGCAAGCGACTTGTCTGCCCAGCGGTCTTTCTTCAGTTCGACGGCGAGATCGAGGATCTCTGCCTGCTCGGCGGGTGTCAGATCATCATCACGCAGCAGGTGGCGGGTCATGCGGGAACCTTTCCGGTCTCGGATGCTGTCATCGTGGCTTGTGCGTCGGCAGACACCGTGGCCTGCACGTCGGCAAGGGCTGCCGCGAACAGCGTCTGGAATTCTTCGATCTCGGCATCGCCGATGTTCAGGGCCGGCGCGATGCGCACGGTCTGGGGGTTGGCGGCGTTCACGATCAGCCCGCGCTTCTGTGCGGCGTCGACCACTGCGCCGGCGACCGGCGCGGTGAGTCCGACGCCGATGAGCAGGCCTCGGCCGCGCACGCCTTTAACGAGCGGCGATTCGATGCCTTCGATCACGGCACGCAGTTGCTGACCACGTGCGGCGGCGTTCTCGACGAGTCCCGCACTTTCGATCTCTGCGAGCACGGCGTCTGCGACGGCCGTTCCGAGCGGGTTACCACCGAACGTCGAGCCGTGCGATCCGGGGGTGAACAACGCGCTGGCCGCCCCATAGGTGATGAGCGCGCCGATCGGAAAGCCGCCACCAATGCCCTTGGCAACGGTGATCGCATCCGGGGTGATGCCTTCATGGTTGAACCCGAACCATGCGCCGGTACGACCGGCTCCGGTCTGAATCTCGTCCACGATGAGCAGCGCGCCGTGCTTCAGCGTCAGCGATCGCGCGGCGGCGAGATAGCCGTCGGGCAGTTCGACGACGCCAGCTTCGCCCTGGATCGGCTCAACGAACACCGCGGCGACACGGTCATCCAGCGCTGCTTCGAGCGCTTCGATCGTCGCCGGAATGTGCTCGACACCACCGGGCATCGGCTCAAACGGCGCACGGTACGCCTCTTTCGCGGTGAGGGCGAGGGAAGCCATCGTGCGGCCGTGGAAGGCATTGTCCAACGCAAGGATGCGAGGGCGATCGGCACCGCCATGCAGGCGAGCGAGCTTGAATGCTGCTTCGATCGCTTCGGCACCCGAGTTCGAGAAGAACACGCGGCCATCGATGCCAGCACCGGCGAGTCGCTTCAGGCGTGCGGCGAGCGCCAGCTGCGGCGGCGTGGCGAAGTAGTTCGACACGTGCGCGAGAGTTGCCGCCTGCTTCGAGATCGCGTCGACGAACACCGGGTGGGCGTGACCGAGCGCGGTGACCGCGATACCAGCGAGAAAGTCGAGGTAGCGATTGTCGTCGCCGTCCCAAAGGTACGAACCTTCGCCGCGGGTGAGCAGCGCGAACCGGTCCCCCGCGTTCTGCACGAGGTCGCGTGCGACGTCATCCTGCCAAACGGTCATGCCGTCACTCCTGCTTCTGCGAGTACCACTTCAGTTCCGATTCCTCTGCTGGTGAATAGTTCGACGAGCACCGAGTGCGGCAGCCTGCCGTCGATGATCGCGGCTGCGTCCACCCCGCCTTCAACGGCCTCGAGACACGCGCGCATCTTCGGGATCATTCCCGATTCGAGCTTTGGGAGCATGTCGATGAGGTCAGTGGATGTGATGTGCGAGACGAGCGACTCCCGATTCGGCCAGTCCGCGTAGAGCCCAGCCACATCCGTAAGGATCACGAGTTTGGCGGCGTTCAACGCGACAGCGAGAGCGGATGCCGCAGCATCCGCATTCACGTTCAGCGACTGTCCTGGGTTATCGAGGTCTGGCGCAATGCTGGAGACGACGGGGATGCGACCGGCTGCCAGGTGATCGAGCACGGGGGTCGGATCGACCTCGACAACGTCGCCGACGCGCCCAAGATCGACCTCGGCGCCATCGATGATGACGCCGCGGCGACGTCCGCCGAAGAGTCCAGCGTCTTCACCGCTGAGCCCTGTGGCGATCGGACCGTGCGAGTTGATCTTCGCCACCAACTGCGGATTGACCTGCCCGGTGAGCACCATCCGTACGACGCTGATCGCCTCGGTGCTGGTGACGCGGTAACCGCCCTTGAACTCGCTGGGGATCGCGAGGCGGTCGAGCATATTGGAGATCTGCGGGCCGCCACCGTGCACGACGACAGGCTGCACGCCGACATAGCGGAGGTACGCGATGTCCTGCGCGAAAGCCTCTTGCAGTTCATCACTGATCATGGCGTTGCCGCCGTATTTGATCACGACGATCTGGTCGCGGAACTTCTTCAGCCACGGCAGTGACTCGATGAGTGTCGTCGCCTTGAGCTCGGCGAGATCGGGACTGGTGTCTTGAATATCTGTCATGAGGCGTATGCGCTGTTCTCGTGCACGTAGTCGTGGGTGAGGTCGTTGGTGCGAATCGTTGCCTCGGCGTCGCCGACCTGCAGGTCGATGAGAATGTCTGTGGCTCGCGGGGTGAGATCGACGTCTTCGCGCGGGCGGTCGGGGCCGCCGGCTGTGCAGACGCGAACGCCGTTCATCGAGACGTCGACGTTGTACGGATCGAACTGCGCGTTCGTAGTGCCGATGGCTGCCAGCACGCGTCCCCAGTTCGGATCGTTACCGAAGATCGCAGCCTTGAAAAGGTTGTTGCGGGCCACGGAGCGGCCGACTTCGACGGCATCCTGCTCGCTCACCGCGTTCGTGACCCGGATCGTGATGTCGTGGCTCGCGCCTTCGGCATCACCTTGCAGCTTCACCGCGAGTTCCTGGCAGAGCTCGGTCAGCGCGTCTGCGAAGTCGTCTGTCTCCGGGCGGATGCCGCTGGCGCCATTGGCAAGCAACGTCACCTGATCGTTTGTCGACATGCACCCGTCGGAGTCGAGACGGTCGAATGTCTGCGCGGTCGCGCGGCGCAGTGCTTCGTCGGCGTCCAACGCCTCGAGGTCAGCATCCGTGGTGATCACGACGAGCATCGTGGCGAGGCCCGGCGCCAGCATCCCGGCACCCTTGGCCATTCCGCCGATCGTCCAGCCGTCACGCTCGAGAATCGCGGTCTTCGCGACGGTATCGGTGGTCATGATCGCCTGGGCTGCGAGATCGCCGCCCTCTGCGGAGAGCTCGGCGATCGCCTGCTCTGTGCCGGCAAGGACCTTCGCGCGGAATGCCTCATCGCCCGTGCCGATGAGCCCCGTGGAGCAGATCAAAATGTCGCCGGCGCTGACGTCGAGGAGCTCGGCAGCTTTCTCCGCAGTCTGGTGCGTGGTCTGGAAACCAAAACTGCCAGTGAAGCAGTTCGCGCCGCCGGAGTTGAGGACGATGGCCTCAACGGTGCGGTCGATGACCACCTTCTGCGACCAGATGATCGGGTTCGCTTTGGCACGGTTGCTCGTGAATACGGCGGCGCCGATCTTGCGTGGTCCACGGTTGACGACGACAGCGCGTCGGGCTTGCCGTTCGACTTGAGTCCGACGGCAACTCCTGCGGCTTCGAATCCTGCGGGGGCGGTGACGCTCATGGTGCAACTCCGTTCACTGAGAGTGCGCGGTCTTCGGGCAGACCGAGCGCGAGGTTCATGGATTGGATGGCCGCACCAGCGGTGCCCTTGACGAGGTTGTCGACAGCGGTGACGACGACGACGCGGCCTGCGGCGCGGTCAATGGCGAGGCCGATGAGTGCGGTGTTCGCACCGAGCACGTCGGCTGTGCGAGGGAAATGGCCTGCGGGAAGGAGCTGGACGAACTTCTCGTCGCCGTACGCGCTCTCCCAGGCGGCGCGAATCTCCGCATCAGTGACGCGTCGACGATCGGTGCGGTCGAGGTGGCGAGGATGCCGCGCGTCATCGGGACGAGCACCGGAGTAAATGAGATGCGGACCTGGTCGGCGCCTGCGGCGGTGAGCGACTGCTGAATCTCGGGGATGTGGCGGTGTGTGCCGCCGACCGCGTACGGGTTTGCGCTGCCGAGGATTTCGCTGGCGAGCAGGTTCGTCTTAGGGCTCTTACCTGCGCCGGATGGTCCGACGGCGAGGACTGTGACGATGTCGCTCGGGTCGATGACGCCGGCCGCGATGCCGGGCGCGAGGCTGAGACTCACGGTGGAGGCGTTGCATCCGGGGGCTGCGATGCGCGTGGCCCCGCGGAGATTTTTGCGCTGCTTTCCATCTCTGACAAGGAGTTCGGGGACACCGTATGTCCATGGCTCGTGGAAGATTCCGCCGTAGAACGCGTCCCAGGATTCCTGTGATGTCAAGCGGTGGTCGGCGCCCGCGTCGATGATCAGCGGGACTTCGCCGAGGGCATCCGTGTACTGGCCGGACTGACCGTGCGGCAACGCGAGGAACACGATGTCGTGCCCGGCGAGGATCTCGGGCGTGGTGTCTTGCAGGGTGAGATGCGCGAGCGAACGCAAGTGCGGCTGGTGCTCAATGAGGGGCTGGCCCGCGTTCGAGTGCGCGGTGACGGTGCGGATCTCGATATCGGGATGACTCGCGAGCAGGCGCAGAATTTCGCCGCCCGCATAGCCGGATGCGCCGGAGACGGCGACGGTATACGTCATGGTTCTACCTTAACGGTCGTGGGGTCAGAGGCCGATACGGCGACACCGGTATCCACACCGCAGGTGCGGTAGGACTTCTCCGGGTCGCTAGAGTCGGCGGCCGCCCAGACGGCTGCGGCGTCGACGCACAACAACGACGCTCGGAGCGAGCGTCGAGGAGGCGGATACGGCCGAAGGCATGTCGTGACAGTAGCGCTGGTTTACGGAGAACTGCAAATCGAGTGACTGCAGACGGTGTTACACCCCACCAGATTTGCTCAGAAGGGAGCCAGAACATCCTTGACAGGCGACGGTGCGCTGCTGTGAAAACCAGTTGGCGTGATGACCTGGACTGAGCGATCGGGGCGCGATCGGTAGATCGCTCGAGTGCGATGTCGATTCACGTGGTCGCGCGGACACAGCGGCCGGAGTTCGTTGACGTTCGTCTTGCCGCCCTGCACCCAGGGCGTTTCATGATCGATGTCGGCATCCAACGCCAGACGATCGCATCCGTCTCTGGCGCATGTGCCGTGCTGAAGAATCAGCCAGTCTCGTTGTGTCTGTGTTGCCCGACGACTTCGACGATCCATATCGAGAACAACGCTGTTGATCGGATCGACGATCACTCGACGAAAGACGCTCGTTTCGAGGAAAAGCTGCTTGGCCGTGAGCGAATCGATCGGCCCGTGACCGACGATCTCTGCCTGAGGCAAGGGGAGATCAGCGATCCCACCGCCACCTTCCAGCAGCTGGAAGGGAATCGTGACGAAGATCTTCGTTTCGACGGCGCGATCGGTACCGACGCCGCGTAGCCAGGCAGAGCACAAGTCGGCGCGAAGCTGATCAGGCGTGCGAATCTCACGTGGATCTTTCTGCAGATGCTTCGCTGTCGAGGTGGCCCGACGTTTGATCGCCAGTGCTTCGATCGTCGGCAGGTAGATGCTGAGCCAGCTCATCCCGTTGTCCTCGTGCTGCACCGTCATGCGGCGGTCGCGACGAGCACGCGCATGTTCAACCTCGGGAGACTCGGGGGCTAGCCGCTCGACGAGCGTGCGAAGCCTACGCAAGAAGGTGGACGGCGAGCAGGTGAACGCCCAATCTGAGGTCGCTTCATCAATCAGCCGCGTTGCTTCGCGCTCGGCATCGTGCTCTTCGCGCGTAGCGCGAGCGGGGGCTCGAACCTTCAGCAATGCGCCCACGGTGCGCTCAACGAGGTACATCGACACGAAGCCATCACGAGCATGACTCCACAGCGCCGGCAAGTGCGACATTGCATCTCGCGCGACGAACAGCACGCTCTTCACATACGCTTCGGAGCTCTTAAGTCTCATCGCAATATCGAAGACCGCCGCACGCTCCGCGAGATCTGCCGCGTCTGAGCCCACCTCATGGACGTACACCCCGGGGTTGCGACGAGCGAGGGCAACAGCATCCGCAATCCGAGCCGCACGATTCGCGTCGTACCGGTTGAGGTCGACGTCAGCGCACTGCAGATCATGGAGCGCAGACTCGACGAAAAAGGCCGCGTCGCGGGGCCTGTCATCTACAGCGATGGCGAGTGCAGCCTTCATGCCGCTCACGTGTTACCAGTGCGGACGCTCTCACTCGCGCAGCGTCGCCCCGAACCGCTCGGCCGCGACAGCCACGCCGGCGAGCTTCGCTTCGGTTGCTTCAGCGGCCGTCAGCGTGCGATCCGGTGCACGGAAGCGCAGCGCGAACGTCAGGCTCTTCGAGTCGTCAGCAACGCCCTCGCCACGGTAGTCGTCAACGAGACGCAGCGACTCCAGCAGCTCCCCCGCGCCTTCGACTAGTGCTGCGTGAAGCTCCCCCGCCGTCACTGACGTCGGCACAACGAGCGAAACATCCTGCGTCGCAGCCGTAAACGTCGACAGCGACTCGACAACGACCCGCTCCCCTGCCAGCGAAAGAATCCCATCCAAATCAATCTCGAGCACGACAGCACGTCCGTGGAGATCGGCATCGGATGCCACCGTCGGGTGCAGTTCGCCGACATAGCCGACCTCCGCCCCGTTGACGCTGAGGACACCGGTGCGACCAGGGTGGAGCGCTACGCGCTGCCCCTGAGCCACATCGATCGTGACGCCTGCGGCCTCCGCTATCAGGCGCACGGCATCCAGTGCGGCCGAAAGGTCTGCGGGCTCCGCGGCCTTACCCGGCTGACGCGGCGTCACGTTTCCTGCGAACAGTGCCGAGACATAACGGTGCTGGGGCGGAATCGAGGCGTTCAACGCTGCCAACGTCTCGTCCGATGGCAACTGGGCAAGCGGCGGAACCTCATCGGTGCCGTAGACCACGCCAGGCTCCGGCAGGAACACGGCTCCGGTCTCGAAGATCGCAAGGTCGGTGAGACCGCGCGCGATGTTTCGGTGCGCGATCTGCAGCAGTCCAGGAATCAGCGAGCGGCGCAGGAACGGCGCCTGCCCATCGAGAGGGTTGGCAAGACGAATGCTGGGAAGGTGCTCCCCCGTCGCCGAGCCGTGCAGATCGTTCTGTTCTTCACTCGTGAACGGGAACGCCGGCGTCTCGACGAGCCCTGCAGCCGCGAGCGCGTTCGCCACGCGACGACGACCACGCTGCGCCTCGGTCAAACCCCGACCAGACGGCGGCGTCGGCAGCACAGAGGGGATGCGGTCGAGCCCATGAATACGGGCGACCTCCTCGGCCAGTGTCCACTTGTCGGTGAGGTCAGGCCGCCAGCTCGGCGGAATAACCAGCCAGCCGTTCGCAGTCTGCTCGATCTCGGCGCCGATGGTTTCCAGGCGCCGGTGATCTCAGCATCCTCATAATCGACGCCGATGAGCCCTGGCACGAACTCGGCAGGAAGCTCGATGCCAGCGATCTCGACCTCAGAGAACAGCGCACCGCCAACCTCGTCGATACGACCACCCGCGAGCTCGACCATCAGATCGGCCACGCGCCGCGCAGCAACGAAAGGAATAAGCGGGTCAACACCGCGCTCGAAGCGCTTGGATGCTTCGCTCGGAAGCTTATGGCGACGAGCGCTACGCGCAATCGACACCGGATCGAAGATCGCCGCCTCGACGAGCACGTTGCGAGTCGCATCACCCATCTCTGTCGTGCCGCCACCCATCACGCCAGCCAGACCAATCGGGCCCGATTCGTCGGTGATGAGTAGGTCCTCAACGTGCAACGAGCGCTCGTGGCCGTCGAGGGTCTTCATCTTCTCGCCCGGCTGCGCACGGCGGACGGTGATCCCGCCACTCAGCTTGTCGAGGTCGTAGCCGTGGATCGGGTTACCAAGCTCGAGCATCACGTAGTTAGTGATGTCAATGAGCACGCCAAGCGAGCGGATGCCGGCAAGCGAAAGCCGCGTGATCATCCACGCGGGCGTGGGCCGTGTCGGGTCAACGTCGCGGACGACGCGGACGACGAACTCCTGCACAGCCGCACCGTCTCGCAGCGGCTCAGCCGTCACAGCGATCGGGAAACCAGTGCCGGGTGCGACATCTGCCCACTCGTGCTCGGCCGGGTCGCGGAAGTCAGCGCCGGTCGCGTGCGAGTACTCGCGGGCCACACCGCGCATCGAGAAGGCATAGCCGCGGTCTGGCGTGACGTTGATCTCAACCGCCACGTCATCCAGACCCAGCAACGTGATCGCATCGGTTCCCACCGGAGCGTCGATGCCGAGCGACGACAGGATCAGGATGCCGTCATGCTCATCCCCGAGACCCAGTTCACGTGCCGACGCGATCATGCCGTCCGACACATGGCCGTACGTCTTGCGGGCAGCGATCGAGAAGGGCCCTGGCAGCACGGCGCCGGGCAGGGTCACGACGACCTTGTCACCGACGGCGAAGTTACCTGCACCACAGACGATGCCGCGCGGCTCTGCTTCACCGACATCGACCTGGCACCAGCGGATCGTCTTGCCGTTGGACTGCGGCTCGGCATCGAACGAGAGCACCTGCCCAACAACAACGGGTCCGGAAACCTCGAAGCGGTGAATGTCTTCCTCTTCGAAACCGACAGTAACCAGTGCCTCGAGCACGTCTTCTGGCGTAGCATCCGCTGCCACATCGACGTACTCACGCAACCACGAAAGCGGGACGCGCATCACACCACCATCCCGAACTGCTCGCTGAAGCGCACATCGCCCTCGGCCATGTCACGCATGTCTTTTACATCGCTTCGGAACATGAGTCCGCGCTCGATGCCCATCCCGAACGCAAACCCGCTGTACTCCTCGGGATCGATTCCTGCTGCACGCAGCACGTTCGGGTTCACCATGCCGCAGCCGCCCCACTCGATCCAGCGCGCACCGCCCTTGAAGGTCGGGTGCCACAGGTCAAGCTCGGCGGAGGGCTCGGTAAACGGGAAGTAGTTAGTTCGGAAGCGTGTCTTGGCCTCGGGGCCGAAGAGCAGCTTCGCGAAGTGGTCAAGCGTGCCCTTGAGGTGCGCCATCGTGATGCCCTTGTCGATGACCAGGCCCTCGAACTGGGTGAACACGGGAAGGTGCGTCGCGTCGAACTCATCCGTGCGGTAGACCCGACCAGGGCACAGCACGTAGATCGGCACCTCGCGGTCAAGCATCGAGCGCACCTGCACCGGGCTCGTGTGCGTGCGCATCACGAGATGGCGGTCGACCGGATCGACGAAGAAGGTGTCCTGCATCTGACGCGCGGGGTGATCGACGTCGAAGTTGAGCGCGTCGAAGTTGAACCACTCGTGTTCGAGCTCCGGTCCCTCCGCGATCTCCCAGCCCATGCCGACGAAGATGTCGCACACGTCATCCTGGAGAAGCGTGAGCGGATGCCGAGCGCCAACGCGCGTGCGGGATGCGACGGCGGTAATGTCCACTCGCTCCGCCTCGAGGCGGGCAGCAGTTTCTGCCTCGGCGAGCTCGGCCTCTTTCGCGGCGAGAGCTTCGTCACCTGGCCTCGCCCCTGACCAACAAGCTTGCCGAAAGCAGCCTTGTTCTCGGGAGCCACCTGCCGCATCGACGCGTTCAGAACCGCCAGTGGCGATCCCTCGGCGACGTGCTCAGCACGAGCGGCTTTCAGCTCTGCGGTGTCGGCGGAGGCGTTGATCGCCGCAAGAGCTGCAGCAACGGCGGCCTCGACCGCTTCGGGCGTGATTTCTGGGGCATCAGACACGAGACATGAGTCTACCGGCGACGGCGACCGGCTCAGAGCGGGCCGTACATCTGGTCGCCGAACTGCGGATGCCACGTGAGACGGTCCTGCTCGAGCATCGTGCGGTACTTCAGGTCCGTCGACGCCACCCGACGCAGAGACTGACGTGCTCGTGCGAGCACTGTTGCGGGAATCGCAAGGCCGCTCACCAGCAGAAACGCCATGCAGACTACGATTCCGACCAGCCCGATGACAATGCCCTCTTCCCGCGAGGCGAGCGAGGGCAAGGTAGAAAGCAGGATCACCGCGAATACCAGCCAGATACCGCCCGCGGCGAACCAGCCCCCACGAGCGGTGCCCGCTCCACGGATGACGCGAGAGCGGCGCTCGTTCGGCCACCGAGAGCGCGCGCGATGGATCAGGAGCAATCCGAGGAGCACAAGCAGCACCGCGACGATGCCGAAGACGATCATCGGAACAATGCTGCCGGCTGCCGCGCCCCAAAAGAAACCAATCGCAATCGCAGTAATGCCGAGGGACAGCATCGCTGCGCCAACGGATATGTCCGCCGCCCGCGCGAACGCCACCCATTGCAACCGCGTCGAAATCTCCCGCGGGTCAGCGTTGACGTTCTGATCGCTAAGCCAGGAGTCGAGACTGCGGCTTGTGGCGACCGGAAACTGCGACACGGGCACAGGACCACCCGGGACCTGATTCACCGCTGCATCATTCGCGCGGCTTCGGCTTCTGAACGATGAGCAACTCGGTATCGGTGCCCTCGTGCATCACGGCGGCCTGATCAGCGGCGATCGCCTTGACCTTCGGCGAGTGACGCGTTTTGATCTCGACCCACTTCGCAATTCCGGCAAGGATCAGACACAGAACGATGTAAATGCCACCGATGACAAACGCGGACTGCAGAATCGGGCGCCCCTGCTGCCCCATCAGCTGCTTCGCGTAATACAGCAGCTCTGGGTAGGTGATGATGAACCCGAGCGCGGTGTCCTTCATGGTCACGACAAGCTGCGCGACGATGACCGGCAGCATTGCACGGATCGCCTGCGGCAAAAGGATCAGGCTCATCACGCCGCTCTTACGAAGACCGATCGCGTAGCCGGCTTCCTTCTGACCACGCGGAAGCGATTCGATTCCAGCACGCAAGACCTCGGCGAGCACCGAACCGTTGTACGCCATCAGGGCGAGCACGACAGCCCAGTACGGTCCATCTTGATGCCGACCACGGGAAGACCGAAGTACAGCAGCATCATGAGCACCAGCACCGGTACGGCGCGGAAGAGCTCAATGATGCCGGTGAGCGGCACGCGCACCCATGCATGATCGGACACCCTGCCGATGGCAAGAACGAATCCGACCACGATGCTGAGCACGCCAGCGAGGGCGAACGCCGCGAGGGTTGCCCCCAACGCCTTGCCGATACTCACCCAGACGTTCGAGAACGTGAAGACGTACCACTTCTCGGGAGAGAACTGTCCGGTGACAAGCATCCGGTAGACAATGAATCCGAGTGCGGCAAGAACGACCAGCACAGTTATCACAGCAATGAGGCGGTTCCGCGCGATCGCACGTGGCCCGGGGACGTCATAGAGCACGGAAGTCATCGCACGATCCTCCACTTGTTCTCTAGGCGGCGTTGCACCACGCTGAGTACGAACACCAGCAGCACGAACACCAGCGCAACCCACAGCAGGACTTCCATCGGGTTGCCTGGACGATCGCCGGCGTCATTGACAGATGCACGCAGCGCTCCGAGCTCTGCGATGCCGAACCCTGCGGCCACCGTGGTGTTCTTGAGCAATGCGATGAACACGCTCATCATCGGAGGAACCACAGAGCGGAACGCCTGCGGCAAGATCACCGAGGCCATCACCTGCCCAAACGGCAACCCGATGCGCGCGCAGCTTCCGCCTGCCCTACCGGAACCGTGTTGATACCAGCGCGAAGCACCTCAGCGACGTACGTGGCGGTGTAGATGCCGATCGCGATGATGCCGAGCGCCGTGTTGGAAAGCTCAGGCAACCCGAGCACCGGGTAGCCAAATACAAAGAAGAAGAAGACCAGCGTCAGCGGCGTGTTTCGCACGATATTGACGTACAGCGTGCCGACAGCGCGAGCGACGGGCACGGGTGAGACGCGCGCGGCGCCAATGATGAACCCGAGCACGATGGCGATGAGCCCACCGATGAAGAAGACAAGCAGCGTGTTGCTGATCGCCTCTCCCCACAGGTCGAGGTTGCCGAAGATGACGTCCACGCCGTCTCCCCTTCTGGAGTAAGAGGGGGCGATCCCGAAGGACCGCCCCCTAAATCAGTCAGTCGACTTTGGGCTGATCGACCTTGATGCCAGACGATCCGAGGTTCTTGTCGAAGATCGCCTGCCAGATGTCGCCACCGTCAGTGAAGAGGGTGTTGATGTGGTCCTTGAGAACCGTGTCGCCCTTGGCGAGGCCGACGCCGTAGCGCTCCTCAGTGAACAGCCCGCCAGTGACCTTGATGTCGTCCGGGTACTGCGCGGCGTAGCCGATCAGAATCGCCTGGTCGGTGGTGACAGCATCCACCTTGCCGTTGAGCAGGTCCTCCACACAGGCCGAGTACAGGTCGTACTCCTGGGTCTTGATCTCGGGGAAGTTCGCCTTGATGTTCTGGATGGGCGTAGAGCCGGTCGCCGAGCAGACGGTCTTGCCGTTGAAGTCCTCGAGCTTGTCAGCCTCCGGAGCATCGGCGGCGACGAGCAGGCCCTGTCCGGTGATGAAGTAGGGCCCAGCGAAGTCGATGAGTTCCTTGCGCTTGTCGTTGATCGAGTAGGTGCCGACGTAGTAGTCGACGTCACCGTTGATGATCGCCTGCTCGCGGTTAGCCGACGCGATCGGCTTGAACTCGATCTTGTCCTCGTCGAAGCCGAGGGATGCTGCGATCCAGCGTGCGATGTCAACGTCGAAGCCAGAGCGCTCTCCGGTCGTGACGTCGAGGTAGCCAAGACCGGGCTGGTCTTCCTTCACGCCGATCGTGACCTTGTCGGCCTTCTCCATCTTGTCGAACGTGGGGCTTCCGTCGAGCGTTACGTCGGTAGCAACCTCAAACCAGGTCGAGGGTGCTTCCGTCGATCCGCCAGCGTCGCCGCCGGGGGTGCTGGGGCTGCCACTGTTGCAGGCGGTCAGGGCGAGCAGCGCGGTTGCCGCGATGCCAATCCCTGCCAGAGTCCGTGTACGTCGCATGTGCGTCTCCTTCTTGTGCTGTGTGTGCAAGTTGGTCAGTGGGTGAGGAGCTTGGACAAAAAGTCCTTGGCGCGGTCGCTCTTCGGGTGCAGGAAGAACTCCTCGGGCGTCGCCTCTTCGACGATCTGCCCGTCCGCCATGAAGACCACACGATCGGCGGCCTTACGAGCGAAGCCCATCTCATGGGTGACGACGATCATCGTCATCCCCTCTTTCGCGAGCTGGACCATCACGTCGAGAACCTCGTTGATCATCTCGGGGTCAAGCGCACTGGTCGGCTCGTCGAAGAGCATCACCTTCGGGTGCATAGCTAGGGCGCGGGCGATCGCGACGCGCTGCTGCTGACCACCCGAGAGCTGTGCAGGAAGCTTCGAAGCCTGTTGCGCAACCCCGACGCGTTCCAGAAGCTCCATCGCTTCCTTCTCGGCCGCAGCCTTCTTGAGCCCACGGACCTTGATCGGGCCGAGCGTCACATTCTCGAGGATCGTGAGGTGCGCAAAGAGGTTGAACGACTGGAAGACCATCCCGACATCTGCCCGGAGCTCTGCGAGGCCTTTACCCTCGGCAGGAAGCACGTTGCCATCGATTTTGATCGTGCCGCTGGTGATCGTCTCGAGGCGGTTGATCGTTCGGCACAGTGTCGATTTGCCAGAACCGGACGGCCCGATCACGACCACGACCTCGCCCTTGTTCACCGTGAGGTCGATATTGGTCAGCGCTTGGAACTCGCCGTAATGCTTCTGAACGTTCTCCACCACGACAAGGGGTGTACCAGTCTCGGTCATCCCCCCACCATAGGAGTACGCGGGCGTAGTAACCAGCACCACGCACTGCCGGTTATCGAGTTGTAACCGATCTGAAACACGTCTTCATGACGAGATACGATCAGAGGCCGTCGACGGCCCGCTGAGCGAACGCACTCTCGTAGAGACAAACACTCGCGGCCGTGGCGAGATTCAGAGACTCGGCGCGGCCGAAAATCGGCAGTTTGAGAACGTGGTCGGCCAGCTCGAGAGCAGACTCTTCGAGCCCGTGTGCCTCATTGCCGAACAACCACGCTGTCGGTTGTGCGAGCACACCGTCTGCGCGAGCCTGCAGCAGGTCATCGCCCTTGACGTCGGCTGCGAGCACCAGGAGCCCGGCAGCATGGGCACGCTCGACGACGTCTTCGAGATCGCCGCCGACCGAGACCGGCAGGTGGAAAAGCGAACCAGTGGTGGCGCGCACAACCTTGGGGTTGTAAGGGTCGACGGTTCGACCGGTCAACACCACTGCTTCCGCGCCGCAGCATCAGCGGCCCGAATGATGGTGCCCAAGTTTCCCGGATCACGTACCTCTTCGCAGATCGCAATCAAGCGAGGCGATGCCTCAAAAATGTCGCGCACAGATGTCGGCATCTGCCGCACCACGGCGACAATGCCCTGGGGCGTCACAGTGTCTGCCATTGCGTTGAGCACATACTCGGTGACGTACTCGACATCGATGCCGTTAGCGGATGCCGCGGCACGGAGGTCAGGATGCCTCTCCCAGCCTGTCGGCGTCGCGAACAATTCAATGATCGATTCAGGGAGGTATGCGAGCGCCTCGCGAACAGCCTGCGGCCCCTCCAACAGGAAGAGTCCGGTCTCGGTACGCGCGCCGCGCTTCGTGAGCTTCGCGACTGCTCGGACACGCGGGGAGCGGGGGTTCTCCAGCACCACACCAGTCTAGGGACACCGCGATCGTTCTCACGCCACGTTCACCCACACGTCGCCGCCCGGCAATCATGCAGTCTGCCGGATTAGAGTTCCGACGTGCCTCCCACCGCTCTGCGATCCTCGTCGCGACGTCGTCTCGCCGTCGCGGTCCTCGCTGTGGTGACAGTCGCCGCAGGTCTCATCGTGCATCGCCTTGGCACCGGCATCCTGGGCGACATCGCCGGCGATGCGCTCTACGCGGTTCTCATTTATCTGATTTTCGTCTTCCTGCTTCCGCGCAGCGCACGTTCGCTTCCCGCGGCGCTCGCGATCATCTTCTGCACCGCGATTGAGTTCTTGCAACTCACCGACGTGCCCTCGAAGCTCACCGGAATGTTCCCGCCCGCAGCGCTCGTCTTCGGCGCAGGATTTGATCAGCGCGATCTGCTCGTCTACGCGTTCGCTGTCATCGGCGCGATGCTGGTCGATGCTGCTATCTCGCGCGCACTGCAGAGCACACCTGTGCGGCACAGCTGAAGACGCAAAAACGGGCGCTTCACCCGAAGGAGCGCCCGTTTCATGAAAGAAGCTTACGCAGCCGACTTCGGTGCGTTGCGTCCGAAGGCAGTGCCTTCTTAGCCGTCTCGACGAGCGAGACGAAAGCGCCGACTCGTGGACCGCGAGCTCAGCGAGCATGCGGCGGTCAACCTGGACCCCGGCAAGGCCCAGGCCCTGGATGAAGCGGTTGTACGTGATGCCGTTCTGGCGTGCAGCAGCGTTGATGCGCTGGATCCACAGACGACGGAAGTCGCCCTTGCGCTTGCGACGGTCACGGTACGAGTAGACCAGCGAGTGGGTGACCTGCTCTTTGGCCTTGCGGTACAAGCGCGAACGCTGGCCGCGGTAGCCGGAGGCGCGCTCAAGGATGACGCGACGCTTCTTGTGGGCGTTTACCGCCCGCTTTACTCTTGCCATTTTCCTGGGTTCCTATTCGTGCGTACCGGCGCGTTAGCGACCGAGAAGCTTCTTGGCAGTCTTGGTGTCAGCCTTCGACAGCACCTGGTCCTGGTTGAGGCGACGGGTGCGACGGCTCGACTTGTGCTCGAGGTTGTGGCGCATCCCGGCCTGCTGCTTCTTCAGCTTGCCGCTGCCGGTGATCTTGAAGCGCTTCTTAGCACCCGAGTGGGTCTTCTGCTTCGGCATCTTCTCTTCCTTCGTATGGCGCCTTTTCAGGCGACGTTTTCAACCCGCCGGGAGCGGGAGTATGTGGGAGCGGAGGTTATTCCGCTGTTGCGGCCTCAGACGTTTCATCCGTGCTGTGTGCGGCCTGCTTGTTCGCAGCACGAACAGCGTCGCGCTGTGCGTTCTGCTCAGCCTTCGCGTCGGACTTGTTCTTCAACGGAGCAACGACCATGACCATGTTTCGACCGTCGATCATGGGGTTCGACTCGACAGTGCCGAGCTCGGCCACATCTTCGGCGAACTTGCGGAGCAGACGAACGCCCTGCTCGGGGCGGGACTGCTCACGACCACGGAACAAGATCATGGCTTTGACCTTGTCGCCAGCCTTGAGGAAACCCTCAGCACGCTTGAGCTTCGTCGTGTAGTCGTGCGCCTCGATCTTCAGGCGGAACCGCACCTCTTTGAGGATCGTGTTCGCCTGGTTGCGACGCGCTTCCTTCGCCTTCTGGGCAGCCTCGTACTTGAACTTCCCGAAATCCATGATCTTGACAACGGGGGGCTTCGAGTTGGGTGCTACCTCGACAAGGTCGAGGTCGGCTTCCTGCGCAAGGCGCAACGCTGCCTCGATGCGGACGACGCCGATCTGCTCACCAGCGGGGCCGACGAGGCGAACCTCGGGGACGCGGATGCGCTCATTGGTGCGGGGATCGCTAATGCGGGGCTCCTTTTAGACGATGGATTCAGCCACCGTGGCGCAGACTGCGTCACGGGCGAAATCAGATTCGTCCCCACCCACCGGCATTCAGACACCGGCTTCGCACCCTGACCATCGGACTTTGTCCGATCTGCCGGCGTGAGCCGGTGGAGTGCAAGACCCGGTAGCCTGGAACGGCAAGCGCGGGTGGGAAGTGAATCCTCTTTCGTTCCGAAGCATAAGCTCCGGAGCCGCCCCAAAGTCTAACAGAAGGCAAGGCAAAGTGACGATTCCGGTTCAGGATGACAGCAACGACGAGCGCCACGAGCGTTGGCAGCAGCAGGAGGCGGCCGCATCCGCCGCCACGCGCGACATCGCAGATGTGCCCTCGGTCGAGGTGATCACCACTGCAGCAGTCCACCTCATGAGCGCCGCGGCAGTGAAGGTCGGTCTCGCAGACAACCCCGACAGCGAGCTCGACCTCGACGAAGCCCGCAAGCTCATCAACGCCCTCGCCGGTCTCATCACCGCGGGTGCCCCTGAGATCAGCGACATGCACGCCCGGTCGCTGCGCGACGGACTGCGTTCGCTGCAGCTCGCCTTCCGCGAAGCATCCGTCATCCCCGACCCCATCGGCAAGGGGCCCGGCGAGAAGTGGACGGGGCCGGTCAACTAACGCTCGATGGCTCAGAGTGTTGGGGCGGTCAGGCGGAGCGGGTGAGCTTCACCGTCAGGGAGTCCGCGAGGACCGCGATGCGATCGTCGGAGGCCCAGCGCTGCGCAAGACGTGAGAGAACGGCGTCGAGCACCTCGCGCTCCAGACCGTCGACGAGCTCAAGGATCACGATGAGTTCTGGGCCGTGCAGCCGCGCGTCGGGGTCGCCGGATGCTACGGCGACGTCGATGACGGCAAGCTCATGCCCGACGCTCTCCTGAAGCGCGGAGAACACCTCTGGCGAGAGGAAGCTCGGCTCCCACGCGTGCTCCTGAGCGATCGCCCAGACCGCAGGGCGGCGGATGACGAACTCCGTGTCGGACGTCGGATCGAGCACGATGAGGTCGGTGTCTTCAGACGACGCCGCCAGCGCCGCACGCAGCGCCTCGACAGGAATCGGGCGCGCCGTTGGATCCCACTTCTGCATTGCGTCAACCGACGAGAAAACCGGCTGAACTCTGCGTCCATCGGGTGCTGCGACGGTCACGATCGACAGCTCCTGAGTCTTGTCGACGGCAAGCCCGTTGGGAGCAACGCCTTCTTCGCCCTTCTCAGCGATCAGGGGAATCAGCACCCGAGCAGAGCGGAAAGCATCGACGACTTCGACCTGACTGCCCTCCCCCGCACGAAAACGCAGCAGTGCCGCAAGTAGAGCCGGGTCGGCGGATCCGTCATCTCCCGAGTGTGGGTTCGACTCGAAGCTGCGCCCCTCCCACGGAACGCCAGCAGAATCGCCGGCTCCGACCGCCGCTGAGTCCGCCGGGTGGCAGGCGTCGTCAGTCCCCTGCGACATCCAGCGCCTCAGCCAGCGTGAACGCACCGGCGTAGAGAGCCTTGCCGACGATCGCACCCTCGACACCAAGGTGGACCAGCTCGCGGAGCGCCGCGATGTCATCAAGGTTCGCAATCCCACCGGACGCTACGACCGGCTTCGGTGTGCGCGAGGTGACCTCGCGCAGGAGTTCGAGGTTCGGACCGCGCAGAGTGCCGTCCTTCGTGACATCAGTGACGACGTAACGGCTGCAGCCAGCATCCTCAAGACGCTCGAGAACCTCCCAGAGGTCCCCGCCTTCCTTCGTCCAGCCACGGGCCGCAAGAGTTGTGCCACGGACATCGAGCCCGACGGCGACAGCCTCACCGTAGCGTCCGATCACGTCGGCAGCCCACTCTGGGTTCTCCAGCGCAGCGGTGCCGAGGTTGATGCGAGTGGCACCGCTCTCGAGCGCAGCCTCGAGGCTCGCGTCGTCGCGGATGCCGCCGGAGACTTCAATGCTCACGTTGCGGAACTGCTTGATGACCTTGCGAATGATCGCGGTGTTGTTTCCGCGGCCGAACGCTGCATCGAGGTCGACGAGGTGGATCCACTCGGCACCCTGCGCCACCCACTCTCCGGCAGCGTCAAGCGGATCGCCATAGCTGGTCTCAGACCCCGCCTCGCCCTGGGTCAGACGAACGGCCTTGCCGCCCGCGACATCAACGGCGGGAAGAAGTATGAGCTTGGGCGTGGACGCGAAATCGTTCATGTCATCCTCAGGTGGGTGAATTGCGCCCTAGGCGGGCACGAGAACCGAGAGTAGCCCGCCTCGGAGCCGGGTTCAAACTATGACTCGGAGTTACCAGAACGCAAGTTGCTAGGACGCAATACGGGTCACAGCGTCTCGACCCAGTTCTTCAACAGGCGGATGCCGGCCTCACCAGACTTCTCCGGGTGGAACTGCGTCGCTGAAAGCGGCCCGTTCTCGACCGCTGCAAGGAAAGGGTTCCCGTAGGTGGTCCAGGTCAGTGTGGGCTCGGGGAACGGTGGCATGACCTCGAGCTCCCAGGCCTGCGCCGCGTAGGAGTGCACGAAGTAGAAGCGCTCGTCTTCGATGCCGTGAAACAGCACGCTCCCCTCGCCCGGCGTGACGGTGTTCCAGCCCATGTGCGGCAGCACCGGAGCATCCAGTTCGGTCACTGTGCCCGGCCACTCGCCGAGCCCTTCGACGTTCTGGCCGCGCTCGACGCCGTGCTCGAAGAGCACCTGCATGCCGACGCACACGCCGAGCACAGGCCGTCCACCCGCCAGGCGGCGCTGGATAATTTCGTCTCCGCCTCGCGCGCTGAGCGCGGCACGCACCGCAGCGAACGCGCCGACGCCGGGGACGAACAGTCCGTCCGCTTCCAGCGACTCCGTGCGGTCGCCGGTCAACTTCGCGTCTGCTCCGGCGGCGATAAGGGCCTTAACCGCGGAGTGGACGTTGCCGGATTCGTAGTCGTAGACCGCGACCTTAGGCCTGCGGGTCACAGCGCACCCTTGGTGGACGGGATGCCGACCACCAGAGGATCGAGCGCCTTTGCCTGGCGGAATGCACGGGCGAACGCCTTGAACTCCGCCTCGGCGATGTGGTGCGGGTCGCGCCCACCGAGCACACGCACGTGCACTGTGAGCGCCGCGTTGAACGTGATCGCCTCGAAAACGTGGCGCACCAACGAGCCCGTGAAGTGCCCACCAATGAGGTGGTGCTCGAAGCCAGCCGGCTCACCCTCGTGCACGAGGTACGGACGACCGCTGATGTCGACAACAGCCTGAGCAAGCGCCTCATCTAACGGGACAAGTGCATCGCCGTAGCGGGAAATGCCGGACTTGTCACCCAGCGCCTCACCAATCGCTTGACCGAGCACAATGGAGATGTCTTCGACCGTGTGGTGCGCATCGATGTTCGTGTCACCGGAGGCGCGCACCGTGAGATCGGTCAACGAGTGCTTCGCGAATGCGGTGAGCATGTGATCGAAGAACGGCACCGAAGTGTCGATGTGGCTCTGCCCTGTGCCGTCGAGGTTGAGTTCAAGTTCAACCGTCGACTCAGATGTGCTGCGGGTACGACTGGCGGTGCGAGAAGCGCTCATGACGCCGAGTCTATCGAGGCCAGCGCGTCGAGGAACGCCGTGGTCTCAGCCTCAGTGCCCGCACTCACGCGCAGGTGGTTCGGGATCCCGATATCGCGCACCAGGATGCCCCGCTCGTAAAGTGCCTGCCAGGTTGCGTCGGGATCTGCGACCCCGCCAAACAGTACGAAGTTTGACCACGACGCATGCGGCTGATACCCGAGGGCTTCGAGCGTTGCCGTGATCCGGTCGCGCTGCTCGACGATCTCGTCAACCATGCGGAGCATCGTGGCAGAGTTACGAAGCGCGGCGACGGCGGCGGCCTGCGTGAGCGCGCTGAGGTGGTACGGCAACCGTACGAGACGGAGCGCATCAATGAACGCAGGGTCTGCCGCGAGGTAGCCCACCCGAGCGCCCGCAAACGCGAACGCCTTGCTCATCGTCCGCGACACTGCAAGGCGCGGACGACCTTCGAGAAGGGTCAGAGCGGATGCCGCATCTCGAGGTGCGAACTCTTGGTACGCCTCGTCGACAATGACCACGCCGCGAGCGGCCTCATAGACGGCTTCGACAACGTCAAGGCCCAGAGGTGTACCCGTGGGATTGTTCGGGGTGCAAAGAATGACTACGTCAGGGTCGGCGTCTGCGACCTGGGCCGCGGCTTCTTCGGCAGTGATCGTGTAATCGTCGTGGCGGGATCCTGCTACCCAGCTCGCGCCAGTGCCGCGCGCAAGGAGCGGGTACATCGAGTACGTGGGTGCGAATCCGAAGACAGTGCGTCCTGGTCCGGCGAAAGCCTGCAGAATGTGCTGAAGCACCTCGTTCGATCCGTTGCCTGCCCAGATCTGCGAAGCATCGAGGCCGTGGCCGAGGTAGTCGGCGAACGATTCGCGCAACGTCGTGAACTCGCGATCCGGATATCGGTTTATATCGCGAAGTGCGACCGCAATGTCATCGAGGATGTCGCTTGCCACCTCGTCTGGAACCGGGTGGGTGTTCTCATTGACGTTCAGTGCAATCGGCAGGGGAACCTGCGGTGCACCATATGGCGTGAGCCCGCGAAGATCGTCGCGGAGGGGCAGGTCGTCGAGAGAAGCAGTCACCCTCCCCATCTTAACGATGAGATCGGCCTGCGGTGAGTCGGCGTGTGGTTCGATCAGCCAGCGTAATCAGCGGGGATCGCGAGCGACTGTCGACCTGCAGTGATCCGCCGCTCAGCGCGTTGAGCTTCCGGATTTCGCTAATCACTCCACGAGGATCAGCGTGCGGAGCGACCGACTCGGCGATCGACCAGAGGGTGTCGCCCGGCATGATCGTGACGGATTCGAAGCTCGCCGTCGCAACAGTCTCGCCCGATGCGATTGCGGACCCGCCGCTGAGCGCAGCAAAACCAATTCCGGCAGCCAGCGGAAGCGCAGCCAGAGCGACCAGCACCCGACGCCCACGAACGGTCATGCGAAGCCGCGTCGCAGTCCGAACGGGAAAGGCAGTACGAACGGGAAAGACTGCCTGGGGGGTGACGGTGATGGTGCTCATGAGATTCTCCTCTGCCTCATTTGGCGTAGCGTTCGCATTCGCCGCTCGGCCGGGAGCGGGGAATGCGAAGCTACGTACCGAATGTATATTCGAATTCGAACATCTGTCAAGACTTATTCGAAACAGATTCCTCAGAAATGCCGACACGCTCGAACAGATCTTCCTAATTTGACTGTTTCTCGGATACGGTTTCGATATACACACCCCACCATGGGCCACCGACATTCGAAGAGCAGCGTCGGAATCGCGCACGAAGGAGCACCATGAGCGACATCTCCGCCACCGATCCTGAGGTGCCGCGCACTCGCCGGCGAAAGAGCCTCAGCCCGAAGCAGCTAGCGATCCTCGAGGTCATCCAGACCTCGATCGCGAGGCACGGCTACCCGCCGAGCATGCGCGAGATCGGCGACGCAGTCGGGCTCAAGTCATTGTCGAGCGTCACCCACCAGCTGGGTCAGCTTGAGCTCAGCGGCTACCTGCGACGCGATCCGGGCAAGACCCGCGCAATGGAGGTGCTCATTGATCTGCCCGCGGTGAGCGGCGAGAACCCGGCAGATTCCAGCACGCCTGTGGGCGACGCTGCGATGGTGCCCCTCGTCGGACAGATCGCCGCTGGCGTGCCGATCACCGCCGATCAGCAGGTCGAAGAGATCTTCCCGCTTCCGCGCCAGCTCGTTGGCAAGGGCGATCTGTTCATGCTCAAGATCTCGGGCGAATCCATGATTGATGCCGCGATCTGCGATGGCGACTGGGTGGTCGTGCGCACCCAGAACACCGCAGAGAACGGTGAGATCGTGGCAGCGATGCTCGATGGCGAGGCCACGGTGAAGACGTTCCGTCAGCGTGACGGGCACACCTGGCTACTCCCCCGCAACTCCTCGTTCGAACCGATCCTCGGCGATGACGCCGTCGTGCTCGGCAAGATCGTGGCCGTGCTCCGCTCGGTGTAGCTCTCACGTCACCGTTTGTCGTGCACGTGTCGTTTCCGCTGCACGCGCGCACCGTCTGGTGCCGGTCTGCAGCGGCATAGGCTCGATGCATGCAGTCGTTCGGAACCTGGCCTTCTCCCTTTCACCCCGCCGACATTGTGGCGTCGGCGCCTCGCATCGACGGGGCACGCTTCGTGGACAGCGAGATCTGGTGGGGTGAATCGGTGCCTGCCGAGGGTGGGCGCGTCACTGTGCGAAGCTCAACCGGCGACGTGCTGCTCCCCGAACCGTGGAATGCACGCTCGCGAGTGCACGAGTACGGCGGTGGCGCATGGACAGCGGATGCCGACGGCACCCTGTACTTCGTCAACGCCAAGGATCAGCGGGTGTACCGGATGGAGCGCGGCAGAGAACCGCAGCCGCTGACGCCCTCAGGACCGAACCACGGCGGGCTCAGCATCCAGCATGGCCGTTTGCTCGCCGTACGCGAGGATCTCACCGCGAAACCGCACCTGCGCGCGATCGTGGAAATTCCCACCGATGGATCAGCCGCAGAAGATCCGTCCGCGATCCATGTCTTCATCGAGGGCCGATCGTTCTTCGCGCATCCCGCGCTGTCGCCGAATGGACAACACCTGGCGTATGTCGAGTGGAGTGGCATGCAGATGCCGTGGCAGCGCGCGCTTCTGCGCGTACACTCCGAAGGCTTCGAAGAGTCGCGATCGATCGGCACACGCACTGCACTGCAGCCAGCGTGGTTGGCGGACGATGACCTCCTGTTCCTCGACGAGCGCTCGTCTCTTGCCCAACGCGAGCCTGTCAGCGACGGGGGTTCGATCCGTTGGAATCTGTATCGTGTCGCCTTCGATACGACCGAGTCGAATGAGCGACCTCGCAGTGTCGCACCCGCAGATGCCGACACCGGATACGGACTGTGGGTACTGGGCAACCGGTGGTACCAGCCGCTCGAAGACGGTCGCATCGTCGCCGTCCGCACGAACGGGTCGGACGAGGTCGTGGTGATCGAGCGGGACGGCACCGTTCGCACACTGGACGTACCGGCCAGCGCACACGTCAGCGTCGACGACGTGGCAGGCACACGCGTGCTGCTGTCCGGAGGAGGTGCGACCGTCAACGCCGGGTTGTGGAGCGTTGATGTCGATTCGGGCTCTGTGGTCGGCATCCGTGGCGGTACGCCGGTTGATCTCGGATGGATGCCGCCGGCGAAGCAGATCACTATCGACGGGGCACACGGACCAGTGCACGCGTTCGACTACGCACCAGCGAACCCTGAGGCCGCTGCCCCCGAGGGCGAACTACCGCCATACATCGTGTTCGTACACGGCGGACCGACCGCGCACGTGGCCGGGGCGGCATCCGCCGCGATCGCGTTCTATACGAGCCGCGGCATCGGCGTGCTCGACGTGAACTACGGCGGGTCAACAGGCTATGGCCGCGAGTACCGGGAACGTTTGGACGGACAGTGGGGTGTCGTCGACGTCGAGACGTGCTCGCCGCTGCCCGCGGGCTCGCAGAATCTGGTCGGGCAGACCCCGCCCGCATCGCGATCCGCGGCGGGTCCGCGGGTGGATGGACAGTGCTTTCAGCCCTCGTCCACGGCGGCGTTTTCGCTGCCGGAATCAGTCGCTACGGTGTCACCGACCTACGGATGCTGGCACAGGACACCCACGACTTCGAAAAGCACTACCTCAACGGACTCGTCGGTCCTCTCCCCGAGGCCGAGCAACTGTACATCGACCGCTCACCGCTCACTCACGCAGACCAGATCGATGTGCCGGTGCTGCTCCTGCAGGGAGCGGACGATCGGGTGGTACCACCGTCGCAGTCGGAGGCCATTCGTGACGCCCTCGCTGCCCGAGGCGTGCCGCACGAATACGTCCTGTACCCCGGCGAGGGGCACGGCTTCCGCCGTGCGGAGACTGGCGTGGACGCGCTGGAGCGGGAACTGGCGTTTCTCGGAAGAGTGTTCGGGTTTACCCCTACCGAAGGTTGACCCTACTCACCGGTGCGGTTGCGCAAGCGCATCGCTCGGGCGGCTTCGCGGGTGTCTTGGCGCTCGCGCAGGGTCTGGCGCTTGTCGAACTCGCGCTTTCCCTTCGCCAGAGCGATCTCGACCTTGGCGCGTCCGTCAGAGAAGTACAGCTTCAGCGGTACGAGCGTGTAACCGCCAGCGGAGACCGCATGCTGTAACTTCTCGATCTCTTCGCGGTGCAGCAGCAGCTTGCGGATGCGCTTCGCAGAGTGGTTCGTCCAGTGCCCCTGCGAGTACTCCGGGATGTGCACAGAATCGAGGAACACCTCGTTGCCCTTGACGAACGCGTAGCCGTCGGAAAGGTTCGCCCGACCCTGTCGAAGCGACTTCACTTCGGTGCCGGTAAGCACCATCCCCGCCTCGTACGACTTCTCAATGGTGAAGTCGTGACGCGCGCGACGATTGGTCGCAACGACCTTCTCCCCGCGTTCCCTGGGCATGGTTGTTCCTATCTCTCCGGTGGCCAGCCCTACAGCCTATCTCAGGTACGGAGCCAGCGACGTATCGCGAAGCCAGCAGAGAGCGCAGCGAGCAGCACGCCGATGCCTATCAGGACCGGCACGACGAGCGCAGCATCCTGCATCGTCACCCAGGTGGTGATGAAAGGAACTCGACCCTTCAGGTACCCGTAGACGCCGAAGTGCACACCGGCGACCACCGCCGCGCTGGCGAGGGCCGAGCCAATGAATGCGGCGAACACGCCCTCGAGAATGAACGGCGTCTGGATGAACCTGTTCGAGGCGCCCACCAAGCGCATGATCCCGATCTCTTTGCGCCTCGCGTATGCCGAGAGCCGAATGGTGGTGGCGATCAAGAGCACGGCGGCGATGAGCATCAGCACGGCGATGCCGACGGCGATGTACGTCGCAACAGTGAGTGCGGAGAACAACGGATCAAGGTATTGGCGTTGATCCAGTACCTCCTCCACCCCGTTCACGCCGCCGAACGCCTCGACGATCACCTGCGATTGACTGGGATCCTTGAGGGTCACCCAATAGGTCTCGAACATCTGGTCTTCGGTGAGCACACCCGCCTGCTCTTCACCGATCTGATCGATGAGATTCGCATAGGCTTCGGCCCGCGTCTCGAATCGCACGTCGCTGATCAGTGAACTGAGCGCAGGGCCTTCAAGTTCGGCCTTGACTTGTGCGACCTGGTCTTCAGTGGCCGCACCATCCAGGCACGTCTCGGCTTCTGAAACCGGCGAACACATGTAAACAGCCACCTGCGCGCGCTCGGTCCAGTAGGCGCGCATCGTGCCGATCTGACCCTGCATCAGGATCGCCGCGCCGACGAACGTCAGTGACACAAACGTCACGAGCACGACGGAGATCACCATCGAAATGTTGCGTCTCAGGCCCCCCAGGGCCTCCATGAGAATCAGTCCCACCCTCACGAGGTCGGCCCCACTTCTTCGTCGTTGCGCGTATCGGAGAGCCCGAGGCGGTCTGCAACGCCAAGCTCGGCGACATCGACCTCTGGCAGCACGATGGGATGAGTGCGCGGGCCGACCGCTGTCGGTCGCTGCTCTGTCGCTGGGGCCTCTTGCTGGGACGTCGCCTGCGAGTCGGGCTGCGAAGCGCGAGCCGCTTTCATCGACGCAAGCATCTCGGCGGTGAGGGGCTCAAGCGACTCTGTCTGACGATGCACTTCTTGCACGGCAGTCAGTGCAGCGACAGCCGCGGCGCCACGGGCTGCTTCCGGGACAAGCTGCGGGATGCTCGAGCGATCGCCGTAGCCACCATGAACGTCGTCGCGCACCATTTCACCGTCGCGCAGCTCGATCACTCGGCGCTGCATCTGATCAACGAACCCGGCCTCGTGCGTTGCCATCACCACTGTGGTGCCGCCAGCATTGATACGGGCGAGTAACTGCATGATGTCAACGGACGTTCCGGGGTCAAGATTTCCGGTCGGCTCATCGGCCAGCAGCACCTGCGGACGGTTTACCAACGCGCGGGCAATGGCCACGCGCTGTTGCTCACCGCCAGACAGCTCGTGTGGCATCCGCTTCTCTTTGCCGTCGAGGCCGACAAGCGCAAGCGCCTCCGGTACCGCCTGGTGGATGAAACCACGCGAGGCGCCGGTGACCTGCAGCGTGAAGGCGACGTTCTGGAACACCGTCTTAGACGAGAGCAGCCGGAAGTCCTGGAAGACAGAACCGATGTGGCGGCGGAAGTACGGCACCTTGCGGTTTGCGAGCGTGCGCAGGTCGCGTCCCAGCACGGCAACACGCCCGGTGGTGGGGACATCCTCTCGGAGGATGAGCCGGAGACAGGTGGATTTCCCCGACCCTGATGCTCCGACGAGGAAGACAAACTCGCCCCGCTCGACTTCGAAGTCGACCCCTGCGAGGGCCGGTCGCTTCGTACCGCGGTAGCGCTTGGTGACGTTCTCAAACCGAATCATGGCGATATGAGCCTAAGCGCGCCCTCTCCCCTGGCCGCGAGCGACACCCTGGCCGATGGACAGTCCTACCCATACACACTCGCGGTCTTTCCCTGGTATTCATATTGGAGGGGGTTCGTCGCTACGGCTCTGACTCCTGTCATTCGAGCTTTCAAGGAGAAATATGAGCACGCCCGCAGGTTGGTACGACGATGGTTCCGGACGCCAGCGCTGGTGGGACGGCCAGAACTGGACCGAACATTTCGCTCCGGCTACGCCTGCCGAGCCTGCTGAGATTCCCGCGCAGCGGGAGCAGGTTCCCGCTGCGAATCAGTCCGAAGCACAGGTGCCAGCGGTGCCAGCGGTGCCGGCGTACGCCGCTGCCGCTCAGGCGCCGGCCCAGCAGTACTCCCCGCCCACGCAGACGATGGCCGACCACTCGCTCGCACCGCAAGCAACCCAGAAGCCGTCGGTCCTCGGACTGGTATCGCTCGGCCTTGCGGTACTCGGCACGATCGCCGTCTGCATTCCGGCCGTGATGATCGTCGGCTGGGTTCTGCTGTTCGCAGCCTTCGTCGTCGCGATCGTCGCGTTCTTCATGAAGGGCAAGAAGTGGCCGGCAATTGCCGGTCTTGCCCTGTCAATCGTGGGAACCATCCTCGGGTTCATCATGGTCTTCGTCTTCGGTCTGTTCCTGTTGAACTCCGCGATCGATTCCTACGATCCGTCGACACCGGACTCTTCTCAGACCGACGAGGGCACGGGCAGCGATACAGGTGTCACCGAGACCAGCAACCGTCCGACCGCGCAGGAACTCGCCGACGGATTCAAGATCCTTGTCGGGTTGAGCGGCGCTGAAGGTTACACCGACGAAATGCTGCTCTGCTTCGGAAACGAGTTCCTCGCCTCTGACATGTCTGATGACACGCTGTGGCAGATCGCTTCCGGGGATGACAATTTCACCGACCCGGACATGGCACTGGAGTTCAGCGAGGGCCTCGCCGCCGCGATGCCGGTCTGCGTCTCCTGATTTGAGCATGAAGATGGCCCCGGGAATCTGGTTACTGGGGCCATCTTCGTGCGCTGCTCAGTCGTCGTCCCTGCGCTTGCGCCAACGGATGCCCGCAGAGATGAAGTCGTCGAGGTCACCGTCGAACACCGCTGCGGGGTTGCCGGATTCTTGACCGGTACGCAGGTCTTTCACGAGCTGCTGACCGTAGAGGAAGTACGAGCGCATCTGATCGCCCCAGCTCGCGGTGATGTTGCCGGCAAGCTCTTTCTTCTTCGCTGCTTCTTCTTCTTTCTGCAGCAGCAGAAGTCGGGTCTGCAACACGCGCATGGCGGCCGCACGGTTCTGGATCTGCGACTTCTCGTTCTGCATCGACACGACGATGCCGGTCGGAAGGTGGGTAAGGCGCACCGCCGAGTCTGTCGTGTTGACAGACTGCCCACCGGGGCCGGAAGAGCGGAACACGTCGACGCGGATGTCGTTCTCGGGGATCTCGACCGCGATTGCCTCTTCCATCAACGGAATGACCTCGACAGCGGCGAAGCTGGTCTGTCGCTTATCGGCTGAGCCGAACGGGCTGATGCGCGCCAAACGATGGGTGCCAGCCTCAACTGACAGCGTGCCAAAGGCGTAGGGAGCTGATATTTCAAAGGTGGCGGACTTGATGCCCGCGCCTTCGGCGTATGAGGTGTCCATGACCTTCGCCGGATACTTGTGGTTCTCAGCCCAACGCAGGTACATCCGCATGAGCATCTCGGCGAAGTCGGTCGCATCATCGCCGCCCGCGCCAGAGCGGATCGTAATGATCGCCGAACGATCGTCGTACTCACCATCGAGGAGCGTCTGCACCTCGAGCTGGTTGATGACGTCGGTCAGCGCGGTCAGTTCGCCGCGCGCCTCCTGTGCAGAGTCTTCGTCGCCCATCTCGTTCGCGAGATCTACAAGCACTTCAAGATCGTCAAGGCGCTGCGCGATGCCCGTGATGCGTGCGAGTTCGGACTGGCGGTGGCTGAGGGCGCTCGTGACCTTCTGAGCGCGCTCGGTGTCGTCCCAGAGGTCGGGGGCGCCCGCTTCCTCACTGAGCCGGGCGATATCCTCGCGGAGTCGCGGGACATCAACGACCTCACTGATGTCGCCGAAGGTGTGCCTGAGCGCTGTATGTCGGCGGAAAGATCGAGTTCGAGCATGATAATTCAGCCTACTCGGATCGGTTGCGGCGCGTGGATGCGAAAACCCGATTAGCTGCGTCGGCGGTAGCGTGGCTACGTGAGCAGCGCATCCTCGGTCTTGAGACAGTTCGGACCGATGGTGTACCTCCCCACCATCCTGTTCTCCCTCGGCGAAGGCGCCGTCCTCCCGCTGATCCCCATCATTGCGGCAAACATGGGCGCCGATGTCGCCTTCGCCGCGCTCGTCGCCGCCGCTCTGGTGGTCGGCCAGCTGTGCGGCAACCTTCCCGCCGGGTGGGCAGTCGCGCGCATCGGCGAGCGCTACACAATGGTGTTCGCTGGCGTGGTCTCGATGTTCGCGGTGATCGGCATGGTGTTTGCCCCTGTGATCGCCGTGTTCGCAGCATCCGTGTTTCTGCTCGGGTTCTGCGCGGCGGCCTTCGGGCTCGCCCGGCATGCGTTCATGACGACACGTGTGCCGATCGCGTTTCGCGCCAGAGCCCTGTCGCTGCTTGGCGGCAGCTTCAGACTCGGAATTTTCATCGGGCCTTTCGTCGCTGCGGGCCTGCTCCAGGTTTTCCATGACGAACACGCGGCGATCTGGTTCTTCCTCTGCTGCCTGGTCGTGATGGTCGCACTGGTCCTGTTTGGTCCAGATCCCGAGAAGACCATCGCTCCGATCGGATCAAACGTCGCTATCGCTGAAGATTCCGGTGAAGCTGTGACCGGATCGATCCCGACCATGGAGCGCGTGGGTATCTTCCTGACGATGTGGCGTCATCGTGGAGTGTTGGCTCGGCTCGGACTCGCCGCTGCGTCGCTGAGTGCGGTGCGTTCGGCTCGCCAGGTCGTGCTGCCACTGTGGGGCATCACGATCGGACTCGACGCGCAGACGATCGCGCTGGTTGTCGGCGTCTCAGGCGCCATCGACTTCGCACTGTTCTATGCGAGCGGTCAAGTGATGGACCGATTCGGCCGGCTCTGGGCTGCGATGCCAGCGATGGTGTTGATGGGCGCCGGCTTCTTTGCGCTGTCGTTCACCCACGACGGCGATGCCGCGGTGCTGTGGTTTGGGATGCTGGCGGCTGTACTCGGCGTGGGCAACGGCCTCTCCAGCGGCATCCTGCTCACTCTCGGAGCCGATGTCGCTCCGAAACACGACCCCGCTCCGTTTCTCGGCTCATGGCGGACTTTGACGGATGCCGGCGGTGCCGTCGCTCCCCTCCTCGTGGCTGGCGTGACGGCCATCGCGTCGCTGTCGATGGCCGCCGGGGTGATGGGAGTGGTCGGATTCTTGGGAGCGCTCGGTTTCATCCGCTGGATCCCGCGGTTCAGCCCGAAGTAGAGCTCAGTTCGCCTCGTCGCCGTCGCAAGTGAGCCGCAAGGATTCTCGCTAAGCATCAGCGCAAGGCCGTGCGACTGGTCGAGGTGGATTCGAGCGCCACACCATCGGGCACGAACGGCGAGAAGATCGGTGGATGCCACGCGATTGCGACAGTGACGCGAGCAGTGACGTCGTCGGGCGCGGATGCCGCGACCACGCTCGCGTCGGTTGCCATCGAGGCAACGATCGCTGCCGCCTGCTCTTGCACCCCGGCGTCGGTGAGTTCCGCCCGCACGGCATCGCCGTCGACCACGAGTGTGAAGCCATCGGCGCGGCGAGCGCGGCGGCATCGGCGAGGGAGTCGAGGCGCTTCTGCGCGATGTAGAGGTCGGTCGCACAGGTGCACACGAAGATCAGTGCGATCGCGAGCACAACGTAGCCGAGGAGGAGCGGAAGGATGCTGCCTTCCTCATCGTACTCCTGGGGTCGCCGCATCATCCGGTGCCCCAGAGCCGGGAGACTTTCTGCGCGGCTACCGCACGCAGCGGGATACTCGCTGCGGTGTCGAGCCCGAAGATCGGCGGCACGAATGGGAGGGAGACGAAGGTACTCACGGTGACGAGCACGGTTGCACCCGCAGAGGGGCATTCCACGCCGGCCGGGGTGCACGTCACTGATACCTCGACGTTTCCGCCGTCCATCCCGTACTCGTCAATGACGTTTGCGAGCAGTGCATCGCTGTTGGCTGCAGCAGTTGCTGCGTCATCCGCTTGCCCAATCACGCGGGCGGTGTGACGGGCTGCGGCTTCAACTCCGAGCAGGTGCTCCTGAATGGCTCCGAGCGTGATGACCAGATACACGAGCGGTACGAGAAAGATGACGCCGACGGTGATGAACTCCATCGCGGCAGAACCGTCGTCATTCGTCACCCAGCGACTCCAATGGCGCATCGGCATCCACCTCCATCGCGAACGGAATGCCCAACAGTCCGATGACGGGCAGCGTGGTGCGGACGGTCACGACAGCCGTCGGCTGTCCGAGCCGATCGCTCTCGGCGACCGTGATGTCTTCGGCAAAGCTGTCACCGACGGCTCGGGTGATCGAGAGCCTCGTGTGCTCTGCGCCTTCACCCAGCGCGGTGTCGGCGAGAGCGGCGTAGTACGCCCCTTCGACAGCGGCATCGTGGACGACATTACGCACGTACATGGCGAGTCCCAGTTGCAGAACAGCGAGAGTCAGAACGGTGAGGAGCGAGCCGACGAGCACGAACTCGACAGGACTCGAACCCTGTTCGTCGTCAATTGCCGCCCGCCAGCGCATCTCAGGGTCCGGACACTCGCGAGATCGCCTGTTCGAAGAGTCCGGTGAGGGCGGGGCCCGCAACTGCCCAGATCAAAACGACAAGTCCGGCCGTCATCAATGTCACCAAGACCCATCCGGGCACATCACCGACCTCGTCTTCGGCGAGCTCTCGGGCGTCGGCCGTCACGCCTATCCACCAGCGTTGGATTCGATTCATTTTCGTTCCTCTCTTCGGTGACTCAGCCGATGCCGAGTCGCAGGATGAACACACCAGGAAAAACCGCAAATAGAACGGAAAGCGGCAAAATCAGGAAGACAAGCGGCATCAACATGTAGATTTCACGCTTTCCGGCCTGCTCGATCAGCACGCGCTTCGCGTCCTCGCGGGCGTCTGAGGCCTGTGCGTGCAAGACAGTGGCCAGCGGCGCACCGTGCTCAAGCGCCGCGACGATCTGATCGACAGCACGGGAAAGGCCCGGCAGACGCAGTCGCGTCGACATCTCGCCGAGAGCGGTCGCCAGCGGTGACCCTGTCCTGACAGCCAGAACCACCTGTCGTAGCTCCTGGGTCAGCTCCCCGGACCCCACCGCGGCCACTCGGCGCAGAGCATCGAGGAACCCTTCACCGGCGGACAGACACAACGCCAGAAACTCCAGGGTGGTTGGTAGCTCGTCGCTCAACCTGGTCATTCGCGCTTTCACTCGCGAGGAGAGCAGTAGATCGACCGCGATTGCTGCCGCCCCGCCGACGAGCACTGGTAGCACCGCGGCCGGTGGCGACAGGCGTCCTGCCAGCGCGAGCGCGACGACCAGGACGCTTCCCAGGCCGAATCCCGCAAGCGCCCAGCCGAGCTGTCGTCCTCGGAACGCCGCCGCGTCGGCTTGGAGACCTGCCCGAGCGAGCCGGAGAGACAGTGCGGTGCTATCGCCGAACGCACGTGCGAACGCCGCCCGTAGCCGGGCCCATCCACCACCGATGTGGGCCGGAAGAATACCGGCTTTCGGCAGCACTCCGAATGGCAGCGCGAAGTCATCGACGGCATCCCGCACATACGGCGCGATGCGCGTAGCCAATGACGCGGCATGCCAGCGCGGGGCGGCAGCGAGAATGCAGAGGATGCCGGCCGCCAGGATTCCGCCCAGCAGGACTGCCATCGCAGCATCCGTGACCCCGCTCATGCGAACCACCGTCGAGGCTCTGGCAGCCGACCGATGCGCACCATGATTCGATAGGCGACCACTGACATCGCTGCACCAGCACAGATCACGAGCACGCCCTCGGCGCTGGCGTACGCCTGCGCTCCTTCCGGACGAAGCGCGAGCAGGCCGAGGATCACCCACGGCGCCACGACCCCGAGCACCGCGGCGCCGCGAATCCACGACTGGCGCGCCTCGACCTCGCCCCGCAGTGCGGCGTCGGCACGCACCGAGGCTGAGAGCGCACGCAGGACGCCGGTGAGCTCAGTGCCGCCAACTTCTCGCGCCATCTTCAGCGTCTCGACGATGCGATCGGCAATGGGATCAGCGACAGTCGCCTTCAGCCGCTCAATGCTGCTCTCGAAGCGGCCAGTGGAGTGCAGATCCCGCGCGAACACCACGAAAGCCGGACGCACCATCGTCGGCGCCGATTCCGCCAGACTCGCCACTGCATCCGGCAACGACAGTCCAACGCGGATCGACGCGATGAGTAGATCGCAGACGTCCGGCCAGAGCTGACGCCTGGCCTTGAGCAGGCGCAGTCGACGCGCACGCAGGAACGCGATCGGCGCTGTCGCCGCGGCGAACCCCGCGAGAACCGCCAGCACCGCAATGGCAGTGACTAACCAGACAACGGATGCCGCAGCAAGCGCAATCGCGGCAATGACGGCGACCATGGTGCGCTGTTCTACCGACGCATAGCCAGCTTCATCGATGAGTCGAGCGAGCCACCCGTCGCGCGTCGTCGTTCGCGTTGCCTTCTTCTCACGATGAGGCCACAGCCACGGCGACACGCACAGCAGCAGCCCGGCTGCGAGCAGCGCTCCGACCAGCAGCGTCATGCTCGAGCCTCAGTCCGGTACAGCGACCTCGTGATGAGCCGGCCCTCGACGACCTCACCGGTAGGCGCGATCACCTCGGCGACGTACCGCTCGCCTGCACTATCTCGCGCGCAGTGCACAACGAGCGAGACGGATGCCGCGAGCGCCGGCGCGATGAAGGAACGGTCGATGTTGCGGCCGGCGAGCAGCGGAAGGATCGTGAGCTTCTCGATCGCCTCCACCGCGGAGTTCGCGTGAACGGTTCCGGCACCCGGTACACCGGTGTTCAACGCGAGCACAAGGTCAAGCGCCTCGGCATCACGCACCTCGCCCACGACCAGTCGGTCAGGCCGCATGCGCAGCGCTTCTTTCACGAGGCGGCGAAGGGTGATCTCGCCGCTCCCCTCCAAACTCGCCTGACGTCCCTGCAGCGCAACGACATCCGGCCCGTCGACTGCAAGTTCGAAAGTCTCCTCCACTGTGATGATGCGCTGCGCGTGGGCGCAGGTCGCCAACAGCGCACCGAGAAGCGTGGTCTTGCCCGCGTGCGTGGCACCCGAAACAATGATGCTGCTCCCGTCACGCATCGCCCGGCTCAACAGGTCTGCGACGTCGGGCGGCACCGACCCCAGCTCAACCAGTGACTCCAGCGTGCGGTAGCGCGGCAAGAATTTACGGATATTCAGCGCCCACGAGCCGCGCACCACATCCGCGATGGCGACGTGCAGCCTCGATCCGTCCGGTAGCGATGCGTCGACGAAAGGCTGACTGATGTCGACCCGGCGGCCGGTGGCCTGCAGCATCCTCTCGACGAGTTCGCGCACCATCGCATCGGTGAGCCGCATCGCCACACGCTCTGAAACGCCGGATCGCGCCACGAAGACGCGGTCGGGCCCGTTCAACCAGATCTCCTCGATCTCGGGATCATCAAGAAGAGGTTGAAGGGGCCCGAACCCGCTGACCGATGCGAGCACATCCCGCACGCAGGCAGTCTCATCGTCGATCATCGCTTCTCCACGCGACAACGCCAGATCGTTATGCCGTCGCACTTCTGCCTGCGCGATCCGTCTGGCCTCCTCCGGCGCAACGGACGGATCGGTCTGCTCCGCCCGCAGCCGACGGCGAACGCGCTCGGCAACGAGGAGGGACGGCTGGCTCACTCCGGCATCCTCGCAAGAATCGAGCATCAGCCTCGAAAGTTATCCACAGGGTAGCGTCGGGGTTTCCGGAATTATCATGGTGGGTGCCCTGATGTTCGAGCGTCTGATTGCGCACCTAGAATGGAATCACCGCGCGGAAGTGGTGGAATTGGTAGACACGCAGGATTTAGGTTCCTGTGCCTCAGGGCGTGTGGGTTCAAGTCCCATCTTCCGCACAGATAGCACCATCTGACCGCTGCACGACGCTGCTTGACGGGACCCCATGCATCACATCGCACTCATCCCCTGGCTCGATCCGGAACTCATCATCGGAGCAGCTGGTCCCTGGGCGTTGCTGGTGGTGTGCTTCATCGTGTTCGCGGAGACCGGTCTACTGATTGGTTTCCTGCTGCCCGGCGACACTCTGCTCGTGATCGCGGGGCTACTCACCCACACCAACAACGTGTTCGGGTTGAACATCTGGCTGGTGGCTCTGCTCATCGCTCTCGCCGCGTTCGCCGGCGGTGAAGTCGGGTACCTGATCGGCCACAAGGGCGGACCTGCGGTATTCGAACGCAAGGAATCCGGGCTGTTCAGTCGCAAGAACGTAGAGCGAACGAACGCGTACTTCGAACGCTACGGCGGTCTCACCGTGATCCTGGCTCGTTTCGTGCCCATCGTCCGCACATTCGCGCCCGTCGCCGCGGGTGTCGGTCACATGCCGTGGAAGAAGTACAGCCTCTACAACCTCATCGGGGCACTCCTTTGGGGCTTCGGTCTGACGATGCTCGGCTACGTCATCGCGTACATCCCGTGGATCGCAAAGCTGGTCACCGACTACATCGACATCATCCTGCTCGCGGCCGTCGGCGGCACCGCAATCATCACGCTCTGGCACTACTTCTCAGAGCGACACAAGGTAAAGAAAGAACTCGCCGCTGGCGGCGACCCCGACACCGATGCCTCTGAAGCAGAAGAACTGACGCTTAAGCCCGGAGTTTTCGACCGTGCACCCGACGTTGACGAGGACGGCACGCGCTAAGCCGCTCCGGCGTCAGGGCGTGGGGCGTCAGGCAGTATCAGCGCGCTTCTCTTTCGAGCGTGCCACGCTCGCGCGCAGTGCCTCCATGAGGTCAATGACCTCGCCGCCTTTGCCTTCGACCTGCTCGTCTTTGAATGTCTCGGCTACGTCGAAGCCTTCGCCCGCCTCGATCTTGGCGTCAATGAGCGTGCGGAGTTCCTGCTGGTATTCGTCGACGAACGACTCCGGATCAAAGTCGCTGGAGTAACTCTCTACGAGACTCGCCGACAGCTCGAGCTCCTTCTTCGAGATCTTCACGTCGTCGTTCAGCGAGTCAAACGATGCCTCGCGCACCTCGTCCGCCCACAGCAGCGTCTGCAGTACGAGCACGTCGCCACGCACCCTCAGCGCCGCGAGCCGCGTCTTCTGACGCAGAGTGAAGCGCACGATCGCGGTGCGATCCGTCGCTTCGAGAGTCTTGCGCAGCAATACATATGCCTTGGGAGACTTCGAATCAGGCTCCAGGTAATACGCCTTATCGAGCGTGAGCAGATCTACCTGCTCGCTCGGCACGAATTCGACGACATCTATCTCACGGCTGCGCTCTGCCGGAAGGGCATCAAGATCTTCCTTCGTAAGCACGACCATCTGACCATCATCCTCAAACGCGCGGTCGATGTTCGAGTACGCGACGACTTCTCCGCAGATCTCACAGGTGCGCTTGTAGCGGATGCGCCCGCCATCCTCGTCGTGCACCTGATGCAACGAAACGTCGTGATCTTCGGTGGCCGAGTACACCTTCACCGGCACGTTCACGAGCCCGAAAGTCAGGGCTCCCTTCCAAATCGTCCTCATACACACCAGTACACACCGCCGATGGCCATGGATGCCAGGGGCTTGCCGTTACTCTTTCGTCATGCCCAGCAACGCACAGGTCGTCGATGTCGACGGTCGCCGCGTGCGTCTGACCAATTTCGACAAGGTGCTCTACCCAGAAACCGGCACCACCAAGGGCGAGATCATCGCCTACTACACCGCCGTTGCGCCACGCTGCTCCCGCTTCTCGCGGGACGCCCCGTCACTCGTAAACGCTGGGTGCACGGCGTGGGGACGGCGGATGCTCCAGCCGACGCGTTTTTCGCCAAACAGGTGGAGCCAGGCACTCCCGACTGGGTGCGCCGGCTGCCCATCGAGCACTCCGGCGGAGCGAAGGAGTATCCCCTGGTCGATGACCTGCCGACTCTCGTCTGGCTCGCGCAGGTCGCCAGCATCGAACTGCACGTGCCGCAGTGGCGGTTCGACAAGGACAACCGACGGCGGAACCCTGACCGTCTCGTGCTCGACCTTGACCCTGGACCGGGCGCCGACCTCGCACTGTGTGCGCACGTTGCCCGTCTCGCTCGAGCGATCCTCAGCGACATCGGGCTCGACCCGGTACCCGTGACGAGCGGCAGCAAGGGCATTCACCTCTACTGCCACCTTGACGGCACCCAGACCAGCGATCAGGCCTCTGCCGTGGCCCGCGAACTCGCCCGCGCTATCGAAGCTGATCACCCCGACATTGCGACCAGCACGATGGCGAAGGCCGTGCGCGAAGGCCGAGTCTTCCTCGACTGGAGTCAGAACAACGGCAAGAAGACGACAATCTCGCCCTACTCGCTGCGTGGGCGCGCTCACCCCACCGTGGCCGCTCCCCGCAGCTGGGACGAACTCGATGACCCGTATCTCCGCCAGCTGCGCTTCGATGAGCTCGCCGAACGGGTCGAGGCCGGCATGGATCCGTTCGCGGCGCTGGTCACGAACGCGGCATCCGCGACGACACCGCAGCGCACGGTAACCGCACCGCGCCGTGCCAAACCGTCGATGCCTCCACCGTCTGAAGAGATGCCCTCCGCCGTCCCCCAGGCGATGCTCGCCGAATCGGGAACGCCCGGTCTCGTTCGCGCTCTGCGTGCACCGTGGATTGAGATCAAGTGGGACGGAATCCGCGCGCTCGGCACGTGGTCCGGCGGTCGAATGCACCTGCATGCCCGCAGCGGCATCGACATCACATCCCGATACCCGGAACTCACCGCAGACGGTACGCCGCACTTTGCGGTTGCCGACGCGATCGTCGACGGCGAGATCGTCGCCCTCGACGCTTCTGGTCGCCCCAGCTTCAGCAGACTGCAGAATCGGATGCACCTGACCAAGGCCCGGGAGATCGAGCGCGAGGTCGTGCGCACTCCGATCGTCTACTACCTCTTTGACCTGCTCCGCCTCGACGGTCACGACCTCACCGGCGTTCCGCTGCGAGAGCGGCGTGCGTTGCTGGAGACCCTCGCAGAAAGCGCCGAAGGCCCGGTCACCGTCCCGCCGGTCTTCGATGACCTCGAGGCGGCGATGCAGATGAGCCAGACTTTCGGACTCGAGGGCGTGGTCGCCAAAGAATCCTCGTCGGGTTACCGCCCCGGCATCCGATCCGGGTCCTGGCTGAAGATCAAGCACACCCGCATGCAGGAGGTGGTGATCGCCGGCATCCGCCCCGGTAAAGGCGACCGCGAAGGCAGCATCGGATCGCTCCTGCTTGCGATTCCTGCAGAGACGGGCTTGCGCTACATCGGGCGAGTCGGGACCGGGTTCACCGAGCGGATGCTGCGCGATCTCACAGCCCTTCTCGAGCCGCTGCGCACCGACAGCACACCCGTTGTCGGCGTGCCTGACGCAGATGCCCGTGACGCACTCTGGGTCACGCCCACACTCGTCGGCGAGGTGGAGTTTGCGAACTGGACGCCAGACGGCATCCTGCGCCACTCGCGCTGGCGGGGCCTGCGGCCAGACAAAACGGCCGACGAGATCGTCGTCGAAAACTGAGCGCTACGCGTGCGTGTCCTCGCACTCGGCGGCGCCCTCTGGCTCGATCTGGAACGTCGAATGCGCCACGTCGAAGTGTTCCGTGAGGCATCCCTGCAACTGCTCGAGCAGCGCTCCCGACGTCCAGACTCAAGCAGCGCCGGGTCAACCTTGACGTGTGCGGTGAATACCGGCGCTCCGCGTGTCAGCTGCCACACGTGCACGTCGTGCACGCTACTGACTCCCTCGTAGCCGAGCAGGTGTGCACGAATCTCGCTGACCTGCGTGTCTTTCGGCGCCGACTCCGACAGTACGGAAAACACCTCGCGCAGCAACGTGATGGCTCGAGGAATAATCATCACCGCGATGAGGAGAGAGGCGATCGCATCCGCCGGCATCCATCCCGTCGTAACGATGACGATGGCCGCGATGATCACTGCGGCAGACCCGATCATGTCGCCGAGCACCTCAAGGTACGCACCACGCACGTTGATGCTCGTATTCTGCGCGCTGCTCAGCAACCACATCGCGACCGCGTTTGCGATCAGACCGATCACCGCGACGATGAGCATCAGTGGACCAGCCACATCTGTGTCGGTGGGTGTGAGGAGTCGTTGCACGCCTTCGATGCCGACCAGCAGTGACAGCACGATGAGGATGATGGCGTTGATCAGTGCGCCAAACACCTCTGCCCGCTGGTACCCGAAGGTGCGACGGTCATCAGCGGGCCGCGCGGCCACCGCACTAGCGATCAGCGCGACGACAAGAGCCGAAGCGTCGGTGAACATGTGCGCGGCATCCGCCAGCAACGCGAGCGACCCGGTGAGAGCTGCACCAACCACCTGCACGATCATCACGGTCGCGGTGATGCACAGCGAGATGGTCAGCAATCTGCGGTTGCTGGAACCGCGGATCCCTCCACCGTGTGCGTGATCATGCATGCCACCAGGCTACGAGAGAACTCGGCCGTCAGAGGCCGTTTCCCCTAGTCGGGAAGGGTAACAATTCTCAGTAGCGACAGCGGGTCCTCAAAATCAGTGTGTTATACGTCAGAGCGTCTTCAAAAGCGGGATGAAAGACTCAAAGGCACGGGCCCGATGCGACTGCGACTGCTTCTCGTGCGCCGTGAGCTCTGCCGCAGTACGCTCTGCACCCTCTGACTGGCCGTCAGGGATGAAGATCGGGTCGTAGCCGAAACCGCCGGCACCCGCTGCCTCGCGTGCGAGCCGACCTGGCCACACCCCCGCAACCGTGTGCTCGACGCCGTCCGGAGTCACCAGCGCGATTGTGGAAACGAACTGCGCGGTACGGTGCGGGTCGTCGATGTCGGCGAGCTGGTCTAGCAGCAGATCCAGGTTCGCGGTGGCGTCCTTCTTCTGCCCAGCCCAGTACGCCGAGAAGATGCCCGGCGAACCACCGAGCACATCCACGCAGATACCAGAATCGTCGGCGAATGCCGCGAGCCCGGTATGCGCGGCGGCGGCGCGCGCCTTGATCAGGGCGTTCTCGGCGAAGGTCACGCCGTCTTCGACCGGCTCCGGACCGTCATATCCGATGACCTCGAGGTCGGGGCGAGTCATCGCCACGATCTGCTGAAACTCGGTGATCTTGTGCGCGTTGTGCGTGGCGAGGACGACCTTCATGTCACTCGCCCGCAAGCGCTGCCAGCTGGTGGCCCTTCAACGTCTCGCAGCCGGCGAGACCGAGCTCAAGAAGCGCGTCGAGTTCGCGCTTGTCGAACGGTGCACCCTCGGCGGTGCCCTGCACCTCAACGAACAGGCCACGGCCGGTGACGACGATGTTCATGTCGGTCTCGGCACGAACGTCTTCGACGTATGGCAGATCGAGCATAGGAGTGCCGTCGATGATCCCGACCGAGATCGCAGCGACCGAGTCGAGCAGTGGCTGAGCCTTCTGGGCGATGAACTTCTTCTTGCGGCCCCACTCAATCGCATCGGCGAGCGCCACGTATGCGCCGGTGATCGCGGCGGTGCGGGTGCCGCCGTCGGCCTGCAGCACGTCGCAGTCGATGACGATCGTATTCTCGCCCAGCGCCTTGGTGTCGACAACCGCGCGGAGCGCGCGGCCAATGAGACGCGAGATCTCATGGGTGCGTCCGCCAATGCGGCCCTTGACGCTCTCGCGGTCGTTGCGGCTGTTGGTCGCACGGGGCAGCATTGCGTACTCCGCCGTCACCCAACCCTTGCCCTTGCCGGTGAGCCAGCGCGGCACGCCGTTGGTGAAGGATGCCGTGCACAGCACCTTCGTGCCGCCGAAGCTGATGAGAGCTGAGCCCTCAGCCTGTGCGCTCCAGCCTCGTTCGATCGTGATCTCACGGAGCTGGTCAACGGAGCGGCCGTCGGCCCGGACGATGTCAGTCATGAATTTCCTTCGGGGTTTTGTACGCCGGCCTCAGCCAGCTCTGTCAGGTCGGGAAGTGTGATCACACCGGTCTGCACGTGCTGAACGTTGCGCACTTCAGCACCCATCAGACGGTTGGCCAACGTCGTGAACTCTTCGGTGGATTCGCCGGTCGCCTCATAGACATAACTGGCGAGAGCATCCGGCGGGGCCAACAGGTTGCCGCGGACGAGCTGCCGGTAGACATCACCGGCAGTTTCGTCGTCGCTGGAAACGAGGGTCACGCCCTCCCCCATCACGTAGCTGATCGCGCCGCGCAGGAATGGGTAATGGGTGCACCCGAGCACGAGCGTGTCGACTTCGGCGTCGCGAAGCGGCGCCAGATATTCTTCGGCGACGGCGAGTACCTCCGAGGTGCCAGTGACCCCCGCCTCGACGAAGTCAACAAACCTCGGGCAGGCAGCGGTGAAGACTTCCAGGCGCTCGTTGACCTCGAGCATGTCTTGATACGCGCGGGAGCCGATCGTGCCCGCCGTTCCGATGACGCCGATGCGTCGATTGCGCGTGGTGGAGACAGCGCGGCGCACAGCCGGACCGATGACCTCGACGACGGGTACGTCGTAGCGCTCCCTCGCATCGCGGAGCATGGCTGCGGATGCCGTATTGCAGGCGATGACCAGCATCTTCACGCCCTGATCGACAAGGGTGTCGAGCACCTCGAGCGAGTAGCGGCGGACGCAGCGATGGGCTTCGGTCCGTACGGCGAATGTGCGGTGTCACCGATGTAGACGAGCGATTCACGAGGCAGCTGAGCGCGGATCGCGCGAGCCACCGTAAGCCCACCGACACCGGAGTCGAAGATCCCGATGGGTGCGTCGTTCATGACTAACCAGCCTACCTGCTGCCATTGCGAACGGCGCGTGCCGCCACGCTCACTAGGCTGAGCGCATGACCTCGTCGACGGCGCTGCTCACAGACCGATACGAACTCACCATGCTGGCGGCCGCGCTGCGTGACGGCACCGCCGCACGGCCCAGCGTCTTCGAACTGTTCGCCAGACGCCTGCCCGGCGGTCGACGCTTCGGCGTTGTCGCCGGCACAGGGCGTCTACTCTCGCTGCTGCGCGATTTCCGCTTCGGCGACGATGAATTGCGATTCTTGCGTGATGGCGATGTGGTGGATGCCGAGACGCTGAAGTACCTCGAGAAGTACCGTTTCACGGGATCCATCCAGGGCTACCGTGAGGGCGAGCTGTACTTTCCCGGCTCCCCTATCCTCACGGTCGAGGGCTCCTTCGCCGATGCCGTGGTGTTGGAGACGCTGGCGCTCAGCGCGCTCAACCATGACTCTGCCATCGCCACGGCCGCATCTCGGATGAGCATTGCGGCTGGCGAACGCCCCCTGGCCGAAATGGGCTCACGTCGAGCCGCAGAATGGTCTGCGGTTGCTGCGGCCCGTGCCGCACACATCGCAGGTTTCAGCGCGACGAGCAACCTCGAAGCGGGCCGGCAGTGGGGTATCCCAACGATGGGCACCGCCGCACACTCGTGGACGCTTCTGCACGACACCGAAGAAGATGCCTTCCGGGCGCAGATCGAAAGTCTCGGCACCGACACCACGCTGCTCGTCGACACGTACGACATCCGCAAGGGTGTCGAAACAGCGATTCGGGTCGCCGGCACCGGACTCGGCGGAGTGCGCCTCGACTCCGGCGACCTGCCTACCGTCGCGGCAGCTGTACGCACGCAGCTCGACCAGCTCGGCGCGACCGACACGAAAATCACTGTCACGAGCGACCTCGACGAGTACGCGATCGCGGCTCTCGCGGCATCCCCTGTCGACTCGTATGGGGTCGGCACCTCCGTTGTCACTGGCTCTGGCTACCCCACAGCCGGCATGGTCTACAAGCTTGTCGCTCGCAGGGACTCTTCCGGTGCGTGGGTCGGCGTTGCGAAAGCCTCGACGGACAAGGGCTCAAAGGGCGGACGCAAAGCTGCCTTCCGCACGCTTCGCGACGGTGTTGCTACGGCAGAGACCATCGTCATCTCAGACGGCTTCGAAGATCTGAGCACGCCGGCAGAGCATTCTGACGCCCGCCCGCTTCAGATCACGCTGGTTGACGGAGGCGAAATCGACCGCGCCTACGAGGGTGCGGAGGGCACGGCATCCGCTCGCGAGCACCACATGCGGGTACGCGAAGAGATGCCGGTGCGCGCGCTGGCGCTCAGCAAGTCGGATCCTGCGATCCGGACGGTGTTTCTCGACGCAGAGTAGCCAGTAATCGGCGCTCAGCCGACCATCGACTCGTAGATCTCTTTGCACGTGGGGCAGATCGGGAACTTCTCCGGATCGCGACCCGGCGTCCACTTCTTGCCGCACAGCGCGCGCACCGGCTTACCCGACATCGCGGACTCGAGAATCTTGTCTTTTTTGACATAGTGCGAGAAGCGCTCGTGGTCGCCTGGCTCAAGGTTCTCTTCGTTGAGAAGTTCTTCCAGTTCGCGATCGAGCGTTGCCACGCCGCCCTGATCGGGGCTGTCCAGCGGAGTACTCATAGCGGTGAGTCTAACCGTCCTGACGATGGTGCGGGGCGGATGCGGCGTCACTCAAGCGGTCTCAACGAACTCCATGAGCCGTTCGCCGCCGCGATCGTAGATGCGTCCGCCGATGAGCGCGCCGATTGCGAGCATCGCAACTCCCGTCCCGAGCCCGACCCAGAATGTCGTGGGATTGTACGCACCGTTCTCGATGATGGTCATGACGAACAGCCACAGGGTCGGTGCGCTGACGATGAGCGTCCCGAGGAACGCGCTGGCGGGGCCGAAACCGCCACGGGATGCTGATCGCTGAGGTTGCTGGAACGGGCTGTCGCCGGGCCGCGAGACCGCGTACGGCGACACCACCGACGAGATGCTCGAGAGCCCAAGCCCCGAAAGGAACAGGCTCGCCGCGACACCGATCATCGGCAGGAGCAGGTACCAGCTCTCGACGAGAGCGAGTGAGAGCGGGATAGCGATCGCGAGCACCGGAATGGCGACCAGCGCGACCGGGATGAGGCGTCCGAAGCGGTCAGAAAGTCCGCGCACCCCGCTCGCAACGTGGGTCCAGAAAGCTGTCGAGTCGTAGGCCACATCGTTGTGCGGCAGCCACCCGAAGAACAAGGCCATGACGGGAACCGGCACGAGGGCTGCGATGTACAGCGGGACGCCGGCGACGACCAGCGGGAAGACCGTGAGAACACCGGCGATCGGCACGACGATGATGTTGACGATGTAGCGACGATCACGCAGCCAGTAGACGAGGCTTCGTGCGGCAATCGCTCCGAAAGCGTTGGCTGGCAACAGGGCGAACCAGCCGAGCCCCGACCGCTCGCGGGATGCCACGGGACGTTCGGTACTGGTCAGTAGGCGGCGCACCAGCCACGACCACAGCATCCACAAGGCCACCAGGGTCACTCCGGCAACGATGCCGCCGAGCCACATGCCTGCGACATCACCGGCAGCGATCGCGAAGGCGAAGCCGGGAATCGCCGCAAGCGGGGTAAGAGCAATCACTCCTGTGACAGCGGCCACCGGGATCGGCACTTGCCCATCCCATTCGAGCGAAGCCAGAAACACCGCCACCGGGAACGCCACGACAACAACCGCCAGCGCGAACAGGGCGGTGAGCTCTCGCGAACGTCGCTCTGGCAACAGGAGGGCGCTGAGCGCCATCCCAACACGTGCTGCGAGCGCCGAGGCGACCACTGCGAGCAGCAGTGCGACTGCGGCGATGGGCCACGGCGTCCCGAGCTCGACGACGACGACGAGAGCGCAGACGCCGACTGCGAGCAATGCCAAGGACGGGATGCTGATGAGCGAAGCGAGCGCGAGAATCCAGAGCATCTGACGGTCATCGACACCGAAAACCCCGAAACGCCTCGGATCAAGCTGATCGACCGTGCCGGTGAGGATCGGTCCGATAAGGAAGCCGAGTAATATGGCCGCGCCACCGAGCACGATCACGGCACGCGCGACGGCCAGGGGTGCGTTGCCAAGGCTCAGGACGGCGACGCAGACGGCGACAGTGGCGATAACGATCGCGGCGAAGCCCAGTAGTGTTCGCACGGCTCTTCCACCACGGAAGGCGCCGAGCATGAGCGCCAGCCTTAGTCGGAGAATGTGTGCAGCCACTCGAGCCCCTCCACCTCGCCGATGCCGCCGGAAAGCTCGACGAAGCGCGCTTCCAGAGTCTGACCGGCACGAACCTCTTCGACGGTTCCCTCTGCCAGCACGTCTCCCCCCGACGATGATCGCCACTCGCGAGCAGACGCGCTCGACCAGATCCATGCCGTGGCTGGAGAGGATGACGGTGCCACCATGCGCAACGTAGGCACGGAGGATATCGAGGATGACTGCTGAGGAGACCGGATCCACAGATTCGAAGGGTTCGTCCAGGACCAGCACGCGCGGGGAGTGAATCATGGCGCCGGCGAGCATGATCTTCTTGGTCATACCCGCGGAGTAGTCCGAGACGACGCGGCTGAGAGCATCAACGAGGTCGAAGGCACGCGCAAGGTCAGCGGTGCGCTTCTCAATGACGTCAGCGGAGAGCCCGCGGAGCAGTCCGTAATAGTGCAGCAACTGCCTGCCGGTGAGCCTGTCGAAGGTGCGAAGGCGATCGGGCAACACACCCATGATGCGCTTCGCAGCCAATGAGTCGGTCGCCTGGTCGATGCCGCAGACGACGACCTGGCCGGCGCTCGCGCGTAAAAGTCCGGCGAGAATCGACAGCGTGGTGGTCTTGCCGGCACCGTTCGGACCCACGATTCCGTAAAAGGAGCCGGCTGGAACCGTGAGGTTGATGTCGTTCAGCGCACGGTGATCGCCGAAGTTTTTTTGACGAGACCACGAATGACAATCGCGTCGGCGGCTGAGGCAGTCGAGGGGACGTCTTCATCGGATGCCAGAGTCGCGGCCAGCTCGACAGGCGACTCAGCGACGATATCCTCTACGACCGGTTCAGCCGGCGCCTCTACTGATGCCTCTACGACTGGCGATGAAACCGCATCAGCGGTGGGGGCGGCGTCATCGGCAGACACAACGGGCTTCGGTCGAGCGGCGGGCTTCGCCGTGGGGCGCGAACGCGCGGCGGCCGGCTTGCGCGCAGGAGCCTTCGTGATGGGCGTCGGCTCAGGCACGCTGTTGGCGGCCTGCTCGACGTCAAGCTCTTCGGCGGCCTTCACGACGTCAAGCTCTTCGGCGGCCTTCCCATCTTCGGCAGCCTTCTCGTCTTCGGCAGCCTTCGCTGCTGCCGCTTTCGCAGCCGCGGTCTTCGCGGCCGCCCTCTTCGCCGCAGCAGCTTTCGCGGCAGCGGTCTTCGCTGCAGTCGTCTTCGCGGTCGTCGGTTGGCTGCCGAGCGTGCGGCGGCCTGCTTCGCGGCGGCGGTCTTCGCGGCGGCGGTCTTCGCAGCCGAAGCCTTCGCCGCTGTGGTCTTCGCCGTTTCCGCCTTCGCTGCTGCAGCCGCTGCTGCGGTTCGCGGCGTGGTCTTCTTCGCCGCGGACGGGACCGCGTCGGGCGTGACCGAGGGGTCGTCCTTCACAACATCCGGCTGGGCGGTACGGTCATCGGGAGAAGCAGTCACCGTCCTAAGGTACCAATGGCCCTGGACTTTCTCTGGGTCGAGCGACACAATTCATATATCTGCTCTATGCACGGCATCCGACCTGTGTGTCAGGTGTGTACTCGATCACGAAATAGCAACGGCGGCCTTCTATCCCGGACCTACCCAGGGGCAATCGCTAGCATGAAGGCGGCACGAAGAAGTGTCTGGTCAATTAACTGACCGTGAACACAGATTCTTTTTAGGAGAAATCGTGACTCTTCAGACCGTCATTCTTGCCGCTGGCATGGGCTCACGCCTCGGCCGCGCCCTGCCGAAGCCCCTCACCGAGCTCGGCGACGGCCGCACCATCATGCAACAGCAGCACGAGAACATCCGTGCCGCCTTCGGCCGCGAGGCCCGCATCACTGCTGTCGTCGGCTATCGCGCCGAAACGATCATCGAGGCTTTCCCGCACGTCAACTACGTGCACAACGAGCGCTACGACGAGACCAACACGTCCAAGAGTCTTCTGCGCGCCCTCGGCGCGACAGGCAAGGGCGGTGTGTTGTGGATGAACGGCGACGTGGTCTTCGACCCGCGCATTCTTGGCCGCGCCATCGAGTTCATCGAGCGCGACCAGTCGTTCGTGACCGTCAACACCTCTAAGGTGAGCGACGAAGAGGTCAAGTACACCGTCACCGCAGAGGGCTTCATCAACCAGCTCTCGAAGAGTGTCAAGGGCGGACTCGGCGAGGCTGTCGGCATCAACTACATCTCGTCGATGCAGAAGAAGGCGTTCATGCGTCAGCTGCAGCGCGTCGACGACCAGGACTACTTCGAGCGTGGGCTTGAGCTCGCGATCGCCGAAGACGGTCTGTTGCTCGAGCCGATGGACGTCTCCGACCTGTACGCCGTCGAGGTTGACTTCGCTGAAGACCTCGAGCGGGCTAACTTGTACGTCTGATCTTTAACTTCCAGAGAGCCGCGCCCTTGATGAAGGGGCGCGGCTCTCTGCTTTTTCTCGGATACCAAACCTAGGATCTTCGGTGATGGCAAAGAAAGTGCACACGATCCACTCCCTCCCAAATGACGCCCCATGGGACAAGGGAGTACCACCCGTCGGCTCAGACGAGCATCCCGCCGCAGTGCGTGGACTCGATCGGGTGCTGGCCATCCAGCGCCCGCTCGTGCTGGCGCATATCCGTAGCATCCGTCTGCGCAACCCGGATGCCACTCCCGACAAACTGGTGCGCATCCTCGAGCGCCGCTACCTCGCCGCCGTCACGACTGGCGGCGCAGCGGTCGGCGCGACCGCCGTCGTTCCCGGAATCGGCACCGGCATCACTCTGGCGCTGTCGGGCGTTGAGACGCTCGGCTTCGTCGAGTCGACGGCACTGTTCGCGCAGTCCATCGCGGAGGTGCACGGCATCGCGATCGAGAACCCCGATCGTGCGCGTGCGCTCGTGATGACGCTGATGCTCGGCAAAGAAGGCGTCGACCTGGTCGGGCAGTTGGCCAAGCAGGCGACCGGTCGCGGTACGAACCGCTCGTCGTACTGGGGTGAGCTCGTGACCAAGTCGCTGCCTCGCGCAGCGGTAGGGCCCGTGGTCGACCGCCTTAAGACGATGTTCGTGAAGCAGTTCGCCGCGGCTGGCAGCGCGTCTTTCATCGGAAAGGCGCTTCCATTCGGGATCGGCGCAGCTGTCGGCGGGGCAGGGAACCACCTTCTTGGCCGGCGGGTGCTCACGACATCTCATCGCGCGTTCGGTGTCGCACCCGCGGTGCTGCCAGCAGAGCTTGAGCCAGTACCTGGCGCAGAAAAGCTGGAGATGCGGATGCTGCGGGGTGCACGGTATGCCGGAAACGCAGTCTCTGGTGCTGCGGGCACGGTGGCCAAGGGCGCTGGCTGGGCCGGGAACAAGGTGAGCGGCTTGACGCGCGGTAAGCGCAAGCCCAAGGAGCTGGACGAGTCAGTCTCTCCCTCCACAGACACCGATTCTTAGGGCTTCTCCCCCGTTCGCTCCAGACGCTCTCAGAGGGCGCTCGCATCGTCGGATGTCGGTCCTACCGTGGGCCGCATGCTACGACCCGTTGAACCGACTGAACAGCCTCCGCAACCCGCGTACCGAGTGCCGTGGCGCATCGAACGCGCCGACCCCACGCACCCCGTCGTCGTGAACGAGGGCCGGGATGCCGCCGATTTTGTGCGCGTTTTTCCGCGATCGTGGTGAAGGCGTGGATCGGACGCAGCTGTGGGGCCAAGTGCTGCCCGCCGAGCGGATCGAGCTCTGCCTCTGCGCCGCCGATATCGACGAAGTCGTCGTGACTCTGGCCTGGTTTCGGCAGGCCGATGGGCTGGAGTACGTCTGGCGGTTCGTTGTGTGAGCAGTCGCGGCCCTACTCAGCTTCGCGACGGCGTAGTTCGCGACGGAAGTCAGCCTCAGAGTATGGCTTGATGTCTTCGGGCAGGTCTGCCGCGGTCAGGTCGTGAAGGAAGACCGTCGGCTTGACCTCTAGCGCGGTCGCCAGCTGAATCAGCACGAACAGGGTCGGGTTGCCGATGCCACCTTCGATCCGCGCCAAGTGCGAGACGTCCATGTCGGCGCGCTCCGCCAGCTTCGCGCGACTCATCGTCGACTTCGCGCGCAACTCCCGAATCTGCAATCCGACACGCTCGGATGCTCGAGACCGGGGCGCTTTCATCCCTCAAGCATTACGACCAGACGCTTCTTCTCAACGCGCTTTTACGCATGGGCTTTTATACGATTCTTAACAAGATCACCAAGCTGACGTATCGAGGTACGCGATCTTCATCAGCACCTGCGATCGTGCCCGCGAACCTCCGCAATGACCAGCACCTTGGGAGCGGAACCCGCCAAAGGATCACGCAACCCGTTGTGCGAGGCATCCAACGCCCGACCGCATCTCGCTACTAGGGTTGAATCCGTGACGGACACCCCTGACCTCTTTACCACCGCCGGCAAGATCGCCGACCTTCGCGCTCGCTTCACCGAGGCCGTGGTCGACTCTGAGAAGGTCGCGAAACAGAAGCAGCACGCTAAGGGCAAGATGACCGCCCGCGAGCGCATCGAGCTTCTCGTCGACCCCGGCAGTTTCGTTGAGTTCGACGAGTATGTACGCCACCGCACCACTGCGTTCGGCATGGATCGCTCTCGGCCCTACGGCGACTCCGTCGTCACCGGAATCGGTACCATCCACGGACGCAACGTCGCCGTCTACTCGCAGGACTTCTCCACCTTCGGCGGTTCGCTTGGCGAGGTCGCGGGCGAAAAGATCATCAAAGTAATGGAATTCGCTCTCGCAGGCGGGATGCCCTGCATCGGCCTCCTCGACTCCGGTGCGCCCGCATCCAGGAAGGCGTCGTCGCCCTCGGCAAATACGGCGAGATTTTCCGCCTGAACACCCGCGCATCCGGCGTCATCCCGCAGATCTCCATCATCATGGGCCCGGCCGCCGGCGGCGCCGTCTACTCACCCGCCCTCACCGACTTCGTCATTATGGTCGACAAGACCAGCCAGATGTTCGTCACCGGCCCCGACGTCATCAAGACCGTCACCGGCGAGGACGTCGGCATGGAAGAGCTCGGCGGCGCATACACACACAACACCCGCTCGGGCGTGGCGCACTACCTTGCCAAAGACGAGGACGACGCTCTCGACTACGCGCGCACCCTGCTCAGCTTCCTTCCCGACAACAACATGGCCGAGCTCCCCTCCTACGAGACCGTGTTCGAGTTCGAGACGACGGATGCTGATCGCACCCTCAACACGATCATCCCCGACTCCGCGAACCAGCCATATGACATGCGCACAGTCATCGAGCATGTCGTCGATGATGGCGACTTCCTCGAAGTGCAGCCACTGTTCGCACCGAACATCCTCATCGGGTTCGGCCGCGTCGAAGGACGCACCGTCGGCGTCATCGCCAACCAGCCCTCGCAGATGGCCGGCACCCTGAACATCCAGGCCGGCGAGAAGGCCAGCCGCTTCGTCCGATTCTGCGACGCGTTCTCCATCCCCATCGTCACCCTCGTCGACGTGCCCGGATACCTTCCCGGCACCGACCAGGAGTGGGAGGGCGTCATCCGCCGTGGCGCAAAACTGCTCTACGCATATTCTGAAGCCACCGTGCCTCTTGTCACCGTGATCCTGCGGAAGGCCTACGGAGGCGCCTACATCGTGATGGGCTCCAAGCAGCTCGGCGCCGATGTCAACCTGGCCTGGCCTACCGCGGAGATCGCTGTGATGGGCGGACAGGGCGCCGTCAACATCCTCTACCGCGGCGAGATCAAGAAGGCTGAGGAGGACGGCGAGGATGTCGCCGCAGTACGCACCCGCCTCGCCAACGAATACACCTACGACGTCGCGTCCCCGTTCCTGGCTGCGGAACGCGGCGAGCTCGACGGCATCATCGAGCCGGCCAACACCCGCGTCTCGATCGCCAAGGCCCTCCGTTCCCTCCGCGGCAAGCGCGAGGAGCTGCCGCCCAAGAAGCACGGGAACATCCCGCTGTGACCAACGCCGATCAGCAGTCGCCCGATCTGCGGATCCTTCGCGGCACGGCCAACGAAGAAGAACTCGCCGCGCTCATCGCCGTCGTCACCGACTCGTATGAACGCGAATCGGCAGATGCTGTCGCCGAAGAACCACACATCTCGGCCTGGCAGCGCACCCGGCGCCCCATTCGCAAGCCTCTGCGCCGCGACATCCCCTGGGGACGCTTCTCGGGTTGAACGGCTTCCTGCCGGTTCTGGTCCACCAAAGTATCTTTGTCCCCCAAAGTACCTACAGACAACATGTTCGCTAAGGGTCAGACTTGATCCAACGCTTCGCGTTTGATCGGTCTCTCGGCCCCAGGGTAGGCAGACGACGATCGATCACCAGCGGTCAGTTTTCGGGTAACTGATCCGCACGCGGCGAGGGGCGGGCGTCTACGCCGCCCCTCGCCCATCTCCGAATTCTGGGGATCTCATGCCAGAGACCAACGGAATCTTCGTCTGAGGAGTCCCCCGCACCAGAGCGGCCGACGACCGTGACGGCGGTCTTCTCATCGCGCGCTGCGCGGATAATCACCCTGTCAGCTTCAGCGTGCGTGAGCACACCCGCGAGTTCATCGCGGATCTCGGCCCTGCGCTCTTCGTCGAGCTCATCCAGCCCACCCTCATCGAACACCGTCACTGCGACCCCTCGACGCCTGGCATCCTGAATTCCTTCGCGCACCGCGTCGTTCAGCAGGCTCGCACCGCGCAGCTCGTCTCGCAGACGCCCTTCGGCAAGCCTCGCCTCGAGACGCTCCTCCGCACTCAGCTGCCCGTGCGAGGCGATGGTTCTATCAACACGGGCCCGGCCGTACCCAGCGCGTACTTCACCCGCACACGGCGCTCCCGTTGACGAACCAGCTGCGTGGCATGCCACGCCGAAACCGCCTGTTGAATGTCGGCAAGGCGCTCAGTGTCGCGCACCGCACGATCCCAGAACAGCACCAGCAGTTGTGCCACGCACACCCACATGATCGAGCCGACGAGACCGAGTTCCAGCGCAACGAAGGGTCCGAGGAACGTCGAAGACAACGCCGCGAGGACACCGAGCACAAGCCATCCGGAAAGTAGTCGCCGCCTGACAATACACACCACCGCAAGAAGGCCCACCGCGCCGATGTACCACGTCGCAAAAGGTTCCGCCCGGTGGGCCGGGAGCAAAGACAGGCTCACCATAATGGGAATCGCGATACTGGCGATCACCGCGACGACACCCCACCACAGCGACATCCGCCCACCATCGGTAGATTCCACGAGCACCGTCGCGATAAGAACACCGAGATACAAGAGGATCGATGCGATCATCAGCAGCGGGGCCGTCGGCTGCACGATCCACCACACGGCACGCGCCGCAAAGTAGACTGCGAACCCGACGGCGAGTGCGGTGGCAACGCTACGAACCGAACGATTCATTCGCGCTCCCACCCGAGCACAACGGTGGTGCCGGCAGAGTCCGAATCAATAGTCGCGGACCCCGCCACCCCGGCCATGCGCGCGAGGATCGATGCGCTGATACCGAGCCGATCCTCGCCGATCTCGTCCGTGTTGAATCCGGGGCCGGTGTCACTGACTGTCACGGTAATCCCCTCATCTCCGTGCCCGGTCACCAGAATGTGGAGGCCACGACCACCGGCATGCGCGACGGCGTTACCGATCGCCTGACGTGCTGCCAACACCAGGGCGCGGGCGGGACGGCCAGGAATCTGGCCTGCTCCGCCGCGCTCCTCAACAATGGCGTCAGCACCGATCTCTGAGAGGGCGCGGCGCAGTTCAATCACTATCTGCGCGATGCCAACCGGCGCATCGCTGCCTTCCTGCGCGATCGTGGCTTCGGTGTTCGCGAGCCGAGTCAGAGCTTCCTTTGCCATCGCCACCGCGAGATCGCGAGCGCGGTCAGTGTCAGCGCGTTCCGCGGCGATCAGCGCGGCGAGCACGCTGTCGTGCATGAGAGCGGCCATGGCGACGCGCTCTTCTTCGGCTGCCACATCCGCTGCTGCCGCCGCGTACGACGCAACGGCACGTCCACGCGCCTCGTCCACACCGGCCGCGACCGAACGAAACATCCATCCCAGCGAAACGAGCACGATGCCGAGAATGAGAGTGAACGACACATCGAACGCCGTCGTGGTCCAGAAAGTGCTCGTGAACTCGCCCTCCACGAGACGCACGTATCCATAGAGCAGCGGCACTCCCACCACCCAAATGAGCTGCAGCCTCACCGGGAAAGCAAGCATCGCAGCCACCACCCCGACGTTCACGAGGAAGAAGATCCACGGCTGACCAGCAGTCGCCAAGTGCGAAGCATCCTGAACCAGCGGCCAGGCTGCGAGCGCCGCCAGGTAGATGACAGCAAAGATGCCTGACATCAGCGGCACAGCACGGCCGATCACGCAGGCGACCAACATGGCGATCAACGGCACGTAGACGATCACCATGAAAATGACGCGGACCGTCGATACGCCTTCCGACATCCCGCCGATAGCGGCGAACAGCGCCTGTACGCCGAGCATGGCCGACCCGATCGCCACGACCGTAGCGAGGATGCGCTCCATTCGCTTGCCCGTGAAGCGCTCAAACTCTGTCCCCACGGTGCCCGGAGACGGGATCTGGCTCCACGCGTCGCGGAGGACCGTGTCAGCCTGCACTGACGGCCCCATCGACCGCAACAATGCCGTCCTCCATCGCACGTCTGAGCAGATCGACCTTCGTCGGTGCGGGCCTGCCGACGTCGACGTACTTCACTCGCACACGTGTAATGTTCTCTTTCGCGGTTGAGTACGCCACACCAAGCCGCTCAGCGACAACCTTCAACGGCAGCCCCGCAGCGTACAGACGCAGAACCTCGCGCTCCCGCACCGAAAGCTGAGCGTCGGCAAAATCGCGGTCACCCTCAACGGCGCTCGCCCATTCGACGTTGTTGAGCGCATCGCCCCGGGCGACCGTTCGGATCGCATCGAGCACATCATCCAACGCGGACGATTTGCTGACGACGCCGGCGGCACCAGCGGCGAGCGCTTCACGCACAGCCGCCGGACGATCGGCGACGCTGTGGATGACGACGCTCGCACCGTCAGCGACGAGGTTTGCCACGTTCTCAGTGACAGTGGTGCCATCTCCCAGTGTGAGATCGAGCACGACGACATCGGCTGGCGCGGATCTGGTTGAGGCCCGCCAGTCCAGATATGACCCGACAGTGCTGCCGGAAAACACCACGCTCTGTGCTCCATCGCGCTCGCACGCAAGCTCGAGGCCGAGGCGAACGGACTCGTGATCGTCGATGAATGCGACGGTGCTCATGCTGTCAGCCTATCGATACGCACGAATTTCAACGGGTGAAGAGAGTTCAGCGGGTGAGCAGAGCGACGACCTCGAAGTGGTGCGAGTTCGGGAACAGGTCGAAGCCCTGCAACGAGGTGGCTTCCCAGCCGAGCCCACGGAAGGTGCCGAGGTCACGGGCCAGCGCCACCGGGTCGCAGGCGACATAGACGATCGCTTGCGGATTCAGCGCGTGCACGCCTTCGACAACCGCGCGCCCCGCACCGGACCGCGGCGGATCAAGTACCACCGTGCCTACCTTCACGTCGCCGGGTCCGTCGGCCAGGTAGCGGTCAACACGTGCTGTGACGGCATGCACGTCAGCGTTGTCGAACATTTCGAGGTTGCGCTGCGCGTGTTCGGTGGCGCGCCCGCTCGACTCGACCGTGACAATGTCTTTCGCACCGAGTTCAGCGAGTGAGGCCGCGAACAGGCCGACGCCGCCGTAAAGGTCAAAGTGCGTAGCATCCGGATCGACGCGACCGGCGAGCGCGGTGTGCACCGCGCCATCAAGCGTCTTCGCAGCGTGAGCGTGTACCTGCCAGAACCCATCGGCGTCGACCTGGAACTTGCGCGTCCCGACCTGCTCGCTGATCACCTGAGGCGCCGGCCGCTTGCCACGCTCGGGGCGAGGGATGACGTGTATCTGGCCGTCTGCGGACTCGACGATGTCGATACGGCCGGGCTTTGCATTCTTGATGGAGAGCGCTTCAGCCGCCACGCGACGACGTGCAAGTGGGTACGACTGCACCGGAATCACGCGGTGACTGCGCGCAGCGAACGGGCCGACGATCCCGTCGTTGTCGACGTGCAGCGAGACGCGCGTGCGCCACCCGGTACCGTCGCCGTCATCGAGGGGCTCAATCTCTGGGGCGGTGAGACCTGCGCCTGCGAACTTGTCGAGAGCCTCGGTAAGAACCTGGCGCTTCAGCGTTCGCTGATGTGCGAGCTCGATGTGCCCGAGGTCGGCGCCACCAGCCCGGTCAGCAGGATCGCGCGAAGGTCGGCTTCTTTCCAGACGTGCGCACGTCGATGCGGAGAAGCCTCAAGAACCTCAACAGTCTCAGCGCGCCAGAACGACCGCTTGTCGTCTGCGCCCGTTGAAGGGTCAGTCACTTGCGCGCGCACTCGCTCGCCCGGGATAGCATCCGAGACGAACACCACACGCCCCTCATGGCGGGCGATGAAGGTGCCGCCGTGGGCGATTCCGGTGATGTCGAGGTCGAGCAGGGGTCCTGCAGAGGAAGTCATACCCTAAGGATCCCACGTACGGCGCACTCGCCCTACTCTGAAGGGATGCAGGTCTGTCTCGCTTCCACCTCACCCGCCCGTCTCATGCTGTTGCGCCAGGCAGGCATTGAGCCTCTGACGATGGCTCCCGAGACTGACGAGGATGCTGTGGCAGCCCAAGCATCCGCCGATCGCGGTGCAGAACTGACTCCGACCGAGCTCGTGCTGCTGCTGGCGCGAGCCAAGGCCTCTGACGTCGCTACTCGCCTCGCCACCGACAATTCTGCCTTCGACGGCTGGTGATCGGCGGCGACTCAATGTTTGCTCTCGACGGTCGGGTCTACGGCAAGCCGTACACCGCTGATGAGGCGACGAGGCGCTGGCGCGAAATGCGCGGGGCTACCGGCATCCTGCACTCCGGGCATTCGGTGTTCCGAATCCAGCCCGGCGCGGAACCGCGCGAAGCTACCGCCGTCGCCGAGGCCGCCGTCACCTTCGCCGCTGACATCAGCGATGACGAGATCGCGGCGTACGTCGCCACCGGTGAACCGCTGCACGTGGCAGGTGCGTTCACCGTCGACAGCCTCGGCGGCGCGTTTATCACCCGCGTCGACGGCGACCCCTCGACCGTCGTCGGTATGTCGCTGTCGACGATCCGAGGCTTGGCCGGCGATCTCGGGGTCACCTGGACAGATTTGTGGTCGTAGACATCACGCCACGTTTTCGAGACTTTCTTGTGGAGAGTCGTCAAAAGGAATTGAATGGATCTCGCTAGGCTGACACTCATGCCTGCTATCGCCAAGGTCCTCATCGCGAACCGCGGCGAGATTGCCGTCCGCATCATTCGCGCCGCTCGTGACTCGGGAATCTCCTCCGTCGCCATCTACGCAGACCAGGATCGCGAGGCCATGCACTCGCGGCTGGCAGATGAGTCCTACGCACTTGACGGCGCAACCAGCGCCGATACCTACCTGCACATCGACAAGATCCTCTCTGTCGCCCGGCGCGCTGGTGCAGATGCGGTGCACCCTGGCTATGGTTTCCTCGCAGAAAACGCGGCCTTCGCCCGCGCTGTGATCGGCGCCGGCATGATCTGGATCGGTCCGTCGCCCGAGGCGATCGAGGCACTCGGCGACAAGGTCACCGCACGTCACGTCGCCGAGAAGGTCGGCGCTCCGCTCGCACCAGGAACCCCCGGCCCCGTCGAGACCGCAGAAGAGGTCGTCGCCTTCGCGAAAGAGGTCGGCCTCCCGATCGCTATCAAGGCAGCGTACGGCGGTGGCGGACGCGGCCTGAAGGTCGCCCGTGAGTTGGACGAGGTTGCCGAGCTCTTCGAATCCGCCACGCGTGAGGCCGTCACGGCGTTTGGCCGCGGCGAGTGCTTCGTGGAGAAGTACCTCGATAAGCCCCGTCACGTTGAGACCCAGTGCCTCGCGGATGCTGATGGCAACGTCGTCGTGATCTCCACCCGCGACTGCTCATTGCAGCGCCGTCACCAGAAGCTCGTAGAAGAGGCCCCGGCGCCGTTCCTCACCGAAGAGCAGAACCGTCAGCTGTACGAGTCGTCCAAAGCCATCCTCAAAGAGGTCGGCTACGTGGGCGCGGGCACCTGCGAGTTCCTCATCGGCGCCGACGGCACCGTGTCGTTCCTCGAGGTGAACACCCGCCTGCAGGTCGAGCATCCGGTCTCCGAAGAGGTCACCGGCATCGACCTGGTGCGCGAGCAGTTCCGCATCGCAGCTGGCGGCACCATCGACTACGACGACCCCACCCCGACCGGGCACTCCATCGAGTTCCGCATCAACGGCGAAGACCCCGGCCGCGGATTCCTCCCCCAGCCCGGTCCCATTCACGTCTTCAAGACGTTCGGAGGGCCCGGCATCCGCTTGGATTCTGGCGTTACCGCTGGCGACGAAGTCTCCGGCGCGTTCGACTCTCTGCTGGCGAAGATCATCGTCACCGGCAAGAACCGCGAAGAAGCACTGGAGCGTGCCCGCCGCGCCCTCGACGAGTTCGAAATCGCTGGTCTACCCACGGTCCTCCCGTTCCACCGCAAGGTCGTCCGCGATGCCGCTTTCACCGCCGAGAATGGCGAGTTCGGCATCTTCACACGGTGGATCGAGACCGAGTTCGACAACGACATCCCGGCGTGGGACGGCGAACTCGAGGCTCCGGTTGCGGCGGCGAGCCGCCACACGGTGGTCGTCGAAGTTGCGGGCAAGCGTCTCGAAGTCAGCCTGCCGGATCGAATCACCGTCGCCGCAGGCGCATCAGGTCGCCCTGCAGTTGTGCCCCCGTCGCGTCGCAGCCATGCCACATCGGTTTCGGCCGGAGCATCCGGTGACGCCGTCAAGTCGCCCATGCAGGCAACCGTCGTCAAGGTCGCTGTGGAAGAGGGCCAGGAGGTCGTCAAGGGCGACCTGGTCGTCGTCCTTGAGGCGATGAAGATGGAGCAGCCCCTCCAGGCTCACAAGGACGGCGTGATCGGCAACATCAATGCCGCAGCCGGCACCACTGTGTCTTCGGGACACCAGCTGCTGACGATCTCCTGACCTATCGAGCTCAGGAGATATTCACCAGGTGCATCGCGCGGCTCGCGTCGGTGATGCTACTCGACAGCGACGGGTAAGCGGCGAACACGCGGGACACCTGGTCGACCGTAAGGCGGCGCTCAACGGCGACGGCGATGGGGTAGATCAGCTCTGACGCCTTGGGAGCGACGATCACTCCCCCGATGACGGTGCCGCTGCCCTTGCGGGCGATGATCTTCACGAAGCCGTCCTTGATGCCCATCATCTTCGCGCGCGGGTTCGCGGCGAGCGGCAGCTTGTAGACGAAACCGTCGGCGGCGCCATCCTCGACATCCTTCTCGCCCCAGCCGACCGTGGCGATCTCTGGCGCGGTGAAGATGTTCGAGGTGACCTTGATCTTCTCCAGCGGAATCACGATGTCGCCCAACGCGTGGAAAACGGCGGTACGACCCTGCATCGAGGCGACGGATGCCAGCGGCATGAAGTTCGTGCAGTCGCCAACCGCGTAGATGTTCGGCACCGAGGCGCGCGCGACCCTGTTCACGCGAACGTGACCGGACTCGGTGAGCTCGACACCGGCCTCTTCGAGACCGATTCCGGCGGTGTTCGGGATAGACCCGACCGCCATCAGGCAGTGGCTGCCCTCGACGGTGCGCCCATCGGAGAGCGTGACGATGACGCCGTCATCCGTGCGCTCGACTTTGTCGGCCCTGGACTTCGACAGCACCGTCATTCCGCCGCGCTTGAAGACCTTCTCGAGCACGTGCGCGGCATCTTTGTCTTCGCCGGGGAGGACCTGGTCACGGCTGGAGATCAGCGTGACCTTCGCGCCGAGGTTCATGTACGCCGATGCGAACTCGGCCCCGGTGACACCGGAGCCGACCACGATCAAGTGCTCGGGAAGCGCCTTCATGTCATACAGCTGCGTCCAGGTGAGGATGCGTTTGCCGTCAGGCTTTGCGCTGTCGAGCTCACGCGGCGAGGCACCAACCGAGACGATGATCGTGTCGGCCTCAACCCGATCGAAGTCAGTGCCGCCAGGTCCGGTCGACACGACGATCGCGTTCGGCCCTTCCAACCGGCCGTGGCCAGACAGAATGCGCACGCCAGATTCCAGCAGAGTGCTGCGCATGTCTTCGGACTGCTGCCCGGCAAGAGCAAGCAGACGCTTGTTGACAGCGGCCAAGTTGATCGCAATCTCGGGCTTGAGCGGTTTGCCGTCCCCACCCTTGGCATAGAACTGCACACCCAGGTCGGTGGCCTCTGAGATCGCCACCGCAGCATCGGCCGTGGCGATAAGGCTCTTTGATGGCACGACGTCGGTCAGCACGGCGGACCCGCCCACTCCGACGCGCTCCACCAGGGTCACTTCGGCGCCGAGCTGGGCGGCGGCAAGTGCTGCTTCGTATCCGCCAGGGCCGCCACCAAGGACGGCAACGTGCTGAGTGCGTTCGAATGGGGTTGAAGACATAATGTCTATTCTTCCGCACTCTCACCCACTTGCAGTCACGTTGCCTAGAGTGGATCCATGACCGACATTCACGACAATCCTCTCGACGCCCCGAACGCAGACCCGTTCGAGGTGGCAGTCCTCGCCGCCGCAGACATCGCGCGGCTGAGCGGCGTGGAGAAGCATGACATCGCCCTCACTCTCGGCAGCGGATGGGGCAAGGCCGCAGACCTCATCGGCGAGACAACGGCGACGATTCCTGCCACCGAGGTCACCGGCTTCTCCAAGCCCGCCCTCGACGGCCACATCGGCACGATTCGCAGCATCCGCACGCCCGCAGGCAAGAACGTTCTCGTCATCGGCGCGCGCACCCACTACTACGAGGGCCACGGCGTTCGTCGGGTCGTCCACAGCGTCCGCACCGCCGCTGCCACAGGGGCAAAGATCATGGTGCTCACCAACGGCGCTGGCGGTATCCGCGAGACTTGGACGCCTGGGCAGCCCGTGCTGATCAGCGACCACCTCAACCTCACCGCCGATTCACCGCTCGAGGGCGCGAACTTCGTCGACCTCACCGACCTGTATTCGCAGCGTCTGCGCGACATCGCTCACACCGTCGACCCTTCGCTTGACGAGGGCATCTACACGCAGTTCCGCGGCCCGCACTACGAGACCCCGGCCGAGGTGCAGATGGCGAAGCACATTGGTGGCCACATCGTGGGCATGTCGACGCGCTCGAAGCGATCGCTGCCCGCGAGGCTGGAATGGAGGTGCTCGGCTTCTCGCTGATCACGAACCTTGCTGCCGGCATCCAGAAGACCCCGCTCAGTCACGGCGAAGTGATCGCGGCTGGTAAGGATGCGGAGCCGGTCATTTCGGCACTGCTGGCACGGGTAGTGGAGGCACTGTGAACATGCCGATGCGCACAGGCGAACAGACTGAGGCCCGGCTCGCCGAGGCACGGGCCTGGCTACGTCAGGACCCGGATGCCGAGACGCGCGACGAGCTTGCCGGCATCGTTACCCGCGCCGCTGCCGGCGACACCGGGGCGCTCGCTGATCTGGATGACCGCTTCGGTGCACGCCTGGCCTTCGGTACCGCTGGCCTTCGAGGTGCACTCGGCGCGGGCAGCAACCGGATGAACCGGGTGCTCATCGCACAGGCCGCCGCAGGGTTTGCTGCATACCTGCGTGAGCGTGTCCATGGCGGTACTCCCACGGTCGTCGTGGGGTACGACGGTCGCCGAAACTCCCGTCGGTTCGCGCTCGATTCGGCCGAGCTGTTTGCTGGTGCAGGACTGCGGGCGATCCTACTGCCCAGGCTGTTGCCGACCCCGGTGCTCGCTTTCGCGGTGCGCCACCTCGGTGCGGATGCCGGTGTCATGGTGACCGCCAGCCACAACCCACCGAACGACAACGGCTACAAGGTGTACCTCGGCGGGGCCGAGAACGGTTCGCAGATCGTCGCGCCCGCCGATGCAGACATTGCCGCACACATCCAGCGCGTGGCGGATGCCGGCAACGTCGCGGCGCTCCCGCGCTCGACCGATTACACCGTGGCCACTGACGACATTGTCGCCGCCTACATTGCCGCGACGGCGGCGGCCGCACCGGCACCGGCCTCCGCTCGAGAACTCACCTGGGTGTACACAGCCATGCATGGCGTCGGCTGGGAGACCTTCTCCAAGGTATTGCGTGCTGCCGGGTATCCGCAGCCGAAGACCGTCACCGAACAGCTGAATCCCGACCCGAGCTTCCGCACCGTCGCGTTCCCCAACCCGGAAGAGCCGGGGGCGATGGATCTCGCATTCGCCACAGCTCGACGTACTCACGCGGACTTCATCATCGCGAACGACCCGGATGCTGATCGCCTGGCTGTCGCGATCCCAGACGAATCCGCCCAGGGCGGCTGGCGTCGTTTCAGCGGCAACGAGATCGGGTTACTGCTCGGCGCCCGCGCCGCGCGCGCCGCCGAGGGAATGCGCGGCGCCGCTCTCGCCTGTTCGCTCGTCTCCTCCCCCGGGCTTGGTGCAATTGCCGCGCACCACGGTCTCGATTTCCACGAGACCCTCACCGGCTTCAAGTGGATCTCCCGCGCACCGGGCCTGATCTACGGATTTGAGGAGGCGCTCGGCTACCTTGTAAACCCCGAAACTGTGCGCGACAAAGACGGCGTCTCCGCCGCGCTCGCCGTTCTCGGTCTTGCCGCTGAAGCACACGAACGCGGTGCGACGCTCGCGACGCTGCTCGAAGAGCTCGGCGCCACGTACGGACACTTCGCCAGCGGGCAAGTCTCGGTTCGCGTCAATGATCTCTCGATCATCGACAAGGTCATGCTGAGCTTGCGCACGCTGCCTCCGGCCCGCATCGGTGACGTCACGGTCGAGTCAGTCGAAGACTCCTGCTGGCAGCCCCAGGGCAGCCGTCAGGTGATGTGCTGCGCTACCGCACCAGCAGCGGAGCGCGTGTCATCGTCAGACCGAGCGGAACCGAGCCGAAGCTCAAGGTCTACATCGACGCGAGCGGCGTCTCGGCCCAGGAGGCAGCCCGCGCCGTGGCGGCGCTTGAGGCGGGTGTGAGGACGATCCTGGACGAGCGCTCGTAAGCGCAGGCCGCATCACATCATGCCCAGTCGACATGTGATCATCCGCGTGCACAATGGTGTGCACGCCAGACCCGTTGCCGAACTTGCGCGACTCGCGCTCGCGCATCCTGCTCCCGTCACGCTCAGGGCCGCCAATGGCACGACGGTCGCGGTGTCCAGTGTGCTCGCCGTCATGGACCTCGGCCTTGCCGAGGGCGAGGAGGTCGTGCTCGATACGCAACCGTCCGCCGACGCGGATCAGGTGCTCGAGGCGATGGCCCGAGTTCTCGATCCGCTCGCGTGATCAGCCGTCGATTACCGCGACCAGTTCGTCAAGGAAGGCCTCGAACGTCGTGCCTCGTCGAACGATCCGTTGGACGCTCTCGCGCTCGCTGAACACCTCAACCAGCTGCTCGAACACGGTCTGGAACGCCGTGCGGTCGCTCTCGCTGAACGCGGCGAGCGCAACCACCTGCACGCGGCCATCTCCCCATGCTACCGAGCCGTCGGCGACGCCGATCGCGATGGCAGTGCGCTGGGCGGTCATCTGCAGGGCATGCGGCACGGCGAGCGCGTCAGTGAACGCTGTGGATGACATGCGCTCCCGCGCAATCGTGTTCTCCACGTAGTCGTCACCGATGAGTCCTGCATCCACCAGTCGTCCGCCCAGCTGACGGATGATCTCTTCGTCACCGGTATCCGGCAGCGGGCGCAGGTAGGCGCCTGCGACGAAGTAGCGCGACAGTTCCTCGCGCAGCCGCTTCAGCCGCCGGGTGCGCCGCAGGCGCGCCGCAGCCAGCGACACGCGCTCAACATCGGCATCCGTGAGGAACGGCTGGATGCGCACGTAGCGGTCATCGCTGGTGCCCGGCTCGATCGTGCTCAACACGAGGTCGGTGCTAAAGCTTTCCCAGTCCGGGTCAACGCTCGTGATGACACTGGTGACCTCAACCGAGGAACCCAACGAACGGTCAACGCTTGAGCGCAGCAGCTCATGCAGTTCGTAATAACCGGGGCACACGATCGTCGCCGTGAGAATCGACTCTGCCTTTCGGCTGCGTTCGAGGCGTCCGCCGATGTGCATCGCGATGTATGCGATCTCGTCGTCGTGCAGAGGCGAACCGAGCCGGTCATGCAGTCCGCTGGCGATCGAGACGGCCACTTCGAAGATCATCGGATACGCCGACTTCAGCGAGCGCGTCAGCGGATTGCGCGTCCACGCCTGCTCCTCGGCACGGCGCAACAGGTTCTGAACGTGCAGTGCCAACCGCAGTATGAACGCCTCATCGACAAGATCGACCTGGTAGTCCGCCGCCGCCTGCACGATTTCGGCACGGACCGCGGCTTCGATGCCAGGATCAACGCTGCTGCGCACCGCGTCCGATCCGGCATCCTGCCCTGGCGCAATTGCACGGGTAAGCACCAGCGTCGCCAGGTGAGCGCTGTCACCATCACCGAGAGTGACGCCGAAGTGCTCGCCGGCGAGCCGGGTGATCACGGCGCCCAGTCGTGGGATCTCCTCCCAGGTTCCGGGCACGGGTGTCTCGAGCGGGCGGCCAGCCGATACTCGGTCGGCTGCGATCGCAATGTGCAGGAGCACGTCGGAGATCGCAAGTTCGTTGACGTAGTACCCGAGGGCCCCGAGCTCACGCACCAGCGCGGTCTTGAAAGGGGCGACGGCATGCGCGGCGACGGCGCTGCCCGTGAGCGCGCGACGGATGCTCTCCGGGTGAAATGAGCCCGCGTCCATCTCGTCGTGGGCGAGCTTGCTCAGCAGTCGCCGCTGCGCGATCTCTGTTCCTCGCAGTCTGACCCGTTCTCGTTCGCGATCGAGGCGCAGGTCCGTTCCGTCGAGGAGGCCGCGCACGCGCGAAAGATCGGCCTCCAGCGTCGCCTCGCTGACGTGCATCTGCTCGGCGGTCTCGTACACGTCGATGCCATCCGGCTCGTCCAGCAGCATCCGCACCACCGTGTGCAGCCTGTCACGCGGGGCGGACTCCCCCGTCACTCGCGTACGCAGTGCTGCGTGCGCGCCGGCTCCCGCCCGATATCCGGCTGGTCCAGACGCGACTGCATCGCCCTCGGGTGTGCGCGTATTCAGCGCTGCGACATACGAGCGGATGCTGCGCGGAGTCACCCCCAGCAGGTCGGCGAGGCTCGCTGCCGTCGCCCACTCATCCTGACGAAGCAGGGTGTGCAGGAGCTGGTCCTGACGCTGACGCGACATGCATCCATGATGTCAGTCCTCGCTACGCGGCGGGCGCTAACGGAAGGTTCCGCAGGGGCGGAAAGGAACCTGGTGGCACCTCTCCCAGCGATTTCCCAGAATGGAGGACAGGAAGAGGTGGCATCAATGAGGATTCTGGTGGTGTGCGGGGCGGGAGCGTCCAGCACATTCGTCGCCCAGCGGCTTCGGCGCGCGGCATCCGCCGCTGGCCTCGACTGGGTTGTTGCCGCCGGCACTGAGTTCACGGTTGCGACAGCGTCCACAGATCTTGTGCTCGTCGGCCCGCACCTCGCTGACCGCGTCGATGCGATGCGCACGAGCACCGATGCCCCCGTCGTAGTGCTTCCCGGTGACATCTTCACTGACCAAGACGGCATCCGCACGCTCTCGATCGCTCAGGCGACAATCTCTGAGTCCCCATCCACTGCGAAAGGAACATCATGACCGCTGTCTCACGGACCGTCCGAATTGGCTCCTCCCACGGGCTGCACGCCCGACCGGCGAAGCTCTTCGCACAGGCCGCCAAGGAGTCCGGCATCTCCGTCACCATCGCGAAGGACTCCGGTAAGCCCGCTAATGCCGCCAGCATTCTCGGCGTCATCGCACTCGCCATCGAACACGGTGACTATGTCACTCTCGCTGCCGAGGGCGACGGTGCCGAGGGCGTGTTGGACACGCTCACCGAGCTGCTGACGACGGACCACGACCAGGACGCTGCCGGATGACTGAGCTACGAGGGGTCGGCATCGGCCGGGGCATCGCCCAGGGCCCGGTCGTCCGCATGGCAGAACCGCTGCCGGCGCCTGAGAACACTCCGAGCACCATCGGTGTCGATGCCGAGCGTGCTCGCGCACGAGAGGCTGTCGCCGCCGTCGCGGCAGAACTCGAGCAGCGTGCGCAGAATGCCGGCGGCTCAGCGCAAGAGGTTCTCGAGGCCCAGGCAATGATCGCCGAAGACCCGACGCTGCAGGATGAGGTCGATGCCCGCATCGACAGCGGCGGCACCGCAGAGTGGGCAGTGCACGACGCATTCGCCGGTTTCCGCGCCACACTCGAAGCTGTCGGGGGCTACCTCGGCGAGCGGGCCGCTGATCTCGACGACATCGCCCAGCGCGTGCTTGCCGAGTTGCGTGGGGTCGCAGCGCCCGGCGTGCCGGACCCAGGGCATCCGTTCGTGCTGGTCGCCCGCGATCTGGCTCCCGCTGACACCGCTCTGCTGAACCTCGAGCAGGTGCTGGCCCTCATCACGACCGACGGAGGTCCGACTTCGCACACCGCGATCCTCGCCAGAGAAAAGGGCATCGTCGCCATCGTCGGCGTCGCTGAGGCAGCACACCTCACCACCGGTGAGACCGTCATCATCGATGCTGCCGCTGGCACCGTGATCACCGATCCCACCGCGCAGGAGAAAGACCGCGCCGAGCAGCGGGCCGCGGCACGGCAGTCTGCCGAAACCGCGCCGCTGACTCCCGGCGCCCTCGCCGATGGCACCCCGATCGCGCTACTCGCAAATCTCGGCAAGCCGGCGGATGCCGCAGACGCGGTCGCTCGTGGAGCCGAGGGCGTCGGGCTCTTCCGCACCGAATTCCTGTTCCTCTCTGCAGCTCAGGCGCCAACCGTTGCCGAGCAGCGTGAGTCGTATCGAGAGCTCCTTGCAGCATTCCCCGGCAAGAAGGTCGTCGTGCGCATGCTTGATGCCGGAGCCGACAAGCCACTCGCGTTCCTCAACGACGCTCACGAAGAGAATCCGGCGCTCGGCCTCCGCGGCCTTCGATCGCTGCGTGCCAGTGAAGACATCCTCCGCGAGCAACTCACTGCTCTCGCAGAGGCGGATGCCACAACCGAGGCGGATCTCTGGGTGATGGCGCCGATGGTGACCACGGTCGAGGAGACGAAGTACTTCACCGACCTTGCGCGCGAGTTCGGCCTGAAGACAGCGGGTGTCATGGTCGAGGTCCCGGCGAGCGCACTGCTCGCCGATCGTGTGCTTGCACACGCGGACTTCGCATCCATCGGCACCAACGACCTGACCCAGTACACGATGGCCGCCGACCGGCTGCTCGGTTCCGTCGCGAGCTTCCAGGATCCGTGGCACCCTGCGGTGCTGCGTCTCGTCGGCGAGGTCGGTGCCGCAGCGCCCGCCTCGGCAAGCCGGTGGGTATCTGCGGTGAGGCTGCCGCAGACCCGCTATTGGCGGCGGTATTGGTCGGCCTCGGTGCCACGAGCCTCTCGATGGCTCCCGCGGCGTTGGCCGATGTTCGACTCGCGCTCACTGAGCGCACCCTCGATGAGGCGAAAGGCCTCGCCGAGGTGGCACTGGCAGCGGATGACGCCGTCAGTGCTCGCAATGCCGTGGCAGAAGCCGTCGCGGTCCTCCCCTCACATCAGAAACCCATAGATCAGAAACCCTCAAATCAGAAAGAGACGACATCATGACGACGACGTCAACCGCCGCCCCGAACAAGGGTGGCCTCAGGGTCGGAGTGCAGAGGTTCGGTACGTTCCTCTCCGGCATGATCATGCCGAACATCGCCGCCTTCATCGCATGGGGCTTCATTACGATGCTCTTCATTCCCGCCGGATTCTTCGGTGCGGAGAGTCCCTTCGGGTGGCATTGGGCGCCCGTCGCCGAGATCATCGGTGGCGGTGGGGATGCCGCAACCATCCAGTGGAACGGAGCCTTGACGGCCCTCGCCGAGGGTGACGGCGGCAACTTCTTTGCCTACGTCGGACTCGTGGGCCCGATGGTGACCTACCTCCTTCCGCTGCTCATCGCGAACATGGGCGGCCGTATGGTCTACGGCGAGCGCGGCGGCGTCGTCGCCACGATCGCCACGATGGGCGTCATCGTCGGTACCAACATCCCGATGTTCCTCGGTGCGATGATCATGGGCCCGCTCGCGGCCTGGATCACCAAGCAGATGGACAAGCTCTGGGATGGCAAGATCAGGGCCGGCTTCGAAATGCTGGTCAACAACTTCTCTGCCGGCATCCTGGGCATGATCCTCGCCGTTGCCGGCTTCTTCACTTTCGGTCCTGTGATGCTCGGTATCAGTGCCGCACTGGGAACGGCTGTCGACTGGCTGGTCTCCCTGCAGTTGCTGCCCATCGTGTCGATCATCGTGGAGCCGGCGAAGGTGCTGTTCTTGAACAACGCCATCAACCACGGTGTGTTCACACCGCTGGGCATCGAGCAGGCGACGACAAATGGCAAGTCGATTCTGTTCCTCATCGAGGCGAACCCTGGCCCCGGCCTCGGCCTGCTGCTGGCGTTCACTTTCTTCGGAGTTGGGGTTGCGAAGGCTTCTGCTCCCGGTGCAGCGATCATCCAGTTCTTCGGTGGCATCCACGAGATCTACTTCCCGTACGCCCTGAGCAAGCCGACGACGATCCTCGCGCTCATTGCAGGTGGCGCCTCTGGTGTGGCCACGAACATGCTGCTCAGTGGTGGACTCGCCTTCCCGGCGGCCCCCGGCAGCATCATCGCCGTTGCGGCAGCCGCTGTCGGCCCCGGTGTTCCCAACCTGCTGGTCGTCTTCCTGTCGGTGCTCATCGCCGCGACGGTGACGTTCCTGATCACCGCGGTCATCCTCCGGGCATCGCACAAGCGCGACCTCGAAGCAGAGTCGGACACGTTCGGCGCAGCAATCGCGCAGACCGAGGCGAACAAGGGCAAGTCCTCTGCCGCGATGGATTCGCTGCGCCGCAGTGGCGGAGCCGACGCGACGGCCACGGGAGCCACCACGGCTGCTGCCACCGCACCGATCCAGAACATCGTGTTCGCGTGTGACGCGGGCATGGGCTCATCGGCGATGGGTGCGAGTGTGCTGCGCAACAAGCTGAAGAAGGCCGGGATTGAAGATATCAAGGTGACCAACCAGGCCATTGCGAACCTCGACGGTACCGCCGACCTGGTGATCACCCAGCAGCAGCTGACAGATCGTGCGAAGGGCAAGTCCCCGAATTCGATTCACGTCTCGGTAGACAATTTCATGAACTCACCCAAGTATGAAGAGGTCGTAGAAATGGTCCGCGAGCAGAAGGAATCCGGCGAGTAATCCGATTCGGTGGGGCGGATGTCATGGCATCCGCCCCACCACCGAAAGAAAGAGACATCATGGGCGTTCTGACAATTGGCCAGGTCCGCATTCACGCAGGCTCCGTCACACGGGATGAGGCACTCCAGGAAGCGACCGATATTCTCGTCGCCGCCGGCGCCGTCACCGAGAACTACGTCGATGCGATGCGTCAGCGTGAGGAGACGGTCTCAACGTTCATGGGCAATGGTCTCGCCATCCCCCACGGCACCAACGAGACGAAGGACGCCATCCTCACCTCCGGCCTCTCGGTCGTGCGCTACGACGGCGGCGTCGACTGGGCAGGCGACCAGGCGAATTTCGTAATCGGCATCGCCGGTCGCGGCGATGAACACCTCGAAATCCTCTCCCAGATCGCCATCCTGTTCTCTGACGAGGATGACGTCGCAAAGCTCGCCGCCGCGCAGACGCCCGACGAGCTTTACGCGCTGCTCTCTGCTGTCAATGAATCATGAGCCGTCAACGAATCATGAGCGGTGAGCGAGCAATGAAAGCCGTGCACTTCGGCGCAGGAAACATCGGCCGCGGGTTCGTGGGGCTGCTCTTACACGAGGGCGGCTACGACCTCGTGTTCTCCGACGTCGCTGACGCGCTTGTCGACGCCATCAACGCCACCGAATCCTACACAGTGCACGAAGCCGGCCCTGGCGGCGTCGATCGCGTTGTCACCGGCTTCCGTGCGGTGAACAGCAAGAACGATCCGGATGCCGTGGCCGAAGAAGTCGCGACCGCCGACGTGGTCACCTGCGCTGTGGGCCCGACCGTGCTGCGGTTCATCGCGCCCGCGATCGTTGCAGGCCTCACACGCCGCTCCCCCGAGCTCGCACCACTCAAGATCATGGCGTGCGAGAACGCAATCGGTGCGACCGATCAGCTGCGCGCCGAGATCGAGAGGCTCGCCGGCCCAGAACTCACCGCGACGGCGGTATTCGCGAACACCGCCGTCGACCGGATCGTGCCCGCCCAGCCAGAAGGCTCCGGCGTCGATGTCACGGTCGAGCCCTACTTCGAGTGGGCCATCGAGTCTGGCCCTTTCGCCGGCGACCTGCCGAACATCCCCGGCGCGCACTTCGTCGACGACCTCGGCCCGTACATCGAACGCAAGCTCTTCACCGTGAACACCGGCCACGCGGCGACCGCGTATTTCGGCGCGCAGGCGGGCATCGAGCGCATCTCTGACGCGCTCGCCGACCCCACAATCGCCGCACGCGTCAGCGCGGCGCTGGAGGAGACTTCGGCGATGCTCACGGCCGTGCACGGTCTGGATCCGGCCGAACTCGCTGAGTATCGCGCCACGATCCTCGACCGTTTCCGCAACCCGGCACTCGTCGACACCGTGCAGCGCGTGGGCCGCCAGCCGTTGCGCAAGCTGTCGCGCAACGAGCGCTTCATCGGACCCGCAGTCAAAGCGGCAGAACACGGCCTGTCGACGAGCGCGCTGATCGCCGCGGTCGCCGCAGCCGTCGCGTTCGATGACCCCACCGACGAGCAGTCCGTCGAGTTGCAGCGAATGCTGCAGACCGAGAACCCGGACGTACTCACGGCGGCGGTCACCGGGCTTGCGCCCGAGCATCCGCTCTTCGCCGCAGTGCACGAGGTATTCGCCGCACGACAGCGGGACCTTCACACGCTCTGAGCTTCGAAGGACAGCTACGATCGAGATGCATCGGCCTCACCCGAACAGGCGGAGCAGGCACATCGTCGTGCGGGGAGCAGAATGAGCAGATACGCCGTCATCGGCGCCGGTCCTTCCGGATTGGCCGCCTCGAGAGCACTGCAAAAGCGCGGCATCGAGGTCGACGGCTACGAGGCCTCGCTTCGGGTCGGCGGACTGTGGGACATCGACAATCCACGGAGCACGATGTACGAGTCGGCTCATCTGATCTCGTCTCGAACGACCACCGAGTTTGCAGAGTTCCCCATGCAAACCACCGTCGACTACCCCGGTCACCGCGTTCTGCGTCAGTACTTTCAGGACTACGCCGATCACTTCGGCCTAACTGCGCTGTTCCGCTTCGATACCCGTGTCATACGACTCGAGCCGCGTGACGGCGGTTGGAACCTGACCTCTGCGGGACCAGACGGCGAAGACACTCAGTGGTACGCGGGCGTCATTCTCGCCAACGGCACGCTCGCAGAGCCGAACATTCCCACATTTGAGGGGTCGTTCAACGGTGAGTTGATGCACACCAGCGCCTACAAGCATCCATCGCAACTGGCGGGCAAGCGCGTGCTCCTCATCGGCGCGGGTAACTCCGGTTGTGATATCGCCGTGGATGCTGTGCACCACGCAGCATCCGTCGACATGAGTGTGCGACGGGGCTACTACTTCGTGCCCCGTTATCTGTTCGGCAAGCCCAGCGACACCCTGAACCAGGGTCGTCCGCTGCCCGCGCGAATCAAACAGGCGGTCGACCGGCGGGTGCTGCAGGCGTTCACCGGTGATCCGGTGCGGTTCGGGTTCCCCAAGCCGAACTACCGCATCTACGAGTCGCATCCGATCGTCAACACCCTGATCCTCAACCACCTCGGCCAAGGAGACTTGCAGATCCGTGCCGATATCGCGCGCTTCGACGGCGACACGGTGCACTTCCGCGACGGGACGAGTGGTGACTACGATCTGATTCTGCTGGCGACCGGCTACACCCTCAGCTATCCCTTCGTCGATCACGAGCACCTCCACTGGCGCGGCGCCTCCCCGAGGCTGTTCCTCAACGTGTTCCCGGCATCGTTCAACGGCCTGTACGTGATGGGGATGATCGAGGCCTCCGGCATCGGTTGGCAGGGCCGGTACGAGCAGGCAGAGCTGCTTGCGACGTATCTGGATGCCGCCGAGCATGATCCGGCACGAGCGGAGCGCTTCCGCCAGCGCGTCACCGGCACTCCGTGGCCCGACCTCAACGGCGGCTACCACTATCTGAACCTGGATCGGATGTCTTACTACGTCAACAAAGACGCGTACCGCTCCGCGGTCCGACGCGAACGCACGGCACTGGAAGCGGCATGAACGTCGACGATGTCGTCCTCAGCTTTACTCCGGGCTCGCTGACGATTCTGAACATCGTGCTCGGGCTGATCATGCTCGGCATTGCTCTGGACACCGCACCGAGCGATTTTCGTGTTGTCGCGAAGCATCCGAAGCCGTTCATCATCGCGATCCTCGCGCAGCTTCTCCTGCTACCGATCGTCACATTTCTTCTCACGCTCGTGCTGCCGGTGACACCCTCGATGGCGATGGGAATGATCCTGGTGGCGTGCTGCCCGCCGGGGAACATCTCACAGGTGCTCACACACCGCTCTGGCGGCAATGTTGCGCTGTCGGTGTCGATGACCGCCGTCGGCAACCTGCTGTACATCGTCGCGATGCCACTGAGCATCGCGTTCTGGGGCTCGTTGCACCCGACCGCGCGCACCGTGCTGCACCAGGTCGCGCTGGATCCCTGGAAGATGCTGCTGGAGATCGTGCTGATCATCGGACTGCCGTTCGCGGTCGGACTGCTCGTGCGCGCGAAACTCCCGAGGGTGGCCTCGAAGGCACATCCGTACGTGAAGTGGTTCAGCCTCATTGCCCTCGTCGGCTTCATCGTCGTCGCGCTGGTGGGCAACTGGGCAGTCTTCATTCAAGTGCTCGGGATCATCGTCCTCGTCGTCGCCGTGCACGACGCCGTCGCACTCTTCCTCGGCTACGGCACCGCGGTCCTCGGCGGGCTCGGCACGCGTGAGCGCAAGGCGATGACGTTCGAGGTTGGCGTCCGCAACGCCGGGCTCGGCCTCGGCCTGGTGTTCGCATTCTTCGGCGGCCTGGGTGGCATGGCGATCGTCGCTGGATGGTGGGGAATCTGGGATATCGTCGCGGGCCTTATCGTCGCGGCGCTCTGGGCGCGACACACCAAGAAGCGCACGGGTGCTGCCACCGGCGATGCCACGGGCAAAACGCTGGTCGAGGGAACCTCGTGACCCGAGTCCTCATCACCGGCGGCGCCGGCTTCTTGGGTTCGCACGTCGCTGGTGCGCTGGCCGCACGCGCAGATGTGGATCTCGTCGTAGCCGCCGATCTGCGACCTCGCACCGAGCGTGACGGCATCCTCTACATCGTCCTCGATGTGACGGATGCCGACTCCATCGCCCCCGTCCTGCGCGAGCACCGCATCGATACCGTCGTGCATCTCGCGGCAATCGTGAATCCGGGACTCGACGTCGAGCTGGAGTATCGGGTGGACGTCACCGGATCTGCGAACGTGCTCGCCGCCTGCGTCGAAGCGGGCGTGAGGCGCATCGTCGTTTCGAGCTCAGGGGCTGCCTACGGCTACCACCCTGACAATCCCGATTGGATCGACGAGAGTCAGCCGCTACGCGGAAACGACGCTTTTCCCTACTCGCGGCATAAGCGCCTTGTCGAAGAGATGCTCGCCGAGTACCGCACGAGCAATCCTGAGCTCGAGCAGGTGATCTTCCGGATCGGAACGATTCTCGGACCGGGCGTGCAGAACCAGATCACGGCACTGTGGGATGGCCGCCGCATTCTGCGCATAGCCGGCTCAGACTCCCTCTTCGTGTTCGTGTGGGTCGATGATGTCGCGTCGGCCATGGTGCGGGCGGCGACCGACGGCCCAGCGGGAATCTTCAACGTCGCAGGTGATGGTCGGATCACCGTACCCGAGATCGCGGCTCGGCTCGGCAAGCCGATGCTGACGGTCCCCGCCGCACTCTTGTCTGCGGCGCTGCGCGCAGGACGGATGCTGCGAGTGACCGTGCACGGCCCCGAGAAGGTGCCGTTCCTCAGGTACCGTCCGGTGCTGGCGAATACGCGGTTGAAAGAAGAATTCGGCTTCACACCGTCGCGCACTTCGCACGAGGCGTTCGAAGAATATCTGGCGACGCACCATGGCGTCAGCGATCTGGTTGATCAGCGCTTCCAGGCCCATTCCGTAGTTGATCCGCACAACGGGTAGCGCGAACTTATCTGTGCCGATGCTGACGTAGCCGGGCTCGATCGTGCGCGCCATCTCGTAGCCGGCCATCGCAACACCCTGCTTGGCGGTGTCGTTGTAGTGCCCGTAGGGATAAGCCACGACTTCACGCACGCCGAGGATGTCACCGGAGGTGTTCAAGTCTGCGGCGATCTCCTCTGCCGACAGGTTCACCATCTGCCCTTGTCCGTTTGCACCGGCCTGGTGCATGTTGTGCGTGTGCGAGCGACGCTGAACGAACGGCGACGGTGCTGGGTCCTGCCGGGCTGCGGTGATCATGAACGAGGTCGACAGCACCTGGTATTTCTCGATGACGGGAACCGCCAAGTCGAACCAGGACTGATCGGCGTCATCATCCGTGATGACCACCGAGTGGTTGGGTAAATAGAGGCGTCCGTCGATGAACGCGCTCAGCTCATCCCAGGTGGGCAGGTAGAACCCGGTCGTCGCGATGTGGTTCATCTGTGCATCGAAGTCGCCGATGTAGGCGTAGTTACCGCGCAGCCAGCCGTCTTCGCCCTCGGGACGGGAGGTGAACTGGTGATACATCAGGATCGGAATCTGCGCGTCGACCGCCGCGTTCTCATCCGGTGTCATCCAGGCAACGTGCAGAACGTTCTGCTGTTCGGTGCAGGCGACGAGGTCTGCGCCGTTTATGCGCGCGGCCGCATCGAGAGCCGTCGCCGCCTCCGGTGTCGCATACCAGCCAGCGAAAACCTGCCCCTCCTGCGTCGGGATCGGCAATGGCGTGTAAACGGCGTTCTGCCACTGCAGCATCGGGGCGTCGGCGATGCCCTGGCCTTCGAAGCTCACGGCGCAGGCAAGCGGATCATTCGCACCCGCCAGAATCTGCTCGACAGGCGACAACGGTGTAGGCGTTGGTGTGGGGCTCGGAGTACTGGCGACCTCTGACGCTGGTGCCGCATCGGCCCGGCTGTTGAGCGACGAGATGAGCGCAGTGGCGCCCGCGACCACACCGATAACGACAATGATCGAGGCCGTGACGACAGCGAGCCGCCGTCGACGGTACATCCGGCTGCGCCTGCTGCGTCGTGAAGTCAAGCGCCGAAGCCCTCGGCTATCATCTCGACAAGCTCCTCGCGCTCTTCCACCGGGAGGAACGATGCTGCGGCGGCGTTGAACTGGAACGCCTCAAGGTCATCGAGGTCATAACCGAACGTCTCCACGAGAAGCGCGAGCTCGCGCGTCAGTGAAGTGCGACTCATCGTGCGATTGTCGACGTTCACGGTCACGGCGAAGCCGAGCTGGTAGAGCAGATCGAAGGGATGATCGATGAGTGCCGTGCCCCACGCCGCGACGGCGCCGGTCTGCAGGTTCGACGACGGAGACAGCTCAAGCGGGATCTCGCGGTCGCGCACCCAGCGAGCGAGTTCGCCGAACTGCACCTGAACCTCGTCGCCTTCCTCGCTGATGATCTCTAGATCTTCGGCGATCCGCACTCCGTGACCCAGTCGCAGTGCGCGCCCATCCAGCAGCGCCGAGCGAATCGAGTCAATACCGGCGGCCTCGCCCGCATGCACAGTGACCGGGAAGAAGTTCTCCGCGAGGTAGTCGAACGCCGCCCGGTGCTTCGACGGCGCGAAGCCGTCCTCAGGGCCGGCGAGGTCGAACCCCACGACTCCGCGACCACGGTAATCGACGGCGAGCTCTGCGATCTCGCGCGAGCGATCAGCGTGCCGTAGGGCGGTGATCAACTGACCGACGCGGATGCTGCGTCCGGAGCGATCCACGACATCTTCACCCTCTTCGATGCCCTGCTGCACAGCATCCACAGCCTGCGCAAGCGAGAGGCCACGAGTGAGGTGCTGCTCAGGGGCCCAACGCATCTCACCGTAGATCACGCCGTCGTCAGCGAGGTCTTCGACGAACTCACGCGCCACGCGCGTGAGACCCTCCGGCGTCTGCATGACACCCGTCGTGAGATCAAACGTCTTGAGGTACTCCACGAGGGAGCCGGAGTCGCTGCGCGTAGCGAACCAGTCACCCAGCGCTGCGGCATCCGTCTTCGGCAGTTCGAGCCCGATCGGCTCGGCCAACTCGATGATCGTCTGTGGCCGCACGGCACCGTCGAGGTGGTCGTGCAGGGAGACCTTTGGCAGACTCCGCAACGAAGTGCCCTGGATGGCGACGTCGCCGTCGGATTCGATCGACATGTGTGATCCTCTCGGTAGCGTGGCCCAGCCTACGCGGTGATGCGCTCGCGGACGAGGGACGAGACCTGCGGGGCCTCGTCGCCGATCTCCCACGCTCCGTCGAGCGCATCGATGGCGCGGGCAAAGCGTCCTTCGTCCTCGGCAGACAGTGTGAATAGCGGCTGTCCCGCGGTAACCCGGTCACCGGGCTTCGCGTGCAGATCGATGCCGGCGGCATGAACGACCTGGTCTTCAGCGCGGGCACGACCGGCGCCCAGCCGCCACGCCGAGATACCGAATGGAAGAGCGTCCATCCGGGTGATGACACCGTCTGTTGGCGCCGCAACGACATGCGTCTCACGAGCCGTCGGCAGCGAGGCATCCGGATCGCCGTCCTGGGCACGAATCATTGCCTTCCAGGTGTCCATCGCACGACCATCGTCAAGCGCTGCTTCGACATCGGCATCCGGGAGGCCGGCGAGAGCGAGCATCTCGCGCGCCAGAGCGATGGTGAGTTCGCGCACGTCAGCGGGCCCTGCGCCGGCGAGGATCTCGACCGACTCGCGGACCTCGTTCGCATTGCCGATTGCGAGGCCGAGCGGCACACTCATATCGGTCAGCAGCGCCGTGGTGGCGACTCCGGAGTCGGTGCCGAGTGCGACCATGGTCTGCGCCAGTTCACGGGCACGTTCGATGTCCTGCATGAACGCGCCGGAGCCGAACTTCACATCCAGCACCAGTGCATCGGTGCCCTCGGCGATCTTCTTCGACATGATGCTCGAGGCGATCAGCGGAATCGCCTCGACAGTGCCGGTGACGTCGCGCAGCGCATAGAGCTTCTTGTCTGCCGGGGCAAGACCTGAGCCTGCCGCGCAGATCACCGCGCCGACATCGCCCTGCATCTGCGCGAACATTTCTTCGTTACTGAGGGCAGCCCGCCAGCCAGGGATCGATTCCAGTTTGTCGAGAGTGCCGCCGGTGTGGCCGAGACCGCGGCCGCTGAGCTGCGGCACGGCAACGCCGAAGGACGCCACGAGCGGTGCGAGCGGCAGCGTGATCTTGTCGCCGACGCCACCAGTGGAATGCTTGTCGACAGTCTTCTTGCCCAAGGCTTTGAAGCTCATCCGCTCCCCCGAGGCGATCATGCGTCGGTGAGCACACGGATTTCGGAGCGCTCCATGCCACGCTGGAAGATTGCCATCGCGAACGAGGCCATCTGCGCATCCGACACGTAGCCGCGGGTATAGGCGTCGACCATCCAACGCAGCTCAGGCTCGGGAACAGCGCCGCCGTCCCTCTTCGCGCGGATCACGTCGATCGCGTCAAACGGTTCCACAGTTGTCATCGGACATCCTCCAGGTCGCGGGGGCCGAACGCGTCGGGCAGCACTTCGTCGATTGTGCGGATGCCAGACACCGTCTCGAGCAGCATCTCCGGCATCGAGTGCTCGAAGAGCAACTGACGGCACCGACCGCACGGCATGATCGTCTGGCCGTCGTTGTTCACGCATACGAACGCGACCAATCGTCCACCGCCGGACATATGCAGATCGCCGACGAGCGCGCATTCCGCGCACAGAGTGACGCCGTACGACGCATTCTCGACGTTGCATCCGGCGACGATGCGACCGTCGTCGACGAGAGCCGCAGCCCCGACCTTGTAGCGCGAATACGGAGCGTATGCATTGCGCATAGCACTGGTGGCGACGGTTCTGAGCTCGTCCCAGTCGATGTCAGTCATGTCCTTCTCTCAACTCTTGATGTAGGGTTCGCCGTCAGCTGCGGGCGCGCGTGAACGACCGACCAGCCCCGCCACAGCGAAGATCGTGACAACGTACGGAAGCATCAGCATGAACTGGCTGGGCACCGGGGATCCGATGACGCTCAGCACACCCTGCAGGTTCGCGGCAAAACCGAACAGCAGCGCGGCAAGCGTCGCCTTGATGGGGTCCCATTTTCCGAAGATCACCGCGGCAAGAGCGATGAAACCCGCGCCTGCCGTCATCTCCTGATTGAACCGCGGAACTGAGACGAGCGTATAGAACGCACCACCCATCCCCGCGACGGCTCCGGCCAGCAGCACCGCGCGGTAGCGAGTCGCCGCCACCTTGATGCCGACTGTGTCAGCAGCCTGCGGGTGCTCTCCCACTGCGCGCAGGCGGAGCCCCCAACGCGTGCGATAGAGGCCGAACCACACCAACGCGACGACGAAGTACATCAGGTACACAATGAACGACTGGCGAAACAGGATCGGGCCGATCACCGGAATGTCGCTGAGCAGCGGAATCGCCATAGTGTCGAAGGTCGGTGGAGAGTTCAACGTCTCACTGTTCGGGGCGAGCACCTGGCGAAACAGGAATGTCGTCAGCCCGATGACGAGCACGTTCAGGACCACACCGACGATGACCTGGTCGACATAGTAGGTGATCGTGAAAACGCCGAGCACGAGGGCAACAAGCATCCCGGCCACCATGCAGCGACGAGGCCCGCCCACGGCGTGCCGGCGATCGATGCGGCGATCGCCGCGGAGAACGCACCGGCGAGCAGTTGCGCCTCGATCGCGATGTTCACGACACCGGCGCGCTCGCCGATCACGCCGCCCAGCGCTCCGAAGATCAGCGGCGTCGCAAGCGCGAGTGCACCGCCCAGCAGCCCGATCATAGGCAGAGTGCTGCCTGCGGCGGCCCATGCCAAGAATCCGATCAGCAGCACAGCCACGTACACAACCACTACCCACAGCGCGATGCCGCGGCGTCTTCTCGCGCTCCAGAACGCGAACACGGTTACGACTGCCAGTATCAAGACGGCGATCCACGACGTCGCCGTCGCCGGCAGGATCACATCGGGGATCGGGATCGCCGCTTTCCCGGCGTACAGCCGGAAAGTGGTTGCCCCTTCGCGGGGCGCGAGCAAGGGGAGCAGCGCGAACAGCAGCGTGAAGATCCCGAAGATGATCGGGGCCTTCCAGGAGACGACCGCGACTGTGCGTGGCTGCTCGAATTGCTTGTCATCTGACGAGACGGTGGTGCTCATGCCGACACCTCCTTCTTCGCGCGCTGCGCGGCTCGAGCCTTACGGCGCGTCGGTTGACCCGGCTGCGGCAGACCGAACATGGCGCGCACAAGCGGCGGCGCCGCGATAAACAGCACGATCAGCGACTGCACGACGAGCACAATCTCGATGGGGATGCCCTGGGATGACTGCATCGTAAAACCACCGGTCTTGAACGCACCGAAGAGCAGACCCGCAGCGAGGACCCCCAGAGGCCGGGACCGGCCAAGCAGCGCGACCGTGATGGCATCGAAGCCGATGCCTGCGTCGATGGCTCCGCCGAAGCCGCTGGTCTCGGTACCGAGGATCTGACTGACGCCGGCGATACCGACGAGTGCACCGGCGATCAGCATCACCGTGAAGTACATCCGGCCGACATCGATACCCGCCACGCGCGCAGCTGCGGGGTTCTCTCCGACTGCACGGAAACGGAACCCGAGAGACGAACGCTCGAGGAGCCACCAGGTGAATGCCACGGCCGCAAGCGCCACGAGGAACCCGGCGTGCAACTTGTAGCTCGGACCGAGGATGAGCGGCAGAACCGCACTGTCGGGCATCGGTGCAGACTTGGGGTTATTGGATCCCGACGCCTGCAGCAGGCCCTGCGTCGCAAGCATCCATGCCAGCAGGTAGAACGCGATGTGGTTGAGCATGATCGTTGTGATCACCTCATGCGCTCCGGTGCGTGCCTTCAGATACCCGGCGATGCCAGCCCAGAGAGCGGCTGCGACCATTCCGGCGATGACTGCGACGATCAGATGCAACGGGAACGGCATGTCCATCTGTGTAGCGACGTAGCCGGCTGCGGCCGCAGCCATCAGCATCTGCCCCTGACCACCGATGTTGAACAGGCCGGCACGGAACGCGAGCGCGACCCCGAGACCCGCGGCGATGAGCGGCGTCGCGAACGTCAGTGTCTGAGTCAGTGGTCGGATGCCGATTGCGAAGGTATCAGCATTGAAGTTGTAGATGGCACCGCGGAACAGCGCGGCATAGGCGCCGGTAACGGCGTGCCAGACTGCCCCGAGCATGTCGCTCGGTCGCGAGAAGAAATACCCTGCCGAAGCTTGGACTTCTTCATTCGTCGCCGCGATCATGATCGATCCGACCAGCACAGCGATCAGAACAGCGAGGACAGAGACGATCCCGTTTCCGTTGACGATCGCCTGGAAGGCAACCCGCCAACGCGAGGGCGCAACCAGTGTGGATGGCTCCGCCAGCGGACCCTCATCTTGCACGGTGGTCATGCGCTTGCTCCGTTCATGCCGGCCATCATCAAGCCAAGTTCCTCACGCGAGGTGTTGCCCGGCACGATGCCGACAACCCGCCCTCGATACATGACGAGGATCCGGTCGGCCAGAGCTGCTACCTCGTCGAGCTCAGTGGAGATCACAAGCACCGGCACTCCGGAGTCACGGGTCTCGACGATGCGTTTGTGGATGAACTCGATGGATCCGACATCCACGCCTCGTGTCGGTTGCGCGGCAACGAAGAGTGAGAGCTCACGACTGAGCTCCCGTGCCAGCACCACCTTTTGCTGATTGCCGCCCGATAGACGACCGGCAGCCTGCGTGGGGCCCTGGGTACGAATGTCGAACTCGGCGATCTTTGCACGGGTGAATTCATCGAGTGCACCGCGGCGCACCGTACCCGCAGACACAAATTCGCCACCATGCGAGCGGTCGAGCATGAGGTTCTCTGAGATGGTGAACTCTTTCACCAGTCCATCGACGCTGCGGTCTTCCGGGATGAAGCCGACGCCGACGTCGAGAATCTGGCGGACGGAACGCCCGACCAGCTCTTCACTATCTAACGCGCGCTCCCGCGGACATTTTCTTGGAGGCCCATGAGCGCTTCGGTGAGCTCAGTCTGCCCATTGCCCTGCACACCAGCGATAGCCAGAACTTCTCCCCCACACACCTCGAAAGAGGCGTTGTCGACGAGGACGGTGCCCGCGCGGTCAGTGACCGTGAGACCTTCAACGACCAGTCCGTTGCTGCGCAGTTCTGGTGCATCCTTGTGCACCTTCAGCTCGACGGCACGGCCGACCATCAGGGACGCAAGCTCCTCATTCGTTGCGGTGGGTGATGCTTCTCCGACAACCTTGCCGAGCCGAATCACAGTGATCCGATCCGCTACTTCGCGGACTTCGCGGAGTTTGTGGGTGATGAACACGATCGATGTGCCCTGCGACTTGAGCAGACGCATCGTCGCCATCAACTCATCGGTTTCCTGCGGAGTGAGCACCGCAGTCGGCTCGTCGAAGACGAGGACCTTGGCGTCACGAGAAAGCGCCTTGATGATCTCCACCCGCTGTTGCAGCCCCACAGGGAGGTCTTCAACGAGCGCGTCCGGGTCGACGTCGAATCCGAACTGCTGTGAAATCTCACGCACGCGCGCACGAGCCGCGGAGAGGTCGAGCCGCCCGCCGAAGCGGGTCTTCTCGTTGCCGAGCATCACATTCTCGGCAACGGTGAACACCGGAATGAGCATGAAGTGCTGGTGGACCATGCCGATGCCGGCAGCCATTGCATCTCCCGGACCGGCGAAGTGCTGCATCTCGTCGTCGAGCAGAATCTCACCCTCGTCGGCTTGGTAGAGGCCGTATAAAACATTCATGAGGGTCGACTTGCCCGCACCGTTCTCGCCGAGCAGACAGTGGATCTCGCCTTCTTCCACAACGAGATCAATGTGGTCGTTGGCTGTCAGCGCGCCGAACCTCTTCGTGATGCCGCGCAGTTCAAGCTTCATGTTCTGATCCTATTCAGCAGACCGGTCTGGCAGGGAAAAACCTCCCGGCAGGACAAAACGGGGAGGTCGACGCGTGTCGACCTCCCCGTTTCAGATGATTACTTACTCAGGTAAGACGTGACGGTGACCTTACCGTCGATAATGTCCTTCTGCAGCTGGGCGACCTCGTCCTGGAGGGCAGAATCGACCTTGTCAGAGAAGTTGTGCAGGTCAGCGATGCCGACGCCCTTGTTCTCCAGCGTGCCGACGTAGGCCTCGGGATCGAACTTGCCCTCGCCGCTGGCAAGAACTGCCTCGTAGGTCGACAGGTCCATCGCCTTCAGAACCGAGGTCAACACGACGTCTGCTGTGCTCGGGTCAGTGACGAACAGGTCGGCGTCGGCGCCGATGAGGGCGATGTCCTTGCCGGATTCCTTGATGGCCTGCTGTGCCGACTGGTAGATCGGACCGCCGACCGGAAGGATGACGTCCACGCCCTGGTCGAGAATGTTGACAGCAACCTGCTTGGCGTCCTGGTTGGCCTCGAAGCCGCCGGTGAAGGAGCCCGTCTTGCCGTCCCAGCCGATGACCTGGACGTCAGCGCCCTTGATCTTATTGAAGTAGTCAACGCCCTGCTTGAAACCGTCCATGAAGATCGTCACAGTCGGGAACTCCAGGCCACCGAACGTGCCGACCTTGCCGGTCTTCGAGTAGCCGGCAGCCAGGTAGCCTGCGAGGAACGCGGCCTGAGCCGTGTCATACAGCAACGGCTTGACGTTGTCTGCGTCCTTTTTGCCATCGAAGTCGTTGTCCGCTGCATCGTCAACGAGGATGAAGTCGATGTCCGGGTTAGCGGTCGCGGCTTCTACCGTCGCCGCGGAAAGCGCGAAACCGACAGCAACGATCGCGTTGCAACCCTCGTCGACGAGGTTGGTGACGTTGGGTGCGTACTCGGTCTCGGCGTTGGACTGCACGTCCTTCAGCTTCACGCCGAGCTCGTCTGCGGCCTTGGTAGCGCCCTCGAAGGACAGCTGGTTAAAGGACTTGTCGTCGAATCCGCCCATGTCGGAAACGATGCAGGGCAGGAAGTCGATCGATTCGCCACCGGCGTTGCCACCGCTGGTCGAGTCGGGAGCTGCCCCGCAGCCTGCAAGTGCAACAGCGACAGCTGCCGCCACGAGCGCAGCAAGAGCGCGCTTTTGAGTGGAAATGGTCACGTAAGCCTCCACGACTACTGGCCTGCGCCAATCGCAAGGCCCCGAGGCTAAGTTACCCAGTGTTACGACATCGGACAGAGCGATTGCGGTTAATGGTTACAAACTCGCAATAGACCTGTGACCGTGTCAGAGCACGTCGCCGCGGCCGGTGAGCTTGAGCGACTCGACCACGCCCTTCACCCGCTGCGCATGCTCGGTGGTGGTCACCAGCAGCGCGTCAGGCGTATCTACGACAACAATGTCCTTCACGCCGATCAGGCTAATCACCCGAGAGGTCTGGCTGACGAGAATGCCGGTCGCTGCGTCTGACAGCACGCGGGCCTTCGGGCCCAGCACCGCGAGGTCGTTCTTTCGGCCATTGCTGATCAGCTTCGTCAGCGACGCGAAGTCGCCGACGTCATCCCAATCGAAGTGCCCGGGGATCACCGCGAGATGCCCCTTCTCAGCAGCTGGCTCTGCGACGGCATAATCGATCGCGATCTTCTTCAGCGTGGGCCACACCCGGTCAACGACAGGTCCGCGCTTCTCGCGGTCGTCCCATGCCTCGGCGAGCACGAGAAGGCCCGCATGCAGTTCGGGTTCGTTCGTCGCAAGTTCGTCAAGCAGCACGCTCGCCTTGGAGATGAACATGCCCGCGTTCCATAGGAACGAACGGTCGGCGTAGTACTGCTTGGCCGTTTCGAGGTCGGGCTTCTCGACGAAACGCTCGACGGTGGCTGCCTCCGGCGCGCCGTCGACGATGAGTTCGCCGCCCTTTTGGATGTAGCCGAAGCCAACAGAAGGCTCTGACGGCTGGATGCCGATGGTGCAGATGTAACCGGCCTTGGCCACTTCAACTGCCTGCTGCACCGCGAACTCGAACGTGCGCGTGCCGCGGATGACGTGGTCGGCGGCAAAGGAGCCGATGATGACATCCGGGTTGCGGCGATGCAGGATCGCGGCGGCGAGACCGATTGCGGCCGCAGAGTCGCGCGGCTCTGACTCGAGGAACACGTTCTTGTCCGCAATGCCGGGCAGCTGAGCCTCGACAGCGGCACGGTGCGCACGACCGGTAACCACCGCGATGCGATCGCTTCCGGTGAGCGGTTCCAGTCGATCCCACGTGTCTCGCAAAAGTGAGTGTCCGGAGCCCGTGAGGTCGTGCAGGAACTTCGGGGCATCCGCTCGAGAGAGCGGCCACAGTCGGCTGCCGATGCCCCCGGCGGGGATCACGGCGTAGAAGTCATGCAGCGGGTCGGTCATGCCCCCAGCGTAGTCCGCGCAAGAATCTTGATGTCGAGACACTTAGGGGCGCCTTCGTCGCTCCCAGTGTTTGAACAGGAATAGGATGGGACACGATCGGGCACCTCTGCGGTCGGCCAAGACCCAGTGCGTGCTACCGACCTCGCATCGATCAGGGAGGACGACCGTGTCCGCAGGCACTCGCTTGACCCCGTCGATTTCGGAGACCACGTCTAAGAAGCCACGCGGCACCCTCTACCGGGGACGCGAAGGCATGTGGTCATGGGTGCTTCATCGCATCACCGGAGTCGCAATCTTCTTCTTTCTTCTGGTGCATGTGCTCGACACAGCACTGATCCGGGTCTCCCCTGAGGCCTACAACGCGGTGATCGGCACGTATAAGAATCCGATCATGGCGCTCGGCGAAGTCGTGCTGGTCGCAGCGATCGTCTTCCACGCGATCAATGGCCTGCGCATCATCCTCATCGACTTCTGGTCGAAGGGCGCACGCTTCCAGAGGCAACTGTTCTGGGGCGTTCTCGCGGTGTGGGTCGTGCTGATGGCGGGCTTCGCGCCGCGTCACCTGATGCTCGCGTTTGCCGGATTCGGAGGGGGTCACTGATGTCTGCACAGACCGTCGCCGCACCAGCGCGCCGTCGCCGTGGGGTCAACCTCGAGAAGTGGGGCTGGCTGTTCATGCGCGGCTCCGGTGTTGTGCTGATCGTTCTGATCTTCGGGCATCTATTCGTCAACTTGATGGTCGGCGAGGGCATCCACGCCCTCGACTTCGCTTTCGTCGCTGGGAAGTTCGCCACACCGTTCTGGCAGTGGTGGGATGTGCTGATGCTGTGGCTCGCATTCATCCACGGCGGCAACGGCATGCGCACGATCGTCAATGACTACGTCACCCACGACAAAGTCCGCAAAGCCCTTGTCTGGGCAATCGGGTTGGCCGCTGGCCTGCTCATCCTGCTCGGCACGCTCGTCGTGTTCACGTTCGACCCCTGCTTGGGTGTGACCGACACGAGCGTCCTTGCGGCGCAGTGCCAGGCGCTGGTCAAGTAGAAGAAGAGGCATACAGAGTGACTACGCAGACTCAGGATTCCGTCGTTCGCGATGGCGTGCACTACCACCAGTTCGATGTCGTCATCGTCGGTGCCGGTGGCGCTGGCATGCGGGCGGCCATCGAGGCAGGGCCCGGCGCAAACACGGCCGTGATCTCCAAGCTTTACCCCACGCGCTCCCACACCGGTGCGGCGCAGGGCGGTATGGCTGCGGCCCTCGCCAACGTCGAGGAAGACAGCTGGGAGTGGCACACCTTCGACACCGTCAAGGGCGGCGACTACCTCGTCGACCAGGACGCAGCCGAGATCCTCGCGAAAGAGGCGATCGACGCGGTCATCGACCTCGAAAACATGGGATTGCCGTTCAACCGCACCCCTGAGGGCAAGATTGACCAGCGCCGATTCGGTGGTCACACCGCAAACCACGGCAAGACACCGGTGCGCCGCGCCTGCTACGCAGCGGACCGCACCGGCCACATGATCCTGCAGACGCTGTTCCAGAACTGCGTCAAGCTCGGCATCAACTTCTTCAATGAGTTCTACGTCCTCGACCTGGTCACGGTCAAGGATGCTGACGGCAACACCCAGGTCGCCGGCGTGGTCGCGTACGACCTCGCCACGGGTGAGCTGCACGTCTTCCAGTCCAAGGCCGTGATCTTCGCCACCGGCGGCTTCGGCAAAATCTACAAGACGACCTCGAACGCGCACACCCTCACCGGCGACGGCGTCGGCATCATCTGGCGCAAGAACCTACCGCTCGAGGACATGGAGTTCTTCCAGTTCCATCCGACCGGGCTCGCTGGTCTCGGCATCCTCCTCACTGAGGGTGCCCGAGGCGAGGGCGCGATCCTGCGCAATGAGTCGGGTGAGCGCTTCATGGAGCGCTACGCCCCCACCATTAAGGACCTCGCGCCCCGTGACATCGTCGCGCGCTCCATGGTGCAGGAAGTTCTCGACGGCCGCGGCGCCGGACCGCACAAGGACTACGTCTACCTCGACTGCACCCACTTGGGCGCCGAGGTGCTCGAGACGAAGCTCCCCGACATCACCGAGTTCGCACGCACGTACTTGGGCGTTGACCCGGTGACAGAACCTGTCCCCGTAATGCCGACAGCGCACTACGCCATGGGTGGCATCCCGACCAACAACGATGCTCAGGTGCTCGCCGACAACGACACCATCGTGCCGGGGCTGTATGCCGCCGGCGAGTGTGCATGTGTCTCGGTGCACGGGTCCAACCGCCTGGGCACAAACTCGCTGCTCGACATCAACGTCTTCGGCAAGCGTGCAGGCCGCAACGCGGTGGAGTACTCCAAGACTGCAGAGTTCGTTCCCCTGCCGGAGAACCCCGCCGCGTTCGTCTCCGGGCTGATCGAGAACATGCGAAACAGCAACGGCACCGAGCGTGTCGCTGTGCTGCGTAAGAAGTTGCAGGAAGAGATGGACCGCAACGCGCAGGTGTTCCGCACGCACGATTCCCTTGAGCACGTCCTGGGCGTCATCAAGGAGCTGCGCGAGCGGTACAAGAACGTCTACGTCGACGACAAGGGTCAGCGGTTCAACACCGACCTTCTGGAAGCCATTGAGCTCGGCTTCCTGCTCGACATCGCTGAGGTCGTCGTTTACGCAGCGCAGAACCGTGAAGAGAGTCGGGGCGGCCATATGCGCGACGACTTCCCGAAGCGCGACGATGAGAATTACATGAAGCACACCATGGCCTATCTGACCGGTGACCCGCACTCGTCAACACCGGCCGACCACATCAGACTCGACTGGAAGCCGGTTGTCATCACCAACTACCAGCCGATGGAAAGGAAGTACTGAGATGTCGAACGCTGTCGCAGAAACCCCTGCCGCCGCTGACCCGGCCATCCAGTCATTCCTGGTGACGTTTATCGTCCGTCGCTTCGATCCTGAAAAGGATGCTGAGCCGCACTGGGTCGACTACGACGTGGAGCTGTTCTCCACTGACCGCGTGCTCGATGCCCTCCACAAGATCAAGTGGGAGGTCGACGGCTCGCTGTCATTCCGCCGCTCCTGTGCACACGGCATCTGCGGCTCTGACGCCATGCGCATCAACGGTCGTAACCGTCTCGCGTGCAAGACGCTGATCAAAGACCTCGACATCTCGAAGCCGATCTACATCGAGGCGATCAAGGGCCTGCCCCTTGAAAAGGACCTCATCGTCGACATGGAGCCGTTCTTCGCCTCCTTCCGTGAGGTACAGCCTTTCCTCGTTTCGGGTTCTGCGCCCGAGAAGGGCAAGGAGCGCGTGCAGTCGATCGCCGACCGTGCGATCTTCGACGACACCACTAAGTGCATCCTGTGCGCGGCGTGCACGTCGTCATGCCCCGTGTTCTGGACCGACGGACAGTACTTCGGTCCCGCCGCAATCGTCAACGCGCACCGTTTTATCTTTGACTCGCGCGATGACAACGCCGACGTACGTCTGGACATCCTCAACGACAAGGAAGGCGTCTGGCGCTGCCGCACGACCTTCAACTGCTCGGAGGCGTGCCCCCGCGGCATCGAGGTCACCAAGGCGATCGCCGAGGTCAAGCAGGCGATCCTCCGCGGTCACCCCTGATCGATCATCACTGAGCCGGCCGACGTGTCTGGAGACGATCTCGAACGCGGTCGCCTCAATGTCGCGGTCGAACGGGCGACCCATCTGACGCGGCGCACACTTGGGCTGTTCCCGATACGTGTGTGGCGGCACTTTCTGCAGAACAACGGGTTTCTCCTCGCCGCTGGCGTGAGCTATCAGGCGCTGTTCGCCATCTTCGCGGCGATCTACCTGGCCTTCGCGATCGCTGGGCTGTGGTTGGGCGGCAGCGCCGAGTCGGTCGACGCCATGATCGCGTTGATCAACGGCTACATTCCCAACATCATCAGTGCGGACGGTGTGGCGACCACCGAACAGGTCAAAGAGATCGCGACGCGCACGGCCGGAGTACTCAGCATCACCGGTCTGGTTGCTCTGGGCGTCGTCATCTGGACCGCCATCGGCTGGGTGACCTTCGCGCGTCGCGCCGTGCGCGACATCTTCGGCCTGCCGCCCGACCGACGCAGCTACGTCATACTCAAGGCGCGCGATCTTCTGGCTGCCCTGATCTTCGGCGTCTCGCTGATCGTCGGGTCGATCCTGAGCTCGGCCAGCGCCGCAGTGCTGAGCTGGATCCTCACGCAGTTTGGCTGGGATGCCGGATCCAGCACAGTGAACATCAGCATCCGAGTGGGAACGGTCATCGTTTCCTTCGCACTATTGTCGGCAGCGCTGGCGACGATGGTGCGCTTCCTCACTGGGACATCGCTGCGCTGGCGCACGATCTGGCCGGGCGCGCTCCTCGGCGGCGCCGCGATGACGGCCCTTCAGTTCGCGGCGGGATTCCTGCTGAGTTACACACCGACCAATCCCCTACTGGCCACGTTCGCGATCTTCATCGGGTTGCTGCTCTGGTTCCGTGTGAACGGCGTGGTGATGCTCGTCGCTGCGGCATGGATCGCTGTCGCAGCGAAGGACCGTGACCTTCCCCTGATCTCGACCGCTCCTGTTGTCGGCCGCTTCTGATGTCAGCCGCTTCTGATGTCGGAGACTCTCGTTAGGCTGGAAACATGCCTCATCTGCGTATCGCTTCGGTCAATGTCAACGGAATTCGGGCGGCCGCCCGCAACGGAATGAGCAGTTGGCTAGATGCCGCTGACGTCGACATCCTCACGCTGCAAGAGGTTCGTGGACAGGACGAGCACCTTGAAGCCGCCCTGCCTGGCTGGTCGATCGTCCATGATGAGGCGACGGCCAAGGGGCGCGCTGGTGTTGCGATCGCGAGCCGTACCCCGTCGCTCGCAACCCGCACGGCATTCGGCGCTGACGACTTCGATTCGAAAGGTCGCTGGATCGAGGGCGACTTCCTTCTCGGTGACGCAACGCTGACTGTGGTGAGCGCTTACGTGCACTCCGGCGAGGTCGACACTCCGAAGCAAGACGAGAAGTGGAAGTTTCTTGACGCCTTCGGCATCCGACTGGCTGAGCTTCGCGCCGGCGACGCACTCGCGGTCGTAACAGGTGACCTCACGTCGGCCACCGTGAGCTCGACATCAAGAACTGGCGCGGTAACCGCAAGAAGGCCGGTTTTCTGCCCCGTGAGCGCGCGTACTTCGATCGTTATCTGGGCGACGCTGGAGCCGACATCACCGGCGTCGACGGCACCGTCGGCACAGGTCTCGGTTGGGTTGATGTCGGGCGTCGCTTTCACGGCGAGGTCGAAGGCCCGTATACCTGGTGGTCAGCGCGCGGTCAGGCATTCGACAACGACACCGGCTGGCGCATCGACTACCACTTGGCTACCCCGCCGCTCATGGAACGCGTGCAGACGTACCACGTGGCCCGTGCGGCATCATATGCCGAGCGCTGGAGCGATCACGCACCGGTGGTCGTCGATTACAGCTATTGAACGCGAGCTCTGCCGGTCACGCGTACTTGTAGCGGAACCACCCTCGGTACTCCATCAGCGTCCCGAGCAGCGGGTTTCGGATGTTCGCCGTGATGGTTCTTCTGTCGCCCTCACGGTCATAACCGTCCTCTACCTCTACCTGGATGCTGAGAACGCGAGGTAGCCGCACCCGGTGACGACCCAGTCGAATTCTCGATGCTCGCGAGTGCAGTCGGAGGTTTCCCTCAGAGGTCGCAGAGCATTCCAGGAGCATCTCGATCTGGCGACGCTGGCCGGGAACATTGACGATGGTTCCCGGTGCGACGCGACGAACATGACATCCACAACGGTCTGCGTTGAGTTTCGGAATTGGAAGTGTCGTTCCGCGGCGAGCGCTGGCGCACCGCTGGGCATCCGAAAAGGTCGATTGACGATGTCGAAGGGGACATCCTGCTCGTGCCGAGAGACTAGCAGCCCTGGTCCGATCACGAGGCGTATGAGCGGCGACAGCCATCCCCAGCGGCTGCCAGCGATCTCGAAGATACCCTCACCGACACCTGTTGCCTGCCCCTCAGGGGGACCCGCGATGTACGCGAAGACCTCTGGCTGCAATCGCTGCGCGTCGCTGCCGAGGGCCTCGAGGTAGACCGAGCTGCGCACGCTCACTCGCGCCGCTCTTCCCGATATGGCTTCACCGTCACTGGGATCTCCTCAGCACTCGGATATTCGCAGGTGAACTCTCCGCGGTACCCGAAGAGTCTGCCCATAAGACGGTTGCGCACGACGAGATCGATGATGAACAGCTCCCGTTCGTCGTCGTAGCGTTCAGTGAGGTGAGCAATTCCACTGAAGAGCATGGGAAAGCGGAATGCCAGCGGCCCCTCATAGAAGCGCTGCTCCCCCGAGGTGAGCCTGAGTGCGCCATCATCGGTGACCGCGAGATCAAGATCGACGGCGAGGTGCTGGTGGGTTCCGAGGTAGTCCACCACCCGCCCGCGCTTCGGGCTGTAGATCATCGTCGCATCGAAGCGGCGTCTGCGGTCGGGGCGCACTTGCATGGTGCGCACGAACGTGACTATTTCGCGTCCGTATCCGTCGATATAGGGGTGATTGTCGATCTGAAAGGGAATGTCTCGCCCCTTTTCAGGGAACATGATGTTGCGCATTGTCCCAAATGCGAGAAATGGCAACGTCCACCACGGACCGCGGCGCAGTTCCAGCATTACTCCCGTGCCAACGCACCCGTAGCCCGCATCGACTCCCACGCCGAAGCGACGCTGGAGTTGCGGATGAAGGCGGTCAAAGTCATCGCCCAAAGCCCGTCGGAATATCCCCTCAGCGGCTGTCATGACTCGATGTCCGCGAGTGTGGATGGGGCATCGTCCATGACGCGGTGTTGTGTGCGACGAGGCGGCCGGGCCAGGCAACGTCGAGCGCGCGCTCTCGGACGGGATCCTGGCAACAGCGACCTCCACCAACTGGTCTGTTCAGGGACGATTCCCTCTTCCGCCCACAGCCGCAGCCGATCAAAGCTCCACGCTGTCAGCCACCACACCACGTGTCGGGTGATCAGCGGGTCAAGCACGCGTCCGATCGGCCCCCACCCCGGCGTGTAGTCGTAGCCGGTGAGAAAGCGCACGCCGTCGTCGGTCGGAATATATCGCCAATAGCCACGCCCACGTCCGAGCGGGGACAGTCGATCTTCGGTGTCGAATACCAGGGCTGAGGTGCGTTCGCCCTGGGCGCCTTCGCGGGCACCCAGCGAGACGCCGCTACCGCGGATAACGTGCAGGCCGAGGTCGAGCTCGTAGCGGAACTCCTGCGCGCCATCCTCGCGTGTCTGCACGGGGATGATCGATGTGAACCGCGCATCCCAGCGCACGTGCGAGGCGGGATCCTGTGTGAGAGCCCATACGGTCTCCAGCGGTGCGTGTATGCGTGTCTCGACATACAGCGCTCGATCGCGTGGAATGTCATGGCGGCGTCGCGTGCTGCGTGGAGAAGACTCGGCCATCTGACCAGCGTATGTCACCGCTGCGGCACGGCAGGGAACCAGCGCCATAGGATTGATGTCGTGAAGAAACCTCGCCTCTACTCAGGAATGCAGCCCTCCGCCGACTCCCTCCAGATCGGCAACTACATTGGGGCCCTCCTGCAGTGGCGGGATCTGCAGAGCTCTTACGACGCATATTTCTCCGTCGTCGACCTGCACGCACTGACCGTCGCGCAGGAACCGAAAGAGTTGCGTGAGAAGACGCGTCGCACGGCGGCCCAGTACATCGCCGCCGGCATCGAGCCGTCGCTGTCGACGCTGTACGTGCAGTCGCACGTAAGGGCGCATGCCGAACTCGCCTGGATCCTCAGCACCATTACCGGTTTCGGAGAAGCCGGTCGGATGACGCAGTTCAAAGACAAGTCCAGCCGGTACGGCGCCGACGCCACCAGCGTCGGGCTGTTCACGTATCCGGTTCTGATGGCCGCCGATATCCTGCTCTATCAGACCGATGTCGTACCCGTCGGCGATGACCAGAAGCAGCACGTTGAGCTCACCCGCGATCTCGCCGAGCGATTCAACTCGCGCTTCGGCGAAACGTTCACTGTGCCGATGCCCGTGATCCAAAAGGACACCGCGCGAATCTTCGATCTCCAAAACCCGACGGCCAAGATGTCGAAGTCTGCAGAGAGCGACGCCGGCGTGCTCTGGATGCTGGATGACCCTGCGAAGTCGGCGAAGAAGATCATGCGAGCGGTGACTGACAACGAGGGCACGGTGCGGTTCGATCGCGAGAACAAGCCGGGTGTCTCGAACATGCTGACCATCTACGCCGCCCTCACGGGTCGCCAGGTCGCCTCGATCGAAGACGAGTACGCCGGTCGTGGGTACGGCGACTTCAAGAAGGGTCTCGCTGAGGTCGTTGTTGCCGAGTTCGAACCGGTGCGCGAACGGGCCCTTGAGCTTCTTGATGACCCGGCCGAGCTTGATCGCATCCTCGCTCAGAACGCTGCGCGTGCCGATACCGTCGCTGACGCCACGCTCACCGATGTGTACGACAAGGTCGGGCTGTTGCGCCGGGTCTGATCACGAAGCCTGTGTGGATCGGTCGCGCGCCATAGGATGGGAGCGTGACCGATCCACAGCTTCCGCCGCCCGCGCCGTACGGCTCCGTTCCTCCGGTGCCCCAGGCGCCAGCGTCCGCCCCTCAGGCACCGCCCGCATATCAGGCCCCGCCCGCTGCACCGGCGTACCACCAGGCTGCTCCTCTAGAGCAGAACTACCAGACCCCTCCCGGAGCGTATTCCGCACCCGTTGGTGGCTACGGCGCCCCTCCGGACGGCTTTCAGCCTTCTGCCCAAGCAGCGCCGAAGGCAGCGGTTCTCGGAATCGTGGCGTTTGGGCTATCGCTCATTGCCGCCGTCGTCTCGTCGATCATCATCGGCATCGCCGGGTACCAGATCGGCTTCAACCTGCCTACCGCGGTCGACGACCTCAGCACGTCGAACAACGACCTGTCCTTCCTCTCCCCCGTGCGCGATCAGGTGCTGATGGGTGAGATCTCGTTCTGGGTCGGCACGCTCGCAGGCATTTCCGCAATTGTTTTCGGCATCATGGCGATCGTGAAGCGTCAGGGGCGCGGCTGGGGCATCGCCGGTCTCATCATCGGGGTGATCGCGCCTGGAATCTTCTTCCTGGTGCTCAGCGTTGCGCTCGGAATCGGCACGACTGCGGGAGCAGTCAACTTCTACGGCTGATGATCAACGCGGCGCATGATGCTTCTGTTGCGCTGCTACTAGTCCTTCGCTGACGAGCAGCTCGACAGCATCCGCTGAGTCGGCGACGAGAATCGGAAGCGTCTCGCGCTCAGTCTTACCGAACGGCGACAGCACCCAGTCCGCAGGGTCCTGCCGTCCTGGCGGCCTGCCGATGCCTACCCGCACCCTGGGGAAGTCCGCAGTGCCGATGGCTTGCGCGACGTCGCGCACACCGTTGTGTCCGCCATGCCCGCCGCCGACCTTGAGCTTGAGCGTGTCGAACGGAATATCGAGTTCATCGTGAACGATGACCGTTCGCTCTGGCGGCACGGAGTAGAACCGCGCCAGGGCAGCGACCGGAGTGCCCGAGACATTCATGAACGTGTTGGGTTTCGCGAGCACGAGTTTGGCTGCTCCTGGGCGCAGCCACGTCTCAACGACCCGCGCACCGGTCTTGTGCTCTCGGAAGCTCTCGCTGCGCCGGGCTGCCAGCTCATCCACGACAAACTGACCGACGTTGTGACGGGTCGTTTCGTATCGCTGTCCGGGGTTTCCCAGCCCCACGATCAACCAGGTATCTGCCATGCGTCTCTCGCCTCTCGAACGTCGTCAGGATACGACAGAGGGGACGCGATGTGCTCGCGTCCCCTCTGTGCATGTGCTTCGGTGAATTACTCCGCGGCAGCTGCTTCGGCCTGGCCCTCGGCGGACTCGCCCTCGGCGGAGACCGCTTCGGTGCTTTCCGAGCTCGACTCGTTCGGAACGTAGATCGCGACGACGAGCATCTCGGGGTCGGCGAGAAGCGTTGCGCCCTTGGGCAGCTTGACGTCGGCGGCCGTGACGTGCTGACCCTCTTCGAGGCCCTCAACCGAGACCTCGAAGTTCTGCGGGATGTGCGTCGCCTCGACCTCGACGGCGAGCGAGGTCGCGTCGAGGTTGGCAACGGTGCCGGCGAACGGCTCGCCGGTGACGATGATCGGCACGTCGACCTGGATCTTCTCGCCCTTCTTCACGACGAGAAGGTCGATGTGCTCGATGATCTGCAACACCGGGTCACGCTGCACGTCCTTGACGAGCGCGAGGTGGTCGGTGCCCTCGACGTCGAGGTGGAGCAGCGCGTTGGCGCGGCGAATGATGAGCGAGACCTGGTGGCCGGGCAGTGCGACGTGCACAGGCTCGGTTCCATGGCCGTAGATGACGGCGGGGATCTTGCCGGCAGCGCGCAGGCGACGGGCGAAGCCCTTGCCGAACTGTTCGCGGACCTCGGCGTGGACCTTGATGTCCTCAGACATTGATTCTCCTTCGGGGCACGCGACGAACTACTCGCCGCGTGATGGTCTATTGGTCGATATCTCGGACGATGACGTGCGAAAAACCACGAGGCTTGATTCGCCGCGTCGATAACGGATGCCGCGCATGCGAAGCATCCCTCGCCGAGGAACTCCTCTATCGTAACCGATGTGCGGGTAGGCTGAAACTCAGGTTATTTCCCCTCGCAGAACTCGGAGTCCGGCATGCTCGACGGCGCCTTCCTTTCACACGTCCTCCTGTGGCTTATCGGCGTGATGGCGCTGGGCGCCACGGTGCTCACGATCGGCGCGCTCTTCTCGATGGGCCGCACCAGCTACCGCAAGGACTGACGCTCCACGGCCCGTAACGCGGGTCTGGGCCGTGTCGGCATCCGACTAATCTGGAAGTGGTTCGCGCGACTCGGTCGCGTCCGGCCGATTCTCCCCACGGAAGGTGCATCAATGTCCTCTGCCGCCACGGCAAACATCGGAGTCGTCGGACTCGCTGTGATGGGTTCGAATCTCGCCCGCAACCTCGCCAGCCGCGAGGGCAACACGGTCGCGATCTTCAACCGCAGCTACGAGAAGACCCAGACTCTGCTGAATGGGCACCCGGAGGCTGGGTTCATCCCGGCATCCACCTACCAGGAGTTCGCCGACTCGCTGCAGAAGCCGCGCACGGCGATCATCATGGTTAAGGCTGGTGCTGGCACGGATGCAGTGATCCAGGCGCTTACCGAGGTGTTCGAGCCGGGCGACATCATCGTCGATGGCGGCAACGCGTACTTCCCCGACACGATCCGCCGCGAGAAGGCCGTCCGCGAGACAGGCATCAACTTTGTCGGCGCTGGCATCTCTGGTGGTGAAGAGGGTGCGCTCCTCGGCCCGAGCATCATGCCGGGCGGCTCTGACGAGTCCTGGATCACACTAGGCCCGATCCTGAAGTCGATCGCCGCGGTCGCCGAGGGCGAGCCGTGCGTCACTCACATCGGGCACGACGGCGCCGGACACTTCGTGAAGATGGTGCACAACGGCATCGAGTACGCCGATATGCAGCTCATCGCCGAGGCCTACGACCTCATTCGCCGCGGCACGGGCAAGACCCCCGCCGAGATCGCCGACATCTTCACCGAATGGAACAAGGGTGAGCTGGAGTCGTACCTGATCGAGATCACCGCCGAGGTGCTCCGACAGGTCGATGCCGAAACCGGCAAGCCGCTCGTGGATGTCATCGTGGACCAGGCCGGAGCCAAGGGCACTGGCGCGTGGACGGTGCAGACCGCGCTCTCGCTCGGCGTTCCGGTTTCGGGCATCGCGGAGGCAACATTTGCCCGCTCGCTGTCCTCACACCCTGAGCAGCGCGCTGTTGCCGCGGCACTGCCTGGCCCCGAGGAAGAATTCGAAGTTGAAGACACGGAGGCGTTCATCGAAGACGTGCGCCTCGCGCTCTTCGCGTCGAAGATCATCGCCTACTCGCAGGGCTTCGACGAGATTCGCGCCGGTGCCGCTGAGTACGACTGGAAGATTGACCTGGGCGCGATCAGCAAGATCTGGCGCGGCGGTTGCATCATCCGTGCCCAGTTCCTCAACCGCATCGCCGATGCGTACGAGCAGACGCCGGAACTACCTGTTCTCGCAACCGCGCCGTACTTCGCTGATGCCCTGACTCGCGGCCAGGCCTCCTGGCGGCGAGTTGTGATCGCCGCGACTGAGGCGGGCATCCCCTCCCCGGCGTTCTCGTCCTCCCTTGCGTACTATGACGGCATCCGTGCTGATCGACTGCCGGCTGCACTCGTGCAGGGTCAGCGCGACTTCTTCGGAGCACACACCTACAAGCGCATCGACAAGGAAGGCACCTTCCACACGTTGTGGTCGGGAGACCGCACCGAGATCGAGGCGGAAGACACGCACTGATCGTTCGTTCGTCGAGAAGGGCCGGGAACCGCGAGGTTCTCGGCCCTTCTTCGTCGCGTGGCATGATTCACAGTCAACGCATACAGGATTCCATAGAAACCCCATAGCTAATTCCTCAGAATGAATACATGACGAATGATCAGCCCGACCTGCGTCGCCCCGACGGAACCGCGCTCCGCATCCTCGCCGTAGACGATGAGCAGATGCTCACCGACCTACTATCAATGGCGCTGCGAATGGAAGGGTGGGAGGTGCGCACAGCATCCTCTGGCCTTGAAGCCCTCCAGGTTGCGCGCGAATTCGAGCCTGATGCACTGATTCTCGACATCATGATGCCAGATCTTGACGGCATGAGTGTGCTGAGGAGGCTCCGAGAATCTGGCAACCTTGTGCCGGTGCTGTTCCTCACCGCGAAGGATGCCGTCGGCGACCGCATCGCGGGACTGACCGCCGGCGGCGATGATTACGTGACGAAGCCGTTCAGCCTGGAAGAGGTCATTGCACGACTGCGTGCGATCATCCGCCGCACGGGCCTCGCCAGCGCCGAGGAGGGACAGTCAATCCTGCGCGTGGGCGATCTCACCCTCAACGAGGACAGCCACGAAGTTGAGCGCAATGGCACCGAGATCGAGCTGACGGCAACCGAGTTCGAACTGCTTCGGTACCTCATGCGCAATGAGCGTCGGGTGCTCTCGAAAGCCCAGATCCTCGACCGGGTGTGGAGCTACGACTTCGGCGGCAAGTCTTCGGTGGTCGAGCTTTACATCTCATACCTTCGCAAGAAGCTCGACGTCGGGCGCACGCCGCTCCTGCACACGGTGCGCGGCGTCGGTTACATGATCAAGGCTCCGCAGTGACGTTGATGAGGATGACGCATCGCCCGCTGACCCTGCAGACGCGGCTGATGGCCGCTGTCATCGGGTTTGTGTCGCTCATCCTCATCATCGTCGCGGTCATTACGAGCGCGACGCTCGGGCAGGCACTGGAGGGCCGCCTGCAGGATCAGGTGGGCACGACGGCAAGCCAGACCACGTATCTCGTCGCCAACCAGGCGCGAGTATCAGCTCTGTCGGGTGAACCCCTCACAGCGAAGACGGTTCTGAACGGACAGCACTTTCAGGGGCCGGGGCTCTTGCTCGCTATTGCGTCGCCCGACGGCGCGAGCGGCGTCGTGGTGACTCCAGACGGCACCGCCGATCTCACCGACAAGCAGCTTCTCGAGATCAATGACGCAGTTAAGGCCGCGCCGAATACCGCTGTCGCACTGGAAGGCCTCGGCTCCTTCCGCGTCACGGTCAGGGAGGCCGGCGCCGTTGCTGTAGTCACAGGTCTTCCCCGTAACGAAGTGCAGAGCACGATGGCGCAGTTGCTCACCGTCATTGCCCTTGCCACGCTCGGCGGCCTCATCTTGCTCGCGTTGACGACAGCGGTCACTATTCGTCTCAGCCTGCGACCGTTGCGCGCGATGGCGGGAACAGCGACCAGGGTCGCCAACCAGCCACTCGATCGCGGCGAGGTGACGATCACCGAGCGCGTGCCGGCATCTGAAGCTGATCCCCGGACCGAGACCGGTCTCCTCGGGGCATCCCTCAACAAGCTGCTCGACCACGTCAACGACTCACTCGCGTCACGCCAGCAGAACGAAGAGCGGATGCGACGATTCGTCGCCGATGCCAGCCATGAGCTGCGCACCCCGCTGGCGTCGATCCGCGGGTACTCCGAACTGTCGCTGCGGGATCGCTCACTTCCGGAGACAACCCAAACCTCACTGGAGCGCATCCAGGCGCAGTCGCTGCGGATGACCCGACTGGTCGAGGACCTACTTCTCCTCGCGCGCCTCGACGAGGGCCAAGAACTCGTGCACGGCTCGGTCGACCTTACCCAGCTCGCGCTCGAGGGCTCGCCGACGCCCGCCCGACGGCACCGGAGCACCGCTGGAGCATCGATGTCCCCGAGGATCCGGTGGTGATCATCGGCGATGCGGGACGTCTGCACCAGGTCGTGACGAATCTGCTCGCGAACGCACGCACTCACACACCGGCTGGCACCGAGATCACGTTGAGCGTGGGGGCGGAGAACGACTGTGCCGTCATCCGCGTGCACGATGACGGCCCCGGAATCGACCCGCAGGTGCGCGATGAGCTCTTCGCGCGCTTCGCACGCGGCGATACCTCACGCGCCCGCCAGACCGGCGGCACCGGCCTCGGGCTCGCAATCGCCAAGGCCATCGTCGAAGGGCACCACGGCACGATCGCCGTCGCCAGCGAACCGGGTGACACGACCTTCACCGTGCGGCTCCCGCTGACGCCGACGTCCGCCGCTCCAACGTCGTACTGACTTCCGGGTCAGTACCCGGCGAACGCGTCGGTTGTGAGCGAGTGCGCCTTCTGCAATGCGGGGGCAAGGTCGGCGATGAGCCGTGGCGGGCCGGAGATGAAGGCGTGACGCGCGCCGATGTCAGGGACGGCGCTCTCCAAGCCCTGTGCGTCAAGACGCACTCCCCGCGCCCATGTCCAGTGCGCGGGAAGGTCCGCAGGTTGATCCCTGGTGAATACGACGGTGCGCACGCCGGTCGCCTCAAGCTCGTCGCGGAATGCGAGCTCTGCGGCCTCGGCCGCGACATACACGAGCACAACATCACGGTGTTCACCGGTCGCGTGCAGCTCGCGCAGCTGCGACACGAACGGAGTGACGCCGATGCCGGCGGCGACCATCAGTACAGGCACATCGCTTCGAGGCAACACGAAGTCGCCCCAGGTGCCGGTGACGGCGAGCGTGGCGCCTGGCGCGGCATCGGCGAGGGCCCGCTTGTAGCTCGACGGATGCTTCTGATCGCCGTTCTTGTATGCGATGCGCAGCGTGGGCAAGTCCGCTGGGGCCGAAACGATGCTGAACTCGCGGCGCGTGCCCCGGGCATCTGGGCGGTGATGCGGCACGTCCAGCTCGAGATATTGCCCAGGCAGGAACTTCAGTTTCCCCTTCGCTCGGAAGGTGAGCTCCTCCGCTGTGGGTGTGATGAACTCGCGCTTCTCGAGGGTCAGGCGCACCGACCCGCGCAGTGCAAACATCAGAGCGAGCAGGTTGCCGATCAGCAGCGCGCGCTCTTGGCCGAGCGAGAACAGGCCGCCGATCATGATCGGCCAGCCCGCCAGCACTCCGACCAGTGCCGCGACAGAGAACTGCTGCCAGCGCCGTGGCGGACTCGTCAGCGGCTCAGAAACCATGAACGCGCCAAGGAAGAGGTACGGAGTCTGCAGGATCGCGAACTGCACCGCCGTAGGGAGGTCGAAGGCGATGTGGAACTGCTGCGCCTGAACGGCTTGACGAACGACGGCCGTGCCGACGGCAATGAGCAGGAAGACCAGCACGACGCGCACCTTTTCGGTGCGCCAGAGCACCGCGAGCCCCAACACTGCAACGGGGATCGCCAGTACCCCAGTGCCTACCCACCAGGATGCCGATGTGCCGAGCCACTCGAACGCGCCGAAGGACCCGACAATTGAGACCACGGCAGCACCGAAAGCGGCCGGGTTGAGGATATGCCTGCCACGCCAGGCGATGATGTACTTCGAGACGCTCGCGAGCGCTCCGGCCAGCGCAAGCCCGAACAGTCCGGCCGGATCCAGCGCCGGACGCATCACGAACAGCAGAATCAGAGCGGTTACGAGCGACGATTCGACGCGCCACGGCAGATGCAACAGACGCTGCACGCCGGCATCCATCGCAGAGATCACAACAGCGAGCACAACGAACGACGCCAGCAGTTCAAGCGGCGTCGGCGATACGATCACGCCGAGGGCGGACATCGCCAGCGCGATCAACCCGAGGGCGGCCAAGGAGAAGAGCACCAGCCGATACATCGACATGGTCCCGAGGACCGCGAGCACCCGTTGGCGGATGGCAGTGAATGAAAACGTCACAGAACAACTCTTCCCTATCCGAGGGGTGTGCGCGTCGTGAAGAGCTCAACGGAACAGTTTTCAGAACGCTCTGCGCGCCCGTCAGTACTCATTCGCACCCACTCCACTCCCCAGCGGTTCGCGAGTTCCGCGCCGCCATCGAAGAACAGGGCGGTGGCCGCGGCATCCGCCTGCATCGTCTCCGGAGCGATCGCCCAGGTTGCCGCCCACGTGCGCACTGGCGCTCCGGTTCGGGCATCCAGAACGTGATGCAGTCCGTCACCCCACGCGCGACGATTGATGGCCGACGCGCACAGCGCCTGGTTTCGGATGGTCGCGATTCCGATCGCCTTCGTCCGGTCGAACGGATGCTCCAGCCCGATCCGCACCTCCCCGCCACGCACGACGAGATCGCCGCCAGCATCGACAGTCACATTGCCATCGACGCTGCCCCCTGCGTCGAGAGCCGCCAGCACGAGGTCGACGAGCCGTCCTTTTCCAAGCGCGCCGACATCGATCAGCGCAGGGGATGCCAGCGACAGCTGTGTATTCGTCCAGGTGAGCAGCGTCGCCCAGTGATCGGGCGCCGGTCGTGGCGTTCCCACAATGAGCGAGTAGTCGGCGGTGTAGCCGAGAGCGTTGAGGCTCTCCCCCACCAGCGGATTGACCGCACCGTCGGTGGCCGCAGAAAGCTCGCGATACGCGTCGAGCATTACTGCGGCATCCGCTGGCGCGTCGACGATGCCACCGTCAGCCGCAAGACTCGTCACCAGTGAGGCTTCGCGAAATCGCGACCAGGTGTGGTCAAAGTCGTCGATGACCTCAGTGACAGCGGTGCGAGCGGACTGATCGAGCGGGTGGTCTGTCTCGATCTCCCACGTCGTGCCTATCGCATCGAAACGCCAGAGAGACATCGGGCGTTAGACCGTGGCCTGTTCCTTGATCGCGTCGAGCGCCGAGTTGAACCCACCGCTGGTGAGTGACGAGCCGGCGACGCGGCTCACGTTCAGGTCATCGATTGCGACTCCGACGACCTCTTCGGCGATGCCGTCGATGAACGCGCCCTGGTACTGCTCGGTCTCGCGGGCCTGCGGGTCGCCGGTGACGTTGACTTCCGTCACAACTCCACCCTCGAGCGTGAGAGTGACGGAAATCTTCTCCACTGTCTCCGGCGTCTGATAGGCGCCATCGGCGGTGTACGTGCGTCGTTGTACCCGCTCGACGCCGCGGAGCTATCGCCGCCCGATGCCGAGGAGCTTTCGCCCGACGGTGACGGGCCGGGTGCAGCACCCGTGTCAACGCTCGAGGCGTCTTGCGCGTCTGCTGGGCCTGAGCAACCAACCAGCACAAACGCGCCAGCGATGCCGACCAAAGCGGCGCCCTTTCGGACGGATGACGAAACGGCGGAGCTGATCATGACTAGAGATTATTCCGAGCCGCTATGCGACGGCTGTGTTCAGCAGCAGTGTCTCAGGCTGCTACGCGTCGCCACCGAACATGCTGGTGACGGAGCCGTCTTCGAAGACTTCGTGTATGGCGCGTGCCAGCAACGGAGCGATCGGCAGGACTGTGAGACCGTCCCAGCGACGCGACTGGGTAAGCGGAATTGTGTCGGTGACGACGACCTCGTCGATCGCGTCATCCTGCAAGCGTTCGCTAGCCGGGTCGCTGAAGATCGCGTGCGTGGCGGCAACGATGACGCGGTGCGCCCCATTGGCCTTCAGCGCCTGCGCCGCCTTCACGATCGTTCCACCCGTGTCGATCATGTCGTCAACGAGCAGACACGTTCGGCCGTCAACGGCGCCGACGATCTCGTGCACCGAGACCTGGTTCGCAACCTTCGGGTCGCGGCGCTTGTGAATGATCGCCAGCGGTGCGTTCAAGCTTTGCGACCAGGTGTCTGCGACACGTACACGACCCATATCTGGGGAGACGACGGTGAGGATCTCACGATCCGCTGCGTTGAGCGTTCGCTGGAAGTAGTCCATCAGCACTGGCTTGGCGAAAAGGTGATCGACGGGGCCGTCGAAGAATCCCTGAATCTGCGCGGCGTGCAGGTCGACGCTCATGATGCGATCGGCACCGGCCGTCTTGAGGAGGTCAGCGACCAGACGGGCACTGATCGGCTCACGTCCGCGGCCCTTCTTGTCCTGGCGGGAGTACGGGTAGTACGGGGCCACAAGGGTGATGCGCTTGGCCGATGCACGCTTCGCGGCATCGATCATGATCAGCGTCTCCATGAGCCACTCATTGACCGGCTCGCCGAAGGTCTGGATCAGGAAGAGGTCGCAGCCGCGGATCGACACCTCGAAGCGCGAATAGATCTCGCCCGAGGCGAAGGTGCGGTGCTCGGTCGGAGCGATCTCAGTGCCCAGCGCCGCGGCAACAGCGGCGGTCAGCTCGGGATGCGAGCGTCCACCCGCGACGACCAGCCGCTTCTTGGTTTTAGCGATAATCCCCGGCGCAATGCCGTTGTCTCGGTCCAGCTCAACGGTCTTATTCTTGCGCGCCATGGCCTGCCTTACTCTGCGGCTCTGTTGACCCGGGATGCCGCTGCTGCAGCACCTGTTCCGGCTCGATTCTTCTCGACCCACCCCTCGACATTTCGCTGAGGGGCGACACTCAAGGCCAGGGCACCAGGGGGGACGCCTTGCGGACGACCGCTCCCGCTCCGGTCTTTGCTCCGTCTCCGATCCTAACCGGAGCGACGAACACGTTGTGCGACCCGGTGTGCACTTCGTCACCGATCTCGGTGCGGTGCTTGACGAGGTCGTCGTAATTCGCGGTGATAGCTCCGGCACCAAGATTGACGCGTTCGCCGATCGTCGTGTCACCGATGTACGAGAGATGCGGAACCTTACTTCCCTCTCCGATCTGTGAGTTCTTCGTCTCAACGAAGGTACCGATCTTGCCGTTCGCACCGAGGACTGTGCCTGGACGGAGGTAAGCGAATGGTCCGACAGTTGCTCCCGCGCCGATCACGGCAAGCGTGGCGTCGGTGCGGCGGATGACAGCATCCGTGCCAACCTCGCAGTCGAGAAGCGAGGTGTCAGGGCCAATCGTTGCGCCGGACTCGACGACTGTTGCGCCGGAGATGATCGTGTTCGGCAGGATCGTCACATCGGGAGCAAGCTTCGCGTCGTCATCGATCCAGGTTGTGGCCGGGTCGACAATCGTGACGCCCTCGCGCTGCCAGCGCCGCACGATGCGAGCATTGAGCACACGGCCCGCTTCTGCGAGCTGCACGCGGTCGTTGACGCCGAAGGTCGCTGCGGTATCAACGGCGATTTCGGCGGCAACGGTCTCTTGCGCTTCGCGCAACAGACCGATGACGTCGGTGAGGTACATCTCGCCCTGGGCGTTGTTCTGGTCGACCTTCGCGAGGAAGGTACGAAGAGCGGATGCGCGGAAAACATACACCCCGGCGTTGATCTCGGCGACTGCGGCTTCAGCAGCCGTGGCGTCCTTCTGCTCGACGATGCGTGACACGGTTCCCGACGCGTCGCGGATGACGCGACCATAACCGGTCGGGTCATCCAGGAGCGCGCTGAGCACGGTCGCGGCGGCTGATGCTCCGCGGTGCGCCTCGAGGAGCGCCTGCAACGTATCGACCTCAAGCAGCGGTACATCACCGGAAAGCACCAGCACATCGCCGGAGAAGTCATCGGGAAGCGCATCGACGGCAATCTGCACCGCGCGGCCGGTGCCAGGAATCTCGTCCTGGTCAACGACCACCGCGTCCGGGTAATGCTCACTCAGTACCGCGACGACCCGATCGCGCTCGTGACGCACCACGACCTCGATACGCTCCGCGCCGAGTCGGGATGCCGTCGTCAGCACGTGACCGACGAGAGGGCGCCCGCTGATCGGGTGCAGCACCTTCGGCAGCCGGGACTTCATCCGAGTACCCTGGCCTGCGGCCAGCACAATGATCGCAAGCTTGTTATCGGTCATGCTCCGCCGCCAGGACTCGAACCTGGACTTAACAGCTCCAAAGGCTGTCGTGCTGCCATTACACTACGGCGGACCGCAGCCTGAGGCCACGAGTCAATTCTGCCATGCCCGAGGGTGGGTCCTCTGACACAATGCCCGATAATAGAACGATGAGCGAGGCAGATGAAGTCGACCGCATCGTCGGCGCGTGGAACACACAGCGCCCCGACCTCGACTTCTCGCCGCTCGAAGTGCTCTCTCGGATGGATCGACTTTCGAAGCATCTTGACCGCGCGCGCCGCGATGTTTTCCGGCGCAGCGACCTCGAACACTGGGAGTGGGACGTGCTCTCGGCCCTGCGACGTGCCGGTACCCCGTTCCAGCTCTCCCCCAAGCAACTGCTTCAGCAGACTCTGGTCTCGAGCGGCACGATGACGAACCGGATCGACCGTCTCGTCGGCCGACGCTTCGTGCGTCGCGAGGCAGATCCAGACGATGGGCGCAGCGTCTTGGTCACCCTGACGGAAGACGGACAGATTCGAGTGGATGCCGCGATCACCCGTCTCGTCGACGTCGAGGCCGAGCTCTTGCAGGCGCTCTCTCGCCCAGATCGGGACCGGATGGCGTCGCTCCTGCGCAAACTCAGCCTGAGCTACGACTCCTGATGGCCGCTCTCTGATGGCCATGCGCTCTCCCCTCCCCGTCCGAGACGGGGTCGGCGCCACGCGGCTGCACGTCCCGCGTACGGGACCGTGGCCCACCGTCAGTGCCTATATGGTCGAGCGATTCTTCCATCTGGAGCCGAAATGGTTGCTCGAACGATTCGACCGCGGCGAGATCGTCGCCTTCGACGGTACGCCGGTCCGGCGTGACACCCCGCTCAGCGGGGAAGAGTTCGTCTGGTACTATCGCGAGCCCCCGGCTGAGGCAGAGATTCCGTTCTACTCGGAGATTTTGTATCAGGACGACGATCTCGTTGTCATCGACAAACCGCACTTCTTACCCACCACTCCGGCCGGAAAATACGTACAGAATTCCGCCCTGGTGCGGCTGCGCAGACAGCTCGACAACGCAGATCTCGCACCGATTCACCGCCTGGATCGCGCCACGGCGGGGTTGCTGATGTTCTCCGTTCGTCCGCAGACGCGTGGCGCATACCAGTTGTTGTTCCAGAAGAGGCGGATCGAGAAAGTCTACGAGGCCGTCTCCGCGCGACCCGAAGGGTGGGAGAACCCGTTCCCGCTGACCGTTCACGCTCACATCGAGAAACTGCGCGCCCAGGTGTGCGTCGAGGTCGACCCGACGCGAGAACCGAACTCAGAGACGGCCATCGAGCTCATCAATGCGGACGACCACGTCATCCACACGCTCTTGAAGCCGCGCACGGGGAAGATGCATCAGCTTCGTGTGCACCTCGCGTCAGTGGGCGCCGGCATCCTGAACGACGGTCTGTACCCGCTGCTGCTTGACGAGAAGCCCGATGATCACGAGCACCCACTGCAGCTTCTCGCCAAAGAGCTGCGCTTCACCGATCCGCTTTCGGGTGAAGAGCGCGAGTTCGTGTCGCGCCGGACGTTGCAGTACGCGCCGCGTATCTGACTCAGCGGAGCTGTTCTGATTTAGTCGAGCTGTTCGCTGAGTTCGAGCCAGCGCAGCTCGCCCGCCTCGACCTCGGCTTGCAGCGCCGCGATCTGCTTCATCGCATCCGCAAGGCCCTCGTAGTCGCCCTGGTCGTGCTCGACGAGAGCGTGCTTGGCCTTGTTGATCTGTTGCGTGAGCTTCTGGATCTTTCGCTCCAGCGCCGAAAGCTCTTTCTGAGCCGTGCGCAGTGCCGCACCATCGAGAGCGGGCCGAGAGTGCGATGAAGAGGTGGGATTCGATCCGGACGACCCTGCCTTCTGTTCTGCTGTGCGCAGTCGGAGGTACTCATCCACGCCGCCCGGGAGATGCCGAAGATGCCCGCCCATCACCGCATACTGCTGGTCGGTGACCCGCTCGAGGAAGTAACGGTCGTGGCTGACGACCAGGAGGGTGCCGGGCCAGGAGTCGAGGAGATCCTCGATGGCCGCGAGCATGTCCGTGTCCATGTCGTTCGTGGGTTCGTCGAGGATCAGCACGTTCGGCTGGTCAAGTAGCACCAAGAGAAGCTGCAGACGACGCTGCTGACCACCGGAGAGATCCTTGACGGGGGTCGAAAGCTGTGCGGAGGAGAATCCCAGCCGTTCGAGCAGTTGACTCGGTGTGAGCGACGTCGCCTTGGAACCGGTGCCGAAGGTGTACTCGGTGCGCAGATTCGCGATGACCTTGCGCACGGGGTCGTTCCAGACGGTGGTGAGCTCATCGATGCGCTGGGTGAGAGTCTTCACCTTGACAGTCGTGCCGCGTTTGACTCGACCGCTGGTGGGCTCGAGAGTGCCCGCAACGAGACCGAGCAACGTCGACTTTCCCGCGCCGTTCACGCCGAGGATGCCGGTGCGCTCGCCGGGCGCGATCCGCCACTCGATATCGCGGAGCACTTCGCGTGCAGGACCGAACTCCGTCGCCGGGTAACTGACGCCGGCATCCAACAGGTCGACGACATCCTTGCCCAGACGAGAGACAGCGAGCGACTGCAGCGAAGTCTTGTCGCGGATCTCGGGAACATCCTCGATGAGGGCGTTCGCCGCGTCAATACGGAATTTCGGCTTGGCGGTGCGTGCCGGGGCGCCGCGGCGCAGCCATGCGAGTTCCTTACGAGCAAGGTTCTGGCGCTTCGCCTCCATCGTGGCCGACATCCGATCGCGCTCGACGCGCTGAAGGATGTATGCCGCGTACCCACCCTCGAAGGGCTCAACGATTCGATCGTGCACTTCCCAGGTCTCGGTGCAGACCTCATCAAGGAACCACCGATCGTGGGTGACGACGAGGAAGGCACCGGAGTTCACTGCCCAGCGCTTGTTCAAGTGGCCCGCAAGCCACGTGATCGCCTCGACATCGAGATGGTTGGTGGGCTCGTCGAGGGCGATGATGTCCCAGTCTTTGACGAGCAGAGTGGCGAGCGCCACACGACGACGCTGTCCGCCGCTGAGGCTCTGCACCGAGGCATCCCAGTCCAGATCGGCGAGCAGCCCCTGGATCACGTCGCGCACGCGGGCGTCGCTGGCCCACTCGTACTCGGGCACATCTCCGACGACCGACTGCGCGATCGTGAGGGAGTCGTCGAGCGTATCCGCCTGATCCAGCACTCCGACCGTGGTTCCGGCGCGCATCGTCACGCGTCCGTCATCCGGCTGCAGGCGACCTGCGAGCATCGCCAGCAGACTCGACTTCCCGTCGCCGTTGCGACCGACGATGCCGATTCGATCACCCTCCTCGATGCCGAGGGTGATCGAGTCAAAAACGACTTTGGTCGGGAATTCTAGATGAAGGGCCTCTGCCCCGAGAAGATGTGCCATGTTGCTATCGAGCCTAGTTCGTCGGCACTGTTCGTCGGCGCTCAGGTGCGGTCAGGCCAAACGGCGACGATCACCTTGCCCGAGACATCCGAGTTGCGTGCCACGGTGAACGCCTCGACAATGTTGGGACACCTGTGAGTCAGCCGTGAGTGAACTCGCCGATCATCCTGCCACAATGATCGTATCTTTAGCCGCCGAGCTCGAGAAAACCATAAAGTATCTCGAACCGTCATCCGGGAGGCGGTCCGGGTGCTGGAAGCCATGGGCATGCTCGAATCGCGCGGTCGCGTCATCCTCGATTCCAGCGGCAATCTCATGCTGGCCGCCAATAAGCCCGCGATCTCTGCGATCATCGCTGGACGCTCGCGTGCAGGACTGACCCCGGCGACTCCCGATCCAACCTCGTTGCACCACCACGTGCAGACCGCGCAGGCCATCGCTCATGGCGATGCAGATGCCGCCGAGAGCCACTCACGCTGCTACGTGGAAGTCGTACTCGGCGAGGTGCGCTCTATCGGGTGAGGGGCTCTCCAGATCCCACGCTGCCTGCCCCCGGCACGGTACGCGTGTACTGATCGAGGTAGCGGGCAAATCCTGCGTCATACTGCGCCCGACGCTCTTCGCGCGGCTGGACAATCTGAGGCTGTTCGTCATCGAACGCCGGATGTCGCTCGTCAAGGCCGCTCACTCGCAACCCCATGCGTACGGCACCGACGAGAGAGCTGTGCTGCTGGGTGGACACCTCCATCGGAGTGCCAAAGGTATCGACCGTCAACTGCGTCCAGAAGGGCGAGGAGAGCACACCACCCGAGAGAACAACGCGCCGCGGTGTGCCGTTGAGCGCGGTGAGCTCCTTATAGCAGTGATAAAGCGAGTAGACGACGCCCTCAAGGACTGCCTGGTACATGTCGGCCCGAGTATGGTGCGGTTGCAGATCTAGGAAGCCTCCGCGACGTTGGTCTTGCCAACCGGGACTGCGTTCGCCGAACAGGAACGGCATGAACACCGGAAGGTCGTCCTTGTCCGCCGAAAGCAAGGGTTCAATGGCGGAATACTCCGCGGAAATTCCGAAGAGGAGATCGCGTGCCCAGTCTACGCAGTTGCCACAGCCAGAGGTTGCCGCGCCGCTGAGTGGACCCAGTGGCGAGCGATACGACCAGGTGCTTTGCGTGGGAGAGAGCGACGGGTGGAGGGTCGCGAAGCGGAGCGCGCCCGATGTGCCCATCGAGAAGGTCATGTCACCGGGCTGTGTGGCTAGCGCCCCCACCTGATTGAGACCCCCGTCGGGCCCAGGAGTCAGTACGGCAATCCCCGCATGCAAGCCCAGGAGCACGGCCGCCTCCGTGGAGAGCGGCGCCGTTGCGCTGGTGTCTTTGAGCTCAGGAAGCACAACGTCCTCTAGGCGAAAACGCGCGAGAACCTCGCGATCCCACGTCGCCGACTCAGCGTTGAGCAGGCCAGTGCCGGATGCCAGCGAATCGTTGGTCCAGGTCTCCCCCGTCATGCGTGCAAAAATCAGACTCGCCTGATCCAGCGCGACCAGCCCTGCAAGCGAGGTGCCTGTTCAGCGAGATGCATGAGCTTGAAGACGGGGTAGGCGGCGTTGACCATGCAGCCGGTGCGCTCGTAGAACCACCAGGTCAGTTCCTGGTCCTTGCGCAGGCGCGCGCAGAGGTCCTGTGCTCCGGTATACGACCATTCCATGATCGGGGTGACTGCGCGCAGATCCGGGGTGAACAGGCCGAGCCCATGCCAGGTGCCGCTGAGCACGATGAGATCGACCTCAACGCCGGCGGCGGCTTCTCGACCGAGCGCCATGAGCTGGGTGTAAAGAGCGTCGCCGTCGCGGGAGGTCGATTCAGCCGAGTCGACCTCGAACCGACGGTCGCGCACCGTGATCGAACCCGTGTCGGTGTCGAAGAGCATCGCCTTCGCCGAGGTCGTGCTTGCTTCGAGCGCGAGAACGATCATGTCGCAATAATATGATTTTTGCATGTGGGCGAGGTCTCACGAGAAGAGCCGCTCAGCCAAACGGCTGCGCGGCTCTTCCTGATGAGTCGTGCGTATTACTTGAACGAGTTCACAATCTCAAGCAGGCTCGGCACGTTGGCGTAAGCCTCGGCAGCGTTTGCCTTCGTCACGATAATCGGGTCAAGCAGGTAGGCCGGAACGATCTTCACACCGTTGTCGTACTGCTTTTCGTCGTTGACATCGACCTTTTCGCCCTTCTGGAGCTGGCCGACCATCTTGATCGACTGCTCGACGAGGAGCGCGGTGTCCTTGTTGATCGTGGAGTACTGGATGCCCTCCATGATCGACTTCACCGACTCGACCTCGGAGTCCTGACCGGTGACGACCGGAACAGTCTTTCCGGCCTGCTGCACCGAGGTGATGATGGCGCGGGCGAGCGTGTCGTTCGGCGACAGAACGCCGTCGAGCTCGGCAGTGCCGTAGGTCGAAGTGAGCAGCGAGTCCATCCGACGCTGAGCGTTCTCTGCCTTCCAGCCTTCGGTCGCGGTCTGCGCGATCTCGGTCTGACCAGAGCTGACGACGAGAGTGCCATCGTCGATCTTCGGCTGGAGGACGTCCATCGCACCGTTGAAGAACACGGCCGAGTTGGCGTCGTCCGGCGAGCCGGAGAAGAGCTCGATGTTGTACGGCGCATCATGTCCGGCACGCTCAGCAAGACCGTCCAGCAGAGCCTGGCCCTGCAGCTGGCCGACCTTGAAGTTGTCGAACGCGACGTAGTAGTCGACTGCCTTGGTGTTCTCGATGAGGCGGTCGTATGCGATCACGTAGACGCCAGCATCCTGGGCAGCCTGCACCTGGGTAGCGAGCTGCTTGCCATCCTTGGCACCGATGATGATGACCTTTGCGCCGCCCGTTACCATCGCCTGGATCTGGTTCTGCTGTTCCGCGACGGTGTTGCTCGCCGGGGCGTACTGGACGTCTGCTTTGAAGCCCGCCTTCTCGAGTCCGTCGGTGAACAGCTGTCCTGCGAGGACCCAGTTCTCACTGGTCTTGTCAGGCAGTGCGACACCGATTGTCGATCCTGCTTCGAATCCGGCGGCGGCCGGCTCACCGGATGCTGTGCCGGCGTCGCCGCCGCGCTCACCAGAGCAGCCGGTAAGGGCGAGAGCTGTCGCGGCGACCAACGCTGTCGCCGCAAATGCAATTTTCTTCATGGGGTCTCTTTCTCTGTGTGATCTCTATTGGTTGGTGCGGTTACTTGGGTTGCGGAAAGTCAGTGAGATTTGCGGCATCCGGGCGGTTGCGCCTGCGGGTCATGAGCCCGATCAGAGAGGGGCGGCCCTGCTGCTTGTTCCAGACATCGATGCCGACGGCGAATAGGAGCACGAGTCCCTTGATCATCGAGACGACGTCGGCACCAGCACCGAGCAGCTGCAGCCCGTTGTTCAGGAACGCCATGACAAGGCCACCAATGATCGACCCGATCACCGTGCCGATACCGCCGGATACCGCAGCGCCACCGATGAATACCGAAGCGATCGCATCCAGCTCCCAGCCGTTTCCGTCCTGAGGGCCGGAGGCTGTGGCGCGGGCGACATAGATCATTCCGGCGACGGCCGCGAGCATCGACATGTTCATCATCACGAAGAAGTCGACCTTGCGATCCTTCACGCCCGACAGACGGGCGGCCTGACGGTTACCGCCAACTGCATAGATGTGTCGACCGAACACCGTACTCTGTGTGATGAATGAGTAGAGGATGACCAGCGCAAGCAGAATGAGTCCCGAGATCGGGAAGCTCGTTCCAGGGCGACCGTTTGCGAACAGCCAACCCGCGACGAGAATGACGATCGATAGCAGGACGACCTTGGTCGTGCTCACCCAGAGCGGCGCGCGATCTGAACCCATTTTCGCCTGTATCCGGCGGGTGCGCAGCTCCCAGAAGATGACCCATGCAGCTGCGAGGATCGCGAGCAACATGGTGAGCACGTTGAACTGGAACGGTCCGCCGATCTCGGGGAGGTACCCGGCGCCGATTTGCTGAAACCCCTCCGGCACGGGAATCGACTGCGAATCGCCGACCCACTGGTTCGCCCCGCGGAACAGCAGCATTCCGGCGAGTGTCACGATGAATGCGGGCACGCCGATATAGGCAACCCAGAAACCCTGCCATGCGCCGACCAGAGCGCCGACTACCAGCCCGAGGACGATCGCGAGCGGCCAAGGAAGGTTCCATTCGGCCATCGACTTCGCGACGATAATGCCCGTGAACGCAGCGACAGAACCGACCGACAGGTCGATATGACCCATGATGATGACCATCACCATGCCGATCGCGAGGATCAGAATGTAGGAGTACTGGTTGATGACGTTGATCAGGTTGCCGGACGAGAGCGTCAGCCCCTGGCCCTTGAACACGAGAGTCAGCACCTGGAAAATGATGATGATCGCGACCAGGCTGCCGAGGATGCCGAACTGGCGTAGCGACGAGGATCCCCCGCCGAACATCTTCCTGATGTCGCCGAAGTGGAAGCCCCGCTTCTCGGTCTCGGTTGTCGTGGTGCTCATGCGGTCGCTTTCTGGTTCGTGGAGGTCATGCTGCGCATGAGCGCCTCCGGAGTGGCCTGATCAGCAGAGATGCAGTCGGTGACTCGCCCCTCGAAGATCGTGTAAATGCGGTCGGAGATACCCATCAGTTCAGGCAGTTCGCTGGAGATCACGATGACGCCCTTACCGGATGCGGCGAGCTCATTGATGATCGAATAGATCTCGTATTTCGCGCCGACATCGATCCCGCGGGTGGGCTCGTCGAGGATCAGCAGATCGGGGTCGGTAAACATCCACTTGGCGAGAACGACTTTCTGCTGGTTTCCGCCCGAAAGCTTTGCGACGCCCTCTTCTACGCTCGGCGTCTTGATGCGCAGGGCCTTGCGGTACCGCTCGGCAACCGCAAACTCCTCGCGGTCATCGACGACGCCGCGCCGGGCGATCTTCGACAGCTTGGCGGAGACGATCGAGCGCTTGATCGTGTCGAGCAGGTTCAGCCCCAGGCTCTTTCGATCCTCACTGACATACGCCAGTCCGTGACGGATGGCGCTGGCGACGTCGCGAAGTTCAACTTCCTCGCCGTCTTTGAACATCTGCCCGCTGAGGAATGTGCCGTAGGAGCGGCCGAAGATGCTGCGAGCGAACTCGGTTCGCCCCGCACCCATGAGACCGGCAAAGCCGACGACTTCGCCGCGACGGACGTTGATGCTGGAGCCCTTGACGACCATGCGCTCGGCGACGGTGGGATGCTGAACAACCCAGTCCTTGACCTCGAAGAAGACTTCACCGATCTCTGGGGTGCGATCCGGGTAACGGCTTTCCAGCGAGCGGCCAACCATGCCGCGAATGATGCGGTCTTCATTGATCTCGCCGCGAGTGACGTCCAGCGTCTCGACGGTGCGTCCGTCGCGGATGATCGTGATCTCGTCGGCGATCTGCTCGATCTCGTTGAGCTTGTGGCTGATCATGATCGACGCGATGCCCTTGGCCTTAAGTCCGAGGATGAGGTCGAGGAGGTGCTGAGAGTCGTTTTTCGTTGAGGGCGGCGGTGGGCTCGTCGAGAATAAGCAGACGTACGTCCTTGTTGAGAGCCTTGGCAATTTCGATGAGCTGCTGCTTGCCGACGCCGAGGTGCTTGACGGCAAGGTCAGGATCCTCGCGAAGACCGACTCGAGCGAGCAGCTCGATTGCGCGCGTTTTCGCTGCGCGCCAGTCGATCGTGCCGAACTGGGAGATCTCATTGCCGAGGAAGATGTTCTCGGTAATTGAAAGTTCGGGGATGAGTGCGAGTTCTTGATGGATGATCGCAATCCCGGCCTGTTCGCTGGCTGCGATGTCCTTGAAGCGCTGTTCCTCGCCGTACAGCAGGATGTCACCGTCGTAGGTTCGTACGGATATACACCGGAGAGAACCTTCATGAGGGTGGACTTGCCAGCGCCGTTCTCGCCGCAGATGGCGTGAATTTCGCCCGATCTGACGGAGATCGACACATCTGAGAGTGCCTTCACTCCCGGGAACTCCTTGGTGATGCTGCGCATCTCCAAGATCGGCCCTGCCACGGAGGGCATCGCTGCTGTGCTGGTCACGGATCTTCCTCGATACTTTGACGGTCACTCTCAATGTGACCGTTCACATGAGACACAATATTGCGCCTTCCGATCTCCGGTGTCAAGTGGAGATCATTTCTCGTTGCGTTATCGAGATGCGCTTGATGAGCGCAGTCGCATCTGCGGCAGCACAGACGCAAACTCGGGCACCATTTCGCCACGGATCTCTGCGAGCAGGATGTCGACTGCCCGCCGCCCCAGCGTAGGGAAATCCTGATGCACGGTAGTGAGCGGCGGCCAGACGTGTGCGGCGACCGGAATGTCATCGAAGCCGACGACGCTGACTTGGCGCGGTACGTCGATTCCGGCATCGCGGAATCCGTGCATGAGCCCGATCGCCATGAGATCGTTTGCCGCGAACACAGCGGTGAAGTCCGCGCGTCGAGCAAGCTCAGTGCCAGCGAAATAGCCGAAGTCGGCCGTCCAATCGCCCCGGATCGGTGAGAAGGTCGGCAAATCCGCCTCACGCAGCGCATCGAGATAGCCGCGCATGCGCGATTCGGCCTCGATCCAATCTTGAGGGCCAGCGAGATGCAGAATTTCGCTGTGGCCCAACGAAATGAGGTGCTCAGTGATCGCACGGGCTCCGGCTACCTGATCGGAGGACAGACTGAACCCGTCCGCCCCCGAGGCTGCCTGCAGACTGACGATCGGCGCTCCCACAGCCATACCGCGGAGCACGTTGAACACCCGCACTTGCGGGGCGAGGGCGACGATTCCGCTGACTTGCTCGCGAGTCAGCTGACGGATGGCTTCACCGATCGCCTCCGGCGTCGTCGTCGGCAGATTCACCGTGGTGACCGAGTACCCCTCGGCCCGCGCAGCATCCTCGATGCTCGCGATGGACGATGTCGGCCCGAACTCACCAACCGTCGCCGACAGAACTCCGATCGTGTGCGAGCGACTCGTCACAAGCGCGCGTGCGGCGAGGTTGGGACGGTAGTCGAGCGCCCGAATGGAATCGAGCACGCGTTGCTTGGTTTCGGGCCGGATGCTGGGGTGGTCGTTCAGGACCCGCGAAACCGTCTGGTGCGATACGCCGGCGAGGCGCGCGACGTCGCGGATGCTGGGCACCCGTGCGCGTTCGCCGGAGGCTGCCATCGCATCGCCTCCTTTGCGTGTGCACGGTCACATCAACCTCCATTATGACCCCCGTACCCGCAGAGTGCATCACGCCGAGATGATGCGGGCCCCTGGCACCGGTCCGTGTACGTGCAACGCGGTGCGCCCAGATACTGCGAGCTCGTTCTGCACAAGCTGTGCAATTTCCGGTGTCTCACACAGGAAAGCGACGGTGGGCCCGGATCCCGAGACAATACCGCTCAACGCACCAGCACGCAGACCTTCGTTGATTATGTCGTCGAGAGTCGGACGCTCGAGCAAAGCAGGCACCTCAAGGTCGTTGTACATGCACGCTGCGAGTGAATGCGGGTCGCCAGCGCGCAGCGCCTGCAGCACGGTGATCGGCACGTCCAGCGACAGCGGCGGATCATCGGCGAGGGCACCACTCTCAGCCCTGTGCACATCCAAGCGGCTGTAAATCGCCGGTGTCGACAGCCCCTCGTCGCTCGTGACGAGCACCCAATCGAAACGTCCGCGCGCCAGCGCCGGATTCAGCTGGTCTCCGCGCCCAGTGCCAACAGCTGTGCCGCCGTGCAGCGCGAACGGCACGTCAGCGCCGAGCCGGGCAGCCAACTCATGCATGCGGTGCGGTGACAGCCCGGTGCCCCACAGCGCATCACACGCAACGAGGGCGGCCGCGGCATCCGCTGACCCTCCGCCCATTCCGCCAGCCACCGGCACACTCTTGCGAATCTCGAGGTGTACCCCGCCGGTGTATCCGGTCGCGGTCGCGAGCAGCTTGGCTGCGCGCATCGCGAGATTGCGGTCATCGAGCGGCACGCTGGCAGGGTCAGCGACTCCGGAGACGCTCAACGAGAAGTCGTCGTCTGCGCGGGCGATGACGTCCTCGTAAAGCGACACCGCCTGAAAGACGGTCGCCAAGGCATGGTAACCGTCGTCATGGCGAGCACCGACGCCCAGGTAGACGTTGATCTTCCCTGGCGCACGAACGTGCACCGCTTCGGGAAACGCCGCGAGGCTCATGATCGACTCAGAGGGTGGACGAAGACGCCCACAGGTCGACATCGATGCCGTTGGAGAGGGCGTCGATGCGAGACAGCTCCTCGTCTGAGAACGCTGGCCCGTTGAGCGCGGCAATGTTCTCGTCGAGCTGCTCGGTGCGCGAAGCGCCGATCAGGGCCGAGACGACCACCGGATCGCGCAATGTCCACTGCAAGGCCATCTGCGCGAGTGACTGGCCACGCTCCTTCGCGATGTCATTGAGCCCGCGAAGGATCTTGAGTCCGTCGGCGGAAAGCGGCTTTTCCGAGATCGAGCCGCGCTTCTGGGCGCGATCTGCGGTGCCATCGCCGAGGTACTTGTCAGTCAGCAGGCCCTGGGCCAGTGGGGTGAAGGCGATCGCGCCGAGGCCTGAGGTGCGCAGCGTGTCGTTGAGCTCAGCCTCAGTCCAACGGTTGAGGATCGAGTACGAGGGCTGGTGAATCACCAGCGGCGTGCCGAGTTCGCGGGCGACTTCGACGGCCTTCGCGGTGCGCTCGGCGCTGTACGACGAGATGCCGACGTAGAGGGCCTTACCCTGACGAACCAGCGTGTCGAGGGCGCCGACCGTCTCTTCAATCGGAGTGACAGGGTCGACCCGGTGCGAGTAGAAAATGTCGACGAGTCGAGACCCATCGAGCTCAGCGACTGCTCGGCGCTGGCGATGAGATACTTGCGGCTGCCGAAGTTGCCATAGGGGCCGGGCCACATGTCCCAGCCGGCCTTCGACGAGATGATCAGCTCATCGCGGTACGGGCGGAAGTCCTCGGCGAAGATACGGCCGAAGTTCTTCTCCGCCGAGCCGTACGGCGGGCCGTAGTTGTTCGCGAGATCGAAGTGTGTGATGCCGCGATCGAACGCGTGGCGCAGGAGCGTGCGCTGGTTGTCGAGCGGGATGTTGTCACCGAAGTTCCACCACAGCCCGAGCGAGATGGGCGGCAGGTAGAGACCAGACGTTCCTACCTGACGGTACTCGAACTGGTCGTAGCGGTCATCCTTCGCCGCATAGGGGCGGTGGATCTCAGGGACATCGGTGCGGAAGCGCGGCGTTTCGGTCACGCCTCCAGGTTAGCTGTCCAAGGCCTGGGCGATGCGCACGAAATCATCGATGTCGAGCTGCTCGCCGCGGGCGGTCGGGGCGACGCCGGCTTTCTCAAGCACGGCAGATGCTTCGGCCGCCGTGCCGCCGAGAACAGCAGACAGCGCCTGGCGCAGCATCTTGCGGCGCTGTTGGAATGCGGCATCTACGATGCGGAATGTCGCGCGGCGGAGTTCTTCGTCTCCGCGCACCTCATCCGATCGTTCGAAGACGACCAGCACGCTGTCGACGTTCGGCACTGGCCAGAAAACTTGGCGCGACACTGTGCCGCCAAGAAGCCACCTGCCGTACCAGGCGGCCTTGACGCTCGGTGTGCCGTAGATCTTGCTGCCAGAGGGTGCTGCGAGTCGTTCGCCGACCTCTGCCTGCACCATGACGACGCCACGCTGCAGGTTTGGGAACGTCTCCATGAAATGCAACAGCACCGGCACCGACACGTTGTACGGGAGGTTTGCGACAAGGACCGTCGGATCGCCAGGGAGTTCGGTGACTCGGAGGGCGTCAGCATCCACAACGGTCAGGGCATCCGCCGGCACACCGTGCGCGGCAACTGTCTCAGGAAGCCGCGCGGCGAGGCGATGGTCAATCTCAACGGCGGTGACGGATGCGCCGGTCTCGAGGATCGCGAGGGTGAGAGAGCCGAGCCCTGGGCCGACCTCAACGACGCGCTCTCCCGCCTTGACTGCGCCGACCTGCACGATCTTGCGGACGGTATTCGCGTCGACGACGAAGTTCTGCCCGAGCTTCTTCGTCGGAGTGACGTCAAGCTCGGCAGCGAGGCGACGGATCTCGGAGGCGCCGAGCAGGGTGACAGTCATCCTGCCATTCTCCCCCATCTGGCGCTCACACCGGTGCCGCAGAGTTCGCCCGGCCACTCGTGTCCACGGTGGTGAACCTCTCCTCTGCGGCAGCAGTGAGCAGACGCTGGTCGCCAGAAGCGAACACAACGTCCCGCGCTCGAATCAACGTGGCTGTTGCAAGATGCACAGCGTCATACCCGCGCAGACCACGCGTTACTGCTATCTCAGCCGCGCGATTGATCACTGTCGTCGTCACATCTAGCAACGTGGCGTCAGCAATGATCAGCTGAGCCTCTTCCAAATGATCAGCCAGCGCGGCTGCCGAGGTTCGCCCGATTCTTTCACTTTGGGCGAGAGCGGCAGCAGCCTCAACAACAACCAGACGCGTGCTGACGACCTCGTGAGCGTCCTTCCACAACCGCTTTGAAACCGGCGATCCTGGTTCGGCGATCACAAGGGGCAGGAGCGCCGAAGTGTCCAGATAGACAATCAATCTCGTTGCTCGGAAACAAGGTCGCTGACCGTGCCGGAGATCTGGCGCGGATGAGGAGTCCGACGAACCCGGTGAGCCGGCGGCATCGCGACACCTTCATCAATGAGGCGCTGCAGCAGGACCTCGCCTTCAGCCGGAACGAGCTGAGCGACTACCGCACCCCGATCAGTGATCAGCACCCGTTCGCCAGCACTCGCAGACTTCACGTGAGCGCTCAACTGCGCCTTCAGCTCCCGAATTCCGATTCGCGTCATGATGCGCTCCCGTCAATGTAGTCACGAGTTTACTCACTCGAGACTACATCGGGAAGAGGCTGTCAGTCTTCGAACGAACCGTAGACGGCGACAGTGTTCGCGGCGACCCGCGCGGCGAGCTCATCGACAGGCATGTCGAGCTCCGCTGCCATGAACCGCAGGGTGAGCGGGATGAGGTACGGCGCGTTCGGCCGGCCGCGCAGCGGCACAGGCGTCAGGAACGGAGCATCCGTCTCGACGAGGATGCGATCGAGCGGGGTGACCTTCAGCGCGTCGCGAAGGTTCTGCGCGTTCTTGAACGTGACGTTGCCGGCGAACGACAGGTAATAGCCGGCATCTGCGCAGATTCTCGCCATCGCGTCGTCACCGGAGAAGCAGTGAAACACCGTTCGATCGGGCGCGCTGACGCGGTTTAGTGTCTCTAGCACGGCGTCATGAGCGTCCCGATCGTGGATCTGCATCGCGATGCCGTGCTTCTTCGCGAGCGCGATGTGCGCTTCGAAACTCTCGAACTGGGGCGCCTGGCGTTCGGGTTCGGTGCGGAAGAAATCGAGCCCCGTCTCGCCGATCGCGCGCGTGCGCGGGTGCGAGGCGAGCTCGTCGATCACGCTGATCGCGTGGTCGAGTTGCCCTGCTTCGGCATACGTCGGTGCGTCGTTGGGATGGATCGCGACGGCTGCGAGGACACGCTGGTCGGATGCCGCGGCATCCACCGCCCAACGAGATGACTCGATGTCGCCGGAGGCCTGCACGACACCGGCGACTCCGACCGCCTGTGCACGATCGAGCTGCTCGGCGAGGCTGAGCGGCTCGACGCCGTCCGTGATCTCCAAGTGCGCGTGATTGTCGTACACGGGGACCGCCAGCGGCTCGGGGGCCGCCGGATACTTCAGGTCTTTGCGACCATCTGAATCACGAGACTTCACGTACGTCATGGCTCAGGCGGTGGACTCGACCCGAGGGAAGAGCGGCGCAAGGGCTGTGACCTTGGTGCCGGGAGCGAGGGTGCCCCAGGTTCCGGCCTCGCGAATCGGCTGGGCGTCAAGCGCGCCGAGGCCTGCCCCAGCACCGAGAGATTCCCAGAGTTTCTGAGTGGACTGCGGCATCACTGGTGAGAGCAACACAGCGAGCGCACGGAGGCCCTCAGCGCAGGTGTACAGCACGGTGCCGAGGCGCGCACGCTTGTCTTCGTCGCGGGCGAGTGCCCACGGCTCGTTTTCGGTGATGTAGCCGTTCAGCGCGTCGACGATCGTCCAGATTGCGTGGATCGCCTCGTCGATGCGGAACTGCTCGATGGATGCGTCGGCTGCAGCCTGGGCATCCGACACGATCTTCTGGATTGCGAGATCCTGCTCCGTGTACTCGCTCGCCTCGGGCACGACACCGTCGAAGTACTTCTCGATCATCGCGATCGTGCGGGAGGCGAGGTTGCCGAAGCCGTTGGCAAGCTCGGACTGGTAGCGGGCCGAGAGGTCTTCCCAACTGAACGAGCCATCCTGGCCGAACGCGATCGCGGAAAGGAAGTAGTAGCGGTAGGCGTCTGAGCCGAAAACGTCGGTGATCTCGGTCGGCGCGATGCCGGTGAGCTTCGACTTCGACATCTTCTCGCCGCCGACGAGCAGCCAGCCGTGCGCGAAGACCCCCTTGGGCACGTCGATTCCGGCGGCCATCAGCAGCGCGGGCCAGATCACCGCGTGGAAGCGCAGGATGTCTTTGCCGACCACATGGTACGCGGGCCAGCGGCGTTCGAACAGGTCTTCATCTGCGCCATATCCGACTGCGGTGGCGTAATTCAGCAATGCATCTACCCACACGTAGATGACGTGCGACTCGTCCCAGGGCAGCGGGATGCCCCAGTCGAAGGTGGAGCGCGAGATGGAGAGGTCCTTCAGACCCTGACTGACGAAAGAGACGACCTCGTTGCGCGCGGAGTGCGGGCGGACGAAGTCAGGCTCGGTCTTGTAAAGCTCAAGCAGACGGTCCTGGAACTCGCTGAGCTTGAAGAAGTAGTTCTTCTCCTGCAGCAGTTCGAGCGGCTTGGAGTGGATCGCGCAGACCTTGAGGCCCTCGAAGGGCCCGGTGCCGTCGACGATCTCGGACTCGGGCTTGAACTCCTCACAGCCCACGCAGTAGAGCGCTTCGTACTCGCCGGCGTAGATGTAGCCGGAGTCGTAGAGGCGCTGGAAGAACACCTGAACGTTCTTCTCGTGCCGCTCCTGAGTGGTGCGGATGAAGTCGTCATTAGCGACGTTGAGAGTCTCCAGCAGCGGGAACCAGCTCTCGGTGACGAGCTTGTCGACCCACTCCTGCGGGGTGACGTTGTTCGCCGCCGCGGCACGCAGCATCTTCTGCCCGTGCTCGTCGGTGCCGGTCAGCATCCAGGTGTCATCGCCACCCTGACGGTGCCAACGCGCGAGCGTGTCGACCGCCACCGAGGTGTACCCGTGTCCGATGTGCGGGACATCAGAGGGGTAGTAGATGGGCGTGGTGATGTAGAAAGATTCGCCTGCGGGCATGCGCTCAATTCTAGGCCGGATGCTGGGGCCCATTGCCCGCGTGTCAGTGAACGATCAAAGGGTGCGGGCGCAGGGGTGCGTGCTGCTCTTGGTGCGTCGCCGCTCATTTCGAGTCGCCGCTCATTTTGAACGGGCGGCGAGCACCTGCTGATAGAGGTCGCGAGACGAGAGACCGGTCGCTGCGGCGACCTCGGCGCAAGCATCCTTCAAGCGGATGCCGTCCGTGACGAGCTGCTGCACCTGGGCGATGGCATCCTCTGGGGAGATCTCCCGGGGTGATGCTCCCTCGACGACGACGACGATCTCGCCCTTCACTCCGGCGCCGGCCCACTCGGCGAGCTCAGCTGCGTTGCCGCGCCGCACTTCTTCATAGAACTTAGTGAGTTCGCGGCAGACAGCAATGCGGCGGTCGGGGCCGAATGCTGCGCCCATGTCGCTGAGCGATGAGGCGAGACGGGCAGGTGATTCGAAGAACACCATCGTGCGTGGTTCCGCTGCTACCGCCCGCAAAGCGGTGCGCCGTTCGCCTGGTTTGCGCGGCAGGAATCCCTCGAACGTGAAGCGGTCGGTCGGGAGGCCCGAGATCGCCAGCGCCATCAGTACGGCGCTCGGTCCCGGGATCGCGGTGACTGTGACGCCTTGGACGACGGCCTCGGCAACCAATCCGTATCCGGGGTCGCTGACCGTCGGCATCCCGGCGTCGCTGAGCACAACAAGGTCCTGCTCGGCGGCGAGGGCTGCGAGCTCAGCAGCCTTGTGCTTCTCGTTGTGGTCGTGCAGTGCGATGAGTCGGGGGCGGTTCGTGATCTGCAGCGCCTGCAGAAGACGCTGCGTCGTGCGGGTATCTTCGGCCGCGATCACTTCGGCGTTCTCGAGCACCTCGATGAGTCGGCGGGAGGCGTCGCCGAGGTTTCCGATCGGAGTCGCAGCAAGGATGATCACCCGTTCAGCTTAGGCGCGGCGATTCCGGTGTCCAGGCATCGCCTGGCGCCAGGCTTAGTCTTGTCCCGTGACCGCACCTGTGCCCCTGTTGCCGCCTCCGGCGGAGCGTCTGACCGCGTGGGGGCGACTTCGCGATCGGATGCTGCTGGATCCGGAGTGGCATCGCATCATCCGATGGTTCGCTCCGCTCGTCGTCACGTTGCTAGCCGCAGTGCTGCGGCTAGCGAATCTCGGGCATCCGCACGAGCTGATGTTCGACGAGACCTACTACGTCAAGGACGCCTGGTCACTGTGGACGCTCGGCTACGAGGGAACCTGGGGCGACGGGGCGAACGAAGCTTTTCCCAATGGTGACACCAACGCTCTCGGCACGACGGGCAGCTTCATCGTGCATCCACCGTTGGGCAAGTGGATCATCGCGCTGGGCATGGGGGTTTTCGGTGCGGGATCCAGCGAGGCCTGGCGTCTGGCAACGGCCCTGGTCGGCACCGCAACCGTGCTGCTCGTCTACTTGGTCGCTCTCGCGCTGACCCGATCGATCGTCGCAGCGACTGTCGCAGGGCTCCTTCTGGCAATCGACGGGCTCAGCATTGTGATGAGCCGCATCGCGCTGCTGGACGGCACCCTGACGTTCTTCATGCTGCTCGGTTTTCTCTTCGTCCTGCACGACCGCAAACGAAGTATGCCGCTCCTGGGATACGCTGATCCGGATAATCGCGAGACGCTCTGGGGACGGATCATCTGGCGCCGCCCCTGGTTGATCGCGGCGGGCGTCGCTCTGGGCGCGGCGAGCGCGGTGAAGTGGTCGGGAATGTATGCGCTCGCAGGTCTCGGGCTGTACTTAGTGGTGACGGATGCGCTCGCACGTCGCCGCGCTGGAATCGCGTTCTGGCCGATGGATGCCGCAGCCAGACAGGGCCCGGTCACGTTCATGCTCCTGGTTCCGCCTGCGCTCCTGACCTATCTGGTCTGCTGGACGGGGTGGCTGGTGACGGCCGGTGGCTACGACCGACAGAGCGACGCGAACCCGCTGATTGCGCTGTGGAAATACCACCAGAGCATGTATGGGTTCCACGTCGGGCTCACGACCGGGCATCCTTACGCGAGTCCTGCGTGGCAGTGGCCGCTGCTGATCCGTCCGACGGCGGTGTGGGTCGGGGATGGAGCTGGCTGCGGCACTGACCATTGCATTTCGGTGATCTCCAGCATCCCTAATCCGTTGATCTGGTACGCCGGCATCGCGGCGGCATTGTTCCTGCTGTACAGGTTTGTGCGGGGTCTGATCATGCGTCGGCCGATGTCATGGGCCTATGCCGTGCCGCTGGTCGGACTGGCTGTGACCTATGTGCCGTGGCTGATGTTTCCCAGCCGGACGATCTTCCAGTTCTACACGGTGGCGATGATACCGTTCCTGGTGCTGGCCCTGGTGCTGGCGCTACGGGAGATTGCCGGGCGTCGAGATCATCCGTTGCATCGCAGGCAGTCCGGCGAGCGCACGGTGTTCGTCGTGCTTGCGGTCGCACTTGTGCTGTCTGCGTTCTTCTATCCGGTGTGGACAGGGACGAGCGTGCCCTACGAGTTCTGGCTCATCCACAACTGGATGCCCACTTGGGTGTGAAAGCTACGCTCTCGAAATGGGTTCCCCCACCGGATTCGAAACCGTATCTCCCGACGGGGCGACTGATCGACGGCCAAACGATGTTTGGAAACGAATGAGATACCCGTCCGGATCAGCAACCAGGAACTGACGCACTCCGCTCTCGTCGAAGTCTCCGATTCGATACCACTTCGTCTCCGGTGTCATGAACAGTTGAACCCGCAGAGCTCACACCAGAACTCGATACTCTTCACCCTGTCAGTGACCAACAGCTCAGGAACGAGCGCGGGATCGAGAGAGTTCATATACTCATCGTGACATGGTCGATGATCGGGAGCGCTTCGGCCGCACCTTGCTGGCGGGCCGCCATCGTTGTTCGGCGTCCCACCATTCGGGGCCTCGAATCTCTGGAACGCCACGGTTCATTCGAACCTGCCAGTGCGACAGATGCAGGGTTCGATGGTGGAACCAGCAGAGCAGCACACCGTTATCGGTGTGGGTCGGCCCGCCGTCGGCGTGCTCGTGAACGTGGTGCACTTCGCACCAGGTAGGGGGCACAGTGCAGCCTGGCACGATGCATCCGCCGTCGCGGCGTACGATCGACCGCCGTTGCAGGGAGTTGAAGATGCGGCCGGAGGTTCCCAGCGACACGATTCGGCCTCGTTCGTCGAACAGGATTCGCTGAATGCCACCCGCGCAAGCCGTCTGCGCCGCGACTCGCATCGGCACGAGATCTCCGGTGTTGACGACTGTTCCCCAGCCTTTGCCAGCCGCGTAATCCTCGGCGGAGACTGACACCACAAGAGTGGGCGCCGCGCCGCCGAGATCGGAAACTTCGCCGGCACGGGCCGCGACATTTAAAAGAGTAGCGATCGCATCATGCCGCTTCTGGGTACGGGTGCGGTTGTCAAGATACGTCGCGTCAGGCAGCGAATCATCGAGCCCGGGTGAATCGTCGGAACGGGACGAATCGTCGCCTTCAGATGGCGTGAAGTGCACGCCGAGATTTTCTGGACCATCGACTTTTGGATTCATCAGGCTGTCGATCAGCAACTGCAATTGACCTGCAACTCCTGGAAGGAGCTTGCCGTGAACTGGAGCAAGACCGTCACAGACCGCTCCAATCGTGAAGCTACGGCCGCGCATCGCAAGCTCATCGGTGGGCTCGGCGCCGTCAGGGTCGAGATAGGCAACGAGCACCTGCGACAAGACCTTCAAGTCTTCCGGAGTCGGGAGTGGTCCGGCCATGCCTTCGTCCATAGTCGAATCGGCATCGAGATCGCTCTGGATTCCGCGAGCCAGAGCGCCGAGTTGCCGGTCTGCTTCAAGCCGAGCCTCGTCACTGATGCGCCGCGCCGACGCCTCTAACGGTTCTGTTGCCGCGAGGAATCCGTCGAGCCCAAGGTCACCGGAGACCATCGCCTCGCGCAACGCTGGGTAGCGGGCCGGCAGGAATCCACCATCCGTAATGCTGCGCTCTCGCCGCGCGAACCCGGCCGCCCTCACTAGTCGATTCGCTGATCGCGAATCAATGAGCGTCAGCATCCGCACCAAATCTGCCGGACGTGAGCACCCATACGTCGTGGTCAGTCGCTCGTCGCGCATGCCCTCGGAACGCTCACGCACCTGCACGGTCGCCTCGACCTGCAGGCTCTCAAGGCGCCGCTGCACACGCCCGGCCACCGCGAGAAGGTCAGCAATTTCACGACCAGCCAGGTCAGGGATCGCCTCAGCTTCGAACCCTTCGCGCGCCGCAACAGCGAGCGTCTCATCGAGACTCTCAAGGTGGGCGACAACGCTGTTCATACCTCTATTTAACCGAGGGCCACCGACATTCGAACAAATATTCGCTATGAACCTTAAACCCCAGGTTCAACGCTCCCGATTCAGCCCGCCCGGGTCCGAAGTTGGCAACCGACATACAAACGAGCGACAGTCATACGCCACTTCAGCAGAAACCGACTTGCCCTCAAACAGCTCAAACCCGGCATCCGCAAATTCTTGCGCCTGCCCAACGGATACCACGGCGATCACATCTGCGTCGACCGTCCGCGCAGTCCGAGCCAGCGCCCCAGCGGGCGATTCAGTCACCACCACAACCTGGCGAGGCGGATCAACAAGCCCGGCCGCCACGAGAAGCAGCGATCCGTGTCCGAAGGGTTGCTCGATCCCGCGGCCCGCATGCGCACCCACCAGTTCTTCGGCCGCCACTCGATACGACTCCCCCGCACCCAGCCGCCAGGCCGCGAGCGCAGCGGATGCCACCGCCGAAACTCCCGAAGGCAAATCGCCGTCCGTCTGATCCGGCGCAAGCACCATTCCCTGTGCGACGAGTACGGGGTCGGCCACGAGCCTCCCGGCGAGCGCATCGTCGAGCACATCGTGCGCCTTGACCGCCCACGACGCGTCACCGGTGGCTACGGCGAGCGCGAACAGCCCATCCGCGAGCAGACCGATATCCGCCATCGTCGCCACGGCTGGTGACGCCACATCGTCCAACGACGTGCGAACGAGCCGTCCGTCAGCATCCCGATTCGTCTTCATGACATACGACGCAGCAGAAGCCGCAGCGTCCACCCACGCCGTTTCACCGAACACAGCACCGGCACGCGCGAGCGCACCGATCGCGAGCCCGTTCCACCCGGTGATGACTTTGCCATCTACGGTAGGCGGTTCAAGCTCCCCCCGATCAGCCACCGCGCGCAGGTAGTACCCACCCTCACTGCGCTCACCATCGATCCACGATTCCGAATCCTGCGCGGCACCGAATCCGCCGCCGTCGCGTCGCAGCACTGACAGTAAGAATCCCGCAATTCCGCGCGCGGTCGCCTCGTCTCCTGCGTCGAGAGCCACATCGAGCAGCTGCGCGTTGTCGGTCAGCATCCGTTCGTAGTGCGGCACGGTCCAGTCGCGCTGTGTCGCGTAGCGGAAGAACCCACCATCCTCGTCACGCAGAGCGGATGCCGTCATCGCCGCGAGCGCACGGTCAGCCACAGCAGCCGAATCGGGAGAAGAACGCCGCACCAACGGTGCCTGCAGGAATCGCAGCGTCGTCGCGACCGGGAACTTCGGCGACCCACCGAATCCGCCGTACAGCCGGTCTTCTTTCCGCACGAGCGCTGTGGCCGCCAGCACGATCTCATCCGCGCTGGGCAGTACAGAGGGCGCGGCGGCACCGGCCTGCGCAAGTGCGTCAGCGACAGCATCCGCCGATTCGATCGCCTGTTCTCGGCGCACGTTCCATGCTTCGCGCACCGCAGCGAGCACATCACGGAACGCCGGCATAGGTGCGCGCGCCTCGGGCGGCCAGTACGTTCCTGCGTAAAACGTGCGCCCCTGCGGCGTCGTGAACACCGTCAGCGGCCATCCGAGGTTCTGAGTGAACGCGGATGCGGCGGCCATGTACGCGCCGTCGACGCAGGATGCTCTTCTCGATCTACCTTCACCGCGACGAAATCCCGGTTGATGAGCTCGGCCGTTTCAGGATTCGCAAACGACTCTCGCGCCATGACATGACACCAGTGGCAGGTGGAGTAACCGATCGAGATAAGCAACGGCACGTCGCGACGAGCAGCCTCGGCGAACGCCTCTGGCCCCCACGCATACCAATCGACTGGATTGTCGGCATGCGCCCGCAGGTACGGGCTGAGCGTGTCAGCGAGACGGTTCGTCATGACCTCACGCTACGCCCGCCCGCACCCCCGGATGCCGTCAGTTCAGTTGACGTCGTTGGGGTGGCTGCCCACGCGGCCAGACCCATCCAGCGAGTCGATGCTGTCGATCGCGGCGATCTCGGCGTCAGTGAGGGTGAAGTCGAACACGTCGAGGTTCTGGCGCAGACGCTCCGCGTGCACCGACTTCGGGAACACGATATTGCCCTTCTGCAGGTGCCAGCCCAGCACAATCTGCGCCGGAGCCTTGCCGTGCGCGGCCGCCGCATCAGCAACAGCAGGCATGCCGAACAGGTCGTACTTGCCCTGACCGAGCGGTCCCCAGGCTTCGATGCCGACGCCGTGATCGGCAGCCCATGCGACAACGTCACGCTGCTGGTACGCCGGGTGCAGCTCGATCTGATTCACCGCGGGCGTGACGCCGGTCTCGCTCACCACACGCTCGAGGTGCTCGACAAGGTAGTTCGAGACACCGATGCTGCGCGTCAGCCCCTGCTCGCGCAACTCGATGAGCTTGGCGAAGGCGTGGACATAGTTGTCGTTCGCGGGCGTCGGCCAGTGCACGAGGTAGAGGTCGACCTGTTCGAGGCCCAGCTTTTCGAGGCTCTCGGCGATCGCAGCGTTCGGCTCGTCTCCGTCGTGACGGTCGTTCCACAGCTTGGTGGTGATGAAAAGCTCGTCACGCGCGATGCCGCTCTTCGCGATCGCGGCGCCGACGCCCTCTTCATTGCCGTAGATCGCCGCGGTGTCGATGTGGCGGTAGCCGGCCTCAAGGGCCTCGCTCACGGCCTTCTCGGTTTCTGCCGCCGGCACCTTGAAGACGCCGTAGCCGAGCTGCGGAATCGTGAAGCCATCATTGAGAGTGATCGTGGGAATCGTCATATGCCCAGCCTACGACCTGTCATCACAGGCAGGTTGGTCATGACGTCATACGATGAAGAGCTATGCCTTCACCCGATCTCGTCATCACGTATCCCTCGGAGCTGCCCGTCAGCGCAGCGCGGGATGAGATCGCCGACGCCATCCGCGACAACCAGGTCGTCGTGGTCGCCGGTGCCACAGGCTCGGGAAAGACCACCCAGCTGCCGAAGATCTGTCTGGAACTCGGCCGCAAGAACATCGCGCACACCCAGCCGCGCCGCCTCGCCGCGCGCACGATCGCCGAGCGCATCGCCGAAGAGCTTGACGTCGAGCTTGGCGGACTCGTCGGATACAAGGTGCGCTTCACCGACAAAGTCTCAGACAGCACTCGCGTCGCACTGATGACGGACGGCATCCTGCTCAATGAGATCCACCGCGACCGGCTGCTGCGCCGCTACGACACGATCATCATTGACGAGGCGCACGAGCGCTCCCTCAACGTCGACTTCCTGCTCGGGTACCTGACGCGCATCCTGCCCGAGCGGCCCGACCTCAAGGTCATCATCACCTCGGCCACGATCGATCCGGTCAGTTTCGCGAAGCACTTTGCCGCGCCAGATGGGACCCCTGCACCGGTGATTGAGGTGTCGGGGCGCACCTATCCGGTCGAGGTTCGGTACCGACCGCTCGCCGATGCTGACACAACTCCTGAGGAATCGGCCGCAGGGCCCTCTACCGGCCCGAATTCAGCGCGATCTGGCAAGAAGCTCAGGAGTTATGCAACGGGCGAGCCCGAAGACGAAGTCTCGGCCATCGTCACCGCCCTCCGCGAGCTCGACCGCGAAGCGCCGGGCGACGTGCTCGTTTTCCTTCCCGGCGAGGCCGAGATTCGGGATGCCGCGGATGCGGTGCGCGCTGCATACACCTCAGCCGCAGCCCCGGTGGAAGTACTCCCCCTCTATGGCCGCTTGTCTGCCGCCGAGCAGCACCGCGTCTTCGAGAAGAGTCGCGTCGCGGGCGTTCGGCGCCGCGTTGTCCTCGCCACCAACGTCGCCGAGACGAGCTTGACGGTCCCTGGCATCAAGTACGTCATCGATACCGGCACCGCCCGCATCTCGCGGTACAGCAACCGCTCGAAAGTACAGCGGCTACCCATTGAGCCGATCTCGCAGGCTTCCTCCAACCAGCGCTCGGGCCGTGCAGGGCGAACCAGCGACGGCATCGCCATCCGCCTCTACGGCGAGGATGACTTCGAGAAGCGTCCAGAGTTCACCGAACCCGAAATCCTGCGCACCTCGCTCGCCTCCGTCGTACTGCAGATGCTGTCGCTCGGTTTTGGTGACATCACCGCTTTCCCGTTCCTCACCCCGCCAGATTCTCGCGGTATCAAAGCGGCTTTCGACCTGCTCACCGAGCTCAGGGCGGTCGACACCACGCCCGACACACCGCGCCTCACGAAAATCGGGCGCGACATCGCCCGGATGCCGATCGACCCGCGCTTTGCCCGCATGCTGCTCGAGGCGCAGAACCCTTCGACAGGCTCAGGGATCGGTTCTACAGGTCCAACGACCGCTTCGACAGGCTCAGGGAGCACCGGCGTCGTCGAGGCGGTGCTCGCGATCGTTGCCGGCCTCACCATCCAAGATGTCCGCGAGCGTCCCTCGCAGGAGGCACCGCAGGCAGTCCGCGATGCTGCCGAAAAAGCGCACGCGCGTTTCACCGACCCGACCAGCGACTTCATGGCGCTGTTGAACCTCTGGAACCACCTGCGCGAACAGCAGCGCGAACTGGGCTCCAGCGCGTTCCGCCGTCTGTGCCGATCTGAGCACCTGAACTACGTGCGTGTGAGGGAATGGTTCGACGTGCACCGTCAGCTGCGCTCACTGGTGAAAACCACTAAGGGGCAGGCCGAAGGCGCCGCCGACCCCGACGCCGTGCACCGTGCCGTGCTTTCCGGACTGCTGTCCCAGATCGGAACGCTCGACGAGCGCAACACGAAGACCCCGCCGAAGGGCCAGGCGAAGAGCCAGAAGGATCCGAAGCGCCGGGTCGCCGAATATCGCGGAGCCCGCGGCATCCGCTTCTCAATCTTCCCCGGGTCTGGCCTTCGCAAGCAGAGCCCTCGCGCGGTCATGGCCGCCGAGATCGTCGAGACCTCGCGCACGTTCGCGCGCACTGTCGCCGCCATCGACCCCGCCTGGGCAGAGACCCTCGCCGGCGATCTCGCGAAGCGTTCCGTCTCAGAGCCCCACTGGTCGAAAGACGCCGGGGCCGCCGTCGCGTTCGAAAAGGTGACACTGTTCGGCGTCGAGATCATCCCGCGGCGGCGCATCCAGTTCGCCCGCGTCGATCGCGCCGCATCGCGCGAACTGTTCGTGCGACATGCGCTCGTCGAAGGCGAGTGGGATCCGAGCAGGCTCGATAAGCGCGTAAGCGCGTTCTGGCGCAGCAACGGCGAAATGCGAAAGCGCCTCGAGAAGTTGGAGGAGCGCGAGCGTCGCCGCGACATCCTCGCCGGCGACGAAGCCGTCTTCCAGTTCTACGACGAGCGCATCCCGAGCGAAGTCTTCGATGTGCGCTCGTTCGAGAGCTGGTGGCGCGAAGTCCTCCTGAAGACGCCGAAGCTGCTCGTCATGCGCGAGAGTGATTTGATCGAAGACGAAGAGCGCGCGGATCAGAGCGAATTCCCCACCCGTTGGACGCAGGGTGATCAGGTACTGGGCCTCGCCTACCGTTTCGAGCCGGGTGCCGAGGATGACGGTGTGAGTGTCGTCGTCCCTTTGGCGCTGCTGGCGCAGGTAGAGGATCGCGGTTTCGACTGGCAGGTGCCTGGTCTGCGCGCAGAACTCGTCACCGCGCTGCTGCGGGCGCTGCCGAAGGCGATCCGCCGACACGTCGTCCCCGCCGCAGACTGGGCGGAGAAGCTCGGCGAGACACTCGCGGAAGAGGGCCCTGAGCGACACAACGGACGGCCGCAGCGCTCGATGAAAGAGGCGCTCGCCCGATTGATCCAGCCGCTGGCGAACCAGCGGGTCTCGGCAGCCGACTTCGATGACGAGCGAGTCCCCGGCCACCTGCGCATGAACTTCCGTGCCGTCGACGAGCGCGGCCGTGTGGTCGGTTCGGCGCGCGATCTGAGCGAACTCCAGATACAGCTTTCGGATCGGGCCCGTGCGAGTGTGGCGCGATCGATCGCAAGGCCGGAACGGAACGGTCGTAACGCCCGCCCGGACGCGAACGCGGTTGCCTCGGCATCCGCGCGTGGGCCGATCGAACAGGACGGCCTGACGAGCTGGACGTTCGGCGATCTTCCCGAGCTGCTCGACACCAGGGTCGCCGGTGGAGTCGTGCGCGGATACCCGGCGATCGTCGATCAGGGCAAGACCGTGTCGGTTCGCGTCGAGTCGAAGGCGGATGCCGCAGCGGCTGCCACCCGCGACGGAGTGCTGCGCCTCATGCTGCTGAACGTGCCGTCGCCGGCGTCGTATGTGCAGGAGCATCTGACCGCTCCCGAGAAACTCGCGCTGGCCGCATCGCCGTACTCGTCGGCGGCAGCGCTGATTGAGGATGCCAGGGCCGCGGTCGTGCGCTCGATGCTGCCCGCGCACACGATCCGGACCGAGGCCGAGTTCGTGCAAGTGCGAGATACCGTGAATGGCGCCCTCGTCGACCAGCTGTTCGCCACGGTCTCGCTCGTCGCTCGGATTCTTACGAAGTCGCGGGAGGTCGAGCGCGGCATCAAGTCTCAGAACTCGCTCGCGCTCCTCGGACCCCTGAACGATGTACGCACGCAGCTCAGCGCGCTCGTGCATCCCAGGTTCATCTCCCAGGCTGGAACCGAACGTCTCGCCCACTTCCCGCGGTATCTCGAGGGCATGATCGACCGGCTGAAGATGCTCGAGCGCGAACCGGGCAAGGATCGCACGCGCATGAGCGAGTATGAGCGCGTCGCGAAGATCTTCGAGGATGCCGGCGGCACAATCCCACTCGCACCAGGCGCTTCGCCCGCGCTCGTGGAGGTGCGCTGGCTGCTGGAGGAGTACCGGATCAGCGTGTTCGCACAGCGTCTCGGCACCGCACAGCCGGTCTCACCGCAACGCATCACGAAAGTTCTGCGCGAGGGCTGAGCCCGCGCTCATTCCAGGTAACCTGGCGGCATGGCTCGCGCGATCGTCTACACCGAAATCGGCTCCCCCGACGTCCTCCACCTCGTGGACATCCCCGATCCGGTCGCAGGCCCCGGCGAGGTCGTCGTGCGGATCGAAGCCGCCGGCGTCAACCCACTCGATGCGAAGCTGCGTGCGGGAAAGCGCCCGTCGCCGCCGATCATCGAGCCGCGACGCGTGGGCTTCGATGGTGCCGGAGTCATTGACTCGATCGGAGAGGGCGTGACCGGTTTCGCCGTCGCGACCGGGTCGCCATTGGCGGTGCCTTGGGCACGTACGCGACGCATATCGCCGTCGCAGCCGACAAGCTGACGGCGTTGCCGGATGCCGTGACCGCCGCGGAAGGCGCAGCCTCAGCATCCCGGTGGGAACCGCCTACCAATGCCTCCGATCTCTCGAGGTCACCACCGGCGACACGCTGCTGGTACACGCGGGGTCCGGAGCGGTCGGACAGGCCGCCATCCAGTTCGCCGTAGCGTGGGGCGCAACCGTGATCGCGACCGGAAGCCCCGGGCGCCACGAGCAGCTGCGCGAGCTCGGCGCGATCCCCGTCGCCTACGGCGAGGGTCTTACCAACCGAGTGCGCGCTGCTGCTCCTGACGGCGTGACGGTCGTGCTCGACTGCATCGGCAGTGAGGAGGCGATTGCGACGTCGCTCGAACTCGTCGAGAACCACGATCGCATCGCGACGATCGTGCGCGGGCCTGATGCCGCAAGCCTCGGCATCCGTGCCTTCAGCGGGGGCTCACCCACGCCACTCACCTCGCAGCAGATTGCCTGGCGCGAAGAAGCCATCGGCATCGCCGCCGACCTGATCGCGGCCGGCGACTTCCAGATCGAACTCGGCGCCGAATTGCCGCTGGCCGAAGCAGCTCAGGCCCACAGGCTGATCGAAGCGCACGCCGCCCGCGGCAAGATCACGCTGGTGCCGTAGCCTCCGCAGGCGTCTGGTCCCAGCGCTGGGACCACTGCACCAGTGGGTGAAGGATTCGGATCAGATCGCTGCCCGCCGGGGTGAGACGGTACAGAACCTGCACGGGGACAGTCGGCACTACTTCTCGGCTGATCAGATCGTGAAGTTCAAGTTCGCGGAGCCGTGCGGTGAGAAGACGGTCTGAGATCCCGTCGATAGCAACAGCGATGCTCGAGAATCTATCTGCGCCACGCGCCATCGCCAGAAGGATTGCGGCGTTCCACTTCTTTCCAGCCAGCTCCGCGGCCAGACGAAACGTTCGGCACGCCGCCTCATCAATGTGCTGCGCTTCCATTGCTCCCCCTTCGAACTAACTAATAGTAAGTAGATTACCACTGACTCGTGCCCGCGTCATCCGTCTCGCAAGATGGGAGAACAGAGTTCAGCTTAAAAATGGGTCAGGAGCAAGAGTGAAGACGATCGCAGTGTTGGGTGTCGGCCGAGTCGGATCTGCGGTCGCGCGAAGTGCGCTCAGAGCGGGCTTCGACGTTCACGTGGCAGGTTCGGGCCCAGCAGAAGACATCGCCCTGCTGTCCGAGATCGTCATACCCGGCGCAATACCAATGACCGCAGCGGATGCCGTCGCTGCGGCCGACATCGTCATCCTCGCCGTCCCGTTTCACAAGCATCGCTCGATCGACGCGTCGCTACTGGCCGGAAAGGTTGTCGTCGATGCGATGAACTGGTGGGCTCCCGTTGACGGCGAGAGTGATATATACGACATCGATGAGACAGGCACAAGCGAAATAGTCGCGTGCCACTTCGCGGATGCTCGGCTCGTCAAAGCCCTCAACCACATTGGCTACCACGAGCTCGAGGAGGACTGGTCTGAGAGCGGCGTGCCCGACCGTCGGGCTCTTGCCGTTGCCAGCGATGATGAAGCCGCCGCCCAACAGGTGATGGCCATGGTCGATCGTTTCGGCTTCGATCCGCTCTACTCCGGCCCGCTGCACACCGGACGCGCTTTCGGCCCCGGTGCCCACATTTTCAACAGCACGTTGACAACCAACGAGCTGCAAACCGAGCTTTTGTCACACCAACTTGTCTCGTGACAACGACACCAAACCTCATCAGAGTGGAGAGCACCCCATGGAATTAGGCGCATATAGTTTCGGCGACACCCAGCGCAACAGCGACGGCACGCTTCGGTCGACATCCGAAGCGATCAAGAATTTGTTCGACGCGATCGTTCATGCCGACAGGGTAGGACTCGACTATTTCGCCGTCGGCGAGCACCACACGTTTGATATGCCGGCGTCGTCGCCTGGAGCCATGATCGCGGCGGCAGCCGGGGCGACGACGCAGATTCGACTCGGGTCGGGTGTCAGCGTGATCAGCACGGATGACCCGGTCCGCGTGTTTCAGCAATTCGCGACCGCCGATGCGGTTTCTGGAGGACGAGTCGAGATCACCGCCGGCCGCGGCTCATCCGTCGAGTCGTATCCACTCTTCGGCTATGAACTGCGCGACTACGATCGCCTCTACGAAGAGAAGCTCGATCTGCTGATGCGGATCAACGCTTCGGATCACGTGACCTGGGAGGGCACGGTGCGTCCGCCGCTCGACAGCCTCCCGGTCGTGCCGCGTCCGGCAGGCGGCTCCCTGCCGATCTGGGTCGGAACCGGCGGCAGCGCGCCGTCGTCGGTACGCGCGGGGCGGTTGGGCCTGCCGGTCAGTTACGGCATCATCGGCGGTGCCCCGCACCGTTTCGCGCCGCTCGCAGATCTCTATCGCGCCAGCGCTGCCAACGCAGGTCACACTGGGTCCGACATCAAGGTGTCAGTCGCTGCGCTAGGCCTGATCGCACCCACAAAGAGCGAAGCACTCGAGCGGTTCTATCCGGGGTGGCGAATCCTCAACGAATCGATGGGCAAACTTCGCGGCTGGGCGACACCCAGCGATGACGACTTCCGCGCCCAGGCGCACGCACCGGGTGCGTACTACGTCGGGGACCCCGACGACGTCGCCGAGCGCATAGCTCATCTGCACGGATACATGGGACATATGCGCCACTTCCTGCAGATGGATCTCGGCGGCCTGCCCCAGGAGCACTTCATCGAATCCCTCACCTTGCTGGCAACAGAAGTGAAGCCACGCGTGGAAAGGCTGCTCGCTAAGAAGGCGTGACGTCTAGGCGACCTGCTCCTCAAGAGCCTCGTCGCGGCGGCGCGCGCCCTCGCGGAGCAGCGGGATCAGTTCCTTACCCCAGTCGCGCACGTCGCCTAGCGGATCGAACCCGCGAATGAGGAACCGCGTCACCCCGAGGTCGTAGTACTTGAGCAGCGCCTCGGCGACCTGTTCTGGTGTGCCGACCGGTGCCGTGGAGTTGCCAGACGGCCCGGTGAGCCGAGTGATGCCGAGCCACAAACGCTCATCGTGCACGTCGCCGCGTTTGGCGTGCTCCTGCAGACGATCGGCAGATACGGCGGTTCGTTCGCGACGCAGTGGCTCGGCGAACGCCAGCGTATTACCGGTCTTGTTCCCTTCGAGGAGCCGTTCTGTGTGCGCGTAAATCCAGTCGGCCTTCGCCCACGCCTCGGCTTCGGTGTCGGCGATGATTGGGCGTGTCGACAGGCTGAACTCGATCGTGCGTCCTTCCTTGGCCGCCGCGGCACGGATCGTGCGAATGTGCTCGGCGACATCGGCGAGCGGCTCACCGAAAAGCATGTACACATCGGCCCCCTTCGCGCCCACTTCGACCGCGCCGCCCGAGAGCCCTCCGAAGAAGATCGGGATACCGTCCGCCGTAGCTGGCCTCACACCCGAATACGCACCTTCGAAGCGATAGAACTCGCCCTCATGATCGAAGGGCTCATCCGACGTGAGAGTCTTGCGCAGCACATCGATGAACTCACCAGTGCGGCGGTAGCGGTCAGCTTTCTCACTGAAGTCGCCGTCACGGCGCTGATCGGCCTCGCTGCCGCCGGTGATGTGGTGGATCGCGACGCGTCCCCCGCCGGTGAGATGGTCGAGAGTGGCGAGCTTGCGCGCAACGATCGTGGGCGGCACGAATCCCGGCCTGTGCGCGATGAGCACCTTCAGCCGCTCAGTCGAGTTCAGGGCAGCGGATGCCACGGCGAAGCCATCCGGCGAGCTCGCGCTGTAGCCGATCAGCACCCGGTCGAACCCGGCATCCTCGTGTGCGCGGGAGAAGTCGCGTACATAGGAGGGGTCAACGACGGGCCCTGAGAGGGCCTTCGACTCCGACCCTGCGGTGGTGGCGATCATTCCGAGCAGTTCGATGGGCATTGCAAAAACTCCAGATGTGTCAGGGACGGTTGGCGGAAAGCGTGGGGATGATCGGAACGGATTCGATGAGCCGGCGAGTGTACGGATGCTGCGGCTGCGCAACCACGCGCCGCGTCAGCCCGTCCTCGACGATGTGACCACGATTGAGCACCACGAGCCGGTCGCTCATTGCGGCGAGCGAGCCGATGTCATGCGAGATCACCAGCATCGCCAGGTCGCTGCCGCGCCGATCGCGGAGGGCAATGAGGGCCTGCACGACCCGATCACGGCTCGCAGCGTCGAGAGCGCTGACAGGTTCGTCGAGTACAAGCAGTCGGGGTTCGACTACGAGAGCTCTGGCGATCGCAGCCCTTTGCCGCTGCCCGCCAGAGAGTCCAGACGGCAGTCGGGTGATCAGATCTTCATCGAGTCCAACCGCCTCCAGCGCCGCGCTGCGGCGGCGCTCGGCATCCACTGCAGGAATCCGGGCAATCCGCAGGCCCTCGACGATGGAGTCGACCACTGGCGCACCGGGGTCGAGTGAACGCAACGGATCCTGGAACACATACTGCACCGCACCAGAACGCCGCCACGCCCGCAGCGCTCGCCCCCGCAGTCGGTTGACATCCTGGCCCGCGACGCGCACCTGGCCCTCGGATGCCGCGGCGGCCCGCAGCACCGTACGGGCGAGTGTTGTCTTGCCGGAGCCGGATTCGCCGACAACGCCGACAACCTCACCGGGACGTACGCTCAGCGAGATGCGATCGAGCACCCGCACCCGGCCATAGTCGACGGAGACGCCGTCAAGTTCGAGAACGGTCATGCGAGGTACCTCTCAAGTCCGTAAGCGGCGTGCGCCGCGAGCAGCTCACGCGTGTACGGATGCCCTGGTGCACGCAGCACCCGTGATGTCGCGCCGGCCTCAACAACGCGTCCGTCGCGGAAGACCTGCACCCGCTCGCACACCTGCGCGACCACGGCGAGGTCGTGTGACACGAGAATCAGCGCCAGGTCGCGCTCGATTCTGAGCTTCGCGAGCAGCTCAAGCAGTTCGGCCTGCACCGTGACGTCGAGTGCCGTCGTCGCCTCGTCCGCGATCAAGACCGCCGGGTCTGCGGCCAGCGCCATCGCGATGAGGACGCGTTGCAGCATCCCTCCGCTCAGCTGCGCGACGCGTTGGCGGAGAACGAGGTCAACCCGGCGGATGCCGAGGTCATCAAGCAGCTCTCGGGCCCGCTCGCGTGCGATTCGTCGAGGCACGCCTGCGGTCATGCGCAGCGTCTCCTCCAGCTGTGCCCCGACCGGGATGGCGGGATGCAAATAGGACGCAGGGTCTTGGAACACTGCGGCGACGTGCGTGCCGCGCACCCGCCGCCACTCTTTCTCGGTCGCGTGTGTGAAGTCCTGATCGTCGATGCGCACGGTTCCCCCGGTGACCGTGAGGCCCGGCGGGAGGATCCCTAGCAGCGCACGGCAAGTCAGAGTCTTGCCGCTTCCCGATTCTCCGACGATGCCCACAGCTTCGCCGGGTCGCACCACCACCGAGACACCGTGCACGAGTTCAGTGCCGTCCGCGGCCGTGATCACAAGCTGCTCTGCTGCGGCGACCGAAGGGCGAACGAGTGAGCCCTCGTCGAACGACGGAGTGAGGGGCACCTGTACCGCGGTTGTGTTACGCACAGCGGAGTGTGTTGCAGGTGTCGGAGCTTCTGTCGAAATCCCTCCGACGGTTGCAACATCCCCGCCAGGTGTAACTGCGCGAGCGACGACGTGCGCACCTCAGACATGAGTCTTCTCCTTCCGGAGAACACGGCCGTTCACGGCATCCGCCCCCAACACATCGCGCGCCGCATCGGCGAGCAGGTTCAACGCACCGACGGTGATGATGATCGCGAGCGCCGGGCCGAACGGTCCGAGCGGTCGCTGGCTGAGGTAGCCGAGGTCGCTGGCGAGCATGCCGCCCCAGGTCGGCGCGGGTGGCTGCACGCCGATGCCGAGGAATGTCAGCGACGCGACGGCGAGCAGCGCACCGCCAAGCGCAGAGACGGAGGCGACGACGAGGTTGGGCGCCACTTGACGCCAGACGTGGCGTCGCAGCACCCACCACGCAGAGCCACCGAGGAACAGCGCGGCCTCGACGTACTGCGAGTCTCTGACTCGAAGCGTCGCTGCACGGGCGATCCGAAAGAAGCTCGGGGCGAGCAGGATGCCGATCGCCAGGGTCGCTTGGACAAGACCGTTGCCGAGCAGCGCGGCGAACACGATCGCGAACAGGATGAAGGGCAGCGACAGCAGCGCGTCAACCACCCGAAGTGACAGCCACTCGCCGATCTTCGGCGCGAAGGCGCTGAGTGCGCCGGGCACCGCACCGATGATGAGCCCGATCAGTGCCGCGCCCAGCGCGCTGAGCAGCGAAGCCGGCGCCCCCGCGAGCAGCCGCGAGAACACGTCACGACCCAGATAGTCGGTGCCGAGCAGATGCGCGACACTCGAGTCCTGCAGTGCGTTCGCGGTGTCCTGCGCCAGGGGATCGTACGGTGCCAGCACTGGACCGCCGATGGCGATCACTGCGATGCCGATAACGACGAGCAGTGCGATGCGCACTGTCCATCCGGCATTCCAGAGGCGAGCGAGGGCGTTCATGCGGCGCTCCTTCCTGTGCCGCCCGAGCGGGCAATGATGAGGTTGAGGATCGCGCCGATGAGTACGACCATCAGGATCGTGACCAGCAGCACCCCCTGCACCACTGGAATGTCGCCCTGAAGTGCGGCACGGTTGGCCAGTTGGCCGAGTCCCGGCATGCCGAAGATGACCTCGGTGATGACCGCGCCGCCGATGAGCCGCGGGGCGTGTACCCCGAGCACCGAGAGCGCCGGCGTCGACGCGATCGGCAGCGCGTGGCGGAACACGATCCGCGCCGGCGCAAGCCCATGCACGCGCGCACCGATGACGTAGTTCTCACGCAGCGTGCCGACCAGCGACGTACGCAGCTGGCGGGCGATGTCTGCGCCGGCGTCGAGGCTCAGCGCGATCGACGGCAGCACCAGGCACATCAGCCATCCGACCAGATTCTGCTCTGGTGGCACGTAACCAGCAACCGGGAAGATCGGGATCGCATATGCAAAAAGTAGAATGAGTCCGATCGCCGCGACGAAGGCGGGAATTGTGGCCGAAACCGTGCTCAACAGTGTCACGATGCGATCGACGATTCCGCCCTGGCTGACGGCTGCCAGCACGCCGCCAATGAACCCGAACAGTAGCGCGAGCGCGATGGCACCCGCCGCGATCGACAGGCTCACCGGGAACGCCTGCGCGATGCTGTCGGCGACGGGAATTGTGGTGAACCAACTCGTGCCGAGGTCTCCGGTGACGGCGTGCGAGATCCAGTCGACGTAGCGCACCAGGAACGGGCGGTCGAGGCCGAACAGGTGATTCAGGCGGTCGACGTCTGCCTGGGTTGCGACCTCTCCCAGCGCGACCGCCGCCGGGTTGGAGCCGCTCGCGGCCCCCAACGCGAAGGTTGCGAAAGTGGCGAGGACGAAGACTGTGGCCGCTGTTCCGAGTGTGGTCAGCGCAGTGCGCAATACAGGCCACGCCCGACGGGCGCTCGGCACTTCGTCAGCGCTGGGCGCGATCGCCGCTTCGGCGGCCACGGTCGTCGTCATTGCCTCAGCCTTCGACCTTCACGTCTTCCCAGCGCTGCACGTCAAGCCAGTGCTGGATGCCGGTGACCCTCTCCGAGTGGATGAGGATGCGCGGCCAGCTGAACAGGAACGTGTTCGGCTGCAGCGTGACCCCGACCTCGACGGCGTCCTGAAGCCGCTGCGCGTACTCCGGGTCATCGGTCGGGGTGGCCCGCGCCGTGTCAATCGCCGCGGTGAGCTCGTCCGGCGTCTGGCGGCCGAGGTTCATCAGCCCTTCCGGTCCGTACAGCACCTCCAGTGCCTGCAGCGGAGACTGACGGCCCGAGAAGCTGTCGAGCACGAAGGGGAAGGTGCGCTGCACGTAGTTCTGCGAGATGGCCGCGCTCGCCTGAACGTTGAGCGTGACCCGGATGCCGGCTTCGGCCCACTGCGCCTGCAGCAACTCGGCGAGCGCGGTGTCGTCTTCGCCGAGGGTGAGCGTGATGTCCACGCCATCCGGATATCCCGCCTCGGCAAGGAGCGACTTCGCGGCCTTCACATCATGCGCGTACAGATCATCAAGGTCGTCGTTGTGCGCGACATAGCCGTCGGGGAACGGCTGCCAGTTCGGCGTGCCATGCCCGAAATACGTGGTGTCAATGAGCGCCTGCCGATCCGTGGCGTGGCTGATCGCCTGCAGCACGCGCTGATCGTCGAACGGTGCGACGGTGCCATTGACATCGAGCGCACGCACGGTGAGCGCCTTGATCTCTTCGATCTGAAGGCCCGCAGTTTCGGCGCCCTGCGCTTGTGATGCGGGGATGAGCGAGACATCCCACTGACCCGAAGTCACCCCAGCGACAGCGGTCGCGTCATCCGCCACCGGCACCACCGACAACTCGTCGATGAAGATGTGATCGGCGTTCCAGTACTCGTCGTTCTTCTCCAGCGTTGCGTGGGCGTTCGGCACGTATTCGGTCAGCGCGAAGGGACCCGCGCCTTCCGGCTGCGTCGCGAGGGATGCGACATCGTCGAATGCTGTGGGGTTCACGATGAACCCGGTCTTACCGGCGAATAAATACGGCACCTGATAGTCGGCCTGGTCGAGGTGCACCGTGACGGTGTACTCGTCGACGGCATCGACTGCGGTGATGATGCGTAACTGCCCGGCAAGCGTGGAGTTCTCCTGGTCACGCCCACGCTCAAGGTTGAGCTTGACGGCGTCGGCTGTCACCGGGGTTCCGTCGCTGAATGTTCCGTCGTCACGGAGGTGGAACGTGATCGCGGTGCCATCGTCGTTGTACTCCCACGACTCGGCGAGCCCTGGCACCGGCTCACCATCCGTGTTCAGTTGCGTGAGTCCGTCATAGACGAGAGCGAGGGCGTGGGTGTCCCACCCTGCGGTCGAGGTCACCGGATCCCAGCTGGTGGGTAGCCGCCATCCCCATGTGAGCGATGTGGCGTCTGCGTCCGCTCCGCTGGGGTTCTGGGAGGCGGCGCACCCGGTGAAGGCGAGGGCGGCGATCGTGAGGGCAGCGAACGACGCGAGTCTTGGTCGTGAGGTCATGGATGCGAACGTAGAACCCCAATTCGCCGCAAACCAGCAGGGCCGATGCACGGCGACACACGCCGCAACAGTTCGACACATCGCTGTCGTGAGGGTGCGGGTGCCAATCATTATGGACGCATGACTTCGCTCTCCTCCCCCGCCGCCCTCTGGCCTGCCGCCCGCGTGCGCGGCACTCTCGCCGTCGTCACCGGCCGCGGCGAGCGCGCCGCCGTCTACGAGCGGTTCGGCCAGCGGATCAGCGCCGATGGCTACACGGTCGCCATCTTCGAGGCGGATGCCGACGCGGCAGCCGCCTGGATCGAGACAGCTGACGCGCCTCGGGTACTGGTCGGCTCCGACACCGGGGCTTCATCCGTGCTCCGGGTACTTACCCAGGGGGCGACCGCGGATGGCGCAATCATCGCTGGCACTCCGGTCGACGTCGACACGGATGGTGCCGCTCAGCCCGCCGATGCCGAACGCACCGCATGCCCCCTGCACCTCGGCGTACTCGGCACGGACGAAGCCCGCACCGCACCGGTCGCCGTCGAACCCGTCCCTGACGCCGCTGATCTCGCATCCATCGCGGTGCCGGTGCTCGCGTTCCACGGCGGCGCCGACACCGTCGCGCTGATCACCGAAGCGTCCGCGCTCCTCAATGCTGTCCCCGATCTCGAACTGCTCGAGACCGTCGGAGGACTCCACGACGCGCTCAACGACCAGTCGCACCGCAGCGTCGCAGCATCCATCGTGTTGTGGCTAGAACGGCTGCGCAGCGGCGACGTGCATGTCCCCGTCGTCGACGCGCTTCGACAGGCTCAGCGAGCCGAGGTGGCCGACGTATGACCGCGTTCTCCACTCGGCAGGTGCAGGCCGGCTACGTACCTGCAGCGGTGCACAACAGCGCGGTGCCGCCGATCTATCAGACCGCCGCATACGAATTTGCTTCGCTGGCGGACGCCGCAGACATCTTCGCTCTCCGCAAGGCGGGCAACCTCTACAGCCGCAGCGCAAGCCCCACCCAGCAATTGTTGGAAGAGCGGGTGGCCGCGCTCGAAGGCGGCACGAGCGCTGTAGCCGTCGCATCCGGACAGGCGGCCGTGGCCGTCACGTTGCTCGCGCTCGCCGGCCGCGGCGGACACATCGTCTCGGCCAGCCAGCTGTATGGCGGCACCGTCGATCTGTTCCAGGACACCTTCGACGACTTCGGCATCTCAGTGACGTTTGTCGATCAGGATGACGCTGACGCCTGGCGGGCTGCGATCCGTCCGGAGACGCGCGCCCTCTTCGCAGAGTCGGTGGCCAATCCGATCGCGCAGGTTCTCGATATCCGCTTGATCGCAGATATCGCTCACGAAGCCGGCGCCCCACTGGTCATCGACAACACCGTCGGCACGCCGTACCTGATCCGACCTGGCGAGCACGGCGCGGATTTCGTCGTGCACTCGGCGACGAAGTTCCTCTCCGGTCACGGTACTTCGCTCGGTGGTGTGGTCGTCGATCAGGGCTCGTTCGACTTTGGTGCACAGCCCGAGTGCTGGCCGCAGTTCACCGCGAAGTATCCGCGCTCGGTGATCTCATACTGTGGGACCGTTTCGGTATCGGACAGGCTTTCGCGGCCCTCGTGAAGACGAAGTATGTGCACGATCTGGGACCATCGCTCTCACCGTTCAACGCATGGCAGATCCTGCAGGGCATCGAGACACTCGACTTGCGGGTCTCGCGTCAGAGCGCGACGGCCCTGACGCTCGCGCAGCACCTGGCGCAGCATCCGAAGGTCACCGCCGTCTATCACCCCGGCCTTCCCGACAATCGCTGGCATGCACTCGCCACGCGCTACCTGCCGCGCGGCGTGCCCTCGGTGTTCTCGTTCGATCTCGAAGGTGCCGAGGATGCCGACACCCAGACGCGCGTCGCACAGGTGATCGACGCGCTCGAAGTCGTGCGCCTGGTTGCCAACATCGGCGACGCGCGCAGCCTCGTCTCACACCCCGCGTCGATGACGCACTCGCATCTGAACGCCGCACAGCGGGCATCCGCGGGCATCTCACTGAAAACCATCCGTCTGAGCGCGGGGCTGGAAGACCCCGCCGACCTCATCGCCGACCTCGACCGCGCGCTCGCGCGCATCTGACCCGCGCTCTTGCGCGCACGATCGGAGCATCATGGGTATCAATCTTGGATACTGGACCCCCGTCTACGGCGGGTTCCTGCGTAACGTCACCGATGAGGGCCGGATGGCGGCCACCTGGGAGCACATCCGAGACGTGTCGGTGAGAGCCGACCGACTCGGGTTCCACACCACTCTCGTCCCCGAGCTGTACCTCAATGACCGCAAAGGCATCGAGGCGCCGAGCCTGGAAGCGTGGTCGCTGTCGGCCGCAATCCTCGCCGTCACAGAGCGCCTCCGCGTGATGACCGCCGTCCGTCCGGGTTTCCATCTTCCGGCGGTGCTCGCGAAAACCGTCAGCACGCTCGACAGCATCGCCCCCGGCCGCATCGCACTCAACGTCGTCGCTGCCTGGTGGGCGGAAGAAGCGCGGCAGTTCGGCGGCAACTTCCCTGCGCACGACGAACGCTACGCGCAGGCGAAAGAGTTCGTCGACGTGCTCAACGGACTCTGGGAGCACACGCCATTCAGCTTCGCCGGCGACCACTACGAGTTCGAAGGCACCGTCGTCGAACCGAAACCGTCCACGCATCCGGCGATCTTCGCCGGCGGCGAAAGCGATGCGGGCCGAGAGGCAATCGCTGAGTTCGCCGACGCCTACGTCATGCACGGAGGCACCCTCGATGAGGTGCGCAGCAACGTCGCCGACATGAACGGTCGTTCCGAGCGCGTGCACGGCCGACCGCTCTCTGAATTCGGGATGCCGGCATACGTGATCGTGCGCGACACCGAGGCCGAAGCCCAGCGGGAGCTGGAGCGCATCACAGCAGTCGACGAGAACTCCCCGGGATATGCATCCTTCGAAGAGTTCCGCGCACACTCAAAACTGTCGCTCGAGGTGACCAAACGCGAGTATTCCGTCGGGACACGTGGACTGCGCCCGAACCTCGTCGGCACCGCCGAGCAGGTTGCCGAACGGATCAATGACTACGCCGAGGCCGGCATCACGCTGCTGCTGATCCAGGCATCGCCCCTTGATGAAGAATTGGAGCGCATCGCAGCCCAAGTCTTCCCCCTTGTACCGCAGGAGGCGCTCGCATCTGCTCTACGCTGAGAGGATGACTGGTCTTCGCTGGGGAATCCTCGCCACGGGCGGCATTGCGCACGCCTTCGCTTCTGACCTGCGCACCGCGGGTCTCGATCTCGTCGCGGTCGGATCGCGCTCGCAGGAGTCTGCGGACGCCTTCGCCGCAGAGTTCGACATCGCGCATGCGCACGCCTCGTACGAGGCGCTGGTGACGGATCCGGATGTCGACATCATCTACGTCTCCACCCCGCATCCGATGCACCATGCCGGTGCGAAGCTCGCGCTCGAAAACGGCAAGCACGTGCTCGTCGAAAAGGCGTTCACCCTCAATCAGGGCGAGGCCGAAGACCTGCAGCGCATTGCGGCCGAACGCGGCCTGCTGGCGATGGAAGCCATGTGGACGCGGTACCTGCCGCACATGATTCGCATCCGCGAGCTCATCGCCTCCGGTGCCCTCGGCGAGATTCGTGCGGTCACCGCCGACCACACCCAGCTGCTCCCCTCTGACCCGGAGCACCGGCTCAATAACCTCGCACTCGGCGGCGGGGCGCTGCTCGACCTCGGCATCTACCCGGTCTCGTTCATCTGGGACATCCTCGGCGCACCAACCTCGATCAAGGCGACCGCGCGGCTGCTCGACACCGGTGCAGACGCCGAGGTCGCCACACTCATGACGCACGAGGGCGGTGCGCTCTCAACCAGCCTTTCCTCATCGCGTGCTGCCGGGCCGAACACGGCGACGATCATCGGCACAGAAGCGCGGATTGAAATCGATCGTATTTGGTACACGCCGACGTCGTTCCGCGTTGTCGCCCCGGACTCCACGGTCTGGGAGGAATACATTTCCAAGGTCGACGGCCGCGGTATGCAGTACCAAGCACTCGCCGCCGAACGGCTGGTGCGCGACGGCATCCTCGAGGGCGACCTTCTCCCCATTGCAGAAAGCGTTGCGATCATGGGAACGCTTGACGAGATCCGCGCGCAGATCGGTGTCCGCTATCCGAGCGAGGAGAAGTAACGATGGCTGAGATCCAAGACCCCAGGGTCGCCGTCTATCTGGATTTCGACAACATCGTCATCTCTTGGTACGACCGCGTGCACGGCCGCAACGCCTACGGCAAAGACCGTCAGCGCATCACCGAGCACCCGAACGATCCCGAAGTCATCGAGCGACTCAAGAGCGCGATGATCGAGGTCGGCGCGATCATCGACTACGCCGCGTCCTTCGGCACTCTGGTGCTTACCCGCGCGTATGCCGACTGGTCGTCCCCGGTGAATGCCGTGTATCGCTCGCAGCTCGTCGCCCGTGCGGTCGATCTCGTGCAGCTGTTTCCGGCCGCCGCGTACGCGAAGAACGGCGCTGATATCCGCCTCGCCGTGGATGCCGTGGAGGACATGTTCCGTCTCTCAGACCTCACACATGTGGTGCTGGTCGCCGGTGACAGCGACTACGTGCCGCTCGCGCAGCGCTGCAAGCGTCTCGGCCGATACGTGATCGGCGTCGGCGTTGCCGGCTCCACTGCGAAGTCGCTGGCCGCGGCGTGCGACGAGTTCGAGTCGTACGACTCACTGCCCGGTGTGGTTCGTCCGGCGGCGAAGGCCGCCACTGCACCCGCTGCACCGGTTGCCGAGACTCCACCCGCTGCACCCGTTCAAGAGGGGCCCGCCGCTCCCGTTCAGGAAGCCGCGACACCGGACGCTGAGGCAGAGCCCACGGCGAAGCCGAAGTCGGCTCCGCGAACTCGGGCAAAAAAAGCCGCCAAGCCTGTCGAAGCGGAGGCCCAGGTCGCTGAGCCGGAGACGCCAATCACCGAGCAGGAGGAGGCAACGCTGCTCCTTGAACGCGCTTTGCGCCTCGGCCACGACAAGTCCGGTGCCGACGAATGGCTGCATAGCTCCGCCGTGAAGACACACATGCGCCGCATGGACCCGTCCTTCAGCGAGAAGGCGCTTGGCTACCGCTCATTCTCTGACTTCTTGAAGTCTCGCGACGAGATCACTGAGCTTGAGGAAACCGGCCACGAGCGGCTGGTCCGCCTTCTCGAGCCCTGAGTATGAGCAACCGCAAGGTCGTGATCGGCGGATCATCCGGCTTCATGGGGCAACATCTGCAGCAGAAATATCGAGCCGAGGGCCGCGAGTTCATCACGATTTCGCGCTCTGGAGCGGATCTGCGCTGGGGTGACCAGCAGGGCATCCAGCAGGCCGTTGATGGTGCGTCTCTCGTCATCGGCCTGGCGGGAAAGAGCGTGAACTGCCGGTATACCTCGGAGAATCGCGCAGAGATCTTCCGCTCGCGCCTCGACACCACGGCATCCCTCAGCACGGCGATCGCGGCCGCTAAGAATCCACCTGCACTGTGGGTCAACTCGTCGACCGCGACGATCTATCGCCACGCAATCGACCGCCCGATGACTGAATCCCGGGGTGACCTGGGCGACGGGTTCTCGGTGGATGTCGCAAAAGCCTGGGAGCAGGCCTTGTTTGCGGACGACCTGCCGCGCACACGCCGAGTGGCGCTGCGCAGCACGATCGTCCTCGGGCACGGCGGTGTCCTCGGTCCGATCAAGAATCTCGCAAAGATCGGCCTGGGCGGTGCGCAGCACGACGGCTGGTGGCCGGTTTCCAAGGCCCGGCGCGCAGCACGAACCGGGCATTTCCCCGGTGCGAAGCGTGGAGCGCAGAAGTTCAGCTGGGTGCACATCGACGACATCGGCCGCATCATCGACTTCGTCGAAGAGCATCCAGAACTCGAGGGGCCCGTCAATGCCGCTGCCCCCTACCCGGTCGATAACGCCACGTTCATGGCTGCGGTACGACGGGTGCTCGGCGTGCGATTCGGTCCGCCCATGCCGCGGTGGATGCTGGAGATCGGCGCGATCGGCATCCGCACTGAGACTGAACTGATCTTGAAGAGCCGCTGGGTGCTACCTGGAAAGCTGTCGGCGGCAGGATTCGAATTCACGTACCCGACGCTGGAACCCGCGCTGCGCGAATCGTTCGACCTGCCAGCTGCTTAGTCGCTCCTTTCAGCCGACAGTTTCGCTCCCTGAGCCTGTCGAAGGGTCGTGTTTGCGCTTCTTAATCGCTTCGCGCAGTCGCCACTCCTCGATCTCTCGGTCGAGGTCCGCCATCTGCTGCTCAGTAGTGCGCCCGTCGGCGGGCGGCGCCCAGGATTGGGCGGGCGGCGCCTGTGTTCTCGCACGGGCGACGCGGCGCGGCATCCGAGGCATCGAAACCCCGCCCTCGCCGTGCTCACGGCCGAGAATGAACCAGAGGCGCTGCCAATCAGTGGCAACAGGATGACGATGACGATCCAGACCATCTTCGGTAGGAACTTCACCTGCGAATCGTCACGCCTGATGATGTCGACCAGCGCACCGATCATCAGAGCGATGACGAGGAGCGTGAGGATGAACGGCATGCCCTCAGCGTAGACGACCGCGCAGTCGCCCACCGTGAGGGGTTGTCGCCCGCACGCGCGGACTTCTCACGAATTCGCCGGTCAGGGCAGCAGGTGACCCGCCGCACGGAACAGCTCGTACCATTCCTGGCGACTGAGAACGACGTCGGCGCCAGCCGCGGCGTCCTTGACTCGCTGGGGTGTGGTCGTTCCGAGAACGACCTGCATGCCCGCGGGATGACGCGTGATCCACGCGGTCGCGATGCCAATCGGGGTAACGCCGTGTTGCGCGGCAAGCCGGTCGATCACCGCGTTCAGCTCTGCGTACTCGGGGTTCCCGAGGAAGACGCCGGTGAAGAAGCCTGCCTGGAACGGCGACCACGCCTGGATCGTGATGTTGTTGATGCGGCAGTACTCAACGATGCCGCCGCCGTCGCGGACGATGCTCTGGTCCTCACCGACCATGTTCATGGCGACGGGCTGCGCAATGATCGGCGCGTGCGTCATTGAGAGCTGCAGCTGGTTGGCAATAAGCGGCTGCTTCACCGCCGTGCGGAGAAGGTCGATCTGCCTCGGTGTGTGGTTGGAAACACCGAAAGCGCGAACCTTGCCGGAGGCTTCGAGCTCGTCGAACGCGCGAGCAACCTCATCGGGCTCGACAAGGGCATCGGGGCGGTGCAGGAGAAGCACATCGATGTTGTCGGTGCGCAGAGCCTTGAGTGAACCTTCAACCTGGCCGATGATGTGCTCGTAGGAGAAGTCAAAGGTGCCATCAGCCGGAACGATGCCGCACTTGGTCTGCAGCGTGATCTCGGCACGCTCGGTCGCGCTCAGGTCAAGAGCATCCGCAAAGCGACCCTCGCAGAAGTGCATGCTGCCGCCGTAGATGTCGGCGTGGTCGAAGAAATCGATTCCGGCGTCACGCGCAGTGCGGTACAGATCACGGATCTGCGCTTCATCTTTGTCGTTGATGCGCATCATGCCGGCGATGACGGCGGGGGCGGTGGAGGATCCGAAAGAGACAGACTTCATTGGGCAACCGTATCGCTGAATGATGCCGGAGCGGCCTGCCGCGAAGTGTCAGTCGCGCGCACGTCGCCGGCGCACCAGAGTCGTGCCCGCCGCGATCAGGACGCCCGCCACCAGGAGGCTCGATGGCAGGATCCATGCGGCGAGACCGGTCGTCGCAAGGTCACCCTTGTCAGAGGCCGCATCGTTCTGACCGCTGTCTCCGCTACCGAATCCTCCGTCAGAGCCTCCGTCACCGGCGCCGTCACCACTGTCGCCAGCGTCATCGTCTCCACCGGCATCGCCATCGCCACTGCCATCACCACCGGGACTCCCCTCGCTGCCGTCCAGCATCGCAACATATCGCTCGCCTCCGTCGGCTGCGCTGGCGAGCCAGTAATCCAGCCCCTCCGGCAGTGATGCGCGGAATGAGGCGACCCCTTCCGCGTCGGTGAGAACTTCAGCGACATATGCGATGCTCGCCTCGGTCGGTGCATCCGGATCCGCGTCAGCATCCAGGATCAGCACTGTCGCCGTCGTATCGGCGAACTCCGTTCCGAAATCGATATGCACATCGGCGGTGCCATCAGTCGTGGTGGCGTCGTGCTCGGTGGCGTTCGCCATCACAGGAGCGGCGATTGCCAGGACGGCACCGAGCAGAATCGCACCCAATGCCTGCGCCGCGGTCTTCTTCGTGTTCATGTTCAGATTCTCCTTGGGTCTGCGACGACTATCGGGCGTTGATCAGCACGGGGCGGGAGGTTTCTGCATCCCACGCCCAGACGGTGCTAAAGTCCCAGCCGATTCCGTCGTATGTGCTCTGCTGGCCCGCGGCATCCGCGGAGATCGTTTCGCCGTTGCGCGTCTGGCGTCCCTCGTCGGTGACGGTCTGTCCGGTGATGACGAGCGAATCCACTGCGAGGTTGTCCGCGAATGTCGCGTGCTCCGTGCCGAACTCTCGCGCCGCGACGCGACCGGCGTGCGACGATGCGGTGACCGCGCTGTTGAGCGCGACGGACTGCACCACGGTCGTCGTCGCGTAGGTATAGCCCACGACACCACCCGCGTTCTGGTTCGAGGCCACCTCGACGACACCGGTCGCGTACACACGCTGCGTGATGCTGCCACGCCCGGCGATACCCGCGATCCCGCCCGCCTGTCGACCCGCGTTCGCCATGACGTCAGCGTCCGAGTATGAATCGCTGATCGTGCCGTAGAGATAGCCGACGACACCGCCGACCGTCGAGGCGCCGCTGATCGAACCGCTGGTGCGCACCTCTGCGACTTCACCGCTCGTAGAAAGGCGATCCACCAGGAGCCCGACCTCTGGCGCGCGTGATGCCACCTCAGCATCCACCAGCGCAAGTTCCCGCACCGTGCCGTTGACCTCGGCGAACAGTCCGCCCACATCCGAGCGATACCCGGAAATCGCGTGCCCATCGCCGTCGAACGCTCCGGAGAACACGGCGGTGATGCGCGCATCGCTGCCGGCGAGGTCGATGTCGGCGGTGAGACGATAGTGCTCTGCCGGATAGTCGTTGATCTCGGAGAAGTCCGCGGCGTCATCCACGAGGAATTCCCCGTCACTGCCGGTCGCCAGGTCTGGCCCCTCTTCGCGTCCGGATTCCCCTGATCGCTCTCATCGAGTCCACGCGACTCACCGATCGAGGTCAGCAGCGGACGCGCGTTGGCGTTGCTCCACTGCCAGATCGCCGTGTCGTAACCCAGCATGTCGCGGTAGAAGGCGAACGCTGCGATCTGCTCTGCGGTCGCCGTTCCGCCATGCAGGTTCGTTGTCGACGGGGCCGCGGTGTCCGTCTGCGTCGTCGCGGTCGTCGCATCCGATGCCCAGTTGTTCTCGAGCGTTGCGATGTTTCCGCCCAACACGCGCCCCAGGAACCGGTGCGCCCATGACGGGGCCGTCACGGTCTGCGCCAACGAGACGCTGTTGCGGATGACGGTGCCGGTGTACGCGTAACCGAAGACACCACCCGTGTTTCGCGTATCAGCGGTGACGGACCCTGTCGCGTACACGCGCTCGCTGAGCGAACCTGCCAGTGCCACGCCGACCGCGCCTCCGACCTCGGTCGCCGTACCGTGGACGGTCGCGGTCGTATAGGCGTCGCGAAGCTCACCGCTGGAGTCGCCGAGGATGCCACCGACACGGCTCAGCCCGGTGATCTCACCGCTCGTGTACACCCTCTCCACGACACCCGTACTGACGTTCGCGAGGATGCCGGCGCGGGCCACGGTGCTGCCGACCTGCGCACCTTCGATACCGAGATCATGGATGTATCCGCCATTCAGGTTGAACAGCCCACCTACGTCGGACTGCAGCCCGGTGATGACATGACCCGCGCCCGCGAGCTCGCCGGAGAACGGCACGATGGCGCCGAGCGGAGTGAACGCCGCGTCGGCGAGCAAGATGTCCTCTGTCAGCACGAAGCGCTCGGTCGGGAACTCATCGATCATGCGCAGCTCATCGGCCGTCGCGATCTCGAAGTACCCCTCCTCGTTCGTAGGCAGTTCCGGGGTGGGTTTGACGTATACCTCCGGGTTGGAGCGCAGCACCGGACGCTCAGCATCCGCATTCCATTCCCACACGCCCTCGAGATCCCAGCCGAGGGTTCTCGCGAAGTGTTCCGCAGTGCCCGCGACGGATGCCGGTACCCGTGCACCCTTAAGGTTGTCCGCAGCCGGTGGATCAGTCAGCGACTCCGCGGAGACGAACGTCGCTTCTGAGGCGTAGTTGTTCTCCAGCGTCGCCATCTGCGAGGAGAGCACGCGGCCGAGCACGGCGTGTGCGTAGCTGGGCGCGGTGACCGCGATATTCAACGACATCGCGTTGCGGATGACGGTCTCGTTGTAGCCGTAACCGACGACACCGCCGGTGTTGCGCGTGTCCGCGCCGACCACACCTGCCGCGTAGACGTTCTCTGTGACCGATCCGGCCAGGGCCACACCGATGAGTCCGCCGGACTCCGTGCCCGACACCTGAACGCTGGCCGTCGAGTAGCTGTCGCGGACTGTTCCTGTCGAGTCGCCGACCAGCCCGCCAGCGCGCGACGGCGCAGAGATCGAGCCTGCGGTCCAACTGCGTTCGATCGTGCCGTTGTTGACATCGGCGAGAATGCCCGCCGTGCCGATCAGCGCGGTGATATTGGCATCCACGACAGCGAGATCGTGAATCGTCCCTTCGTTCGTCTGGAACAGGCCGGAGCCACTGGACGGTTCAGCCACAAAACCGCTGACCGAGTGGCCACGACCATCGAATACGCCGGTGAACGGTGTCGCGCCCGCTCCGATCTGGGTGCGCTCGGAGCCATCGAGGGCGAGATCGTTCATCAGTGCGTAATGAGCGTCCGGTGCCTGCACGATCTTGTCGACGTCGGCCCACGTGCTCAGCTCGTAGGGGCTTTCGGCAGTCCCCTGCCCTGGCATCCCCTCGCGGACGAGGACCGCCGGGGTCAGCGACCGGCCGCTGTCGAGCCCGTCCCAGGCGAAGAGTCGGATGGTGCTGTCTGAGCGCACCGGAAGCGGAGAATCGAAGGTGACCAGCTGTTCGATGCCGCGGTGGTCGAGGTCGAGTGTTGCGGTGCGGACATCCAGCAGTTGTTCACCGCTGAGGTCGTATGAGGCGGCGACGAGGGTCGCGCCGTCGGGCGCACCCTCGGTGCTGAGCACGCCGACCTCGGAAAGTTGACCGTCGATGACATCGTGCGATGTGACGCGGAACATATTGTCCGGCTTGCTCACCGAGAATTCGTCGACCACATCGCCGTCGATCGTATAGACGCGGGCCTGAAGCTCGCCGTCTGCCGCCTCGAGCACAAGGCCGGTCTGCGTGTCGACGTCGAAAACAGTGTCATCCCACCACTGCACCTGGTTCTCGTAGAACTTCGGTCCGCTCGATCCCATGGTGACGAAGGTCGTGCCGAGATCGCGCATCGCATCATCGGTGACGAGCGCCCCGTCGAGAATCGTGCTGCGCTTGTACACATGGTCGTGGCCGCCGACATAAAGGTCGATGCCGAGTTGCTGAAGTGTCTCTGTGATCTTGGCGCGCGAGATCGACATGCCCGCATCGCTGCTGTGGCGGCCGCCGTAATACGGGAAGTGCCCCATGACGACGTTCCACTGTGAATCACTAGATCGGACATCCTCCTCGAGCCACGCCAATTGCATATCGAGGTCGTAATTCGAGTTCAGCACAGAGAAGTGGATGCTGCCTCGATCGAACGAGTAGTTGCTCTCGCCCACGGCGCTGCCGTTTTTAGGCAGGTTGAACATCGAAGTGAAGATGCGGCTGCGCTCGGGAGACAACGCGGTGTTGACCTCGCGATCGCTGTACGTTTCATGGTTTCCGACCATCGATGCGAACTGCAGATCGAGATCGCGCAGGGAGTATTTGAACGTGTCAGTCCACTCCTGGGAGTTGCCGCCGTTGTCGACGAGGTCACCGACCTGAATGGCTGTTTCCCCGCCCGGCCGCTCCTCCCGCAACTGCTCGAGCATCTGCTTCGGCAGCTCGAAGTCCGACTGATCCCCGCTTGCGACCTGGATGTCACCGAGCACGTAGATCGGCGTATCCTCGGCGCCGCCTGCGACGAACTCGCCACGGACCTCCGTCCATGGGCCGTTCTCGCCGGCACCGAAGCGATACTCGTAGCGCGTGCCCGGATCCAGTCCCGTCAGGTCGAACTCGTGACTGCGCAACGCGTGCGCAGTGATGCTGTCAAGATACGTATCGGCTTCGGTGGCGACCGAGTCCACCTCGAAGATTCGGTCGTTGGTTGACGCGATGGTCTCCGAGCCCAGTCCGAGGAAAGAACCAACCGGCTGAATCTGTGCCCAGGCCTTTTCGATGGTGACGTCTGTGGCGACGCTCAGGCCTGCGTCTCCTGGTTCCGCCCCGACCGTGGCGACCGCACCGAGGTGGCGGAATACTTCTTCGGGGTCGAGGTCGGTGTCCTGCACCTGGATGCGGTACACCTCAGCAGAGGTGCTGCCAGCAGCGTCGGTCGCCTTGATCACGATGAAGTGATCGTCATACCCCTCGATGGTGAATGCACCATCTTTCACGGGTACACGGCGCTCCGCGTTGTACACCTCTACAGTCGTCGTCGGCTGCGTGCCGCTGTCGTCGACCGCCGAGAAGCTCGGAATCTCGACACGCTCCCCGGCCGCTGCGAATTCCGGTGCATTCACGTCGACGGTGATGTCAGGAGCGTAGTTCGCTCCGCGAACGGTGTCGCCGATCCAGATCGGCGAGGAGACGAGCTGCGCGCCATCCGCCTGGATCGCCTTGACGAAGTAGTAGTCGCCGTCGGCAACGTCGAGGGTGACGGCGAGATCCTGCACATTGCCGCTGAGCGCGCCGAAATCGTGCGCAACGTGGCCCGCGTTGCTGATGATCTGGATGCTGGTGAATGAGTCAGCAGCATCCGGATCCGCTGCCTGAACGACGACATCCAGCGTGTCGGTGTCGGAAGACAGGATGGAGCCCATCATCTGGTCGTTGCCGCTGAATGCGAGGATCGCATTCTCGTCGAGTGTGGAATACATGCTGCGCTCGCGCATTGCCCGATGCACCGCGTCGAGGGACTTCTCATCGGCCCAGACGCCGGTCAGCGCGGGGTTCGAGGTGACCCAGCTGGCGCTGTGCTCATCGCCGTTGAAGACCGGGGCGAGGTGCCACCCGCTGTCCAGCGCAAGCTGCCATTGTCCGTCGTATCCCGGCCCTTTGTGCTCGAACAGCGACATGCGCGCGTCAGCCTCAGGGGTGAGGTTAGTGAAACCTCCGAAGTTTCCCTTGCCCGTCGGCGAGGGGTGGTTGAACTGTCCGATGACGTCGTCATCGAGTGCAAGACGCGCATAGAAGGTCGGCAGGTCGTACATGAAGTCGCCGGTCGGAAAGACGCCGCCGAGATTGTCGCCGGATCCCCGTACATACCCAGGAGCGGTGACGAACCACTCTGCGTTGAAGAGGTTGATGTGCCCCGTCGCGTCGTACCACGTGACTTCTTCGCCCGGTACGGCGACGAGGTCGCTGTCCCCTGACTCGTTGTGCCGCTCGGCGCCGCTCTTGAGATAGTTCCATTCCTCGGAACGTGCGTGCTCGTGGTCTTCCGTCCAGTCGTCGGCGGAGCGCACATCCATCGTGACATCATGTTCGCTGGTCGAGAAGAAGTCGACGTTCGTGTTCTCCGCCACGTACGCGTACGCGTCTTCAGGCAGTTCGACGCCGTCGCTGATCGAGGTGTGGGAGTGGAACTCGCCGGTGTAATTCGTCTTGCCCAGAAAAGTGGGGTGCGGGTCGGTTCCGTCGATTGCCGAGTCAGCAGCATGGGCACCTGCCGCGGGCAAGAGCGCCGCGATAAGGCCGATCGCTACGGCTCCGGCGATCGCAGAGCGTGTCCGTCGATTCGAATGACGGATGGGGATGGCCAGGGCGAAGGAAGAAGTCAGATCACGCACTTGCTCGAAGTTAGGGGCGGGGAAGAAACTCACGGAGTCGCGGAGGCAAACACAGAGTGAACGGGCGAACCGCAGTACGCCTCCATCGCCTCGGACGCCTGCTGAACGCGAGCTGATTTAATGACTGCATGGCCTTCCGCATCCCGCCCGCACCGCTCACTCTCACCGGCTCGCTGGTAAAGCTCCGCCCGTTGGACCGTTCGCACCATGACGGCCTAGTGGATGCTGTGCAGGAGGGGAACCTGTGGGAGACCGCCTGGTACACCTCGGTGCCTGCACCCGACGGGGTGGCGGCCGAAATTGACCGCCGACTCGCCCTCGCAGAGAAGGGCGAGATGGTTCCGTTTACCGCGTTCGACCCGGCCGGGCGCGTGCTCGGGATGACGACCTACTACGAGCTTGTGGCAGACGTGCCGCGATTGCACATCGGGTACACGTGGAATCGTCCGTCAGCGCACGGGACTGGCACGAACGCGGAGTCGAAGCTCCTACTGTTGCGGCATGCGTTTGAAGATCTTGGCGTCTTCCGTGTCGGCCTCACCACGCAGTGGGTGAACTTCCAGTCGCGCACGGCTATCGAACGGCTCGGCGCGAAACAAGACGGCGTGATGCGTGCGATGTCGCGCTACCGCAATGGTGCGCTACGTGACAGCGTGGAGTTCTCGATCATCGAGCCCGAGTGGCCCGCCGTGAAGGCAAACCTCGAGGCGCGACTGTCGAAGCGCGCCTGATCGCTCAGGCAGGCTCCGATTACTCGGCGCCCGGGCCGCCATCCCAGTTGTTCGCACGACGCGTCGCGCCGCCCGGCTGACGCATGACCCATGCCAACGACAGGCAGACAGATGCCAGTCCCGCGCAGAACACCAGCGCGTTGTAATCGGCAAGCCCCTGAGCAAGCCCCATGACGACGATGCCGCCCACGAACAGGACCAAGTAGACGATAAAGCTGACGATCACGGGTTGCCTCCAGTTTTCAGTGCTGTCTTCCAGGATACTCGGCTGTGCTCCATAAAGCCCACGCAACCAGCACCGGCTGAAGAAACAGGCGTCCGAGGCGCCGACGATCGGTGTCGAGCATCGGGGCGGAGCGCCCCGTACGCCACTGATGCACATTGCCCGGGAAGACCGCGACGAAGAATACGGCAACAGCCCATCCCACGCGCTTCTTCTCGCCCGGGAGCAGAGCAAGAGCCCCCGCCAGCATCAACTCGGCCGCACCGGATGCGACGACGATCGCATCCTTGTCCAGACGCAGAACGCGCTCAGCCCAGTCGGGCACTGTGATCCGGAAGCCACGACGACCCCATGTCAGGTGCCCAGCACCCGCTACCCCAAGCAGGGCGACGAGAGCCCATCGAGCGACGTTTTGCAGCATCCGCATCATCTATCGAACCGCAATTCCGCTCAGAAGTCCCAATCGTCGTCCTCGGTGGCCTCGGCCTTGCCGATGACGTACGACGAACCAGAACCCGAGAAGAAGTCGTGGTTCTCGTCCGCGTTCGGGGAAAGCGCCGACAGGATCGCCGGGTTCACGTTCGTGACGCTGGCGGGGAACATCGCCTCGTAACCGAGGTTCATCAGAGCCTTGTTGGCGTTGTAGTGCAAGAACTTCTTGACGTCTTCGGTCAGACCGACGCCGTCGTAAAGGTCTTGCGTGTACTGCACCTCGTTCTCGTAAAGCTCGAACATCAGCGAGAAGGTGTAATCCTTCAGCTCGTCGCGGCGCTCCTGCGTCTCATTCTCGAGGCCCTTCTGGAACTTGTAGCCGATGTAATACCCGTGCACGGCCTCATCGCGGATGATGAGGCGAATGAGGTCAGCGGTGTTCGTCAGCTTTGCCTTCGACGACCAGTAGATCGGCAGGTAGAAGCCCGAATAGAACAGGAACGACTCCAGCAGCGTTGAAGCGATCTTCCGCTTCAACGGGTCATCTCCGCGGTAGTAGTCCATGATGATGTGCGCCTTTTTCTGAAGGTTCACATTCTCTGTCGACCACCGGAACGCCTCATCGATCTCCTTCGTCGACGCGAGAGTCGAGAAGATCGATGAATAGCTCTTCGCGTGCACCGACTCCATGAACGCGATGTTGGTGTACACCGCCTCTTCGTGAGGGGTAATCGCGTCCGGGATCAGCGAGACGGCACCGACCGTGCCCTGGATCGTGTCCAGCAGCGTCAGACCGGTGAACACGCGCATGGTGAGCAGCTGCTCGTCAGGTGTCAGCGTGTTCCACGACTGGACGTCATTCGACAACGGCACCTTCTCAGGTAGCCAGAAGTTGTTCACCAGACGGTTCCAGACCTCGAGGTCTTTGTCGTCTTGGATGCGGTTCCAGTTGATCGCCTGTACGTGGTCGACCAGCTTGAGCTTCTCGGGAGGTGTCATCATTTTCCTGTTCTAAAATCCCTGGTCAGCGCATCAAAGCATGCAGCTGACGCACTCCGCCATGTCGGTACCCTCGAGCGCCATCTGGCGAAGACGGATGTAGTAGATCGTCTTGATGCCCTTGCGCCATGCGTAGATCTGCGCCTTGTTGATGTCGCGCGTGGTGGCGGTGTCCTTGAAGAACAGCGTCAGCGACAGGCCCTGGTCGACGTGCTGCGTGGCAGCGGCGTACGTGTCGATGACCTTCTCGTAGCCGATCTCGTACGCGTCCTGGTAGTACTCCAGGTTGTCGTTCGTCATGAACGGCGCCGGGTAGTAGACGCGACCGAGCTTGCCTTCCTTGCGGATCTCAACCTTCGACGCGATGGGGTGAATCGACGACGTCGAGTTGTTGATGTACGAGATCGATCCGGTCGGCGGCACAGCCTGCAGGTTCTGGTTGTAGATGCCGTGCTTCTGGATGGAATCCTTCAGCGCGACCCAGTCATCCTGCGTCGGAATGCGCTGGCCAGCGAACAGCTCCTTGACCTTCTCGGTCTCAGGCGTCCAGGTGCGCTCGATGTACTTGTCGAAGAACTCTCCCGACGCGTACGTCGAGTCTTCGAATCCGTCGAAGGCGACGCCACGTTCGATGGCCAAGCGGTTCGATGCGCGCAGCGCGTGGAACAGCACGGTGTAGAAGTAGATGTTCGTGAAGTCGATGCCCTCTTCGGACCCGTAGTACACACGCTCACGCGCCAGGTAGCCGTGCAGGTTCATCTGACCGAGGCCGATGGCGTGCGAGCGGTCGTTGCCGTCTTCAATGGAACGAACCGACGAGATGTGGCTCTGGTTGCTGACCGCAGTCAGACCACGGATCGCCGTCTCAACGGTCTTGCCCAGGTCATCGGCATCCATCGCCAGCGCGATGTTCATCGAGCCGAGGTTGCACGAGATGTCCTTGCCGATCTGGTCGTACGAAAGGTCTTCGTTGTACGTAGTCGGGGTGTTCACCTGCAGAATCTCGCTGCAGAGGTTGGACATGTTGATGCGGCCCTTGATCGGGTTCGCCTTGTTCACCGTGTCTTCGAACATGATGTACGGGTAGCCCGACTCGAACTGAATCTCGGCGATGGTCTGGAAGAACTCGCGCGCGTTGATTTTCGTCTTCTTGATGCGCGGGTTATCGACCATCTCGCGGTACTTCTCGGAGACAGAGATGTCACCAAACGGCACGCCGTAAACCTTCTCGACGTCGTACGGCGAAAACAGGTACATGTCTTCGCCATTCTTGGCGAGTTCAAACGTGATGTCGGGCACGACGACGCCCAGCGAGAGCGTCTTGATGCGGATCTTCTCATCAGCATTCTCACGCTTGGTGTCGAGGAAGCGCATGATGTCGGGGTGGTGCGCGTTGAGGTACACCGCACCGGCACCCTGGCGGGCACCGAGCTGGTTGGCATAGCTGAAGCTGTCTTCGAGAAGCTTCATCACGGGGATGATGCCGCTGGATTGGTTCTCGATCTGCTTGATCGGAGCGCCGGACTCGCGGATGTTCGACAGCAGCAGAGCCACGCCGCCGCCGCGCTTGGACAGCTGCAGCGAGGAATTGATTCCGCGTGAGATCGACTCCATGTTGTCTTCGATGCGCAGCAGGAAGCAGCTGACGAGTTCGCCGCGCTGAGCCTTGCCCGTGTTAAGGAAGGTCGGCGTCGCCGGCTGGAAGCGACCGGAGATGATCTCTTCGACGAGGTCGATCGCTACCTGCTCGTCGCCATCGGCGAGCCCGAGAGCCGTCATCACGACGCGGTCTTCGAAGCGCTCGAGGTACCGCTTGCCATCGAAGGTCTTCAGCGTGTAACTGGTGTAGTACTTGAAGGCTCCGAGGAACGTCTCGAAACGGAACTTCTTGCCGTACGCGAGATCGTTGAGCTTCTGAATGAACTCGTCAGAGTACTTCTCGAGGAGAGCCCCGTCGTAGTACTCCTTCTCAACGAGATAGTCCAGGCGCTCTTTGAGCGAGTGGAAGAACACGGTGTTCTGGTTCACGTGCTGCAGGAAGTACTCCCGTGCGGCACGCTTGTCGGCGTCGAACTGAATCTTGCCGTTCGCGTCGTACAGGTTCAGCATCGCATTGAGCGCGTGATAGTCGAGCCCCTCATATGAGGGGTTGACCTTGAAGGCCGTCTGGTCTGTCACTGTGTCATGCCCTGCATACTCGTTAGTTGCGATGCCCACCATCGTTCCAATCCGTCGCTCACGCGATCTACATCGTCTTGTGTGCCGAATACTTCAAGCCGGTACAAGTGCGGCACGTTGCACTTGCGGCTGATGATCTCGCCGGCGCGACAGAACGACTCGCCGAAGTTGGTGTTCCCCGCGGAGATCACGCCGCGGATATGACGTCGGTTGTGCTCATCGTTGAGGAACCGGATCACTTGTTTAGGTACTGCACCCTTTTCCTCGCCACGCCCCTGACCGCCACCGTAGGTGGGAGTCACGAGAACAAAGGGCTCATCAATCACGAGGGGTTCGTCGGTGCGGTGCAGCGGAATGCGCTGAGCCGGCAGACCGACCTTCTCAACAAACCGGGCCGTGTTGCCCGAGGTGCTAGAGAAATAGACCAGGAGCGGCGCGGCCGTGGCGACGACGCTCATGACCGGATTCCTTATGCCAGACGAGACGCGAGTTCGCTGATCTTGTCGGGACGGAAGCCCGACCAGTGATCCTCATCGGTGACGACGACCGGCGCCTGCATGTAGCCGAGCGACTTGACGTGCTCGAGCGCCGCGGCGTCTTCCGAGAGGTCGTGAATCTCGTACTCAATGCCCTTTGCATCCAGAGCGCGGTAGGTCGCGTTGCATTGCACGCACGACGGCTTTGTGTAGACGGTAATCGACATATTTATTCCCCTCAAATCTCAGCTTTCCGGCAAACCCCCGCCGGGACTTCAATACTACATATAGGGACGGACATTGAGGGTGACCACTAGGGGTAGTAGTTACATCGGTGTGACTATCCACCGCTCTCCACTGGTACAACACAGGTTGTCCACCGTTTCATCCACAGATCGCGATCCGACTTCGGTGCCCTCGAAGCGCATGATCTCGCGGTTCTCAGCGCCCCCTCAGAAATCCATCCACAGGCAGGACGCTACGCGGGGATTCGGACATTCAATTTCCTGTGGAGAACGCATCTCGGCGTGTCGCGGTGTGTCGGGATCGGAGTCTGGCGAAGGAGCGCCACCCACCCCCGGTACCTTTATCTGGTGGCTGGATATCGGGACCTTCTTCGCACTCCGGGCGTGGGGCGCATGATCGCCGCTCAGCTCGCAGCGCGCTTCCCCAATGGCATGGCCTCGCTCGCGATCTTGCTGCATGTCGAGCAGCAGACCGGATCGTACGGATCCGCAGGCTCGTGCTCGCGGCAACGTCAGTCGGGCAGGCGATCGCAGGCCCCGTGACCAGTCGATGGATGGGCGCCTGGGGAATGCGCCGCGTGCTCACCCTCACTCTCACCGTGTGTGTGCTGGCGGTGCTCGGTCTCGCGTTGCTTCCCCTGAACGTCCCCGGCTACATGGCACTTGGGCTCCTCGCCGGCCTCTCGACTCCGCCGGTCCAGGCCGCTGTGCGCACTATCTATCCGAAGCTGGTGAACTCGTCCCAGCTGACGCCGCTGTTTTCACTGGATGCCTCGCTGCAGGAGATCATCTGGATCCTCGCGCCCGTCGTCATCACACTCGTCTCCACCCAGATCGGAACGGTAGAAGGCCTGCTGCTCGTCGCGATCATCCTCGTCGTGGGCGGCGGGTGGTTCATCCTCTCCCCCGAGCTCGGACGGGTGCGCATCCCCCGCAGCCGCCGTGCGTTCGGGCTCGTCGTACTTAAACCGCCAGTGCTCCTCGCGACAGTGATTGGCTTCCTCCTCATCGGAGCCTGTTCCGCAGTAGAGGTCGGAGTCGTCGCCACCTTCGGCCATGAGGGGCTAGATGCTGGTCTCGTGCTCGCGATCTTCGCGGTGGGAAGTCTCGCCGGCGGGCTTTCGATGGGACACATCCCGATCGGCCCGTGGGCGATGGCACGCCGCCTCGCAATCGTCGCAGTGGGCCTCGCACTCACCATGGTCTCGCTCAACATCTTCTGGATCGGCGGCACGCTGTTACTCGCCGGTATCGGCATCGCCCCCGCCCTCGCCGTCCTCTTCGCAATCACAACAGCGAGCGTGAAATTCAGCGACACCGCCGAGGCTTTCGGCTGGGCCGGCACCGGTCAGCTCATCGGCGCCGCGGCAGGATCCGCAATCGCCGGCCTCCTCGTCGACAATGCAGGACCCCAGGGCGCGTTCGTGGCCGGCATCCTGTTCGCTATCGTCGGTCTCATCGTCGCGGTGGTATTCGTCCGAGCATTCCCTGACCTCCGCCATCGCGATCCCAGTCCATATCCAGACACCGAACCGGTGGCGGTCACCCCTTCATGAGCACTCCTCTTCTGTGCGAGGCCACGACTGCTCCCGAGATCGTCTGCGTCGGCGAGACGATGGCTCTCGTCACCCCGACGGATGCCCAGCTCTCAGAGGCCACGTCGGCACGCATTGGATTCGGTGGTGCGGAGTCCAACGTCAGCGCTGGCCTCGCCGCCGTGGGTCATCGGGCGGCGTGGGCATCCAGACTCGGCGACGATCCATTCGGTGTGCGGATCTCGACGGATCTCGAGCGTCGCGGCGTCGAGCTATGGGTAGAACACGATGAGGATGCACCCACCGGCGTCATGTTCAAAGACCCCGGTGCCGAGGGGTCTGCGGTCTACTACTACCGTCGCGGTTCGGCCGCGTCCCGCATGGCCCGCGGGTACTTGAGCATCGAGCGCCTCACCGGCGTGAAGATCGTCCACACGACGGGTATCACGCCTGCCCTCTCCGCATCCTGTCGCGAGATGGTCGACCACTGTTCATCGATGCGCGCACGGTGGGCGCCCTCATGTCGTTCGACGTCAACGATCGGCGCGCGCTGTGGTCGATCGAGGATGCCGCGGCAACTCTTGCCCGTCTCGCGAACGCCGCCGACATCACGTTCGTCGGACGTGACGAGGCCGAGCGTATCTGGGGCACAGTGACTCCCGCCGAGATTCGTGCGTTCCTTCCTGACTGCGCGCTGCTCGTGGTGAAGGATGGCGACATCGGCGCGACCGCGTTCGACGGCGACGCTGAACCGGTGTTCGTCGCCGCACCTGTTGTCGACGTCGTTGAACCTGTCGGTGCTGGCGATGCGTTCGCCTCGGGATTCCTCGCCGCAACTCTCGAAGGCCACTCACTGGCAGAACGCCTTCTGGCAGGGCACATTGCCGCTGAGCGCGTGCTCACCATCGCCGCAGATATGCCGCCGATCGACTGAGACTCGTAGGCTGGCTTCATGCCTGCTCCTCTCATTCTTCCCCGGCTCACCTGGGGCGCCTCGGATGCTCCGAAGCACGCGCTGCTCGTACACGGGCTCGGCTCGTCCGCGGCATTGATGTGGCGTATCGGTGATGCCCTCGCGAACGCGGGCTGGCAGGCCACCGCGGTAGACCTGCGCGGACACGGCGATGCTCCGCGGGCGCTGGACTACACCGTCGCCGCCTATGCCGCAGATATCGCCGCCGCGCGACCAGATCACGGCGACACCTGGGATGCCGTGATCGGCCACTCGCTCGGCGCGGCCGCAAGCACGGTGGCCGCGGCATCCGACGAGTCTTGGACGAAGCAGCTCATCCTCATCGACCCTGCCCTCTTCGTCGATGACAGGGATGCCGGAATTATCCGCGGCAGCCAGGAGCGGGCGTTCGCCGATACGCGTGCCGAGACCGTTCGCGAAGAGCACCCGCACTGGCACCCGCAGGAAATCGAGCTCAAAGTTGACGCTGTGCTTCGCGCGAGCGGCTGGGCAGTCGAGCAGACCAGCGCCCAGAACCAGCCGTGGGACGTGCGAGCGGAAGCTGCGCGCCTGAGAGTTCCCACGCATATCCTCGGCGCTGACCCCGAGGTCTACAGTCTGTTCACGGGGAAAACTGCCGAAGCGGTACTCGCCGCTAACGAGAACATCTCTATGTCGATCGTCGCTGGCGCCGGGCACTCTCCGCACCGCGACAAGCCCGAGGAAACGATTCGCCAACTGCTGGAGGCACTCGCATGACCTTCGATTCCACCGCGTATCTGCCCGATGACCTGCTCGAGCGCATCCGCGAGCGTGCGCCGATCCACGACCGCGAGAACACCTTCCCGCAGCAAGATCTCGAAGAGCTGCGGGATGCCGGTTACCTGAAAATCCTCGTCCCGACCGAGCGCGGCGGCGCCGGCCTCGGTCTGGAGCAGGCGGCGATTCTGCAGCAGCGCCTCGCAACAGCCGCGCCCGCTACCGCGCTCGCGATCAACATGCACCTGGTGTGGACCGGCGTCGCGAAGGTCTTCAGCGACCGCGGCGTCTCAGGCATGGAATTCGTGCAGGATGGCGCGGCCCAGGGTGAAGTCTTCGCCTTCGGGATCAGCGAGGGCGGCAACGACCTGGTGCTGTTCGGCAGCGACACCGAAGCCGTGCCGCAAAACGACGGCGGCTACGCCTTCACCGGCACGAAGATCTTCACCTCGCTCGCACCGGTGTGGACACAACTTGGCCTGCACGGTCTCGACACCACGAGCGACGATGCCCCGAAGCTCGTGTTCGCGTTCATCGACCGTACGGATGCGGTTACGACGAGCGATGATTGGGACACCCTCGGCATGCGCGGCACACAGAGCCGCACGACGAAGCTGAAGAACGCCGTCGCCGCACCAGAGCACGTCGTCCGCCGTATCGATCCGGGCCCCAGCCCTGACCCGATCATCTTCGGCATCTTCAGCGTGTTCGAACTGCTGCTCGCCTCGGTCTACACCGGCATCGCCCGCCGTGCGCTAGACCTCGCCGTTGAAACTGTGCAGAAGCGCACGTCGAAGAAGACTGGGCTGACGTACAGCCAGGATCCCGACATCCGCTGGCGCATCGCCGAGATGAGCCTCCTCTATGACGCCCTGCCCCCGCAGATCGCGGCACTCACGCGCGACGTGGATCAGCAGACCGACAATGGCGCCTGCTGGTTCACGCTGCTGTCTGGCGTCAAGCATCGCGCCGTCATGATGGCGAAGCGCGTCGTTGACGAAGCGATCCTGGCTGCCGGCGGTGGGTCTTACTTCTCGTCGAACGAGCTGTCGAGGCTGTACCGCGATGTGCTCGCCGGAGTCTTTCACCCGTCTGACCCGGAGTCTGCGCACTCGACCGCAGCGAGCGCGCTGCTCGGGCCGCCAGAAAACTAAGCGAGGAAGCCGCGCAGCAGCGCTTCCGAACCTTCGAGGTGCCCGCGCATCGCGTCTTCCGCGGCATCCGGCTGGCCCATCAGAATTGCGTTGATGATCTGCTCGTGCTGTTGACCGGAGTGCTCGATGTTTCGCGGCAGCAGCGGGAACGTGTCAAGCCATGCGTTAATCCGTGCGCGGTTCTCGGCGACCAGCGCAACCAACGAGGGGATGCCGGCAGCCTCGGCGATCTCGAGATGAAGCAGGGTGTCCAGCCGCCGATACTCCCCCGGCCCTGCAGTGAGAGCGACCTCATGCCGAGCCCACAGTTGCGCTCGCGTCTCAGCGTCCAAGGTGCGCCCGGCCGCAGCCCGCGCCGAACCACTCTCCAGCACGAACCGCAGTCCGAGAATGTCGTCGATATCGGCGGGGTCTGCGTGTTCAGCATCCGTCGGAAACGGCAGCGGATCGGCGACGAACGTGCCACCGTATCGACCACGCCGCGGCTCGAGATACCCCGCGTCGGCGAGCTCGCGAATCGCTTCCCGCACGGTGTCGCGGCTCACACCAAAAGACGCGGCGAGTTCACGCTCTGGCGGCAGTGAAGCACCGGGAGCGACCACACCAAGTCGCAGGGTCTGCACGAGGCGCGCGACGGTGTCTTCCAGAGCGTTTCCCCTCCGGAGCGGTCGGAAGACCGCCTTGCGCACCTCGATGAGGTCGCGCTCCGGAGGGTTTTCGCTCATGGTTCATCCTCTCAAAGGGGTGTGACGTACGCGTTGCTGATGCCACCATCGACGACGAAGGCGCTGGCGGTGATGAACGATGAATCGTCGGAGGCGAGGAAGGCCACGGCGGCAGCCAGCTCTTCCGGCTCGGCGAAGCGCCCCATCGGCACGTGCACGAGGCGGCGCTGAGCGCGCTCAGGGTCTTTGGCGAACAGTTCCTGCAGCAACGGCGTGTTCACCGGCCCGGGGCAGAGCGCGTTTACGCGAATCCCCTGTCGCGCGAACTGCACGCCGAGTTCGCGCGACATGGCAAGCACGCCGCCCTTGGATGCCGTGTAGCTGATCTGCGAGGTGGCAGATCCCAGCAGCGCTACGAAGGATGCCGTGTTGATAATCGATCCACGCCCGGCCGGCACCATGTGCCGGAGGGCTGCACGGCTGCACAGGTAGACGCTCTTGAGGTTGACGTCCTGCACGAGGTCCCAGGCGGGCAGCTCGGTCGTCTCGATCGAGTCATCGGATGCCGGTGAGATGCCGGCGTTGTTGAAAGCGATGTCGATGCGGCCGAATTCTTCGGCGACTCCGTCGAACAGCGTGTTCACCATCTGCTCGTCGGCCACGTTCACCGGACGGAATACGCCGCCGACTTCGGTTGCTGCGGCTTCGCCAGCAATCGGGTCGAGGTCGGCGATGACGACGAACGCTCCTTCTGCCGCGAAGCGTTGCGCAGTGGCGAAGCCGATACCGCTCGCTCCGCCGGTGATGATCGCCACGCGGTCCTTGAGACGCTGAGTCAGATCGATGGTCATGTGGTTCCTCCGGGCAAGTGGGGTGGTCAGGATGCGTCGGTCGCGAAGAAGACGTTCTTCGTCTGGGTGAAGTGCTCTGCGGCGTCTGGTCCGAGCTCGCGCCCGAGACCGGAGGCTTTCATTCCGCCGAACGGTGTGGCGTAGCGCACCGAGGAGTGCGAGTTCACCGAGAGCACACCAGCGCGGACCCCCTGGGAAACACGCATGGCACGGCCCAGGTTCTCGGTCCACAGCGACCCGGCGAGACCATAGATTGTGTCGTTTGCGAGACGAATAGCATCCGCCTCATCGTCGAATGGAAGCACCGAAACAACCGGACCGAAGATCTCTTCCTGCGCGACGCGGTCGCCAGGCTCTGCGAGCACGACCGCGGGTGCGAACCAGAAGCCGTCACCGCTCGGCGCGCTGCCACGGTAGGCGATATTCGCGCCGTCGAGGAAGGATGCCACGGTGTCGCGGTGCGACGCAGAGATGAGTGGCCCCATGTCGGTGCCCTCCTGGCTCGGATCGCCGACCGTCCAGTTCTGTACCGCCGGTTCGAGCAGTTCGAGGAACCGATCAAAGACGCTCCGCTGCACGAGCAGGCGGCTGCGGGCGCAGCAGTCCTGACCGGCATTGTCGAACACCGACCCAGGCACGGCCGCTGCGGCCTTGGCAAGGTCAGCATCTTCGAAGACGATGTTGGCGGACTTTCCGCCGAGTTCGAGCGTGACGGGCTTCAGCGCCCGCGCGCATCCGGCGGCAACGTCGGTGCCGACCTCGGTCGAACCGGTGAAGACGACTTTGCGCACATCAGGATGACTGACGAAACGCTGGCCGACGACCGAACCCGACCCGGTGATCACCTGGAATAGTCCCTCCGGCAGCCCCGCCTCGACAGCGAGCTCACCGAGGCGGATCGCGGTGAGCGGCGTGAGTTCGGCGGGCTTGAGCACTACGGCGTTGCCCGCGGCGAGCGCTGGCGCAAATGCCCACGAAGCGATCGTCATCGGGAAGTTCCACGGCACGATCACGCCGACGACGCCGTACGCCTCGTGGAACGTGACATCCAGCCCGCCGGCGACCGGGATCTGTCGTCCGGAGAGACGCTCAGGATCAGCGGAGTAGTAGTTCAGCACCTGAGCGACGTGGCTCGCTTCCCAGCGGGCAGACCCGATCGGATGCCCCGAGTTAAGCACCTCGAGCTGTGCAAGCTCTTCCACCGCCGCCTCGACCGAACGCGCGAATGCACGCAGCGCATCGGCGCGCGCGGCTGGCGCGAGTGACGCCCAGACGCGCTGAGCGGAGACGGCGCGCGCGACAGCGGCGTCGACCTCCTCGACGCTCGCCCGTGACACGTCGCGGATGGCCGTCGCGGTGGACGGGTTGATCACGGTGAATGCGCTCATCGCGCGTCCTCTTTCTCTTCAGTACTTTTCTGTTCACTGTTCTGGGTATTCTCGGCGGCGAACATCTGGGCCTGTGCGACGAGATCTTCGAACAGTCGCCGATTCATGCGTTCTCTTCGGGATGCCACTGCACACCGACGAGGTAGCCATTGGAGGTGTCTTCGAACGCCTGCACGAGCCCATCATCGGTGCGCGCCGAGACGACGAGCCCCTCGCCGAGACGGTCAATGCCCTGGTGGTGGTAGCTGTGCACGCGAAATTCGCCGTCGCCGAGCACGCCGGCAAGCGTGGTTCCGGCGGTGACATCGACGTCGTTCTCAGCGAAGGCTCCTCCGCCGAGGCGGTAACGTTCGGTGCCCAACGACTCTGGCAGGTGCTGCTGTAGTGAGCCCCCGCGGGCCACGTTCACGAGCTGCAGTCCGCGGCAGATCGCCAGCACCGGCATCCGCCGTCGTTCGGCGGCACGGAACAGGGCAAGCTCCCACGCATCACGGTCGACGCGCGCCGGGTCGGTCGTCGGATGACGCTCTGCACCGTAAAGCTCGGGCTGCACATCGGCACCACCGGTGAGGATGAGTCCGTCGAGCCGGGCGATCGCAGCATCCGCCACCTCTTCAGCCTGCGGCGGAAGCAGCATGGCGATGCCGCCCGACGAGGTGACACTCTGCAGATACTGCTCAGGCAGGAACGCCGCACGTACGTTCCACACACCCTGCTGGGCGCGCTCGAGATACGTGCTGACGCCGATCAGCGGCAGTGAGCGAGTGGGGTCAGAGACGTTCGAAGCCACGAATACGCTCCCAGTCGGTGACGGCAGCGTCGAAGGCTTCAACCTCGATGCGCGCCTGGTTCAGGTAGTGCTCGACGACGTCATCGCCGAACGCCGCGCGGGCAATCTTCGACTGACCGAACAGTGCGGCTGATTCGCGCAGCGTCGTGGGCAGATGCTCGACGTCGGCGTCGTAGGCCGAGCCTTTCAGCGCCGGCGGAAGCGTCAATTCGTTCTCAATGCCGTGCAGCCCCCCGGCGATGATTGCCGAGATGGCGAGGTACGGGTTCACGTCACCGCCCGGCACACGGTTCTCGACGCGCAGCGACGGTCCGTGTCCGACAACGCGCAGCGCACAGGTGCGGTTATCGATTCCCCAGGCGACACCGGTCGGTGCGAAGCTGCCCTTAGCGAAGCGCTTGTACGAGTTGATCGTCGGCGCATAAAGGAAAGTGAATTCACGCAGCGTCGCGAGGATGCCGGCGATCCAGTGCTCCATCAGCGGGCTGAAGCCGTGCTCACCGTCGCCAGCCATGACCGCGCCGCCGTCGGCATCCCGCACCGAAAGATGGATGTGGCAGCTATTGCCTTCGCGCTCATTGAACTTCGCCATGAAGGTGAGCGACTGGCCGTGCTGCTCGGCGATCTCTTTCGCACCGTTCTTATAGATCGTGTGCTGGTCGGCGGTCTCGCGCACTTCGGCAAAACGGAACGCGATTTCTTGCTGGCCGAGGTTGCACTCGCCTTTCACGCCCTCGTTGTACATTCCCGCAGCATCCATGCTGTTGCGAATGTCACGCAGCAACGGCTCGAGCCGGGTCGTGGCGAGCAGGTTGTAGTCGACGTTGTAGTCGCTCGTGGGTGTCAGCCCCTCATACTTGCGCGCCCACGCCTCGCGGTAAGTGTCTTCGAACACGATGAACTCGAGCTCAGTGCCGGCAAACGCCGTCCAGCCGCGTTCGGCGAGACGGTCTCGCTGTCGGTCAAGGATGGCGCGAGGCGACGGCGCAATCGGATCGCCAGCGACCGAAAGCAGATCTGCCATGACGAGGGCCGTGCCTTCGATCCACGGAATGCGACGTAGCGTCGCGAGGTCGGGCTTGAGCACCATGTCGCCATAGCCCTGCTCCCAGCTCGACATCGCGTAGCCGTCCATCGTGTTCAGATCGATGTCGACCGAGAGCAAGTAGTCACACGACTCTGCACCGTGGTCGCGAACTTCGTCCTGGAACAGCCGGGCCGAGATCCGTTTGCCCGCAAGCCGCCCCTGCGCGTCGCAGAAAGCGACGATAACCGTGTCGATTTCACCACTCGCAATAGCTTCGTCCAGCTGCTCAACACTGAGGTTTCCCGGCATGCTCGGCTCCCGTCTGTCTTCGCCCGACGTTCGTCCGAGCTCTTCGCACCCTAGAACACTTTTCAATCTAAAGGTAGACGCAACCTACCAATAGCTGTCACAATCTCGTGCAAGACGCAGCCCGCGTCTGTCCACGTGCGAACGGAGTTCGGATGTCTGAGCAAAACAGTGGGTCCCGCAAGGTCGCTGGTGCGACCTATACACGAGCCGGAAACGAATACTTCGCGAAGCGGAAGCTGAAGCGCAGCGCAGGCCTCTGGGGGTTGTGGGGCCTTGCTGTCGGAGCGGTCATCTCTGGTGACTTCTCCGGGTGGAACTTCGGAATCGACTTCGCCGGCTTCGGCGGGATGCTGATTGCCTTCGCCATCCTCGTCGTCATGTACTACGGGATGATCTTCGCAATCGGCGAGATGGCCTCGGCGATGCCGCACACCGGCGGCGCCTACTCGTTCGCCCGCTCGGCGATGGGCCCGTGGGGCGGTCTAGTGACCGGAGCCGCAGAGACGATCGAGTATGTGGCAACCACTGCGGTGATCGTCTACTTCTCCGCCTCGTACGCCGACGGAATCACTTCCGAACTGCTCGGGCTCAGCCTGCCCAGCTGGCTCTGGTACCTCATTCTCTACGTTGCCTTCATCTCGCTCAATGCTGCGGGCGCCGCGATCTCGTTCCGCTTCGCGATCATCGTCTCGGTGATCTCGATCGGCATCATCCTGGTGTTCTCTGCGATGGCGCTTTTCTCTGGCGCGTTCAGCTGGGCTGCCCTCTGGGACATCGTCCCCGACCCCGGCCAGACTGCATTCCTCCCGCACGGTGTGCTGCCGATCCTGTTCGCACTGCCGTTTGCGATGTGGTTCTTCCTCGGCATCGAAGAGCTGCCGCTCGCAGCGGAAGAATCGATGAACCCCACCCGCGACATCCCCAAGGCCGGATTCTGGCACGTGGCACGCTGATCATCACCGGCCTGCTCGTGCTGTTCCTTAACACCGGTGTACTGGGAGCAGAGGCCACCGGCACCGCCGGAGAGCCACTGCTGGACGGCTTCCGCGCAATCGTCGGAGATCAGCTCGCCGCCGTGCTCGCGCTGTTCGCGCTGATCGGTCTGCTGGCATCGCTGCAGGGCATCATGTTCGCCTACGGCCGCAACATGTACTCACTCTCTCGTGCTGGCTACTACCCGCGTTTCCTCTCGCTCACCGGAAAGCGTCAGACCCCATGGGTCGCACTAACCGTCGGCGCCGGGATCGGCTTCATCGCCCTTGTCGCACTCGACGTCCTCGGCACTGAGGGCATCGGCGCTGTTGCTGGCGCGATCGTGCTGAACATCGCCGTGTGGGGCGCCGTGCTGGCCTACGGCCTGCAGCTGATCTCGTTCATTATTCTGCGCCGCAGGTACCCGAACGCCGATCGCCCGTACCGCAGCCCGTGGGGCGTGCCGGGAGCAGCCGTTGCGCTCGTCATCGCGGCGCTCATCTTCGTGGGCTTCCTACTGAACCCCACGTTCCTACCCGCCATCATCGCGATTGCGATCGTCTACGCGATCATCCTGATCGGGTTCGCGGTCTTCTTCCGGCACCGTCTCGTGCTTTCACCGGAGGAAGAATACGCGCTATCCGGTGGGCAGCACGGCGACCCGCAGACCGAGGGTTACGACGCAATGGAGGGTGAAGTCTTCGACGCAAAGGCGTCTGAGCCCGAGGCGCGCTGAGGGGCTACTTCGAGTCGAAGTCGAAGGCCTTCAGTAGTTCACCGACGGCCTGCTCGCGCTCTTCGCCGCCCTGCTCGAACATGTGCGTCACGTGGGTGCGCAGATGGTTCTCGAGCAGGAGGCGGTTGAGGGACTCGAGAGACTTCTGGATCGCGCGAGACTGCGTGATGATGTCCATGCAGTATTCCTCGCTCTCGATCATCCGAGTGACTCCCCGCAGTTGCCCCTCGAGGATGCTGGTGCGGTGCAGGGCGCGCTTCTTGATGTCTTCGATCACGATTCGAGGGTACCTCGGTCGGCCACAGCAGTCGCCTCGCATGCGAGGATGAACCACATGCCGCGTACCCCGATGGCCCTGCTCTCCCCCGCCGATCAGGAACGCCTGCGCGCCCTGCGAATGATGAAGGCGATTGCCGTCGGCGCACTGGTGTTCATGGCGATCGCGTTCGTGATCGCGTTCTGGCTGCAGAGCCGGTATCCGTGGCTGGCGTATGTTCGTGCGGCCGCAGAAGGTGGCATGGTCGGCGCGCTGGCGGACTGGTTCGCGGTGACGGCCCTGTTCCGCCGTCCCCTCGGCCTCCCGATTCCGCACACGGCGATCATCCCGAACCGCAAGGATGAGATCGGCCGCACCCTGGGCGAGTTTGTGGAGACGAACTTCCTGGCAGCGGACGTGGTGCGCACGAAGCTCGCGAGTACGGCGATCGCGCATCGTGCTGGCGAGTGGCTGCAGCAGACGCCGCACGCCGAGCGCGTGGCCGCCGAAGGCGCGTCAATCGCCACCGGAGTACTCAAGGCGCTCAGCGACGACGACGTGCGCGACCTGATCACGGATCTCGCCCGCGAACACTTGGTGTCCCCCGAATGGGGGCCGCCGGCCGGTGCCTGGCTAGAGAAAATCGTCGAGGCGGATGCGCATCACGGCGCCGTTGATCTCGCAGCCGACAGTATTGCCGCGTGGCTGGAGTCGAACGCGTCCTCTTTCACCGGACTAGTCTCGCGCCGGTTGCCGGGGTGGGTTCCGAAGCTTGCTCATCGTTTCGTCGACGACACGGTTTACCACGAGGCCGTCAAGTTCGTTCATGCCGTGCAGGCCGATCATCGGCATCCGGCACGCCTCGCAATCGACGGCTATCTGGGTCGGCTGGCCGACAACCTGCAGAACGATGAGACGACGCGCGCGAAGCTCGAAAATGCCAAGGCGTCACTGTTCGACAGTCCGCGTGTCGGTGCGTTGGCGGCCGAAGCATGGAACACCGCAAAAGCTGGCTTGCTGACTGCGCTCGCCGATCCTCAGAGTGGCCTGCGGGTGCGCGCGGCCCAGGCTGTGCAAGAGATCGGCGAACGGTTGACGACGGATGCCACGCTGCAGAAGCGCGTCGACAGCTGGGTGTCGGAGGCCGCGGTCTTCCTCGTCGATCGGTACCGGCACGACATCGCGTCGATCATTACCGACACAGTTGAGCGCTGGGATCCGGCTGAGACCACCGAGAAGATCGAGCTCATGGTCGGACGCGACCTGCAGTACATCCGTCTGAACGGCACGGTCGTCGGAGCCTTGCGGGTCTAGCGATCTTCACGATCGCGCACGCCATCATTCCCGGCGTCTGAGACAGGAGAACCCAATGGCCCTCCCACACGATCCGTTTTGGCCCCGTGCGGGTGATTGGCCAGCATTCGATGGCAACGCCGACGCTGTGCTGCTCGGCGTTCCGGCCTGGCGGACATCACTGTCACCGACCGGCGCGCACGCGACTCCAGCTGCAGTGCGCGGAGCTCTGTCTCGTTACAGCGCGACGCTGATGGGCCCGCCAGTGGTTGATCTGAATGATGTGCTGCGCATTGCGGATGCCGGCGACATCGCCGAGCCCGATAGCGAGGCGGGGATAGCATCCGTTATCGACCGAGTGCGCGGGCTGGTTCCGGCATTCGTGATTGCGCTGGGTGGTGACAACTCCGTCACCTATCCGGTGGCTCAGGGGGCTGGCGCGACAGGGCTGATCACCTTCGACGCGCACTTCGACCTGCGTGACGGTATCTCTAACGGGTCGCCGGTGCGGCGGCTGGTTGAGGATGCTCCGGAGGGCGCTCGGATCGATCCGACCAGGATCGTGCAGATCGGGATCGCCGACTTCGCGAACTCGGCAGCGTATGCGCAGCGTGCGCACGACTGGGGTATCCGGGTAATTACTCTCGACGAGGTACGCGGGCGCGGCATCGACGAGGTTGTGACCGAAGCTCTCGAGGTCGCCGGTGCCGGCTCGTCACCGCGCATCCATCTGGACGTTGATGTGGACGTGTGCGATCGCTCGGTCGCGCCGGGGTGCCCGGCGAGCGTTCCGGGTGGGCTCGCTGCGTGGGAGCTGCGGGCGCTCACGCGTGCGGTGGCGTCTGACTCACGTGTGGTAAGCGCCGACCTCGTTGAGGTCGATGCGACCGCCGATACTGAAGACGCCCGGACGGTGCGCCTTACCGCCCTCTGCGTGTTGGAGTTGCTCGCGGGGGTTGCGTCTCGGGCCGCTGCTTAGGCCTCTACGTCGTTTGGTTCGGATGCTTGGTGTGCACCTGCTCGAGGAAGATGGTCTGGCCGTCGATATAGAACCAGATGCGCGCATCGCCTTGAGCAGTCGGCTTGTGCTGCCAGCGCACATAGCTCCTACCGCCGCGCGTGATCCTGCCAAGTTCTTCGCCCTTCAGCGGGTAGTTCGTCGGAGTGCGTTCCGTCGGCGTCCGGGTCAGGAAGTCCCACGAGTCCGCTAAGGGCCCACGAATTGTCGCGACCAAATCCCGCCATCCTCTCTGCGCGCTGACTGATGCGAAACAGATCGTGTATTCAGACTTCTTCGTCGGTCTCGGGACCTGGTCGTTCTTCGGCACGATCAGGGGCGCTCGACCGGCATTTGGAATTCGAGCCACTCGACTGGTGACGCTGTGAGGCCCGCGGCGATCGCCGTCGCGGTCTCACGCCAGGAGGTGAGCTCTGCCACTGCGAGATGAGCCTGCCCAGTGGAGAAGGATGCTCGCGCGGCGTCGACGAGATCCCGTGCGCAGCTCGCCTGATCTGCATCCGACAAGGCGAGCATCCACTCGAACTTTCGAGCCATGCGCGAGGCGAGCGTGCCTTCGTCGTCGAGCGTGACGGTGATGAGGTCCGCCGCGAACTGCAAAAGCAGCGCGCGCGCATCTACCTCGCGTTGAGACATCAACACGAGAGTCTCACCGTCGCGCCGGGTGACCCGGACCGGGTGCTTCTCCGCCTCGGCGAATACGTCTGCGGAGTGCTTGCTCAGGTCGGATGAGCGCCGAGTCGTCGTACCGACGCCGTGGAGGAGAGTCATGATCACAATCTATTCGGAATGTATTCGGAAGTACACTCTTGGTGCGTCGCGTGTCAATGCGCATCTGGTCTTGCATCCGATTCATGGCGGGCAGCGTACGCGCTGACATACGGACGGGACTGCTGCACGAGGCGTCTCGAATCCGTAGGGATACGAGACGGGATCGCCGTGGGATGTCTCTTCCTGCGGTCACGCTGGGGCAGGCCGGCTACGTCCCTCCATTAGAGTCAGCGGCGACCGCATTGCTGACCCCAAGAACGCCAGGAAGTCGCTTCCGAGATGGCTGATGGCGGGTTACGCAAAGCAATCGATCATGAAGGATCTGGCTGAGCGTGGGGTCGTCACCGTTCATCATGAAGGGGCCTCGACGACCAGCGTGTCCAGGCATCCCCGGCCTGAAACCAGGAGTGCTGCCGCCCGCGTTCATAACTCCTCCAGGACTGCACGGAAGTAACCCTTTCCGGCGGATTCTCGCCGTTTTGGCGCGGGTCTTGATGAGTTATGAACGGTGACCGGCGCGCACCCCGTCCTTCCAGACAGTGTGAACCAGTGGAACGCCCGGGCGATATGCCAGGTGCACGTGCGTCGGAGCATCCAGAAGCACGAGGTCAGCACGCGCACCCGGTGCGATGAGCCCGACATCATCACGGCGCAGCGCACGAGCACCGCCAGCCGTTGCCGACCAGAGCGCTTCGACCGGCGTCATGCCCATGTCGCGCACGGCAATTGCTATGCAAAACGGCATAGACGAGGTGAAACTCGACCCGGGGTTCGTGTCGCATGCCAGCGCCACCGTCACCCCGGCATCGATGAGTCGACGCGCATCGGGGTACGGCTGTCGCGTGGAGAATTCAACACCTGGTAGCAGCGTGAGCACAGTGTCGGATGCCGCGAGCGCAGCGACGTCGCCATCGGTGAGGTAGGTGCCATGGTCAACGGATGCCGCGCCCAGCTCAACCGCGAGTCGCACACCCTCACCGGGGCCGAGCTGGCTGGCGTGCACGCGCGGGACGAGACCGCGCACGATTCCTGCTTCAAGCACACGGCGCGACTGCTCAACGGTGAATGCGCCGGTCTCGCAGAAAACGTCGATCCAACGTGAGTGCGGGGCGCAGGCATCCAGCATTGCGCCGGTGACCAGATCTACATACTCGTCGGAGCGATCGACATACTCGCCAGGAACAACATGCGCTCCAAGGAATGTGACCTCAGGCGTGACCTCAGCCGCAAGGCGCACGAGACGCTCTTCGTCGGCCACGGAGAGTCCATACCCGCTCTTGATCTCGATGGTCGTCGTGCCCTGGGCGAGTAGTTCGGCGATGAAACCGCGGAGACGAGAGCGCAGCTCATCGTCGGATGCGGCACGTGTGGCCACGACGGTGGATCGAATGCCACCAGCGGCATACTTCTCCCCCGCCATCCGCGCTTCGAATTCTGCCGCACGATCGCCGGCGAACACGAGGTGGCTGTGGCTGTCGACGAAACCGGGGATGACGGCGCGCCCGCCGACGTCGACCGTGTCAGCCGCAGACGGAGCCTCGGCAGCCGATCCCACCCACGCGATGCGGCCGCCCTCGATCAGGACTGCGGCATCATGCAGCATCCCGGCGTCCGAGTTGGTCGTCAGCTCCCCGATGTTCGTGATGAGGGTGCGCATCAGAGCATCGGCACTTTGAGTCCGCGTTCGCGGGCGACCTCGCGGGCACGCTCGTACCCGGCATCCACGTGACGCATGACGCCGGTGCCGGGGTCGTTGGTGAGGACCCGCTCGAGCTTCTCTGCGGCGAGCGCGGTGCCGTCTGCGACGGTGACCTGACCGGCATGGATGCTGCGACCGATCCCGACCCCGCCGCCATGATGCAGCGACACCCACGACGCCCCCGACGCGGTATTGAGTAGTGCGTTCAACAGCGGCCAGTCAGCAATTGCATCTGAGCCGTCAGCCATCGCCTCGGTCTCGCGGTACGGCGAAGCAACGGAGCCGGCATCCAGGTGATCACGGCCAATGACGATCGGCGCCTTCAGCTCACCCGACGCCACCATCTCGTTGAATTTCAATCCGGCGAGGTGCCGCTCTTTGTAGCCCAGCCAGCAGATGCGGGCCGGCAGCCCCTCGAAGCGCACCTTCTCTGCGGCCTGCTCCAACCAGCGATGAAGGGCGGCGTCTTCGGGAAACAGCTCCTTCACCGCGCGGTCGGTAGCGGCGATATCGGCGGGATCACCGGAAAGCGCGACCCAGCGGAACGGCCCCTTGCCCTCCGCGAACAGCGGGCGAATGTACGCCGGCACGAACCCGGGGAACGCGAAGGCCCGCTCGAAGCCACCCAGCTCTGCCTCGCGGCGAATCGAGTTGCCGTAGTCGAAGACCGCGGCGCCAGCATCCTGAAAAGCCACCATCGCGGCCACGTGCGCGGCCATCGACTCACGCGCGCGCAGAGTAAATCCCTCCGGGTCGCGCTGGGCGTCGCCCTTCCAATCTGCCACCGAGATCCCGAGAGGGAGATATGCCAGCGGATCGTGCGCACTGGTCTGGTCGGTGACTATGTCGATCGGGATGCCGCGGCGATGCAGCTCCGGGAAAACCTCTGCCGCATTGCCGACGGCTCCGACCGACAGCGCGTTGCCGGCGTCTTTGGCGGCGAGGACGCGAGCGACCGCGGCATCAAGATCTGTCGTGTATTCATCGAGGTAGCCATGCTCCACCCGGCGCGCGAGACGCGTCTCGTCGACGTCGACGATGAGCACTGCTCCCCCATTCATCGTGACGGCCAGGGGCTGTGCCCCGCCCATCCCGCCCGCGCCACCGGTCAGCGTCAGCGTCCCCGCAAGAGACTCGCGACCGAGTGAGCGCGCGACCGCCGCGAAGGTCTCATACGTGCCCTGCAGAATCCCCTGTGTGCCGATGTAGATCCACGACCCGGCCGTCATCTGTCCGTACATTGTCAGCCCGAGCGCCTCGAGGCGGCGGAACTCCGGCCACGTCGCCCAGTCGCCGACGAGGTTCGAGTTCGCGATGAGCACCCGCGGTGCCCACTCGTGCGTGCGGAACACGCCAACCGGCTTGCCGGACTGCACGAGCAGGGTCTCGTCGGGCTCGAGCTCATCGAGCGTGCGAACGATGGCGTCGTACGCCTCCCAGTTACGCGCAGCCTTGCCCGTGCCGCCGTAGACAACGAGATCTTCGGGGTGCTCGGCGACCTCAGGATCGAGATTGTTCATCAGCATGCGCTTTGCTGCTTCGGCGCCCCAGCTTTTCGCGCTGCGCTCTGGGCCGCGGGCGGCGTGAATGTCGCCTCGCCCTTCGCCCCGTGAACCTGTCAGAGGAGCAGGGGTCGGCATCCCAGCCTCAGGAATCGAAGTATCAGACATTCGCGTTCTCCTTCGCAGTACGGGCGACAGCGCCCGATCGGACGAGTTCAGTGACGGCTTCGATCTCAGGCGAGAGAAACCGATCGGGTCCTGGCCCCTCGACGACGGTGCGCACCAGGTCACGGACGGCGCCGGTCGCAGGCCCCGCTTCGAGCGGCGCGCGCAGGTCGAGAGCGCGCGCGGCGGTGAGTACTTCGATCGCCAGCACTCGGGTCAGTCCGTCGATCGCGCGGCGCAGTTTCCTTGCAGCCGCCCATCCCATCGATACGTGGTCTTCTTGCATCGCAGACGAGGGAATCGAATCGACGGATGCCGGAACGGCGAGCCGCTTCAGCTCCGACACAATTCCCGCCGCGGCATACTGCGCGATCATGAGCCCAGAGTCGACGCCAACCTCGTGGGCGAGGAATGGTGGTAGACCGCGGTTGCGGGCGGGATCCAGCGCACGATCTGTGCGACGCTCCGAAACGGAGGCAACGTCGGCGACCGAGATCGCTAGAAAGTCAAGGACGGCGGCAACCGGTGCGCCATGGAAGTTGCCATTCGACTCGATGCGTCCGTCCAGCGTGATCACCGGATTGTCGATGACGCTGGCGAGCTCACGCGATGCGATCGTCGCCGCGTGTGCGAGCGTGTCTCGCGCGGTGCCGTGCACCTGCGGCGAGCAGCGCAGCGAATACGCGTCCTGTACCCGGCCGTCCTCGGGACCCGCGTGACTGGCGACCATTGGAGAATCAGCGAGAAACGCCCGCAAATTCCCGGCGGACTCCCCCTGCCCGGTCTGCGGACGAAGCGCCATCAGGTCAGCGGCGAACACCGCGTCGGTGCCGAGCTGCGACTCAACCGACATCGCTGCGGCGAGATCAGCCGTGGTGAGAAGCATCTCCAGGTCGTGCAGCGCAAGCACGAGCATCCCCAGCATCCCGTCCGTGCCGTTGATGAGAGCGAGCCCCTCCTTCTCAACCAGCACGAGCGGTTCGATCCCGGCAGACGCCAGGGCATCGGATGCCGCAACCAGAGCACCGGATGCATCACGCACCTCGCCCTCCCCCATCGCGGCGAGCGCGATGTGCGCGAGCGGGGCGAGGTCTCCCGAGCATCCGAGCGACCCGTATTCACGCACGACCGGCACGATCTGCGCATTCAGCATCGCCGCGTAGTTCTCAGCGACGACAGGACGCACACCGGTGCGACCGGAAGAGAGTGTCTGCAGCCTCAAAAGCTGGAGCCCCCGTACGACTTCGCGCTCTACCTCGTCGCCAGTTCCGGCGGCGTGCGAACGGATCAGGCTGGCCTGCAACTGGTGCCGACGATCGGGAGCGATGAAGGTCGACGCGAGCGCTCCGAACCCGGTGGAGACACCGTAGTGCGGGTGGGGGTCAGCGGCGAGCGCATCGACCACGTTACGGGTCTGTGCGATGCGGTCGACAGCAGCGGCATCGAGCTCGACGCGAGCGCCGCGACGGATGACAGCAACGACCTCGGTCAGAGACAGTGGGGCGGCGCCGACAACAACGGTTTCACTCATGTCTTGATTCCACACCGCCAGAGTGGCGCGAAACAGTGGATGCTGGCATCCTGTGTCTGTGATCCCAGACAATGCTCCGCAGGTTCCCGCGGCCGAGCACACCCTGCGCATCCTTCGGCACCTCGCTGCACGCTCGACACCGGTAGCTGCCTCTGCGATCGCCAGAGAGCTCGAGCTACCGAGGTCAACGGTCTATCACCTACTTGCGACCCTCGCCCAGCACGGGTTCGTGTTGCATCTGAGGGAGCAACAGCGCTGGGGACTCGGCACCTCAGCGTTCGAGCTCGCCGGCGGCTACATGCGCCAGCAACCGCTAGCCCGACTCGGTCGCCCCCTTATCGCTGCACTTGCCGACCGGGTCGGTGAGAGCGCCCACCTCGCAATGATGAGCGGCGCAGACGTGCTCTACATCGTGGAAGAGCGTGCACCGCGACGCCCCACTCTCGTCACCGAAGTGGGCGTGCGCCTTCCCGCGCATCTGACCGCGACCGGTCGGGCGATGCTCGCTGCTCTTCCACGCGAGCAGGTGCGGGCGCTTTACCCGGATGCCACGGCATTCCCCACCCGCACCGGGCTCGGGCCGGGCCGCCCGAGCGAGCTGCGCGACATTCTGCGTGGCATCCGCACTGCCGGATTCGCCACCGAAGACGGCGAAGTCAGTACGGGGCTGTCATCCGTCGGCGTCGCCGTTATCGATCACTCCGATTGGCCCGTCGCAGCGGTCGCCGTCACCTGGCCAGAAGATCGTGCGGCTCCCCGAGATATCACTGCGATCGCCGCGGCCGTCTCCGACACCGCGCACGAGCTGGCTCGACGACTACAAGGCCGAACACGTTCCGACCCTCACCGCACAAAAGAGTCGAGCCCCCAGACCCCGACAGGCACTGAGAGCTCGACTCAAACCGTCGTCGTGTCGATCAGCCGTTCGCGCCCTTGCGAGGTTTGATGAACGACTCCGGCTGCTGCTTCGCGCGCTTCGCGGCACGCTTCTCTTTCAGTGAGGTCTGGGCGACCTTCTTGCTGCCGCGTGTTTGCGGTTCCTTACCTGACATGTGACTCGCTTCCCCTTCGGTTGGATGGCGCGTGTCCTCTGACCATAGCCTCAAACCTAGGGAAGTCAAATTTCCTGCTGAACAGGAAAAAAAATATCGATCACGCTTCTCCCACTACGCTCGAAGAGTGCTCGAGACTCTCACCGGATTCGCCGTCGTGGGACTCGCCATAGCTGTCGGGTATCTCATCGGTCGCATCGACCTGCTCGGCCCGCACGCACGGCACGTTCTGGGGCGCCTGACGTTCTTCGTCCTCTCGCCATTCCTGCTGTTCGTCGTGCTCGCGCAGGCTGATGCCAGGGTGCTGTTCTCGTCGTTACTGCCCGTTTCGGCGGTCGCCGCTGTCGTCGTCATCGCCGCCTACACACTGGTCGCTAAATACGTGTGGAAGCGCAGCATCGGCGAGACCCTGATCGGTGCGCTGTCAGCTGGTCAGGTCAACTCGAACAACATCGGCATCCCGCTGTCGCTCTACCTTCTCGGCAGCGCGGCGTATCCCGCACCCGTCATCCTCATGCAGCTGCTGGTGTTCACACCAATCTCGCTCACGATCCTCGACACCGTCACCAGCGGAAAGACGTCGGCATGGCGCACCTTCGTGCGAACAGCGACGAACCCGATCATCCTGGGCTCCCTGCTCGGCACCATCGTCTCGGTGCTGAACATCCAGTTGCCGCCCATCGTCATCGAGCCGGCCACATTGCTCGCGAACGCTTGCGTGCCTGTGCTGCTCATCAGCTATGGCATCTCGCTGCACGGGCAGAAGATACTCGGCACGTCGGGGCATCGTCGCGACGTGCTCCTGGCCAGCACCCTCAAATTGCTTGTGATGCCCACCATCGCGTGGGTAGTCGCACAGTTCGTCTTCGGACTCTCGGCTCATGAAGTACTCATCGTCGTCGTGCTCGCAGCCCTTCCCACCGCACAAAACGTCTTCAACTATTCGCAGCGGTACGACATCGGCGAATCGATCTCCCGCGACACCGTGTTCATCACGACAATCGGATGCGTACTTATACTGCTCATTGCCAATTTGTTGTTGGGTTGAACGTCCGCTACTGAGAGAGTGTGATCATGAGCGCTCTTCGTATCCTGCATCTCAGTGACACCCACTTCTCCGGTGATGACGGTCGCCATTACGGCGTGGTCGACACCGCTGAGCATCTGCAACGCGCGCTCGCGTACGTGGCGCATCGCGAGTTCGATCTCGTCGTCTGCTCTGGCGATGTGAGCGAGGACGGCTCTGAAGAGTCGTACCGAAAGATTCGGGATGCTGTGACGCCCTGGGCGCGCGCACGCGGAGCACGAGCGGTGTTCGCGATGGGCAACCATGACCGCCGCGAGGGCTTCCGTGCGGTGCTGGGCGGAGGGCAACCGGATGCTGGTGAGCGAGAGCTCGATGGCATCGATCTGGACCGTCCGGTGGCATCTGTCGCCGACCAGGACGGCTGGCGCATTGTTGTGCTCGACAGCTCAGTGCCCCGCGCCGGGTACGGCAACCTCGAGCCCGAGCAGAAAGAGTTCCTGCGCGAGACACTCGACACTCCCGCCGTGCATGGCACCATCGTCGTGATCCATCATGCGCCGATTCGTGCACAGACCGACCTGTTGCAGGCTCTCGCACTCGATGAGAGGGATGGTCGCGACCTCATCGACATCGTGCGCGGCACGGATGTACGCGTCATCCTCTCTGGCCACTATCACCTGCCGATCGTCGAGATCGTCGGAGGGGTGCCGGTGACGGTTGCCCCCGGCGTGACGAACATCTCCCTGGCGCTCGGCGATCGTGCTGAAGAATCAGCGATCGACGCCTTCGGCGGAGCATCCGTCGAAATCGATGGCGACCGCGTGCGCGTCGTGCCCTTCATCGAGCGGCTGACGCCGGCTGATGTGGTCTTCCACTACGACGCCAACGTGGTGGCACAGATCGTTCAGGATGCCGGGCGCAAGCGCTGACCCCACAAACGGAAAAGGCTCCGCCGATGGCGGAGCCTTTTCTGACTGTCTCAACACAGTGTGGACCTAAGGGGATTCGAACCCCTGACCTCCTCGATGCGAACGAGGCGCGCTACCAACTGCGCCATAGGCCCGTGAACCTCAGCTAGATTATCACGCTCGAAAGAGGTTATGCGCCGAGGGTGCTCATCCCACTGCGCGACGTGCGAGCAGTTGACGCACGTGATCTTCGATCTCGGCGTCATCCACAATGCCCATCCGCGCGTACGGCGAAGCAGGCTCTTTTGCCGCAGGCAACGCGACAGGTGCGGGCGGTGCCATCTCTTCTGCGCGCTGACGCAGTCGCGCCACCCGCTCGGCGCGCTGCAGCTCTTGTTTGGCTTCGATCTCGGCGCGGGCAGTCTGAGCGAGCGAGCCTGCCACCGACACCAGCGGCTCGGGGAGCGCCCTGGGCGTCCACGATGCTCGACCCTGATCGTGCAGCGGCGGCGACGCCCGAGGCGCCTCAACCTCCACACGAACCTGCACAGGATGATGGGCGGCACGACCGGCGACCGCCGCCATCTTCTGCAGCGTGATCGCGGCTGCGACAGCGAGCACACCACCGATCCAGATCAGCAGCTGCGCGCCACTCGCGATAACTTGCCAGACTCCAAGCCCCGCCACGGCGAGACCGACTACCAACAGCACGGTGGCCGACATCCGCACCTGACGTCGCGCCCGCGCCTGACGCACAATCGGGTCGGCGCGCGTGGCCGCGAGTTCTGCGCGAAGCAGTTCGAGTTCGGCGGTCTCTTTCTCAGACTGCACACGCTTCGCAAGCTTCTGCTGCGCGAGCACGGTACGGGCGTTGAGCTCGAGGCGCACCTCTTGGGGTGTCTCGCTCGTCTCAGCAAGAACACGCAGGGCCTGGTTCAAGCGCACGGCGTTCCGCTCGGCCGCGTTGTACTGGTAGCGGCCACGCCACGAGGGCAGCAGATACAGCATCCAAAGCAGCACTGCGACGAGGACGATAACGCCCCCACTCAGCACCGGCCCATTCATAGGGACAACGGTATGCGACCGAGCCCCCAACTCGCCCTCACTCCGGGCGCGTGTCGCTGGTGACTGCGTGGAAATTTCAGATACTGCGTGCGAATCTCAGATTGAGAGGCGATCCGAGGGTGGGATGCTGGCAGCATCCTGCGGCACTTGCCCGTTCACCCAGCGCGACAGAACGCCCCGGGGCACATCTTCACGGGTGAGCGCAAAAGCGTAGTGATCACGCCAGTCGCCATCGATGTGGATGTAGCGGCGGCGCAACCCCTCGTAACGGAAGCCGAGCTTTTGAACGACGCGCAGACTCGCTTCGTTCTCGGGTCGGATGCAGATTTCCATCCGATGCAGGCCGTATTCAACGAACGCCGCGTCAGTGGCAAGAGCAACGGCAGCCGGTGTGATCCCCTTGCCTGCGAACCGCTTGCTGACCCAATAACCAATTGTTGCCGAACAGAGCGACCCCCGCGAGACGCCCCAGACATTCAGTTGGCCAGCGATCTCACCGTCGTACTCCATGACGAACGGATATCCACTGCCATCGCGATACTGCTGCAAAAGTCGGCGGATGCTGAGACGCATATCAAACGACGATGATCCGTTCGGGATCGTCGCCTCCCACGGCTGCAGCCACGCGCGGTTGCTGAGCATCTCTTGCTGCAGTACACGCGCGTCACGGGTTCGGATGAGCCGCAACTCGACCGGACCGTGACGGTGCCCCTGCAAGAGATCCATCCTTGACTCGAACCGGCGCGCCTACAGGCGCTCGCCGAACTCCTTCAGCCACGGGCGAAGCTCGGCTCCGAGGTCATCGCGATCGACGGCAAGCTGCACAATCGCTTTGATGTAGTCGACGCGGTCACCAGTGTCGTAGCGGCGGCCACGGAAAATGACACCGACTACGCCGGGGCCTTCCGTATCCGCAGCCATCTCCTGAAGCGCGTCAGTGAGCTGGATCTCGCCGCCCTTACCAGGCTGAGTGCGCTCCAGAATCGGGAACACTGCGGGCGACAGCACGTAGCGGCCGATGATAGCGAGGTTAGAAGGAGCGTCTTGCTGAGCAGGCTTCTCTACGAGCCCAGTCACACGCACGACGTCTTCATCATCGGTAGCTTCAACCGCAGCGGCGCCGTACAGGTGGATGCTCGACGGATCGACCTCCATCAGCGCGACGACGCTGGACCCAGTGCGCTCATGCACCGCAATCATCGTCGTCAGCAGCTCATCGCGCTCATCGATCAGGTCGTCGCCAAGCATGACGACGAACGAACTGTCGCCGACGTGGCTCTTGGCGCGCAGCACTGCGTGGCCCAGGCCCTTCGGCTCACCCTGGCGAAGGTAATGAATGTCTGCGAGGTCGCTGGACTTCATGACTCGCTCCAGGCGACCCATGTCGCCCTTCTCAGCGAGCTTCACCTCGAGCTCCGGCACGGAGTCGAAGTGATTCGAGATCATGTTCTTGTTACGGCCGATAATCACGAGGATGTCGTCGATCCCCGCGGCAGCCGCTTCTTCGACCACGTACTGGATCGCCGGCTTATCGACGACCGGAAGCATCTCCTTCGGCATCGCCTTAGTGGCGGGCAGAAAACGGGTGCCGAGACCCGCTGCCGGAATGACTGCCTTCATCTTGTGGTTTCCCATTCCGTCAGCTTAGCGGGGGCACTGTATGTCATGGCACGTAGAATCGGAGCATGTCTGTGGATGTCGAGCACGAGAAGCGCGCACTGCGCGCCGAGTTGCGCGAGCGCCGTCAGCTTCTTTCTGACGCTCAACGGGATGCCGCGGCATCCGGCATCGGCGAACAGCTCGACGCTCTCGTCGAGGCCCATGATGCCCATTCCATCTCATGCTTTCTGTCGACGACGACAGAACCCGGAACCCGTGCATTCGTCCGCAGCGCCGTCGAGCGTGGCATCCGCGTGCTCTTGCCGGTGACCCGTGCCGACGGACTGCTCGACTGGGCTGTCGCTAACGATTCTGAAGACATCACTGAAGGAATGTTCGGACTTCCTGAGCCTACCGGCGAGGTACTCGGACCGATTGCAGTGAACGACGTCGATCTCATGATCATCCCCCGCGGCCGCTGTAGACCCGAGCGGAATGCGCCTGGGTTGGGGTCGCGGGTACTTCGACAAGACCATTGGATCGATGGAGCGCTGCCCGCCGGTGTTTGCAGTGATCTACGATTCCGAGATACTCGATTCCCTCCCGCGAGAGGTGCACGACCAGCCGGTGACCGGCGTCGTGACGCCGACCCGGACCCTCAATCTGTCGCCAGCGCGGCACTGATCCCTCCGAGACGAATATGCCTACCTATGCCTATGCCTGCACCTCGTGCGGCCACCGCTTCGATGCGGTCCAGAAATTCTCCGATGCCTCCCTTACGGTGTGCCCTGAGTGCGGCGGCGACCTGCGCAAACAGTACGGATCGATCGGTGTGACATTCAACGGCTCGGGGTTCTATCGCACCGATTCCCGGAGTGGCTCTGGCGCAAAGTCGGATGCTTCGACATCATCGAAGTCGGGGTCGTCGACGAGCACCACTCCGGCGTCCGCGCCGGCTCCCGCCTCGACCTGAGGTTTCAGTAACAGTTGGGAGCTCCCATGTTTCAGGGATTCAAAGAATTCATTACCAAGGGCAACGTTATCGACCTCGCTGTTGCGGTGGTCATCGGCGGTGCATTCACAGCCATTGTGAACGCCGTCGTCGCCAGCATCATCGAACCGCTGGTAGCCCTGTTCTTCAAAGCGGATGCCGCAGGCAACTTCGGTCCGCAGCTGACGAGCATCTACGGCGATCCTGTGACGTTCCCCCTCGGCGGCCTGATCTCAGCGATCATCAGCTTCCTCGCTGTCGCGCTCGTCGTGTACTTCGTCTTCGTCGTCCCGATGAACAAGTACAAGGAGCGCCAGGCTGCGAAGAACCCCGCGGTCGAGGAGGAGACCCTGCCGACCGAGCAGGAGCTGCTCATCGAGATCCGCGACCAGCTGCGCAAGAACAACACCCTCTGATCACCATCTGAGGGTGTCGAGGCTCTCATCTCCGCTTGATTCCAAGTGCGAGATGGGGCCTCTTCTTCGTGGTGGCCTCAGTAGTGCGGCGGGACGTCGTCAAATAGTCGGGCGTCGTTGGGTCCTCGGCCGGTCACCGGCTTCTTCGCTGGCGCGTCCTTCGTCACCGCATCCGGCGCAGGATCGGTGCCCTCCACCGGCGTCAGCCGGGCGCGACGACTGCCGGGAACCCGCACGACACGCTGGCGCTTCGGGACGGCATCTGGCCTATCTTCAGATGCCCTGTCTTCAGACATCGCCGTGACGGTCTATCGGCTGCGTGTCATTGTCGGCCTTGACCGCGTCAGCCGCGATGCCGAGGACCGCCGCAATACGGGATGCCGCAGTCACCGGATCGCTATACAGATCAAAGGCGTGTACGCGTACGTAGTGCCAGCCGAGACGGCGCAGCACATGCGGGCGTAGCCGCAGGGTCTCGCGCAGCGACTCGCCGAGCGACTCTGGGTCGCTCTCGATGATGACGGCTTTGCCGTTGTGCTGAGCGACGAGCGGCAACAGTCCTCGATAGTCGACATCAACGGATGCGCCCAGCCGGCGAAGTTCGCGAGCGAGAGCGAGCGTGAGCGGGTCGCAAGGTCTTCCAGCCGTGACTCGCGGCTCCGCGTGGCAAGGCCGCCGAGGATCGACATCAGAGTGGATGCTCCGTGCTCAAGTCGTCCGTCATCGAACGAAGATGGACGAATCGATGACACCAGCACCATCGAGCGACGTGCCCTCGTCATGCCGACGGTCAGCAGCCGTTCGCCGTCCGGAGTCGACAGGTCGCCAAAATCACTGAGCACTCGGCCGTGCTTCGTAAGCCCATAGCCGAGCGAGAAGATCACGCGGTCGCGGCTCTCAGCCACCGACTCTTCGAGCGTCAGCACGGCGAATGGCTCGGCTGTATCGCGGCCGACGAAGTCCGCAACGTCGGAGCGGCCAGCGAACGCGGTCGTCACTGCGGCGCGGACGCGCTCTGCATGGCGGGCACTCGCGGTGATCACCATCAGCGACTCGGACGGCCGGTGTACCGCATGCTCGACGACGAGAGTGACTACGCGGGCGACTTCGGCATCGGGGCTCTCTACGGCACCGGAGATCGGATCGGGCGCACCCGTACCGCCTTCGACATAGTCGACGGTGAGACTGCCTCGCCCGAGATACGAACCTGCCCACGGCAGTGAAGTGATTTCGCCACCGTAGAACGCATCGTTGATGAGCTCGGCGAGGTCTTCGCCACCGGCCCGGTAGCTGCGGGTGAGTGTCATGACGGGCAACAGCTCCGCGAGACGCTCGAACACCGAGACCTCATCGAAAGGCACCTCGGGTTCCCATTCGCTGTCCGGATCGACCGCCAGGTCAAAGAGGGTCGGACGCTGCGTCACCGGGTCGCCGAAGGCAACCACCTGGCGCGCACGGCGAATGGCAGGAGCGGCCTCAGCGAGGTTGATGGCGGCGGCATCCACCAGGAGCACGGTGTCAAACTCCACCGAATCTGGAATCTCGGGCACCTGATAGGGCGATGAGATCCAGGCCGGTGCCAGCACGTTCATCAGCGTCGGGGCGGCCGAGATGATCTCTGCCGTCGACGGCGTGCCCTGGGTGAGCGCGCGCCGCAGATGCTGTGACTCAGTCGGCTCGTCAACGATCGCGATGCGCCACTGGTTCGCCAGCTGCCAGGCAAGCAGCGGGCCCGCCATTGAGGCGTGGGCTTCGTCCACGAGACGGAAGTCGCGCTCGAGGCGGTCAACGACTGCGGTGTTGGCGCCGAGCAGTGCACGGTTGTCCTGCAGCGCACGCTCGAGCAGCGACTGCCACCAGGCGAACTCAAGCTCTTCAGCGACCTGATCTTCGGCGATGTGACGCACAGACAAGTCAGCCAGCAGCGGCTCAAGACCGAAGGCGGCGAGCTTGTCGCGCACGATCGCGCGCTCGACCAAGTTGTCGAAGACGTCCGACCGCGCGGCCAAGCCTGCAAGAGTGCGCACGAGTCGTTCAACCTGCAGCGTCGCGAGCGGCTCACGGCGACCGAGCGCCGTGTCGAGCTCTCCAAGCTCCGCGGTGACGCGCTGCCATGAGCCATAGACCTCAGAGAGACCGAGGGGCACTTCTGGTGCGACACCAGCATCGACGAAACGCTGCCACTGCGTGCGCTGCTGCTGAATCCGAAGCAGCGCTTCGTGCATCTCAGTGATATGCACACCGGGACGCACGTATTCCTTGGCGAGGCGACGCAGCCGTCGCCGGTTCGCACCAGACATCGCCGGGGCGTCTCGCCTCGAGCCATGAGCTTGAATGAGCTCGCCGAGCGGCCGCTCGAAAACAGTCGGGCTGAAGCGATCGAGCGAGTCGCGAATACCCTCGAGCAAGCGCAGGTACTCCCCCAGCTCATCGATCGTCGCGAACGGACGCATACGCGTCTGAGAGATGAGTTCGTATCCACGCTCGAGCAGGGCGGGCACGCTCGAGGCATGCAGACGTCCGGCGAGTTCATGGGCTGCGCGCGCGGCCTCAGTGCTGCTGAACGTCACGCCGTACCAGGGCGAGTCATTCGGGCCGAAACGGAATTCGCCCAGGCGGGCAGCCTGGATAAGAGCGTTGGCCGCCTCAGTCCGGTCATTTGCGAGCCGGCGCAGCGTCTCTGTGCTCAACCGGGCGGTCGTTGACGGGGGCGTCGGAAGCGAGGCAAGTCGCGTGAGCTGTCGGGTGGCATCGAGCACAGAGGCATCGAGTCCCACAACGGGGCTCGTGAGCGCCTTGCGGTAGTCGAGCAGCACTGTACGCAGACGCACCAGAGCGTCATCGACATCGCCGACCTTGGGTGCTTTCGCCTTCTCGTTGCGCCCAATCGCGCGGACGAGATCACGGCGGATACTGGCCGGCGACACCGCGAGACTGTCGAGGGCAATGCCACTCAACCGGTGACGCACACCGTCGAGCGTGGATCGCCGCGCCGAGACAACGAGCACACGCTTGCCCGCACGCACAAGTTCTCCCAGCGCGTTGATGACTGTCTGCGTGCCACCGGTGCCAGGAAGCGTGGCAACCGCGAGCGAATGACCTGCGACGATGCGGGCAAGAACCGATTCCTGCTCGGCGTCTGCGTCAAGCAGAAGCATGTCGGAAGCCGGCGCACGATCATCAGGACTCGTGACGTGCGGCTGCGCACGCGAGGTCATAACCTGCTCGCGGTCATGGACGTGACCCGCGAGCGCATTGAGCAGCGTGTGATCCAGCGTGCGGCTGTCGTGGGCCATTGCTGCGCCAACGTCGGCAAACGTCGACACGACGAGTCGTGGCAACACAGTGAACGTGTCGATCGAACGGGTCGCTGCCCGCAGGCTGTCGATGACCGGCTGAGGTTTGAAGATGCCGCCGTCGTAGGCGAGGGATGCCAGCGCTTCGGCATCGATCGTGATGCCGAAGTGTTCGCGGGCGATGCGCACGAGCTCGGGGTTCACCTCGAAGGCACCCTGCAACTTCAGTTCGAAGTCAGTGTGATGTCTGCGGATAGCGAGTGGGCGCAGCAGCACTGGCGCGGAGAAGCTCGCCCCGCCGATACGCCAGCCCGCGATGCCGACGGCGAGATGAACGGCCTCGATGCCGCGCACGGTGCGCAGTTCGGTGTGCTTGGCAGTGATCCGCTCTGCCGCCAGACGCGCGGTGCGAAGGCCAACCTCGTCGCGGAAGAGATTGGAGAGCAACGTTGATTTTCCGGTGATGAACTGCGGCAAGCTGCCCGGATGCGCCTTGGAGATATCGATCGCACCTTCGACGGTGTCGCGATAGGTGATCAGCGGCGACGGGCCGCCAAGATCGGCAGCCTCGGCGCGTAGCCGAGCGCGTTCGGAGTCGGCGATGTGCGCGACCGCGATGGCCATCTGGTCTTCTTGTTGGTCGCCCAGGGTCATCGCGGCTTCCGTTGCCGCGGCATCCGCAGCTTTGTCATCACGTCGCCACACATAGAACAGACTAGGCTCCGGCACCCCGCACTCCCTGTATCCCGGGCGGGTTTCACCGGATTAGGCCACTTTTCCTGCACTTCAGCACCCATTTCGCTACTTCTCCCCCGCTGGCGGGATCAGCACGGTGCGATGCCTCCACACCCGTCAGGATGGGCTCATGACATTCCGCTACGACTTCGCTCCCACTCCGTTCGGCGACGCCTCGTGGTGTTCTCCGACGAGGGAATCGTGCGCTTCGACCTGTCCGAGTCTGCCGATCCCACCGTTCCCTGGTTGCTGGAAGACATCTCGACACGTCTGCACGATGTGCCCGTGCCCGATCCCGGTGCGGCCGACGAGCTGGCGCACCTTCTGGACGATTACTTCGGAGGAGTACCGGTGCGCTTCGACGAACACCTGCGATTGGATTGGCGCCTAACCGACGGATTCCATCGCGCGGCGCTGCAAGCGATCAACACGATCAAGTGGGGCGAGACGATGAGCTATGGCGAGGTCGCAGTACTGGCTGGGAGCCCGGGCGCTGCTCGTGCCGTCGGCACCGCGTGCCGGCTGACGCCGTTCTCGATCATCGTCCCGGTCCACCGGGTGGTGCGCTCGGACGGCAGTCCCGGTCAGTACGGTGCTCATCCCGAGCACAAGCGCTATCTGCTCGACCTCGAGCGATAGATGACACGAACCCCCGGCGGGTAGGCCGCCGGGGGTTCGTGTCGTTCCTCACACTCAGCGTTCAGCGGGCGTCAGTGATCCGTCGCCTTCTCGGCACCGAATCCGGTGAGTGAGCGCACTTCCATTTCGGCAGCGAGCTGAGGCGACTCTGGCGCTCGGCTCGTGATCGTACCGAGCCAGCCGAGGATGAATCCCAGCGGGATCGAGACGATACCGGGATTGTTCAGCGGCCAGATCGCGATGTCGATCGTCGGGATCATCGCGGTCTCCGAGCCGGAGAACACCGGCGAGAGCACGATCAGCAGGATCGCTGAGCCGAGCCCGCCGTACATACTCCACACCGCACCGCGCGTGTTGAAGCGGCGCCAGAACAGCGAGTACAGAATCGTCGGCAGATTGGCAGATGCCGTAACCGCGAAAGCGAGTGCAACGAGGAAAGCAATGTTCTGCCCTTGCGCGCCAATGCCGCCGATGATCGCCAAAATGCCGATCACAATCACCGTCCGGCGGGCCACCTTGACCTCAGCGTTGGGGTCCGCGGCGACCGGCGTGCCCTCGGCGTTCTTCTTGTTCTTCTGGATGACGTTCGCGTAGATGTCGTGCGCGAACGACGCAGCCGCCGTGATGGTGAGACCTGCGACCACCGCCAGGATCGTCGCAAATGCGACCGCGGAAATGAATCCGAGCAGGATCGGTCCACCCAACTTCGCCGCGAGTAGTGGCGCCGCCGAGTTGACTCCGCCCGGCGCATTCTGGATCGTCTCTGCGCCGACCAGTGCACCAGCACCGTAGCCGAGCACCAGCGTCAGCAGGTAGAACCCGCCGATGAGCCAGATCGCCCACACGACGGAGCGACGAGCCTCCTTCGCGGTCGGCACCGTGTAGAAGCGCATCAGCACGTGCGGGAGACCAGCCGTTCCCAGTACGAGCGCGAGGCCCAGAGACAGGAAGTCCCAGGGGTTGGCGCCGTATTGCAGTCCAGGAGCGAGGATCGCGTCGCCGTTAGGCGAGTTGGCGACTGCAGCCTCCAGGAGGGTGTTCAAGTTGAAGCCGTGCAGTGCCAGCACCCAGATCGTCATCGCAATGGCACCGGCGATGAGCAGGAAGGCCTTGACGATCTGCACCCAGGTGGTGCCCTTCATCCCACCGATCAGCACGTAGACGATCATCAGAAGCCCGACCACACCGATGACGATCGACTGCCCGACCTTGCCATCAATGCCGAGCAGCAGTGAGACGAGACCGCCGGCTCCTGACATCTGCGCGAGCAGGTAGAAGAAGCAGACGGCGAGCGTGGTGATGGCCGCGGCCATCCGAACCGGTCGTTGTTTGAGGCGGAAGGACAACACGTCAGCCATCGTGAATTTGCCGGTGTTGCGCATCATCTCGGCCACCAGCAACAGGGCGACGAGCCACGCCACAAGGAACCCGATCGAGTACAGGAATCCGTCGTAGCCATTCACCGCGATTGCACCGCAGATACCAAGGAAGGATGCCGCAGAAAGATAGTCGCCAGCGATGGCGAAGCCGTTCTGCGGGCCAGTGAAAGATCGACCGGCGGCGTAGTAGTCAGCGGCGGTCTTATTGTTGCGACTTGCGCGGATGACGATGAAAAGCGTTACCGCAACGAAGGCGCCGAAGATGGCGATATTGAGGACGGGATTGTTCTCAGCGGAAGGCACAGCCTCGGTGGGGAAGATGTTCATGCCTGCGCCTCGACCTTCTCAAGCTCTTCGCGGATCTCTTGCGCTATCGGATCGAGCTTGCGGTTTGCGAATGCGACATAGCCCATTGTGATGGCGAATGTCGAGACGAACTGCCCGAGGCCCAAAAGCAATCCGATGGTGATATCCCCCCACACCCGCTGCCCCATAAACTCGGTGGCGAATGCAGCCAGCAGCACGTAGACGAAGTACCAGATCAGAAAAAGCGCGGCCATCGGGAAGATGAAAGAGCGCTGCGTGCGCTTTAATTTCTGCAATCGTGGGGATTCTTCGACAGCGATGTAGTCGATTGCACCTGCCGATTCAGAGTCGATTCGGTCGGTCATGGGGCCTCCTTGCCTCATGTAGCGGACTCGCACGACGGTGCCGCGCGAGTGGTAGGGTCGACGCTACGAAACGGGGCAGGCTGTCGTCACCCCCGAAAGTAGGTATTGCCTGGTGAGTTCTACGTTCACACTGGACTCGGATTCTGATCTCGTCGCTCATGCAGTGCATGAGCTCGCTCGACGCACACGCTTCCCTGTCGCATTCGGCGGTCTCATCGAAGACGGCATCGTCTCGGTGACAAGCATCGTCGGAAACCGCACGCACAGTCTCGATGGGCTGCGGGTACGACCTGCGCGCGGCCTCGGCGGACGAGCGATGACAGAACTGCGCCCGCGGATGACGAGCGACTATGGCTCATCGCAGCAGATCACGCATGACTACGACGGCTTCGTGCTGGGCGAAGGGCTACGTACTCTGCTGGCCATTCCGATCGTCGTGAACGGACGCTCGCGGGGCGTGCTCTATGCCGGAGCCTGGCAGGAGACACCCGTCGGCGGCGTGACGACTGCACCTGCGATGACCGTGGCCGAAGCCGTGGCATCCGAACTGCGCATTCGGGACGAAATCGATCGGCGAATGCGGTCGCTCTCTCCACGTTCGCAGACAGTCACGCCTTCACAACGCGAGGAACTGCGCGAGAGCTTCGCCGAACTGCGCAGCATTTCAGCAGACGTCACCGATCGTGACCTGCACGACCGTCTCTCTCAGCTCGAGAAGAAATTGCTTGCCGCCGCCGGTGACGAACCACCGATCGCAACAGGTCCGGTGCAGACTGTGCATCTGTCACCACGTGAGACCGACGTGCTGGCATGCGCGGCGCTGGGCGCGACCAACGCAGAGATCGCTTCGCAGCTCGGCCTGCGTGGGGGCACCGTCAAGGCATATCTGGGCACGGCGATGTCGAAGCTCGACGCATCGACTCGGCACGCCGCCGTTGCACGCGCACGTCGTGCGGGATTCCTGCCCTGATCATGGCGTGGGTCGTTCTCATCGTCTCGGGTGTTCTCGAAGCTGTCTGGGCGACCGCATTGGGAAAATCAGAAGGACTGAGCAAGCTCTGGCCGAGCGTGATCTTCTTCGCTGCACTCACCGTGTCAATGTTCGGCTTAGCGTGGGCTATGAAAGACATCTCCACCGGTACTGCCTATGCCGTATGGGTGGGAATCGGCGCATCATTGACCGTCATATACGCGATGATCACCGGAGATTCCGATATCTCGTGGGTGCGAATTCTGCTGCTCCTCGGACTTGTCGGATGCATTGTGGGACTCAAGATCATCGATCCCGGTCACGAATAACGACGGAGTTGTTGGATAAACATTCCTTCGATGCGTATGCTAATTACATGGCCCGACGAATTGTGCATCAGCTGGTTGACGATATCGATGGAAGTGTGCTCGGAATAGGTGAGGGTGAGACTGTTCACTTCTCGCTCAACAGCACCGCATACGAGATTGATCTGACCACCGAGAATGCGGATGCTCTCCGCGAAGCGCTCGAACCGTTTATTGCAGCGGCTCGCCGCGCTTCGGCGAGCTCGGCTTCACGTGGGGGTCCGCGTAAGCGGGCGAGCGCTTCTCCTGAGACCGCCGCAATTCGTGCGTGGGCTCAGGCCAACGGCCACGCCATCTCCGAGCGCGGTCGCATCCCGGCGACCGTCGTCGAGGCATATCGCGCGGAGCACTAACCGCCGATCAATCTTCTGCAGAGATCGCCCACGGCACATCGCCGAGGGCGATCTCTGTTGTCATGTCCACCAGGAAACGTCGCACAATCTCCCGCTCCTGGGTCGTCAGCCTGGCCGCCGCGATGAACCGACGCGCATGCTGTCGCCCGACTGTCTCGATAGCTGACTTACGCGTCTCAGGCGTGATCGAGATCGCCAGCGCTCGGCGGTCGGATGGGTGCGGTGAACGCGTGATGTGATCTCCGCGCTCCAGCCGATCGAGCAGTTTCGTCGTGGAAGCGGTCGAAATGGAGAGGTGGGAGGCGATAGCACCCGGCGTTGCCACGACGCCGCTGTTCTCGCACGCGATGAGAAAGTGCAGCGCCCGCATGTCTGTCGTATTGAGTTTCATATAGCGCAACGATGCTTCGGAGAGCTTCTGCTCAGCGTCGCGAAGGCCGCCGAGCGCTTGCATAAGTCCACTGATCTCGCGAATGTCGCTGCCGGTCAATCCTGATCTATCGACCAGCTCACCTCGCGGATCACTGACGTCAACGTCGTAGATCCCTGACCCGAACGCGAACGGGCGCGGCTCGGACTCGGCGGATGGAACAGCAGTCATAAAGTCGATGCTATCCCTCATTACGTTACGTGCTAGGGTTTCTTCTTGCCTGGCTAGCGAAACAGAGGATGATATGCCTGACGAAAGCGTTTCCACTTCACGCCCTCGCGTGCGTCGTCACTCGTGGTTGCGGGTGCTGATCCCGGTTTTCCTCATTCTTGCGTGGGTTGTGGGCGCCGGCCTCGGCGGACCACTGTTCGGCAAGGTGTCGGAGGTGTCGTCAAACGATCAGACGACATACCTTCCCGAATCTGCCGATGCCACCCAGGTGCAGAAGCTTCTCGGCGACTTCAAGGACTCCGACGCGATTCCCGCCATCGCCGTATTCGTCGGGGACGGAACGCTCAGCGCCGAGCAGCTCTCGACTATCGATGAAGCGATCACCGCGGCATCCAAGATCGATGGCATCGCTGATGAGGTGTCCCCGGGCATCGCCTCGAAGGACGAGCGGGCGGTGCAGGCGTTCATCCCGATTTCGAGCGACGCCGAGCTCGGCGACACTGTCACGGCGCTCGGGGACGAGCTACGTCAGGCTGCTCCAGATGGTGTGACGGTCTACATCACCGGGCCTGCTGGCTTCTCCGCAGATCTCTTGGCGGCTTCGCCGGAATCGACGGGCTCCTACTGGGAGTCGCGCTGCTCGCGGTGTTCATCATCCTGATCCTCGTCTACCGCTCTCTACTCCTGCCTGTCGTCGTCCTCTCCACCAGCCTGTTCGCCCTGTGCGTAGCGCTGCTACTCGTGTGGTGGCTGGCCAAGTGGGAGATCCTCCTGCTCAGCGGGCAGACACAGGGCATCCTCTTCATCCTCGTGATCGGCGCAGCGACCGACTATTCGCTCCTGTTCGTCGCGCGGTATCGAGAAGAGCTGCGCAGTACCCGCGACAAGGGGGCTGCGACGCTGGCCGCATGGAAAGCATCGGTCGAACCGATCGTTGCCTCCGGCGGCACGGTGATCGCGGGTCTCCTTTGCCTACTCCTCAGTGACCTGAAATCAAACAGCACACTGGGACCTGTAGCCGCTATCGGCATCGCGTTCGCGATGCTTTCGGCACTGACCCTGCTGCCAGCATTGCTGTTTGTCTTCGGTCGCGCCGTGTTCTGGCCGCGCCGGCCCAAGTTCGATCCCGAAGCCGTCGCTGACGAGCATGGTATGGCGAGCACCGGCGTGTGGGCACGACTGACGCGTGCGATCAAGAATCGACCCCGCCTGATCTGGATCGTCACCACCCTTGTGCTGATTGCTGGAGCTGCCGGATTCACCCAGCTCAACGCCACCGGCATCCCACAGTCAGATTTGGTTCTGGGCGCGTCTGAAGCTCGCGATGGTCAAGTCGCACTCGGTGAGCACTTTCCCGGTGGATCCGGGAGTCCGGTCTACGTTGTGGTCGCGAAGGACTCAATGCAGAAGGCTGCAGATGTGCTTCTCGCCAACGACGGCATCGACTCGGTTGCCGTGACCAGCGCTGATTCCCCGAGCGGTACGGCGAGCGTGGACAAGGACGGCATCACTGCATTCGGCCCGCCCGGAACACCCACCCCAGAGCCCACTGTCGTCGATGGCGATGTGATGCTGCAGGGCACGCTAACCGATGCCGCCGACTCCGACGCCGCGGCCCACACTGTTCGGGATTTGCGTGTCGAACTCGATCACATGGATGCCCTTGTCGGCGGAGTCACAGCGACCGCCGTCGACACGAACGACGCCTCGATCCACGACAGGAACCTCATCATTCCGATCGTCCTCGTCGTGATTCTCGTCATCTTGATGCTGTTGCTGCGCTCGATCCTTGCCCCGGTGCTGCTGATTCTCACCACGGTTCTGTCGTTCGGCACGGCGATGGGCGTGTCGGCGCTGGTGTTCAACGGCATCTTCGATTTCCCCGGCGCTGATCCCGCCGTGCCGCTATTCGGCTTCGTGTTCCTCGTCGCGTTGGGAATCGACTACAACATTTTTCTTGATGACACGGGTGCGAGAAGAGTCGCTGAAACATGGCACCCGCGAGGGAGTCTTGCGTGGACTCTCTGTCACCGGAGGGGTGATCACCTCGGCGGGGCTCGTGTTGGCTGCCACATTCGCGGCGCTCTCGGTGATCCCGATCCTGTTCCTCGTGCAACTGGCATTCATCGTCGCCTTCGGCGTGCTGCTGGACACCATCGTCGTGCGATCGTTGCTGGTGCCCGCCTTGGCGTACGACATCGGTCGCACGATCTGGTGGCCGTCGAAGCTGCATCGCGGGGCGGAGTAAGCCTCAGAAGAAGGCAGGGATCATCGAGACAATGAACCCGATGACACCGACTACGGAGAACACCAGTCCGAGAGTGAGCAGCAGACGCTTGAGCACCGGAGGATTCAACCGGGCGTGACTCGGGTTGCGCACGCTGACGAAACCTCGATGCCATTCGTCCGCCGCTGCCTCACGAGCAGTGAGTGCACGCTCGTGAAAGTCCCCACCGGCGAACCAGCGTGCGATCGCAACACCGTCACGATCGACGGTCGCGATATCCACTCGCTCCCACCGCCCCTCCGCGAGCGCAACCATTCCGGCGATCACAAGGAGGGGAACTCCCATTCCGAGGCCGATCCATGACAGCACCTCACCGACCGCGGCGAGAGTATCGATGAGTTGCACTCACTCATCGTAGGAGACGCTGTTAGCCCGCGGGCGCAGTCTCGATGTGCTCGTCGACCAGCGTGATCTCTCCGCTGGCATTCGCGGAGTTCGCGAGATCTTCAATCCAGCGGCGGCTCAATTCCGGCGCATCCGGCAATTCGAACACAAATCGCAGGGGAATCGACGGGTGCAACCAGATCGTGCTACGCCCCTGCTCCACGGCTTCTGGATGCACCCACGAGAGCGTGAAGCTCTCGTTACGTCGCAACTTGGTCGCGATCACAACCTTGAGGTGCGCGAGAACGCGGTCATCAATGATGATCGGCGTCGCGGAGTCGCCGTAGAACAGACTTCCCATTTTACGAATCTAGTGGAAATTTTATGAATCTAGTGGAGAACGTTGTCGGTCGTCATCGAGGAGGCGGATCTCGCGCGCCCTTGGCCTCATCCTTACGATCGAGTCGCACGGCCTTATGGATCCGGCTCGCGTCACGCAACGGCACTTGCACCTGCGTTTCGGCGGGGATACCTGCTTGCAGCTCGCATCACTGCGGGAACCGCGCGAGCATCGTGTAGAAGGTCAGGCTCGCGGCGAGATCGGGGCACTGATGTGTGACGAACGTGCGAAGCGTGCGGCGAATCGCGAACTTCCATGAGCGGCCAGGGATATCGACCGGAGAGCGCGGCTTCGTGGTGCGGCGGCGACATCACAGATGGGGCCTGACCAATGCCCCAGGCTTTGTCAACCCGATGCGGTTCTGCCTCGACTGCGCGAAGATGTGCTCATGAGCGAATCAGATCAGCCGACTACTCCCGAGTCCACCGACGAGTCGAAGGAACCGACGACGAAGGAGATGAAAGAGCCGAGCACCGAAAAGGAACCCGGTGAGGAGCCCAAAGCTCCGCCCCACTCTGAGGAAGAGCCCAGCCACGAGGCTGTCGGCATCGGGATCATCGGACGACCTCAGACCGAGATGGAAGAGGCGGACGACGACGCCGAATAATCGGACCGTTGGCGCCGCCGCGCCCGCCGGCCTTACTGTGATAGCTGGTGACATCGAAGGCTGGGAGAGGCTATGAGTCGACGCGTGGTGGTTGCCGGAGCCTCAGGGCTGATCGGGAAAGCGCTTGTTCGTGCGCTCGGTGAGCGCGGTGACGAGGTCCTGACGTTGGTGCGTCGCCCGCCCCTTGGTCCCAGCGAGGTGGAGTGGAACCCAGCCGAGGGAAGCCTCGATCCGCGGCACCTCGCAGGATCTGATGCCGTGGTTCTGCTGAACGGCGCGAGTGTCGGACGCATGCCGTGGACGAAGTCGTATCGCAAGCAGCTCCTCGCATCCCGTCTCGATTCGACCCGCACGATGGTCGCGGCGTTGAAGGCGCTCGGCACCGACGCTCCCGCGCTGGTGTCAGGCTCAGCGGTCGGCTACTACGGGTCGGTCCCCGGGATCGAGCTTTCAGAGTCCAGTCCGCCAGGCCACACGTTTCTGGCCAGACTCTGCGTCGAGTGGGAAGCAGCGGCTCGCCGCGCCGAGCCTGGAACACGCGTCGCGCTTCTGCGCACCGCGCCGGTGATTCATCGCAGCGGCGTGCTCCGCCCCATGATCGCGCTTACATCGTTTGGCCTTGGAGGTCCGCTCGGACAGGGAACGCAAGTATGGCCATGGGTATCGCTCGAAGAGAGGTGCGTGCGATTCTGCACATCATCGACACGCAGATCTCAGGTCCGGTGAATGTGTGCGGGCCGACTCCGGCGACCGCAAGCGACGTTGGTCGATCCCTTGCCCGTGAGCTTCGGCGACCGTTTTGGGTGCCCGCTCCGGCGTGGGGATTGAAGCTTGTGCTCGGGAAGGCGGCAACCGAGTCGCTCCTCACTGCCGATGCGGATGTGCGCCCTGATGTGCTTGTTCAAAACGGCTTTACCTTCACCCACCGTTCCGCCGAAACGGCGGTGCGCGCCGCAATTGCCGAAGGCTAGTGGAAGCGGTACGCATAGCAAACGAATTCCGCGAACTAAGATTCGGACGCCTCACGCCGGGTCGTGAAGGTTCAAACGGTCGCTGATCGATGAGCCACGCTCGGCACTATCCAGCAGCCCCAGCCGCACGTGTGAGACCGGGTCGATGCCGCTGACGGTGATCCACCCCTCGGCGAGGTACGCAGCGTCGGTGCCGGGCTCGGGGGTGTGCGGGAGGTCTTCGACGGCGAGGCGGACTGTGTGCTCGTCGCGTTCGGTGAGAGTTGTCTGCACGATACCGAATGGCGCGAGCTTCGCTTCGATGCTGCCGCGGACGGGCGTGAGGTTTGGCACGTTCACGTTGATGACTGTGCCGCGCGGGTGCTGAATGAGCACCGGGAGCAAGTCGGCGGCAGCGTCAGATGCTTCATCCCACAGGAACGACGAAGGCGACAGCCCCACATCGAGCGACACTGCCATACCCCACGCGCCGTTAAGTCCGCCGGTGAGTGCTGCCCCGACGGTGCCGGAGTGCAGGATCGCACGGCCGACGTTCGCTCCGTGGTTGACGCCGGATGCCACAACATCCGTGCGTTCGCCGAACGCACCGTGCGCGGCGAGGAGCGCGATCAGCCCCGGCCCGCCGTGCACTGCGAATGTCGGGACGTCGTCGAGCCCCGGGAGGGTGCGCCGTTCGATCGTGATGCGTCCGCTCTTCTCGTCGGCCATGATCGACGCGCTCGAACCGCTGGACTGCGCGGCGGGAGCTGCGATCACGATCTCGAGCCCGCGCCCGCGCAGAGTGCGCGCCAGTGCGTGCAAGCCCGGAGCGTCGATCCCGTCGTCGTTGGTGACCAGGACGCGGGTCATGCTCGTCCCTCCGACTCAGCGTCGGGTAACGGGTGCGGCCCGGACGAAGCATCCGCCCCCGGCTCGGCCATGTCATCCCGCCCGGCGACCTCGTCGGCCACCTCCGCCTGGTCCACAAGCGCTGCCAGCCGCTCGGGGCTTACCCGTTGCGATCCGTCGACCTCCGCGCCGCCGCGCCGGCGTTGAGAGCTCTGGTCCGCACGGTCTTGCGCAGCCGGGCGATGGCCTCGGCATCGCCCGTGCCCAGGCCGTGGCGCGTGACGTTCATGGCTCCCGCGGCGGCACCGAGCGTGACCGCCACGCGAGCCGTTTCACCGCGCACTATCCCGGCGACGACGCCCGCGGTGAGCGAGTCTCCGGCCCCGCGGCTGTCGAGCACCTGCATCGCGGGGCTGGTGATTTCCAGCAGTCCATCGCTGTCGAGCAGCAGGAACGGATCGGCTGCGCGCGTCACGATCACGGTTTCGGCACCGCGTTCACGCAGACCCTGCATCACGCCCGCGAGGGCTGCGATGTCGGATGCCTCATCCACGAGCCCCTCGGCTCGCAGCTCCTCGTCACTCACTTTGAGCACGTGCACTCCGCCCTCGAGGGAACTGTTCAGGCGTGGGCCCGCGAGGTCGACAATGACGGTGCATCCGGCCTCCCGGAGGTCTGCCGCGAGGCGCCGGTACGTGTCGGGCGGCAGCGCGTCCTCGTCGGCCGGACCGCTGAGGATCACCACGCCCGATCCCATGCCTTCGCGGAGCACCAGGCTGTATAGCTCGTCGAGGTCGTGGCGGTCGAGCGGGTCGCCGAACTCCTCGCCGACGATGGTGCGAGCGCCGTCACGACGGTCGTGGATATAGGCGGATGCGCGACCCTCGCGCTGTACGCGAAGCACCTTGATCTGGTCGTCCTGCAGCAGGTGCCGCACGACCTGACCACTCTCACCGGCGAGCGCACAACACATCGTGACCGACAGGCCAAGCCGCCGGAGCATCCGCGCCTGCCACACACCCTGTCCGCCAGCGTGCACGTGGATCTGGTCGCGCCGCCATGGTTTTCGAGCGTGATCGTTAGCGTCGGCGAGGGGGCAAAGATCATCACATCACTCATGCAGGTCACCGTAGGCGTGCCGCTCGCACTGTGAGAACCCCCTTGCATCGCCGCCGCGGGTGTGCGCAACATCCGACCTCAGCCCCGCATTACGTCCGCACGGATCGAGTGTCAAGCCCCTCGCCACGGCAGTGATCCGGATAGAAACTGCACGTGGAACAAGGAGCGAGATGATCGCGAAGAGTGACGACCGTGCACACAACTGTGTAGAACTGACCCGACTTGGTGACGGGGCGTGGCGCGCATGCGATGCGAGTATGCCGGAGGACCATCCCGAGCACGTGGTCGCCTTCATCGAACGGCGCAACGAGCGATTCGAGGTGGTGTGGCTTCGTGGTTCGACGGTGAATCGCGAGTTCGAGCATCTCGAGGGCGCGCTCGACGCCGTATGCGATGTGATCGGGGGCGCTGAATCGCGGTCGACCAGACCGATCCAGATACCGCACGCGCCACCCGTGACCCGGCAAGGTCGGAGTCCGCGCTGAGCGAGGCCCACGTCGCTCTATCGGTCGAACGCCGATTCTTAGCACCGCGAAATGGTGGACGTCAAGCCCCATTGCGGATGCTCCATATCGTGCCATCGTGAGACCTGACGCCGGTTTCGTTACACCCGGAAGGACCGGCCAGACCAGAAGGAATTCTCGTGAATATCGCTCTCGTCATCATTGTTATCGTCGCGATCGTCCTCGCAATCGTCGGAGGCCTGAACGCCGCGCTCAACTGGCTGCTCTGGGTCGCAATCATCGTCGGTGTGATCGCGCTCATCGCGTTCCTCTTCCGCGTCATCAGCGGGAGGAATGCTGCATAGTTCGCTTCCATCACGGCGTATCCCAGCTGTCTAGTCTGAATCACGGGGTATTCGAATGGTTCGGCTGTTGCGGGTGCGCGCTGGGGTCGACCCGGGACTGCGGCGCGTGCGTGCCGGAACGGGGTTCCGATACATTGATTGGCGGGGTGATGCCCCCGCGAGGCTAGATCTTGAGCGGATTCATGACCTCGCGATCCCACCGGCCTGGACCGACGTCTGGATCTCCGTCGATCCGCTCGCGCACATCCAGACGGTGGGGACAGACAAAGCTGGTCGCCGGCAGTACATCTATCACCCGGCGTGGCGGACTCGGCACGACCGACGCAAATTCTCGCGAGCACTCATGCTCGCCTCGACTCTCCCGCTGGCACGCGCGCGCGTCACGAAGGCCCTGCGTCGGGACGAACCGGACCGAGAGCACGCGCTCGCGGTGTCATTTCGCATCCTGGACACCGCGGCACCGCGGGTCGGATCGACAAGGTACTTGACCCTGCACGGCAGCCGGGGGCTCACCACGTTGCAGAGGAGGGATGCCCGCGTCGAAGCATCCACCGTCACCCTCTCGTTTCCCGCGAAGAGCGGGAAACGCGCACATCTCGACATCGTGGATCAGGACCTCGCAACTGCCATCGGCGCGCTCAACACCGGACGACAGTCATCGCCGCTGCTGTGGTACCAGCGTGGCCGGCGTCAGGTGCCTCTCCGGCCAGCCGAAGTGAACGCTCATGTCCGCGATGTCACCGGCGGAGCATTCACGGCCAAAGACTTCCGCACGCTTCGTGGGACGATCATCGCCGCTGAAGCATTGGCCCGTATCGGTCCGGTCGACACTAAACGGGATCGAAAGCACGCTGAGGTGCTCGCGGTCAGTGCTGCCGCCGATGGCCTAGGCAACACGCCGGCCATCGCGCGTGCGAGCTACATCGATCCGCGGGTATTCCGGCAGTACGCCAGAGGGCACCTGCTGGATCTCGGAGTGAGCCCGGAACGCGCGATCCGCGCGCTGCTGGACGGAGTTTCCGCCGGGTGAGAACCCGCCTTCGCGGCACCGGCGCGACCTAAAGGGCCGCTCGCGCGAGGCAAGGCAGCGGGGCAGGGCGCATTAGCGCTGTCGGCGCAACCCCCGGGTGTGATCGGCGAAGACGTCGTATCGTGAGCGGGATCATCACCGCGCACCACCTCGCCGCGGTGTGGAACCGTGAGGAGATGTCATGTCGAAAGATCAATACACCGTCGCCGACCCGACGAAGCTGTACGGAGATATTGATGCGCCGAAACAGGAGCAGCCTGAGCCGGGCCTCGACGCGAAGTTGCAGCCTCGGGCCGATCATGGTGAGAACACCTATCGGGGCACCGGCCGGCTGAAAGGTCGGAAGGCACTAATCACAGGCGCGGATTCTGGTATCGGAGCGGCCGTCGCGATCGCGTTTGCGCGGGAGGGCGCCGATGTGGTGTTGTCCTATCTGCCGGATGAGGAACCGGATGCACGGCGCATCGCTGGTCTGATCGAGGATGCCGGGCGCATCGCTGTCACCGCTCCCGGGGATTTACGAGATGATTCGTATTGCCGAGAGCTGGTCGCAAAAGCGGTGGACGAACTTGGTGGGATTGACATCGTTGTCAACAACGGCGGCAAGCAGGTGTTCAATGAGGACCTGACGACTCTCTCCGATGAGCAGTTCGATGACACATTCAAGACCAACGTCTATGCCATGTTCTGGATTACCAAAGCGGCGCTTCCGCACTTGAAGCCGGGCGCGACGATCATCAACACGACGTCGATCCAGGCATATTCGCCTTCCGAGATCCTCGTCGACTATGCGGCGACAAAGGCGACGATCAATGCATTCACGAAGGGACTCGCGAAGCAACTTGCTCCCAAGGGCATTCGAGTTAACGCGGTCGCTCCCGGGCCAATCTGGACGCCGCTGCAGGTTACCGAGGGGCAACCGCAAGAGAAGATTGCAGAGTTCGGCGAGAACACTCCATTGGGACGAGCGGGCCAGCCCGCCGAACTCGCACCTGCGTACGTCTTCCTCGCCTCTGCGGAATCCAGCTACGTGGTCGGCGAAACTCTGAACGTCAACGGCGGAATGCCGACTCCGTGACATCACGAATACATCTGACCGATGCGGACGAAAAGGGGAATCGAATGCTCATGGACGAATCGCGAATCGCACAGCTGGACGCGTGGTGGCGAGCCGCCAACTACCTCAGTGTGGGCCAGATCTATCTGCAGGGAAACCCGCTGCAGCGCACGTCGCTCGTCAAGGAGGATGTGAAACCCCGGTTGCTGGGCCATTTCGGTACGGTGCCGGGCCTGAACCTGGTGTATGCGCACGCCAACCGGCTTATCCAAGACCGGGGGCTGAATGCGCTTTACATCACTGGGCCGGGCCACGGTGGTCCGGGAATGGTCGCCAACGGGTGGTTGGATGGCACCTATTCGGAGATCTATCCCGACATCACCCGGGATGAGGAGGGGATGCGACGCCTGTTCCGTCAGTTCTCCTTCCCGGGCGGCATCCCCAGTCACGTTGCGCCAGAGACGCCGGGCTCCATCCATGAAGGTGGGGAGCTGGGTTATTCGCTGAGCCATGCGTACGGGGCAGCGTTCGACAACCCCGAATTGACAGTCTTCTGCGTGATCGGAGATGGGGAGGCAGAGACGGGACCGTTAGCGACAGCCTGGCACGCGAACAAGTTCCTCGATCCGCTCACAGACGGCACTGTGCTGCCGATCCTTCATCTGAACGGCTGGAAGATCGCCAACCCGACGGTGCTTGACCGCATCCCCGAAGAGGAACTGCTCGATCTGATGCGCGGCTATGGCCATGATCCACTGCTGGTCGAGTTCACCGCGGACGATGAACACGGCGACGTGCACCAGCGCTTCGCGGCCATCATGGATGACGCGCTGGACCGCATTGCACACATCCGCGACGCCGCTCGCGAGGGTGATATGACGCGTCCACGCTGGCCGATGATCATCCTCCGCTCGCCGAAAGGCTGGACCGGCCCCAAGTATGTGGATGGACTACCCGTCGAGGGTACCTGGCGCGCCCATCAGGTTCCGCTGCCGTCGGCCAGGGAGAACGCAGAGCATCTGCACCAGCTCGAACAGTGGCTCCGTTCCTATGATCCAGACGAGCTGTTTGGCGCGGACGGAGCACCGAACGAGCACATCGACCGTCTCATCCCGAACGCGGAGCATCGGATGTCGGCGTCGCCGCATGCCAACGGGGGCGCCCTCCGCGAAAACCTGGACCTTCCGAAGTTTCGAGACTTTGCCGTCACCGTTGACCATCCCGGCGCCTCAGACGCGCAAGCCACCGCAGTGCTGGGCGGCTACCTGGCTGAGGTGATCCGCCGAAATCCTCGAACGTTCCGGATCTTCGGGCCCGACGAGACCGCATCGAACCGTCTTGCACCTGCCGTGTACGAGGCGACTGACAAGCAGTGGAACGCCCTAACGAGTCCGCTGGACGAACACCTCGCCCGTGCCGGGCGTGTGATGGAAGTGCTCAGCGAACACCAATGCCAGGGATGGCTGGAAGGCTACCTTCTGACGGGTCGGCACGGGATCTTCAACTCCTATGAGGCCTTCGTGCACATCGTCGACTCGATGTTCAATCAGCACGCCAAATGGCTGGAGACCTCCCGGTCCATCGAGTGGCGCCAGCCCATTTCGAGCTTGAACTATCTGCTCTCCAGCCACGTCTGGCGTCAGGACCATAACGGCTTCACACATCAGGATCCCGGTTTCATCGACCTCGCCGTGAACAAGAGCGCCGACGTCGTGCGGGTCTACCTCCCATTCGACGCGAACACGCTGCTCAGCACGTACGACCACTGCCTTCGCACAGTCGACTATGTCAACGTAGTCGTCGCCGGTAAGCAGGATGCACCGCAGTGGCTGTCGATGGATGAAGCCGTTGCACATTGCACTCGCGGACTCGGAATCCTGGACTGGGCGAGCACCGAGACCAACGATCACCAGGCCGATGTGGTGCTCGCCGCGGCCGGAGATGTCCCGACGCTCGAGGTTCTCGCCGCTGCCGCGATTCTCCGAGAGGAAGCGCCGGAGCTCGCAGTGCGCGTGGTCAACGTCGTAGATCTGATGAGGCTGCAGTCCGAGGAAGAGCACCCACATGGCATGTCGGACGAGGATTTCGACGCAGTGTTCACGACCGACAAGCCGATCGTCTTCGCCTACCACGGGTACCGTGGCTCATTCACCGTCTCGCTTACCGCCGTCGCGGTCATGCCAATTTGCACGTGCGAGGCTACAAAGAGAAGGGCACCACCACAACACCCTTCGACATGGTCATGCTGAACGACCTCGACCGCTTCCGGCTCGCCGCAGACGCACTTGAGCGGCCCTCTGGCGCGGACGCATCGTACGCGCCACTGATCGCGAATCTGCTGGAGCGGCGACAGCGGGCTCGAGATTACACACGCCTGCACGGTGAGGACGACCCCGACATCAGCGGATGGCGCTGGCCCACAGCACCGCGCTAATTCCTATGAGTGCCCCTGGAGGGAGTCGAACCCCCAACCCTTTCCTTAGGACGGAACTGCTCTTCCATTGAGCTACAGAGGCTGGCAGAACCAGTCTAACCAGGAATAGGGGGACACCTACGCGGCCAGCGCAAGGTACGGTTCCCAGCACGGATCGCTTCGTTCAGTTCCGCGCACCGTCCACGTTGTGCCGTGGGGTGGGCGCGGTGCGAACCGCAGCTCCCAACGCATCTCCTGGGGAGTGCGGTCGCTCTTGACGTTATTGCATCGCAAGCAGCAGGCCACGAGGTTCTCCCACGAGTTCGCTCCCCCACGCGAACGTGGCAGCACGTGATCGATAGTGGATGCCGTCTTCCCGCAGTAGCCGCATCGGTGATTGTCTCGGCGCAACACCCCGCGTCGCGTGACCGGCACGCGTCTACTCATCGGCAGGCGCACGTATCTACGGAGGATGATGACCGTCGGGCGATCATAGGATCCATGGGCGGCCCAGACCGGATCACCGTCCACACGCTCGATTACGGTGGCCTTCTGATTCATCACCAGCACCAGGGCTCGTTTGAAGGACACCACCGCGAGCGGCTCATACCCGGCATTCAGAACAAGTGTGCGCATCGTCATCCTCTCGATACGCCGGGACGGCTTCCCGGCACTCTCGAATCACATGACGCCGCAAAAACAGTAGAGCGTACGCAGGGACAAAAAAAGGCGCCGTCTTAAAGACAGCGCCTTTCGCACACCACAAGCCCGGTGCATCCCTGCGGGCAATGCCGAAGGACGTAACGACCGAGTGCATCCATGGTGCGGATGCTCGGTATTCGTTCCATCGGCTTCTCCCATCTGTGCGACGACGGGATCAGATTAGCCCATCGCCCCCACCGATGACGAAACGAAGAGTGAACACTCAGACGCGTGTCGCTCCGAGAATCAGGATTAGCCAGCGTTCGCGGCGAGCCACGCGTACGGCTCGAGGATACTGCCGTTCACGTGCACTTCTAAGTGAAGATGATTCGCCGTAGAGCTACCAGTGCTGCCGACTCCGCCGATGAGCTGGCCGGCCGCAACCGTCTGACCTGCCTGCACCTGGCGAGTTCCATTGGTCATGTGAGCGTAGGTGGTCGAAACACTCTGCCCGCCGATGACGTGGTCGATCACGACGGCGACGCCGTAACCGTAGTAGCTCTCTGACGACACACGAACGACACCGGCCGCCGCCGCGTAGATCGGCGTACCAGCCGGGGCGAGCATGTCCGCACCGTCGTGGCCACCACTATCGGAGCCAACAGTCGTGCGTCCCTGCCGGTACGAACCAGGAGGAAGCGGGTAGCGGACCTCGCCGGAACCGGGAGAAACGAGTGCATAGCTGCCGATGTCGATACTGCCGCCGGATGACGAGGATGAGTAGGAGGCTGCTGCAGATGCAGCGGCGGCCGCAGCCGCTGCAGCGGCTTCCTCAGCCTTCTTCGTGTCGATCTCCACCTGCGTCGTCGCACTGTACGTCGACCGCTGGAGCGGCGCGGCAGTGGCTTCAGACGCGACGACGAGTGACTGCGCATCGTCGGTGGCAATCTGCTGCAGAGTCGCCGTGGCGTCGACAGGCGTAGAGGACGCTGCATAAGCGGGAAGTGCGACAGCTGCGACCAGTGCGCCAACAGCACCGAAGATGGCAATCGAGCGCATCGGCTTGATCATCGTTCGCGCGGCGCCACGAGGGCTCGTAGCCCGACCACGTTTCGGGGTCTTTTCAGATGTGTTCGCGGTCGGTTCGATATCAGCGGCCAAAAGGTGATCCTCCTGCGCCTCAGCGCTCGGGTGCGCTTGCTCATCGGGATTCTGCAGTTCAAGGCAGTCGAAGAGCCGTTAAGGCGGTGTTCACGGGATTTTTCGTCAGCGGGGTTTCTTTTCTGACGACCTGTCCGAGGTTACCGGAAGATAACGATTCTGTCACCCTGAGAGGCTGGCAATCCTCCGGGAAGGCCTTCTGACGCCCTCTTTCGGGACAAGATTCAGACTGGTTCGCCCACCAGGAAGATGTGCGAGGCAAGCTCGACAGGGAGCTCTAGCCCCTCGTCGTTGCCGTCCATCTGGATCAGCACATACCCCTCATTGAAGCGGTAGTTACCGTGTGCACCGGGCACGACGCCGGCGCTACGCAACTGCTCAAGCAACTCAGGATCGACCTGTGCAGGCTCGGCGAGGCGCCGAACGGTGCCCTCGATGGGTTCGTTCGCATGGTTGAGCTTGCGCACAAGCCCCACGACGCCCTCGTCGAACGTGCGCGAAGGCGCACCGCCCAACTGATCAAGTCCCGGGATCGGGTTTCCGTATGGCGACTCCGTCGGGTGGCCAAGCAGTTCAACGAGACGGCGCTCGACCTGCTCACTCATTACGTGCTCCCAGCGGCATGCCTCTTCATGCACGAACGCCCAGTCGAGACCAATGACGTCAGAGAGCAGACGTTCAGCCAGGCGATGCTTACGCATCACATCAACGGCCTTGCGGCGTCCGGCATCGGTGAGCTCGAGAGTACGATCCTCGGAAACAACAACGAGCCCGTCGCGCTCCATACGTCCGACCGTCTGCGAGACGGTGGGACCTGAATGTCCGAGACGTTCCGAGATGCGTGCACGCAACGGAACGATGTTCTCTTCCTCGAGTTCGAGGATGGTGCGGAGATACATCTCCGTTGTGTCGATCAAGTCCGTCATCTGGCCCTCCGGGGTCTTCTTAGGCAAGCCTACATTCCCACCGCGACCTCAGCGGCGGGTAACAGTGAAAGCGGGATGCGTCAGCGCCCTTAGAATCGACGCATGGCGATCGAGATTCCGCGTGACTTCCTGCCCGTCGACGGCCGCTTCGGCTGCGGTCCCTCCAAGGTGCGCCCAGCCCAGCTCGAAGCGCTGGTCGCTTCTGGGGCCAGCATCCTCGGCACGTCGCACCGGCAAGCACCGGTAAAGAACCTCGTCGGCAGCGTTCGCGAGCAGTTCGCGAGCCTGTTCCGCATTCCCGACGGCTACGAAATTCTGCTCGGAAACGGCGGATCGACCGCATTCTGGGATGCCGCCGCCTTCGGCCTCATCGAGCGTCGCAGCCAGAACCTCACCTTCGGCGAGTTCGGCGGCAAGTTCGCCAAGCTGCCGCCGCACCGTGGCTCGACAAGCCTGACGTTCGCACAGCCGAGCCCGGATCACGTATCGCTGCCGAGATCGTCGAGGGCGTCGACGTATACGCATGGCCGCACAATGAGACCTCCACTGGTGTCGCAGCTCCGATCGAGCGGGTCGCCGCTGATGGCGCCCTCACCGTGATCGATGCAACCAGCGCTGCCGGTGGCATCGACTTCGACGTGACGCAGGCGGACGTCTACTACTTCGCGCCGCAGAAGAACCTCGGCTCGGACGGCGGCATCTGGTTTGCCGCGGTGTCACCGGCCGCCATCGAGCGCATCGAGCGGATCGCTGCATCCGATCGCTACATCCCCGAGTTTCTGAGCCTCAAGAACGCCGTCGATAACTCGCGGCTCAACCAGACGCTGAACACACCAGCGCTGACGACACTGCACCTGCTCGACAGCCAGCTGAAGTGGATCAACGACAACGGCGGGCTCGCCTGGGCCGATGCCCGCACAGCCGAGTCGTCCAAGGCGCTGTACGAGTGGGCCGAGGCCTCAACTGTCGCAACCCCGTTCGTGAAGGATCCCACGCACCGCTCCCCCGTCGTCGTCACCATCGACTTCGATGACAGCATCGACGCGGCCGGCATCGCCAAGACACTGCGCGCGAACGGAATCGTCGACACCGAGCCGTACCGCAAGCTCGGGCGCAATCAGTTGCGCGTGGCAACCTTCGTCTCAATCGAGCCCGACGATGTACGTCAGCTCATCCGCTCGATCGACTACGTGCTGGAGAACACGGGCGCCTAAGAATCAGTAGCGCGAGCTACTCTTCTTCGTCATCGTCAGACTCGTCGTCGGGCTCGTCATCGTCGCCGGACTCATCGAGCTCGTCGATGTCGACACCGTCGAGGTCACCAGCGTGTAAGACGCGCGACTCGGACACATCGTCATCGTCATCATCCTCATCGAGGTCATCGTCCTCGTCGAGATCGTCATCATCGTCGAGATCTTCGCTATCGCCAGAACCCTCGACGGATGCCGCGTCAGTATCGACGGATTCTCCGGCCTCAGCGGCAGCAGCGGCTGCCTGCTCGGCAAGTTCGACCTGGTGCGCACGGTACTCAGCGAGACGCTCTGCCCACGGCACCCACTCCGGCGCCAGCAGCGCGCCGTCGGCTGGCATCAGTTCAACCTCGAGCACGGTGGGCTCGTCGTCGTCAACACGGGCGACCGTGACGGTCCAGTACCACCCGGGGTAGCCGGGAAGACGGTTCTCGAAGCGCAGCGATACGGAGCCGTCGTCCTCGGCAAGGTAACCGGCCGCGGGGCCGACCGTTGAGGCAGGGGTGATCTCGTGCAGCGCTGCGAGCGCGAGATCGTGCGCGCCGATCAGACGAGCGTCAGCATCAGGCATCGAGATCCTCAGCAACCTTGCGCAGCATCGCCGCGACCTTGTGTCCGTGGCTTGACGACGGGTAGCGACCGCGTCGCAAATCGCCGCCGATACCATCGAGGAGCTTCACGAGATCCTCAAGGATGATTGCCATGTCGTCGGCGGGCTTGCGCTTCGCCTTCGCGAGGCTGACGGGAGCGTCGAGCACACGCACAGAAAGCGCCTGCAAACCGCGCTTACCGTCGGCGACACCGAACTCCACTCGGGCACCCTGCTTGACCGCAGCACCTGCGGGCAGGGCTGAGGCGTGCAGGAAGACATCCTGGCCATCATCGCTGGCGATGAAGCCGAAGCCCTTCTCGTCGTCGTAGAACCTGACCTTGCCGGTGGGCATGGGGAAACCTCGCTGTGTGATGGTGTCGGAAAGAAGGCGCGCACGCATGCGTCTGCCCCAGCTTACCGGTGATCGAGGCACTAGGCTGAGACGAATGAGCACGCAGAATCCCGGACCGGAAGTTCCCGTCCGCCGAGTGGATCGCATCCTCGCCTTCACGGCGCTGACGCTTGCCGCTCTCTCGGTGATCTGCTTCTTCGCGATCATCATCGGAAGCGCGCTCGGCATGGATCAATCAGCTTTCGGCACTGGCGCCTGGCCGCTTGTCGCCGCTATCCCGCTGTGGGGTCTGCCTCTCGCGTTCGTAATGATCATCACGTTGCTGGTTATGAGTTTCATACGGAAGGGACGCGCCGCAAAGCGCCCCTGACGATGAGCACCCACGCACGTCCACTCGCAGTGTGGCTGGCTGCCGCGTCCGATTCACAGCTGGCGACGCTCTTCGAGGCGCGCCGAGTGCGACCCGAAGCGTCTTGGGCCGACTTCTTCGACGCCGCAGAGGCGTTGCTTGATCCGGCATCCATTGAGCGGATGCTGCCGCAATTGACCCGCGCCGAAGCCACCGCGCTCCGCCGCGCTGCCGACAACGCAGCTGCCGACAACGCAGCTGCCGACAGTGCAGGCGTCGACAATGCAGCTGCCGAAAAAAAAAAAACGCGGGTGCAGATGTCGTCGCCGACGAAGGCGGTGCTGTTGCCACGCTCATCGAGCTGGCACTTCTTCGCCCAGACGGCACCCCACCACCCCCGGTCGCCGATGCGGTGATCGATCGAGCTCTCGACAGTGTCTCCGAGGATGTGACAGCGGCGGATCCCGCACCGGGGACAGCGGCGGCGCACGCCGCTGAGCGCGCTTTTACCAGCGTCGCCGCCCTCGCCGACGTTCTGCTCATGGCCAGAGAGACGCCGTTGGCGTTACTCACGAGCGGCAATCTCGCGGCCGGCGAGAAGCGACGCATGACGGATGTCGGGCTCCCTGTAGACATCGTGGATGAACTCGCAGCTATCGCTCTCGACGCCGCGCTCGTCACGGCCGACGAGCGTCAGTTGCGCCTCACTTCCGCCGGCGAGAAGTGGTTGCGACTCGCGGCTGCCGAGCGCTGGGCGCAATTGGCTGAGGCCTTCCGGACGGCACTCCCGCGCGGGCTGCACAGCGCATCCGGCGGATGGCTACCGGTGTCGCAGTGGGCAGATCAGCACCCGTGGGACCCGTCGTGGGACGAGCGCTGCGCAGTGCTCCGCGAACGAGCAGGCATGCTGGGCCTCATCGCCGACGGCGACACCGAACCTGGGTGGGCTGTGACGCTGCGCGAGGGCGCTCCCGCCGATGCAGCGGCCCTGAACCAGATGCTTCCGACCGAGGTTGACCGGATCTTCCTGCAGAACGACCTCACTGCGATCGCTCCAGGGCCTCTCGCCTCAGCGCTAGACGTTCGGCTGCGCAGCATCGCCGTGCGTGAGTCCGCGGCGCAAGCATCCTCGTACCGATTCACCGCCGAATCCATCTCTCATGCTCTCGCCGAAGGCGAGACTGCGGCCTCTATCCTCGATTTCCTCAGCGAGCTCTCCCTGACCGGATCCCGCAACCCCTCGAGTACCTCGTCAGCCAGACCGCGCAGCGCCATGGCCTCGTGCGAGTTTTCACGGATGCAGAGTCGGGTCGCACCCGCGTCACCAGCAGTGACGTGACGTTGCTTGATGCCCTCGGCATTGATCAGGCTCTCCGCCCGCTCGGGCTGTCACGCGATGCTGAGGGCCTCAGCTCTCGCGTTGGGCGCGACACGGTCTACTGGGCGCTGACCGACGCGCGTTATCCGGCCACGATCGTCGGACCGGATGGTCGGCCACAGATCATCGATCGCAACCCTGCCCCAGCCCACGCTTCTGCGCAGACCTCTTCTTACGGCGCGCTCATCGCGCGGCTACGCGCTCAGCAGGGTCCGGACGCGGATGCTGCGTGGCTTGACCGTGAGCTTGAAGCGGCGGTGCGCACGAAGGCGGTGCTGCTCGTCGAAGTGGGCATGCCCGACGGTTCAACGCGTGAGCTACTGCTGGAAGCGAGCGGACTCGGTGGCGGCCGACTTCGTGGCCGTGATCGTGCCGCCGATGTGGAGCGCACCTTGCCAGTCAAGAGCATCCGCTCTGCACGGGTCGTTGACGGTTCCGCCCCGTGACACCGCTGCGCGGTAGACTGGTCTGCTATGTCTGATGGCCCACTGATCGTCCAGAGCGACCGCACCGTCCTGCTCGAAGTTGCACACGCCGACGCTGAGAGCGCCCGCCATGAGCTGGCGATCTTCGCAGAACTTGAGCGTGCACCCGAGCACATTCACACCTACCGCATCACTCGGCTCGGCCTGTGGAACGCGCGCGCCGCCGGACACACCGCCGATGACATGCTGGCGACGCTCGACCGCTGGTCGCGCTTCCCTGTGCCGCCGTCCGTCTCGGTCGATCTCCGCGAGACCGTCAACCGTTACGGACGCCTCGTCATCGAACGCGACGATAAGGGCACGCTGCTGCTGCGCTCGATCGATCCGGCAGTTCTCACCCAGGTTGCGAACAACAAGCGCATTCAGCCGCTGCTGGTGGGGCATCCTTCGCCCGACAGCTACGCCGTCGACGCATGGGCGCGCGGGCAAATCAAGCAAGAACTCCTCAAGATCGGCTGGCCCGCTGAAGACCTCGCCGGCTACACGCCGGGCACACCACACGAGATCGACCTCGCAGAAGACGGCTGGCATATCCGCCCCTATCAGCAGGATGCCGTCGACGCATTCGCGAAGGACGGCTCAGGCGTGGTCGTATTGCCCTGTGGCGCAGGAAAGACGATCGTCGGTGCCGGAGCGATGGCCACGACGAAGACCACCACACTCATCCTGGTCACCAACACCGTCTCTGCCCGGCAGTGGCGCGATGAGCTGCTCAAGCGCACGTCATTGACAGCCGAGGAGATCGGCGAGTACTCGGGCCAGGTAAAAGAGGTCAAGCCCGTCACGATCGCGACCTACCAGATCCTCACCGCGAAGCGGAAAGGAGAATACGCGCACCTCGCGCTGCTGGATGCTCTCGACTGGGGCCTGATCATCTACGACGAGGTGCACCTGCTGCCCGCACCCGTATTCAAGCTGACCGCCGACCTGCAGGCGCGTCGCCGAATCGGCCTCACTGCAACGCTGGTGCGCGAAGACGGCCGTGAGGGCGACGTATTCAGCCTCATCGGTCCCAAGCGCTTCGACGCCCCGTGGAAGCAGATCGAAGCGCAGGGGTTCATCTCCCCCGCCGCCTGCTACGAGGTGCGCGTCGACCTTCCCGCGGATGATCGTCTGGAGTATGCGGCGGCAACTGACGACGAGCGCTATCGGCTCGCGGCATCCGCGCCCGCCAAGATCTCGGCCGTGCGTGAGCTCATCGCGAAGCATCCAGGCGAGCGGATTCTCGTGATCGGTCAGTATCTTGACCAGCTCGACACCCTCTCCGACGCACTGAACGCACCTCAGATCACCGGTGCCACGCCAATCGACGAACGCGAGCGGCTCTACCAGCAGTTCCGCGAAGGCGAGATCGAACTGCTCGTTGTATCGAAGGTTGCGAACTTCTCGATCGACCTTCCGGAGGCATCCGTCGCAATCCAGGTGTCGGGATCTTTCGGCTCTCGTCAGGAAGAAGCACAGCGTCTGGGCCGCCTACTGCGGCCGAAAGAGTCGGGGCGCACAGCCAGTTTCTACACGTTGATCGCGCGCGACACTGTCGACCAGGACTACGCGCAGAACCGTCAGCGATTCCTTGCGGAGCAGGGCTACAGCTACACAATCCTCGACGCCGACGCACTCACCGCGGCGTAGCTCGACCAGAGCCGGATCCGCCGCTCCGACAGATAGTCAGCAACTGCATGGCCAGAGTCACCATAATGGGGACATGACTGATGCGCGCATCCTGGTCGTCGACGACGAGCCAAACATCCGCGACCTGCTCTCCACAGGTCTCAGCTTCGCGGGATTCCAAGTGAAGACCGTTGCGAACGGAGCCGCCACGATCTCGGCCGTGCTCGAAGAGGAGCCAGACCTCATCATCCTTGATGTGATGCTCCCCGACATGAATGGGTTCAGTGTGACCAAGCGCCTCCGTGGCGCAGGCTTCACCGCACCGATCCTGTTCCTGACCGCGAAAGACGACACCCAAGACAAGATCGAGGGGCTCAACGCCGGTGGCGACGACTATGTCACCAAGCCGTTCGCCCTCGACGAGATCGTCGCCAGAGCCCAGGCCATTCTCCGCCGCACCATGCAGGCCGATGAAGAGTCGATCATTCGCGCCGGAGAGCTGTCAATGGATCAGGACACGCACGACGTGTTCGTCGGCAAAGAGCCCATTGAACTCAGCCCGACCGAGTTCAAGCTGTTGCGTTATCTCATGCTCAACCCGAACCGTGTGCTGTCGAAGGCACAGATCCTCGACCACGTGTGGGAGTACGACTTCAACGGAGATGCGGGCATCGTCGAGAGCTACATCTCGTACCTGCGTCGCAAGATCGATCCGCACACCGAAGAATCTCTCATCCAGACCAAGCGCGGTTTCGGGTACATGCTGAAGGTGGGCAAGTAGTCCTCGAAAGGGATCCGCATGGCGCACGAGACTGATGCGGTCACCAGCTGGTGGCGGCGGATAAGCCTCCGCGCGAAGGTCACCGGAGTCACGGTCGCTGTCCTCGCGCTCGGTCTCTTTGTCGCGGGTATCGGCACTGTCCCGCTGCTGCGTAACTCCCTGATCGACAACATCGACGCTCAGCTGCCATCGCTGGTCACGAGCGATTTGGCGACTCGCTGGTTTGACATGAAGGTCGTGGACGGCGCGCTGACCGTCACCGAAGCCGAAAGTGCACCGCGTACGTCCGACTACTTCTTCGCCATCTACGCCGCCGACGGAGCTTTTTTGGCGCAGGCAGGTGGACCATCGAATGCTGCGCCCCCAATCTTTAACGAGACGATGAGCATCGCGAAAGCGCATGCTCTCGAAGGGGAGAGACTCACGCTGCAGGACGAGCACGGCAACGAATTTCATGGCTCGGTCGTCGTCACCGACGGACCCGACGGCACCCTTTACGTGCAGTTCGTGGCACTTCCCTTGGAAGAGGCCGACCGCATCATCGGCCAGTACTTCGGCGTGTACACGACCGTAGCGCTGGTGACGATCTTGATCGCCGCGCTGCTCATCAGGGGGCTCGTGACACTGACGTTCCGCCGGCTCAGCCAGGTGGAGACGACTGCGATGGCAATCGCGGCCGGCGACTTCAGCCAGCGCCTCACAGACGTCGAAACCAACACCGAGGTCGGCCGCCTCAACTTTGCGATCAACACCATGATCGAGCGCATTGACCAGTCGCTTGCGCAGCGTGACCGTTCCGTGCGGCACATGCGTCGCTTCATCGGGGATGCCAGTCATGAATTGCGCACTCCCCTGGTCAGCGTTCGCGGCTATGCGGAGCTGTACCGGATGGGCGCGATCCGTGGCGAAGAGGACACCGCGAGGGCGATGGAACGCATCGAGAAAGAAGCGATCCGGATGGGCGTGCTGGTCGAGGACCTGCTCGATCTTGCGCGACTCGATGAGGAACCGGAACTACAGATTCAGCCCATCGATCTGCGGCCCGTCGCCAGAGACGCCGCCCTCGACCTTCGTGCCGCCGCTCCCGGCCGCACGATCACCGTCATCGACAGAACTTCGGATGCCGTCGCCCCTGTTCGGGTGAAGCCCCTGCCTCCGTTACCGGAGACCTCCAGCACGCACACGTCACGCGCCCGCGCTGGCGCCCTGGCGCGCCTGCGTCGCCGGGCGCGTACCGCTGAGCCGGTGATGCCGCAGATCGACTTCACCGAGTCTGAAGACACCCCAGTGCGTACTCCCCCGATCGTGCTCGGCGAAGAGAACAAGGTGCGCCAGGTCATTACAAACCTTCTGGGCAACGCCCGCAGGTTCTCAGCAGATGACAGTCCCATCGAACTTGTCGTCGACGCAGATCGGGTCGCAGGCACTGCAAGCATTTCGATCGTTGATCACGGCGAAGGCATTCCTCCACAAATCCGCGAGCAGATCTTCGAGCGGTTCTGGCGCGCCGACACGTCACGCGCCCGCGAGACTGGTGGGTCTGGTCTCGGTCTTGCGATCGTCGCATCGATCGTGTCAGCCCTGCACGGCAGTGTGGGCGTGGATGAGACGTCTGGCGGCGGGGCGACATTCACCGTGACGCTGCCGCTCGCTCCGGCGCAGGCAATCCCCGAGCATCTGCTGGAAGACACTCAGCCACTCGAGCGGCTGAAGCTCGACGACCGCTGACCCGTTCTGCACGGATCGGCCTGGGAGGAACTCTTCCACCGAAGGTGCGGGGAGCGTCCATGCATGTGTCCGATCCGCGTAGCGTCGGGGCTCCGATGAGAGGAGTTCCCATGTCCGTCTACACCGTCGACACCGAGGCTGTCTTCGCAGCCACCGGTGCCACGAGAGCCACGATGGAGCGGCTGCGCAGCGAGTCACTCGCGCTGAAAGCGCAGCTCACCCAGCTGCAGTCATCCTGGACGGGCACCGCGGCCCTGGCGTTCCAGGGTTGCAGTGATCAGTGGAGTGCCGCGCAGATGCACGTCGAGCAGGTGTTGGAGTCAATTGGCACCGCGCTCGGCTCTGCCGCTTCGCAGTACTCCGACGCCGATCAGTACTCGGCGACCCTGTTCCGCTGAGGCCGTCGTAGAACGAGGAAGACCCCCGAACCTTGCGGTTCGGGGGTCTTCCTGATGCGTACTAGGACTTAGAAGTCCATGCCACCCGTCGGGTCGCCGGCCGGAGCCTGCGCCCGCTCGGGCTTGTCGGCGATGACGACCTCAGTAGTGAGGAACAGTCCAGCAATCGAGGCTGCGTTCTGCAGCGCCGAGCGCGTCACCTTGGCGGGATCGATGATGCCAGCTGCGAACATCTCCACGTACTCACCAGTCGCGGCGTTGAGGCCGTGACCGCTGGGAAGCTCGGAGACCTTGTGAGCAACGACACCGGGCTCAAGCCCAGCGTTAAGCGCAATCTGCTTGAGCGGAGCCGAGATAGCGACGCGAACGATGTTCGCACCCGTTGCCTCGTCACCGGTGAGCTCAAGAGCGTCGAGCGCTTGGTACCAGCCTGGATAAGCGCCACGCCACCACCGGGGACGATGCCCTCTTCGACAGCTGCCTTCGCGTTGCGAACGGCGTCTTCGATGCGGTGCTTGCGCTCCTTGAGCTCGACCTCGGTTGCGGCCCCTGCCTTGATGACAGCAACGCCACCGGCAAGCTTGGCAAGACGCTCCTGGAGCTTCTCGCGGTCGTAGTCGCTGTCGGTGTTCTCGATCTCGCGGCGGATCTGGGTTACGCGACCCTCGATCTGCTCTGCCTCGCCAGCACCTTCGATGATGGTCGTCTCATCCTTGGTGATGATGACCTTGCGCGCACGACCCAGCAGGTCGAGCGTGGTGTTCTCGAGCTTGAGGCCGACCTCTTCGGTGATGACCTGTCCACCGGTGAGGATTGCGATGTCCTGCAGCTGAGCCTTACGACGGTCGCCGAAGCCGGGAGCCTTGACGGCAGCCGACTTGAAGATGCCGCGGATCTTGTTGAGCACGAGAGTCGCGAGAGCTTCGCCCTCGACGTCCTCAGCGATGATGACAAGTTCCTTGCCGTCCTGGATCACCTTGTCGACAACGGGAAGAAGATCCTTGATGTTCGAGATCTTCGAGTTGGCGATGAGGATGTAGGGCTCCTCGAAGACTGCCTCCTGGCGGTCTGCATCCGTCACAAAGTACGGGTTCAGGTAGCCTTATCGAAGCGCATGCCCTCAGTGAGCTCAAGCTCGGTGCCGAAGGTCTGCGACTCCTCGACGGTGACAACGCCTTCCTTGCCGACCTTGTCGATCGCCTCGGCGATGAGCTCGCCGATCTCGGGGTCTGCGGCGGAGATCGATGCCGTAGCGGCGATCTGCTCCTTGGACTCGATCTCCTTGGCGCTGGCGAGCAGCTCTGCAGTGATGGCCGCAACGGCCTTCTCGATGCCGCGCTTGAGCGAGATCGGGTCGGCGCCAGCTGCAACGTTACGCAGGCCTTCGCGGACGAGTGCCTGAGCGAGAACGGTCGCGGTGGTGGTTCCGTCACCTGCGACGTCGTCGGTCTTCTTGGCGACCTCCTTGACGAGCTCCGCACCGATCTTCTCGTACGGGTCGTCGAGCTCGATCTCCTTGGCGATCGACACACCGTCGTTCGTGATCGTGGGAGCGCCCCACTTCTTCTCAAGCACGACGTTGCGACCGCGCGGGCCGAGGGTCACCTTGACAGCGTCGGCGAGGATGTTCAAGCCGCGCTCGAGGCCGCGGCGGGCCTCCTCATCGAAAGCGATGATCTTTGCCATGAGTTTTGTCGTCCCTCCTGGACGTAGACGTTCTGATTAGCACTCAGGGTATGCGAGTGCTAACGCCCATTCTGGCACTCGACCCCATCGAGTGCAAGCTGCGAGGTGCGGACTATTCAGCGGGTGTGTCTGCGGGTGCAGGCTCGACACTAGAGCGATCGAGGCCGATAACGATCACGAGCTGCTTCTGATCAGGGTCGTTTGGGTCTGAGAGGAAATCGGACTGCTCGATCTGCGCGCCACCGATGAGATCGGCCAAGCCGATCGCAGCAAGCTCATCCGCAGCCGAGACGTAGTAGATCGTCGTGTCCGTGAAGTCCTGAGATTCGGCGATTGAGGCGCTCACGCTGCCCGCAGGCCAGCCCGCGTTGATGAGTGTGTCTCGCAGTTGCACGTCGAGACCCTCCTCCGGCGTGGCGTTGAGCACCAGAACCGAGTACGTCGTATCGACAACGCCGGTGACCTCCGGGGTCGCGGGGCCGTGGCTCCGCCGACGGGAACAGCGAGATGCGCCCCATCAACACGAGCGAGACGAAGATGCCGACAACGACGAGTACGAGGGCGGCGACGAACGACCAGAGCAGAACGACCCAGCCGTTCATTCCTGGTGCTTCCGCGCGATGCGCCCCCACACGTCCGGATGAACGGGGAACATCATCGAAGCGATCTCTGACGGGCTTAGGCACTCGTCGATGCTATCTGCCCGCGCCCGAGAATCCACTCACAGCGGGCGAGCGTCGCCAGCTCAGCCCGCAAATCCCCGCATCCGCGCAACACGTCGGTCAGTCCTGCTCTCACGCAGCCGCCGAAGCCTTCGCACCAGTAGCGGATCGTGCTCGAGCGCCTGCTCCGTATCGATCAGGCGACCCAGCAGTTGGTAATAGCGCGCCGGACTCATGCCGAGTCTGCTGCGGATGACTTCTTCTTTCGTCCCGCCGTGCCGCGGCCACTCGGCCTCGAGCGCAAGGATCGCGCGGTCGCGATCAGTGAGGTCTCCGAGCATGCGTCCAGGCTAAGCGCGAACCTCTACGGAACCCGGGCGCCACTCCCACCAGCGTCCCAACGGATCAGCTGCCGCCCGCACTTCGCCGTCGAGAGCTACGACAGAGCTTGGCCAGGTACTCGCGTGCACCGCAGGGTGCCAGGCATCGTGCACGCCGGGGGCATCGATCGTGATCCATCGAGCGGACAGTTGTCTGATCTGTGCGATAAGCGCGTGCCGCGCTGCCCATGGGATGTGCACGAGCACCCCGGGGGTCGTGATCACCAGGGTGGCATCCTTCGGGGCGGATGCCGCGAGCACCGCGAGATGCTCGCCCGCGTCGCACGTACCAACGTGGGCGGATCGGCCGCGACGATGTCAAGAGCAGCGGTAATCCGCTCTTCCCGTCCGGTCTCCCCCGGCCATACCAGGCCCCGCAGCCAGGCACGATCGCGCGGGACTGCCGCATCGAGCGGATCGAGATCGATACCCGCACGCCAGACGATCTGCGGCAACCGCAGCGGAGGCAGATCGCCGCGCACTTCACTCGTGAGGACGACAGTGGACGGTCCGTCGTCCGGGTCAAGTGCGACGCGAACGACGCCATCGGCATTGACGAAGCGGTAGGAATAGCGGTCTGGGTAGAGGCAGAGCCCACCGGATGCGCCGATCTCCAGCAGCGCGATCGGACCGTCAATCTCCGAAAGCATCGGCAGTAACGGGGCGAGTCGCAGCGGCTCGTTGGTCTGCACGCGGCGCACCTCGCACTCGGCGACGATCTCGTCGGCGTGCGCGAGCAGGAACCTACGCCACTCCTCGAATCCGGCGAGGGGGGCACCCAGCATCCGTGTCACTGCGAAGACGACGGGCGGCTGACGTCGCGTTTCGGGAATGCGCGCCAGCACTTCTTGCGATTCGACATCCTCGGCTATCCCCGCTGCCCATTGCTCGTAGAGCGCTGAACGTCCCGGTGCTTCTTCACGGGCGAATCGTCGGTATCGCTCCTGCACCGTCTGTGTCATCCCTCCATTGTCACGGACGACGCCAGAACCCTCTAGGAGGTGGAGAATGGAGGAGACTCAGGAGGATCAATGGACTACAGCGTGAAGAAGACCGACGACGAGTGGCGTGCAGAGCTCGGCGAGGAAGAGTTTGCGGTGCTGCGCACCGCCGCCACCGAGCGGGCCTGGACTGGAGAACTGCTCGACGAGAAGCGTTCCGGCCTCTACACCTGTGGCGCCTGCGGCGTCGAATTGTTCAAGAGCGGCACGAAGTTTGATTCCGGATGCGGGTGGCCAAGCTTCTACGAGTCGATCCGTCCTGAAGCGGTTCAGCTCATCGAAGACGACACGCTCGGCATGAAGCGCACCGAGGTTCGCTGCGCGAACTGCGGCTCGCACCTCGGCCACGTGTTCCCGGACGGTTTCGGCACGCCCACTGGCGACCGATACTGCATGAACTCGTTGGCACTCACCTTCACCCCTGGAGACTCCGAGGCGTGAGCGCACTCGACGCTGCCCAGGCGCGGCAGTCCTGGTCGAAGGTCACCGAGGAAGCACCGACTCGCGACGAGCTGCTGCCGCTGATCGCTGCGGCTGGGCGGGTTGCTGATCACTCCTCGTTGCGACCGTGGCGACTGATCGAGTTGCGCGGGAACGACCGTATGACACTGGGCAAGGCAATTGCCAAGGCGGAGGGCTACAAAGAACCTTCGTCGAAGCCGTTGCGCGCATCGCTGCTTATCGCGGTCGTCACCAGTTATCACAAGAGCGACAAGGTTCCCCGGTGGGAACAGGAGGCCGTCGCCTCCGGTGTCGCACACACTCTCAGCCTGCTTCTCGATGAGGCGGGCTGGGGCGTCATCTGGCGAACCGGCGGCTATACGCGGGCGAAAGCAGTCGCGAAAGCCCACGGGTTGAAGAAGAACGAAGAGCTGCTGGGCTGGCTGTACGTCGGCGGCAAGCCAGAGCGCAAGCGTCCAGGACGCCGAAAGAGCGTCGACGCGCGCGCACTGCTGAGCCCGATGCCGAAGAAGTAGCGCCCGTCAGCGCCGGCGCCGCCACGGCAGCGCCACGACGACGGATGCCACGGCGACCACGATCATCGCGAGCAGCTGCCAGAGGGCAGGTCCGGATGCCGCGGGCCAGAACAGATCGATGACCACGGACGTCGTGAGTTGCCCGAGTACTGAGCCGAGCCCGAGGAGCAGCACCCCTGTCTGCGCGACGATCGCCGCACCCAGCAGGATGTAAACGAAGCCGAGCAGGCCGCCCAGGTACAGCCACGGTTCAGCGGGCAGAGCCTCCGGCATCCCCCGCAATCCGACACTGATGGATGCTGCGACGAGGAGCACCGTGGTGCCGGCGATGAAGCTCATCAGAGTCGCCGTCATCGGCGATTGCACACGCTGCGCGAGCCGTCCGTTCGTCGCGGACTGCCATGCGATGCCGACACCGGCGGCGAAGGGCAGCAGGAGCAGCCACAGTGGTGTGGTCTGGAGCACATCACCGCTGAGTGAGATCGCCACTGCGGCGAGCGCGAATGTTCCACCCAGCACTCGGCCGGGAGTCACGGCGACGACCCCGGCAGGCCCGAAGCCGATGCGGTCAAGAACCAGCCCGTGCACGGTTTGGCCTGCAACCACTCCGACGGTGAATAGCGAGACTCCGAGCACACCGGCCGTCACGCCCTGCGTGGAGACAGTGAGCGCTCCGCAGGTGCCACCGAGCAGCATCCAGGTCGGAATGGTGCGCGAGCGGATGCCGCGCCACAGACGTACTGCGCCGGCGCGCGCCGACGGCAACGCGAGCGTGACGACGATCAGAATGACCAGGCCGACGGCGAAAGAGACCAGACCGGCGACGATGCCGTCATCGATCCGCACCCCGAGTACGCCGTTTACGCGCGCTTGGATCGCGGTCATCGCGCCGATCGACACCGCGCCCCCCAGCGCCACTGGGGCGGGGATTCTGCGTGTCTGAGTCACCCGAGCACACTACCCGAGTTGGCTTCTCCGCCGGCTGTCCGAGGCCGGGTTTACGATTGCGGCATGTGCGCGAGTTATGGGCTTGATCCCCGCTTCACCGATGCCGAGCTGCTCGCCGAAGCTGATGCCGACATTCTCGATGGCCTACGCACGTGGGGAGAGCAGAACGCCGATGAGACGCTACGCCCCACCGGCAAGAACCTCCGCAACCTAAACCCGCTCGTTGTGTCGAGCAACGGCACGGCCGCGTTAGAGCCCGCGTGGTGGGGCTATCTGGTGAACGGCGAGCCGGCGAAGTTTCCGTCGATCAACACCAGATCTGAGCGCCTTCAAGAGCGGGTGAGCGGGCTGAAGAGCCGCGCGATCGTGCCGTCGACCGAGTGGTATGAGCTGAAGAAGCCCGAGCGGGTGTGGCACGAGTTCGCGCTCGACAACCGCGCGCTGTTCGGCATGGCAGCGGTCACTCAGCGCGGACGCACCGCAGACGGCGAGTGGTTCACCTGCTACTCCATCGTGATGCGGCCAGCGCCTGCGCATCTGGCCGAGATCCATGATCGGGTTCCTGTGCTGATCCCCCCGCTGTTCAGCGACGACTGGTTGAATGCCGCGGCCACCCGAGAGGTCATCGACGAAGCAATCCTCGCGTCTGATGAGCTGACCGCGCGGATCGCAGCGACAGCGCGGTCAGCTCGCCCCTAACGCTGCAGGCTCAGCTCTCCACTCCGAGCAGCGAACGCCGCCGGCCTTCTCCAGGTAGGCGCCCGCGCCGCCGTGCTTCTCGTCGAGCCAATTGAACGTTTCGCTGAGTATCTCGGCGGGGGATCCTGCAAGCACTTCGACGAGGTTGTCGGTGAGAGGAATGCGGAAGCGTCGCACTTTACGCAGCATCCGTTCGGTCCACTCACCCGAAAGGTTCGCCGCCGTCGCTGCATAGTCAGCCAAGATGATGTCGCGCTCGATGCCAAGCGCCGTGAGCGTGAGCGCCGCGACCAGGCCCGTGCGATCCTTTCCCGCGGTGCAATGCACGATGACGGGGCCGTCCGCCGATGCGATCGTGCGGATGACTCGGCCCAGGTCATTCTGATGCCGGGTCAGCACGATCTGGTACACATCACGCAACGACAGCGTGCGTGGGTCGGGGTTGTGTGGAGCGCCGTCGATTGGCACAGACAGGTAGTTGACGCCGGTGCCGCGAAGACGGTCTCGGCCGCCGATGCGCCGGTCGAACCGGGAGCGCAGATCGATGATCTGCCGAATGCCGAGTTCGCGCAGTCGACTGCGCCCCGCGCGGTTGAGGCGATGCAGAGCATCCGAGCGATAGAGCCGACCCGGCGTCAGGACACCGGGAGCAACCTCACGGAAGTTGAACGTGCCCGGGAGATCAATGCGCGTGACGGGGTCATTCATGCCGCCACCCTAGCGGCGGCGCCGCCATGGTCGGCTATCGTTGGGGCGTCACGACACGAGCTGATTCGACCGGCAGATCGGTACACAAACATGACGACGGCAGACGAGAGCGGAAAGTCACGCCCACGCGCGCTCCGCGATGGCACGGCAGAGCCGCGGTTCGCCGCGCGCTACGCCACAATCGATGAGGTCGCGACACTGCTCGGCGTCACGCCAGTCTCGCTCCGCCAGACGATGCGCCGCCGCGACGCTGGTGAAGCGTCGTCGGCGAGCGATGCGTTCATCGACCCGATCGGCAATGTCTCCGGCTACCTATGGGATCGCGAAGATCTCACGCCCGAGGCAATCGAGGCATGGCACAACCGCCCGCAACGCGGGCGTCGGCCGAACAGCAGCCGGTAGGTGATGCGATGCCACATCTCGTACTGATCGGGCTGGCTGCCATCCTGCTGTGGGCGCTCGTGTCCCATCGCTTCGAACGGTGGGGGGTGGCAGGACCCGCAGGTTTGCTCTTGTTCGGCGCGGCCACCGTCATCTGGAACGTCGATGCCTTCGGCGATGCGCTGGACTCCTCCGTATCCGAGAAAGTCGTAGAGATCATTCTCGCGATCCTGCTCTTCGTCGATGCCACTGAGGTGAAGGGCGGCATCTTCGGCCGCGAAGGGAAGATCATCGCCCGGCTGGTGCTCATCGCCCTCCCGCTCTCGATCGTGCTGACGGTCGTGAGCGGCGTCTTACTCGTCCCCCATGCGGGACTCCTAGTGATGATCGTGATCGCCTGCGTGATCCTGCCGACCGATTTCGCACCGGCCGCCCACCTGCTGCGCAGTCGGTATGTTCCCGCGCGCGTCAGGCAGATTGTCAACGTCGAAAGCGGGTACAACGACGGCGTGATCTCGCCGTTGTTCGGCATGTCGCTGGCGCTCGCGGTCGTATGGTCAACGATTGCCAACAAGTCAGAGTCCGAGATCTCTGAGGCCGACGTCGAGAAGCCGGTGCTGGAGTTTCTCGGGTCGTTCTTCAACGCAGTGCCAGCCACTCTGATTGCGATCGTCATCGGCATCGTCCTCGGCGCAGGAATCGGTTACCTCGTTCGCGTAGCGCGCGCTCGCGAGCTCGCGAGCGCGGTCGGTGTGCGCTACGTGATGGTGTTACTCCCGCTCATCGCCTATGGAGTCGCGAGCATCCCGATCTTGAACGCGAATGGCTTCGTCGCGGCCTTCGTCGCCGGGATCGGGTACCGCCTGACTCGAGTGCGCGGCAACGAAAGCGATGGCATCGATCACAGCGAGTTGCTGCTTGTCGACGAGGTCGGCGTGCTGGCATCCCATTTCGTGTGGTTTGTGCTCGGCGGGGCCGCCGTCCTCGTCATCACATCCGGACCAGACTGGCAGATTCTGGTTCTCGCACTCCTCGCCCTCACGCTGTTGCGGGTCGTCCCGGTGTACCTGGCGCTGATGCGCAGCACGGTGTCGCGCGGCGATCGGCTTCTGGTCGGAGTGCTCGGTCCGCGCGGCACCGCATCGATCGTGTTCGGGCTCCTCGCGTACAACGCCTTGCCCGAAGACGAAGGTGTGATAGTGCTGACCGTGATGGTGGCAACTGTGGTGGGCAGCATCCTGCTGCACGGCGCCGCGGCGCCGCTGCTGTTGCGGCGGCGGAAACCCATCGAAGCCTGAACAGGCATCTACAGAGCCGACTGCGGGGTTCGAACCCGCGACATCCTGTTTACAAGACAGGTGCTCTACCAGCTGAGCTAAGTCGGCGAACGCCATCCAGCTTAGCGATGCTGGCGGCGGGCTCCGAACCTATGGAGCGGGTGTCTCCGTCGGAGTCGGGGTCGGTGTCGGAGTGGCGTCGGTGTCACTGGCTACCGTGAGGACGAACTGCGAGAACTCCGCCGGGTCCTTCAACGAACCGATATACGCCTCGCCGTTGACGACGATCATGGGCGCACTGGTGAGGACGAGGTCCTTAGATCCGGCGAGCGGCCCGTCCAATGCGCGCATAGTGGCTTCTTTTGCCCAAGAAGCGAAGTCGCCATCCTCGATACAGTTGCGGACGATCTTAGGACTGTCGACGCCCACGGCGACCGCAAGGTCTGCGAGCTCAACGTCGCTGCGGCCGTCGCTGTCGACCTCGGGCTGGTCTACGAGCAGCTCGTGGTTGAACGCGTAGAACTGCTCCGGCGAGTGCGTAGCGACGCAAGCGGCAGCCGCCGCTGATCGCAACGAGTACTTCGTGCCGTTCGAGCTCGCGGTGAGCATCGACACCGGGTGGTAGGTGACCGTGACGGCGTCCTCTTTGATCCAGCCAGCCAGCTGACGGGCGTTAGCTCGTTCAAATTCTCCCGCACCGGGCGAGAGATAGTCGACGTAGATGTGCACGTCCACTGCAGTCGGTGTGACGGTCGGCTCCGGGGTCGGATCAGTAGTCGCGCCCGCCTCGGTCTCGAGCGGCATTGGTGTCGCAGGTACTGCCTCAGCACTGGCATCCGTGATGTTGTGCACGACGATGCCGTCGCCATCCATGCCGGTCGGACTGAGTGTCGGCTTTGTGACCGACGATGTTACTGCCATGGTCACTGCGGTGCCAATTGCCCCGACAGCGATGATCGCAACAGCGCCGATGATGATTCCACGCAAAATGCGCGCCTTGGACTGGCGGGCGTTCACCTGCTGAGCCTTTTCCCGAACCGCCTCACGAGAACTGCGGGGGGTGGGGACGTTCGGCGTTTCGTCGCTCGACATCGTTCCTCTTGAAAGTCTGGTGGGGACGGGTTCCCCGACGTCCGCTTTCACAAGCAGACCGTCTTCGATGTTAACCAGCCTGTCTGGGAAATACCCAGGTGCCGCCGTTCATGCCATACTGAATATGGCCCGATGACGGGCCCCGGTGGACCCAAATTCACCGCATCCATCACAACGGATCGTCCGGCACGTACCTGCCGGTGAAGGAGAAAATAATGGCATCTGTAACTTTCGACCAGGCCACGCGCCTCTACCCGGGCGGCACCCGCCCGGCAGTCGACAAGCTCAGCCTCGAAGTGGCAGACGGCGAATTCCTCGTCCTGGTTGGCCCTTCCGGTTGCGGTAAGTCCACCTCGCTTCGTATGCTCGCTGGCCTCGAAGAGGTCAACGATGGCCGCATTCTCATCGGCGACCGTGATGTCACCGATGTGCCTCCGAAGGACCGCGACATCGCGATGGTCTTCCAGAACTACGCGCTGTACCCGCACATGACCGTCGCTGAGAACATGGGCTTCGCGCTCAAGATCGCTGGCATCGGCAAGGAAGAGCGTGCCTCCCGCGTGCTTGAGGCCGCGAAGCTCCTCGACCTTGAGGAGTACCTGACCCGCAAGCCGAAGGCTCTCTCCGGTGGTCAGCGTCAGCGTGTCGCGATGGGTCGAGCCATCGTCCGTCAGCCCCAGGTGTTCCTCATGGACGAGCCGCTGTCGAACCTTGACGCCAAGCTCCGCGTCCAGACCCGTACGCAGATCGCGTCGCTGCAGCGTCGCCTCGGCGTCACCACGGTTTACGTCACCCACGACCAGACCGAGGCGCTCACCATGGGTGACCGCATTGCGGTTCTCAAGGATGGTCTCCTGCAGCAGGTCGGCACGCCTCGCGACCTGTACGAGAAGCCCGAGAACCTGTTTGTTGCTGGCTTCATCGGCTCGCCAGCCATGAACCTCTTCGCGACAGACCTCGCCGACGGTGGCGTGCAGTTCGGCACTGAGGTCGTCCCGCTCGACCGCGACACGGTCGGACGCGCGAACGGCAGCCAGGTCACGGTCGGCGTCCGCCCCGAAGACATCGTCGTCGGCCCGGCCGACGGCAAGGGTCTCTCGGTCACGGTCGACCTGGTCGAAGAGCTCGGTGCAGACGGCTACCTCTACGGTCACGCTGACATCAACGGCAAGCGCGCCGACCTCGTCGCGCGCGTCGACGGTCGTAGCCACCCGAGTGCTGGCCAGACGGTTACGCTCGCCGCGACCGCGGGTCACGTGCACGCGTTCGACATCGAGTCCGGCCTGCGTTTGAACGACAAGCCGGTCGTTTCGGCGTAATAAGTTCCATCGTGTGCGGCGCGGGCTGACCTTCGGGTCGCCCGCGCCGCGTCGTTTCTCCGGGAGCATCATGCAAGACGCACTGCGCATCACCGCAAGCAAGATCAATCCCGAACTGTTGTCGCTGCCGTGGGCGACAACGCTCGCGAAGTGGCCATCCGAGCACATCGTCTCGCTGCCCAAGGGACTCTCCAGGCACCTGGTGCGATTCGCTGACCTCTCCGGCCGTGTCGTCGCTATCAAGGAGACGACGGCTGAGATGGCGCAGCGGGAGTACGACATGCTCGGCAACCTGGCGCGTCTCGACGTACCATGCGTTGATCGCGTCGCCGTGATCGCCGGTCGAATCGATAGCGAAGGCGCCGCTCTCCCCGCTGCGCTGGTCACCTCACATCTTCGGTTCTCGATGCCCTATCGTGCGCTCTTCACGCGCGTGTTGCGGCCAGACACCGCCACTCGCCTTGTCGACGCCCTCGCGCTGCTGCTCGTGCGACTGCACAATGTCGGGTTCTACTGGGGCGATGTGTCCCTGTCCAACACTCTGTTCCGCCGAGACGCGGGCGCTTTCGCCGCCTACCTCGTGGATGCCGAGACCGGCGAACTGCACGAAGAGGGCCTCACCGACGGTCAGCGACACTACGACCTCGACCTTGCCCGTACGAACATCGCTGGCGAGATCATGGATCTCGCGGCCGGCGGACGCCTGGAGCACGGCGTGGATGCAGTCGCCATCGCCGATGGCATCGTGTCGTCGTACCATGCGCTGTGGGCTGCGCTCACCGCACAGGAGTCGTTCTCCGCGAATGAAACCTGGCGCATCACAGAGCGCGTCGAGCGGCTGAACGCTCTGGGCTTCGACATCGATGAGATGTCGATGTCTACCACTTCTGACGGCACGGTCGTCGAGATTCAGCCCAAGGTCGTGGATGCCGGACACCACCAGCGCCGCCTCATCCGTCTCACCGGGCTTGACGTCGAAGAGAACCAGGCCCGTAGGCTGCTCAACGATCTCGACGAGTTCCGCGCACGCTCCAAAAAGGAATGGGTGGACGAGGAGATGTACGCACACGAGTGGCTCACGCGTGTGTTCGAGCCTGTCGTGCGCGCAATCCCGTACGAGCTCCGAGCGAAGCTGGAGCCCGCCGAGGTTTTCCACCAGGTGCTGGAGCACCGCTGGTACCTCTCGCAAGCCAGCGGACGCTCGGTACCGCTCGCAGAAGTGCTGACCTCCTACATCAACGAGGTCCTGCGTCATCGCCGCGACGAAGCCACGATCATGGGGCCACCGACAGAGACGATGTCGCTCCCCGTCATTACCGGGGCGATGTCGCTTGCCGGCGACGAAGACGACGAGGTCGACTGGCGCGACCTCGTCTAGCCTTCAGCGGTTGAGCGTGCCGCGGATCAGTACCCGATGGTGAAGTTCTCGCGGTGGTGCTTTGGGTTCTCGATCTCATCGAGGAAGGCGACGCCGAGGTCTGGGCCCGAGATGTACGAATCGCCCTTCTCGTCTGTCACGAGTACGGGCCCGCCGGTGCGGTACTTCCCGGTGCGCTCGCCCAGGTTCCATGCACCGAAGGTGCCGGCCGGGTGCACGAAGAACCAGTCCTTGTTCTCCGGACTCGCCTGGAGGTCTTCCAGCACACCGATCGCTTCAGAAGCCTCTGCCTTGAACTCCTCCGGGAAGCCGGAGTCGATCACACGCGCACCGCCGGGAGCGACGAGGCTGCCCCCGGCACCGCCGACAACCCCAAGTCGCACGTTGTCAGGCAGTGCGGCGAACAACTCTGCAGTTGCCGGCCGCACCTTTCCCGCCATGTCGCCGCGCGGCGAAAGCGCCTGAATCACGACGTCGACCTCTTGGATCTGTGTGAGCAGCCCTGGCACATCGAGGATCGTGCCCTCAAGGTAGACCGCGCCTTCGACCCGCTCGGCCGGCACAGAACGCGCCACGGACACGACGGAGTGGCCCCGCGAAACCGCCTCGGCGACGATATTCGAACCGGCGTAACCGGTTCCTCCGATGACAGCGATGCGGGTCATAATTTCTCCTTGTAGAACAGCGATATGGTCGTTCAGAGCCAGCGTCTACGGCTGAAGAATTATTCCCCGGCCTGCTGTGCCCTGATCGTCGAGACCTGGTACAGCGCCACCGATGCGGCGATTCCCGCATTCAGGGACTCTGTCGCCGCTGAGATCGGAATCGAGATGATCTGATCGCAGTTCTCGGTGACGAGGCGTGAAAGCCCCTTGCCCTCCGAACCGACCACGATGACCACTGGGCGATCAGCAAGCTGCAGATTCGGCAGTGAAACATCGCCGCCCCCGTCGAGGCCGATCACGAACACGCCCTGTTTCTTGAACTCTTTGAGCTGCGTGGTGAGGTTCGTGGCCATCGCCACTGGGATCCGCGCCGCGGCTCCCGCGCTCGTCTTCCACGCTGCCGAGTTCACGCCCGCCGAGCGACGCTGAGGCAGAATGATGCCGTGTCCACCGAAGGCGGCAGTCGAGCGGATGATCGCGCCGAGGTTACGGGGGTCGGTGATGCCGTCCAGAGCCACGAAGAGCGGAACGTCCCCGCGATCGATTACCTGCTCAAGCAGGTCCTGGGGGTGCGCGTACTCGTACGGCGGCACCTTGAGGGCCACGCCCTGGTGGACTCCGTCGAAGCCTGCCATCCGATCCAGCTCGGGGCGGGTGACCTCAAGCACGGGGATGCCTCGGTTTGTCGCGAGCGAAAGCATCTCCTTTACGCGGTCATCCATCTCGACGCGCTGCGCGATGTAGAACGCGGTCGCGGGGATCTTTGCCCGCAGCGCCTCGAGTACCGAGTTGCGCCCGGTGACGTTCTCGGTGTCATCGCCGGACTTTGCCTTCGGAGACCGGTTCGGGTTGCTACCGGATGCCGGACGCCCGGGTGCTTTGCCCCGGCCGCCCGCTGCCGCGTAACGCTCGTTGGCAGCCTTGCGCTTTCCGGCGGGGTGCCAGGCGCGGTCTTCAGCCTTCGGCGTCGGACCGCGACCTTCGAGGGACTTGCGTCCGAGTCCGCCGGTGCCCTTGAGCGGGCCCTTCTTCTTGCCGTTGTTTGCGCCGGGGCGCCCTGGCTTAACCATCAATGCTCCAATGAGTTCCGTCTGAGGTGTCTTCGAGGACGATGCCGGCGGCCGCGATCGCGTCGCGGATGCGGTCGGCTGCCGCCCAGTCTTTGTCGGCCCGTACCTGGGCCCGTTGTGTGATCATTGCTTGCACGAGAGCGTCGAGAGCGGATGCCTCGGCTCCCCCGCGCGTAGTCGCCCATTCCGACGACAGCGGATTAATGCCGAGGACGAGCGTCATGTCTTGCACATCAGACACGTCCTGGCGTGCCTCATCGATGCGCCCGGCATCCATGTGCGCGTTGCCAGATCGGATGCTTTCGTGAATCGCCGCAAGTGCGCGCGGCACCCCGAGATCGTCGTTCATCGCATTCCAGAACGCCGTCGGCAATCCTTCTTTGTGTTCTGACCATGTCGCGGGAGCCACCCGGCTGCCGCGCTCCAGGAAGGTGCGGATGCGCGCGAGTGCAGCCTCCGCCTCATCCCACGACGACTCGCTGAGGTCGAGGCTTGAGCGGTAGTGCGCCGCCGCGAGGGCATAACGCACGACCAGCGGCTCGTGGCCGGCGAGCACGTCGGCGGCGAGCGTGAAATTCCCCAGCGACTTCGACATCTTCTGACCGTCGACAGTCACCAGCCGTTGTGCATCCAGTACCGTGCAAAACCGTCACCGGCCGCGGAAGACTGCGCCAACTCGTTCTCGTGGTGCGGGAAACGCAGATCGAGACCGCCACCATGGATGTCAAACTCCGCGCCCAAGTAGCGCTTCGCCATAGCGGAGCACTCGATGTGCCATCCCGGTCGCCCGTCGCCCCACGGCGAACTCCACTTTGCGTCTTCCGGTTCGCCGGGCTTAGAGCCCTTCCAGAGCGCGAAGTCCTGTGGGTTGCGCTTACCCCGCGGATCGGTATCTTCGGCGGCTTCCATCGCGTCAATCGATTGGTGCGTGAGAGCGCCATACTCTGCCCACGAGCGCACATCGAAGTAGACGTCTCCGGAGCCGTCCGGCGCAGGATACGCGTGGCCCCGCTCGACGAGTGTGGCGATGAGATCTTGCATCTGAGGAATGGATGCCGTCGCCCGCGGTTCATAGGTCGGGGGAAGAATTCCGATCGCGGCATATGCAACGGAGAACTCTTGCTCCATCCGATACGCCAGCGCCCACCACGGCTCGGTCTCACTCGCATTGACAAGGATCTTGTCATCGATGTCGGTGACGTTGCGCACGAACGTCACTCGACCGTGCGTGTGTGTAAGCCACCGGCGAAGAATGTCGAAACTCAGCGCAGCACGCACATGCCCGATGTGGGGTCCTGACTGCACCGTCGGACCGCAGACATACACCGTGACGTTTCCGGGGTCGAGCGGTACGAATTCGCGCAGCTGCTGTGCGCGGGTGTCGTAAATACGGAGAGTCACTGCTCTAGAGTACCGGGGCGGTGCTGAGCGTTTCCTACCGGATCGGATGCACGAGTGCAATCGCGTTTGCGGCGATGCCCTCACCACGGCCAGTGAACCCTAGCCCGTCCGTCGTCGTCGCCGAGATCGCAACAGGTGCGCCGCCGAGCGCCGCAGAAAGAACGGCTTCGGCTTCAGCGCGACGCGCGCTGAAGCGCGGCCGATTGCCTTGGAACTGCACCGAGACATTTCCGATCGTGAATCCCGCCTCAGCAAGCAATTCTGCTGTGCGCATCAGGAAAACCTCGCCGTGGGCACCGGCGTACTCCGGATGCGAGGTGCCGAAGTGCTCGCCGATGTCGCCGAGCCCTGCAGCTCCTAACAGCGCGTCAACGATCGCGTGAGCGACGGCGTCACCATCCGAGTGTCCGGAAAGCGCCGGCTCCCCAGGCCATTCGATTCCTGCCAGCCACAGAGTTCCCACGCCGCCGAAAGCGTGCACATCGGTGCCTACCCCGATGCGAGGGACCACTGGTGCGGATGCCGTCGGCCCCGCGAGGATCTGTCGAGCGCGCTCGAGGTCCGCTGGTGTGGTGATCTTGAAAGCGCGCGCAGAGCCGGTGACGTGCCGCACGGCGTGGCCTGCGGCCGCGAAGAGAGCCGCGTCATCCGTGTATTCCACGCCGGATGCGAGCGCCGCGGCGTACGCCCTGTCGAGGAGCGCGCGGGGAAATCCCTGCGGCGTCTGTGCGGCGACGAGCACGGAGCGGTCCACGACGGCAACGATGTCACCGGCATCCACCTGCTTGATGGTGTCAATGACAGGCAGAGCAGGGATCACCCCAGCATCGGTCGAGACGGCCGCGGCGACGGTATCGATCTGCACCGGCGGAGTAAGTGCACGCGCAGCATCGTGAACGAGCACGGTGGTGATGTCATCCGACAGCGCGCTGAGCCCCGCGGCAACCGACTGCTGCCGTGTCGCCCCGCCGACGACGACGCGACCAAGGCCGCTCCGCTCGCCTGCTGCTTCCAGAAGTGCGGTCTCTGCATCGCCTTCGTACTCTGCGGGCGCAACAATAACGACCTGCATAGGGTTCGCAGCGAATACGCCGTCGAGCGCATGACGAAGCATCGAATGCTCATCGATGCGAACGAACGCCTTTGGTGCTGCGGCACCGAGGCGTGTTCCAGAACCGGCGGCGACCACAATGATCGCCGTAGTGGGCACAGGCAGGAGAGTCACGCTCTCAGGCTACCGGTGCCCGCAACGCACGTCAGGAAGCGAGAACCTCGTCCAGTATCGCGCCCGCCCTGTCTTCGTCGCACTTCTCGGCGAGCGCGAGCTCGGAGATGAGGATCTGACGCGCCTTGGCAAGCATGCGCTTCTCGCCCGCAGACAAACCGCGGTCCTGATCACGACGCCATAGGTCGCGGACGACCTCGCTGACCTTGATGACATCGCCTGAAGCGAGCTTCTCAAGGTTCGCCTTGTAACGACGCGACCAGTTAGTGGGCTCTTCTGTGAACGGCGCACGCAGAACCTCGAACACGTTGTCGAGGCCTTCCTGGCCGATAACGTCACGAACGCCGACAAGGTCGACGTTCTCAGCAGGAACCTCAATGATGAGATCACCCTGGGTGACGTTGAGCTTCAGATATTTCTTCGTCTCGCCCTTGATGACGCGATCCTTGACCTCAATGATCGTCGCGGCCCCGTGGTGCGGATAGACGACCGTTTCGCCAACCTCAAAAAGCATAAAATCGTGTCCTTTCGGCAACCTCCAGAATACCACAGGGAATATGCACTAAGGTTTGCCGCCGCAGCGTCCCAAAGTCGATTGGCGTTTACCCATAGAATGGATGCGGATATCCCAAATGCTTCCCAGGAGGACTCGTGAAATCGCGCCTTGTAGCGTCTGCCGCCCTCAGCGCCGTTGTTCTGCTCGGCGCCACGGGATGCACATTCATCACCCCGCAGTCGACCGAGATCAAGTACTCGGCTTCTGACGGCATCAACATCGCCGATTCGGACGGTCCGTTAGAGATCCGTAACGCGATGGTCATCGCGACCGAAGACGGTTCCACCGGCAATCTGGTCGCCGCGATCGTGAACCCCACTGACAAGGGCGCAACCCTTACCGTTGAGGTCGAGGGGCTTGAGCCCCTTACCGTCCGCGTCGGCGCGGGCGACACCTTGAGCCTCGGAGCCAGCGCAGAACCGTTGCGCATCGATGGGCTCGACACGATGCCGGGCGCGACTGTCGAAATCTACTTCCAGTCGGGTGACGCAACCGGGACGGCCGCGCAGGTGCCGGTTCTCGACGGCACGCTCCCCTACTACGCAGATCTGGTTCCCACCGAAAAGGGTGCTTGAGACTGCTTGACGTTATGAGAAGAGGCCGCCACCCGCGAGGGTGGCCGGCCTCTTCTCATAGAAGCCGTCAGCCTTCGAAGCGGTATCCGAGTCCACGCACGGTCACGAGCATGACCGGCTCGCCGGGGTTCGACTCGATGCGAGAGCGGATGCGCTTGATGTGCACGTCAAGCGTCTTCGTGTCGCCGAAGTAGTCGCTACCCCACACGCGGTCAATGAGCTGGCCGCGAGTGAGCACTCGGCCTGAGTTGCGCATCAGCACTTCGAGAAGTTCGAATTCTTTCAACGGCATGTTGATCTCTTCGCCCGCAACCGTCACGGTGTGTCGATCAATATCGAGCGAGACGCGGCCGCCGTCAAGCACCCGCTCGTCGAGGTCGCTGTCCGCCTGCACCACCCGGCGCAGCACCGCGCGCATGCGCGCAAGCAACTCACGGGATGAGTAGGGCTTGGTGATGTAATCATCCGCCCCGAGCTCGAGCCCCACGACGATATCCACCTCGGAGTCCTTGGCGGTGAGCATGATGATCGGCACAGCGGAAGTAGAGCGAATCTGTCGGCACACCTCGGTTCCCGGCATCCCTGGAAGCATGAGATCGAGCAGCACGATGTCGGCGCCACGCTCACGGAACGCGGTGAGCGCTCCCGGGCCATCCTCCGAGATCTCTACCTCGTAGCCCTCCCGGCGCAGCAGATAAGCGAGCGGGTCGGCGAGATCAGGCTCGTCCTCGACCAAAAGGATGCGGGTCATGCGTTCTCTCCGTTTCGGACGTGCTCGGCGACGGCGGCTTTCGCTGCCTTTCGCTCACGCTTCTTCTTTTTCTTCTTCTTTGGGACGACTTCCTCGTGCGCTGGGGCGTCAATTCGAGGCAGAACCATCGTGAAGGTCGATCCGCGGCTCGGGCGCGACCACAGCCGCACCTCGCCGCCGTGACGCTGCGTCGCGTGCTTCACGATCGAAAGGCCGAGCCCCGTGCCTCCGGTACGCCGAGATCGGGCCTCATCTGCGCGGTAGAAGCGCTCGAAGATCCGATCACGATCGGACTCCGCGATGCCAATTCCCTGGTCAGAGACGGCAATCTCGACGACGTCGCCCTCAGTCTTCACCCCGATAGCCACTCGCGATCCGCTCGGCGAATACACGATCGCGTTGGCGATGAGGTTGCCGACAGCCTCGATGAGGATCTGCGCGTCACCGCGGACGAATGCGCCGCGATCTCCGCCTCTCGTGAGGTCGACACCGGCGGAGTCCGCCTGGACCGAATGTGCTTCGATGGACGCGGTGACGACCTCGTCCAGCGACACCGGGTCAAAGTCGGTGATGCCGTCGCTGCTTGCAGCCGGGAGAGGCTCATGATTCGGCCGGTGAGCTGCCCGAGGCGCGCCGCCTCAGCGGAGAGTCGAGCGGCGAAGATGCGCACCTGAGCGGGGTCATCGGCAGCGGACTCGACCGCCTCAGCGAGAAGACTTACCGCACCAACCGGAGTTTTCAACTCATGACTGGTGTTCGCGACGAAGTCGCGGCGCACCTGGTCGAGGCGCTCCTGTTCGGTGACGTCGCGGATGATGAGCAGCGTCAGCCGCGCTCCAAGCCTGCTGGCTCTGGCCGATACCAGGCGCGGGTCAAGGCTCACACCTGGACGCGTGAGCCGCATCGTTTCGATAGCGGATGCTCCGGACGAGCGCACCGCACGCACCAGCTGGCGTAGCTCCTGATTGTCAAGAGTGGTACCGATCTCAATGCCGAAACGGGTTGCCGCGTGCGATATCGCGAGCACCAGTCCGGACGAATCGATGACGCATGCGGCGTCGTCCATACTGTCGAGCACATCCGCAGTCCCCTGCGGGACTTCCGTGGAGGCGTCTTCCACAACCTTGGCGCGAGCCTGGTACGCCCAAAAAATGAGCGCAGCCAACCCGATGCCTATTGCCAGCCCGATGGCGAGGGCAAGCAGCGCGATTTGCGGGGTGGTCATGCCTATAGCGTAGGGCGCGTTCACCTCGAGTTCGGCAAGTTTCCGCGCCAGCACGCAGAGCCGCGAAGTACTATTCATATAGTGGGCACCGTTCGTTAACCTTCGACGAACACAATCAATACGAGCGTGCGCATACTGCAGCGCTCTCCATCGGCCGGCCGGAACCGCCCGAGATCCGAATGAAAGGTTGCGCCGCACATGCGCGAAGTCTTCCACCAGTCCCTTGAGGACCTGCAGTCCCGTCTCGTGGAGATCACCGACCTCGTCACGGTCGCCATCGACAAGGCCACCCGTGCCTTCGCCACCGGCGATGTCGCACTCGCCGAAGAGGTGATTGCCGATGACGCCAAGATCGACGTTCTCGCCGTCACGCTAGACGAACTCGCCATCGAAATCCTCGCTCGACAGCAGCCGGTCGCACGTGACCTGCGCATTCTGGTGTTTGCGCTCCGCGTGAGCGCGTCACTAGAGCGCATGGGCGACATGGCGGAGCACATCGCTCAGCTCGCGCGCCTCCGTTTCCCGGAGCGCGCCATTCCGAAGGGCCTTAAGGGCACCTTCACCCGGATGGGCGAGCTTGACGTCGAAATCGCCCGCACGCTCAGCGAGCTCCTGCGCACACAGGATCTGCGTTTCGCCGACATCATCCGCAACTCGGATGACGACGTCGATGAGCTGCACGCCAAGGTCTTCGAGAAAGTGCTCAGCGACAACTGGAAGGGCGAGGCCGGCGCCACAGTCGACGCAACCCTTGCCAGCCGCTACCACGAGCGCTTCGCTGACCACGCGGTGGCCGTCGCCAAGAAGGTCGTTTACCTCGCCACTGGCGATTGGGACGTCGCTGAAGATGACATCTCGCTCGCGCTCCAGGCGCAGGCGAGCGAAGGCCGGGATCTGGCGTAGTTGCCAGAAAAACGAAGAGGGGGTTCGGATGCCACGGCATCCGAACCCCCTCTTCGTTTGTGTTGTTATTTCTTGCCCTGCGCAGCGACCGCTGCGGCGCCAGCTGCGGCAGCCTCGGGGTCGAGATAGCGACCGGGCGCCGTGGGTACGTTGTTGTCGTCGAGCTCGTAGATCAGCGGGATGCCGGTGGGGATGTTGAGCTCGGCGATGGCGTCGTCGCCGATGCCTTCAAGATGCTTCACGAGGCCGCGTAGCGAGTTGCCGTGCGCCGTGACGAGTACGGTCTTTCCGGCTTCAAGATCGGGGACGATCGCGCTGTCCCAGTAAGGCAACAGTCGGTCGATGACGAGTTTGAGTGACTCAGTGCGAGGCACCTCACCGTCGATATCTGCGTAGCGCGCGTCGCCAACCTGGCTGAACTCGCTCTCGTCATCGAGGAGGGGCGGCGGCACGTCGAACGAGCGACGCCACAGCTGGAACTGCTCCGGGCCGAACTCTTCTAACGTCTGGGCCTTGTCTTTGCCCTGCAGCGCACCGTAGTGACGCTCGTTGAGGCGCCAGGAGCGCACCACTGGGATCCACAGGCGGTCGGCGGCGTCCAACGCGATGTCAGCGGTCTGGATCGCACGACTGAGCAGCGATGTGTGCAGCACGTCGGGCAAGAATCCCGACTCGGCGAGCATTTCACCACCGCGGCGGGCTTCGTTCTTGCCCTGCTCGGTGAGGCGGACATCCACCCAGCCGGTGAAGAGGTTCAATTCGTTCCACTCGCTCTGGCCGTGGCGGAGCAGGATGAGAGTGCGCGTCATGTCTTCAGTCTATCCAGCGGCCTCCAGCCTGCATGCGACGGAATGAGAGAATGGACGTATGGCGTCATCTCCTCTCGGCCACCCCACCCGGGGTACCACGGGGACGAACCGACTACGTCGCAATGACCGCTGGATCGCTGCGAGCGCCGCCTTCCGTGGTGCCGCAGACCCGCTGGTGATCGACCTCGGCTACGGAGCCAGCGGAGTGACGGCGTTCGAGCTCGCGGCAAGGTTGGGTCGCGTGCGACCGATCGCGAGGTCATCGGTTTCGAGCTTGACCCGGCACGCGTCACGACCGCGCGGGCTCAGCTCGAAGAGGTGCGGGCAGGACAGACGCCCTTCTCCCCCGACCTGCGGGTATCTTTCGCCCGCGGTGGCTTCGAGGTGCCGCTGACCGGCGGAAGGCGACCGGCAGTCATCAGGGCGATGAACGTGCTGCGTCAGTATGACGAGGCGGACGTACCTGCGGCGTGGGCGTCGATGTCCTCGCGGCTCGCACCAAAAGGGCTACTGTTCGAGGGCACCTGCGACGAGATAGGCCGCGTCGCGAGTTGGATCGACGTCGATACGACAGGCGCACCCGTCCGCTTCACGATTTCGCTGCGCCTCGCGGAACTCGAGCACCCGAGCATCGTCGCCGAGCGGCTGCCGAAGGCGCTGATCCACCGCAACGTGCCCGGTGAGCGCGTCCATGCCCTGCTCGTCGAGCTCGACCGGGAGTGGGAGCGCGCGGCGCCGCTGTCAACGTTCGGTGCGACTCAACGCTTTCTTGCCGCAGCATCGGCGCTCAGGCAGCAAGGCTGGCCCGTGCTCGGCAGTCGCACACGCTGGCGCCTTGGTGAACTCACGGTGCCGTGGTCAGCGGTCGCCCCACGCTAAGCAGCCGGGGGTGCAGCCCGGTTAGGCCTTACGTGGGTCTTCGCCGGCAGGACGCCGAGACAGACGCGTCAGGCGCGGGACGTCGGCGGTCGCCCCGGCATCTGCGGGCACGATGACCTGCTGCGCCGCGGCGATGTCGGTGCCGTCGACGCGCACGATCAGGTCACCGATCGGTGCCCGTCGTGAAAGGATCGCCAGCGCGATCGGACCGTCCTCGTGATGACGCGCCGCTGATGTCACGTGGCCGACTTCGTCTTCACCCGAGAAGATAGGCGATCCAGAAATCGGGAGCACGTCGTCGCTGCCATCGAGGTGAAGCGCCGCAAGCCGGCGCGGAGGGTGGCCCAGGTTGTGCACCTTGGCCACAGTCTCTTGGCCGCGGTAACAGCCCTTACTCAAATGCACTGCACTGCGAATCCAGTCCGCTTCATGCGGCAATGATCGATCGTCGACCTCGCTCGCCCAGCGCGGGCGCCACGCCGCGATACGCAGGGCCTCGGTTGCGAGGATTCCCGCGACATCGAGTCGGCCGTCTGCGATTGCTCCCGTGAGGGATGCCGCGGCATCCGCATCGACGATTGCCACGCGCCAGGTGTACTCGACCGACGGGTGGGTGTCGACGTTCGCGTACTGATGTCCCCCCGCTTGCACGGCCGACCACGGATCGCTCCACACCAGAGGAGTGTCATTGGGTGCCGAAGCGAGCTCACGCACCGCGGTTTCGGCAGCACCACCGGCGAAGAAGCCGACGAGGTCGAGTTCAGGGCGCACGGTCACCGTGACGCGAGAGCGGAACACCATCCGCTGCAGCCACTTGGCAAGCGGCTCTGCATCGGCAGCATCCGCGATCAGCCACACCGACGTCCCGTCCTCAAACACACCGGCGGCATGCTCGACGCGGCCCTGCGGGTCAAGGATCAGGAGCTCTGTGCTGTCGCCGGCGCGCAGCCTGGCGACAGACTGCGACGTGATCGAATCCAGCCAGCTCAGCCGGTCTTCGCCCGCCACTTCAATGACGAGTCGATCGCCCAGCGCCGCAACTGCGGTACCAGCACTCAACCGCCGCTGCTCGCGCATCGGGTCACCGAAGTGCAGGATGACAGCGTCTGCGGCGACCGCGCCGGGAAGTGCTGTGAACGCCGCTACGAGTGCAGTCATGATCAGACCCTCGCCAGGCGTGCCGAAGCATGTGACGCCAGTTCGGCGCCGAGGGCTGCGATGTCCCACGCCCAGAGCATGTGGCCGTCGACGAGACCATACATACGGCTGGCTGCGCCATACTCTTTGCCGCCAGCACTTCTCACGATTGCGTCCGTTGCAATGTCAATGCGCGGACCGTTGACCTCACCGAGGTAGAGCTCGAGAGCGCCGTCCGAATGCGCGAGCGAGACCTCGATCGGGAACCCGCCTGACGCTGCACGGAGCGCTTCAACGTCATGCACGGTGCGTGCGGGCGCATCCTCGGTCGGAGGCAGCAGAGCGGGGCCAGCGTCAGCGGCAGTCGCCGGACGCGCTATCCGCCAGAACCCCGTCTCGGCGACGAGCGGAATCGACTCCGCACCTTCGCTAGCGACCATCCACGCCGTCGCGGAATAGTTCAGGAAGCCTGTGCCGTCGTGGCTGAAACTCACGTGATGGGTGAATTCCCCCTCAAAGCGCTCTTCGCCGGCGGTGTACTCGATGACTCCGGTGCCTTCCCAGACCCCAATCAGCCAGCTCAAGGGCGCGAGATCAGCCGGGAGCTCGGTGGGCAGCTCACGCATGGAGCTTTCCAATCAGCATCTGTCTTCAGATCAGCGCTGGCCGCGGAACAGATTCCGCAGCACTACGCCAGCCACGAAGACGATCGCGAGACTCGCAAGGCCCAGCAGACCGATGAAGAAGAGTTCGAGAGCGACAAGATCCATGCGTCCCACTCTACCCCCGACTGCGGGCAGATCAGGCGGGTACCAGTGCTGCGAGCCCGAACCCTGCCGAGACCACACCGAGCAGCAGCAAGGCCCCCAGAACGCTCGCCGCGGTACGGAAGATGAAACCTGCCGACTGCCCGTACCAGAGCTGTGAGGCGAAGGTCAACAGAATCGATCCGCCGAAGCCGATGAGCAACCACTGCACGCGCCATTCTTCCGGCACGAAGATGCCGATCGCGATCGCGGCCACGAAGGCTACGCCCCAGACAACGACGACACCGCCGAATGGGTTGCGCGGCGCGAGAGCGGGTTGTGACATGCCTCCATTGTTACGCATTCGCACCGGTTACACCCCTCCGCATCATGGCGGCGCGTCTGGCTGGGTATCATTGGCGCACGACGTCGTACCAGATCGTCGTGCAGGGCGACGGTCTCGTTGCCCGAAAGGAATTGCGTGGCTCTGCTCCTCGTCCTCACCTCCGCTCCCTCTTCGGAGCAAGTGCTGCCCGCCCTGGAGCTTCTCAGTCACCGCGTGCGTCAGATCTCGGCGGAACCCGCTCAACTCGTGAGCGCCCCAGAGACAGACATCGTCATTGTCGATGCGCGCCACGATCTCGCTGGCGCGAAATCGCTGTGCAAGCTGTTGCGCACGACTGGTCAAGACGCGCCTCTCCTCCTCGTCGTCACCGAGGGCGGCATGAGCGCGGTCTCAGGCGACTGGGGCATCGACGACGTACTTCTCACGAATGCAGGACCCGCTGAGACCGATGCTCGCATCCGCCTTGCGATCGCGCGCGGCGAGGCCACAGCCGAGCCATCCCGCGTGCAAGCATCCGGCGTCACCATCGACGAGCAGTCGTACTCGGCAAAGATCCGCGGCAAACCGCTCGACCTTACCTATAAGGAATTTCAGCTGCTGCACTTCCTCGCCACGCATCCGTCCCGGGTTTTTACCAGAGAGCAGCTGCTCAGCGAAGTGTGGGGCTACGACTACTTCGGTGGCACCCGCACGGTGGATGTGCACGTTCGCCGTCTGCGCGCCAAACTCGGCGACCAGGAGCAGATCATCGGCACGGTGCGCAACGTCGGATACCGATTCAACGTGCACGACGACGATCAGACTGTTGCCGCCGCGCTGTAGAGGTACAGGCACTTGTTAACGCAGACGTCACCTCTCGGTGACAAGATGTATTCCATGATCGATCCTGCACTCACCGATGCTGGCCTCGGTGACGCCGAAGATGATGACTTCGACGCCGTTGAATCCCCGGACTCCCTGCTGCCAGACCACCGCTATCACGACCGTGAAATCAGCTGGTTGGCGTTCAACCAGCGCGTGCTGGAGTTAGCCGAAGATTCGAGCCTGCCGGAGCTTGAGCGCTCGAACTTCTTGGCAATTTTCGCGAGCAATCTCGATGAGTTCTTCATGGTTCGCGTCGCGGGACTCAAACGTCGCATCGTCACCGGCCTTGCCGTCCCCACGAACGTGGGTCGCTCGCCTGCCGATGTCCTCGCTGACATCTCCAACGAAGCACACGCTCTGCAGCTGCGTCACGCGGCTGCCTGGACCGACCAGGTGCGGCCGGCCCTGGCGGATGCCGGTATCGAGATCACCGAATGGGACACGCTGACCGAGGCTGAGCACGCGGCGCTCACCGAGTACTTCCAGCTGCATGTCTTCCCGGTTCTCATGCCGCTCGCGGTTGACCCCGCGCATCCGTTCCCCTACATCTCTGGCCTGTCGCTGAACCTCGCGATACGCATCCGCAACGCCCGCACAGGGCGTCAAGAGTTTGCCCGCCTCAAAGTGCCGCCCATGCTTCCCCGTCTGGTGGAAGTACCCGGCACCGGTGAGATTGCGCGCTACCTGCCGCTTGAGGATCTCATCTCGAACCACCTCGGCGATCTCTTCCCCGGCATGGAGGTGCTGGATCACCACGCCTTCCGGCTCACTCGCAACGAAGACGTCGAGATCGAGGAGGACGAGAGCGAGAACCTCATCCAGGCCCTCGAGGCCGAGCTGCTGCGACGCCGGTTCGGCCCGCCGATCCGCCTCGAGATCACGGATGACATGGACGATGTCACCCTCGACCTGCTGATCAAGGAACTCGATATCACCGACCAGGAGGTCTACCGCCTCCCCAGCCCTCTCGACCTGCGTGGGCTGTTCTCGCTGTCCCAGGTAAACCGCCCAGACCTCCGCTACCCGCCGCACGTGCCCACGACAGCGGTGGCTTTCCAGCCGACCGGGTCGAGCAATCGCGCGGATATCTTCTCCGCGATCCGCAAGGGCGATGTGCTGGTGCATCACCCGTACGAGTCCTTCGCGACGAGCGTGCAGGCCTTCCTCGAGCAGGCTGCGCGCGATCCGCACGTGCTCGCCATCAAGCAGACCCTGTACCGCACCTCCGGTGACAGCCCGGTCGTACAGGCGCTGATCGATGCCGCCGAAGCGGGCAAGCAGGTACTGGCTCTCGTCGAGGTCAAGGCGCGCTTCGACGAAGCGAACAACATCGTCTGGGCACGCAAACTCGAAAAGGCCGGCGTCCACGTCGTCTACGGCCTGGTCGGGCTCAAGACGCACTGCAAGCTCGCCCTCGTCATCCGCGAAGAAGGCGGGATGCTTCGGCACTACTCGCACGTCGGCACCGGCAATTACAACCCGAAGACCAGCCGTGTCTACGAGGATTTCGGCCTGTTCACCGCAGACGCGCAGGTCGGCAAGGATCTCACACGACTGTTCAACGAGCTCAGCGGCTACGCGATTGAAAAGAAGTTCAAGCGACTTCTCGTCGCGCCGTTGCACCTGCGCAAGGGACTGTTGCGCCAGATTGACAATGAGCGCAACAACGCCGTGGCCGGCAAACCCGCTCATATCCGCATCAAGATCAACTCGCTCGTCGATGAGGAGATCATCGACGCGCTCTACCGTGCCAGTCAGGCCGGCGTGAAGGTCGATGTCTGGGTGCGCGGCATCTGCAGCATCAAGGTCGACCTCCCCGGCACGAGCGACAACATCACCGTGCGCAGCATCCTTGGTCGATACCTCGAACACTCCCGGATCTTCGCGTTCGAGAACGACGGCGACCCGCAGGTGTACATCGGCAGCGCCGACATGATGCACCGCAACCTCGACCGTCGTGTCGAAGCACTCGTTCGCGTCACCGACCCTGACCACGTCAAGGAGCTCCTCGAGTTCTTCGATCTGGCGATGGACGACGGCACGGTCTCCTGGCACCTCGGGGCAGACGGGGTCTGGGAGCGCCACGCCGTAAGCGCCGAAGGCAAACCACTCATCGACCTGCAGGATAAGACCATGAGTCAGGTGCGACGCCGACGCCGGACGCGAACGGTGCGATGACCTCTCGACAGGCTCAGGGAGCAACGCAGGTCGTGCGCGACGACAAGGCCGTCTACGCGGCTGGCGCTGTGGTGTGGCGTCTCGTTGAGGACAAGCTCTGCATCCTTCTCATTCACCGCACAAAGTATCGCGACGTCACCCTGCCCAAGGGAAAGGTTGACCCCGGCGAGATGCTGGCACAGACCGCGGTGCGCGAGGTGCATGAGGAGACCGGAATCCGGGTCAATCTCGGTGTGCCGGTGGGTGTCAGCCGTTATTTCATGCGCGCCCAGCGCCAGAAAGTCGTGCACTACTGGGCCGCAGAGGCAACCGAAGACGCCATCCGCAACTCCACCTTCGTCCCCAACAACGAGATCGCCGCACTCGAATGGGTGAGTCTGAAGAAGGCGCGTAAGAACCTCAGCTATCCGATCGATCTCGAAATCCTCGACGAGTTCGAGCGATTGGTCGACGATGGCGTCTTGCACACCTTCCCGATCATCGCCCTGCGGCATGCGAAGGCTGTTTCACGCTCGGACTGGGAGATGTCGGATGCTTCGCGCACTCTCACTGAGAAGGGGAAGAAGCAGGCGGAGGCTATCGTCGCGCCGTTGCGCGCTTTCGGCATCCGCAAAATCGTCACCAGCGACGCGGTGCGCTGCGTCCAGACGGTAACACCGCTTGCCAGAGCACTTGATCGCAAGATCAGCGAAACAGAGCTGATCAGCCAGGATGCTTGGGAAGAGGGCCGCTCTGACGCCCGCGCCATCATCGGCAAGCGTGTTCGTGCACGAAAGCCCGCGGTGATCTGCAGCCACGGACCCGTATTGCCCGACCTTCTCGCCGAGCTCGCCCTCGCCACCGGCACGATACCGGGCTCCTATCTTGGCAGCGCATCCGCGCTCGAAGTCGGTGCGTTCTCAGTCGCTCATATGTCGGCAACCAACCCTGGCTCTGGAATTATCTCGATCGAGACGCACGTTCCGAAGGTGTGAGTCGCCCCCAAGGGGTCGACAGCCGTTCACCTTCCGTTTACCTGCACGGGCAAATCTCGTTAACCGCCGCGCTTAGCGTCACTGTGTGCCCTGCACCGGGCCCCAACCATCCACGATCGAAGGATCCACAGTGAAGATCTCCCGAATCGCTCGCATCAGCGCCATCGGCGCAGTTGCTGCTCTCGCTCTCGCAGGTTGCGCCGCAAACGAAGGCGGAACCCCAGCTTCGTCCGGCGAGCCGTCCACCTCTTCCGTTTCCGGCTCTGTTGAAGCCACCGGCGCCTCCTCGCAGGAAGCTGCCCAGCAGGCCTGGGTCGCCGCATTCCAGACCGCCAACCCCGAGGCCACGGTGAACTACACCTCGACAGGTTCCGGCACCGGCCGCGAGAACTTCCTCGCTGGCTCCTCCAACTTCATCGGCTCGGACCGCGCGTTCACGCCGAGGAGATCGCCGCGGGCGGCTTCGGTTCCTGCGCATCCGACGAAATCGTCGAGGTTCCGGTCTACATCTCGCCGGTCGCCGTCGCGTTCAACCTTGAGGGCATCGACAGCCTCAACCTCGATGGCGCCACCATCGCAGGCATCTTCGCTGGCACGATCTCCAACTGGAACGACCCGGCCATCGCCGCACAGAATGATGGCGTCAAGCTACCTGACCAGGTCATCGTGCCGGTGCACCGCGCCGACGCGTCTGGCACGCAGGAGACCTTCACCAAGTACCTTGAGGCCGTCGCGCCCGAGGTGTGGACGAACGAAGCCAGCGACGAGTGGCCCCTCGCGACCGGTGAAGCCGCTGACGGCACCTCGGGTGTCATCAGCGCCATCACGAACGGCGTCGGCTACGTCGGCTTCGCCGACGCATCGCAGGCTGGCGAGCTCGGCCAGGTCGCCATCAAGGTCGAGGACGAGTACGTCCCCTACTCGGCTGATGCAGCTTCCGCACTGGTTGCCGCTTCGCCGCTCGAGGAGGGCCGCTCGGCTCACGACCTCGCGTTCGCCGTTGACCCGGCAGCCGCTGCCGCCGGTTCTTACCCGATCGCTCTCGTGTCGTACCTCATCGGCTGCGTCGAGTACGAAGACGCTGACACCGCCTCGCTGGTGAAGGCGTACTTCCAGTTCGTCGCATCGGCTGAGGGCCAGGACGCTGCTGCAGAAGCCGCCGGAAACGCTCCGATCTCGGACGACCTCCGCACGAAGGTCGACGCTGCGATCGACGCAATCGTCACGAAGTAATTCGGGCTCTCGGCTCTAGGCTGAGACCCGTGCTTACGCCCCCACGTGCTGTTCGAGTAGATCAGATCAGCACCGTGGGGGCACCCGCATGAAAACACCCCGCAATTCCCGCCCCGTACCCGTGGAGCCGCGCAGATGACCAGTACCAGGACGGCCACCGAGGCTCCAAAAAGCCCGCGTCAACAAAGCCGGTCCTCCGGCCAGGCGATCGGATCTTCTCCGCCACCGCGCTCGGCGCCGGTATCGTCATCCTCTTCACGCTGGCCGCCGTCGCGGTCTTCCTGGTCGTCCAGGCCATCCCGGCTTTCTCTGGCGACACGACCGACAATCACATTCTTGAGGGACAATCGTTCATCTCATGGGTGTGGCCGTTTGTCTTCGGCACGCTGTGGTCGAGCCTGATCGCGCTGGTCATTGCCGCCCCGATCGCCATCGGCATCGCGCTGTTCATCTCGCACTACGCACCGCGTCGGCTCGCCGGGCTACTCGGCTACATCATCGACCTGCTCGCAGCCGTCCCCTCAGTGGTGTTCGGCCTCTGGGGTGCTCTCACCTTCGCCCCGATGCTCGTTCCGTTCTACAAGTGGCTCAACACGAACCTCGGATTCATCCCGCTCTTCTCCGGCACGCCGTCGGGCACCGGAAAGACAATCCTCACGGCATCCCTCGTGCTTGCCGTCATGATCCTTCCGATCATGACGGCGATCTGCCGCGAAATCTTCCTCCAGACGCCAAAGCTGCACGAGGAAGCCGCACTCGCTCTCGGAGCGACCCGCTGGGAGATGGTACGTATGGCGGTTCTCCCCTTCGCCCGCAGCGGCATTGTCTCGGGCGCGATGCTGGGTCTGGGACGCGCTCTGGGCGAGACGATGGCTGTCACACTCGTGCTCTCCCCGTTGGGCATCGTCACCTTCAACCTGATCAACCCAGAAAACCCCACGACGATCCCCGCGATCATTGCGCTGCGGTTCCCCGAGGCTCACGACCAGGGCGTCAACACACTTATCGCGGCCGGTTTGATCTTGTTCATAGTGACCTTTGCGGTCAACTTCATCGCCCGCTGGATCGTCTCACGTCGCGCCGAGTTCTCTGGAGCCAACTGATATGACCTCCACCACCACCACCGCCACCGCCACCGCCACCGTCCAGACCACGCACACGACCACTGCTGGCCACCTGCCCAAGTGGGGCCCGTGGGCACTGCTCCTTGCCTGCTTCGTCATTGCCGCCGCGATCTTCGCATTCGCCAACAGCGGCGGCGAAGTCGCCGACTTCAACATCGCGATGACAGTTGTCGTTGGGCTGCTTTTCTACCTGGCGCTCATCTTCATCGTCTCCACAGTCGTGGAGAGTCGACGCCACGCGACCGACCGACTGATGACGGCCCTCGTCGCATCCGCGTTCGTCATCGCCTTGCTTCCCCTCATCTCGCTCCTGTTCACAGTCGCGGTCAACGGCCTTGCACGGTTCGACGGTGAGTTCTTCAGCTCGTCGATGCGCAATGTCGTGGGTGGTGGCGGCGGCGCGATCCACGCCGTCTGGGGCACTCTGCTCATCACCCTGTGGGCCACGGTCATCTCGGTGCCGATCGGTCTGATGACAGCGATCTACCTCGTCGAATACGGGCAGGGCAAGAGGCTCGCGCGAGGAATCACATTCCTCGTCGATGTCATGACCGGCATCCCGTCGATCGTCGCGGGTCTGTTCATCTACTCGGTGTTCTCGCTCATCATGGGACCAGGAACCCGCATCGGCATCATGGGCTCGCTGTCACTTTGTGTGCTCATGATTCCGGTCGTCGTGCGCGGTTCCGAAGAACTCCTTCGTATCGTGCCGAACGAACTGCGCGAGGCCGCGTACGCACTCGGTGTGCCGAAGTGGCTGACGATCCTCAAGGTCGTCATGCCCACCGCAATCGCCGGCATCACCACCAGCATCATGCTGGCCATTGCCCGCGTCATCGGTGAAACTGCACCTCTGCTGCTCACCGTCGGAGTCGTGCAGGGCATGAACCTGAACATGTTCAGCGGACAGATGGCAACTCTGCCGGTGTTCTCATATATGCAGGCCAAGTACCCGGGGCTTCCCGCAGATGCCTTCCTCGATCGCGCATGGGCTTCTGCGCTCACGCTGATCCTGATCGTCATGGTTCTCAACCTGGCCGGCCGCCTGATCGCCAAGGTGTTCGCGCCCAAGATATCCGGCCGCTAAGCCGTCTCCCTTTCCCGACTGAAGAAGAAGGATCCCTCAGGTGTCAAAGAGCATCGAAGTAAACGACCTCAATGTCTTCTACGGCGACTTCCTCGCGGTAGAAGGCGTCAGCATCGAAATCAAGCCCAACACGGTGACAGCGTTCATCGGTCCGTCTGGCTGCGGCAAGTCGACATTCCTGCGTACCCTCAACCGCATGCACGAGGTCATCCCGCGCGCACGCGTCGAGGGTGAAGTGCTCATCGACGGCAAGAACCTGTACGGACCGGGCGTGACCCGGTGCTCGTTCGTCGCCAGGTGGGCATGGTGTTCCAGCGTCCCAACCCGTTCCCCACGATGTCCATCAAGGAGAACGTGCTTGCCGGCGTCAAGCTGAACAACTCTCGGATGGCAAAGAGCGACCAGGAAGCTCTCGTCGAGCAGTCCCTGCGCGGCGCGAACCTCTGGAACGAGGTCAAGGACCGCCTCGACAAGCCCGGTTCGGGTCTCTCAGGCGGACAGCAGCAGCGTCTGTGTATCGCACGCGCGATCGCGGTCTCCCCCGACGTCATCCTGATGGATGAGCCGTGCTCTGCTCTCGACCCGATCTCGACCTTCGCGATCGAAGAGCTCATCGCCGAAATCAAGCAGCGGTACACGGTCGTGATCGTGACGCACAACATGCAGCAGGCTTCGCGCGTCTCGGACAAGACGGCCTTCTTCAACATCGCCGGAACAGGCAAGCCGGGCAAGCTCATTGAGTACGACCAGACCGCGACGATCTTCACCACTCCTTCGGTGCAGGCTACCGAGGACTACGTCTCCGGCCGCTTCGGGTAGGTCTCGCGCGCCCCTGCTTCTTGGAAAACCCGGACGATCTGTCTCCCGCCGGTGTGTCGCTCACTGACACGCCGAACACGGAGCAGATGGTCCGGGTTTTCCCGTCTCGCGACTCATCCTGCACACTGGGTCGGATCGCCCGGTTGTCCACGGATGCTGCGTTTTGGCCTCCAGCCCGCGGCGGATGCATCCAGGCTCGCAGCATGTCCTTCGTATCTGCTGCCGCGGTGTTGCGCTCACTCGCCCGGATGGCTCGAACGTCAGAGCTCAAACGCCTCGGTGTAACCGAGAGCGAGCTCACCCGCGCGACTCGCGCCGGCGAAGTGGTCCGCCCACGTCAGGGTGTCTACGCACTTGCGGATGCCGATGAAGCACTGGTGCACGCCGCCGAACATGGGGGTGCACTCGGCTGCTCCGAAGCAGGCAAACTGCACGGCCTGTGGATCCTCGAAGTCCCGGACGTGCATCACATCTGGCTCGGCCGGGCAGGCACAGCTCGATCAGACTGCGACAAATGCCGCATCCACTGGGATGACGGAAGGATCAAGGTCGGCACGCTGCCGCCGGTTGCTAATGTCCTGCTACAGATCGCCACGTGCGCAGGCGAGGAGACCTTCTTCGCGGCACTCGAGTCCTCACTGCGGCATCAGAAGTTACCACCCGGGGATATCGCCTGGCTTTGGGCGCATCTCCCTGTCACACTGCGCTGGCTCGTAGGATTTGCGCGAGCGGATGCCGACAGCGGGTTGGAGTCGCTCGTCCGACTGCGTCTGCATCGCCTTGGCATTTCCGTGCGAACTCAGGTGCACATTCGTGGCGTAGGCGAAGTCGACTTCGTCATCGGCGATCGTCTGATCATTGAAGCCGACGGAAAAGAAAACCACGACGACGCCGCGACCTCTCCCGACGAACCGGTACTGAGCTCTCGGCGACACAAGGATCTCCTGCGTGACGCGCGGGCGGCGGCGCTCGGCTACGAGACTCTGCGCTTCGACTACGCCATGATTGTGCACGACTGGCCGACGGTCGAGGCTGCAATCCTGGCAAAGCTCAGAGAGATCGCACCCAACCTCACCGGAAAACCAGGACGATTTGGTCGCGCAGCGGCGGGTCACGACCAGACACGCCGGTCGAACGACGGATGATCCGGGTTTTCCAATCTGAGGGCTGTGGACGGCGCCGCCAGGTGAGCCGATCAGCGATCAGTCGCGCGGGGAGAGCAGGTACTGGTTCAGTGCGGGGGTGAGCACCTGATCGACGGACAGTGACGTCGCGTCGATGGCGGTGATCGGCGCGGCGAGGCGCACGCTCGAGACCAGCCAGGCAGCATCAGCGCGGGCCAGATCGGATGCCGGGATCCGCTCATATCCGACCTCGAAGCCGTGACCGGAGAGGTATTCGTAGACACTCAACTGCGTAGTGCCGTGCAGGATACCGCCGGAAGGTGCGGGCGTCACGAACCGGTCACCGAAGCGAAGGATGAGCGACGCGGTAGGCGCCTCGAGCACGAAGCCATCGGTGGAGAGGAAGATCGCATCATCCGCGCCCCTCCGGTGCGCTTCACGCAGCGCCGCCATGTTCACCGCATACGACAGGGTCTTGGCGCCCAACAGCAACCAGGGCGCCCGCTCGGCCGCAGTGAGATCGTAGCCGCGGTCAAGGGTTACGACTCGCACACCCGTCTCGCGCACCACCGAGAAGTCGGATGCCGGCGCCGCCGTCACCCACGCCGTCGGTGTGGGCCCATGTTCGACGCCGCGACTGAGGATCAATTTGATCACGGCCTCCCCAGGTGGGCACTCGGCGGCGGCAACGAGGATCGCGTGGCGCCACTGCTCAAGATTGGGCACGGGAAGGTCGCACAACTGCGCCGAGTGCGCGAGCCGCTCAAGGTGCGGCACTACCTCTTGCGCATGCCCGTTGATCACGCCGATCGACTCGAACACTCCGTCGCCGCGCTGCGTGCTGAGCTCTCCGACGCTGAGCGCAGGAGCCGCGGCATCAACCACGGTGAACGTGTCTGCGTATTCGGCGCGCTCTTCGGAGGCGTCGACAGGATCGATGATGAGAGCAAATCGCCGGGTCATGAAATGACTCTACGGCTGATGTGTGGTCGGGAATACTCCCCCACTCCGGGCGTACAATGGAGTGGCCGGGCCGCATAACCCCGGGCTCCAAATTTTGCCGCTACGAGCGGCCTCCCGCCGAGAGGCGTTTTTGCGGCCCGGTCTTTTCATGCCTGGGCCCGTCCCCACAACGCCCGCGTGTCAGGTCAGGCTGCCGACGCGCCAGAGTGCGGCAGCCGCGCTGAGGTCGTTCGCATAAATGTTCAGCCTGCGCGCCCGCTTCGTCAGATCTGTAGCCCGACCAGGTTCAGTAACCTCGTAGTCATCCGCCGCGTGCGTGGCGCCAGACACCTGTACTCGGCAGAATGCTGCAGCTCGCTCAAGAGCCACCGAGAAATCACCGCGAAAGACGCCGCGAAGGATTGTGTCGATGAGTGCCACGAGTTCTTCCGGGCTCGCTGGCGCCGGGGCTCCCGCCACCGCAGCATCCGCAGAGCGCAGTTCGATCCGTCCGCGCTCATACAGTAGCGCTGAGGTCTGCGCATCACTGTGAATCGCAAGCTGTAGAAGATACAGCCGCCACAACGCCCCTGGCAACGATACGGCCGGCGCGCCAGCCCACAGCTCGGCGATGTCATCGATTCCATGATCGGCGCTGAACGCGATCAGCCGTTCGGCGCTCTCCCCGCTCTGATCGGCACGAGCTCTGCTGAGTAGCGCGGATGCTGTCGCATTGGCGACTCGCATGGCCTCGGCGGAATCCGCGGACCCAACGATCTTGTCGAAAGCTGCCGACGGGCGGCGGACGGGACGGTGGAACTGCTCAGCCATTCGTCCAGGCTACTCGCCTCAGGCGGTGGGGATCACAATGATCGGATCGGTCGTCGGCTGTCCGCTCGGCGAGCCGCCAGCCTGCTCCACGGTCACCGCGATCACATCGCCAGCGCGCATTTTCCCATCGAGCAGGGCCGTTGCCTTTCCGGCATCCGCTTCGAAGACACCGGCCGAGACCGGTTCTGCACCACGAACGAACCACAGCTCGTACGTTCGACCTGCGTCGAGATTGTCGAGCCCGTCAGTGACGAGCACCACGTTGCCCACGCTCGGCGACCAGTGGGCGGTTGCCGTCGCGCCGGATTCCAGCTCGATGCTGGCCTGCTGCGCGTCTGCCGATGACTCAATCTGCTCGAGAGCAACGACCGATTCCGGCCGAGTGAGCTGCGAACCAAGTACAGAGACGCCGACACCAATGCCGACGAGCAGCGCCACAGAGGCTGCGAGCGCGAAGAGAATGCGTCCCCATCGACGGGGCGACGGCGTAGCTGGGGCGCTCGCGACATCCGAGACCTCATCGGCCGACTGCTGCGGCATGTTCGTTATCTGCGCAAGAAGAGCATCGTGGAGAGTGGGCGGGGGCGCGACCGGAGCCACCGACTCCGCGAGGAGCGCAACAGTTCGCTCGTCGATTTGGGCGGCTTGTTCCCACTCGGGGTGCGCGGCGAGAGCATCCGCGAAGCTCTGCTCATCAGCATCCGAAAGCGCGCGCAGGGCATGCCCGGCAGCGAGTTCAGAGAATTCCTGTTCGTTCATGCGGTCACCCCCATTTCGTTTCGCAGGCGTGTGAGCCCGTCTCTCATCCGTGTCTTGATCGTCCCCAGCGGCGAGCCAACCAGAGCCGCAATCTCGCTCTGACTGTAGCCGCCGTAGTACGCCAGGACGATCGTTTCTCGTTGTGCTTCAGGAAGGGTCCCCAGCGCTGCCACCACTTGTTGCCCAGCAATGCCGAGTTCTACCTGTTCAGCGACGCTGTCATGTGCGACCCCGATGTCTCGCATACCAGCCTTGACGTCCCGGTCGGCGCTTGCTTGCGACGCCCGAACCCTGTCGACTGCTCTGCGGTGTGCCATCGTGAAAACCCATGTTCGTCCTTGCCCCTTGTTCGGAGCGAAGCGCGCTGCGGATTGCCAAACCTCCAAGAACACCTCTTGGAGAACTTCCTCACTCTGTGAGCGGTTGACGAGCACACGGAGGATCAGACCGAAAACGCGTGCGGAGAGTAGTTCGTACAGTTTCGCGAACGCTGCCTGGTCGCCGCTCGCGACGCGAATGAGGAGTTCGGCGGCGTGATCTTTCGCCGTTCCGTCCTCTGGTGCGTCCATACCGTCGATGACCATCCCCTCCAGCATGACGCATGCTCCACCTATCGCGGGTATCCGCCTCACCCAGCTTGCTCAGAAGTTTTTTGAGATTCTTCCCATCCGATGCGGACCGGGTTCCGAACATCTGTCAACGCCGCGGAGATATCGTGGCTCCGATCCCGGAGGTAGAGAGATGTTCAGCACCAAGAAGAAGGTCACCGCAGTCCTTACGTTGACGCTGGCAAGTGCGTTCGCACTGTCCGCATGTTCTATGGGCACCGGCGCCACCGATACGACGACCGAATCCACAGCACCGAAGACGACCGAGACGACCGAAGCTGCTCCTGACATGATGGACCCGGCCGCGAACCTCGTCGGTCCCGGTTGCGCAGCCTACGCCGATGCTGTCCCCGACGGCTCAGGATCCATCAAGGGCATGGCCCAGGATCCCGTTGCTGTCGCTGCATCAAACAACCCGATCCTCACAACGCTTGTTGCTGCCGTCAGTGGTCAGCTCAACCCCGATGTGAACCTCGTGGACACGCTAAACGGCGATGAGTTCACGGTGTTCGCACCGGTCGACGACGCGTTCGCGAAGATCGACCCCGCGACCATCGAGGCGCTGAAGACCGACTCGGCGACGCTGTCTTCGATCCTTACTTACCACGTGGTTCCCGGCCAGATCACCCCTGACGAGATTGCGGGCATGCACACCACCGTTCAGGGTGCAGACCTCGAGGTCACCGGCAGCGGCGATTCGATGATGGTCAACGACGCGAACATCATCTGCGGTGGAGTCCAGACCGCGAACGCCACCGTGTACCTCATCGACACGGTGCTGATGCCGCCGGCTAAGTAAGTCGGTACATGCCGAGGGGTGTTCTCGGTATTTAGGCAAGAAGTGGCCGTCAGCGATCTGTGTCGCTGGCGGCCACACTTGTTATTCTGACCGCATGCAACAGTTGACGGAGTGCCAAGAAGCATCCTCATGACGTGGGCACTGACGCTCGACCTTCTGGGGACTTTTTTTCTTCGCTATCTCCGGGAGTTTGCTCGCCGCCCAACGGGGATACGACATCATCGGATCGCTACTGCTGGGCAGCCTCACCGGACTCGGCGGCGGTGTCATCCGCGATTTGATAATCGGTGTCCCCCCGGCTGCGTTTGCCCAGCCGATCCACCTTGCTGCACCTGTCGCTGCGGCACTGCTGGTGTTCTTCCTCGCCAGCCGCGTCGAACGCCACTCGCGCACACTATTGATCTTCGACGCCGGTGGGCTTGCCCTGTTTTGCACCACCGGAACGGTGACCGCGCTTGGTGAGGGGATGAATCCAGTCGCTGCACTTCTGCTCGGCGTAACAACCGGAGTCGGTGGCGGCCTGATGAGAGATGTCGTCGCGAACCGGGATCCTCAGTTGTTCAGCTCCGATGATTTGTACGCAGTGCCCGCCCCTCGGCGTACGTTGAGACTCTCCGCATCCGATCGAAGGGAATGCGCATGCGCACCACCGCGGACATCCTGCAGCACTACGAATCGATCCGTTCGGACCAGGAATCGTTCTATCGCGATCTGCATGAGCATCCCGAGCTTTCGCACCAGGAAGAGCGCACCGCCGATGGCGTGTCGAAGCGGCTGAGCGCCTGGGGTTTCACCGTGCACACCGGCATCGGAGGAACGGGCGTTGTCGGCGTGCTGCAAAACGGCGAAGGCTCGACTGTGCTTTTGAGGGCCGACATGGACGCACTGCCGATTCGAGAGGCAACCGGGGCCGACTACGCCAGCACGGTGGAAGCTGTCGCCTCTGATGGGACGAGCACCCCGGTGATGCATGCCTGCGGGCACGACGTTCATGTGGCTTGTCTGCTGGGTGCTGCACGGCTGCTCGCCGAGCACCGGGATGCGTGGCAAGGCACGGTCATCGCGCTTTTCCAGCCCGCAGAGGAGACTGGCGACGGAGCAAGAGGCATGCTGACAGACGGTCTGGCTGCGCAGATTCCTAACCCGGATGTCGCGCTGGCGCAGCATGTGCTGCCGGGGCGTTCTGGCACTGTCGGGACACGGATGGGACCTGTGCTCTCGAGTGCGGACAGCGTGCGCATCACGGTCTACGGCCGCGGTGGGCATGGTTCGATGCCGCAGAACACGGTCGACCCCGTGGTGCTGGCGGCCCTTATCGTCGTACGGCTGCAAACGATCGTCTCCCGGGAGGTCGCACCAACTGATCCCGCAGTTCTCACCGTCGGGAGCATCCGCGCAGGGGCAAAGAGCAACATCATCCCGGATGATGCGGTGCTGGAGCTCAACCTGCGCACTTACACCGAAGCCACCAGGACACAGATGTTGGCAGCCATCGAGCGCACCGTACGCGGAGAGTGCATCGCCAGCGGCTCGCCGAAAGAGCCCGAGATCGAAATCTACGACAGCTTCCCGCTCACCGAGAACGACGAGTCGGTGACCGCACGCGTGGCGGATGCCTTTTCCGCACATTTCGGCGATCACGCGGGGGAACTCGATCTGCAGACTGCCAGCGAGGACTTCAGCGACGTGCCGCGCGCGCTCGGCATTCCTTATACGTACTGGGGCTCATCGTTGCCGCAGGCGCGTGGCTGGGCCGGCCGGGGGATTGAGCGCGTGCGGCGCTGATCGAAGCGGTCGGGACGCTCGCCGAGATCGCACCTCATGGACCACCGACTCGTCTGGGGCCTGGCGAGATTTTGAGCCATTCGGGTGAGGACGGGTTCCCGTCGGGATTTCCGATGTGGTCATCCCGGCGGGAACCGCGTGATTCCAGTGTTTCACTGGTGGGCCTTCCCAGGCGATTCTCAAACACGCGCCCGGCTCTGAAATCTTTGATTCGCCGTGTCCTCAAGGGTTCTGAGCGACGCGAACCGCGGAACAGAACCCCGAAGAGGCACGATTCGCGAGGCGCAGTCGCGAAAAATCCGACGAAGTCTCAAACACGATTGACCCCTGAGCGGCGTGCGGAGCTCGTCGCAGATTACGAAGCGGGGATGCCGGTTCGGATGATCGCCGCGAAGTATGCAGTACATCGCGGGACAGTCCCCACGCTCGTCACCAAGGAGGGAGCGCGGCTCAGGACGTCTGGGCTCGGTCTTACCGGCCGCGGTCGTGCTGCGTCCTTATACGCAGAAGGTCTCACGCTACAGGAGGTCGCTAAACGACTTGGCGTCGATGAGAAGACGGTCCGGAACGCTGTGGTCGAGGAGAGAGGTCAGATTCGGCCACGAGGCAGACGCCCTCGCGAGGCTCGCCGAGCGTCTTCGGCTTGAGGAGGTGGAGTTAGTAGAGTGGGGGTCATGTGATCACCACGGCTGACCTCACCGGTAGACGTGAAAGCTCTCACCGATGAGGAGGACGTGTTGCCGGAAGCCGACCACAGCCAGGCGACGGACTCAGTAGCTTTCCCTGCGGAAATCCTTCAACGCATCACAGATGTGGCAGGCAGTCGCGTGGTACTCGTTGTCGGTGCTGGGGTCTCGATGGAGAAGCCGACCGGTTTTGCGAGTGGTGCGCATTACTCCCGCGAAGCCCACCGGCGACTTGTTGCAGATGGTGTTCTGAACGACGGAGAGTGCACAGATCCCGACGACCTCTCGGTTCTCGCTGATCTGCTGTACGACAAGTACGGATCGCAGACTGAACTGACGAGCCGCCTACCGAAGGACGCTTGGCGGACGGCCGCCCCAAACTCGGGGCACCTCATAGCTGCCGCCTTGCTCATCGAAGGCGCGATTCAGCATGTGATCACTTTGAACTACGACTTGGCCTTCCAACACGCCGTAGCCGCCCTGGGCAACAGCACGAACATCACATTCGTAGAAGGTCCTGACGAACACAGAAATCTTGCCTCACACTCCGTGGTGCACCTTCACCGAAGCGTCAATCAGCCCGAGGAGACCTGGGTACTCAGGAAGAGCGCGCTCGATACAGACTGGGCTGCAGAATGGGAGAGCGTGATCGCAACGGCAAACCTGTCAGCTCCAGTCGTGGTATTCGTCGGCCTGGGCAGTCCCGCCAATGTTCTCACTGAGAGCGTCAGCAACCTCGCCGCAAAAGCACAATCCTCTTACTATCTGGTCGACCGCAATCAAGACTCAAGGTTCCACGAAGCATTGAGCGCGAACCTCACCGGCACTGTTGACCTCTACTGGGGCGACTTCATGTCGAGACTCGCCCAGAGAGTAGTTCTCGAACAGTTGCAGAGAGTGCGTGACGCACATAGTCAAATGGCGGAGGAAGACCCCGAAATGGCGTTGCGCCGGTCGCAAGATGTCGCAACACCTATCCAAGAGATCACGCTGCTCGACCTCGGCCGCGCTAGAGCCACCTGGCTACTGGGTCCGCACCCCTATGCCGGAGAGGGTGACTCCGCGAACCATAGGCGGATCGCGCACCTCCTGGTAGCGACGGACCACTTATCGGCAGCGCTCGCAACGAGTTCCCTAGACCTGGATGAGCATGGCCGCCTCACGGTCAAGACCGATGGCGGTTCGACGCTCGTCTTTGGGCTTGCGCATGGCGGAGGAACCATCGCGTGGAGCGCCATCAGCGCCAAGATTCGTGAGCGAAACAACAGCCTGGCACCTCAGCAACGAACAAATCTGGTCATCGTGGCTGGAGCCAGAAATACGCGAACGCCAAGTGTCGATGACCTTGTTCGGGAGGACACGTCAGGCGACCTCATTAGGGGCGCCGACAGCATCCACCCGATCTTCGCAGACGATTACCTAGGACGACCCGCGACTGACCTGCAGTCAGCGGTTGAGGAGCTACGACGATGACTGACGCGGTTGTAACGAACGAACTGCTCCTCACCGAGATCACAAGGCTGCTTGCAGAGTCTGAGATCGTCCGCGTAGACAGCGCTCGCCACCGATCCTGGCCTTCCAGTTCGATGGCATTCGAAGACGAGTACTCAGTGATCGCGGTGTGGGCATTTGAGTCGGTTGAAGAACTCGTCGCCGGATGGGGTACGGCACAAGATCATGTGGTCGATTTCCTAGGTGCGAACGTAATCGCGACCGACCCGAAGTCTTGGGATGGATACCTCATCCTCGTCGCGATGGACGGCGTTCCGGAGGAACTGGCTGCCGATCTGAGCACCATACGTTCCGATACGCGACGTGTACGCAAGTTGGTGCTGACAGCGGACGATCTACCAAGTCGTGTCTTCGATCCGCTTGAGCTGACTCCCCAGGTTAGGCGAACTCTGGCGCCGATTCTCGACCTTGATCTCGACACCACGCCAGGGAGGGCGGACCCCTTGGCCACGCTCCCATCGCGCGTTGCGGGGGCTCTCAGCAGCAGTGCGCACCTCGAAGTGGTCATCGCTGCGTACGAGGCAGGCGAGCCTCCTCTTGAAGCGCTCCATGAACGATTGATCGCAACCCGACAGACAGAGACGGATGCACTATGAGAGTCACTGGAGTTTCCATCACAGGGTTTGGCGGCGTCTCGGGCGAGATTGACATCGACCTTGACGCAGACGTGGTGATTGTCGTTGGCGCGAATGGCTACGGCAAGACGACGATCTGCAACGCGATTTCATGGGCGATCTCGGGTAAGACCACCAGCACGCAGGGACCCCGGAATCTTTACAGCAAATCCGGAACTACGACGGTTGAGTTGAGAACCGACTTCGACGGTGACGATGTTGTCATCACGAGGTCGCTGGAGAATCCGGGCGAGACCGATGCCAAGAAACTGCGTGCTCCACTTCGAGTGCGTGTGAACGATGCGTCACTTCGTGGTGCCGATGCGGAGGTCTGGCTCCGCCAGAATCTAGCGGGCACGGATACCAACGAAGACTTTGCCACACTGGCACAGTCGTTCGTGGACTCGATTTACCTGAGGCAAGAGTCGCTGCGCGAGTTCCTGACCGGACGCCAGGACACAGAGCGGTTCGACGCGGTCGCAAGCATGGTGGGCGCCGGACGTCTACGAGAGTTCGCGGATGAACTCCAATCGCACAAGCGAGCATGGGTTCGCGCGGTCAATCAGGCTGACTCGGCACTCGAAGGTGATCGCGCAAAGGTCGAAGACCTCGCAGCATCTTTGTCCGTGCTCGAAACCGAGATCACCAAAGCGAATACAGCCGAGGTGACCGCTCGATGGCGGACATGGAGCAGCGACGTTGCGGCACTCGGGCTCGTCGCGATCCAGGACACCCAAGATTGGGAACTGAGCGAGAGCACATTGACGAAGTTGCGTGCTGCCCTCAACCAGGCGCGAAGCACAATCGAGCAGGATGAAGCGGCCTTGCTTGCGGCTCAAGCAGAGCTGAGCGTGCCGCTTCCCGAAGGTCCGGACGAAACCGAGGTCATCGAACTCGAACGTCAAGTCGCTGATCTGACGGCTCAGAAGGAACAGGTCGAGCGCGACATCCAGCTATTTCGCGTTGCAGTTGGGGAAGCAGACGCGGCGCGTAGACAGGCATCCACTATTCGTGAAGAGCTAGCAAGTATGGCGTCGATCCTGCTCCGTCACGTGGCAGATAGCTGCGCAGCCTGTGGTCAAGAAGTCGATCCGGAAGCGTATCGTCGTCGCCTCCAAGCCATCGCCAACGAAACAGAGAATGCAGCTCTCCGAGAAGGGTCTGAACTACAACGAGCAAATCTCCAAGGCACAGAGAAGCGTCTGGGTGAGCTGTCCCTGCAACTCAAGACAGTCTCTGACCGGCACCGCGCCATGCTCGAACAACGCGCATCAGCACGAGCGGCGAAGGAGCATCGGCAGAGCCGAGTGCAGGAGGTGCTGGCCAGCTTCTCTGATGATCTGCCTGACGCGTCGGCAGAGGCGGGCAGCGAAATCCAACGACTCGCATCTGAACTAGATCGTGTAGCGAGGCGGAAGTCTCAGATCGCGCGAACATTGGAGGCAGGGCGCGAGTTCGATGCGGCAGCTTCACTGGACTCATCGAAGACACGACGTGATCGAATCGAAATCGAGTCCAAGGCGCTCCGCAACTCTTTGGCTTCCAAGGAGCAAGATATTGCCGATCGGCGGCGCACAAATGACGTCGCTACCGCACTTCTTGATGCAGTGAAGCTAGACGCGGAGACGTTTGTTGCCGACCGCCTGAAGCAGTTGAAGCCTCTCCTACGTCAGTTCTACGCAGCAATCGATCCCCATCCAACGTTCCGATCGGTTGAGATTGCCACACGCCAGTTCGGTGGGAAACACCGTCTCACTCCTATGCTGCGTGACGATGAGGTTCAGGTTGATGTCACGGAGCCCGGAGAGACGCTATCCACATCGCAAGCAAACGCGCTTGCCGTCTCCTTGTTCCTCTCCTTCAACCTCGGCTTCGCCCCTACTCATGTGAAGTCACTAATACTCGATGATCCGCTCCAGAACCTAGACGACGTGCATCTTCTCGGCCTCGTTGACCTACTTCGCAAGATCCTCCCTCATCGCCAACTGATCGTTACAACCCACGATCACGCGTTCGCCTCGTTGCTGGCGAGAAAGCTTCGGCCAGTAAGTGACGACTTCCGAACCACCTTCGTCCGCTTCACGAAGTGGGACCGCAACGGTCCTGGTATTGAGCAATGGGATGTTCCTGCGGAGACCAGCCCCCTAAAGCTTGTCGCACCGTAACAACCTCAGACGATCTTGCAGGTAGGGCTTAGGAGCATTTCGCTGACAGATTGGGGACCGACGCGTGGAGTATGAGTTCGAAGAGACGGATTCGATGCGGATCGGTGCGCTCCTGGATAAGCATGCTCCCGGAGCGACAGACACTACTGAGATTTGGGTAAGGTCCTGGTCGGATGCGGACTATGGATCGCTGGCTGACCCGGTCCGACTCGAGTTCGACTTTCTTTTCGGTGTGGAGCTCCAAGAGGACTTCACAGCTGCAGGGACCGTGGCGTTCGAGGAGTCCAATGTCAGAGCGACCGCTACCCGCCCTTTCGCCGCGACCCCGGAGGCAGTTTGGCTACTTCGCGGAGCACTGCTGAGTTCGGTATCGGAACACATGGTTCGTGCTCACGTCGCTGATCTGATCCTTAGCGGAAGGCGGGACGCTTCGCCTGCACACGCAGAAGCGACCGTTGAGCATTATCGAAACTGCGCGAGAGATGATGCCCTCGAACCAGGCGCCGGGCGATATCACTTGCGAGAGCTAACACGATCGCGCGAAGCCGCCGAATGACGACCGAGGCCTCCGTGCGAGAGCAGGCGCTGAATCTCGCCCGAGAGATGCTTACTCTCGGCCACAGCCACGCCGCGCTGACTCTGCTCGCTCTCTTGAGCGTTCCGGCTAGAGATGGTTCTACAGCTTCTTCGGAGCGAATCGAAGTTCGAGAGTCCCTCCGAGGAATCGCTGCGACAGCGCCCGAGTTCATAGATGAGATCGTCAGGTTGCTCCATCTGGCGGCAGAGAGCGAAGAGGACCGGACAGCGGCCGCGCGACTCCACATTTCCTGGTATCTCGATAACGCACGGGGCGAGAGCAACGGGCTACGAAAGGTTTACTTCGGGTACGAGGCAATGCAACTGGCAGAGAGGTACGCGCAGTTCGATCTCCGGGACGATGCAGCCGTCTTTCTTCAGGCTGCAGGCGAGGATGTCGAGTTGCAGACGTTCGAGCATGACTTACCTGTTTCGAGGAACCATCTTCGACGTCATCTTCGGAAGTACCGACATGCGCGTGATTGGCGTCATGCTTACCGAGTTTTCCTCGCTGGGGCAGCGCCGACCGGTGATCACGCAAGGAACGTGACACAGGCAGAGACCGGGCGTCAGGGTTTGCTGTCGTTGGTGAGCAACATCTCTCTTGGACCGTTGAACCTGCCCACCCGAACAGGTGCCAGTGCTGAAGAAGAGCAACTTCATCGGATCGAAGGCAGCAACATCGGTACTATGGCGAGCATTCTGGCGCTCGAACTTGAGCTCATTGATTCGAGATTCGACAGCCCGAGCCGTGAAGAGTTCGCCAACTGGTTCGCCGGCATCTTTGCTTGTGATCCGGTTCTATCGGAGCAGCTTGCTGACGCTCAGAAGCGCCATTGGGAAAGAGACTTTACCGGAGTGTCCCTTGTGTGCCTGCCCCTCATTGAGGCTGCGGCCCGGGGCCTACTACTGAAGCTCGATGAACCGCTCTACAGAGCCGAACGAGGCGCAAGCCCTGGTCGATTCCCAGCTTTGGACTTCTACGTCCAGGCGCTCGAAGATAACGGCCTGGACGTCGACTGGGTTCGCACGCTTCGCGCCACCTTGCTATCTGACGGAGTGAACATCCGCAACCTGAGCGCGCACGGATTCAAGTCTCGATTCAACGAAGGCGAGTCAGCCCTTCTCCTGAGACTGGCTGGGTTCGCTTGTGCGCTCGCCGGCACGATCGATCACGCCGAGCTATCGAAGCCGCTCGTTCCAGTTCGCGCGGGTCTACGGCGGCGTATCGGATGGATCTGGTCTTAAGTCTCCTCGTTGCGGCCCCTGTTCCCTCCGGCGCGCAAGTGGGCGATCTTTCCTGACTGTTGGTGCTGTACGCACGCGCAGTCTTCGCAGGTGGTCATGCCTCTTGATCGACCAGCTCAGCCATGGCTCGCTGCTCTGCATGAGCAGCGGCTGCTTCCGATACACGGACGCTGGAAAGCAGGATCAGGCTGACCGGCCCCATGATGACGAACTTCATTGTGTTCCACAGGCAGAGGAGCACGAGGAAGTTGAGCCATCCGGGGCCGCCGTCTGCGATGAGGGTGGTGAAGGTGCTCGCTGCCAGGAGGTAGGGCACGGCGAGGAGCATCGCGGGTACGCCCCATTTCAGTCCTCGTCGGGTGCGGATGGCGTCGAGGAGGACGTTGGTGGGCATGTAGCGGCGCAGGAATGCGCGGGTGTGGACGCTGAGGGTCCAGAGCTGGCGGATCATGACGGGGGTTCCTCTCACATGCACGACGGATCGTCGAAGGCGGTGCGTGTGTGAGTGGCCTTGCGGCCTGCCCCGAAGAGCGTCATATCAAGGAGAAATCCGCCTCATCATCAGGATATGACGCACCGGCGACATTCGGAAGGGCAATATGGTCACAGGCCCCGGCTCGCACCTTCACGCCGCACCGTCCGTGCCGGGTCGTCGTGTCCTTCGGCGCCAGCGAGGTCGCGGAGCCTTGCGAGGGCGGCTTTCGCTCGTGCCGCGTCGATCCTCTGCGCATCGCTATCGGGCGCTGGACCGAGCGGCGTCCGTGTGGTGATGCCGTAGCGGTCGCGATACGCGGCGACCGTTCGCGCTTGCCGGTTCCACGCTGCCGCGGCTCTCGTCTCTGCCGGTGCGTCTCCGAGCGCGAGCACCCATTCCTGATGTTCGGTGAAGGCTTGGTAGAGGACGGCTTCGGCACGCTGCTGGATCAACTTGCGCCGCTCCGTGAGTGCCTTCCGCATCTCGGCGGACATCGGGCCTGTCGCGTCGGGGATGAGGCCGGCGATCAGGAGGGGTGCCTTGCGGGTGCGTCCGGAACCAGCCGGCCTTTCGGTTGTGCGGGCGAGACGGTGATGGAGCACCGAGGCGATGTCATCGGCGTCACCGAAGCCGCGGGCTGCGACGAGCCGCGGCATGAGCACGTCGATGTTGTGGTGGTTCGCTTCCGCCCGGCGGAGCTCTGCGGTGAGGGCTCCGAATGCGTCGGAGTGGATCGTGTCTTCTGCCTCGTCCGGGGTGAGACCGGATTCGCGGATGAGGGTGGCGAAGCGGTCGTGTTGGGCGGCTTGCGCGATCGTCTCGTACTCCGCCGCGAGCTGCGCCACCGACCCCCATGCCTCCTGTTCGGCGATGATCGTCTCGTGCGCGGAGAGCTCCGCGCCGACGTGCTGCAGCACTCCATAGAGCACGCTTCGCGCGGTCGCATTCAGGTCGTCTGCGGGGTGCGGGGTGGTGTGGTTGTCGTCGGGGAGGTCGGTGGCGACGTATGCGAGGTTCGCGTGCCTTCCGCGGGTCATCGCGACGTACATGTTCTCCCTGGTCGTGGACGTGTCAACGAGGACATGCGAGGTGTCGGTCGTGATGCCTTGCGCCCTATGTGCCGTGACTGCGTATCCGAGATCGACGTGATCGGAGACGTAGTCGGCAGGGAGGGTCACGGTGCCGCGGCTGTCGGCGCGGCGGGCGGTGAGTGATCCGTCGTCTCGGATGTCGATGACAGTCCAGCGGTCGCCGTTGCGTACCCACCCACGCGGGGTGCGGAGCCGGCGGTCGTTCTTACGGGTGATGATCGTGTCACCAACCCCGACATACGCGTCACCTTGGAGGGCGACTTCGCGACGGGCATCCACGGTGCCGTCGAGGATAAGGTCAGCACGAGCACGCTGGTTCAGCGCGTCGACGGATTCGTTCGAGTTCGCGATCAGCACCGTCGAAGCTCCGTCGAGGGTGTCGTTGCGCCAGGCGGTGTAGGCGGCGTCGATCATCGCCTCGGTGTCGCCGCCCGTGATGCGGTCGTGTTCGGCGTAGGTGTCGATGGCCTCGGTACGCCCATGTCGGAGATCAAGGGAGGCGGTCTTCTCCCACTCGTTGACGAATCGGTGAACGTCGACCAGTTCCGGGGCGTCGGCGCGGTCGTGGACGAGGAGGGAGAACGCGCCGCCGGCGGTGACGGATTGCAGTTGCGCCCAGTCACCCACCAACAGCACCTTCGCACCCACCTCCATAGCGTGCGCCGTGATGTGATCCAGGGAAAGGGTGCCGGCGAGAGATGCTTCGTCCACGATCACGAGCTGCCCCTTACGGAACGACGCACCGGCGTTCTGGTGGTCTTGCCACCATTTCGCGGTGTTCTCCGTCCGGATGCCGAGATCGTCTGCGAGGACCTGCGCTGCGACCGCTGACGGGGCGAGGCCGACGACGCTGCCACGCCCGTTCTCCCGCTCCCACGCGGTACGCAGCGCCCACATGGCGGTGGTCTTTCCCGCTCCGGCCGGCCCGACCAGCACATCGACTCCACGGCCTGATGTCGCAACGGCGGTGAGGGCTGTGGCTTGGTCGTCGGCGAGGAGTCGGCCGTCGCGATCCGGGCGGCGAGTGACCTTCTCGACCACCTCAACAGGCACAGCGGGTGCGCTCATGGTGCGGGCGCGCTCGAGAAGCCGATCCTCGGCCGCCAGGATGTCCGGTGACGAGTACACCGTCGACGCGATCGGACGGAACCTGCTCGTGTCATCAGAGCGGCGGAACACTGCCGGGCTCGACGCGAGCTCGGGCGGAGTCAGATGGAGAGAGGAGCGCTCTGCGGCATCGACGACCATTCCCACGACAGCTTCACGATCTACAGTGGTCGCGAACCTATAGGGCATGGTTTGGCGTGCGGCCTCGGCGGTGAGGTTCCACCTGCGCCAGGTCGACCGTTTCTCACCGACCGCCTCAACCACATTGCGACCCAGCGAGGCGATCACTTCCAACGGCACATCGTCGGCGCGCAGCAGCAACGGGACTTCGTTGGCGGTGACGGTTCGGGCCCAGCGGGTTGCGTCTTCACCGAGAAGGTGCGACGCACGCTCCCGCCACTCACCGGTGAGGTCCGCGAGGGAGCGCACCTGCTTCTCCGGCCTGGTCGCCAACGTCGCCTGCGCCCGGAGCTTGATGACCGTCGCAAGCGACGGTTGCCTGCCGTGACGGGCAACGTACTCGGCGATGAGGCGGTTCTTCTCGTGATCAATCTGCCGTGACCGGGATGAAAACTCTGCCACCAGTTCCTCCGGCACCGTGGTGATCGCCCAGGCAGGGTTGCGGTCGCGACCCATGTCGCGGGCTTCCCACTCGACGCCGAACGCGCGCGTGAGGTGGTCGGCGAACACGGCTTCGTGGAGTTCGGAGAGCGCGACGGTCGCAGCGTGAAGGGGGCGGCCGTCGAGGGAGCGCCATTTGCCGTCGTGGACGGTCTGCACCTTGTTCGAGATCACCACATGCGTGTGCAGATGCGGGTCACCCGCTCGCGAGTCGTAGTGATCAAACGCGCTCGCGATCACACCGGACACATCGGCCTGCGCAACCGCCCCGTTGCGGCCTGCCGCGCCGACGCGGGTTGCGGCAACCTCGCGTTCGATGAATGCAACCATCTCTGCAACCGCAGCGTGATGTGCGTCCGCAATCAGCGATTGCGTCCCCGCATCCGCAACCGCCCACAGCACCGATGCGGACTTCGGAATCGAGAACGTGAAATCGAACCCCGCAACCGCCTTCCGCACCCCACGCGCACTCTCCTCAGCCGCGATTGCGGCGACCGCGTCGGCACGCTCGGTCACGGGAAGGTCTGCGTCGAGCCTTGACCTGCGGTGCTCGATGCGCTCGGTCACGGTCGGATACTTCCGATACGGGCTTCCGAGCGTCTGATCGGTCACCGGGTCGCGGCCCTGTCCAATCAGACGTTGAAGCTGCAACTCAGAGACCTCGTCGCCGACGGTGATCGTTCCACCGCCGAGCGAGGGGACGGCTGATCCGAGCCATCGACCCGGCGGGGTGCCTTCCTCCGTGTAGTACCTCGTCAACGGCGTCGAGAGCACCCGGTCACCGTCGCCGGTGGCGACGGTACGCAGAAGGTACTTGTAGCCGTCACCGGCGGACATCACCCGCATCGAAACCGTCACCAGCCGCCACCTCTCCTCACTCCGAAGGTGAGCTCCGCAGCCCGCGGCGCGGTGACTTCTGAGGTCACTTTCGGACGGTGGCGCTCCTCGCTTGCAAGACGCGTGACAACCCGTTCGACCGAACCGGTTGAGGTGAGACGCGGACCGCCAGCCGTGACCGGCGTCGTCCTCGGGAGGCGGGCTGAGCGTCCGGTGGTGGGGTCGGACCGTGCACCTGGCTGGTGACCAGCTCGGAGCAGCATCACGGCTCCGAGGAGCACCGCCCCAGGAGGCTCGCCGATGGCAGATACGGCTCCCACCGACACAGCCGCGCTGCTGCGCGTCGGGTCGCTGTTCTCCGGCTACGGCGGACTCGATCTCGCCGTCGAGGAGATCTTCAACGCCCGCACGATCTGGTTCTCCGAGATCAACGAACCCGTCGCTCGTGTCTTCTCCCACCACTGGCCCGACGCCCCCAACCTCGGCGACATCACCACCATCGACTGGAACGCCACCCCGCCGGTAGACATTCTCTGCGGAGGGTTTCCCTGCCAGGACGTATCGACCGTTGGAAAGATGGCCGGCCTCAAGCCAGGTACTCGCTCCGGCCTATGGGCACACATGGCAACAGCGATCGACGCACTGCAACCGGAGTGGGTCGTGATCGAGAACGTCTGACCTGCCCTGAGTTTCTCGGACAGTTCTTTAGTTCTTGATCATGCCGCCTTCTGGAGCTCTTTGTGAAGGCTCTCGAACTCGATCGGGCTGCGATAACCCAACGCGGAGTGTCGCCTGGTCGGGTTGTAGAACCCCTCGATCCACTCGAAGATTGCCTGCCCGAGTTGGGCACGGCTGACCCAGTGTCGGCGGTCCAGCAGCTCGATCTGCATCGAGCCGAAGAACGACTCCATCAACGCGTTGTCGTACGCCGAGGCGACTTTCCCCATCGATCCCATCAGGCCGGCTTGGCGAAGACGGGAACCGAACAGCCAGGAGGTGAACTGGGCGCCGCGATCAGAGTGCACGATCGTTCCGACGGGTTTGCGTCGCCACCTGGCCATGTCCAGCGCGTCCACGATCAGCTCAGTGCGCAGATGGTCCGCGATCGACCAGCCCACGCAACGGCGGGAAAACACGTCGATCACGGCCGCGCAATAGACCCATCCTTCGCCGGTGCGGTGCTGGGTGATGTCCGTCACCCAGAGCCGGTCGGGCGCATCGGCGACGAAGACGCGTTGCACGTGATCGTCGAACACTGCCGGCTGGCGATGGCCGCCGTGGCGGAAACGGCGTCGATGCACGCCCTGAAGTCCTGCCTGCCGCATCAGACGCTCAACGCGGCACCGGCCGACAGTGACGCTGCGCCCGAGGGTCAGTTCGGCGTGCACGCGGCGCGCTCCATAGGTTCCGCGAGCCATCGCGTGAATGTCTTCGATCGTGGCCAGCAGTTCACGATCAGCGACTGCTCGAGGCGACGGTGCTCGCTTCGCCCAGTCATAGAACCCGGACGGGGAGACCTTCAGCACCCGACAGAGCACGCGGATCCGGAACCTGGCGGGATCCTGCTGATGCAGTTGCGCGATCAGTCGGTAAGTCCTTTTGGGAGGACGTTCTCCTTCGCGAAATACGCTGCCGCCTTCTTCAGGATCTCGTTCTCCAATTCCAACCGTCGAACGTCTCGACGAAGACGCACCACCTCGCCCGGTCTTCGGTGACGATCCCGGGCCGTTCACCGGCATCGATCGCTGCCTGTCGGTTCCAGTTCGCCAGCGACGTTGACGAGATACCGAGCTCTTTCGCTACCGCGTCCATCGACCTGCCGCTGGTCCGATACAAGGCAACCGCACGCTCCTTGAACTCACGCGGATACGCGTCCTTCCTGGCCATCACGGACTCCATTCCTCGGGCTCATCCCGATGCTAGGTGTCCGAGAAACTCAGGCAGGTCACCTTGCCGGAGAGGCAGCGCACGCAAGCGCCGCAATACTGAACAACACAGGCAAAGACGTGGTCGCCGACGACGAGGTCCGTCACCTCGGGACCTACCGCTCGGACGATTCCGGCAACCTCATGCCCGAACACCGCGGGCACGTCGGAGCCGAGGTTGGTTTGGGAGGCAAGTTCATCGCTGTGACAGAGACCAGAGGCCTGAACGTCGACGAGAACTTCACGCCCGAGGGGGTCTGCCAGAGTGACATCCTCGGTGTGGAATCCTCCACCGAACTCGCGGACTACTGCTGCTTTCATTTTCTTCTCCTTTTCGATCTGGGTTCGGGGCTATGAGATAACTGAGAGGAGTTTGCACAGGTGGGGCTTTCCGGTTTAGGCGTCATCCTCTTGCCTGTGTCGACGTCAGGAACGTGGGGGTGAGGGCGAGCGTGCAGCCCTCACCCCCACGTTCCTATGCCCGTTCGAGTTGCTTGGCGAGCTTGTCGCCCTCGATATCAAGGTCGGGGAGGAGGCGGTCGAGCCACCGTGGCAGCCACCACGCCTTCTCTCCGACGATCGCCATGACGGCGGGGACGAAGGTCATCCGCACCAGGAACGCGTCGACAAGGATGCCGAATGCGAGGGCGAACCCGAACTGGGCGATCATGGGTTCGGGGTTGTAGATGAACCCAGCGAACACGCTGATCATGATGATGGCGGCGGCAACGACGACGCGACTTGCCACGGCGAACCCGACAGTCACGGATTCGCGCCCGGTGTGTCCATGGACGTGCGCCTCCTTCATGGAGGAGACCAGGAACACCTCGTAGTCCATGGCCAGGCCGTAGAGGACTCCGGTGAGGACGATCGGCAGCAGACTCAACACCGGTGCGGAGGCGTCCATCCCGAACAGTGGCTGCAGCCAACCCCATTGGAACACCGCGGTGGTCGCCCCGAACGTCGCGCCGATCGACAGCAGGAACCCGATCGTGGCCTTGATCGGCACGATGATCGATCGGAACACCAACAGCAGCACGATCAGGGAGAGCCCGACGACCACGGCGATATATAGCGGCAGCACGCTGGCCAGGCGCTCGGAGACATCGATCGCGAGGGCCGCGAACCCCGTCACCCCGACGTCCACACCGTAGTCGCTGGTGAACGCGTCGGCGTGGTCGCGAATGGCGGTGACGAGGTCGGCGGTTTCCGCGGAGGTGGGCGCGGTGTCGGGGATCACGGAGAACACGGCTGTCGTGCCATCCTCATCGAGACCCCCGAGAGAGACGGCACTCACCCCGTCCATGTCGCTGAGGTCGCGGTAGATCCCCGCGATGTCGGCGGCGGGGATCGCGTCGTCATCCGGTGACGTTGCGGCGAGGACGAGTGGGCCGTTGTATCCGGGGCCGAAGCTGTCGCTGACGACCTCGAAGCTTTGCCGCTGCGCGGTGTCCGGGTGATAGCTGGCCCCGGACGGCAGTCCGAGGTTCATGTCCAGCATGGGAGCGGCGATGGCTCCCGCGACAACGAGAGCCCCGACGGCTGCGAGGTACCGGTTCTTCACGAGGAAACGTGACCAGGTGTTCGCGACTCTGTGCGAGGAGCCCTTCTGGTGTGTGTGTGCGGCTTTGGCCCGGGCGTAATCGGAGCAGATCCGTTCCCCCACGATTCCCAGCAGTGCCGGGAGCAGAGTCAGCGCGGATAGCACCGCGATGAGGACTGTTGCGGCCGCGGTGATCGCCATCGTCGTGAGGAGCTGGATCTGCACGACCATGAGCGCGAGGAGCGCGATCACGACGGTGGTGCCGGCGAAGAACACGGCGCTGCCTGCCGTGCCGATTGCGCGCCCAGTGGCCTCTTGGGCGGAGAGTTTCATATCGAGGATGAGCCTGCGTTGCCGGTTCACGATGAACAGGGCGTAGTCGATCCCGACCGCAAGGCCCAGCATCAGCCCGAGGACAGCCGTCAGGGAGTGCATCGGCACGATCGAAGAGATCGCGAACGCCCCTCCCACACCGACCGCGACCCCTGACAGCGCCGAGACCAGCGGGAGGCCCGCAGCGACCAGGGAACCGAGAGTGACGATCAACACAAGGGCGGCAATGGCGACGCCGACGATCTCGCCCACGCCCACGAGTTCGGGAATCTGGATCATCGTCGAGGAGGGCAAGACCTCGATGTTCTGACCCTCGACCGCTGACTCGGCGGCTTCGATCGTGTCATCGACGGTGCCCTCGGGAAGCTCGAACGTCTGCTCGTCAAACACGAACTGGAACAAGGCCGTTTCCCCGTCCGAAGAGATCACGATCCCCGGCACCGGCATCTCCTGCACGATCAGCGAGGTCGGTGCGTCCGTATCAACGTCCCCGGCGGCCTGCGCTTGCGCGATCGCGGCCGACGACTGCAACAACAGACTATCGGGCCCCTTAGCGATCTCATCCGCCAACTGTTCGCGCACATCGATCACGTGCTCGGTGCCGTAGATCTCCTCGACCGCCTCCAGCATCGCTGCAAGGTTCTCGCCCTCGTCGATCCGCTCACCGTCAGTGGTGTGGAAGGCGAGGATCCCCTGCCCTCCGGAGGCATCAGGAAGCCGGTCAGCAAGGTCATCGATCACTTCCTGCGCCGGGGTCCCGTCGATGCGGATCTCGTTGCTCAACTGCGGTGGGTTCACCACGATCACGCTGACGATCGCGGCGATCAGAACCGCCCAGACCCCTGTCACCCACCATTTCTTGCGGAAGGCGATACGCCCCCACCGATACAACAACGACGACATCCGATACACGCCTCTCCGTCACGGGCATCCCAGCCCGCGGCTTGAGATGCCGCACCACTGCGAACAAGTGATAGTCACCTATCAATGTGGTAGTCTGCTATCAAGTCTTGGCGGTTGTCAAACCGAAACTGGAGGTGGTCGGGGTGAATGCGTCGACGATGCGGGTGGATGCGGCGGCGAGCGTGTCTCGGATTATTGAGGCGGCGAAACGCGTGTTCGCTGCCGGTGACGGGTCGGGAACACTGAATCGGATCGCGAAAGAAGCCTGCGTGGGGATTGCCACCCTGTATCGGCACTTTCCGAACCGGGAGACACTGGCGATGGCGGTGTACCAGCAGGTGTTCATCCGCGATATTCAGCCGATTTTCGAGGAGTTCGAACGCACTAATACCCCTCGCGAAGTGCTGCTAAAGCTCGGAGAGCGATTGCTCGGCGTGCTGGACCGTGAGCGCGGTCTCGCGGTCTCGCTGGGCAACGTGGCTGGCGCAACGCACGTGTTGGTGAGTGCGAACATCGCAGCGCTGGTGCCGGCGGTCGCGCGAGCACAAGAGGCGGGGAACCTTCGGGAGGACATCGTTGCGGAAGACATCCCGAACTTGTTGACGATGATCGCCGCAGGTTTCGGTTCGATCCCGTCCGGTCCGCAGCGCCGCAGGTACCTCAGCCTGTTACTGGACAGCCTGAACCCTGCCGCCGCCCAGCGCCTTCCCTCTGTCTGAGATGCTCGAGATGGTGACAGGACTCGCGACGCGTGAGCGGGCCGTGCTCGGTCTCGCTCTCGGCGGCGGCGGTGCCCTGGGGGCAGCGCACGTAGGGGTGCTGCTGGCGTTGCGGGAGTTGCGGCTTTCACCGCGAGTAGTGACCGGCACCAGCGCGGGTGCTCTGGTCGGGGCTGCGTATGCTGCATGCCTTCCACTGGCGCAGATCGAGGAGACGGTGCGGCAAGCCGACTGGTCCACATTCGGTTGGTTGAGGCCCACGCCACGACTGGGACTGCTGGACAGCGCCGCACTGCTCCGCACGATCGACCGTCTCGGAGGGGAGCCCCAGATTGAGGAACTCCCACGCCGTTTCGCAGCGGTCGCCACCGATCTGCGCAGCCGCCGAGCGGTCCACCTGACGGCCGGTCCCTTGGGGCGCGCACTGCGAGCAAGTATCGCGGTCCCCGGCGTGTTCTCCCCAGTCGTCATCGACGACCGGGTCCTCGTCGACGGAGGGCTCGCCGCGAATCTCCCTATCGAAGCCGCCCAGCACCTTGGTGCGACGTTCACGATCGCTGTCCGCCTCCGCCCCGAGTGGGAACGCGTTCCGCTGGTGCCGTCCTCGGCGCACATTGCCACCCTGGAGTCCTCACGGAACGTGCTGATGATCCGCCCGGACCTTGACGGAGCCTCCCAGTGGTCCCGTGCGGATGTCCCGAGAATCATTGACGCCGGCTATGCCGCCGCGCGCACAGCTCTCACCGAATGGAAAGACCAGCAGTCCTGTGCCGCATAACGACTCCTTCCTGAACCCGTCGCGTATCCTGATCGGCGCTGACACCTTCTTTCCTGACATCAACGGTGCCGCCCGGTTCACCCAAGACCACGCCGTCCGACTCGCCCGCCGCGGACACGAGGTGCACGTCATCGCCCCCGCCTCCTGCATGCGTTCCACCTCCGGTGTCGAGATCTACGGCGGGCAGCGGATCATCGTGCATCGGCTGCGGAGCCTGCGGTGGCCGTTCCACGAATGGCTCCGAGTAACACCTCCCTGGGAAGTGCGCCGGCAGGTGCGCACCATCCTCGGCGAGGTGCGGCCCACCGTCGTGCACCTGCAATCGTTCATCGACATCGACATCGGCCGCGGCCTCGCCTATGAAGCAGACCGACTCTGCGTCCCCATCGTCGCGACCAATCACGTCATGCCCGACAACGTTGTCGAATTCAGCGGCCTTCCCGCACGGCTCCACCCTCGACTGACACGGTTCGGATGGAACCTCGCCAACACCGTCTACTCACGAGCAGATATCGTCACGAGTCCCACACCCACCGCCGCTCGCTACCTCGAAACGCAAGCACGACTGCGCCACGTGCTGCCGGTGTCTTGCGGCATCGACCTCGACCGTTTCATCCCAAAAACCATACGCCCGATCACCAACCGGATCTTGTTCGTCGGACGCCTCGACCCTGAGAAAAACCTCAGCACCCTCTTGACGGCGTTTTCTCTCATCCCGCAGGGACATCGCGCACACCTGGACGTCGTCGGCAGCGGTGTCGAACGGGCACGCTTGGAGGACTTAGCGCGTCGCCTTGGGCTGGCCGGACGTGTCACCTTCCACGGTTATATGAGCGACACACGGCTCGTCGAGATTCATCATCAGGCGACAGTATTCGTGATGCTACGAGATCGACGGTAACGACATCCTCGCCAGCTACGCGGTCACCCGCGAAGTCATGAACCGGGTCCGCGACGGCGGGGGTCCAGCCCTCATCGAAGCGCAAACCTACCGCCTTGGCCCTCACACTTCCTCCGATGACCCGACGAAGTACCGCTCCGCCAAGGAGTACGACCGTTGGCTGGCTAGGGATCCGATCCCACGCCTGCGGGCACATCTCGCAGCGCAAGGCGTCACCGAGGACGTGTTCGATGGCATCGACGAGAACAACGCCGCACACGCGATGGACATCAGGCAGCGGCTGCTTGCCCTCCCTGACCCTTCACCTGAGCGCATGTTCGAGCACGTCTACTCGGAACCGCATCCAGTCACAGCCGAACAGCAGCGCTGGATCACGGCCTACGAGAGATCGTTCACGACCCCAGAGTCGTGAAGCTTGCACGACGTGACTATTCACAGCCTTCCGACGTGCTCAACGGCGGCAACACGCTTGGCCCCTCGCGACGCAGGAAATAGCGAGTGACAGGCACCGCGGAGACCGATAAGTCTGAGGATTCTCGGCAGATCTTCGTGCCGATCCTCGCGCGTACTCGTTGCGATCATCGCTCCGTCGCGCCGATCGCATTCGATTGCGTGAAGTTCATTATCGTTCGAGCCGGTGGCGCCCGTTTGTTCAGTGAGTTCGGCTGCGTTCACGTCAACCTCGGTGACGTCGTCGTTCTCGCGGCGAACACTCTCTGTGGGGCCGAGCCCGAGGGGTGGATAACGACGACAACTCTGTACCTGGATCGCGACTATCTGATCGATCAAGTGTTCTGGCAGTACGCAGCATTCTTCAAGGACCGCCTCGATGCCAGCGACTTTCTCGATACGAATTACGCGGAACCGGCGCAGATCGTCCGTATCGGTGAGGACCGTGCCGGGCTACTGATGCCGTGGCTAGACGAACTCGCAGCGCTGAGCGTTGACGGCCTGCAAGCGCGGCACTTTTACCGGGCGCAGGCGCTCCTCTCCGCAGTGCTCGATGTCGTGGTCCCGCACCTCGCCGTCACTGGGCATCGGATCACCTCAACGCAGCGAAGCACGGTCGTGCCGTCCGTGCCCAGGCAACGTGCATTTGGACCGCTGCGGGCAGAGGCTCGGACGGCTGCTGACCTCCTTGCACGCGAGCTTGATCGCCGTTGGTCAGTGCCCGAGTTGGCAGGCGCGGTACACCTATCTCCCTCACAACTGCGGCGCGTTTTCACAGAGGCGTTCGGGAAGTCGCCGATAGCGTATCTGACGATGCTACGTGCGGAACACATGGCGCATTTACTCAAGGGCACGAACTCACCGATCTCGGTTATCGCGGCATCGGTCGGGTGGGGTGATCCTGACTTTGCGGCGCAACAGTTTCGCCGCAGCATCGGCGTCACTCCGAGCGAGTATCGCCGAATCAGCCGCAATTCCCCGTAGTCGTTGAACCCCGAGGGAACGCGCGCTCTTCCGGGCGAAACGACCATGATCCCGCGCTCGGATCACCAGGTCGGCTACTTCTGAGGTAGAGGTGGGCTGACCACGTCGGGTTCACTGATGCACCTGACGGTCGCTCACAGTCTGTCCGTCGTCCGTCTCGATTGCGTTCCCTGAGTCCCTTCGCGCACCTTCTGGTCGCAGAGGTCACCCGCCGTGTGCAGGTGCCTGCTGAAGGGAGGACGACGGTGGCAACCACTGAGGAACAGCACGCGGCGCGGGACGCGAAGCTCGACGCGCTGCATGAACAGCTCACCGGCGCGGTGCAGTCGTTGGTGTCGGGCGAGGATTGGAAACGAGCGTTGGAGTTCGCGGCCCGGTTCCGTGCCCGCTCGTTCAACAACACTCTCATGATCTTCGCGCAGCATCAGGCGGCGTTCGAGTCGGGCCGCGTGCCGGAGCCGGTACCGACCTATGTGGCGGGGTTCAAGCAATGGCAGATGCTCGGTCGACAGGTCGAGAAGGGCCAGCCGGGGTATATGATCCTCGCCCCGGTCACCGGCCGGTTCGCCTCGTTCACGCCAAAGGAAGCGGACTCGTGGCGCAGGCTCGGCCGGTTCGAGAAGGCGAAGCCCGGTGAGGCGGTGCGGTCTCGCATGGTCGGCGCCCGTCCCGCCTATGTCTGGGATGTCTCACAGACCGGCGGCGACCCGATCCCCACACCTCCATCACCGCGCCTGCTGAAAGGTGAGGCGCCCGACGGGCTCTGGGAGGGCGTCGCCACGCTGTTGGAGGCGGAGGGGTTCACGGTGTTGCGGGTGCCGCACGAGGGCATAATTCACGGCGCGAACGGTCTCACCGACTTCCAATCGAACACGGTGGCGGTGCGGGAGAACATGCCCGAGGCGGCGCAGGTGAAGACGCTCCTGCACGAGTTCGCACATGTCCTGCTGCATGGGCCGGAGAATCCGGACGGTGTTGCGCATCGCGGGATCGGAGAGGTCGAGGCGGACTCGGTCGCGCTGATGGTCGCCGCCGCCCACGGCATGGACAGCAGCGACTACACGATCCCTTACGTGTCGGTGTGGGCGGCGACAGTGCCGGAGAAGTCCCCAGTCGAAGTGGTGCAGGCCACCGGCGAACGCGTCCGAAGGACCGCCGCGTCGATCCTCGACCAGCTCCCCACGGACCAGGTCGGCAACGGCGACCCTCCCGGTTTGAGCCGCCATACGCCGTCCAGGAAGCCTGCTGCGCCTGAACGAGCACGCAGCGATGCCCCTCTGACGGAGGAGCCGCATCGTGTCGCAGTGAGCGCGGTGAGGAGTCTGTGATGGGCGCGATCGACGTGTTTGCTGAGGTGAGCAGGATTACGCTCGCTGATGCTGCCGCGCGGTTCGCCTCGGTTGGAGTGCCAGTGTTTCCGTGCGTGCCGGGTGAGAAGCGCCCTCTCGTACGCCGCGGGTTCCACGACGCGAGTATCGATCTGGGGCAGGTCGGGGCGTGGTGGTCAAGATGGCCGGCGGCGAACATCGGCATTCCCACCGGTGCCGCCTCTGGGATCGAGGTTGTCGATGTCGACGTGCACCGGGCCGGCACCGGATTCCCTGCATTCCGCGAAGCGCACCGCAAAGGGTATACGGCGGGGTGGGCGGCGCTCGTGCGCACTCCGTCCGGCGGCTTGCACGCCTATTACCCATCAGCCCCGGATCGTGTGCAGTCGTCGTGGCAGGCGGCACGGGCGCATGTCGATTTCCGTGGCGACGGCGGCTACGTCATCGCCCCGCCTTCCTGGGTGCTGCGCCCCGGCGGAGTGCGGGCACGGTATCGACTGATCGTCACCTCTGGCGACACTCCCGCGCCGGTGGATGTGACAGGCCTGCGCGCGTTCCTTGACCCCCACATTCCGTTGCCTCCTGATCGCACCCGTGCGGCTCGGGTTGACCGGCGGGGGTCGGATGCGAAGGTGCTCGCCGGATGGTTGGCCGGTCGTGGTGAGGGTGAACGGAACCGGGGCTTGTTCTGGGCCGCGTGCCGCCTCGCCGAAGCTGGCACCCCGCCCGACGCAACGCTCGACGCATTGGGGCCTGCCGCGGAGCATGCAGGGCTGGGGTCGCGGGAGATCACGGCCACGATCCGCTCCGCCTACCGCACCACCCACCCCACGCCCCGAACCACAGCGGAACCTGGGGTCCACGAGCGGCGAATGATGCGCGGATCACCGGGACGGATGCTGCCATGACCGCCATTGGAGCTGCTTCGCCGCGGGGCCGCCGTCTGGCGGTGGTCACGGCGATCACGGGCACGGTGTTCATCGGGGCCGGCGCGTTCTGGCTGTCGTTCACCGCACTGGCTGATCTTGCGCGACGGTCTGGGATCGAGGCGGGGCAGGCGTGGGCGTGGCCGTTGATCGTGGACGGCATCATCGTCGTCGCGACCGTCGCCGTCGTCGCCCTCGCCAACCAGTCCCGCCCGACCTGGTACCCCTGGACGCTCCTCGTCGCCGGCGCCGTCGTGTCGGTCACGGCGAACGCGATCCACGCGATCATCGCCGCCGACACCGACATACCGGCGGTTCTTGCAGCATCGGTCGCTGCGATCCCGCCGCTGGTGCTGTTGGCGATCACGCACCTCACCGTCATCCTCACCGGCCCCACCACCGTGCGCGCCGCGAACGCGATCGAGGATGCTCCGGTCGAAGCCACCACTTCCTCGGGGCCGATCGTCGTGCCGGAAGTTGAGCCGGCGCAGGCAGTGGTGTTGCCGGTGGAGTCGGTGCGTGAGCGGCGGGCGGAGGCGACCAAGTTGCGGGAGGTGGAGGGGTGGTCGAACAAGCAGATCGCCCGGCATCTGGGCGTGCATCCCTCGACCGTCGCCGTTGGTTCACCCCGGCCATTAGCAAGGAGGAGACCTCGTGAACGAGAACGCAGAGACGAGCCGCACGGAACTACCGGAGACGCGGCCAGAGATGGTTGGGGGTGGGGAGGCGGAGCGATCGGCGCTCGCCGTGCACCGCGACCCCTCCCTCACTGGAACTGCTACTGCCCCTGGTTCGCGGGTGGGGCGCGGGATCGCGTGGGTGCGTCCGACTGATCTGATCGCGTCGAGTACCGCCAGGATCGCTGGCCGCGGCATCAACTTTCAAACCGAGCTCGCGCACCGTGCCCGCCGCGCGCCGGGTCAGACCTACCGGATGACCCGCGACCGTACCCGTGACATCCGGGATCGCCGAGCGGAACGAGCGGCACCTGCGGGGTCGTCGGTGTTCGAGTCGTTCGATGTGTTCGAGCCGCAGGATCGGCCGCGCTCGCCGTCGTGGGTGCGACCATCTGGAATCGGGCTGGGGTGAGCCGCCATGCGCAGAAGACAGTGGCGCGACGGGATTGGGGTTGGTGGGGAGCCGGTGCGCACCTGCTTGTCAGGAGGTACCACCATGTCACAACCCCACACCCCACGCCGTGACGGTCGCGGGCATGGGTTCGAGAACTCAGAACGACTCCGCGAGCTCCTCACCCGCCTCACCACTGCCGGCCCCGACGCCTGGCGGACGGACCCCGATGCAGCAGTACTCATGCGGCACGCGGCCGACAAGTACGCCGCGCTCGCCCGCAAGCACGGCCTCGATCCGTGGGAGGCGGCGGCTGCCGCGTTTGAGGCGATGCGCACGCCCTCGGTGCGGCGCGCGGATGATCCGTGGGCGGTCATCACCCGCGCCGTGCAGATCACCTGCATCGCAGAAAACCGCGCCAACGGGCTGCTGTGTTCCGTGCATCAGGCCCGCAGGCCCAGGTACTCGAGTTTCCATGACGCCGAACGCTTCTCCGACCGCGAAAACCCCCTCACCGACTACCACCCCGCATTCCGAGCTGACCCCTTCGCACAAGATGACGACGACGGCGATGACGACCGCGTGAAGGTGTCGGGGTCGACGGGGGTGGAGTCGGCGGTCGAGGACACGATCGCGTTGCTGTGCTGGTATGGGTGGGAGCCAGAGGTCGCACGAGCGGCGGTCGAGTGCATCTGCGCCCGCCTCGCAGAGTCCGTCTCTCGTGCGGGAGCGTACGAGTCGCTGCGGCGCGACCAGCACGCCCGCGCCCTGCTCGACCTCCCCGGACCGTCCTGGTACCGGCTGCTGCGGATCATCCTCGGCACCCCTGACGCGCACCTTGCCGGTACGAACGCGGGCCGTGGCGTGTTGCTGCGGCTGTTGATTGGCGACTCCCTCCGGCACCTGTTCAACGATGCCGACCTGAAAGTGGCGATCACGATCGCCGCACCCGGCGTGATGCGGGGACGGCCGTGACCGAGTCGGGGCATATCGAGCTGGAGAGGGCGGTGGACTCGATCTGGGCCGGCCGCCGCCACCGCGAAGACTACGGCGACCTCGACGCGCTGGTGGAGTCGATTGCACGGGATGGGCTGTTGCAGCCGATCACGATCACCCCGGACGGGATGCTGATCTGCGGTGCCAGACGTTTGGCCGCGATCCGTCGACTCGGGTGGAAGACGGTGAACGTGTGGGCACGCTCCGGCATCTCCACCACCCTCGGGCAGCTCCTCGCCGAACAGGACGACAACCTCCTGCACAAGCCTCTCACTCGCACCGAGGAAGCCACCCTCTTCGCCGAACTGAAATCCCTCATGGTCGAGGATGCGACTGGCCGGCAGGAAGCGTCACGGTTCACCTCGAAACACGAAAACCCCAGGTCACACGGTGCCGCCACCGTGGCGGCACCGCAAAAGGGCGAGACCAGGCAGCAGGCCGCGCTCATGGTCACCGGCCGCAACGCGTACACCTCGCTGGAACGCATCAACGAGTTGCAGAACCTTGCCGCTGACACTGCGCAGCCCGACGACGTACAGCAGCGGGCACGGGAGGAACTTGACCGGATCGACGCGGGCGAGTCGATCACCGGAGCGCAGCATCGCATCCGCGCCGCACAAGCCCTCGCCGAACTCGACACCCTCGCCAGCGACCCCGCCCAACCGGCAGGCATCCGCGACACCGCAGCCGCAGGAGCGGCGCGTCTCCGGGAGCTCGAAGACACCGTACGGCCGGCAGATCTGGAACGTCTTGCGGTGCTCGCTGTCGAGCGTGCGAAGACTGCGACGAAGAAGCGCCCCGCCCAGCTCGCATCAGCACGGCTCCACGCTGTCGAAGAGCAGCCGCGGGAGTTCCTGCCGGTGCGGTCGTTCGTGTACCTCTGGGACGAGCTCTCCACCTGGACCGAACGCTACAACCCCGAAACCATCGGCCCGGCCCTATCGGGTGAGCAGTGGGCGATGTTCGAGAACGCCGTCACCGCGACCATCGCGTTCCTCGATACCGCCCGCACCGCGCGAAACGTGCGCCGCGAAACCGCCTGAACCCTCCGCCGTCTCCCTGAGTGCTGTGGTGCACCTGTCTGGTGATCCGAATCTCGTCGGGAAGGACACCAGGATGGACCCCACCGCTCGCCGCCGCCGCGCCGTGCTCATCGCCGCCATCGCCGGCGGCCTCATCCTGCTCCTCCTCATCGGCGTCGGCGTCTACGGACTCATCCGCGGACCCCAGACCACCGAACCCACTGAACCCACTTCTACCGATGGCCCGACGGCAACGAGCCCGGTACTCGTCCCGGCAGAACCGGAGCCGGTGGTCGCGCTCGGCGGGCCGGAGGAGTTCGCGGTGGCGGTGGCCGAGGCGCTGTTCACCTGGGATACGACCAGCGGGTATGGGCCTGCCGATTACGCGCAGATGCTCGCCGATGTCACCGCCGACACCGAGGCAGACGGCGCAGCATCCGACGTCCGCGCGTACCTGCCGACGGCAGAGGTGTGGGCGCAGCTCCGCACCCACCAGACCCGGCAGCGGCTCACCATCGACACCATCGAAATCCCTGCCGCATGGGATGACGCGGTGGCGCAGGCTGTTCCGGGGCAGATTCCTGACGGTGCGGTCGCGTACACGATCTCCGGCACCCGCTACCGCACCGGTTACTGGGGCACCGATCCGGTCACGACAACACACCCGGTTGCGTTCACCGTGTTCCTCACCTGCACCCCCGAACGCGCCTCCGCGCCATCGCTGGCTGAGCCGATCACCGACACCTGTCTCTTGTTGCGGTTGTCGCAGCTCGACAACCCGCTGCGGTGACCGGCCATGCTCAAGAAGCTCCTCGCAGCCCTCGCCGTCGCTGCCGCATTTTTCGGTCCCGCGACCGTTCTCCTCTCCGTCGCCGTCCTCGCCAACCCCGCCGTCGCCGCGTGCGCGCCGGGGTCGTTGATCGTCGGGCCGATCCCGGACTCACTGACCGCGACCACGCGCAACGGTGAGACGGTGACGCTGAATCGTCAGCAGCTCACCCACGCCGCCACGATCATCACCGTCGGTGGACAGACGGATGGGGTGGGGCGTGCAGGGGTGGCGATCGCGTTGATGGCAGCGCTCACGGAGTCGCACCTGCGGATGCTCACCAACACCGGCACCTACCCCGAATCCGGCACCTATCCCAACGATGGGGATGCCTCCGATCATGACTCTCTCGGTCTGTTTCAGATGCGCCCGCAAGCCGGATGGGGCCCCGTCGCCGAGCTCATGGACCCGAACTACCAAGCCCGCGCGTTCTACGGCGGACCCACCGGCCCCAACTACCCCTCACCGAGAGGGCTGTTGGATATTCCGGGGTGGCAGCAACTCGACCCAGGCGAAGCCGCCCAAGCCGTCGAGGTGTCGGCGTACCCGGACCGGTATCAGAACTATCAGCGGGTCGCCGAAGCGATCCTCACCGCCCTCACCCGCCCCGCACCATCAGGCGGCGGCGGAAGCGGTGAGGTGGTGGTGCCGGAGACCACCAGAGTCGTGTTCCCGTTGCCGGAGGCCTCCTGGGTGCGGACCAGCCCGTTCGGGTGGCGCACCGACCCCATCACGTTCGAGTCCGCCTTCCACTCCGGCAGCGACTTCGCCGCCGCCGACGGCACCCCGATCTACGCCGTCGCTGATGGGATCGTCACCCACGCCGGATACACCGGAAACTGGGGCGGACTCATCATCGTGGAGCACACCGTCGGCGGGGAACGTGTCGCGTCGTATTACGCGCATATGTGGGAGCACGGAATCCACGTCACCGAAGGCATGACCGTCACCGCAGGGCAGCACATCGGGGATGTCGGCTCCTCCGGAAAATCCACCGGACCCCACCTCCACCTCGAAATCCGGCCCGGAGGTCAAGGGCAGCCCGCGATCGACTCCGACCAATGGCTCACCGACCACGATGCCGAAGGCATCACCGGCGGCAACGCCTCCCGTGCGTCCTGCACCCTGGGCGGAGGTGGACGCTGATGGACGTGTTCCCCGACTTCGGCGGCGTCGGCGCCGCCCGCGACCTCCGTACGGTGGTCGGCGCGCTGCTGATGTTCGTACTCATCATCGCCGTGCTCATGCTGATCGTCTCCGCGATCATCTGGGCCATCTCATCCTCGACCGGAAACTCACACACCGCCACCAAAGCACGGATCGGGGTCTGGGTGGCGCTCGGCACCGCAGCCCTCGCCGGAGCCGGAGTCGCCTGGGTCAACTTCCTCCTGGGTGTCGGTGAGACGCTATAGAGGCGAGCTACGGCCGCTGGATATGTCCGTTGAGTCAAGAAGCGCGTAGGTCTCGCCAAGGCTGGCGAGAGACCTGACCGATCACGTCGACGCTCCTTTCGAGCAGAGCGGTCATTGATCGATATCTCGAAGCGAATTCCTCGGGTTCAACGGTCGGGTTAGCGCTCTTCCAACTGGCCATCGCTTCGTTGAAATCCCGCTGGATGGACGGCGATACACCCGGCAGGTAGTTTTCAGCCAGTCGGCACTCGAGTTGATGCCACAGATCGATGTACCGATGTTCAAGATCGCCAGCCTTCTTCGCCAGACCGCCCGGATCATCGTAGACGCCGAAGTACATCATCCGGCGACGACTGTGCGGGATCGATTCGACCTTCGCCTGTGCTGCTTCCATCTCACCCTTAGCATGCGCCAGATCCTTGAAATCTCGGTCGAGGAGATGAGGGATCAAAGGCAAGGTGAGGTCATGAGGCGGGATAGCAATGCGCTGGACAGCATCAATGGTCTCGGGGCGGATTGCGAGCGACAGGACGCCTGTTCCTTCGTGGACGTTGAGGTACCGGACGGCGTCGAGGTCGTCGCTGTCGAGGTCGCTAATGCTCAGCTGCGCTGCCTCATCGTGGTTTTCGTCTCGATAGCCCGGGTTGATGCGGCCTGGTTGGAGTCGAATCGCGACACGGTAAAGGTAGAACTGGGAACCGCCGTCGTGCTCGTCGTGCATGCGTCGGAGCATGTTCTCAATTGCTGTCTCGTAGGTGCCAAGGTGTAGCGCCTTCGTCGTGTGAAACGAGAGTAGTGATCCCGCTTTATCGGACGATGGTCGTTCTGTTCCAGTTCCTCGACAAACCGGCGGGCATAGTCCGGCGACGGCCATTCCGGCTCAGTGCTCGTGTGGTACCAGGCAAAGCGGGTCACCGCCTCATCATCAAGCGCAGGATCGTCATGATCACGGAGTGCGGCAACGGCGATCCCGAAGTGGATGCTGGCGCCACAGTGCGCGCACGTCATGTGAGCCCCATCTGCCTCGGCGAAATAGTCCTCCGCTGACAGAACCGAAACGCTCCCGCAGACGCAGTTCATTGCATAGCCGTAGTCGAAGCCGTCACTCCGCTCTACAAGAACTGATCTATCAAGATTCCCCATCCAACACAGCGTATCGAGGGACGCGGGGTGCACCTGGCTGACAAGTCCGGCGAGTGCCGGCTTGTCAGCCGAAGGAGCATCCCTGTGATTGATATCGATCCGAACGGTACCGGGCTTCCCGGTATCGAGCAGTTGCGCATCATCGTCGGCGCGGTCATGACCGTCGGCCTGATCCTCTCCGTCCTCGCCCTGATCATCTCAGCGATCGTGTGGGGCTTCGGCGCGAACTCCTCCAACCCGCACCTCGCGTCGCGAGGGAAGGTCGGCGTCCTCGTGTCCTGCGGGGCGGCGATCATCTGCGGTGCAGCGGTGACGCTCATCAACTTCTTCTGGGGCGTCGGCCAAGCCGTCTAACCCCATCGCGTACGAGGGAAGGAATATGCGGTGAGTGTGTGTGATGTGCCGGTGATCTCGGCCGTGTGCGACACCGTCGGCCAAGGCGCCGCGACCTTGATCGCCGCCCCGTTCGACTGGCTCGCCCAGGCGATGGGCGGGGCGGCGGCGTGGCTATTCGAGGCGGTCTGGGCGGTGTTCGACACCACCACCCTCGTCGACGTCACCGACGAAGGCTACGTCGGGGTCTACAACATCCTCTTCGGGGTCGCGGTGTTCGTCGTGCTGATCTTCTTCTGCCTGCAACTGATCACCGGCCTCATCCACCGCGACCCCACCGCCCTCACCCGCGCCGCCCTCGGAGCCGCGAAAAGCATCCTCGGTTCCTTCGTCGCCATCGGTCTTACCGGCCTGCTCTTGGAGATCACCGATCAACTCGCGGTCGGGATCGTGCAGGCCACGGGGAACACGATGGAATCCATCGGCGACCGGATCACCCTGCTTGCGGCGGGGTTCGCGGGGATCAACATCGCCGCGCCCGGTGTCGGGGCGATCGTCACGATCTTCCTCGCCGGCCTTGCCATCAGTGCGGCTGCGATCGTGTGGTTCTCCCTCCTGATCCGCAAAGCCCTGCTGCTGGTCGCGATCGTGTTCGCCCCGATTGCTCTCGCTGGGTTCTCGTGGGATGCGACCAAGGGCTGGTTCGGGAAGTGGGCGACGTTCGTGATCGCCCTGATCCTGTCGAAGCTCGTGCTGGTGGTGATCTTCCTCGTCGCGATCACCCAAGTGAGTGCTCCGATTGAGCTTGATCTGGCATCGATCAGCGACCCGATCGCCGGGGTCGTGCTGATGTTCATTGCCGCGTTCGCTCCGTACATGACGTACAAGTTCGTCACGTTCATCGGTTTCGATATGTACCACTCGTTGAGCGCGGAGCAAGAAGCTAAGTCCGCGCTCAACCGTCCCGTCCCTGTGCCGTCCGCTCCGAAGACCGACGGGGCGAAGAAAGTGCTCGATGGCGCCGGCGACACATTCGCGGGAGGCGGCGGCAGTGCGGGACCTTCCGCCGGTGGGGCTACACCAACTGCGTCCAGTGCGGCACCTGCCGCGTCCGGCGGTGCGGCTGCTTCCGGGAGCGCCGGAGCCGGCGCGAGCGGTGCAGGAGCCGGAGCTGGTGCC
>NZ_JHET01000005.1 GCF_000685355.1 Microbacterium sp. CH12i | reverse complement strand
GCAGGTTCTCAGCTACTTCCTGGTTGTCTTTATCGCGGCGCCGCTCGCGCTCATCACCGGACTCAGGATGTCGCCCGGGCTCGCCGCGCACTTCAATCCCCTCCACCGGGCGTTTCCCCTATCCGCCGCGCGCAAGATCCACTTCGCCACCATGGTCTTCTTCGTCGCCTTTATCGTCGTCCACGTCACCCTCGTTTTCGCAACCGGGGCACTCAACAACCTCAACCACATGTATGCGGTCAACAACGGCCAAAGCTGGCTCGGCTTTGCAATCTTTAGCGCCTCACTTGTCCTGATGATCGTCGCATGGATCGCAGCGAGACCGTTCGTACTGCGATCGATTGCGGGTCGAATCGGCACCGTTTCACGATAGTAACGTTCTGGACGTTTCCTCTCGGATGGCGTCGATCGGGGGAGCGCCCGGCGAGTTCGGCACCCTCAGACATTTGGTCCTCGAGAAGTGAGAAAACTATGCGCACGACGAGCACAACTCAATACAACTCATCTGAATCGGGATCGCTTCCCCCATTGGAACAAGTGCGTGAAGACGTGTGGGCTCTGGCACAGCCAATGGCAAGAAGCTATCTTCCTTACTCATTCACGTATCTCCTTCGCGATACGCAGGGCGGCTTTCATGTAATAGATCCTGGTTCGGACTCGGATGAGAATTGGGCCAACATACTTGCAGCGTTTTCCCAACTCGACGCGTCCCCGGCGGACGTTCGCACGATCATAGGAACGCACTTACACCCCGACCACATCGGAATGATGCAGCGTCTTCGTGAGGCATCAGACGCGACTACACAAATGCACTTCGTCGAAAGACAAGCACTTTCTGGTCAAGTTGCCGATGAGTGGGGTGCCGCCTCAGCGGAAAAGCCTATTCAGTGGGGTGTCCCCGATGATCGGAAACTTGAGATACGGCGAATGGCAGACGACCTACCGCGGCTGGTCGTCCCCAAGCTCGACCAATCAATCGACGACGGCGAGAAACTACAAATTGAAGGTTTTGACATTACTGTCATGCTGACCGCAGGACACACATCTGGGCATATCTGCTTACGTGACGACTCACGATCGCTGATGTACTCCGGCGACCACGTTCTCCCGACCATTCACGCGGGTCTGGGGCTAGGCGGAAAGACCGTGTCGAACCCGCTCGCCGACTACCTAGAAAGTCTGGAGCGAGTGAGCGAATATCCCGACTATGAAGTTCTCCCCGGACACGGTTACCGTTTTGTCGGCATTGCGGAAAGAGCCGCAGCCTCAGCTGAACATCACTTGCGGCGCGTCCGCGAGGTCGCTGATGTCATCGGCAGCACACCGGAGCTATCGACTTGGCAGATAGCATCGCAACTGACGTGGACGGCCGGGTGGGAGAACCTCAAGGGCTTCTATGTATATTCCGCACTTGCGCAGACAGATTACTACCGCGAGTACGTAGAAAATTTGATGGTCAACCAGCCGAATCCCGGCCGTCCAATTGAGCCGGGTTGATGCGGCGAACCGTCCGCAACCAATAGTCCGGATCGACATGTAGGAGGCGGGATATCTAGCGCTCCTGACTCTTCCGTGGGTGTTCTCCACGAACCCGGGTACCGCGTCGTCCTAATCGGCCCAGGTGCGGATCGGGATCTGCGACTTCAGTAGTGTCCCGGGCTTGGTATGGGACCGGCCCCGGGAGAGCAGTTTCGCCCGTTCCGGGGCGAGCCGGCGGTCGATCGTCGTCGCCGCGCTGATGCGGAACTTGACAAGCTCCATCGTCGTCGTTGCTGTACCGCTGAACAAATACCGCACGCTCGCCCCTGATCTTCTGGCTGGCAGAACGGTCATCGACGCGATGAACTACTGGGCACCCATCGACGGGGAGATCGACGAGTTCGAGAACGATGAGCGGACGAGCAGCGAAATTGTGCAGGCTTACCTCTCCGGCTCGGACGTCGTGAAGACTCTCAATCACATCGGGTACCACGACCTCGAAGAGGACGGCAGGTTGCCGGGTTCCGAAGACCGGCGTGCTCTGGCCCTGGCTGGCGGCAATAACGATGCGAAAGCCCTCGTGGCGGGCTTCATCGATCGCCTTGGCTACGACCCGGTGGATGCGGGTCCGCTCGAATCCGGACGGGCCTTCCAGCCCGGCACCGAGATCTTCAACGGCAGCCACTCGGCAACACAGCTGCGGTCAATCCTCGCCGCCGACCGCGAACCCGCCCGGGCCTGAACCCCTGCATTCAACAACCACAGCACTGCAATCAGGAGAACATCATGGAACTGGGCGCCTACAGCTTCGGCGACACCCCACGCAACCCCGACGGAAGCCTCCGGCCCACCGCGGAGGCCATCAGCAACCTCCACGAGGCGATCATCCTGGCCGACCAGAACGGGCTGGATTACTTCGGCGTGGGCGAGCACCACACCCTCGACATGCCCGCATCTTCCCCGGGTTCTGTGATCGCGCCGCGGCGGCGGCAACGAAGCAAATCAAACTCGGCAGTGGCGCGAGCATCATCAGCACCGACGACCCCGTACGGGTGTTCCAGCAGTTCGCCACCGGCCGACGCCGTCTCCGGCGGCGGCCGGGTGGAAATCATCGCCGGCCGCGGATCCTCGGTGGAGACGTTCCCGCTCTTCGGCTACGACCTGAAGGACTACGACCGGCTCTACGCCGAAAAACTGGACCTGCTGATGAGCATCAACAACAGCACAGCCGAAAACGTGACCTGGTCCGGCACCGTCCGGCCGGCGCTCCACGAGCTGGCCGTCGTGCCACGGCCGGTCAACGGCTCCCTGCCCGTCTGGGTGGCCACCGGCGGTAGCGCCCCGTCCTCGGTCCGCGCCGGAAAGCTCGGCCTGCCCATCTCTTACGGCATCATCGGCGGAGCCCCCGCCAGGTTCGCCCCGCTCGCCGACCTCTACCGACAGACCGCCGCGCAGGCAGGACACACCGGCGAGAACATCAAAGTCTCCGTGGCAACCCTCGGACTCGTCGCTCCCACCAAGAAAGAAGCGCTGGAACGCTTCTACCCCGGCTGGGTCAACCTCAACATAGAAATGGGCAAACTCCGCGGCTGGCCCGCCCCTGACAAGCGCCAGTTCCTGGCCCAGGCAGACTTCCCCGGCGCGTACTACGTCGGAGACCCCGATGAAATCGCCCAGCGCATCGCGGACCTGCACGGGCACATGGGACACATGCGCCACTTCCTGCAGATGGACATCGGCGGCCTGCCCCAGGAGCACTTCCTCGAATCCTTAACCCTGCTCGCCACCGAGGTCAAACCCCGCGTCGAACGCCTCCTGGCCGGCAAATAGGCCACGCCTGCACGCACGCATCACCCCCAACTTCCTCAAACCGTAAGGAAAGAACCTTCAACACTGACGTACTACCGAACTTGACTACGATACGCCGCCCTGGAGCCCCACATCTCTGCGAGGGACTGTCGGAAACGGTGGATCTGGGACTGGCTTGACCGAAAGGTAAGGCAGTGACTCAAATGACCGAGATGATCGATCCTGTGACGGGAGAGATCATCGATGAACAGCAGAATGCCGAGCAGCTGCTCCCACAGGCGAAAGAGCAGGGCGTCATCCTCGTGGGCCCGGGAGGGCTGCTCGCTGGGTTGACGAAGACGGTGTTGGAGACCAGACTGCGCTCGAGCTTGAGATGGCCGAGCACCTCGGCTATGAGAAGCACCAGGCGAGCGACAACGGCAACGCCTGTAACGGGACGAGGCCTAAGACGGTGCTCACCGAGGTCGGTGCCGGCGAGATTGACGTGCCGAGGGACCGGGATGGGTCGTTCCAGCCGAAGATCGTGAAGAAGCGGCAGCGCCGGCTGGACGGGATCGATGAGATCGTGCTGTCGCTGACCACCCGCGCGCTCACCACCGGTGAGGTCGCAGCGCACTTCGACGATGTTTATGGCGCCTCGGTGTCCAAGGACACGATCTCGAACATCACTGACAAGGTGATCGAGGAGATGACCGAATGGCACAAGGTGCCCGCCGGCGCCTACCGTGGCGGCTGCGCGTCGCAGGATCGCGGTGCGCCGGAGCTGGACGGGTGAGTGCAGGAAGCTGGCGGTCACCAGATCGAAGGGGCCGTCGTCAGGCTCACGCTGCGCCAGGTCCGCAGTGACGAACCGGGCGTCCGCCCCAAGCCGCTGGCGTTGGGCCTCGCTGCATGAGCGGGCGGTGGCGGAGATGTCCACGCCGGTGACGGTCCGCCCCTGGGTGGCGGGCCAGATCGCGTCGGCGCCCTCCCCGACCCCGGTCCAATGCGTTCCCGGTGCCAGGTGCTGCACGGCGTCAACCAGCGGGGGTTGGGACGGCCAGACCACACGCGCTCCTGAGGATTCTGGGAGGGCGCGTCGTGGTGCGTGGTGCCTGTCATCGTCCGAACAGGCGGGCAAAGAACCCGCCCGTTGCGGGCTCCTTCTCCTTGTCGTGGCCGGGGCACCACTGGCCGGCCGGCACGGTGCGCTTGACCTCGGCGATGTGCTGGCCGCAGCCGGTCCAGGTGGTCTTGCCGCAGGTCTTGCAGGTCACAGGTCGGCACATGAGTCGTTTCTCCTTAGAGGGCTGTGTTTCGGTTCGGTTCGGGTCGGAAGGATGGCTGGTTCAGGCGAGGGCGAGGAACAGCTTCTCCAGCTCCTCGGTCGTGATGTCGTCGGCGCGTTTGGTGCCCTCGGGGTCGGCGATGCAGTCCTTCATCGCGGTGGAGATGATCGCGAACCCGGCACGGTCCAGGGCCGAGGAGACCGCGGCGAGTTGGGTGACCACCTCCCGGCACGGGGAGCCTGACTCGACGGCAACGATCACGGCGTCGAGCTGGCCGCGGGCGCGGCGGAGCCGGTTGAGGATGCGGCGCTGGGTGTCGAGGTCACTCATGGACATGCGAACTCCTGTTCTGAACGGCGGCGATGCTCGCCGCCAGATCGACGTCCTGGTGGGCGTCGGGGAACCCGAGGGTGTTCTGCGGGGCGTGCGACTGCCTGCGGGGGGCGAGCCAGTCCGCTGGGCACCATCCCGTGATCGCCATGACCGCGACCAGCACGGCGAACAGGCCCGCCACCGCCGCTGTCACGGGGTCGGTGGGCAGCATGGATGCGGCGAACGCGGCGGTGACCACCGCGACGGCGCCGCGGGCCAGCCGCCCCCAGACGCCAACACGGCAGGCCGGAGCGGAGGTCAGGGAACGGTCAGGCATGGGCGGGTTCTCCTTCGGTTGTCAGGACCCGGGTGGCATCCGGGCCGAGCGCGGCGCGCAGGGTGAGCATTCCGCCGGAGAGCGAGGCCGAGTCGAACCCGGCCTGAGCGAGCACGCGGTGTGCGATCGCGGACCGCACGCCGGAGGCGCATAGCACCCGCACCGGCCGCCCACTGGCGGCGTCGGTCACCTCGGTCAGGCGGTCGCGCAGCTCGGTGTGCGGAATGTTGACCGCCCCGGGCAGGTGCCCGGTGGAGTACTCGTCCCGGCTGCGCACATCCAGCACCAGCGCGGAACCGGTCACCCTCTCCAGCTCGTGCGGATACCAGAGCCGGAGGGTCCCGTCGAGGACGTTCTGCCCGACCATCCCGGCCAGGTTGACCGCATCCTTGGCCTGCCCGTACAGGGGCGAGTAGGACAGGTCCAGGTCGATCAGGTCGGCCACCACCATCCGGGACCGGATCGCGGTCGCGAGCACATCGATCCGCTTGTCCACCCCCTGGGCGCCCACCGCCTGCGCGCCCAGCAGCAGCCCATCTCCGGCGCGGAAGTGGACGCTCAGGTGAATCTGGGTGCGCCGGGGAAGTAGCCGGCGTGCTGATTCGGGTGCAGATGCACCGTCCGGTAGTCGATCCCTGCCGTCTCCAGGGCGG
>NZ_JHET01000004.1 GCF_000685355.1 Microbacterium sp. CH12i | reverse complement strand
CGACCGGCCGGCGCACCCCGGTGACCGGATCGACGCTGACCGTTGCGTCTCCGACCGCCCAGACCCCATCGAGGGAGGTCCTGCCGTGCTCGTCCACGACGAGCGCGCCCTGCTCGCACACAACACCCGCGGCCTCGAACACGGCCGTGTCCGGCCGCACCCCGGCGGCCAGCACGATCACATCCGCCGCCAGACGGGTGCCATCATCGAGCACCACCGTGTCCTGATCGGGGCCGGTCACGATGCTGCGTGCCGCGGTCCCGGTGTGCACGGCGATGTCAAGCCTGGTCAGTTCCTCTTGCACGAGCCAGGCGTGCTCGGCCTCCAACGGGGGAAGCACCTGCGGGGCGCACTCTACCACCGAGGTGGCCAAGCCCTGCCGGGCCAGCGCTTCGGCGGCCTCCAGCCCGATGAATCCCGCGCCCAGCACCATCGCCCGTCGCGCGCCCGCCTCCACGCGCTCGCGCAGCCCGGTCGCATCCTCCACCGTCCGCAGCGTCTGCACCCGCAGCGAGTCCAGCCCCTCGATCGGCGGGCGAGCGGCTACCGCCCCTGGCGAGAGCACCAGCGCGTCGTAACCGATCCGTTCCTCACCGGCCGAGGTGCGCACCACCACCTCGCGAGCGGCCGCATCGAGCGCCACGACCTCGTGACCGGTGCGCACATCCAGGTTCAGCGCCGCCCGCAGACGCTCCGGCGTCTGCACCAGCAACCGATCCGCTTCGACGATCTCCCCGCCCACGTAGTACGGCAGACCACAGTTCGCGAACGACACATACCGCCCACGCTCCAGCACGATGATCTCCGCGGACTCGTCTAGGCGCCGCGCCCGTGCCGCACAGCTCATCCCGCCGGCCACGCCGCCGACGACCACCACACGGGTCACCGTCGCGTCTCCGAAGCCTTGTCGTCCCGAGCTGCCACGGCCGTACGAACCTCATCCATGTCCAGCCCGCGCATCCCGGCGATCATCTGCTCCAACTGCGGCGCCCGCAGCGCACCCGGCTGAGCGAATACTATGACGCCCTCCCGGAACGCGACCAGCGTTGGGATCGAGGTGATCCCGAATCCCGCCGCCAGTTCCTGTTGCGCCTCGGTGTCGATCTTGCCGAATACCACGTCCGGGTGCGCCTCCGACGCCGCCTCGAACACCGGCGCGAAGCTCCGGCATGGACCACACCAGTCCGCCCAGAAATCCAGCAGCAGCATCGGACTGTCCTCAACCACCCGGGCCAGGTTCTCACTCGTGATCTCTCTCGTCGCCATGAGACCATTATACCCCCTGGGGTATTTTCACCAAATAGTCATCCCTGCGACGTGGCCGCCCGCCGCTTCTCGCGCAGTCCGCCAACCTCCGGCTGCGCGGCCCCTGGAAGACTGTCGAGCAGGTCGAGCTCGCGACCCTCGAGTGGGTGTGGTGGTGGAACAACCAGCGCCTCCACGGCGAGCTCGACATGCGCACCCCGATCGAGGTCGAGACGGCGTACTACGCTGACATCGAATCAGCCAATCCGGCATCCGCCGGGCAAGGCTCCCGATAGAAACGAAAGTCAGGCCGATTCAAGGTGAGGTTGAACCGGGGCGGGAACCGGCGGATGAACGCTGCGATCCGCCGCATCGCGATCACCTAGAAGCGCATGCACCAGCCCGCGCAGGACTACCTCGCCGCCGGGCGGGCGCTGGGGAACTCCAACACCGAGGCCATCCGTGCGCTGAAACGACACCCCGCCAGGCGAGTTTTCCCCCTGCTCCGGTCGACCGAGCCCGTAACGCTGGTGTCCGATCGGCGTTCGGTCGCGCTGTTAGCCGTGTAGCCGAGAACTCGCTCTCGACGTCACGATCACTTGCACGAGACAATGGGACGCATGGACGTGTAGAGCGTGACGGTCGGGCTACCAGTCAGCGACTCGAACCGAGCCGTCAAGTGGTATGAGGACGTGTTCGCTCTGGCGATCCAGACCTCGCACCCGCCGAAGGTGTCGTGGAGTTTCGGCTGGGCACGATTTGGCTACAGCTCGGCGAAGAGCCGACAAGCCGCTCCGGGGCGGAGGTCGTGACCCGGTTCGAAGTCAGCGACGCCGCCGCAGAACGGGAACGTCTGATCGGAGAAGGCATCGAGCGCGGGCCGCTCGAACACGTCCCGGACGCTATGGACTACTTCGACTTCCCCGACCCCGACGGCAACAAGCTCAGCTTCTACTCCGAGGTATAGCCCTCGGATGACTGTCGACCGCGGAGCTTCGAGCTGCTGGACCCAATCCCGTCCGTGACATTGAGGCAGAGGAACCCGCCGCAGAGCACATCGACGGGCTCAGCCTGGCTCCAGTCGATGGTGGTGATGTCGCCGAGATTCGGGGCGTCGGGCCAGCGGTGCGCGAAAACCGCGGGCGACGGGCTCGTTGATCTCGGAGAACCACACGGTGTGGGCGCCGAACACCTGCTCGACGGCGAGGTCGAGCCCGCCCTAGCCGGAGGACAGCGGCCCGGCCGGCAGACGGCGGTCGGCGTTCTCGTTGTTCAGCTCGCGCATGAAGACTCCGGCGGATCGGTGGTCCCCGCTCAACGCCGGGTTCGTCAGCAGCCAGGTGCTCGCACCCACTCCCGAGATCGTTCCGAGTCCGTCCGTCCGGCGCCGCGCGGAGCCGTCGTTCCGACTGTCCCTCAGGGCTGCCACGCGTCTTGCAGATCGAGGTCGCGACAACTCGCGTGTGATTTCTGAAGTCGCCGATCCTGCTTGTTTACCTCCTCCTTGATGGAGGGAAGGTGAGCTGCGGTGACGGTGTCGATGCGGGTGATGTCGGCGGGCGACGGCTACAAGTACCTGCTGCGCACAGTGGCCGCCGGTGACGGCGACCGAGATCTCTCGACTCCGTTGACGAGGTATTACAACGCGGACGGCACGCCGCCGGGGCGATGGATGGGCAGCGGCCTCGCGGCACTCGGAAGCGGGCAACTAAGCGACGGCGATGAGATCACCGAGGCGCAGCTCCAGCTGCTGATCGGCATGGGTCGTGACCCGCTTACCGGCGTGCCGCTCGGCCGATCCTACCCGGCGTACAAGTCGGTGGCTGAGCGAGTTCAGGAGCGAGTCGGTGCGCTCGATCCGGGGCTGGGTCCGACCGCTCGAGGCCGGGCCGTCGCGGCGATCGAAGCGGAGGAATCCGAGCGTGGCACTCGACGGGCGGTGGCCGGATATGACTTCACCTTCTCTATCCCGAAGTCCGCCTCCGTGCTGTGGGCAGTCGCTGACACAGGAACGCAATCACTCATCGTCAGTGCACACCATGCAGCGGTTGCAGAGGTGGTTGCGTTTATGGAGCGCGAGGTTGCAGCCACGCGCGCCGGTGCAACCCCTGGGGACGGTGCCGTTGCACAGGTCGAGGTGCGTGGGTTGATCGCGACAGCCTATGACCACTACGACTCACGCGCGGGTGACCCCCATCTGCACACGCACGTCGTGATCAGCAACAAGGTGCAGACAGTGCTCGACAACAAGTGGCGAAGCTTGGACGGGCGGCCCCTGCACGCTGCGACAGTGGCGCTCTCCGAGTTCCACGAAGCCGTGTTCGCCGATCACCTCACGCGGCTCTTCGGAGTTGAGTGGGAAACGCGTGAGCGCGGACGGGAGCGCAATGCGGCATGGGCGATCGCGAAGGTCCCTGAACAACTTGTGTCCGAGTTCTCGTCGCGGTCGCGGCACATCGACGAGGAGAAGGATCGTCTCATCGCTGCGTACGTGGAGAAGCACGGCAGGCAACCCTCCAGCACGACGATTATCAAGCTGCGTGCCCAGGCGACACTCGCTACACGCCCGGAGAAAGAGATCCACTCCCTCGCCGACCTCACTGCTCAGTGGCGGCAGCGGGCGGGCAACATCCTTGGTGGCGAGGCAACCCGCTGGGCACGTGAGGTCACCGCGAATAACGCGCCGTTGCTCTTGCGCGCTGATGATGTGCCGCTTGACGTCGTTCGCGGGCTGGGACAGAGCGTCGTGACTGTAGTTGGGGAGAAGCGTTCGACGTGGCGCCGGTGGAATCTCACGGCCGAAGCTGCCCGGCAAACGATGCGGTACCGTTTCGCGAGCACACGCGATCGTGAAGCGATCATCGGCATGGTTGTGGATGCTGCTGAGGCTGTGTCGATTCGACTCACGCCGCCCGAACTGGCATCCAGCCCTGCCGTCTTTCGCAGGAGTGACGAGACGTCGGTGTTTCGGCCGAAGAACTCCACGGTGTTCTCGTCTGGTGAGCTGCTCGACGCCGAGGAGCGCCTGCTTCAACTCGCGCACACAACGACGGGCCCGACTGTCTCGTTGGAGACGGTCGAGCGGATCGTGCGAAAGCCTGATCGTGAGCGGTTGGTGCTGGGGGAGGACCAAGCGTCCGCGCTGGCGGAGATCACGGTGTCCGGTCGCATCGTCGATCTGCTTGTCGGTCCCGCTGGTGCCGGGAAAACAACCGCGATGAGGGCGCTGCGATGGGCGTGGGAGAAGGAACACGGGAAAGGCGCTGTCGTCGGACTTGCGCCTTCGTCGAGTGCGGCACAGGTACTTGCTGAGGATCTTGGGATCGCGACCGAGAACACGGCGAAATGGTGGCAGAACCATCTCCAAGCAGGCGTAAGCTTCCAGCCGGGTCAGCTCGTGATCGTTGATGAAGCGTCGCTAGCGGGAACGCTCTCGCTCGACCGAATCACCCAGCTCGCGGCTGAGGTCGGAGCGAAAGTGCTACTCGTCGGCGACTACGCACAGCTCCAGGCTGTCGACGCGGGCGGGGCCTTCGGGCTGCTCACACATGACCGCAATGACGTGCCCGAACTCGTCGATGTTCACCGCTTCACGCACGACTGGGAAAAGCGGGCGTCCCTCGATCTTCGCCATGGCCACACCGACGTCATCGACACCTACGACGAGCACCAACGCATCGTTGACGGGGACACCGAGGAAATGATCGATTCAGCGTATACCGCCTGGCGCAGCGATCTCGTCGCGGGGCGTGCAACGGTTCTCGTCTCAGACTCCAATGAATCGGTGACCGCACTCAACAACCGAGCGCGCACCGATCTGATTCTCGATGGCGCCGTTCGCGGGTCACGTGAGTCTGAGCTGCACGACGGAACCCATGCGGCATCCGGAGATATCGTCATCACGCGCCGCAATGACCGCCGCCTACTGGCAGGGCGAGGCTGGGTGCGCAACGGAGATCGCTGGAACGTCGTCGATGTTCGACGCGATGGATCGATGCTTGTTCGACGGGCTGGAAGTTCCTGGGGGACCAGCGTTCTTCTGCCAGTCGACTATGTAGCTGAGCACGTCGAACTCGGCTACGCCGTGACATCCTTCCGCGCGCAAGGCCTCACCACCGATACTGCCCACGTGCTCGTCGACTCGACCATGACCAGGGAGACTCTCTACGTGGCGATGACGCGGGGCCGTGACGCCAATATCGCCTACGTTGCCATCGATACGCCCGACACTTCCCACGATGGACCACATCCTGGTGAGAACAATGAAGTCACTGGCCGCAGTATTCTCGGCGGCGTGCTCCAGCACGTCGGCGCCGAACTCTCTGCGCATGAAACGATCGCTGTCGAACAAGAGTCCTGGGGAACGATCGCCCAGCTCGCCGCAGAATATGAGGCGATCGCCGCCGCAGCGCAACGCGACCGGTGGGCCGCTCTGGTTCGGACATCCGGCCTCAGTGCAGACGAAGCCGATGATGTAATTGGCTCGGATGCGTTCGGCCCCTTGACCGCAGAGCTGCGCCGAGCTGAAGCAAACCATCATGACCTGGCCAACTTGCTCCCACGTCTCGTCCGTGCCCGTGGCTTTGGCAATGCGGACGACATCGCTGCCGTCATCCGACACCGAGTTATCGACGCCACCGCGCGACCAGCTGGATCAGGCCGCACACGCAAGGTGCCCAGGCTCATCGCCGGGCTCGTACCCGAAGCGATGGGACCGGTTGCTGATGACATGCGTCAGGCGCTCGATGAACGTCGTGACCTCATCACGCAGCGAGCCGACGCAGTGCTCGGCGAAGCCTTCGTCGATGATGCGCAATGGATCGCGTCACTCGGTGAAGCTCCCGCTGCCGCATCGGGGCGTGAGAGGCGGCAGTTGGCGGCGCGGACAATCGCCGCGTATCGCGACCGATACGCCGTCACGACGCCGAGCCCGCTTGGGCTCCGACCCGAGGCCACGGCGCAGCGAATCGATCACGCGAGGGCCGAAGCAGCACTCACCGAGATCCGCCGTATGAACGCCGGGGCCAAGGTTGTGCAGTCCCATCGTGAGCCGTCTGAGCGGACTTCGGAGGGGCGGGTGCTCTGACCGCTGCCCAGTCTCGCCGGTGCACAAACTTTTCTCCAGTCAACTGCGCTGAAGAAGATGAGCGATTACAGGCCGCGTGAATCGGGTGAGCGACGATCCCACGCTGCAGCGATGCGAAATGCTCGTGACAGCTCCGTGTTGTGGTCGTTGCTCTTGTCCTCGTCGGCGAGTCGAAGAACGTCTTCGGAACCTGTGAGCAAACGGGCGCGTCTGTCTTGAATGAGGATGTTGGAGCCATAGCTGGCGGCACTCGTGACGGGGCCAGGAACTGCACCGACTGAGCGACCAAGCTCCACTGCTTCGTTGGCGACACGGAGCGATCCTGACCGCGCCCCCGCCTCAACGATCACCGTCGTCGAGGAGAGCGCGGCCATAATCCGGCCACGATCGAGAAAGCGCTGCCGTGTTGGTGCAGCACCCGGTGCAACCTCAGAGACGAGGAGACCTTGTTGCTCAATACGCGCAAACAGATCCGTGTGTCCGGCAGGGTATGCGCGATCGACCCCACCCGCGAGGACTGCAATCGTTTTTCCACCGGTCGCCAGCGCCGACTGGTGTGCGACTGCTTCGATACCGTAGGCACCGCCAGCGACAACGACACGGCCACTGAGCGCGAGGTCACTGGCGAGTTCAATCGCCATGTGGTCCCCATACGCGGTGGAGGCGCGCGCACCGGTCAGCGTGATGCGGTCGGCGAAAGGCTTGGCCAGCAGCGCAGTCTCGCCACGCGTCCAAAGTGCATATGGTGTGCGTGCTCCGAGATCGTTGAGGGCGACTGGCCAATCCTTCTCACCCGGAATCACGACCCGGAGGCCTTGTCGCTCGAAGGCCGCCATCTGTGTGGCCAAGGTGTCGGCGCTGCTCACAGTGTGCAAGCGTTCGCGCCATACTGCCGCTGCGATTTGGTCGAGGCCGGGCACCGCACTATCAGAATCAGCGAGGCGCAGCAGCTCGACAGCGCCGACTCGGGCAAGGAGACGACCGGTCGACGGATCATTTGGTGCAGCCACGAGCGAGAGAACGGTACGCGCGCTTCGCTCGTCGTGTCCGAGAGAAGAGAGGGAAGTCATCGTAGGGCTCCTTCACGGCCAGTCATCACCGTGCAGGTGCGCGGCACCGCCCTTTCCTATGTCGTTGGTTCGGCGTACCCTGGAACCAGGCGACACACTCAATGTTCGCCATCGCCCGCGCGATGGCATGACGGCCCCAGGGCAGTCCTCCAAGGTTCAACGTTGCCGAACCATGAGAGGACCGTTGTCATGCTTCGAATCATCTGGGTCGTCAGCATCCACCTCCGCAACTTCATGCGCAGGTACATGCCCACCAACATCCTGCTCGACGCGATTCGAACCCGCCGCGGGCTCAAGTGGGGCGTGCCCGCGATGCTCCTCGCAATCCCGTACCTTCTCGCCGCGAGCGTCTGCACTGCGCTCATCGACGGGGGGAGCGTCCCGTTGGCTCTACGTCGTTGCTCTTGTCTGCATCTGGAACGCGCTCAAGTTCATCGGGATCGGGCCCGTCAGCGTCGTTGCGTTGGGGCGTGTGAAGTCGCGGGAGTTCGGTGCTGATCACCGGGCGCGGTATCCGTCCATGTCGGAGGTGCCCCGGTAGACTGACGATGTCCGCACGCATCGGGAGGCATCAAGAAGCGCTCTGAGAGGAGGTCCCACATGGCGACCAACGATCAGCTTAAAGCGCTTGTGAAGAGCCACGCCGATGGCGATGACCCGCAGTTCTACGCCGTCGCAATGCAAGTCGCAGCGAAGGCGGCTCGTGCCGGGCAGTCAAAGTTTGCTCAAGAACTTCGCGATCTTGTCAATGAACTGCGAGAGCGATCCGGGCAGAAGGCGCGCGTAGCCTCGATTGTTCCTTTCGCCCAGCCGAAGGGCGAGCTTGGTTCGCTCCTCAACGTTTCGTACCCTGAGGCGCGACTCAACGACCTGGTTCTCACCGGAAAGCTCGACGACCGACTGAAGCACGTCCTTCTAGAGCAGCGACAGCGCGATGCACTCGCTAAGCATGGGCTGACTCCTGCCCGTCGCCTTCTGCTCACCGGCCCTCCCGGGACCGGAAAGACCTCGACCGCGCGCGTAATCGCTGGCGAACTAGGACTGCCGCTGTTCTCCATCCGGCTGGACACCGTGCTTACCAAGTTCATGGGTGAGACCGCGGCCAAGCTGCGTCTGATCTTCGATGCTCTCGCCGAGACGCGTGGCGTCTACCTTTTCGACGAAGTCGATGCGCTCGGCGGCGACCGCGCCGCCCAGAATGACGTGGGTGAGATCCGACGGGTCCTTAACTCTTTTCTTCAGTTCCTCGAAGAAGACACGTCTGAGAGCGTCATCATCGCGGCGACAAACCACCCACGGCTGCTTGATAACGCACTTTTTTCGCCGTTTCGATACGGTAATGGACTTCACGTTGCCTGACGATGCCTCGGTGGAGTTGGTTGTCAAGAACCGGCTCTCATCGTTCCAGATCAACAACCTGAGTTGGGCGCGCATCGTTCCAACAGCGCGTGGTCTCAGCCACGCTGAAATCGCTACGGCAGCGGAGAACGCCGCGAAGCGAGCGATCCTGAGTGGGCGATCGCGAGTGCATACGGACGACCTCATCACAGCACTAGAAGAACGCCCGCGGCCAACTTTGCAAGCTGATAGGACCGTTTAGCGAGATGGCTGAGAGAGACCGTCCGCACATTGTTGTGCCGACGCCCCCTGCGACGGAGTCGTTCACACCGATATCGTTGGCGGTGACGCCAAAAGGTGGTGGCTTTGGAGGTAACCGGCCGGCTCACGGCCTACGGCTGACCGGCGAGTTCGAGAGCGCCTTTACCCAGTCGGATCATGATGGCGAGAACAAAGGAACGTACATTACGTTCGTGTCGTTCCCGGGGCTTGAGCTCGCGATCGAGAGCCTTGAATCGCATCGCTCCGGTGAACAGCCCGAACTCGTTGCTGTCCAAGAAGAGCAGAACGCCGATGGCGTGGTGATCATCGCGACCGTCTTCATCCCGGACGGTAAGAAGGAGTTCTTCCTCAAGAAGCTCGAACAGTACGTGGCTACGGCTGAGGTCGAGACGGGAAAACCGAAGAATGCTGCCTTGATCGAAGGCATCGCGTCGATCCGACTCGCGACTATCCGTCAGCTATGGACTGATCCGGCAGACGAGTTCCCTGCGCTCCAGACGCAGCTACGTTGGTGGGAAGTCTGGCTGCGAAAGAGCGACGGGAAGGAACACGAGCGCCTCGCTGACTACGCGGGCCAACAGAACTTGCGAACCAGCGACCACTACCTCGGTTTCGGAGATCGCATAGTCCTCTTGGTCCAGGCTTCAGCGGAGCAGCTTTCCAGGATGTTCCGCACCATTGATGACATCGCGGAGCTGCGCCGACCGCACGAGGTTTCCTCTTTTCTGCCGAACATTTCGGCGTCCGAGCAGGCTGACTGGGTACGTGAGCTTCAGGGGCGAGTAGAGCACGCCGAGTTGGGGTCACCCGTGGTCTGCATCCTTGATCGAGGAGTCCAAGCGGGACACCCGTTGCTCGAAGAGTCGTTCGCGTCGTCGGATCTCCATGCCGTGGAGTCAGGCTGGCGAGCTGATGTGGCCATCTGGAGTCACGGTACCGAAATGGCAGGCCTTGCCCTGTACGGCGACGTACAGGCAGCAGTCGCTTCCAATCAACAGGTCAGGCTTGGGCACCGGCTCGAATCAGTCAAGCTCCTGCCGGACACAGCGGAGAACGACCCCGACGTCTATGGGGCAGTCACCGCTCGCGCGGTTGACCAGCCCGAGATCACCGCCCCTGAACGGTCTCGTGTTTTCATGTTGGCGATCACTGCACCTGCAGCCCCAGCAAGCTCCGGGGCGAATGCACAAGACCGTCCGAAGCAAGAATCGGGCCGCCCCACGGCATGGTCCGCCACCATAGATGCTTTGGCGTTCGGTCGTGCTATCGACGACACCTCACCAAAGTTCACATACCTGAACCGCGACGAAGCACCCAGGCCACGGATTTTCGTCATCTCAGCGGGCAACATCCGGGACGTCCGCGCTGAAGACGACCATCTCGACCGCAGCGACGCTGAAGCAGTCGAAGACCCCTCGCAATCATGGAACGCACTGACTGTCGGTGCGTACGCGGAGCACGATGCGATGGACCATGCTTTGGATATTTTCGAGGGGTACGTTCCCGTTGCGCCGCGCGGAGAACTGTCACCGACCAGTCGCACGTCAGTCTCTTTTGATCAGAAACGCTGGCCTTTCAAGCCAGAGGTTGTAGCCCCCGGCGGGAACCTCGCGCGCTCGCCAGCGGGCACTGAAGTTGACACACCCGAGAACCTCGCGATTCTAACGACGCGCATGCAACGACCGGGCGAGGGGTACTTCACCACTTCTCGCGACACGTCTGCCGCTACAGCTCAAGTCGCAGCCATCGCCAGCGACATTAGAGCTGCGTATCCGCACCTGCGTGCGGAGACAGTACGGGCACTGATCGTCCATTCGGCTGAATGGACAGACGCGATGAGAGCGCGAGTCGAGGGCGTATCCACCAAAAAGGAGGCCGTGAACCTCTTGCGCCGCTACGGGATGGGCGTGCCAAGCCTTGATCGTGCGACGCGCAGTGCGGCAAACGCTCTCACGCTGGTCGACGAGGCAGTGATTCACCCGTACGAGCGTGACGGCAACTCCAGCAGCGGGACTGCCCGCGAGATGAATCTGCATAAGTTGCCATGGCCGATCGCCGAACTATCGGCACTCGGGGAGACCAAAGTCCTCCTGAGGGTGACCCTCTCGTACTTCGTGGAGCCAAACCCCTCGAGCCGTGGTTGGACTGGTCGATACGTCTATCCGTCTCACGGACTCCGCTTTGCGATGAAGCGACCCGAGGACAGCGTCGATGCGTTCCGGCAGCGAGTGAACAAACAGGCACGCGAGGACGGCCAAAAGCCGCTCAAGCTCAACGCTGAAAAGGGCTGGTTGTTCGGTCGTGACCAGCAGACCTCGACGGGATCACTCCACACCGATATCTGGAGAGGGTCAGCGGTCGATCTTGCGAGCAAGGAAGCCGTTGCCGTTTATCCCGTCACGGGTTGGTGGAAGAACCGCCCGAAACTGGACCAGAGCGACCGAGGCGTCAACTACTCGCTTGTGGTGAGTATCGAAGCGCCGGAAGTGGAAGTCGATCTCTGGACGCCGGTTTCGCAGCAGATCTCGACAGTGATCCAGGTTTAGACGTGATCACACGAGCCGCAGAAGGAAAAGTGGATGCAACTCATTCACTGGCAGGCGCTGGCGTAAGGAAGGCCGCTCGTGTCTGAGAGTCGACATCGATACCTCTATGAACGCTTAGGCGATCACGATTTTCAGCAGCTCGTGAGTGCCTTGCTAGCTCATCAGTTCCCCGACTACATACCGATGGCGCTGCGACAGGCCGACGGTGGTCGCGACGGACTACTCCGCGTTGACGCCAATAAGTTGCTCGTTTATCAGGTCAAATGGTCAGTCAACGGCAAGGAAAAAAACCCGGTGAGCTGGCTTGACCAGGTCGTTCGCGGCGAGGAAGCGAATCTTCGACGCTTGGCCGACGAAGGCGTGCGCCGCTACTTCTTGGTCACCAATGTGGCCAGCACGGCAAAGCCGCGATCGGGCACTTTTGATCAGTTGGACAAGAAGCTTCAGGAGTACGCGAAAGAATTCGGCTTCGAGCAGATGACTTGTATCTGGCGCGAAGCACTGAATCCCTGGGTCGACAATGCGCCGACCGAGACGAAGTGGGCCTATGCCGACATGCTTGCCGGATGGGACCTAATTCGCTACCTCAGCGCTGAACAGGTTGGCGCAACAAAGGACCAAGCGAATCGTGATCTGATCCGCAAAGTTGCGGCTGCGCAGTGGGAAGACGATAAGCGGGTCAAATTCAGCCAGTCTGATGTCGATCGCGAGAAAGTCGTCGACCTCTTCGTTGATGTCACTGCAGACCGAGTGCACACTGTGGCCAGCAGTCATCAGCAGGCTCGCCCTTCGACCGAACTCGGGGGTGCAGCCGCGTATCTACTGAAAACGCCAGCCCCCTTCACTCTCGTCCGTGGTGCTCCAGGGCAAGGCAAATCCACGCTCAGCCAGTATGTTTGTCAGGCACACCGCAGACTGTTCATACCAAGTGCCGAGCAACCAACTTCATTGCCTGAGCTGGATAAGCCGCGGTTTCCAATACGGCTGGATCTCAGCGACTACGCGCTATGGCTCAGCGGGATTGACGTTTGGAATCACTCCGATCACGGCAGGCAGCGCAAGTTCAGGACTCGCAAAGCTGGGCAAGACACAATCGAGTGCTTTGTCGCGGACCTGATGACACACGAAAGCGGAGGCATCTCTGTCGAGGCTAAGACAGTGCAGGACATATTCGAACGCGTCCCGAGCCTTGTTGTACTCGACGGACTCGACGAGGTCGGCAGCACGAGCATGCGCCGCAGGATCGTAACTGAAATCGACAAGTTTGTAGGCCGTGGGAAGTCGTATACCGACGCTCCAAGGGTGGTGGTGACCACGCGCCCGAGCGCGGGTGAGTTGCCGGAGCCTTCGCCGAAGCTATTTGAGATAGTTACGCTCAACCAACTCACCGTCGAGCAACGTGACGCCTATCTGCGTAAGTGGTGTACGGTCCGGGGAATCGGAGGTAAGGACGGTCGAGCCCTACGGAAGAGCTTCAAAGAGAAGAGCCGAGAGCCGTATATTCGTGAACTCGCAGGCAACCCAATGCAACTGACGATCCTCCTCGACCTCCTCCATCAGCAAGGCGCGGCGACGCCGACACAGCGGACGGACCTTTACGACAAGTACGTTGAACTGTTGCTGGCTCGCGAGGCGAACAAGCATCCCAAGGCAGTCCGTGATCACAAAGAAGAGCTGCTTGAGATCATTCCGTTCCTGGGATGGTACCTCCACGCGCACACGGAGGAATCGCAGATCAATGGCCGCATGAGCGTCGATGAGCTCAAGGCAGCGATGCGGCATTTTCAGCACGCCTACGGCAACCGCGAGTCGGTCGTTGATCAACTCTTCGAAGGTGCCAGTGATCGGCTGTGGGCACTAACCAGCAAGATTGATGGCACATACGAGTTCGAGGTGCTTTCGCTGCGGGAGTATTTCGCCGCGCGGTTTCTGTATCGCAATGCTGGTGAGGGAGATCCCGGGTTCGACAGCACTTCGGTCCTTCGAGAGCTGCTACGACGTCCATATTGGCTGAACGCGGCCAGGTTCTATGGCGGCAACGCCAAAGGAAGCGACATTTACCCACTCACCGCAGGGATCGAGGAGGAGCTATCGCAAAGCACGTCGCCTGCGTCCTACTTGGCAGCATGGGCGCTGCTCACCGACGGTGTCTTCCAGCGTCGTCCCCGCGAGGCACGCAAAGTGCTCACAGCCCTTTGCTCAGACGACGGCATTAGATTTCTGCTCGCCGCGCTCGACCGTCGCGATATCGTCGCACTGCCTGCGCTACCCGATCTCCCTGACGGGGACGGTGCCGACCCCACCTGGAATCGGCTCACGGAGCTGATCCGTGTGGATCCGGCGAATCCGGGGAACGCGCAGCGGGTGCGGGTATTACGTGAACTACTTAATCAGCGTGGGCCGTTCGCTGAATGGTGGCACGAACAACTTTCTGGCGTGATCGGCACACCGCAGCAGAACCTGTGGCTGAAGATCGGCGCTGAATGCGAAGCCGGTGCGGGTATCACGGTATCCTTCGAGCGGATCGACTTGTCCGATGGTGCTGCCGAATTGTTCTTGAGCACAGGCCTTGTCTCCTCAAGCGGAAGTGCGCTTGAATCTGCACTCCTTGACGCAGTCTTGGAGGGCGAGTGCCCGACAGTGACTTCGACACGATCTCTGCCAGCACAAGTCGCAGTTGCTTTGGCGCCGAGAGGGTTCCTTACAACGTCGATGACAGGATTTGTTGCCAGCGACGAGAGGACAAAACGTCGCCGAAGTGAGGCAATCAATCAGCTTCGGAGAGCTCGCTCTCCATACGAGGGAATCGCCAAGCAGCGGGCAGTAAAGGTCGGGCAGAAAGGTAGTACCTTCCCCTGGTCTGAGACCGCCGCAGCGCTTTACCAGCACGCTGGGCGATGTTGGCTTGCATCCGAAATCGCCATCATCGGAGCCGCCTCACCTTTTGCCCCTGCTTATACCAAGATGCCAGCTTCGACTGCCTTTGGACGGGCCAGCCATCCTTCCGAACTCCTTGCCCAAACCGTGAAGAACAAGAGCAACGCGTCTTGGTGGCGCCAGCAGCTCGATGGTCTCGATGACGACTTGAGTAGAGCAGAATGGGTCCTAGCCCTTTGGAGTATTGCTTCCGGCCCAATCGTCTCGGAGCTGTTGGACCTTCTCGAAGGTGTTCTGGGGCAACTCCCGGAACCGAAGCGCCGCACGGTCTTGCGCGCGGCAGAAATGATCGCTTGCTACGGCTGGCTGTCGAAGCGACCCGTGAGTGTCGATGCAGTGACAGCGCACCTCCGTGTCCTCAACGGGCTGCGTACTTCGACACCGCAGTTCACCGATCTAGAAATTCCAGAACGCATAATCGATGATCAGTCGGGGGAGGCATCTCTTCTGAGCATCGCCAGGGCTGAGAAGTGGCTAAAAGTTGACGCTCGGGCGGCTTATCGATAGCTCCGCCGGGATAGAGGCGTTGACACCGAAAGGGGACCAAAAGGGGACCACAACCATGGAAACCATGCATCCCGTGACGTGCTCTGCATGATCTGAGCCGCAGAAGTACGCGGGAGAGACGCGAGATTGAGAAGTTGGGACGCCTGGGGGTCAAGGGGTCGCAGGTTCAAATCCTGTCAGCCCGACCAAAGAATCGCGGAAACTCAAGGGTTTCCGCGATTTTTCGTTGGTGAGATTTGATCCGGCCATCTAATACCCATCTAAAACCCCTCCTGAATGACCCTCTGACCAGCGCTTTGCTCGGTTCGCGAAGGTCGCTTACGGATAGTTTCGGTTGTTGTGGAGCGTGCGGCGCACCTGGTCTGCATGACCAGTCCAACCCCGCTTCCATTTCCTCTGCCCGATCTGCCGCCGCTGCTCGATATCCGAGAACTGTCGGCGTACCTCGGTGTGCCCGTCTCTACGATCTACGACTGGCGCTCGCGCGGTGTCGGCCCGCGCGCGTACCGTTTCGGCAAGCACCTCAAGTTCGCTGTCACAGACGTGACCGAGTGGATCGAAGCGCAACGCGACCCTGTGCGCGCTGTGCGACCTGCACCGCCTCAGTCTCCCCGGAGGTGATGCGATGAGCCGCCCGCGCCTGACGATCGGCACCTACGGTGAGATCACGACCCGTCGTCGTCCGAGCGGGCGCACGGAAGCCCGCGCTCGCTACCGCGACTGGGACGGCGCCACTCGGCTCGTGCAGGCAAGCGGCGACACTGCGGCGGTCGCAACCCACGCGCTGAAAGCCAAGTGCGTCGACCGCAATCTGATTGCGCCGAGCGCAGGCTCGCTCACGGCTGACAGTCCGTTCCCAGAGCTTGTGGCGTACTGGCTCGAAGACATCGACTTGGAGGACCGGCTAGCGCCCGGCACCCGGCAACTGTATGAGCGCGACATGCGCACCCTCGTGCTGCCGGTATTCAAGGATTTGACGCTGCGCGAGATCGGTGTCGCTCGCTGCGACCAGTTCTTGAAGCGACTTGCGAAGGATTCGTATTCGAAGGCGAAGCATGCGCGTGTGGCGCTGCGACTTGCGCTCGCGTTGGCCGTGCGGCACGAGGTGCTGTTGCGCAACCCCGTCGATCACGTTGCGCGGTTGCATCGCGACGCGCGGGTGCCGGACGCGTTCACGCCTGAGGAGGTCACGGCGATCCGTGCGGCGATCGCGTATTGGGAGGCCGGGCGCGATGTGTCGGGGCCGAAGCCTGACGGGCAACTCGGCGCGATCGTCGAGGTCATGTTGGGCACTTCCGCTCGCATCGGCGAGGTTCTCGCGATTCGCCGCCGCGACATCGATCTGAGCGTGCCCTCCGTGCGGATCACTGGAACGATCATCAGCCCGAAAGGCGAGCCGACGACGCGTCAGGATCACCCCAAGACCGCACGCTCGCGGCGCACGATTCAACTCCCGGGATTTGCTGCGCAAGCTGTGCGGCTTCGGCTGAAGCAACTCGACACGATCGACCCCGACGCACTTCTGCTCTGTTCCCGCGCGGGCACCCCGCTGACGACGAATAACGTGCGCCGCCAACTCCGCCACGTGATGAACATCGCAGGGATCGAAGGCGTCACCCCGCACAAATTCCGCCGCACGGTCGCGACTACCATCAACGAAAATGCAGGTGTCGAGCTGGCGTCTCAACTGCTCGGCCACACTGACCCAGCGATCACGATCAAGCACTACATCCGCCGCAACGAAACCGTCAATCCCGCGACTGCGGGGCTGCTGGAGAAGGCGTTCGGATGACGAGGTTCGGAACCCTGGTGATCAGAAACAGTGACAGGTATACTGTATGTGTAGCTATTTATGACCGAGTGGAGGTGAACATGGATGCTGCACTGCTGCCAGACATGCTGGGATATAAAGACCTCGCAGACGAGGGGCTGACGCGCAGGCAGTTCGAGCGACTGATCGAGGCTGAGGATTACGAGCGGATCGCACCTGGTCAGTTCCTGCGGTCCGGCGCGACGGACGATACTACGGCCGCGTGGATGGCAATCGGCGCAAAGCGACCGCAAGCGACACTTTGCCTGCTGACGGCGTTGTCGATCCATGACCTCACCGACGAGATTCCAACGCGCAGTAACATCGCCATTCCGCGAGGTACTAAGCCATTGACCGTGTGGAGCGCGCCGATCAGTTGGCACCACTTCGGTGCCGCAACTTTCGACATCGGCCGTAGCGAACACGCGCTGCCTGGTGGGAGAACGATAGGACTATATTCCGCGGAACGCACCATCATCGATCTGTTCCGCCTCAGTCATGAATGGGGCAGCGACCTCGCAATCGAAACGCTCAAACGATGGCTCCGTGTCAAAGGGAACAGCCCGTCCCGATTGCTCACCATTGCCAAGAGCTTCCCGAAAGGTAGACCTGCACTACGGAACGCTCTGGAGATCCTCCTATGACGCCGAAACCACAACATGGCACACCCGATGGTGACGCGATCCTGGCGATTCAGAAACTCGCACGTGAGACGGGCGGCGACGTGCAAGAGCTGCAGACCCTGTATGTGCTCGAAGCACTTCTCGCTCGCATTGCCGCGTCACCGCACCGAGACGACTTCGTACTCAAAGGGGGAGTGCTGTTGGCGGCATTCGCCGCACGACGTCCTACCAAAGACATCGATCTCCAAGCCACCGGGTTATCTAATGATGCCGATGACGTGGCCGGGCGGTTGCGTGAGATTGCCGCCATCGAACTGTCTGACGGGGTGGCCTTCGACGCAGACAGCATCATCGCATCTGCCATTCGAGACGGTGATGCTGATGAATATGCTGGCGTGCGCGTGCGACTCGTCGGTCACCTCGGTCGTGCTCGGCTCACTGTCGGGATCGACGTCAACTTCGGTGACCCGATATGGCCAGCTCCTCAACTCATCGAGCTGCCGCGCATCGTGCCACTCGATCAACCGCCGGTTACGCTGCTCGGCTATCCGCTCGCAATGGTGCTCGCTGAGAAGATCGTCACCGCGATCGATCGAGGGGAGGGGAATACGCGCTGGAGGGACTTCGCTGACGTCTACACGCTTACTCACCTTCACTCCGTTGAAGCAGCCACGCTCCGAAACTCACTGGAAGCCGTGGCAGCTTACCGAGGCGTCACCCTCGCTCCAGTGTTACCGGCACTCGCGGAGATGCCCGAGCGTGCGCAACCCAAGTGGCGCGCCTGGCGTACACGCGTAAATCGCCAGAAGGAACTCCCCGAAGCCTTCGCCGACGTACTCAACGAAGTTGCCCGCTTCAGTGACCCCGTGTTGCTGGGGACGGTCAAGGGGAGTTGGAAGGCCGCAGAGCGGGCTTGGACGGATCACAGTCGGTAGATCTGTGGACGAATTGGGAACGTGAGCGTACCTTGGAAGTATGGGATCGATCAACGCTTCCGGCACAAAACCGTAGCTATGGTCCGATCACACTAGGAACAACGGTGACGCAAAATTTGCGTCACCGTTGTTTTGTGTCTCGCAGAGAATGCGGAGGCACCGTAGTTGTCTCCCACACACTCCAACGAGCTGCCGCAGACGACTGAGTAGCCCTCTGCCTTCGATGAAGTTTCTGAACCTTACATCCGACTGGTGACACTTGAGAACCCCCGCTCTGGTGCTGCCACGCGTCTTGCAGATCGGGGAGAAAGATCCCCTACATCGGTGGGAGCGGACGCTGGCGGATTTGGAGGACTTCACGGTGTCGATGATAGGCGGCGCGCACCAGCGCAGCCTCGAGACTACCGCGGAGTGGCTGGCTTCTTCTCCGGGTGGTGTCTATGGCCGACCGGATGTGAATGCCTGCGTCGTTGCGTGGGCGATCTTCTCGTAGACGGGTAGGACGACTTCTCGTGTGGCGCCGAGGATGTTGAACCCGTGTCCGACATCGGGCAGGTCGATGTGCTCGATGAGCGAGCCCGCCTGCTGGAGCCGTGCAGCGTATCGGGCGCCTTCGTCTCGGAGGATGTCTTTGCGTGCGGTGATGAGCAGTGCCGGCGCGATGCCGGCCAGTGAGGCCGTGTCACCTGTGCCGGCGGGCGAGATGAGTCGGTCTTGGCGTTCGCGCGGGTCGGGGCAGTAGGCGGTGTCGAAGATCGGTCCCATCCTGATCAGGAACGTCTCCTTGCCCCCCGCCTTCTTGCTCGCAGCAGGGATGGTCAGGTCCAGCGGCGGGTACATCAGCACCTGCAACCCGATCCGGGGTGTGCCCTCCTCGAACGCGAGGCGTGCCGCGCCGGCGGCGAGGGCGCCACCGGCGGACTGTCCACCAACCGCAAGCCTGCTGCCATCCCACGGCCGTTCGGGAGCCGCCGCCCAGATGGCGACGTCGTAGGCCTGTTCGACGGGCCCGGGGAAACGCGATTGTGGGGCGGGGATGTAGTCCACGTTTACCACGGTCACGTCGGCGTGGGTCGCGATATATCGGCAGAGGGCATCGTCTTGCTCCGGGTGGCGTAACACGAACCCGCCGCCCGTAACACGAACCCGCCGCCGTGGAAATTGACGTACACCCCCTTGCCGATCGGGCCTCCGGGCGGAGAATACTGGAAGGCCGTGATGGCTCCATGGCGGGTGGGAATGCTGACTTCTTCCGTGATCGCGGGGAGCTCCGTGAAGGCGCCCGGCGCCAGGCGCGGGGCGCCGGGCGCCTTTTGGGCCAGTTTCGCGATTCCGTCAGCCAGCCACAGGGGGACGGCCATGTCAGCGTGCCTCGTCGGTTGATCGGTTGAAGATGCCGGCCAGCCAGGAGCGGGACCGGTCCATCAAGGCTGTCGCGGGTTCGCTGTCGCGAGCCCAGTTCTCAAACCGTGCGGTGCGCCCGGGATGACGTCGAGTGTGGTGGGGACGCCAGCCTCCTCGAGCCGGGACGCGTAGTCGATGTCTTCGGCGTAGAAGAGCTCGATGTCACCGACTGCGATGTAGGTCGGTGGCAGCCCGGTCAGGTCGGTGCGGCGTGCGGCGGCCGCGTATGCGGGCACGTCGTCGGTGCCGGAGGTGCCGGGGAGGTAGCCGCTCCAGCCGACCCGGTTGGCGCGGTTGTTCCAGATCCAGTGGTCGATGTCGTCGAGTGAGGTGTCGGCGGCGGTGCGGTCATCGATCATGGGGGCGAACAGCCACTGCCCGATCGGCTGCACCCCGCCGTCGTCGTGGAGACGCTGGACGAGCGCGGCGGCGAGGCCTCCGCCGGCGCTCTCTCCGCCGATCACGATCCGGGTGCGGTCCACCCCGAGCTCGGATGCGTGATCCTGCACCCATCGCCAGGCGGCGCGGACATCGTCGTGCGCGGCGGGGAACGGGTGGTCGGGGGCGAAGCGGTAGTTGGCGGAGACGACGGTGATCCCGAGATCTCGCGCGGTCTGCGCGCAGAGGACTTCATCTTGCCGAGCGTCACCGTAGAGCAGCCCGCCGCCGTGGATCCAGAATAGGCCTCCATCGTTCTGGCGGGTGTCGGGCGTGTAGATGCGAAGCCGGATGCCGTCGGCCTTGATTGTGCTGACGGTGACCGTCTCGGTCTTGGGGACGCGCATCACGCGGGTCGCGAGACGGATCACGGTGCGCATGAGCGTCTTGGACGCGTCGGGGACGGGAAGCTTCCGGGTGGCGTCCCGGAGGGCGGGGTCGACTTTGGTGAGGTCCATGGGTTACTGCACCGACCATCCGCCATCCGAGGGCAGGATGGCGCCGTTGATGTTCACGGCGTCGTCGCTGAGCAGGAACGTGATCGACGCGGCCAGCTGCTCCGCGGTCGCGATCGAGGGGATCGCGGCTCTGGAACGGCGCCAGCCGGGCAGATCCTGCCTCCGACGGGTGGGAGGGCATCGGGATGCCGGTGGCCACACCGCCCGGGGCGACCGCGTTGACCCGGATCCCCTGAGGTCCGTACATGAACGCGGCGCTGCGGGTCAGGCCGATCACCCCGTGCTTGGACACCGTGTAGGCGTTGCCGGACGCGTTGCCGCGCAGGCCGGCCTCGGAGGTGACGTTGACGATCGCGCGGCGCCGGCCGCGAGCATGAGCGGGATGACGGCGCGGGACAGCTTGAACCCGCCGGTGAGGTTGATCGCGATCACCCGATCCCAGGTCTCGTCGCTGGTCTCGTGCAACGGCGAGAAGTCGTCGTTGATCCCCGCGACGTTCGCCAGCCCATCGATCCGCCCTTCGGCCGCGGCGACGATCGCGTCGATGTCGTCCTGCTTCGCGATGTCACCGACCACGTGATGATCTCCGCGTCCGGTAACGCCGCCGCAAGTCCTTCGAGTCGGTCCGAGCTGATGTCGACGGCCACGACACGTCCGCCCTCGCGGGCGATCCGCTCGGCGGTCGCCCGACCGATACCCCCGGCCGCGCCGGTCACGACGACCGTCTTGCCGGTGAAGCGTCCCAAGGTGACCTTCTCCACCCACCCCGACGTCTCGGTCTCCTCGGGCGCGACCCCGCCGTTGGCTTGCAGCACCAGGTCGTCGACGACCTGCTGCGGCATCTTCCCCTGGCTCATCACCACCAGTTGCTGCAACGGCAGCCCACTGACGGGGCCGAGCGCATCGTCACCGACGCCGGCCTGCTGCAGCAGCCCCCGGATCAGCGGACCACCCACCGGGTGTTCCAGCCATGTCCCGACCGTGCTGTGGGCGGTCAAAGACTTCGTGGTATCTGCCATTGGGTGAGCTCCTTTGAGACGAACGGCGTCGCGTAGCGGACACCCGTCTCCCAATAGTAGATATTCATGGGCGTGAATTCAATGTCATCGAGCCTAGACTGCACGCATGGCAGATACGAATCCGTCGTCTTCCCCGAGCAGACGCGGGCGCGGCAGCCGGGCAGGACTCACAACCGCGCGGATCGTCGACGCGGCTCGAGGACTCGACGCCGAGACGATCACGGTGAAGGCCGTCGCCGACCGCCTCGGAGTGGACCGGGCCGCGGTGCACCACCACGTCAGCGACCTCGACACCCTCCGTGAACTGATCGCTCTCGACGCGTTCGTGGGCAATCTCGGACCCGTCACCATCCCACCCGACGCGGACTGGCGGCAAGCCTGCCGCCTCCTCGCCCTGTCCATGCACGACGCCGTGCTCGCCTCGAAGGGTCTCGGGGTCTACATTCGGCTCACCTCGGCGAACGTCGCCCTGCTCGAACCGGTCGAAGACACGCTGCGCATCATGATCGCCGCCGGATTCGACGACGAAACCGCCGCCAGCAGCCTCGCCGCACTCGCAACCCTCGCCGGAGCGATCGCCCGGGAGCGCCTCGTCGCCGAACGATCCAGCGGGCACCCTCAGCTCCCCGAACTGCAGCACGCACTCGACGAAGCCGACCCGACCAGCCTCACCATCCTGCGACGCCTCGCCCACGCCGACCTGGTGAGCTTCAACGACGCCCAACTGCACACAAGTCTGGACCTTTTCCTCGACGGCATGGCCACCCGACTGGGCCTCATCGCGCCCCTCGGAGAGGCGAAGCCGTCGCGCCGTCTGTCTGGCACGGCATAAGCACGGCTCATCAGCAGCCGAGAGCGCGGAACTGGCGGGCGGCACCAAGCTCCATTACTAACGCCTACTCACGTCCGCTGAAGTGCAGAGCGAGACGTGCATTTCCGCGGATGGATCACCCTGACTGCTCGACACTACCTATTCGCCCCATTCCAATACGCCCCCTTCACCGGTATAAGCCGACTGAAATGTAAAGCGGTTAGTCTGTTTTGGTCGGGTTCGATCTGAGCCTGATCGGTGCTGAGCGGCGCGTTTCACGTCTCAATATCAGTGGTGGAGTGTAATATCAGGCCGGTGGTAATCAACAAGACTTTAGGGCCTCGCGTCGTGATGATGTGTGGGCCAGGTGGTGCAGGAAAGACCACCTACGCCAAGCGCTTGGAGAGTGAGGGCTGGAGACGGTTGTCTTTCGAGGTTGAGTTCTGGGATCGCGGAATCACGACCATGCCCTCCGCCGAAGTGGTCGCAGAGCTGAAGGCGCGCTTACTGCGCCATGTCGCGGCGGGGAACGATGTCGTGCTCGACTTCGGATTCTGGTTCCGGCGACAACGGGATGAGTTCCGAGCGATACTCGCACCCGAGGGCATCGTGCCGGAGACTGTTTACATCGCTACGAGCCTTGAGACCATCCTGAGCCGGGTCGGTAACAGGCGCGGCAGGCAGGCAGACGATTGGCCTCTCACCAAGCAGACGGCGACTGAATACTTTGAGCGTTTCGAACCGCCGACGTCCGAGGAAGGACCGCTCGAAGTGGTCAGCTAAGTGGTGTTGATTAAGTCTGTTGTGATCCAGAGCGGGATTGCGGCGAGGCTAACGCCGACCGCTGCTGGTTCGCTGCCGCACTCGGAGTGTAGTAGAGACTCATGGTGGAACTGCTTCGGGAGAGGCAGGTCAGGGCTTGATACGCAGTCAAGTGGAGATCATCAATTACTCATCTCAATCACCCGTGACTGATCGCCAGCGACTGGGTAGACTAGCCCGAGGAGAGTCACTCGATTCCCCGTACGACCAGGGAAAACTAGAGAATTCCGCAAGCTTTCGATGAGGTCAGAAAACCTCCAAGGGGTCGCAGGTTCAAATCCTGTCAGCCCGACAGAAAATCCCTGATGAGAAGCAATTTCCATCAGGGATTTGTTGTTTCTGAACATCGTTTTCTCTGGTCCCCCTCTGGTCCCCCTGGACAGGTATGCGTGGTCGACCTGTGGATGACAGAATCCGTCGCGATGCCCTGTCTGTGGATAAGGGGACCAAAAGGGGACCAGAACGGTGGAAACCCACGACTGAGCCGCTCACAGTCCACGTCCGGTGCCTTGCCGTGGCCGTCCTGAAGTGTTCGGGCGGGCGTCTCTGCTGAGGAAGGCGTTGGCTTGTTCTGCGGCGGATGCGAGGTGGCGGTCATCGGGGTGGAGGTAGCCGCGTGTTGTCTCGATTGAGGCATGTCCGAGGATCTCTTGGAGGACATGGAGGGGGACTCCGGCGTCGGCGAGCCAGGTGGCACCGGTGTGTCGGAGGCCGTGCCGGGTGAGGTTGGGCAGGCCGAGGTCAGCAACGACCTGGTCCCAGCTGGTGGCGTCGCGAACGGTGACTGTCGTGAGGAAGCCGCCACGCGGACCGACGAGGAGTGGTGCGTCCGATTGCTTGAACGCGCAGAGTCGTTTCAGGACGGCCGGAGTGGGTCGAGAATCGGCACGCGACGCTCTTTGCGGCTCTTGGTTGGCTTGGTGATGAGGCCGCCTCTTCCGGGGAAGACCTGTCGTCTGATGATGACGAGGTTCTTTGTGAAGTCCACGTCTCCGACTTGAAGTCCGGAGACTTCTGAAGAGCGTGCTGCCAGTAGAGCGGCGAGCATCACGAAGTCTGAATAGGACTGATGGACGTCGCCGCAGGCAGAGGCGAGCTGGTTCAGCTTCTGCAGGTCAGGGATCGCGTGTGCGCGCGGGGCAGCATCTTCGGCTGGTTGCACTCGGAAGGCGTTTCGGTGGAGACTCCGCTTCGCCCGGTGCTTGGCGGGATTGATTGTGATCAGACCATCGCGAACGGCTTCGTCGAGCACCCGCACGAGTGGCGCGATGGTGTTCTTGATCGTCGATGCGCCGTATTGCTTCTCCCAGTCATCGATCGTGCGGTCGATCATTCCAGCGGTGATTTGCGTGACGGGCAGATGGCCAAGCGCCGGGAGCACTCGTAGCCGAAGACCATACCGGTAGTTGTCTCCGGTGGAGGTCATATCGAGGCCGCGTGCCCATCGATCGTCGATCGAGGTGAAGAACTCCAGCGTCATGGAGACGTCCATTCCCTTGACCGAAGAGTTCCGGAGCGTTTCGAAGAATGCCCGTGCGGTTGCCTCGTCCTTCACGATCTCGGCACGGATCACGCGCTGCTTGGTGAGCGGATCGGTCCAGCGTGCCCGCGCTCGAATTCCGTAGGAGCGTCGTTCCATGTCGGTGGAGATCCTCACCCCGATCGGTGGCACCGGACGGGGTGAGGACTCCGGCATTGGCTCAGTTGGGCGGGCCATGGTGCGGCTCCAAGTTCTGCAGCCATTCGTCGATTGCTTCGAGCCGGTATCGGGCGATACCGCCGAGCTTGATGAATGGTGGTCCGGTCTCTGCGGAGCGCCACCGAGACAGTGTCGATTCGGAGACCTTCAGGTACGAGGCGACCTCCACCGCAGCCCAGAGGAGACGCCTTCGGCAAGCTGCTGAGGATCAAATACGGCGACCGGACCGACCCGTTCGCGTGCCCGCATCGTTGCCGTCAGATTGTCGGGCCGGGTCGACGTCGTCACCACTGCACCCGGCGCATCGAGGATCGCCGGGATCACAATGTGTAGGCCCTTACCCGAACGCGGCGGGCCGATGAGAAGGATCGAGTCTTCGACGCTGGCCCATACTTGTTTGCCGTGCGAACGCCCGAGCAGGTAGCCCACGTCCTCGGGCTTTGGCTGATCCAGCGAAGGCGCAGCGTCACAGCCCGGCGCAGGAGCGCCTTCGTGGATGCACTGGTCACCACCTCGTGACTGCTGGCAGTTCCCGCGAGGCGCCGTGGATCGGCATCGACGTTGTGCGAGTGCCCACGCCAACGGACCCCAGCCCACCCGATAGCACCGCCGAGCATCAGGAGCAGTAGTACTGCAATCGACCAGTAGAGGACTGTATTCAGGCCAGGTGCCTGCAGCACCTCGGCCGGGCCAAGAGCCCCGCCGCGCCCAAGCCCGCCCCCGCGGCAAGTAGAGCCCTCCGGGGAATCTGCCTCGGAACATCGGTTCCCGATCTTGCTTCATTTTCAAGAGCCTACGCGGTTTGCTCAAATTTCGATCGGGACGAAACACACTGCATGTGGCGGAAGCGACTTTGCAATAAATGAGTTGTGATCAGTCCGCGATGCCGGCGCCCGCTCGCGGACTCTGGTCCGTCGGCACGGGGTTCGCAGCCGCTTCGCGTACGTCGAGCCGACCGCCCACCGCTCGCAGGGCGGCGAGAATCGTCGCCAGGTCGACGAACTCCTGCATAATCGCGCCAACGGTGGCGGGAATCACGCCGAAAGCCGCGATCACCATCAACACGACCGAAATCGCGATGCCCAGCCAGATGCTTTGAAGGGCGATTCGAACGGTGTCGCGTCCGACCGTGACGGCGAACGCGACTCGGGAAATGTCGTCGTCGAGGATCACCGCATCCGCCGATTCGCTTGCCGCAGTCGCGCCTTTCGCCCCCATGGCGATGCCCACGTTGGCCGCCGCCAGAACCGGCGCGTCGTTCACCCCGTCACCGACCATGATCACGGGTCGATCGGTGATGCGGCCGACCTCCGCTACCTTGTCCGCCGGCAGGCATTCGGCTCGAACCCGGGTGATGCCCAGCTCGTCGGCGACGTGCTGCGCGGTTTCGGCGGCATCGCCGGTGAGCATCATGATCTGCCTGACCCCCAACTGCTCCAGTCTGTACAGCGTGGCTTTCGCGTTCCCCCGCAGGTGGTCGCTTGCCAGCAGGCTCCCGCAAACCGTCCGCCGATCGCGACGTAGACGGCCAACTGGCCGGATGCGATCTCGGTTCGCCGGGCATCCGGAGTATGTTGGGCGACGAAGGCGAACTTGCCGACTACCACCTCGCGGCCCTGAAACTGCGCGATGACGCCATTCGTCGCGGCTTCTCGCGCTGACTCGGCCTCGTGCAAGGGCAGACCGCGTTCCCTCGCCGCAGCAATCATCGAGGCCGCAAGCACATGCGACGAATACTGCTCGGCGCTCGCCACGAAGGTCAGCACCTCGTTTGCAGTGAACGGATGCTCGGGCCGCACCTGCGTGAGGGTTGGCGTTCCATGGGTGAGAGTGCCGGTCTTGTCGAAGACCACCGTCTTCGCCGCAGACAGTTGTTCGAGCACCCCGCCGCTCTTCACGATGACGCCGTTGTGCGCTGCGCGGCTCATACCGCCGATGAATGCCACTGGCGCCGCGATCAGCAACGGGCACGGTGTGGCCAGCACCAGCACCTCGGCGAACCGCACCGGATCACCACTCAGCCACCACGCGATCCCGCCGAGCGCCAACGAGAAGAGAGTGAACGGCACCGCGTACCGATCGGCGAGGCGAACCATCGGCGCCTTGCTTTCAGCGGCTTGCGCGACCAGCGCCACGATTTGCTGGTACTGGCTGTCTGCTGCTGCCTGCGTCGCCCGGATCTGAACGGCCTGCTGGCCGTTCACCGCACCACTGAGCACAGTGTCACCGAGCAGTTTCTCCACAGGGATGCTCTCACCGGTGATCGAGGACTGGTCGAGGGTGGTCTCGGGGGAGAGCAGAACACCGTCGACCGGCACTATCTCCGACGGGCGCACCAGCAGCACATCGCCCACGCGCACCTCATCGACCGGCACATCGCGATAGCCGCCATCCGTCGAGCGGTGCGCGAGCTGCGGCGCACGGGCCAGCAGCGCGTCCAACTCCCGTTTGGCGCGCTGGTTCGCATAGTTCTCCAGGGCCTCGCCGCCGGTCAGCATGAGCACGACAAGCAGGGCCGCGATGTACTCACCAACCAGCACCGTGGCCACGATTGCTGTCACGGCGAGGATGTCGAGACCAAACTCCCTACGTAGCATAGCCCGCACCATCCCGACGGCCTGCCACGCAGCGATCGCGAGGGAATATCCGCTGAACAGCCACTGCACGAGCCACCCGGCGCCCACAAGTGCCAGGACGATCCCGGCGACGCCGACGCCGATCGTGACCGTAACCAGCCAGTACCGACGCGCGAGGGAGACTATGCGGGACATGAGCCGCACTCTATCCCAGACTTCCGTTCGTCGCCGCGTAACTCTCGTCAGCAACGCTCGGGTTCCGGACCGATCGCGAATCGACGGCCAGAGATCTCGGTCGGCGTGATTCGCACAAACGTGAATTTGAGCGTGGGCGCGCACCGTGTCAGGCCGAGCGCCTCCGCCCTGGCGATGTCGGCTTGCCCCTCCTCTACTTCGGACTCGGTGTGTTCGAACTAATGCTCGTTCTCGCCCTTTTGGGAATAGCGCCGGCATTCGCATCGTCATGGGAACGCACTGTTCGGGGCCAGTCGAACAAACAGTCAACTCAAGCGGATGCCTCCGCTAAGAAGTCATGAACCGGACGAGACGGCACCCCGCCGCTAATCGCGGAGACATGGGCCGCATACGAGGATCAGTCGGGGCGGATTAGTCTTGAACCCCTGAGGGCACCGATGAGGAGACGATATGGGCGATCAGAGCTGGCCGCGGGACACCGCGGTACTCCCTATGACATAACATCGGACAGTCGATCTCAAGGACAGGAAGTTCACCATCGCTGTCCAGGTTCTTTTCGGGGTGATCGCTCTCGTCGCTCTGGGAGCCGCGCTCCTACTTGGCCTTCCTCTAGAGAGCAGCTGGAGTCCCATTCTCATTATTCTCGTGACCCTGGCCGCTTGCCTCATCTATATGGCGGCGCATGAAGTGACACATGGGGTCGTGTTGCAGGTACTGACCAAGGTCAAGCCGTCCTATGCGTTGCTATTCCCTCTTGTGACGACGGGGAACCGGGCCTATCTCACCCGGCGAAGCGCCGTGATCGTTGCCGTGGCGCCTGCGGTCATCTGGGGACTCGTGCTGCTCGCGGCCTTGCTCACCCTTCCACAGGATTATCTGCTGACTGCATAAATACTGCTGGCCCTGAATTTCGCAGGATCCTCGGGAGACTTCGTCGAGGTGTACGTGGTGTCGCGTCAACCGTCCGATGCGCTTGTCCAGGATGACGGGAACAAGGTGGTCGTCTTCGTGCCTCAAGTTTCGCGATAGCGGTCACCCGGCAGCGATGCTCAGGTCGTCAGGCGCGCATTACTGGGCGCCATCAGCGCCCCATCCGGTTACATAACTCGCCCGGCGCCCGCACGGTTGGCGCAAGTAATGAAAGCCCAGCATCGACGCGGTTGTAACATTGGGTAGCTATCGACTGCGCTCTTCTTGCTTTGCCGTTGTTCTCGATCGAATAGCCATCGTTGTCACACCAACCACAAAGGTCGACTCGGTCTGGTAGTGCCGCCCGGGGCATAGTCTGTGCGTGGCCCGTCCTTGCGGGTCACAGAGGAGCAAAGATGCGCGCATTGGTCGTCTACGAGTCCCTATGGGGCAACACTGAGAAGGTCGCGCGCGCAGTCGCAGACAAGTTAGCCGGCGTGGGTTGGGCGCGATCGGCCTGGTGGCAGGTGTTATCGGTGCGGTGATCGCGGCTTTCGCGACACGTAGCTCAACATCCACAATCACCAGTTATTTTCAACACTTCGCCGCCGGCCTGATCATCGCCGCCGCGACTCTGGATCTGCTTCCTGAGGCGCTCGACCTGGGTGCCGGCTGGCCGCTGATCATCGGCTTCGTGGTGGGCACCGCATTCATGCTGGCGCTGCGCGCGCTCCTTACACGATTCGGCCACGGACATTCCCACGGCGACGAGCATGACTACGCGCGCGGTCACGGTCACGGTCAAGCCCAGACTAAGGCTGCCACAGGTGTGAACCTGCGCCTGGTCATCGCCCTTGTCGTCGTGGTCCTGATCGACGGAGCCATCATCGGTGTCGCGCTGTCGGCCGGGGGTGCGGCGGCCCTCCTGATTGCGATCGCGCTCTCGATCGAGCTGCTGTTCGTCGCCGCGTCCACGGCCGGATCCACGCGTGCGCGCGGCGGCTCCATCGGGACTGCGATCGGTGTGGGCGCATTTGTGTCGGTCATGATGCCCATCGGAACAGCAGGAAGCCACCGGCCGCCATCGCGATGGTGCCCGTGCTCTCCTTGATCTGGTATGCCTCCACCAGCAGCTCCGCGACCGCGGTGAACAGCAGCGCCGCCGCACCGAAGGCGAGGCCTGCGACGAGCAGCGGGGCGGCGACTCCGGCGAAGACGAGGGCACCGAGCACAGCTCATCCTAATGATGCTGATGTGGCGGAGATTCCCATGACGACGGACCAGGTCATCGACGCATATGGTTCCCGGGCGCGGGGACTGGCGAACATGCTGGATGCGATGGTGCCGGCCGAAGATCCCGACCGTGCCGTGATCGAACGGTGGGCTGACACCGTCTCAGGCCCGATTCTCGATGTCGGCGCGGGCACCGGCCGCTGGAGTGGTCACCTCGCCGGTCTTGGGCGCGACATCGAAGGCCTCGAACCGGTCAAGCAGTTTGTCGAGATCGCGCGCGGGGCCCACCCCGCCGTTGCGTTCCGGCTCGAGTCGCTTGCCGACCTCGACGGCTCGGAAGAACGGTGGGCCGGGATCCTCGCCTGGTACTCGCTCATCCATCTGGGTCCCGATGAGCTACCGGAGGCGCTCGCCACCCTCCGCGGGGTCCTCGAGGACCACGGAAGCATTCTCATTTCATTCTTCTCCGGCCCCCGACTTGAGGTCTTCGGCCATCCCGTGGCGCCCGCTTACCTGTGGCCGATGGAGAGTTTGGACCGTGCGCTCGAGCAGGCCGGATTTCGGGTCATAGACCGATACTGGGACCCGCGGGCTCCCCACGCATACGTCACCGCGCGGGCCGCATCCCTCCGTTGAGCACAGAAATCAGGGCAACGCGAGGAAGTTGCGACGAGGGGACCGGCCAGCTCGCACCCAATGTGAAGATGCCGTCTTCACCTGGATAAGCGAGTTATCGGTGATTCAGGAGAACGCCTGATCCGCGTACCTGGGGATTAAGGGGTTTACCCCGCTCGGGTCGGCGAAGCGAGCCCCTTGGCGGCACAGCTGCAGAGGCATCCGCCACTCTCGAACGAGCGGATGTCGCACCCACCGCCCGCGGCGAAGAGCTCTCGATCGACGACTTCGTGCGCATTGCGCGCACGACCGTAGAGTGGGGGCATGCCAGACCCGGTCGAGTTCATCAGGACGGCCCAGTTTGGCACTCGGATGACGGTACGCACACGCATCGATGGGGGCTTCACCGATGCGGTCGGCTACCTGCGCGAGCGCGACAACGACGAGTGCGTGCTCGAAACGCGTCGCGGTCTGGTCACCATTGCCTTGGATCGGGTCCACTTAGCCAAGGCCGTGCCGCCTCCACCGCCGCCCCGGGCGCCGCGTATCTGAGCTGATTCGCGCACAGTTCACCGTGTTGCCCGGTCCTCGTCATCTGGCACCGGTAGCATTCCGGGCAACCGCGAGCCGAGGCGAGGAGCCGAAACGATGCGCAGCGCTGAGTATCCCTTACCTGAGCAGACCATTCTGCACTTGAGTGACACCCACCTGACCGCAGAGGGCACACTACTGTTCGATCTGGTGGATGGCACCGAACGGCTGGCCCGCGCGCTCACCGTGTTTGAAGCATCCGGCATCACGCCCGACGCGATCGTCTTCACCGGCGACCTCGCCGACCTGGGCGAGCCCGCCGCCTACGCGGCCCTGCGTGCCTTGTCGAGCCGTTTGCCGAGCGATTGGGTGCGCGAGTGCTGTGGGTCATGGGCAATCATGATGACCGTGGAGCGTTCCGTGAAGGACTGCTGGATGAAGCCGCCGACCTACGGCCGGTAGACCGGGTCGACGAGATCAACGGGCTGCGCGTGATCACTCTCGACTCGACCGTTCCGGGCGCGCACTATGGCGAGTTGCGCGACGAGCAATTGCGGTGGCTTCGGGATGAATTGGCAACGCCGGCGCCGCTGGGCTCGATCCTCGCGATGCATCACCCTCCCGTGCCGAGCGTGCTGCCGTTAGCGGTGAGCGTCGAGCTGCGCGATCAGTCGCGGCTCGCCGAGGTGCTGCGCGGCACCGACGTGAGGGCGATCATCGCCGGTCATCTGCATTACTCGACCTTTGCGACATTCGCGGGCATTCCAGTCTCGGTCGCATCGTCGACCTGCTATTCGCAAGACCTTACTGTTCCGACCGGTGGCACGCGTCCGCAGGACGGCGCGCAGACCTTCAACCTCGTGCATGTGTTTGATGACACGGTCGTGCACTCGGTAGTGCCGATCGACGCGCCGCGCACACTTGAACACATCGACGCGGCGGAGGTCCGTCGGCGGCTGTCCGCCGACGGTATCGGACCGTTCAGCGCACGAGCGACGGATTCTCCGACTGAGCCGATCGCCCAGCATCGCTGACGTCAGCCCGCTCCCACGGCGGCAGCACAGGAAACATCCGATCCAGTGCCCCGCGAATAGCGCGGATTCTGACTTCTTCGGGGAGTTCCGTCTCACCGCCGTCGTTGAGACAGAACATATCGACATCAGTGCTTTCGGCCAGCCGCTCCATGCGTCGAAGCGAGGCTGCGAGCGTCGTCTGCACGTATCGCACTCGGGGTTCCCGGGTGGCAACGGCCCGCCCGGTCATGAGCGCGTAGTAGTGGAAGAGGCTGTTGGTCACTGAGATGTCGTCGGCGGAGCGGAATCGAGATGCCGCGGTGCGCTCGAAGTCCTCAGGGAACTCACGTTCGAGTTCGGCCATGACGCTCTTGCGCAGCGGGGTGGCACAGTGCGAGAGGTCGCGCGTGATCGTGCGACCGAACCGGGCTCTCAGGAGTTCCCGGTTCACTCGAAGGCCATTATCGTGGCCGCTGCGATGCGGTGCGGGTATTCCGGTGCCGATGCGCACTTCGGATTCAACGAACTTCGTCACCCCCGCTGACGTGAAGAACAGCTCCGGGGAGACCGAGCGACCGAAGAACATGTCGTCGTTCGCATAGATGAAGTGTTCGGCGATGCCAGGGATTCGGTGCAACTGCGACTCGACGGCGTGTGAGTTGTGTGTGGGCAACACCGACGGGTCGGGGAAGAACTCCTCGCTGCGCATGAGTGTCACCTTCGGGTGATCGACCAGCCATGCGGGGGCAGCCGAATCAGTCGCGATGAAGATGCGCCTTACCCATGGGGCATACATATGAACGCTCCGCAGCGCGTAGCGCAGTTCGTCGACATGACGGTACCGGGCGGGACCGTCATCGCCCTCGCCGACGACGTACTCAGCCATCTGCGCTGCCCGTTGGCGCTGGAACTCGCTGGTGGAACCATCGACCCATGAGAACACCATGTCGACGTCGCCGATGAACTCATGCGCCTGCGGATCGAACATGCCCGCGATCGTGCGCCACTGGCGACCGTAGCGTTCGATGGTGGTGAAGGATAGATCGTCGCGAGGGATGACGCGCCGGGTGAGCACATTGTCGTTCGGAGCCTCGACGAGATCGTCCTGCAGGCGCCAGAACTCCACGCGCACCCCGAGCGATGCGCCGTAGCGCAGCGAGCGATTCGTCGTGATGCGTGGGCGATACACGCGCACGGCCCGCGGGTCGGCAGCCTGCTCAGCAAGCGGGGCGGATGCTTCGCTCGCGAGCACGGGCGGCTGCTGCTTCGCTTTGATGTACAGGGGTTCGCCATCGCACACCGCCGCCAGCGCGGCGATGACTGCAGCATGTGCATTGACGTCGACCGCGAGCGCGGGGACGAAGTGATCGCTTCGGATCAAGACAACCTCGATCCCGGTATCCTCCAATGCGGCCGCGACCAAGAGCAGGTCATCGATACGCGCCTGTTGCGGTGTTACTGAGTCATGGACGATGTGCAACACACCCCCGTCAAGGACGACGTCATCGCGATCAAGCAGAGCAGACCACGGATGCGGTTGTTCAGGGACGAGTGTGAGTGTTGGCAACGAGACCTCTTTCGTGACGCGACAGGAGCTAGGCGCCGAGGCGCGGGAGAGCGGGTGGAACCCGGGGGCGCGAACGTCAATTCAAGCGCCATCCAGTACAACACACTGCGGTGCCAGATCATTCCATCCGGTCCGTGACCCAAATCCTCAGGTCGCCGAGTCGCCCCAGCCTCGGGCGTCCCAAAGCGCCGTTTTCCTAAATGGACTGTCGATAGCCGAAGAATTCGTGATCGTTGTTGTAGCCACCCAATCCGCCGCCCACTTCCGAGAAATGTTCGACGAACTCGATTCCCTTGATCCATTTGACCAGTTTGAAGCCGAGTTGGACCTCGTTGCGCAGTCGAATGGGTGCGCCATGACCGAACGATAGCGTGTCGTCATTCATGTCATAGGCGAGCATTGTGAGCTTGTAGCTCATTTGCTCGATCGGCTGGGCGTCATAATAAATACCGCCATCCGGCCCGACGGCGTATGAGTAGAAGATCACCCATTTCGCCTCTGGCTTGGGTTTGACCACATCGAGGATCGATTGCATCGACACTCCGCCCCACTTAGCGACACCGGACCAACCCTGGATACAGAAATGTTGGGTGATCTGCTCGTGGTTCGGCAACGCCCGCAACTGTTCCAGGCTCAGGTCGACGGGGTTCTCGACGAGACCGTTTATGCGGAGTTTGTAGTCGGCGAAGTTCCCGGCCTCAAGCTGCTTGTACTCGTCGGTCTCGGGGTATTTGCCGTTGTGCCAGAAGTATGGGGAGATGTCCTTCTCCGTGTACTGACCCGGCTTGGAGTCGAGGTGTTCGAACAGTCGTTGCGCGGGACCGATCAGCGCGTAGCCGACCTTCTGCACGACCCGCGGATGCCGGTATGTGAACGGTGTGGCCGCCACCCACGCAAAGATGACGACGACCATGGAGACGGCGAAGATCCCAAAACCTACCCATGAGCCGTCGTCCCGGCCCGCATACATATGGTTCAGATTGCGGAGGGCCCCGGTAGTCAGCACCAAGGTCACGTGCACGACGATGAACATGACGAACCAGCAAAGTACGAGGAAATGCAGTGACCGGGCGAGCTGGATGCTGAACACAGAACTGACCCGGCGGAACCGGGTAGACAATGCGGGGGACATTCCCAGCCCGGTTATCAGGGCTGCCGGCGCTGCAATGAAAACGGTGATGAAGTAGGCGATGATCTGCAGGCTGTTGTAGTTGACCCAGCCGTTCTCCACCGGCCAATCCAAAGAAAGATACTGAATCGCAACCGAAATGGAGTTCGGGATTACGTCCCAGCTCATCGGGACCAGACGCATCCACTGGCCGGTGGCAAAGATCAGAATGTAGAAGACGATCCCGTTGAGTAACCAGAGGGTGTCGACACCGAGATGCCACCAGCGGGCGAGACCGATGGAGTGCCGGCGGCCAGGCAATCCGACACCGTCAGGCAGCGTGATTGAGTCTTGCTTCGCGGTGTAGAGCGGGTCAGAAGGCACCGGCTTCTGCATCCGGAACCAGTCTTTACCCGGGGTGGAATGCCTGGTCCAGTAGAACCGGGGATGATCGGCAATGATCGTGACGCCAGAGCGGATGATGAAAATCATCAGGAACAGGTTCAGGAAGTGTTGCCAGCCGAGCCAGGCTGGGAAGCCGACCGGTGCGTTGTCCGGAAGCTCTGATTCGCCCGGATACTGCCGGATGAAGTCCTGCACGGTCGGGAGCTCGCGGATTCCCGTGGCGACCGCAATGCCGATGATCAGGAGAACAAGCCCGATCGGAATCAGCCAGAGCAGGTTGAACCACTTGCTCCGCCCGATTCGCACGCGTGGTGCGACACCGTATTGGGCGGGAAGCCCTCCGGCCCAATGCTCATCGACCGCGGTGTAGTGCTCGCTGTCGAGTTCAGACCGGAAACTCAGTTGCGCACCGTCCGGCCCAACATCGGGTGCTGGCACATGCTGGTCTTGCGAAGAGTTGGCCATGCCCGGAGTCTAGTTACCGGCTTGACTCAGAACGAGGAATAGTGCTAATTGAGCGAAAGGTTCTGAGGTTATCGCCATTCGTGCACGGTTTTGTGTACGAATTCCGATGCGACGGTATCTTTCCTCGTAGTGGTCATCATTTTCGGATGCCCGACCACCGACCGACGGGAGGGGCGCGTGACTTCATCACAGGACAGCCCAGATCTCTCGCGGGTGGCTCAACCGCACGTGCACGCACCGTTGAACCGGCGGCAGATTCCGCTGCGCAGCACCTGCGCGCAGCCGCACCATTGCCCGAGGCCGTTACGCATGCGGATACTCGCACAAATTCCGTTCTTCGCCGGGCTAAGCGAGGACGACCTCGACAGCATCGATAAACGGATGGTCTCCCTTTCCTGGGCAGAAGGAGACCACCTCTATTCGGCGGGCGAGCCGGCTGACCACCTGTATGTGGTGGCCGCCGGTCAGGTGAAAGTCGTCCGGTCAACGAGAAGTGGGCAGGACACGATTGTTGATGTCCTTGCACCGGGCGAGCTCGTTGGCAGCCTGAGCATCGGGCGTCAGGCCGGCTATCCCGAAACAGTCGCCGCCATGGTCACGACGTGCGCATTGCGAATCGAGACCACCGCGTTCCGCGAGGTGCTGCTCGAATATCCCTCGGTGGCTCTGCGGGTGCTCGACGATGTGACCGCTTTACTGGGGAGTGAGCGTTCAGACGCCGGTCAGCACACTTCGAGTACGGTCGCTCAGCGCGTCGGGATGATGCTTCTGCATCTCGCAGATAAATTCGGTCGAAACGGCGAAGACGTCGACGGCGTGCTGATTCAGCTCCCTCTCACTCGCGCGGATCTGGCCGGAATGATAGGTTCTACGCCCGAATCTGTGTCACGCGTGATGAGCCGGCTGCGTAAGGAAGGCGCCGTCGATTCCGGGCGGCGCTGGACCTCGATACTCGACCGGGACAAACTTGCAGCCATCGTCGCATCCAATAAGTAATTAAGGTGACTCATGCGTTCTCAACGAGCACAGCCAATCACCTCACGCGCCATGCTCATGCTCGTCGTCGCCGCCGTGGGCTACGCGCTGAACTTCTGGGCCTGGGCTCTTCTCAGCCCGCTGGGGCCCCTATACAAGGATCTGCTCACATTATCAGGTAGCCAGCAGGCACTTCTCGTTGCGATTCCCGTGCTCGTCGGCGCACTGGGTCGGATACCAGTGGGAGCGCTGACCGATCGGTTCGGCGGTCGGATCATGTTTCCCGCAATCTCGGCCGTTTCGATCATTCCCGTGCTTTTTCTGGGCTTCTTCGGACAAACGTCATACGTCGCCCTCGTCATCGGTGCTTTCTTCCTGGGCGTCGCCGGCACGATCTTCGCCGTCGGTGTACCGTTCGTCAACGCATGGTTCCCACCCGAAAAGCGGGGAACGGCGGTGGGCCTGTACGGCATCGGGATGGGCGGCACGGCGATCGCGGCACTGACCACCGTCCACCTCTGGAACAACCTGGGGAATGCCTCCCCCTTCCTCATCACCTCGGTGGCGTTGGCCGTTTACGCCGTCGTGTCGTGGATGCTCCTTCGCGACTCACCCGATCGCACGGTCCCTACGACATCGTTGCTGAGCCGGCTCAGCACGACGCACGAAGCGCCGTCACCTGGCAAACGTCTCTCCTTTATGCGTTGAGCTTCGGCGGATACGTCGCATTCTCGATCTTCCTGCCCACGTACCTGCAGACCGCTTACGGTCTCGAACTGGCCGACGCATCCGGTCGGATGGCCGGCTTCGTCGTCGTTGCCGTGTTCTGCCGTCCACTCGGCGGGATACTCTCCGACAGGTTCAACTCAATTTCGGTCCTCGCTGCCAGTTACGCAGTGATCGCGACCGCCGCTGTGGGATTGGCATTCACTCCGCAAGACGTTCAGGACGGATCGATCCCGCTGGTCGCGACCGCCTGTTTCCTCACTATGGCAGCCGCGCTCGGTGCGGGTTCGGGTGCCGTATTCGCGCTCATCACGGAGGTCGTCGATAGCGACAGGATCGGATCAACCACCGGCTTTGTCGGCGCCGCCGGTGGTCTCGGTGGTTTCGTTCCTCCGCTGTTGCTCAGTGCCCTGTACGAAAGCACCGGCACCTATGGCGTCGGGCTGATTCTTCTGGCCCTCGCGTCACTGCTGTGTCTCCTCGTAACGCTGACGCTCACGCGCGCGGCACGAAATGCGCACCGAGAACGTGTTGCGCAGGTCGGCACCTGAAGGCAGCACGATAATCGCGCTATGAGGCGTCGATTTCTGGATCCGGGTCGTCGCCGAAGATAAAACGCCGACCGCTGAGTTCGTGAACGTCGATGCGCACGTAGTGACGTTTGACGCTCGCAATCCACGAGTTCAGGGGCAGCTGTTCGGCCTCGGCAATTTCGGCTTCGGTTTCGAGGGCGTGCGCAGTGCCTTTGGCGACGATGCTCCAGCCTTCGGTCGCGGTGTAATGATCGACTTCAAAGGCGACCTTCTCGTTTGCCGTGAGGCCGAAAAGTTTCGTCCCCTCTGCGGTACGGAACGTCACTGAGCGGGCGTGCGCCACATAGTTGACCGGGAAGATTTCCGGCTGTCCGGCGATCGAAACTGCGACCCGTCCGAAACTTGCTGTCGATAGCAACGCCCACGTTTCGTCTTCACTGAGTACTTTGATGCTCTCGTTGGTTTCGCTCATGACTCGTGTCTACGCGCTTCTACCCTGCAAAACCAGATGCGTGCCTGATTCGCTGGCCTCCGCCGGTCGGCCTCGGTTTTGTAGTGGCAGACATACACTGTCGGCATGCAGAAGATCTCGATCGAGGCTCTGGCCCGCCAACAGCTTGCTGCCGCGGCCGACGCGGGTGGCCGTCGCGCCGCAGACACGGTTTACGGCGGCCACGAGAAGTCCTTGCGCCAAACCGTCATTGGGATGCTCAAGGGCTCCTACTTGGGCGAACACGACAACCACGACGATGCCACCGTCTACGTGCTCCATGGCCGTATCCGGCTATGGGTGGGCAAAGACTTCTGGGAAGCCCGGATCGGAGACCTTCTCATAGTGCCCGATGCCCGCCACAGTATCGAAATGTTGGAGGACTCCGCTCTGCTGATGAGCGTAGCTAAGCGGCCCTACCCTCCCGGACAGCTCGCGCCATGAAATAGCTCAAGCGTGCTTGTCTTTGACGGTCAGCTCTTCGAGGAGCAGACCGAGCCCGCTTCCAAGCATGAAGACGTCTCGGGCGATGCCCATCCCTGCTGGCGCGGGGCGGATGCCATCCTTCAACGTCATGCCGGGAGTCTTGAGATACACGCCCATCAGCATCCCGGAGAACCCGATCAAACCCGCAGAGACCAACCAGGTCGCGAAGACCAGCGGCCTTTTCAGCATCCAACGACCGCTTGCCAATTCCCGTATTGAGGATAAATAGGCCGCAGGCCAGACGCGGCGGCATTTGGTGAAGTTTCACGAACATGACAATTCTCCAGACGCTGATAGCGATTCGGATTCTATAAATTTCGGATTCTATAAATTCAGCGTATCGACAATGCTCCTTGCCTGTCAGCACATAGTTGCGGCTAAATGATGCCCATCATGGTGCGCACCGCGCATTCACCGTACCGTCGTAATTACCCCGGTAGCTGGGGTGAATACCATCGGAAGGACAACATCATGAGCACCATCGCTCCCGCCATCACCCGCACCATCCTGCGCGCCGAAGGGTTTTCCTGCCCCTCCTGCGTGTCGAAGATCGAGAAGCAGGTCGGGCGTGTGGACGGCGTCTTCGCGATCAAGGTCCATTTCGCCTCCGCCCGCATCGAGATCGACCACGACCTGTCGGTCGTGAGCGTCGACGAATTGGTGGCGGCAGTCGCAAAGGCCGGTTATAAGTCACGCCCCGCCACATTCTGACCGTGCCGTAGCCAACTCGCAGAAAGGCAAGTGCCATGAGCACATTACGCAGCTGGATGAATAACCGGTGGACGATCCCGGCCGTCTCAGGGATACTGATCATCGCCGCGCTCGTGATCCTCCAGGTATCTCCTATCGACACGGTCGGGAACATCGTCATGGTGGCCGCCGCAGTGGTGGCTGGCACCCGTATCGTGATCAACGCTGTGCGGGCGCTTCGAGCGAAAGTCATCGGTATCGATCTGCTCGTTTCGGTGGCGGCGATCGGTGCAATTATTATCGGTCAATATTGGGAAGCCGCCGCGGTGACTTTTCTCTTCGCGATCGGTCATGCCCTCGAGGCGGCAACCTTGAACAAGACCAGGTCCGCCCTTGCTGAACTGGTCGCTGTTGCTCCCGACGTCGCCATCGTTATGCGCGACGGTGAGCAGATGGAGGTTTCCGCTGGTGCGGTGATCATGGGCGAGACCGTCCTGGTCAAGAATGGTGCGAAAGTGCCCGTCGACGGCGAAGTCATCGGCGGTACCGGCACCCTTGATGAGGCCTCGATCACGGGCGAATCCATGCCGGTAGAGAAAATGATCGGTGACCGGGTGTTCGCCGGCACCGTCTCACGGAGCGGGTTCTTGCAGGTGAGTGCCACCGGCGTTGGTGCTGACACCACACTGGCCAGAATCATTCACCGGGTCGAGGACGCCCAGGATGCTAAGGCCAAAACGCAAGTGTTCATGGACCGTTTCTCGTCCTGGTATACCCCCGCGATTATGGTCCTGGCGCTCGTCGTCGGCCTGCTCACCACTGACATCGTTCTGGCGCTGACACTGCTGGTCATCGGTTGCCCAGGTGCCCTCGTCATCTCCATCCCCGTGTCCATCGTTGCCGGCATCGGCCGGGCCGCGAAAGATGGCATTCTCATCAAGGGTGGGGAGTTCCTGGAGACCTCTGCGAAGATCACCGCCGTCGCTGTGGACAAGACCGGCACGTTGACGATGGGTCGCCCGCGGGTGACCGACGTTGTCGTACTGGACAAAAGCATGACCCGGGAGCAGGTACTGACCTGGGCGGGCCGTGCCGAAGCCGGTTCCGAGCATCCGTTGGCCCGCGCGATCCTGGACGCCGCAGTGGGCGAAGGCCTCAGCGTCACCGGTCTGCCGGAGTCAATCGAACCCGTCCCCGGTAAGGGAATCGTGGTCAACACCTCCGGCCGCCGTGTCTTGATCGGCAACCTTGCCCTGCTTGCCCAGTACGGAATCGAGGACACTGCTGCCGCTGCTCGCGTTGCGGATGAGCTGGCCGAGTCGGGCCGCACCCCGATGATCGTCGCTATTGATGACGCGGTCGTGGGTGTGGTCGGCGTGGCCGACGAAGTGCGCCCTGACGCTGCCCAGATGGTGACGAACCTGCATGCCGCGGGTGTCAAGAGAGTCATCATGCTCACCGGAGATGCACCGCTGGTAGCCAACGCTATTGCGTCGATCACCGGCGTCGGCGAGGTCCGTGCTTCGCTGCTGCCTGAAGAAAAACTCAATATCGTCACCCAGCTCCAGGCCGAGGGATATGTCGTGGCAATGGTCGGTGATGGTGTTAACGATGCTCCAGCTCTGGCTACAGCAAACATCGGAGTCGCGATGGGAGCCGCCGGGTCGGCCGTGGCAGTGGAAACCGCTGATATCGCGCTCATGGGCGATAACCTCCTGAAGCTCCCCGAGGCGATCTCCCTGGCCAGACGCACGGTGAACAATATGCGTCAAAATATCGCCATCGCCCTGATTACCGTCACTCTGCTTCTGCTCGGCGTATTGCTTGGCGGGGTGACGATGTCGATCGGCATGCTCGTCCACGAAGCATCAGTCCTGATCGTCATCATCAACGCCATGCGCCTGCTACGCAGCCACGGCCGCTACACCGTCGGCACCTCAACCATTTCACCCCCAACGGAGGAACATCATGAGTACACAACAGCGCTTCAGCATCGGTGAGAACGTCGAGCACTTCACGATCGGCGAACTAGCCAAACAGAACCCCGACTTCCGGCGGGTGCTGTGGACCGGTAAGCACTCCCAGATCGTCATCATGACCATCCCCGCCGGTGGAGAGATCGGCGAAGAAGTCCACGAGAACACAGACCAGGTCCTCACATTCATCAGCGGTACCGGGGAAGCCGACCTGGCCGGCCAGACCCATCCGATCGAGGCAGGCGACCAGTGCGCCGTGCCGGCAGGCACCCAGCACAACTTCCGCAACACCGGCAAGGAGCCCCTCTCGCTGTACACGATCTACAGTCCACCCGAGCACGCGGTAGATGCAGTCCACGCCACGAAGGAAGACGCCGACGCTGCAGAGCAGTCAGGTAAGGACGAACCACCCGCTGCCTGAGCGAACAAGTTCGGGCAACCCACCGGTATGAGATCGACTCAGAAGAGGAAAGCCAAAATGTCCAAGGTGTACGTATACAACCGCCATGGTGGCCCCGAGACACAGGAACTTATCGACCGTGCGATCCCCGTTCCCGGCCCTGGGGAACTGGGTGTGAAGGTCCGCGCTGCGGCAGTCAATCCGGTGGACTGGAAGCTCCGATCTGGACGCCTTGGCCAGAACCAGGAATTACCGGCGGCGATGGGACGCGAAGTCGCGGGGACCGTCACCGCTGTGGGCGACGGTGTCAACGGTCGCGCAGTCGGCGACGAGATCCTCGGCCCCGTGGCACCGGGCCAGGGTGCCGGTGCAACCCTGGTGCCCTACGGTGACGGGGCACTTTTCTCGGCTGCGCGAGGTCGCTCCCGACGGGGTGGACCTTATCCTCGACCTCGTCGGTGGCGAGGCACTACGCGACGTCGCCGAACTGGTCACCAACTCGACCAGAATCATCTCCGCTGCGGATGCCACCACCGCTAACCAGCTCGGCGGAGCTGCGCTCGAGCGCACCGCCGAAGTAATGGCCAAGATCACCGACGTTATCAAGTACGGCCTGGTCAATCCTCACGTCTCAGCGCTCTACCCCCCTCGCACGCGCCGGAGAAGCCATCGCCGTCGTCGAGGACGGTCATGCCACCGGCAAGGTCGTCATCGAAATGGATTCGGTATGACTTCCGCCCAACACTGGTCGTCCTAAGCCAGCCGTGTCGAGTTGCTGAGCCGCGTCGTCGCGCCCCCGCAACTCGTCAAGCCACCAGCAGGAACACGATCTGCCCAACAAAGACCAAGAGGACGATCGAGCCAACGATGATCGCAATGAGCGACACGGGGCTCTTTGCGCGGCGACTGACGATCCCGAGGACGAGGGTCGCGACTGCAGGGATCACATTCACGATGGATGCGGTCATTGAGAATCCGAAATACCAGCGAACGCTTCGTTGTCGGAGTTCGTGGCTGTTGCGAACAGCAGAATAAGCGTCGCGAAGAGCCCGATGGCTGTGAGCGAGGTGAGGATGATCGTGGCGATCATCAGCCCCTTCGAGATGGCGGGTTGAGACGCGGCTTTGACCGCGGGTACGGGCTGGGCCAGCTCGGGAGTGTTGAACGACATGTGGTTCTCCTCTATTTACATCTCACACTTTCATCCCGGCCCATTTGCAGTAATAGACCTAGGTCGTTCTTGAGTCGACCCGGTTCCCGATCCGGGACCGGGCCGTCAGACTAGGCGCGTTGGCTCGTTACACCGAGGAAGCGGATGAAGACGGCAATCCACGCGAAGATGAGTGCGAACACGATGATCTCCAGCGCAGTGAGAGTGAAGTAGCCGACGAAGAACAGCACGATAGAGACGACGGTCGCCGCGAGGAATGCCCAGCTCGATAGGAAGTAAGCGCTCGGCATCCCGCGAAGCACCTTCGGTCCGGCGATCAGGAGTACGAGGAACACGATGGCCATTCCAATGGCCGACAGGTTGTGCAACAGCAGGTGCACGTTTACGGGAAAGACGCCAACCAGCGCGAGCATGGTGCCCATAATCACGAAGAGGGTCGAGACAACCCGTGGCGCACGCGAGTACTGCAGCATGCGCGTTCGCCGGAGTGACGTCAGATCATTCGCGATATAGACGGCGAATGTTGTCACGAGCAGACCACCAGCGATCAGAGTGCCATTGAAGACGTAGCTGGAGAGGTCTGAAAACGAGCCCAGTTGGCTGAAGTGGATCTTCCACCACCCGGCGTCTGGCGTGGTAATCATCGCAGTGAACGTGCCAATCACGACGAAGGCCATGAGCAACGACGACATACGTTGTGTCGTCATCCGCGAAACCGAGAGATACACGATATATGCGGTGAGGCCGAGTGTGACCGACATCAGCACGATCGACCAGAAGGTGATGATCGGCAGGCCGATGAACCCTTGCCCGATTAGCCGGTAGCCGGCATAAACCGCGAGGAATGTGAGCGCGGTGTGCGCGATGACGACGGATATCGTGTTGACCGTAAATTTCCATGATGGGAGTGAGCGCCGCCACTCCTGACCCGGAAGGTTGCGTGAGCGCCAGTACCCCGTGATGGATACCGCGATAGCGACTAGGCTGCCGCCGATCGCAGCCAGCAGACCGAACGACCTCGCGACTTCTTCGAGCTGCAGGTCGGGAGCACCCAGCGCCACCACAAGCCCGTAGATAGCACCGAGCACACCTGCGCCAGCAGCCGCATAGATCGCTTCTGATTCTGCGCGGAGAGCGGGTGCGAGATTTCCAACTTTGGGACCCGGAGTCGGGGTCTTCGCTGACATAGGTTCAGTGTAGGGCGGCAGGGGGCCCTACACCGCGCCCGTACTGCCCAGCCACGAGCCAATGGCGAATGTAACGGCCAGCGCCGCGGCACCGCCGATCAATACTCGAATGGTCGGGCGTAGCATCGGTGCGCCGCCGAGTCTTGCTCCCAGCGCGCCGGTGATCGCAAGCGCGATCATCACCGCAACAAATGTGACGGGGATCTTCAGCGTCTCAGGCAGGAATGCCGCCGTGAGAAACGGCAGTATCGCGCCGGAGAGGAACGCGATCGCCGAGGCAAAAGCCGCGTGCCAGGGGCTGAGTACTTCGTCGGGATCCAGATTCAGCTCGGCATCCAGATGCGCACGCAATACATCGTGCTCGGTGAGCTCCTGCGCGACTATCTCCGCCGTCTCAGCGCTCAGGCCCTTGGCCCGATAAATCCCGACCAGCTCTTCCAGTTCGGCTTCGGGCGTCTCGGCGAGCTCGCTGCGCTCCTTCTCGATGAGTGCCCGCTGCGAGTCTGCGGAGCTGGATACCGAGACGTACTCTCCGAGTGCCATTGAAATCGCACCTCCGATAACGGCAGCGGCGCCAGCGGTGATAATGGCCCCGTTATCGGTGGTGGCGCCGGCGACACCGACGACGACCGCGGCGACAGAGACAATGCCGTCGTTGGCGCCGAGGACTCCTGCACGCAACCAATTCAGTCGTGATGCCACATTCTGGTCGTGTGGCTCCACACCGTGCTTCGTTGGTTTCTGATCCATACTCGCCAGCCAACCACTGGCAGGTATCTTTTCGCTAATAATCGAAGCCACCGTTTCACGCACACGCGTGAGGCCCGATCCCATAAACTGCCGCAGGGCACTCGCAACCGCCCCACCACCGCCGGAGGTGAACCGTCGTACATTCGTCAGGGGATCTTCGAGTGTGGGTCGGTGCTCTCGCAATGCGACGCTGGCGGGCGCAGTTCAAGTTATTCGCCCTCGTCCTGGCCGTTGCCGTCATCGCCGGATCGGTGCTTGCTGGCTCGCTGCTGCTTGTGCGCTCTGCAGAAGAGGCGGGCGTTCGCGATTCCTTGGCGTCGATGGCCGGTGAGCAGGTCGACGTCACCATTCGCATGATCGGTCCCCAGAGCCCCGTTGCTGACACCCGAAAGGCTTTGGATAACGCGACCGCGCAGGCCTATGGGGACGAGGTCAGCTGGTCGAGCACCGGCTGGGTGACCTCCAACTGGCTGACGAACGCCGCGAGTGTCTATGCCTACCTTGTCGAACTCGACGATCCGGCTGCCGCGGCAGAACTCGTGGCGGGACAATGGCCGACTTCGGGACTCGGCATCGCAATGCCCGAGGTTGCCGCGCGCTCCCTCGGTCTTGTCGTTGGCGACACGTTCACGTTGGTAGACGACAGGACTCCCATCGATTTCCACGTGGATGGACTCTACCGATCATCGCAGCCGGACTTGTGCAGATGCGCATCGGGGTGCTGGATCCAGCATCCGAGAGTGATCTGCGCATAGTCCAGGGCCAGTTACCCAACGATGCTGAGGGGGAGGCTGGCGGGCCGGTCGAGGTCGCTATCTCCGCTGCCGCTGCCGAGGCAACAGGACTCGCTGTCGGCGATTCCTTCACCGTCGGGGACGGCGCAAGCAGTGATGACATCACCGTACGCGTTGCCGGTGTAGCGGAAGCGGTCGACGCCTCGGACCGGGCGTGGGTTGACCTTCCAGGGGTGTGGGAACCGCGAGAGATCGCTTCACGGGGAAGTCGTTCTGGCGTGGCATTTACCGCTCTGAGCGTCGCGACCGCATTCGATCGAGCGTCGAGCGAATTTACAGATGTGTCGATGGGAACTATCCGCACGTCGTTCGAGCCTTCAGCATTCAACCTGAAGCGAATCGATGACGTGCGTGAGAAAATCGACTTGATAGAGACGTTCCCCTCGTCGATCAGCGAGGGAACACCACTCGTTCTCAACGCCACTTCGGGTTACGAAGACGCGCTGGTGGGGTTTACCGCGGCGGTGACTGCCGCAACGGCTCAGCTGTCTGCGCTCGCTGCGGGGTTACTCGGCGTCGCCCTGCTCATTACCGTGCTGGCGAGCACAGCGTTGGCTCGTCGTCGGCGAACAGAGATTGCGCTGCTTCGTTCACGCGGAGCCTCGCTTGGTGTGATCGGCGCACATGCGCTCGTTGAATCAGTAGTTGTCACGCTGATGGGCGCAGGTCTGGGCGTAGCTGCTGCTTCGTTGTTCGGTGATCGCATCGAATCGCTGTTGCTCGTTTCGGGCGCGTTGGTCATCGTCATGATTGCCCCCGTCGTCGTCACGCTGAACTGGGCAATGGAAACGCTGTCGTCGTCGCGCATACGCGCAGTCCGCGTTGCCGGGTTCGCAGTGCTGGTTGCCATGGCAGTCATGGCTGTGATCGCGCAGGGCTCAGGAGTGAGCGTGGAGGCTGCGAGTATCGACCCGCTCGCTCTTGCTGCTCCCATACTGTGCGCTGCAGTGGTCGCGCTGGTGCTTTCACCGCTTTCCGGAGCAGCTGGATGGCCGATCTCGAGGCTGGCTTCTCTCACGCGCGGCCCGGGGACGCTGCTCGCTGCGTCAAGTGCCAGGTACGGCCGTTCTGCCGTGACACTATTCGCGCTGATCCTCGCCGTCAGTGTCGCGATCACATCCTTGGTGCTGCTGCATACCGTGGCGGCCGGCCAAGAGTCTGCCTCCTGGCGGACAGTGGGCGCCGACGTTCGTATCGAGGATGCGACGGATGCCGCTGCGCTGGTTGACGCATTCGATAATGCTGGTGCGACAGCAGCGTCGATAACGCAGATCACGCGCGCAGACGTCACCGGTAGCGGCAGCCCGATCAATGCGACGGTCTTTGCGGTTGAAGAGGACTACGCCCGGCTGTTGTCGGCGCTTCCGGCCGACCAGGCACAGCGTGCCAACGCCGACGGCGTGAGACGACTTGTGACTCAGGAGGACGGCGCTCAGGGCTCGGTGCCCGTGTTGCTTGATACCCGACTGACAGCTTCCACTGAAGGTGAGAGCGTCACCCTTGATATCGGCGGCACGGCTGTTCCGGTAACCGTCGTCGGTGAACTTGCAGTCAGACCGCCTGGGCAAGGGAGTTCGGTGTTCGTCGACAGATCGCGATTGCTGGCGTATCTGGACGGAGCACCCGTGTCGGGTGGTGAGACGTTGGCGGCCGTTCCGCTGTCAACGGTGTTTGCCACCGGCGCGCGCGCTCCACCGCAGAGGCGATCACCGACGGCAATGAGGGCAGCGTCACTATTCGTGAAGATATCCTCGCGAAGTTGCGCGGCGGTGCCCTGGTGTCGGGTGTGACCGCAGCAACGATGCAGTCGCTTATCGGAACGGGCATCCTGGCGCTGTTGGCGCTCGTTGTCACCACCGTTCTCGGTTCTCGGCGTCGGGGCCGGATCCTGGCGTTACTGAGGGCGCTCGGCGTACCTCAGCGAGCCAGCTTTGCACTTGTCGCTGGTGAGCTCGTGCCGCTCGTCGTGAGTGGGGTCGTCGGCGGAGGCATTGCTGCTGCGATCGCAATCGGCGCAGCCGGATCGGCTTTCGGCGTCGATACTCTCGCGGGAGGCCCCGCACCGATCATCGTGTCGCCATGGCTCATCGCCGCAATCGTCGGGGTCGCCGCAGCGGCTTTGGTAATTGCGATTGCGGTAGACATGCCGCTCTCGCGGCGCGTCAGCACGGCAGAGATCTTGCGCACAGGGGAGGAATCATGACCATCAGCAGTTCGCTCTCCGAAGCGAGGGGGTCGGGATTTGGGGCGGATGCTCTTATCTCCTGCGACAGCGTTGTGCGGGTGTTCCGCGCCGGCGGTGGTGAGGTGCAGGCGTTGCAGGGCCTTGATCTCCTCGTGCAGGAGAAGGACATGCTCGCGATCGTCGGGGCGTCTGGATCGGGCAAGTCGACACTCCTCGGCATCCTTTCGGGGCTCGACGCGCCGACGGCCGGTAGTGCACACGTGGCGGGGCATGACCTCACGACGATGCGCGGGGCAGAGCTCGTAAGGTATCGACGATCCACCGTCGGCCTTGTGCGCCAACAGTCATCGCGTAACCTCTTGCCGAACCTCACTGCCGCCGAGAATGTGTCCCTTCCTCTCGCCCTCGCTGGGGTCGGTCGACGGGAAAGGTCGAATCGGTCCAGCGAGCTGTTGCGGGCGCTGGGGCTCGCCGATCGGATGGAGCGACGGCCAGCGCAGTTATCAGGCGGAGAACAGCAGCGCGTCTCGATTGCGGTGGCACTGGCAGGTTCGCCTCGAGTGCTTCTCGCCGACGAACCGACAGGTCAACTCGATGAGAAGACAAGTGACGAGGTGTTCGGGGCGCTCCGTGCGGTCAACGACAGGTTTGGATGCACGATCGTGATCGTTACACACGATGCCACAGTCGCGAGTCAGGTTCGGCGAACCGTGGCGATCCGCGACGGTCGTATCTCATCCGAGACACTCCGTCGTGAGGAACTCGATGCCAGCGGCGTTGCGACGCTGTCCGAAGAGGAGTTTGCCGTGCTCGACAAGGTGGGCAGGCTTCAGCTCCCCAGCGAATATCGTGAGGCTCTTGGCCTCAACGAGCGGGTGCGGCTCACGCTCGAGAATGACCACGTCGGCGTCTGGCCGCAGCGCATGTATGACGATTCCGAGGAGGAGACGCGATGACCGACGTGCTCGTGGTGGAGAATCTGACTCGAACATATCGCACGCCAGCCGGTGAAGTCACGGCTCTCAAAGACGTCTCTTTTCGGATTCCGCGGGGTGAGATTGTCGCCCTCTCCGGGCGGTCAGGGTCGGGCAAGACCACTCTGCGGAACTGCGTCAGTGGCCTCGATCTCCCCACCTCCGGCACGGTGCTGTTGGACGGGCAATCGGTGACGGGGCTCGACGAAGCGGCGCGCACGCGCATGCGCCGCGACTCGATCGCGTTCATTTTCCAGACGTTCGGTCTGCTGCCTCACCTCACGATCGCCGAGAACGTGGGGCTTCCGCTGCGTCTCCGGCGAGAGCATCCTGAGCGCCGTGAAGAACGCGTGGCGCATCTGCTCGATCTGGTCGGCCTCGCACGACGTGGTCGATCTCACCCGGATGAGCTGTCAGGTGGACAGCAACAGCGCGTTGCCATTGCGCGTGCCTTAGCTAATTCACCGCGGCTGCTCATCGCAGACGAACCTACCGGGCAACTCGATGCCGCCACCGGGGCCGCAATCATGGACCTCATCCGATCGGCGGTACATGCCGAGTCAGCAACGGCACTGATTGCCACTCACGATAATTCGGTTCAAGATTCAGCCGACCGTATTCTCCACATCGCGGACGGAACGCTCAACGCCGTTGCCTTGCGGTATCGCGTGAGCAAACCCGACAGACGTAGGGTGCTGTCATGGCTGAAATCGAAGTAGACGTCCTGGTCATCGGTTGGGGAAAGGGTGGCAAGACCCTGGCCGGCGCTCTCGGCAGGCAGGGACGGAGTATCGCTCTTGTCGAAGAGTCCACCTCGATGTACGGCGGCAGCTGCATCAACATCGCCTGCGTGCCGACCAAAGATCTGGTGCACAGCGCCTCCGAGCGCCGTCCAGCGGATGACCCGCAGGCCTGGTTCACATATGCGGTGGCAGGCCGCGACGCTCTCACGAAGAAGCTGCGCGCTCGCAACCACGCGATGCTCGATGAAGTCGACAGCGTCACCCTCATCGACGGGCACGCCCGATTCGTTGGCCCGCACGACGTCGAGGTAACCGCAGGAGCAGATGTGCTCAGCATCCGCGCGCAGACGATCGTCATCAACACCGGAACGCGCCGGCCGAACCTGCGTTCCCCGCGGAGAGCACGCGACTGTTCGACTCCACCACGATCCAACACATCGAGCCGCTTCCAGAGCGTCTCGTCATCGTTGGCGGTGGGTATGTCGGACTCGAGTTCGCCGGAATGTTCTCGAAGTTCGGCTCACAGGTGACGGTCCTCGATCACGGCGAGGTGTTCCTCAAGCATGAAGATCGCGACGTCGCGGATGCCGTGAAGTCGTTGCTCGAGGAATCGGGAGTAGAGATCATCCTCGGTGCGGACGTGAGCGGGGTGAGCGATCAGGAGGACAAGAACGGTGCGGTCGTGGAGATGACCGTGGGAGATATGGCCCGCCAGATCGTCGCGGATGCCGTGCTGGTGGCCGTCGGCCGGAGCCCGCGCACTGAGGGCCTGGGACTCGACGCCGCAGACGTCAAGGTCGATGAGCGCGGGTACGTCGTCGTCGACGAGCGTCTGCGCACATCGGCTGAGCACATCTTCGCTGTCGGTGACGTCAACGGCGGTCCGCAGTTCACGTACATCTCTCTCGACGACAACCGAATCGTCATGGATCAGCTGAATGGCAGAGGGGAGCGCTCAACCGCAGACCGCGTCGCCGTCCCGCACACGACATTCCTCACGCCGCCGCTCGCGCGCGTCGGTGTCAACGAGGCCGAAGCGCACGAGAGCGGCCGAAACGTTCTGGTCGCCGTCAAAGCCGTCGCCGATATTGCTGCCATGCCGCGGCCGAAGATCGTCGGGGAGACGCACGGGCTGATCAAAGTGTTCATCGATGCTGACACTGATCTGATCCTTGGCGCGACGGTTTTCTCGATCGATGCGCAAGAAGTGATCAACCTGATTGCGCTCGCAATGCGTCATGATGTGACCGCCAGCGAATTGCGCGACAGCATTTGGACCCACCCGTCCAGCACTGAAGCACTGAACGAGGTGCTTGCCGCGTAGCATCCGTTAATGCCGGCGTAGGCCCTCTACGCGCGCACAAGTGGAAGGATTGCAACATGGATCTGATCTTCGTGCACGGCGCCTGGTTCGCGACGGACAGTGGTGGTGGCAACAGACCGCTGACCTCCTGAAAGAGCGGACCGGTATCCGGAGTCGAGCCGTCGCGCTGCCCTCATGTGCAGAGGCGACACCGCAGGACACCGCGGGCGGGCTTTTGGCTGACGCGGCCGCCCTGCGCCGAGAACTCGATCAAGGCGATGCCGCGATCGTTGTCGGACACTCGTACGGCGGCACTGTCATCGCTGAGGCCGGAAGGCATCCGGCGGTGGAGCATCTGCTGTTCGTGTCGTCGTACCTGCCCGAGGTCGGACAGTCTCAAGGAATGATCATGAGCGGCGAGAGCGATCCGGCCTCGATCGGCGACAACGGCGACGACACGTTGAGCTTGGCGGGATACGACGTGGCATCGTTCGGAAGCCGATTCCTGCAGGACGCAGACGAAGCAACTCAGCGTGAGGCCTGGAATCGCGTGACCGCTCAGGCCGCCGGGGCGTTCATGACGCCGACCAGCGTTGCTGGCTGGCAGGGAGTGGACTCGACCTACATCGTCTGCGAGCAGGACCGCAGCACATCGATCGAGTTGCAGCGTTTTCACGCAGCTCGAGCGACGCGCTCGGTGGAGCTGCCGACCGGGCACCATCCGTTCATCTCACGCCCGGATCTCGTCGTCGAGCAGCTGGAGGCGCTGATCGCACCATGAGCGTCCGCTGAGCAGCTAGTTCCGAGTTTCCCCGCGCGCCCGCGCCACGATGATGCCCCGCTGCGAGGCGGGGAAATGCTCGAGCATTTCACGCAACTGTGCGGCATTGATATCCGCGCCGAATGCCTCGGCGCCTGGCTCCAGCATGATCCCGGCGGCGAGGGGGCCGGCGATCACCGGATCGAAGCCGAGATCGTCGACGAGCACTGACGCGGCCTCGAGGTCTGCCGCGTCGTCACCGGCAATTGCGATCGCTTTGCGCCCCGAGGCGCCTGCGGGTCGCGTCTCGTCTTCGAGGTCTTGGTAACCCATGTGACTCAGCGCTTTCACGACGCGAGAACCGGTGAGGAAACTCTGCACGAGTTCGCTGGTCGAGATGCGCGGATCGCTCAAGTCATGACGGATGCCGTCGGCTGCCCACCAGTAGTTCATCGCGTCGATAACCAGAACATCGCGCAGCATCTCGACGGGGAGTTCGCGGTGTCTGCCGAGCGGCAGCGCGAGAATGACGGCATCCGCTTCTTCGATGGCTGTGTCGATGGACGCGGCCTCCGCCCCGATAGCTCTCATCGCCGGAGCAATCAGTGCGGGATCCTTGGACGTCGCGACGAGGACTCGATAACCAGCGGATGCCGCGAGCCGAGCGAGCACGGTGCCCAGCTTGCCGGCTCCGAGGATTCCGAGGGTACGGATTCTCTGCGCTTCGCTGTCCATCTCGCCATCGTAAGACGCTGGACGTGCCCGTGCCGCTGAGCAGGTCAGTCGACTGAGACTCGGTTGCGCCGCACCTGACGCACACGCAGGACGATCCATGCCGCGACAGCGACAATCACCACCACGATCACGACCTTCTGGAACACGCCGGCGTACTGCTCTACGACATGCCAGTTGGCTCCGAGGTAGTAACCCGCGAGCACGAAAATCGTGTTCCAGATCGCGCTCCCGGCCGTGGTGAGAAGCGTGAATCGCAGCAGGGGCATTCGTTCGATACCCGCCGGAATTGAGATCAGGCTGCGGAAGATCGGGATCATGCGTCCGAAGAACACTGCCTTTGAACCATGCTTGTCAAACCACGCTTCGGTGCGCTCGACGTCTGTCACTTTGATCAGCGGAATCCGCTCGGCGATGGCGTACATGCGACGCCGACCCAGCCAGGCTCCGACGCCGTAGAGGGCGAGAGCGCCAACGACCGAGCCGACGGTAGTCCAGATGAGTACCTCGACGAGTCCCAGGGATCCCTTGGCGGCGGCGAACCCCGCCAGCGGCAGGATGACCTCACTCGGCAGTGGAGGGAAGAGATTTTCCAGCGCGATCGCGAGACCGGCGCCGAAGCCGCCCAGCGATTCCATGAGCGAGACAGCCCACGTCGCGACGGCGTTGAGGTTGTCGGCTCCAGAATCCATGCTCTCCAGCGTATGAGAGCGCACCTGTGGAACCCCGCAGAGTCACGCGATGTTCACTCTTGTTTCAACGCCGCAACTTCGTAGGCTGTAGCCATGGACAGGACGATCGTGATCGCGGCGTCGGCGCCGATTCCGCACGGGCATCGTATAGAGGTTGTCGAGCGTGTGGATGACACGGGTGAGCGTGCCGTGATGATGGTCATCGACCTGGAGACTCGAGTCAAATACCAACAGGGCACTCCGTCGGCCTCTGATGCAGTGGCCTGGACGGGGCGAGTCTTGGAGTGCACGATCGTCTCGGCAAAAGGTAGAGGCAGTACGACCCTGCTGGTCGACCCGATCGGGCCGGGGTCGTCGGAAGCCGACGTCGCGCTCCGCGGGGCGGATGCTGCGGCATTCGCCGCCAAGGCTGAGGCTGACCGGTGGGGCGGGGCAGATCGCGTGCCAGAGCCTAAAGCTCCGCGATTCTGGTGATTCGTCAGCGGAAATCGCGGGACCGATGCTCAAGACCGGTCTGCAGATCCTGAAAAGCATCCGCGAGCACGTTGATCACCCCCTCTGGTGAGCGCTCCAGGATGCCGCGCACAATCAGCGCGGGTGAATCCCTGGCGATACGGCGGTAGCGGTTCCAGACGCCCGTTGAGCAGACCACATTGACGAGTCCGTCTCATCTTCGAGGTTCAAGAACGTGACACCGGCTGCCGTTGCCGGGCGCTGCCGATGCGTGACGAGACCCGCGACCTCGATACGCCGACCGACCTCGTGCTCTCGTAGACCGGCAGCGGTGAGAACACCCCGCTCATTCAGTGCGGCACGAAAATGCGTCATGGGGTGATCATCGGTGGAGAGTCCGGTGGTGGTGAGATCGGCGGCCAGTTGCTCGTAACTGGTCTGGTCGGTAAATAGCGGTGGCTGCACTGACACCGTTGTGTCGGGGAGGTAGCGGGCACGGTCCTCGGCGGCGGCACCAGAGAGCCAGATCGCCTCACGTCTGCTGAGTCCGAGGCACTCGAATGCTCCCGCTGTCGCCAGCGCTTCTAACTGGGCGGCAGTGGCATCCGTGCGGCGCACCAGATCATGCAGATCACGGAAAGGGCCGTGCGCCTTCCGCTCGGCGACGATGCGCTCAGCCATCGGCATCCCGATGCCGCGTACATCTGCGAGCCCGAGTCGCACGGCGAAGGCGTCATCTCGGCGATGTGCGGGTGATTCATCGGGGGCGTCGATACGGAACGTCTCGGCGGCAGGGTGCTCGGGGAGGAGACAGGAACTCTGCCCGGAGGGGACAGGAGAGTCATTTGCGTGTTCCAGCATCGCCGCGGCATCCGAATCATGCAGATCGGGGCGGCGCACCTCGACGCCATGCCGACGGGCATCTGCAGTCAGTGTGGCTGCGGAGTAGAAGCCCATCGGCTGGGAGCGCAGGAGACCTGCGAGGAACGCGGCGGGGTAGTGCAGCTTCAGCCAAGAACTCGCGTACACGAGGAGAGCGAACGAGAGCGAGTGCGACTCTGCGAAACCGAAGTTGGAGAACGCTTGGATCTGTGCGTAGATGCGGTTCGAGGTGGCCTCATCTAAGCCCTTCGCTGCCATGCCGGTGTAGAGCTTCGCCTTGATTCGTTCGATCTTCTCCTGACCGCGCTTGGATCCCATCGCCCGCCGCAGCAGATCGGCCTCGTCTGCCGTGCAGTCACCGAGAGTCGTCGCCATCTGAATGAGCTGCTCCTGAAAGATCGGGATCCCCAGGGTGCGTTTCAGAATCGGCTCCAACGAGGGGTGTGCGTAGGTCGCCTTCTCTTGGCCAAGTTTGCGGCGAACGAACGGGTGCACGGCCCCGCCCTGGATAGGGCCGGGGCGGATGAGGGCGATCTGGATGACGAGATCGTAGAAGCAACGCGGCTGCAGACGGGGGAGTAGGCCGATCTGTGCGCGGGACTCGACTTGGAAGACACCGATCGAATCCGCACGGCAAAGCATGTCGTAGACCGCAGCCTCTTCTTTCGGGAGGGTCTGCAGAGTCCACTTCTCGCCGGTGGCCTCGGCGATGAGGTCGAAGCAGTGCTGGAGGGCAGCGAGCATGCCCAGCCCCAGCAGGTCGAACTTCACCAATCCCATCCAGGCCGCATCATCCTTGTCCCACTGGATGACCGTGCGGTTCTTCATGCGGGCGTGCTCTACCGGCACCACCTCGCCGACTGGCCGCGCGGTGAGTACCATGCCGCCCGAATGGATGCCGAGATGCCGAGGGGCCTTCAACAGTTCTCCGGCATACTCCAACACGGTGGTCGGGATGTCATGACCGTCGGTGGGCATCAGATCGGCACCCCAGCCGTCGACCTGCCGTGACCAGGCATCTTGCTGGCCGGGGGCATGACCGAGCGCCCTCGCCATATCGCGCACCGCGTTCTTCGGACGATACTGGATGACGTTCGCCACCTGCGCTGCGCGATCCCGACCGTACTGCGTGTAGACCCACTGGATGATCTCCTCTCGGCGATCGGAGTCGAAGTCCACATCGATGTCTGGCTCTTCTTCACGGGTAGTGGCGAGGAAGCGCTCAAAGGGGAGCCGATAGAGGATCGGATCGACCGCCGTGATACCCAGCAGGTAACAGACCGCGCTCGCCGCAGCAGACCCCCGCCCCTGACAGAGGATGCCGCGGCGCTTCGCTTCTGCGACGATGCCGTGCACGATGAGGAAGTAGCCGGGGAAGTCTTTCTCCTCGATCACATTCAGTTCGCGCGTGATCCGTGCGCGTCCTTCGGCATCGAGTCGTGGATATATCTCGGGGACTGCAGCCCAGACCAGGGCGCGGAGATGACTCATCGGCGTGTGTCCCTCCGGCACCTCCTGCCGAGGAAGCGCGGGGCGAGCGCGACGCAGCGGAAAAGCGGATGCCGCAGCGATGCTCAGCCCCTGCGTGATCGCCCCCGGGTAGCGCTGGAACCGGGCAGCCATCTCCGCCCCACTGCGCAGATGCGCTGAGCCGTGAGAGGGAAGCCAGCCGTCGAGCTCATCCATACCGCGAGTAGCTCGAACCGCCGCGACGGCCTCGGCAAGACGGGCACGTGTTGGAGCGGTGTAGTGCACGTTGTTCGTCGCCACAACGGGAAGCTGATGAGCTGCGGCAAGATCTGCAAGTGCGTCGTTACGACGACTGTCCAGTGGGTCGCCGTGGTCGATGAGTTCGACGACGACCTGATCCTGTCCGAACAGATCGGCCAGCCGGCGCAGCGGCGTCGCAGCATCCCCTCGAACGAGGCCTTGGCGTACGCCGCCTTTGCGGCAGCCGGTGAGGATTGTCCATTCGCCGCCCGCGCTCGCCGCGAGGTCATCGAGGTCATAGACCGGCCGCCCTTTCTCTCCACCGCGCAGCTGTGCCCTGGTGATGGCCCCGGAGAGCCGGTGATAGCCCTCCATCCCTCGGGCGAGGACGAGCAGATGTTCTCCGACCGGGTCAGGTACGCCATTCTGCGGCCCCGGCAGTTCCAGTGAAAGTTCGGCACCGAAGATGGTCTGCACCTGTGCACCGCTGACATCGGCAGCCTCGGCAAAGCGGGCGGCGCCGTAGAAACCATCATGGTCGGTGATTGCGAGGGCAGTGAGTCCGAGCCGTTCTGCCTCGGCGATGAGATCTTCTGGGGAGGAAGCGCCGTCGAGGAATGAGAACGAGGAGTGCGCGTGCAGTTCCGCATAGGGGACGGCATCATTGGGCCGGACGATATCAGGCGGTGGATCTGCCTTACGCCGCCTGCTGACCGGACCGGGGTCTGGGCGCCGCGGAGGGAGCGCACCAGGGGGTGCGGTGGGTTTGGTGGGGTCGCTGAGGGTCTGCTCGAGCTCTTTCCATGACAGCGGCGGGTTATGAAATCCCATCAGCGGTACCGTCCTTCGACCCACCAGGCGTTGTCTTCCCAGAGCACCAGCCAGGCGCGCTGAGCCTCATCCACGATCTGGAACCGCTGGGCGAAACGGGCGTGTTCAGCGTCCCAGGCGTGCTCGCGCAGCGGCCAGGGACCAGCCCAGCTCAGCACCGGTGTTTCTTGGATCTGCACGGGAGGAGCGGAGAGGGTCCCGCGCTCATCGACAGAGGGTGCAGTGCCATCTGCCGCCATCACCCGAGCCGGAAGCGGTGGGGCGAACACTTCGGACGGGTATGGCGGAGGAAGGCTTCCGGGCCAGGGAAGGCGCTCGTCGCGCTCTGGTGGCACTCGGTCGCCCCAGGCTGAAGCAGCTGCCGATCGGCGAGACGACGCCCGCCGATGACGACAGGGGTGACCACGCCACGATGACCGAGCATCGCCTGCACGCGGGAGACGGCATGGTGCAGTCGCTGCTCTGGGCCCTGCCCGAACAGCCCTGGCTGATGATGGGCGCTGTCGTCGACCCTGGTCGGAACGATTCGCACCTCGGCGATGCCGGCACCCACACGATCGACGGATGCTCCGCTTGGACGAAGCCCCTCTAGCTGCCAGCGCACCCGGTCGACCAGATCACTTGCCTCGAAAGATGTCGGATGCATCCACACTCGTGAGGAGATCGCACCGTCGTCGTCGGTGAAATCGATCCGCACCTCGGTGCACACCTGTGCGAGCTCGGCGAGGGCGGCGGTGACGGCATCCGCTGTTTGTCGCACCGCGAAAGCCACCTGATCGGCATGCTTTAGCGGGCTTTCGAAGACGACCTCGCGTGCCAGCTCTGGTTCGGGATGCTGTGGCGTCAGCGGCCGGGAGTCAGCGCCGGAAGCCAGCGCGTGCAACCGTGCGCCGCGTTCACCCAGCCGATCGCGAATGTCGTCTTCGGCGAGAGTAGCGAACTCTGCGAGGGTGCGGATGCCGAGCCGCTGCAGCAGCGCGGTCACTTCTTCATCGCCCAGCGACTGCACGGGGAGCGGTGCGAGGAACTCCTGCGACCTACCGGGGTCGACGATGAGCGTCGGGGTTGCCAGACGTGCAGCCTGTTCTGCGGTGAAAAGCCCGTCGGCAATAGCTGCACGAGAGCCCGGATGGTTGTGTTCGGCGAGAGCCTCGATCAGCCGCAACGCGGCCTGCTCCTCCCCGCCGTAGTAGCGGGCGGCTCCGCGAGCGCGTAACGCGGCAAGTCCTGGGCGCAGTGGCTGCACTCCAGGAACCAGGTCTTCTAGCAGCCTCAGCACAGGCAGGAAGGCACGCTCATCTCGCCGAGGATCGGCCGGGATAAGACGAAGCGCCGGGGAACGGGACTGTGCGAGCCGACGACGCTGACCGCGGCGCACACCCTGCGCGCGGGCCGCCGCTGAACAAGCGACGATTATGTTTGCCTGAACGATCGCAACTGGTTCGCCTGCAACTGGTTCATCGGTAACAGGTTTGTCAGTAACAGGTCGGCCAGTAACGGGCGAACCAAGAGCCGCACGCACAGGCCAATCGGGAAGCCACAGCACCAGGTGGCGCGGGGGCATCATCCGGCCACCGCCCACGTTTCAGTTTCAGCGGCAGCGGCACCGGCACCGGTAGCAGGTAGCGGGGTCATGGCGCGCAGGGGAGGAGCCACAGTATCTACTCGACCGAGAGAAGTAGGCATTCGCACCCGCACGCGGCTCGAGCCCTCATGTCGTCTTCCCGAAGCGCGCAGCGTCACGGTGCGATCAGCAAGCAGCCCCCACCCGGAGCCCAGACCGTGCCACTCGGTCTCTTCCACCCGGATCGTTGCCTCGCTTTGTGGCCAGGGCGCCGTGACCAGCAGCGTGCAACCACGATCACGCAGTCGTGCGTTTAGCCGGGCGATGTCAGCATCCGATACCCGACTGCGTGGATGCACGGCGATGAGCGGGATCACCTCGGAGAGTGCGGTGGCGACCGTGAGCCAGCGCGGACCGGGATCAGGCACGAGGACGAGGCGTTCTAGCTCGACGCCGAACCCGGCCATCGCCTCGACGCCGATCGTGGGCATTCCGATGACCGCACACCAGGCCCCTTTCTGCGACGGGGTAGCGAGCAGCGCGCCCAACAGGCTGGGGGAGGGAGAGATCGAGTACGAGGAGCCCACGCGCAGCCCAGAGTCAGGCAGCAGTCCCTCAAATGCGGGATCGATGGGCAGGAAAGGAACATCGCTGCGTCGTCGCTGCATGCGAGTGATCTCGCTGCGGAGGCGATGCAGATCCTGCGCGCGGGAGGCTGTGCCTCACGGGGGAGAGCGGTCGGGGCGGAGAGTGCGGTGCCCATGCATCCATCCTCGAATATAAATACGAATAAATCAAGTAAGGATTCGAGAGTAATTCGTACATCAGACAATGGAGTTATCCACAGCCCCAAATCGCGACAGGCGCAGTTCTCGTACTCTTCGGGGATGGTCCCCGCATCCGCAGTGCACATGGTCATCGTTGTGCTTGCGTACCTCGCGCTACTGGGGATCGGCGGCTGGCTGATCGTCATTGACGGGCGAACGCACCGACTCCCGAACCGGATTGTGCTGCCGACGCTGGGTGGTGCATTGGTGCTGGTCATCATCGATGCGCTGGTGATGGGGGAGGTCTGGCCGCTGACCCGCGCGGTAGGAGGCATGCTGGTGCTCTGCGGCTTCTACATCGTGATGCGCTTTGTGAGTCGAGGGGGGATCGGCGGCGGAGATGTGAAGCTCGCAGCTGTTATCGGTCTCGTTCTGGGCTGGCACGGTTGGCAGGCTCTCGCCGTGGGCGCAGCATCAGCGTTCGTGCTCGGTGCCCTCTACGCGCTCGCGCTCATGGCGTTGCGGCGGGCCAACGGTGCCACCCGCATCGCATTCGGCCCCTGGATGATCATCGGCGCGATCCTCGGGGTGGTCGTGGCGTAGACGCGGCGTGAACGCCTGACCGGTGCAATCACGCCAGACATCGAAACACGGCGCTATGGTGTGCACATGGCAATTGCACGACTTCACGGAGGCCCGCTGGACGGGCAGATCATTCCCCTCGACGACGACGCTGATGGCAAGCTGATCGTCCCGTACAGCGAGACGCAGGTGGTGTATCACCGCAAGGGTGAGGCGCAGAACACTGGAACCAGCGATGGACCTACCGAGATCGAGTACTGGTACGAGGAGTCCCTCGAGGACATTGTCTCCAGTGACGACTGAGCCGTCACGCGCCATCGAAGTCGAGCGCAAGTACGACGTCGATACCGATACGCCGCTACCTGTCTGGACAGCGATTCCCGGTGTGACGGAGATAACCTCTGGTGAATTGCGCGTGCTTGATGCGCGCTACTTCGATACCGCCGATGCCGCGCTTTCTCGTGCCGGAGTGGCGTTGCGTCGTCGCACGGGTGGACCCGACGAGGGCTGGCATGTGAAAGGCCCGCGCGAGGGCGATGGCCGCCTTGAGCTGGGATGGCCACTCGGTGACGGCGATGACCTGCCGGATCCCGTCGCCACTGCGATCGCACGGTGGACGACCGAACCGCTCAGCCCGCTCGCCCGCATCGAAAACGACCGCACTGCATACCTGCTCACCGGTCCTGCGGGTGTTATCGCTGAGTTCGTCGACGACCGTGTCCGCGCCACTGACCTGCGTCAGAACGTGCAGCGGGAATGGCGCGAGTGGGAGATGGAACTAGGACCAGCTGCCCCGGAAGATGCTGCCGGACGCGAAACGTTCTTTACTGCCGTCGAGATGGCCATTTTTGCGGCCGGTGGTCGGCACTCGGCATCCGGATCGAAACTCGCACGCGCCCTCGGTTTCTGACCCGCCTCTTTCTCAGGACGTCATCCCGTGCTTGAGTGACCTCATGAGTCATCCCACTATCCTTCGTTCGCTGCAGACGATCGTTCCTGACACGACATTGAGACAGGACGAAGTACGGGACGTCTTCGCCGCCCAGCCAGACATTGGGCGATTGGCAAAGCGAATCGTGACGGCGTCATTCAACGGATCCGGCATCGACACTCGTTACACGGTGCTCGACGAGCTGTCTTTTTCTGCAGAAGTCGAGTCGCCGCAGTTCTTTGACAGAGAAACCGGCACGCTGCTTTCCCCAGGAACGAAGGCGCGTAACGAGATCTACGTCCGCGAAGCGTGGAAGCTGTACGTCGAGGTGGCTCGTCGAGCGCTGCAATCTGACCCAGACATCACCGCCGCAGACATCACCCATGTGATCACCGTTTCGTGCACCGGATTCTACGCGCCAGGCCCCGACTACGAGATCGTCCGCGCACTCGGGCTGGCCGGCAACGTGCAGCGCTATCATCTGGGATTTATGGGGTGCTACGCCTCGATGCCCGCGCTGCGCGCGGCGCATCAGTTCTGTGTTGCGGACCCGAATGCGGTGGTCCTCGTCGTCAGCGTGGAACTCTGCACTCTGCACCTGCGCTCCTCTGATGATCCGGATATGATCGTGGCCACGTCCCTCTTCGCCGACGGTGCGGCTGCTGGTCTCGTCACCGCACGGCAGTTTGATTCCGACGTGCGCGGCTTCGCGCTGGACCGCTTCCACACCGACATCATCCCGCAAGGGAAGGAGAGCATGGCGTGGATGATTGGCGATGAGGGCTTCGAGATGATTCTGTCCACGGCCGTGCCGCAGCTCATCGGAGAGAACATTTTCGGCGCGCTCCGCCCGCTCTATGCCGACGAAGACAGGCTCGCTGCCGCTTTCGACGAAGGGACGATCGGCGAGCAAGTTTCACACTGGGCGATCCATCCCGGTGGGCGCAGCATCCTGGACCGAGTGGAGGAGCGGCTGAGTCTCTCCGAGCAGCAGCTTCATCCCGCGCGAGAGGTCCTGAGACAGTACGGCAATATGTCCAGCGCCACCGTGCTATTCGTGTTGCGGCGCATCCTCGAGGAGGAAGACGCACACGACGGAGACCGGGTGTCGGCCATGGCGTTCGGACCGGGCCTCACCGCAGAGACCGCACTCATGACGGTCGTCGCACCCCAGCATCCATGAGCACTGATCTCTCCATTCGCGCGGTCGCCATCCGAGAATTGATGGATGATCCAGACGCAGACCTTCGGATGCTGGAGCGCACTTACGACCGGTTCTCCCTTGTGAATTCCGTAGTGTCTCGATGGCGTGCGGTGTACCGCCGTGAGATTCGCCCGCGTGCGCAGAAGCAGTCAATCAGGCTCCTCGATGTAGGCGCAGGCGGCGGTGATGTGTCACGTGCGATCGCCGCATGGGCACACCGAGATGGGCTGTCGATTCATGTCACGGCTCTGGATGCTGACGCGAGGGCGATCCGGTGGGCACTCGGTCGCGGCGGCGGAGTGGACTATCGATGCGCGTATACGAGCGATCTGGCCGGCGAGGTCTTCGATGTCGTGATCTCCAACCATCTGCTGCATCATCTGATCGGCGATGAGCTGCCCGACCTGCTCCAGGACTCTGTCCGTCTCGCCACCGCCGGTGGGCTCGTTCTGCATCGAGATATCGAGCGGAGCCGGTTCGCTTACTGGGGATTTGGCGCCGGTACCTTGCCGTTCGAGAAGAACCTGCTCGCCGACTCTTTCATCAGGGCCGATGGGCTCACCAGCATTCGTCGGGCGTATACGTTCGGCGAGCTTTCCGCTGCCGCCCCACCAGGGTGGCGGGTTCGGCGGGCCTTTCCTGCGAGGCTCGAGCTCAGATGGGAGAGCTCGAATGCCTCATCATGACGTTGCGATCGTGGGCGCTGGCCCCGTCGGACTACTCCTTGCCTGCCTGTTGGCGCAGGAAGGGATCGATGTGGTCGTGTACGAAAACCGTACTGGCGCCGATGACCGTTCACGGGCAATCGGCATCCATCCGCCGGGGCTCGCCGCGCTCGATGCCGTGAATCTTGGCGCACAGGTGCGCGAAGAGGCGCTCGAACTTGAGGGGGGAGAAGTGCTCTGCGGCGGACGTACCCTCGCATCGATCGCCTTCTCCGCGAAACAGCGCGTGCTAATCCTCCCTCAGCGTCGTACGCACGCCCTGCTGGTGGAGCGCATCGGGCAGCTGCCGTCGGCGACGCTGTGCACTGGTCACGAGGTTCGCGAGCTTCGTAACGAGGGCGACTTGCTCTGCCTTGCGGTGCACACAGATAGTGCGCACCGAGCGGACACAGCGTCGTTTGTCATTGCGGCAGACGGCGTGCGCAGCGGCATCCGAAGTCAGCTGGGCATTGGCTGGCGTCAGCAATCGGGAAGAGGTTCGTACGCGATGGTGGATATCCCCGATGCGCAGAACTTCCCGCGCGCCCAGCTGTATTGCGAGCCCGCAGGGCTCGTCGAGTCGTTTCCGCTTCCGCTGGGTGGCAGGCGCTGGGTTGCGGCTGACCCGGAGCGCGCCCTCGGCGATGCGGAGGCGTTCGCGCGCGTGATCTGGGAGCGGACCGGCATCCGGATCGATATGCCAGCAGGGCTTCAGCCCACTGCATTTCAGGCGCGTCAGCATCGCGCTGCGCGCACAGTGGGGGGCCGGGTGGTGCTCCTCGGCGATGCAGCGCATGAGACCAGCCCGATCGGCGGGCAGGGCATGAACCTGGGATGGGCAGCCGCGCTCCACCTTGCGGTGGTGCTCGAACAGTCGCTGCGCGACGATCTTCCCGATTTCCGGGCATACGAGCGCGTCACTCGGCGTGCCGCTGTACGTGCACAGCGACGATCGTCGTTCTACATGGCGATGGGACACCCGGCCGAGGGTTTCGGGCTCGAGCCTCCGCAACACGGTGATCAGAGCGCTCGGGACAGCGCCGCTTCGTCGGCGCACGGCGAACATGATCACCATGCAGGCCGGGACCCGGCCGACACCGTACTCGAACGGAGGTTGATTGGCGGGCACCACTGCGCCCTCGGCCGACGTGCAGTTTACGCGTCGGTCGAGGGCAGGAGAACAATCAGTGCCCCGGGTAGCGTTCGGACACGTACGCTCTCGGTGCCGATGCGCTCGCCGTCGGCGTAGACGAGAAGACCAGGCGCTTTAACCTCTACCTCCGCTGCCCGCGACGTCGTCGCAGCGGGGAGCTGCGTGTGCGTGCCACGCAGGAGGTGTGGGAACAGGCGGATGAGCTGAAAACGGCTTAGAGGCGCGATGTGAACGACGTCGAGGAGGCCATCGTGCGGATCGGCTTCGGGACAGATAGGCATGCCGCCCCCATAGGTGCGGGTGTTTCCGATGGCGATGAGCGTGCCATCGGAGACGGGACTCTCGGTGCCGTCGACACTCATCGTGAAGCGCATCGGAGTCAGACGCGTCAGCTCGATGAGCAGAGCCAGATAGTAGCGTGCACGCCCCGGCGGCCAGCGCAAGCGATTGGTGCGCTCGCTGACTTTCGCATCAAAGCCGAGGGCCGCGACAGTGAGGAAACGCGCAGTGCCCTCCGGGCACACCGCCTCGCCCACATCGACGGCTCGTGGGACTCCGTACATTGCGGCTTCGGCCGCGACGGCTGCTGTGTCAGCGGATCCGAAAGGGATGCCAAGAGCTCGAGCGAGGTCGTTGCCGGTGCCAGCCGGCACTAGCACGAGCGGGACTCCGGAGCCGACGAGCTCGTCGAGCACGATCGAGAGTGTGCCATCGCCACCGACGAGAACCAGCACATCGGGTTTGGCATTGACCGCCTCCGCGGCGAGGCGCCGAGTCTCGGCCACCGACGATGCGGTGTGCACACTCGGCTCCAGACCAAGCGTGCGAAGGCGCTCGACGGCGGCGTCGCGGGCGACAGCACCCTTTCCGCGCCCTGCGTCAGGGTTGGCGAGAACGAAGACCTTGCGCATGTCAGGACTTCTGCCGGGCAGCGGTCACAGGCAGTACCGCGCCGGGGTTCATGATGCCTGAGGGGTCAAGCTCCGCCTTCACCGCGCGCAGCAGCCGGATGCCGCCTTCGCCGATCTCGCGGGCAAGCCAAGGTGCGTGATCACGGCCGACCCCATGGTGGTGGCTGATTGTGCCGCCGTGAGCGAGGATCGCATCGTTCACGCGCGTCTTGATCAGATTCCACTCCTCAACGGCATCTGCGCGCAGGTTTCCGATGATTGTGAAGTACAGCGCTGCGCCGGTGGGATATACGTGCGAGATATGGCACAGCACGAGCGACTTTGAATCCTGAGCGGTGAAGCCCGACCTGATTGCGTCGGTGACGGCGGCTTTCAACGGCTCGATCTTTGCCCAGACCGTTGCGGTTTCCAGCGTCTCGCAGAATGCGCCGTAGTCAAGGAGCGCATCGCGCAGGTAAGGCGCACCGAAGCGTCCGTCAGCCCACTCTTCTGCGGGAACCGGGCCGGTGGAGCGCCCGCCGACGTCGGTGAGTACCCGTGCCGTCGTGGCCTGGCGTTCGGCGGTGAGAGCAGCATCGCCCTCGAAGACGGTCACCGCGCTGCATCCTTTCGCCAGCGCCTTGCCGACGCGTCCATGCTGCGCGAGGCCGATCCCGGTCTCGGCCTCATCGGAGAGTCGGATGACAGTGGGGCCCGTACCGAGCTGCGCTACACGGCGAAGCGCGGCGGTGCCCGTCGCGAAGTCGGGAAACGTCCACGCTTCGTATCGGTGCGTTTCGGGCAGCCGGTGCACGCGCACGCTCAGCTCGGTTATGACGCCGAGAATTCCCTCCGCGCCGAGGAAGAGGCGCATCAGGTCTGGGCCGGCAGCAGACCCGGGTGCCCCGCCAAGAACCACCTCGCCGGTAGGGGTTGCAATGCGAAGGGCTGTGACCATCGTGTCGAAGCGCCCGTTACCAGCTGAATTCTGTCCTGCTGAGCGGGCGGAGGCGAATCCTCCGAGCGTGGCATAGAGGAAGCTCTGTGGATAGTGACCCAGTTCGAAGCCGTGCGCGGAGAGGAGACGCTCGGCTTCAGGACCTGTGGTGCCGGCGAGGAACCGTGCCTCAGCGCTGACCTCATCGAAGTGCAGGAGTCCGCTAAGTCGACGCAGATCGAGAGCGATAACTGCTCGGTGGTCGGCACGCTCGGGGCTGAGCGCGCCGACGACGCTCGTCCCGCCCCCGAAGGGAACGATGGCGATGTCATGCGCGGACGCGTAGCCGAGCACGGCGAGGACCTCGTCGTGGCCGGACGGCGCGACAACGGCGTCGGGTGCATCCTGACGTGTTTCACGCAGGCGCAGAAGATCGGGTGTGGAGCGGCCGCCCGAGTGGCGGATGCGGGACTCAGCATCCGTATGGATGGCGTCTTCGCCGACGATCGCAGCGAGGCTGGTGTGGTCCTCGACCGAGAGCACGGAGGGATCGAGGACGACATCAGACAATGCCGCTGCTGGTTTCGGGCGGCGGACTCTGCCGATGACTGTCCGGAGCAGAGCGCGCACTGCCAGCGGAAGGTCTCGTGCCAGGGTAGGGTCGCCCCAGCCGTCCCAGCGGGTGATCGCGGCTGGTGTTGTCTCCGTCGTCATGCGTTACAGTGTGACATATCATGGAAATTCGTCAAGCAACAGTGATGGCGCCGATCGACACCAAGCTCCCGGATTGGGATGACGCCGACGCGCGATTGCTAGATGAGGCCTCCGCTCTCATCGCCGCACGCGGAACTCGCGGACTCACGATTGCAGAGCTCGCACGTGAGGCGCGGGTGAGCAGACCGACGATCTATCGCCGCTGGCCGGGAACCGACGAGGTGGTGCGTGCGGCACTTCTTCGACAGACCGTCTTGATAGTCGCGCAGCTCTCAACCGAGGAGAGCACACGGGAAGACCTCGTTGCCGAAGTATTGCGGTTTTCCGACCTCTTCCGGGAAGACCTGGTGTTCGCGCGTCTGCTGGAGCGCGAACCTGAAGCATTCACCCAGTACAGCCTCGAGAGGATCGGATCGAGCCAGCGTGTCATGCTGCATTGGCTGGAAGAGGCCATTGCTCGCGGTCAGGGCGGCGGCACAGTCAGGGAAGGCGCGCCAAGCGATATGTCGGTGATGCTGCTGCTCATCGTGCAGTCGGCAGTTCTCTCGCATAACGCGGTGTCTTCACTGATTGGCGCAAACGAGTGGCGAGCCGAACTCACCCGCGCCGTGGACGGGTACCTGCGGCCATGACCCGCGACGTCGGCGTGCGAGCGTCGTCGGTGCTGAACGCGAGCAGACGTGTTCGCGAGTTGAACCTGCTCGCAGACGCTGGTGAGGTCGATCTCCTGGTGATCGGTGGCGGAGTGACTGGGGCTGGCGTTGCGCTGGATGCCGCAAGCCGCGGCCTCTCCGTCGTCCTCGCCGAGGCACACGATCTCGCATTCGGCACGAGCCGGTGGAGCTCGAAGCTTGTCCATGGCGGGCTGCGCTACCTCGCTTCCGGCGACATCGCAGTTGCCAGAGAGAGCGCCGTCGAGCGACATCTGCTCATGACCCGCATCGCGCCGCATCTCATCCGGCCGCTTCCGCAGCTGCTGCCGTTCGTGGACGGCGTCTCGACGAAGCAACGGGTCATCGGCAGCACCGGATTCTTGCTGGGAGATGGTCTGCGCAGGGTGGCGGGGACACCCGCTGCCGTGCTGCCGCGTCCGCGGCGGGCGTCTGCCGGCGAGGCGGTCGCGATGTTTCCGGCGTTGAGTCGCCGGGGGCTGCGTGGCGGGATGGTCGCCACCGATGGTCAGCTCATCGACGATGCGCGGCTCGTCACCGCGATCGCCCGCACCGCAGCGGCGCACGGCGCGACAATCTTGACTCGAATGCGGGTGACGGAATCTGACGGTAACGGCGCGACGCTCGTGGATGAGCTCGGCGGGGGAACGCTTCGCCTACGTGTCAGGTCCGTCGTGAACGCGGCAGGGGTGTGGGCAGGACAGATCGATCCCGATATCCGTCTGCGGCCAAGCCGAGGCACGCACATCGTCTTGGATGCCGCGGCGCTGGGGAACCCGTCTGCGGCGCTCACCGTGCCGCATCCCGGATCGATCAGCCGTTTCGTCTTCGCTCTTCCCGCCCAGCTCGGTCGGGTCATTGTCGGTCTCACCGACGTCGACGCACCGGGTTCGATCCCCGACGTGCCGAGTCCGACTGAGGATGAGATCGACTTTCTGCTCACCACACTGTCGCTGGCACTGGAACGACCGCTGAATCGAGACGACGTCCGTGGTTCGTTCGCGGGGCTGCGCCCGCTCGTCGAATCGGGCTCCGGCGACTCGACGGCCGATATCTCACGACGACACCGTGTCGAGGTGTCATCGAACGGCGTCATCGGCATCCTCGGCGGGAAACTCACCACGTATCGTGCAATGGCGAGGGATGCCGTTGATCTCGCGTGCCGACACGGGGGATTGAAGGCCCCCGCTTGCCGGACCGATTCGCTTGCGCTCGTGGGTGCGCCCGGCTCCTCGGTCCCCTTCGCATATCCCGATGCCGGTGCGCCGACCGAAGATCCGTCACGGTCGCTGGTGGCTCGTTTCGGCGACGAAGCGAGTGCGGTGCTCGCCGCGGGCGGGACGCGGGGCGCAGAGCGGGTGGCAGAGGGAATTGACGTCATCCGCGCAGAGGTGGAGTTCGCGGTGCGGGCGGAAGGAGCCCTCGACGCTGACGACGTGCTGGACCGTCGCACTCGCATCGGTCTCGTCCCGGAGGAGCGAGCGGCCGCGGCGGATGCTGTCGCAGAGCTCGTGGCCGAGACGCTCGCGGACCTGGACTGAAACGTCGAACGGCCCGGCAGGCAGTGCCTGAACCGGGCGTTCGATGGTGCTGATTAGAAGACGGTGCTGATCAGAAGTTGATCATGTGGCCCGCGAGGCCGTGGAAGCCCTCCTGCAGTGCCTCCGACAGCGTCGGGTGCGTGTGCACGTTGCGGGCAAGCTCTAGAGCGGTGAGGTCCCACTTCTGCGCGAGCGTCAGCTCAGGAAGAAGCTCGGAGACATCAGGGCCGATCATGTGAGCGCCTAGGAGTTCGAGGTGCTCGGCATCCGCAATGAGCTTGACGAAGCCGACCGGCTCGCCAAGGCCGTGCGCCTTGCCGTTGGCCATGAACGGGAACGACACGACCTTGATTTCGTGCCCTTCGTCCTTCGCCTGCTGCTCGGTGAGGCCGAAGGACGCAACCTGCGGCGAGCAGAACGTCGCACGCGGCATCATCCGGTAGTCGCCCAGAGTCTGGGTCTCGGCCTTGCCGATGGTCTCGGCGGCCACGACGGCTTGAGCTTCCGCAACATGTGCGAGCTGCAGCTTCGCGGTGACGTCGCCGATGGCGTAGATGCCGTCGACGTTCGTGCGCATGTGGTCATCGATGTCAATCGCGCCGCGCTCAGTGAGCTTCACGCCGGTCTTATCGAGACCGAAGCCCTCGATGTTCGGGGCGAAGCCGACCGACATGAGCACCTTGCCGGCTTCGATGGAGGCCTGCTGGCCGTCCTTGCCGGTGTAGGTGACGGTGACGGACGCGCCGTTGTCGACGATGGTCTCGACCTTGGTGGAGGTGAGGATGTCAACGCCGTAATTCTTGTACTGCTTAGTGATCTCCTTCGACACGTCGGCGTCCTCATTGGGAAGCGCGCGGTCGAGGAACTCGATGATCGTGACCTTGACGTCGTAGTTCGTCAGAACGTAGGCGAACTCCATACCGATGGCGCCAGCACCAACGATGACGATCGACTCCGGCAGCTCACGAGAGAGGATCTGCTCTTCGTAGGTGACAACGTTCTCGCTGAGCTCGACGCCAGGGAGCAGGCGAACCTTCGAGCCGGTAGCGATGATGGCGTTGTCGAAGGTGACCTCTTCGGTGCTGCCGTCAGCCTTGGCAACGGAGATCGCCTTGGGGCCGGTGAAGGTGCCGCGACCGTCGTACTCGGTCACCTTGTTCTTCTTCATCAAGAAGTGGATGCCCTTGACGCGGCCGTTCGCGACCTCGCGCGAGCGGTCAAACGCCTTGCCGAAATCCATCGTGATCTCGCCGGAGATCCCGAAGAAGTCGGCCTTGTGCTTCAGCGTGTGCGCGAGTTCCGCGTTCTTCAGAAGAGCCTTCGAAGGGATGCATCCGACATTGAGGCAGACACCGCCCCAATACTTCTCTTCGATGATTGCGGTCGACAGGCCGAGCTGTGCGCTTCGGACGGCGGCGACGTAGCCGCCAGGGCCCGCACCGAGAATGACGACATCGTAATGTGGCATGCGTTAAGCCTATCGCTCTGTCGAGGCGTCGGAATCGGATTTTCCGCCACGTCCGCGTCGCGTCATCACGGCGATGAGCGCGCCGCCGCCAGCGGCAACGATCAGGCCGCCGATGATCCATGGCAGCGCATCGAGGAACGAGCTGTCGGGGGTTGTGTCGGTGGGCTCGTCTGTGCCAAGCGGGGCGACGGGCAGCGCGGACTCTGTGGCACTCGGTGCGGGTGCCGGCGTGGCATCCGGTGTGGGTGTGTGTGTGGCGGCAGCCGTTCCCGTCGACACGTTAAAGGTGAACTCGCCAGACGTAGGGTGACCGTCGCTCGAGACCACCTGCCAGAGCACATGGTATTCACCAGCGGCGGCCTCAGCCTTGAGAGGCTGGATCACCATCGCACCATCCAGTTCGGGCGCGCCATCGGTAACAGAGTTTCCTGCGGCGTCCTCGACGACCACGGCCGTTCCACCGTCGCCACCGATCAAAGCTGCGCTGAAGGTGAGTGTCAGCTGTTCAGGAAGCGTCTCGACCGTAGAATCCGCGGCAGGATCAGAGCTCGCGAGCGCGTCATGTGCAGCCGCGGGCTGAGGCCACGCGAACAGCAGCAGAAATGCGGCGAGGAGAGTCGCGGCCAGCGCGATCGGGGCGGGAGAGTGTCGAAGTGTGAGGATGCGCACGAGTTCAGCATAGGAAATCTCGTTGTGCGGGTGCTGAGTCGCACAGACCCTCCCGGACCGGGCGCGTGATCAGTTAGTCTGGACGGAGAGGAGGGCCACCGTGACAGATAACGACAGCCGATCAGTACCCAACGCGGCAATTCACCGCGATGGTGAGCAGAAGCACGACGCCACACAGACGTTCGGGCACGACTCAGACCTGTCATTCGTGCCCTTCGGTGCTGATCTCACCGATGTTGAGCAGGCCGCAATCGATGCCCTGCCCACCGGGTCTGCGCTGCTGCTGGTGCGCTCCGGCGCTCTCGCAGGCGCCCGCTATCTGCTGGACACCGACGTGGCCACAGTCGGACGCCACCCAGAAGCTGACATCTTCTTCGACGACGTCACTGTCTCGCGCCGTCACGCCGAGTTCACCCGCTCTGGCACATCGTTCGAGATCATCGACCAGCGTTCACTCAATGGCACGTACGTCAACGGAGAGCGCGTCGATCGCAGCCCGCTGGCCAACGGCTATGAGCTGCGCGTCGGCAAGTTCCGCCTGATTTTCTTCGCCTCACCCGCAGACCTTGCGGCGGCTCCCGAATAATGGCGGCACTTCACGCCCGCGACCGCTCTGCGTCCGCGGGTCTTCTGAGTATCGGTCAGGTGCTTGCCAGGCTTACGCCTGAGTTTCCCGATCTCACCTCCAGCAAACTGCGCTTCCTCGAAGTTCAGGGCATCGTCAGCCCTTCGCGCACCGACTCGGGCTACCGAAAGTTCTCGCAGGCTGACATCGACCGGTTGCGTCTCGGTCTCACGTTGCAGCGGGATCACTACCTGCCGTTGAGCGTCATCCGCGAACAGCTCCATGATGCTGAAGCGAACGGTGACTCACCGACCACGCTCACGCCACCCCCTTCCATTGCGCCTGCGCCTCGCCGCTACCGGCGGGATGAGCTACTTTCGGCAGCAGGGGCGGGCCCCCAGATCCTCAACGATGCCATCAGCACCGGCATCATTACGGCCGCTGAAAGCTACCCGGAGTCGACGGTCACTCTGTTGCGCGGTCTCGTTGCTCTTGACCGCCACGGCATCGAGCCGCGACACCTGCGAACCCTGCGCCAGAGCGCAGAACGAGAAGTCTCGTTGATCGAATCGGCGATGTCTTCGCTGCTTCGTCGCACGGATGCCACGTCTCGCGGCAAAGCGCGCGAGATGGCCCCGGAACTTGCGACCAAGATCGATGAAGTGCGCTCGCTCTTCGTCAGAGAAGCACTCACCCGGGTGCTTTCGTAACGAACAGGTTGCGACACACCTTCACCTAAGAGCGGATGTCATTGCCGGTGACATGGCACTGCTCTAGCGTGGAGGTAATTGCTTCAGGGAGGATTTCAGATGAATGCGGATGAGCTTTCAGGCACCCCGCAGTTCGCGAGCGAACTCCTCTTCACGGACGGCCTGCCAGCAATGGATGACGAGGTCGGCTACCGAGGTGCGGTCGCAGCTCGTGCTGCCGGCATCACCTACCGTCAGCTTGACTACTGGGCGCGCACCGAACTGGTCGAGCCCACTGTTCGCGGTGCCAGCGGCTCTGGCTCGCAGCGCCTTTATGGCTTCCGCGACATCCTCGTACTCAAGCTTGTCAAGCGACTGCTCGACACGGGCATCTCGCTGCAGCAGATTCGCACAGCCGTTGACCAGCTCCGTGCCGCCGGCATCCGCGATCTCGCTGGCACCACGCTCATGAGTGACGGTGCGTCTGTCTACCTGTGCACGTCGAACGACGAGGTCATCGACCTCGTCAGCCGCGGCCAGGGTGTGTTCGGCATCGCTGTCGGCAAGGTTCTGCGAGAGGTCGAGTCGACACTCGTCGAATTCGACGCCACCGCTCCCGACCCGGTCGATGAACTCGGTGCTCGTCGCGCCAAGCGCACCGCTTGATCCTTCCACCAAACGAAAGCCACACCGCGAGGTGTGGCTTTTCGTTTGCGACTGGCGTCAGGACTGTGGGCCGCTGTCTGACACCGGAACTCGACCGGTGCGAATGATGCGGTCAAGCAACAGATCGAAGTCAGCCGCGAGTTCCTGAGCAGATTCACCGGGCCAGATGTGCAGCGGCTTTGCGGCTCCCTGCGCTTGCTGGAGTGAGGTGCGCTCCGGCAGCTGCGGCGCGAGCACCAACGGGCCGAACATGTCGCGCAGTTCCTTGATGCGGAACTGATGCTCGATCGACTGCGGGCGCACGCGGTTGACCACGATACCTAGCGGCTGCAAGCGGGGGGAGAGCCCCCGACGAATCTCCTCGATCGCACGAAGCGCGCGGTCGGCTGCGGCCACAGAGAAGAGTCCGGGCTCGGTGACCACCATCACGCGGTCACTGGCGGCCCACGCGGTGCGCGTGAGGGCATTCAGCGAGGGTGCACAGTCGACGAGTACGAGGTCATAGTCAGATTCGACGGAGGCGAGCGCCTCTTCGAGTTTCCAGACGTCGCGCACGCTCGGATGCGGGCCATCGAAGTTGATGGCAGAAGGGCTCCCGATCAGCACGTCGATAGTGCCGGGGTGAACCTTCGCCCAGCCACTGGAGGTGATCGCCTGACGGACGACTTTCTCTTTCGGATTCGCCAGGACATCGGCGATGTTGAGCCGGCCAGCGACCTGGATATCCATTCCGGTCGACACATCGGACTGTGGGTCGAGGTCGACGACTAGGGTCCGGACGCCTCGGGCGAAGGCCGCTGAGGCCAGTCCGAGAGTCACGGTCGTCTTGCCGACGCCCCCCTTGAGAGAGCTGACGCTTAGTACGTGCACGGACACCACGTTACCTTCCCCTAGGCTGGGTGGACACTCAGCCCCGCCCCGTGTACGTCGAAAACGGCGTGCGTCGAGCTTTCAGAGGTGTGCATGTTCCAGAAGATTCTTGTAGCCAATCGTGGCGAGATCGCGATCCGTGCCTTCCGCGCGGCATTCGAGGTAGGAGCACGCACCGTCGCGGTCTTTCCTTATGAAGACCGTGGATCTCAGCACCGGCTGAAGGCAGATGAGGCCTACCAGATCGGTGAACGAGGCCACCCCGTTCGTGCATATCTCAGCGTCGACGAGATCATTCGGGTCGCGCTCGAATCTGGCGCCGACGCGATCTATCCCGGCTACGGTTTCCTCTCTGAGAACCCTGACCTCGCTGAGAAGGCGGCGGCGAACGGCATCGTCTTTATCGGACCGCCAGCGAATGTGCTCGAGATGGCGGGCAACAAGGTCGAGGCCAAGCACCACGCGATCGAGGCTGGAGTGCCTGTGCTGCGCTCCACCGAGGCCTCCGCTGATGTCGACGAGCTCGTTGCTCAGGCCGATGGCATTGGCTTCCCGCTGTTCGCCAAGGCCGTTGCTGGTGGTGGCGGTCGCGGCATGCGTCGAGTTGCAACAAAGGGTGATCTTGCTCCGGCTCTCGCTGAAGCGATGCGCGAAGCGGAGAGCGCTTTTGGCGACCCGCGGATGTTCCTTGAGCAGGCGGTTCTTCGCCCGCGCCACATTGAAGTGCAGATCCTCGCTGACAAGACCGGTGAGACCGTGCACCTGTTTGAGCGAGACTGCTCGGTGCAGCGGCGTCACCAGAAGGTCGTGGAGATCGCGCCTGCCCCGAACCTTGACGAGGACGTCCGGCAGGCACTTCACGGCTACGCCATCGCGTTCGCCCGTTCGATCGGCTACGAGAACGCCGGTACCGTCGAGTTCTTGCTGGAAACAGCGGGGGAGCGCACCGGTGAGGTCGTGTTCATCGAGATGAACCCGCGCATTCAGGTCGAGCACACAGTGACCGAAGAAGTCACAGACGTCGACCTCGTGCAATCGCAGATGCGGATCGCCGCGGGCGAGACCCTTGCCGAGCTGGGGCTGCAGCAGGGCGACATCCACCTGCGCGGGGCGGCGCTGCAGTGCCGCATCACCACGGAAGACCCGACACAGGGATTCCGTCCTGACACGGGCAAGATCACCACTTACCGCTCGCCCGGTGGCGCCGGCATCCGTCTCGATGGCGGAACGGTTCACCAGGGGGCACAGATCAGCCCTCACTTCGACTCGATGCTCTCCAAGCTCACCTGCCGCGGACGCGATTTCGAGGCGGCAGTCGGGCGTGCTCGTCGTGCGCTGGCAGAATTCCGCATCCGCGGCGTCTCAACGAACATCCCGTTCCTGCAGGCGCTGCTCGCAGATGAAGACTTCGTGAATGGCGACCTCAGCACCTCATTCATCGATGAGCGCCCCGAGCTGCTTCGTGGACAGGTCTCGAAGGATCGCGGTACCAAGCTGCTCAACTGGCTCGTTGACGTCACTGTCAACAAGCCGAACGGGCCGCATCCGGGAACTGTCGACCCGATCACCAAGCTGCCGAACATTGATCTGACGTCCGAGCCGTTGCCCGGGTCGCGCCAGCGTCTGCTCGAACTCGGCCCAGAGGGCTTCGCTCGCAGCCTTCGCGAACAGACTGCCCTGGCGATCACCGACACGACCTTCCGTGACGCGCACCAGTCGCTACTGGCAACCCGGGTGCGCACGAAGGATCTCGTCGCGGCAGCCCCGTACCTCGCGCAGCTCACTCCGGGTCTGCTGTCCGTTGAAGCCTGGGGAGGTGCGACCTACGACGTCGCACTCCGGTTCCTCGGCGAGGACCCGTGGGAGCGCCTTGACAAGCTGCGCGCGGCGCTTCCGAACATCAACATCCAGATGCTGCTTCGCGGTCGCAATACGGTCGGCTACACCCCGTACCCGACCGAGGTGACAGAGGCGTTCGTCGCTGAAGCCGCAGCCAGCGGCGTCGACATCTTCCGCATCTTCGACGCGCTCAACGACGTCTCTCAGATGCGCCCCGCAATCGATGCTGTGCGAAACACCGGCACTGCCATCGCTGAGGTCGCACTTTGCTACACGGGCGACTTGATGAACCCCGCTGAGGACCTTTACACGCTGGATTACTATCTCGGCCTCGCGGAGCAGATCGTGGATGCCGGGGCTCATATCCTGGCCATCAAAGACATGGCGGGCCTGCTGCGCCCTGCCGCGGCATCAAAGCTCGTCACCGCGCTCCGCGAGCGCTTTGATCTTCCGGTGCATCTGCACACGCATGACACTCCTGGTGGTCAGCTTGCGACCCTGCTCTCTGCCAGCGCGGCTGGCGTTGACGCGGTGGATGCAGCATCCGCCCCGCTGTCTGGAACAACCAGCCAGCCCTCGCTTTCTTCACTGGTTGCGGCCCTCGCCCACACCGATCGCGACAGCGGCATCGATCTCGATGGCGTTTCGGACCTTGAGCCGTATTGGGAAGCCGTGCGCAATCAGTACGCACCATTCGAATCGGGCCTGCCCGGGCCGACCGGCCGGGTGTACCACCACGAGATTCCCGGTGGGCAGCTGTCGAATCTGCGCCAGCAGGCCAAGGCCCTCGGTCTCGCCGACGACTTCGAACTCATCGAGGACATGTACGCCGCTGCCGACCGAATCCTCGGTCGGGTGCCCAAGGTCACGCCTTCATCGAAGGTGGTGGGCGACCTCGCTCTGCACCTTGCAGCGGTGCGAGCGGATCCCGCCGACTTTGAGGCGAACCCAGAAAAGTACGACGTTCCGGATTCGGTTGTCGGCTTTATGGCGGGCGAACTGGGAGATCTTCCGGGTGGCTGGCCCGAGCCGTTCCGCACCAAGGTGCTGGCTGGTCGCGAGGTGCGCGTGGGCTTCACCGAGATCTCAGAGGACGATGAGAAGGCACTGGCAGGCACAAGCCAGGAGCGTCGCGAGCGGCTGAACACCCTGCTGTTCCCCGGGCCGACGCGCGAGTTCTCGCAGCAGCGTGACCTGTTCGGCGACGTATCGGTGCTCGATACGAGCGATTACCTCTATGGACTGGTCCAGGGCCAGGAACACCTCGTCGAAATCGATCGCGGTGTTCAGCTCTATGTCGGGCTCGAGGCGATCGGCGAGGCAGACGACCGTGGCATGCGTACTGTCATGACGACCCTCAATGGCCAGTTGCGACCAGTGTTCGTGCGGGACCGCTCGATCACCGTCGATGCGCATGAGGTAGAAAGGGCCGACACGTCCAAGCCCGGTCAGGTAGCGGCGCCATTCTCCGGGGTGGTCACTGTAAAGGTCGAAGTCGGAGCGACGGTTCGGGCCGGCGAACCGGTTGCATCCATCGAGGCTATGAAGATGGAAGCGGCCATCACCGCACCCGTCGACGGCGTCATTGAGCGGCTCGCGATCGGCGAGACGCAGCAGGTGGATGCCGGGGACCTTTTGGTGGTCATACGTCCCGCCCAGTAATCTTGTGCGAGCGACACGGTCGCACAAGCTGGGGAGTGACACTGTGACACCGAAGAACACATCAGACTCTGCGGAGGATGATTCCCTCGGCGTGCTCGACGAAGCTGCCTCGCTGGATACCACTGGCATCGGAATCCTCGGACAGACCGCGCAGGTGAGTGTCGTGCTTCCGCGCGACGAGGATGACGATCTCGTCGACGACTCGGTTGTGGATGGTGCGATCCACTCAGAGCTCATCGTGGATGAAACGCCACTCCTGGAGGAACCGTCTGTCGGTCGTATTCTGCCGGGCACGACGGGCATCGTCATCGAACTTCCCGCGGAGGACCCCTCCGACGAAATTGTTGAGGCGACCGTCGAGCCGGAGCTCGAACCGGAACTGGAACCGGAGCTAGAGACTGAAGACGAACCGGAACCTGACGCTGAAGCCGACGTTGAAGTTGAGGTCGAGCCGGAGATTGAGGCCGAACCAGAACCCCAACCCGAGCCCGAACCTGAACCCGAACCAGAAATTTCGACGCCCATTGCCGCGGCGCCTGCGCCGCGTGCCGAGACCGCTACGTCCGCGTGGATTGCCACCGCGATGAGGCATGACGCGTCGGCATCCGCATCCGTGCCGAGCACGCCTGCGGCATCCGAGCATGCAGAAAAGAGCGAGAGCGTGACCCCACCCGCGGAAGACCCGAAGCCGGCCGAGACCTCGATCGTGCCGCGACGGGCCGCGTCGCGTCCAGAGGTCGCGATGACGTCGAAGCGGCTGGACGATCAACTCGGCCACTCGTCTCGTGAGTCTGCAGACCTTCTCACCGCCGATCGTCTGCTCGATCCGCACCAGATGACGAAACCCGAACCAGAGGCGCGTGGAATCATCTCCTCTACTCGATCTCCGGACACCGTATCAACATCGGTGACGGCAAACGCGCGCGGGAGCGCAAAGCGCTCACCTCACGGATCGCGGCACCATTCGCTGGCGGCGCACGGTTCGTGCCCGTCCTGTCGCGAAAGGGTGGCGTGGGCAAGACCACGATCACGATGCTTTTGGGCATGGCTCTGGCGGATGCTCGCGATGATCGCGTCATAGCGGTCGACGCGAACCCTGACCGCGGCACGCTCGCTGATCGCATCCCGCGCACGAACAGCAAGTCGGTGCGCGATCTCGTCCGCATCCACGATGAGGTACGGGGATATCACGACCTCTCGGCAATAGTCGCTCGAGACTCGACCCGGCTGGACGTGCTGGCATCCGATTCTGACCCGCGCGTCGCAGAAGCGTTCAGCGACGATGATTACCGTGACGTCGCCGGAGTTGCTGCGCACTACTACTCGCTCGTCCTCACCGACACCGGAACCGGTATCGTGCATTCGGTCATGGGGGCAACTCTTGACCTCGCGGATCAGCTCATCATCGTCTCTGGTCTCAGCGTCGACGAGGCGCGGCTAGCATCCGAGACACTCACTTGGCTCGAGACAAACGGCTATGCCGACCAGGCGCGTAACGCCATCATCGTCCTCAACCAGTCCACGCCCGGTAGCCCGCTCGTGCGCCTGAATGAGCTCGAGGCGCACTTTGCCACCCGCGCGAAGACCGTGGTGCGGATGCCGTACGACTCGCAGATCGCCGGTGGCGGCGCGATCGTCTTCGCCAACCTCCAATCCGAGACGCGCCAGGCGGCGCGCGAACTCGCAGCGCTCCTCGTCGAGGGCCTGCGCACGAGCGTGAACTGATGGCTGTCCGCGAGATCCGAGTCTTCGGCGACCCTGTGCTGCGCACGGTGTGCGCGGCGATCGAGCAGATCGACGACGGCGTGCGCGCCCTAGTCACCGATCTCATCGACAGCGTGGAGCTGCCGGGTCGTGCTGGCGTCGCTGCCCCTCAGATCGGTGTTGCCGCCCGCGCGTTTAGCTACAACATCGACGGGGACATCGGCTACGTCCTCAACCCCGTCTTGACCGAAGTGCGAGGCGACCCGGTGCCCACCGGCGAAGGGTGCCTATCTGTTCCAGGACTCTGGCACGACGCGCTGCGTCACCCGTGGGCGCGTGTCGAGGGCATCGACCTCGACGGTAACCCGGTCGTGCTCGAGGGCGAGGGGCTGCTCGCCCAAGCGTTGCAGCATGAAACCGATCACCTCGATGGCAAGCTCTACCTCACGCGCCTCCCGCCGGAGATACGTAAGATCGCGATGCGCGAAGTACGCGAGAGCGACTGGTTCTAATAACGATGCCCTCACCGAAAGGTGAGGGCCATCGTTATCGTTCTTGCAGTATCAGCCGCCGATGGCGACGTTGGTCGTGTTGACCGGCTGATCGTAGAGCGCGGAGATCTCGTCGGCGAAGTCCGTCATGATGACGTTGCGCTTGATCGACATCTTCGGTGTCAGGTGACCACTGTCTTCGGTCCACTCCGAGTCGAGGATCGTGAACTTTCGAATGGACTCGGCTCGAGAGACGTTGTTGTTCGCGCGGTCGACCGCGCGCTGCACCTCAGCGCGCACAGCCTCGTTCTTGGACGCGTCAGCCAACGACATGTCGGCGGGCAGCCCGTTGTTGCCCAGCCAGGTGGGGAGCATCTCCGGGTCGAGCGTGATCAGTGCTGAGATGAACGGCTTCTGGTCACCGACGGCCACGACCTGACTGATGATCGGGTTTGCGCGGATCGGGTCTTCCAGTGCGGCGGGCGCGACGTTCTTGCCGCCTGCCGTGACGAGGATCTCTTTCTTGCGACCGGTGACGGTGAGGAAGCCCTCAGAATCGAAGGAGCCGATGTCGCCCGTGCGGAACCAGCCGTTGTCAAAGGCCTCGGCCGTAGCTTCGGGGTTGTTCCAGTACTCCTTGAAAACGTTGATTCCCTTGACTTCGATCTCGCCATCTTCTGCAAGACGACGCCGACGCCTGGTAGTGCGGGGCCGACTGTTCCGATCTTCGACTTGTCAGCAAGGTTGACCGTCGCGGGGGCAGTCGTCTCAGTGAGGCCGTAACCCTCGAGAATCACCACACCGAGGCTGTGGAAGAAATGACCGAGCGCGCGCCCAGGGGCGCAGAGCCAGAAACCGCGTAGACAATGTTCCCGCCCATCGCCTCGCGGAGCTTTCCGTAGACGAGCTTGTCGAACAGGGCGAACTTGATCTTCAGACCGAACGGGATCTTCTCACCCGCTTCGAGCAGCTTGGAGTGTTCGATCGCGGCGGCAGCCGCGGCGCGGAAGATCTTGCCCTTGCCGCCAGCTTCAGCCTTTTGCTCGGCGGAGTTGTACACCTTCTCGAACACACGAGGCACAGCCAGCAGGAAGGTCGGCTTGAACGACCCGAGTGCGGGAAGCAGTTGCTTCGTGTCGGGCTGGTGCCCGGTACGGACACCAGCGTGTACGTTCAGAAGCGAGATGAACCGTGCGAACACGTGAGCGGTGGTGATAAACAGCAGCGTCGAAGAGCCCGGGGTCTCTACGACCTTGTGGAGCGACTTGGCAGAGTTGCGCGTCAGCTCGACGAAGTTGCTGTGCGTGAGCACGCAGCCCTTCGGGCGACCGGTCGAGCCTGAGGTGTAGATGAGGGTCGCGATATCCGATCCCACGGCGAGATTGCGACGGCGTTCGATCTCAGCATCCTCGACGTCGACACCGGCAGCAGTAAGCGCGTCAATCGCGCCGACGTGCATCTGCCACACCTCGCGGACCAGAGGCACATCGCCGCGCACCTCATCAACCTTCGAGAAGTGACCGGCCGATTCCACCATGAGGGCGATGGCGCCGGAGTCTTCGAGGATCCACTGGATCTGCGCGGGCGAGCTGGTCTCATAAATCGGAACCATCACGGCACCGGCATAGAACAATGCGAAATCGACCAGCGTCCACTCGTAAGTGGTGCTGGCGAGGAAACCGACCTTCTCGCCAGGCTGGATGCCAGCGGCAACGAAGCCCTTGGCAAGGGCGATCACCGCGGTTTGAAAATCAGCGGCGGTGATATTGCGCCAGCCCGCGCCATCCGGCACGGAGAACAGAGCCAGGTTGGGAGTGGCTTCGACGCGCTTCACCAGCAGATCTGTGATGTTCGCTTCGGGATCAGCGGGGACGATCGCGGGGACTTCAAATTGAACCACGGCAACTCCTTCGGTACCGGTCGGGTACGGCTTTGTCACAGAGTCTAGGGCACATCGACCGGTGGGCGAGGTCGGTTTTGGGATTCAGTTGCGGGAGTTGTGGAACTCAGTCGCGCAATCGCGGAGAGTCCCGCGCGGCGTTATGACAGTCGACGTCACGGGCAGAGATAGACTTCGTGACGATGTTCTACTGGCTGATGAAGTACGTCATGATCGGCCCCGTGGTCAAGGCGCTCTTTCGTCCTTGGATCGTGGGGCGCTCGAACGTGCCCCGAAACGGTGCCGCGATCCTGGCGAGCAATCATCTCTCTGTGTCTGACTCGGTTTTTCTCCCGTTGCTCATCGACCGGCCGATGTCGTTCCTCGCGAAGAGCGACTATTTCACTGGCCGGGGGCTCAAGGGCTGGGCAACCAAATACTTCATGAAGGCGACCGGACAGATCCCCATCGATCGTTCGGGCGGAAGGGCTTCTGAGGCATCCTTGAACACCGGGCTTCAAGTGCTGGGCCGAGGAGACCTGCTCGGCATTTACCCCGAGGCACGCGCAGCCCCGATGGGAAGCTGTACCGTGGACGCACAGGTATTGCACGGATGGCGCTTGAGGCGAAGGTTCCGGTCATCCCGCTGATCATGGTCGACACCGACACGGCAATGCCGATCGGGCGCACCGTGCCCCGGATCGTTCGCGTCGGGATCGTCATCGGCGAGCCGCTGGACTTCTCTCGCTACGAGGGTATGGAGAACGACCGCTACATCCTGAGGTCGGTCACAGACGAGATCATGGTCGCGCTTCAGCGGCTCGGCGAGCAAGAGTACGACGATGTCTACGCTTCGTCTGTGAAAGACCGGATGCCGCAGCGCCCGTGACGGCGATACTGATCGCTTGCGGCCAGTAAGCTGGATAGATGCCTCAGCAGCACGACACGGCCCTGGATGCCTGGCGAACTCTCCCCATCAAGCAGCAGCCCACCTGGCTCGACGCCGAGCGGGTGGCCGAAGTATCACAGCAGATCGCCGCGCTCCCGCCGCTGGTCTTCGCTGGTGAGGTCGACAACCTTCGCGATCGGCTTGCGCGCGCAGCATCCGGTCAGGCGTTCCTGCTGCAGGGTGGTGACTGCGCCGAGACGTTTGCCGGCGCGACCGCCGAGCAGATCCGCGACCGCATCAAAACCGTGCTGCAGATGGCCGTCGTACTCACCTATGGTGCATCGATGCCCGTCGTCAAGATGGGGCGGATGGCAGGACAGTTCGCCAAGCCGCGCTCCAGCGACACGGAGACGCGTGGCGACGTCACGCTGCCCGCCTACCGTGGCGACATCGTCAACGGCTTTGACTTCACCGAAGGTTCTCGCCGGGCGGATCCGGGTCGTCTGCTGCAGGGGTACCACACCGCGGCGTCGACGCTGAACCTCATTCGCGCCTTCACGCAGGGTGGCTTCGCCGACCTTCGTGAGGTGCATTCGTGGAACAAGGGCTTCGCCCAGAACCCGGCGAATCAGCGCTACGAGCGCATGGCTGGCGAGATTGATCGGGCCATCAAGTTCATGGAGGCCGCAGGCGCCGACTTCGACGAGCTCAAGCGCGTCGAGTTCTTCACCGGCCATGAGGGCCTGCTGATGGACTACGAGCGTCCGATGACACGGATCGACTCTCGTACGGACACCCCGTACAACACCTCAGCGCACTTCCTCTGGATCGGGGAGCGCACGCGTGACCTCGACGGTGCACACGTTGACTACTTCTCGAAGATCCGCAACCCGATCGGTGTGAAGCTGGGCCCGACGACGACTCCCGAAACGGCTCTCGAGCTCATCGACAAGCTCGACCCGAACCGCGAGCCAGGACGCCTGACGTTCATCACTCGCATGGGTGCCGGAAAGATCCGCGACGCTCTGCCGCCGCTGCTGGAAGCCGTGCGCGATTCGGGTGCGACTCCGCTGTGGGTCACTGACCCGATGCACGGCAACGGCATCACCACGCCCACCGGGTACAAGACGCGTCGCTTCGACGACGTCGTGGACGAGGTGCGTGGCTTCTTCGAAGCGCACCGTGCCGTGGGAACTTTCCCTGGCGGCATCCACGTCGAGCTCACCGGCGACGATGTCACCGAGTGCCTCGGCGGTTCAGAGAAGATCGACGAGGCCGCGCTTGCGACCCGCTACGAGAGCCTCTGCGATCCGCGTCTGAACCACATGCAGTCGCTCGAGCTCGCCTTCCTGGTGGCAGAGGAGCTCGAGAAGCGCTGAGCTTCTGATTGCTTAAGCCCGCTGAGCTTTAGAGCCCGCTGCTGCGGATGAGAAGTGTGACCTGGGTGCCAGCCCGGCGCATGGTTCCAGCAGCGGGGTCAGTTCCGGTGACTTCGGTGAGGCCATTCGGGAACGGCGTCCACAGCAGGTTCCACGTCGGCTCGAACCCGGCGTCGCGCAACGTCTTGGCGGCCTGGTCTCGGTTGCTGCCGGTGACGTCGGGCACCGCGAACAGCTGAGGCCCCAGAGAGACGACGAGCGTCATGGTGTCGCCCGGGCGCCAGTTTCCGCCGCCGTCACGGTCGAGCACGCTGATGACGTGGCCTTCCTCGACCGAGTTGTTGTACTCTTCGGTCGTGGTCGTCGCTATGTTCTTTGCGCCGAGGGCATCGGATGCCGCGGATGCCGTCATGCCGACAACATCGGGGAGCGAACCCAACGAGACGACCAGGTCGACGGTGTCGGACTCGAATACGTCGCAGCCGTCGCCGCACTCGTACGCGTCTCCACCGGCGCGCGGCGTGACGCTCGCATTGATGACTACGCCGTTGTCTGCCCGCGAATACAGCATGAGGTCTTCAGCGGAGACCTCGACCTTGAGATCAGCGAGGTACGCGCGAGCTTCATCAGCAGTCTTACCGTTCAAGGCATCGAGCGTGTGCTGCGCCGGGCCGAGGGAGACAAAGACGCTCACTTCGCTGCCCTTGTCGAGACGCTCGCCCTCGTTGGGATCTGTGCGGATCGATAAACCGGTTTCGATCTCGATGGAGTTCTCTTCGGCGCGCACCGGAACGAAACGTCTTTCGTCAGTGCTGATGCGGCTTCGTCGTAGGGGAGACCGGCCACTGCCGGCACCGGCACGAGCGACCCCGGCCCTGATCCGAACCACCAGCCGACTCCGCCGGCGAGAACGGCGAGCAGCAGGACGAGCGAGAGCAGGAAAGCGCCGCGCGCGCGGCGCTTGGAGGTGCGTCGTCGCAGTAGCGTCGCGTTATCGATGGGCTGGTGAGATACCGCCGCAGTGGGGTTGTCGATCACCATCGTGGAGGGCATGACCTTGGTGAGATCGCCGGAATCACTCTGCGAACGCAGTGGCGTGGTCGCAGTGGTGATGGTCGCGGGAGAGACGCCGAGTGATCTTTCGATCTCGCGCAGACGGTTGAGCATCTCCTGTGCATCGTCCGGACGTTCATCCGGCGACTTCTCGGTCGCCCAGAGCACGAGTTCGTCGAGCTGTTCTGGCACGCCAGGGTTGCGGACGCTTGGCCGTGGAACCGACTCGGTTGCATGCTGGAAGGCGATCTGCATGGGCTGTTCGCCCTTGTACGGCTGCTCACCGACGAGCATCTCGTAGAGCATGATGCCGAGCGCATATATGTCGCTGCGGGCATCGGCAGTGCCGCGGGTAACCAGCTCAGGTGCGAGGTAGGCGATTGTGCCAAGCAACTGGGCCCCGGTTGCGGTGTTCGCAGTCGTCGCGCGGGCCAGCCCGAAGTCACCGATCTTGATGCGACCATCTTCGGCAAGAAGCACATTTTCAGGCTTCACATCGCGATGGACGATACCCGCCTTATGAGCAGCTGCAAGCCCCGCAAGAATCGCATCCATGATAGTGATGGTCTGCGGAATCGTCAGCCGGCGTTGTTCACGCATCAGTTCGCGCAGCGTAATGCCGGGCAAATACTCCATGACCAAGTAGGCGAGCTCGCCATCCTGCCCCTGGTCGAACACGTTGACCACGTGCGGATCTGCGAGGCGTGCGGCGGCACGTGCTTCTTGGATGAACCGGCTCTGGAAGACGGAGTCATCGCTGAGATGGCCGTGCATGACCTTCAGAGCGATTCGGCGTTCCAGGCGGAGGTCGGTTGCCACATACACCGTGGCCATCCCGCCGCGCGCGATGCGGGCACGCACGCGATAGCGACCGTCGACAAGTCGCCCGATGAGCGGGTCGGCCTGCTGATTGGTCGTCACGTACTGAGTCTATGAAGAACTGGCTGAAAGCCAGGGGAGCGGCTCACCTTTTCGGCCGGGAAATCGCCCGGATTTCAGCCGTAAAGGGCGATCCACTCATAGGCTTGCGCCTCCCAGGGGGCATAACGCGCCGGGTATGCCGAAATCTGCACTGACTGCGCAGCATCGCTGAGGCTCATGTTGTCCCACCCGGCGATGTCGAGCAGGCCGCGCGTGTTCGATCCGTTCGGGTCTGATGCGCCGCCGTAGAAAACGCGGATGCTGCGCTCACGATCCAGGATCTGCTCTGGCGTTCCCCAACCTGTGCTTGGCCGCTGTTGGAAGAGACCGAGGGAATCGCGGTCGCCCCAGTCCAGGTTGCTCAACCACGATTCGACCATCGAGGTGGCGAGCGCGATTGCGATGCCGCGGTCAGGGACGCCGAGGTCGCGCCCGATGCGAATGATGAGCGCGGCATTCTCCGCTTGCACAGCATCGAGCGTGGCTGTCTGCGGCGTAGGAGCGGATGCCGACTCTGGAGCCGGTGCCGATTCTGGAGCCGGGGCAGCCACCGCAGCCGCCGGAGCCGCCGTGGCGACGACTAGAGTCTGCCCTGGGTAGATGATCGACGATGCGTTCAGCCCGTTCGCGGCGAATACTGCGTCTGTAGACGTGCCATATTGTTGGGCGATGTCGAAGATGGTGTCGCCGGCAACCACGGTGTGCGTGGTGTCAGTGGCGGTCGGCACGATCGGGTCAGTAGTTGCGGCCGGCGCAGCTACGGGCGCAGGCGCGGCAGGAGTTGCCGGCGCAGGGGCAACGAGCGCAAGCGACTGTCCGGGATAGATCACCGATCGCCAGCTCAGACCGTTCCAGGTGAGTACATCGACCGTGGCGAGGCCGAACTGCGCAGCAATCGCGGAGACAGTATCGCCGTCTTGCACGGTGTAGGTCGCAGGGGCCGCGGCGGCAGCAGGTGCGGCGCCGAGCGTGCTCGCCAGTATGCCTACGACTGCTGCCGGAACGCCGATCTGGGCAATCCCGGCACGGGTATGCAGGGTGTTCAGTCTCAAGGTTTTCCCCTTTCGGACTCCTGAAACGCTGACACGGAAGTAAATAGATGTCAACCAGAGTGACGCATGTGACTGAAGTGATTCGAGTGGCGATGTGCGATGTGGGCCACTAAATGAGATAGTCGAAACGTGTCTGAGACTGCTCCCGAAATTACGGCCATCGAATGGCTGACCATGCCCGAACTCGTCGAGATTCTTGACGAGCCACTGGGACGTGTGCGCCGGATGATTGCCGAGCAGTACCTGATCGGCTCGACTCGCAACGGCACGTTCGCCGTGCCAGCGGTATTCATCGTCGATGCTCACCCACTGGCATCCCTGCGGGGCACGATTATTGTTCTCACCGATGCCGGTTTCACGGACGATGAAGCGATCAACTGGCTGTTCAGCGAGAACGACGAGCTCGGACGCACACCGATCGCTGCTCTTCTCGACGGACACAAGAGCGCGGTCCGCCGCGTGGCACGCACCCTGGCTTGAGTCGTCTATTCAGGCAGTGCGCACCGTTGCTGCCCGTGCCAAGTCGCGCAACTCGCTGACGGACGCATTGTCTAGCCGTGCACCCGTCAGTGCGCGGTCGGCTTCGTGCGCATAGGAAGAGATCATCTCCTCCACCTGTGCCAGAGCGCCCGACTGCGTGATCGTTGCCTGCAGCGCCGACACCTGCTCGCCGTTGAGTTCGGGGTCACCGAGCAACTCATCGAGCACGCGGCGAGCCGAGGGCTCTAGACACTGCCGCGTTAGAGCAACCAGCACAGTGCGCTTGCCTTCGCGCAGGTCATCGCCTGCGGGCTTTCCGGTGACAGCTTCTTCGCCGAACACTCCCAACACGTCATCGCGCAATTGGAATGCCATCCCGATCGGGTGTCCGAATCGCCGGAGCGATTCCTGCTGGGCATTATCGGCGCCGGCGAGGAGTGCGCCGAGAAGCAGCGGCTGCTCGATGCTGTACCGCGCTGATTTCAGCGAGACGACGCGCAGCGCACGCTCGGCGTGTTCTGAATCGGGGTTGACCTCCCAGGCAGACTCCTCGGCGATATCCAAGAATTGTCCGGTGGTGACATCGCGCCGCATTCGCGCGTACTCGCGACGCACGGCGGCGGCGTGAGGGTGTTCGGTGAGTGCGAGCTCGAGCAGATCGTCGCTCCACGCGACGAGAAGATCCCCCAACAGGATGGCCGAGGCGCGGCCGAATGCCTCGGCGTCGCCTGACCAGCTGAGCGCACGGTGTCGTTGCTGGAGTGCACGATGCGCTGCGGGGCGTCCGCGACGTGTATCGGAGTTGTCAATCAGGTCGTCGTGAACGAGGGCCGCGGATTGGAAGATCTCCAAAGCAGAACAGAGATCCCATAGGGCGTCTGATTCGCTCGCTTTTCGATCTGCGAAGCGTGCCACCGCCTGCCATCCAGCGTGGCAGAAGCGTGCCCGCAGACGTTTTCCGCCCTGCAGAGTGTGGGCCGCGGACTCGATGAAAAGCGCGGCATCTGGACCATAAGCATCCGACTCGGATCCGACCAGTGTGAGGAAGTGATCCAAGCGGGCCGCGACGGCGTCCTGGACTTGCATGGGGGAGGGCACGATAATCAGCTTAGGTTCTCAGCCGATGGCTAGCCTCGGCCGTTTTGCGAGCGTAGAATGAAAGACACTAAACCCAAGGGGGGCGTAATGCCACTGTCTGAACAGGAGCAGCGTCTGCTCGACGAGATGGAACGTCATCTCCTCCACAATGACGCCGATATCGTCACTGCGCCCTCAGGCGATCGCACGCTCAGCTACCGCAACCTTGTCTATGGGGCTGTGCTGTTGCTCGTCGGGGTCGGTGCCTTGGTAGCTGGAGTTGCTCTCGGCAGCCAGCTGGGTGCTGTCGGCAGCATCATTGTTGGCGTCATCGGGTTCGCCGCGATGGTGGCGGGCGTGATCCTCGCAGCTACGCCTGCGCGACGCATCGGTCCTGTCCCCGAGCGCAAGGGTCCCCCGAACAAGTCGCCGCAGAGTTCGCCGTCCTTCATGGATCGCATGAATGACCGTTGGGATCGTCGACAAGACGGTCGCTGACCTTCCTGATTTATAGGCCCGGATGCATTGAGCATCCGGGCCTTTCTTCGTTTTTGGGTGCGCTTATTCAGGCGTCTGGTGGCTAACGCCCCAGATCCCTCCACCCGCTCGGTGGGCTGTTTTGACGCGTAATCACGCGGATCGTTTACCGAGATATCACGAGGTATGCCAAACTGACCCCATTTCCTCATAGGAATGTGGAGGAAAGTGGAGTAAAGTGGGGAATACCTCGATTTGGCCGGATACAGAGGGGGTGATGGCCGATGTTGTTAGGAACTCATTCACCGAAGCTCGACGACAAAGGTCGAGTCATCCTTCCGGCGAAGTTTCGCGAAGATCTCGGTGGCGGCATCGTTGTCACCCGTGGACAAGAGCGTTGCCTCTACGTCTTCAGCACTGCGGAATTCGAGGCGATGCACGAGCGGATCCGCCAGGCGCCCCTCAACAACAAGCAGGCCCGTGACTTTCTGCGCATGTTCCTTTCCGGAGCGAGTGCAGAGATGCCGGACAGCCAGAACCGCATCACCATCCCCAGCCACCTTCGCCAGTACGCCGGGCTCGAGAAAGAGCTCGTCATCACGGGCGTCGGCGCGCATGCCGAGATTTGGGATGCTGCGGCGTGGAACGCCTACCTCGAGGCTGGCGAGGACACGTACTCAGAACTTGAACAGGAGGTGATTCCGGGACTCTTCTGACCTTCGACTGTGATGCCCCGCCGCTCCCGCCCCGACACACTTCCCCGGTGCCGGGTCGAGAAGCGGAGGGGGATCAGAGTCAAAGGTCACCGGAAAGACTATGAACCTTCGCGACATCCACACCCCGGTCCTCCTTGAGCGCTGTATCGAACTGCTCGCGCCGGCACTGCAGGCAGACGGCGCCGTGCTCGTCGATGCAACGCTCGGCATGGGAGGGCACTCCGAAGCCCTCCTCGAACGGTTCGACAACATCCGCCTCATCGGCCTCGACCGTGACACCGACGCACTGCGCATCGCCGGCCAGCGGCTAGAGCGGTTCGCCGATCGGGTCACACTCGTGCACACGGTGTACGACGAGATCGGCCTGCACGCGCATGGAGCGGCCGGCATCCTGATGGATCTCGGCGTCTCGTCCTTGCAGCTCGACGACGCAGACCGAGGCTTCGCGTACTCCAAAGACGCGCCGCTGGACATGCGGATGGACCAGACCAAGGGCACAACCGCAGCCGAAGTCATCGCCACTTACAGTGAAGGAAACCTCCGCCGCATCTTCGAGCGCTATGGCGAAGAGAAGCTCTCCGCGCGCTACGCCCGATTCATCGTGCAGGCACGGGACGTAAAACCACTCGAGCGTTCGCAGGACCTTGTCGATCTGCTGCAGGCCGCGACTCCCGCCGCCGTGCAGCGTGCCGGTCACCCTGCGAAGCGCGTGTTCCAGGCGTTGCGCATCGAAGTCAACTCCGAGCTCAGCGTGCTCGCCGACGCGATTCCCTCGGCGATGGACGCACTCGCCGTCGGCGGTCGGATCGTCGTGATGAGCTATCAGTCACTCGAGGATCGTTTGGTGAAGCAGGCATTCGCAGCGGCATCCGCCTCCACAGCCCCGGCGGGCTTGCCCGTCGAACTCCCACAGCACGCGCCACGGTTTCGCACCATCACTAAAGGCGCTGAGCTGGCGAGCGATGAAGAGAAGCAGCGTAATCCACGTGCCATTCCGGTGCGTCTGCGCGCCGCCGAGCGAATCAGGGAGGCAGCATGAGCCGCGCCACATCGGCTGCACTACTGCCCGAACCACTTGCACCCACTCCGCGGCCATCGCGTCGCCTCGCGCCCGTCACTGCACCGGCTCCGCGCCGGCGCCCGAAGCTCGCGTACGCGCTCATCGCCCTCGGCGGCGCGGCCGCGATCGGTGCGGCGCAGATCGGTCTCTCTCTGGCGATCACCCACGATTCCTTCGCGTTGGCTGATCTGGCCTCACAACAGCGTGAGCTCAACCTGCAGGCGAGCGCGCTCGACGACGAGTTAGCCGGCATCAGCTCGCCTCAGTTGCTGGCAACCAAGGCTTCTGAACTGGGTATGGTCGTCGCCGGCTCTGCCTCCTACCTTCGGCTCAGCGATGCGGCAATACTCGGTGCGAACACTGGTGCTGACTGGCGCTCCACGGTTGATCCGATGGGCAGCGGCGCTGTGCACAATGCCCTCCTGAACCAGAAAGCGCTGGCCGCGGCTGAAGAGCCGCAGCCTGCAGACGGCGCAAGCACGATAGTCGACCCAAATCTTCCCCCTCCGATCACTGACGGGCTCCCCAGCCCCACGACCCGCTGAATCACCTCGACTGAGAGAACATCATGACGACACGAGCAACACGCGGTCCGCGCCGTCGCACCGTCGTCGCTCTCGCAGTGATCCTTGCGGTGCTCGCGGCATTCGTGGTCCGCTTGGTCGACATCCAGGTGGTGAGCGCGAGTGAGCATGTCGAAGACTCGCTCCACGTCGGAAAACTCGGCAGCACCCAGACGCTGTACGGCAATCGAGGCTCGATTCTCGATGCCAACGGAACAATCCTCGCGCAGAGCGTGACCGTCTACGACGCTCAGCTCAGCCCAAAGGTCATCATGCTCCTCGAGAACAACGAGGAGCACCCCCCGGAGATGTCGTGGACCGAAGCCGCCGACAAGATCGCCGAAGTCACCGGTCAAGATGCTGATGAATTGCGCGCCGGGGTCGCTGACGCCATCAAAGCGAACCCCGAATCGGAGTACTACCAGCTTCCGGGTGGGCTCAGTACCGAGAAGTACTTAGCGCTCAGGGATCTTGGACTCGTCTATCTGCATATGACGCCGCGTGAAACCCGGGTATACCCGAACGGTGCTGTCGCCGGAAACATCGTCGGTTATCTCGATAGTGCTGGCGTGGGTCAAGCCGGTGTCGAGCAGCTCGAAGCATCATGTCTCGCCCCGACGAACGGCGAACGCACCTACCTGCGCGGCAAGGACGGCGTCGTAATCCCGGGCAGCGAGCGCACCGTCGATGCGCTCGATGGTGGGGCAGTGCAGTTGACGATCAACTCCGATCTCAACTGGTACATGCAGCAGATGATTGCGGAAGAAGCCCAGAAGATGGGGGCGAAGGCCGGCACAGTTACGGTTGTCGAGGTCAAGACCGGAAAGATCAGGGCGGCCGCAGAGTGGCCTTCTCTCGACCCCAACGATCTTGATGCATCCTCTCCCGAGGACTGGGGAACCCGCGTATTCGGTACCACTTTCGAGCCCGGCTCGACGTTCAAGGCAATTACCGCGGCCGCCGTGCTTGATGCCGGGGCCGCAGATCTGAACACGACAATTTCGGCCGCCAGTCGTGAAGTGTTCCCGAACGGCACTGTCATCAACGACGCGTTCGTGCACGCGGCGTATAACTACACGCTCGCTGGAGCGCTCATCGACTCGTCCAACGTGGGAGTGTCAAAGTTCGGCACCATGATCGACGCCCAGACTCGGCACGACTACATCGAGAAGTTCGGCGTCGGCGAGAAGACCGTGGACTTCCCGCGTGAGGAGAGCGGCGTTCTGCACCCCGCCGCGAACTGGGACAGCGCGTCGCTCTACACGACGACCTTCGGCCAGGCGCTCACAGTGACGGCGCCGCAGATCGCTGGCGCATACCAGGCGATTGCGAACGGCGGAGAGAAGATCGACCTGTCACTCATCGAATCGTGCACCGAGGGTGACGGCACCGTCTTGAAGTCGGATGCACCTGCTCACGAGCAGATCATCTCGGAGACGACGGCGAACTCGGTCTCCCGCATCCTCGAAAATGTTGCGGTCCAGGGCGGGCTGTCCGAACAGGTTCAAATTCCTGGATATCGCGTGGCGATCAAGACCGGTACCGCGCAGAAGCCGATGGAAGATGGCAGCGGCTACAAGCCGGGCGCGTACTACACCAGCATGGTCGGCTTCGCGCCGGTCGATGACCCTGAGTACGTTGTCGTGGTCACTCTCGACGAGCCGACTAGGGTTGTTTCATCAACAGCAACGGCATCCGCCTTCCAACAGGCGATGACTCAGGTGCTAAAGACCTACCGTGTCTCGCCGTCCACAATTCCGATGGATGAGCTGCTCCCCAAATTCAACTAGCGGCCTTCAGCCGCGCATGGAGATGTCATGATCGCCCTGTCGCTTGCCGAGATCGCCGCCATTACGCGCGGCGATCTGCGTGCGTCGATGCCGACACCGCAGAGACTGTGGTGAACGGTGTCGTCGACACCGATTCGAGGAAGATGACTGCCGGTTCGATCTTCGTCGCGAAACCAGGAGCAGAGACTGATGGGCACCGTTTCGTTGGTGCTGCGGTTGATAACGGTGCGGTGCTCGCTCTGGTCGAGCACCCGGTCGAGGTGGCGGTATCCCAGATCATCGTTGCGGATGCCGTGACCGCTCTTGCTGATCTCGCGCGCGCTGTCGTCGCACGTGTCCGCGAGGGCGGACAGCTGAAGACCGTCGGAATCACCGGTTCCAACGGCAAGACCACGACGAAGAACTTCCTCGCGCGCATCCTCGAAGATGAGGGCGAGACGGTCGCGCCGATCGACTCGTACAACAACGAGGTTGGCGCCCCGGTCACCATGCTTCGCGTCACCGAGAGCACTCAGTACCTCGTCAGCGAATTCGGTGCCTCAGGTCCCGGCGCCATCGCGCACCTTGCGGGACTCGTCGAGCCAGATGTTGCCGTCATCCTCATGGTCGGCATGGCGCATGCCGGTGGGTTCGGCGGCGTCGAAGAGACGGCGAAAGCGAAAGCTGAGCTGATCACCGCATCGCGACCGGGTGGATTCGCCGTGCTGAACATTGACGACCCGCGCGTGGCAGCGATGAGCGAGACGGCGGTTGCCCACGGTCTGAGCGTCGTCGGCTTTGGGCAGAACTCCAACGCCGAGGTGCGCGCACGCGACGTGCTCGTGGCGGCAGACGGCACGCGCTCAGCGATCGACGCCGCAGGAGAGAGCCTGCCGCTGCATTTGAAGGTTCTCGGCGCGCACCACATCACCAACGCCCTCGCCGCGATCGCTGCGGCCCGTGTGCTCGGCGTGCGCACCGCAGCTGCGGTCGCGCGGCTCGAGACGGTCGAAATTGCCGAGCGCTGGCGCATGCAGCCCATGGGCAACGAGCGCGTGCGCATCATCAATGACGCCTACAACGCAAGTCCGGACTCGATGGCGGCGGCACTTCGCACGCTGGCACAGATCACTGGCCCCGAGGAGCGCACGGTCGCCGTCCTCGGCGCTATGAGTGAGCTGGGTGAGAGCGCGGGGGAAGAGCATGACCGGATCGGCCTGCTCGCGGTGCGACTGAACATCAGGCGCATCGTCGTTGTCGGACCTGAAGCCCGTCGCCTCTATCTTTCTGTCGTCGGCGAGGGATCGTGGGACAGCGAAGCCGTGCATCTCCCAGACCAGGACGCAGCCTTCGAGTATCTGCGCACCGAGCTCCGTGACGGGGATCGCGTGCTGGTGAAATCATCCAATTCCGTGGGCCTCAGGCATCTCGGCGATCGTCTGGGAGAATTGTTCTCGTGAGATCACTCCTCATGGCCGCGGCGATATCGCTTGCCTTCACCCTGTTCCTGACTCCGGTCTTCCTGCGGCTCTTCCGCAAGTGGGGCTGGGGCCAGGTCATCCGCACGCCCGAAGACATCGCGAATCCGAGCCACGAAGCCAAGCGCGGTACGCCCACGATGGGCGGCGTGATCTTCATTCTTGGCACGATCGTCGGATACTTCGTCGGCGTCTACGTCGGCGGCGATGGGCAACCCGCGCTGTCTTCGCTTCTCGTACTGTGGCTGATGGTGGGCTTCGGTGCGGTGGGTTTCGTCGACGACTTCATGAAGGTGCGCTCCCAGCGAAGCCTCGGTTTGTCGGGGTGGCGCAAGGTCATCGGGCAGATGCTCGTGATCATCCCGTTCGGCATCGTCGCCCTGAACTTCCCCAATAAGTGGGATCAGACCCCGGCCACCAAGTTCGTCTCGCTGTTCCGCGACATCCCGTGGTTGAACCTCTTCGTGTTCGGCGTGGTGCTCGGCTGGATCCTCTATCTCCTGTGGATCTCGATCATTGGCATCGCTACCTCTAACAGTGTGAACCTGACCGACGGACTGGACGGACTCGCCGCGGGCGCCGGAGTCTTCGTCGTTGGCGCATATACGCTGATTGCCTTCTGGCAGTTCAAGCAGCCCTGTGCGGGTGAAGGCTTGGACGTTGCGGCGCTGGGCGGATGCTACGAAATTCGTGACCCGTTCAACCTCGCCATCGTCGGGGCGTCCTTTGCTTCGGGACTCATCGGATTCCTCTGGTGGAACGCGCCGAAGGCCAAGGTCTTCATGGGTGACGTCGGATCGATGGCGATCGGCGGCGTCATCACGGCGATGGCGATTCTCACCCACACCGAGCTGCTGCTGTTCGTGATCGCCGGTGTGTTCGTACTCTCGTCCGGGTCAGTGATCCTCCAGCGCGGCTACTTCAAGCTGACCCGCGGCAAGCGGCTGTTCCTGATGAGCCCGTTCCATCATCATCTGGAGATGCGCGGCTGGCCTGAGGTGACGATCGTTGTGCGTCTGTGGATCGTCGCTGGCCTGCTGGCAGTCTCGGCCGTCGGGCTCTTCTACGTCGAATGGCTCTCGCTGGCATGACCGCTGAACGTCTGGATACTCTGACCAGCTGGCATGCCGACTGGAGAGGCCTGCGCGTTGCCGTCCTCGGCCTGTCCATGACCGGCTTCTCTGCGGCCGACACACTGGCCGAACTCGGTGCCGACGTGCTCGTGCTGTCCGAATCGGCATCCGAGGAATACGCGCGGCTGATTCCCGTCATCGGCGCACGACTTGAACTCGGTGCGTTCAGTGACGTGCCGCAGACGCTTCGAGACTTTGCGCCCGAGGTCGTTGTCGCCTCGCCGGGATTCTCGCCGTCGCATCCTGTCATCCGCTGGACGCAGGCTGCCGGGATCGCGCTCTGGGGCGACGTTGAGCTCGCGTGGCGGGTGCGCGACAAGGTCGTGCGACTGGATGGCACTCCCGCTGACTGGGTGCTCATCACCGGAACCAACGGGAAGACCACCACGACTCAGCTGACCGCGTCGTTGCTTGTCGAGGGCGGGCTGCGTGCGGCGCCCTGCGGTAATATCGGCATCCCGGTTCTGGATGCCGTACGTGACCCGAGCGGTTTCGATGTGCTGGTCGTTGAACTCTCCAGCCACCAGCTCTGGTACCTCGGCCAGAGCAGTGCTGCCGGTGAACTCGTGCCGTACGCCTCGGTGTGCCTGAACCTCGCCGACGACCATCTCGTCTGGCACGGCAGCGCGCAGGCGTATCGCGATGCGAAAGCATACGTGTACCGCAACACCCGCATCGCCTGCGTCTACAACAAAGCCGATGAGGCCACGCGCATCATGGTGGAAGACGCCGACGTGATCGAGGGTGCCAGGGCGATCGGCTTCGACCTCGGGGTTCCCGGACCGAGCGATCTCGGAGTTGTCGACGGCATCCTCGCCGACCGGGCCTTCCACGACGATCGCGCGCACAGCGCCCTCGAACTCACCACCGTCGCCGAGCTCGCGAAGGCGGGTCTGGACAGCCCGCACATTGTGCAGAACATCCTGGCTGCCAGCGCGATCGCGCGCTCACTCGGCACCCCGCCGGAGGCTATCCGTCGCGCGCTGGAGTCGTTTCGCCTGGATGAGCATCGCATCCAGGTCGTCGCGCGTCATGCCGGAATCGTGTGGGTCGATGACTCCAAGGCAACAAACCCGCACGCCGCAGCGTCATCGCTGCGGGCATTTCCCGGTGCGGTGTGGATCGTGGGCGGCGACCTCAAAGGCGTCGATCTCTCGGAGCTAGTGGCGGATGCAGGAAGATCTGCGAGTGCAGCGGTCATCATCGGTGCCGTCCGCGACGAAGTTGTGGCGGCATTCGAGCGACACGCGCCGACAGTCCCGGTGTTCGAGGTGGTCACTGGCGAGACTGGTGAGGTCATGAACCGCGTAGTGGAGATCGCCGCGGGGATCGCCGTCGATGGGGGAACAGTTCTGCTGGCTCCCGCCGCAGCATCCTTCGATCAGTTCACCAGCTACTCGGATCGCGGCCACCGTTTCGCCGAGGCGGTGCGGAGCTGGATCGACCGGGGGAGCGCGGATGACGCAGGTAGCCCGCCCACCGCGCTCTGAGTCCTCGCGGCCTGAATCCCGGGGGCTCGCCGCACGCATCTCGCTGGGACGCCTGTTCACTCCGCCGTCTTCCGAGTTTCTGCTCATAGCCTCTACGGCGCTGTTGCTGACGGTCTTCGGGATCATCATGGTGATCTCGGCCACCAGCGCTACCGAGACAGGGGTCATGGACACCGCGCTCAAACAGGCGATGTTCGCGGCCGTCGGCATCCCGATGATGTTCTTGGTGAGCAGGCTGCCTGTTGCGTTTCTCAAGAAGATGTCGTGGCCGGCACTGATCGGTGCGGTGATCTTCCAGCTTCTGGTGTTCACCCCGCTCGGTATCGAGGATGCGGGCAACCGCAACTGGATCGACCTCGGTTTCTCGTCGGTGCAGCCCTCGGAGTTCCTCAAGCTCGCCCTCGCGCTCTGGGTGGCCTACGTGCTGCTGCGAAAGCGCGCGCTGCTCGGTGTATGGCGCCATGTGTTCATTCCGGTGATCCCGGTGGGTCTGCTCGCAATCGGAACCGTCATCGCGGGTAAAGACCTCGGAACGACGATGGTGCTCGTGCTGATTTTGCTCGGCTGCCTGTTCTTCGCTGGCGTCAAACTGCGTCTGTTCATCCTCCCAGTGATCCTGGGCGCAGCCGGCATCGCTGCGCTGGCAATCTTCAGCCCCGACCGGATGCGACGCATCAGCGCTGTCTGCTCTGACATGAACAACTACGAGAACGACTGCTACCAGTCGATCCATGCGGTGTGGGGCATGGCAAACGGTGGCATCTTCGGCCTCGGTCTCGGTAACTCCCAGGAGAAATACGGCTGGCTGCCTGCCGCTGCCAACGACTTCATCTTCGCGATCGTCGGCGAAGAACTCGGGCTCATCGGCTGCCTCGTCGTGCTGGCACTGTTCACATTCTTCGCTGTCGGCGCCTTCCACATCATGCGCAAGACCCCCGACCCGTTCATCCGCGTTGCAGCAGGTGGAATCACCGTCTGGATCCTCGGCCAGGCGCTCATCAACATCGGCGTCGTGATTGGCGTCCTCCCCGTCATGGGCGTGCCGCTGCCGTTCATGTCACAGGGTGGTACAGCGTTGCTTGCGGTGTTGCTCGCATGCGGCGTGCTCCTCGCATTCGCTCGCACGATCCCCGCAACCGAACGGGGTAAGGTCACCCAGTGACCACGTACCTTCTTGCCGGTGGGGGAACCGCCGGCCATGTCAATCCGTTGCTCGCCGTCGCCGATGGGCTGCGCGAAAAAGACCCGCAGGCCGACGTTCTCGTGCTCGGCACGAAAGAGGGCCTGGAATCGCGACTGGTCCCTGAGCGCGGCTACGAGCTGCTGATCGTCGACAAGGTGCCGTTTCCTCGTCGCCCTAACCGCCAAGCGGTGGCATTCCCCAATCGATTCCGCCGCGCGATCGCGCAGGTGCGCGCGCATATCCGTGACCGCGGCGTCGACGTCGTTGTCGGGTTCGGCGGGTACGCCTCGGCGCCAGCGTATGTGGCTGCTCGTCGCGAGCGGGTGCCTTTCGTCGTGCACGAAGCGAATGCGAAGCCGGGACTGGCGAATGTCCTCGGAGCGCGCTGGGCCGCGGGTACCGGGGTTGCCTTCGAGGGCACGCCGTTGAAAGGCAGTGAAGTTGTGGGTATGCCGTTGCGGCAGGAGGTCATCTCACTCGACCGTGCTGCCTCTCGCGCCGAGGCGGCCGAGGCCTTCGGGCTAGATGCCGCGCGTCCGGTACTCCTCGTCTTCGGCGGCTCGCTGGGCGCACTGCGTCTGAATGAGGCGTTTGCCGGTTCCTGGGGCGATATCCTTGCCGCCGGATGGCAGCTGCTGCACGTGACGGGGGAGCGCAGTGAGTTGGTCGATCCAGAGGTGCCGGGATACGCGATGCGCCGCTATGTCGATCGGATGGACCTCGCCTTCGCACTGGCAGATCTGATCGTCTCTCGGGCCGGCTCTGCGACGGTCAGTGAGGTCAGTGCGCTCGGCATCCCTGCCGCCTACGTGCCGTACGCGGTGGGCAACGGCGAACAGCGCCTGAACGCGGCATCGGCAGTCGACGCGGGGGCGGCGATTCTGCTCGACGATGCCAGCTTCACTGGCGATACGGTGCGCGACACGATCGTGCCGCTGCTCGGGGACCGTGCGCGCATCGACCGCATGGCGGCCGCCGCGGAACACGTCGGTACCCGCACGGGGACCGCGAACGTGATCGCGATGATCGACCGCGCGCTGAGCGCGTGAGAATTAGGATGGATAGGACATGATCAGACCTGACCTCTCCCTCCCGATCCCGGAGTCCATCACCGCCGCCCACTTCATCGGGATCGGTGGTTCGGGCATGAGCGGACTCGCGAAGATGTTCCTTGATGCGGGCATTCGCGTTTCTGGGTCCGATCGGGCCGACAGCGACAATCTGCGGGCCATAGCCGCGGCCGGAGCCACTGTGCACGTCGGACACGACGCCGCCCACCTGGGCGACGCCGACACGGTCGTGCACACCGGAGCAATCTGGCCCGAAAATCCTGAGTTCGTCACGGCGAAGCAACGTGGACTGCACGTCATCCACCGCTCTCAGGCGCTGCACTGGCTCATCGGCGGACGTCGACTCGTGTCGATCGCGGGTGCGCATGGCAAGACGACTTCGACGGGGATGGTTGTTACGGCGCTGCAGGCGCTGGGAACGTACCCGAACTTCGTCAATGGTGGTGTGATCGAGCAACTGGGGACGTCAAGCGCCTCCGGTTCCGACGATCTCTTCATCGTCGAGGCCGACGAGTCTGACGGCACCTTCCTGCTGTACGACACCGCTATCGCTTTGATCACCAACGTGGATCCCGACCACCTCGACCACTTCGGTTCGGACGAGGCTTTTCATGACGCCTTTATCCGCTTCGCTGATCGTGCGAGCGAAGCTGTCGTGATCTCGAGCGATGACGCGGGTGCACTGCGGGTCAAGGCCGGACTCTCGCACCAGAATGTGATCACCTTCGGTCTTGCCGAAGGTGCCGACGTGCGTCTCACTGATGTCTCCACTGCCGGCCCCGTAGCTGCGACGCTGACCTACCAGGGTGTGAGCGCGCATATGCAGTTGCTCGTGCCGGGCGAGCACAACGCGATCAATGCGGCAGGTGCGGTCGCAGTGCTCCTCGTACTCGGTCACGACCTTGCTGATGCCGCGCGCGCCGTTGAGTCATTCTCAGGCACCGTGCGTCGCTTCGAGCTGCACGGTGCCGAACGAGGGGTGAGCGTCTACGACGACTACGCACACCATCCCACTGAGGTGAAGGCCGCGCTCGAAGCTGCTCGTAGCGTGGTGGGCGCTGGTCGCATCATCGCCATCCAGCAGCCGCACACGTACTCGCGCACCCAGCACATGTACCGCGAGTTCGCCGAGGTGCTTGAGGCCTACGCCGACCACACGGTCATGCTCGATGTCTATGGCGCGCGCGAAGATCCGGTTCCCGGGGTCACCGGCGAACTCGTCAGCGACGCCTTCGCCGACCAGGAGCACGTGCACTACGTGCCGGACTGGCAGGCGGCAGCCGATTACACCGCGGCTGTTGCCCGCGAGGGCGACTACGTGATCACGCTGGGCTGTGGGGACGTTCACCTGATCATCCCCCAGGTGCTCGAATCGCTTCGTCGGGCAACCGGAGTCTGAGCGATGCGTCGTCCGCCGCCGCTTCCGACGCCGCCGGAGCAGGAGACGAAGCCCGCCCCGGCTCGCCCTCCGCGCCGACCCCGCGATGTCGGTGCGGAATTGGTCGAAGCTGAACCGATAATCGCGCCGGTAGAACCGGAGACACTGGAAGGCCTCACTGCTCGGGACGTCTGGCGTGCTGCACGCGCTCGGCGAAAGACCCTGCGCGCAGAGATCCGTCGCTTCACGCAGCGCTCCCGCCGTCGAAGGATCATCTGGCTCTCGGCGCTGGGCGCAGTGGTGCTGCTGATCGGCGGCAGTATCGCGTCGGCCTACAGCCCGCTTTTCGCCGTGGAGAAGATCACTATCGTCGGTGCATCCACGCTCGACCTCGCAGCCGTAGAGGCCGCGCTCAGCGACCAAATCGGCACGCCGCTCGCGTTGGTGAGCGACAGCGAGATCAAGGCTGCGCTGATTGCGTTCCCGCTGATCGAGACGTATGCGCTGGAGGCGAAGCCGCCGCACGGACTCACTGTGCGTATTGTCGAGCGCACGCCGATCGGCGTCATTGAGTCGGATGCCGGATACACCCTTGTCGACGCCGCCGGTGTCGCGCTCTCGACCACTCCCACTCGGCCGGAGGGGCAGCCGGTGCTGCGCGTCTCCGGTGGCATCAAGTCCGACGCTTTCGAGTCCGTCGGGCTCGTCGTTCGCTCGCTGCCCGTCGAGGTGCGATCACTCGTGAGCGAAGTTTCGGCGACCACGCTGGACGATGTCACGCTGAAGCTCTCGACCGGACTCACCGTCGTGTGGGGGAGCGCCGAGGATTCGGTCATGAAGAGTCAGACCCTGAGCAAAGTTCTGATTGCACGACCGGACGCGAGCAGTGTGGATGTCTCTTCGTATCTCGTTCCGGTCGTCGGCTGACCCCGTTCTGCAGCGAAACCGGCGACACGCCCGTGTCGTTGCGCGTGCGCGCGAATAAGCCGCATACCTTCGAACAAGAGAACGCAATACCGGGAAACACTTTACACCTCTAGTTGAGGTTTAAGGTTCACATTCTTTCCAGGCTCGATACATCGGAGGCCGGCCATGAGCCAGAACCAGAACTACCTCGCCGTGATCAAGGTCGTCGGCGTCGGCGGTGGCGGCGTCAACGCCGTCAACCGCATGATCGATCTCGGCCTGCGTGGCGTCGAGTTCATCGCTGTCAACACCGACGCGCAGGCGCTGCTCATGAGCGACGCCGACGCAAGCTCGACGTGGGCCGCGAGCTCACTCGCGGACTCGGCGCAGGTGCGACCCCGAGGTCGGCCGCCGCGCCGCGGAAGACCACGCCGAAGAGATCGAGCAGGCACTTGCTGGCGCAGACATGGTCTTCGTCACCGCAGGTGAAGGTGGCGGAACAGGTACGGGTGGCGCCCCCGTCGTCGCACGTATCGCAAAGTCGATCGGCGCGCTCACCATCGGTGTCGTCACGAAGCCGTTCTCGTTCGAAGGCCGTCGTCGTCAGAGCCAGGCCGAGGCCGGGGTCGCCCAGCTCAAGGAAGAAGTCGACACTCTTATCGTGGTGCCGAACGACCGCCTGCTGGAAATCAGCGACCGTGGCATCTCGATGATCGAGGCGTTCGCGACCGCGGACCAGGTGCTCCTTGCCGGTGTGCAGGGCATCACTGACCTCATCACGACACCGGGACTCATCAACCTCGACTTCGCCGACGTCAAGTCGGTCATGCAGGGTGCGGGCTCTGCGCTCATGGGCATCGGTTCCGCCCGCGGCGCCGACCGCGCGATCAAGGCCGCCGAGCTTGCCGTCGAATCGCCGTTGCTTGAGGCATCCATCGAAGGCGCACACGGAGTGCTGCTGTCGATCCAGGGTGGTTCGAACCTCGGAATCTTCGAAATCCACGACGCGGCCGACCTCGTCAAGGAAGCAGCGCACCCCGAGGCGAACATCATCTTCGGAACCGTCATCGACGACACTCTCGGCGACGAGGTGCGCGTCACGGTTATCGCGGCAGGCTTCGATGGCGGAGAGCCGGCACTGCGCCTCGACCCGATGGTGGTCTCTCGCCCCGATGCGAGCACGCTGCCGGAGGTGACTCTCTCGGATGAGCCGGCCCCCGCTGCAGCCCCGCAGCGGGACAACCAGCCCGCGCCGCGTATCGCGACGAGCCTGGAGCCCGCGTTCGTCGATGATGACATCGACATTCCCGAGTTCCTGAAGTAGGAGCGCTTTGACTGACCTCGCAGCGCGGCTGTCGGCGATCGATCAACAGATCGCGGACGCCGCGCGCACGGCAGGACGGGATGCCGCGGAGATCAGCCGCATCGTGGTGACGAAGTTCCACCCGGCATCCCTCGTGCGCGAGTTGCACGCGCTCGGCGTGCGTGACGTCGGTGAAAACCGACAGCAGGAGCTGTCGGGCAAAGTCGACGAGCTACAGCTAGACGGTCTGCGCTGGCACTTCATCGGCCAGGCTCAGACGAACAAGGCCGCAGCGATTCGACGCAGCGCGGATGTCGTGCACTCCGTCGACCGCATCAAGCTGGCCGATTCCTTGCACCGCGCTGGTGAGGGGGACGATGTGCTTGATGTTCTCGTGCAGGTCAACCTCACCGATGAAGCAGGTCGCGGCGGCGTGGCGCCAGACGAGGCAGAGACCCTCGCCGAACACATCCTGACGCTGCCCTCGCTGCGCCTGTGCGGTGTGATGGGTGTGGCTCCACTCGATGAGACGCCGGCAACGGCATTCGCACGGCTGCGTGGCATCGCCGACCGCGTGCGCACGATCGCACCAAACGCCACCTGGATCTCCGCCGGCATGACCGGCGACTTCGTCGAGGCGATCGCTGCAGGCGCGACACACCTGCGGATCGGCTCGGCAATCACCGGACCCCGGCCTGACCGGGGTTAACCTCGAAACAGATCAGCCCATGTCAAACACGGAGGACACGATGGGAAACCCGCTCAAGAAGACCATGGTGTACCTGGGCCTCGCCGATGAGGAAGAGGCCTACGAAGAGCAGCTCGCCCCGGCGCCTGCTCGCGCACATCGTGAACGCGACCGCGATCGTGACCACGAAGATGCCGCTCCTGCACCGGTGACGCCGCTTCGACGCCCTGTCGCAGTGCGCCAGCCTGCCGCCGGTGTGGTCAACGAGATCCTGACGGTGCACCCCAAGCAGTACCGTGACGCGCAGCTGATCGCAGAGAGCTTCCGCGAGGGCGTTCCGGTGATTATCAACCTGTCGCAGATGAGCGACGCCGACGCGCGACGCCTCATCGACTTTGCGAGCGGTCTTTCTCTCGGTCTCTACGGTCGTATCGAGCGCGTCACCAGCAAGGTGTTCCTGCTCTCGCCGGAGAACATTGCGGTATCGGGCCACGGAGGTATCGCGTCTGCAGACCCTGAGACTTCGGGCTTCGACCAGTCCTAAGCCGTGGCAACGCTGGTCTCAGCGATCGCATCGATCATTCATCTGATCCTGCTGATCTACATCTTTGTGCTGTTCGCGCGCCTCATCTTGGACTACATCCCGTTGTTCAATCGTGAGTGGCGCCCGAAAGGCGGCGGCCTCGTCGCGGCAGAGTTCGTGTACTCCGTCACCGACCCTCCGATTCGGTTCTTCCGGCGTTTCATACCTCCGCTGCGCGTCGGCACGCTCTCACTAGACTTCGGATTCACATTCACGATGCTGGGTGTGCTGATCCTGATGTCAATCGTGCGCGCTTTCATCTGATCCCCACTCGGGGACTATGATTGCTCGGAGGTGCGCGCCCCGGGTACGCGCCGGATAAATACCGAGCCATACTTCAGTCACTGGCAACAGAACTCATCGAAAGAGGAGCCGAGATAATGGCACTGACCCCGGATGACGTCGTCACCAAGCAGTTCCAGCACGTCCGTTTCAAGGACGGCTTCGACCCGGACGAGGTTGATGACTTCCTCGACGAGATCGTCGTCGAGTGGCGTAAAGCCCTCGAAGAGAACGCTGAGCTGAAGACGAAGCTCGCCGCCTACGAGTCCGGTGAGACCCCGGCCGCAGCCGAAGAAGCACCCAAGGTTGTCGACGAGGTGCCCGCACCCGTCGCCGCACAGCCCGCTCCTGTCGCTGTCGAGCCGGCGCCCGCAGCCGCAGGCACGGGTTCGACGACTGCCACTGCTGGCATTATCGAGCTCGCTCAGCGTCTGCACGACGAGCATGTCGCCGAGGGTGAGAGCAAGAAGAACCAGCTCATCTCCGAGGCACAGACCGAGGTTGACCGCATTCGCACTGAGGCTCAGGCCAAGGAGCGCGAAGAGTCGGCCCGCCTTGAGCGCGAGCGCAACACATTGGAAGCCCGCATCACCGAGCTCCGCAACTTCGAGCGTGACTACCGCTCGCAGCTGCGCGGTTACATCGAGGGTCAGCTGCGCGACCTCGACGAGAAGTCGACGTCAACGGACTCGACGCCGGTCTCTGCAATCGGTCTGTAGGTCGTCCTTTTGCCAGGACGTCGTCCCCTTCGTCGGTCGGCGGCCGGCATCATCGTCGCGATTCTCGCGGCTGTGGTGCTGGCCGCCGATCAGTTTGTGAAGTACCTCACCGTCGAAAACCTGCCGCTGCACGAGCCTGTCCCCGTTCTCGGTGAGTTCCTTCAGCTGTACTACGTACGAAACCCCGGTGCCGCGTTCTCGCTCGGTAGCGAGGTCACGTGGATCTTCTCGATTGCTCTCGCTGTCGTCGCGATCATCATCATCTGGAAAGCCTTCGGTCTGCGTTCACGACTGTGGGCAGTGGTGCTCGGATGCTTGTTGGGCGGAGTGCTCGGCAACCTGACCGACCGACTGTTGCGCGAACCGGGCTTCGGAGTCGGACACGTCGTCGACATGATCTCCATGCCGTGGATGATGCCAGCAATCTTCAACGTCGCCGACATGTTCATCGTCTGCGGCATGATCGCGGTCGCTTTGCTGGTCGTACTCGGGCTTCGCTTCGACGGGACGCGTGAGAAGGACGACGTCGCCGTTGCTGTGGAGTCGAACGTTGCAGAGTCGAAAAAGGACGCCTGAGAATGGAGTCGCGATCGCTACCCGTCCCTGACGGGCTCGAGGGCTCGCGCGTCGACGCCGCTCTGGCGAAGATGCTCGGGTTCTCCCGCACCTTTGCGGCAGAGGTCGCCGAAGCCGGCGGCGTGAGCGTCGATGGCATGACGCTGGGAAAGTCAGACCGACTGCGTGCCGGAGGCTGGCTCAGTGTCGAATGGCGTCCCAAAGAAGAACCCAAGATTGTTCCCATGGTTGTTCCGGAGCTCGGAATCATCCACGATGACGATGACATCGTGGTTGTGGATAAGCCGTCTGGCGTCGCTGCTCACCCCTCGCAGGGCTGGGAAGGACCGACTGTGCTCGGCGCTCTCGCCGGCGCGGGGTTCCGCATCGCCACAAGCGGCGCCGCAGAGCGTGCGGGCATCGTGCACCGACTGGACGTCGGCACGAGCGGGCTGATGGTGGTCGCGAAGACCGAGTCTGCGTATACCGTTCTCAAACGTGCTTTCAAGGAGCGCACGGTCGAGAAGATCTACCACGCGGTGGTGCAGGGGCATCCTGATCCGCTCGCGGGCACGATCGAGGGGCCTATCGGGCGCCACCCAAATCATTCGTGGAAGTTCGCCGTCACGCCGACAGGCAAGGACTCTGTCACCCACTACGAGACGCTTGAGGCCTTCCCTGGGGCTTCGTTGCTGGAGATTCACCTCGAGACCGGCCGCACGCACCAGATTCGCGTGCACATGGCCGCTCACCGGCATCCGTGCGTTGGTGATCCGCTCTACGGCGCGGACCCGACGATCGCCGCCAAACTCGGCCTCACCCGCCAGTGGCTGCACGCGCACAAGCTCGCCTTCACACACCCGGCAACAGGGGAGTGGGCCGAGTTCGAGTCACCGTATCCTGGTGACCTTGCGCACGCGTAGAGCTGCTGCGCGGCGACTGAGACACCTCAAGGGCTCAAGGGAGCAAGGGCTCAGAGAGCGCTGTCGCGGGCCGCAGCGACGGCACCGTCGAGGGTGCGCAGCAGAAAAGCGACGAGATCAGCGTCGTCCGTCCGGTCGTCGGGGGCGACGGTAACGAGAACTTCTTCTGCGAGGGCGACCCATCCGCGAAGACTGATGGTCAGAGCACGCGTAACGGGCACCCCGAGCTCGGCGAACGCGTCGCGAAGATGCGCGGCGTGAGTTCCCGTGCTTCATCGACGACACCCCGAACAGTCGGATCGCCACTCGCGACGCCGCGCACGAGGGAGGAGAAAGTGCCGCGGTGTTCGCGAACGAATGCGGCGAATCGTAGCAGCGTGTCGTCGATGCGCTCGCGAGGGGGCAGATCGAGCCGGGGCTCGGTGGCCTGGATGAGGGAGTCCCTGGCCGTCGTGACGATGGCGCGGTGCATGCCCTGTTTGGATTCGAAGTAGTGGAACACGAGCGCCCGCGAAATCCCGGCCCGGCGGGCCAGCTCGTCGATCGTGAGGTCGCCAAGAGGGTGGTCTGCGAGAAAGCTCACCCCGAGAATGAGCAGCTGCGTGCGACGCTCATCAGGCGTCAGGCGATTGCGGCGCTCAGCGGACATGCCGCCAGCCTATCGGCCACCCGCGCGGGGCGATGCAGTATTGACTCTGAGTCAATTACGATTATGCTCGATCAAGTGCCGTCGAAGAAGACGGCCCGATACCAGGAGGATCGATGAAGTTTCCGTCTCTCACTCGCTCGCACGCTGGCCGCGTCACACTCGCGGCGGTACCCGTGGGAATCGTCGCGGCAGTTCTGCTCGGCGGAATCGCACAAGGAGCAGTCCCTGTCTCTTTCGCTGTCTCGGGCAGCCAGTTTCAGATCGGGGCCACGCAGCTCGACGGCACTGGCTTCTCGCAGTACGCCGGTGTGGCCACCGACACCGAGGGCGGGGAGCACGCTGTGGCGATCGCGAACATCAAGAGCGCGACACTGAGCGATCTCTGCCAGTCGGTCATCACCGAGACGCCCCTCGGCACGGTAGGCGTACTGATCACCGCAGGCGGTGACGGGAACCCAGCGTCCGCAACCGACCTCCAGATCGGGATGACGGGACTCAAGGGCGATGCATCGTTCGGGAACATTCGCATCGGGGTTGACGCCTCGACGGTGAACACCGACGCCAAGGGCACACCCGGCGACTTCGCGCAGGACGCCGACACCGTGACCATCGCCAACCTCCAGCAGACCGCCTGGAGTACTCAGGCCGCGGTGTTCACGCTGACGGGCATGAACCTGCAGCTGACGGACGGATCGCAGGGATGCTTCTGAGCGAGTCGGTCGATACGCGAGCGAGCATGCGCACCAACGTGCGGGGCCGTTTCTCGAGCTGGCGCAGCGAGCGTCCGTTCATCGGGGGGTATTTTGATCGCGATCAGTGGAATCGAGATGTTCTTCTCCGGGCAGCTCGATATCGGGCACCTTCACGTTCAGCTCGGCATCGAGGGTCTGCAGGCGACGATAATTCCGGTGATGCTGCTTTTGCTCGGCATCCTCGCAATCACGATGCCAGCGCACCACGTCTTCTACGGGATTATCGCGCTGGCCGTGGGGCTGTATGCCATTGTCGGCGTCAACCTCGGCGGCTTCCTGATCGGAACGGTTCTCTGCTGTGTCGGTGGTGTGCTGGTGGCAGCGTGGATGACTCCGCAAGCCCGCGCAAATTCGAAGGCGCAGCGTGCCGCACTGGCGGCAGGGGATAGCGAGTGAGGCCGCCTCGACTTCGCGTCGCCGCGGTACTCGTTGCACTGGTGGTTGCAACGCCCCTCATGGTGAACGCGGCACCGTCACCGCGGTACACCGGGTTCTGCGACTCTTTCCTCTCGTTTCTGTGCCCGAAGCCTGCGCCGACACCGGGGTCATCGACTGCCCCCGCGGCGCCCGTGGTCCCTTCCGCCCCGGGCGAGACACTCACCGAGCCGGATGCCGTCGTTCCCGTGGCACCGGACAGCACAGTCCCTCCCACCGCAGAAGCTCCCGTTCCCGCCCCTGTCGATGATGGTGCGCCGATTTTCACTGGCACGCCTGCGGCAATGGGTGCGGGCGGACTTTCGTTCACCGGGCTCAAGGGGATCAGTATCGTCAGCGTCCCCACGATCGACGGCAGCACGGTGCGAGCGTTGAAGATCAGCGCTGAGTCAGTCACGATCACCGATTTCAGCCTCTCCGTCCGACCGCCGGATGGCCCGGGCCTCGTCACCAACGCCGACACGATGTCACTCCAAGGAAACGTGTCGGTGTATCTCGGATCGGCCACGGCGACCGCTCTCGGCGGCGCACCGCTCACACTGGGGCTCGACACACCGCCATCTCTCGATGAGATTGAACCCGGTCTCCTGAACGTCTCTTTCGGGTTGGTGGGGTCTATCGCTGACTCGATCTCGTACACGAACACCGATCAGCGCATCGTGGAGTGAGCCCATATCAAACCCCGGCGTCTGTGCCCCGACGTAGACTCGAACTCGTGGCATCCGACTCCTTCGTTCACCTGCACGTGCACAGCGAATACTCGATGCTGGACGGTGCAGCCAAGATCAATTCGATGACGCAGGCCGCCGCCGATTACGGCATGCCTGCGATCGCCGTCACCGATCACGGCAACACCTTCGCGGCCTTCGAGTTCTACAATGCGGCGAATGCGGCCGGCGTCAAGCCGATCATTGGTCTCGAGGCCTACGTCACCCCCGGCACTCATCGCGGCGACCGCTCGCGAGTCGCCTGGGGCGCACCTGAACAGAAGCGTGACGACGTCTCTGGTTCCGGCGCATACACGCACATGACCCTGTGGAGCCAGAGCACAGAGGGCATGCACAACCTCTTCCGGCTCAGCTCGCTCTCGAGTCTTGAGGGCCAGTACTTCAAACCCCGCATGGACCGCGAGCTGCTGCAGACGTACGGTAAGGGGCTTATCGCTACGACCGGGTGCCCGTCCGGCGAAATTCAGACCCGTCTTCGTCTGGGGCAGTACGACGCGGCACGCGCCGCCGCTGCCGAGTTTCAAGACCTCTTCGGTAAAGACAACTACTTCGCCGAGATCATGGATCACGGGCTCGATATCGAGCGCCGCGTCATCACCGATCTGCTGAAGATTTCGAAGGACCTCAGTATCCCGCTGGTCGGCACGAACGACTCGCACTACACACACCAGCATGAGGCTGACGCGCATGCCGCGCTGCTGTGCGTGCAGTCCGGCTCGACGATGGATGATCCGAACCGCTTCAAATTCGACGGCGACGGCTACTACATCAAGACCGCGCAAGAGATGCGTCAGCTCTTCCTCGACCACCCAGAGGCGTGTGACAACACGTTGCTGATCGCAGAGCGCTGCGAGGTCGAGTTCAACACCTCGGCCAACTACATGCCAAACTTCCCGGTGCCAGAGGGCGAGACCGAAGACAGCTGGCTTGTCAAAGAGGTCGAAGCAGGCCTGCACTATCGGTATCCGGCTGGAATCCCAGACAAGGTGCGCAAGCAGGCCGAGTACGAGACCGGAATCATCCTGCAGATGGGGTTCCCCGGCTACTTCCTCGTGGTTGCTGACTTCATCAACTGGGCGAAGGAGAACGGCATCCGCGTCGGCCCTGGCCGCGGTTCCGGTGCAGGCTCGATGGTCGCGTACGCCATGAAGATCACAGACCTTGACCCGCTTGAGCACGGCCTGATCTTCGAGCGTTTCCTTAACCCTGAGCGCGTCTCGATGCCCGACTTCGATGTCGACTTCGATGATCGCCGCCGCGGCGAAGTGATCGACTACGTCACCGACAAGTACGGCGACGAGCGCGTCGCGCAGATCGTCACCTATGGCACGATCAAATCCAAGCAGGCGCTGAAGGATGCGGGCCGGGTTCTCGGCTTTCCGTTCAGCATGGGCGAGCGTTTGACCAAGGCGATGCCGCCGCCCGTGATGGGCAAGGACATGCCTTTGGATGGCATGTTCGACTCGAAGCATCCGCGCTATAAGGAAGCCAGTGAGTTCCGCGCACTGATCGAAACCGATCCAGAGGCGAAGACGGTCTTTGACCGCGCCATCGGGCTCGAAGGTCTGAAACGCCAGTGGGGCGTGCACGCCGCTGGCGTCATCATGTCGAGCGAACCGCTGATCGACATCATCCCGATCATGCGCCGTGAGCAGGACGGTCAGATCGTCACGCAGTTCGATTACCCGTCGTGTGAGGCCCTCGGCCTGATCAAGATGGACTTCTTGGGGCTGCGAAACCTCACGATCATTTCGGATGCCCTCGACAACATTCGAACGAACAGGGGAGAGGAGCTCGACCTCGAGCACCTCGAACTCGACGACCAGGGTGCCTACGATCTGCTCGCTCGCGGCGACTCGCTCGGCGTGTTCCAGCTCGACGGCGGGCCGATGCGTTCGCTGATGCGCCTGATGAAACCTGACAGTTTCGGCGACATCTCGGCACTCATCGCGTTGTACCGACCAGGCCCCATGGGCGCGAACTCGCACACGAACTACGCGCTGCGCAAGAACGGTCTGCAGCCGATCACCCCGATCCATCCAGAGTTCACAGACTCGCTCGCCGAGATCCTTAATGAGTCCTACGGCCTCATCATCTATCAGGAGCAGGTGATGGCCATCGCGCAGAAGGTTGCCGGCTTCACTCTCGGTCAGGCCGATATTCTGCGCCGAGCGATGGGCAAAAAGAAGAAGTCCGAACTGGATAAACAGTTTGAGGGCTTCCGAGCGGGAATGCACACCAACGGGTATTCAGATGGTGCGGTCAACGCGATCTGGGAGATCCTGCTGCCGTTCTCGGACTACGCATTCAACAAGGCGCACTCCGCCGCTTACGGTCTCGTGTCGTACTGGACCGCGTACCTCAAGGCACATTTCCCCGCCGAATACATGGCGGCACTGCTGACAAGCGTCGGCGACTCCAAAGACAAGATGGCGATCTACCTGAACGAGTGCCGTCGCATGGGCATCAAGGTGCTGCCACCCGACGTTCGTGAGTCCATCAACTTCTTCGCGGCAGTCGGGGACGACATCCGCTTCGGCCTCGGCGCTGTCCGCAACGTCGGCAGTAACGTCGTCGATGGCATCGTTATGGCGCGCCAGAAAGACAACTTCGACTCGTTCCACGATTTCCTCAAGAAGGTGCCACTGCATGTCTCGAACAAGCGCACCGTCGAATCGCTGATCAAGGCTGGCGCCTTCGACTCGATGGGCAACACCCGTCGTGCACTCCTGGAGATCCATGAAGATGCCACCGAGGCGGCCGTCGATCAGAAGCGCAACGAAGCGCAGGGCGCGATCGGGTTCGACTTCGACAGCCTCTATGACGCTGTTGAAGAGACCGCACCAGCAAAGGTTCCCGACCGCCCGGAATGGATCAAGAAAGACAAACTGGCCTTCGAGCGCGAAATGCTCGGACTCTACGTGTCTGACCACCCGCTCGCGGGTCTCGAGGTTCCGCTCGCAAAGCACGCATCGATTTCGATCCAGAACCTGCTCGCATCCGAAGATCTGCAGGACGGCGATCAGGTCACTGTCGCTGGTCTTGTGACCAGCGTGCAACATCGGGTGGCGAAGGCCAGTGGCAATCCCTACGGCATGATCACGGTCGAGGACTTCAACGGCGAGGTCACCGTGATGTTCATGGGCAAGACCTACACCGAGTTCCAGCACACCCTGCAGCAGGATGCCATTCTCGCCGTGCGCGGGCGCGTCTCTCGGCGTGATGACGGTCTCAACCTTCATGCGCAGTCGACGTTCACGCCTGATATCGGTTCATTCGACACTGCGGGGCCGTTGTCGCTCGTGCTCGCTGAGCAGCGTGCCACTGAGCGTGTCATGAACGAGCTGGCCGAAGTACTTCGCCGGCACAGCGGCGAGACCGAGGTAACGCTCAGGGTGCATCGGGGGCAAACCGCCAAAGTCTTCGAGGTACCGATGCCGGTGAGGGTCTCTGCTGACCTGTTCGGCGACCTCAAATCCCTGCTCGGCCCTGGCTGCCTCGGGTAGGATCGGGACGCGTTGGACGCGCGGATACAGACTGCGCGCACCATGTCGAAAGGATCACGATTCATGAGCACGGACGCACCTGCAGAGCCCTTCACCGAGGATGACGGCGTGCTCTACGAAGAGGACGTCACTCCACAGCCCGGAATTTTGGGGTTCACTCTTCGTGAACTTCTGATCGTCGCCGTATGGCTCATCGTCTTCGTCACCTCGTTCTTCCCGCTCGGTTGGGCGCCGACGCTCTGGGCTCAGGGCGTTGCCTGGATCCTGCCACTCGCTGTGCCGACGGCCGCCGTGTTCCTCATCGTTCTGCGGCGTTTCTCTCCCGAGGGCATCCGCCGCGTCGGTTCGCTGGGGATCGATCAGTTCGCCTCGGTCGCTTTCTCCGTCGCCGCAGTGTGGTGGGCGCAGTTGCTCTGGGAGTACATTTCCTCGATGGTGGCGACCGGCGTCTCTATCGTCGTGTGGGTGCCCTGGGTGCAGTTGATCGGCATGCTCGCTCTGGTCGCTCTCACCGTTTTCGCCCCGATCATCCCGGGCCTTTGCGATGACTTCCAGGGCCGCTTGGTCACGCTGGCGCACCGCAACGCGAACCCCGCACGTCCGGTAGTTGCCCGTCCGCGACCGGAGCGCCAGACAGTGCCCGTCGTTGATGTCGCTCCCGTTGTGGAGACCGAGTCGGACGGGGAGACCCCCATTTTTGCAGAGGCCCCGGCTTTTGCAGAGACCCCGCCTCTTGCTGAGACCCCGCCTCTTGCTGAAGCTCCGCCAGCGTTTGCGGCCGAATACCCCGACGAAAACGTGACCGACGAAATCGCACACCTCGGCTTCGGAGACAGCGTCCCGCTGACCTCACACGCGTCCGGTGGCGAGCTGGGAACCGTGGCTGACGTCGACGAGAGCGACTACGTTCCCGGGTATGCGCGTTCCTCGCGCAGTCACGTCGATGCAGATGTCGTCGACGATCTTGATATTGACGACGATTTTGACGTCGACCAGACCGCACCCCGTGATCCCGCTGTCGCTCAAGAGCAGGCACAGCCGTTCTGGGCTCTCGCCCCGACTGAGCGTGATGTGCTCGACGAGCGTGGCGCGCCGCTGTTCCGCATCGGTCCGAACGCCTGGGCTCTCGTGATCGAAGACCGCGGCGGCGCCTATGTCGTGCGTCACGATGACGGTCGGATCGGCTATCTGCACGACGTCACTGACATCACGAAAGGCTGACGTGCGCACGATCGATCTACGAGGGCAGCAGCTCTCGCCGGCTGACATGCTCGCTGCCGTTCCCCGTGCGGCGCAGGCGCGCGCGGAAGCGCTGGAGACCGCTGCGCGAATCGTCGATGACGTTCGCACCACGGGAGAGGATGCGCTGCGCGCCCAGGCAGAGAAGTTTGATGGGGTCACCGGCCACGCCATCCGCGTGCCCGCCGACCACATCGACGAGGCTGTCGCGGCCTTGACACCCGAGATCCGGGCCGCGCTCGAAGAGGCAATCCGCCGCGTACGGCAAGCGTCGACGGCGCAGGTGCCAGACGTCAGAGTGACAGATATCGGACCAGGGGCCCGCATCACGCAGCGCTGGCAGCCGGTGTCGCGGGTTGGCGTCTACATTCCTGGCGGCAAGGCTGTCTATCCCTCAAGCGTGATTATGAATGTCGTGCCGGCGCAGGTCGCTGGCGTTGAGCAGATCGCACTCGCTTCTCCGCCGCAGAAAGATCAGGACGGCCGCGTGCACCCGGTGATCCTCGCCGCGGCAGGGCTCCTCGGCATTCACGAGGTGTACGCCATGGGCGGCGCGGGCGCGATCGGCGCCTTCGCCTACGGTGTCTCGGACCTCGGTCTCGATCCGGTCGATGTTGTCTCCGGACCCGGGAACAACTATGTCGCCTCCGCGAAGCGTGCAGTCGCCGGCGTGGTCGGCACGGATTCCGAAGCGGGTGCTACCGAAATCCTCGTGGTTGCTGATTCTGCGGCTGACGCACGACTTATCGCGGCCGATCTGGTGAGCCAGGCTGAGCACGACGAGCAGGCGTCTGCGGTACTCGTTACCGATGATGAGGCTCTGGCTGAGCGTGTTGCTCTAGAGGTCGCCGAGATCGCTGCCGCCACGAGGCACAGCAAGCGGGTAGGCGTTGCCCTCGCCGGTCCGCAGTCAGCGATCGTGTTGGTCGATGACCGTGCCGTGGCGACGGCGTTCAGCAACGCCTACGCCCCAGAGCACCTCGAACTTCACCTGATCGACGCTGAGGGCGCGGCATCCGCTTTCACCAGCGCTGGCGCGGTCTTCGTCGGCGACCAGACGCCGGTAAGTCTCGGCGACTATATGGCCGGCAGTAACCACGTGCTTCCGACCGGCGGCCAGGCGCGTTACGCACCCGGGCTTGGTGCGTATACGTTCCTTCGTCCACAGCAAGTAATCTCCTACGATCACGCGGCTCTTGCCGCAGTGCGCGAGGGGATTGTTGCGCTAGCGAATGTCGAAGTGCTCCCCGCGCACGGCGAAGCTATTGAAGCGCGCTTCCAGGCAGGCACCGAGCGAGCGGCTACGCTGTAACACCATGCACTGCCCCTTCTGTCGTCATCCTGACTCCCGTGTGATCGACTCCCGTACCAGCGATGATGGTCTCTCCATTCGCCGCCGTCGTCAGTGCCCGGAGTGCGGCGGACGCTTCAGCACCACCGAGACGGCCAGTCTGAACGTGATCAAGCGCTCTGGAGTCATGGAGCCGTTCAGCCGCGAGAAGGTCATCTCCGGAGTGCGTAAGGCGTGTCAGGGACGGCCGGTCACCGAGGCCGACCTCGCCGTGCTCGCCCAGCGTGTGGAAGAGGCTGTCCGACAGACCGGGGTGTCGCAGCTCGATACGAACGAGATCGGCCTCGCCATTCTCGGACCGCTCCGCGATCTTGATGAGGTAGCATTCCTCCGCTTTGCGAGCGTCTACCAGGCGTTTGAATCGCTGGATGATTTCGAGAGCGCGATCACAGATCTGCGTGCCGACCACATCGAAGCGGATCGAGAGCCCGTCGACGGGTAATCTGGCAGGGATGTATCCGCTGCTCTTTCGCGTCGTTCTGTCGCGCTTCGACCCCGAGTTCGCCCACCATGCAGCCATGGCGGTGATTCGGGTGCTCGGTGTTCCGCCGCTGTCTGCCGCTACGCGAGCGGTCACCGCGCCGAGCAGTGACCTGCGGGTCAGCACGCTGGGACTCTCCTTCGATTCGCCCTTCGGCGTCGCCGCAGGCTTCGACAAGAATGCGATCGGTGTGCGTGGCCTCGCAGCCCTCGGGTTCGGTCACGTCGAGATCGGCACGATTACCGCGATCCCACAGGACGGCAATCCCAAGCCTCGCCTGTTCCGGCTCGTCCCGGATCGCGCGGTCATCAACCGAATGGGCTTCAATAACGCGGGCGCGGATGCTGCCGCCAAGCGCCTTGCGAAGCTGCGCAGGCGACGCCCGAAGACAATCGTGGGCGTGAATATTGGCAAGAGTCGCGTCGTCGATGTCAGCGACGCCACCGCCGACTATGTGGCAAGCGCGATAACGCTCGCACCGCTGGCGGACTATCTGGCCGTCAACGTGTCGTCGCCGAACACGCCAGGGCTGCGCGGCCTGCAGGCAGTAGAGACCCTCGCCCCGTTGCTGCGCGCGGTGAAAAAAGCTGCGGGAGTGACGCCGCTTCTGGTCAAGATCGCGCCAGATCTGCCAGACGAAGAGATCGAAGCGATCGCGCGGCTCGCCGTTACTGAGGGGCTCGATGGCATCATCGCCCACAACACCACGATCGCTCGGTCAGGGCTCAAGACGGACGCGGCCGTCGTCGAAGCCGCCGGCGCCGGCGGACTCTCCGGTGCACCGCTGCGCGACAGGTCGATGGAAGTACTGCGGATCGTGCGCGCAACCGTACCGGATGACTTTTGCGTGATTTCGGTCGGTGGAGTGGAGACGGCAAGCGACGTGCAGGCGCGATTGGATGCCGGTGCCACCCTGGTGCAGGGCTACACGGCGTTCCTCTACCGCGGCCCGCTCTGGGCGCGTCAGATCAACCGTGGGCTGCGGGTCAGGCCGGGTACTGGCCGCGCTTGACCTGCGGCTTCGGCAGACGCATGAAGCGCATCTGAAGGGCGCGCATCGCGGCGTACCAGCCGAGGCCCTTTCCCATGCGGTCCTTGCCGAACTTCGCGGCGACCTTCTTCTTGACACGCATGCCGAGCAGAACCATGTCGATCACCGCAACGACGATGAACGCCCAGAGGCCGACGAAGGCAAAGAACGAGAACGTCGGATCTGGCACCAGTGACACCAGGATGACGATGACCATGAGCGCCATGACCCACTCGGAGAGATGCCATCCGGCGTCGACGTAGTCGCGTACCCAACGGCGCTGCGGTCCCTTGTCGCGCGCCGGCAGGTACCTGTCGTCGCCGGCGGCCATGCCGGCCTGCGCACGTTCGCGCTGCTCCCGCATCTGGACTTTTGCCGCGGCGCGCGCTTCCTTGGTGTCGGCTACCAGCGGTCGCCTGCGCGCAGCTTCTTGCTCCGCGCGACTCGGCGTCGCGCGTCCCTTACCGACGACTGGCGTCTCTGCGGAGTCGTCGTTCGTCGATGGGGTGGAAGTGGCCACGAGGCTCCTCGGATAGAAAAACGGGGGTTCACCTAAGATTACTCGCATGACTTCAAAGCCGCTCACTGCAGACCCCGCGATTGAAACGGCTGTCCTCGAGGCTGTGGCAACGGGCATCCCCTCGGCGTTATCCGATCTGGGCGATCTCGTGCGAATCCCTGGCATGGCATGGCCGTCGTTCGATCAGACGCAGCTTGAGCGCAGCGCTGAACGGGTGGCTGCGCTTGCGACGGGTACTGGAGTGTTCGACGACGTCCGCGTGCTGCGCGCCGCGATCCCCGGGACCGACGAACACGGGCAGCCGGCGGTTCTCGCGACGCGGGCAGCCCGAAACGGTAAACCCACCATTTTGCTTTACGCGCACCACGACGTACAGCCTCCCGGAGCGGATGAGCTCTGGGAGACCCCGCCCTTTGAGCCCACCGTGCGCAACGGACGTCTCTATGGCCGCGGCGCCGCAGATGACAAGGCCGGCGTCATGGCGCACATCGCATCGCTGCGTGCGGTTGCTGAAATCCTCGGTGACGACCTCGAACTGGGGGTGGCGATGTTCATCGAAGGCGAAGAGGAGTACGGGTCCCGCTCGTTCGCGCAGTTCCTCAGCGATAACACCGAAGCGCTCCGTGCCGACGCCATCGTCGTCGCCGATTCGGGAAACTGGGACACGACAACGCCGGCCCTCACCGTCTCGCTGCGCGGAAACGCACGCTTCACGCTGAAGGTACGCACGCTGGATCACGCCTCGCACTCAGGCATGTACGGGGGAGCGGTGCCTGACGCGATGATGGCGACCGTGCGGTTGCTCTCGACGCTCTGGGACGAGGACGGTGCGGTCGCGGTTGCCGGAATGGCCGAGCGCGACGCGGCGACCCCCGAGTACTCAGAAGAGACCCTGCGGGATGAGGCGGGGCTACTGCCAGGAACGTCGCCGATCGGGCGGGACAGCATCCTGAGCAGGATCTGGAATAAACCAGCCGTGACGGTCATCGGTATCGACGCGACGAGTGTTGCCTCGGCATCCAACACGCTGCTGCCGGAGGTGACGGTCGTGATCAGCGCCCGCGTCGCGCCTGGCCAGAGCGGTGAAGAGGCGTACGCGGCGTTGGAGGCGCACTTGCGCGAGCACACGTCGTTTGGCGCTGAACTGACTTTCTCCGACCTCGACCTTGGCGACGGATTCCTCGTCGACACCAGCGGCTGGGCGGTCGGGCTGACACGCCAGGCGATGGCAGATGGCTACGGCAAAGAGCCGGTGGATCTCGGGGTGGGTGGGTCGATTCCGTTCATTGCTGACCTCGTGCGAGTGTTCCCCAACGCGCAGATTCTCGTCACCGGAGTGGAAGACCCGTACGCGCGGGCTCACAGTCCCAATGAATCGCTGCATCTGGACACATTTCGGCATGCCGTGGCCACGGAGGCCCTGATGCTGACTCGAATGAACGCCATCACGCTGTGACCAGTGCCCTCACCGGCCCCCGAAGGTAGAATCAGAACATCCGCCGCCAGTACGCGCGGCCCGTCACAAGGAGCGACATGAGCGACACCACACTGACTACGCCCTCCACAGCCATGCACAGCGTCAAACTCACCGACGCGGCAGCCACCAAGGTGAAGAACCTTCTTGAGCAGGAAGGCCGCGATGACCTGCGTCTGCGCGTTGCTGTCCAGCCCGGTGGATGTTCGGGCCTGATCTACCAGCTCTACTTCGACGAGCGCTTCCTCGAAGGCGACGAGACCGTCGACTTCGACGGCGTGGAGGTCATCGTCGACAACATGAGCGTGCCGTACCTCGATGGCGCGTCCATCGACTTCAAGGACACGATTTCAGAGCAGGGTTTCACGATCGACAACCCGAATGCAGGCGGCAGCTGCGCATGTGGAGACAGCTTCCACTGAGCGTTACCCGAGCCTGACCTGCGTGGTTGGCATGAATCAGGTGTGAGGTTGCCCTAGACTTGGGTAGGCCTTGTCCGTCATCTTGAAAGGTGCATCGTGCCCTCGAAACGCCGCCTCCGTTGGGCCGCTATTCCAGTCGGAATCGCGGCAGCCGTGGCTTTGGCGGGATGTTCTCCCACCGAACTTCACGGATTCCTCCCGGGCTTCGTAGAGACGGCACAGCCGCTACGAACCAGACCGAGCGAGTTGCAGGCCTCTGGGTCAACTCGTGGATCGTGTTGCTCGTCGTCGGCGTGATCACGTGGGCACTGATGGGCTGGGCCGCGGTGGCATACCGCCGCCGCAAGGGCCAGACCGGTCTGCCCGTTCAACTGCGCTACAACATGCCGATCGAGATCTTCTACACGATCATCCCGCTGGTGCTCGTCATGGGAATGTTCTTCTTCACGGTGCGCGACCAAGCTTCGATCGAGACGCAGTGGGGCGACGACGCAGAGGTCGAGATCACTGCGATCGGTAAGCAGTGGGCCTTCGACTTCATGTACGGCGGCGAGGATGACGACCTCTCCGATGCCGTATGGACGATGGGCGTTCAGGCTCAGCCTGACGCGGATGGCAACATCGACACGGAGAAGCTTCCGACTCTGGTGCTTCCGGTCGACAAGAAGGTGCACATCAGCCTTCAGTCACGTGACGTCATCCACTCGTTCTGGATCATCGACTTCCTGTACAAGAAAGACATGTACATCGGCAAGGACAATTCTTGGTCCTTCATCCCGACCAGGGTCGGGGAGTACGACGGCAAATGCGCCGAGCTCTGCGGCGAATACCACTCGATGATGCTCTTCAACGTGAAGGTCGTCGAACAGGATGAGTACGACGCATACGTCGAGTCGCTTCGCGACGAGGGCAACACCGGCAACATCGCTGACGCATACGACCGCCTCGGTAACTTCCCGGGCACCGGCGCCCCGTCCAGCACGAACTCCGAGGACGAGGGAGAATAAGGCTCATGTCGACCACCACTGAGATGCCCGGCCAGACGGCTGGCGCTCGCCCCACTGCGATGCCGGCCCGCCAGGCCGCTCTGATGAGCACCTCGCGTACCGAGCAAAAGGGCAACATCGTCGTCAAGTGGATCACCTCCACTGATCACAAGACCATCGGGTACATGTACCTGATCGCCTCGGTGCTCTTCTTCCTCCTCGGCGGCGTGATGGCTCTCGTCATCCGCGCCGAGCTGTTCGCTCCCGGGATGCAGATCGTCCCGACGAAAGAGCAGTACAACCAGCTGTTCACCATGCACGGCACGATCATGCTGCTCATGTTCGCAACCCCGCTGTTCGCCGGATTCGCAAACGCGATCCTGCCACTGCAGCTCGGTGCACCAGACGTGGCGTTCCCGCGTCTGAACGCGTTCGCGTTCTGGCTGTTCGCCTTCGGCTCGATCATCGCTGTCGCCGGCTTCCTCACCCCGCAGGGCGCCGCATCGTTCGGGTGGTTCGCTTACCAGCCGCTGGCCAGTGCGACCTTCACGCCTGGCGCCGGTGGAAACCTCTGGATGGTCGGACTCGGTATGTCCGGTTTCGGAACGATCCTCGGTGCGGTGAACTTCATCACGACCGTGATCACCATGCGCGCTCCCGGCATGACGATGTGGCGTATGCCGATCTTCTCCTGGAACACGCTGATCACGAGCCTTCTGATTCTGATGGCCTTCCCGGTGCTCGCAGCGGCGATCTTCGCAGCAGCGGCCGACCGCATCCTGGGTGCTCACATCTTCGACCCGGCCAACGGTGGTGTTCTCCTCTGGCAGCACCTGTTCTGGTTCTTCGGTCACCCTGAGGTGTACATTATTGCGCTGCCGTTCTTCGGCATCGTCTCGGAGATCTTCCCGGTGTTTAGCCGCAAGCCGATCTTCGGATACAAGACTCTGATCTACGCGACGATCGCGATCGCGGCACTTTCGGTCGCGGTGTGGGCACACCACATGTACGTCACCGGCGGTGTGCTGCTGCCCTTCTTCGCGCTGATGACCATGCTCATCGCAGTGCCGACGGGTGTGAAGATCTTCAACTGGATCGGAACGCTCTGGCGAGGGTCTGTGACCTTCGAAACGCCGATGGTGTTCGCGCTGGGCTTCCTGGTGTCGTTCGTTTTCGGTGGTCTGACCGGTGTCATCCTCGCAGCCCCTCCGCTTGACTTCCACATCAGCGACACGTACTTCGTTGTTGCTCACTTCCACTACGTCGTCTTCGGCACCGTCGTGTTCGCGATGTTCGCCGGCTTCTACTTCTGGTGGCCGAAGTGGACGGGGCGGATGCTGAATGAGCGGCTCGGCTATGTGCATTTCTGGATGCTGTTCGTCGGCTTCCACATGACCTTCCTCATTCAGCACTGGTTGGGTGTGGATGGCATGGTGCGTCGCTATGCGGACTACTCGGAGGCTGACGGTTGGACCTGGGGCAACCAGGTTTCAACGATCGGTGCGATCATCCTCGGTGCTTCGATGTTGCCGTTCTTCCTGAACGTCTGGATTACCGCGCGCAAGGCGCCCAAGGTCACCGTCAATGACCCGTGGGGCTACGGCGGTTCGCTCGAGTGGGCGACCAGCTGCCCGCCGCCGCGCCACAACTTCACGTCGATCCCGCGTATCCGAAGTGAGCGTCCCGCGTTCGATCTGAATCACCCTGAGGCTGCAGAACACCCTGTCGCCGCGCCTGAGCCGGCCCGCGCCGGTGCGAGCGGAGAGGCCAACTAAGCTATGCGTTCTAACGTCGTTCTCTGGTGGATTCTCACCGGCTTCTTCTTCATCGTCTCTGCGATGTACACGGTGTGGAATATCGTTGCCCACCCCGATGCCCTGCCCGTCAACAAGGTCGAATGGGTCGGCACTGTGGCGCTGCTGTTCGTTGCGCTGATGTCGGCCATGATTGCGGTCTATCTTGACCGCACTCACAAGTCCCAGGGTGGCGAGCTACCCGAAGACATTCTGACGGCCGACATCGATGACGGTGACCCTGAGCTCGGTGAGTTCAGCCCCTGGTCGTGGTGGCCCATTGTTCTTGCGGCATCCGCGGCCGTGTTCCTGGTCGGAATGGCTGTCGGACACTTCCTCCTGCCGATCGGTGTCGCAATCTTCTTCGTGGCGATCGTCGGCTGGGTCTACGAGTACTACCGAGGCAACTTCGCCCGCTGAGTTCTGTTTTGTTGAAGGCCTCTGGAGAGATCCAGAGGCTTCTGCGTTGCCTAGGTGTTTATACCCGCTCAAGCGCGAGTGCGGATGCGGGGGACACCCGTGAGCGGATCGATGGGGCGGCGATGTGTGCCCTCGGCGTCTGCCACCGGATAGCCCTCGCGAACCCAGTACTCGAAGCCGCCGATCATTTCACGTACGGTGTAGCCAAGCTTCGCGAACTCCAGGCGCCCTTGGCGCCGGCGTTGCATCCTGGGCTCCAGCAGTAGACAACGACACTCGCATCCTTGGCGATCTCTTGCGGTGCGCGTGACGCGATCTCGCTGTAGTGCATGTGGATCGCACCAGGAACGCGCCCCTGGGCCCACGCCTCGTCGGAGCGGACATCGATGACCACGACATCCTCTCCGGCCTTCTGAGCGGCGTACACGTCGCTGGCGTCGGTCTCGTAGGCGAGCTTGGCGGCGAAGAAGTCAGCAGGATCAATCATGTGCTCATGATATTCCTGTCCGAGGAGGGCGGGGTGGGCTGGCATCGGCGACCCGGTGCCCGGTTTGAGATAAATCACGCGCTTTGAAACTTGTATGCAAAAAAAGGGAAGCCCCGTCCAAGCGGACGGGGCTTCCCTTTTGGAGAACGAAAGTTACTCGCCGTCCTCCGACTTCTTCTTGGGCTTCTTCACCGGATCGGTCGCGATGACCGAGCTCGGTGTGTTCGGCTGTTCGCCCACGTGTGTTTCGACCTCCGGATGCAGCGGGGCGTCAGGGGCACCAGCACGCTCGTGAGCGCCCTGGATCTCTTCGGCCTCAATCTCCGCGGTGTGAGCCGTGACGTGGTGCTGGTGTGCATCAGCGGCCGCAACCTCTGCCTGCGTGAGCGGCGCGAGACGGTCTTCGTAGAACCAGCGAGACATCGAAGAACGCAGGTTCTCCGTCCATGGGATTCGACCCTGAGCGTTCGGACGCACCACGAGTGGTTCGTAGTTGTCGACGTCAATAAGCTTCCAACGGTCGTACGTCTCGACTGGCTGGTGAACTTCGATGAACTCACCCCCGGGGAGGCGGACGATGCGCCCCGACTCGTAGCCGTGCAGAACGATCTCACGGTCCTTCTTCTGCAGCGCGATGCAGATGCGCTTGGCGACGAAGTAGCCGAGGATCGGGCCGAGGATCAGCAACGCCTGCAGTGTGTGGATCACGCCTTCCATCGTCAGCATGAAGTGCGTGGCGATGAGGTCGGAGGATGCAGCCGCCCACAGGACCGCGTAGAAGATAACGCCGGCGACACCGATCGCGGTGCGCGTTGCGGCGTTGCGCGGGCGCTGAGCGAGGTGGTGCTCACGCTTGTCGCCCGTGACCCACGCTTCAATGAAGGGATAGATCGCGACGAGGACGATGAACAGACCGAGGACAGCAACCGGAATAAGGATGCCGAGTGACAGTGTCCGATCCAGGAAGGTGATGTCCAGATGCGGGGGCGCCAGGCGCAGCGCGCCATCCGCGAACCCGATGTACCAGTCAGGCTGAGTACCCGCCGACACAGGGGAGGGGTCATAGGGACCGTACGCCCAGACCGGGTTGATCTGGAAGAACGTCGCGATCAGCACGATCGTGCCGAAGACGAGGAACAGGTAGCCGCCCATCTTGGACATGTAGATCGGCATCATCGGGTAGCCCACGACGTTGTCATTCGTGCGGCCGGGGCCAGCGAACTGCGTGTGCTTGTTGATGATCATGAGCATGAGGTGCACCGCGATCAACGCGATGACCAGCATAGGCAGCAACAGGATGTGCAGCGAATACAGGCGTCCGACGATGTCGCTACCGGGGAACTCGCCACCGAAGAGCAGGAACGACGTCCAAGTGCCGATGAGCGGGATGCCCTTGACCATGCCGTCGATGATGCGGAGGCCATTGCCCGAGAGCAGGTCATCGGGAAGCGAGTAGCCGGTGAAGCCTCAGCGAGAGCCAGGATGAACAGCACGAAACCGATCACCCAGTTCAGCTCGCGGGGCTTGCGGAATGCGCCGGTGAAGTACACACGCAGCATGTGCACGCCGATGCCGGCCACGAACACGAGCGCCGCCCAGTGGTGGATCTGGCGAACCAGTAGACCACCGCGCAGATCGAAGGAGATGTGGAGCGTCGACTCGAGTGCCGCCGACATCTCGATGCCACGCATGGGCACGTATGCACCGGTGTAGTGCGTCGGCACCATCGAAGCGTCGAAGAAGAAAGTCAGGAACGACCCGGAGATGAACACGACGACGAAGCTCCACAGAGCGATCTCGCCGAGCATGAACGACCAGTGGTCGGGGAAGATCTTTCGTCCAAGTTCCTTGACGAAACCGGAGAGACTGGTGCGCTCATCGATGTAGTTCGACGCGGCACCAACGAAGCGACCGCCGAGCGGTGCTTTAGTGTCCTTGTCCTCTTTGGACAGCGTTGCGGTGCTCAATGGCGCTCCCAGAAGCTCGGGCCAACAGGCTCGGTGAAGTCGCTACGCGCGACGAGATAGCCCTCTTCATCGACCATGATCGGCAGCTGAGGCAGCGGGCGTGCTGCCGGACCGAAGATGACCTTGGCGTGGTCGGTGACGTCGAACTGCGACTGGTGGCAGGGGCAGAGCAGGTGGTGCGTCTGCTGCTCGTACAGTGCAACGGGGCATCCGACGTGGGTGCAGACCTTGGAGTACGCGACGATGCCGTCGTAAGACCAGTCCTTGCGCTCTTCCACCTCGATGAGCTGCTCGGGACGAAGACGCATCATCAGCACGATTGCCTTGGCCTTCTCTTCGAGGTAGCCGTCGTGGTGCGAGAGGTTCGCGAGATCTTCCGGGATCACGTGGAACGCAGATCCCAGCGTGACATCCGATGCGCGGATTGGGGTGCCGTCGGGGTCGCGTACCAGCCGCTGTCCCTTGGCCCACATGGTGTGCTGCAGCAGCGCGACCGGATCGCCCGCGGTGGGGTTGTCCGGGGTGCTGTGCGGAGCGAGACCACGGAAGAGAGCAACGCCGGGAATGATCGATGCAATGACCGCTGCGAACAGCGAGTTACGGATCATCGTGCGCCGGCCGAAGCCAGACTCTTCGTTCGCATCCGAGAATGCCTTGATGGCAGCTTCACGTGTCGAGTCGCGACCCCGGGTGGGGTGACGCATCTCGATGTGCTCCTTGTCGGACATGAGCGCCTTGGACCAGTGGATGGCGCCAATGCCGAGGCACAGCAGAGCAAGCGCAATGCCGAGCCCGATGAAGAGGTTGTTGTATCGAATCGACATCAACGACTGGTCCTCGATCGGGAACAGCATGTATGCCGCTACCGCCCAGATGCTGCCAGCGAGCGACAGATAAAAAAGCGTGTACACCGTACGGACCGCGCGCTTTTCAGCTTGCGGATCCTTATCGGTCATCCGTTCGCGATGCGGCGGAAGACCCGGGTTGTGCACGGGATCGCTGACTGCGACACCCAGCCCCGGAGAGGGCTGGTAGGCCCTGTCAAGAGCCTGCGAGTCGTCGTCTGTGCCATGGTGCTCCTCGTACGTTCCTCTTCGATGAAAAAAGTGTCAGTTGGACTTCGCCGTGATCCACACGGAGATGGCGACCAGGCCGCCGATGCCGAAGATCCAGATGAACAGGCCCTCAGAAACCGGACCCAGGTTGCCGAGCGAGAAGCCACCGATCTCTACTGCTTCCTGCTGATACAGCAGTGCGGAGATGATGTCGCGCTTGTCGTCGTCTGACAGGTTCATGTCGCCGAACACCGGCATGTTCTGCGGGCCGGTGACCATGGCCGCGTAGATGTGCAGTGCGCTGGTGTTGGCAAGCCCCGGGGCGTACTTGCCCTCGGTGAGTGCTCCACCGGCGGCGGCGACGTTGTGGCACATCGCGCAGTTGACGCGGAAGAGCTCAGCGCCGTGGGCAACGTCACCTTCGCCGTCAAGGATCTCAGCTGCGGGGTAGGTCGGCCCCGGAGCGATGGTCTGCACGAACGATGCCATGGCGTCGATCTGCGGCTGCGTGAACTGCGGTGTCTTCTGCGGAGCCTGCGGGCCCTGCATCTGCAACGGCATCCGGCCGGTGGCCAGCTGGAACTCAACCGAGAGCTCACCGACGCCGTAGAGGCTCGGGCCGTTGGCCGTGCCCTGCAAGTCGAGGCCGTGACAGGTGGCGCAGTTCGCCTGGAATAGCTTCTCGCCATCGTCGACTGTGAGCTGAGTGCTCGCCGTCGTCTGGGTGTCGGTTGCCGCTATCGCCGCAGACGCACCGGCGTAGATACCGCCGGTGATGAGGAGGCCTGCTCCAATCAATGCTGCTGCAGCCAGGGGGCTACGGCGTCCGTTCGAGCGACGCTTCTTCTCTCGTGCCATTTCGCAGGTCAGCTCCGCTCTTATTTCAGGAAGTAGATGACGAAGAACAGCACAATCCAGACGACGTCGACGAAGTGCCAGTAGTAGGACACAACGATCGCGGAGGTCGCCTCTTTATGTGCAAAGTTCTTGACAGCGAACGCGCGACCCATGATGAGCAGGAACGCGATGAGTCCGCCGGTGACGTGAAGGGCGTGGAAGCCAGTCGTGATGTAGAAGGCCGAGGCGTAGGCGTCAGCTTGGATCGGCAACCTTCGGCGACGAGCTGGGCGTATTCCCAGACCTGGCCGGAGACGAAGATCGCGCCGAGCGCGAAGGTGAGCCAGAACCACTCGACCATTCCCCAGCCGAACAGGCGGCGACGGCCTGCGCCGTTCACACCGCCCTTCTTGATCCGGTAGGACTGGAGGTCTTCCGCTGCGAACACGCCCATCTGGCAGGTCACAGAGGAGAGCACCAGGATGGCGGTGTTGACTGCGGCGAAGGGAACGTTCAGCAGTTCCGTGCGCACGGCCCACAACTCAGGAGAGGTGCTGCGGAGCGTGAAGTAGATCGCGAACAGTCCCGCGAAGAACATCACTTCACTGCCGAGCCACACAATGGTGCCGACAGCTACCGGGTTGGGGCGCTTGATGGTTCTTGCCGCCGGGGCATAGGTCGCTGAGGTGGTCACTCCTCCATTATGGCCGATCTGCGGAGGTGATTCTTGCATCCTCGACACCCGATTCCCTGTTCTCTTACTTAGGGGACCCTAAGAGAACACTGCGAATTGTCCATGAATTCAAGGGAAAACAAGGATGCAGCGCCATCCGTACGCGCAAAAGGATTTCATTCGCGCCGATAAGATCTCAGTCATGGCAGATTCCCTGACGTGGCCCGACGTTCTCACGACTCTTTTGGAGCGCCGCGATCTCAGCGTGTGGGAGTCAACCTGGGCGATGCGTGAGGTGATGCAGGGGAACGTCTCAGACGCGAAGCTTGCCGGGTTCTTGATCGCTCTTCGTGCAAAGGGAGAGACGATCGACGAGATTGTCGGATTCCGCGATGCGATCCTCGAGGCGGCAGTGCCGCTGCCGGTTTCGCCGAATGTGCTTGACATCGTCGGCACCGGCGGCGATCGCGTGGGAACCGTTAACATCTCGACCACCGCGGCGATCATCATTGGCGCGACCGGCATCCCCGTGGTGAAGCACGGCAACCGGGCAGCAAGCTCTGCATCTGGCTCATCCGACGTACTTGGTGCGCTGGGGTTGCAGCTCTCGCTTTCCCCAGAGGACGTCGCGACTGTTCTCGAACGCATCGGGATCACGTTCGCGTGGGCTGCGGCTTTCCACCCCGGCTTCAAGCACGCCGGTGCCGCGCGCGGAGAACTCGGTGTGCCGACGGTGTTCAACATGCTCGGCCCGCTCTGCAACCCCGCACGAGCCGAGGCGAATGCTGTCGGCGTTGCCCAGCTCGAGCGGGTGCCGCTGATCACGGGCGTGTTCCGTACTCGTGGTGCGACCGCGCTGGTGTTCCGCGGCGATGATGGCCTTGACGAGCTGACAACGACCGGTCACAGCCGCATCTGGGAAGTCACCCGCGGTGACATTCACGAGCACGACCTCGATCCGCGCGATCTCCGCATCCCGACCGCAGACCTCGCTGACCTCATCGGCGGGTCTCCGGAGCACAACGCCGGCGTACTTCGTGACACTTTGTCCGGCACGCGCGGAGCGGTGCGCGACATCGTGTTGCTGAACGCCGCGGCGGGGATCGTCGCATTCGAACTTTCTCAGGACGCCTCTCAGGTGCAGCGACCGATTCTCGACCGCCTCCGTGAAGGCTACGACCGTGCACAGGCCGCAATCGATGATGGCAGTGCGGCCGCGAAGCTGGACGCGTGGGTGAACACCACCCGCGAACTCGCATCAGCCTGAGTCGCCATGGATCCGGTCGCCGCTCTGCTCGAGATTGCAACGCTTCTTGAGCGTGAGCGGGTTTCCAGGTATCGGGCGAAGGCCTTCCGGCAAGCCGCGGCCACGCTTCAGGATCTCCCAGACGAGGTGCGGGGCGACCCGACCAGGCTTCGGGCTGCAAAAGGCATCGGCGACTCGACATTTGCCGTGATCCGGCAGGCGCAAGCAGGGGAGATCCCCGAGTACCTGGTCGAGTTGCGCGGCGAGGTCGAGCCCGAGCGGACGTCATTGCTTCGGGCCAAGCTGCGAGGCGACCTGCACTCGCACACCGACTGGTCAGACGGAACCACATCGATCGCCACCATGGCGGATGCTGCGCGTGCGCTCGGCCACGAATATCTGGCGATCACAGATCATTCGCCGCGACTCAAGATTGCGCGGGGGCTGTCGGCTGAGCGGCTCCGCGAGCAGATCCCGCTCGTGCGTGCAGAGTCGACGGCGACGTTTACGATGTTCGCGGGTATCGAGGTTGACATTCTCGATGACGGCGCTCTCGATCAGAACGCCGCGCTTCTCGGTGAACTCGACATCGTCGTGGCATCCGTGCATTCGAAGCTGCGCATGGAATCCAGGCCGATGACGAAGCGCATGCTCGCCGCGGTGTCCAATCCGCGAGTCAACGTGCTCGGGCATTGCACTGGCCGGCTCGTTCAGGGAGAGCGCGGCATGCGCGCACAGTCGCAGTTCGATGCGCGTGCGGTTTTCGACGCCTGCGCAGAGCACGGCGTCGCGGTCGAGATCAACTCTCGTCCGGAACGACAAGACCCGCCGGATGACCTCATCGCCATCGCACTGGACGCCGGGTGCCTCTTTTCGCTCGATTCCGATGCGCACGCGCCGGGTCATCTTTCGCTGCTGGATTACGGGGCCGAGCGTGCAGAGCAGGCCGGGGTGCCGCCGGAGCGCATCGTCACGACGTGGGGCGTGGAACGGTTGCGGGCGTGGGCGGAGTGACGCGGCGCCACTGAAGCTGCGGCGCTAGTGAACCCGGCACACTATTTCGTGAGTGCGGCTATCGCCCGCTCCATTGAGCCGCCGAGGTTCCACTGCTCGGCGAGAGCTGTCGCAGCATCTTGTTCTGCGGGATCGAGCGCGCGTATGGCATCCGCGGGGGGAACGATGTCGAGTGCGGTCGCGACCTTCACGACCGTTGGGGCGACGTCGAGATAGACGGATGCCGTGATCATCTTGTTGCGCACACTCGCGCTCATCCCTTCGCCTGTTTCGGCGGCGGCGCGGATGCCGGCGAGATCACCGTGCGCTTGCACCAGAGTTGCGGCGGTCTTGTCACCCACCCCCGCAACGCCGGGAAGCCCGTCTGAGGCATCGCCGCGCAGGGTCGCGAAGTCGGCGTACTGCGAGGGAAGCACCCCGTACTTTGCGACGACGGTCTGGTCGGTGACGATCTCAAGGTTGCTCATGCCGCGAGCGGTGTAGATGACCCGGACGCTGCGAGCATCGTCGACAAGCTGGAAAAGGTCGCGGTCGCCCGTAACGATGTCTACCGGCATCGTGGCAAGTGTGGCGAGAGTACCGATGACGTCGTCGGCTTCGTGCGCTGTCACTCCAATAATCGGGATGCGGAGGGCTGCGAGAGCCTCGCGAATGACCGGGATCTGCACCTCGAGCGGATCGGGCACCTCTTCGCGTCGGGGCCGACCGCAGTGACTTCGACGACCCGGTGTGACTTGTAGCTCGGGATGAGATCGACCCGCCACTGGGGCCGCCAGTCGTCGTCCCAGCAGGCGACGATGTGGGTCGGCTCGTAAAGCTTCACGAGCTTGGCGATGATGTCGAGCAATCCGCGCACCGCATTCACCGGAGCGCCGTTCGGCGCCTTCACCTTGTCGGGAACGCCGTAGAACGCCCGAAAGTAAAGGGAAGCAGTGTCTAACAGCATCAGCTTTTCGCTCATGGGTTCAGCTTTGCACAGGGGCAGCCTTGCACTGGCTCGAATGTCCCAGCATCAGCAGCCGGGGGAGCCAGGCGCCTGCTGGCAGGTATTTGCGACCAGTGCGGTGTGCGCCTCGAAGATGCGGATCTCCTCAGGTGGCCCGACAGAGGTAACCTCGCCGGAGATCGGGAACCAGCCGATGCCGAAGTCAACTTCGGCCGTGTAGCGCACGTTGACCTGCGCGAAATAGCTGCCGCGCTCTGGGTAGGTGTGGCTCGTAGACGTCGGAGTGAACTGTGCCTGGCCGAGAACGACCCAGGACTGACCGCCGGAGGACGTAGTGACGGATGAGCCGTCGCCGAAAGAGAAATCATAACCGGACGGAGTAAAGCGCACTGCAATGGGGAAGCCAAAAAGTGCGCCGTTGACAGTGTGGGCGGATGCTGTCGCTACGAAGTTCGTCGCAGTCCGGCGACCCCGACGTTGCCGGGTTCGCCAGCGAGCACAGACCCGTCCGGCGCGAAGCGAGCGACATCGGCGATGGTGATCGCGGGAATCTCGGCCGTGACCTCTTCTGTGGGTGCCGCGGGATCTGGGTCTTCACTGCCCTCGAAGCACCGGATGTAGCTGTCCCAGTTGGTGAGGCACTCAACGAAGGTGAGGTCCTTCGGAGGGGGCAACGGAGTCGCGTCGCCGTCGCCCTCGTCCCAGTCGTCGTCCCAGTCGCCGATCGGGGAGGTACCTGGGGTTCCGGAGCCGGGTTGAGTCCCGTCGATGACGATTTCGTTGCCGTTGTTGTCGTCATTGGGGCAGTATCCAAGTACCTGCAGCGTCGATAGGTCGCATTGGGGAGCGCTAGCGGGAACGACGAGGCCGCCCAGGAGGAGGGGCAGAACGAATGCGGAAACTAGCATTCGGAGTCCTCGGATGGCAGTGACGTGGAGATCAGCAGTTCTGTGGCATCACCCGAGAATTCAACGTCGAGCTTCCCGAGCTGCGGACGGTTGAGCGGAGTGATGTCTGAGTCGTCCTGATCAAGGATGCGGGACTCAGAAATGTCGACACACACCTCGGCGGAAACAAGAGCCACCATCCCGTTGACATCGGCCTTCAGCCCGACAAACTGCCGGATCGTGCTCGCGCCGACGATGCGGATGCCCTTACTTTTGAGGTCGCGCTGTGCCTGGAGATCGGCCTCCAACGCTGGGCCCGAAAGATACGCTTCGGGGGCTGCAGTTGCATCCCCTTCAGCTCGTTGCGCCGCTGCCATCAGGTACGCCCGATAAACCTCTTCCGCCGCTGCAAAGGCCTCCGCCTCGCTCGCGAACGCGGCCGTCGGTGTCGGGGTCGGCTCTGGCGCCGGGGTGCAGGCGCTCAGGGTTCCTGCGGCGAGGGCGAGCAGCGCCAACATCCTGATCCGGTTCATCTTCGATCGGGGGAAAGTCACTCGATCACGGTAACCCGAAGCCGCCGCATCCCGTCGGAGTTATCCACAGACACGGTGGGGGCGATTCTCTGATAATCTGAAGTGTCATTCGTGACGTGCGCACGCGCGCCCGGCTGACGTTCACACCAAATCCCATTTGCTTTCGGAATTCTCTCGTGTCTGCACGAGAACCGAAAGCCCGAGTTATCACCCACAAGGACAATCCACTACATGACTACCGCAACGACCGCCCCGGCCACCAAGCAGGTCGCCATCAACGACATCGGATCTGCTGAGGACTTCCTGGCCGCGGTCGAGAAGACTCTGAAGTTCTTCAACGACGGCGACATCATCGAAGGAACGATCGTCAAGATCGACCGCGATGAGGTTCTCCTCGACGTCGGATACAAGACTGAGGGTGTCATCCCCTCCCGCGAACTTTCCATCAAGCACGATGTTGACCCCAACGACGTCGTCAAGGTCGGCGACGAGGTCGAGGCTCTTGTTCTCCAGAAGGAAGACAAAGAAGGCCGTCTGATCCTCTCCAAGAAGCGCGCACAGTACGAGCGTGCCTGGGGAGACGTCGAGAAGATCAAGGAAGACGACGGTGTCGTCACCGGTACCGTCATCGAGGTCGTCAAGGGTGGACTCATTGTCGACATCGGCCTCCGCGGCTTCCTGCCGGCATCGCTCATCGAGCTGCGTCGCGTCCGCGACCTGACCCCTTACCTGGGCCAGGAGATCGAGGCGAAGATCCTCGAGCTGGACAAGAATCGCAACAACGTCGTCCTCTCGCGCCGCGCTCTGCTCGAGCAGACGCAGTCCGAGTCGCGCTCGAACTTCCTCAACAACCTGCACAAGGGCCAGGTCCGCAAGGGCCAGGTCTCCTCGATCGTCAACTTCGGTGCGTTCGTCGACCTGGGTGGCGTTGACGGCCTCGTGCACGTCTCCGAGCTGTCCTGGAAGCACATCGAGCACGCCTCCGAGGTCGTCGAGGTCGGACAGGAAGTCACCGTCGAGATCCTCGAGGTCGACCTCGAGCGCGAGCGCGTCTCGCTGTCCCTGAAGGCAACGCAGGAAGACCCGTGGCAGGTCTTCGCCCGTACCCACGCGATCGGCCAGATCGCACCGGGTAAGGTCACCAAGCTCGTTCCGTTCGGTGCGTTCGTTCGCGTCGCAGACGGCATCGAGGGCCTCGTGCACATCTCTGAGCTCTCCAGTAAGCACGTCGAGCTGGCTGAGCAGGTTGTGTCGGTTAGCGAAGAGGTCTTCGTCAAGGTCATCGACATCGACCTCGAGCGTCGTCGCATCTCGCTGTCGCTCAAGCAGGCCAACGAGTCGGTTGACCCCACCGGCACCGAGTTCGACCCTGCCCTGTACGGCATGCTCGCTGAGTACGACGACAACGGCGAGTACAAGTACCCCGAGGGCTTCGACGCCGAGACCGGCGCGTGGAAGGACGGGTTCGATACCCAGCGCGAGGCATGGGAGCAGGAATACGCTGCTGCTCAGACTCGCTGGGAAGCTCACAAGGTTGCGGTTGCCAAGGCAGCCGAGGCCGAGGCCGCCGCAGGCGACGACTTCGGTGGCGCTGTGGGACAGTCGTTCACGAACGACGTCACCGGCGCAGGCACACTTGCTGACGACGAGGCTCTTGCGGCTCTCCGCGAGAAGCTCTCGGGCGGCAACGCGTAATAACGCCAACTCTGAAACGGGCCGTCACCCTGCTGTAAAAGCAGCGGGTGGCGGCCCGTTTTACGTGTTCTGGGGAGACCGCACCCGGGCGCATACACGAAAGTCGGTCGGTGTGACGAAACATTACGTGCCAACTCGTCACAATTGCCTCGTTCCGTGACGATAGACAGATGACTTCCACACTCGTGCCTCCGCGCGTCGTCACCGCACCTGTCCAGGTCGGAACGGCGAACACCGTGCGCATCGAGAACGTCGAACGATCCTTCGCCGTCCGCGAAGGGCGACGCGACGTGCTGCGCGGGGTTGATATTGAACTGGGTGCCGGTGAGATCGTCGCCGTCGTCGGGCCATCCGGATGCGGAAAGTCGACGTTGCTGCGCCTGATCGGTGGTTTGGACGCACCCACCAGCGGCACGATCCGCCTCGACGGCACCGGAATCAGCGACACCGACGAGCGCACCGCGATCTCGTTTCAGGAGCCTCGGCTGCTGCCGTGGCGCACACTCGCCCAGAACGTCGAACTCGGTCTGCCTCGCCGTCTCCGAGGCCGCGCGCGGGGCGAACGCGTGCGTGAGCTGCTAGAGCTCGTCGGGCTCAGCCACGCTGCTGACCAGCGCCCGAGGGAGGTCTCCGGCGGCATGGCACAGCGTGCTTCGCTCGCCAGGCTCTTGCCCGCAACCCCGGCGTGCTGCTGCTTGATGAACCGTTCGGCGCGCTCGACGCACTGACCCGCCTGCGGATGCAAGACCTTTTGCTCGACATTCATGCTGCCGAGCCCACCACTGTTCTCCTCGTCACTCATGACGTCGAAGAAGCCCTTTACCTCGCCGACCGGGTGCTGTTGTTGCGCTCGCTCAGCGGAGGAGCCGGCGCGGAGGAATCCTCCATCGCACGCACGATCACTGTGCCCGGCATCCGCCCGCGTGACCGCGCCAATCGCAGTCTCGCGGACCTTCGCACCGACCTTCTCGAAGGACTCGGCGTCGATACCCACCACCGCATTTCCACTGAGGAGAACCGATGAGCGCCATCACCCGACGAATTGTTCCTGCGATCGCTGTCGCCGGAACGATGATGCTCATCGCCACCGGCTGTGTCGCCGGCGAGAACGCAAATGCCTCGGACACGAGCGCCTCAGAAAGCAAGACCTCCACCGGCGAATGGTCCTCTGACACCCTCACCGTCGACTTCGCGACCTATAACCCGCTCAGCCTCGTCATCCGCGACCAGGGCATCCTCGAAGACATCCTCGGCGACAGCGTCGACGTCGAGTGGGTGCAGTCTGCCGGCTCCAACAAGGCCAACGAGCTGTTGCGCTCGGGGTCGGTCGATGTCGGATCGACCGCCGGTTCTGCGGCACTGCTCGCGCGTGCGAATGGTTCGCCCATCCAGGTCATCGACATCTACTCACAGCCGGAGTGGTCGGCGATCGTCGTCGGTCCTGACAGCAACATCACCTCTCTTGAAGACCTCGCCGGTACTTCGATCGCGGCGACCAAGGGCACCGACCCGTACTTCTTCCTGCTCCAGGCGCTGGAAGAGGGCGGACTCTCGCTCGACGACGTCGAGGTGCAGAACCTGCAGCACGCTGACGGCCGCGCTGCCCTCGATGGCGGATCGGTCGACGCCTGGGCCGGTCTTGATCCGATCATGGCTGCCGCCGAGGTCGAGTCGGGCGACCAGCTCATCTACCGCAACGTCGACTTCAACACCTACGGTTTCCTCAACGCCACCGAAGACTTCATCAACAACCACGCTGACCTCGCTCAGGCCGTCGTTGATGCCTACGAGCAGGCTCGCGTCTGGGCGCTGGAAAACCCCGATGAGACCGCCGCGCTGCTCGCCGATGTCGCGCAGATCGATATCGAGGTGGCGAAGACGGTCATCCAGGAGCGTTCGAACCTCGATGTGAGCGGCATCCCCGGAGACGCGCAGATCAAGGTACTCGAGAAAATCGCTCCTGTGCTCGCCGATTCCGGTGACGTGCAGGGCGGTCAGGACTCCATCGACAAGGCGCTCTCGACGATCGTGAACGCCACCTTCGCTGAGAAGGCGGCCAAGGGATAGTGAGCATTCCGGACCAACGAGTGCTCGTCCCCGCGGATTCGCGGGACGCCGTCGACTTCGCCAAAGGCGAATACCGTCAGACGGATGCCGTCTCTCGCAACATCTGGGATCGAACAGGTGTGCGGGTGACGGTCGGCCTACTGCTGCCGGTTGTCATCCTCGCTGCCTGGCAGTTTGTGACCACCACTGGACTCGTACCGCCATATCGCCTGCCCACGCCGGGGTCGGTGCTCGCCGCCGGCGTCGAACTGGCCCAGCGCGGTGAGCTCTGGACCCACATCGCTATCTCCGTGCAGCGCGTACTGCTCGGCTTCGCGATCGGATCCGTCATCGGGCTGGCCGCGGCGGGCGCGGTAGGGCTCTCCAAGTTCGGAGACACACTCCTCAGCCCGACGCTGGCTGCATTGCGGGCCGTGCCATCTCTCGCATGGGTGCCGCTGCTGATTCTCTGGTTGCAGATCGGCGAGGAATCGAAGGTCACCCTGATCGCGATCGGTGCGTTCTTCCCGGTTTACACGACGGTGGCCTCGGCGCTGCGTCACGTCGACCCGCAACTCGTCGAGGCAGGTCGCTCGTTCAGCCTGCGTGGCTGGTCGCTGTTCCGCACGATTCAGCTTCCGGCTGTCGTTCCCTCGGTTGTCTCGGGGCTGCGGCTTGCGCTCGCGCAGGCATGGTTGTTCCTCGTTGCAGCCGAACTCATCGCCTCGTCGATGGGACTGGGATTTCTGCTCACCGATTCGCAGAACAGCGGCCGCGTTGATCGCATCCTGCTCGCAATCGTTTTGCTGGCACTCCTCGGAACGATCACGAACGCCATCCTCGCCCTGGCCGAGAAATATCTGCTCAAGAAGTGGGCGTGAGAGTGACCGAAGCACGACTGCACGAGACTCGTGTGTTCGAGCCCCCCGCAGCCTTCGCCGCGCAGGCGAACGTCACGGGTGAGATCTATGCGCAGGCGGATGCTGATCCGATTGCGTTCTGGGAACAGGCAGCGCACCGCCTCGACTGGGCGCAACCGTGGCACACCGCGCACGAATGGGACCCGCCGACCGACGGTGCGATTCCTGCCGCGCGTTGGTTCGTCGGCGGCACGCTCAACGTCGCCTACAACTGTGTCGACCGTCACGTCGTCGCGGGGCGCGGCGACAAGGTCGCGCTGTATTTCGAGGGGGAGCCTGGCGACCGTACCGCAGTGACATACGCGGATTTGCAGCATCGCGTGTCACAGGCCGCGAACGCACTTCTGTCGCTCGGCATTGTGCCCGGAGATCGTGTGGTGATCTACCTTCCGGTACTTATCGAGACGATCGTGATCACCCTCGCCTGCGCCCGCATCGGTGCCGTGCATTCGCTCGTATTCGGTGGGTTCTCGGCAGAAGCAGTGCGATTCCGGCTCGCGGACACCGGAGCGAAGCTGCTCGTCACCAGCGATGGTCAATACCGCCGCGGTGCCGCGACCGAGGTCAAATCGACCGCTGACATCGCGGCCGCCGACCTGCCAGACCTTGAGCACGTGCTCGTGTTGCGGCGCACAGGTCAGGACGTGCCGTGGACCGAGCGGCGCGATGTGTGGTGGCATGACGTCGTCGACACTGCAGCGACTGAGCACGAGGCGCAGCCCTTCGATGCGGAGCATCCGCTCTTCATCATCTACACGTCCGGAACCACGGGGAAGCCGAAGGGACTCGTCCACACCTCTGGCGGCTACCTGACGCACACGAGCTGGGCACACTGGGCGCACTTCGACGCAAAACCCGACGACGTGCACTGGTGCACCGCCGACCTCGCCTGGGTCACCGCGCACACCTACGAGATCTACGGCCCGCTGTCGAACGGGCTCACTCAGGTCATCTACGAGGGCACCCCTGATGCCCCGCACCGGGAGCGCCACCTCGAGATCATCGAACGCTATGGCGTCACGGTCTATTACACGGCGCCCACGCTGATCCGCACGTTCATGACGTGGTTCGGCCGCGACCTTCCGGCGGGCCACGACCTCTCGAGTCTTCGTCTTCTGGGAACCGTCGGCGAGGCGATCAACCCCGAGGCATGGGTGTGGTTCCGTCGCAACTTCGGCCGCGATGAGCTGCCGATCGTTGACACCTGGTGGCAGTCCGAAACGGGCGCAGCGATGATCGTGCCGCTTCCGGGAGTTACGAAGCTGAAGCCCGGATCTGCGACAGTTCCGCTGCCGGGCATTGATGCGACTGTCGTTGATGAGAATGGCGTCGAGGTCGAGCCGGGGCGCTCGGGGACGCTTGTCGTCCGTCGCCCATGGCCCGGTATGGCGCGCACAGTGTGGGGCGACCCGCAGCGCTACCGCGACTCGTACTGGTCGGCCTACGCCGGTCATGGCGAGTTCGGCGGCTACTACGTCGCCGGCGACGGGGCAACGAAGGACGCCGATGGGCACATCTGGATTCTTGGACGACTCGACGATGTGGTCAACGTCTCGGGCCACCGTCTGTCGACGATCGAGATCGAATCTGCGCTCGTCGCACATGACAGCGTGGGCGAGGCTGGAGCTGTCGGAGTGTCCGATCCGGTGACCGGACAGGCCGTGGTCGCGTTCGTCACGCCCTCGGGAGCTGCAGAGGTCTCAGCATCCGCTCTTCGTGGTCAGGTGACCCAAGCCATCGGTCCGGTAGCCAAACCACGGCACATCGTCGTGGTCGCGGATCTCCCTAAGACGCGATCGGGAAAGATCATGCGCAGACTGCTCGCGCAGCTGTGGGAGGCTGAACAAGATCGGCGCGCGGGACGTATTCCCGGTGCGCTCGGAGACACGACATCGTTGCAGAACCCGTGGACTGTCGACGGCATCGCCGACGTGCTGGCCACGGCCGAGTTGAGGGCATCATGACAGAAGAACACCGCTTCGGATTCCGTACCAGAGCACTCCACGCAGGCGGCACGCCAGACGCATCGACCGGCGCTCGTGCCGTGCCCATTTACCAGACGACGTCGTTCGTCTTCGACGATGCCGCGGATGCCGGAAACCTCTTCGCGTTGCAGAAATACGGCAACATCTACTCGCGGATCGGTAACCCCACCGTCGCAGCGCTGGAGGAGCGCCTCGCATCGCTCGAGGGTGGAATCGGCGCTGTGGCAACAGCATCCGGCATGAGCGCGGAATTCATTACGTTCGCGGCCCTCGTCGGCGCGGGGGACCACGTCGTCGCATCCGCGCAGCTGTACGGCGGCACCGTCACGCAGCTGGATGTCACGCTGCGGCGCTTCGGCGTCGAGACGACGTTCGTGCCGTCCAGCGATCCGGCCGACTTCGCTGCGGCGATCCGCCCGGAGACCAAAGTTGTGTACGTCGAGATGATTGGCAACCCGTCCGGCGAGATCGCAGACATCGAAGGGCTTGCTGCCGTTGCGCACGAGGCGGGCGTTCCGCTCGTCGTTGACGCGACACTCGCGACGCCCTATCTCGTCCGACCGCTCGAGCACGGCGCTGATATTGTCATCCACTCGGTGACGAAGTTCCTCGGTGGCCACGGCACGACGCTGGGTGGCGTAGTGATCGAGAAGGGCACCTTCGATTGGGGCAACGGCAAGTTCCCGCAGATGACCGAGCCCGTCGATTCCTATGGTGGCATCAAATGGTGGGACAACTTCGGCGAGTACGGCTTCCTCACCAAGCTCCGCTCTGAGCAGCTGCGCGATATCGGTCCGGCACTCAGCCCGCAGTCGGCATTCAACCTGTTGCAGGGCGTCGAGACACTGCCGCAGCGCATCGACGCTCACCTCGCGAACGCGCGCATCGTCGCGGACTGGCTGGACGCGGATCCGCGCGTCTCTTATGTCACCTGGGCAGGGCTCGAAGCGCACCCGCACTATGAGCGTGCCGCCAAGTATCTTCCGCTCGGGCCTGGATCGGTGTTCGCATTCGGAGTCGCCGCGGAGGACGGCCGCAGCGCCGGTGAAGCGGTGATCGAGAACCTGCAGCTCGCCTCACACCTCGCGAACATCGGCGATGCCCGAACCCTCGTCATCCACCCGGCATCCACGACGCATCGACAGCTCAGCGAAGCCCAACTCGCTGCGGCGGGTGTGCGACCCGATCTCATCCGCATCTCCGTGGGGCTCGAAGACCCGGAAGACATCATCTGGGACCTGGATCAGGCTCTCACCGAGGCGACAGGAACGACCCGATGAACTCCTCCATTCCCGCGACAGCAGATTCTTGTGCTCTTCCCACGCCCACGGATGCTGTCGCCTGTGCGCTGCCGGGTGCCGCGCCTGCCGTCGCTGGCCGCACATGGGAGAGCCCGAACCAGCAGGAGCGGTTTGCGCTACTGCGCCGGTCGAAGTCCGTCGCCATCGTCGGCGCGTCGAACAATCCCTCGCGAGCCTCGTACTTCGTGACCACATACCTGCTCTCCAGCTCGCCGTATGACGTCTATCTCGTCAACCCGCGCGAGACCGAGATTCTCGGACAGCCCGTCTACGCGTCGCTGGCAGATCTGCCGGTCGTTCCCGACATCGTCGACGTATTTCGTCGGCATGACGATCTTCCTGGCGTCGCACAGGAAGCGATCGACGTGGGCGCGAAGGCGCTCTGGCTGCAGCTGGGCTCGTGGAATGAAGATGCTGCCGCGATCGCCGAGGATTCAGGGCTCTCGGTCGTCATGGATCGCTGCATCAAGATCGAACACGCACGCTTCCACGGCGGCCTGCACCTGGCCGGATTCGACACCGGAGTGATCAGCTCGCGGCGTCAGCTGCTCGCCCGCTGAGCGGCGTGCACGTCTCACGCCGCGTGCCAAAATGGGAGCCATGCCTCTCATCGCGCTGACCGGCGGAATCGCATCCGGAAAGTCCACGATCGCTCGCCGTCTCGAAGAGCACGGTGCCGTCGTCGTCGATGCGGATCAGATCGTGCGCGATGTGCAGGCGCCTGGTTCAGCTGTCCTGCAGGAGATGGCCGCAGCGTTCGGTGATGACATCATCGACGCATCAGGAGCGTTAGATCGTGCGGCGCTCGGCGCCCGGGTGTTCTCCGACCCTGAGGCGCTCGCGCGACTGAACGGCATCGTGCACCCTGCGGTGCGCGTCGAATCCAAGCGCCGGATGGATGCCGCGTTCGACGCAGATTCGGCAGCAGTCGTCGTCTACGACGTTCCGTTGCTCGTCGAAGCTCGGGCTGACGACCCCTGGGACAGGATCGTCGTCGCGCATGCTCCGGCAGAGGAACGGCTACGCCGACTCATCGAATTGCGCGGTATGGACGCGCAAGCGGCACAGGATCGCATCAGCGCCCAGGTGTCGGACGAGAAAAGGCTCGCAATCGCCGATGTGGTGATCGACACGGCCGGCACGCTGGAGCACACCCGCGATCAGGTGGATGCTCTCTGGAAGAAGCTCACGGGGGAGTGAGCGCCGAAGGCTTCGCCGGCCACCTTCCCCGGACCAGATCGTACAGGCGGCTCATCGTCGGGCTGTTCTTCGCGGGTGTGGCGACCTTCGCCCAGCTGTACTCACTGCAGGCCGTGCTGCCACAGGTTGCGGCAGATCTCGGCGTGGCACCATCGACCGCGGCACTGACCGTGTCCGCCGCAACTCTCGGCATCGCCGCCGCCGTGATTCCGTGGTCACTTGTTGCCGATCGGATCGGTAGGGTGCCGGCGATGGCGATCGGCATCATTGCCGCGACAGCGTTCGGTCTTGCCGCACCGTTGAGCACCGAGATCACGGTGCTGCTCACGCTGCGGCTGGGTGAGGGGCTCGCGCTGGGTGCCGTACCCGCGGTGGCGCTCGCCTACCTGAGCGAAGAGGTGCACCCACGACATGTGGCTGCAGCTGCGGGCAGTTACACCGCCGGTACGACGGTCGGAGGCCTGTCCGGTCGTCTGGTTGCAGGTCCCTTGGGGGAGATCTTCGACTGGCGCGTCGGTGTGTGGAGCGTCACCGCGTTCTGCACCATCGCCGCGGTGCTGTTCCTCTGGCTGGTGCCGAAGGCACAGCGTTTCATTCCAGGACGGATGCGAACGGATGTGGGGCCCGGAATGCTCGCGCGACTTATCCGTCCGCTGCGCTCGCCCCGTCTGCTCGCGTTGTATGCGCAGGGCTTCCTGCTGATGGGTGCTTTCGTGGCCGTGTACAACTACCTCGGCTTTCACCTCATCGCGCCGCCCTTCCTGCTGCCGGTGTGGCTGGTCACGCTTCTCTTCCTCGCGTACTTGGCCGGGACGATCTCCTCGCCGTGGGCCGGTTCGCTGTCCACGTGGCTGGGACGGCGAAACGTGCTGCTCGGATCGATCAGCACGTTCATCGCGGGAGCGGGGCTCATGCTCGTGCCGGTGCCTGCGGTCATCCTGGTTGGACTCGTCGTCTTTACCGCCGGCTTCTTCGGCGCGCATGCGATCGCATCGAGCTGGGCGCCAGTTCTCGCGGCCCCGGAGAGCCGCGCACAGCGCCGGCGCTCTACTACTTCGCCTATTACGCCGGATCAAGTCTGTTCGGCTGGGCCCTCGGTGTCGTCTTCGGTCAGGCGGGCTGGGAGTGGTTCTTGGCCGTTGTCATCGTGATGGCCGGGATCGCGGCGGTCATCGCGGCGGTGCTGCTGCGTCCGGACCGTCGCTCGGATCCATCGCTCTGACCGTGCGCCCGGTTTTGCGCTGACGGTGCCGACGGAACAGGATCACCACGGCGACTATCAGCCCGAGCAGGAGCAGTCCGGCGAGCACTGGGACGATGATCGCGAGTGCGGCCAGCAGGAAGGATGCTCCATCCTCCGCTGTGCTGAGAACTGGGGCAGCGAGACCACCAGTGACGGTATTGGCTGCCACGCGAGCGCTGGCCTTGACAACGTGGACGATGAGCGCGATCACGATGCCCGTGACGATCGGCACCCACGTGTTCTCGGAGAAGAATGAGGTGGGGTCGTCGACTGCGACGGTCTGTGAACTTGAGCCAGCGCCGAACACGATGCCGCCCGCGGCCGGACGCAGCACGCTCTGGACGACATCGTTGATCGAATCTAACGCGGGAATCTTGTCGGCGATGATCTCAAGGAGAAGGAGCACGCCGAGGATCCATAGGGCGATGTCGCTGGAGATCCACGACCAGCCAGCCGGAAGCGACACAGCAGGCAGAAAGCGATCTGCCAAGCCCAGGAGGAAGAGCGGCATCCACGCGTTGAGCCCGGCGGATGCTGCGAGGCTGGAGCCGATCAGGAACTCGATCACGGCCCTACTATATGCCGCGGCCCCGATGTCTGAGGCTCCGTTTACGCTGGAGTAATGCAAACTACGCGCAGCGTCCGCCCCTTCGAGGTTGTGAGCGAGTACATGCCCGCTGGCGACCAGCCGCAGGCGATCGCTGACCTCGCAGCGCGCATCAACGCAGGCGAGACAGACGTGGTGCTGCTCGGCGCGACAGGTACCGGAAAGTCGGCGACCACCGCCTGGCTGATCGAACAGGTGCAACGCCCGACACTGGTCATGGCGCACAACAAGACGCTCGCCGCGCAGTTGGCGAACGAGTTCCGCGAGCTGATGCCGAACAACGCGGTTGAGTACTTCGTCTCGTACTACGACTACTACCAGCCAGAGGCGTACGTGCCACAGACTGACACCTTCATTGAGAAGGACTCTTCGGTCAACGCTGAGGTCGAGAGGCTTCGGCACTCGACGACGAACTCCCTGCTGAGCAGACGAGACGTGGTCGTGGTCTCCACAGTTTCGTGCATCTACGGTCTCGGGGCCCCTGAAGAATACCTCCGCGCGATGGTGGCGCTGCAGGTGGGGGAGCGCTACGACCGTGACGCGCTGATTCGGCAGTTCATCGCGATGCAGTACAACCGCAACGACGTCGACTTCTCGCGCGGCAACTTCAGAGTGCGCGGCGACACGATCGAGATCATTCCGGTCTACGAAGAGAGCGCGATCCGTATCGAGCTATTCGGCGATGAGATCGAGGGGCTCTATTCGCTGCATCCGCTTACCGGTGACGTCATCGAGAAGCTTGATTCCGTGCCGATCTTCCCGGCATCGCACTATGTTGCCGGCACTGACGTGGTCCAGCGTGCCATCGGTACCATCGAACACGAGCTCGCCGAACGACTGGCTGAATTCGAACGCCAGGGCAAGCTTCTCGAAGCGCAACGACTGCGCATGCGCACGACGTTTGACCTCGAGATGTTGCAGCAGCTCGGATTCTGTTCCGGCATCGAGAACTACTCCCGCCACATGGATGGACGTATGCCGGGTGAGCCGCCGCACACGCTGCTCGACTTTTTCCCCGATGACTTCCTGCTCGTAATTGATGAGTCACACGCGACGGTGCCGCAGATCGGCGCAATGTACGAGGGCGACGCTTCGCGCAAACGCACCCTTGTCGACCACGGTTTCCGGCTGCCGAGCGCGATGGATAACCGTCCGCTGCGCTGGGATGAGTTCAAGAACCGTATTGGCCAGACGGTGTACCTCTCGGCGACCCCGGGTAAGTACGAGATGGGCATCGCTGACGGCGTGGTCGAGCAAATCATCCGTCCGACAGGACTCGTCGACCCCGAGATCATCGTCAAGCCCTCGAAGGGGCAGATCGACGATTTGCTCGAGGAGATCCGTCTCAGGGTCGAGCGCAACGAGCGTGTTCTCGTCACGACACTTACCAAGAAGATGGCAGAAGAGCTCACCGACTTCTTGGGCGAGCACGGGGTGCGGGTGCGATACCTGCATTCCGATGTCGACACTCTCCGTCGTGTCGAATTGCTCACTGAACTGCGCGCGGGTGTCTACGACGTCCTCGTCGGTATCAACCTGCTCCGAGAGGGTCTCGACCTCCCCGAAGTATCTCTGGTCGCGATTCTGGATGCTGATAAAGAGGGGTTCCTGCGTTCGGGCACCTCGCTTATCCAGACGATCGGTCGTGCCGCGCGAAACGTGTCCGGTCAGGTGCACATGTACGCCGACCGGATGACCGATTCGATGGCGAAGGCGATCGACGAGACCGATCGTAGGCGCGAGAAGCAGGTCGCGTACAACAAGGAGCGGGGGATCGACCCGCAGCCGTTGCGCAAGAAGATCGCCGACATCACCGATGCGCTGGCGCGTGAAGCATCCGATACGCAAGACATGATGCGCAGCAGAGCCAATTCGAAAACGGGCAAGGGCAAGAGCCCTACGCCGCGCCTCCGCCGCCAAGGTCTTGCCGCAGAGGGCGCCGAGCAACTCGAAGCGACGATCCAGGACCTCTCAGATCAAATGCTGGCCGCGGCCTCAGAGCTGAAGTTCGAACTCGCCGGCCGGCTGCGCGATGAAGTGCAAGACCTCAAGAAAGAGCTGCGTGCCATGGAGCGCGCAGGTCACGCCTAGGGGCGAGGACGCCGGTCATGGATGCTGCGGCCATCGAATTGGCCGATCGGGTGCGGGCACTGTTGATGTCCGAGCCCGGTCTGGAAGAGAAACGGATGTTCGGCACGCGCGCCTTCTTGTTGGATGGGCGAATCCTCGTTGGCACGCGCAAAGAGGGAGTGCTTCTCGTGCGTGTCGCCGAAGAGCGGGGCGTCGAGCTTCTAATCGAGCCGGGTGTCACTGTGGCGGTGATGGGCGCGAAGACGATGGGCCCGAGCTGGCTCGATGTTGCGCCGGCGGCCATCGAAACTGACGACGCTCTGGTGTTCTGGATAGACGCGGCCAGAGAAAGCGCCGCCGGAAATTAGAGACCAGTGCCGCTCATGGGCGGTGCCACTCATGACCCGTGCCACTCAGGGGCAGTGCATCAGTGGCTTCGGGCCCGATCGATCGATCACGTGCTCTGTCATCGGATGCCCGCACAGCGGGCACGCCCGCTCGGCGCGCTGCGCCGCGGAGGGCGGAGGCGTCGCCTCATAGGGGCCGACGGCTGCCGGGCCCGCCAGCCGGATCAGGTTCGTGTTGAACCAGCGATAGAGCCCGCCCGCTTCACGGATGCGCGTGCGCAACGGCACTCGGTCTGGATTGCTCGACATATTCAATAGTGTACTAATGATTAGTGCGAGATATAGAATCAGGATGTGACCAATTCCGATGAGATGCTCAAGCTCGAGAATCAGCTTTGCTTCGCACTTGTGACGGCCGCTCGCAACGTCGTGGCGATCTATCGGCCGATCCTTGAGCCGTTGGGCCTCACGCACCCGCAGTACCTCGTCATGCTCGCGCTCTGGGAGCGATCACCCCGCACTCTCAGTGATCTGGCGGCCGATCTTGCTCTTGACCCCGCAACGGCATCACCCCTGGTGAAGCGTCTCGAGAAGGAAGGGCTCATTGCGCGCAACCGCAGTAGTGAAGACGAGCGTCGCCTGGAGATCCGCCTCACCAATGCCGGTAGGGCATTGCGGGAACGCGCCGTCGACGTGCCGCGTCAGGTGATGGCAGCTGTCCATATGAACATCGAGCAGATCACCGCTCTTAGAGACGGGTTATCCCCATTCGCGGGTCGCGTACCTGTGTGACGTGTCGTCTCACCGTAGGGTGAGATTATGCGCCGCGCCACACCGATTCTCGATCGGCGAGCGTGATGAAGCGCATCGCAGTTCTCGGGTCCGTGATCGGACTTTTCATGATCATGATGATCGCGGCATCTGTGCAGGGCACGCCGATGCAGATAGAGACGCCTCGCCCGCCGATGAACCGGCAATGACGTCGGTGAAATTGCGCCCATCATCGGTGTTGGTGCACTCGCTGTGCTCGTGATCCTGTTTCTACTAAGGGTCACACGTGCGCACAGGCGTTCCTGAACGTGCTCACGGAGCCAATGTCCGTACCCCCTCGTAGACTTGTGCGGTGCCCATTGTCCCCGTAGTTGCCCCAGGAAAGCTCAGTGTCCGCGGTGCCCGCGTTCACAACCTCAAGAACGTCGACATCGACATCCCACGCGACTCGCTCGTTGTGTTCACCGGGTTGTCTGGTTCAGGTAAATCCAGCCTGGCATTCGACACGATCTTCGCCGAGGGCCAGCGCCGCTATGTCGAGTCGTTGAGCGCGTACGCTCGCCAGTTCCTCGGCCAGGTCGATCGTCCAGACGTCGATTTCATCGAAGGGCTCAGCCCTGCTGTCTCGATCGACCAGAAGTCGACGAACCGCAACCCGCGCTCGACAGTCGGCACGATCACTGAGATCTACGACTACATGCGATTGCTGTGGGCGCGCATCGGAATTCCGCACTGTCCTGAATGTGGCGAGCGGATTCAGCGCCAGACGGTGCAGCAGATCGCCGACCAGCTCATGGAGCTCGAAGACCGCACCCGCTACCAGATCGTTGCGCCCGTTGTCTCGCAGAAGAAGGGCGAGTTCGTCGATCTCTTCCGCGAGCTCGGCGCAAAGGGCTACGCGCGAGCGATCGTCGACGGTGAACTCATTCAGCTCGCCGAGCCGCCGAAGCTGAAGAAGAGCTACAAGCACGACATCGCGGTCGTGGTCGACCGGCTCGTCGCGTCCGATGACATCCTCGGTCGCGTCACTGACTCGGTAGAGACGGCGCTCGGTCTTGCCGGCGGCATCGTGCAGATCAACTTCGTCGACGAAGAGGGCGACGATGCATGGCAGTCGTTCTCCGAGAAACTGGCCTGCCCCAACGGTCACCCGATCGCCTTGACCGAGGTCGAGCCGCGAACATTCTCCTTCAACGCACCGTTCGGTGCCTGCCCGACCTGCTCTGGGCTTGGCACGCGCATGTCGGTCGACGTCGACCTGATGCTCGCGGATGAAGACCTCTCCATTCGTGAGGGCGTCATCATCCCCTGGACGACACAGGGCAAGGGCCTGTTCCAGTACTACGAACGGCTCCTCGAGGGCTCTCGACGACCTGAACTTCTCGCTCGACACTCCGTGGAAAGATCTGCGCGTCGATGTGCAAGATGCTGTGCTGCGCGGCGACAACTACAAAGTCACCGTCAAGTGGAAGAACCGCTACGGCCGTGAGATGCGCTACGCCTCCGGCTTCGAGGGTGTTGTGCCGTACATCGAGCGGCAGTACGCCCAAGCCGAGAGCGACAACCAGCGTGCGCGCTGGGGTGAGTACCTCCGCGAGGTGCCATGCCCCGCCTGCAACGGCGACCGTCTCAAGCCCGAAGTGCTCGCGGTGAAGGTGCACGGGCACTCGATCGCCGAGGTCTCTCGGCTGAGCCTTGCTGACGCTCGTGGATTCATGGAGACACTGAGCCTTACCGATCGTGAGGCGAAGATCGCCGCTCAGGTGCTGCGCGAAATCCGCCTCCGCCTCGACTTCTTGCTACAGGTCGGGCTTGCATACCTGAACCTCAGCCGTGCAGCGGGTTCCCTTTCCGGTGGTGAAGCTCAGCGCATCCGCTTGGCAACCCAGATCGGTTCCGGACTCACCGGCGTGCTCTACGTCCTTGATGAGCCATCGATCGGCCTGCACCAGCGCGACAACCGTCGACTCATCGAGACGCTGCAGACGCTGCGCGACCTCGGCAACACCCTGATCGTCGTTGAGCACGACGAAGAGACGATCGAGGCCGCCGACTGGGTCGTCGACATCGGCCCTGGCGCTGGCGTGAACGGCGGTGGGGTCGTGCACTCTGGGCCGTACTCTGCCTTGCTTACCGAGACCGCGTCGATGACCGGCGACTATTTGGCTGGTCGTCGTGAGATTCCGACGCCGAAGAAGCGTCGCAAGCTCGACAAGAAACGCATGCTGAGCGTTGTCGGCGCCCGCGCGAACAACTTGCAAAACGTCACTGCAGAGTTCCCGCTTGGTGTCCTCACTGCCGTCACCGGCGTGAGCGGCTCTGGTAAATCGTCGCTGGTCAACGACATCCTCTACAAGGTGCTTGCATCCAAGCTCAACGGCGCGCGCACTCTCGCGGGCAAGCACACCCGGGTAACCGGGCTCGACAACCTCGACAAGGTTGTCCATGTCGATCAGGCGCCGATCGGTCGTACTCCGCGGTCGAACCCGGCAACCTACACCGGCGTGTTTGACCGCATCCGCACGCTGTTCAGCGAAACGCCAGAGGCGAAGGTGCGCGGCTACCAGCCGGGCCGCTTCAGCTTCAACGTGAAGGGTGGCCGATGCGAGGCATGCTCTGGTGACGGCACGATCAAGATCGAGATGAACTTCCTGCCCGACGTGTACGTCGACTGCGAGGTCTGCCACGGCAAGCGGTACAACCGCGACACCCTCGCTGTGCACTACAAGGGCAAGAACATTGCCGAGGTGCTCGACATGCCGATCGAAGAGGCTGCCGAATTCTTCGAGCCGATCCAGGCGATCCACCGGTACATGAAGACCCTCGTTGACGTGGGGTTGGGTTATGTGCGTCTCGGACAGTCGGCGACGACGCTCTCGGGCGGCGAAGCACAGCGCGTGAAGCTCGCCACCGAGCTTCAGCGTCGCAGCAACGGCCGAAGCATCTACGTGCTTGACGAGCCGACCACCGGGCTGCACTTTGAGGATGTGCGCAAGCTTCTCGAAGTATTGAACTCCTTGGTCGACAAGGGAAACACTGTCATCGTCATCGAGCACAACCTCGACGTCATCAAGTCGGCGGACTGGGTCATCGACCTCGGGCCTGAGGGCGGATCCGGCGGTGGTCAGATCATCGCCACCGGCACCCCCGAGCAGATCGCTCGCGCAGAGGGAAGCCACACAGGACTCTTCCTCGGTGAGCTTCTCGGCGAGGGACGCGGGGCGCGGAAGGCCGGCTGATGGCCGACGTGCTGCCCTACAAACCCGCCCAGGGAGAGATTCCAACCGATCCTGGGGTGTACCGCTTTCGGGATTCCGAGGGACGAGTGCTCTACGTCGGCAAGGCGAAGAACCTGCGACAGCGGTTGTCGAACTACTTCGCACCGCTGCACACGCTTCACGAGCGTACCCGGCGAATGGTCACTACAGCGTCATCGGTGGAGTGGACCGTCGTACCGACGGACGTCGACTCCCTGCAGCTCGAGTACATGTGGATCAAAGAGTTCGATCCGCCGTTCAACGTTCGATACAAGGACGACAAGTCGTACCCGTTCATGGCGGTGACGCTGGGTGACGAGGCTCCGAGAGTGTTGGTCACTCGCAACCGCAAGATCCCGCGGGCGCGCTATTTCGGGCCCTACCCGAAGGTCTGGGCGGTGCACGACACCATCGATCTGATGGTCAAGGCATTCCCGATTCGCACCTGCAGTGACGCCAGCTACAAGCGAGCGATGGCGACCGGCCGGCCGTGCTTCCCTGGGCAGATCGGCAAGTGCGGTGGCCCCTGCTCGATGACCGTCACGATCGAAGAACACCGGGCCATGGTCGACGACTTTGTCGCATTCATGGCCGGCAGTGATGAGCGCTTCAAAAAAGACCTCACCACGCGGATGCTGGCGGCATCTGCCGCAATGGACTACGAGGCTGCAGCGAAGTACCGTGACAAGCTCGCATCGATCGAGGCGGTGCTTGGCAAGAGTTCGCTCGTACTACCCGCTGATGAGGATGCCGATCTGTTCGGCATCGCGGAGGACGAACTTGCTGCGACTGTTCAGCAGTTCGTAATCCGCGGCGGACGAGTGCGTGGCGTGCGCGCGACGACGATCGAGAAAGAACTCGACATCTCCGACTCCGAGCTCGTCGACCAGGTTCTGCAACGCGCATATGGCGAGGGCGTCGATGTTCCTCGACGCATCATCGTGCCCTGGCTCCCCGATGATGCGAGCGAGCTTGAAGAATGGCTGCGTGAGCGCCGCGGCAAGAAAGTCGAGATCGCTGTCGCCCACCGTGGACAGCGCACCGACTTGATGCGCAACGCGACGCTCAACGCGCAGCAAGCGCTCATCCGATACAAGACCCGTCGAACGAGCGACTACGTGGCGCGCACCCAGGCACTCACCGATCTGCAAGAGGCGCTGGGCCTCGACACCGCACCGTTGCGAATCGAATGCTTCGACATCTCGCATCTCAGCGGCACCAACGTGGTCGCATCGATGGTCGTATTCGAGGACGGCCTTCCCCGCAAAGATCAGTACCGCTCGTTCAATATCTCGGAGACCACCGACGACACCGACTCGATGTACCAGGTACTTATGCGCCGTCTGGCATATCTCGACCGGCCGGAAGAGGTCGAGATCGTGGCGGACGCGCCGCTCGATGACCCCTTCGCTGAAGAAGGCGAAGTGGTGACCACCCGCAAGAAGCCGCGCTTCTCATACCCGCCGCAGCTCCTGCTCGTCGACGGTGGCAAGCCACAGGTCGAAGCGGCCGCGCGGGCGCTCCGTGATGCCGGACACACCGAGATTGGGCTGTGCGGCATTGCCAAACGTCTCGAGGAAGTGTGGCTGCCGGGGGAGGATTTCCCGGTCATCCTGCCGCGTACGAGCGAGTCGCTGTACCTCCTGCAGCGACTCCGTGACGAAGCGCACCGGTTCGCGATCACCCACCAGCGAAAACGCCGCAAACGCGACATCTCTACGGTGCTCGAAGAGGTCCCTGGGCTGGGCGCAAACAGGATCAAGACCCTGTTGAAGCACTTCGGCTCAGTGACTGCGCTGCGCGGCGCAGACCTTGCGCAGATTCAGGAAGTGCAGGGGATCGGGCCCGCTCTCGCAGCGAACATCCACAGGCACCTCGCGAGTCGATAGGCTGGCCTTCACAGCGAGAGGAAGTACCGATGACCGACGAGGAGAAGAACGAGTTCCTCATCGTCACCGGCATGTCCGGTGCCGGACGATCGACAGCGGCAAACGCGCTGGAGGACCTCGGCTGGTACGTAGTCGATAACCTTCCACCCCAGATGCTGCGTCCGCTACTCGATCTGACGAGTATCGGCGGTGGCGCGCTTCCCAAGGTTGCCGCAGTCGTCGATGTCCGCGGTCGCAACCTGTTCAACGACTTCCCCGAGGTGGCCCGCGCCCTCCGCTCGCGCGGCAGCGTCCGCGTAGTTTTTCTCGACGCATCGGATGACGTGCTCGTGCGACGATTCGAGTCCGTTCGTCGCCCGCATCCTCTGCAAGAGGACGGTACGCTGCTGGACGGCATCCGACTAGAACGCTCTCGGCTGACGCTGGTACGCGAGGCGGCCGACATCGTCATCGACACCTCATCGCTGAACATTCACCAGTTGGCGACGCAGGTCTCCGAGACTTTCTCTGAAGAGGGTGCAGCGCGGCACCGCCTAACGATTCTGAGTTTCGGGTTCAAGTACGGGCTGCCTACTGACGTTGACCTGATCGCTGATATGCGCTTTCTTCCGAACCCGTACTGGATCGATGAGCTACGTGGCCTGACTGGCAAGGACGACGCGGTGCGAGACTTTGTGCTTTCGCGCGAGGGCGCCACCGAGTTCCTCGATGCTTATGCCGCAGCCCTTGTGCCGGTGTTAGAGGGGTATCAGCGCGAGAATAAGGGTCACTCGACGGTCGCGATCGGATGCACTGGTGGCAAGCACCGCTCCGTAGCGATGGCTCAAGAGCTCGCGAAACGGCTCTCGGCGATCCCTGGCGTCGCGATCAGCGTGCGCCACCGCGACCTCGGGCGAGAATAGATCGACGACCCGCCGGGTAAGCTGTTCCTTTGCGTCGCGATCCGATGCATGAGAATTTTCGAGGAGTTCCGTGGCACTTACCACCGACGTCAAAGCTGAACTGGTCAGCATCCGCAACGCGCCTCCGACGGTGCGCGTCGCGGAGGTCACCGCCATCCTCCGGTTCGCCGGGGGATTGCACTCGATCGCCGGTCGTGTCGCAGTCGAGGCCGAGGTGGACGCTGACCTGCTGGCTCGTCGCGTTGCTCGCGATCTCGCCGAGATATACGGGGTACGACCCGAGATCGCCCAGGTGCAGTCCGCCAGCTCGCACGATGGGGCGCGCTACGCGGTCCGCGTGATTGAAGCGGGGGAGACCCTTGCACGCCAGACTGGCCTCCTCGACCAGCGTCGGCGCCCGGTGCGCGGACTTCCGAACAGGCTCACTACCGGGTCCCGCGAAGAGATCGCAGGCCTCTGGCGCGGTGCATTCTTGGCCGCTGGATCGCTCTCCGAGCCGGGTCGGTCGGCGATGCTTGAGGTCTCCTGCCCGACTTCGGAAGCGGCGATGGCTCTGGTTGGTGCCGCGCATCGGCTCGGTGTCGCAGCTAAAGCCCGCGAGGTGCGCGGAATGCCGCGCGTCGTCGTGCGCGAAGGCGAAGCTATTCGCTCGCTCCTCGCCCAGATGGGCGCCCAGAAGACCGCAGCAACGTGGGAAGAGATGCGTCAGCGCCGCGAGGTGCGCGCGGGCGTCAACCGACTCGTGAACTTCGATGACGCGAACCTGCGTCGGTCGGCACAGGCGGCCGTTGCCGCGTGTGCGCGTGTTGAACGTGCGCTCGAGATCCTTGGTGAAGACGTGCCGGATCATCTGAAGCTCGCCGGTGAGCTGCGTCTCTCGCACCGCGATGCGAGCCTTGACGAGCTCGGTCACCATGCCGATCCACCGCTCACGAAGGATGCTGTGGCAGGACGAATCCGTCGCCTGCTGGCCATGGCAGACAAGCGTGCACAGCAAGAGGGCATCTCCGGCACCGAAGCTGCAGTTCCCGCCGGCCTGGACGTCTGATCCGCCAGAGCAGTTGCTCAACTCGTCGAAGTTCACGTGCTGTTTCTCGTCATTCGGGGAAGCATCCACTTTGCGCATGCGTTGTCGTCAGTAAGATGAAGAAGTCCGTTCCTCACCGCATTTGGGCGACGAGGACGACCGACAAGCGCCGCGGCGCGGCGCGGATTGGATGAAAGCGACATGGCGATCTACACGCTCCCTGACCTCCCCTATGACTTCGCAGCTCTGGAACCGCACATCAGCGGCAAGATCATGGAACTGCACCATGACAAGCACCACCAGGCCTATGTGACCGGCGCGAACGCCGCGTTGGACGGCCTCGCCGAGGCTCGCGACAGCGGCAACCTCGCGAACGTGAACAAGCTCGAGAAGGATCTCGCGTTCAACCTCGGCGGTCACGTCAACCACTCGATCTTCTGGACGAACCTCTCGCCGAACGGCGGTGGCCAGCCCGAGGGCGAGCTGAAGGCTGCAATCGACGAGTACTTCGGTTCGTTCGAGAAGTTCCAGGCTCACTTCACCGCAACCGCGATGGGCATCCAGGGCTCTGGCTGGTCTGTGCTCAGCTGGGACTCGATCGGTCAGCGTCTGATTATCCAGCAGCTGTTCGACCAGCAGTCCAATGCTGCGCAGGGCACCATTCCGCTGTTCCAGCTCGACATGTGGGAGCACGCGTTCTACCTGGACTACCTCAACGTGAAGGCCGACTACGTCAAGGCCGCATGGAACATCGCGAACTGGGAGAACGTCGCCCAGCGCCTCGAGGTTGCCCGTAAGCAGACGAACGGCCTGCTGGTACTGTCGTAATCAAGACGGGCGTCCCGATGGGTGTTCAGCCCGTCGGGACGCCGTTGTCCACAAATTCTCAACCGATAACGCGCGAAGGCGCACGAGAAAACAGGAGACCTGAGTGTCTGTCAAGATCGGCATCAACGGCTTTGGCCGTATTGGACGTAACTACTTCCGCGCGGCACTCGCGCAGGGAGCGGACCTCGAAATCGTCGCGGTCAATGACCTCACCGACAACAAGACCCTGGCTCACTTGCTGAAGTACGACTCCGTCAGCGGCGTTCTCGACGCTGACGTCAGCTACGACGACGACAGCATCACGGTCGACGGTAAGAAGATCAAGGCCTTCGCCGAGCGCGACCCCGCCAACCTCCCGTGGGGCGAGCTGGGCGTCGACATCGTCATCGAGTCGACGGGCTTCTTCACCAAGGGCGAGCTCGCCAAGAAGCACATCGACGCTGGTGCCAAGAAGGTCCTGATCTCGGCTCCCGGTACCGACGTGGACGCCACGTTCGTCATGGGTGTGAACGAGAACACCTACGACCCGGCCACGCACAACATCATCTCCAACGCTTCCTGCACGACCAACTGCCTCGCACCGTTGGCGCAGGTCTTCAATGACGAGTTCGGAATCGTCCGCGGTTTCATGATGACCGCACACGCCTACACCGCAGACCAGAACCTGCAGGATGGCCCGCACAGCGACCTGCGACGCGCACGCGGCGCAGCGATCAACATCGTCCCGGCATCCACCGGTGCAGCGAAGGCGATCGGCGTGGTGCTCCCCGAACTCAACGGCAAGCTCAGTGGTTCCTCGTACCGTGTGCCGGTTCCCACCGGCTCGATTGTCGACCTGACGATCATCACCGAGCGAGAAGACCTCACCGTAGACGAGGTCAACGCTGCATACAAGAAGGCAGCGGCCGACGGCCGCCTCGTGGGCTACCTGCAGTACAACGAAGACGAGATCGTCTCGAGTGACATCGTGCACAACGCGCACTCCTCGGTCTTCGACTCGACGCTCACCAACGTCAGCGGCAACCTGGTCAAGGTCTCCAGCTGGTACGACAACGAGTGGGGTTACTCCAACCGTCTCGTCGACCTGACCGAGTACGTCGCAGAGCGTATCTGAGCTCGTCATGACGTTGCGCACCCTGGAATCGCTGGGTTCGCTCGAAGGCAAGCGCGTCATCGTCCGTTGTGATTTGAACGTCCCCTTGCGGGACGGGGTCATAACGGACGATGGCCGTGTGCGTGCTTCGTTGCCGACCTTGAACGCCCTTCTCAATGCTGGCGCACGCGTGATCGTGTGCTCGCATCTGGGTCGCCCTGATGGGGCTCCTGACCCGCAGTACAGCCTCGAGCCGGTCGCGCAGCGTCTCTCTGAGCTGCTTGTCAAGCCCGTCGCGTTTGCGCGCGACACGGTCGGCGAGTCAGCACGAGACGCCGTCGCATCCCTCGAAGATGGCGGCATCGTGGTGCTCGAGAACCTGCGATTCAACGCGGGCGAGACGGCGAAGGATGACGCCACCCGTCAGGCGTTCGCCGCCGAACTCGCTGAGCTGGGTGATGCGCTCGTCTCTGATGGCTTCGGTGTTGTGCACCGCAAGCAGGCGAGCGTCTACGACCTCGCCGAGATCCTGCCTTCCGCGGCCGGTCTTCTCATTGCTACCGAGCTCGATGTGCTCGACCGCCTCACCGAGAAGCCGGAGCGACCGTACACGGTCGTCCTCGGCGGATCGAAGGTCAGCGACAAGCTCGGTGTGATTTCGCACCTGCTCCCGCGCGTGACCGTATTCTTGTCGGCGGCGGAATGCTGTTCACCTTCCTTGCGGCGCAGGGCCACGCTGTGGCCGCCAGCCTGCTGGAGAAGGATCAGCTCGACGTCGTTCGCGGCTACCTCAAAGACGCCGCCGAGCGTGGTGTGGAGATCGTGCTGCCGACAGACGTTGTCGTGGCGGAGTCGTTCTCAGCGGATGCTGCGCACGAGGTGACTGCGGCTGACGCCATTGAGCAGTCGGCGTTCGGTGCATCCGGTATCGGACTCGACATTGGTCCGGACACCGCGAAGGCGTTCGCCGACGCGATCCGCAGCTCGAAGACGGTGTTCTGGAACGGCCCGATGGGCGTGTTCGAGTTCCCCGCTTTCGCTGCCGGAACCAAGACTGTCGCGCAGGCGCTGACTGAGGTCGACGGCCTCAGCGTCGTCGGCGGTGGCGACTCTGCGGCGGCCGTGCGCCAACTCGGATTCGCAGATGACCAGTTCGGTCACATCTCGACGGGTGGAGGCGCAAGCCTCGAATTCCTCGAGGGCAAAAAACTACCCGGCCTGGAGGTGCTCGGATGGGCGTAACGACTCGTACCCCGCTGATTGCGGGCAACTGGAAGATGAACCTGGATCACTTGCAGGCGGTCGCGTTCGTGCAGAAGCTGCACTGGGCGCTCAAGGATGCCAAGCACGAGAACGGCTCGGTTGAGGTCGCGGTGTTCCCGCCATTCACCGACCTTCGCAGCGTCCAGACGCTCATCGACGCGGACAAGATCCCGTTCGCACTCGGTGCTCAGGATGTCTCCGCGCACGACTCGGGCGCTTACACCGGTGAGATCTCGGGTGCGTTCCTCGCGAAGATGGCCGCGAAGTACGTCATCATCGGTCACTCGGAGCGTCGTGAATACCACGCAGAGGGCGACGACGTTGTGGCGGCCAAGGTGCAGGCAGCGCTGAAGCACGGACTCGTTCCGGTGATCTGCGTCGGCGAGACTGCAGAAGACCTAGAGAAGTTCGGTGCGAGCGCGGTTCCTGCGGGGCAGCTGGAGGCAGCGCTCAAGGGCGTTCCGGCATCCGCTGACATCGTCGTGGCATACGAGCCAGTCTGGGCGATCGGGTCCGGGCAGGCGGCTACCCCGCAGCAGGCACAGGATGTGTGCGCTGCGCTGCGTGGCGTGCTCGCGAAGACCTTGGATGACGAGGCTGCTGCGCGCACTCGCATTCTGTATGGCGGTTCGGTGAAGGCTGCGAACATCGCCAGCTTCATGCGTGAGCCCGATGTTGACGGTGCGTTGGTCGGCGGCGCGAGCCTCGTGGTCGACGACTTTGCCGCGATTATCCGGTTCGAAAAGCACGTCGGTGTATGAGCGGGGGCGGGGTTTCGGCCCCGCCACCTGCGTATACTTGACCCTTACGGGCAATCTGCCCTGTCGAAAGGCTTTTCTTCGTGGCAATTCTTGAGTTCGTCCTGCAGGTTGTGCTGGGCCTCACCAGCGTCCTGCTGACTCTCCTCATCCTTCTCCACAAGGGCCGCGGTGGCGGTCTGTCTGACATGTTCGGTGGAGGCATGACCTCTACGGCCGGTTCGTCTGGTCTCGCAGAGCGAAACCTGAACCGCTTTACCATCGTCCTGGCGCTCGCATGGTTCATCGCCATCGTCGCGCTGGGCCTCATCACGAAGCTAGAGGTGATCTGACCATGGCCTCTGGAGGCAACGCAATCCGCGGAACACGTGTCGGTTCCGGCCCAATGGGCGAGCAGGATCACGGTTATCACGCCGATCGCACTGCGGTGTCGTACTGGGACGGCCTCGGCAACGAGACAGTCCGCTACTTCGCAGCCGGTCTTCCCGATGATGAGATCCCGGAGACGATCGACCACCCGCAGTCGGGTCTTCCCGCCGGTCGCGACAAGGCAAACCCGCCCGCACTGGCAAAGAACGAGCCGTACAAGACGCACCTCGCTTACGTGAAGGAGCGTCGTACGGACGATGAGGCGACACAGCTTCTCGACGACGCATTGACGCAGCTGCGCGAGCGTCGCGGACAGGCTTAGTACCCTACGCTTCGCCTCAGCGGCAACCTGCGGCTGCGTCGATGAGTGACTGCGGAGGAGGGCCATAGGCCCACGTGCCGTTGGCGTCATCGACGTAGCCCATGCTGATCGCCCAGGCTGTGCCCCAGGCTTCGATGTTCTCCTGCGTCGAATCGTCGTACATGCCCTCGCACTTGACGCTGATCGCGTGGCCGACCTCGTGCGCAACCAGAGCTTCACTGCGCGCACTCGGCCAGAGCGCTGCGACGGAGTTCGTCAACTCGATCGTCGCGTAGCCGGGGTCGGCGTACCACCAGGTGGCGTACCCGGCCATGCTGTCGGAGTACCCGTAGCCGTTTACGATCTCGGACCAGTCGAAGTCCAGGAGCACCCCAGGCGCGAGTGAACGTGCGAACGCTTCGATTTCGACGCGCGCTCCGTAGAGCGCTCCGGATTTCTCTGCCAGTTCGGCCTGCTCTGATGTCAACATCTGTGACGCGGCGGACTCCAGAGCGGAGTAAGCAGATTGTGCAGCGTCGTCGAGCGTCGCGGCGCCATGGACGCGGTCTGCAGCATTTCGTAGCGCGAGGATGTCGAGGTTGCGTGCTGAGACATGTACCGCTTCGAATCCGGCAGCCGCGTCAGCAGCCGTCGTCACCGCGGTCAACGCGGCATCCTCGACGCTGCTCGTCGCGCCCGAGGCGTCGTCGCCCGCCGAGGAGAACTCTGCGACAAGCTGGTCGGCGCTATCGCGGTCGGAGTTCAACTGTGCAGTTTCGCCGAACAGTTCCCAGGCCCAATCCGGCTTGTCATCGGCATGGGGGAGAAGCTGCTCGCTCAACGACGTTGCATCCGTCGAGGCTGCTGTCGCATCGGTGATCGCGGCAGTGAGAGCCTCTTTTGACACAGCATCCATCAGCATTCCGCTGTCGACGTCGGCGATGCCGGACGCCATGCTCGTTGCTGAGTTGAGCGTGGTCAACTCGCTGGTCAGCTGCGCCTGTCCTTCTTCAGCGTCGTCGGCTGCGGCCTCGAACGCGACGCGAGCGTCGTCATAACCGAGGTTGGCGCCGAGCTGAACGCCAGCGCACGCGACACCGAGGACGACGATGCCGAGACTTGTCAGGAGGAGACCGGTGCGCTTCTTGTGGCGTTTCGCGGCGGGCACGACGTGCGGAGATGCGCCGAAGGATGCCGGAAGTTGGTGCACGCCCGCTTCTGCCGGAATCGGCGGCGGAGCAACTGGCTCGGTCACGTCGCATCCTCCTGAAGAAGCAGAGGGGATGTGAGTCACAGCGCCCCGCTGATTACCGACGTGGCCAGGTTAGCATCGGGAAGCTGTGGGTCACATGCGGGCTAATGACCTATGCGGGGTAACGGAGGGGCTGACGAGAATCGAACTCGCATCATCTGTTTGGAAGACAGAGGCTTTACCACTAAGCTACAGCCCCGAAATGAGCCAATAACTTCGGCTCAAAATCGGACTTCATAAGCATAGCGGACGGTGAGGCTGCTCCTGTCCGTTAGACTCGTCAAGGTCCATCCCGCATGCGGGAGCAGCCGGGGCGTAGCTCAGCTTGGTAGAGCGCCCGCTTTGGGAGCGGGAAGTCGCAGGTTCAAATCCTGTCGCCCCGACAACGGCCCCCTAAACCTCAGGCCGCGTCGTTGCGCGGAAATCCAAAGGAGAACAAACAAGCATGGCGAACAGCACCGTCGAGAAGCTGACCCCGACCCGGGTCAAGCTCACCATCACGGTCACCCCGGATGACCTGAAGCCCAGCATTGCTCACGCGTACGAGCACATTGCACAGGACATCCAGATCCCCGGCTTCCGCAAGGGCAAGGTTCCTGCTCCGATCATCGACCAGCGCATGGGTCGCGGCGCCGTCATCGAGCACGCGGTCAACGAGGGCCTTGACAAGTTCTTCCGCGAAGCGGCTTCCGAGCACAAGCTTCGCATCGTCGGCCGCCCCGCTGCTGACATCAAAGAGTGGCCGAACGAGAAAGACTTCTCTGGCGACCTGCTCGTCGAGGTCGAGGTTGACGTCCGCCCCGAGATCGAGATCCCCTCTTACGACGACATCGTCCTGACCGTGGATGCTGTTGAAGCTGATGAGGCAGCGCTCGATGCAGAGCTGGACAGCCTGCGCGCACGCTTCGGCACTCTGATCCCCGTTGACCGTCCCGCCGCGAAGGGTGACTTCGTCGAGCTCGACCTTGTCGCCACCATCGACGACGCCGAGATCGACCGCGCAGAGGGTGTCTCCTACGAGGTCGGTTCTGGCGAGCTGCTCGAGGGCATCGACGACGCGATCGAGTCCCTCACTGCTGGTGAGGACACCACGTTCCGCTCGAAGCTCGTCGGCGGTGACCACGCCGGTGCTGAGGCCGAGGTCTCCGTCACCATCAAGGCAGTCAAGGAGCGCGAGCTTCCTGAGGCCGACGATGACTTCGCACAGGTCGCCAGCGAGTTCGACACGATCGCAGAGTTGCGCGACAGCCTCGCCGAGCGCGTGAACGAGCAGGGCATCTTCGCTCAGGGTTCTGCGGCTCGCGACCAGCTTATTGAGACGCTGCTCGAGAAGATCGAGATCCCCGTGCCGCCGCAGCTCATCGAAGACGAGGTGCACAACCACCTCGAGGGCGAGAACCGTCTTGAGGATGACGAGCACCGCGCCGAGGTTACTGTGGCGAGCGAGAAGCAATTCCGCACGCAGGTGCTGCTCGACACGATCGCTGAGCAGGCTGACGTCCAGGTCTCGCAGGAAGAGCTCAGCCAGTACCTGATCCAGTCCGCCGCGCAGTATGGAATGTCGCCGCAGGACTTCGTCGAGGCGCTGCAGTCTTCGAATCAGCTGCCTGCTCTCGCTGGCGAGGTCGCCCGCAACAAGGCTCTCGCCGTTGCGCTCGGCAAGGTGAAGGTCGTTGACTCCAACGGCAAGGCCGTTGACCTGTCAGGTTTCGTCGCTGTCGATGACGAGGACGAGACCACTGAGGCTGACGCTTCTGCCGAAGAGAAGCCCGCCAAGAAGGCTGCTGCCAAGAAGGCTCCTGCCAAGAAGGCAGACGACGCTGAGGCCGCTGACGAGAAGCCCGCTGCGAAGAAGGCTCCCGCCAAGAAGCCGGCCGCCAAGAAGGCTCCGGCCAAGAAGGCTGCTGACAAGGCTGAGTGATCGCACCGCGATTATGACGAAAGGACGGATGCTTCGGCATCCGTCCTTTCGCATTCGCGGCGTTCGCGGGTTGGCGCCCGAATACGTCAGCGCACGTCGGTGTCCTGCGTGGCGGTGCCCTGCACCATTTCGACCCATCGCGTGAGGAATGCCGCTCCGGCGTCGTCGTGGATCAAGTCGCCGGCTGTGAGCACCTGGTAGGGCTTATCTGGCACGCCGTCAGCGGGGCGTACATCCACGTGCGCGACCTCGTACCCCTGAGCGTGCAGCCAGTCCGCCATCGCGTAGTCGGTGCGAGAATCGCCGACCGTACGCCATTGCGTGGGGAGAGCACCGTTCGGCAACAACATCTCGATCGCACGCATCGCGCCGAGGTCCTTGCCGAGACGGATCGATTCGATGTCCGTGGAGATGATCGTCGAGTCAATCCGATATCCGACCTCGCCGTCGGCATCCGCCGCGCGCGTGCCATTGTGTTCGACCCCCAAACAGTGTCGGCCCATCTCCTCGAATGCCGCGGCATCGAACGCAGCCTGCTGCACCCTGTAGTCGGTGTTCTCGGTGTGAGTGTGCTGCTCGACAGACACCATCGCGCGTTTGGTGTGATCGAAGAACATGTGGTCTGCGAAACGCTCTGAGACGAGGGTTTCGATTGCAGCGCCATAGGATGCCGGAACCGCGAGCTCATGGGAGATGTTGATCTCGCCGGCGCCTGCGGGAGTGATCGCGAACCATACTGCACCTTTTTCGCACACCGCGAACATCCGTGCGTGCGCAGGGAGGCCGGCGGTGACGAGGGGAGCGACAACCTCTTCGCGCAGGAATGCATCGGAGCGTCCTGTGTTGAAGACGATGGGAATTCCGGCATCCGCCAGCTTCACCAGATCGGTCACGATCGACTCAATCGCGATCGTCCGGCTCACCGGGCTAGCGATCGGACCGTCGACGTCGAGCAGGAGGCCAAGCATGGGGGCGGTGTCACTCATACCTCGACGCTACCGGGTGTAGTCGGTGCATCCCGACTGGTCACGGCGGCGAGGGCGCCACGCTATATGCCGACGGCGAACACGGCCTGAGCGTCGGGCTCGCGCCGGTAGATTCGAATCACCGAACACGGAAACAGGAGCTGAAATGGCTGCAGAACCCCTCCTCGCGACGAGTGTCTTCGACAGGCTGCTGAAGGATCGCATCATCTGGCTGGGATCAGAGGTGCGTGACGAGAACGCCAACGAGATTTGTGCGAAGATCCTTCTTCTTGCCGCAGAAGACTCTGAGAAAGACATCTACCTTTACATCAACTCGCCCGGTGGATCGATCACCGCTGGTATGGCGATCTACGACACGATGCAGTTCGTCCCGAACGACATCGTCACCGTAGGCATCGGCATGGCCGCGTCCATGGGACAGCTGCTGCTCACCAGCGGCACCAAGGGCAAGCGTTACATCACACCGAACGCACGAGTACTGCTGCACCAGCCGCACGGCGGCTTCGGCGGAACATCGAGCGACATCCAGACACAGGCGCAGCTCATCCTCTCGATGAAGAAGCGTCTCGCTGAGATCACTGCCGCGCAGACTGGCAAGTCAGTTGAGCAGATCAACGAAGACGGCGACCGCGACCGCTGGTTCACCGCCGACGAGGCCCTCGAGTACGGCTTCGTCGACCACATGCGCGAGCACGCTACCGACGTCATCGGCGGCGGCGGCACTGCGGACGACGCAGAATAATCGGATTCGAGAGGACTCACATGTACACTCCTACTTTCCAATCCGCCGGAAACCTGCCCTCCAGCCGCTACGTGCTGCCGCAGTTCGAAGAGCGCACGGCATACGGCTTCAAGCGCCAAGACCCGTACAACAAGCTCTTCGAAGACCGCGTGATCTTCCTTGGCGTCCAGGTCGATGACGCGTCGGCAGATGACGTGATGGCACAGCTGCTGGTTCTTGAGAGCCAGGACGCCGACCGCGACATCACGATGTACATCAACTCACCCGGTGGCTCGTTCACCGCGATGACCGCGATCTACGACACGATGCAGTATGTCGCGCCGCACATCCAGACCGTGGTGCTCGGACAGGCCGCTTCGGCTGCATCCGTGCTGCTCGCGGCAGGAGCGCCCGGCAAGCGTCTCGCGCTGCCGAACGCCCGCATCCTCATCCACCAGCCCGCAATGGGTGAGGCGGGTCAGGGACAGGCATCCGACATCGAGATCCAGGCGGCAGAGATTCTGCGCATGCGCACCTGGCTCGAAGAGACGATGGCCTCGCACACCGGCCGGCCCGTCGAGCAGGTGCACCGCGACATCGACCGCGACAACATCCTCTCGGCCGCGCAGGCTCTGGAGTACGGCATCGTCGACCAGGTGCTTACTACCCGCAAGCGCGCGTCCTAACGGATTCGAGAAAAGGCGGTCCGGTGCTTCGGCATCGGGCCGCTTTTTGCGTGCGTGCGCGGGCGGGTGGTGCGGGCGCGCCAGCAGATGCGCACAGCCGCGCGCAGGTTTTGCTCATCTGAGCAAGCGTATGCGCGGGTGCGTGCTCACGCGTACGCTGGACACAGAAGGGAGGACGCCATGGAAGAAGATTTGCTCACCGTGCGAGTTGCAGAGTTGTATTACGACGAGGCCAAGACGCAAGACGAGATCGGCGCCCTTCTGAAAATCTCTCGCTGGAAGGTCGGTCGCCTCCTGACCCAGGCCCGGGAGAAGGGCATCGTACGGATCGAGATCGTGCACCCACGTGCCCGCAAGCTCGGCCTCGAGCGTGAACTCACCGAGCGCTTCGGCCTCGCAGATGCGATCGTCGTTCCCACGCCGGATGATGCGAGCACAACTCTCGACCGCGTAGCTCAGGCAGCCGCGGACTACCTCGCAGCTCACCGCCCAGTGCCCCGCACTCTCGGCATCAGCTGGGGCCGGACACTCACTGCTGTCGCAGAGGCTCTCCCAGAGAGATGGGCGCACGGTGTGACCGTCGTGCAGCTCAACGGTGGCGTGAGCCTCAACCGCCGTTCCGGGGGTGCGGCAAGCCTCGCCATGACCATTGCGCAGCGCGCCGGCGGCCAGGCGATGCTGCTGCCGAGCCCCGCCATCCTGGAGCGTGTTGAGACGAAGCAGGCGATCGAAGCCGATCGCACCGTCTCCGCAATCCTTGAGCAGGCGGCAGAAGCGCAGACTTATCTCTTCTCAGCAGGCCCGGCCGACGCATCCTCGGCTCATGTTGAGAACGGCTACCTGAAGCCCGCCGATGTCGAAGAGCTTGCGCGTCGCGGCGCCGTTGGCGATGTGCTTGGTCGCTATATCGACGCGGATGGAAATATTGTCGATGCGCAGCTCGACGCGCGAACCGTCGGGGTGAGCCTCGATCGTTTGCGTGCCGTGAAGCATTCGATTTTCGTCACCGCGGGTGCCGCAAAACATGACATCGCGCGTACAGTCGTGACCAGCGGCCTGTGCAGCGTTCTGGTGACCGACGAGACCACAGCCCGAGCATTGTTGGAGGAACGATGACTACCAAAGAACTCTCCCGCCGCTCAGCGGTGGATGTGCTGGGCGCAGAGCCCGATGACGCCACACTGAGGCGCTTCCTGCACGGACTTCCCGGCGTCGATGCCACCGGTCTCGAGCAGCGCGCTGCCGGCCTCGGCACGCGCTCGATCAAGACGACGTCCAAAGCCTGGGCGCTCGACAAGATCATCTCGCTGATCGACCTGACGACTCTGGAGGGCTCGGACACTCCCGGCAAGGTGCGATCCCTCGTTTCCAAGGCCAAGACGCCGGATGCCGCAGACCCTTCCACTCCGCTCGTCGCAGCTGTCTGCGTCTACGGTGACATGGTCGGCCACGCCGTCGAGGCTCTCGGTGCGTTGCACGGCGATCCGGACGACGGCAAGATCTCGGTCGCAGCCGTCGCGACCGCATTCCCCAGCGGGCGGTCGTCGCTCGCGATCAAGCTTGCCGATACCGCAGAGGCCGTTGCCGCAGGTGCCGACGAGATCGACATGGTGATCGACCGTGGCGCATTCCTCTCTGGCCGCTACGGGCTCGTCTTCGATCAGATCGCCGCCGTGAAAGAAGCCTGCCGTCGTGAGGACGGCACCTCTGCCTCGCTCAAGGTCATCCTCGAAACGGGCGAGCTGAACACCTACGACAACATCAAGCGTGCATCGTGGCTCGGCATCCTCGCCGGAGGGGACTTCATCAAGACGTCCACCGGCAAGGTGCAGCCTGCGGCCACGTTGCCGACGACACTGCTGATGCTCGAGACCGTACGTGACTGGTACCGGGCGACCGGCGAAAAGATCGGCGTAAAGCCGGCCGGCGGCATCCGCACCTCCAAAGACGCGATCAAGTACATCGTCACCGTCGCCGAGACGGCGGGGGAGGAATGGCTGCAGCCGCACCTGTTCCGCTTCGGTGCCTCGAGCCTGCTGAACGACGTGCTCCTGCAGCGTCAGAAGATGACCACCGGCCACTACTCCGGCCCCGACTACGTCACGATCGACTAAAGGGAACAAGAAACATGTCATTCCTGGAATATGCCCCGGCGCCCGAATCAAAGGCGATCCTGAACCTGCGCGACAGCTACGGCCTGTTCATCGACGGAGAGTTCGTTGAAGGCTCAGGTAAGAGCTTCAGCACCATCTCGCCCTCCGATGAATCACACATCGCGGAGATCGCGGGTGCGAACGACGAGGACATCGACCGTGCTGTCGCCGCTGCGCGCCGCGCGTACGAGAAGACCTGGTCGAAGATGAGCGGACGTGACCGCGGCAAGTACCTCTTCCGCATCGCGCGTCTGGTTCAGGAGCGCGCCCGTGAGCTCGCTGTGGCCGAAAGCCTTGATAACGGCAAGCCGATCAAGGAGAGCCGCGACGTAGACGTTCCGCTCGTCGCATCCTGGTTCTTCTACTACGCAGGCTGGGCAGACAAGCTCGACTACGCAGGTCTCGGTGCCAATCCTCGTGCGCTCGGTGTTGCCGCCCAGATCATCCCCTGGAACTTCCCGCTGCTGATGCTGGCGTGGAAGATCGCTCCGGCTCTCGCTGCCGGCAACACTGTCGTGCTCAAGCCCGCCGAGACGACGCCGCTCACGGCGCTGATCTTTGCCGAGATCCTGCAGCAGGCAGATCTTCCGGCCGGCGTCGTGAACATTGTCACCGGTGCAGGCTCGACCGGAGCGACGCTCGTGCGTCACCCCGACGTCAACAAGGTCGCCTTCACTGGCTCTACCGGCGTGGGTCGGGATATCGCTCGCGCAGTCGCCGGCACTGACAAGAAGGTCACGCTCGAGCTCGGCGGCAAGGCGGCGAACATCGTTTTCGACGACGCGCCGCTCGAGCAGGCGCTCGAAGGCATCGTCAACGGAATCTTCTTCAACCAGGGGCACGTCTGCTGCGCGGGCAGTCGCCTGCTGGTGCAGGAGTCAATTCACGATGAGGTCGTCGATCGCCTGAAGTCGCGTCTTTCGACTCTTCGCCTGGGCGACCCGCTCGACAAGAACACCGACATCGGTGCGATCAACTCCGCCGCCCAGCTTGCCCGCATTCGCGAGCTCAGCGACATCGGTGAAGCGGAGGGCGCCGAGCGCTGGACGGCCGACTGCGCCATCCCGGAAAAGGGTTTCTGGTTTGCTCCGACGATCTTCACGGGCGTCGAAGCATCCCACCGCATTGCCCGCGACGAGGTCTTCGGGCCGGTGCTCTCGGTGCTGACGTTCCGCACACCCGCCGAGGCGATCGCCAAGGCGAACAACACTCCCTATGGGCTGTCCGCGGGAATCTGGACGGACAAAGGGTCGCGCATCCTCGCGGTCGCCGACCGGCTGCGTGCCGGCGTCATCTGGGCGAATACGTTCAACCGCTTCGATCCCGCCAGCCCGTTCGGCGGATACAAGGAATCCGGATACGGCCGCGAGGGCGGCCGACATGGTCTCACCGCTTACCTGAAGGGGGCCTCAGCATGAGCAAGCGATTGGCAGTGCCGAAGACATACAAGCTCGCCATTGGCGGTGCGTTCCCGCGTAGCGAGTCTGGTCGCACCTACGAGGTGCTTTCGGCGAAAGGCACGTTCCTCGCCAACGCCGCGAAGGGCTCTCGCAAGGATGCTCGGGATGCCGTCGTCGCCGCTCGCGCGGCGGTCAAGGGCTGGTCCGGTGCCACCGCGTACAACCGCGGGCAAGTGCTCTACCGTGTTGCCGAGGTGCTCGAGGGGCGCCGTGCGCAGTTCATTGACGAGATCGTCGCCCAAGAGGGTGTCTCGTCCGCTGCTGCCGGCGCACAGGTTGATGAAGCCGTCGACCTCTGGGTTTGGTACGCGGGCTGGTGCGACAAGTACGCGCAGGTCGCCGGCAACGCCAACCCGGTGTCTGGCCCGTACTTCAATATCTCGTTCCGGAACCCACTGGCGTCGTTGCGATTATCGCGCCGCAGGACTCTGCGCTGCTTGGGCTCGTCTCCGTCGTCGCTCCGGCCTTGGTCGCTGGTAACGCTGTCGTCGTGCTCGCCAGTGAACAGCATCCGCTCTCTGCGATCAGCTTCGCCGAGGTGCTCGCGACGAGCGACGTGCCAGGGGGAGTCGTGAACGTTCTCACTGGCTCGCCGGCAGAGATCGCTCCGTGGCTTGCTTCGCACGCCGATGTCAACGCTCTCGACCTCGCCGGTGCTGGTGCGCTCGAGTGGGTCGACCTGCAGATAGCTGCTGCCGACACACTCAAGCGCGTGCTCACTCCAGGAGAGGTCACCGCTTCTCCGGAGCGGATCGGCGCATTTACCGAGATCAAGACTGTGTGGCACACGAAGAGCATGATCTGACGCAGAACCGCGCCAATACGGCTCAGTGTCTGAGGGAGCGGTTAGGCTCGAAGGAGTTTCTCAGTCTCGCCTAGGAGGATGCGCATGGCACGAATCGGTGAAAGCGCTGACCTGTTCAAGTGCTCTTTCTGCGGAAAGAGCCAGAAGCAGGTGCAGCAGCTGATCGCTGGCCCAGGCGTGTACATCTGCGACGAATGCGTCGAGCTGTGCAACGAGATCATTGAAGAGCGCATGGCAGAGTCGTCTGCCGATGGCGTCTCTGACTTCGAGCTGCCCAAGCCTCGAGAGATCTTCGCGTTCCTCGAAGAGTATGTCGTCGGCCAGGAGCCGGCGAAGAAGGCACTGGCTGTAGCGGTCTACAACCACTACAAGCGCACTCGTGCGCACAGCACTCTTCAGCTCGCTGAGCAGAAGGCTGACGAAGTTGAGATCGCCAAGAGCAACATCCTGCTGATCGGCCCCACCGGCTGTGGCAAGACGTATCTCGCGCAGACGCTGGCGAAGCGACTGAACGTGCCTTTCGCGGTAGCCGATGCCACGGCACTCACTGAGGCCGGCTACGTGGGCGAAGACGTGGAGAACATTCTCCTCAAGCTCATCCAGGCTGCCGACTACGATGTGAAGCGTGCCGAACACGGCATCATCTACATCGATGAGATCGACAAGATCGCGCGCAAGGCCGAGAACCCGTCGATCACGCGCGATGTCTCCGGCGAAGGTGTACAGCAAGCGCTGCTGAAGATCATCGAAGGAACGGTTGCCGCCGTACCGCCGCAGGGCGGACGCAAGCATCCTCACCAGGAGTTCTTGCAGATCGACACGACGAACGTTCTGTTTATCGTCGCGGGTGCTTTCGCCGGGCTGGAAGACATTGTCTCTTCCCGCGTGGGCAAGCACGGTGTCGGTTTCGGAGCGCCGCTGCAGGACAAGAGCAAGGATCTTGACCTGTTCAGCGAGGTGCTTCCAGAAGACCTGCACCGCTTCGGTCTGATCCCTGAATTCATCGGGCGTCTGCCGATTGTTGCTTCGGTTTCACCGCTCGATCAGGATGCGCTGATGGAGATCCTCACGGGCCCCCGCAACGCCCTCGTCAAGCAGTACCAGCGGATGTTCGAGCTCGACGGCGTAGAGCTCGAGTTCGAAGAGCCAGCACTGCGCTCGATCGCCAACCTTGCAGTAGACCGCAAGACCGGTGCTCGAGGGCTTCGCGCGATCCTTGAGGACGTGCTCGGCCCAATCATGTTCGAGATTCCTTCGGCCGACGATGTCGCAAAGGTGATCATCACCCGCGCCGCCGTTGAAGATGGCGCAGCACCCACGGTCGTGATGGAGCGTAAGCGCAAGAGTGCGTGACAAACTCGATCTCTGAGGGGCACATTCAACCCTCGCCCTGGCGCGTGGCTGCGACTCATATCGTGGTCGCGGATCGCTGGATTCATCTGCGTGCCGACACCTGCGTGGATGCTGCCGGGCGAACGATCGCACCGTATTACGTGCTCGAGCCTGCCGAATGGATCTCGGTCCTCGCTCTGAACACCGACGGTGAGGCGATCGTCGTACAGGAGTACCGACATGGTGCTGGCGTCGTAGCGTTGGGGACGATCGGCGGTGCTGTCGAAACAAATGAGACGCCGCGGGATGCCGCGCTCCGAGAGCTACGGGAAGAAACGGGCTACCAAGCGGGGGAGATCATCGACCTCGGTGCCACCTGGGCGAACTTCGGCAATCACACCAACCGCGTGCACCACTTTCTCGCACGTGACTGCTCACTTGTCACAGATCAGTCGCTGGATGATGGGGAGCTGATCTCGGTGTGCATTCATCCGCTTGAGGGGCTGGGCGAACAGCTGCAGCAGAGCTACCACCAGCTGACCTGGTACAAGGCGCTCTCGCACCTCTAAAGCATCAGCAGCAATTTCGCAGGAACGGAGCAATCTCGCAGAGGTTCCTGGAACTTCTGCGAAGTTAGCGCGGTTCTGCGAAGACCGTGCTGCTCTCTGAGCGGCGTACCCGCGAAATCCTCGGCCTCAAACGGCGCCTCACACCTCAGCGAACCACGGGTTAATAACCATGAGGCCGGCCGCCATAAAGGGTGTTGTATCTCTTGTCGCCATGGTGAGTCGTGTGCTGGTGGCGACGGCGGCTATGAGCGCGTCAAAGTCCGAGAGCGAGACGCCTTGTCGTCGCGCTGTCGAGCGAAGCGATGCGTACGCGCTGCTCGCGGCTTCATTGAATCCGACGATCCTCCCGGCGAAGTGGGGGAGCAACTCATCCTCGAACCTCTCACGAAGCTGCGTTCGCCTGCTTCCTTCCGGAAGCAGCGAGAGTCCATACCTGATTTCAGCGAGGGAGATTGTGGTGAGGTACAGAGTGTCTGCGCTCTGCCGGTCTAGCCATGCAACAACAGCCGGGTCTGGATGCGGACGCATCGGCTCTGAGATCACATTTGTGTCGAGCAAGATCATGAGAAGTTCACTGGGGTGCGAGTCTCGGCGTTGCGGTCGAAGTCGAGCTCAACGCCACCGACGCTTTGGCCGATTGCTGTGAGCAACGAGCCGATCTTGACTCGTGGCGCGACAGCCGCGTCGAGGATCGCCCTGACCTCGGCTTCGGTGCTTCGATGGTTGCTCTCTGCGCGTGCCTTCAGCGCACGATGTGTCTCGTCAGAAAGATTTCGAACAGTGAGTGCGGACATCCCATCACCTCCTGATATCAATATAGAAGCATGATATCAAAATGGGGGGAGTCATGGCTCAACTGCCCAACCCGCGCCGTTTCAGCAGTGGAGCGATCTCGGCGTTGCGGCCACGGAAGTCGCGGTACGCCTCCAGCGGGTCCTTAGATCCGCCGACTCCGAGCAGGCGCGCGCGGAAGCGGTCGCCGTTCTCACGGGTGAGGCCACCGCTCGCGCGGAACCAGTCGACGGTGTCGGCGTCGAGCACTTCGCTCCAGATGTACGAGTAGTACCCGGCGCTGTAGCCGCCAGAGAAGACATGCGCGAAGTACGTCGAGGAGTAGCGAGTCGGAACGACCGGGTTGTCCAGGCCGATCTCTGCCAGTGCCGCAGCCTCGAACGACGCGACATCCTCGACCGTCGAACCGGCCCCGACCCGGTGCCAGGCCTGATCGAGCCACGCGGCCGCCAAATACTCGCTCGTGTCGTCGCCCTGGTTGAAGGTCTCCGTCGAGCGCAGTCGTTCGACGATCGCAGCATCCAGCGGCTCACCCGTCTCGAAGTGGCGGGCGTAATTGTCGAGCACCTCAGGCCACAGAATCCACATCTCGTTCACTTGGCTCGGGAACTCCACGAAGTCTCGGAACACGTTGGTGCCAGCGAAATGTGGATAATTGACCGTTGCGAATAGTCCATGCAGAGCGTGACCGAACTCGTGGAACAGCGTCGTGACTTCGTCGATCGTGAGCAGCGTCGGCTGGCCGTCGCCGGGCTTCGAGACGTTGAGGTTGTTGACGACGACTGGCGCGGTGCCGCGCAATGCGGACTGACTGACGATCGCATTCATCCATGCTCCGCCGCGCTTAGAATCGCGCGTGTAGAGGTCGAGGATGTAGAGCCCGAGCGGGCTCCCACCGGGGTTGCTCACCTCGAAGACGCGCGCACCGGCGTGGTACGCGACGAGGTCGTCGCGTTCGGTGAAGGTCACGCCGTACAGCTGAGTTGCGGCGAAGAACACGCCGTCCTGTAGCACTCGTTCGGCTTCGAACCAGGGTCGAAGCGCCGCTGTGTCGATGTCGTACTTCGCGGTGCGCACCTTCTCGGTGTAGAACGCCCAGTCGTGCGCTTCCAGCGTGATTGGCTCAGACTCGGTCTCGTCGATGATGGCCTGCAGCGCTGCTTGCTCTTCACGAGCATTGGATGCCGCGGCCGGCGCCAACCGGTGCAATAGGTCCGAGACTGCTTCAGGTGTGCCGGCGGTCTCGTCGGCCGTGACATAGGCGGCGTGTGAGGGATAGCCGAGGAGCGCCGCGCGCTCGGCGCGCAATGCGACGATCTCTGTGAGCACTGCGCGGTTGTCGTGGGCGTTACCGCGCGCGGCGCGGGACTGTGAAGCCGCCATGATGCGGCGGCGGCTCTCGCGGTTCGTCAGCGATGCGAGGTACGGATGCCCTGTGAACAGCGGGAGCGAGATCAGAAAACCGCCCTCATCGCCGTGCTCACTCGCCGATCGTGCCGCAGCCGAGAGCTCTCCGTCAGTGAGTCCATCAAGCTCTTCGGCGCTCTCGAAGAGGACAGCGAGTTCGTTCGTATCCGCGAGCAGGTTTCGCTCGAATGTCGTCGTCAACGTCGACAGCTGCAGGTTTAGGGCAGTGAGCTGTGCCTTCGCCTCGTCATCCAGCGCGGCGCCGGCGTGCGTCATCTCGCGGAAGTGCCGCTCCACCAGGTAGCGGCTTTCACCATCCAGCCCGAGCTGATCGAGCTGTTCATGCAGAGTCTTGATCCGCCAGTACAGCTGCGAGTCGAGTCGGATGGCATCATCGTGCGCGGCCATGAGGGGAGCGAGCTCCTCATCGATCGCCTGGATCTCCGGCGTAGCATCCGCTGAGCTCACCGTGTAGAAGGCGTGGGCGACGCGTTCGAGCATGGCGCCGGCGATCTCCAGCGGCACCATGGTGTTCTCGAAAGTAGGCATCGAGCGCACCAGCGTGAGGCGGCGGATCTCCGCGAGATGCTCCTCGAACGCCGCCTGAAACGCCGGCAGGTAATGCTCGGGACGGATCGCGGCGTAGTCCGGAAGCGCATAGGGGAGAGCGGATGGCGTCAGGAGCGGATTCGCGGCATCGGTCATGAAACGAGCCTACGGCGCGCAACTCAGTCCTGGAACTCGCGCGCAACCACATCGCCGGCGGCGGTCACGAAGACTTCCCACCCGGCATCCAGCTCGGCGATCGGCCGCCCCTCCAGCCAGGTGAGAGTCCAGAATCCCTCAAGCCCCCGAGCCTCAACTTCCGCAATCGCGGGACGCAGGACGGCGGGAACGGATGCCGGAGCATCCGCCCCCGCCGCCCAACGCGTACCCAGCTGCATCAGTTCTCCTCGGCGGGAGTCAGTTCGATCTCGATGACGGCGAGCTCGGGGCCCTCCACGAACTCCAGCTCAGCGATGCGGCCAACGGCCCGCAAGTCGCCGGCCGCTGCACGAATAGCCTCAAGCGTCTCGGCAGGAGCCGCGATCACCGCACGCGTCACCGGCGTCTTCTGCGAGGCCTTCGCCTCGGTCTTCGCGCGACGGATGCCGATCAGCGCAGCGCTGGCAGCGGTGAGCACTGCGGGATTCCCTTCGACCAGCTCAGGGGACAAAGGAGCCAGCGGCTCAGGCCACGCGGCGGTGTGAATCGATCCTTCTTCAAACCACGACCAAGCTTCCTCAGTCGCAAAGGACACGACCGGAGCGAGCAGGCGCAGCAGCGTCGAAAGCGCAATCCGCAGAGCGAGCGCCGCAGAGGGCTGGCCGACGTCGGTCTGGTCGTACGCGCGCTCCTTGACGAGTTCGAGGTAGTCGTCGCAGAACGTCCAGAAGAACGACTCGGTGATCTCGAGTGCCCGGGCGTGGTCGAAGGCGTCATAGGCCTTCGAGGTCTCACGAACGACCTCGTCGAGAGTGGCGAGCATCGAGGCATCCACCGCGTGTGTCACCTGCGCACCCTCAGGTACAGGGAACGACAGCACGAACTTCGCGGCGTTCAGCACCTTGATCGCGAGGCGACGGCCGATCTTCATCTGCGTCGGATTCTGCGGGTCAAACGCCGCGTCAACGCCGAGGCGGCTGGAGGCCGCCCAGTAGCGCACAGCATCCGAACCGTGCTTCTCGAGAATGTCGGCCGGGGTGACCACATTGCCCTTCGACTTGGACATCTTCTTGCGGTCTGGGTCGACGATGAAGCCGGAGATCGACGCGTGCTTCCACGGCGAGCGGCCGTCTTCGAGCGTCGAGCGCAGCATGGTCGAGAAGAGCCAGGTGCGAATGATGTCCTGAGCCTGTGGGCGCACGTCGAACGGGGCGACGAGGTTCCAGAGCTCTTCATCCCGCTGCCAGCCACCGGCGAGCTGCGGGGTGAGCGAGGAGGTCGCCCAGGTGTCGAGGATGTCTGTTTCGGCCTCGAAGCCGCCTGCGACACCGCGCTGAGCTTCGGTATAGCCGGCGGGAACGTCGCTCGTCGGGTCGATCGGCAGAAGATCGACGGATGGCATCAGCACGCGGTCGTAGTCGCGTTCGCCGTTCTCGTCGAGTCCGTACCAGACTGGCAGCGGCACACCGAAGAAGCGCTGACGCGAGACGAGCCAGTCGCCGGTCAGGCCACCGACCCAGTTCTCGTAGCGCACGCGCATGAAGTCAGGGTGCCACTGCAGTTCGCGGCCGTGTTCGATGAGCTGCGCGCGCAAGTTCTCGTCGCGTGCGCCATTGCGGATGTACCACTGACGCGTCGAGACGATCTCGAGCGGGCGGTCGCCCTTCTCGAAGAACTTCACTGCGTGGTTGAAGGGCTTGGAGACTTCGAGCAGCTCGCCGGATTCTTCCAGCAGCTCCACGAGGCGCTTGCGGGCGCTGAAGACGGTCTTGCCTGCGATCTCTGCGTAGGCAGCGGTTCCGGCATCCGAAGTGATCGCCTCAGGAGCGTCAGCGACCACCCGGCCATCGAGGCCCAGAATTGCACGGATCGGCAGATCGAGTTCGCGCCACCAGATCATGTCGGTGACGTCACCGAAGGTGCAGACCATCGCGATGCCGGAGCCCTTGTCCTGCTGGGCGAGGTGGTGCGCGAGCACGGGCACTTCAACATCAAACAGCGGTGTGCGCACGGTGGAGCCGAAGTACGGCTGGTAGCGCTCATCGTCGGGGTGAGCGACCAGCGCGACACAGGCGGCGAGCAGTTCGGGACGCGTCGTCTCGATGTGGATGTCGCCGGAGCCGTCTGTCTTGTGGAACGCGATGCGGTGGTAGGAGGCCTGCTGGTCGCGGTCTTCAAGCTCTGCCTGGGCGATCGCCGAGCGGAAGTCGACATCCCACAGGGTCGGCGCAAGCGCCTGGTATGCCTCGCCGCGCTCGTGGTTGCGGATGAACCCGAGCTGGCTCTGACGGATCGAGTCGTTCGAGATCGTGCGGTACGTCTGTGTCCAGTCCACGCTGAGTCCCAGCTGGCGGAAGACATCTTCGAACTGCTTCTCGTCTTCAAGCGTGAGGCGCTCGCACAGCTCGATGAAGTTACGACGGCTCACCGGCTGCTGGTCGGCGGCCTTCAGGCTCTTCGCATCGCCCTGGAACGGAGGCGTGAAATCGGAATCGTAGGGGAGTGTCGGATCGCACCGCACGCCGTAATAGTTCTGCACCCGGCGCTCAGTCGGCAGGCCGTTGTCATCCCACCCGATCGGGTAGAAGACATTCTTGCCGCGCATGCGCTCGTAGCGAGCCTTCACGTCGGTGTGCGTGTATGAGAACACGTGGCCGATGTGCAGCGAGCCGGATGCCGTGGGCGGAGGGGTGTCGATCGAGTAGACGCCTTCGCGGCCGATTTCCGCTGCGCGGACGCGATCGAACAGATACGTGCCCTGCTCTGCCCACGTGCCGTCCCACTTCGCTTCGAGACCTTCGAGTACGGGCTTGTCAGGAATCTGATTCAGTTCGGACGCGGCCATAAAGGTCTCCTTGCGCGATGTATGCGGCACTGTGTGAGCGTGCCTGAGTGTGGGGTGTGCTGACCAGTCTAGCGAAGCGCGAACACAAGAGAGCCGGGCGTAGATCGACCCAGTCTAAAAACCCCGGCTAGACTTGATCGACCCCCGTTCACTTTTCTGAGGACTCGCATGCCCACTCCGCTCGTGCGTCGTATTCTGCCCATTGCCGCGCTCGCAGCGGTCGCCGCTCTGACACTCAGCGCCTGCGCCGGACCCACCGACGAGAATGCAGCAGGCGGAGGTGAGGTCGTCTGGGCGATCGAAGGTGCAAACCTCTCTGCCGGTCACATGGACCCGCAGACGAGCCAGCTTGACGTGTCGAGCATGGTGCAACGCGTCGTGCTCGACTCGCTCGTCTTCCAAGAGGCAGATGGGTCGTTCTCGCCGTGGTTGGCCACCGAGTGGACGATCTCAGAGGATGCCACGAGCTACACGTTCACGCTGCGCGATGACGTGACCTTCACCGATGGTGAGCCATTCAATGCTGAAGCGGTGAAGGTGAACTTCGATCGCATCGCTGATCCAGAGACGGCATCTGCGCAGGCTGCCAGCATGCTCGGTGGCGATTTCTACGCTGGCACCGAAGTTCTCGATGACTACACCGTCAAGGTCGATTTCTCACAGCCGTACGCGCCGTTCTTGCAGGCCGCGAGCACCGCGCTACTTGGCTTCTACTCGCCGGCCGTTCTCGAAAGCTCCGCCGACCAGCTGAAGGCAGGCGGTCCCGGCATCAACGTCGGCACCGGCCCCTTCGAGCTCACCGAATACACCCCCGATCAGGAGATCGTCTACACCCGCAACCCGGACTACAAGTGGGGGCCGGATGGTGCGGAGGCAGCGAAGTTCGAGACGCTGCGGGTAGAAATCCTTCCCGAAGCATCAGTGCGCGCCGGTGTCGTGGAGAGCAGCGAAGCTGACCTTGCCAGCAACATTCCGCCGAACCTCGCCTCGACGCTGCCCGACACTCTCAAGGTCGACTCAAACGAGTACCCGGGTCTGCCGTACTCGCTATACCTGAACGAGAAGTACGGCGTCTTCGCGGACGAGAAGGTGCGCCAGGCATTCGCACGCGGCATTGACATCGACGCCGCGGTGGAAGAGATCTTCTTCGGCCAGTTCCCGCGGGCATGGAGCATCCTCGGATCGACCACACCCGGCTACGACGCTTCGCTGGAGGGCTCATGGCCCTTCGACCAGGATGCCGCGAACCAGCTGCTCGATGAAGCAGGCTGGACCGAGCGCGACACCGACGGCATCCGCATGAAGGATGGCAAGCGTCTGTCCGTGCGGTGGATCGCCTGGACGCCGGTTCCCGATGACAATGCAGCGCTGGGCAACGCGATTCAGTCTGACCTCGCCGACATCGGTTTCGAGGTCAAGCGTGAGGTGCTGGAGCCCGGCGCCTACAACGAACAGTACGGCCCGAAGACCTTCGACCTCACCGACTGGGGCTTCTCCGGCGTTGACGGCGACCTGCTGCGTAGCCACCTGCACACCGATGGATTCCAGAATGCTTCGCAGGTCAGTAACCCCGAGGTCGACGCGCTGCTGGAAGAGGGCATCGCAACGACCGATCAGGCCGCCCGCGACGACGTTTACAAGAAGCTGCAGCAGTGGAACGCGGAGTACACCGCAATCGTGCCGCTCTACAGCCCCTCGTTGATCACCGCCGTGAACGACAACATCGACGGCCTGACCTACGATCTGTACGGACGGCCGCTGTTCTACACGGTCACGGTCGACTGATCTCTGCGAAGGGGGAGCGGTGAGAGCCACCCTCACGCGGATAGCGGGGCTCGCGGCATCCGTCGTCATCGTCCTGTGGGGCGCGGCGACGCTGGCGTTCCTCGCGTTTCGTGTCATCCCGGGCGACCCTGTCTCGGTCATGCTCGGCCCGCAGGCACAGGTCAGTGAGGCGGTCAAAGAAGGCATCCGCGCGGAGCTCGGACTTGACCGTCCGCCGCTGGAGCAGTATCTGACGTATCTCGGACAGCTTGTGCAGGGAAACCTGGGGGAGTCGTACCAGTTGCGGATGCCGGTGACCGAGGTGATCGGGCGTCAGCTGGGGTCGACGCTGCAGCTGACGGCGCTCGCTCTCGTGATCGCCGTTGTGCTGGCTCTCGCAGTGGCGCTGTTCGTGCGCGGGAAGGTGTCGCGAGGGATCGTCGCCGGCATCGAGTTGATCGTGCTGTCATCGCCCGTGTTCTGGATCGGCCTCCTGCTGCTCAGCGTCTTCGCGTTCGGTCTGGGGTGGTTCCCGGTGTCGGGTACACGAAACCCGGCGACCATCGTGTTGCCTGCGGTGACGCTGGCGCTGCCGGTCGCAGCCCTCCTCGGACAAGTGCTGCGCGATGGGATCGAAGCGGCCGAGCGCCAGCCGTTCGCGACGACAGTGCGGGCTCGCGGTGCGGGACAGGTGCGGCTGACGGCGCATCACACTCTGCGCCATGGGGCGGCAAACGCTCTGACCCTCACGGCGTATCTCATCGGCTCGTTGCTCGGCGGAGCGGTGCTCGTCGAAACCGTGTTTGCCCGGCCAGGGCTGGGACGCGTGACGTTGGCAGCCATCTCTGATCGCGACTTGCCGGTGATCACCGGCATCATCCTGCTCAGCGCTCTTGTCTTCGTTGTGGTGAACCTCCTCGTCGAACTGCTGTACCCCCTGCTTGATCCTCGGCAGCGTCGGCGACGAGAGGTGCGCGCATGAAGACCTCTCAGCGGGTGTTGCTCGGGGCCGCGCTTGTCGTGCTGGCGGTGGTGGCGGTAATGGCGCTGCTGCCGCAGGTGATTGCGACGCACGATCCGCTGCGCACCGATGTGCGTGCGGCGCTGGAAGCACCGAGCGCTGCACACCTGTTCGGCACGGATCAGAGTGGTCGAGACGTGTTCTCCCGGGTGGTCTACGGCGCAGGGCGTTCGGTCGGCATCGGGCTGCTCGCTACCGGGCTCGCTCTGGCGATCGGGCTCGTCGTTGGTTCGCTCTCTGCGGTGGCGCCTCGGGCAGTGGATGCCACGGCGATGCGCATCACCGACGTGCTGATGGCATTCCCGGAGTTTCTCGTCGCCCTGGTGGTTGTCGCGATGCTCGGCCCCGGCCCTGCGAATGTCGCCATCGCCGTGACGATTGCTGCGGTGCCGGTGTACATCCGCCTCGCCCGTGTGCAGACGCGCACGCTTGCGCTTGCCGAACACGTGGAAGCCGCCCGCATCCTGGGTGTGCGTCCTCTCCCTGCGTTCTCGCGGCACGTGGTCCCCGGGGTACTCGGGTCGTTGAGTGTGCTGGCGACGATCGGGATTGGCTCGAGCATCCTGGCAGCCGCAGGCCTCAGTTTTCTCGGACTCGGACCGATCGAGCCTGTGCCCGAGTGGGGTCTGATGCTCTCCGGCGGGCGCAACGTGCTCGCGCAGGCGTGGTGGATTGCCGTCTTCCCCGGTATCGCGATCACGCTGACAGTGGTGTCGGCGACGATCGTCGGCCGGATGCTGCGCGCCAGGGCTGAGGGGAGGGCCGCATGAGCGTGGTGCAGGTGTCGGCTCTGTCTGTCTCGATCGATGGGCATCTGCTGGTCGACGGCGTCTCCTTCGAGGTTGCTCCCGGCGAGTGCCTGGCGATCGTCGGTGAGTCTGGTGCGGGTAAGTCGCTTACGGCTGCAGCGCTTCTGGGGCTCGCCCCCGGCGTGGTCTCGGCCGAGGTGCTGGTTGTAGACGGCGTCGATGCCCGGGGATTCTCTGACGCTCAGTGGCGCGGACTGCGCGGTAACCGGATCGGGCTCGTCTCGCAGGATGCACTGGTGTCTCTCGACCCGCTTCGCCGGATCGGGGCTGAGGTCGCCGAGCCGCTGGCGATTCACACGGACTTGAGTCGGGTCGAGCGTCGTGAGCGGGCCGTTGAGCTGCTGTCGGATGTGGCGATGCCGTTGCCGGAGGTGCGGGTTCGGCAGTATCCGCATGAACTCAGCGGCGGACTTCGTCAGCGGGCGCTGATTGCCTCTGCGCTCGCCGGAGACCCTGCGGTGCTGGTTGCCGATGAGCCGACGACAGCTCTGGATGCGACGGTGCAGGCGCGTGTGCTGGCACTGTTACGTGATGTCGCGGATGCCGGCACCGCAGTGGTCTTCATCAGCCATGACTTCGCCGCCGTGCGCCGGGTTGCCGATCGCGTGCTGGTTATGCGGGCGGGACGCGTGATCGAACAGGGGACCGTCGCTGAGATGTTGGATGCTCCTCAGCACGCGTACACCCGGCAGCTCGTGGCCGCCACTCGGCATGAACCGCGCGCGGAATGGGATGGGCTCAGGGAGCCTGTGCTCACCGGTCTCTCGGTGTCGAAGTCGTTCTCTGCGGTGCCAGCGGTGGTCGATGCGTCTTTCACGCTGCTGAAGGGACAGACCCTCGGGATTGTGGGGGAGTCGGGGTCAGGGAAGACCACTCTCGCGCGCATGATCGTGGGCGTCGAAGCGCTGGATGCCGGGAGCCTCCGTTGGCACGGTGCACACCGTGTGCAGCTCGTACATCAGAACCCACTCGGCGCGTTCGACCCACGATGGACGATCAGCAGGTCGTTGCGCGAGGCGTTGGCGGCCGGAGGCGTGCCGCGCTCCGCACGGTCTGGGCGTGTGACACAGCTGATGGAAGAAGTGGATCTCGCACCGGAGCTTGCACGTAGAAGGCCTGCGCAACTGTCAGGCGGGCAGCGCCAGCGGGCGGCTATTGCCCGCGCGCTCGCCGCGGAGCCTCAAGTGCTGGTGCTGGATGAGCCCGTTTCGGCGCTGGACCCGTCGGTGCGCGAGAAGGTGCTGCAGCTACTGCTTCACCTGCAGAAAGAGCGGGATCTCTCCATCATCTTCGTCTCGCACGACCTCGATGTGGTCGCGGCGGTTGCCGATGAGGTGCTGGTCATGCAGGACGGGGTTGTCGTCGAGCAGGGGCCGGTAGCAGACGTGTTCGCTGCGCCGCAGCATCCGTTCACCATGGAATTGCTCGCAGCCGGGCGCTGATCAGTCCTTGATCTGAATACCCAGCCCGGCGGCGATCGTCGGTGCGAGCTGTTGGATCTGAAAGGTGGTCAGCGTCGTCCCGCGCAGGCTGTTCGTGTCCATGAACGCGTCTGCCTCGAGGCCGCGGAAGTCGACGTTGGCGGCACGCATGCCTTGAGTGTCAACCTCGTCGCTGCGGCAATTCACGAAGCCGACACGGGTGAGTTGGGCTTGTGGCATGTCTAGAGCCTTAATCGTGGATTCCACGATCAGGATGTCTGTGCCTTTCGCGCCGGCCAGGCTCAGATAATCGATCCGTACGTCGCGCAGCTCCAGCTCAGAGATGCGGGTGCCGCTGAGGTCAAGTGTGCCGATGCGGCCGCCGGTGATGCGCATGCGACGGATGCTGGCATCCCGCATGCTCACCGACGCGGCACGGATTTCGGTGACATCGACATCGAGGATCGTGGCACCGGTGAGGTCGATGCGGTCAGCAGCGGCAGAGATCACGCACTGCTCGAGTGAGGCGTAGGCGAGATCGACGGTGCCTACGAGCTCGAGTCGTGCGGCCAGCAGGTCGGCGCTGCGGCTCGGTTCTGCTGCGGTGAGATGAGGCGGAATATCGGGGATGGAGACGCGAGGAGCGACGGGGGAATCAGAATTGCGAGCCACCACTTCAGAGTATCTGACCACGTATGCTATGTTGCTAGCATGCAAGCAAATGATGCGGACGTCTCGGAGAAGAAGGTGCAGTTCAACGTCTACCTGCCGCCGGATCTCGTTCGTGCGGTCAAGCACCGATCGATCGATGACGGTGTGAGCCTGTCGGCGCTTGTCGAGGGTGCGCTTCGCGGATATGTGGGGGAAGAGTCATGACTGTCGTTCAGCAGATTGTCTACACCGAGCGGCCCGAACGCTGGTGGGTGCTCGCCGAGGTCCTGGGATTTGTGGCGCCCTACCCGCCGTCGCCAGAGTGGGGCGAGTTTCACGCTGATGGTGTGTTGGCCGTGCACGGGGCGAGGGGATCGGTGGGGCTGCACAGCGGCGACGCGCGCATCGGGCTGTCGTTTGAAGCTCGCGGTGACCTCGACGCGCTGGCTTCGGGGTTGCGGGATGCCGGATTCGAAGCATCCGTCGTCGATGAGGCATTCGCCCGCACGATCCGCGTCCCCGACCCTGATGGTGGCGACGAGATCTGGGTCAACGGCACTCAGGACGATTTGCACGGTTACCACCGCGTCGGCTGAACATCGCCGCCGCACCAATTTTGCAGAACCACAGGAATCTCGCAGAAATTCGCCCAGTTCGTGCGAGATTCCTGCGGTCCTGCGAGATGTGCGACGACGGATGCTAAGGCATGAGTCCCTCTGCACAAATTGCCGCGCCACGGAGCTATACACAGCTCGTGTGTTTGAGTGCCGAGTGCGCACGGTTGCGGTGGCACTCTCTTGCTCATGCATCCACAATTCCAACGGCCGATTGAGCTCGAGTTAGCCGCGCACGGTGGGGTAGTGCAGTCAGCGACGCTGGCGAATCACCCAGGCTCGTCGTCTCGAGCTGTGGGTGCACGAGCAGAAGCCTGGCATTCATGTTGCGGCCACACCGGGCGCGCCGGCGGTAAACCAGAGAGTATTCGCGTGCACTGGTCGAAGCCACTGGTACCGCGTGAAGCCGGGGTCCTGGAAGATCCGATAGAGAACGTGCTCGCTATCGTCGCTGACTGCGAGCCCTTCGAACAGGCACTCGCGACCTGGGAGTCCGCGTTCAACAGGCAACTCATCCCCCTTGACGCAATGGCGAGGCTGCCTCTGCGCCCCGCGGCCCGGCGAATCCTTGCCGAGGCCCAGCCGTTCGCGAATGCTGGACTCGAGACCTATCTTCGCGTACGTCTGCGGTGGCTCAAGCTCTCGATCTACATCCAGACCTGGATCGCTGGCCATCGTGTCGACGCGCTCATCGGGGATCGACTGGTACTCCAGATTGATGGTGCGACTCACGTCGGAGCACAACGAAGCGAAGATATTCGACATGATGCGGAACTCAAGCTGATGGGTTACCACGTCATCCGGATCAGCTATCAGCAGATGATGGAGGACTGGCCCATGATCCAGGACCTCATCATGCGCGCAGTCGCGCAGGGCCTGCACCTTGCGCCGCGTCGGCAGGCCTAACTCCAGCATCCGCCCGCGCGAATCTCGCAGAACTGCAGCAATTCCGCAGGAACTCGCCTAGAACGTGCGAAATCAGTGCAGTTCTGCGAAGTTCCTGCACGGCGCACACCAGGCAGCAACCCGCGTACACTGGGAACACACGCTTTGATCCGGCTATCACCGGGGAGCTCTCGGAAGAACGCTTCGACCCTTCGACAGGCTCAAGGGGGCGGAGCAACTAGAACCGAGCGGGGCAGGCCCGTTATCGCCGCAGTGAGAGTGGCAGCGCCGAGAGGCGCAGCACGCGAGGTGGTACCGCGGTCCGCGAGGGTCGTCCTTGCAGAAGCATCCGCCACGAGCACTGCGAGACGACATGACCTATCCGCGCCCCTCCGCCTTCGGCCCCGCTGCTGACGCCCCTCGACAGGGTCCCGTCGCCAGCCCGCGCTTCCCGGAGATCGAGCAAGAGGTCCTCGACTTCTGGAAGAGTGATGACACCTTCCGCGCCTCCATCGCTCAGCGAGAGGGCGCTGAGGAGTGGGTCTTCTACGATGGGCCTCCGTTTGCCAATGGCCTGCCGCACTATGGCCACCTGCTCACCGGTTACGCCAAGGACCTTTTCCCGCGGTTCCAGACGATGCTCGGCAAGAAGGTCGACCGCGTCTTCGGCTGGGACACCCACGGTCTGCCGGCAGAGCTTGAAGCGATGAAGCAGCTCGGGATCACCGAGAAGGCCGAGATCGAAGCCATGGGCGTCGACACATTCAACGCCAAGGCGCGTCAATCGGTCCTCGCGTACACCGACGAGTGGCAGGAGTACGTGACCCGCCAAGCACGCTGGGTTGACTTCGAGCGCGGCTACAAGACGCTCGACCTCGGCTACATGGAGAGCGTGCTCTGGGCATTCAAGACGCTGTACGACAAGGAGCTCGCGTACGAGGGCTACCGCGTGCTGCCGTACTGTTGGCGCGACGAGACCCCGCTCAGCGCCCATGAGCTGCGCATGGACGATGACGTCTACCAGATGCGTCAGGATCCCTCGGTGACCGTCACTTTCCCGCTCACCGGCGCGAAGGCCGAATCCCTCGGCCTCACCGCGGTCCGTGCGCTGGCGTGGACGACAACACCCTGGACTCTCCCGACGAACCTCGCGCTCGCCGTGGGACCCGAGATCGAGTACGTCGTTCTTCCCGCAGGGCCCGCGGGCGCAGCCGACGTGCACCAGATCGCTGGCAGCGAGGATGCTGCGGTCGAGGCATCCGCTCATCGCTACCTGCTCGCGCGTGAACTCGTCGGCGGCTACGCGAAGGACCTCGGTTATGAGAGCGCAGAGGATGCCCTCTCCGCCGTCGAGGCGACGCACCTGGGCTCCGCACTCCAGGACGTCACCTACGACCGCATCTTCGACTACTACGCCGACGAAGAGACCTACGGCACCGAGAACGCCTGGCGCATCCTCGTCGACGACTACGTCACCATCACCGACGGCACCGGCATCGTCCACCAGGCTCCCGCCTACGGTGAGGACGACCAGCGGGTCGCAGGTGCCGCCGGCATCCCCACGATCCTGTCGCTGGATGACGGCGGACGCTTCCTCCCGAACGTGACGGATGTCGCGGGCGAGCTGTGGATGGACGCTAACACGCCCCTGGTCCGACTGATCCGCGAGAGCGGCCGGCTCGTGCGCCTGCAGAGCTACGAGCACTCCTACCCGCACTGCTGGCGCTGCCGCAACCCACTGATCTACAAGGCGGTTTCGAGCTGGTTCATCCGCGTGACGGACATCAAGGACGACATGCTCGCGAACAACGAGCAGATCACCTGGGTGCCGGAGAACGTCAAGCACGGCCAGTTCGGCAAGTGGCTGGAAGGCGCACGCGATTGGTCGATCAGCCGCAACCGCTACTGGGGTTCACCGATCCCGATCTGGAAGAGCGATGACCCCGAGTACCCGCGCATCGACGCCTACGGTTCGCTGGCGGAGATGGAACGTGACTTCGGCACGCTGCCGCGGAACCCCGAGGGTGAAATTGACCTGCACCGTCCGTACATCGACGACCTGACGCGCCCGAACCCGGATGACCCCACCGGCAAGAGCACCATGCGCCGCATCGAGGACGTCTTCGACGTCTGGTTCGACTCTGGCTCGATGCCCTACGCGCAGGTGCACTATCCGTTCGAGAACCAGGAGTGGTTCGACTCGCACTCGCCAGCCGACTTCATCGTCGAGTACATCGGTCAGACGCGCGGCTGGTTCTACGTCATGCACGTACTGTCGACCGCGCTGTTTGACCGCCCGGCCTTCACCGGCGTGAGCTGCCACGGCATCGTGCTCGGTAACGACGGATACAAGATGTCGAAGTCGCTGCAGAACTATCCCGCGGTCAGCGAAGTGTTTGACCGTGACGGATCAGACGCCATGCGCTGGTTCCTCATGTCGAGCTCTGTGCTGCGCGGCGGAAACCTCTCTGTCACTGAGGAGGGCATCCGCGCCGGCGTGCGCGAATTCCTGTTGCCGCTGTGGAGCTCGTGGTACTTCTTCGCGACGTATGCAAACGCGTCAGGTGAGGCAGGCGACGGCGGCTATGAGGCAACCTGGCGCACCGACTCCACCGATGTCCTTGACCGCTACATCCTTGCTCGCACCGGCGAACTTGTCCGCGAGGTGCAGGCCGATCTTGAAGGTCTTGATTCGACGACAGCTGCCTCGCGCTTGCGCGACTTCGCTGAGGTGCTGACGAACTGGTACATCCGTCGCTCACGCGACCGCTTCTGGGTCGGCGCCGAGGGCGGAACTGAGGCGTTCGACACGCTGTACACGGTGCTCGAGACGCTCTGCCGTGTTGCTGCTCCGCTGGTGCCGCTCGTCAGCGAGCGTGTCTGGCAGGGCCTCACCGGTGGACGCAGCGTGCATCTGACCGATTGGCCGGATGCTTCGGCGTTCCCGGTTGCCGACGACATCCGCGACGCGATGGATGCCGTACGAGAACTCTCCAGCGTCGGCAATGCGCTGCGCAAGAAAGAGAAGCTGCGCGTGCGTCTGCCACTGGCGCGTCTTACGGTGGTCTCCCCATTGGCCGCATCGCTCGGACAGTTCGAGGACATCCTGCGTGACGAGCTCAACGTGAAGTCGGTTGAACTGGTCGCGCTCACCGAGACCACAGCGGGCGAGTACGGCATCAGCCACCGTCTCAGCGTCAACGCCCGAGCCGCTGGTCCGCGCCTGGGTAAGAACGTCCAGACCGTGATCAAGGCGGCAAAATCCGGCGACTGGTTAGAAACCGACGGTGTTGTGACTGCCGGAGGCATTGCCCTGGAACCATCCGAATACGACCTCGCGCTGGAGACCACCGGGCGTCCGGAGGGCGAGGCACTGGCCATCGTTCCCACCGGTGGGTTCGTGCTGCTCGACACCGAGACAACTCCTGAGCTCGAGGCCGAAGGCATCGCACGCGATGCGATCCGCGTCGTGCAGGAGGCGCGCAAGAACGCCGCTCTCGAGGTCAGCGACCGCATTATTCTCGCGCTCAATGCTGGCCCGGATCAGGCTGCCGCGCTGAAGGCGCACGGCGAATTGATCGCCTCGGAAACGCTCGCGATCGCCTTCGCCGTGCAGGAGACCGAAGAGATGGAGCGGATCGTCGATGAGGTGAAGAGCCCCGGCAATGGGGTGCACATCAGTGGTGCACGCGCACTGGGTTCCGGCAAGGCCCCGATCATCGTCACGATTGACGCGAACATCACTGAGGAGATCAACGCATGAGCGATCGCAGTCGCGCCGATGCCGTCTACGAGACGTTGCTTTCCAGGGCAGGGGAGCGTTGGGTGCAGCCGCGCAAGGAGCGCACCGCGCGCATCCTCGCGTACCTCGATGACCCGCAGCGCACCTACCGGGTCGTGCACATCACCGGCACCAACGGCAAGACCTCGACTGCACGCATGATCGAGAGCCTGCTGCGCGCACACGATCTGCGCACCGGGCTGTTCACCAGCCCGCACCTCGAGCGCTTCACCGAGCGGATCATGATCGACGGCGAGCCGATCGGCGATGCTGAGGTCGCTGATGCCTGGGACGAGATCGAGCCGTTCGTCGACATTGTCGACGCAGAACTTACCGCCGCCGGTGACGAGCCGCTCACGTTCTTCGAGTTGCTCACCGTGCTCGCTTTCGTGGCGGCAGCGGATGCTCCGGTCGATGTCCTCGTGCTCGAAGTCGGCATGGGCGGCGAGTGGGATTCGACCAACACCGCCGATGGCGACGTCGCCGTGTTCGCACCTATCGACATCGACCACGCCGATCGCCTCGGCGGCACGCTTACGGAGATCGCGACCGTCAAGGCCGGGATCATCAAGGAAGGCGCGGCCGTGGTCTCTGCCCAGCAGCAGCCAGAGGTGGCAGAGGTACTTCGTCGAATGGCCGCCGAAAAGCACGCCAGCATCGTTTTTGAGGGCGATGAATTCGGCCTCACCGAGCAGAAACTCGCGGTGGGCGGTCAGCTGCTGACGATCCGAGGCGTCGCTGGCGGGTACGTCGAGGAGTACCTGCCCATGTACGGTGCCCACCAGGGCCACAACGCGGCCCTGGCCATCGCGGCCGTCGAATCGCTCATCGGTGCCGGCACGCAACGCATTGCCGACGACATCGTCGCCGATGGGCTGCAGGGGGCGACATCGCCGGGCCGGCTACAGCTGCTCGGCATCGCACCTACTGTGGTCGTTGACGCTGCGCACAACCCGCACGGCGCGAAAGCGCTCGCGCAGTCACTGAGCGACAGCTCGATTTCGACGAGTGGGGTCTCGTGCTCGGCATCCTTGGCGATAAGGACGCCGCGGGCATCATCGCGGCGCTCGCGCCGAGCACTGCCCACGTGTTCGCTACCGCCCCGGCATCCGATCGGGCGAACGATGCTGATGTGATCGCCGACCTCGTCGAAAGTTCCGGGCATCGCGCCACAGTGCACCCCTCACTCGCCGATGCGGCGGATGCCGCGCGGGAGTGGGCCGCATCCTCCGATCGACGCGCGTCGTGATCGCGGGGTCGGTGGTGCTCGCCGGAGAGGCGATCGCCCTCGCTGAGGAAGAAGACTGGAAGTCCGGGTGGCAGGCATGAGCGCCCGCGCGCCCCGGACCCTGGTACAGAAGCTTGCTCCGATCGTGCTCGGCTTCGAGGCGATCGTCGTTCTCCTCGTCGGACTCACGATCTTCGGCCTGAAGTCGCTGCCTGCGGGTGTCGAACAGTGGTGGGCGATCGTCGGAGGTGGCGTCGTTGCGCTTGCGATGGTGGCGGTTGCGGGCATGATCACCAAGCCCTGGGCGATCAGCGCCGGCTGGGTGCTGCAGATCATCGTCGCGCTGTCGGCATTCTTCGTTCCTGCCATCCTGCTTGTCGTGCTGGTTTTTGGTGGGATGTGGGCATATGCGACGATCATGGGGGCACGGTTGGACGCACGACGTCCCGCTGATATGACCCCCACTCATTCCGAAACTGAAACCCATACAGAGAGCGATTGACATGGCCACCGAAGAAACCCTCGTCCTCGTCAAGCCGGACGGCGTCGCCCGCGGGCTCACCGGAGCGATCCTCGCCCGCATCGAAGCGAAGGGCTACGCACTTGTAGACATCCGCCTCGTCGAGCCTGACCGCGACGTGCTGGCAGAGCACTACGCCGAACACGAGGGCAAGCCGTTCTACGAGCCGCTGCTCGAATTCATGATGTCGGGCCCCGCCGTCGCGATCCGCCTCACCGGTAACCGTGTGATCGAGGGCTTCCGCTCGCTTGCAGGAACCACCGACCCGACCACCGCTGCACCAGGCACTATCCGTGGTGACTTCGGCCGCGACTGGGGCCTGGCCGTGCAACAGAACCTCGTGCACGGCTCTGACAGCCCTGAGTCGGCTGCGCGCGAACTCGGCATCTGGTTCGCCTGAATTTGAACGACCAAGCCCGTCTGCATCAGCTGGTGCAGACGGGCTTGGTCGTACCTAGGCCGAGAAGAGCGGTCTAGGCCGAGAACAGCAGACGAGCCATCTCGCCGAGGAAGTTGAGACCCTGCAGCTGTGCCATCACGATGATGAGGGCGTAAGCGAGGATCGTCGCGAGCGGTACCCACACCATCAAGCGTCCCGCCCGCTGCCGGACCTTCTGAGAGCGACTGAGCGTGCCATTGCGGAACAACTGCACGACCGTCGCAAAGAACGTCGGAATCGTCACGGCCCAAGTCACCATGCACCATGGGCACAGTACGAACAGCTCGAAGAGGCTCTGGCCGATCAGCCAGCAGACAAGTCCGAAGGCGAAGGTGATGCCTACGGCGAACGTCGCCCAGAACCAGCGGGGGAATCGTGCTCCAGCGAGGAGCGCTACGCCGACAACGAGGGCAGCCATCCAGCCGGCGAGGCCGATGATCGGGTTCGGGAAGCCGAAGACTGATCCCTGCCAGGACTGCAGATTGGTGCTGCACTGGATGAACAGGCTGAGGTCACACGACAATGCTTGCTGAGGATTTTCTAACAGCGCGAACTTCTCCACTGTGAGCTCGAATGCGGCCCACCAGCCGATCACGCTGGCAATGATCAGCCAGACGGCATAGCCGACGGGGCGGGTGCGCTGCTCGCTCATATCTCGATTATCTCAGTGGTCACTATGGAAGTGTCGTGAGGCGCCGATGAAGGCGCGCGAGAGTGCGGATGCTACGAACTCGCCCACATGGTGCGATAATGGCCCTTGATGTGTCGAGCGGCGCCGCCGCAACATGCATCGACGCAGACTTCGGGGTCCAATACCCCTCGTGACCAGAGCTACGAGCCGGTCATACACCGAATGAGTTCGCGGCACCCGCGGGTGCCGCATGAGATTTCGCGGAGCACCCAGTGCCTGCGCAAGGAGTACGCCAGAGATGGCCGATCAGAACAATGACAACAACACCCCCACCCTCGACGCGAACACGGAGGCTCCGGTAACACCGGAGGAAACCCTTCCACCCGCGGAGACGCCGGACGCTGGGCCCGTTGCTCCCGAGGAGCCGACGGCAGCCCCGGTTGACGAGCCGCTCGCTGAGGAGCCAGCCGCTGAGCCGCCGGTCGTTGAAGCGCCGGTCGTTGACGCGCCGACCGTTGAGGAGCCGGCAGCAGCCCCGGCGAAGCCCGAACCGCTGACCGCTGTCAGCCTCGGGCTCATTCCTGAGGTGTTCGTTTCGACGGTCTCCACGCAGCTGCGCTTCTACGCACCTGAGATCACGCCGCTCCCGGCGCGTCCCAGTCGTGGTCGCGACCGCTACACGTCTGACGATGCTGCCGATGACGAGCAGGATGACAACCAGCCCGCCAGGCGCGGCCGTCGTCGCCGGCCTACCGGCAACGACCAGGGTGAAGAGCAGCACGAAGAGCCGCGTCAGCGTCCGCGTGTCGTCGAGTACATCACCGAGCCGAAGGCCATCAAGGGCTCCACTCGCCTCGAAGCGAAGAAGCAGCGTCGACGTGACGGGCGTGATGCCGGTCGTCGTCGTCCGGTTGTGACAGAGGCCGAGTTCCTCGCGCGTCGTGAGTCTGTCGATCGCAAGATGGTCGTACGTTCCAAGAACGGCCGCACACAGATCGCCGTCCTCGAAGACGGCGTGCTGGTCGAGCACTATGTGGCACGCAGTCAGGACGCTTCGCTGATTGGCAACGTCTACCTCGGTCGTGTGCAGAACGTGCTGCCCAGCATGGAAGCCGCGTTCGTTGATATCGGTCGTGGCCGCAACGCGGTTCTCTACTCCGGCGAGGTCGACTGGGACGGCGTTGAGACCGGTAACCAGCCCCGCCGCATCGAACTCGCTCTGAAGCCCGGCGACCGCGTTCTCGTGCAGGTCACGAAGGACCCGATCGGCCACAAGGGTGCCCGCCTGACCAGCCAGATCTCTCTGCCCGGCCGTTACCTCGTGTATGTGCCCGGCGGTTCAATGAACGGCATCAGCCGGAAGCTCCCCGACAACGAGCGTGCACGTCTGAAGCGCATCCTCAAAGAAGTTCTTCCTGAGTCGAGCGGCGTCATCGTGCGCACCGCCGCCGAGGGCGCCACTGAAGACCAGCTCACGCTCGACGTGCAGCGCCTCACCTCGCAGTGGGAGCACATCCGCAAGCAGGTTGAGACCCAGCAGGCCACGGCGCTTCTGCATGCTGAGCCCGACCTTCTCGTCAAGATCGTGCGTGACGTCTTCAACGAAGACTTCACGAAGATGCTCATTCAGGGCGAAGAATCTCAGCACACGATCCGTGGGTACCTTGAGAGCGTCGCGCCCGACCTGCTTGAGCGTGTCGAGTCTTATGACGACGACCTCGACCCGTTCGAAGCGTTCCGCGTGACCGAACAGATCGAAAAGGCGCTCGATCGCAAGGTGTGGCTGCCATCTGGCGGCTCGCTGGTCATCGACCGTACCGAGGCGATGACAGTCGTCGATGTGAACACCGGCAAGTTCGTCGGCTCGGGTGGCAACCTCGAAGAGACCGTTACCAAGAACAACCTCGAGGCCGCCGAAGAGATCGTCCGACAGTTGCGTTTGCGCGACATCGGCGGAATCATCGTGGTCGACTTCATCGACATGGTGCTCGAGTCGAACCGTGACCTGGTCCTGCGCCGCCTCATCGAATGCCTGAGCCGTGACCGTACCAAGCACCAGGTGGCAGAGGTCACGTCGCTGGGGCTTGTTCAGATGACTCGCAAGAAGCTCGGACTCGGGTTGCTTGAGACATTCAGCGAGGCCTGCGAGGTCTGCGCCGGCCGTGGCGTAGTTGTGCATCACGACCCTGTGGTCAAGCACCGTACGAGCTCGACTTCGAGCAACGGGAACGGCAACAGCCAGTCCAACAACAATCGGCGTCAGCGCGGCGGTGGCTCGCAGAATCAGAGCACTCAGCCGCCGAGCACCTCGACTCACAGCATCCCTGAAGGTGCCAAGTCTGCGCTCGCGCAGATCGCCGCATCGACACTTGCGAGTGTGGAGGCCGCGGTCGAGACTGTGATTGTCGAGCTGGAACAGCCGGCGCCAGCCGAGCGACCGAAGAAAGCGCGCAAGAAGCGCTCTTCGGAGCGTGGCAAGACGGCAGCCAAGACTGAGGCCGAGCAGATGCTGGACTCTGTGCTGGATGCTCTTCCCGAGCCGAAGGCACCTGGACAGGGGCGCAACCGTCGTCGTGTGACCACGGCGGCTCTGACCGGCACTCCGATTTCTGTGAACTCGTCAGCGGGGTCAGTGGCGCCGGTCGCGAGCGCGGACTCGGAGTCCTGAGGCAATCAGTCTCCGAGTGAGCTCTTTGCCGCCGACGTGATGAGCGCCGGCGGCGATGAGCCGGGGGAGCGCGTCTTCAGGGACGTCGTAGTGGTCAAGGTCAAAGGCCCTGATGGGAATAGCATTACGACTCGCGAAGTCGTGCAGTTCGTCGAGGTTGTTGTCGCTGACGAGGTGAGCCCATAGACGCCCGTGTGCGGGCCAGATGGGGTCATCGATCAGAATGGTCACCACGTGATACTACGGCTGCGCGACACGGCAATGGCTCGCTTTGCGGCTCAGGCTTCTATCCGGTAAAGTTGTCCCTTGGTGCGTGAACTGAACCGTCCCCACGGGGTGGCGCAGTAGAGCCTTTTGCTCGCACCCGTCAGACTTGCGACGCACGCAAGCAAAGTCTTTCCGCGAGATTTACGGAGCCGTGAGCTCCCCAACGAAACAGGTATGAAGTGGTTTACGCAGTTGTGCGCGCCGGTGGACGGCAGGAGAAGGTCGAGGTCGGCACGATCGTTCAGCTCGATCGTGTTCGGGCTGGTCAGGGCGAGAAGATCGAGCTTGCCGCTGTGCTTCTCGTCGACGGCGCAACGGTGACCACCGACGCGACAAGCTGGCGAAGGTGAAGGTGACTGCTGAGGTCATCGCTAACCTCCGCGGCCCGAAGATCGTCATCCAGAAGTTCAAGAACAAGACCGGTTACAAGAAGCGCCAGGGCCACCGTCAGGACCTGACCCGCGTCAAGATCACCGGCATCAAGTAAGCACAGAAGAGGCTCAGGACATGGCACACAAAAAGGGCGCAAGCTCCACCCGTAACGGTCGTGACTCTAACGCCCAGCGCCTCGGCGTGAAGCGCTTCGGCGGCCAGAAGGTCAGCGCAGGCGAGATCATCGTCCGCCAGCGCGGCACCCACTTCCACCCCGGCGTCAACGTCGGCCGTGGAGGCGACGACACGCTGTTCGCTCTCGAAGCGGGCGCGGTCGAGTTCGGCGCGAAGGGTGGCCGCAAGGTCATCAACATCGTCGCCGCTGCTGCTGCACAGTAGTCGCTGCACAACACACATCCGGTTCGGGGCGGGCTTCGGCTCGCCCCGTCCGCGTATCTAAGGTCCCTCCGAAAGGCTCAGGGATCGAGAGGAACACATGGTTACGTTCGTCGACACGGTGACGCTGCATCTGCGCGCCGGTAAGGGCGGCAACGGCTGTGTTTCCGTTCACCGTGAGAAGTTCAAGCCGCTTGGTGGCCCCGACGGCGGCAATGGCGGCGACGGTGGCGACATCGTGCTCGTCGCCGACACTCAGACCGGCACTCTGCTCTCGTACCACCACTCGCCGTTCCGCAAGTCCGCCAACGGTGGCTTCGGGATGGGCGATCACCGTTCCGGATTCTCCGGTGAGACCCTTGAACTCTTGGTTCCGGTCGGCACTGTGGTGAAGCGGCCCGACGGCGAGGTTCTCGTCGACATGGTGACTCCTGGTGAGCGCGTCGTTATCGCCCAGGGGGGCCGTGGCGGGCTCGGAAACGCTGCTCTTGCGACGACAAAGCGTAAGGCTCCGGGGTTCGCTCTGCTCGGCACGCCGGGCTTCGAGGGCGACATGGTCCTTGAGCTCAAGACCGTCGCTGATGTCGCCCTGGTGGGGTATCCCTCCGCTGGAAAGTCGAGCCTGATCGCTGCTATCTCGGCAGCGCGGCCGAAGATTGCCGACTACCCATTTACGACGCTGCACCCCAATCTCGGTGTGGTGCAGGCCGGCGATTCGCGATACACGGTCGCCGATGTGCCCGGACTCATCGAGGGCGCGAGCGAAGGACGAGGCCTCGGCCTTGAATTCCTGCGCCATGTTGAGCGGTGCTATGCACTACTGCACGTGCTTGACTGCGCGACGCTTGAGCCCGACCGTGACCCGATCTCGGATCTCGATGTCATCCTCGCCGAGCTCGCCGCATACGAGGTTCCTGAGGGGCAGACTCCCCTGTTGGAGCGTCCTCAGCTCATCGCCTTGAACAAGGTCGACGTTCCCGAAGCGCGTGATCTCGCCGAACTCGTTCGTCCAGAGCTTGAGGCGCGGGGGTTCCGTGTCTTTGAGATCTCTGCGGTGGCGCATGAGGGTCTTCGACAGCTCACCTTCGCTCTCGGTGAGATCGTCGAGAAGCATCGTGCAGAAGCGGCTGTAGAGACTCCTGTCGAGCGTGTCGTCATCCGCCCACGCGGTTCGGAGAAGCCCTTCACGATTCGCGTTGAGGGTGGCTCGTACGGCACGTATTACCGCATTCTCGGTGAGAAGCCGGTGCGTTGGGTGCAGCAGACCGACTTCCAGAACGAAGAGGCCGTCGGCTACCTCGCCGACCGTCTCGAGCGTCTCGGCGTTGAAACTGAACTGTTCCGCCTGGGCGCAACGCCCGGCGCCACCGTCGTCATCGGCGAGGGCGAAGGCCTGGTGTTCGACTGGGAGCCGGCAATGAGTTCCGCTGCCGAGCTCATGACGGCCCCTCGAGGCACCGACCCGCGTCTTGCGCCCAACGAGCGCCGCACGACAAGCGAGCGTCGCGAGAAGTACTACGAGCGGATGGATGCCAAGGCTGCTATTCGCGCCGAGCAAGACCACAAGCAGCGCGTCACGCCTGAGGAGGTCCGCGACGGGGAAGACGGCACCGGCGCATGACCGCACGGACGCGCGCAGAGCTGGCTACAGCCGAGCGCATCGTTGTGAAGGTCGGTTCGTCGTCCATCAGCGGTGAGTCGTCCTGGCGGATTCCGATGATCGTGCACGCTCTGGCTGCTGCGCACGCGCGCGGATGTGAGATCGTCTTGGTTTCGTCCGGTGCGATCGCCACCGGCATCCCTTTCCTGGATCTGGATGCTCGGCCCACAGATCTCGCCACGCAGCAGGCTGCCGCGGCTGTAGGACAAAACATCCTCGTGTATCGCTACCAGGAGGCGTTGCGACCGTTCCAGGTTGTTGCCGGCCAAGTGTTGCTCACTACCGGTGACCTTGAGAACCCAATGTCGCGAAGCAACGCTCGCCGCGCCATGGAGCGTCTGCTGAGTCTGCGCATTCTCCCGATTGTGAACGAAAACGACACGGTGGCGACGCAAGAGATCCGCTTCGGCGATAACGACCGCCTGGCAGCCCTTGTGGCCCAGCTCATCGACGCGGACGCACTCGTGCTGCTCAGCGATGTTGAGGCGCTTTACACGAAACCGCCGACCGATCCTGCCGCCGAGCCGATCGACGTGATCGCATCCGACGCCGACCTGATCGGTCTGGAGTTCGGTGCCACCGTGGTCAACAGCGTCGGCACCGGGGGAGCAGCTACGAAGGTGTCTGCTGCACGGCTCGCCGCGGCATCCGGCATCGGAGTTCTTGTCACTAGCGCAGACCTCGTCGACGGTGCGCTGAAGGGCGCCGAAATCGGCACGTGGTTCACTCCCGCTGACGTGGTCGATCCCGCGACAGTCTGAGGCGTCACGAAGGCCCCTGAGGGCCTCTGGTCTCGGTAAACTGACCGCATGACCGCCGTTGCCGAATCAACCGACACGACTGAGACCAACGCGACGACCGAGACCTCTCAGGATCGCCTCAGTCGCGCCAAAGAGGCCTCGCGTGCGACAGCCCGCCTCACCAGCGATGAGAAGGCGCGTGCGCTCGAATCCATCGCGCAGGCGCTAGAAGCGAACACAACAACCATCATCGAGGCGAATACCCGTGACATCGAGCGCGGGCGTGAGAATGGCATCGCCGAGTCCCTGGTCGACCGTCTCCGCCTCGACGAGAAGCGTGTCGCTGCTCTCGCATCGGCTGTTCGCGAGGTCGCAGCCCTCGCCGACCCGGTTGGACAGGTCATCGGCGGGCATCGCATGCCCAATGGCGTCGCGCTAGAGCAGGTGCGAGTGCCTTTCGGCGTCGTTGGTGCGATCTACGAGGCACGACCGAACGTCACCGTCGACATCGCAGCCCTCGCGTTGCGCTCCGGAAACGCGAGCGTCCTGCGCGGCGGCAGCGCCGCTCGAGAGTCGAACACCGTACTCGTAGGGATCATGCGCGGGGCGCTCGAGAGCGTCGGCATCACGCCAGAGGCAATTCAGACTGTCGATGATTTTGGAAGGGACGGCGCGAAGGCGCTCATGCACGGCCGTGGCTTCGTTGACGTGCTCGTACCGCGTGGCAGCGCCGCGTTGATCGAGACGGTGGTGACCGAGTCAACGGTGCCGGTCATAGAGACCGGTGCCGGCGTCGTTCACATCGTGCTTGATGAGAGTGCGCCGGATGACTGGGCCCGCGACATCGTGGTCAACGCGAAGGTGCAGCGTCCCAGTGTCTGCAACGCCGTCGAGACGGTGTTGGTGCTTCGTCAGGCGGCGCCCCGGCTCATTCCTGTGGTCGCCAGTGCACTGCAGAGCGAAGGCGTGACCGTACACGGCGACGACATGGTTGCCGGTCTCGTCAGCAACGTCATCCCTGCTACCGAAGAAGACTGGGCGACGGAGTATCTCAGCCTCGACATCGCGATCAAGGTCGTCGACACTCTTGACGACGCACTCGCGCACATTCGCAAGTACAGCACCGGACATACCGAGTCGATCATCACGAATGACGCTCGCAACATTGAGCGGTTCCTCGCCGAGGTCGATTCGGCGGTAGTGATGGCCAACGCATCGACCAGATTCACCGACGGTGCCGAGTTCGGTTTCGGCGCAGAGGTGGGCATTTCCACCCAGAAGTTGCACGCGCGCGGTCCGATGGGTCTTTCTGAGCTCACCAGCACAAAGTGGCTGGCGCGTGGGTCGGGTCAGACTCGAGGCTGAGCGATAGGATGAAGGAGCGTCTTATCGCACCCGGTCACGAAACGGAGTCAGGATGAACCTCGTCGCACAGCTTGCGATGGCAGCCGCCGAAACGGAGCACCACGGAAACGTGGCGCTGGAGACCGTCATTTTCGGCCTCATCGCCGCGGGGCTGTTCGCGCTACTCGGACTCGTTACTTTTTCGTACCGCAACGTCGCAAACCGGCACTCAGCCAAGGCAGAAGCCTGGGCTGAGCGGCACGGCAAAGACGGACACGGGGCAGGACACGGCCACTAGGGCATATGGAGATCACGACCACGCGCGCTCCGCGAATCGGAGTGATGGGCGGGACATTCGACCCGATCCATCACGGGCACTTGGTCGCGGCGAGCGAGGTCGCGCACTCCTTCGACCTTGATGAGGTTGTGTTTGTTCCGACTGGCCATCCCTGGCAGAAGTCGAACGTCACCCAGAGCGAGCATCGTTATCTGATGACGGTGATCGCCACGGCATCCAACCCGCAGTTCACCGTGAGCCGTGTCGACATCAATCGCCAAGGCCCGACTTACACGATCGACACTCTTCGTGATCTGAAGGCGGAGCGACCGGATGCGGAACTGTTCTTCATCACCGGAGCTGATGCCGTAGCGCAAATTCTCAGTTGGAGGGACCATGATGAGTTGTGGGAGTTGGCCCACTTCGTCGCGGTCTCTCGCCCAGGACACGTTCTGAGTACAGCTGGCCTCCCGACTGAAAACGTCAGCCAACTAGAGGTGCCTGCGCTTTCTATTTCCTCGACGCATGCCGAGCGCGTGTGAGCGATGATCAGCCGGTCTGGTATCTCGTGCCCGACGGAGTCGTTCAGTACATCGCGAAATATCATCTGTATCGGAGCAAGGAATGAGTACACCGGATCAGCAGGGGAACCAGCCGCTGACCCGCAAACAGCTGCGGGAGATTCGTCTCACCGGCGCGACGCCGGTGATCAGCGAAGAACAAGCGGCGGCCGCCGCAGCGGCTGAAGCTCCTGAATCCTCGACGGAGAACCCCGTCGAGTCGGTCGTAGTCGAGCCTGTTGTCGATAAGTCCGCTGCCGATGAGTCCGCTTCAGCGGACTCCGCTCCGACGCCCGACTCCGATGCGAGCCTGGATGGATCGCGGCTTACTCGACGCCAAGCGCGCGAGCACGAGCGCATCCGCACAGCATCGTTGCCCGTGATCGTCCCTGAGGAATCACGCGACGAGCACGAGTCGGGTGACACTGTTCACGAATCCGATAGCGAACAGCAACAGGACCACGCGCAGAAGCCGGATGACGGTATGGTGTCCGGGCTGCCGACGTTCGGAGCAGGTTCGGCCCAGAGCTCCGGTGCTGGCACCGATCTCGACGCTGACCTCGACGATGACACCGACGACGAAGTCGTGATCGATGTTGCGCCCGTAAGCGCAGTGACCGCCGCAGACTCGACCGGTGAGGCCGCCGTGATTGAGGACGCGGAGGACGCTGACGACGCTGAGGACTCCGACGCCGACATCAGTGAACTGGGCATCGTGGCGGACGATGACGATGAGGACGACGCTGAAGACGGGAACACGGACCTTCCGGTCGCCGACCCGATCGACACCGGAGAGCGCCCCGTCGTCAATCCGACCTTCGGCAGGGGGCTCCTGAGCGATCAGGCGGCAGCTCCGGCATTTACGCCGTCCTTCGACGAGCTGATCACATCGGATTCCGGCGGATCTCAACACCTCGCACCGAACACTCTCATCTTCAATCCTTCGCCGAACGGTGGATCGCTCTCTGGGCCGGTCGCCTCCACCGGCGAGGTTCTGATCACTGGTAGCTACGATCTTCCGCGCGGAATTGGCTCGCAGGGCCATGCGCACGGCACCACGGACGGCAAAGAAGCAGATGCTGTCCTCATCGACGGCGAACTGGCGCTGTCGTCCTCTCCCACACCGATCGCGGCAAGCTCTGCGGTCAGCACCATCAAACCTGCCGGTGAGGTCATCCGACCCCCGGCGCCTGAAAAGGGCAACAAGCTCATGCTGACGCTGGCGATCACGGCGGGCGGCCTTGCGCTCGCTCTCGCTGTGGCGTTGATCGTGGCATTTACTACGAATGTGTTCTAATGCAATCACCTGAAAACGCCGAAGAAATGCTGCAGATCGCTGCTGCCGCTGCTGTATCCAAGGGCGGTGAAGATCTTGTCGCGCTGAACGTTTCAGAGCCGCTTCCGCTCGTCGACATCTTCTTGATCGTCACCGGTAACAGCGAGCGTAACGTCGCCGCGATCGCCGATGAGATCGAGGACCAGCTTCTCGAGTCCGGTCACAAGCGCGTGCGGCGCGAGGGTCGTCAGGAGTCCCGCTGGGTGCTGCTGGACTTCGGTGACCTCATCGTGCACGTCTTCCACGGTGAAGAGCGCGTGTACTACGGCCTTGAGCGGCTCTGGAAGGACTGCCCAGTCGTTCCTATCGATGTCGCGGAGCCTGCCACCACCGATCGTCCCTAACATGGCCGTGCACCTGATCACCGGTGCCGGGTCTGGCATTGGCAAGGCTCTCGCTCGTCGGTTGCTGGACCGGGGTGAGGAGCTCGTTCTTTTCGCCAGGGATGCAGGTCGTGCCCGCGAGATCGCCGCAGAGTTTCCCGGTGCATTGACGTTGGTCGGCGACCTTGCCCAGCCAGGGCGCCTGTCGTGGGCACTCTCGAAGCAGCACCTGCCGAAGCGGATTGACTCGCTGGTGCATGTCGCTGGCATCGTCGACCTCGGACCGGTTGCTGATCTCTCGCCGACCCTCTGGGAGAAGCAGCTGGCGGTGAACCTCGTCTCTCCAGCCGAGTTGACGCGACTGCTCCTGCCCGTCTTGCGGGTATCGCACGGTCAGGTGGTGTTCGTGAACTCCGGCGCAGGTCTCCGCGCTCACGCCGATTGGTCGGCGTATGCGGCGTCGAAACATGGTCTCAAGGCTCTTGCTGACTCCTTGCGTGAAGAAGAAGCCGACAACGGCGTGCGGGTGACATCGATCTTCCCCGGACGAACCGCGACGGCGATGCAAGCACGCGTGCATCAACAGGAGGGGCGTGAGTACGACCCCGAGCTCTTCATCGATCCAGACTCGGTCGCGACGACCATCCTCGCTGCGCTCGATCTGCCGCGCGACGCGCAGATCACTGACCTCTCCGTTCGGCCTGGGTAGTAGAACTCACCCGCGCAGCTGATACCGCAGCTCGGGTCGGCCGACTCCGCCGTAGGTGGGCGAGCTCAGGGCCAGCCCTGACTCGACGAGTCGTTCCAGGTAGCGGCGGGCACTGACCCTCGACATGCCAAGTTCTTCAGCGACCTCGCTGGCAGAGAGTGGTTGCGCGCTGCAGCCGCAATACTTACTGTTCGCTTTCGTGGGAGTGCTGCTGGGTACGGCCGTGGGCGTGCTGCCAGGCATCGGACCTGCGATGACCGTGGCGTTGCTGTTGCCTTTGACGTACACCCTGGATGTCACCAGCGCGATCATCATGTTCGCCGGCATATATTACGGCGGAATGTATGGCGGATCGACGACGTCGATCCTGTTGAACACACCGGGGGAGTCGGCCTCGATCGTCACGGCACTCGAGGGCAACAAGATGGCGCGGATGGGGCGTGCCACCTCCGCACTGGCCACAGCCGCAATCGGCTCGTTCATCGCCGGCACTATCGCCACGGTGTTGCTCACGCTGTTCGCGCCGATCATCGCTGACTTTGCGGTGACGCTGGGACCCGCCGACTACTTCGCTCTGATGATCGTCGCGTTCCTGACCGTGGGGGCCCTGCTGGGTGGGAGTCCGGTTCGTGGCATCTTCTCACTATCGATCGGGCTGTTCCTCGGTCTGGTTGGTACAGACACGCTCACGGGGCAGGCGCGCTTCACCTTCAGCATCCCCAACCTCGGTGACGGTATCGACGTTGTGATCGTCGCTGTCGGCCTCTTCGCCGTCGGCGAGGCACTTTACGTGGGCTCCCGGTTGCGCAATGGACCGTTGCCGATCATCCCCATCTCAGGCAACTGGCGAACCTGGATGAGTAAGAGCGACTGGAAGAGGTCGTGGAAGCCGTGGCTGCGAGGCACGGCGATCGGTTTCCCGATCGGATCGATACCGGCTGGCGGTGCGGATGTCGCAACCTTCCTGTCGTACGCAGCAGAGAAGCGTCTTGCGAAAGACCCCTATCGGCAGCAGTTCGGCAAGGGCGCTATTGAGGGTGTCGCAGGGCCCGAGGCTGCCAACAACGCAGCTGCGGCGGGTGTGCTGGTGCCGCTGTTGACACTCGGGCTTCCAACGACCGCGACCGCGGCGATCATCATCTCGGCGTTCCAGACGTACGGGATTCGTCCCGGTCCGCTGCTGTTCGAAACGCAGCCGGCATTGGTGTGGGCGCTGATCGCGAGCCTCTACATCGGCAACGTGGTGCTGATCATCCTCAACCTGCCGTTGGTGGGCGAAGGTGCTGCAGATTCCGCGGCCGTATCTTTACTCCGGCATTCTTGTGTTCGCCGGTCTCGGTGCGTATGCGGCGAACTTCACGGTGTTCGATATCGGCGTGCTGCTGTTGCTCGGCGTGATCGGTTTCTTCATGCGCAGGCATGGTTACCCGGTGTCGCCGATGGTGGTCGGAGCGATTCTCGGCCCGATGGCCGAAGAGCAGCTCCGCAAGGCCATGGCGATCAGTCAGGGTGACGCGCTGTATCTCGTAAAGAGTCCGGTCTCAATCGGGATCTATTCGGCGATGATGGTGATCATCGTGCTGGGCATCTGGCTGCAGCGCCGTCAGGCGCGGTTCGAAGCCGATCTGGCATATGTCGACACCGCGACAATCCGTACGGTAGATGACGAAATCGCAGATCAGCTGCGCGAGCGCTAAAAAACGGGTGGCGACGGCGAGATCCGTCGCCACCCGTTCTATTAGGGGGTCGTCAGATTATCTGGCGGCCTTCTCGCTTTGCCTCACGGGCATCCTTCACGAATGCTCGGATGATCACAGTGAGTACGCCGATGACCACGATCGGCCACACCAGTACGTATGCGGTCATAAGGAAGATCTCCATCATGCGTCCTTTCCTGCGAGTGCGACGCTGTCGGAGGCATTCGCAACGATCTCGGTTTCGGCAGTGTCGAAGTCGCCGGTGCGCTTCTTGATGAGCGCGAAGTCGAACCGTTTTGTCTTGTTCATCATCGTCAGAGCAACGCACACGATCGTGCTGACCGAGTAGGCGACGAGCGAGCCCGACAGCACAGGGTAGGTGTGCAGGAATCCGATGGCGAACGGAGCGGATGCCACCGTCGCGATCGTGCCGACAATCACGGCGACTCTCAGGCCGAAGAAGCCGAAGGACATCAGCGCCAGTACGACGCCGATCCCGAGAACCGAGAAGATGTCGCTGACGATGCCGAGTCCACCGGACAGGTCGACCCACCCGAAGCGCACCGGGAGGAAGGCCGCGAGACCCGCGACAACAGCAGCGCTGAACGCCAGATTCGTGACGCGGTTCCAGTAGAAGCTCGCGATCACGGGGAACACGAGAGCTCCCCACATCGCTCCCACGAACACCAGCAGGTCGAGGATATTGAACTGCATCGATGCGAAGCAGAGCCCCGCAGCGGTGGCACCGACCATAGTGAGTCGGCCGACCAGCAGCATCGTCTTCGGGTTGGCGTTCTTCTTGCCGGCGATGTTCTGACCGTAGATGTCGGCCATCATGATCGAGGAGAGTGCTGTCATGTCGGCATCGGCAGTCGAAGACAGCGACCCGATGATCATGACGAAGAACACGCAGATCAGAACAGGCGGCAGATAAGTCGCCGCCATTTGCGGAATCAGGTTGTTGACGTCGCCGTCCATCGGCTGGATGCCGGCATACAGCGCGAGTACGCCGAGCATGCCGATGCCGATGATGGAGGCGCCATAGCCGAATGTCGCGGTGATGAAGGTCTTCTTGATCAGGTCCTCGCGCACCGCGAACAGGCGCTGCGCGATCGTCTGGTTGCCGATGGCGTAGGCCAGCACCGCCGCGATGTACGGTGCGCCCTGATTGAAGAACGCGTCAGAGGAGAAGAAATCGCCCTGCTGGGGAGTCAAATTCTTGGCACCGGTGACGAACAGATCGGGACCGCCGGCAGCGAAGAAGATCACCGGGACGATGATCGCCACCGCACCCAGGATGGCTATGACCTGTGCGAAGTCGGTGAGCACTGATGCGCGAAAGCCCGACCACAGTGTGTACGCCAGCACGCCGATCGCGATCGCGGTGATGCCCTGAGTGAAAGTGAACGGCGACAGCATCGAGATGAGCGCACCACCGGCAATCAGGTTCGAGGTGAGGCTGATGATGCTGCCAAGAATGTTGGAGCCGGCGAGCATGAGCTGGCTGGAGCGACCATGGCGGGCGAACATCACCTCGGCAATGGTGTGGGCCTTGGGCGCAACCTTGCGGATGCGGCGTCCGAAGGGGTAGATGAGCAGAATCATCAACGCGCCCCAGAGTCCGTAGTGGATAGGGCCGGAGATTCCGTAGGTGTAGCCGGACGTGGCTGAGGCATACATCGACGATGCCCAGATCCACGTCGCAGTCATAGACGCGGCGGAGATGCCGAATCCGATCTTTCCGCCGCCGGTCATATAGCCGTCGGCGTTCTCCTTTTTCTTGGAGATTCGAATCGACATATAGAGGCTGCCGCCGAAGAACAGCAGCACAAGCAGGATCACAATTGGTCCTGAAAGTGTTTGGAAGTCGCCCACCGGTTGGTTCTCGCTTTCTCGTCTGGATGCGGCAGAGGCCGCCGTTGTGATGAGAAAGTCTTCGCTAAGTGGGGGAGTAGGTGATCTTGTGGAGTTTTAATGCAGTCAGCATGGCGAACGAACCTGGACCACTGAGGCGCATGGCAGCGCACAGACGAGAGGCCCGGGGTGCGACTCCTTTCAGGTCTTCCGCTTTCAGAGCGCACCAAACTACGGTGCATCCTCAGCAGGATTCGAACGGTTGCGGTGGACGCGCAGTCAGGCGCGTCCCGCGGAAGAGCGCAACAGCGCTGCTTGCTCATGCATGCACGAGCATCCTTTCCACCATAGCAAGGATCGGTCGCAAAGCCTGTCGAGGGTCTCGACCACGGAGCACGGCATCGTAGGATGACCGCTCATGGGGGATAAAACGGCTCGCACACTCGGCAGCCTGGGGCTCGCGCGGATGTCGGGGCGTGATCCGAGTGAAGATCATCGGACAGCGAGTCCGCTGGAGCTCTTCTTCGATCTCGTCTTCGTGATCGCCGTCTCACAGGCTTCGCAGAACCTGCACGATGGGATCGTCGACGGGCGCGCCGGAGAGACTGTGCTCAGCTACGCCATGATCTTCTTCGCGATCTGGTGGGCGTGGATGAACTTCACGTGGTTCGCTTCTGCTTTCGACGTGGATGACTGGCTCTACCGCGTGACCACGATCATTCAGATGGGTGGCGTGCTCGTTCTGGCGACGGGCGTACACGCTGCGATGGCCGAGGGTCAATGGGCAGTCGTCACCTGGGGTTATGTGATCATGCGTCTACCCACACCACGTGGCCGAACGCTACGGCTGCTTCACTCTTATCGTCCTGGGCGAGAGCTTGCTCGCCTCGAGCAATGCCGTGATCCCAGCGCTGGGGATGGCGCAAAACCGCGAGGTGCTCATCGGTTTAGCGGTCGCCGGCATCGTGATCGCTGCCGGCATGTGGTGGATCTACTTCAGCCGCGACCAGGGCGATCAGCTGAAGTCCCGGCGGCGTTCATTCATATTCGGGTATGCGCATTACTTCGTTGCTCGCGACCGCGGCGGTGCTGGTGTGCGGGATTCTTTCGATCTTCACAGTTCCGGGCGCAGCAGTGTGCGTTGTCCTTGCGGTTGTCGCGTTGGAATGGGATCGAATCCGAAGTCGAACGACGAGTTCTTCGGACTGATAGATGGTGGACCTGGGGGGACTCGAACCCCCGACCCCCTGCATGCCATGCAGGTGCGCTACCAGCTGCGCCACAGGCCCATCTTTGCGCCTCGCGTGAACGAGGCAACTTGAAAAGAATACAACATTCGAAGCGGCGTCCGCGAATCGAGGCGTGACATCGGGAACACTTGCGAGAATGCATGCGTTGTGATGGATATGGAGATACTGGAGAGCATCGTCTTAGGCGCAGGGCAGGCCGGTCTTTCTACCTCCTATCATCTGAAGCGACTGGGTATCGAACACCTCGTCCTTGATGCGAATGATGCACCCGGTGGGGCCTGGCAACACCGGTGGGATGCATTGACCATGACGGATGTGCATGGTGTCGCGGAGCTTCCCGATGCCGAGGCTCCCGTACGCGACGCGCAGCGCGCGAACTTCGCGGTGCCCGCATCCTTCTCTGACTACGAACGCGAGCACGCCCTTCCGATCATCCGACCGGTGCGCGTTGATCTGGTCACCGATGAAGACGGCATTCTCGTCGTACATGCCGGGGAGCGCGAATGGCGCACTCAGACGCTCGTGAACGCGACCGGCACTTGGACGCAGCCGTTTCTGCCGCATTACCCTGGCATGGAGACGTTCATCGGCGAGCAGCTGCACACCGTCGATTACCCCGGGCCGGAATACTTCGTCAACAAGCGCGTGCTCGTCGTCGGTGGTGGAGCATCGGCAGTGCAGTTCCTTGGTGCTCTCGCCCCGATCACGGACACGCTCTGGGCGACGCGCCGTGAACCCATCTGGCGTGACGACGACTTCACGCCAGAGGCCGGGGCTGCCGCGGTCGCGCTGGTCGAAAAGCGCGTTGCGCAGGGCCTGCCGCCGCAGAGCGTCGTCGGCGTCACCGGCCTCATGCTCAGGCCGCAGGAACGCGAGGCCGACCGGCTCGGTGCCTACGCCGACCGCAGACCGATGTTTCAACGCATCGAACCGGATGGTGTGCGCTGGGCCGATGGTTCGTTCGAGCAGGTCGACGTCATTCTCTGGGCGACCGGATTTCGCCCCGCGATCGGCCACCTCGCACCCTTGCACCTGCGGAGCGCCGCGGGTGGCATTCAACTTGACCGCAACGGGCGGGGGACGACCTCCGTCGCAGACCCGCGGATCCAACTGGTCGGTTACGGCCCTTCAGCCAGCACGATCGGCGCAAACCGGGCTGGCCGCTCAGCGGCGAAGGGCGTGCAGCGCGCGCTCACGAATGTTGAGAGTGCCGTCACCAGCGGTTGAGCACGTCCTCAGCCCATCCCTCGATGCCGTCAACGCTCACGCGGACGCCTGCATCGTCGAGAACCCACCCGCTCCAGGTACCGAACAGCTGATCGGTGCGGGTTGAGATCACCAGCACGTTCGTCTGGGAATGCTTGTTATAGAACGGCGTGAACGTCAGCGCAGCGCTTTCGCCGTGGACGTGCCACGGTGTCATCCAGTTTGATGAGTCATAGTCCCAGACCAGTTCTTCGCTGATCTTGGACAGACGCCCGTCAACGACGACCGCATTTTCGGTGGCACCTGATCCGTCGGTCCACTTCGATCCGAGCTGCAGCCCGATCACACGTCTGTCGACGATGCCGCTGCCGACAGCCCAGTTCCACCACACCTGGTACGGCCAGCGACCACGACCGTGGTCAAGAACGGCCCAGCTGCCTGCCGGCACTTCGAAGCCGTTCCCGTCGATGGTGAGTGTGCCGTGTGCGGGCCGCGCGACGTCTTTCACGGTGTACTGGAAGCGTCGGATGCCGCGTGCACGCTGCCACGGAACGACAACGCCGAGCGACTCATGACCAGCCGGACGCGCTGCGGTTATATCGAAACAAACGCGTGCGGTCCTTGCGCGCAGCCTCGTCCCATCTTCCATCTCGTCGATGTCGAGTGTGACTTTTCGGGTGCGCGCCCTGGCAGGTCCCTCGCCGAGTGACTTCGGGAGGGTGGCACTGCGTCCGCCGGGGGAGAGCACCGTCTCGTCAATCGCCTCTCCGGTCGCGCGGTCAAACACCCACACCGAATGCAGAGACAGATAATCGATGCACGAGACCGTGAGGGCGACGATGTGCGTCGGAGTCATCACACCCCAGTACTCCCACCGCTTGTTGCGTCCCCAGTGACCACGACCGGGAATCCCCGAGGTATCGTGCAGCGGAAGTCGTGACCATCCGAGAGCGGCTGGGTTCAGCGCGCCGTCAGCACCGGTGAGGGCAACGCGTTCGGTGATCTCACGCTCGATCATGGTGCTCCCATTCAATTCCAACTCGTGACGGTTAGCCTGGCAGATGTACGCGAGCGTTACGACTCAGCCACCGTAGTAGTCAGACAGGAGATCAATATGTCACGCATCATCGTCTTCGGAGGCCACGGCCGGGTCGCCCTCCTCCTTGCACCGCTGCTCGTCAAGGGTGGCGACGAAGTCACCGCTGTCATCCGCAACCCCGATCATGTTGCCGATGTTGAGAAGACGGGTGCCACCGCGCTCGTTGCGGATATCGAAACGATGGACACCGCATCCCTCGCTGGCATCATTCGCGGACATGACGCGGTCGTCTGGTCTGCGGGAGCGGGCGGCGGTTCCGCTGAGCGCACCTACGCCGTTGATCGCGACGCCGCGATTCGCACGATGGATGCCGCGGCCGAGGCCGCCGTCTCCCGCTATGTCATGGTGTCGTGGCTGGGTTCCACCGCCGATCACGGAGTACCGGAGGACGATTCGTTCTTCGCCTACGCCGACGCGAAATGGGCAGCAGACGAGTACCTTCGTGGCACCGCGCTGGAGGGCACGATCCTCGGCCCAGGAACACTCACGCTTGACGCGCCGACCGGCCGCATCGATCTGGATGCCCCGGATCGCGGCGCTGTGTCACGCGCGATGTGGCCGCGGTCATTGCTGCGACGCTGCATGAGCCGCAGACAATCGGCCGCACAGTCCGGTTCGGCAACGGCACGGACGAGTCGGCTGAGCCGATCGCTGAAGCTCTCGCCCGCTGAAGCCGTTCGCGCGCTACGGGTGCTTTGACGGTTGCGCGCAGAAGATCAGCAGCGCGATGCCGCCGAAGGGCGCGAGGGCGATGAAGATCCAGGCCCAGTGGAAGCCGGCATCCCGAAGCCGCCGTACCGTCACCGCAAGCGACGGTACGATTGCGGCCATCGCGAGAAGCCACAGCGCGAGCATGACGATCCAACCGAGAATCGGAATCCAGACCACGAATATCGCGGCGACGACCGCGAGGATCATCGCGAGTTCGGCATACCAGAACTCGGCAAGGCCGGCCCGGCCGTCGAACTGCGCGTACTTCTGAATGCAGACGCGGATGGCGTCAGCCATGTTCCGCACGAGAGGGCGGGAATCAACCGGCCCGCGCCACACGCCGATCGGAGCCGGAGCAGCCGCGTGCGCGGCAGCCTGCGGGTAGAGCACCATCGGCGCGGCAGGCTGGGCATTCATCGTGGCCACGGCAGTCGCCGGGGCGGTCGGGGGTGTGGGCCGGGTGTGTGCGGTCCATGCGCGGCCATCCCAATAGCGCAGGAACTGACCTCGGATGGGTCGGGGTACCAGTTCGCGGGCTGGGCGTGCGGTGTCGTCATTGTGCTGCCTCCGCCGTTCATTCAAGCATGTCCGCTGCCAGGTGTGCGCTTTAGGCTGGAGGCATGGCCCGCCAACTTCCGCTCGTGCTCGCGGTCGTGATCGCGACCACTGCGGTGCTCGCGCCAGCGACGGTCGCCACGGCCGACGGTAAGACGACAGTCGTCCAGGAAGCTAAAGCTGACGCCGCTGCTGCCCATGCGGCGCAGCTTGTCTCCGAGATGACCACGGCCGAGCAAGCGGCGAGCATCGTGATGGGCCATATATCCACCCATGACCCCGCAGCGCTGTCGACGTACATGGCGGGCAACGGGCTCGGCGGCTTCATTCTCATGGGCGGTAACGTGCCCGGCACTGAAGCAGATCTGCAGACAGCGACCGCCGCTCTCTCGAGCGATCCGGCGCTCCCGCCGCTCATCGCGATTGACCAAGAGGGCGGTGATGTGTCGAGGTTGCCATGGGACACTTTCGCGGCCTCATCGACTCTGAAGGATCGTCCAGCCGCTGAGACGGCAGCCGCCTTCGCGGCACGTGCGTCACTGGTCGCTCGGAGCGGCGCGAACGTGAACTTCGGCATCGTCGCCGACACAACCCCCGACCCGTCGTCGTTCATTTACTCCCGATCACTCGGCGCAGATCCGCAGGGCGCCGCAGAGCGCGTCGCCGCTGCAGTCAGCGCAGAAGAGCCGTTTGTGGCCTCTACGCTCAAACACTTCCCTGGACACGGTGCGGCACCCGGCGACTCACACCAGCTGATCCCGAGCACCGGCCTCACGCTCGATCAATGGCACCAGGCTGATGCACTCCCGTTTATTGCAGGCATCGACGCGGGAGCATCGCTGCTGATGTTCGGGCATCTGGACTACACAGCCGTCGACGATGCTCCCGCATCGCTCTCGGCCCGCTGGCATCAGATTGCTCGTGATGACCTTGGTTTCGAGGGGGTCATAGTCACCGACGACCTAGGCATGCTGCAGTCCACCGGGCTGCCGGCTTACGCGGATCCAGTCGCCAACGCCGTCTCCGCGGTCGTGGCAGGCAACGACCTCGTGCTGACGATCGCGCACTCCACGCCAGAGACAGCGGGCCAACTCGCTGAGGGGATTGCCGCCGCCGTTGGCTCAGGCGCACTCCCGGCCGAGCGCCTTCAGGATGCGGCGGAACGCGTCATGAAGCTGCGACTGGAGCTCGCGGCATCCAGTGCCGTCTGGGCGCCCTGCGCCGACTGCGCACCGGCGTCTTGACACTGCCCGTCCTGTCCCAGCCACGCGCTCAGCAGCCGCTGCCTCAGCACGTTGCCGCGCTCGGCGAAGCCGCGCTGACGACGCACATACTCGGCCTTTCCTTCCGCTGTCTCGATCGCCACCGGAACGACGCCCCATTCCGCGAGGTCATAGGGTGCGGCCTCCATATCGAGCAGACGAATGTCGCGCGCCAGCTCGAAAGTGTCGAGCAGTAAGTCACCGGGGATCAGCGGTCCGAGTTTCATAGCCCACTTGTACACATCCATGCCCGCATGCAGGCAGCCGGGCTGTTCGAGATCTGGCTGACTGGCGCGGTCGAGCGGCCGGTTGCGCCCGACGGCATCCGGCGTGAAGAAACGGAACGCATCGAAGTGCGTGCAGCGCAGATCGTGCGCCTCGACGACGGCATCGGTGCCGGTCTGCCCCAATCGCAGCGACGCTGTGTGCCGGTGCTCACCGTCGCGGTAGACCATTGCCCACTCGTGCAGGCCGAAGCAACCGAACTGTCCAGGGCGTGCGGCGGTGCGGCGTAGCATCCGCTCGATGAGCCCGGCCAACGCGGTCTTTTCGCTCGCGAACGTCGCGGCATCGGGCACGGCCGATTCGGGCGTAGTGCCGGGGGAGTACCAGCGCCACTCGCGCCGCTCAGCAGCGTCTTCGAGTTGAACGCCTGCTCCCGGATGCCAGCGCCGCAGCTGCGCGGGCGGATAGGAGTAGTACGTGAAAAGAAAGTCCCACACCGGATGCTTCTCGCCCCGCGATGCGCGCCCTCGGTGTGCGGCGGTCAGCGCATCGGCACGTTCGTGATGGGCTGCCTCGCGCTGCTGCCAGGTGGAGCGGTCGAGAGTCGAGGTGATCAGGACAGACATGTCGTCAATGCAGGATGCCGGCTTCGGTCAGCCGCTCGTGCAGCCCCGCACCATCGGATGCCTCGACCCAGGGTGCTGCGTCGGAGTGATCATCCGGGGACTCGCCACGGCCACCGGCCAGGATCGCCTCTGTCGGGGAAAGCTGACGGATCGCCACACCCGCGACGCTCTCGGGGTGCGCCTGCAGGAACTCGGTGTAGATGGATTCATCGTGCTGGCCGTTGTCGCCGATCAGCAGCCACCGCACGTGCGGGAACTCAGCGGCAAGTCGACGCAGGTTCGAGAGCTTGTGCTCGCGGCCGCTGCGGAACCACCGGTCGTGCGTAGGGCCCCAGTCGGTGAGGAGCATCGAGCCAGAGGGGAACAGATGCCTGCTGAGGAAACGACTGAGCGTCGGCGCCACGTTCCATGCCCCGGTTGACAGATAGACCATCGGCGCGCCGGGATGCTGGCGCACCAGCTGCTCGAGCAATACAGCCATACCGGGTACGGGAAGCCGGGCGTGCTCGTCGACCACGAACGAGTTCCACGCGGCGATGAACGGGCGCGGCAGGGCGGTGACCATGACGGTGTCGTCCACGTCGGAGAGCACGCCGAAGTCGACCTCGTCGCCCACGATGAAGACCATCGCCTCGATGGGTTCTTGTCCTTCGACCGTCATGGTGAGCGTCTGCCATCCCGAAGGGAGGTCAGCGTCGATCACAGTGTCGATGACACCGCCTCGATCGGCGATGACCTCGTGGGTGCGTCCGAGAATGGTGACGGCGACGTTTGCGAAACTCACCGGAATACCCACGAAGCTGCGCCATCCACGCACACTCGCGTACTCGCCAGACTCTGTGCGGCGACCCGGGGGAACGATCAGCACGCGCCCGACGACGCGCACCCAGCCGGTTCCGCCGTAGCCAGGGAAGGGCAACACCGTTGCGGTGCGCCCCTTGCGGCGTGCTCGACTCTCGCGCCAGATATGCAGGCGGTGCTCGAGGCGGGCAAACCAGTGGATTCTGGCCTTGTCTTGAGACATCGACTCAGTCTTTCACGTCTGAGGTGGCATCCTCACCGTCGTCTGCCATCCGCATGTGTCGGCTCTCCCCGTGGCTGAGCACTTTTTTTACCGACAAAGACCAGCAAGAGGAAGACGACGATGACGCCGACGAACACGTAGCCTGCGAAATGAACGCGATTGACGAGGTCCTGGAAACTGCCGGCAGCGAGCGACGTGACACTGACGTAGGCGGTCGCCCAGATCACGCATGCCGGTGCGGTCCACGCAAGGAAACGACGGTAGGAGTAGCTGCTCATTCCGACGGTCAGCGGAACCAGCGAGTGCAACACCGGCAAGAAACGCGAGAGGAAGATCGCGACGCCGCCGCGGCGCTGCAAGTATCTCTCCGCGCGCGCCCAGTGCTTCTCGCCAATTTTTCGGCCCACCCAGGAACGGCGGATGCGCGGCCCCAACCAGCGCCCGAGCCAGAATCCGATGCTCTCGCCAATCAGCGAGCCGATAACTACGGCTAGCACCATTGCAACGGCTTCTGCGATACCTTGGACGCCCATCGATGCGACGATCACGATCGTGTCGCCGGGAACGATGAGTCCGATCAGGATGCTGGTCTCCAGCATGACCGCGAGACCGGCGATAATCGTGCGGGCGACAGGATCAACGGCCTGTACGGCGTCGATAATCGACAGGAGAAAGTCGTCCACGAACACGACAATACGTGCTCCGCGGCACCCTACGCTGAGAGGGTGCCGTCTCTCTCACCGCTTGCTCTGCGCCGCACAGACGCGCAGGTCGATATCGTGGCGACGTTCCGCGCTCTCGCGGCGCGACATGAGCACGTGTTTTGGCTGGATGCTGGAGACGCTGCGACCGAGGGATGGAGTGTGCTCGGCTTCGGAGATCCGGATACACAGGGTCCTGATGCTGCGGATCCCGGTCGTGTGCGACTCGATGTTGCTGCGCCCGCGGACTGTGACGATGAGCCGCCGTTCCGAGGCGGCTGGGTGGGCTGGTTGGATTACGAGTCCGGCGCGGTCAGGGTCGGAGCTCCTTCTGCGGCATCGGAGGGAGGACCTGCCTGGTTGCGGGTGCAGCAGGCGCTCGCTGTTGATCACGGGACCGGCGCGGTGTGGGTACTAGGCGCTGAAGACGCTCTTGATCGGATGCTGGGGTCGGCGCCGCTGCCGTCGTCCACGGCGTCCGCGACTGCGCCTGTCGCACGACAGGCCAGCGCACGCCACGAGCCGGGGGAGTACGCCGCGCTGATCGAGCAATGCCGCGACGTCATTCGCGCGGGCACCGCCTACCAACTGTGTCTCACAACGCGCTTCGAGGTGGTTGGCGCGAACGATCCGATCGAGACGTACCTGCGATTGCGTGCAGCGACGCCCGCTCATCACGGTGGCTTTGTGCGGATCGGCGCCAGAGCGCTGCTGAGCGCGAGTCCGGAGACTTTCTTGCGCACTGCGGGCGGTCGCGTGCGCACGCGACCGATCAAGGGCACGCGTCCGCGCGGTATCGACGCCGCCTCGGATGCCGCGCTGGCAGCAGAACTGCGAGCCAGCGCCAAGGAGCGTGCCGAGAACGTCATGATCGTCGATTTGATGCGCAACGACCTCTCGCGAGTGTGCGTTCCTGGGACGATTCGCGTAGACGGTCTCTGGGAGGTCGAGTCCTACCCGGCGGTTCATCAGCTGGTCAGCACAGTCAGCGGCACCGTCGTCGGCGGTCTCACCGTTCAAGGGCTGTGGGACGCGGCATTCCCGGCGGGCAGCATGACGGGGGCGCCGAAACTGTCGGCGATGACGGTGTTGCACCGCCTCGAGGGTGGATCGCCGCGCGGCGTGTACAGCGGATGCTTCGGCTACGTCGGTGTGGATGGTTCGATGGACCTGGCGATGGTTATTCGTAGCATCCTCATCGACGGCGAACGCGCGGTGGTCGGCGCTGGCGGCGGGATCACCTGGGGGTCCGAGCCGGATGCTGAGGTGGCTGAAGTCGCGACGAAGGCACGGGCGCCGCTGGCAGCGCTCGGTGCAGAGCTTCCGGAAGCCTGGCGCCGGTAGGGATCGGATATCCTGGAAGTTCCTGACTTCCGCAGTTTGCTTCGATGTGATTGGCCTTTCGTTGTCTGAAAATATGTCTTCCTCCGCCGAGGCCGCCGACGAGGCTCCGTCGGTGCACGCTGTCCAAGCCAAGTGGCAGAAGTACTGGGCCGACAACGACACCTTCCTCGCCGGTGGTGCCGAAGACACTCGCCCGCGCAAGTTCGTGCTGGCGATGTTCCCGTACCCCTCGGGTGATCTGCACATGGGGCACGCGGAGAACTACCTCTACTCCGACATCGTGGCGCGCTTCTGGCGTCACCGCGGTCACAACGTGCTGAACCCGATCGGCTGGGACTCTTTTGGTCTGCCAGCCGAGAACGCCGCCATCCGACGCGGCGCTGACCCGCGGGAGTGGACGTACCAGAACATCGCGCAGCAGAAGGAGGGCTTCAAGGCCTACGGCGTCTCCTTCGACTGGTCGCGCGAGCTGCATACCTCTGACCCCGAGTACTACCACTGGAACCAGTGGCTGTTCCTGCAGCTGCACGAGCGCGGCCTGGCATATCGCAAGAAGAGCCCGGTGAACTGGTGCCCGAACGACCAGACCGTGCTCGCGAACGAACAGGTCGTCGACGGCCGGTGCGAGCGCTGCGGCGCCGAGGTCATCAAGAAGAAGCTCACGCAGTGGTACTTCAAGATCACCGACTACGCCGACCGCCTGCTCGACGATCTGAACCAGCTCGAGGGGCGTTGGCCGCACAAGGTGCTGCAGATGCAGCGCAACTGGATCGGTCGCTCGATCGGTGCTGACGTTGACTTCCGTATTGAAGGCCGCGAAGAGCCGGTCACGGTGTTCTCGACTCGTCCTGACACCCTGCACGGCGCGACGTTCTTCGTCGTTGCTCCGGATGCTGACCTGGCCGCTGAACTCGTGGCGGATGCTCCGGCCGAGGTGCAGGAGCGTTTCAGCACGTACCTTTCCGAAGTGCAGAAGACCACTGACATAGACCGGCAGGCGACTGATCGGCCCAAGACCGGCGTGTTCCTCGAGCGCTATGCGATCAACCCTGTCAACGGCGAGCGGATGCCGATCTGGGCCGCAGATTACGTGCTGGCCGACTACGGTCACGGTGCCGTCATGGCGGTGCCAGCGCATGACCAGCGCGACCTCGACTTCGCCCGCGCCTTCGACCTGCCGGTCAAGGTCGTCGTTGACACCACCGCACCGATCACTGGTGCAATGCCGGTCATCGAGGTCGATGCAGATGGCGTGCCGATCGACACCGGAGCTGCGAGCCTGGACGAACAGCATCCGTCGGTCACGGGCGTGGCCCTCACCGGCGACGGCCGGCTGATCAACTCTGGTGAGCTGAACGGTCTCTCCAAGCGCAATGCGATTGCGCGCACGATCGAGCAGCTGCAGTCGAACGGTAACGGTCGCGCCGCGAAGAACTATCGCCTGCGCGACTGGCTGATTTCGCGTCAGCGCTACTGGGGTACACCGATTCCGATGCTGCACCACGAAGACGGCCACGTCAGCCCGGTTCCGGCAGATCAGCTGCCGGTGAAGCTGCCGAGCGTGGAGGGTCTTGACCTGTCTCCGCGTGGGACGTCTCCATTGGGTGCCGCCGAGTCATGGGTGCGCACCGTCGACCCTGTGAGCGGCGAGCCGGTGCTGCGAGACCCCGACACCATGGACACGTTCGTGGACAGCTCGTGGTACTTCCTGCGCTTCCTCTCACCGAACAGCGATCAGGTCGCGTTCGACCCGGCTGAGGCTGACCGCTGGGCGCCCGTCGACTCGTACGTTGGCGGTGTCGAGCACGCGATTCTGCACTTGCTCTACGCGCGTTCATCACCAAGGTCCTCTTCGACATGGGCCTGATCGACTTCACCGAGCCGTTCAGCAGTCTGATCAATCAGGGCATGGTTATTCTCGACGGCGCGAAGATGTCGAAGAGCAAGGGCAACCTGGTGCTCTTCCAGGAGGAGCTCAACAAGTACGGTGCCGATGCGCTGCGTGTTGGCCTCGCCTTTGCCGGACCCGTAGAGGATGACAAGGACTGGGCCGACGTCTCAACGACCGGTGCCCAGAAGTTCCTGGCCCGCGCGATGCGCCTCAGTCACGAGGTCGCGAGCCCCGTCGATGTGTTGTTCAAGGACGGTAATGCGGTGCTGCGTCGCGGCACGCATCATCTGCTGGCAGAGGCGCCGGGGCTCATCGAGCAGACGAAGTTCAACGTGCTCGTCGCGCGTCTGATGGAACTGGTGAACCTCACGCGCAAGACGATCGATTCGGGTGCCGGTGCTGCTGACCCCGCGGTTCGCGAAGCGGTCGAGACTGTCGCCGTGATGCTTGACCTCATCGCCCCGCACACTGCAGAAGAGATGTGGGAGGCGCTCGGGCACGAGCCGTCCGTTGGACTGGTGACGTGGCGGCAGGCCGACCCCGCCCTGCTCGTCGAAGACTCGGTCACCGCGGTGGTTCAGGTCGGTGGCAAGGTGCGTGCGCAGCTTGAGGTATCGGCGAAGATCAGCGAGGCAGAGCTCGAAGCGCTTGCGCGCGGCGATGAGCGCGTCATTCGTGCGATCGGTGACAAAGAGATCGTGAAGGTGATCGTCCGCGCGCCGAAGATCGTCAGCTTCGCCGTCAAGGGCTGATTCGTCGTTTCCTGCACATCCCTCCACAGCGCGAAGTTGTGAACGGATGCCGTGATCGCGGCATCCGTTCGCCTGCCCGCGCGCCTAGCGTGGCAAGGTGCCAGCGACTGAACCGGTGCCCGTCACCACGGCGCGATCCCGACTGCGGCTGAGCATCGGCGCAGCTGTCGTGCTCGGCCTCGTCGTCCTGTCGGCAGCCGTCGGGCTCGGCATTATGCGCGGACAGGCGCAGCCGGTGCAGACCGTGTCGATCGATTCGCCTGCAGAAGAGGCCGCGGTCAGCGGCGAGCTCTACGTGCACGTTCTGGGTCAGGTCGCTGTGCCGGGGCTGTATGTGCTCGACAGTGACGCGAGGGTGGTGGATGCTCTGGCCGCGGCAGGCGGCACTCTCGACGACGCTGATCTGCAGGCGGTGAACTTGGCGCGAACGCTGAGTGATGGCGAGCAGCTGATCGTTCCGGCCATTGGTCAGGCGGGCGAGGATGGCGCAGCCGCACCCATCGGCGACGGTCTGATCGACCTCAACAACGCTGATCAGACGGCGCTCGAGACGCTGCCGCGAATCGGACCGGCACTGGCGCAGCGGATCATCGACTGGCGCGAAGACAATGGCGGGTTCCGCTCGGTGGATGATCTGCTCGCGGTGCCCGGCATCGGTGACAAGCTGCTTTCGGGGTTGAGAGATCTGGTGCGGGTGTGAGTGGCACGCGAGTGCGAGACCTGCGCTTGGTGCCACTTGCGCTGACGGTGTGGGGCGTGGCGCTCTTGTGCGTCTTTCTGCCGGTGGTGTCGTGGTGGTGCGTGGGGGCCGGCGTCGCCGGCGCAGCGGTGGCGCTCGCTCTTCTTCTGCATCGGAGAGGTGAAGCGCCGGGGCGAGGCGGTCTATTCGTGGTGGTGGCGCTGGCAGTGGCCGCAACCGCCATGACGGCCGGGTTCGCCACGCCGCAGCGTGAGGCCGCCGCAGAGCTTGATGGCCGCGCTGTCGAGGTTACGGCAGAGGTTTCATCATCGTCGTCGACCGGCAGCGATGGTCGGGTGTGGTTTGACGCGCAGACGCGCGTGGTAGGAACGCCGGGTTCCCCACAGGCGCTCGTAGTGCCCGTGCGCATCGGCGTGGAAAGGATTCCCGGGCTGGAACTCGGCGCAATCATCCTTGTCACTGGACAGGCGAAGGTTACGGATGCTGGCGAGCGAGCGGCACTGGTGCTGTTCGGAGTCAACGCGGAGATCGTCACATCGGCTCAGGGCGTGTTCGGTGTTGCGGCCCAGGTGCGTGAGGAGTTTGTCGCGCGCGCCGTCACGCTGCCAGAACCAGGGGCAGGCCTGCTCCCCGGGCTCGCGGTCGGTGACACCAGAGCGGTCTCCGAAGAGCTCAACGATGCCATGCTGACATCAGGCTGAGTCATCTGACGGCGGTGAGCGGAGCGAACTGCGCGATTGTCGTCGGCGCGGTGTTCTGGTTAGTGGCGTTGTGCGGCGGCGGGCGGAAGCTGCGCATCACGCTGGCGTTGACGGTACTGGCTGCGTTCGTTGTGCTGGTGACTCCGGAGCCCAGCGTGATCCGGGCGGCGACGATGGCGGGGCTCGCGATGCTGACGCTTCTGTGCGGTCGAGCGAGCGCCGGGGTGGGCGTGCTCTGCCTGGCAGTGGTCGGCATTCTCGTCGCTGACCCGTGGCTCGCAGCCGCGCCAGGGTTTGCGCTGTCTGCAGCCGCAACTGGGGCGTTGATTGTGCTCGCCCCGCCACTCGCGCGTGGGCTTGTACGGTGGATGCCGCAGCCCTTGGCGCTCGCTCTGGCGATACCGCTCGCGGCGCAGCTGGCCTGCGGTCCGATCATCGCGCTGTTCGCCGAGCAGCAGTCGATGATCGGAGTTGCGGCGAATATCCTGGCTGCTCCTGCTGCACCGATCGCGACAGTGGTGGGGCTGCTCGCCTGTCTGGCAGCACCTATCCCGGCGTTGGCAGACTTGCTTGCGGCATCCGCCTGGCTCCCTGCGGCGTGGATCTCGACTACGGCGACGGTCACCGCCGCGCTGCCTGGCGCTCAGATTCTGGTCGTGCCGGGAATCGCGATGGCGCTGCTCGTCGCGGTGCTGAGCATCGCGCTGGGCGTGATCCTGTGCGCGGACGGCATGGCGACGATCCGGTGGCTGCGCACTGGATCGACAGTCGTGCTCATCATTGGTATTGCGTTGACCGGCGCGCGGGCGTTGCTCACAGGGCCGCTGGTGGTGATGAGCGTTCCGGACGGTTGGTCGATCGCAGCCTGCGATGTCGGACAGGGTGATGCGCTCGTGGTGCGCTCAGAGCGTCAGATTGCTCTGATCGACACGGGGATGGAGCCGGATCTGCTTTTGGCCTGTCTGAGCGCACTCGCGATCGATCGGATTGACCTGCTTGTTCTGACCCATTTCGACGCCGACCATGTGGGTGCGGCATCCGCCGTCGTGGGCCGCGTCGGCATGGTGCTTCATGGACCTGTGGACACGGCGCAGGACGCGCGACTGCTCGGAGCGTTGGCCGACAGCGGTGCCGAGATCGTCGACGCATCCACCGGTGTGCACGGCACGCTGGGCGCTTCGGCCTGGAAGGTACTCTGGCCGCGTAAAGATTCGATGGCATTCCCGGCCGGCAACGACGCGAGCGTCGTATTGGAGCTCGACGGGGGAGGAGTACCTCGCTCGCTCTTTCTCGGCGATCTTTCTGCCACACCACAGCGGATGCTGAGTACCCAGTTGCACGGAACGTACGCGGTCGTGAAGGTGGCGCATCACGGCAGCGCCGATCAGGATGCCGGACTCTACGCTCAAGTGCAACCAGCTGTGGCGATCTTCAGCGTCGGGGCGGACAACGACTACGGCCACCCGAGAGCAGAGACCCTGGCAGTCCTCGAGGCAGCTGGAGCACTCCCTCTGCGCACCGACCAGCAGGGCCGAATCCTGATCGGTGCCGCCGACGGCGAACTGACGGTGTGGACAGAGCGCGCGGACGGTGCGGAATGAGCGCGTACACTCATAAGTACGGGACGTACTCGCTGTACGTCCCGTACATAAAGTTATTCAGGAGAGCAGCCATGAGTCAGGCAGCAGTCGTCGACTACCCGTCGTATTCGAGTGCGCGGGCGCACTTTAAGGACGTGCTCGACGCTACCGAGCGCGGTCGTTCCATTACTGTCTCACGGGATGGCCGCGTTTCCGTCGTTGTTCAGGTGGAGCGCCTCCGAGGGTTCTTATTTCGAGCGGTGGCACCACGCGTTGAACTCACACAAGAGGACGGACGCACCATCGCGCTGATGTCAGGGCGAGCATTTGTCTCAGAGGGAGCCACGGTCGACGACGCCCTTGCTGATCTTCGCGATTCACTTCGCGAATACGCCGAGGACTGGGAGATCCGCCTTCAACAGGCCCCAAACCACCGTGATAACTGGGCGCTTGTGCAGCTCGTCAAGCTCTCCTCGGACGAAGAGCTCCTGGAATGGTTCGAGCATGGCGGCGAATGAGATGCACGATGAATGAGAAACACCCCGCCCCGACTCGCGAGGATCACGACGACTTCTGTGCGAACGAACGATGGACGCTAGTCAGGGGCGCGGCAGGTAAGCCAGTGACCCACCACAAGACCTACGAGCTGACGCTGTGGGATAGCAGGATTCTCCGCACGCGCATTTCTCGACCCATCGATCGAACCGACTATTCGGCGCGCATGTGGTTGCACATTCTCCACAACCAGCTTGAGGTTACTCATGACGTTTTCTGGCTCTGCGCAAGAGACGGAATCGTTCCCGATCGCGGCGCACCAAAGGTTCTTCGACCCCGCAAGTCCGTTCCGCTCTATCTCGTGCGTGAGCTCGCACGCCTAGGGATGACGGAGCCGGACATTCTCGCTGTTGATGCTGCCGGCGCCGCACAGGCGCACGCAGAACTGCTTGCCGAGCAGCCGAGCGCTTCGCACGATGTCGATGACCCCGGGTAGGCTCGAGCTATGGCCGCACCTCGTTCCTCAGCCCGTGGCGGCGCGAAGGCGACGAAGGTCGCGCAGGTCTCGTGGCGAGACCCTCGGCCCGCCCCGATCGTGCTCGTTTCCGGCCCCGAAGAGGTATGCGCAGAGCGTGCGATCGCCGGCATCCGCGACTATCTGCGCGCCGAAGATCCGGCACTCGAGATCAGCGACGTCCGTGCTGACGATTACGCGCCGGGCACGCTGCTGTCGATGACATCGCCCTCGCTGTTCGGTGAGCCGCGATTGGTTCGCGTGTCTGGTGTCGAGAAGTGCACGGATGCCTTCATCCAAGAGGCTGTCTCGTACCTTGACCATCCGCAAGAGGGTGCGACGGTGCTGCTGCGTCACACCGGCGCGAGCGTGCGTGGCAAGAAGCTCCTCGATGCATTGCGCTCAGGCACTGGTGGCGGCATTGAAATTGCCTGCCCGACGATCAAGCGTGATTCTGACCGGGTCGATTTCGCCACTGGCGAGTTCGTCGCGGCAAAGAAGCGCATCGCACCTCAGGCGCTGCGCGCACTCGTCTCGGCGTTCGTCGATGATCTGACCGAACTCGCCGCCGCCTGCCAGCAGTTGATCCGCGATGTCGAGGGTGACATCACCGAAGACATCGTCACCAAGTACTACGGCGGGCGGGTCGAGGTCTCAGCGTTCGTCGTTGCCGATACGGCGATCGCTGGTCGCTACGGTGAGGCGCTGGTCGCACTTCGCCACGCGCTCGACTCTGGTGCTGATCCGGTGCCGATGGTTGCTGCGTTCGCGATGAAGCTACGGACGATGGCACGTGTTGCAGGCCAACGCGAGCCCAGTCGCAGCCTTGCCCAGCGACTCGGCATGAAAGACTGGCAGGTCGATCGCGCACGCCGCGACCTGAGCGGCTGGAATGAACGATCTCTCGGTCTCGCGATCCAGGCCACGGCCAGGGCAGATGCCGAGGTCAAGGGTGCCGCCCGCGACCCGATCTTCGCGTTGGAGCGCATGGTGACAGTGATCGCTACGCGCACGCCGTTCGGAGAGTAGCCGGTCAGATTCGTGGCATATGGTGGATGGTGATGCGTTTACTTCTGATTCGACACGGCCAGACCCCGAACAACGTCGCCGGTGCACTCGACACCGCCTACCCGGGCGCCGGTCTGACGCCCCTCGGCAACGTCCAGGCCGCCGCGATACCTCGCGTGCTCGCTGACGAGAGCATCGGCGGTATCTACGCGTCGGTGCTGACGCGCACGCAACTGACGGCCGCTCCGCTGGCTCGTGCCACCGACGTCGGCATCCAGATCATCGACGGCGTGCACGAGATCCCTGCCGGAGACTTCGAGATGCGCAACGACCACGAAGCCGTGGGCGCGTACGTCGGTGCTCTGCGACGCTGGTCCGAGGGCGATATGGCATTCGCACTGTCAGGCGGCGAGAGCGGTCACGACTTCTTTGCGCGTTACGACGCCGCGATCGATCGCGTCGCATCTGAGAATGCCGACGGCACAGCCGTCGTCGTGAGTCATGGCGCGGCAATTCGAGTGTGGGCTGCCGGGCGGGCTATCAACGTAGAGCCGCAGCAGGCGGTCCAGCGCGGCCTGCACAACACCGGACTCTTCGCGCTCGAGGGTGACCCTGAGCGCGGATGGACCCTCGTCAACTGGCACGAAGAGCCGCTGGGCGGCCTCGACCTCGAGGACCCCGCAGCGCACGACGTGACCGGCGAGACCGCAGCCGAGTCGACCGCCTAGACAGCAGAAAGCCCGCCCCGCGAACGGGACGGGCTTTCGAAGTAGTTATTTCAGCTCAGACTGATTCAGCTCAGAGCTGCGACCTGCTTGGCGAGTGAGGACTTGCGGTTTGCAGCCTGGTTCTCGTGCACGACGCCCTTGCTGACGGCCTTGTCGAGCTTCTTCGACGCAACCTTCAGCGTTGCCACTGCAGCGGTCTTGTCACCCTTGGCGATAGCCTCGCGGGTGCTGCGGACGACGGTCTTCAGTTCGCTCTTGACGGCCTTGTTGCGCGCCTGAGCCTTCTCGTTGGTCTTGTTGCGCTTGATCTGCGACTTAATATTTGCCACGCGTAGAAACTTTCGTTCAGGGATCGATGGGATTTGTCGTAAGCAGAAGAGGGCTGCTGTTCGACGGTCGTGAGGGATAAACCCACACGCAAGCCAAGAACCAACTCTACCAGGTTTGTGGCGTCCCGATCGCGCGTCGCTAGCGCACCCTGGTCGGAATGCGGCATGCTGGGCGCACCCGACGCAGAGGAGCGTGCGATGACGGATGCCGCGGTTGAGGTCCTTTCGGAGCCACCAGGTCTGCGGTGGTCGGCCGCCACAGCGGCGTTCCAGGTCGAGGGTGCGCGGGACGAGGACGGGCGAGGCCGCTCGATCTGGGATGACTTCGTCGATACTCCAGGTCTTGTCAGAGACGGCTCAGCTGCCGAGCCCGGCCCAGACAGCTATCACCGCAGCACCGCAGACATCGCGCTGTTGCAACGACTCGGTGTTGATCGCTATCGCTTCTCGATCTCGTGGGTACGCGTGCAGCCGGACGGCAGGGGAGCTGCGAACCAGGCGGGACTCGCCTACTACGACCGACTTGTCGACGGACTTCTTGAGGCCGGTGTCGTGCCGTTCCCCACGCTGTATCACTGGGACCTTCCGGTAACGCTCGAAGCAGACGGCGGGTGGCTCGTTCGGGAAACGGCTGAGCGTTTCGCCGAGTACACGGAGATCATCGCGTCAAGGCTGGGCGATCGCGTACGGAATTGGTACACGATCAATGAGCCGGTCTCGACTGCGCTGCAGGGCTATGCGGTGGGCGAGCTCGCACCGGGGCGGCAACTGCTGTTCGATTCTTTGCCCACCGTGCACCATCAGTTACTCGCACACGGGCGCGCGGTGGCGGTGCTGCGCGAACAAGGGGCCGAGTCCATCGGCATCGCGAACAATCACACCTGGGTCACACCAGCAAGTGACAGCGACGCAGACCACCGTGCGGCACACCTCTATGACCTCATCCACAACCGACTCTTCGCCGAGCCTGTTCTTACGGGCGCGTATCCCGATCTTGCACCGCTCGGTGTCGAGCTGCCGGTGCAGGATGGCGACCTGGAGGTCATCGGCGCAGCATCCGATTTCTACGGGGTGAACTTCTACAACCCGACGACGATCGCGGCAGCGCCCGAAGGGGTGCCTGTTCCCTTCGTTCAGGTTCCGACGCCAGATGTCGAGCACACCGGATTCGGCGAGATGTGGGCGATCCAACCGTCAGCGCTCACCGCGTTCCTGCTCGACGCGAAAGAAAGATACGGCGACCGGCTCCCGCCGATCATCATCGGTGAGAACGGCGCATCGTTTCCCGAACCGGATCAAGTGACAGCGCCCATCGACGATCAGCAGCGCATCGCGTACCTCGCCGGCCACATCAATGCGGTATCGGATGCCGTGAGCCGAGGCGTCCGCGTCGATGAGTACACGGTATGGAGTCTGCTCGACAACTTCGAGTGGGCTGACGGCTTCACCCAGCGGTTCGGGCTCGTACACGTCGATCAGGAGTCGTCGGTGCGCACACCGAAGGCCTCATTCGAGTGGTACCGCGCGCTGATCGCGAAGGGTCGATCATGACCGCGCCTCGCCCGCACGCCGGCAGAGTCGGTGGCGGATGGATGACGCTGTTCGCGGTGGCCTGGCTGGCGATCTGGACGGTGCAACTCACTCCGGTCCAGCTGCTGCTTCCCCTGCAGCTCGACACACCGGGCGGAGAGAATGACTGGATCATCGGAGTCGTCTGGTCGGGGCTCATCCTCTCGATCGGCGGCATCGCCGGGGTGATCGCCGGGCCGCTCGCAGGAATGCTGTCGGATCGAACCTCGTCACGGTGGGGACGGCGACGCCCTTGGGCAATCGGGGGCTCGCTGCTCACCGCTCTCTCTCTTGTGCTCACCGGTAGCGCCACCGAACCCCTGAGCGTTGGTGCGGCATGGATCGGCGTCTCTGTGGGCATTGCGGTCGTCTCCGCAGCCCTCACCGCGATGATTGCCGATCAGGTGTTCGAACAGCGTGGAACCGCATCGGCGCTCGTGAGCTCGGCGCAGGCGGTCGGAATCGTGGTCGGCGTGGGAGCGTGGTGCTTCTCGGCCTGGGCATCGGTGCCAGCTACCTGGCACTGGCGGGATTCATCCTGATCGTGGGGGTCGGCACCGCGGTGCTGCTGCCAGACGAGCAGGTGGCGTGGAAGCGGCCCGTGACAAAGCCGCCGTGGCGCGAGCGCCTGGGCGCGCTACAGGATCGGAACTTCCTCTGGGTATTGATCAGCAGGCTCACCGTAAACATCGGGAACGCGCTCGGCACCGCGCTGCTGCTGTTCTTCCTGCTCTACGGGGTCGGCTCGCCCGCCGACAGTGCCGAGGATGACCTTCTTGTGCTCATCGTGATCTATACGATCTTCGTTGTCGCGGCGTCCCTCATCGCGGGATCCATCTCGGACCGCACCGGCAAACGAACGTCGATTGTCATCATCGCAGCGCTCGTGCAGGCGCTGTCTGCTGTGATGATTCTCATCTCACCGACGTTTCTCGGCACAGCCATCGCTGCCGGCGTGATGGGCATCGGCTACGGCGCCTACATGGCGGTGAGTCTGGCGCTCGCGACCGACCTGCTGCCGCGCGTCGAGCACCATGCCAGAGATCTGGGCATCGTGAATGTCTCGGCGAGCCTCGGCCAGCTGCTCGGGCCACTTATCGGCGCAGGTCTGGTTGCGCTGGTCGGTGGATTCTGGCTGCTGTTCCTCGCCGCCGGCATCCTGTCGGTCATTGGCGCTGTTATGACGGCTGCGGTGCGTCCGACTCGAGTGTCGCCACCGCCACATCCAGTAGGGCGTTGAATACCCGCGGACGCATCGCCGTGATGAGGTGCGATGTGCGTGGCACCACGAGCAGCTCGGATTGCGGCGTGAGGCGATGGAAGAGTCGTTCCTGTGCACGCAGCTGATCGAACTGTCCATTGATCCACCACAGGGGCATCGTGATCCGGCGTACGGCGGCCAAGAGATCGAGTTCAGCAAGGCTCGCAAGCGCGACATCCTGCGCATTGAAGGCGTAGCCACCCGCTGCGAAGTCCGACCGAGTGTCTTCGGGCAGGGTCGCTGCGAGAACCTGCGCGGTGAGCCACTGGCCCTGATCCGGCAGCGAGTTGAACGCGCGGGCCGCGAATCGGTACCCCGCAAGCGCGGCGCCGCGGGGGAGTGCCGTGCAGGATGCTCCGATGAATCCAGCCACCGGCGGTGCAGTCTCAGCGCCCGTGTAGGCAACTGAGAGCAGCCCACCCATGGAGTGGCCGACCAGAAGCACCGGGCCGCGGCTCGCGGAATCCTGGACGGCCTCGTCGATGGTCGACATCGCCGCATCGAGAGTGAATATCTCCTGAATGCGCGTGCCGTGCCCCGGGAGCTCAACGGCGGTGACCGGAATCTCTCGCTCGGTGAGATGCGCGATCTGCGAACGCCACATCGTGCGAGAGGTGCGGATGCCGTGGACGAGGACGACCTGAATAGTCATTGTTCCAGCATAAGAAAGGCGGGGCCGGTGGATGAACCACCGACCCCGCCCTGGGTGAAACGAAGTGCTTACTTCTCCCAGCCCACGTTCTCAACTGGCTGAACGCCGAACCCGTCCAGGCCCACGTAGGGCTCCGGGGTGAGGTTGGCAAGGCCGGTCTTGACGGCCGAGATCGACGGACCGTTGTAGAGCGGGATCAGGCCCCAGTCCTTGAAGATCTCTGCTTCGAGCTTCATGGCCGCAGCCGTCTGCTCGTCAGCGGTCGGCAGCGACTCGACCTCGTCGTGGATGCGCTGATCCATCTCAGGCGTCTGCACACCAGAGAGGTTCAGGCCCATGTCCATGCAGTACAGCTGGCAGAACCAAGCGGCACCGAACGGGTCAGACGAGGTGAAGCGGAGCGACGAGACGTCCCAGTTCATCGTGTTGTAGTCGTTCGAGAAGTCCGTCGACGGACGGATATCAACCTGAAGGTCGATTCCGACATCCTTCATCTGCGCCTGCAGTGACTTGGCGATGGCCTGGGCCGTCGCGTCATCGCTCCACACGGGGTACACGACGGACAGCTTCTCGCCGTCCTTCTCGCGGATGCCGTCTTCGCCCTCGACCCAGCCTGCTTCGTCGAGAAGAGACTTGGACTCGTCCGGGTTGAATTCCCAGCCGGCCTCGTCAAGAGCATTCACATAGCCAGGCTGGAAGGGGAACAGCGTCAGCGAACCGGCAGGCGCCTCTTCGTAGTCAAGACCGTTCCACGCGACCTGCTTCTGCTGATCGATGTTGATGGCCTTGAAGAACGCCTCACGGACCTTGACGTCCTCGAACTGCGGCTTCGTGGAGTCCACCTGGATCAGCGTGCTCGCGGTCTGCGTGGCACGGTAGATCGTGATGTCCTTCATGTCCTTGACCTGCGACAGGCGGTCCTTGGTGTTGACGCCGACCATGTCGATTTCGTCAGCCTTGAACGCGTTGATGGATGCCGCGGCGTCCATGCCCTGGAAGGAGACCTTCTCGAGCAGCGGCTCGTTGCCCCACCATTCGGTGTTCGGGACGAAAGAGATGTAGTCGGAGTTCGCGTCGAACTCGTCGATCATGTACGGCCCTGCGCCCCACTCGGGGTGCGGGTTGTCGATCATCGCTTCGTTGAACGTGGTCGGGTCTGCGAGCGCGGGGTGGATGATGCCCGTGAGGAACGGCATCTCCGGCCATGCGAACTCGCCATCGAACTTGACGATCGCGGTCTTCGGGGTGTCGCCCTGCTCGACGGACACGATGGCCTTGTAGCCGTCGGTCGCGTTCGGGTTGAACAACTCGTTGGTGCCGTTGTTGGCCTTCCACGTGGCGTCGATGGCAGTCCAGTCCATGTCGGTGCCGTCGTTCCAGTGCGCTTCCTTCGTGAAAGTGAAGGTGATCTGGGTGTTGCCATCGACAGTGTCGATCTTCCAGTCGTCGAGGTACGCGTCGTTCTTGTACGGCGTACCGTCCGCTTCCTGCAACATGATCTGCGGCGTGTACCACGCGGCGACGCGCGCGGTGTCGGCAGAGGCGTCACCGTTGAACGCGTTCAACTGCTCCGGAATCTCGTTGATCGGGAAGCGGGCTTCGCCGCCCACCTGCAGTGCGTCGCGGTCCTGGGGGTTGTAGTCCGAGGCCTTGGTTTCGACTGGCGTGTTGCCGTCACCGTTGTCTCCGGTGTTGGCTGCACATCCTCCGAGGGCAAGTGCGAGGACGCCGCTGAATGCCAGCGCCCCCATCAGCTTGTGGTGCTTCATGGTGCTCCTTTCGCCTTTCGGCGTGTTCGCCTGTCGGCGTGTCATAAAGGGAAGAATAGTTCGCACGGTGTCCGAATGCCCGGCGTAACAGTGAATGGCGCCTAACTGTTATCGGACGGTGACCGTTCGTTACCCGCCGGTAACAAACCTCAGGCCGAGGAAACCTCAGGCTGAGCCGACGTCGGTTCGAACACGATCCGTTCCCTCGTGCGCTCGATATCCGGATCAGGAATCGGGATCGCCGAGAGCAACGCTCTTGTGTACGGATGCTGCGGATTTTCGAAGATGTCGTCGACATCGCCGTGCTCCACAAACTCACCGAGATACATCACCGCAACGCGGTCGGCGATGTGGCGGACCACCGACAAATCGTGCGCGACGAACAGGTACGACACGCCGAGCTTGGCCTTCAGATCATCCAGCAGGTTGATTACACCCGCCTGGATCGACACGTCGAGCGCGGAGACCGGCTCGTCGAGAACGATGACCTTGGGGTTGGTCGACAGTGCGCGCGCGATCCCGATGCGCTGGCGCTGGCCACCGGAGAACGCTCCGGGGAATCGGTCGATGTGGGCAGGGTTGAGCCCGACCAGGTCCATGAGCTCTTTCACGCGGCGATGGGCCTCGTCGCGCTTCGTGCCGATCGCCTTCAACGGTTCGGCGATGATGTCTGCCACCGTCATACGGGGGTCAAGAGCGCCCATCGGGTCTTGGAAGACGATCTGGATATCACGACGCACCTGGCGTTCGACACTGTGGCTGCGAATGTCGTTGACGCTCGTACCGTTGATGATGATGTCGCCATCCTGCTGCTTGACCAGATCCATGATCTGGAGCAGGGTCGTCGTCTTGCCGGAACCAGACTCACCGACGATCGCCATCGTCTCGCCCTCACGCACGTCGAAGGTGACGTTCTTGACGGCGTGAACGTCACGACCTTGCGCTTGAAGAACGCACCCTTCGACAGCGGGAAGGTCTTGTTCAAGTTCTGCACTTCGAGGGTGATACTGCGCTGCTCGCGCGGCACGAGGTTCAGCACACTCTCTACAACCTCGCGCACCGGGTAGACGGGGTGGCCATCGATGAGACCGTTTTCGTCGATCTCGTGCGAGCGGATGCAGGCTGCCTTGTGCTGCACGCCAGATGCCGATGGCACCTCAGCGAGCGGTGGTTCGCCGTCGCGGCAGGCGCTGATCACGATCGGGCAGCGGTCCGCGAACGGGCACGCGTCCGGGAGGTTGATCAGCAGCGGAGGGTTGCCCTTGATCGGGGTGAGAGGTTGTTTCTCTTTCTTGTCCACGCGGGGGATCGCACCGAGCAGACCGATCGAATACGGCATCCGCGTCGCATGGAACAGTTCGTGAACCGGAGCCTGCTCCACCGGCTTTCCGGCATACATCACCAGCACATCGTCGGCCATTCTGGCAACGACTCCCATGTCGTGCGTGATCATGAGCGTCGCCGCACCGGTCTCGCTTTGAGCCTTCTCGATGAGGTCGAGGATCTGCGCCTGGATTGTGACATCCAGTGCCGTCGTCGGCTCGTCAGCGATGATGAGCTTGGGGTTGTTGGCCATCGCAATCGCGATGACGACGCGCTGACGCATACCGCCGGAGAACTCGTGCGGGAAGCCCTTCATGCGCTTTTCGGGCTCAGTGATGCCGACGAGCGTGAGCAACTCGATCGCGCGGTCCCAGGCCTGCTTCTTCGACATGCCACGGTGAATCGTGAGCGCCTCGATGAGCTGGTCGCCGATAGTGAAGACCGGGGTGAGTGAGGTGAGCGGATCCTGGAAGATCATCGCGAGGCCGTTGCCGCGGATCACTGACATCTGCTTGTCGGACTTGCCGAGCAGTTCTTGGCCGTCGTAGATGATCGAGCCGGTCACCTTGGCGTTCTCGTCAAGGAGACCCATGATCGCCAGAGACGTGACGGACTTACCGGAACCTGACTCGCCGACGATTCCGAGGGTCTTGCTCTGCTCGATGTCGAAAGAGACACCGCGAACGGCATCGACGCGTCCCGCTTCGGAGGCGAAGGTGACCTTGAGGTCGCGGACGGAGAGAATATTGCTCATGCGCGGCCTCCCGCTGCTGAAGTGGGATCAAGGGCGTCACGCAGTCCATCGGCGACGAGCGCCATAGAAACGGTGAGCAGAGTAAGGGCGCCGGCGGGAAAGTAGAACAGCCACGGGGCACTCGTGATGGTGTTTGCGCCGGAGCCGATGAGCGATCCCAGTGAGACATCCGGAATCTTCACACCGAACCCGATGAACGACAGGCCGGTCTCAGCCATGACCGCGCCGACGATGCCGAGCGTGAAGTTGATCACCAGCAGTGAGCCGATGTTCGGCAGCAGGTGACGCATCACGATCGTCATTCCGCGCACGCCCATGTAGCGAGCGGCGTGAATGTACTCGCGCTCGCGCAGCGACAATGCCGTCGTCCAGATCACGCGGGCCGGGAAGTACCAACCAACGACGAAGATCATGATCAACGCGATTATGCGCCAGTCACCACCTGAGCGGTTAGACAGCAGCGAGAGGATCAGGAAGCTCGGGATCACCATCATGAAGTGGATCACAAGGAGCGTGATCTTCTCAGTCCAGCCACCGAAGTAGGCGGCCGCAGTGCCGATGAGAGCGGAAAGGATCGTTGTTCCGACCGAAACAGTGACGGCGATCATGAGCGAGCGCTGCAGACCGATCGCAGTTTGAGCGAACGTGTCGTTGCCGGAGGCTGTTGTTCCGAACCAGTGCTCGGCGGACGGCGGCGTGCCCAGGTTCAGGAAGTCGAGTTCTACGTGGTCGTACTTCGCGATGAGCGGTGCGATGATCGCAAAGAGCACCAAGGCGACGAAGATGATGACGCCACCGACCGCTGGCTTGTTGCGCATGAACCGGCGGGTGTACAGGCTCCACTTCGAAAGCGGCTTGTGGTCTTCGAGCGTGGCGGTTTCGGGCTTTTCGATAGTCATGCTCAGTTCACCCTCACTCGTGGGTCGAGGACAACGACCACGACGTCGGACAGGATCGCTCCGAGTGCGGTCAGGAGACCGGCGAAGGCGGCGGTGGCCACCACACCGTGAATGTCACTCTTGACGATCGTCTCAATGAAGTACTTGCCCATGCCGTTCCAGGCGAAGATCGTCTCGGTGAGGATCGCGCCGGTGAACACCGCGGGGATGCTGAAAGCGACCTGCGTTGCGACGGGAATGAGCGAGGTGCGAAGGGCGTGCTTGCGAATCGCCTGCGGCTTGGTGAGCCCCTTCGCGCGAGCGGTGCGGACGTAGTCAGCGTTGATGTTGTCCAGGAGCAGGGATCGCTGCAGGAAGTGGGTGCCGGCGTAACCGACGATCACAAGCCCGATGGTGGGGAGCGTCAGGTGTTGGAGTGTGTCGAGCAGGACGGGGAAGAACCCCTCCACACCCTGGCTGGAGGATCCGGTGACATAGAACACTCGAACGCCGACGAGGTCGTTGAACGCAATGGCGAGCAGCACGATGCCGAGCGCAGCCACGATGATGTTGACGTTCATCGTGATGATCGATGTGGCCTGACCGATCCGGTCAGCGAGCTTGTACTGCCGTGATGCCGTGTAGACGCCGAGCGCGATGCCGAGAATCGTCATGATGATCGTCGCGCCAAGAACGAGCTCTGCGCTGACCCACATCCGGTAGGCGACCTGCTCGTTCACCGAACCGCCGGTGGGGCTCACACCCCAGTCCCAACGCAGGACGATGCCGGTAATCCAGTTCCACCAACGCTCCCAGATCGGCACGGTGTCGCTGAGGTTACGCGGTTCGAGGAGGTTAACGATCTGCTCGTCACTGAGCGGGGGACGCCGACCCACGTAGTTGTTTCTGGGATTGAGGAAGCCCCAAGCCAGGAAATACGTGATGTTGGTGGCGACCGCGATCATCAACAACCAGCCGAGCGTACGGCGGATGAGGTACTTGATCAAGGTTTCGTCTTTCTGCTTTTCAGACGCGCTCGGGATCTTCCGACGCAACGCTGGGTCGGGATGACAGTCAAGCATCATCCGTCTGTTTGTGCGACGTCCGCCCACTCCGATCGTGTGTCATCGTTGTGCGCGGAGGCAACCTCGGGAGACTATCATCGGTCGTCCGGAATCGGGGATTAGGCCCGCCTGACCGTAGACTCGTCTCGACATGTCACCACGCGCTCTCACTCCGCTGTCGCCTGCTGCGACCCCGGCTTCGCAGATCCGAAATTTCTGCATCATTGCCCACATCGATCACGGCAAGTCGACCCTTGCGACCGCATGCTCCAGATCACCGGAGCCGTCTCAGATCGCGATATGCGCGCTCAGTACCTCGACCGCATGGACATCGAGCGCGAGCGTGGAATCACGATCAAGAGCCAGGCCGTGCGCATGCCCTGGGCGCTCGACGGCGAGACGTTTGCGCTGAACATGATCGATACTCCCGCCACGTCGACTTCACCTATGAGGTGTCGCGGTCGCTGGCAGCCTGCGAAGGCGCGATCCTGCTCGTCGACGCGGCCCAGGGAATCGAAGCGCAGACGCTGGCGAACCTTTATCTCGCGTTGGACAACGACCTCCACATCATCCCGGTGCTGAACAAGATCGATCTGCCAGCGGCTGACCCTGACAAATTCGCCAAAGAGCTCGCCGACCTTATCGGCGGGCGCCCCGAGGACGTACTGCGCGTATCCGGCAAGACCGGCGTGGGTGTAGAAGAACTGCTCGAGCGCGTCGTCCGTGAGATTCCGGCGCCGACCGGAAATGCGGATGCCCCGGCACGCGCGATGATCTTCGACTCGGTGTATGACGCCTACCGCGGTGTCGTTACCTACGTGCGCATGATCGACGGCAGTCTGTCGCCGCGCGAGCGCATCCAGATGATGTCGACGCAGGCGACTCACGAGCTTCTTGAAATCGGCGTCTCAAGCCCGAACCGATTCCCTCGAAGGGGCTCGGCGTGGGCGAGGTCGGCTACCTCATCACTGGTGTGAAAGATGTGCGCCAGTCCAAGGTCGGCGATACCGTAACGACTCTCCGCAAGCCGGCCACGCAGGCGTTGCCGGGCTATACCGATCCGAAGCCGATGGTCTACTCGGGGCTGTACCCGATTGACGGCAGCGACTATGGCGATCTTCGTGAAGCTCTCGACAAACTCAAGCTCTCTGACGCCTCTCTCGTGTACGAGCCGGAGACCTCCGTGGCGCTGGGCTTTGGCTTCCGCTGTGGTTTCCTGGGGCTGCTGCACCTCGAGATCATCACCGAGCGCCTGGCGCGCGAATTCGATCTCGACCTCATCACGACCGCACCGAGTGTGGTCTACGAGGTCACAACCGACATCGGCGAAACGGTGACGGTGACCAACCCGAGCGAGTATCCGGACGGACGCGTCGCCTCGGTCGCAGAACCGATGGTGAAGGCCGCGATCCTGCTGCCCAAGGACTACGTCGGTACCGTGATGGAGCTGTGCCAGACCCGCCGCGGCACACTGCTGGGGATGGAGTACTTCTCAGAGGAGCGCGTTGAGCTTCGCTACAACATGCCTCTCGGTGAGATCGTGTTCGACTTCTTCGATCAGCTGAAGTCGAAGACGCAGGGCTATGCGAGCCTCGACTACGAACCTTCCGGCCAGCAGGATGCCGATCTCGTCAAGGTCGATGTGCTGCTACAGGGTGAAAAGGTCGATGCGTTCAGCGCTATCGTGCACCGCGAAAAGGCCTATGCCTACGGCACGCTGATGGTCGAGCGGCTGCGCAAACTGATTCCTCGGCAGAACTTTGAGGTGCCGATCCAGGCGGCGATCGGTGCACGCATCATTGCCCGTGAGACGATCCGTGCCCTTCGCAAGGATGTGCTCGCGAAGTGTTACGGCGGTGACATCAGCCGTAAGCGCAAACTCCTCGAGAAGCAGAAGGAGGGCAAGAAGCGCATGAAGATGGTCGGCCGAGTCGAAGTTCCTCAGGAGGCGTTCATTGCTGCGCTCTCCGGCGACGTCGATAGCAAAGAGAAGAAATAGCGAAGTGACCTCCCGCAATGCGGGGGCGTTCGTTCAGGTAACCCGAAGTAGTCTGGATCTCATGCGGCGCGGTACTTTCCGAGACGAAACGGTGGATTATGCCGCCGTTGGGGCTACCCACGCCCCTGACCTGATGCAGTATCCGCCGGAACGCAGTATTCCGGCCGAGGAGTCATGGCGCCTCGGCAGCGGTGAAGAACGCTTCCGCACTGCAGGCGATGCGCTCCTGTCCTGGACGGCGCAGCGTGCTGCCGACCTCAGAGTCGAAGATGTGCGTCCGGCGGCGGGACCGGCCTATTCCGGCGTCAGTTTCGATGCCGAGGGCACACCTATTGCCCCGAGCACGCGTGAGGTCGAACAGCGCTTCGACGCCGAAGGAACACCATTCGTTGGTCCGGGCATGACGCTGCACCTACGCGGACGTGTCGCCGGAATGCATGCCGATGCGGAGTTGCGTGTGATCTCCGTTACTGAGGAACCTCGTCGCGTCGGCTTCGTGCTGGGCACAGTCGGCGGATCAGTTGTCAGTGGCGAAGAGCTGTTCGAGATCGAATGGCGCGAGGAGAGCGACGAGGTCTGGTTCACTGTGCGTGCGTTTGATGCACCAGTGAGTACCCTCTACAAAATCATTCCCGGCCTGGTGAAGCGACGCCGCAAAGAGCTCTTCGCCCGCTATCTTCGCGCGATCTCGCCGCTCTACGCGACGCCCCTCTGATGGCAGGACCCCTCCCGCTCGGCGATCCCGCGCCGTCGGACGGTCGGCTGCCCGCCGATCTTCCCATTGACGCGAGCGTTCCCTTCTCGGCGTATCTGCATATCCCTTTCTGTCGGGTGCGCTGTGGATATTGCGACTTCAACACCTACACATCCGGCGAGCTGCGCGGCGCACGCCAAGAGGACTACGCCGACACGCTCGCTGCTGAGATCACGCTCGCAAAGCGAGTGCTGTCTGACGCCGGCGCCCTCAGGCCGATGGACACCGTATTCTTCGGCGGCGGAACGCCCACACTGCTACCTGCTGGTGATCTCGCGCGGATGATGGCAGTTGCCGTGGACGCGTTCGGGCTCACCGACGGGGCCGAGGTCACGGTCGAAGCAAATCCCGACACCGTGACGCCGCAGGTTGCGCTGACCCTGGCGGATGCCGGAGTGACGCGACTTTCGATCGGAATGCAGTCGGCCGTGCCGCATGTGCTCGCAGCGCTGGATCGCACACACCGACCCGAGAACGTACGCACAGCGGTGGATGCTGCAAAGGATGCCGGACTCGCGGTGAGCGTGGATGTCATCTACGGTGCACCGGGGGAGTCGCTCGCCGATTGGGAGGCGTCGCTGGATGCCGCGCTCGCACTGGATTCTGACCACATCTCGCATACGCCCTCATCATCGAGGACGGCACGAAGCTTGCCCGTCAGATCCGCCGCGGTGAGGTGCCGAGGCCGGATGATGACCTACAGGCCGACATGTACGAGCTTGCCGATGCGCGGCTGGCAGCAGCGGGCTTCGAATGGTACGAGCTGAGCAACTGGGCACGCAGCGACGACCAGCGCTCGCGGCACAACCTGGCGTACTGGCGAGGGAATGACTGGTGGGGTTTCGGCCCCGGCGCCCACAGCCACGTCGCAGGCCTTCGCTGGTGGAATGTGAAGCATCCGGCGGCGTATGCGCAGCGGCTCGCGGCATCCGAATCACCGGCGGCAGGTACCGAGAGGCCCGACGCCAAAGCCCACCTCCTCGAGCGAGTGCTGCTGGAGAGCCGGCTCAGCGAAGGCCTCGCAATTGCGGACCTTCCTGCCCAAAGCCGCACGCGAGTGGCGGGGCTCATCGCTGACGGCATGGTTGATGCTCGGGCGGCGTTGCGTGGCCGAATCACGCTGACGTTGCGAGGACGGCTGCTTGCCGACGCGGTTGTCCGTCAACTGACGGAGTGACTATGTCCAAAGGATCGGTAGAATTAGCACTCGAAGTATTCGAGTGCCAGGCAAAGGGGGTGCGAAGTGGTCAGCGAACGCGGCTTGGAAGTTCTTCGCGCCATCGTGCAGGACTACGTAGCCACGCACGAGCCCGTCGGCAGTAGGTCTATAGTCGAGCGGCACTCCTTTGGGGTTTCAGCGGCTACGATCCGCAATGACATGGCCCAGCTCGAAGATGAAGAGCTCATCACGGCGCCACACACCTCGTCTGGTCGGGTGCCGACCGACAAGGGTTACCGCGTCTTCGTCAACCACCTCGCGCAGCTTCGCCCGCTGTCGACAGCGCAACGCGGCGCCATTGAGTCATTCCTCGCCGATCCCGCCGACCTCGATGACCTCATGGCGCGCACGGTGCGAGTACTGACGCAGGTTACCGGCCAGGTCGCCCTCGCTCAGTACCCGTCTTTTGCGCGGGCGCACCTGACGCACATCGAACTCGTTTCTCTCGCACCGAACCGCTTGCTCGTAGTACTCGTCACGGATGCCGGTGGCGTTTCGCAACGCATCGCAGGTCTGCCCCTCGACCTCGATGACGCAGATGTTGAGGTGCTGCGCGCTCGATTGTCCGCGTTGCTCACCGGTCAGTCGGTGCGCGAGGCGGCAGAGCGCGTGCAGGCTCTGGGTATCGCGCCGGAGACTCAGCGCACGGATGTCGCTCTGCGTATTTTGGGCGGCATCATCGGTGAAGAACTCGCGGAGTTCCGTCATGAGCGACTCGTCATGGCGGGGGCTGCGACACTTGCCCGTCGGGAACAGGATTTCCGTGGCAGCATCCATCCCTTGCTCGAGGCCATTGAAGAGCAGGTGACGCTGCTGCGACTAATGAGCGAGATGGTTACAGACGAACACGGTCTGGCGGCCAGCATCGGCGCTGAGAATGAGCCGTTCGGTCTTCCGGAGGCTCCATTGTCGCGAGTAACTACCTGACGCCAGGCGGCACGGCACGTGTGGGCGTCATGGGACCCACCCGGATGGATTATCCGAGCAACCTTGCCGCAGCGCGGGCCGTCGCCCGCTATCTGTCGCGAATGCTCGATGAAGATGAGGCGAGCCGCTAAGGCGGATCGCGCAACAGCACACACACGCAGAAAGGTGATTGTGGCGGACCACTATGAGGTTCTCGGAGTGTCGCGTGACGCGACAACGGACGAGATCAAGAAGGCATATCGAAAGCTTGCACGTCAGTTGCACCCGGACGTGAATCCGGGTGATGACGCTTCTGAGAAGTTCAAGCTCGTCACGCACGCCTACGACGTGCTCAGCGACGACGACTCTCGTCGCCGCTACGACATGGGCGGCGGAGATAACGCCTCAGGTGGTGACTTCGGGGGTTTCGGTGGCTTCGGCGACATCTTCGAGACGTTCTTCGGCGCTGCGCAGGGAGGCGGCCGAGGTGGTCGTCCGCGTTCGCGTCGTGAGCGCGGTCAAGACGCACTCGTGCGGGTCACTCTCGACCTCGGAGATGTGGTCTTCGGCGCACACCGCGACATCGAAGTGGACACGGCCGTGCTCTGCGAGACCTGTCAGGGATCGTGCACTCAGGCTGGCACGTCTCCGGTCACCTGCGACATCTGCCACGGCAGCGGGCATGTGCAGCGCCAGGTGCGCAGTCTGCTTGGAAACGTAGTCACGTCGCAGCCCTGCGGCAGCTGCGAGGGCTACGGCACGACGATCCCGCACCCGTGCGGCACGTGTGGCGGGCAGGGACGCGTTCGCTCGCGTCGCACCGTTTCGCTCGACATCCCCGCGGGCGTCGAGACCGGACTGCGTCTTCAGCTTCCTGGCTCTGGTGAAGTCGGCAAGGCCGGCGGACCGAATGGCGACCTGTACGTCGAGGTCACCGTCTCGCCGCACGCAATGTATAGCCGTGACGGCGATGATCTGCTCGCGACGCTCGAGGTGGCAATGTCAGATGCCATCCTTGGCACCGAGACATCGATTGACGGACTGGACGGCAAGGTCGATCTTGAGATCCGTCCCGGCGTGCAGTCTGGCGACATTCTGACGATCAAGGGTCGCGGCATCACGCCGTTGCGCGGCACCCAGCGGGGCGACTTGAAAGTCGGCGTACAGGTTGTCACTCCGTCGAGGTTGGACTCGGCTCAGCGCGCGCTGATCGAAGACTTCGCGAAGAAGACCAAAGCGCCGGCTCCGCAGCTCGCACAGTTCCAGCAGGGGCTGTTCTCGAAGCTGCGCGACCGTTTCCGCCACTGATCCGGAGGGGTCCACTGTGCTGCACTTTCTCGTTCCAAGCGCGTCATCAGCCTCCGTCGGCGATATTGTTTCGCTGACTGGAGCGGAAGCGAAGCATGCCGCGGTCGTTCGCCGTCTTCGCATCGGCGAAGCGGTCAGCGTCGGCGACGGTTCTGGCGTCTGGCTCGAGGGCGCAGTTGCTGATGTCTCGGCGTCGCGGGTTGATGTCGAGATCACGGGCCGTTCTGAGGCTGACGAGCCCTCCACCCGTCTGGTGCTGGTGCAGGCGCTCGCGAAGGGCGACCGAGATGAGCTCGCGGTGCAGGCCGCGTGTGAGCTTGGCGTCGATGAGATCGTGCCGTGGCAGGCATCGCGCAGTGTTTCGCGCTGGGAGGGTCCGAAGGCTGTCAAGGGACGCGAGCGCTGGGCGACGATCGTTCGCGAAGCCGCCAAGCAGGCGCATCGTGCGTGGGTTCCGGAGGTCGCTGAGCCGTTGACGACTGCGCAACTCGTCGCCTATGCCGAAGGCCGTCGGATGCTGGTGCTCGATCCGACCGCGACCACGCGGCTGTCGTCGATCACAGGCGATGAGCGCGACATTGTCCTGGTCGTCGGCCCAGAAGGCGGGATCTCGCCCGAGGAACTTGAGAAGTTCGAGGCGGCAGGGGCTGAGCGCGTCGTTTTTTAGGCAACACGGTCTTGCGTACTTCGACTGCAGGTCCTGCAGCGATAGCCGTGCTGTCGGCGGCGCTCGGGCGCTGGTGAGCCTCGTCGCGCGGCGGAGCCAGCAGCCGCAGACCGCCAGGAACGCCGCGGCTAGACTGGAACCATGACCGAACCTTCGATCTTCACCCGCATCCTCAACGGTGACATCCCCGGCGAGATCGTTGCGTCCACTGGCAAGTTTTTCGCGCTGCGTGACATTGCGCCGCAGGCACCGGTTCACCTTCTCGCGATTCCTAAGACCGAGGAATATCGCAACGTCGTCGAACTCGCAGCCGGTGACCCAGAACTGCTCGCAGAGCTCATCGCCTTCGCAAAGCAGCTCGCTGAAGACCACGCAGACGGAGACTTTCGGCTCGTGTTCAACACCGGTGCGAACGCCGGCCAAACCGTGGCGCACGTGCACGGACACATCTTGCTGGCGGCCTGACGGAGAAGAGCGTCGGTGCCTGACTCCGAAGAGAGCGACGTCCCCGAACTGAAATCCGTCACCGAACGGATCTATGTCGACGGCATCGCGATGGTGCGGTTGCTCGGTCCACAGGACCGTCTGCTCAAGATGATGGAGAAGCAGCATCCAGACGTCCAAGTGCACGCTCGTGGCAACGAAATCACGCTTGTCGGAGCCGCAGAGCACGTCGCTTCGGCGAAAGATCTGGTGGAGGAACTGATCACAATGACCAGGGAAGGCCAAGACCTCGCCCCGAGCGACGTCGCAAGCTCCGCACACATCCTTCGTCAGGAGGGCGGACCGCGCCCGAGCGAAGTACTTGGTGAAGCGATCCTGTCGACGCGCGGCAAGGTGATCCGTCCGAAGACGGTCGGCCAGAAGGAATATGTTGACGCGATCGAAGAGAACACGATCACCTTCGGCATCGGCCCCGCCGGCACAGGAAAGACCTATCTCGCGATGGCGAAGGCCGTTCAGGCTCTCCAGCGCAAAGAGGTCACCCGCATCATCCTCACGCGTCCGGCAGTCGAGGCAGGGGAGCGGCTCGGATTTCTCCCCGGCACGCTGAACGACAAGATTGACCCGTACCTGCGCCCGCTTTACGACGCGCTCAACGAAATGATGGACCCCGAGATCGTTCCGCGGCTCATGGCAGCGGGCACGATCGAGGTCGCACCATTGGCGTACATGCGAGGTCGCACGCTGAACGACTCGTTCGTCGTGCTCGATGAGGCGCAGAACACCACGCCTGAGCAGATGAAGATGTTCCTCACTCGCCTCGGGTTCGGTACGAAGATGGTGGTCACCGGCGACATCACCCAGGTCGACCTGCCCCAGGGCGCCTCCGGGCTTCGCCTCGTCACCCGCGTGCTTGACAACATTGACGCCATCCACTTCTCCCGACTCACCAGCGACGACGTCGTGCGCCATTCGCTGGTCGGCCGGATCGTCGACGCCTACAGCCAATACGACGAGCAGCGCACAGCCGCCCGGCACGAACGCGAGCAGGCGTCTGAGTTCGCAAGTCGCGCCGAGCGCCGCGGTGCATTGCGTCCGGGCCCGAGAGATCGCTCGCCGAAACGAGGACACTCATCATGATCGAGATCAACAACGAATCCGCCATCGACATCGACGAGACTGTTCTGCAGCGACTCACAGATTTCAACCTTGCTCAGCTGCATGTCAGCGTCGATGCGGAGGTTGCGATCGTTCTTGTGGACGAGGGTGCCATGGAAGCGCTCCACGTGCAGTGGATGGATGAGCCGGGCCCGACCGACGTGCTGAGTTTCCCGATGGACGAGCTACGCCCCGGTAGCGAAGATCATCCAACGGCTCCCGGACTTCTCGGCGATATCGTACTGTGCCCGCAGGTCGCAGAGACACAGGCACAGGCGGCCGGCCACACGCTGATGGATGAGCTCATCTTGCTGACCACGCACGGGCTGCTGCATCTGCTCGGATTCGACCACGCCGAACCCGAAGAGGAGCGTGAGATGTTCGGACTGCAGAAGGAACTCATCCAGGGCTTCGCACGCGCTGACAGCCGCTGATGACAGCGATACTTCTCCTACTTGCCGCAGTACTTCTCGTGCTCGGCGGTTTGACTGCCGCCATCGATGCGGCTTACGGTGTCACGTCCCGCGCGGATCTCGCCGATATGGCGACCGAAGGGCGAAAGAAGAAGTCACTCGAGCGCATCGGTGATGATCTCGATGCCCACGTCAACGCGATCTCTTTCATTCGAGTTCTCGTCGAGGTCACTGCGGCCGTGCTCGTCACGGCCGCGTTCACGATTGTGTTCGAGAACATCTGGTGGGCGATGCTGGCGGCCGCGATCCTGATGACGGTGATCACATTCGTGCTCGTCGGGGCGAGTCCGCGATCGTTTGGACGGCAGCATTCCGAGGCGATAATCCGCACCACAGCGTCGATCGTGCGCACGTTGCGCATGTTGCTCGGCCCGCTCGCGCAGGGGCTCGTTCTGGTCAGTAACAAGGTCACGCCGGGCGCCGGGCGCAGTTCGTTTGCCTCTGAAGACCAGCTGCTCAGCATGGTCGACGAGGCCGCCTCCAACGACCTCATCGAGCAAGATGATCGCGACCTGATCCACTCGGTTTTCGACTTCACCGATCAGTTCGTTCGTGCCGTGATGGTGCCGCGCACTGAGATGGTGACGGTGGATGCTGACGCCACGACCGACGAGGCGATGGCGCTGTTCCTCAATCGTGGTGTCTCTCGGATGCCGGTGGTCGATGACGAAGCGGATGACGTGGTGGGCGTCCTATATCTCAAGGACTTGGTGCAGTTCGCCTATCGAGACGAGACGGCATGGCGCACGGCATCCATTCGCCCGATCTCGCGGCCGGCGACCTTCGTTCCGGAGTCGATGCGGGCCGAGACTCTGCTGCAGCAGATGAAACGGGATGCCGTGCACGTGTGTCTCGTGATCGATGAACACGGCGGCATCTCTGGTCTCGTCACGCTGGAGGACCTGATCGAAGAGCTCGTCGGCGAGATCTCTGACGAGTACGATCATGCCGCGGCCGAGGTCGTCGATCTCGGCGACGGCCGGTATCGCGTCAGCGCTCGACTGTCGCTCGACGATGTGGGCGATCTGTTCGGCATCGAGCTTGAAGATGAGGACGTCGATTCGATCGGCGGACTGCTCAGCAAGGCTGTGGACCAGGTGCCGCAGCCTGGTGTTACGGCCAAGATCGAGGGATTGGTTCTCACCGGCGGCGCATCGCGCGGTCGTGGACGAGGTATTGCCACGGTATTCGTGGAACGCGCCGCAGGCGCAAAAGAGGAGACAGACGATGACTGAGCCCACCCGCAGCGGATTCGTGACCTTCGTCGGTCGCCCGAACGTCGGAAAGTCCACGCTGACAAATGCGCTGGTCGGCGAGAAGATCGCGATCACGAGTGCGAAGCCGCAGACGACCAGGCGCGCGATCCGCGGCATCCTGAATCGCCCGGCCGGTCAGCTCGTGATCGTTGACACTCCAGGTATCCACAAACCCCGCACGCTGCTGGGTGAGCGGCTGAATGACCTCGTCGAGCAGGTGCTCGGCGACGTCGACGTCATCGGGTTCTGTGTGCCGGCGACCGAAAAGGTCGGTCCTGGCGACCGCCGGATCGCCGCATCTCTCGACGGTTACCCGCGGGCAAAGAAGATCGCGATCGTCACGAAGACCGACATCGCCGAACGTGACCAGATCACTGCGCGTCTCATCGAGGTGGATGCGCTGCGCGAAGACTGGGATGCCGTCATCCCCCTTTCCGCGCTGACCCGCGAGCAGCTCGATGTGCTGACCGACGAGGTGCTCGGACTGATGCCGAAGGGCCCGGCTCTGTACCCGGAGGGCATCACGACGGATGAGTCCGTCGAGGATCGAATTGCGGAAATGATTCGTGAGGCATCCCTCGAGGGTGTGCGTGACGAGCTGCCGCACTCGATCGCCGTCGTCATCGACGACATCGCCCCGCGTGAGGGCACTGACCTCACCGACGTGCACGCGCAGATCGTCGTCGAGCGCGACAGCCAGAAGGCGATCATCATCGGCCACAAGGCTCGCGCCTCGCGGATGTCGGCAAGCGTGCCCGCGTCGGTATCGAAGAGCTGCTCGGGACCCGTGTGTTCCTTGCCCTGCACGTGAAGGTCGCGAAGGAATGGCAGCGCGACCCGAAGCAGCTGGGCAAGCTCGGCTTCTGAGATGGCCAAGCACTGGATCGCGGCGAAGCCGGGCACACCGGATGGGTGGGAGTTCGTCGACTACGACGTGCCGACACCGAATCGCGGCGAGATCACTGTTCGAGTGCATGCGGCAGGCATGAACCCGGCCGACTACAAGCACGTCGCTGGTGCGCGCGCGGGCGTGGAATTCCCCGTGCCGATCGGCTATGAGATCTCGGGTGAGATCATCGCGATGGGCCCAGACACCGTGATCGGTTCGGGTCGTGCAGAGGTAGGGGACGAGGTCATCGCATTCCGCGTTCGGGGTGGCTACGCTACCGAACTTACGATCCCTGCCGACAAAGCGTTTGCAAAGCCGACGCCGCTCACGCACGCGGCTGCTGCCAACCTGTTTCTCGCGGGCACCACGGCCGCGGAGATGCTGTCGGTCACCGGAGCCCAGACCGGCGAGACGATTCTGCTGCACGGCGCATCCGGCGCCGTAGGTGTGAGTGTGTTGCAACAGGCCCTGCACCGTGGCATCCGCGTCATCGGCACGGCCAGTTCGTCGCGATTCGACGAGGTGCGCCGTTTCGGCGGCATCCCCGTTGAGTATGGCCCGGGACTCGTCGAGCGAGTGCGCGCCGCCACCGATTCACCAATCGTCGCCGCGTTGGATGCCGTCGGCACAGACGAAGCCGTCGATGTGTCGCTGGAACTGGTGGGTGACCGAAATTGCATCGTCACGATTGCCGCGTTGGCTCGCGCTGAACGGGATGGCATTCGCTGGATCGTCGGATCGCTGCCGGAGAGCACACGCTTCCGTGACGGCATCCGCGGTGAACTCGCGGAACTCGCGCAACAGGGTCTCCTCGAGGTGCCCGTCGCTCGCACGTATCCACTGTCGAAGGCACTCGATGCCGTGCAGTTCCTCGCCACGGGGCATCCGGGTGGGAAGATCGCGCTGATCCCGTGATTTGGCGAGAGCTGCATGCGCGGGTGTACTCTGATGCCATGCCTATCGGCGGTCTGCTTCTTCTTAGCTGCCGCGACGAGTCCTAAAAGTAGGGCCTTCCTCGTCGCGGCGCTTGTGTTGGCCCGTTCAATCTGACGAAGAGAAGAAGCCCAGCCATGCATAACTCCCAGCGCCCGTCCGCGATGCCGATCCACAAGTACCGGCCGTTCCACGAGCTGATCACCGTCGACCTACCCGACCGCACCTGGCCGTCCAAGCGCATCACCGAAGCACCCCGCTGGTGCGCCGTTGATCTTCGCGACGGCAACCAGGCGCTCATCGATCCGATGTCGCCCGAGCGTAAGCGCGTCATGTTCCAGCTGCTGGTCGACATGGGCTACAAGGAGATCGAGGTCGGCTTCCCGTCGGCAAGCCAGACGGACTTCGACTTCGTCCGCCAGCTCATCGAAGAGAACCTCATTCCGGATGACGTCACGATCCAGGTGTTGACGCAGGCCCGCGAGCACCTCATCGAGCGCACCTACGAGTCCATCGCCGGAGCAAAGCAGGCGATAGTGCACCTGTACAACTCAACGAGCATCCTGCAGCGTGAGGTCGTCTTCCGCACCGATAAGCAGGGAATCATCGACCTCGCGCTCGAAGGTGCGCGCCTGTGCCGCGAGTACGAGAAGCGCATCCCTGAGACTCAGGTCTTCTACGAGTACTCGCCTGAGAGCTACACCGGCACCGAGCTCGAATTCGCCGTCGAGATCTGCAACCAGGTGATCGAGGTCTTCGAACCGACCCCAGAGCGCAAGGTCATCATCAACCTGCCCGCAACGGTCGAGATGGCATCCCCGAACGTCTACGCCGACTCGATCGAGTGGATGAGCCGCCGGCTCGCACACCGCGAGAACATCATCGTTTCGCTGCACCCGCACAACGACCGCGGTACCGCGATCGCGGCGGCAGAGCTCGGCTACATGGCAGGCGCGGACCGCATCGAGGGATGCCTGTTCGGCAACGGCGAGCGCACCGGCAACGTCGACATCGTCGCGTTGGGCATCAACATGTTCACGCAGGGGATCGACCCGCAGATCGATTTCAGTGACATCGACCAGGTAAAGCGCACGGTCGAGTACTGCAACCAGTTGCCGGTGCCCGAGCGCAGTCCCTGGGCCGGCGACCTGGTATTCACCGCGTTCAGCGGATCGCACCAGGATGCCATCAAGAAGGGCTTCGAAGCGATGGAAGCCCGAGCGACCGCCGAGGGCAAGACCGTCGATGAGATCGAGTGGGCGGTGCCGTACCTGCCCATCGACCCGAAAGACCTCGGTCGCTCGTATGAGGCCGTCATCCGGGTGAACTCGCAGTCCGGTAAGGGCGGCGTCGCGTACCTGCTGAAGACAGACCACGCGATTGATCTGCCACGCAAGCTCCAGATCGAGTTCTCCGGCGTTGTGCAGGCCAAGACCGACACCGAAGGCGGCGAAGTCACCAGCGACCAGATCTGGTCGATCTTCAACGACGAGTATCTGCCCGCGGACGACGCTGAGGCGAAATGGGGCCGCTTCGAACTCCTCGCCACGCAGACGCGCAGCGACATGTCTGGCGAGGTCGTGCTCGATGTCGTCCTCCGCGACGACGACCAGCAGATCTCGGTCAACGGCCAGGGCAACGGTCCCGTCGCGGCATTCGTCGAGGTACTGCGCGCACATGGTTTCGAGATCACGGTTTACGACTACGTCGAGCATGCTCTCAGCGCCGGGGGCGACGCGCAAGCGGCGGCCTACGTCGAACTGCAGGTCGGCGACCAGCGGCTATGGGGCGTCGGCGTCGACGGAGATATCTCGACCGCATCGCTCAAGGCGATCGTGTCTGGTGTGAACCGTTCGATCCGCACTCGCAATTCGGAACTAGCGGCTGTCTGACTAACGGTCAGGGCTTCACAATCGGGATAGCGGCCGTTTCCGACGCCACCTTGCGGCGGTAGAGACGGCGCTGTTCCGGCAGTGAAAGGTCGAAGATCACGGCGAGTACCCGAATCACGGCAGTCACGGCGAGACCGATGCTGCCGGCGGTGAGAAGCCCGACGCCAAAAGAGTGCACGACGACGATCACCGTGCACCCGAGGGCAGCGGCGACTGCGTAGAGCGACCCGACGTGCATGATCGCGACGGGAAGCCCCATGATCACGTCGCGCAGGATGCTGCCGCCGACAGCAGCGCACACCCCGATGAAAACAGCGGGCACTTCCGGAACACCCAGTCCGAGTGCCTTGCTGGTGCCAAAAGCACCGAACATACCGATGACCACGGCATCGAGACCCACGATGATCGCATTTGCTCGGTTCAGAAGACCGGCCAGCAGCATGCCGATGATGGCAGCACCGGCGGCGGTGATGAGATACCAGTTGTTCTGCAGCGTCGCCGGTGGCTGTCCCAGCAGCAGGTCTCGGATGAGGCCGCCGCCCATGCCGATCAGAATGCCGATGATCGCAACGCCAAGCAGATCGAGGCGGCGCTGCCCCTGGAACCCGGAGGCGAACATGGCTCCCTGGATGCCGCCAAGGCCGACGCCGAGCAGGTCCGCCCAGAGCGGAATGGTGAAGAGCGGTTCGGTCACCCGTCCATTCTGACCTGCGCAGAGGATAATTGACGCGTGCCCACCTATCGAGATGAAGCGGTGATCCTGCGCACTCACAAACTTGGTGAGGCAGATCGCATCGTCACCATGCTCTCTCGCCGAAACGGAAAGATCCGTGCCGTCGCGAAAGGCGTGCGACGCACCTCGTCGAAGTTCGGCTCGCGGCTGGAGCCCTTCATGGTCGCTGATGTGCAGCTTTATCAGGGGCGATCGCTCGACATCGTGCAGCAGGCCGAGTCTCTGGGATCGTACGGTGCTGAGATCGCCGCACACTATGACCGTTTCACCTCGCGAACGCCATGGTGGAAACCGCTGATCGCCTAAGCGACGCGGAGGCGACACCCGAGCAGTATCTGTTGCTTGTCGGAGGGCTGCGAGCACTCTCACGAGGCGAGCACGCTTCGCGCAGCATCCTGGACTCCTACCTGCTGCGCGTCATGGCGCTGTCAGGCTGGGCGCCGTCGCTCGGTGACTGCGCCCGCTGCGGAGCGCCAGGACCGCACACGCACTTCGTCGCGCAGATGGGCGGGCTGGTCTGCACGAACTGCGCGCCGGCTGGCAGCCCACGCGTCGCGGGGTCCACGCTGGAGCTGTTGCGGTCCCTGATTCGGGGCGAGTGGGATGCTGTGGATGCCGCAGCGCACTCCGATACTGCGGCTGCCTCCGGGCTCGTCTCTGCCTATGCGCAGTTTCATTTGGAACGCGGCATCCGCTCGCTTGCTCATATCGCCGCTCCTTTCAGTGCAGCTCCGGCCGATGATTATCCGGCCGATGCTGATCCGTCCCGGGAGGGAATCCGTTGACTCCGAAGCCCTATACCCACAAAGACGCCGTGGCGTATCGCCCCTTGGATTGGACCGGCCTCCGGCCGCCTGCGTTCCGCGCGGTGCCAGAGCACGTCGCGATCGTCATGGACGGCAACGGCCGCTGGGCGAACCGTCGAGGGCTGAGCCGTATCGAGGGGCACAAGGCGGGCGAGGAAGTCTTACTCGACGTCGTTGCCGGAGCCATCCAAGCCGGCGCAAGCATCTCTCGGTGTACGCGTTCTCCACCGAGAATTGGGCGCGTTCGCCCGAGGAAGTGCGGTTCCTGATGGGGTACAACCGCGACGTGCTGCATCGGCGCCGCGATCAGCTAAACGAGTGGGGCGTGCGCATTCGCTGGGCCGGTCGCAAGCCGCGGCTCTGGGGCTCCGTCATCAAGGAGCTGCAGCACGCTGAAGAGCTCACCAAGGGCAACGACGTTTTGACGCTCACGATGTGCGTGAACTACGGCGGACGCGTTGAGCTCGTTGACGCGATGCGCTCTCTCGCTGACGAGGTCGCGGCCGGTCAGCTGAAGCCCAAGGCGATCAGCGAGAAGATGATCCGCCGGCATCTGTACGTTCCAGACATGCCCGATGTCGACCTGTTCTTGCGCAGCTCGGGGGAACAGCGCACCTCGAACTTCTTGCTGTGGCAGTCGGCGTACGCCGAGATGGTGTTCCTCGATACGCTCTGGCCGGACTTCTCACGCGAGGAGCTGTGGCGCTCAATCGAGATCTACCTCGCGCGCGATCGCCGCTTCGGCGGTGCCGTGGATGCTCCGGGTGCTCATTAATCCGGGGCCTGCGACAGTTTCGGTGCGCAGCACGGGCTTCGCACAACTGCACTAATTTCGCACGTTCTGAGGGAATCTCTGCGAGATTGCTGCTGTTGTGCGAGATGCCTGCAGCTACGGACGCGTGAGCGCGCGCAGCCACCGCTCGGTCTCGCGGGAATGCTTCAGGCGCACGATTGTCAGGTGTGGGAACCCTGCGGCGATCCGGGGCATCCGCTCGTTCCATTTGTAGCGCGTGTTCTTCTGCCAGTCGAGAATGTTCTCATCGCCGCGCACAGTGAGAGCATGCCAAAGGCTGGGCTCGACGTTGCCGTTCCACAGCGTTGTCCGAAGCGCTCGGCGCTTCCACGTGCGGCGCAAGAGCCTGCGACGCACCAGCGGGAATGGGTAGTCGAGCCAGATCACCAGCTGCGCGCGCGGTGTCATGATCTCGTCAGTGCCTTTGCTGGTGTACTGCCACTCAGTGACCCAACGCTCCGTCGCGGCGAAGGCGCGCACGTCGTCGAGAAACTCCGGCCGGGGTGTCCAATTAAGGCCGTGAAACAGCGAGTCGATCTCGACATGCTCGAGTGACCACAGCTCGGCAAGACGCGCAGCGAGCGTCGTCTTGCCCGCGCCAGTGACCCCGGCGATCAGCACCCGCTCGGGCTGAAACGGAAGCAGATCATCGGCGGAGAGCATCTGAAGAGGTTATCAACGGAATACTCACGCACGGGAAGGCGTTTACCGTGACGTGAGCGAACCTATTTCCATTGACATCTGGTCCGACATCGCCTGCCCGTGGTGCTACATCGGCAAGCGCAATCTTGAGAAGGGTCTCGAAGCTGTCGCGGGCGACGAAGATGCCCCTGAAGTCTCGGTGACTTTCCACTCGTTCGAGCTGTCACCCGACACTCCGGTCGACTTTGACGGCGACGAGATCGACTTCCTGTCTGGTCATAAGGGCATGCCCCGTGACCAGGTCCAGCAGATGCTAGGCAACGTGACGAACGTGGCGAAGAACGCGGGTCTCGAGTACCGCTTCGACCTGCTGAAGCACACGAACACCGTCAAGGCGCACGAGCTCCTGCACCACGCGAAGGCTAATGGCGTGCAGCATGCGATGGAAGAGCGACTGATGTCGGCATACTTCGTCGAGGGCAAGCATGTCGGCCGGGTTGATGACCTCGTCGAGCTCGCCGTTGAGGTGGGGCTGGATGCCGAGACCACCCGCGCCGCGCTCGAAAGCTCGCAACACCTGCCCGCTGTCCGCCAGGATCAGGAGCAGGCTCGCGCCTACGGCATCCAGGGTGTGCCGTTCTTCGTCATCGACGGTCAGTACGGCATCTCGGGTGCACAGCCGCCCGAGGCGTTCGAGAACGTGCTGCGCGACATATGGTCAAAGCGCGGCGACGCTGAGCCCGCTACCGCCTGACGCGTCTACCGCCTGAGCCGTGTCACCGAAGATGCGGGTGATTACCGCAACACCCGCATCTTCTCGGACACGCTCCGAGGCCGTGTCACAGAAGTGGCGAGTGGGCGAAGCCGCTACCCACCACTTCTCAGACATGCCCGGCCGGCAGCCTACCGAACGAGGGCAGCTTCAATAGCCTCGACGATCTCCGGCGCATCGGGCTTCTGCTTCGGGCGGAAGCGCTTCACTGAGCCATCGGGCAGCACCAGGAACTTCTCGAAGTTCCACTCGACGCGGCCGGCCTTGCCGTCGACATCCGGCGTTGCCTTCAACGTCTTGTACAAGTCAGAAGCACTGCGGCCATTGACCTTGAGCTTGTCGTTCACCGGGAAGGTGACGCCGTAGGTGGTGGAGCAGAACTCGAGGATCTTGTCCATCGACCCCGGCTCCTGACCCATGAACTGGTTGCACGGGAACCCGACGACGCTGAAGCCACGCTCACCATAGGTGCGCTGCAACTGCTCGAGCTGCTCGTACTGCGGCGTCAGCCCGCATTTAGAGGCGACGTTGACGACAAGAAGGACATCGGCGCCGAAGTCATCGAGGGTCTTCTCGGCCCCCTGAGCATCCGTGAACGGGATCTGGCGCAGGTTGGAATCGGTCATATCCACAGCCTAAGTCTCGGGGCACGCATCGAAGGCCGTTGGAGTGGGAGAATAGAGGGGATATGACCATTGCCACAGCACCCGTCCGCGCTCTGCGCATCGGCCCGATCGCCCTCGACGTGCCGGTCGTCCTCGCACCCATGGCGGGGATCACGAACACTGCCTTCCGGCGGCTCTGCCGCGAGTACGGCGCCGGACTCTATGTCAGCGAGATGATCACGTCCCGCGCGCTCGTCGAACGCAACGAGACGACGATGCGGCTCATCCGTCATCACGAGAGTGAGACACCGCGCTCCATCCAGCTCTACGGCGTCGACCCTCGCACGATTGCAGAGGCCGTGCGCATCATCGTCGCCGAAGATCACGCCGATCACATCGACCTCAACTTCGGATGCCCAGTGCCCAAGGTGACCCGCAAGGGCGGGGGCGCAGCCCTGCCGTGGAAGACCTCACTGTTCGCTGAGATCGTACAGCAGGCGGTCAAGGCAGCCGGTGACCTTCCACTCACTGTCAAGATGCGCAAGGGCATCGACGCTGATCACCTCACCTTCCTCGATGCTGGCCGCGCCGCTGAGGATGCCGGTGCCGCCGCCATCGCCCTGCACGCGCGCACCGCGAGCGAGTTCTATTCCGGCCACGCCGACTGGAACGCTATCGGCGAGCTCAAGCAGGCCGTCACCAGCGTCCCGGTGCTCGGTAACGGCGACATCTGGTCGGCAGACGATGCCGTGCGAATGATGGCAGAGACCGACTGCGACGGCGTCGTCGTCGGACGTGGATGCCTCGGCCGCCCCTGGCTGTTCGGCGAACTCGCCGAGGCATTTGGCGGTGAGCACATCCCAGTGGATGCCACGCTCGGATTCGTCGCGAATGCGTTCCGCCGTCATGCCGAATTGCTCGTGGACTTCTTCGAGGACGAAGATCACGGCTGCCGCGACATCCGCAAGCACGTGGCCTGGTACTTCAAGGGCTACCCAGTTGGCGGCGACATTCGCACTGGGCTCGCGAAGGCTGAGAGCCTCGCACACATCGACGAACTGCTCGGCCTGCTTGACCACGACGCGCCGTACCCGGGCGAAGACGCCGAAGGCCAGCGCGGCCGTGCCGGGCGGCCTAAGCGTCCGGCGCTGCCGGACAAGTGGCTAGAATCTCGCGAAGTCGCGGCGGACACCGGTGAGATGCTGCGTGGAGCGGAGATCGAGAACAGTGGTGGCTAGTGGGTATGATCTCCGCGATGCCGAGCGCTTCTTCGCGGAGACCCACCGTTCCGAGCGCGACGACTTCGCCCGTGACCGTGCCCGCGTCCTGCACTCGGCGGCACTTCGACGCCTCGCAGCCAAGACACAGGTTCTCAGCCCCGCGAGCACTGCAGACTTCGCCCGCAACCGGCTGACGCACTCTCTTGAGGTAGCTCAGGTCGGTCGCGAGCTTGCGGTGACGCTCGGCGTCTCTGCCGACGTGGTCGACACCGCATGTCTGAGCCATGACCTCGGTCACCCGCCCTTTGGGCACAACGGCGAGCGCGCGTTGAACGACTGGGCTGAGGACATCGGGGGCTTCGAGGGCAATGCCCAGTCCCTGCGTATCCTCACCCGGCTCGAGGCGAAGGTGCTCGATGACGATGAGCACTCCGTCGGGCTAAACCTCACCCGAGCGACCCTCGATGCAACCTGCAAGTACCCGTGGACCGTCGACAGCCCGGTGCCCGACCCAGGTGGACGACTGAAGTTCGGGGTCTACCCGGAGGACGAGGCGGTGTTCCGTTGGATGCGCGAAGGCGCACCGGGACGGTTGCGTTGCATCGAGGCCGAGATCATGGATCTCTCTGACGACATCGCCTACTCGGTGCATGACTTCGAGGATGCAATCGTCAACGGTTACCTCGACGTCGCTCGTCTCTCAGATCAGACCGAGCACAATGCGCTGGTCGGACGCGTTCAGCAGTGGGTCGGCTATGACTTCACGCGTGAAGAACTGGATGATGCGCTTTATCGGTTGACCCGTCAGCCGATGTGGCTGAACTCCTTCGATCGCTCGCGCCGTGACCTCGCCCGCCTCAAGAACTTGACGAGCGATCTGATCGGACGCTTTGCGCGGGCTGCGGTCGCTGCCACGCGCGACGCATACGGTGGTCCGTCCCTCGCCCGCTACAACGCGCACGTCGTGGTTCCGCGCGTCATCGAAGCAGAGATCGCGGTGCTGAAAGGCATCATGGGCCAGGCGATCGTCACGATCGAAGCGCGAAAGGGCGTATACAAAGAGCAGCGTCGGGTGCTGAAGCGGCTCGCTGACGCCCTGTGGTCCACCGATACGCTGTGGACGTCTGGTGCGGATGTGTTCGAACCTGCCTTCGCCGCGGACTTCGTCGCGGCAGCCTCGGATGCCGAGCGCGCCAGAGTTGTGGTCGATCAGATCGCCAGCCTCACGGACCAGACCGCGCTTGACTGGCACAGTCGCCTGATCGGGGACATCGACCCTGCTGAGGTCGGAATCTGGACTCCGCGCAACGTTCATCCTGGTTCTCGTGCGCACACTCCCGCGCGGATGGTCGGCGAAGGAAAACGCTGATGCCGAGGATCAGGCAAGCTGACGTTGACGAGGTCAAGTCACGCACCAACATTGGCGACATCGTCGGGGAGCGCGTTTCGCTGAAGTCTGCGGGTGTCGGGTCACTCAAGGGGCTGTGCCCGTTCCACGATGAGAAGAGTCCGAGCTTTCACGTTCGGCCCCAGGTCGGCTATTACCACTGCTTCGGCTGCGGCGAATCGGGCGACGTGTACTCGTTCCTGCGTGAGATGGATCACGTCAGCTTCACCGAGGCCGTCGAACGCCTTGCCGGTCGCATCGGGTTCACGTTGCATTACGAAGACGGTGGATCTGCCCCGGAGAACAGCGGCCGAAGCCGGTTGTACGCGGCGAATACTGCGGCGGCAGAATTCTTCCGCGGTCAGCTGCTGACGGCCGAGGCTGAAACCGGACGCCGTTTCCTCGGCGAGCGTGGCTTCGACGCCGGTGCCGCGGCGCACTTCGGCGTCGGCTATGCACCTCGTGGTTGGGAGGGCATGATGAAGGCCCTCACCGCGCAGGGATTCACCCGCGACGAACTGCTCGCGGCCGGACTCGTATCCCAGGGCCAGCGAGGGGTATACGACCGGTTCCGTGGACGTCTTGTCTGGCCGATTCGTGATGTGACCGGACAGACGATTGGCTTCGGCGCGCGAAAGCTTTTCGATGACGATCAGGGCCCGAAGTACCTGAACACTCCGGAGACGATCATCTACAAAAAAGCGCAGGTCCTCTATGGGCTCGATCTCGCCAAACGCGACATCTCGCGGGGCGATCCGAAACGTGTTGTGGTGGTCGAGGGGTATACCGACGTCATGGCCTGCCATCTCGCTGGCGTCACAACGGCGGTCGCAACCTGTGGCACCGCATTTGGCGCCGAGCATATCAAGGTGCTCCGTCGCGTGATGGGCGATGATTCTGCGGCCGGTGAGGTGGTGTTCACCTTCGACGGCGATGAGGCAGGGCAGAAGGCGGCTCTTCGCGCGTTCACAGAAGATGATCGCTTCAACGCGCAAACGTTCGTGGCGGTGGCGCCGAATGGCCTTGACCCGTGTGATCTGCGACTGCAGCGCGGCGACGCGGCAGTTCGTGGCCTCATGGACGCGAAAGTGCCGATGTTCGAGTTCGCGATCGACCGCAAGCTCGGCGGGTTCGACCTCTCGACAGTCGAGGGCCAGGTGGGCGCCTTGCGCGCCGCCGCTCCGATCGTCGCGGAGATCCGCGACAGACTGCTGCGCCCCGGCTACGAACGAGTACTTGCACGTCGTCTCGGAATGGATCCCACGGAGGTGCGGTCCGAGGTCGAACGAGCAGCTCGCGGCGCCAGCGCTCCTGCACGACGCGACCCGGTTCCTGCCACGAACCTCGAGGGAGAAGCTCCGTCGATCGCTCCGGTGACACTGGCCAGCCTGCCACGCACTGCAGAGGTCGGAATGGAGCGCGGCACGCTGATGGGTGCGCTCCAGTACGGTCACCAGGTCGATCAGGAGATGCTTTCGCGTGCGCTGGAGTTGCCTTTCCGGCATCCGGCTCTCGAGGCTGTGCGTGAAGTGATCGCGGCCGCGCCGGATCGAACGCGGGCCGGCTGGTCGATGGATGCTGTCAACGCAGTGCGCGAGCCCTATCGGTCGCTCGCTGGCGAGTTGCTCATGACTCCGTTCCCCGCGAAAGACGAGACGGGTGCGGTTGCTTCGACGGCCGATCTTATGAGACGCATGATCGTGAGACACCTCGATCGTGAAAAGAATGAACTGCTTGGTGCTGTGCAGCGGGTGTCTGCAGAGTCGGATGGCGGGCGGGCGCTGCGCGTTCGACTGCGTGATCTCGATGCCGAGCGTCAGCGCTTCACCGAGTCGTAACAGGTCCGGGCGCCTGAGCCGGGGGAGGATGGGGGACATGTCTCGCAGGCCCATCTCTTCTCACGCGATCGATTGTTCAGACCTGGTGATCGATCGAATCGGTCACGGTGCGCCGACGCGAGCAGTCGACGGTGTGACATTCACGCTGACACCAGGGGAGTTGATCTGCGTTGCGGGTCCCACCGGGTCTGGCAAGTCGACCCTGGTTGCCGCCTTGGCAGGATCCACCGACCCTTCGGTACGCATCGTCGGAGGCCGCGCCGAGGTATGCGGTGTGAACGTGCGAAAGCCGGGTCGACGCCACCGCGAGTTGACGTACCTCACCGGATTCATTCCGCAGGGTGCCGGCGCGAATCTGCCCCCTACGCTCACGGTCTCCGAGGTCATTGCGGAGCCGATCCTCATCCGTGAGAAAAGGGTGAACACCAAAGCTCTTTCCATCCGCGTCGCCACGCTGCTCGATGAGCTGCACCTGCCTCTCGGTGCGGCCGCGAAGTTTCCGTATGAACTCAGCGCGGGGATGCGGCAGCGGGTGGCGATCGCTCGCGCGTTCGTGCTCGAACCGCGGGTTCTTATCGCTGATGAGCCGCTCGCGAACCTCGATCTTGAGGTGCGACCGGTCGTCTTCGATGCCATCACCAGACGCCGCAAGGAACAGGGGATGGGTGCTCTGCTCGTTACGAACGACGCGGCCTTCATTCGCGAGCTCAATGCTGAAACGCTCATGCTTCGCACTGGTCATGTCGTCGCACGGGGGGTAGGTAAAGACCTGCTCTGGGTGCCTAACGCTGAGGCAGATTCAGGCACCCGCTGACTGTCCTGCGACACGCCCGAGAGGTCACGCCGGTGTCGCGAGCACGTGTGGGAGTTTGCTAAGATCGTAGAGTTGCTTCGGCGACAACGCCTGATCCCCGATAGCTCAATTGGCAGAGCAGCCGACTGTTAATCGGCAGGTTCTTGGTTCGAGTCCAAGCCGGGGGAGCAAGCGAAGAGGCCCCGCCTGACGGCGGGGCCTCTTCTATTTCAGATCACTCTGCTTAGCGCGCGGCGCCCGCCAGTGAACCGGTGACGTCAAGACTTGCGCTCGGGTCGGCCGGGTCGGGCTCGTAGATCACGCACTGCACCAGGCGGTCGTCGGCCTGGGTCCAGGTTGCCTCGGTGGGAGTCAGCCACCAGAAGTCGAGCGTGGAGTCGTAGTAGTCCACACCAACGAACTCAGTGAACGCGGGCACGCACTGTGCTTCGACCTCGGCCTGGATCTCTTCGTCACTCGGAAGGTCCCCTTCGGCGAGTTCAAAGTCGAAGAAAACCTCGTCTGTGTGCGGTTCGGAGCAAGGCACCACATCGGCATCCGTGATTTCGCCCGACGTGTCGCTTGCGGGCATGCAGTCGCCGACCTTCAGCGAGAAGATGTCGATGTTTGATCCCTCAGTGACCTCGCCGGTGCTTTCATCGCGCTGAGCGTCGGCCCCGCCGCCACCGATGAGGTTGCTCGAAACGCTGTACGCGCCTAGCTCTCGAGGTCGTCGATACCTGGTGTCCAACTCACGCCCGGCTTACCCCAGCCGCGTTTTCGGGCGATCTTCTGAACCGTTTTCCAGTCGCCATCTGACAACCTGTCGACGTAGAGGATGCCGTCAAGATGATCGAACTCGTGCTGCATGATGCGCGCCCGCCATCCGTCGACCTCGATGCGCACAGCCGCGCCCTCGAGGTCGATCGCGGTCAGGAGAACACGGTCGGAGCGGCGAAGAGGGAAACGCTCACCAGGGAACGACAGGCAGCCCTCGGACTCTTCGTCCGGATCGGGGGCGCCCGGTTCAGGGGGCGAGATCCACAGCACGGGGTTGATGAGCACGCCCCGCCATGGTTGCTCGTCGTCATCGACGTATGAGTACGTGTAGATACGCAGGGGTACGCCGACCTGCGGTGCAGCGAGACCGACGCCGGGCGCGGCATCCATCGTCTCGTACATGTCGGCGACGAGGGTGCGAATCTCGTCGGTGATCTCATCGACGAGGGATGCCGGGGAATGCAGAACAGGGTCGCCAATGATGCGAATCGGAAGAACAGCCACGCCACAACCCTACTGTGAGCGATGCGCCGGGTAGGGTTTCAATGTGAGCGTAGGTGTGTGGGTGACAGGTGCAGATGTCGGCGACCAGCTCGTCGGTGCCTTCCAGAACCCCGCACTCCTCTTGGGGATCCCGCTCGCTCTTGCCGGTGCCGTGTTTATGTCGTTCGGTGCGCAGTACCAGCACCGCGGCGTTGAAAAGGTTGAGAAGCTCAGCGGCGCAGACGGCGCAACGGGCCTCACCGGCGAACAGCTCAGGCGCCTGCTGACCAGACCCTCCTGGATTCTGGGCACGATCATGCTCGGGCTGGCGATCCTCTGCCAGCTGGCAGCACTGTCGATCGCACCGTTGATCGTTGTGCAGCCGCTCGGCGCGATCGCCCTGGTGATCACCACACTGCTGAACGCCAGAATCACGGGTCACTCGCCAACACGACAGTCGCTGATCTCGATCTCGGCGTGCGTCGGTGGCATCTTCATCTTTGTGTTCTTCGCGGCGATCTTCGCAACCGAGCAGCGCATATCTGATCGTCAACTCTTCGTGATACTCGCGATTCTCCTCGTCGTGATCATCCTCCTCGGCGCCTGCTGGCTGGTTCTTCGTCGCCGGATGCGCGCACTGTTCTACGTCGTTGGTGCCGGCGTCCTCTACGGCTTTGTAGCGACGCTTGCCAAAGCGGTTATCGAGCGCGTGAAGACCGGCCAATTCGACTGGATCACCGTGGTGTGCGTCATCGCATTGATTTCAGCCGCGGCCGTGGGCGCCTACTTCGTGCAGACCGCCTACAGTTCAGGGCCGCCTGACCTGGTGATCGCCGGGCTTACGGTTGTCGACCCGCTCATCGCCGTGCTCATCGGGATGGTTGTTCTTGGTGAGGCCGCCGCCGCACCGCCGTGGGTTTTCGCGTGCTTCGGCGTCGCCGGCGCGATCGCGGTCTGGGGTGTGGTGGGGCTTGCCCGCTTCCACCCGCAGGTGCTCAGCGAAAGTCAGGAACTCGGCATCCGCCGGGGGAGCGACGGGGCAGAGACGCCCGATCAGTAAGCCTGGTCGATGAGGTCTTCAGATACCTCGGCGGCCGCGGCCTGATCCACGAAGAAGATCGTGCGTTTGCGTCCCTTTGCGCCGGCTGCCGGAACATTCGTGTAGCTCGCTCCCGCAAGTGCGAGACCGAGAGCTGCCGCCTTGTCAGCGCCAGTGAGCACCAGCCAGACCCGCTTTGATGAATTGATCACCGGACGAGTCAGTGTGACCCGCTCCGCCGGAAGCTTGGGCGAGTCACGAACAGGGAGTGCCGTGGCATCCGTCTCGGTGACCTCGGAGCGGTCAGGGAAGAGTGACGCGATGTGCCCGTCGGAGCCGACGCGAGAAAGCACACGGCGAATGATGGCCAGGACAGATCATCGTGGGCGAACTTCGCGAGTTCGCTCGCATACGCTTCGGCAGCCTCATCAAGTGTGAGTCCGCTATCGGAAGCGGCGATCTCGTGCACGTTCTCGGCCGGAACAGCGATGTGATCCAGCAATGCCTCGCGCGATTGCAACGCGTTTCGGTCGGCATCATCGTGGGCGACGTAACGCTCGTCCCCCCACCAGAAGTGCACGAGCGACCAGTCGATCTTGCCGACCTTCGGATGTGCGGCAACAGCGCGGAGAACAGCGGCGCCCGTCGTCCCCCCGGTGAGGGCGACGTGGGCGACTCTGCCGTCCTTCGTGCGTGCACGTACGCGCATCAGGAATCGATCGGCGACGCGCTCAGCAACGGCCGCCGGGGTTGACTCAACGACGACGAGCTTGTCAGCGGATGATGCCTGCATGCGAATTACTCTCCGGTCTCGGGTGGGCCCAACTTCTCCCAGCCCTCTGTGATCACTCGACCGTACAGGACATCAGGATCCAGTCGACGCAGTTCCTCGGCGAGGCATTCGCGCAGGGTACGCCGCGGCAGATGCAGGTCATGATCCGGCTGACCTGGTTGCGTGAGCACAGCGACGCTGGTCTCCGGACGCTCCAAAAGGATGTCCCCACTCGCGCGGGTCAGACGGACCGACTTGATACCGGCTTGCCAGTGCGAGGGATCCTCGAAATGCCAGCGCACTGGGACATCCAGCGAAAGCTGCAACCACGCAGCCAGCAATGCAGTCGACGGCGAAGCGGCGGCGCCAAGGACTTCGGCGGACGTGATCGTCTCGTACGGGGGTTGGTCGAGCACTGCCGCAAGCTGCTCACGCCAGTGGGTAAGTCGCGTCCACGCCAGATCGGTGTCGCCCGGCGCATGCGTCTTTCCCCGCAAGGACAGACGGGCGCGAACGTCAGATGCGGTCGCCGCGTCCGTGATGCGGCGCTGTGCGATGTGGCCAAGCGGTGAGGACGCCGGATTCTCTGGAGCATCTTCGGGCCACCACGCAACGACGGGAGCGTCCGGAAGCAACAAGCCAGTCACGAGGCTCTCCTCGTTGCTTGCGGCGTCGCCGTAGGCACGGAGCACCACAACCTCGCTGGCTCCGGCATCCCCACCGACGCGGATCTGCGCGTCGAGACGAGCCTCACCGTCTCCAGTCGTGAGCACGATGACACGCATCGGGTGCTCACGGGAGGCGTCATTGGCGGCATCAATCGCAGCTTCAGCAACGCCGTTGCGTGCCGAGATGATGAGCGTCAGCACGCGGCCGAGGGCGACAGCGCCACCCTCTTCGCGTACCTTGACAAGCTGCTTGGCAACCTGACTCACGGTCGTGTCGGGAAGGTCGATGATCACGGTCGTCTCCAGACTCGTCCGTCGCGGGCTAGGAGGGCGTCAGCGGATGCCGGCCCCCACGAACCGGGAGCATATTGCTCGAGCGGTCCGCCTTCGCCAGCCCAGTACTCCTCAACAGGGTCGAGAATCTTCCAACTCAACTCGACCTCTTCATGCCGCGGGAACAGCGGCGGATCGCCGAGCAACACGTCGAGGATGAGGCGCTCATAGGCTTCTGGGCTCGCCTCGGTGAAGGCGTGGCCATAGCCGAAGTCCATGGTCACGTCGCGCACATTCGTACCAGTGCCAGGAACCTTGGAGCCGAAGCGGATCGTGACGCCCTCGTCGGGCTGCACACGGATGACGAGCGCATTCTGACCGAGCTCTGCCGCGTTGCCGCGACCGAACAGGTGCTCTGGCGCGCGGTTGAATACCACGGCGATCTCGGTGACGCGTCGGCCGAGACGCTTGCCGCTGCGCAGGTAGAACGGAACTCCTGCCCATCGACGAGTAGCGATCTCGAGCTTGATGGCGGCGTAGGTCTCGGTGATCGAGTCCGGGTTCATGCCGTCTTCGTCAAGGAACCCGTCGACCTGTTCGCCGCCCTGCCAGCCGCCGGCGTACTGTCCGCGCGCGGTGGCGAGTGACAGATCGTCGGGAAGGGTGACAGCCGCGAGGACTTTCTCCTTCTCGGCGCGCAAGTGCTCGGCCGACAGGCTGATCGGCTCTTCCATCGCGGTGAGCGCCAATAGCTGCAGCAGGTGGTTCTGGATGACGTCGCGCGCAGCGCCGATGCCGTCGTAGTACCCCGCGCGACCGCCCACCCCGATGTCCTCGGCCATCGTGATCTGCACGTGGTCGACGTAGTTTCGGTTCCAGATCGGTTCGTACAACTCGTTTGCGAAGCGCAGCGCCAGGATGTTCTGGACCGTCTCCTTGCCGAGGTAGTGGTCGATGCGGAAGATCGAGTCGGCGGGGAACGCCACTTCAAGCGCCTTGTTCAACGCGCGCGCAGAATCCAGGTCGTGTCCGAATGGCTTCTCGATGACGACACGACGCCACTGATCGTCGCCACGATTTTCCCCCGACGAGCCCAGAATCCTTCAGCTGCTTAGCAACGAGCGGGAACGACTTCGGGGGGGATCGAGAGGTAATACGCGTGGTTGCCCATGGTGCCGCGTTCGATGTCAAGCTTCTCGACCGTCTCACGAAGCTTCTGGAACGACTCCGGGTTGTCGAATTCACCGGAGACAAAGCGGATGCCCTGCAAAAGCTGCTGCCACGTCTCCTCGCGGAACTCGGTGCGAGCATGCTTCTTCACCGCCTCATAAACCACCTGTGCGAAGTCCTGGTCAGCCCAGTCGCGACGTGCGAAGCCGACCAGTGCGAACCCAGGGGGCAGAAGCCCGCGGTTTGCCAGGTCGTACACCGCAGGCATGAGCTTCTTGCGCGACAGATCACCGGTCACACCGAAGATCACCAGCGCGCTGGGACCTGCGATGCGATTAAGGCGACGGTCGTCTGGGTCTCGCAGCGGGTTGTGGCCGCGTGATACGGGAACGGTCATCGGCGGGGGATTCTCCTACTGACTTGTTCTGAATTACTTCTGGGCGGCTTCGAAGAGCGCGATGACATCGGCCGAGTCATCGGTGATCGTCAGAGACACGACCGGTCGGCCGTGTTCGGCAAGGACTCCTGCGTCGCCGGCGGCTTGAGCCTGGATGAGCTGACCGAATGTGAATGGCCGCTCGGGGATCTCAAGATCCACGTCAGTGCGCTCCAGGATCTGCAGGTATACGCCCTGAGCAGGACCGCCCTTGTGATACTGACCTGTTGAGTGCAGGAAGCGCGGACCCCAGCCGAACGTCGTCGGGCGACCGGAATCGGCCGCGACAAGCTCGCGAAGACCCTGCAACTGAGGCAATTCGAGGCGGTTTACGTACGCCTGGATCGACACATAACCGTCTTCGGGCAGCTCGGCCCATAGAGCATCAAGCACTGCTTCAATGTTGCCTGAGGCTGCGAGTGCGGGATCGGAGACGCGTACCTCGATGCCGTTTTCGACGAATGCCGGGGGAGCCTGCTCTGGGCGGGCATCCAGCAGGGCGCGGGTGGCGACCTTCGCCGATTCGACATCGGGCTGATCGAACGGGTCGATGCCCAGCAGGTAGCCAGCAATTGCCGTCGCATATTCCCAGACGAGCATGTTCGCACCCAGCGAGCCGCTGATGAGGATCTCACCCTGGTGACGCTCGTGCAGGTGGAACTCATTTGCATCCTCAACCAGACGCACGATCTGGAGGTCAGCCGTCAGGCTATCGAGCTCAGGCGAAACCGGGAGCAGGACGACCGGGAGGATGCCGGTACCCTGCTTGCCGGTGGATTCCGCGATGAGCTGCTCGATCCAGTCCGGCAAGCCGTTGATGTGCGTGCCATCTGTGATGAGGCCGAGCTTGTCGCGACGCGGACTTGTCCCGGCAATCGCTGCGCCGAGGCGAAGTGCGGGGTTGTCCGCCGCATCAACCGCGACCTGCAGCATCATCGCTTCTGCTTCGTCGAGGAGCTCAGCGATGTCGACACCAGCAAGCCCTGATGGCACGAGGCCGAACGCTGTCAGCGCGGAGTAACGGCCGCCGACGTTCGGGTCCGCGTTGAACACGCGGTAACCGGCTTCACGTGCCGACACGTCAAGCGGCGATCCGGGGTCGGTGACGACCACGATGCGCTCGGTCGGGTCGATGCCGAGGTCGCGGAACGCGGCCTCGAAAGTGCGACGCTGCGAGTCCGTCTCCACAGTGGATCCGGACTTCGACGAGACGACGAGCACGGTCTCTGCGAGTCCGTCATCCAGCGCAGCGAGCACCTGGCCAGGAGCGGTGGAGTCAAGGATCGTCAGAGCGACGCCAGCCGTCTGCGAGATGACTTCGGGAGCGAGAGAAGACCCTCCCATGCCAGCGAGGACGACGCGGTGGACACCCTTCGCCTTCAGGTCGTCACGCAGCGCGATGATCTCAGCAACCAGCGGGCGCGACACCGAGACGGCGTCTACCCAACCGAGGCGCTTCGCAGCCTCGGCTTCAGCAGCCTCGCCCCAGAGCGTCGAGTCGAACGCGGTGATACGCGAAGCGATGAGATCGCCGACGAGTTGGGGAACAACCTCGTCGATCGCGACCTTCGCCGCGCCAGAGGCGTGGATTGCGAAAGTCATCGCTGAGCCTCAAGGCCCGCGGAGACCTGGGTGAGCAGGTCATGCCAGGAATCGATGAACTTTGCAACGCCCTCGTCCTCAAGCACCTGCGTGACATCAGCGAAGTCGACGCCCACCTCTGCAAGCTCCTCGAAAACGGCACGGGCCTCTTCATAACCACCGGTGATGGTGTCGCCAGTGATAACGCCGTGGTCGAAAGTTGCCTCGAGCGTCTTCTCCGGCATCGTGTTCACGACGCCCTTGGCGACGAGTTCGGTGACGTAGAGGGTGTCGGGAAGAGCGGGGTCCTTGACTCCGGTCGATGCCCAGAGCGGACGCTGCAGGTTTGCACCGGCATCCAGCAGCGCCTTGGCGCGGTCACCGGCGAAGGTCTTCTCGAACAACTCGTAGGCGAGCCGCGCGTTGGCAAGGCCAGCCTTGCTCTTGAGAGCAATTGCGGCGTCTGTGCCGATGGCGGTGAGACGCTTGTCTGTCTCGGTGTCGACACGCGACACGAAGAACGAAGCAACCGACTGGATGGTCGACAGGTCAATGCCTGCGGCCTTCGCCGTCTCGAGCCCCGTGAGGTATGCGTCGATGACATCGGCGTAGCGCTCGAGGCTGAAGATCAGCGTGACGTTGATGCTGATGCCCGCGCCGATTGCCTGGCAATTGCCGGAAGGCCCGCCTTGGTGGCCGGGATCTTCACAAGAAGGTTCGGGCGGTCGACCTTGGCCCACAGCTCCTTGGCCTGAGCGACGGTGCCGTCGGTGTCGTGCGCGAGGTCGGGGGAGACCTCGATCGAGACGCGACCGTCGACGTGGCCTGACGCCTCCCAGACGGGACGGAAGACGTCGAGCGCTGCCGCAACGTCCTGCGTGGTGGCCGCGAACACGGCCTCTTCAGCGGTCGCGCCGGTGGCGGCGAGCTCTGTGACCTGAGCGTCGTAGGAGGTGTCGTTCTTGTCGGTGATCGCGTTCGCGAAGATCGTCGGGTTGGTAGTCACACCGGTGACGTTGCGCGACTCAATCAGCTCGGCGAGGTTGCCCGAGCTGATGCGAGTGCGGGAGAGGTCATCAAGCCAGATGCTGACGCCGGCGTCATGAAGGGATGAGGTGGGGGTGGTCATGCGATCTCCTCGTTGCTCGTCTTTGCTGTCGCTTTCGCGGCGGCGATGGTCTCGCGAGCCGCCTCGACGACGGCCTCGGTAGTGATGCCGAACTTCTGGAACAGGGTCTTGTAGTCGGCTGAAGCACCGAAGTGGTCGATCGCGATCGAGCGGCCCTTGTCTCCGACGATGCCGCGCCAGCTGAGGGCGGAGCCCGCCTCGACCGAGACGCGAGCCGTGACGGCTGCGGGAAGCACAGACTCGCGGTACGCGGCATCCTGCTCGTCGAACCACTCCAGAGACGGAGCAGATACGACGCGGGCGTTGATGCCTTCGGCCGCGAGTGTCTCACGGGCCGAAACAGCAAGCTGCACCTCTGAGCCGGTGGCGATGAAGATGCGTCCGGGGTGCCGTTTGGTGCTTCGGCGAGTACGTAGGCGCCCTTGGTCGCGTTCTCCGCGGCGGCGAACTCGTCGCCGGATGCCGCGCCTTGACCGCGCTCGAACACCGGAATGTTCTGACGGGTCAGCGCGAGGCCAGCCGGACCCTCGTGGCGGCGAAGCAACTCGAGCCAGACGACGGACGTCTCGTTCGCATCTGCCGGGCGTACCAGCGTGAAGTTCGGGATGGCGCGGAGCGTTGCGATCTGCTCGACCGGCTGGTGCGTGGGTCCGTCCTCACCCAGAGCAACGGAGTCGTGTGTCCACACGTAGATGCTCGGGATGCTCATGAGCGCGGCCAGACGAACAGCCGGGCGCATGTAGTCGCTGAAGATAAGGAAGGTGCCGCCGAATGCGCGTGTCGGACCGTGCAGCACGATGCCATTGATGATCGCGCCCATGGCGTGCTCGCGGATGCCGAAGTGCAGCACGCGCCCGTAGGGGTTTCCCGACCATTCGTGGGTAGACCACTCGGTCGGGATGAACGAGGGTGCATTCTTGATCGTTGTGAGGTTCGACTCTGCGAGGTCAGCTGACCCACCCCAGAGTTCGGGGAGCTCAGCGGCGAGAGCGTTGATGACCTGTCCTGAGGCAGCGCGAGTCGAAACATCCTTGCCTGCCTCGAAGACGGGGAGCGCTGCCGCGATGTCGGCGGGGAGCTCCTTTGCCTCGACGCGGTCAAGCAGCGCCTTGCGCTCAGGGTTGGCGGCTGCCCAGGCGTCAAACGACTCCTGCCATGCTGCGCGCTCTTCAGCAGCGCGATCAGCCAGCTCGCGAGTGTGCGAGAGCACATCGTCTGCGACAGCGAAGTGCTGCTCGGGATCAAACCCCAGCACCTTCTTCGTTGCGGCGAGCTCATCGGCGCCGAGAGCGGAGCCGTGAATCTTGCCGGAATTCTGCTTGCCGGGCGAAGGCCAGCCGATGATCGTCTTGAGAATAATGAGCGAGGGCTTGCCTGTTTCGCCCTTGGCAGCTTCGATAGCTGCGAAAAGCTCGGCGACATCCTCGACGTACTCGCCGGTCTTCTTCCAATCGACGGTCTTCACGTGCCAGCCGTACGCTTCGTAGCGCTTGGCGACATCTTCGGTGAAGGCGACGTCGGTGTCATCCTCGATGGAAATCTGGTTCGAGTCGTAGATCGCGATCAGGTTGCCCAGCTGCTGGTGCCCGGCGAGTGAGCTCGCCTCGCTGGTGATGCCCTCCTGAAGATCTCCGTCGCCGGCGATTACGTATACGAAGTGGTCGAACGGGCTCTTGCCAGCCGCGGTCTCAGGGTCGAACAGGCCACGCTCGTAGCGTGCTGCGTAGGCGAAACCGACGGCAGAGGCGAGGCCCTGACCGAGCGGACCGGTCGTGATCTCCACACCCTTGGTGTGTCCGAATTCGGGGTGGCCCGGCGTCTTCGAACCCCAGGTGCGCAATGCCTTGAGGTCGTCGAGCTCGAGACCGAAGCCGCCCAGGTAAAGCTGCACGTACTGGGTGAGGGAGGAGTGTCCGACTGAGAGGATGAAACGGTCACGGCCAAGCCAGTCAACATCGCTCGGGTCATGGCGCAGCACGCGCTGGTAAAGGAGGTATGCGGCGGGAGCGAGACTCATCGCCGTCCCTGGGTGGCCATTGCCGACCTTCTCCACGGCATCCGCCGCAAGAATTCGGGCGGTATCCACCGCACGTCGATCGACCTCAGTCCACTGCAGTTCCGTCACGGTCATGCCCTTTCCAGCGTTTACGAGGGTGCACATATTCCCTAGCGTTTCAGCGTCACCCTCAGGAGCGCAGCGCCGGGGGCGCGAGTGATTTCAGCTTAGCGGGGTGACGAGTGCATGGGAGGAGTCTTACGTCGCGAGACAGGCTGTCGGCTGGGACTAGAATGAGAGGGTTGTCGGAGTGCTCGGAGGAGGCGATCGATATCTCGACCATGTCGCACGCGACGGCGGTGAAGCAACCAATCGGGCAGACGATTAAGGCATATGTCGCACTGACTAAGCCACGCGTTCTCGAGTTGCTTCTCGTCTCCACGGTGCCCGTGATGTTTCTCGCCGAGGGTGGGATGCCGAACCTATGGCTCGTGCTCGCCACGGTGATCGGCGGCTCAATGAGTGCCGGTTCTGCGGCGTCGTTCAACATGTACCTGGACCGGGACATGGATGCGCACATGCACCGCACCGAGAACCGTCCTCTCGTCACCGGTCAGATAACTCCGCGTGCCGCACTGATCTTCTCGTGGGTGCTCGCAGTAGCATCCACCGTCTGGCTGTTGCTGACGACGAACTGGCTGACCGCTGCACTGTCGGTTGCAGCGATTTTCTTCTATGTGGTCATCTACACGATGATCCTCAAGCGCCGCACCGAGCAGAACATCATCTGGGGTGGTATCGCAGGATGCTTCCCCGTGGTCATCGGCTGGTCGGCCGTCACTGGCGACGTCGCGTGGCCCGCCATCATCCTGTTCGCCTTGATCTTCTTGTGGACGCCGGCACACTACTGGCCGCTGTCGATGAAGTATCGCGACGACTACGAGGGTGCCGATGTGCCGATGCTCGGCGTCACGCGCAACGCCTCGCAGGTCGGCCTTCAGGTAATTCTCTACGCGTGGGCGACGGTCGCTTGCTCACTGCTGCTCATCCCGGTCGCTGGCATGGGCCTGGTGTACTCAGTTTCGGCAGTGGTGTTCGGGGGCTGGTTCGTCTACGAGTCACACCGGCTCTACAGCCAGGCCGTGCGCGGATCCAACCCCCGTCCGATGCGTGTGTTCCACGCATCGATCACCTACCTGACGTTGCTGTTCGTCGCCGTTGCGATCGATCCGCTGCTGCCGTTCTGATCCTCAACCTCAGAATCTTCTTCGGTCGCGTCGACGAGTTCGGTCTCTGGCTCAATTTCAGTCGCTGACCCCTCGACAGGCCCAGGGGCCGAAGCGGTCGAAGTGTCCGGAGCGGTCCAGTCGATCGGTTCGACGACGACAGGATTCGGCGCGGGGATCAGGCTCTTCACCGCGCCGATCGCGAGCGTAAGCAATACGCCAAGGACACCAGCGCCTAGAAGGGCTGCGCCGCCGGTGATCCATGCTTGGCCGACGTAAACTTCCACGTTCGTAGCAGTGCCGTCCAGCAACGTCTTCTGCATTGTCGAGATGTTGTCCCAGACCAGAAATCCTCCGACCGCTGCAGATACAAGGGACAGGACCAAGAGCAGCCAGTAAGGGATGCTGCGTGTAAGTGACATGTTCTTCATAGCTGCCACGCTCGCGGAACTTCTGATGCGTGCGCTATGTGGGAGTGATGCGCCGGCTGTGCGACATCCGACGTCAGCGGGCTTCTACCGGCTTCTTCAAATGCAGCACCATGACGGTGTAGGCCGCCGCGGAAAGCGACGCGAGCACCATGTGAATGCCGACGAGCAGTTCGGGGAGTCCCTCACGGGCCTGCCAGATGCCGACACCGATCTGGACGATGATCGCCGCAACCAGCACCAGCATCCAACGACGGATGTCGAGTTTCAGCGTCCATGCCGCGATCGTGAGAATCAAGACGAGTCCGCCGAGGATGTAGCCGGGCCACGAGTGCACGTGCGCGAGAATCGTCGCGTCGAAGCCATCGCGGATGACATTCACATCACCCGAGTGCGGCCCAGAGCCTGTGGTGAGAACTCCGAAGAAGATTGTCACCGCCAGTGCGAGGCCTGTGACGTGCGAGGTGATCGCGAACCACAGCGGAACAGTGCGCACCCGCGGACCCGGCGTTTCGCGCATCCGCACCAGGAAAGCTGCCGTCACGCACACGAGTAGCAACGACGACACGTAGTGGAAGCCCACGATGAGAGGGTTCAGTCCGGTGAGCACGGTGATGCCGCCGACAAACGCCTGCGCGATCACTCCGATGAGCACAATCCACGCAAGTGCGCCGAGATCGCGACGCTCTGGCGTAATCCGCAGCGAATGGACCGCGCCGGCGATCGTCACCAGGAGTAGTCCGAGCGAGAAGAACGGGAAGGGCGGCACCCCGACCAGCATCGCGACGACGTAGCAGGCGATGCCCGCGACAATACCGCCCAGTGCAAACCACAACGCAGCGAACAGCGAACGTCGCCCGCCGATCGCCTTCAGCGTGAGCAAGAGAACCGCGATGGCAACGATTCCGACGAGACCGGTCATGGTGCGATTGCCGAACTCGATGATGCCGTGGATGCCCTGTTCTGCCGTCGGCACCAGCGACTCAGCAGTGCAAAGTGGCCACTCCGAGCATCCAAGACCCGAACCGGTCAGGCGCACCGCGCCACCCGTGCCGATGATGATGACTTCGGAAATGAATGACAGCCACGCCAGGACACGCAATGGCCGTCCGAGGGAGTGGATCGACCAGCGCTGATCGCCGTTGCGGGCAGCAGAGTCGGTGGGCGTGACGGTCGCGGACATGGGGCCTCCGGTTCGCGCCCGCTCTCGGGCGCGGCCCGGAAGTCAGGGGGAACCTGTAGAATCGGATTGTTGCGATGCGTGCGCTTTACGCGAGACGCATCATCAACAGTTTAGGCGCGAAGAATGCGTCTGTGATGAGGCCCACCAGCGACACCCACCTCGACTACTCGGCGAGGCTATGGCGTGTCGGGGCGGCTGATACCGTTGCGGCCCAACAAGGAGAGTGTGATGTCGGATGTTCTGATCGACCGCCCGGAGCTCGATGGTCTGGGGGTGTACGAGTTCGGCTGGCACGACGGTGATACCGCAGGTGCGAGCGCGAAACGCGGCATCTCTGAAGCCGTCGTTCGCGATATCTCGGCACTGAAAAGCGAACCCGAATGGATGCTGAAAAACCGCCTCAAGGGGTACCAGCTCTTCGGCCGCAAGCCCATGCCGACCTGGGGTGCAGACCTCAGCGGCATCGACTTCGAAAACATCAAATACTTCGTCCGCTCTACGGAGAAGCAGGCCCAGTCCTGGGAAGATCTCCCTGCAGAGATCCGCGACACCTACGAGAAGCTCGGCATTCCTGAGGCAGAGCGCCAGCGCCTCGTCGCTGGAGTTGCCGCGCAGTACGAGTCTGAGGTCGTCTACCACCAGATCCGCGAGGACCTGGAGCAGCAGGGCGTCATCTTCATGGACACCGACACGGCGCTGCGCGAGCACCCCGAGTCTTCGAAGAGTACTTCGGTACGGTCATCCCCGCCGGTGACAACAAATTTGCTGCCCTCAACACTGCCGTCTGGTCTGGCGGCTCATTCGTCTACGTCCCCAAGGGCGTGCACGTCGAGATTCCGTTGCAGGCATACTTCCGCATCAACACGGAGAACATGGGTCAGTTCGAGCGAACGCTAATCATTGCCGACGAAGACAGCTACATCCACTACATCGAGGGATGCACCGCCCCGATCTACAAGTCGGACTCGCTGCACTCGGCCTTGTCGAGATCATCGTGAAGAAGAACGCCCGCGTTCGCTACACGACGATCCAGAACTGGTCGAACAACGTGTACAACCTCGTTACCAAGCGCGCCGTCGCCCACGAAGGCGCGACGATGGAATGGGTCGATGGCAACATCGGCTCCAAGGTGACGATGAAGTACCCGTCGATCTACCTCATGGGCGAGCACGCCAAGGGCGAGACCCTGTCGGTCGCATTCGCTGGCCCCGGTCAGCACCAGGATGCCGGCGCAAAGATGGTGCACATGGCACCGTACACGCAGTCGTCGATCGTCTCGAAGTCGATCGCTCGCGGAGGTGGCCGTTCCGCTTACCGTGGTGAGGTGCGGGTCGATCCGGCAGCACACCACTCGTCAAACTCCGTCATCTGTGATGCGTTGCTGGTCGACACGAAGTCCCGATCAGATACGTACCCATCGATCGACATCCGTGTCGATGACGTGCAACTCGGTCACGAGGCGACCGTTTCGAAGGTCAGCGAAGAGCAGCTCTTCTACCTGATGAGCCGGGGTATGGAAGAGACCGCAGCGATGTCCATGATCGTTCGTGGATTCATCGAGCCGATCGCACGCGAACTGCCGATGGAATACGCGATGGAACTTAACAAGCTCATTGAAATGGGCATGGAAGGAAGTGTCGGATGACCTTCCCTCTGACGATGGATGGAGTGTCGGCTGAATGACGGCCTCGACGACCGCGCCTGCACAGGCGCAGCACACGAACGCGCACATCGACCCGGCAGCTCAGGTGTCTGACGCTGGATTTGTTCCAGTTCAGACCCGCTCTGAGCGTCCGCGTTCCTTCGAACCCAGCGACTTCGGTACCCCCAGCGGGCGCGAAGTGAACTGGATGCACACACCGGTCGCGCGACTCTCGCCTCTCTTCGAGGTCGCTTCACCGAATGACGGGGTTACTTACGACGTCGTCTCGGGAGAAGAGTTCTTCGCCGCCGTGCTCCCGGTCGGAACCGCGCCGCGAGGCGAGTTCTTCCTTCCCGAAGACATCACTGCAGCGGTTGCCTGGCAGGGCTCCCCTGAGGCGATGCACGTCCGGATTCCGCGTGAGCAAGAGGTGGCAGAGCCGATCGTCTTGACCGTCACCGGTCAGGGGGCGGCTCTTCGCGCCGATGCACACATAGTCATTGAAGCGCTGGAGAACAGTGTCGCCACTGTCGTACTGCGCCACTCCGGTAGTGCGCAGTACACGCAGAACCTAGAGATCATCGCGCGGGCAGGTTCTAAGCTCACCGTGATCAGCGTGCAGCAGTGGGAAGACGATGCTGTTCATGCGTCCGCTCACCAGGCGCGCGTCGACAGCAATGCGACCTTCAAGCACTTCATCGTCAGTTTCGGGGGCGGTCTCGTTCGCATCAACCCGAACGTCGAGCTTTCCGGTGCAGGTTCAGAGGGCTACCTCTACGGACTGTCTTACGCAGATGCCGGACAGCATCTCGAGAGCCAGGTCTACCTGCACCACAAGGGTGCGCACACGATCGGTGACGTGCTCTACAAGGGCGCGTTGCAGGGTGAGCGCGCGCACAGTGTGTGGATCGGTGACGTGCTGATCGGCGCGCATGCCGATGGCACCAGCTCTTACGAGGCGAACCGCAACCTGGTGCTCACTGAGGGTGCTCGTGCTGAATCGATCCCGAACCTCGAGATCCAAACCGGCAACATCCTTGGCGCAGGTCACGCCAGCGCGACAGGTCGTTTCGACGACGAGCAGCTGTTCTACCTGCAGTCGCGCGGTATCTCTGAAGAAGAGGCACGTCGACTCGTCGTCCTCGGCTTCCTCACGGACATCGTGTTGCGTCTCGGCATCCCGTCGCTGGAAAGCGAACTGCTCGCGGCAATCGACATCGAGATCGCGGAGGTTGACGTATGAGTGCTCAGCGCGCCTGTGGTCTGAGCGACCTCGAGCAGGACATGCCCCTGCGCGTTGATATCGACGGTGTCCCGATGGCTGTTGTCCTCGATTCCGCTGGTGAGGTGCACGCTATCGGCGACACCTGCACCCATGGCGAGATCTCATTGTCCGAAGGGTTCGTCGAGGGCGACACGCTGGAATGCTGGGCCCACGGCTCACAGTTCTCGCTGCGCACCGGCATCCCCCAAAATCTCCCCGCATATGAGCCCGTCCCGGTCTACGTCGTCCAGATTGACGGCGACGACGTGCTCATTGATCCCACTGTGACGAAGGAAGTCTGAATGTCTGTTCTCGAGATCCGCGACCTGCACGTGACGGTCGATACTGAGGCGGGGACGACCCCGATCCTCAACGGAATCAACCTCACCATGAGCACAGGTGAGACCCACGCGATCATGGGCCCGAACGGCTCCGGCAAGTCGACGCTGGCGTACACGATCGCTGGCCACCCGAAGTACAAGGTCACCGGCGGTACTATCACGTTCGATGGCGAGGACGTCCTTGCGATGACGGTCGACGAGCGCGCCCGCGCTGGTCTGTTCCTCGCGATGCAGTACCCGGTGGAGATCCCCGGTGTCACTGTGACGAACTTCCTGCGCACGGCGAAGACCGCACTGGACGGCGAAGCACCTTCGATCCGCACCTGGACCAAGGACGTCAAATCGGCCATGGGCAACCTCCGCATGGACCCGAAGTTCGCGCAGCGCAACGTCAACGAAGGATTCTCTGGTGGCGAGAAGAAGCGCCACGAGATCCTTCAGCTCGAGGTCCTCAAGCCGAAGTTCGCGATCCTCGACGAGACCGACTCTGGCCTCGACGTCGACGCGCTCAAGATCGTCTCAGAGGGCGTGAACCGCGCCAAGGAGTCCACCGGCCTCGGCGTGCTGCTCATCACGCACTACACCCGCATCCTCCGCTACATCCGCCCAGACTTCGTGCACGTCGTTGTCGCTGGCAAGATTGTCGAAGAGGGTGGCCCAGAGCTCGCTGACCGGCTTGAGGACGAGGGCTACGACCGCTTCCTCGACCCTTCTGCCCCGATCCAGGCGTAGGCTGAGGCCATGACCGCGACTCTTGCTCCTGAGAAGTACGACGAGGTCACCGAGGCGCTCAAAGACGTCATGGATCCCGAACTGGGGATCAACGTCGTCGACCTCGGTCTCATCTACGATCTTGGCTGGGATGACGAGAACGATGCTCTCGTCATCCACATGACATTGACTAGTGCAGGGTGCCCGCTCACGGACGTGCTCGAAGAGCAGACAGCAGAAGCACTGGACTCGGTCGTTGACCGGTTCCGCATCAACTGGGTGTGGATGCCGCCGTGGGGTCCCGAGAAGATCACCGACGACGGGCGCGACATGATGCGCGCGCTCGGCTTCGCTATCTGAGCCTGACGTGGCTGCGGTGACGCCCGTGCGGGCACTGCCGCTGGAGATGCTTCGTGAGCGCACCAGCGAGAAGTGGCGAGAGTATCCCGACGACGTGTTGCCGCTGTTCGTCGCGGAGACGGACTTCGCTCTGGCTCCCACCATCGCAGCGGCGTTGGAGCGCGCCATCCGCGTCGGTGACACAGGTTATGTCGCGTCGCGGACGCCGCTCGCCGAGGCGTTCGTCGGTTTCGCTGAGCGTCGGTTCGGCTGGAGCGTCGATGCCGCGCGGATTCGATCAACTGCTGACGTCAGCATGGGCATCGTGGAAATCCTCCGTCGAGTGACGACGCCGGGCGAACGGGTGATCGTCACTCCACCGGTCTACCCGCCGTTCTTCGAGCTTGTTGAAGAGGCCGGAGCCGTCATAGAGCGGGTCCCACTGCGCGACACCGGAACAGGGTGGGAGCTGGACCTCGACGGCATCCGCGCAGCCCTCGAAGCCGGCGCGCGCGCCATTCTGCTCTGCAACCCGCACAATCCGACCGGAACAGTGCACAACGCGGCATCCCTCACGGCTTTGGCAGAGCTTGCGGCCGTGCACGGTGCTGCTGTCATCTCCGATGAGATTCACGCACCTCTCGCGCAGCCCGAAGCGGGTTTCACGCCTTTTCTTTCGGTGTCGGATGCCGCGCGGAAGGTCGGTTACGCCGTCGTCAGCGCGAGCAAGGCCTTCAACCTCGCGGGTCTCAAGTGCGCCCTGATGGTGACGGCCGACGACGAAACGACGCGCGTGGTGCGCAGTATGCCGGTCGAGGTGGAATGGCGGACCGGTCAATTCGGTCTTCTGGCTGCCGTTGCCGCGTTCTCCCCGGAGAGCGATCCCTGGCTGGACGGACTGCTCGTCACGCTCGACGAGAACCGCAGGCTGCTGGCCGAACTGCTTTCCACGCACCTTCCAGCTGCGCGATATCGAATGCCGGATGCCGGATACCTGGCTTGGATCGATCTCACCGGTCTCGGGTGGGGAGACAATCCCTCGAAGCGGATCCTCCGCGAAGCGAAGGTCGCGCTGCACTTCGGACCGGCCTTCGGCGCCGAGGCGCGGGCCATGTACGGCTGAACTTCGGGACGAGCCCGGAGATCATTACCGAGGCCATCACCCGCATCGCTGCGCTCAACGCCTAACTCGCGCCGCGGCAGGGTCGCCAGCGCTCAGACTCGGGCACGGTGCGGAAGCGCAATGAGTTCACGCGTCCTGCCTGCGTGTGCGAGTCGCAGCGCCAGCACGAGCATCAGCACGGCGCCGCAGGCGGTCAGAGGGCTGGTTCCCCACACGAGCAGGGTGACGACGGCAACCATCCCCGCGAAGACGGCAACAGATACTCTGCGGAGTGACGCGGGAATTACCGGCGCTGGCAGCTCATTGATGATGTCCACGCCCTGAACGTACGTTTCAGTGCGGGGCCGGCACATCACTCTGCGGTATCGACCACGTCATACCTCAGAGGTGTCTTCTCAGCCCGGCGTACAGCGTCGGAAGACGTTCAGAATGGCGACGTATACTGAGTGGTTGGCCCTTCGGCCGCTCATCCCTCTGACGAAACGGACCATTTCTGTGCTTGCCGTGCACGACCTTGAGATTCGCGTGGGCGCCCGCCTCCTGATGGAGAACGTGTCGTTCCGTGTGGGCGACGGCGACAAGATCGGTCTGGTCGGCCGTAACGGCGCCGGCAAGACGACACTGACCAAGGTGCTCGCCGGCGACGAAGTGCCGTCCGGCGGTCGTCTAGATCGCAGCGGCGAGATCGGCTACCTGCCGCAGGACCCACGAACCGGTAACCCCGAAGACCTCGCGCGCACCCGCATCCTCGATGCTCGTGGCCTCGGCCAGCTGCACATCAACATGACTGCGGCGTCGATGGCGATGGGTGATTCTGACCCCAAGGTCGCTGAGAAGGCGATGCGCCGCTACGGCAACCTGATGGAGCGATTTGAAGCACTCGGCGGTTACGCAGCCGAGGCTGAGGCCGGATCGATCGCGAACAATCTCTCCCTGCCCGATCGGATCCTCGACCAGCCGCTGTCGACGCTCTCGGGCGGACAGCGCCGCCGCATCGAACTCGCCCGCATTCTCTTCTCGGATGCCGAGACGATGATCCTCGATGAGCCGACCAACCACCTCGACGCAGACAGCGTCGTGTGGCTGCGCGAGTTCCTGAAGAACTACAAGGGCGGACTCATCGTGATCAGTCACGATGTGGAGCTCGTGGGGGAGACCGTCAACCGTGTCTTCTACCTCGACGCAAACCGTCAGCACATCGACATCTACAACATGAACTGGAAGAACTACCTGCGTCAGCGGGTAGCGGACGAAGAGCGTCGCAAGAAAGAGCGCGCGAACGCCGAGAAGAAGGCGACGACTCTGCAGTTGCAGGCCGCCCGCTTCGGCGCGAAGGCCTCAAAGGCCGCGGCCGCCCACCAGATGGTCGCACGTGCTGAGAAGCTGCTCGCAGGTCTGGATGCTGTCCGCCAGGAAGATCGCGTCGCAAAGCTGCGGTTCCCGAAGCCTGCAGCGTGCGGCAAGACACCGATTTTCGCCACCGGGCTGTCGAAGTCGTACGGGTCGCTGGAGATCTTCACCGACGTCGACCTTGCGATCGACCGCGGCTCGAAGGTCGTCATCCTCGGCCTCAACGGTGCGGGAAAGACAACTCTGCTGCGGATGCTCGCCGGAGTCGACAAGGGAGACACCGGAAAGATCGAGCACGGCCACGGCCTGAAGATCGGGTACTACGCCCAGGAGCACGAAAACCTGGACGTCGACCGCTCAGTGCTGCAGAACATGGTCTCGGCTGCTCCGCACATCACCGAGATGGAAGCGCGTCGCGTGCTGGGTTCGTTCCTGTTCACCGGCGACGACGTGCTGAAGCCTGCTGGTGTTTTGTCCGGTGGGGAGAAGACCCGTCTGTCGCTCGCGACTCTCGTCGTGTCATCCGCGAACCTGCTGCTGCTCGATGAGCCCACGAACAACCTCGATCCCGCGTCGCGTGAAGAGATCCTTGACGCGCTTGCGCACTATGAAGGTGCCGTCGTCCTGGTCTCGCACGACCCGGGTGCGGTGCAGTCGCTCAACCCCGAGCGCGTACTGATCCTCCCGGACGGCGTAGAGGACATCTGGAGCCAGGAGTACCAGGACCTCATCGAGCTCGCCTAGCTTCACGCTGCTGTTAGCGTCGAAGCATGGTGGATCAGCAGCTGGCGAAGTCGTTTGAGAACATCGGTGCCGACTATGACCGGTACCGGCCAGGATTTCCGGATGCCGCTGCTGAAGTGATCGTTCCGGAACAGGTCAGCACAGCGCTTGACCTCGGTGCAGGCACTGGCAAGTTCACCGAACTGCTGCTCGACCGCGCCGACCGCGTGATCGCCGTCGAGCCGTCCGACGCGATGCTCGACGTACTTCGGGCGAAACTTCCTGCTGTCGAGGCTTACCTCGGCGGTGCTGAGGATATTCCACTCGCAGATGCCACGGTCGATGCCGTCGCCGTAGCGCAGGCGTTCCACTGGTTTGACCGCGAGCCTGCATGCGCCGAGATTCGCCGGGTTCTAGTTCCCGGTGGCACGCTCGGCCTGCTCTGGAATCACTCCGACCCGGATTGTGCCTGGGACCGTGCGTGCCACCGCATCGCGCACCCCGCAGTAGCGGACACCGACACCACAACGGAATCTGCGGCGGAGGAGTTGCCCGGATTCGTGTTCGTCGGGCGGGCAGAGATCCTCTGGAGCGAACAGATAACGCGCGCCGACTACATCGGCCGCTGGCTTACAGTGAGCAGCTTTCTTGTTGCTGACGACGCAACTCGGGCACGCATGGTCGCCGAAATCGACGCCATCCTTGATGCCGATCCGGCGACCAAGGGCCAGTCGCGGTTCGTGCTGCCCATGATCACCGAAGTATTCGTCTACCGAGCCGCGCGCTAAAGCATCCGCTCGACGCGACCGCTGATCTCGAAGACAGCTCCGAACGGATGCCGTAGCGCTAGCGCCTGCGCAGCATCCAGCCCACGCAGCTCGGCGCGTAGCATCCGTCCGATCATCTCGTGCGCGACCAAGAGCGGGGCGCCATCTGCTGCCCATCCGCAACTTGATAGTGCGCGGCGGGCGCGCCCGCGCGCCTGTGCATAGCTCTCGCCGCCGGGGAATGCCCAGCCGTACGGTTCTCTGCGCGCGCTTCCCGCGCGCCCGGAAATGCCGTCTCAATCTCTGAACGCGTCATGCCGGCCATCTCTCCGTGGTGCACGTCGGCAAGCTCAGGCACTTCAACAAGATCGGCACCGAGGCGTTCAGCGATGACGACGGCGGTGCGCAGGGCACGTCCACTCGGACTAGAGCACACGGTGCGGATGCCCAGCAGTGCAAGCCTCTCAGCGGTCGAACAGACCTGCGCGAGACCCTCCCGCGTCAGCGGTGCGTCGAGCTGCCCCTGCAACCGACCCTCGACGTTCCACGTGGTCTGGCCATGCCGAACGACGTATGCCTGCTGCGGCACATGACGATCCTCCGGCATCATGCCCTCAGACTGGCATACCCGAGCGCTGAACCGGAGCGATTATTTGACTCCGAGGAATGAACGGTCGGTGAGGATGATCGGTCCGTCCTGGGTGATCGCGATGGTGTGCTCGGAGTGAGAGCCTCGAGAGCCGTCTGCGCTGCGCAGCGTCCAGCCATCCGGGTCGGTGATGAGCTCGTCGGTGGTGGCGAGGAACCACGGCTCTAGTGCCAGCACGAGACCTGCGCGCAGCGGGAAGCCGCGGTTGGGACGGCCGTCGTTCGCCACGTGCGGGTCGCCGTGCATGGTGCGTCCAACGCCGTGTCCGCCGAAGTCGGTGTTGATCGAGTAACCCTCGCCATGCGCGACAGCCGCGATCGCTGCAGAAATGTCGCCGATGCGATTGTCGACCGTAGCTGCGCTGATCGCAGCATCCAGTGCTCGTTCACTTGTGTCGATCAGTCGGAGGTCCTCTTCGCGCGGCGTCCCGACGATGAACGACACCGCCGAGTCCGCGACCCAGCCGTCAACGGAGACCGCGAAGTCGAGGGTCACGAGGTCCCCGTCGCGCAGTGTGTACTCGTGGGGGAGTCCATGAAGGACCGCGTCGTTGACCGAGGTGCAGATGACCTTGCCGAACGGGCTCGCGCCGAACGAGGGGTGATAGTCGATGTAGCAGGACTCGGCGCCGGCCTTGCGGATCATGTCGTGAGCCCGGCGGTCGATCGCGAGCAGGTTGGTGCCGACCTTCGTCTCGTCGCGCAGGGTCGCCAGCGTCTCGGCGACGAATCGTCCGGCCGCTCGCATCTCTTCGATCTCGGCGGGGGTGCGCAATTCGATCATGGTGTTCCTCTCGTCCTCTCTATTCTCTCCGATGCGCGCTGTCCATGCTCACAGCGAACACTCGCCACCGGCACAGGGCGACGTCGTACGATCTGAGCATGTGGTTGCGCAGTGCGTTCTATCGCTGGTTGATGCCGGCAGCATTCCTCCTGCCCCTATGGCTTCTGATCGGCTGGGGAATCTTCAACGCCGGTGGCTGGGCGTTCCTCTGGGTGCTGTTCATCGCGATCCCCTCGGTGTTTCTTGGGCAGTTGCTGCTCACGCTACTGGTGCGCGCCCGGCCTTCAGCGCGGGAGACGCGCATGGTTTCATGGTGGGATGTCCTCGGTTTCACCGTGTGGCACGGCCTGACGATTGCGGTCGGATGCTACCCGCAGACGTGGTTCCCGCTGCTGCTGACCGGTGCGATTGTCGTGGCTGTGGCGATGTTCTGGCTGATGCTGTGGCAGCTGTGGAGCGAGGCACGTGGTGCTCGCGAGAGCATCCGGATTATGACCTCGCCACCGGTGGATGCAGCAGGTGAAGCGCCGCGTCGTGCACCTGCCGAAAGCGAAGTGTTCGTGATTCAGGAAAACCCGACCGCCGAGCGCTGAAGCCGCTTTTGGAGACCTGCCAGATTCATGGCAGAATAGTTCTTTGTGCCGTTACCGGCTCTGCCTCAGGGGAGTCCGCGGTCGCATCATGCGCCGTCAAGCACACACTTCACGTATTCCTTCCATCCCATGTATCCGACCTGTGGCGGGTGCAGAGAGAGACGAACATGCACATTCTGGACGCCGTCGACGCGGCTTCGCTTCGGTCCGACATTCCCGAATTCCGCCCTGGTGACAACGTCAAGGTGCACGTAAACATTACTGAGGGCACTCGCTCTCGTATCCAGGTTTTCCAGGGCGTCGTCCTCGGCCGCCAGGGTGACGGCGTGCGCGAGACCTTCACCGTCCGCAAGATCAGCTTCCAGGTGGGCGTCGAGCGTACGTTCCCGGTGCACAGCCCGGTCATCGACCACATCGAGGTCGTTACCCGCGGTGACGTGCGTCGCGCGAAGCTGTACTACCTTCGCGAACTGCGCGGCAAGAAGGCCAAGATCAAGGAGAAGCGCGACAACTGATCGCAGCTTCGAACAAGCACCCCGGGACACAGCGTCTCGGGGTGCTTTGTTTTGTCTGGAGTGTGCGAACCTTGAGGGTGCCGTCAGAACTCGGCGTGAATACCTCGTGAAGGAATGCGATGACGATTGAGTCCGCCCCCGATGTCCCACCAAAGCGACGTCGCGGATTCTTGGTATTTCTGCGCGATGTGCTCATCATCATCGTTATCGCGGCGCTTGTGTCGTTCTTGGTGAAGACATTCGTCGTTCGCTCTTTTTATATCCCTTCCGCATCGATGGAGCGCACGCTTCTCGTCAACGACCGCATCCTCGTTGACGAGCTCACACCGCGTTGGGCCGACTATGCGCGCGGCGACATCGTCGTGTTCGAAGATCCGGGCGGTTGGTTGCCGCCGCACGTGCAGAAGCCCGCGGGCCCGCCGTTGCTCGAAGCGATCGACTCGGTGCTCACACTCATCGGAATCTCGTCGTCTGACAGTGAGGATCATCTCGTCAAGCGTCTGATCGGCCTGCCGGGCGATCACGTCGTGTGCTGCAATGCGCTCGGCCAGATCGAAATCAACGGTGCTCCGATCGATGAGCTCTCGTACCTGAACCTGCCTGAGGGCGACACGGCGGCCTCTAATGAGCCCTTCGATGTCACAGTGCCAGAGGGATCGCTCTGGGTACTCGGCGACAACCGCGACCGATCACAAGATGCGCGCGCGCACCAAGATCTTCCCAGCGGAGGGTTCGTCCCGATCGACAACGTCGTCGGCAAAGCCTTCCTGATGACCTGGCCGCTGAACCGCATCGGCACAATCGATGGGCATCACGATATCTTCAACGGCGTCCCGGATCCCGCCAAATGACGGTCGCCGCTCCCACCCTCACACTTGAGCGCAAACTGCTCGCCGAGTATGACCTGGTCATCTCGCTCGATGAGGTCGGGCGCGGTGCGCTTGCGGGACCTGTTGCGGTAGGAGCAGCGGTGATGGATGCCACGGGTGCCAGGCGCCGGGTTCCCGAAGGGCTTCGCGATTCAAAGCTTGTTACCGAGAAGCGTCGTCCTGATGTCGCTGCCCGTGCAGCGGCATGGGTGCAAGCATCCGGTGTCGGCTGGGCGACCGCAGCCGAGGTCGACGCCGTGGGCGTCATTCACGCACTCGGACTTGCAGCATCCCGCGCGATTGATGCCGTGGTCGCGCAGGGGGCATCGCTCAACGGTGCGCTGGTGATCCTGGACGGGAACTACGACTACGTGTCGCGCGTGCACGCGGCTCCGATGCAGGTGCGCTCAGTGATCAAAGGCGACCGCGACTGTGCATCGGTGTCAGCGGCGTCGGTGATCGCGAAGGTCGCACGCGACACGCACATGGTCGAGTTGCACAACGATCACCCGTCATATCGATGGAACCGAAACAAGGGATACGCGAGTCTCGAACACCGGGCGGCGATCAGCGCTGAGGGCCTCTCGCCGTTCCACCGTGCTTCGTGGGCCATCGCCGATGCCCCCAGCCTGTTTTGAACTCGTAGGATGGACTCATCATGGACGAAGAGGCATTCGACGATTACGACCGCGAGCTTGAGCTGGCGCTGTTCCGCGAGTATCGCGACGTTGTGGGGCAGTTTCAATACGTTGTAGAGACCGAACGTCGGTTCTATCTCGCGAACGAGGTGAACGTCGTTCGTCGAGATACCGAGCACGACTTCTACTTCGAGATCTCGATGACCGATGTCTGGGTCTGGGATATCTATCGCGCCGATCGCTTCGTCAAGGGCGTGCGTGTGCTCACGTTCAAGGACGTCAACGTCGAAGAGTTGCAGCGCCGCGAGTTCGAGCTCCCTGAGGAGCTGTCGCTCGACGGTAAGTGACTCGGTCTCCACGGCAGCCTCTTTCTTAAGCTGTGTGCACGGATCGCGTGAAACCGGCATTCGCCGGATGTGCTGCTCAATCATGCTGTCGGAATGGCAGCCAAAGATGATCTCGGACGAGCGGGTGAAGACCGCGCCGCACACCACCTGACGACTCACGGATATCGGGTTCTCGACCGCAACTGGCGGTGCGTGCAGGGCGAGATCGACATCGTCGCAGAGCACCAGGACGTGCTGTGCATCGTCGAGGTGAAAACCCGGCGCAGCGATGGCTTCGGTCACCCTTTCGACGCGGTCGACGAACGTAAACGTCAGCGGCTGTGGCGACTCGCTTATGCGTGGGTCAAAGAGCACCCTGAGGTGGGCAGGCATCGGATGCTACGCCTCGAGCTCATCGGGATCATCGGCGCTGAGCCCGCAGTGGGAGCGCTTGAGCATCTGGTGGACCTACGATGAGAACCGCACGGACGTGGGCCGTGGCCCTGACCGGGGTAGATGGGCATCTGGTTGAGATCGAGGCCGACGTGTCGAATCAGACGCCGGGGTTCAAGATCGTCGGCCTCCCAGACAAAGCGCTCGGAGAGGCAGCGCAGCGTGTGCACAATGCTGTGACGAACGCCCACCTTGAGCTGACTCGACGCCGACTGACAGTGAACCTGTCGCCCGCGAGCTTGCCAAAGCACGGCAGCGGATTTGATCTGGGCATTGCGATCTCGGCCGTTGCCACAGGCGGAGTGCTGGATGCTGCGTCGATCTCGCGGACCGTGCACATCGGCGAGCTCGGACTCGACGGACGCGTTCGTCCGGTGCCAGGGGTGCTTCCGGCCGTGTATGCCGCGGCGCGTGCCGGGTTTGACCGTGTGATCGTGCCGCACGCGAACGAGACCGAAGCGCGGCTCGTGCCAGGGATGCAGGTTCGGGCGGCGACCACGCTTGCAGAAGTTGCGATGTGGCATGGCGCAGACATCGCAGTCGCCGACGTAGAACCTGTCGCGGCAGCGATCCCGATCGAGTCTGAACGCGACGTTCTCGATCTTGCCGATGTTGTGGGGCAGGAAGAAGCCGTCGAGGCACTGATCGTTGCAGCCGCTGGCGGGCATCACCTGTTGATGAGTGGTCCACCAGGGGCGGGTAAAACCATGCTTGCGCGTCGACTCCCCGGCATCCTCCCGGCGCTGAACGAAGAAGCGGCGCTCGAGGTCGCGGCGATCCGCTCGCTCTCTGGAGCTGCTGTCAACGTGCTCGACGATCTGCCGCCGATGGAAGCTCCGCACCACAGTGCGTCAGTGGCGGCGCTGGTCGGCGGCGGGTCGCGCGCCGCACGGCCCGGAGCGATCGTGCGGGCCCATCGCGGCGTGCTCTTTCTCGACGAAGCGGCGGAGTTTTCTCGTGTAGCGCTCGATGCCCTGCGCCAGCCTCTCGAATCGGGGAGCATCGAGATCGATCGGTCCGGATTCCGGGCCCGGTTTCCTGCCCGTTTCCAGTTGGCACTCGCAACGAATCCATGCCCTTGTGGCAATTACGGCGTGCGCGGCGCGGAGTGCATCTGCCCGCCCATCGCGATTCGCCGCTATTCGGCGCGACTTTCCGGACCTTTGCGAGATCGCATCGACATTGATCTTCAGGTCGCCCGTGTTGCGGCTTCCCGTGCGACCTCGTCCGAGCGCTCCGGACTGACGACCGGCCAAGCGAGACAGCGAGTAGAAGCAGCACGAGAGCGTGCGGCGCACCGATGGGCAGGGACACCCTGGAGCATCAATGCCGAGGTCGCTGGGTCATGGCTTCGTCAGGGCGATGTACGCCTTCCGCTTGAGGTGCGCTCAACGCTTGACCGTGCCCTCGAACGAGGGCAGCTGACCTTGCGCGGCTATGACCGCGTGTTGCGTCTGGCCTGGACCATGGCCGACCTCGCTGGCGTTGACAAGCCGGGGCGCGACGAGCTCGGGCGAGCGCTGTTTCTGAAGAGAGGACTGATCGCATGATGGATGCGTTGCTCGGTGATGCCGAGGTCCGCGAGGCGGTGCGCCGGTTTCGACCGAACAGTGACGCCACCGAAGCCTTGGCGCGAGTGGCCTGGAGTGTCGTCGCGGAACCAGGCGATGGTGTGTCCGGCGCGTTGATCCGGCAGCTTGGCGCCGCCGATGCACTGCGGTTCGCGTTGGCGCCGGACGACCTGGTGACATGGGGCCTCGACGCTGTCGGCGAAGTCACGGCACGTACGAATCGCACGTTGCAAGAGGGGCGCCGGCGGTGGACACCGCGAGCGGACGTACGGTCGGTGCGTGACGCCCTGCGCGGAGCTCATGAGGTCTCGGCACGTCTGGTGATCCCGGGAGACGCCGAATGGCCGGAGGCACTCGACGATCTCGCTGAGCACGCGCCGTTGCTTCTGTGGGCGCGGGGGGATGCCCGTCACCTCGCAGCAGAAGAGCGCTATTGGTAACTCGCGGTGTTGCGATTGGCGGTATTGCGAGTCTGAGATGCGTCGATCGCTTCTCCGAGAGCGGCGTGTCGGAGCATGGTCGGATTTGCCTCCTCGGCGCTTCGATCACCCGCTCGCAGGCCGAGGTGGTCGACCCTGTTTCCGTGTTTACACGTATCTGCAGATCTGATCCGGGTTGCAGGTGTCCGGTTCGGGGTGCGCTGCGTTGTCTCGGAGATCGACGATGGTGTCGCGCAGCGCGGAGAGTTGCGCGATCTGCAGTTCGATGTCGCTCAGGCGGGTGTCGAGAAGGTCGCGCACGTGCTCGCACGGCGCGCGGCCGTGGTCGCGAATCTCCACGATCTGACGGATCTGCGCGAGGGTGAGGCCCGCCGCCTGGCCGCGGTGGATGAAGTCGATCCGTGCGGCGGCGTCCGGCGCGTAGTCGCGGTACCCGGACGGTGTCCGTTCGGCCAGGGGCAGTAGTCCCTGGTCCTCGTAGAACCTCAGCGTCTTCGCCGTGGTGCCTGCCTGCTCGGCGAGTTCTCCGATCCGCATCGCTGTCTCCCTCTGCTCGGCGCGCCGCGCTTGACCTTCCCCTGTACTGGAAGGTCCAGTATGGCTGAGACGGAGCAGGAATCCAAGTGTTGACAGGAGCAGCGATGCCTACGAAGTACGACCTCGCCATCATCGGATCGGGCGGTGGCGCGTTCGCCGCAGCCATCCGCGC
>NZ_JHET01000003.1 GCF_000685355.1 Microbacterium sp. CH12i | reverse complement strand
CAACTCACGTGTCGCGTACTCGGAGATCCTCGACGACGAGCGCAAGGAGACCGCGGCCGGGTTCTGGACTCGTGCGAACGCGTTCTTCGCCAGCCTCGGCGTGACCGTGACCGCGGTGATGACCGACAACGGCGCCTGCTACCGATCCCACGCGTTCGCTGCCGCGCTCGGCGAAACCATCAAGCACAAGTGGACCAGACCGTATCGGCCGCAGACCAACGGGAAAGTCGAGCGATTCAACCGGACCCTCGCCGTCGAGTGGGCATATGCGAGACCCTACGCCAGCGAATCCGAGCGAGCCGCCGCCTACGAGACCTGGCTCCATCACTACAATCACCACAGACCCCACACCGGCATCGGCGGCAAGACCCCCTCAGAACGCGTTCACAACCTCACGGGGAAGTACACCTAGCGACCGTGCACACGCCGTGTGGCGTCCTGCACCTCCCCGACCAGTTCTTCCAAGATGTCCTCAAGGAAAAGCACGGCCGTCGTTTCGCCCTGCGCGTTTCGCACGCGCGCCAAGTGGCGTCCAGCACGACGCATGACGGCGAGAGCATCCTCGAGGTCGGTGTCTTCCTGAATCGGGACCATGTGGTGGATGCGTTTGGACGGAATCGCCGCCGCGGTCTTCGTCGCGGCATTTTTCCCCTCCGACGCCCGCAGGATGTCCTTCAAGTGCACGTAGCCGAGCGGCATGTTCTCATCGTCGACGATCACATAGCGAGAAAAGCCGTAGCGCGCCACCGCCCGCTCGATATCATCGGGCGTCGTGGTCTGAGGCAAGGTCACGAGGTCACCCAGCAAAACCGCGACATCGCGCGCTTTCTTGTCGGTGAATTCCACCGCCTTCGAGACGGTACCCGCCGCGTCCGAGAGCACGCCCTCGCGGCGTGACTGATCGACAATCGTCGCCACCTCGCCGAGCGTGAACGTCGATGACGCTTCGCTCTTCGGCTCCACTCGGAACAGGCGCAGCACGCCGTTGGCCGCCGCGTTGAGCACCCAGATGACGGGCATGAAGATCTTTGAGATCCACACCAGCGGCGGCGCGAGAATCAGCACGGCACGATCGGGGATCGAGAAGGCCAGGTTCTTCGGCACCATCTCGCCGAATACTACGTGCAGGTACGACACCAGTAGGAGTGCGATAACGAATGCGACGACGTCTACCACCGCATCCGCCCACCCGAATGCGTGCATCGGGATTCCGAGCAGATGGTGAATCGCGGGTTCGGAGACGTTCAGGATCAGCAGCGAGCAGATCGTGATTCCGAGCTGCGAGGTCGCGAGCATGAGTGTCGCGTGTTCCATCGCGTAGAGCGCGGTCTTTGCCGCGCGGGAGCCTTCTTCTGCGCGGGGTTCGATCTGCGAGCGCCGGGCAGAGATCACTGCGAATTCGGCGCCAACGAAGAAGGCGTTCACGACGAGAAGCACCACGAGCCAGACGAGTCCTGCCCAGTCGTTCATCGTGCCACCTCCGCTGACGCGGCATCGACCGGGACCGGCCTATAGCGGATGCGGTCAACGCGGCGTCCGTCCATCCGGACGACCTCCAGCACACCGGAATCGAGGCTGACCTCGTCACCCGCCATCGGGACGCGCTCAAGCACACTCATGATGTAACCGGCCACGGTGTCGTACACGTCTCCTTCTGGGACGCGCACTCCGGCGCGGTTCTGAAGTTCATCTGGGCGCAATTCGCCAGGGAAAGTGATGGAATCGCGGCCAAGGACGATGCCCGCGCGGCTTCGGTCGTGCTCATCGGACACCTCGCCGACGATCTCTTCGACCAGATCCTCTAGCGTGACGATGCCTGCGGTTCCGCCGTATTCGTCGACGACGATCGCGAGCTGGTAGCCCTTGGCTCGCAGCTCAGACATCAGCACGTCAAGGTGCTGCGTTTCAGGAACGCGCAAGGGCTCGGTGGCGAGCGCGCCGACCGGAACGTCGGCTCGCCGCTCACGGGGGACAGAGACAGCTGCTTTCAAATGCACGACGCCGGTGATGTCATCCATGTCGTCGTCATAAACCGGGAAGCGGCTGTGGCCGGTGCGGCGGGCGAGCTGGATGACATCTTCCGCTGAGTCGCCGGCCGCAATCGCGTGCATGCTCGGGCGCGGGGTCATCACATCGGCAGCCGAAAGCCGGGCAAAGGTGAGGCTACGATCCAGCAGAGTCGCGGTATCGGCTTCGAGCAAGCCGGCCATCGCAGAGCGGCGCACGAGCGAGGAGAGTTCCTCGGCGGTGCGTGCGCCCGACAGTTCTTCTTTCGGTTCAATGCCCATCGCTCGCAACATGGCGTTCGCGCTGTCGTTGAGGACGACGACAGCGGGCTTGAAGATTGTCGTAAATGCCACCTGGAACGGGATGACAAGCTTCGCGGTCGCGACCGGGAGGGCGAGCGCGAAGTTCTTCGGAACTAGCTCACCGAGGATCATCGACAACGTCGTCGCCACGAGCATGGCAATCACGGTCGAGATCGGCCGCACCGCGGCTTCAGAGATGCCCCACGACGTGAACACGGGCGACAGCAGATTCGACAGCGCTGGCTCCATAGTGAAACCGGTGAGCAGCGTAGTCAGCGTGATTCCGAGCTGTGCCGATGAAAGGTGCGTCGACGTGTGCCTCAGCGCGCTAATCGTGAGAGCGAGTCGCGTCTCGCCGCGCGCCTGGCGCGCTTCGAGTTCGGCGCGGTCGAGATTGACGAGCGCGAACTCACTTGCAACGAAGAGGCCAGTGCCTACTGTGAGAAGGAGCCCCACTCCCAACATGACGTAGTCCATCAGTCGTTCCCCTCCTCAGAGAGGAAGGGCGGGCAGTGGGGCGAAGTTCTGCAACTGGGAGGGTCGTCCATTGTGGTGACTATTCTACCGTGTCCCGCGGCGCGTTCGCCGCTGGTTCAGCATCCGCTTCGCGCCGCGGACCCTTACCAGCTGACTGGCAGCGCCTTGCCCTCTTCGTACCCGGCCGCAGACTGGCGTCCGACCAGTGCGCGTTCGTGGAACTCCGGCACCGAAGAGGCACCTGCGTAGGTGAACGAGGACCGCACGCCCGACGTGATCATGTCGAGCAGGTCCTCAACTCCCGGCCGCATCGGGTCAAGGTAGATCTTCGATGACGAGATGCCCTCGGCGAAGAGTTCTTTGCGGGCACGCTCGTAGGCGTCCAGTCGCCCGAAGCGGGCTTGCACCGCCTTGGTCGACGCCATCCCCCACGATTCCTTGTAGATCCGACCGTCGGCATCTGACTGCAACTGGCCGGGAGCCTCAATCGTGCCAGCGAACCAGGAGCCGATCATGACGGATGCTGCGCCTGCGGCGAGCGCGAGCGCAACGTCGCGTGGGTAGCGCACTCCCCCGTCTGCCCAGACGTGCGCACCGAGCTCATGCGCGGCCTGCGCGGTCTCCAGCACGGCCGAGAACTGTGGACGCCCTACAGCGGTCATCATGCGAGTGGTGCACATCGCGCCAGGGCCGACACCGACCTTGAGGATCGATGCTCCCGCGTCAACGAGGTCGTTCGCTCCGTCTGCGGTGACGACGTTGCCCGCGACCAGGGGGATGCCGAGGTTCAGTGCCGACACTGCGGCGAGCGCGCGCAGCATCCCCTCCTGGTGGCCGTGCGCGGTGTCAATGACGAGCACGTCCACTCCGGCTGAGGCGAGCGCCTTGGCCTTGGCTGCGACGTCTCCATTGATTCCGACCGCCGCTCCCACCGCCAGCCGGCCATTCGCATCGACGGCCGGCTTGTATAGCGTCGAGCGCAGAGCGCTGCGGGCGCTGAGAGTGCCGACGACGTGACCGTGACGAACGATGGTCACGAGCTCGGCACCTGCCTCGGTGATGACGTCGAAGGCAGCGCGGCCGCTCGTGATGTCCTCAGCATCCAGCGCGGGACTGCCAGCGTGCACGAGATCGCCCAACTGCGCATCCGGAAGTGCGGTGGCCAGTCGAGTGGCGGGCACGATGCCGCGAACGTCTGACGCCTTGAGCGCTTCTCCGCCGCCTCGCTCAGCGACAACGATGCCGTGTCCCGGTGTCGCAGGGAGCAGTCGCAGCGCATCGGCGACGGACGCACTCGGCGCCAGAATCAGCGGGGTGTCCCATTCGACGGGCTGGCGTTTCACCTCGCGGATCGCGGCATCCAGGTCCTGCAGTGGCATGTCCTGCGGAAGGATGCCGAGGCCTCCGCGGCGGGCGAGCACCGCTGCAAGTCGGGCCCCGTGACCGAGTTCATATTCGACGCGACCAGCGGGATAGTCGCTGGCGTGCCGTCCCGCGGTGCGAGATCGACCTCGAGTCTGCTGGTGATACCCGATCGTCGCGGCACCAGGAAGACATCCGAGTAAGTCAGATCTACGGTCGGCTGCTCGCTGACAAATTCCATACCTCCACGGTAGCTTTCCTCGACGTGAATCGGGTGGTCGCACGCGCCTATTCACCGGCGGGAACACGTTAGGCTAGAAGACAGGATGCGCGAACCAGGGGGCCTCCCGAAATCGCGTGAAATACAGAACAGCTTCAGCGATGAAAGAGGGCGATAGCGCGTGTCGAACCAGGTGACCGGCGTCGAAGGTACAGACGACGGAGGGTTCGGAGCCAACTCGTGGCTCGTCGACGAGCTCTACGAGCAGTTCAAGGTAGATCGTAACTCCGTTGATAAGGAGTGGTGGCCGATCCTGGAGAACTACCGATCGGATGCTTCGACCCCCTCCACTTCGACCTCCTCGACACCTGCGCAGGCTCCCGTGCAGAACGGGTCGAACGAGCACCCCGTAACTGCTCCGATCCCGGTGATTGGCTCGCAGCCGGTCGCCCGTACGACGGCCAAGCCGGCGACTCGCGCACCGATCCCTGCACAGGCACCTAAGCCTGAGCCGAAAGCGAAGCCCGCCGATCACCCAGCCGACGAAGACACCGTCACTCCGCTGCGCGGGATGACCAAAACTCTTGCGGCAAATATGGATCAGTCGCTGACTGTTCCGACCGCGACGAGCGTCCGCACGATCCCAGCGAAGCTGCTGATCGACAACCGCATCGTCATCAACAACCACATGTCGCGCTCACGCGGCGGCAAGGTCAGCTTCACGCACCTCATCGGCTGGGCGCTCATCCAGACACTGAAGGAGTTCCCGAGCCAGAACGTGTTCTACGCCGAGATCGACGGCAAGCCCTCCGTCATCGCACCCGCGCACGTCAACTTCGGCATTGCCATCGATCTGCCCAAGCCCGACGGCACTCGTGCGCTCATGGTGCCGTCTATCAAGCGTGCCGACACGCTGACGTTCACCGAGTACCTCTCAGCGTACGAAGACCTCGTCACCCGCGCGCGTGCCAACAAGCTGACCGCAGCCGACTTCCAGGGCACCACGGTCTCGCTGACCAACCCGGGTGGCATCGGCACGGTGCACTCCGTGCCGCGTCTGATGAAGGGCCAGGGCTGCATCATCGGCGCCGGCGCCTCGAGTACCCCGCGGAGTTCCAGGGCTCCAGCGACAGGACACTCGCAGAACTGGGTATCGGCAAGACGATCACCCTCACCAGCACCTATGACCACCGCGTCATCCAGGGCGCCGGCTCCGGCGAGTTCCTGAAGAAGGTGCACGAGGTGCTGATCGGTCAGCGCGGGTTCTACGACGACATCTTCGCGGCCATGCGCATCCCCTACGCACCGATCCGCTGGAACTCAGACATCGCCGTCGACCTCGCAGAACGCGTCGACAAGCAGGCTCGCGTACAGGAGCTCATCAACTCCTACCGTGTGCGCGGTCACCTCATGGCCGACATCGACCCACTCGAATATGTGCAGCGCTCGCACCCCGACCTCGAGATCGAAAGTCACGGACTGACTTTCTGGGACCTCGACCGCGAGTTTGTCACCGGCGGCTTCGGTGGCAAGCGCGTGATGAAGCTTCGCGACGTCCTCGGTGTCCTCCGTGACTCGTACTGCCGCACGCTCGGCATCGAGTACATGCACATCCAAGACCCAGAGCAGCGTCGCTGGTTCCAGGAGCAGGTCGAGGTCAAATACCAGAAGCCCGGCCACGATGAGCAGCTGCGGGTTCTCCGCAAGCTCAACGAAGCCGAGGCGTTCGAGACCTTCCTGCAGACGAAGTTCGTCGGCCAGAAGCGCTTCTCGCTCGAGGGCGGCGAGTCGCTGATCCCGTTGCTCGACGAGATCCTTCAGGGCGCGGCGACCTCGGGCCTCGACGGGGCTGCGATCGGCATGGCCCACCGCGGCCGGCTCAACGTGCTCACCAACATCGCCGGCAAGACCTACGGCCAGGTATTCCGCGAGTTCGAAGGCATCCAGACTCCCGGCAACCAGCGCGGTTCGGGTGACGTCAAGTACCATCTCGGCACCGAGGGCACCTTCATCGCCGATGACCGCTCCGAGTTGCCGATCCACCTCGCTGCGAACCCCTCACACCTTGAGACCGTCGATGGCGTGCTCGAGGGCATCGTCCGCGCAAAGCAGGACCGCAAGCCCATCGGAACGTTCTCGTGGCTGCCGATCCTCGTTCACGGTGATGCGGCCTTCGCGGGACAGGGCATCGTCGTTGAGACTCTGCAGATGGCGCAGTTGCGCGGCTACCGCACCGGCGGCACGATCCACGTGGTTGTCAACAACCAAGTTGGTTTCACCACGACACCGACGGATGCCCGTACGTCCGTCTACGCGACAGACGTCGCCAAGACCACTCAGGCGCCGATCTTCCACGTGAATGGCGATGACCCAGAGTCAGTCATCCGTGTGGCACACCTCGCCTTCGAATACCGCGAGCGCTTCCACCGCGACGTCGTGATCGATCTCGTCTGTTACCGCCGCCGTGGCCACAACGAGGGCGATGACCCGTCGATGACGCAGCCGCTGATGACCGACCTCATCCAGGCCAAGCGCTCAGTCCGCAAGCTCTACACCGAGGCGCTCGTTGGACGCGGCGACATCACCGAAGAAGAGTACGAGCAGAACAAGGACGACTTCCAGAGCCGCCTCGAGGTCGCTTTTGCGGAGACCCACGCGGCCGAGACCGGTGCAACTCCGATTGCTCCTGACCTCATTCAGGTGGACCCGGTCGTCGGTGAGCCCGAGGTGACCGGGATCTCCACCGAGGTCATCAACCTCATCGGCGAGGCCTTCGCGAACAAGCCAGAGGGCTTCACCGTTCACCCGAAGATCCAGCAGTTGCTCGACAAGCGCGTCGAAATGACCCGCAGCGGCAACATCGACTGGGGCTTCGGCGAGCTGCTCGCGTTCGGATCGTTGCTGGCTGAGGGCACCCCGGTGCGTCTTGCCGGCCAGGACTCCCGCCGCGGGACCTTCGTGCAGCGTCACGCCGTCATGCACGATCGCGCGAACGGCCAGGAATGGTTGCCGCTGGCGAACCTCTCTGAGACACAGGGACGCTTCTTCGTCTACGACTCGCTGCTGAGCGAGTACGCGGCACTGGGCTATGAGTACGGCTACTCCGTCGAGGCGCCAGAAGCCCTTGTGCTCTGGGAGGCTCAGTTCGGCGACTTCGCGAACACCGCACAGGCTGTTATCGACGAGTACATTTCGGCTGCCGAGCAGAAGTGGGGTCAGCAGTCCAGCGTCACACTTCTTCTCCCCCACGGCTACGAAGGCCAGGGACCCGACCACTCTTCGGCTCGCATCGAGCGCTTCCTGCAGCTGTGTGCTCAGGACAACATGACCGTCGCACGCCCCTCAACGCCGGCATCGTACTTCCACCTGCTGCGTCGCCAGGCGTACATGCGACCTCGCCGTCCGCTCATCGTCTTCACGCCGAAGGCAATGCTGCGACTTCGCGGAGCAACCAGCCAGGTCGAGGACTTCACGCAGGGCCGCTTCGAGCCGTTGCTGGACGACGACCGTGGCCTCAACCGCGATGCAGTCAAGCGCGTACTCGTTCACTCAGGCAAGGTGCACTGGGATCTGCGCAGCGAATTGGACAAGAACCCCAACCCGGAGATCGCACTTGTACGGCTGGAGCAGCTGTATCCGACGCCGATCGACGCGCTCAAGGCGATGACCGACTCCTACCCGACGCCGAGCTGGTGTGGGTTCAGGAAGAGCCGGAAAACCAGGGTGCCTGGCCGTTCCTCGCTCTCGCGTTCGCAAAGGTCACCGGCGGTCGGGGCTTCCGCACGATCGCACGCACGGCGTCTGCTTCCCCCTCAACAGGTTCGTCGAAGGTGCACGCCGCTGAGCAGGCCGACCTGCTCAAGCGCGCCCTCACGCTGAACTGATCTTCACCGCACCGCGCGACACATTCGTTCGGGTACCAGAGACATCGCTCTAATACCCGATTCGTTCTAGTACCAGATTCCGAGCAGCGGGGCCTCTACCGCTCGGAAGGCATCGTCGAGGGATGCCGCGGCTTCTGCCGTGGCATCCAACCGGCCGCACGCACGCAACTGCACCGCACTCACTCCCCCGGCGTACAACGCCGACAGAGTGGAGACGTCGAGCGTGATGTCTACGGTGTCCTCGGCGACCGGAGTAATCGTCGCACGCCCATCAGTGACCGTGAGCCGCCATGCGCCCGCTGCGAAGCCCTGTGCGTCGCCCACACGCAGCACCAGATCGAGCGGCGCACGGTATGTGCGCGCAGACAATGCCGCTGGCACATCAAGGATGCGCAGCCACCCGTGGTCATGCACCGTGACCTCAACGCCTCGCCGGTCGTTCACGAGCCAGGGCAGCGGGTCGTCAATAGGGCGAAGATCGACGCTGATCTTGTCGACCAGGTCATGTTGGAGCGCGAAACCCCAGAGCGCCGTGAGCGCGTCAGGAGTCACTGCTGAGATGTGGAAGATCGACATCTCGAAGCGGAAGGCATCCGGGATCTCGCTGAGTTTGTAGGCCATCACCCCGCGTACAGCACCGTGCTCATCCAGGTAACGGATTCCGCGCACTGCGGCGGGGGCCGGATGATCAGGAGTGAGCCCTGCGACGCGATCCCACCGCATGTCCCAGCCAGCGATCTGCCCGGAACGCTGCGTGCGTGCCACCTCATGCAGGGTCGACAGGTGCTCCTTGAGTGTCTCCTTGTCGATGTACTCCACTCGCCCTGCGGGCGCGGGTGCAGCCCATCCCGCTCGACGGGTGTCGACGGTGATCTTCGCCACTGGGACCGCCGAGGCGAAACCGTAGCGACCGTAGATCGTGGCCTCAGAGACAGTAAGTCCGGCAATCGCGACACCAGCGGATGCCGCGGCGCGCAGTTCACCCTCGAGCAGAGCGCGGGCGATCCCACGACGTCGATGGGTGCCTGAAACAGTCACCGAGCTGATCGCCCACATGTCGACTTCGCCGCCGGGAACGGTGAGCGGTGTGATCCAGGAGTTCACCGTGGCGACGGGCAATGTGCCGACGGCGACCCCAGCCTCGAACACACCAATGTTACGTCGGTCCTTAAGCGCGTCTGTCGTCGCGGTGACGACCTCCGCAGTCGGATCCGGATCAAGGAAGCCGCGCATGTCCGCGCGGAAGAACGCTTCGGAATCAGCATCCGATGCGGTGTCAATCATCCGGTAGGTCAGATTCTGACCCGCCAGTCGCTCGACGGATGTGGGGTCGACGGGGACAGTGCGTGCGTCGGTCATCTCTCCAGCCTAAAGGCAGGCTCCGACGTGGCGTCAGTCTCGTGCGTCAGTGCGCGGCGGTCTGCGCCGCACGCAGCTTCGCGAGCACCTGATCGCGCAACTCTTCCGGGGCAGTCTCCTTGCACGCTCGCGAGACAACCTCGGTCAGAGTCGTGGCGACAAGCGCCTCGCCCTGGCACGACGGGCAGTTCTCGATGTGCTCGCGAATCTCAGAGTGCTCGGTCTTGCACACCTCGTTGCGGAGGTATTCCTCCAGGTCTTGACGGGCCTTGCTGCAGCCGCAATCGCTCATTTCTTGCTCCTTGTAGCGGCCGTGGCGATTCCTCGCTCAGCGGCATAATCTGCCAACAGCTCTCGTAACATCCGCCTGCCACGATGCAGGCGGCTCATCACTGTGCCGATGGGGGTCTTCATGATGTCGGCGATCTCCTGGTACGCGAATCCCTCCACGTCAGCCAAGTACACCGCGAGTCGGAAGTCTTCTGGGACTTCCTGGAGCGCGTCCTTCACAGCGGACGCGGGCATCCGATCGATCGCTTCTGCTTCAGCCGAGCGACTGTGCGTTGCTGTCGTCGACTCCGCTCCGCCCATCTGCCAGTCCTCGAGTTCATCGAGGGTGCCTTGGAACGGTTCGCGCTGCTTCTTGCGATAGATGTTGATGTAGGTGTTCGTGAGGATGCGGTAGAGCCACGCCTTCAGGTTGGTGCCCTGCGTGAACGACGCCCACGACCCAAAAGCCTTGACGAAGGTTTCCTGCACGAGGTCTGCCGCGTCTGCGGGGTTGCGCGTCATCCGCATCGCCGCAGCGTAAAGCTGATCCATGAAGGGGATCGCCTGTTCCTCGAACTCACGCCGAGCGTCGCCGACCGTATCAGCGGGTGCCATGTCATCCATCACCGGCCAGTCTAAGCCGGAGAGCACTTCATGCTCGCTTTGCAGTATTGCAACCATCACGACTCCTTCTCGGCGCTTTCGCCGACGTTCACTAAGGTGGAAACCGATGAGCGACACTCGGTATTCCCCTTCCCCCGCCCGGGGCGCCTACGTTGCGCCCGCGGCGACCGGCGCTGTGCACTCGACGCTGACCATTCCGGGGTCGAAGTCGTTGACCAACCGGGAGCTGATTATTGCAGCGATAGCAGACGGCCCCGGCCGTCTGCTCGCCCCGTTGCACTCGGATGACTCCCGTCGGATGGTCGACGCGTTGCGCGTTCTTGGCGTCGGAATCGAAGAGGTTCCTGGCGATGGACAGTTCGGTCCTGACCTCATCGTGACGCCCGCTCCCCTCCGCGGTGGCGGCACCGTCGACTGCGGCCAAGCCGGTACTGTCATGCGCTTCATCGCACCGCTTGCGGGCCTTGCCGCGCAGGATGTCCACATCACCGCCCATGAGACGGCGCTGCATCGCCCCATGGGCGCGATCATCACTGCGATGCGCGACCTTGGCGTCGACATCGACGATGAGGGCACCTGGTCGCTTCCGTTCACGATCCGCGGCCACGGCCGTATTCGCGGTGGTCGCATCGAGATCGATGCTTCAGCGTCCAGCCAGTTCGTCTCAGGGCTTCTGCTGGCAGCTCCGCGCTTCGACGTCGGGCTGCACCTGGTCCACATCGGAGACCACCTGCCGAGCCTGCCTCACATCGACATGACGATCGAGTCACTCAGCCGTCGCGGCATCCGCATCGAACGCCCGGCCGTCGGCGAATGGCTCGTCGAGGCTGGCGTTCCGCGGGCGAAAGAAGTCGCGATCGAGCCCGACCTCTCTAACGCTGCCCCGTTCCTCGCTGCGGCGATGGTGACCGGCGGCGAGGTTTCGATCACGGGCTGGCCACTGCACTCCACCCAGCCTGGCTCGCTACTGCCCGACATTCTGCAGACGATGGGCGCTCACGTCAGCCGCCACAGCGGCACCATGACCGTGCGCGCGGGTGACGCCATCCGCGGTGTTGATCTAGACCTCTCAGCGGCCAGTGAACTCTCCCCCACGATCGTCGGACTCGCTGCGTTCGCCAATAGCCCGACAACAATCCGCGGCATCGGACACATCCGCATGCACGAAACGGATCGGATCGCCGCTCTCATCGACAACCTCACTGCACTCGGCGGCGAAATCGAGGAGTTGCCTGATGGCCTGCGGATCATCCCGCGTGCTCTGCATGGCGGTCGCTGGGCTGCGCACCACGACCACCGCATCGCCACAACGGGCGCACTCATCGGCACTCGCGTGCCCGGAGTCGAGATTGACGACATCGGCACAACGGCAAAGACTCTGCCCGAGTTCACGGTGCTGTGGGAGCGCATGCTGGGGGGCACCTCCGCGTGAGCTGGCTCGATCCTGACGATGACCTCGATGGCGACTTCGAGGACTTCGATGAGAGCAGCATCCGGGTACGCCCCAACCCGAAGGGCAACCGGCCTCGAACAAAGCGTCGCCCCGCGCATGATGACGCGCAGATCGGGCGGGTGCTGGGCGTCGACCGCGGCCGCTACAGCGTGATGCTCGACGAGGGCACTACTGAGGAACGCACGATCACCACCACGCGTGCCAGAGAATTGCGCCGGTTCCCGATCGTCACCGGCGATCAGGCGCGTGTCGTCGGCGACACCACAGGTGACGATGGCACGCTCGCCCGTATCATCGGCGTCGTCGAGCGCACCTCGCTGCTGCGCCGCAGTGCCGATGACACCGACGAGGTGGAGCGCGTGATCGTGGCGAATGCCGATCAGATGCTGATTGTCGTCGCCGCGGCTGATCCTGAACCGCGCGCCCGGCTGGTTGATCGCTATCTCGTTGCGGCGCTGGATGCCGGCGTCCGCCCGCTCCTGGTCGTTACAAAGACTGACATCGCAGACCCCACGGCTTTTCTCTCACACTTTGACGGCCTTGATTTGCGGGTTTTCACCAGTGCGCAGCAGGAAATGCCCCTCGACGAGATCGGCGCCGCGCTCATCGGACACTCGACAGTGTTCGTCGGGCACTCTGGCGTCGGCAAGTCCACACTCGTGAACGCCCTTGTGCCGTCCGCAATGCGCGCAACGGGTCATGTCAACCTCGTCACCGGACGGGGCCGCCACACGTCATCCTCGACAGTGTCGTTGCGCTATGTGAGCCCGGACGGCACGGGCTGGGTGATCGACACCCCCGGTGTGCGCTCGTTCGGTCTCGGACATGTCGATCCTGCGAACATCCTCGCCTCGTTCACCGAACTCGCGGCGATCGCAGAGAGGTGCCCGCGTGGCTGCACGCATCTGCTGGATGCACCGGACTGCGCGCTGATCGAAGCGTCCCAGGCCGGCGAACTGAACGATGCCGAGCTCGCCCGCCTCGACTCTCTGCAGCGGTTGTTGCAGACGTTCGCAGACAAAGCCGACGCCAATCCGGGATCATCGTCCAGTCGATAGGCTGGCTGCGTGACGAACTTGCGCCTAGACCCCGGAACGACTGCCCCCGACTTCACTCTGCGTGATCAAGATGGCACTCAGGTGAGCCTTGCTGACCTGCACGGCCAGAAGACGATCCTGTACTTCTACCCTGCGGCGATGACCCCCGGCTGCACCACGCAAGCCTGCGATTTCCGCGACAGCATCTCCTCACTGCAGGGTGCCGGGTACCGGGTCATCGGGATCTCGCGTGACGAACCGGCACGGCTCGCCCAGTTCCGCGAACGCGACGGTCTCACCTTCACGTTGCTCAGTGACCCCGACCACGCGGTGCACACCGCGTATGGCGTCTGGGGCGAGAAGATGAACTACGGCAAGGTCGTTGAGGGTGTCATCCGCTCGACCTTCGTGCTCGATGAGAGCGGCATAATCACGCACGCGCTTTACAACGTCAAAGCAACCGGTCACGTTGCCCGGTTGCGCAAGACTCTCGGCGTCGGCTGACGCACGAGCAGCACTTCTCAGCTGGGCATGTCACTGGATTCGTCAGCTGGGTTCGTCAGCTGGGTTCGTCAGCTGCGTTCGGTGCGTTCTCGATGCTCTCGCGACGCGAGCTGGCAATCAGCAGGATGAACCCAACAAGGCCGGGCAGCCCGACACCGAGGACGAAAGGCCACACCACTGGCTGAACCGTGAGAGATGTAAGTGCGAGCGCAACGGCAAGCACTTGCAGCACGACGCCCCCCGAGCGCGCCCAGGTGTGCCCGCGGCGCGTGCCAGCGGCGAATGCGAACAGCGCTGCAGCACCAATGAGCGTCAGCACAATCAACGCAATTGCCGTCGGAAGAGACGCCGCATCCCCCGATCCGAGCCCGAACAGCTCAATGAGTGCGAGAATAAACAGACCTGCGCCCTCAAGCGCGAGAACTGCGGCTGCAGATGCTGCAAGACCGGGTGAACGCAATGTTTCTCCTGAGAAATCAGATTTGTAAGCATAAAATCCTTGATTTCACGCCCAAGCTGTAACACAATGTTAACAGTCATGTGCTCCCACAGCGGCGTGGGGCGGGCATTAGCTCGCATCACCTAAGGGCGACGTCAACCCGATCTGTCGCCCGTCACCGAGCCATCGCACTGCGATAGCTCACAAGAATCCACACGAGGAGCCCCATGGACTGGCGCGACAAAGCCGCCTGCCTGACTGTCGACCCTGAGCTGTTCTTCCCAGTGGGGAACACGGGTCCAGCAGTCGATCAGATCGAGAAGGCGAAAACTGTTTGCGCCACGTGCACGGTAACTGAGGTCTGCCTGCAGTACGCACTGGAGAGCAGCCAGGACTCTGGAGTGTGGGGCGGTCTCTCTGAGGACGAGCGCCGCGCACTCAAGCGCCGCGCCGCTCGCGCGCGCCGCGCTTCCTAAGCATCGATTACGCACAGAAGTGAGAGAGGGCCCTCCACGAGGGCCCTCTCTCACTTCTTAAGCCAGCGCATCGGGATGTCAATGGTCACCTCGGTGCCCTTGCCCTCGCTACCCTGCCAGTCGATCGAACCACCCAGTTCGCCCTGGATGAGCGTACGGATAATCTGAGTGCCGAGGCCCTGACCGATTCGACCGTCCTTGAGTCCGTGGCCGGTATCGCGGACCGAGACGTGCAATTTCTCGTCGGTTCGCACCGCATCGATCGTGACTGTTCCGTCAGTGCCGGCGAGCCCGTGCTCGACAGCATTTGTGACGACTTCGGTGAGCGCGAGTGCCAACGGAGTCGCATACTCGCTCGGCAGCACACCGAAATGACCCGTCGAGTGGGTTCGGGCTCGAGTATTGGGGGCCGATGCCACTTCTGCGACCAGTTTGAGCACGCGGTGAAAGACCTCATCGAAGTCGACGGTCTGAGTCAGCCCTGGGCCAGCGTGTCGTGCACAACGGCGATCGCGTCGACACGTCGCATCGCCTGGGTGAGAGCATCCCGAGCCTCGTCTGAGTGGGTGCGTCGAGCCTGGATGCGCAGCAGCGAGGCCACTGTCTGCAGATTGTTCTTCACCCGATGGTGAATCTCACGGATCGTCGCATCCTTGGTGATCAGCTCTTGCTCTTGATGGCGAAGCTCGCTCACATCGCGGCACAGGATGATCGCGCCGATGCGGGTACCGTGATCCTTCAGCGGGATCGCGCGCAGCGACACGGTCACACCGCGCGCCTCGATGTCAGTGCGCCATGGCGCTCGTCCAGTGACGACAACGGGAAGCGACTCGTCAATTTGACGGCTTGATGGGAGGATGCCGGTGGTCACTTCGGCAAGTGACTGCCCCTCTAGCTCGTCATCGAAGCCCATCCGATTGAAGGCAGAGAGAGCGTTCGGGCTGGCAAAAGTGCTGATGCCATCCACGTCGATGCGAATGAGTCCGTCGGACGCACGCGGAGCACCGCGGCGTGGCGACGTGGGAGCTGTCAGATCTGGGAACTCGCCGGAGGCGATCATCCGGAACAGGTCGTCGGCGCATTCGTCGAATGTAATCTGCTGTCGTGACGGCGCGCGCGCCTCGCCGAGATTGGTGTGACGAGTGACGACACCGATGACAGGCGGCCGGTTGCCGTCCTTTCCACGCTCACGCACGATAGGTACGGCACGCACTCTGGTCGGGGTCTCCTCGAACCAGTCTGGAGACGAAGAATCGACGATCTCACCGGAATCGAACGCACCGTGCACCTGCGTGCGCCACTGCGGACGAACCCGCTCGCCGACGATGTCACGATAAAACAGCGTCGCGGCACCGCTCGGGCGCGTATGCGCCACCGCGACGAACGAGCCGTCTGTCGTTCCGATCCACAGCACAATGTCTGCCGAGGCAAGATCGGCGAGCAGCTGCCCGTCGCCGGAGAGACGATGGAGCCATTCGACATCGTTGTCGGTCAGGCGCCCCTGGGCGTGGACAAGATCACTGAGGGTTGACACATCACAAGCCTACTGGCCGCCCCTGCCACGACCCGCTCACACTCACGCCCCGCTCACAACACGGCGAAAGACGTGGCACGCCAGCGCCGGTCCAGACCCTCCAGCCGGATGGCGACGGCTCGCGTGCGCCCTGGACCGGCAACGATCACGACGGCTTCGACGACACCGTCAGCGGGCGAAGTCTGTCTCATCGAGAGCACCTCGAAGACGGGACGCACCGGCGGAACACCCCTGGCACTGCGCGCTCGCCCAGCGAGGTTCGAACGGGCACCGAGCTTTCGATACGCCTCCTCACTGAACCAGCGCGCGAGCTGATCAAGCTCGCGGACTCCCGCAAACACCTCCAGGACCCCCTGCGTGAGGCTCCCGAGCAGCGGTGTGGGATCCGGCAGGTCGACCGCTGGCGTTGGCTGCGGTGCGAAGTACTCATGAAGCATCATCGTCATCACTTTCAGTCTGAATTCGTGCCAGTAGATCATCTGACGACCCCCGCGCGGGGGTCCAAAGACGCAAATTGTGGATAACTCGTACACGCGGTCCGCCGTCCCCTACGCTCAAACCCGTGCATTGGGATCGCGTATTCGAAGACCTCGAGGGGCAGCTCGCCGCCGAATGGGAGGCTGAGAGGGCGGTCCTCGACGCCGAATCCGAGCGCCTGCGCATCGCGAAGCTCAGTCTTCGTACGCGGCTACGCGTGCTGGAACAGCGCGACAGTATCGTCGTACTTCGGCTATCCGATGGTGAACGTCGTGCCGTCACACTGCGTGCCATTGGCGCCGACTGGATCGCAACCGAGAGCACAGATGCCAACGGCACACTGATCGTCCCACTGACCGCGGTGACGAGCCTCGAGACAGATCATGGCTCGCTTCTGGCAACGCTCGACTATGCGACGCTTCTGCCGGATACGCTGCGTGAGCGGATGACCCTAGGATTTCTCTTCCGCGACCTCGCGCGCCGCCGCCTCGCACTGCGCGTTGCGCTGCGCGATGGCGAGATTCTGCATGGAACGGTGGACAGGGCGGGGGCCGACCACCTCGATCTGGCTGTGCACGATGCGGGCGACGCCAGACGTGCGGCTGCCGTTCGGGCATTTCGAATGGTGCCGTTCGACGCCCTCGTCTGGGCGCATCCCCGCGACGCGGTGATCTAGGAGATGCGGTGATCTAGCGAGTCGGGCGCTGCGTTCCCCACACTTCGGGGAAGCTCGCCGCATCCGCCTGGCGCCACAGCGCCATCCGCCGCGCCTCTTCTGTCTGCTCGGCGAGGTACTCGGAAATGCTGTCTTCAGCCACGCGCCACCGCGCGGGCGTGCCGAGCTGGGCGCCGCGCAGGCGACCGGCCGTGACGAGAGCGATCACCTCGTCTACCTCGATGCTGAGCAGCTCGGCAACCTGCGCTGGCGCGAGGAAGCGAGGAGCAGATGAGGGCGAATCGGCCATACCCTCATTCTCCCCTGCCCGGGGCATATATGCGCACTCCTGACGCAGCCTGTGGATAACTTTCGACTCGAATCCGGTGAGTCTGTGACGATGTGAGCATGACGAACCCACCTCGTGCCCGGCGTGCTTTCTGGGGCGACATCCGGTTCCTGATCGGCGTTGCTCTGGTGATCCTCTCGATCGTCGGGGTCTGGCTCATCGTGTCCTCCGCACGTCAGACGACACCCGTGCTGCAGGCAGATCGCACGATCGCGCAGGGTGAGGCGCTGGTGTCGGACGACTTCCGCGTCGTCGAGGTGAGCCTCGGCACCGTCGTCGATGGGTATCTTGCCCCACAAGACTTAGCGCCCGGAATGATCGCCGCGCGCACTCTCGCAGACGGCGAGCTGATTCCGGTTGCCGCCACCGCGGACGCACAGAGCAGCCGCACCACCAGCATCGTGGTCGAGAGCAGTGTCGGCATCCCAGCGAGCGTCGCCGTGGGAACGGCGGTCGAGCTCTGGTTCTCACCGCCGCTTGCTGACGGGGACGGATTCGACGCCCCGCGGATCCTCGCGGCCGACGTGGTTGTCGCCTCGATTCCCGAGGTCGACGGAGTTCTCGCGCAGCGCAGCGCAGCGTTAGACTGGTGATCGACAGAGCCGACGTCGCCGACGTTCTCGCCGCAATCACCAGCGGCGCTGCACTGTCCGTCGTGCCAACCGGGGCGGGTTCATGACATCAGCGCTGATCGCCCTCGCCGAGCCCAGGGCATCGATGCTCCGCACCTCACTCGAGCGCGACGGTATCAGAATCGTCGGCATTGTGGCGCCTTCGGCACTCACCGATGACGTTCTCATCAACGCGGATGCGTGATCCTTCCGGCCACGAGAGCGGCACTCTCGAGCGATCTGGTGGCCGCATGTGACCGGGCGGGCGTACGAATCGTCACACTCGGCAGCGGTGATTCTCGATTGCTCGGTCGCTATGGCTTGCCAGAGGCACTCCCAGAGGACACCGAATCCTGGCGCATCGCCGATGCACTCAGCGACGAGACGCCGCGCACTGCCGCACCGGTTGACGTCCCGACGCGACGTCGGATCATTGCGGTGTGGGGTCCGCACGGCGCTCCGGGCCGGTCTACAGTCGCGATCCAACTCGCCGTCGAACTCACGCGCTCCGGTCAGAGCTGCGCACTGGTTGATGCCGATACCGTCGCACCTGCGCTTGCCCTGCTGCTCGGGCTCGGCGACGACGCCCCCGGAATCGCTGCCGCCTGTCGACGTGCCGACCTCGGTGGCTTAGATGCCGCAGAACTCAGCCGTCTCGCCACCCGAGTGGAGACGAGCGCGGGCAGCCTCGAGGTACTCGGGGGCCTCAACCGCCCGTCCCGCTGGGCGGAACTCTCTGCGGCACGACTGGGTGCCACCCTACGGCTCTGCCGAGATTGGGTGCAGGACACCATCGTCGACGTCTCGGCGGCGTTCGATGCCGATGAGGAGGTCTCCGACGATCTGGCAGGTCCTAGACGCCATGCCGCAACGACCACTGTGCTGAGGGAAGCCGACATCGTGGTGGCTGTCACTGCGGCCGATCCCCTATCGATCTCGCGATTCCTCCGGGACCATGCGGAACTGCGCGGACTGATCGGACCGACTGCACACATCGCTGTGGTCGCGAATCAGCTGCGACCTGGCCCGTTGGGAATCGACGCGCGCGGACAGGTGCGACGAGCCCTGGAACGCTTCGCTGGCATCACCGACGTCACCTTCTTACCCTTCGATCAGCGGGCGGCGGATGCCGCGCTGCTGCACGCCCGCCCGATGGCCGATGTCACCCCGCGTTCCGCGCTGGTCGCAGCCGTGCGCCGACTCTCCGAGCACCTCGAGCCGGCGAAGTCGCACGGGTCCGCGATCACTGCCGGTAGTCGGCGAGGAAGTTCCCGAGTCGTTCGATGGCCTCGCCGAGCACGCGCGGTTCCGGCAGCGTCACCACGCGGAAGTGATCCGGAGTGGGCCAGTTGAAACCGGTGCCCTGCACGAGCAATATGTGCTCGCTGACAAGCAGGTCGTAGACGAACTTCGCATCATCATGAATCTCGTGGACGTTCGGGTCCAGACGGGGGAACGCATAGAGCGCGCCCTGCGGCTTGACGCATGAGACTCCTGGAATCGACTCTAGTCCTTCCCAAGCGACGTCGCGTTGCTGATGCAGGCGACCCGTCGGCGCGATCAAGCTGCCGATGGACTGCACGCCCCCGAGTGCTGCCTGAACAGCGTGCTGAGCGGGGACGTTGGGGCAGAGCCGCGTCGATGCGAGCAAAGTGATGCCCTCAAGGAAACCCGTCGCGTGCTTCTGCGGCCCCGTGATGACCAGCCAACCAGAGCGGAAGCCCGCCACCCGGTAGGTCTTGGAGAGACCGTTGAAGGTCAGACACAGCAGATCGGGCGCGAGAGTAGCCGTAGGGATGTGCACGGCGTCATCGAAGAGAATCCGGTCGTAGATCTCGTCGGAGAGGATCAGCAGTTCGTTCTCGCGCGCAATCTGCACGAGACCTTGCAGCACCTCACGCGAATAGACCGCACCGGTTGGGTTATTCGGGTTGATGATGACGATCGCCTTGGTTTTCGGCGTGACCTTGGCTCGGATGTCTTCCAGATCGGGTTCCCACCCGTTCTGTTCGTCGCACAGGTAGTGCACCGGAGTGCCTCCAGCGAGGCTGGTCATCGCCGTCCACAACGGGTAGTCAGGCGCAGGAATCAGCACCTCGTCTCCTTCGTCGAGGAGAGCCTGCATCGTCATCGTGATCAGCTCAGAGACACCGTTGCCAAGGTAGACGTCGTCTGGACCGAACTTGGGGAATCCATCAATCTGCTCATATCGGCTCACCACAGCACGGCGCGCGGAGATTATCCCCCGGCTGTCGCTGTAGCCGTGCGCTGTGGGGAGGGCAGCGAGCATGTCGTGCACGATCTGATGCGGAGCCTCGAAACCGAAGATCGCCGGGTTGCCGGTGTTGAGCTTGAGGATGTTGTGACCCTCGGCCTCGAGCCGCGCCGCCTCAACGAGCGCTTTGCCGCGAATCTCGTACAGGACGTTCTTAAGCTTCGACGACTGGTCGAAGTGGCGCGAAGGGGTCATTGAGGAAGCCTACCGGCTCGCGTCGGGTACTCGGATCGCCTCAGACCGCTGTCACTTTTTCTTCTTCTTGCCTGCGGCCCGTCGCTCCTCGCGGTTCTGCGGCGGCTGCGCTCCGCCAGTGGCACCGTCGGTACGCTGACCGAACGCGCCCCGCGCTCCCCCGCCCTGTGGCGAAACAGGCGCAGCAGGCGCTTCAGGCTCTGATGCCGCGGCAGCTGCGGCTGCAGCCTGAAGACGATCGGTCGCCGACTGCTGTACCTGGCCTCGATCGTTGCGCACTTCAACATCGCCAGAGTCGTTCGGAGCGGAGTACTCCAAGCGCTGGTCGCCTGCACCGCTGGCGAGTCCCTTGGCTTCGACTTCAGTAACCTCGGAGTCACCTGCCCGGCGCACCTCGACCTCGAGGTTGTAGAGGTAGCCGACCGACTCTTCCTTGATCTGACCCATCATCGACTGGAACATCGCGAAACCCTCACGCTGATACTCGATCAGCGGATCGCGCTGCGCCATGGCACGAAGACCAATGCCGTCCTTCAGATAGTCCATCTCGTAGAGGTGGTCACGCCAGCGACGGTCGAGCACCTGCAGCACCACGCGGCGCTCCAACTCACGAGTCGCGGTTTCGCCGAGTGCCTCTTCGCGGGTCTCGTAGGCGATCTTCGCATCGGAGAGCAACTCACGACTCAGCCCGTCAGCGTCGATCCCGCCCTTGCGTCCGCCTGCTTCGGCAACGACCTCGTCGATCGTGACACCCACCGGGTACAGCGTCTTCAGCTCGGTCCAGAGTGCGTCGAAGTCCCAGCTCTCGTTGTGCCCAGAGCCGGTGTGATCAGCGACAACGTCGGTGATGGCATCCTCGATGAAATGCTGCACGCGGTCAGCGATGTCATCACCCTGCAGAATGTGACGGCGGTCGGCGTAAATCGCTTCCCGCTGACGGTTCAGAACATCGTCGTACTTGAGGACGTTCTTGCGCATCTCGGCGTTTCGCGACTCAACCTGTGACTGCGCACTGCGGATGGCGCGGGACACCAGACCAGACTCGATCGGCACGTCGTCCGGGAAGTTTGTCCGCGCGAGGATCGCTTCGGCCGCACCCGACTGGAACAGACGCATCAGGTCGTCGGTGAGGCTGAGGTAGAAGCGACTCTCTCCCGGGTCGCCCTGACGTCCGGATCGACCACGCAGCTGGTTGTCGATACGGCGAGACTCGTGGCGCTCGGTGCCGAGGACGTAGAGCCCACCGGCTTCGATGACCTTGGTGCTCTCTTCGGCGACGACAGCCTTCATGGCCTCGTACGACTCGTCCCAGGCCAACTCGTACTCTTCTGGAGTCTCTGCCGGGTCAAGCCCCTTGGACTTCAGCTCTTGCACTGCGAGGAATTCGGCGTTCCCACCGAGCATGATGTCGGTGCCTCGACCGGCCATGTTGGTGGCAACGGTGACAGCGCCAAGACGCCCTGCACGCGCGACGATCTCCGCCTCACGCGCGTGGTTCTTCGCGTTGAGGACCTCGTGCTTGACGCCCTTCTTCGCGAGCAGACGCGAGAGGTACTCGCTCTTTTCGACGCTGACCGTTCCAACGAGAACAGGCTGTCCGGATTCGTGGCGCTTAGCGATGTCTTCCACGACCTGCTCGAACTTCACAGTCTCGTTCTTGTAGACGAGGTCGGCCTTGTCCTTGCGGATCATCGGCTTGTTCGTGGGGATCTGCACAACGCCGAGCTTGTAGGTCGACATGAACTCAGCGGCCTCGGTCTCGGCCGTACCGGTCATGCCGGCGAGCTTTTCGTAGAGACGGAAGTAGTTCTGCAGGGTGACCGTGGCGAGAGTCTGGTTCTCAGCTTTGACCGGCACTGCTTCTTTGGCCTCGATGGCCTGGTGGATGCCTTCGTTGTATCGGCGTCCGACCAGAATTCGGCCGGTGTGCTCATCGACGATCATGACCTCGTCGTTCATGACGACGTAGTCGGTGTTCTTCTTGAACAGCGCGAGCGCCTTGATCGAGTTGTTGAGGAACGAGATCAGCGGGGTGTTGACCGACTCGTAGAGGTTGTCGATACCGAGGTAATCTTCGACCTTTTCGATGCCGGGCTCAAGCACACCGATGGTGCGCTTCTTCTCGTCGACCTCGTAGTCGACCTCGGGCTCAAGAGTGCGTGCGATCTTCGCGAACTCAGTGAACCAGCGGTTGGCTTCGCCCGACGACGGACCGGAGATGATCAGCGGTGTGCGCGCCTCATCGATGAGGATGGAGTCAACCTCGTCGACGATCGCATAGAAGTGCTCCCGCTGTACGAGGTCTTCTTCGCGCCAAGCCATGTTGTCGCGAAGGTAGTCGAAGCCGAACTCATTGTTCGTTCCGTAAGTGATGTCGGCGCCATATTGTTCGCGCCGCACCGCCGGGGTCTGCCCGGAGACGATGATTCCGGTGGTCATGCCGAGTGCACGGAACACGCGGCCCATGAGCTCAGCCTGATACGACGCCAGGAAGTCGTTGACCGTGATGACGTGCACGCCCTTGCCTGCGATGGCATTGAGGTATGCGGGGAACGTTGCCACGAGGGTCTTGCCCTCACCGGTCTTCATCTCGGCGATGTTGCCGAAATGCAATGCCGCGCCGCCCATCAGCTGCACGTCGTATGCGCGCATGCCTAGCGTGCGCTTGGCTGCTGCGCGAACGGCGGCGAATGCCTCTGGCATCAGTTGGTCGAGCGTCTCGCCTTTTTCAAACCGCGCACGCAGCTCAATGGTTTCGTTCGCAAGCTCTTCATCAGTGAGCTTCTCGAAGTCCTCCTCGAGCGCGTTGACGGCCTTTACGACCTGATTCAGACGGCGAAGGATGCGGCCTTCACCTGCGCGCAGCAGCTTCTCAAGAGGATTCGCCACTTAAGTCATCTCCCTGTTGTGGGTTATTTCCCAGCCACCCAGATCGGGCTTCGGTGCCGGGCATACCTCGCTATGTTACCGGCCCGTGACCTGCGCGTCGCCTCCATACGCTCGCTTCGTGGGAGTTTCCGAGTATGCATATGCTGGGAAAGCACTTCAGGAGGTCGCCGTGTCCGTTCGTCAGAGTCTGCTTGCCATCCTCGATCAGGGGCCGTGCTACGGATATCAGCTGCGCCATGAGTTTGACCGACGTACCGGGTCGACATGGCCGCTGAACGTCGGTCAGATCTACAACACCCTCGAGCGTCTCGAACGTGACGGACTGGTGGCGCGCGGCGCCGCTGATCAGCAGGGGCACGTCTATTGGCAAATTACGGATGCCGGCTCGATCGCCGCAGCCGCCTGGCTAACCTCTCCCGTGCACCGGGTCAGCGGAACACGCGATGAGGTCGCGATCAAGCTGGCCGTCGCAGCCACACTTCCCGGAGTTGATGTGGCAGCCGTGATCCAGACCCAGCGTGATGAATCGCGACGTCAACTGCAGGCTCTCAAAGATGCCTCTCCCGACGACTCGATCCAGACACCGGAAGCGCTTGCCCGCTCCCTGGTCCTCGACTCGATGATCTTCGCCGCCGAAGCCGAGCTCCACTGGTTAGAGCACACCGAACAGCGTCTCGCCTCGCATCCTCGTCATGCGATGGCTCTCGAACTCGCCACTGAACGGCCCAAGCGCGGCCGCCCGGCGAAAGGGGCGGATGCTCAGCCCGATGATCAGCACGAGAAAGTAGGATCGGTTCATGGCCGGATTCTGGGGTAAGCGCAAGCGCGAACAAGAAGAGCGAGCAGTACAGGACGCCAGCCTCGCCCGCCAGGCTGAAACATCGCTTGTCGCAGCAGATGAGCGGATCCGCACTGCTACCGACGAGCTCTCGTTCGCCGAAGCAGAGTTGGGTGTATCGCTTACCAAAGATCTGAAGACCGCTCTCGATGCCGTGCGCACGCATCTTCGCGAGGCCTTCCAGTTGCATCAGCTCAACCACGACGAGATCCCCGACACCGACGAAGAGCTGCGCACTCGCAACGCCCGGATCGTGCAGCTGTGCGAGTGGGCGGAAGACCTGCTCGATGAGAAGACCGCCAGCCTTGCCGAGTCGGTTGCGCGCGTCCGCCAGGCGCCGCAGGTCATCGCGAAGGTGCGGACGGATGCCGAGGCGCTGAGCGCCCAGCTCCCCCAGACCCGCGCAGCAATTGAACGGCTCGCCGCACGCTATGCCGACTCGGCGATGCACCAGATCTCGGCATCCGCCGACGAAGCCGAACAGCTCATCTCGTTCGCGGTGCACGGTGCCGATGTCTCAGAGCGTCGTCGTGCTGCCCGTCAGAACGAAGAAGCGAATCTCGCACTCGAGACTGCGACCGAGGCGATTCGTCGTGTCGGTGCTCTCCTCGACGCGGTCGAAGATTTTGAGATCGAAGCGCTGCGTGCCGAATCGACACTCGCCGAGGTTGTCGCAGATTCGCGAGGAGACATCATCGCGGCGCGCACCGCACCGAAGGTGCCCGCTGTCACCAGCGCTACCACCGAGCTAGAGAAGGCCCTCGAAGCGCTGACACCCTCGGGCGTTCGGGGCGACCCCTTCGCCGAGCTGAATCAGCTGCGCACCGCGAACAGCGCGCTTGACGATGCGATCATGAAGGCCGAGTACCGTGCTCAGCATCCGTTGCCGAGCGTCGCCCAGGTGCAGCACTCCCTCGATGACGCCGACCGTCAGCTCGGCGTGGCACGCGGACTCATCTCGGGGCACCGCGGCTGGATCGGCGCAGACGCCCGTACGCGCCTCGCGGAGGCAGAGCGCCTTCGCATCGACATCCCAGAGCTCATTGCCGCAGAAGCGACCAGAGAGCAGGCGCTGACTGGTGCCCGCCGCGTCGCACAGCTCGCAGCCGAAGCGCTGCAGCTTGCGCAGCGAGACATCGACTCCGCACGTCCTCAGCAGCAAGGCTGGGGCGGCGACGGATGGGGTGGCGGACGCCGCGGCAGCGGCGGTGGCGACATCATGGGCGGCATCATGGGCGGGCTCGTCATTGGCAGCATCCTGGACGGCATCTTCGACTGACACGACCAGCGGGGTGCGGCAACCACACAGAAAAGTGGCCCGGCCCCGAAGGGCCGGACCACTTTCACGTCAGGACGCCAGCGCCTGCTCTGGCGGCGCCTGCGTTTCGAGCGCGATCACACCGTAGTCCCAGCCCTTGCGGCGGTACACGACGCTGGGGTGGTCGGTGCGGACGTCGACGAAGAGGAAGAAGTCGTGGCCGACGAGCTCCATACGATCGACCGCCTCTTCTACTGACATCCATTCCGCATCGAAGCTCTTGGTGCGGATGACGACGGGCGAGTAGACCTCTTCCTCATCGTTCTGGACTGGAACTGTGCCGGTTGCGACGGCCTGCAGAATTTCGACGGAGGCGGGCTCGACGTCGATCCCTTCGATGGCGCCGCTCCCCTTCTCGAAGTGTGCTCCGCGAGGATGCTGGCGTCCGTCGACGCGCTTCTCCTTCGCGCGACGCAACTGCTCGGAGAGCTTGTCTACTGCGAGGTCGAGTGCGACGAATTTGTCGCCATCTACGGCCTCGGCCCGAACGACGGGACCCTTGCCGATAAGCGTGAGCTCAACTGTCTCGTCGGGAACGCGTCCGCCGCGATATGCGCGGTGCGTCACCTTGACGTCCAGCCGCTGCGCCTTCGCAGCAAGCGGTTGAACCCTGGCGAGCTTCTCCTCGACAACGTCTCGGAAGCGATCGGTAATCCCTACCCCAACGCCAACGATGCTAGTTTCCATTGCTGCCTCCTTGTCCCGGTCCTCCCGGCCAAGGGCGGACCGTGGTCGCCTTGTGATCCCCCACCGTAGTCCCCGTTTCCTCGGATGTCACGATTCATTCATGATGCATTTACCGAGAATGGCCGATGACGTGGAGTCGCAGCGAGCGTGACCGCGCCCAGCACTTGAATTCCCACATCATTCAGCGCGCGCGCCGCCTCGTCGAGCGTGACACCGGTGGTGATGACATCATCAACAAGAACTGCCTCGCAGCCTTCCCGGGCGTGTCGCGCGCGCATGCTTCGTGACACATTGCTCTTTCGATCGGCGATATCAAGGCCGCGCTGATCGGCGGTCGTCCGCGCCATCGTCAGCACCCGACAGACCGGAAACGCCGCACGACCGATCAGCAGATCCGGCACCCGGTATCCGCGTCGTCGGAATGCCGCACGACTGGTCGGAACAGGAACAACCAACGGCTGCTTCTCGCCGGTCCAGAAGTCGCCAATTGCGGTGCCGAGCGCGGCTCCCAGCGGGCGGGCAAGCATCGTCTCTCCCTCCTCTTTCAACCGGCGGATGCATCGTGCTGGCACGCCTTCGTAGGTCAGAGCGGCCACCACCGTCATCCCTGACGGTGTCTCTCGGCGCACCGGCACCGCGCTCAGCGCTTCGCCACAGCGCTTGCAGAGCAAGGTGCCAGGCAGGTCACATCCGGCGCAGCATCCGGAAAGGAGGAAGGCTGCGAGCTCGTCGCCGAGAGCCGCCCATCGAATGCCGTTCCACATGACCCGATTCTGATCTGGAGTGCGCCCTCGCTGGCGACGGGGCGCACGATCGGCGGAAAGCTCACCAAATGTGAGTCCGGTGCAGGACTACCGTCCTGCGTGTGTTCCCAGCACCAACACGTCTGTGCGGCCCATCTGCCAGGTTGTACCGCGTTGGGCGAAAAGCACACCGTCACCGTTGAGAATGCGCACGGCACTCGCCGTACGGCCTCCCGACAGCGACACCGCGCCTTCCGGGGCCGCGGCAATGACCCCTGGCCCGCCGATGTCTTGATTCAGCACTTCGCGGCTGTCCTCTGCATCGACCAAGACACCGAGGTGGTCCACACCGATCCAGGACAGTCCTAGACCTGCGCCATCCAGCTGCGCGACCAGGTGCAAAGGCCCGAGCTCAACGGGAATTTGATTCTGATCCCGAATAATCGCGGCCAGCACGATCCAGTGCTGCCCGCCGAGAGTGACCACGGCGGCGATGCGAACGCCGTCGGGCCCGACGCGCAGTTGCGAAATCGCTGACGCATCGGGGAAGGCGTTCGAAATATTGAGCGGAGTCACATCCGGTTGCCAGGCGATCAGTGCCTGAGGAGCCGCTGCCTGCACTGTCCAGGTGTATCCGAAGGGATCCAGAGACGGCTTAATCAGACCGGCGCGGGAATCCAGCTGATCGACCCGACCGTCGGCGACCGTGTAGACACCGCCGGTGTCGAGTTGGACGGCCGCGCGTGAATCGTCCGCCGCCATGTCGACCGCCACCACTGTGGGCGCGAGATCGATGATTTCTGGCGAGATGGCATCGTACGGAGTGATCTCGTTGCCCAGATATGCACCGAACTCCGTCTCGGTCAACAACACTGCTCCGGGCTCTGCGCTCGCGGCTTCCACGGTCGCTCTCCCCGCGTTCAAGTCGCGACCATTGACTGTCAGCTGGACCTGGCTCACACCCGCGAGACGCAGAGTCTCCTCAAGCTGCGTTCGCATCCTCGCCAGCTGAGTCGCATCGAGTGCTAGCGCCGTCGAGGTGAGTTCGACTGTGGCCACCTTCTCTGAATTCAACGGCACAGCGTCGCGGGCCAGTGAAACATCATTCGGGAACGCGCTGCGCACGGCAGGAGCCAACCACTCGCTGGGTGCACCGGTCAGTAGCGCCTGCGTGAGTGTTGTCGCGATCTGCACGCGTCGCGGATACCAGCGCACGTCAGGCACCAGGTGTGTCCAGCTCTGGTCGTAGTACTGCAGTGAATACCGTCGGTAGACCTGAGTGAAGGCCTCGGCATCAAGGACGATGCCGTCGGCAGCCGCGGTGATTCGCCACTCTCCGTCGCTGTTACGCGCGACCTCGAAAGATGCCACCGAGGCGTCGCCCGAGACCTCGGTGTAGGCGCCGAATTCATCGACGCGAGCGATCTGGTCCAGCCGCACGCGCACGTCACCGGTTTTGGCGGTATCCGCTTCGCCATCGATGGCGCTGGTGAATACTCGAGCGGCAGCGCCGGAATCTATCGTCACACCGACGCTTGGGCGCCAGGTGGCAGCAAGGTCAGGGCTCAGAAACTCTCGAGCGATCTTCCACCCGTCGCTCGGTGTCACGGCGGCATCCAGAAATCCCTCGACGATCTCCGCGGGGCTGGCACCATCCAGTGGTTCGGCGGCGATCTGGCTGATATCCGGCGGCAGACCGACGTCATCCAACGCCAGACCCACCTTCACATCGCCAGACGTCGGCAGCCCGGCGCAGGCGGTGAGCGCGGCCGCACACATCGCAACTATCCCGATCAGAAGCCCTCGGCGACTACGACTCATGAGTGGTCCTCCTCACCGGGGGGAATCGATTCTGTGAAATAGAGCTGCCGCAGTTCGGTGAGCTGGATCGGCTGCGTAGCGCGGCTGACGTCGGCCAGCGTCTCCTGCGGTTCCAGCGGCACCGGAGAGGACCCATTGAGCTCTCCGGGATGCCGTGGGACGGTAAGAACGAAATTCGTGCCGACGGCGAGCTCAGACCACACCGCGAGTGTGCCACCGTGCAGCCTGGCATCCCCCAGGGCGATCGAGAGCCCGAGACCGGTGCCGCCGATCGTGCGTTGGCGCGACGGATCGGCGCGCCAAAAGCGATCGAATACGCGTTCGGCGTGGGTGGGAGTCATACCGAGCCCGAAGTCGCGTACACCGACCGCGACCGCGTGCTGATTGCTGTCGACGGTCACCACTACGGGCCGACCCTCACCGTGCTCGATGGCGTTGCCGATGAGGTTGCGCAAGACCCGGCGTACCCGGCGCGGATCCATGTCCACCGGGGAATATCCCCCGGGTGCGACCAGCCGCAGCTCCGAGCCGTGCCCATCTGCCAGCGGGCGCATCTGATCGACGATGTCTTCGGCAAGATCGGTGAGACTCGTCGCCTCGAGCTCCAACTGCACGGAGCCGGCGTCGTAGCGGCTGATCTCGAGCAGGTCGGAAAGCAGCGTCTCGAATCGCTGCACCTGGGTGTGCAGCAGCTCAGTGGTGCGATTCGTTGTCGTATCGAAGTGCTCGCGCTGATCATTGAGCATGTCGGCGGCAAGACGGATGGTCGTCAGCGGCGTCCGCAATTCATGCGACACATCGGAGACGAAACGCTGCTGCACAAGCGAAAGCTCACCCAGCTCCTTGATCTGCGATTCGATGCTGTCTGCCATGGCGTTGAAGGATCGCGCAAGTGTTGCAAGCTCGTCTTCGCCGTGCACGGGAAGACGCACCGCCAGGTCACCAGCGGCAAGGCGCGCGCTGGTCTCTGCGGCCTCGATGATCGGCTTAGACACCAGCCGCAGCACGATCCAGGAGATCCCCGCGATAATCGCGATGAGAATGAGCCCGGCAGTCCACAGAGTGCTCTGCACGAACTGCAGTGTGCGCTCAGAATCGGCAAGATCGTATGCGATGTAGACCTCGAACGCGCCGACCTCTGGGACGATCAACTGCTGACCGACGATGATCCCAGGAGACACCGAACCGTCTTCCATCGGGAGTGCGACAGACTGCCACGCCTGCCGGTCAGGAAGCGCGACAACGCGGCCGCGAAGCCCGGCGCTGAGAAGATCTCCGCTGAGCCCCCCGGTTGTGAACCCGCGCACACCGGTGCCGACTGGTGGCTCGTCGATCGGGAACGCCGCGATCAACGACGATGAGGCAGCTCTCGGAATGGCATCCTGCACATCGCCCCACAGCGCACGCAACGCCGACGGGTCATCAGACACCTCCGCGGAATCGAGCGTCTTCTGTGCCTGGTCTACGGCGCTCAGCGCGTCGTAGAGCACCTCGTCACGGCGCGATTCGAACAGGTTGTTTTGGATCACAAGTGCCATCGTCAGGCTGGTGATAAAGATGGCAAGAGAGGTCAGAACCAGCGTTATCGTGATCGTGCGAAATCGCAATGATCGCCGCCACAGGTTCGCTAGAGTCTCCGGCCACCCCCGCCAGTCACGCCAGAGCGCGACCGTGGTGGGAGTCGGGCTCGCCGCGGTCAACCCGGGGCTCCTAGCCAACGCTTCCGGCCCGGTAGCCGACACCACGGACCGTCATGACGATCTTCGGCGCATCGGGATCGAGTTCGACTTTGGCGCGGAGCCTCTGGACGTGCACGTTGACCAGTCGGGTGTCTGCCTTGTAGTGGTAGCCCCATACCTGCTCCAGCAGCATCTCTCGAGAAAAGACCTGCTGCGGTTTGGCTGCGAGAGCGACGAGTAGTTGGAACTCGAGCGGAGTGAGCGGGATCGGTGTCGTGCCGCGTCGCACCTCGTGGGCATCAACGTCTACGACGAGGTCGCCGATGCGCAGCACTTCGCTGTTCTCCGATGTGATCGGGCGCAGCCGCGTGCGAATGCGCGCGACGAGTTCTTTCGGATTGAACGGCTTGACCATGTAGTCATCCGCACCGACTTCAAGCCCTCGCACGACGTCAGCAGTGTCGCTGCGTGCGGTGAGCATGATGATCGGGATGCCGGATTCAGCGCGAATGCGCGTACAAATCTCAATCCCGTCCATCCCCGGCAGCATGAGGTCAAGCAGCACGAGGTCGGGGCGCTGTTCGCGCCATGCTTCTACTGCCTTCGCTCCATCTGCACAGAACACCGGCTCGAAGCCCTCGGTGCGCAACACGATCCCGATCATCTCGGCGAGCGCGGTGTCATCGTCGACCACGAGAATCCGTGAGGTCATCTGGTCCCAGCCTCATCTTTCTACGCATGTGCGCCCCTTCGCGGGCGGCGGGTGGACGCAACTTTTCTCAGCGTACTTCATGACAACGTTTTGATCACGGTAGCGCTCCGAGACGCTCCGGCGCGAGAAGTGAGGGATGTGACACGATGGTTACGCATCGACGGAGGGAGCACTGTGAGCGCACAGGGTTGGAACGCACAGGGTTCGAATAGTGCATTGGGTTGGACGCCCGCCCTTAAACCAGGACTCATCCCCTTGCACCCGCTGACGTTCGGCGCACTTCTGGGGAAGCCGTTCGCGGCTCTTCGCCACAACCCCAAGGTGCTATTCGGGTTCGCGATCGTCATTCAACTCGTCGTCGCGGTGATCACCGTCGTCGTTGTTGGCGCTGTCGTCTTCGCGACGTTCACACGTATGGAGTCGCTCTCCCCCAGCAACCCGGATTTCTACCCTGTGCTGTGGGGCTCGATCGCGATCAACGCTCTGGTCGTGCTCGCGATGAGCTTCGTGAGTCTGGCGTTCACGGCAGTCATGCAGGGCGTGGTGGCGGCCGACATCGGCTGCGCCGCGCTCGGAGAGAAGGCCTCGCTCGGGCGCCTCTGGCGGCTCATGAAGCCAGCATTCTGGCGGTTGGTTGGTTGGAGCGTGCTGCAGGCTCTGGCTGCCATCGTGCTGATGGCTGTCATCGGCGGCATCGTCGCACTCGGCGTCATGGCCGGCGTCGGCGGCTCCGGTGAGGGCGTCGCCATCACCGTGGTTATCGGCATATTGCTCGTGCTCGGCATGATCCCGCTGTGGGTGTGGCTCAGCACGAAACTCATGCTGGTGCCGTCCGTCCTGGTGCTTGAGCACGCCGGCATCCGAGCGGCGCTTGTGCGCTCGTGGAGACTCACTCGCGGACGATTCTGGGTGGCCTTCGGCGTCATGTTCCTCGTGAGCCTGATCATGAGCACGGCCGTGGGTGTGGTGAGCATGCCGCTGTCGCTGTTGGGTTCCCTCTTCGGCTCTGTGATCGCGCCTTCCGGCCCCAATGACACATCGGCGATCGCGATCTACGTGATCACGGCTATCGCACCACAATTGCTGGTCTATGTTCTGCAGGCCGTCGCCATCGTGGTGCAATGCGCCGCCGCCGCCTTCATCTACCTGGACTGCCGGATGCGGTATGAGGGTCTCGATCACAGCCTCATCAATTATCTGGAGCGTCGCGACCTTGGCGAAAGCGAGGATCAGCTCGGCGATCCCTTCGCTGTCGATCCCGCCACAGCTGTGAGCAGCACTCCGCCACCGAAGCCAATACCTGACTATGCCAGCGCTCCGGTCGGATGGGGACCCCAGCCGTATCCGCCCCAGCAGTACCAGTACCCACCCCAGCAGTACCAGTCCCCACCCCAGCAATACCAGTCCCCACCTCAGCAGCAGCCGTACACCCCGCCGCCGCCGCCCGGGTCGGGCGCTGCATGATTTTCTTTGGAGCCGATCCTCTCGCTCCCGACGGTGACGAGGCGCGACGCTGGGCGGAGGAAGAACTCAGCAACCAGCGCTACGCCGATGCGAAGCCCACGTGGTTCGACTATCTGGCCGAGGACGTTGCGGATTTCATCAGCAATCTGTTCTCGCCAGACGCTGGCCGCCAAGCAGGCAGCACCGCGCTCATCATCGTCACCGTCGTGATCGTGGCGGCGCTGATTACCGTGCTGATCCTCTGGGGAAAGCCCCGGATGTCACAGCGAGTGAAGCGGCGTAGCACAGGCCTGCTCGGCGCGAACGATGACCGCACGGCCGCTCAGCTACGCGCGGATGCCGAGCGCAGTGCGCGCGAGGGTGACTGGGATACCGCAACCGTCCTCCGCTTCCGTGCACTCGCGCGCAGTCTGCTCGAACGCGACATCATCGACCCCGCACCCGGCGCAACCGCTCAAGCGATCGCCCGTGAGTCCGCCCGCGCGCTCGGTACAGACAGCGTCGAGCTGACCGCCGCCGCCGGGTCTTTCGACGACGTGCGCTACCTCCGGCATCCGGCATCCGAAGCGAGCTATCTGGCGCTCGCTGCGACCGACGACCGGCTTGCCCGTGCGCTTCCTGCACCCCCTCTTTCGCATACCGCAGAACGGGACGTGGTGCCGGCGTGATGTCCACCGCACAGACGGATGCCGCGGCATCCATCGACGCACCCAGCACTGCCTATCGCCAACCGGGACGACTGCGCTCGATGCTGGGTTGGCTGTCGATCGCCGTGCTCGTCATCGTGTTCGCGCTTTTCGTCGGCAGCATCGGCACGAGCGCACCTGGCTCACGTGGTTCGCTCGACCCGGAGAGTGCCAAGGATTCGGGCTCGCTCGCCCTGGCCGAGCTGCTTCGCGATCAGGGCGTCGACGTTACCGTCGTCCGCACGCGTGCGGCTGCGGTGTCTGCGATCAGCGCCGACACCACCCTCGTGATGGCTGATCCCTTCACGCTGTCCGACGAGGCCGTCGAGCAGCTGATCAAACCGGCAAGTCACACCGTCTTCGTGTCCAGTGCGAGTCGCCTCCTGAGAGTGCTCGACCTCGGCGAAAATGCACCTGCCGCGGCCGATGAGGCGCTCACGGCGAGGTGCAACCTGCCCGAGCTCGCGAACGTCGGCACGGTGCGGCCCGACCGATTCTTCACACCGGCAGACGGCGTCACCGGGTGCTACCCAGACGACGCGGGCAGCGGAGCGGGCGTGCTGATCGACGATCGCGGGGACAACCGCACGGTGCTCGTCGACGGCGACACACTGTTCAGCAACGAGCACCTCGCTGAAAACGGAAACGCAGCGCTCGGCCTCGCGCTGCTCGGTCAGAGCGATCACGTCGTCTGGTACGTCCCCTCCTTCGAGGACAGCGACCTCGAAGCGCAGAGCCCCGACACCCTCGCGACGCTGACGCCGCCGTGGGTGACTCCCGCGATCCTGCTGCTGCTTTTGGCGGGGATCGTTGCAGGCATCGCACGCGGACAGCGCTTCGGCCCGCTCGTCTCCGAGACGTTGCCGGTGACCGTGCGAGCATCCGAAACTATGCACGGTCGCGCACGGCTCACCGCGAAGGCCGCCGACGCTGCGCACGCCGCCGAGGCACTGCGCGACGGCACGCTGCGTCGTCTGGCAAAGCGCCTCGGACTTGCCGCGCGGTCAACGCCCGCTGACATCGCCGATGCGGCCGCCGACCGCTTGCGCATCCAACGCGGATCGCTCCACGAACTGCTCGCAGGTGCACTGCCTGCGACAGACTCCGACCTGATTGACACCGCACGCAGACTCGCTGAACTCGAAGCGGCGGTCGAGACCGCCGTACACGTGGAAAGGAAGAATCCATGACCGACACTGCCCCACCGCCTGCGTTCAATGAGGCCCCACCGGACGAAGCTCCATTTGACGAGGCACAACTGCGACAGGCGATGCACCGGGTGCGCACTGAGGTCGACAAGGCCGTCATCGGGCAGGCCGGCACCGTCACCGGGCTTCTGGTGTGCCTGCTTTCCCGAGGGCACGTGCTGCTTGAGGGCGTGCCCGGGGTTGCCAAGACGCTGGTCGTGCGCTCGTTCGCCCGCGCGCTCGGCCTCGACACGAAACGTGTGCAGTTCACGCCCGACCTGATGCCGGGAGATGTGACCGGATCGCTCGTCTACGACGCGCGTACCGGCGAGTTCGAGTTCCGTCAGGGCCCGGTATTCACCAACATCCTGCTGGCTGATGAGATCAACCGCACGCCTCCGAAGACGCAGGCGGCGCTCCTGGAAGCGATGGAAGAGCGTCAGGTCTCTGCCGACGGCGTCAGTCGGGATCTGCCCGACCCGTTCCTGGTCGCGGCGACGCAGAACCCCATCGAACACGAAGGCACCTACTCGCTGCCGGAGGCGCAGCTGGACCGCTTCCTCATGAAGCTCGTCGTGGGGATGCCGGAGCGCGACGCCGAGGTCACCGTGTTGCGTCTGCACGCAAGCGGCTTCTCACCCCGCGAGCTCACGGGCGTCGAAGCGACGGTGACGGCCGAAGAGATCCGCGCCGCGCAGGATGCCGCGGCCCGAGTCGAGGTGACCGACGAAGTGCTCGGCTATGTCGTTGACCTGGCCCGCGCTACTCGTGATTCGCCGTCCGTGCTGCTCGGGGCGAGCCCGCGCGCCTCGACCGGGTTGCTCGCTGCGGCGAAGGCCTGGGCCTGGCTGAACGGTTCAAGCGCGGTAACGCCTGACCACGTGCAGACCATGCTCGTGCCGGTGTGGCGCCACCGTCTGCAGTTGCGCCCGGATGCGGAGATGGAAGGCGTGTCCGCGGATGCCGTGCTCGCCTCCGTGATCCAGCAGACGCGCGTGCCGATCTAAAGTGTTCGTCTCCGGCCGTCTCGCTCTGGCCCTCGGAATCGGGGTCATTCCGCTCGTCGCGTTCACCGCGGCGGGCGTACCGGTGTGGGTGGTGCTCGGCGCGTGGCTGCTGCTGTGTGTCGTCTTGCTCGGCATCGACATCACGTTGGCAGCAAGCGCGCGAACGGTGACTGTGACCCGACGTGTGCCCGCTCGCGCGCGGATGGACGAGCAGATCGAGGCAAGCGTCGCTGTGCACAACCACGGCACGCGCACCCTGAATGCGCTGATCCGCGACGCGTGGCAGCCGACCGCAGGGGCAAGCTCCGCACGACTCGCCGCCACGATTCCGCCGGGTGAGCGACGTCGCGTGACGGTTCCGCTGCTCCCCCGCCGCCGCGGTGAGCTCGTGAGCGCTTTCGTGTTCATCCGCTCCCGTGGCCCGCTCGGTCTCGGCGGCAGGCAAGCGCGTCACCAGGTTCGCGGCGCGCTTCGCGTGCTGCCCGCATTCGCTTCCCGCAAGCACCTCCCGTCGCGACTGGCACGACTGCGCGAGCTGGATGGCAACACCAGCATCCAGGTGCGCGGACAAGGCACCGAATTCGACTCGCTGCGTGAGTACGTGCGCGGCGACGATGTGCGCTCGATCGACTGGCGGGCGACAGCGCGCGCTGGCACGACGATGCTGCGCACATGGCGCCCTGAGCGCGATCGGCATGTCGTTATTTTGATCGACACCGGACGCACCGCCGCCGCGCGCGTCGGCGACGGCACCCGATTGGATGCTGCGCTCGAAGCCGCACTCCTTCTCGCAGCGCTCGCGGCGCGAGCCGGAGACCATGTGCATCTACTGCTCTACGACCGAGTCGTGCGCGCTCGGGTTACCGGTGTCGATGGCGCGGCCCTGCTGCCCGCAATGACCGATGCGATGGCGCCCGTGCATGCCCGGCTCGTCGACACCGACTGGGCGGGAGCCTTCGCAGCGATCCGCACGCTCACCACGCGTCCGTCTCTGGTAGTCGTGCTCACCGCGCAGGATGCCGCAGAATCAGCGCGCAGCTTCCTCGGTGCTTTCCCGAACCCGTCCAGATCCACCACTGTGCTGGTCGGATCCGTGACGGACGACGCCATCGGGGAACTCGCAAAGCGCCGCGGCTCGCGCGAGGACATCTATCTCGCCGCCGCCGCGGAACGCACCCTTCGTGACGCAGAGAACGTGGCGGACGCAATCCGTCGTGCTGGTGGTGAGGCCATCACCGCAGATCCGGAGGCACTCCCGCCGCGCATCGCGGACCGGTACCTCGAACTCAAGGCCGCCGGGCGGCTCTGAGGCAGCATCCGCGCATCCACCGTTCAGGTCGCAAATCCTGCCGCTCTGGACGCGTGTTACCGGCCAGATTCGCGACCTGGCCGCAACGGGCTTGATCCAGAGTCGCGGTCTGGGCACGGCGTGCTTCGTCGCCGCGGGCGCCGGCCTGTGGACAACTCGCGCGGCAGAATGCCGCAGGTGGCACGGTGGTGCGATGAGAAGACCACGATCGCTCCCGCGCCAGCTCGGTCCGTCGTTCACCGTGCAAGACGCCCGGGATGCCGGCCTGAACGATGGCCGGCTGCGCCGCGGAGATCTCGATGCGCCGTTTCACGGCGTCCGAACGAAACGCTTCAAGGCTGATAGCACCGAACGTGACGTGTTTGAACGCCAAGCTTTCGAACGGCAAGTACAAGCGCGTCGGTACGCGCCGCGTTTGAAACCGGAACAGTTCCTCAGTCATGAGACTGCTGTTGCTGTGCTCGGCGGGCCGCTCCCACTAGTGACGGTCAAGAACGTCCCGGTGGATGGTAAAACACTGCCGGTTCACGTCAGCACTCTCGGCGTTGGACCGCTTGTCCGCGCGTCCGGAGTGCGGGCCCACCGGGCAGATCCGAGAACGACCCGGATGCTGGAAGTACAGGGCTACCCCGTCGCCGATGCTGCCACGACCTGGGCCCAACTAGGAGCGTGGAGCGTGCCTGACCTCGTGGCGCTCGGCGACTATTTCTGCCGGGTGTGGCGTGCCGGTCCGGGGCGTCCGGATGCGGGCAGACCCCCGTTCACGAGTCTTGGCGAACTGCGGGCACGGATCGAGGGGGTGCGGCGCAAGGGCATCCTCCGCCTGCGCGAAGCCGTGGAAATTATTCGCGAAGACTCCTGGTCACCCCGTGAGTCGAAGCTGCGGTACCTGATCGTAAGCGCGGGGCTTCCAGAGCCTCGTCTCAACCACGACATTTACGACGACCACGGCATGTTCCTCGGATGCTTCGACCTGGTATACCCGGACAAGAAGGTCGTGATCGAATACCACGGGCTCATGCACGCATCGAGGTATGCCGCAGATGTAGAACGGATCGCGGCGCTGCGCGCCGCCGGCTGGACGGTTATCGAGGTCACTAGTTCCCTCTTTGCACGACGCGGCGAGTTGCTCGCCCGCATCCGCCGCGCCCTCGGTGTGTGACGCGGCATCGCCGCACGGCATCCAGGTCGCAAATAACGCCTGTATGCAGGCGACCAAACGGCAGTAAGTGCGACCTGAACCTCCGCTAGCGACCGTAAGTGCGACCTGGAGCCTGAATAGCGGCAGATTCGAAGGCATTGTTCTGAACCATTTTCTTTTGAGAATCATTCAGAACAATGACACAATGGAGCTATGGAGATGACCGCAGCCAACCCCCTCGCAGCGCCCGAGCGCTTGCGTGGAGCGGGGCTGCGTGTGACGGTGCAGCGCGTTGCCGTGTTGGAAGAACTGAGCGCCCATCCGCACGCCTCTGCCGAGGCGGTCTACTCCGCTCTGCGTGGACGCCTCAGCGGCGTCGCATTGCCCACAGTCCACGGCATCCTGAACGATCTCACCGGCGCGGGCATCGTCCGACGCGTGAGTCTTCCCGACGCGGCCAGCGCTCTTTATGAAGTGCAGCACGAGCGCGACAATCATCACCACCTGCAGTGCGTCGAGTGCGGTCGCGTCGAAGACGTCGCCTGCGCTGTGGGTGAAGCCCCATGTCTGCATCCATCCCACGACCACGGGATGCGCATCCTCGAAGCCTCTGTGACCTACCGAGCCATCTGTTCTGATTGCGAAAGGAATAAGTGAATGACTGACAAGACTTTCACCACTACCCAAACCGGCACACCCGTCGCCAGCGACGCCCACTCGCTGACTAACGGCGCCGACGGCACCACTGCGCTGCACGACCGCTACCTGGTCGAGAAACTCGCATCGTTCAACCGCGAGCGCGTGCCGGAGCGCAACCCGCACGCCAAGGGCGGCGGCGCCTTCGGCGAGTTCGTCGTCACCGAAGACGTCTCGCAGTACACCCGCGCGGCCGTCTTCCAGCCCGGCGCGAAGAGCGAGACGCTGATTCGCTTCTCGTCTGTCGCGGGTGAGCAGGGCTCCCCCGACACCTGGCGCGATGTGCGCGGCTTCTCGCTGCGCTTCTATACGACCGAGGGCAACCTCGACACGTCGGCAACAACACCCCGACGTTCTTCCTGCGTGATGGCATCAAGTTCCCGGACTTCATTCACTCGCAGAAGCGCCTCACCGGCTCCGCCCTGCGTGACGCCGACATGCAGTGGGACTTCTGGACTCTTTCGCCGGAGTCGGCCCACCAGGTCAGCTACGTCATGGGTGACCGCGGCCTGCCGCGCTCATGGCGCCACATGAACGGCTACGGATCGCACACGTACCAGTGGGTCAACGCCGAGGGCGAGCGCTTCTGGGTGCAGTACCACTTCATGACCAAGCAGGGCGTCGAGCCGATGTTCGCCGATGAGGCTGAGCGCATCGCTGGACAGGACTCCGACTACTACCGTCGCGACCTCTACGAGGCGATCGATCGCGAAGAGTTCCCGTCCTGGGATGTCTACGTGCAGGTCATGCCCTACGAAGAGGCCAAGACCTACCGCTTCAACCCGTTCGACCTCACCAAGATCTGGTCGAAGAAGGACTACCCGCGCATCAAGGTCGGCACGTTCACGCTGAACCGTAACCCGAAGAACTTCTTCGCCGAGATCGAGCAGGCAGCGTTCTCACCGGGAAACCAGGTTCCTGGCACCGGCATTTCGCCGGACAAGATGCTCATGGCTCGCGTCTTCTCCTACCCGGACGCACAGCGCTACCGCATCGGCACCAACTACAACCAACTGCCGGTGAACCAGCCGCACGCTGCCCACACGAGCAACTACATGCACGAGGGCAACATGCAGTACCACTTCAACACTGCCGAGCACCGCGTCTACACGCCGAACTCGTACGGCGCAGCCGGCGGCCCCGTGGCTGACCCTGCCCGTGGCGTTGAGGCGAGCTGGGAATCAGACGGTGCACTCATCCGCACTGCTGCGACCCTGCACTCCGAGGATGACGACTTCGGCCAGGCCCGCACGCTTGTCACCCAGGTCTTCAACGACGAGGAGCACGCACGCTTCGTCGAGACCCTCGCCGGGCAGTACCAGGCGCTGACCGTCCCCGCCATCCAGGAGCGCTTCTTCTGGTACTGGGGTCAGGTGGACCAGGCTACGGCCGACAAGGTTCGCGCGCTCGTAAACCAGCACGTCGATTCCGCCGACCCCGTGGGTATCGGCGAATAGTCGCAATACTCCTGAAGGGGGTCGGGTGCTTCGGCATCCGACCCCCTTCTCGTACCGGCGCGCCTTTCTGTGAGTTCTCTGAGTCCACGGGATCATGTGGGGTGCGGGTCGAGTGACTCGTCTATTCGAAAGGACTGAATGAGATGAGCGACACCACGCCCTCGGCTCCTTCTCTCGGCGCCAAATTGGTCGCCGAGGGAATCGGAACATTCCTGCTGGTTTTCGGCGGCGTCGGAACTGCCCTTTTCGCTTCCAACCACTTCACCGACCCCGGTGCGAACTCCGCCGTCTACGTCGCCGTCGCACTCGCATTCGGTTTGACCGTCGTCGTCGGCGCCTACGCCTTCGGACCGATCTCGGGCGGTCACTTCAACCCTGCCGTCACTCTCGGCGCCGCCGCCGCGGGCCGGATCAGCTGGAAAGACACTGGACCCTACATCGTCGCGCAGATCGTGGGCGGCGTGATCGCGAGTTCGATGCTCGTCCTCATCGGCCTGTTCGGCCCTGAGGGCTGGCTCGCAGGCGCGCAGGATGCAGGCTTCGCGAGCAACGGATGGGGCGAATACTCCCCGGGCGGCTTCGGCATGTTCTCAGCGATCATCATCGAGGTCATCCTCGCCGCGGTCTTCCTGCTCGTGATTCTCGGCACGACGCATTCACACCGCGGCACGCCGTTCGCCGGTCTTGCGATCGGTCTGACGCTCACGCTGATCCACCTGATCAGCATCCCGGTCGACAACACCTCGGTGAACCCGGCACGATCGATCGCCGCGGCAATCTACGGCGGCGTCGGGCCGCTGTCGCAACTGTGGGTCTTCCTGGTGTTCCCGATCGTCGGCGCTCTCATTGCCGGTTTCGCGTACAAGGCGCTGTTCGACAGCCCCAACAAGATCTAACGTCAGGCGGCTCTAAGCCGTCAAAGGAGAAAAGTGTCTGTCTGGATTGATTCAGGCAGACACTTTTCTTCTTTCAGCCTGCGACGAGCTGGGGCGTACCCGCCTCATACTCGAGCAGGTCGCCGCGTTCGCCACGCTGATAGGCATGGCGTCCGACCAGAAGCATGTAGATCAGGAAGACACCAAGCGCCGCCGCGCCGATGCCGATCTTGATCGGCCACGGCAGCGACCAACCAGTTACGAAGCCCTCCACCAGGCCCGAGAGCGCGAGCGCGAAGACCAGTCCGATCGCGACTGTGGCCAATGCACGCCCTTCCTGAGCGAGAGCGGCGGGGCGACTGCGATGGCCGGGGGCAACCCACGCCCAGAAGATGTGCAGCCCCGCGGCCGCTGCGACGAAGATGCTCGTCATCTCCAGCATCCCGTGCGGGAGGATGTACAACACCATCACGTCGAGCCGATCATGTGCGGCCATGACCGCCCCAGAGACTCCGAGACCAAATGCGTTCTGCGCGATCACATAGAGCGGCCAGATGCCGGTGACGCCGAACAGCACGCACTGCGCCGCGATCCACGCGTTGTTCGTCCAGACCATGCCGGCGAACACAGCCGCGGGATTCTCGGTGTAGTACTCGGTGAAGCTCTCATCCGCATACTGCTTGAGGAAATCTGCCGGGCCCAGGGATGCAACGAGTGCCGGATCGCTCGAGATCCAGGCGGCAACTCCGACCGTAATCGCAATGAATATCACTGCGACGGCAAGGGTCGTCCATCGCAATCGGTAAAGTGCGGCGGGCAGTTGGCTGGCGAAGAAACGACCGGTCTGCGCCAGGATATTGTCGGATGTCCCGGTGAGGCGCATGCGCGCCTTCGCGAGAATGGATGACACGTATGCACCCTGTGGCGAGTCCCCCACCGTCGTCTTCAACTCGGCAAGATCTGCGGATGCCGCCCGATAGCGCACGATCAGCTCGTCGACTCCGGCTCCGTCGAGCCGCTGGCGACTGAGTTCGTCCAGTCGTTCCCACTCGGCGCGGCGTGCATCACTCAGAGCGTCGGCATCCACCTGATTTACTGTACTCATGTCTACGCCGATCGACACCTCCGACGAAATACTCTCCGGCGAGGCCGTCGCAATTGATGTGCAGCCTCTGGGGTTCTTCATGCGCGCGCTCGGTGCACTGATCGACATGGCCCTCGGCTGGGTGCTTTTCCTGCTGTTCCTGTGGCTGCGCATGTGGCTCATGGGCCTCGGGGTCATCGACGGTTCAATCGACAGCATCCTCGCCGTCGTCATGCTCGTCGTGTGCTTCGTCATCGTGCCCATCGTGATCGAGACCGCGATGCGCGGGCGCAGCCTCGGCAAGCTCGCTGTCGGCGGGCGTATCGTGCGCCTGGACGGCGGTGCCGCCGGGTTCCGGCACGCATTCATCCGCGCGCTGATCGGCGTGCTCGAGGTCTACATGACGTTCGGCGCAGTCGCGATGCTCGCCGGTGCTTTCACCGCCCGCTCGCAGCGCCTGGGCGACATGGTGGCGGGCACCTACAGCCAGCGAGTGCGTACGCCGAAGCTCATCTCGCTCGTCCCCGTGATGCCGCCCGCATTGGCGGGCTGGGCGCAGATTGCGGACGTGGCACGGATGCCGGATCGCCTCGCCCGACGGATCTCGCAGTTCTTGCAACACGCCGAACGGATGACCCCGTCTGCGCGCGCACGGATCGCCCACGAACTCGTCGTAGCCACCGCCGAGTACGTTTCACCTCAGCCTGCGGCACACCCTGAACAGCTACTGATCGCGATTACAGTGTTGCGCCGCGAACGCGAGCGTCGAGCACTGAGTATCGCCGACGCACGCGCCGAGAAGCTCACCGGGCGGCACGTCGGGGTGTAAGCCCGTTTCAGGTCGGCAAAGCCCGACTCAGGCCCGCAGCGCCTCGTGACGCACGACGATCCAGCCAGTGGGAACGGAGAGCCGCTCAGCGTGCTGTGCACACAGATCGTGCGCGTGCGGGTGGCCGGTACCGCCCAGCGGTCCGAGCGCGGCCATCTGATCGCCATAGTCGTACGTGATCGTCGCCACGGCCTCGCGGGCGCAGGTGACCTTCGAGCAGAGTCGTCCGTTCATCTATGCCAGAGTATGGCGCGCTCGGGCCACAGGCCGGATGCCGCGCGGGACGCCATAGACTTTGATCATGCCCCGTCGCCGCTCTGAACGCAGCGCCACAGCTCCGCGCCGCGGCGCCCGTCACGGCCGCCATGGACGCCTCGGCCGCAGCGAGGTCGTGAAGCCCCCGCTCCCGCCTCTAGAAGGGCGCATGGACCGGTTCGATACGACGATCGGCGCGGCCGTCGAATTTCTGCGCGGCACCTGGCCCGAGTTGCAGGAGGTGCGATTCGAGATCGGCGCACTCCCGCTGCACGCCGACACCACCGGCATCCCTCGATGGCGGATCGATCGTGACGAGGGCAGAATCGTGCTGTTCCGCATTCCGATTGAGCGTCTGCTGCCACCAGGACATGACGACGGGATGCACCGGCGCATTGCGATTGAAAGCGCGGTTTTCCGAGCCGCAGCCGAATATGTCGGCAAGGACCCTTGGGAGTTCGGCCCGGATCAGGGGTAAGCGGTGGGTCAGGGGTAGACGGTGATCGGGTCTTGCGCAGCAGCGCTCGGCCAGATCGGCCATCCTGCAAGAGCATCTTTTCCGGCGACTATGACCGCGCCCTTCAGCCGGGTGTCCGTCGACAGGGAATAGCTTGTGTCGGCTGTGACATCGACGACCAATGCACTGCCAGCGGGAACTGTGAGCTGCTCACTGGCTCCCCCGGCGGTCGGGGTGAGCGTGACGCTCGCATCGGTGTCCTGCGAGTTGACGAGGTGCAGTCGCGGCGTCGGACCCACTGGCACGGCGACGAGCACTTCTCCAGAGAATTCTGGAGCGGGGGTCATCCACGAAAAGTCGCTACCGGCGCCGATGCGCGTGGCCTGCCAAATCGCGCCGACGACCGGCGTCTGAGCGGTCACATCGACGCTGTACACACCAGGGTCGAGACCTTCCAAACTCAGTTCAGTCGGAATCGCGGGGTCGAGCGGAGCCGTCAGTTCGCGAGCATCTTCGCCGTTTGCGCGCACCGTGACAGTCGCAACTGTCGAGCCGGCGGCTTGATCGGTTGCCATCAGCCGCAACACCGTGAGAGGTGAGTCCCCACTCGGCACAATGACCTGCACACCGGCGAAAGAAAGCTCGGTGCGGGGGGCGCCGGCGGTGTCTTGGAGGTCGATGCCGGAAGGGTCAAGAGTGCGAATGAGCGACGATTGGAGCACGGCGCGCAGCGGTGCTCCGGCGGCGGTCACTCGAACCACAGGCTGCTGCAGCCCGGCGGCGATCGACGCGAGCGGCACGGCGAGCTGAGTGCCGGCCGGAACGATCGTCGAAGTCGAGGACTGCCCCGCGCCAAACGCCGTAATGGTTGCGGTCGAGGTGACATCGCCGGGGTTTGACAGGATGATGAGGTCGTTGGTGCCGGTCTCCACTGTGCCACCGACCAACCAAGACTCGGTGCTCGGTTCGCGACAGGGCGCTGCGGCGTAGCCGGAGAGATCTTCTGCAGCGAGTGAGATCGATTCAGCGGCACCAATGAGGGCTGCGCCCCCTTGCTCGGCACTGCCGACGAATCGCTGCGGCCCTGAGGTGGCCGCCGTCAGATCGGATGCTGTGATCTCTGAGTCTTCGCGCGGGCCGTTGCTGTCAACGGTGAGGTCTGGAACACCGGCCGAGAACATCTGCGTGACGTTCTGGGGATCGCGACCGATCGCCCGGAACTGGCCGTTGCAGACGAGCGTGGTGTCGCCAGCTGCCGGTGTCACTGCCACCTGGGCGGGTGTGGTCGCAATTTCCGGCCACGGCAGAGCAACAGCGGCGGTGACGCCTGCCACGCACGCGACAGCGACGACAACTCCGACCAGGAGCCGGGTACCGGTCGCAACGATGCGGATCGCACGCTTCTGAGTCATCGCTCCTCCTCCGGATCGGTCGCCTGGTTGTTGTCGGTCATATGTGGCTCTGCGCTGGGCTCTGCGTCGGGCTCGGGTTCGGGTTCTGGCTCTGGTTCTGGTTCAGGTTCAGGTTCTGGTTCGCGTTCGGGTTCGCGTGCGGACTCAACGTCGGATTCACGTTCAACATCAGGTTCAGGGTCATCGGTGTGGTCGGCCTCTGCATCAACTACGCCATGCTCACCAACGTCATGCTCGTCAACGTCATACTCATCACCGTCATGCCGGTGACCATCGTGCGCGCGTCTCGGTAGCACCATCGGTTCCTCGGCCGAGCGTCCGACGATCCGCGACTGGGCGCGGGCTGCGCGTCGTGAGGCGCGCGTCGGAATCGCCAGCAAGAGCGCGGCGAACAGCAGGATCAGCTGCAAAGTGGTTGCTGTAGTCGCCGTAGCGTGCTGGCTGTTCGTGAGGTCAGCTCGCGCTGCGGGCGCAGCCTCGAGTCGCCACAGCACGCCCTTGTCGGTCGCGCCGACCTTCACGAATCCGGCGCGCTGGTCCAAAGCGTTGATCGCGGCGACACGGAAGGCGCGGGCGGCATCCGATTCTTCGCCTTCGATCTGATCGAGCAGTACGAAGTTGACGCCGTGCTCGGCGAGTTCACCCGGGGCGTCGAACGTGCGTGTCGACAGCAGGTCAACCGCGAGCGCGCTGATGTCGGTTCCCTGCGGCGAGGTTGCCGTGTTGAGGAGGGTGGTCTGCGCCCCGAGCGTTTCGCTGGCTCCCCAGATGACTTCGGCAGCGAGGCCACCGTTGTTCTGCGGAGTGAGAATGAGTGTGCCGATCTCTCGGTCTCCACGTGCTTCGGCGGCAACGAACGCGGGCAAAGTGCTTTCGGGCCCGTTAGTGAGCACGGTGCGGTCGGTGTGCAGCGCTGTCAACGCGGGCACCGCGCAGATCGCGAGGGCAAGACCTGCAACTGTGACGGCCACCACCCGCAGTCGTGGAAGGGTGATTGCGGTGTCGAGCGTGACAAGGGCGGCACCGAGGGCCCCGGCCCAGGCGAGGCTCAGCCCTGTGCCGGGCCAGATCTCGACTGGAACGCCCTGCGCAAAGCTGACGGTCACTCCGACTGAGACGAAGGCGGTCGCAAGCCCGGTAACGGTCACGACCAGCAGAGTGATGCCTGCGCCCCACCGCGGCGCGACGGCGGCGGCGAGTGCGAGCAGGGCGAGCGGTGCGATAAGCAGCGGTGCCCACGCCGCGACAGCGGGGTCGAGAATCTCCGTCCAACCCGCGAGGTCGGCGGTCGGGAATCCGGTGGCCAACAGCATCCGCCCGGCACTGTCTGCGGCGACCTGCGGCCCCGCCCATGCGAGTCCGGGGTCCGCAAAAATCGCCCACAGGCTGCCGTGTCGCAGCTGCCAGATAACCAGCGGTGCGAAGACAGCCGCGGTCGGCACGAGCAGCCAGAGCAGACGAACCGCGCCGTGGAACCAACCGCGGGCGAGCACAATCACGAGTGCGACGAGCCAGAGCAACCCGAGTCCTGGTGCGAGAACGGGCGCACAGGCGACGGTTGCCGCCAGAACGATGGATGCCGCACCCGCTGCTCCCCAGGAACGATGGGCAACGACAGCAGTGTGGAAGAGCCACGGCAGTAGCAGATGCGCCAGCACTGCTGCGGGGCGTCCCTCGATGAGAGCTGTGAGGAAGGTCGGTGCGAGCGCCCAGGCGACGCCGCCGAAGATGCGCATTCCGCCGCGGTCGGTAATCCGCGTGGCCGCGAACCATCCGCCAAGCACGGCGAGTGGCAGCGCGAACAGCCAGAGCAGCACCATCGCGAATGACGGTGTGCCGGCCCACAGGCTGCCGAGCGCTGCGACCACTCCGGCGAAGGGGTCAGCCGGACCGACGACGTCGAGACCAATGCCTCTGATTCCCCACGCCGCATCGCTCCATAGCCCGGCAACCGTGTCGCGCAGCGGGAGCAGCCCGCCGCCGCCGATCGCGGGCCAGGCCAGCAAGGTCGTGAATGCGGCGAGGCTGACGGCGAGCGCGCCGAGCACAACCCATGCTCCGCCGCCGGAAAAGAAGTTCAGCTCACTGACCGCGCCGTGCTCACTGCCGTGCCCGTCGTCAAGGCTGCGGTGTAATTGCCCGCGTGTGATGCGGAGGGGCGTGATGCTCGACCATGTCGAAGTGCGGAACGCCCGGATATTGCGCCGGGAGCGCGCGACAGCGCTGATGCGCGCCATCGCTGTGAGCGCCGCACCCCACTCGGGAAATACCGATGCCGGACGTTTGCCGATCAGGTGTGTGATGGTGCGCCAGAGTGCGAGGGGAAGCAGCGACAGCCAGTGCAGAACCACAGCGACGGCCGGCGCATACGAGAGCCGACGGTGTAGCTGCGCGAGCCGTGTGACGTATGCACGTTGCGCTTCGTGCTGCGGAAGGGCGGCTGGGCCGTCTGGATGCACCGAGACACGAGCGTTCGGAGCGAGAACGACGCGCCCACCGCCGAGACGGGCACGAACACCGAGGTCGAGGCCTTCGTCTGCGCCAGCCAGAGCGGGGTCAGGACGCAGTCGGTCATGCACCTCCGCACGGATGAGGATGCCGCGAATGTCTGAGCCCAAGGCGTCTTCGCTGCCGTCGTGCTGGCCCTGGTCGAGTTCGCCAGCGGCGAGCTCGACCGAGCGACCGAACGTGGTCATCGTGACGCCGAGCGAGACGAGTTCACGCTCGTTGTCGGCGTGGACGAGCTTTGGAGCGGCGATGGCGGCGGATGGCGAGCGCTCCAACGCACCGGCGAGCTGGGCGAGCGCCTGCGGGTGCGGCGCCGTGTCGTGAGCAAGCAGCCAGACAGCAGCACCGCCCGTGACGCGAGGGAGGGCAAGCTCTACCGCATCTGCGAAAGAGGTGCTGCCGCGTGCTTCGATGATTCCTTCGACGAGGCTGCCGACGGCTTCGCTCGCACGCGCTGACGTGGCGTCACCGCAGACGACAAGGGTGACGGCGTCAGCCGGACGGCTCTGCAGCGTCAGCGCATCAATCGTGCGCAGAAGCTGCGCACTGGATGTAGAACCGGGGCGCGCAACGATGATGGCATGGACTCGGATTGGCATGGCCTCGTCAGCCTATGCGCTGGCTCCACCGGTCTGAGTGAGTGCGCTCGGCGCGCCTACGAAGCTGTACGCAATCAGCTGGCTTGGCGCTTGAGCTTGCGACGCTCGCGCTCACTGAGACCGCCCCAGATGCCGAAGCGCTCGTCGTTGTTCAATGCGTACTCGAGGCATTCGCCTCGCACGTCACATGTGGAACAGATTCGCTTCGCGTCGCGAGTCGAGCCGCCCTTCTCCGGGAAGAAGGCTTCTGGGTCGGTTTGCGAACACAGTGCGTCGGTCTGCCACGCGAGTGTGCTGTCGTCGTCAGGCTCTACTCGCCTGACCCCGGGTACCCCGAGATTTACCGGATCAATAAACCAGTTCTCGGGAACGTCGGAACGGTAACCCGTCATGTCGCTCTCCTTGCCCTTCAGATGCCCCCCACCGGGCCTTGCTTTCGACTAATTACACCCGTGTCATTCGCTCCGGTCAAGTCGCGGATGGTAAACCCTCAATCGTGCATTGAAGGTTTATCGAGCGTTTACGGCGTGTCGCGCACGGAGTGTCGGACAGCAACAGGTGTCGAATAGCAACAGGTGGAATAGCGAAGGTTTCAGGAGAAGTGCACACGCAGCTGCGGATGATCGATGAACACCTGGCCGTGCGGACTGGTCCACTCGATTCGACCACCGGGCAATTGCCGGGCGTTCCATCGATATTTCGAATCAATATCGGGATGCTTCAGCGAATGGTGCCGGCGGCACAGATGGCTGAGATTGTCGCAGGCGGTCGCGCCGCCCCGGCTGTACTCATCGTTGTGATCCAGATCGCATCGCCACGTTGATGCAGCGCAGCCTGGGAATCGGCATCTGCCGTCTCGTGCGCGCAGGTATCGACGCATCTCGGAGGTGGGTCGATATCGATCGGTGGCCGTGACGATTCCGGAGCACTCATCCACGTAGAGTCGGTCCCACCCCGGGGCAAGTGCTGCGAGTTCACGCGCGAGATCAGCATCGACTGCCCCGCATCCGAACAAATCTGCCGGACCGACGGAGATGCCAGCGAGAGCCGCAGGAAGCGTCACCTGGATGTGTCCGCGAATCGCTTCGGCGCCCGCGGCCGTCACGGTCTCGGCGAGCGCGGCCAGCAGCAGGTCGATCATGACGTCGCGCGCGCCTGGTCCATCGTTCGGGGATCGTCGATGGGTGCGGAGATGCCGTGCTCGCCGCCTGCGGACTGAATGTCGTCTTCGGCGAGCAGCGTGTCGTCCTCGCCGGTCACTGGCATCTTCTCGACCTCACCGAGAACCTCACGTGCTTCAGAAGAGTTCGGATCCCGAGCAAGTCGGGCGAGCTGACTTGCCCGATCCAGCGCCGCGTGAGCGAGAACTGAGGACGTCAAGATGTGCAGTTCGGATGTGCCGTCATCGAAGTCATCCACCCACACCTTGCGCGAATCGTGGGCGTGCTTTCTGCGATCGTCTGCGGTCACACCACCGTGCTTGGCCGCCAGCATCCGCGCCACGGACCGCACGCGGTTCGGGCTCTCTCCGGATGCATAGTCGACGGCCGCGAGCTCATAGGCGAAACGGTCTGCCTGATCGGATATCTGCGCACCGGCATCAGCGATGATGCGCGCATGCGTGGGGCTGATCTGCGCATTCTCTAGCGCTTGGAAGGTCAGCGGAAACTTCGTCACCAGCGTGTAGGCATTCCACATCATCGATTCCATGGTCCGCGAAGAGATGCGGCCAGCAGCACTGAACTCGGCGATCAGCGAACGAATCGGAATCTCGCGCATGTCATTGGTGCCGGTCCGGTGCTCGCACTCATCGAGCGCCTCAGTGAACGCTTCGTTGAGCACGCTCGCCTCGCGGGCATGACTTCGCGACTTCTCCGCCTGGATCTCACGCCACACGGACATACGTTCCGTCGCCGTGTCCGGCGGAGTGGGAGCGGTCAACGTTGGCATGCATCCAGTATAGAACAGATATTCGAGTTTAATCAACCGATTTTCGAAAGTTTATTCGATGAAGTTTCACCCGTTCTATCGCCCGGGCTGCGCAACGAACACCTCGCCGCTGCCGGTGAGTCGCAGCGTCTGCTCGTCTTCGGTCGCGAATGCCGCTGATCCGACCGGGATGCTGAGGACCTCAGCATCCGCGCCCGCGACCGACACCTCTCCCCCGGTCGCGAGCAGCATCGCCGGCCCTGCCACGTCGATCGAAACCGGCTCCCCCGCGAGCGCGACGCGACGAAGAGCGAAGTCAGGTACGTCGACCTCGTATGTGGTGACTGCTCCGGATGCCGCGGGCCGCAGCACCGGCACGATCGAAGGATTCGTGTCGAGAACCGAGAGCAACTCGGCGACATCGATGTGCTTCGGCGTAAGCCCGCCGCGCAGCACGTTATCACTGGCCGCCATGATCTCAACGCCGAGACCGGACACATAGGCATGCAGCAGGCCGGCTCGGAGAAAGATGCCCTCGCCGCGTCCGAGCACGATGTAGTTCATCAGCAGCGCCACAACCACACCAGGATCCCCGGGATTCCGCGCGGCAATCGCCCGCACAGCGCTGAGTTCGGCATCAAATTCCGAAGACGTCGCGCCCGGGAGGGCGGCAATGATGTCATCGACCTCAGACTGCGCTGATCCCGACAGTAGCCAGCCCACGGCATCCCTAAGCAGATCGCCATCCGCCTCCGAACCACTCAGCCGCACCCGCAACGCTTCAACTCCCGCCGATGAACCTAGCGACGCCAACAGCCGCACAGTATCCGCGACCGGTCGCAGCCCGCTCAGAGCCTCGAAACGGTCACTCAGGGCGACGATGAGCTCAGGCTTGTGGTTGTCGTCGCGGTAGTTGCGGGTCGGGTCATCGGCGGCGAGCGCGGTTTCACGAGCCCATCCGTCACGTGCCTGATCAATGGTGGGATGCACCTGAATCGAAAGCGGATCGGCCGCAGCGAGCAGCTTCAGCAGGTAGGGCAGCTTGCCTCCGGTGACAGTATCCAGAGTCGAGCCGCCTGCGAGGTCGGCGGGATCGCCAGGGTGATCTCCGAACCACACCTCCGCCTCCGGCGCGCCGGTGGGCTCGCGGCCCTCCAAATTGGCGAGGAGCGAAGATGACCCCCAGGCGTAGTCACGTGGCACGTTCGACAGGCTCAGCAGCATGGCCCCAGCGTATCGATCTCGACAGTGACGAGACAGCGACTGAGACAGCGACTGAGACAGGGACTGAGACAGAGCGCGAGAGTGCACCCCCGACACTGGGCCAACAAGACGCGGTACAGGATGCCGTGGCACAGCAATCTACGCGCCGCGTCACGGTAACCTGAACCCGATGGCGCAGTACACGAAGTATCCCGCGACGGCCCCGCCCACCGCGCCGGAGCGCGAGTCGACGGGGCATCTGTTGTTGCGCGCCTACGCGATCGTCGTCTTCGTCGTCGCTTTCGCTCACGCTGCGGTCTACAACCTCGTCGGCGAGATCGGCGCTGGCATCGTGATGATCGTGCTGATGCTCGCCGCCCTCGCAATCGGGATTCCGATGATCGCGCGCGCCGAGCCGCACGCATTTGGGTGGCGGAGACTCCCCTGGTCAGTCCTCGGGTATGTCACTTTCGCGCTGCTGTCGGTGACGTGGTCGCAGTGGCGCCTGCCGACGATCATCACCTGGCTACTCCTCGCTGCCGTCACGGTGAACGCTCTACTGATCGCCTATGCGCTCAGCTGGCAGGAGATTGTGCGCTCCCTTGCATCCGCTTTCAAGTGGATTCTCGGGCTGTCTGTCGCACTTGAACTGTGGGTGTCGCTGGTGTTGCACGGCCCGCTGCTGCCGAACTTCCTGACGCTGCCGGATGGCGACATCGATCCGCACTGGTACTGGGTGCGTGACAATCTCCTCGACGGCGGCCGCATTCAGGGCCTCGTCGGCAATTCGAACCTGCTCGCCATCATCAGCCTGTTCGCGATCGTCACGTTCGGCGTCAGCTTCGCGGCGCGGGCGCGGTGGCGCACGACTCTCGTGCTGTGGATGCTGCTCGCGGCATACCTGATGGTGCGAGCATCGTCTGCGACCGCATATGTCTGCGCGATCGCGGCGGTCATCGTGCTGCTGATCGCCATGCTCATTCGCCGCTCCAGGACGCCCCGCGCTCGGGTCCGCATCTACCTCACCTTCGGCGGAATCGTCGTTGTCGTAGTCGCCGCTGTCATCGCGTTCCACAAGCCGCTGCTCGAGGCTCTCGGGCGCAGCGCAGACCTCACCGGACGCACAGACCTCATCTGGGGCAAGGTTCTCGAGCGCGCGGCGACGCACCCGGTGTTCGGCAATGGGTTCTCCAGCCCCTGGATTCCCACTGACCCGGCATTCGACGGCTGGATCGTCGACCACGGCATCACGGTCTTTCACGCACACAACATGTGGCTCGATGTACTGATGCAGCTGGGCGTCGTCGGGGTGCTACTGATGGCGGCCGCCTACTTCGGCTTGCTGTGGCGCGCCTGGTTCTTCGCGGCCGACCGGCCCCGCTGGGATTTGCGGGCCGATCGCCCGTACTCGCCGCTGACGATGCTGCCGCTGCTGTTCACCGTCATCCTGCTCGTTCAGGGTCTGGCCGAGTCGACGCCGATCATGCTGTGGGGCTGGTTGTTGCTCGTGCTCTTGTCGTTCAAGGTCAAGTCGGTGCCGCTGGTCGGGGTGGGGCTCAGCGAGCAGTCCCACGTCACCGAGCGTGGCCGCGAGCCGAGGCGGGTGCCGTGACGCCCGCGCGGGTCGGCTGGGTCCGGCTGCTCGGATCGGTCGAGTTGGCGCGCGCTATACCCTTGCGGCGTTGACGGCGACGTTCGGGTCGTTCGCGATCGAGCGGATGACGTCGGCTGCCACACTGGCGACGATCATCATCGTTCTGAGCGTGTTGGGTCTGGCAATCCTGGTCGTCCGGCGTGAGGAGCTTTCGGTGCTGCGGCTTGCACCGTCGTCGCTGATCGCCTTCCTCGCTTGGGCGCTCATCAGCACCTTCTGGAGCACCGACCGTTCGGACACATTGTTCGGATGGGTTTCACTACTCGGGTTCGCGATCCTGGCGATCACGATCGGACACATCCGCGACACGCTGCAGACGGTGCGGGCGATCGGCGACACTCTTCGGGTACTGCTGGCTGCCTCGCTCGCGGTCGAGATTCTTTCCGGCATCCTGCTCGATGTTCCGATCCTGTTCCTCGACATAGAGGGCAATCTCGCCATCGGCGGCCCCATTCAGGGACTTTTCGGCACCCGCAACATGCTTGGGTTCGTGGCCGTCATCGCGTTAATCACGTTTGTCATCGAATGGCGAACGCAGTCGGTGGTGGCGCCGATCGCGATCCCCTCGGTGGCGCTTGCCGGATTCCTCGCGCTGCTTTCTGCCTCACCCACCGTCCTCGTGCTCGCTGTCGCAGTCGGCGTGGTCACCGGGGCGCTCACCATCGTGCGGATCACACCGCAATCGCGTCGCTCTTTTGTGCAATGGATGCTGGGTGCCTTGGTCGCTCTCGCGCTCGCAGTGGCCTTCGCGCTGCGGCATCCCATCATCGCGTGGATGGGTGGCGGGTCGGATTTCTCGATGCGAGCGGATCTGTGGAACAAAGTCCTTGACTTCATTGCAGTGAGGCCGATCCAGGGATGGGGCTGGTTTGGCCCTTGGCAGCGCGGCGAATACCCGTTTACGTACATCAATTTTTTGTTGGACAACAACCATCAGACCGCGCTGAACGCGTACTTCGACGTGACTCTGCAGTTGGGCGTCATCGGTTTCCTGCTGTTCGTCCTGCTCGGTGGGATCGCTGTGGTGCGCTCGTGGCTGGTGGCGAGCGTGCGACGCTCAGTCGTCTACGCCTGGACGCCGCTCGTGCTCATAACCCTTGCGGTGGACTCAATGTTCGAGAGCTTCACGCTGGCCGGCGCAGGCTGGTTCATGCTCGTGCTGTGCGCGTTGCGGGCCGGACAGTCGCGTTCATGGCGCGAGAACATCGACGCTGCGAACACGGGCGTTATTCCGACGCTGCGTGGGCACGGGTAGCGACTCAGCGTCTTCACCGGTGCGCAACGGTGTGGAAGGTAGGCTGATATCCGGCTCATCGATGTCTGAGCCCCCGCATGACCATGCGTGCGCACCAACCCGGAGACTCACACGTGACCACTGATCGTCAGCCCCCGTTCGATCCCGCATCGGCGACGATCGTCATCGTCACGTACAACCGGTCACACTTGCTGACGAGGTTGCTGACGAGCATCACGGCAATGGATCCCAAGCCCGGTCACGTCGTCATCATCGACAACGCGTCGGTGGATGACACCACCGAGGTCGTGGAGTCGTACCGCGAAAGCATCGGCACAGAGATCGTGTACCGCAAGCTCGAGACGAACACCGGCGGATCCGGTGGTTTCAGCGAGGGCATGCGCACCGCCTTCGAAATCGGATCCGAGTGGATCTGGATGATGGATGACGACGTCGAGGTCGTGCCGAACGGTCTCGCGCGAATGGGCGCTTGGGCGCCGCGGTTCAAGAGCATCCAGGGACGCCGCTACGACTACGACGGCAGCGAGTTCTACTGGCAGTACCGCATCGCGGAGCGGATGGGGATTCCGATTCCGTTCGCGCCTGCGGGTTTTGACGCCTCCGGCTTCAAAGAGATGAACAGCGGATGCTTCGAGGGAATGTTCATTCACCGCTCGATCGTCACGCAGATCGGCCTTCCCGACCCCCGGTTCTTCATCTACTGGGACGACCAGATGTACGGCTGGCTCGCCTCGAGGTTGACGACGGCCGTCATCGTGGACGAGTTCGTGCTGCGTCGCACCCGCGAGATCAAGCAGTGGGACATGGGCGTGCGCCACATGAACGCTTCGAGCAACGCGTACCGTTACTACATCATGCGCAACCGCGGCTTCATCAAGCAGTACTACCGCGTGCACGGCGTCTACAACCCGGTGCTGTTCGGGCTCGGCACCACGGCCACGTTCTTCAAAGAGCTGATCCGCCTCGTGTTTGTGGAGCGGACCGTGCGCGGCACGAGCAACCTGTTCCGCGGCATTCGCGACGGCGGCAATGTCGGTCGCGACCGTACCTGGCAGCCGATGGCACCTCTGGAGGCGTGAAGATGAGCGACGAACAGCCTGAACTCCGGTGGGCCCCCATTCCCCCGAAGCCAACGAATCGCCGACGAGTGTGGCTCATCGTGGGCTTGTCGGTCGCTGCTGTAGCGATCGTCGGCATTCTGCTGTTTATGTTCTTGCCACGCGATGGTGAGCCGAACCCGACCGCCTCCCCTAGTTCGTCGGGTTCGCCGTCGGCTAGTCCGACCAGCACGCCCGGCACGACGACGCCACCGGCACCAGTGCCACCTGAGCCGACGACGCCCATGGTGACGCCGCCTCCCGCCATTGATCCGAGCATCGAGGTGTTCCGCGGCCAGGTGGGTCCCTGGCTCGACGACGCGATGACCGGACTTGGATTCGTTTCCAGTTCGAGCGGCCAAGAAGCAGTATCGATCGTCGACAGCCTGCAGCAGGATGCCCAGCGGATTTCGGACGCCCAGCCCCCGTCGTCGATCGATTCGCAGTGGCGAGAAGGCGTTGCGGCCTATGCACAGACGCTCGCAGACCTGCGCTCCACGGTAGAGGCGAACGGCGACAGCGCAGGCGGTGTGGAGTCTGCTCGCAATGCGGCGCAGAATCTGAAGTCGATCATCGGCTTGTGAGATGGCCGACGCGCTTCGGAATGCAGCGGGTACCGAGACCACTGCTCTTCCCCAGGTGTCGATCGATGCGGTGCCACGGTGGCGCAAGCTTCTGAACCGTATTCACGTCCGCTCACAGATCGGCTGGCTGACGCTGCGCTACCGCCTCGTTCTTCGGGCGGTCTCATTGGGTACCGTCTTCTCCGTGGTCGGCCTGGTGCCGCTCGCGTACGAATCCCTCCGCGGGAACGGTTTCAAGCTCGCGGTCGATCTTCCGCTCGTGATCGTGATCATCGCCGTCGCCACTGTCGTGGCATGGATTCTCACTTCGCTGCTGTCCTATCGACGCAGCGCGCAACGGTATCGCAACATCGTGATTCCGGCTGAGGAGCGGGTGAGGCGCAGGAGTGAACTGTCGCTTTCACGCCCGCTCGTCGAGGCCGGCTACGCAGTCGGCGAGTTTCGCCGCGACGACGGTCCAAACGAGTTCTATGTCATGTCGGACGCAGTGAACCGCCACCTCGGCAGCGGCGCCTCGATCGAGTTGTCCCTCACTCCTGAGCAGTACGAATTGCCTGAGTCCGTCCGTCCCTTCGTGCCGGGACTACTGCGGAGGCTGCTGTACGCGAAGACGATCGTGCACAATGGCAAGCTCGCCGGGTTGCGCTCAGAGATCACGCCGACCTCGACATCTGCCACCCTCCAGCGTTCGCGCTACTTGGAGGCACAGAGTTCCGACGAGATCATCGACCGACTGCTCTGGGACATACACGATGTCGAACCCTCGACAGACGGGCGGCGTCTCGTCATCGACGAAGAGGGTGCGCTCAAGCCACTGCATCTCACGGCTGCGACCAATTACATCGGCGTATCGACTCTCGTCGTCACCAGCGACAACTTCGTCTACTTTCAACGTCAAGGCACGGGAAGCAACGTGAACGCAGGCCGTTGGGCTCCATCCGGGTCCGGATCGGTTGACTTTCGGGATTGGAAAGTCGTGCGACGCGAGGCGCGACGCCGCGGGCAGCAGCCGAATTTGACGATGCTGCTCGCATTTGCGGCCGAACGCGAATTCGTCGAAGAGTTCGGGCTCGACGGCTTCGCTCTTCCGAAGTGCGATACAACGATCATCGGATTCGTGCGCCTCATCGAACGTGGCGGGAAGCCTGATTTCTTTGCAGTGACCCGTATGCCGATGTCACGGAGCGATTTGGAACTTCTCATGGCACGCCGCAAACAGGTGACGTTTCGCGAACGCGGTTTGTCCACGAAGGCCAAGCACGCCATCCTCATCGAGAAGAACCTCCGCCAGACTGTACTGAACTTTCTCAACGAAGAACCCGAGCAATCCATCCAGAACTATCTGTTCGGGGAGATCCTCGGACGCAAGTGAGCAGTCACACCAGCATCCGCCCGCACGTCAGCAAGAACCGCCGTCATAGGCGCTCAGTCGTCCTGTGGAGCGCTGAACAAGCTCTTGCCAGGCTCCTTTCGCAGCAGCGCGTGCGCCTCCAGCCCAGCCGATTGAACTCGAATCCCATTTCGTCCGCGCCTGACGCATTCGGCGGTACGTTTATCCAGCGGTGGAGTCGGCGTTGTACCGATCGAGAACCTCGTTGATCGGCGCATCCAGCACCAGCGCACCCTTGTCGAGGTACAGGCCTCGCGTGCAGAACCGCCGGAGGTCGCGTTCGTTGTGACTGACGAAGAACAGCGTGCGCCCGTCAGCGAGAAGCTCGTCGATGCGCTTGTAGCACTTGTCGCGGAAGCCTTTGTCGCCGACGGCGAGCACCTCATCGACAAGAAGGATAGGTTCGTCGAGCTGCGATACGACTGAGAACGCGAGGCGCACCTTCATACCGTTGGACAGATGCTTGTACGGGGTTTCCTGGAACTCCTCGAGTTCGGCGAAGGCGATCATCTCATCGTAACGACGCGCGATCTCTGCCTTCGGCATCCCGTGCAGGCCCGCGGTGAGACGCACGTTCTCGCGCACGGTGAGGTCGCCCACGAAGCCGCCTGTGAGCTCGATGAGCGGGGCGACCCCGCCATTGACCGCGACTGACCCTTCATCCGCCAGCAGAACCCCGGCAACGAGTCGCAACAGCGTCGACTTACCCTGTCCGTTGCGGCCGACGACGCCGATCGACTCGCCCTGCTGCACGGTAAAGGAGACGTTGCGCAGGGCCCAGAATTCTCCTGGTCGGCTGCGCCGAGAGGCGCCGGCGAACAGATCCTTGAAACTGCGGCGACCACGCCGATTGCGGCGGAAGTACACGCCGAGGTCTTGAACCTCAATCGCTGCTGCCATCACAGCTCCTTCAGCACTGGACGCTCAAGCGAACGGAATACCCACGAGCCGAGCACGAAGATCGCAAGGGTCATCACAACGCTGATGAGGACAGTGGTCAGATGCCACTGATCGGGGAAGAACGCCATCCGATAGAGCGTGAAAATTCCTGCGAGCGGGTTGAAAGAGCCGATGATCTCGAACGGACCAGGAAGATTCGAGACGCTGTAGATGATCGGGGTCGCGTAGAAGAGTGCGCGCAGGATGAGCCCGGTGGTACGCTCGAGATCGGCGTAGAGCGCACACAATGGGGCAACGAGCATCCCGAGCCCCACCAGCAGAATCACTTGCAGGAGAACGGCCACCGGGAACCATAGAATGCCCCACCCGACCTGAACAACCTTTTCCGGGTCGGTTTCGACCATCGCGTTGACGATCACGAAAAGAGCAAGCACGGGGAGCGAGAACAGAAACTCCATCCCCTTGCTGAGGACGATCCGATTCACCCAGATCGACCGAGGGATATTCGTCGAACGGACCAGCCGTGAGTCACGCTTGAACGCTTTAGTGAAGTCAGAAACCGAGGAGTTGAACCACACCCACGGCAGCAGTGCGCTGATGAGGAAGACGATGTACGGGTCTTCGCCAACGTCACGGTGGAACACCTGCGTGAAGACGAACCAGTAGATCAGGCTCATCACGAGTGGGTCGAGCACCGACCACAGATAGCCAAGGAAGCTTGTCGCGTACCGAACCTTCAGGTCGCGGGCAGACAGCAGCCACAGCGAATGCAGATACCGCCGGGAGTTCCCGGCGCCCCGACCTCAGTGTGACTCACAGTTCTGAGTCTAAGAGAGAGTGTTGTTCCACATCGACAGCGCCGAGCCGATCGCCATGTGCATGTCGAGGTACTGGTAGGTGCCGAGGCGTCCGCCGAAGTGAACGTCCTTCTCCCCCTTGGTCAGATTGCGGTACGCCAGCAGTCCTTCTCGATCGGACTCAGTGTTCACCGGGTAGTACGGCTCGTCGTCGTGATTCGCGAAGCGCGAGAACTCACGCATGATGACGGTCTTGTCCGACGCGTAGACGTCTTTGCGCTCCGGGTGGAAGTGCTTGAATTCATGGATGCGCGTGTAGGGCACATCCATGTCCGGGTAGTTCATCACCGGCGTGCCTTGGAAATCACCGATGTTCAAGACTTCCTGTTCGAAGTCGAGGGTGCGCCAGCTCAGCGAACCGGCCGTGTAGTCGAAGTACCGATCAACAGGGCCCGTGTAGACAACGGGTGTCTGCCCCACGACTGCCTTCTTGTTCAACGGTTGGGTCTCATCGAAGAAGTCGACGTTGAGCTTCACCTCGATGTTGGGGTGATCTGCCATCCGCTCGATCCAGGCGGTGTAACCGTCAGTAGGTAGGCCCTCCCACGTGTCACTGAAGTAGCGATTGTCGTAGTTGTAGCGCACGGGAAGACGGCTGATGATGTCTCCCGAGAGCTCCTTCGGGTCGGTTTGCCACTGCTTGGCGGTGTAGTCGCGGAAGAACGCCTCGAAGAGGGGGCGCCCCACAAGGGCAATACCCTTCTCCTCAAAGTTGCGCGCCGTCTTCGCGTCGAACTCGCCCGCCTGCCCCTTGACGAGAGCACGAGCCTCGTCCGGCGTATACGCGGCCTGGAAGAACTGGTTGATGGTTCCGAGGTTCACCGGCATCGGGAAGACGACGCCCTTGTGAGTCGTGTAAACCCGGTGCACGTAGTTGGTGAAGGTTGTGAAGCGGTTCACGTACTCCCACACGGTGGGGTTCGAAGTGTGGAATAGGTGGGCGCCGTAACGATGCACCTCTATGCCGGTCTCCGGCTCGGCCTCGCTGTATGCGTTACCACCGATGTGGTGGCGACGATCGATGACCGTGACCTTGCGGCCGGCTTCGGCAGCGCGTTCAGCGATGGTGAGGCCGAAGAAACCCGAGCCTACGATGAGGAGGTCCATGGTATTCCTTTCCGCGCAAGAGTTGCACCGAACACTCAGCTATCCATCCTAGACGTGCGTTCCAGGACAGCCCCTACGATCAACCAGTCATCACCGGATAGAATCAGCACACCATGCCTTCATCCCCCGAACGCGCCCTCATTATCGTTCCTGCATGGAACGAGTCTCAGAACGTCGGCAACACGGTACGAGAGATCTTGTCCGCCGATTCCAACTACGACGTCCTCGTCGTGGATGACGGTTCTACCGATGACACGACGCACAAGGCACAGGCTGCTGGTGCACGCGTACTGCACCTGCCGTTCAACATGGGGGTCGGCGGGGCAATGCGCACCGGCTTCACGTACGCTCAACGCAACGGTTACCGTAGGGCAATTCAAGTGGACGCCGACGGCCAACATAATCCGACGGACATTGCCGCCGTACTGGCGGGGCTTTCCGATGCAGACATCTCCATCGGCGCGCGATTCGCGGAAGTCGGCGGTTACAAGGCCGTCGGCCCCCGCCGATGGGCAATGAAGATGCTTGCAAGCGTAATCTCAGGCATCAGCGGCGTACGCCTGACCGACGTTACGTCGGGGTTCCGGGCGGCGAATCATCGTGCGATCGATCAGTACGTCCGCTACTATCCCGCAGAGTATCTTGGCGACACAATCGACTCGCTCGTCGGCGCGGTCCACGCGGGACTCACCGTGACTCAGGTGCCTGTGGCGATGCGTCCTCGGGCTTACGGGAAGCCCAGCCACAACCCGTTCAGCGCAGCACGGTACCTGCTTCGCGCGACCTTCGCCCTATCTCTTGCGCTGCTCAGAGGACGTCGCCGCCAGGAGGTTGCTGAATGATTGTCTTACTTGGAGTGTTCTTCGCACTCGTCGTCCTGGCAGTGATCTTTACTCTTCTTCTGCGCCGGCAACTGCGCGAGAAGTACGCGATCATGTGGTTACTCATCGGGTTCGCGATCCTTATACTCGCGCTTTTCCCTGGGCTTCTCGTCGGCCTCTCCGACCTACTCGGCGTCGAGGTCCCCTCGAATCTGATTTTCGCTCTGGCGCTAGTTCTCCTTGTCGGCGTCGCTCTTCACCTTTCCTGGGAGTTGTCTCAGGCTGAAGACGAAGTCCGCCGTGTCGCTGAAGAAGTGGCGCTGTTGCGCGCTGACGTCGAGGATCTCCGTACCCATTACAAAGCTGTGACGACACCGCCGACAGACGAACCACAAAGGCCAAATGACGAGGGCTGATGGAGCTGCACGGGGCTTTCGCTGGATCCTCCTGGCGACTGCGGTAGCTGGTGCATTCGGGTACGTCGTTCAGCTGCTCGCCCCTGCGCTTCTACCTGGCGTCGGGTATGTCGCCTTCTCCGTCGTTTGGTCGACGATCTACCTCTGTGTCTCGGCGATGGCCGGGGTTCAGCAGGAGGTGACGCGCGCCACGCACAGCTCGCACGATCATGAGCCGAATACCATACTTCGCACGTTCACCATAATTGCGGGCGCAACGGTACTCGTCATCAGCTGTGTCCTAGGTTTCAGCCTTGGAATCACCTCCGTCCCAGTCCCCGGTCTTGCTCTCTCTGGAGTCCTGACGATCGGTCTTGTGGGCTACCTTCTGACCGCGGTTCTCAGCGGAGTGCTCTATGGCCTTCATCTCTGGCGCCACGTGGCGCTCCTTACGATCGTCGATGCGGCTGTGAGGACTGCCGTCCTCACAGCCGCCTTCGCTCTGCAGCTACCAGTGATCTGGCTCGCCTGTGGAATCGCATTCCCGTTCGGGCTCGCGTTTCTTACGGTCTGGGCGGCGGCGAGGAAGCGCGTAATCGGAAACTTCGCCCTGGATGTCCCGCTCGGCACCCTCATACGCAATGTTCTGAGCACCGTCGGCGCCGCCGCTTGCACGGGCGCGATGATCTCCGGACTCCCTCTCCTCATCGGCATCACCAGTGCCGATGAGTCAACCGCCGCACTCGGAGCCGTGATGCTTGCGATCACGCTCTCACGAGCTCCAATCGTCGTACCGATCCTCGCACTACAAAGCTTCCTCATTTCGGCCGTTTTCCGTGGACGCGCCCGGGCCAGCGCTAGACGGGTGCTCACACTCCTTGCCGCATCCCTGGGGATCATCGCACTCCTCGCCGCGCTGGCATTCGTGGTCGGGCCAGCGCTGATCCACTTCATCTCGGCCGGACGCTACGAGATCCAGCCCGGGACCATGGCGATTATTGTTCTGAGCGCAGGCGTCGTCGGTTTGATGTGCGTTACGGGCCCGGCTTTGGTGACGGAAAGACAGCACACGGCGAACATCGTCGGTTGGGCTGCCGCTGCCGTTCTTACTGTCCTCTTTCTTATGCTTCCGCTGGATTTGCTCACCCGAATTGACATCGCACTAATCCTCCCTCCAGTCGTCGGGCTGATCATGCATCTGGCCGCACTTCTGCGCCCTGCGCCCGGTGCACGGGTGCAGGCATCTCACGGGGTCGCGAACCCGGCTCCGCTAGACTAATTGCGGCCTTCGCCCCGAACACTCGCGATCCAGGAGTTCCCTCATGACTGAAAACAAGTCGAGCAAACGCGCCCTCATAACCGGCATCACCGGACAGGATGGCAGCTATCTCGCTGAGCTACTCCTGGCAAAGGGCTACGAGGTCCACGGTTTGATCCGCCGTTCTTCGTCATTCAACACGCAACGCATCGATCACGTATATCAGCCCGCTCAGGCGGATGATCATCGCCTTTTCCTCCACTTCGCTGATCTTGCCGAAGGCTCTCGCCTCGTAACGCTCCTCAACGAGATCCAGCCAGATGAGGTCTACAATCTAGCGGCGCAGTCGCACGTTCGTGTCAGCTTCGACGAGCCTGAATACACAGGCGATGTCACGGGCCTCGGCACGACCCGTCTCCTCGAGGCAATCCGCGCCGCACACATCGACTGCCGTTTCTACCAGGCATCAAGCTCCGAGATGTTCGGAGCGACGCCACCTCCGCAGAATGAGGAGACTCCTTTCTACCCGCGCTCGCCTTACGGCGTGGCGAAACTCTATTCCTACTGGATCACACGGAACTATCGCGAGGCGTACGGCCTCTTTGCTGTCAACGGTATTCTGTTCAACCACGAGTCTCCTCGTCGAGGTGGAACCTTCGTAACACGCAAGATCACCCGCGCGGCGGCCCGCATCAAAGCAGGCCTTCAAAGCGAGTTGTACCTTGGCAATCTCGACGCCGTCCGCGACTGGGGTTACGCACCCGAGTACGTGGAAGGCATGTGGCGGATGCTGCAGCATGACGAGCCGACGGACTATGTGCTCGCGACCAACACTGCATACACAGTCAAGGATTTTCTGCAGTTCTCGTTCGAGCACGTCGGGCTGGACTGGGAGAAGTACGTCAAGTTCGATGAGCGCTACCTCCGCCCGACCGAGGTCGATGCACTCATTGGCGACTACGGGCGCTCCAAGGATCTCCTCGGCTGGGAGCCGAAGGTTTTGACTCCTCGACTGGCGCAGATCATGGTCGATGCCGACGCTGCCGCACTCGAGGTCGAGGGTCGACACTTCGTCGATCAGGTTCAGAGCTGACGCCACGTGCGGATACTCCTCACTGGAGCGGCTGGCATGCTCGGCTCCAGCGTCGCCACGCAGTGGCGTGCCACCCGCCCCGAAGACGAACTGGTTGCGATCGGCCGACGACAGGTGGATCTTCGTGATCCCGTTGCCACGCTTAGCGTGATTCAAGACATAGCCCCGGATCTCATCATCCATGCGGCGGCCTTCGTCGGCGGGATCGGCGACAAATTGGCACGCCCATTGCCGTATCTTCTGGACAACCTCGGTATAGACAGGGCCGTGATCGGCGCAGCCGTCGAAGCCGAGGTACCGCGATTCGTCTACGTCGCGAGTGCTGCGGCCTACCCAGCGGATGCACCTAACCCGATCACCGAATCTCACCTCTTCGGAGGAGCTCTCGAGCCGGCGAATGAAGGCTACGGACTCGCGAAGCTCGCGGGTTTAACGGCCGTGCGATACGCCGCACAGCAAACTGGCAATGCGTTTCGCGCCATCGTTCCCTCGAACTTGTACGGGCCGAGCGACACCTTTTCTCCCGCGCGAGCACATCTCATCGCCTCGACGCTTCGCAAGGCCCATGAGGCGCAGATCAACGGGCTTGATGCTGTCGAGGTATGGGGAGATGGCACCGCTCGTCGGGAGTTCACCTACGCTCCGGATCTCGCACGCTGGCTAGTCGAAGAGGTCGAGAATATCGACACATGGCCGATGGCGATGAACGTTGGGGCTGGAGCGGACCACAGCATTCGAGAGTTCTACGAGATCGCAACAGAAATCGTGGGTTTTGAGGGTTCACTGAAGTTCGACATCACAAAACCAAGTGGTGTCCCCCAGCGCCTAATTGATTCCACATTGGCGCGCGAACACGGCTGGAAGCCTCGGACTTCGATGCCCGAAGGAATGCGCACCTGCTACAACTCCTACCTGACACAGATTGCGAACGGAGAAATTCGATGACTTCTGCCGAACCTGCGTACCCCCTGGCCACAACCACCTGGGACGACGCCGAGTACGCCGCGATCAAACGCGTGACTGAAGGTGGTCGCTTCACGATGGGGCCGCTGGTCAAAAAAATTCGAGGCTGCGTTCGCCGAGCACTTCGGTGCTGACTTCGGCGTCATGGTTAACTCTGGCAGTTCAGCCAACCTCATCGCCGTCGCCGCCGCGGTACTCGACCCGCGCATCGACCTCTCTCGTGGCGACGAAGTCCTTGTCCCGGCTGTGTCGTGGCCCACAACGTACTACCCGTTGACGCAGTACGGACTCCGACCGCGTTTCGTTGACATCGACATCGACACATTGAATATGGATCTCGACCTACTGGAAGAAGCGATTGGGCCTCGTACGAAGGCCGTGTTTGCCGTGAACCTCCTCGGCAACCCGAACGACTTCGCTCGATTGCGTGCACTTGCCGAGAAGCACAGCCTGGTCCTGCTCGAGGACAACTGTGAATCTCTCGGTGCAGTGAGTGATGGCATCGCTGCGGGCACTGCTGGGCTCGTCGGCACCTTCAGCTCATTCTTTTCACATCACATTTCAACGATGGAAGGCGGGCTCATCCTCACTGACGATGAGCAGCTCTATCAGGAGATGATCTCGCTGCGGTCCCACGGGTGGACACGCGACCTTCCCAACGAGAATCACGTGCACAACAAGACCGGGAATGCTTGGGACGATCTGTTTCGCTTTGTCCTGCCGGGGTACAACGTGCGTCCACTGGAGATGGAGGGCGCTCTTGGACTCGAGCAGCTGAAGAAGGTTCCCGCACTCATCGCCGGACGTCGCGCGAATGCACGCCACTTCCAAGAACGCTTCGCTGGAATCCCATCCGTTCGATTGCAAAGAGAGACCGGCGAAAGTAGCTGGTTTGGGTTCTCGCTCGTGCTAGAAGAGGCGCTCGAAGGTCGGCGCCGCGCGACCTGGTCACGGCATTTGCCGAAGCCGGTATCGAATCTCGCCCAATCGTTGCCGGGAATTTCACCAGGAACCCGGTTATGGCCCACCTCGACGCCATCGTTCCCGATAAGCTCCCGGGTGCTGACAAGATCCACGTAGACGGACTTTTCGTCGGGAACCATCACCACCCAGTAACCGATGGCATCGACCTGGTCGCAGAGACGGTCGAAAGGGTCGCACGGGGCTAGCGCCGCGATTTTCCTTCCGTAAGGGCACGCTCGAACGATTCGATCGTGCCCTTCGCCGTACGCTCCCAGGAGAAGCGCTCAGCACGGGTGTAGCCGCGCTGAGCCAGATCCTGCATACGTTCAGAATCTGTCGCCGCAATTCGCATCGCATTAGCAATCGACCCGAGATCGTTCGGATCTATGAACAGTGCGACATCTCCAACGACTTCGCGGTAGACCGGGATGTCGCTGATCATCACCGGAAGTCCGGCCATCATCGCCTCCAAAGCAGGCAATGAGAAGCCGTCTGCAAATGACGGCATCGCCAATGCCGTCGCAGTTGAGTACAGCTCACGCATCTCATCAGCGTCGACCCAGCTACGCAGCGTTACCCAATCTTGCATCCCCGTCTCCGCGACGACCTTAATCAAGGGGTCGTCACCATGACTACCTGTGACGATGACACGTGGTCGCTCCGCAGGGTCAATTTTGGGGAGCGCCCGAATGAGCGAGGGCCAGTTCTTGTGCGGGCGACGGTTACCCGTCGCCAAAATCATCGGCCCGTTCTCCGAGGCACGTGATCGATCGACACCTTGCATCGGTGTGCCCGCGAGCGGAACGAGATCGATCCGCTCGAACGGAACCTTCAAATAACGTACTATCGCCTCTCTCGAGACCTCGCTGATCGTGAGGATCCGAGTTGCGTTGCGCGCGACCAGTCGCTCCATCAATTTTGACTGGCCACGTGTACAGCGGCGTCGACATGTACTGGGGGTGACTCCAGTAGAGCATGTCGTGCATCGAGATCACAGCAGGCATCCGTGTGCGAGCGGGACCGAGAGTCATAGGAGAGTGCAGTAGGTCGGCACCTGTTCGCGCCGCGGCGGCACCGCACCGAAGCTCTCCCCACGCCCAGGCGAATCGGTTCTCGCCGCTGATTCCTGACTGGATAGTCTCGCCGGGAAACCAGCTTCGGTCGAGGTCCCAGCCCTCTTTGCTGAAGTACCCGACGTACTCGTGTTCGGGGGCGAGCTGTCCGAGTTGCATGTAAAGCTCGCGCGCGTAGGTCTCCATCCCGCCCTTCGTTCCGGTGAGAGAGAGGAGGTCGACGAAGATTCGGGCCATTTTGTTACTTTGCTCCAGTTGCTTCAGGTTCGGGCGTTCACTGCGTGCTTGGAGGCGGCCGATCGGCCACGGACTCGCCGCATGCACGGTCGCTCCACGAAGAACCAGCTCAACGCCGCGAGGATGATCGTACCAACCACCGTAATCAGAATGTAGACCAGCATCCCCCACTGCAATCCGCCAGCGAGCGCGACGAGTTGCTGCATAGGCCAGGCATAGATGTAAAAGCCGTAGGAGATGTCGTTGTGTGCGATCCACTCCGGCTGCGGAATGAGCGTTGCCAGAAAAAGCAGCCCATAGGCGAGGAACGGCGAGGATGCCTGCCCGCCCCACCCTGGTACGAAAGCGATGAGCAGTGCCGCAACCAGCAGCGATCCTATTCCGATCCATCGGTTGAGACCGAACCGATCGATCACGAAGTAGGCGCATGCACCGCCCATGAAAAATGGCAGCAGCTTGAAAAATAGACCGAAGCTGGGGTCTAGGCCGAGCCGTCCCGCAAGATCGATGTTCATCCATATGATGACGCTGAAAACAAAAATTAAGGTTGCAGGGAAGACAGTTCGACGGAAAATAGCAAAGGCACCCGCTACCCAGACGACCAGGTAGCAAAGAAATTCGTAATAGAGCGTCCAGAGTGACCCATTCCAGGCGTTCGGATACGGGACGCTGTCGAGCGTCGCACCGATGTCGTAACTCGAGATCGCAAGCCCGAGGTTTCCCCACACGTATTGCAGTGGTGTCACTGGCGTGCTGAGGTACCCGTCCAGTGTGCCGTGCTCGAGAAGCGCAGCGATTGGAGCGAACAGCGCAACAGTGGCAATCAGACACACGAGAAAGGCCGGATAGATTCGCGCCACACGATGCAGCAGGTAGTCCCCTGCCGAGGTTCGCAAGCGACTCCGCGTGATCAGGAACCCGCTGAGAACAAAAAAGCCCGCGACAGCCCAGCCACCGAGATTCTCACCATGTAGCTGCGGCCCCGTACCGCGTCCGGCGATGTACCAGCTGTGCGCGAAGAGCACGATAGCGGCCAGGACCAGGCGAAAGAGATTGAGGCTATTCAGCCGATAAGGATACGACTTTCCCTCGAAGAAAGTACGTGCAGTCACTTGAGGAGGTTTCTAGAAGCCATCTCATCGAGGGACCGCTGGTACGTGTCCCCCTCCACAGGTTCGGTCAAAACCCACTCAACGAAGCGCTGAACGCCATCCTCGAACGGCGTTGCGGGGGTGAATCCCAATACCTCCCGCAGTCGCGTGGTGTCAGCGACGTTGTGGCGAATGTCACCGAGACGATAGTTGCCTGAGATATGAGTCGGCACGTCGGCACTGAATGCCTTGAAGAGCGCACCGACAACCTCATTGACCGTTGTGGCCACACCTGATCCAACGTTGAAGGTGCCACCAGCCGCGTCTGGGTGCGTCACAGCGAGGAACGTTGCCTCAACGACGTCATCGATATACACGAAGTCACGGCTCTCGAGCCCATCCTCGAAAATATTGATCGCTTTTCCCTGACGGATCAAGGTGGAGAAAATTGACAGAATTCCCGTGTAGGCGTTCTTCAGGGACTGGCCCGGGCCGTAAACGTTTTGGTATCGCAGCGCGACCGGTTGAATTCTGAGCGTTGGCGCAACGGTCATAATCAGGGATTCCTGCATCTGCTTCGTGATGCCATACACGGACGAGGGATGCAGTCTTGCTTCCTCGTCTGTCGGGATCAGCGTGAGCGCTTCGCCATCCGCTCCGAGCACACGGTAGTCGCCCTGCGACATCGCCTCGTCCGCACGGTGCGGCGGATATACAACTTGACCATCGCGATCGATATATGCACCTTCACCGTAGATCGATCGTGACGATGCGACGACGATGCGTCGAACAGTGTGAGCCTCATTGGCGAGCAAATCCAACAACTTTGCTGTGCCACCAACGTTCGCGGTCACATACCGGTCGATCTCATACATGGACTGGCCGGTGCCAGTCTCCGCCGCAAGATGCACGATGGCCGTAACGCCTCTCAGAGCTAGCCGAAGGTCGTCGGTGGACGTCACAGTTCCGTGAATGACCGTGGCGACGCCGTCGAGTGACTTAAACAGGGGCGAGTCGTTCTCCGGATCTTCACCGTGGACCTGCGAGATAAGCGCGTCAAGCACGGTCACGGTGTGTCCATCATCGACTATGCGTTTAGCGAGCCGAGATCCGATAAAACCGGCACCGCCGGTGATGAGAACGTGTTCAGCCATGGACAAGAGTCTCCAGTCTTACGAGGGCGCTCGATATGGCGCACCTCGTTTCAGGGCGAGAAAATATGGGCCAACGTCGATTGTATCCCGGTGCGTGAACCGTATCTGATGACGGTCGGCAGCTCCGCAATGCCATGCAGCCGAGACATCAGACGAATGTGAGCCGTCGCCGCAGTCCTTCTCCAACCTTGGCCGGCTGCAATCCTCGCCGCTTCGCGGTAGTACGACCGTTCGTCACGGAATCGGCGTCCGTCGAGGAGAGTCTTCTGAGAGGCGCTCTCCGCGTGGCGTCGATATGAGAAAGCGGGCTGCGGATTAAATGCGAGAGTCCCGTGTTGAAATGCGATATCCATCAGGAGCGCAAGATCCTGAATTATAGGGAGACCATCTCGAAAGTCGATAAGGCGCAATGTCTCCGTCTTGAACGTCAGCGACGGCCAGTAGAGCCAATCGCCTCTGATGAGGCTTGTCGCCATTGCCTCGCCCGTAAGCACCGCGATTCCCTCGCCGCCGCGCGGCGCGAGGAGACGCTGTTTCACACGATCCACAAGCGGACGAACCGGAATACCAGCCCCATCGATAACATCAACACCGGGCTGAATCACGTCGGCAACGGGCACCGCGGCGATCGTGCGCATAATCACGTCTAGATAGTTGACGTGCATGAGGTCATCACACCCCAAAATTGTGATGTACTCGCCGCGTGCACGCCGGATCGCCTCACGATAGTTCTCAGTGATCCCGAGGTTCACTTCGTTACGCACATAGGTGACCCGCGGATCGCCCAACGCTTTGAAGTAATCGGCAACAGACTCATCGGGGTAGCAGTCGTCCAGAATCGTCATCGTCCAGTCATGGCGCGATTGTGCGCGCACGGACTCGACGGTCTCACGTAACAGAGCCGGGTCCCCCCAGAATGGAACAAAAATCTCTAGGGTCATGTGGTTTGCTCCGTCTGCGAGACACCCGCTCTACAGGCGATCCCGACTCATACTTAAGGTGTCTGCAAATCATATCGAGTTCATATGGATTCTACGCGGGTCTGACGTCACAGGTAGGATCAACCTGATGAAGATCCAGCCACGACGTCGCAAGCTAGTCGTTTCTATCCTCGCCCCAATATTGCTGTTTCTTACCTTCGCTAGCTGGTCCTTCAGTTCAGCGGTAGCCGCAAGTCCGGACGACGACTTTCACCTCGCCTCTATTTGGTGCGGCCTTGGTGACAGAGCAGGCCTGTGTGAGAACCCCAGCGAAGGTACCGCCGATGCCGCAAATGAGACGTCGCGATCTATCCCCACACCGCTAACGACAGCAACGTGTTTCGCGTTTGATCCGGCAAAGAGCGCGGGGTGTTGGATCCCGACTCAACAACGATGACGGTTGTCGAGCGCGCCAACGTCGATGGGCTCTACCCACGCCTTTTTTACGGCGCGCTTTCAATATTCGCGAGTGAAGACGTCCAGACTTCAACTCTCGTCATCAGGCTCGTCAACTCGCTCTTCACAACGTTGGTACTTTCCGCAACATTTTTCCTCCTCCCCCGCGCGCTTCGAAGCGCATACGTGATAGCCGCTGTTATCACTGCTGTCCCGCTCGGGCTCTTCGTATACGGCTCGACGAACCCGTCGTCATGGGCGATGCTGTCTGCGAGCACTGTTTGGGTCTGTATTTACGCAACCTTCAAGACTGCCGGCTGGCGCAGGAATGCGTTGGCTGCGTTCGCGGTGTTCGGAGCAGTGCTCGGATCTGGCGCACGCGCCGATGCAGCGGCGTACGCCGTTCTCGGTGCTGCGCTCGGCCTGTTCCTGGGCATGCGCGGTGCTAAACGAGCGCTTTTCCCGGGAGTGGTATTTATAGTAATCACGGCGATCGCGGCTGCGTTCTATCTCACTGCCGGGCAGGGTAGTGCCGTCGTCGGTGGCCTAGACAGCTCTAACTCACGGCTTCCTCTAAGCGGACACCTCAGCAACTTCCTGAACATCCCCGACCTCTGGCGTGGTGCGTTAGGAGGGTGGCCCCTCGGTTGGTTCGATACACCACTTCCGGCGCTCGTGTCATTTGTCGGTGTCGTCACTTTTGGCGCTGTACTGGTCGTCGGCTTCGGACGTGCTTTCAGACGGCAAACGATCGCCTTGGCCATCGCGATCGTTGCGATGTGGTTCGTACCGTTCCTGCTCCTCGCGAGGTCAAACACAGTCGTGGGGGACCTGGTGCAGCCCCGCTACATACTCCCGTTGATGGTGATAACCGCTGGAGTCGCTGCTTTACGACCAAAAAACAGTAACTTCTGGGCCGGCCGCGCGGTCTAGTGGTTGCCTTTGCACTTGCCTTTAGCGCGTCAGTCTCATTGTTCTATAACATTCGTCGTTACACGACCGGGCTAGACACGATCAGCCCAGATCCTGGCGCGAACGCAGAATGGTGGTGGCCGGGAGCGCCCGCCCCTCTTGTCGTCTGGATCGTTGGAACCCTCAGCTTTGGGATCCTCGTCGTGCTCCTCGCGCGTTCTGCCTCGATCGGTAGTCGCTTCCCCGCGACAGCCATCATCGACGTCTCCCCCGAACGTACCCAGCCCAGTTAGCGTCGCCTGTGCACCGTGAGGTTATAGACGACTACTTCAAGGAGTCGTTCAAGATGCAGCGCGCCGCAAGCGGCGCGCTGCCAAAAGCTCAGCCCTCGTAGCCGTGACCGCACCATGGACCGATCCTGCTCGTAGCGAAGAGCATCCGCCGCGGATCGGACGCTCTTACGTTCAAGACGGAGCGCCATCATCCCGGTGTACGCACGTGCAGGAAGTATTCTAAGGGATCGTGCTACGTCAAATGACTTCGCATGCGCACGCACGATATCCGAGAAATACTCAACGCTTCGCTGCCCATGCGAAACGCTGTCGCCCCTCTGCAGCCAGTAGTAGAGCGCATCATCACAAGATGTGACCTTGCGCATTCGCGCATACAAACTCATCGCGATAGCGACATCTTGTGCATAATGCCCGTCCGGGAAATGTATGCCCTCAAACACTTTCGCTCGATAGAGCTTTCCCCAGTTCGCCTCGCTAAAGTAGCGCAGCTCAACTCCAAGAAGACGGCGAACGGCGAGTGAGAATACGGTTTGGTAGGCCTTTGCTGGGTCGTCGATCACGATGAACTCGCCAAACGGGGTGTCTCGATGGTTTTGCAGCTCCTCGCCACCTCGGCTTGCGCCGATGTTGCGCCAGCGACAGCAACTCATATCGGCATCGGTTGCTTCCATGAGGCCGGCGAGGCGCTCTAGCAAACGAGGCGCCATAAGATCATCGTTGTCGCAAAACGTGATCAGTTCACCGGTTGCGATCTTGAGTCCGGTGTTTTGAGCAGAGGCGATTCCACCATTGTCTTGGTGCCAGACCTTGACCCGCGGGTCCGCTGCGGCCAGTTCGTCACAGAGTTCCGCAGACCCATCCGAAGAACCGTCGTTTATAAGAACTACCTCAAGATGCAAATACGTTTGACTCAGGATCGATTGAACACAGGCCTTAAGATGACCCGCTGCGTTATATACCGGAACGATGACTGAAACGAGCGCACTCGTAGATGAATCGCTGGGCGTCATGTGATTCGCACCGAGGTGGCCACCGGCCCAACTGACCGGGCCTGCCCAAGGATCTCGAACTCCGCTCCATTCATGAGCCCATGTGATGTTGGCTCACTGATGCCTGATGCATTCGCGTTCACTGAGTAGCGGCCGGGGTTCAGGCCGTCTGTCGTAAATGTGATAGTTACGGTTCGCGACGCTCGCAAAGGCTCAAGAGTTATATCAAGCAGATCAGTGTTCGAGGCCAACGCGATCTGCCCGAGCGCGGAATCGACACTGAACCCAATCGCCCAGCGCTCAATCGGGCGCAACATCTCGACATCAACCTGCAAAGTGATTTCATCACCCGCGCGAACCTTTTCGAGGGGCGCCCCATTTCGGTCAAGAATCTCGATCGAACGAATTTCAAGCGCGCGAGAGACCTGGTCCGGACGAGCCTGACCAACAGCATTCTCAACGAGCAGCTCCCGAAACCGTTCAATTGCCGTCACAGGAATTCCGTCGTAGACGAGCTTTCCTTTATCCATCACAATCACGCGGTCACACAACGATGAGATCTGGTCCAATGCGTGACTCACGATGATGATCGTGCGGCCTTCGGCCTGGAAATCACGAATTTTCGCAAGACACTTTTCCTGGAACTGTTCGTCGCCTACCGCCAGCACTTCATCTACGAGAAGAATATCGGGGTCGGTATGAACCGCGATTGCAAACGCGAGCCGGACATACATTCCTGACGAGTAAAACTTCACTTGAGTGTTGATGAACTCGCCAACGCCAGAGAACTCGTGTATCGCGGCAAACTGTTCTTCAATTTCTTCATTACTAAGCCCGAGCACAGAGCCATTGAGAAACACGTTCTCGCGTCCTGTCAGATCCGGGTGAAAGCCAGCGCCAAGCTCAAGAAGAGCGGCGACTCTCCCTCGTTGTTCAACGGTGCCCTCTGTGGGCTGGATGATGCCCCCGAGCACCTTAAGGAGAGTGCTCTTTCCGGACCCATTGTGACCGATTAGTCCGATCGTCATCCCCGCGTTAATCCCAAGGCTCACATCGCTGAGGCCCCAGAAATCTTGGCGGTGGCGTCTCCCCGCGCGCCCAAGCGTTACGACCCGCTCCTTTAATGAAGAGTCCTTGCGGATCGTGAACCGCTTCGAGACGCGCTTGACCCTGATCACTTCAGGCGCCGATGTGTTGCTCCCAGACATAGACATCCCGGTCATCCTTATAGCTCCTGTGCGAAGTTGCCCTGCAGGCGCAGGAAAACACGGTGGCTCACAAAGAGCAGGACCACCCCGATGACGAGTGCGATCAGAGTTCGGAGCATTAGGTGGTCCGGCCAAGCAACCTCGTCGCCCGCGACCCAAAATGCACGCTGAAAACCGAGTACCGCAAGCGTCAGCGGATTGTTTGTATACGCCTCTATCAACCAAAAATTCTGCACGAGCTGAGACACCATCTGCCAGGCATAGACAACAGGAGATGCCCAGAAAAGAAGCATCGTAAGCACTTCGACCAAGTACTGCGTATCACGGAGGTACACATTGACCGCGCCACAAAGAAGCGCGAGGGCAAGCCCGTACACGACAATCAGCGCGAGCGCTGGCAGAAAATAGATAAGGCCAATGTGCAGAGGCGGCTTGCCGATCGCGAACGTCGCGATGACCAGGACTAGTAGCTGAATACCGAAGTTGAAGAGTGCTGCCCCAGTGCTCGCCAACGGGAAGACCTCGCGGGGCACATACACTTTCTTCACCAAACCGGCGTTCGCAAGTATTGACCCAGTGCCCCCGACAAGGATCTCTTGAAATAGGCCCATTGCCGTTAGCCCGGCAAATACATAGATGGCGAAGTCTGGAATACCCCGCGCAGCTCCGAGAAAATGCCCGAGCACGACGAAATAGATCGCCAGTTGCATCAGCGGTCGCGCCAGCACCCACAAAAAGCCAAGCGCAGAGTCTTTATATCGCGCCTTGAGGTCTCGTTTGACGAGAAGCGAAAGCATCTCGCGATGATCGATCAGCTCTCGGAACGGACCAAGCAGGCTTGTTGCCCCGCCTGCTCCGATTGATCCGATGCTTCGCATCGGCAACAAAGCGATGCGCGCAAATCGTTCGCTTGCCGCAGAAGGCGTTGCCGCTGCCATCAGATCTTGCTCCTGTTCGTGCTCTTCTTGGCCATGAGGCGACGTCCTATCGATGAGGGCCGTAGATGAGAAATTCTTCTCCGCCAGGCCGCCACGCGGATGAAGACGCGACTGATCGCCGGCTCAAGGCTCGGGCGATTCATGCGCGCGTACATACGAGCAAAGTCTTCCAGTCTCCCGGCACCAAACTCGCCCGCATCCTGCATTCGTTCGATCTGCTCCATCGTGGTATCCGGCATCGTGCTCGTAATCTGATCCAAGTTGTATTCGAGTGCAGTGTAACTTCTGGCCAGATAGCCCGGAGTAGCGATGGTGCGTGTGTGATAGCCGAGTTCACCCGCTGCATACGACGGCATACGCTCGAGCACATGAGCAAGACCACCGTCTTTGTAAGACTCTTCGCCGCCGAAATCGCGGTAGTCCCAGCCAGCCTCAAACAACAGTCGCAACGCCTCTGGTCGCGCAAAGTACATCGATCCGAACGGTGCCAATGGCGACAGCTTATCGATCGGCACGCGAACACCAAGCTTCATCGCGATGTCAGCGAATCGAGGGCGGTTTCCCCACCAGGCGTGCCCCATCGTGCCATATCCGATGTGAACCATCGGTGGATATGCAAGCCCCAGCCCAGGCTCGCGCTGGAACAGCGCGATGACGTTCGCGGCGTACTCCGCACTGGGAAGCAAATTATCGAACTGCTGACGTGCGAACAACCGACCCGGATTGAACTCGTCCTGCAGCGTCTTCTTGGAGTGAATCTTGACAATCAACTCGTATTCGCCAGAGAGAATGTCGTCACGACACCCGACGAGGAAAGCGCTCTGGTCACGCCCGTCGTTCGACTCCACAACGCGGACGTCCACCTTGCCTCGTCTGGCTCGCCCGGCAAGAGCTTCCCTAATGAGTTCCGCCCGATTTACGTCCGCCGTGGTGATAATCAAGTCATAAGCGTCTGGAAGCCGGTCGAGCGCTTCGAGCATCTGCGTGGCGAGTTCCGGGTAATAGATGTGCGCCACTGCTAACGTGCGCAGGGGCTTCATTTTGTCGTATCGCTGGTCCGATTCGGAGACAACGTCAAGAAGAGCGGCATCCGCGTTCAGCACCCGGGGCCCGACGTTTCGGGCGAGATCTTGCATAAGAATCGTCATTGGGTAGCCGTACCGCGCGGCGGCATCCAGCGTCCACTTGCCGACTACCGCAAGCCGGTCTAGATATGGTGGCGACTGAAAGAATGGCCGACGTTTCAGCGTTGGGCATCCGGCATCCAAAAGATGCTCGGCGTACAGAACCGCATGATTTTCAATCTTGTCGGTGATAGTCGGGAACGCCACCTCGCCGATGAATCCGTGGGACGTAAAGAGTTCTGTGAAGACCGCCTCGTGCTTGACAACCGCATCTTCATATCCATGCATCTCAGGCAGACTTGCCCAATAGTCAATCCATTCGCGACTTGCCACCAGCTCTTTCCTCGCAACGAGCCAGTAGGACTGCAAGTGATATGCGAGATAGTCGCGTCGCGTAAATGGGTTCGGTTCGACACGAAGGTGGTCAGTCATACCCCAGAAATGAAGCTCTTGTCGATCCATCCGTTCGAACACTGGGTCGAATGGCCGAACCGGACCAAACCACGTGTCATTCGCGAGAATCACCTCGTCAAATCTAGCGATGTCTTCGCCTACGTGGTCGATGCCATGCTTATACCCCCAGATATCAAAGCCGGAGTTCTCCCGTTCAACGACTTCGTCCGCTACTTCCTCGAGCCTTCTTCGACCGTTGACGGTCAACGGACCATTCGAAACTACAAGGATTCGATCGCAGAATCTCCGGAGGTCAGTGAGCGCGTACGGCACATAATCCTCAACGTCGCCGCGGCGATCGTAAACAACGTATATGAGCAACCGCGACCCTTGCTTAGGGAACGGCGCTGCCGCGCGGGCGGGGTATGTAGTCAATTCTGCGGTACGCATCAGAGGCCTCCGCTTCTGCTGTGACCTTGACGATCGAGAGACCTAATCGCACGACGCCCAAACTTAGCAACCCAAATTGCGGTGTATGCGAGCCTGTAGGCCGGACTCACTATTCGCGCGAGCACAGGATGATTGAGGTTAAGGTACATTCGCGAAAGGCCGAATATGCCCCGCCCACTAATCCTTCCAGTGCGCTGCATCAACTGGATCGCATCGACCGGATACCCTTGCATCGTCGAAAAAAGTTGATCGACTTTATAGTCAAGAATTGTGTGGCTGATCGACGCATGCTCAGATGTGAGAACGGTCTGCGCGTAGTACCCGGCTTCTCCAGCGACGTGAGCAAGGACACGCTCCTGCACCCTCGCAAGATCCTTCATTGAACTACCCGTGGAGTAGTCCCGATATGTAACTCGTTGCTCCGCGAGCGCACCAAGCGCTTCGGGCCGACACATCCACATGCCACCGAATGGCGCCAGAGGGGAAACTTTCTCGAGCGGCACGCGAACGTCTAACTTCCGCAGGAATGCGGAGGCTGCCACACGATAGCGGCCGCCTCCCCATCCTTTGCCGAGGATCGAGTAACCAACGTGCATCATTGGAGGAAACACGAGCCCTAGGTGAGGTTTCGTCGCGAATAAGTCGAGCAAATTCTCTACGTATTGCGGTGAGGCAAGCAGGTTTTCCGTCTGATATCGAGTGAAGTATCGAACAACATTGAGTGTCTTCTTGCTGTGTTTGCGTGCATGGACTTTGATCAAAACATCGTATTTACGTCCCAACAACAAGTCGTGACAACCCACGAAAAAGTCAGCCATGTCGCGGCCTTTACCAGACGGCGTCACGCGTACGTCAAGATGTGCGTTGCCGAGATCGTGCGCCTCAACGAACCGCTCGATGCGTGCAGCCTTTCGGCCGTCCGTGGTCGTAACTACTAGGTCGAACCCCGTCGGGATGTTTGCAAGTTGACCGCACAACCGCTCGAATGCAGGGAGATCCCTCGCGTAGACGACGGCAGCAACCCGGAGCTTCTTCGCAGCTGCTGCCGAACCAACGACACTGTGCTGGGGCAGGATTTCGAAGAGACCCGCGTTTGCGTTGAGAGTACGTGGCTGTACTGTCCTCGCGAGCACGCTCAGCGTTTCGTCTCGATCCAGACCATGCTGCTCCGCCACATCGAGGATGTCGTGCCCAATTATCCCGTGGCGGTCTAGATACGGCGGGAACCATCCAAAAACACCGCGATCGAGAAAAGGGTATCCCTGGTCTATCAGGAGATCCGGCACATGCGTCACGGCATTCGCAGTCGGATAGTCCGATGCGCGGAAGGCGTACTCGACTTGATATCCGGCACGCGAAAGTGCGTTAGCCACGAAACGCTCACTCACCGCATCGTGCCCATGACGACCATCCCAGTAGCGACGCCACCCGTCAGTCTCAAACAAAGGCCGACGCGCCACGAACCAAGCCCAAGGCATCTCAACCGCCGGATGTTCCTGCGCGTCAAAGGATGCGTCGACTTCGCCAGCGAACTCCGCGACTTGCCACGCATCCGCTGAGACAGCGTCCATCCTCTCGATCATGCCGCCAAGCGTGTTGAACGGGCCAAACCAACCCTCGCCAGTCAGAACGATTTCGTCAATCTCACCAAGGTCCGGCGCAAGCATTTTAAATGCGTCCCAATAGTTGACCGGAGAAAATCTGGACGTTGAGACAGAGACGTATCGGGCACCTAGCTCTGCAATCGCGTCTACGGACGCCTGAGCCGTGTCCGGTACGGTCACCAGTAGATGCGTCGCGTAGGACGCCAAACTCGTGAGTGCCGATACTGTACTAGCCGAAATCGTTCCCGTGTCCCCGGCAAGAGCGTAAACGATGGCTCTTCGTGGGGGTGAGAGAACGCCGCTGGCATTCACTCAGTGCCCGCCATGCTGTAGGGCTTTCAGCAGATAGGTTCCATAACCGCTCTTGACGAGTGGCTCAGCACGCTCGCGCAACTCGTCGTCGGAGAGGAATCCCATACGCCATGCGACTTCTTCAGGACAACCAATCGAGAGCCCCTGCCGTTTCTCAACCGTCCGAATGAAATCTGTGGCCTCCGCAAGCGAGTCGAATGTTCCCGTGTCAAGCCAGGCCGTGCCGCGCCTCAGCAACTGAACTTTAAGTTTGTCGCGCTCAAGGTACACCTTGTTGACATCAGTAATTTCCAATTCGCCACGCGGCGAGGGCTTGAGTTCTTTAGCGATCTCGATCACATCGTTGTCATAGAAGTAGAGGCCGGGCACGGCGTAGTTGCTCTTGGGTTGCGTCGGCTTTTCCTCGAGAGAAACGACTCTGCCGTCCCGATCAAACTCCACAACACCGTATGCAGTCGCGTCATCGACCCAGTAGCCGAAGACCACCCCGCCATCCAGGTCCGAATACTGGCGCAGCTGAGTACCCATGCCCTGTCCGTAGAAGATGTTGTCGCCGAGCACAAGCGCGACCGTTTCTGAACCGATGTGTTCCTCGCCAAGGACGAACGCCTGCGCAAGCCCGTCCGGTGAGGGTTGGGTTCTGTAAGTTATCGAGACACCAAACTTCGATCCGTCGCCAAGGAGCCGCTGGAAGGCCTCCGCGTCGTGTGGTGTCGTAATCATCAGGATGTCCCGGATCCCAGCAAGGATCAACGTCGACAACGGGTAGTAGATCATCGGCTTGTCGTACACCGGAACAAGCTGCTTTGAGACGCCAAGGGTAATCGGGTGTAGCCGGGAGCCTGTGCCCCCAGCGAGAATGATGCCACGCATAGGTAATAGTCTCTCTGATTTCACGCACCTGAACAAACGCCCCGAGTCTGGCGCCCCACGCCCGGTACGCTGGACATCATGCAGAAATTGCTCGTTACCGGCGGTGCCGGATTCATCGGTTCAAACTTTGTGCACCACGTCGTTGAGAACACCGACGCTCACGTGACTGTTCTAGACAAGTTGACGTATGCCGGAAATGCGGCGTCACTCGACGGCCTTCCTGCTGACCGCGTCCGTCTCGTCAAGGGCGACATCGTCGACGCTGAACTCGTAGATACTCTGACTGCGAACGTCGATGCCGTCATCCATTATGCAGCCGAGTCGCACAACGACAACTCCCTGCATGACCCAAAACCGTTCGTGGACACCAACATCATTGGCACCTATACGTTGCTCGAAGCGGCGCGTCGTTACGATCGTCGCTTTCACCACATCTCGACGGATGAGGTCTACGGCGATCTTGAGTTGGACGACCCGGAGCGGTTCACCGAAACGACCCCATACAATCCGTCTTCGCCGTACTCGTCAACCAAGGCTGGAAGTGACCTGTTGGTGCGCGCATGGGTGCGTTCCTTTGGCGTCCAAGCTACGATCTCGAACTGCTCGAATAACTACGGCCCGTACCAGCACGTCGAGAAGTTCATTCCACGGCAGATCACGAATGTAATTCGTGGTATTCGTCCGAAGCTCTACGGCTCCGGACAGAACGTTCGCGACTGGATCCACGCTGACGACCACTCTTCGGCCGTCCTCACGATTCTTGGCAAGGGCGTGATCGGGGAGACCTACCTGATCGGAGCCGATGGCGAGAAGGACAATAGGTCCGTGGTTGAGCTCATCTTGACCCAGATGGGTCAAGAGTCTGACGCATACGACCACGTGACTGATCGCGCCGGCCACGATCTTCGATATGCGATCGACTCTACGAAGTTGCGCACAGAACTCGGCTGGTTGCCCGCGTTTGGAGACTTCGAGTCCGGCCTTGCTTCAACCATCGCGTGGTACCAAACCAATGAGCCGTGGTGGGCGTCATCCAAAGACGCGACCGAGAGTTTCTACGCATCAAAGGGACAATAATGACGGAGTTCGGCAAGTCGTTGCGCGCGACCGAAACAGTGATCCCCGGTCTGGTCGTGGTGGAACTCCCGGTACACGGCGACTCCCGCGGCTGGTTCAAGGAGAACTGGCAGCGTGAGAAGATGGTTGCCCAGGGCATTCCCGACTTCGGCCCGGTGCAGAACAACATCTCCTTTAACGATGCCATCGGTACTACGCGTGGCATCCATGCTGAGCCGTGGGACAAGTGGGTCTCCGTCGCAACCGGTCGGATTTTCGGAGCATGGGTTGACCTTCGCGAGGGTCCATCCTTCGGTGCGGTTTTCACAACAGAACTCGATCCTTCAAGGGCGATATTCGTTCCTCGTGGAGTCGGCAACTCGTATCAAACTCTTGAACCCGATACTGCCTACGCTTACCTGGTCAACGACCACTGGTCAGCCGACGCAGAATATTCATTCTTAAACCTCGCGGATGAGACCGTGGCGATCAAGTGGCCGATTCCGCTCTCCGAGGTAGAGGTCTCCGCTAAGGACCTGACCCACCCACGGCTCGCTGACGTCACACCGATTCCTCCAAAGAAGAGCCTGATCATCGGCGCTGGTGGCCAGCTTGGGAAGGCGCTACGCGCGCTGCTGGGGGATTCCGCGCAGTATGAGTACGCGGGCCGCGATTCGCTTGATCTCACCGATCCTGCTTTTGTTTCATCACGTCGGTGGAAAGAGTACGACACCGTCATCAATGCGGCGGCGTACACGGCAGTCGACGTCGCTGAGACCGCCGAAGGGCGCACCGATGCTTGGACGCCAACGTCACTGGTGTCGCGGTTCTCGCACAAATCGCTACCGAGAACGGGATCACCCTCGTGCACGTCTCCAGTGACTACGTCTTCGACGGAACTAAATCCGGGGCATACACCGAAGACGACGCTGTACAGCCGCTAGGCGTCTATGGGCAGACGAAGGCGGCGGGTGACGCGATCGTCAGCACCGTGCCGCACCACTACATCGTGCGTACGTCCTGGGTCATCGGCGATGGAAAGAACTTTGTCCGCACGATGGCTTCGCTCGCGGAGCGTGGGATCGATCCAAAAGTGGTCGATGATCAGTTCGGGCGTCTGACCTTCACCGATGATCTCGCTGCGGGGATCCGACACCTTATCTCCACACGGCCCGAGTTCGGCACCTACAACCTCACCGGCGAAGGCCCCGCGAAGTCATGGGCTGAGATCGCCAGATTCGTGTTCACGTCGACCGGCCACGACCCCAAGCGGGTATCTGGGATATCCACGTTCGACTACTTTGGTGACGCAACTGAGCCGGTCGCGCCACGTCCACGCAACAGCCTCCTAAACACGTCAAAAATCAGCGCAACCGGATTCACTCCGACGCCGATGACAGAGTCGCTGGAACGGTACCTCTCCTGACAGTGCGACGTGGGCTTCGGCGCCTCACGTCCGGTCTCAGACGGTAACGTCGAAACAAGCAAGCGTCGGGTTGTTGCCGCCACCGGAATCGATCATGTAAACGCACACACGATGGGCTCCTGCCGTTGCGGGGACGGTCGTGGCGAAGCCATGGAACGGACCAGAGGCGGGATACGCCGCCCCGACATCAGGACGTTGAGCATTCGCTGTTGTGGCGTATCCAACACCGTCTACATACACGTGAACTGAGATCGGTTCAACCGTGTCAGGGTCGATCGCCCATCCGGTCAAAGCGATGCTGTCGCTCTGAGGAACAACCGACTCGATGTTACCGAACGGGCTTTTTCCATGGTCCAGTTCGATCTGAGCGACAGTTGCAACGCGACACCCAAGGGTGCTGTTTCCGCCGTTACCGGTATTGATTGCATATGCGCAGATCGTTGAGCTACCGGTCGGTAGTGCAATCTGTTCGGAAAAGCCGTGCTGGTCACCAAATCCAGGAAAAGCCTTCCCGACGTCAGCCCGAGTCTTGTCTGCCGTATACGCCGCACCAGCCGAATTGACATAGACATGAACTTTGATCGACTGGTCGGTGTCAGGATCAAGAGCCCATCCCTTAATCGTGGCGATGTTCCCTGAAACCTCTACGGACTCGAGATATCCGGTCGGCGGACGCCCAAGATCCACCTCACCAGGGACTCGTACTGTCCGGCAACCAAGGAGTGCGTTATCGCCAGCGCCCACATTTATACCGTAGGCGCAAAGTGTATGTACCCCTGGAGTCGCCTGGATCATGCCAGAGAATCCATGCGCAGCTCCGTACTTGGGGTAGTGCGCGGTCAGGTCTGGGCGGTTGACGTTTGCCGTTATCGATACGCCTTGACCGTCTAGATACATATGAACGGGGATCGAACTCGTCGTGTCTGGGTCGATAGACCAGCCTCGATATTCAACTCCACCCACAACGGGTTTCATCTCATCGATTGCCCCTTTCGGCGGTCCACTCATCGCATCAACCTGCTTGCAGTAGAGCGTGGTATTAGCCCCCGCGCCGACGTTGATCGCATAGATGCACAAGTTGAATGAACCTGCGCCAAACGCGGGAATCGTGACAGAAAAACCTCGCCCGCTCCCAAGCCCTGGATAGTGTACGCGACGTCTGGACGCTCGATGTTCGCAACCGTGGGGATTCCAACTCCGCCGACGTAAACGTGAACCTGGATTGGGTTCGGTGAATTGACGTCGCCAGCCCAACCGACCACACGGAACTCGCCAGGGTTGGCTTCGAGAACTTCTACGTTTCCAATCGGGTCGTCAGCGTGGTTTACTCCAAACCAGTCAGTGAAGTAGTTGTAGAAGTTGCGGTTGCCGTAGCTCGAGCACGCGTTGTTCGCCTCGCCATATCCGGCCGCTAGAGCCGCTGCGTTCGGCTGGTAAGGAGTGTAATAGTAGAGCGCCGCTGTGGCCTTGTTCTCGATATATACCGGCGATCGTCCGCAATTGGCATTCGGGTGATACAAAATGTTCCAGGTATTGCCTGGTGCGTACCACTGGAACCACCTGCCTTCCGCGTAGATCTGCATCTGGCGTGCAGCGCCGTAGATCTGGTAGAAGAACCCTGCGAACGCGGGATCGCACGGTGCGGTGTCGGGACAACCTTGCCCAAGAGCCATGTCATATCGCCATTGGCTCGGCCAAGTGTGAGTGACCAGTCCTTGCTCCTTCTGGAGCATCACAACTAGGACCTGAGGATTTATCCCGCAGGATTGCGCAACGCGGTAGATAATCGTGGCGGCAGATTCGTTTGGTGCACCACTGTAACCACTGCAGTACTGGTCAGCTGGCCTGTTCGGCGTGTTCTGTCTCGCGTCCTTCAGGCAAACATATCCAGACTGACACGACGCCACCTTGCCGTTGAAGAACGCCTGAATATCCGCGGCAGACATCGTGTTTTTATTGAAAAATACAGCGTCGCTGATGATGTTTCCGGGGTTAAAGCCCGTGACCGCTGTCTTCACTATGCCGCTCTGCGCGGTGCCGACCGAAGTGCGCGCGAGACCAGCCGTCGTGCTCACGGTCGCGGATGCCGTAGCGGCCGTCACCGGCGCCACGGTCCCGACCACTACAGCGGTTACGGCGACAAGAACAGTAACGAATCGGGCGATCCGGAACACACTTCTAGAGCGTGAGGCACTTCGAGTCATGTGACTAGTGTGGCGGAAGTTACGGAATGATGCCACTGGGATTCATAAAATCGAATAGACACGCGGCATTTTGAGCGGATTCCCGGTCCTTCGTCAGGCTCTGCGACCGATATCGAGCGCCTGTTCGCAGCTGCACACCTCAAAGATCCGCGTGCAACGCCCACACCCGCTCGGCCGAACTCGCCCATGAGAACGCCCGCGAGCGGTCTCCGGCGAGTACGCTGAGGCGCTTTGCGCCGGTGCCGACGGCATCCGTCAGCGCCTCATCGAGTTCCCCCGGGGAAACCAGCGCACCACCTTCGGCGATCACATCGTGATGCACCCCGCTGTCGACGGCGACGATCGGAACGCTGAGCGTCATCGCCTCCATCGCGCGCCACGGCCATGCCCCGAGGCTGCTGGTCGCCACGAAGGCCGAAGCCCCAGCGAGCACGGCGCTGCGATCTTCTACCGACAGCGCGCCGCGGATGTGTGCACGCCGTTCCGGCAGGCCGGCCGCTGACGCAACTTCGGCCAGTTGTGGCTCCGAGCCTTCTGGAGCATCCAGCACCACAGCGTCGACCCCTGCGGCCGCGGCTGCACGGAATCCATGCTCGAGGGAGGCCAGCGTGCCGACGAGAACAACGTATTTCTCAGGAATCGTAAGATCTGCACGCCGCCCGGCAGCATCCGTCGGCACCGCGAAGCCCTCAGGAGCCGCCCCAGCGATCACTCGCACCCGGTTACCCACCTTCGCGATCTCACCAAGCCGATGAGCGATCGCGTGCGAGGGAACGACGACGGCATCTGCGTACCGGACCGCCCTGCGCAGCATCCCGCGCTGCCAGGCGACCGTCGACTTAGGAAGCGTCTCTGGCGCCTCCCAGGCGAGCAAGTCCCAGATGGTGACCGCGACCTGGTCGTGATCGTGCAGACGGTCGTGTTTCACGAGGGGCGCCATCAGAGTCGGCGCGTGGATGAGCCCGCCGCCGACACCGGGCGCAAACCCAAATGCCATGATCCGGCCAGCTCGCGGCGCGCAAGACCTAACCTGCGCACCTCGCCAACACCGGGGATATCTACTTCAGCGCCCGCGGGCACAATCGCGTCTACCCCGCACCCTGACGGGGCGGTCGCAACGAGCCCGGCCGTCAGAGCCTTCGATGCCGCAGCCTGATCAGGATCGACGACGCGCACGAGCTGGTCGAGAACGACACGCAGCTGAACACCCATCTCGTAAGGATACTGACGACGAACATGAATTCTCGTGAGCGACGCGTGCTGTGGCTAGGAGAGACGCCTGCTCGGACGCTCAACCACACGGCGCACCTCATCAGCCAGCGCAGCCATCGCATGCTCGGGATCAGCGGCACGTGACGCCTGCTGCGTCTCGGCGCTCAAGCGGTCATACAGGTCCGGCTCAGTCAAAACCCGAACGATCGCATCGCTCAGCCCCTGCACGTCGCCATCCGCAACGAGAAGTCCGCCACCTCCGCTGAGCAGCTCGCGCGGTCCGTACGGCACGTCATAAGAGACGACAGGACGCCCCACGAGGAGTGCCTCGAGAATCGCCAGACCCTGCCCCTCGTAGGCCGAAGTCGAGAGCAGAGCGGATGCCGTGCTCACTGCCCACACGGGATCATCGGTCGAGCCGCGAAGAGAGACGTGCCCACCGAGTCCCAGGCCGTCGATGAGCGTCTGCAGTTGCGCCAGCTCCGGTCCGTCGCCGTAGATGTCCAGGGTCGCCTCTGGCGCGCGCCGCACGACACCGAGGAAGGCATTGATGGCGTGATCTACCCGCTTGCCCGGTGCCAGGCGGTTCAGCATGACCACTCGTCCAGCGACCCGATCAGTCGGGGTGATCGCGCGGCCACTCACCTCGACGGCGTTCGACACCACCCGGTTGATCTCGGAGGGTCCGAAGCGGGACTCTACGTCGGCGCGCTGCGCCTGTGTGGGCCACATGATCGCATCGAACCGGTCGGCAGCGGCGAACCACCGCGTCCACAGCGCGTTCATCGGTGCGTCCGACGTGAACGGCGGCTCGACGTGCACGGTATGGATCGCGTGCACGAGTCGAACATCAGGATCATCCCAATCGACGAGCATCTCGCCCAGCTGACGTGACTCGCAAATCACCACGATCGGGCGCGCTCCCCCGGCAGCTCGCAGCTCTTCGACGACGTGCTCAAGCCACACGCGGTACAGCCGGCCGAACCCACGGATAACACCGACAATCTCGCCATCCGCGCCGTGAATAGCAATCGGAGCCTCGGTGAGATGCCAATCCGGGTCGCCCGTGATGACGGGCAAGCTGACGATCGGAGCATCCGACTCATCAGCAACGCGTCGATACTCAAGGCTCGGGTCGATAGTGCCGTCCTCGGCAGCGGCGCGAAGCCACGTTGCGGCACCACCCGCCACATCACCCGCTTCGTCGAACAGATTTCGCATCCGCTCCCTGGCGGTAATCAGCCCCCGCTCGTCGAGCGTCTTTCGGTGCTGCTCGTGAGCGGCTGGTGTTCCAGGGTCAACGGTGAGCAGCAGCGGCCCCCTCCCCGCGTGAACACCGGCTGTCGCCATTTGGCGAGCGCGAGCAAGCGCCGCAATCGTGTAACCACCGTCGAGATCGGGGATGAGCCGGCTCGACAGGATCACGTAGTCGGCATCAGGAAACGGCATGTCTGGAGAAGGCATGTCTGGAGAAGGCATGTCTGGAGAAGGCAACGTGCTCACCGTCGGATCAGCTCCATCCCGGCAGCGCTGAACTGCTTCAGCGTGGCGTCCGGCAGGAATGCGCGAGTGAGACCAGTACCGATGCGGGCAAGATCTCCCTCATCTCGATAGAGCAGGAAGATCGGTTCATAGCGCGGATTGAACTTCTTCTTGAACTGGTGCAGCGAGCGGAACCCGTAGACCGGCTCCAGCATCCCGCCCATCCGCGCGAGCATCGTGCCGATCACGCCCTCATCAGGCGTCGACTCATGCGCGAGCGGAGCCCCTGACAGCGACAGGATCTCGGCGCCCTCCTCAGAGAACGCCTTCGCGGACGAACCGATCAGAAACTCCATCACGGCCCCGAAACCGCCGTCGCGGCGCCGCATCAGATCGAGCGTCCAGCCTCGCACTCGACCATCGCCGCCGTAGACCGGCAACCAGCTGAGCATTCCGTCGATATCGCCATCCGGCGAGATGGCGAGCGCCAACCGGACTTCGGGGTCTTCGGCCTCTTGCAGTGTGCCCAGAGTGAAGCGCATCTCTGGCAGCCCCTTGTCGTCAACCCACGACTCGGAGATCGCCCGCAGCTGCTGGCGTATCCCCCACGTGATATCGGCAAGCGTCGTGAGACGGAAGGCGATGTCTTCCCGCTCCGCCCGGCTGAAAGACTGGCGCACTCGTGCCCACGCTTTGCCCTGGAACGAGAGGTCGGCGAGGTCGACGATCGTGTCGTCGGCAACAGTGAGCGACTGCCAATCCGCGGGCACAGCTTCCTTCGTCGCACTCGAGGAGCTGAAGAAGCACGGCGTCAGTGCCTTCGCCTCGGCTGCCGCGATGAACTCCCGCACGGATGTCGCGCGACCCTCAGAGGTTCCCAACGGATCGGCGAGCACGATCGCCACGCCGGCGTGCACTTGGAAGGGCACGATTCCGGTCGAGGTGCGAAAGAACTCCATGCGGTCCCAGGTCGTCATCCACGACAGCGTTCCGGCACCCTGCTCGCGAATGAGGTCCTTCACCTCATCGACAGCCACCGGGCCGGTCGTGAGGGTGCGTGCCTGTCGCCACACGCGGAACGCATGCCGCGCCACAAGCAGCAGCACAGCGAATGCGAGCCAGAGGAACCCTGCAGACACGGTCACGTCGAGGTCACCGGCGATATCTGTGACATCGCTGGGGAACACCAGGTGCACGAACAGCGCCAGCGCGCCGATGAAGACGTTGAGTGCGGCGAGCACGAGCGCGAGAATCCACGCCCACCGTCGACCTCGTCGCAGGCCCACCGCGGCAATAATGAGCACCACTGTGTCGAAAAGCACATCGGGAACCGATGTCTGCGCGGAGAGCGACGTCTGTCCGAAGGGGCCATTCGTCGGCGCGAGCGCCACGATGATCTGCACCACCCCGAGGACGAGGATCGTTCCGAACGCGAGCAGTCGCTGCTCATGCACCGTCGTGCGCTGAACGCGGAACGAGCGGTCGACAGAGAGAACGAGAAGCACGGCAAGAGCGTGCTCGACATCTGCCAGCTGCCCGAGGTAGAGCAAACTCACGGCAGCGAAACCGAACAGCAGAATCCAGGCTCGCTGCCGCCACGGCGCCGCGAACAGGCCGATCGCCGCCGCAATGCAGGCCATAGTGCCGCCGGAGGCGCCGACATCGACGGTAGCTGCGAGATCATGCGCCCATGGCCATGGCAGCGTGCGGGCGAGAACCAGGAACAGGGCCGAACCCGAGATCGCGAAGAGCTGGCCGATCCAGTAGTAGGCGACTGCCACGCGCCAGCCGCGTCGATACTCCAAATACGCCATTCCCCAGAACCCCAGCAGCGTCGGTATGTAGACCCACGGCTGTACGACGAAGAATGTTCCCGTGATCGGTGTCCAGAAGCGACCCTGCTCGAAAGAAGGCAAACCATACGCCACCGCGTCGAACCAGTCCTGGTCTGCGGTGGGACGCCACAGCCCCTGGCCGATGACGCCGACGATCAGAATCAACGCGACAAACGTCAGCGTCGCCGGGATCCGGGTGACGATCGATAGGACGGAGCGGCGCGGGGTGCCCTCGTCAGTCATGGTCGGAGTCCTCTCAAGCCGCGGCATCCCGAACAGCGTATCGGTGTGATGTCGACTCCCGCAGGAAAGAGCACAACTGCGGTGGAACGTGCTTGAATGCTGTCGTGAGCGATGGCCGAATCCCGGTACGACGCCGGTGGGCCAGGTGGGTCATCGGCACCATTGTGACGCTACTGATTCTCGCAATCGGATGGGTGATGATCCGCGGGATCGGCGCCGTCAACGAGCTGAAGCAGGTGCAGAAGACCACCTCTCAACTGCGCAGCACCATCGCCGAGGGCAACCTCGAGCGGGCACCGCAGATTGCATCTCGTATCGCCGAGCACGCAGCATCCGCTCGGAGCCTGACATCTGACCCGATCTGGCGCGGATTCGAGTTCGTCCCGTGGCTCGGCGCGAACTTCACCGCGATGCGTGAGGTCGCCGAAGTCGCCGACAGCATTGCAGCGGATGCCGTAACCCCCGTACTCGACGTCGCAGCTGGCATCGACCTCGCCAGCCTCGGCTTCACCGGCTCAACAATCGACCTCGCGCCGTTCGCGGAAGTTGAGGCGCCGCTGGCCGATGCCAGCGCGGTACTCTCCGCAGCCGAAACCCAAGCGCAGCGGATCAATACCGACAGCACGCTTCCGCCGCTCGCCGATGCGGTGGAGGAGATGCGTGATGTCGTCACTGAGGCTGCGACAGTTATCGGCGCAGTGCACGGTGCGTCGGTTCTGCTCCCGCCAATGCTCGGCGCCGATGGGCCACGCACCTACGTCATCGCGATGCAGAACAATGCCGAGCTGCGCTCTGACGGAGGTATCGTCGGCTCGCTCGCCCTCATCCGCGCAGATCACGGCTCGCTCAGCATCGTGAGCCAGGCGTCTACCGCAGACTTCCCCGCGTTGGATACGCCGCTCCCGCTGAGCGATTCGACCGTCGCCCTGTTCGAGGACGGGCCTGGACGCCACATCCAAAACATCACCAGCATCCCCGATTTCACCGAAGCAGGAGCAACGATTGCCCTGCGCTGGGAACAGCGCTTCGGGCAGCCTGTCGACGGCGTCATCGCGGTCGACGCCGTCGTGGCACAACATCTCATCGAAGCGACCGGCCCACTGGCGTTCGGACCGTTCACTGCGGATTCCAAGACGATCCTGTCGATCCTGCTTTCCGAGATCTACGCGACCTTCCCTGACCCCGTCCAACAGGATGCCGTGTTCGCACAGGCCGCCAACGGCCTGTTCGCTGCCGCGCTCAGCAGCGGGTCACCCCAGCAGCTGATCGGCGCATTCGCCGCTGCCGCGGATGAGGATCGGATCCGCATCTGGAGTGCGCACCCCGAGGAAGAGACGCTCCTCGCCGCGTCGACTCTCGGTGGCACGCTGCCGACGGATGGCGCACGAGGTGCTTACGTGGGGGTGCTCTTCAACGACACCACCGGCGGCAAGATGAACTTCTACACCGAGGCGGCCATCAGCACCGCGATCGGCACCTGTCGCGGAGAACCAACGACGCAGGTGAAGGTGACCTGGACGAACAACGCGCCAGCGGATGCCGCCGACACGCTCCCCGCCTATGTGACCGGCAATGGGATTTTCGGAGTCGTCGCGGGGAATGTACGCACGCTGATCGCCATCTACGGACCGGAGGGCGCGACGATTCGCACTTTTGACCGTGACGGCAGCAAAGAAGGCGTACAGACCACAATTCTCGGCACCCGCAGCGTCATACAGCACGACGTGCTGCTCGAACCCGGCGAAAAGACCACGATCACCGTCTCATTCATAGGGACCGGTGCCGGCGATCGTCTCACCCGTGTGCAGCACACACCGATGATCGACACCCCGGAAACGACACGCGCCGAGTTCGTCTGCGACTAGTGACAATCGCAGTTGCGTGGACTAGTGTGATCACCACTGGGGAATATTGGGTTCTACCATTCTGCCGTGGGGGCAGGAAGGATCCACACAGTCGAATGCAGGGGTGTATTCGAGTGTGATTCCGCGTGTATCTCTCTGGGGGAGAATCATGCTGAAGAAACTGGCTGTCATCAGCCTGACCGCTGGCGCACTGGTGCTCGTTGCACCTGCTGTCGCGTCTGCTGCGCCGTCTGACCTCGCGTCGTTCTCTGACGACTCGTACGCGAAACCACCGCAGGCGACCGTTGAGAATTCCACTGTGGATCTCTGCGAGGCGTCGACGATCGTGTTCGGCTCCGGCTTCTTCCTGCCGGGCGAGAACGTATCCGTCGGCATCTCGGGCAACAACGCCGCGAACGCTTCGTACTCGGGCAATGTTGCAAATGCCGATGGCGGACTGGTGCTCTCGTTCCGCCCGCCAGCCAACGGCAGCGGCACATACGCGGTCGCATTCACGGGGTCGGCTTCGTACACTGCAACGATCACGGTGTCGCGTGGGCACGACGCCACGGTTAGTTGCGATCACGACCCGGCCGTTGCAGCCGCCGGTTCTGACGGGTTTGAGCTCGCGCTCACGGGAGGTGGATTCTCACCGTGGGTACTCGGAGGCGGTGCTGCCGCTCTCGTGGCCGGCGGTGTACTCGTCGCCGCAGGAATCACGCGTCGCAAGCGCGCCTAGCGGGGTCCGGTCACCGCACATCGCGGTGATCACTCGCCGAGCGGCGGCAGTCCCTCCCCCTCCGACTTGCCGTCGTTCGGTGTCGTCCGGTGCATACCGGATGGCCCTCTGCTCATCACCACGGTCGTGGTGGTGGACAGAGGGCCCTTTCGCGCGCTCAGGGGGTGGGTGTCGGCGTCGCCGTCGGCGGATGCAGCGCCTGCTGAATCATCGCCTGGATATAGGCGTAGTCGGGGTTGTGCTCATCAACGCCGTTTTCCGGAACGAGCTCGATCGGCGTGACTGGCTGCTCCTTCGCCAGCAGCATCAGGTCAAAGAACTCTGACAGCTTGTCCTTCGGCAGGTCGGTGTCGATCAATACCGTTCCCGCCGCGGCGATCTCGTTGAAGCGGGTCAGAATGGTCTGCGGCGTGAACTGGTCGAGGATCGCTACCTGCAACTCGCGCTGGCGCTCCATCCGGTCCCAGTCGCTCGTGGTGTACCGCGAACGCGCGTACCACTGGGCGGTATCGCCGTCCATGTGCTGCTGGCCCGGCTCAATCCAGCCGATCGCCCACTCGTTGACGTCCGAACCGGTCCACCCCTCCGGCGGGCCACCCTTCGGCAGTCGCTCGGTGACGTTGATGTCGACGCCGCCAAGGGCATCGATCATCGCAGCGAAGCCATTCATATCAACGAAGACGTAGTACGGGATCTTGATCCCGAGGATTCCCTCCGCCGCGTCTTTGGTCGCCTCGATGCCTGGCGCAGATCCGGCAGCGACAGCATCCGGATACAGTGCCGCACCCTTATCGTCGCGGCAGACCTCGGCCGCGTAGCGGATGTGATTCATCCAGGGGTTCCAGCCACACGACGACGACGAATGCCCATCGAAGCCGTCCGGATACAGCGCCTGCATAGGGCTGCCCTCGCTGAACGGCGCATGCGGGAGTTCCCGTGGGATGCCGGTGATCGTGACCGCGCCCGTAGTGGCGTTGACCGACACCACCGAGATGCTGTCGAAGCGCATAGAGTCGCGGCCATCGCCGCTGTCTGCACCCAGCAGGAGGATGTTGTAATAGCCGTCGTCGGGCGGCACACTCGGCCCGCTCTGCCCGAAGATGTCACCGATCACCCCTCTGCTCGAGCCGGCAACCGTCGCCGCGTAACCGGCGCCGCCACTGAGAAGACCGAGTAGGATCAGCGCCACCACCGGGATCGCGAACCGCGACGGAGTCGGCACTTTGACCAGCCGCACAAGGCGCAGGGTGTCGAACGTCAGTACGATCCACAACAGGGCGAAGGCAACGAAGAGCACCTGCAGCGCCGTCAATGCAAACCAGTTCGTGGCAATCGAGATGAGCATCGACCGCCAGAACAGCGCCGCGACAACAGCAAGAATGACGAGCACCCAGCTGAGCAACGTCGCGCCCAGCCCGATCCGACCGAGCTTCCGGTTTCGCCCGGCAAGGATCTGGGCGGAACCGGGAACGAGCACGTTCATCACAACCAGCCACCAGCCACGACGGCCCATGAACGACGGGTCAGTGGCATCGGGATTACGAAGCGGTCGCGTCTCGATCAGCGGACGACGTGGCTGGCTCGTCGCCCGCGGCGCGGCGATCGTCACAGCGAGTCCTTCAGCCGTTCGTTCTTCTCCGCGACCTGCGACTCAAGAGTCTTGGCATAGTCCTCGATGCGGTCTGCGATCGCGGCATCTGAGGCACCAAGAATGCGGGCCGCAAGGATACCCGCGTTGCGTGCGCCGCCGATCGACACAGTCGCCACCGGGATTCCGGCGGGCATCTGCACGATCGAAAGGAGCGAGTCCATCCCATCGAGGTACGCAAGCGGCACCGGTACGCCAATCACTGGCAACGGTGTCATCGAGGCGAGCATGCCGGGAAGGTGTGCTGCGCCCCCAGCCCCGGCGATAATGACGCGGAGGCCGCGGCCGCGCGCTTCGCGCGCGTACTGCATCAGCTTGTCTGGCGTGCGATGTGCTGAAACGACCTCAACTTCATGAGGGATGCCGAACTCAGTGAGCGCCTGAGAGGCGTCGCTCATCACGCGCCAGTCAGAGTCGGAACCCATCACGACACCGACGACGGGCACAGCGGAGGAGTGCAGAGGCTCAGTCACTCACCCAGGGTACGGTCTGCTCCCCCGGCATCCGCTGAACGGCGCGCGAAAACGCGATCCAGAACAGATAGCGTCTCAGGCGAAATGTGCGGCCGCGGCACGCGCCGTGTAGACCACGTCGTCGAGGGTATCTCCGGTGACGTTCACGTGGCCGACCTTACGGCCGGGGCGGGCCGCCTTGCCGTACGTGTGAATCTTCGCCTCCGGATGCTCTGTCATCGCGGCGTCGAAGCGGTCCTCGAAGGTGCCCTCCGCAGGTCCGCCGAGGATGTTCACCATCACCGACCACGGCGAGCGCGCTGTCACATCTCCCAGGGGAAGGTCAGTAACCGCACGGAGGTGCTGTTCGAACTGGCCGGTGACGGCACCGTCCTGGCTCCAGTGGCCGCTGTTGTGCGGGCGCATGGCAAGTTCATTGACCAGGATGCGCTCATCGTCGGTCTCGAACAGCTCGACCGCCAGCATCCCGGTGACGCCGAGTCCTTCGGCAATCTGCCGGCCGATGCTCTCGGCAACCTGAACGAGGCGCTCACTCGTGCCCGGTGCCGGCGCGAAGACCTCGGCGCACACGCCATCACGTTGCACGGTTTCGACTACCGGGTAAGTAACCATCTGACCGCTCGGGCGCCGAGCGACCTGCTGTGCCAGCTCACGCACGAAAGACACAAGTTCTTCGACGAGTAGCGCATCGCCGTCTTCGGCGAACCAGTCAGCCGCGTCGCTGGCATCGCGGACGACCCGCACGCCCTTGCCGTCGTAACCGCCGCGGGGGGTCTTCACGACAGCCTTGCCACCATGGTCGTCGAGGAAAGCCTGTAGCTCGTCGCCGTTCGTGACGGCGGCCCAATCCGGCTGGGGCACGCCGAGTTCGGCGAGTCGCGCGCGCATCACGAGCTTGTCCTGCGCGTACTGCAGGGCATCGGGGCCGGGGTGCACTGCGACGCCTTCAGCGACGAGTGCGCGGAGCACTTCCTGTGGCACATGCTCGTGGTCGAACGTGATGACGTCGACTTCCTTTGCGAACGCGCGCACCGTCTCGAAATCGCGGTAGTCCCCCACGGCGGTCGCCGCCAGCTGCGCCGACATGCCTTCGGCTTCGGCGAGCACGCGGATGTCTAACCCCAGCTCAACCGCCGGAGCAATCATCATTCTGGCCAGCTGTCCGCCGCCGATCACGCCCACACGCAACGCCATTGGGATCTCCGTTCGTCTTGACCATTCTCCCGCATAGGTGCGGGAGCAAAACACAATGTCCCGCATAGGTGCGGGAGCAAAACACAATGTCCCGCATGCGCGACGGACGGTTTACTGTGCGGTGTCTGAACCTGACATGGACTGGGCGTCGCGGTGCGCGAGGATCTGGTTGACCTCGATCTGATCGGCCAGCGCTTCATGCAGGAGCGTGACGTTCGGCACGTTCGCCATTCGCAGCGGCGTGTCGACGCCGTTGGAGAGGCTGATGGTTCCCGCGCCCCACATCCGCTGCACGATGCCGCGACGCACGCCGATCGTGTAGCCGCGCACGTGCGACATTTCGCGACGCTGGCGAGACCCGAGCCCGTGGCGGGCGATCACTCGCCTGGTCGTCACCGTATAGCTACGCGATGCCCAGACGAGGTAAGGGATCAGCACCCCAAACAGGATGAGCGCGGATGCCGCGGTGAGGAGCATCCAGTTCTCGAAGCCGTCCGGCAGATTGCCGTAGAGGTAAGCGGTGCCGCCGAAAACGACGATCAGCAGCAGCGCAGACCAGAACAATGCGCGCGCGTGGCCGCGGAAACGCGCGATGAGAAGCTCTTCGGCGGGTGCGCCCGGTGGCGGCATCACCGGCCGGCCTCCGAGGGTCACGGGCTGGGTCACCCCTCCATTGTGCCTGGGTATGACCGATGTCAAGTGAGGCGCGCGTGCACGATGTCGCCCGCGGCAATGAGGTGTTCGCTCCCGGCAGCTTCCACGACGAGGCGCCCGTCAGCCCCGATCCGCGTGGCGCGACCGTGGAGGGTCGATCCGTCTGGCAATGCGACGTCGACAAGACGACCGATGCTCAAACAGCGCGTCGTTGTTGCGTGACGCAGACCACTCGCCTCAGCATCCCCCGCAGCCAAGAGCGCGGTGAGCAATGCGTCGAGACGATCGAGGTAGTCGGCGATGAGTCGATCGTGGTCGACATCCGCACCAAGGACGGCAAACGACGTGGCGGTGGGCACGGGCAGTTGCTCGGCGGTCATCGCCGTATTCACGCCCGCGCCCACGACGACGGCCTCGCCAGTCGATTCCGCGAGGATGCCGCAGATCTTGCGCCCGTCGACCAACACGTCGTTCGGCCACTTCACGCCGACCTCATGCTCGGGTAACTGTGCGGCCACGGCATCCGCCATCGCGACGCCCGCGGCGAGCGAGATCCAGCCGCGGGACTCGATGGTCGGAAGCTCGCGCAGCAGCACGGATATCGCGAGCGCGGCACCCGCCGGCGCGACCCATGAGCGATCGAGGCGACCACGTCCGGCCGTCTGATTGTCAGTCAGCAGCACCGAAAGGTGCGGCCAGGCCTCAGCATCTGCGGCGAGCGCCCGCAAGGCCGCATTCGTCGAAGCCGATTCGGCGACGGGTTCAAAACGGGAGGCTCGGGCTGCAGCCCGGGGGTAGTCGCTCGTACTGCGGGTCATCCGCCCAGCTCCTCGTCCTTCTCTTCTTCGTCGTCGTCATCCTCGTCCGAGGCGGCGGCGCCGACCTCGCGCATGCGCCACTCTTCCCAGTGATCCATGAGGTGTTCAATCGCGGCGTGGAACTTCGCGGTCGCAACCCCTGGCGTTGTGTCGCCGAAGTAGTGCTGCACCCACATGCGCAGCTTCAAGACGGCGTCATCGTCGGCGTGGACGCGCTCGACTTCCCGGACGATGTCGGCCGCAGCATCCTCCGTCAGCCATTCGCAGTCCGACAGATACCCGCCCTCATCGATCGCGGCCTGCTCGTCGACGGGATACGTGATCATGAGAGGCTTCCCGGCGGCGAGCCGGTCATAGACCATGGCCGAGATGTCGACGATGGCAACGTCTGCGGCGACCAGCTGCCAGCCCAACTCGGGGCCGTTGTCATAGATGTGCTGTGCGCCACAATCGGCGCCATTGGCCGCTGAGATGGCGGCGATGATCCGTCGATGCGCGGCACCGTACTCATCATCGACGACGCCGCTGCGCGGATGCGGGCGATAAATCACCCGATGCGTGCCAGTGGCCAACAGCGCGTTGACGAGCGTCTCGCCGTGAGTCGCAATCGAGCCGTAGTGGGCGCTGGGGCGATCGCCCTCCCACGTCGGCGCGTACAGCACGACGATGCGCTCATCAGGCGTGTACGGCAGTACACCGGAATAGTGATCTGCCTGAGGACGCCCGATCTCGATGGTGCGTTGATCTACGTCGTAGTCCCAGAGCGTGCGGCCAAGCCGGTCACGGGCAGCTTGGCCAGCCACGAGCGCGTAGTCATACGCCTTGTACTGGTTAGTTGTCATGTACATCTTGTCGGACTCGCCGTGGTTGATGAACACGTGCCAGCGACGCCCGTAACGGAACATCTGAAAATTGCGTGTGTTCTGGTTCACGTACAGCACGACTCGGATGTCTTGCGTGCGGATGAAGTGCTCGAGGTCGCGCACAGTCGGCACGAATGCCACCGGTGGAGCATCCTCGGCGAGTAGGGTCTGCGCTCCGACCGCGTTGCGCGCGAGGACCACGACCGGCCACCGCTTCGCGAGCTCGGCGAGCGGACGATACCACTGGCGCATCTGGTACATGTTCACCGCACCATCGGCGAAGTACACGGCGACCTTGTAGTGGTTCTCCGGATGCGGGGGCGTCGAAGCGATCGTGCGTCGGACGCTCTGCACCGCCTTGCGCGAGCGCAGGGCGCGCTGCAGAAGCCGATAAGCCTTCTTCACATCCGACGCAGCACCCACGTGTCAAGACTACCCAGGCAGGGGCCCCCTCCCCATGCCATGATCGGAGGGTGCAAGAGAACGATTCGACAACACCGTCCGGCGGAGTCTCGTTCGTCATGCCTGTTCTGAACGAGCGCGGATACCTTGAGCACGCCGTCGCCTCGGTGTTGGACCAGGAAGTGGAGGGTCCGGCGGAGCTCGTGCTCGCCCTGGGGCCATCGACCGACGGGACCACCGAGCTCGCGCAGCGGCTCGCTTCGGATGATCCCCGCATTCGTCTCGTCGACAATCCGGCGGCGCATATCCCGGTCGGCCTCAACGCCGCCATCCGCGCCAGCCGCTACCAGACGATAGTCCGAGTCGACGCGCACTCCGAGCTCTCCCCTGGCTACGCGCAGCGTGCGCTCGCGACGCTGGCGCGTACCGGGGCTGCGAACGTCGGAGGTGTGATGCGCGCCGACGGCCGCACACCCTTCCAGAAGTCAGTTGCCCGCGCATATAACTCCCCCCGTTGGTCTCGGCGGAGGGGCTTATCACGGCACCACGCACGAGGGTGAGGCAGAGTCGGCCTATCTGGGCGTCATGCGTCGTTCCGTGCTCGAAGAGGTCGGACTGTTTGACGAGTCGATCCGTCGCGGCGAAGACTGGGAACTGAATCTGCGCATCCGCCAGGCCGGACACAAGGTCTGGCTGGACCCGCAGCTGTCGGTGACGTACTGGCCGCGCGAGAGTTGGTGGCGCCTGGCGCGACAGTTCCGTGCGACAGGAGCCTGGCGCGGCGAGCTCGTGCGACGTTACGGACGAAGCAACGGTCTGCGGTTCTTCGCCCCGCCGGCGCTGGTGCTGAACCTCGTGCTCGCACTCGTCGTCGCGGTGCTGCAGCTCACGCGCGTCCTCACCGGAATCGCTTCGCTCGTGGCATCCGTCGTCTACCTGCCATTAGTGGCCTACGCACTGCTTGTCGTGATGATGGGGCTTCGTCCCGGTGGCGGAAGAACTCCGCGCGAGCGGCTCTGGACTCTCGCCGTACTGCCGACCATGCACGTCGCGTGGGGGCTCGGATTCATCGGCGGCGTCCTGCGTGGCGCGCGCGACACGGTCGACGCGTCCCGCCTCGGCACGCAGAACACGCCGCTGCCGTAGCGGGGTCCGTCTACGCCTTCACGAAGCCGAGGTCCAGCAGCCGGGAGACCACCCGTTCGGCGGCATGGCCATCATCACGGGTGTTGAACTGCTTCTGCCAAGCGGCATAGCGCTCGGCGAAGGCACCGGGCAGCCTGTCATCCATCAGCGCGTCCGCCAGTTCGTCCTGCGACGTGAGCAAAGGCCCCGGCGCCCGCTCGGCAAGGTCGAAGTAGAAGCCGCGCAGCTCACCACGGTAGTGGTCAAGGTCGGGCACCAAGAAGTACATCGGCTTGCCGGTCACACTGAAGTCGAACATCACCGACGAGTAGTCCGTAATCAGCGCGTCAGCGGCGAGCAACAGTTGTGCGGTCTCGGCGTAGCCCGTCACATCAATGACGCGCGCGCCTGAGTGATCGCGTCCTGGGCGCAGGGTTCGCGAGTGCCCACGAACCAGCACCACAGAGTCGGTCTGCTCCGCGAGTCGCTGCGGGTCGACAAAGTCGACGATCTCACTGCGGTCGTCGCGCCATGTCGGAGCGTAAAGGAGCACCCGCTCGTCCACCCCGATGCCCAGCGCCTTGCGCGTTGCTGAGCCGTCTTCGGTGGAGAGGACGTCATTGCGCGGGTAGCCGTCGGTCCAGATCGGCTTGCCGAAGAATGCATAAGCCTTCCGCAGCACCCGCTCGGAGTAGGTGTTCTGCGCAAGCAGCACGTCCCAGCGGCGCGACTCTTTGATGACGGCGGCCATCCGCCTCGGCGCGAATCCTGGACGATGCAGGGCGAGACGCTTGAGCGGCGTCCCGTGCCACGTCTGCAGCACCTTCTGACCCGATTTTCGGACGAAGCGCCTGCGCAACCAGTCGTTCACGACAAGCAGCCGTGCGGCGCCTCGTGCGCGCCACCACTCCGGGCTGTCTTCGACCACGGCGATTGCTCCCTCAGGCACCGCGACGGACAGATCCACCACGCTCCAGTACCGCGTCACGTTCGGTGCGCGCAGAGCAAGCTCCCGATCGATCGCGCGGGGGTTGCAGCCGACGCTCTGGCCGTAGAAGCTCTCGAAGAACACGGCGTTCTCGGTGCCACCTGCCCGAGCGACGTAGCGCCCCTCAAGGGTCGCCTGACCCTCAGCCGTCTCGTAGATGGGAGCGAGCGGCGGTGCGATGTCGACGTGCGCACCATGCTGAGTGATCCGCAGCGTGGGAAGCAGTTGCGGACCGATTTCCAGCTCGTCGAGTTCGACGCCATCCAGTTGAAGCTCATAGTCGCCGGAAGGAAGCGGCAGAGCCTCGCCACCCCAACGCGGCGCGCGCAGTGGAAATGCTGCCTTCCAGGTCTTGCCACCGCCGGTGATCGTCGCGTCGACGCGCGCCTGGGCCCCGCAAGCGATCCGGTGGCGGGCTTCGTGCCCGTACCTGCAATGATCAGCGTCTCCGCCTGCTCATCGATGCGGACGGTCGTCATCGTGCTCCCTTCGGCGCGAGGATCCCCCGCGCGCGGATTACTTGGTACACACGGCGGGTGTTCTGCCCATCCCGATATGCATGCATCTGTGCGCTGAGCGTACTGGAACGCACGGCCCGATCGGTGAACACGCGCTCGTCGGTGAGCGTCGACTCGAGCTGATCGAGAAGCGCCGTCCAGTCCGCTGCGACATCATCGCCAGCGACATCCTCGTATCGGCCGTAAAAGCCGCGCGTCGAGCGTATTCCTCGGCATCGGCGGCGAGATAGAGCACCGGCATGGCCAGCAGCCCGACGTCGTAGGCCAGCGACGAGTAGTCAGTGATCAGCGCGTCGATCGCCGGGAGCGCCGGTGTGACGTCCGCAAGGACGTCGGATCCCAGCATCCGCACTCGTCTGCTTCGCAGCGGTGGTTGATATTCGCCGGCGCCCAGCGGGTGCGAGCGCACGAGCAGCACGGTGTTGTGCGATTCGAGCAGTGCGATCAGACGCACCCATTCGGATGCCGTCGGCACCGAGGGATCCGCCGCACCGTCACGCCAGGTAGGCGCGTACAACAGCGTGCGGGCGCCCTCAGGCAGCGCGCCGACGATGTCAGTCAGCAGAGCGGATGCTGCCTGCCGCCGCCCTTCGCTGGTACCGCTCGACAGCACGTCTGCGCGAGGCTCGCCGGTCACGACGACGCGTGCGTCGCCGAGGGCGAAGGCTGACTCCAGCCGTCCACGTGAGCGATCCGATGCCGCCGGCAGCACGCGAATGCGCTGCGCGGCGCCTCGGTACAGCAGTCCGACGATACGTCGCAACGCGGCGGCACCCGGCACGTTCGGCACCTGGGTGGTTGCCGGCGAGTCAAGGCCGATCCGCTTGAGGGGAATCCCGTGCCACAGCTGCACGACGAAGCCGTCAGAGACCGCGTAGCGGTTGACGTCTCCGAGCCCGTGGGTGACAACCAGCACTCCCGCGCGCGCAGTCGCCCACCAGCCTCGCAGTGATGACTTCACGATTGTGGGGATGCCGAGCGCCGCAGCATCCGCTCGCTCGCGGTCCGATGACGTGAGCCAGACGGCGTCATGCCCCTCGCGGGTCGCGACGCGCCAGAGTGCGAGTGCGCCATCGCCGATCCCGGCGCCGCAGCCGAATACCCATCGCTGCCCGCGCGGCAGGAGAAGGGTACCTATGCGCCCGACGGCATACAACGGAATGCGCAGTAACTTGGCCGCATTGCCGGAGCCGAACGAGAAGGACGCCACCCCGCGAGCCTATCGCGGGGTGGCGTCCTTCTCTGAGAATCCGATGCTTCAGATCGAGCAGAATCGGCTGATCAGAGGCTGAGCTCACCGAGCGTCACATCAACGCTCTGAGACTTGCCATCGCGAACATACGTCAGCTTTGCGTCGCTGCCGGCCGCGGCCGCACGCACCTGCGCGGTGAGGTCGCTCGCACTCGAGATCGGCGCGCCGTTGAACTCGGTAACGACATCGCCGTTCTTGAGGCCCGCCTTCTCGGCACCGCCGCCTGCGGTTGCCTCAGCGATGTACGCGCCAGATACCTGAGCGCCGGCCACGCTCGAGGCATCCTGCACGGATGCGCCGAGAAGACCATGGGTGGCCGTACCGTCGGCGATGATCTCCTTCGAGACGCGCTCGGCGATGTTCGACGGAATGGCGAAACCCACGCCAATCGACCCGGACTCGCCCGTACTACCCGCCGTCGCGATGGCGACGTTGATACCGATGAGCTTGCCCTCGCTGTCTACCAGTGCGCCACCCGAGTTTCCGGGGTTGATCGCAGCATCCGTCTGGATCACCGCGATCGAGATCGACTTCGTTGCGCTCTGCGTCTGCGTTCCCGGGAGGTCGAACTGGAACGGGCTGCTCTCCTGGCCAGGTGTGCTCTGATCCTGCGGAGGAGCGTCCTGTGCCGACGAATCCGGTAGCGCAGAGGAGGCAATCTGGATACTGCGGTTCAGCGCACTGACGATGCCTGTGGTCACCGAGTTCGACAGCCCCAGCGGGGCCCCCACAGCCACCGCCGTGGAACCGACGTTGAGCTTGGACGAATCTGCGAAGTCAATCGGCGTCAAATCTTTTGCACCATCGAGCTTGATGACTGCAAGGTCGTAGATCGGGTCGGTGCCGACGATGGTGGCGTCGTAGATGTGGCCGTCAGACGACGTGACCCGGATCTTCGGATCCGCTGCGGCACCGCCCAGCGTGACGACATGCGTGTTGGTGAGGACGTAGCCGTCCTTGCTGAGGACGACGCCCGATCCGCTGCCGGACTCGGTGTCGCCCGCAACTTCGATCGTGACGACCGAAGGAAGTACCGCCGTAGCGATAGCCGTCGTCTCATTGACCGAGCCTGGGTTGTTGACCGTGATGGCCTCAGGACCCGAGGCTGTGGAGCTGGTGGCTGCGCCCAGAGGGTGTTGCCGAGGTAGCTGGTGCCGAGACCGGCGGCGCCACCAACGAGCGAGGCGGCGACGATGAGGGCTGCGACCTTACCGGCCCCAAACGGCTTCTTCTCTTTGGTCTTCGTCTCGATCGGAGCTGGCGTCACGCCGAATGCCGCGCCCTGAGGCACGTACGGCGGGTGCTGCGGCTGACCGCTCGGCGCCGCGGGGGTGAGTGGGCTGGCAGCATGCGACGCGAACGACGCAGGCATGTCGTGGCCGGCGCCAGCGGGCGCTGCGGTGCAGGCTGCTCGGGCGAGGTCGACCCGTTGGGGATGTTGTCTTCGTTCATGGTCCGCTCCTTCAACAACGTTCCTTCAGAGTGCCCGTCGTAGCTGTGCGTTCAATATGGTGAAGGTGAGTGTCTGCTATGGCCTTAGCCTGGTTTGCATGAGTGCTATTCCCGGCGCTGGCGGCGCACCGCGGCTGGAGCCGGCCTCCTGTCTGCCGACGGCGCTGTCGCGCCCACCATCTTCGCAGAGATGTCTGCGGCTGCGATAAGAACTGGAGCGATCAACCTCGGTCAGGGTTTCCCCGATGAGGATGGTCCCATCGAAGTGCTCGAGGCGGCTCGCGAAGCGATTTCGCAAGGCATGAATCAGTACCCGCCAGGGCGCGGGGTGCCTGACCTGCTCCTGGCGATCAGCGAGCACCAGCAGAGGTTTTACGGTCTCGATGTCGACCCGGCCACCGAGGTGATCGTGACCGCCGGAGCAACCGAAGCGCTGACCGCGACGCTACTGGCACTTATTGACTCCCCCGACGACGAGGTCGTCGTCTTCGAGCCCTACTACGACTCGTATGCGGCTGCGGTGGCGCTGGCGGGTGCGCGCCTTCGCACCGTCCCGCTGCGCCGCCCAGGTTTTCAGCCTGATCTTGAGGTGCTCGCGGCATCCGTCACCGATCGCACCCGCATCATCCTCGTGAACGACCCGCACAACCCGACCGGTGTGGTCTTCACACCAGAGGTGCAAGCAGTGCTCGTCCGGCTCGCGCACGAGCACGACGCGATCATCGTCACGGACGAGGTGTACGAACACCTCACGTTCACTCAGCCGCATGTTCCGATCGCGACGCTGCCGGGCGCCGCCGAACGCACGCTGACGATCTCGTCGGCCGGCAAAACGTTCTCGACGACCGGTTGGAAGATCGGCTGGATCCACGGTCCTGCCGACCTCATCACCGCGGTCCTCACCGTGAAGCAGTACCTCACGTACGTCAACGGCTCGGCCTTTCAGCCGGCGATCGCCGTGGGGCTGCGGATGCCGGATTCTTTCTTCACGGATGCCGCGGCGACCCTCGCTCGCAAGCACGACATTCTTGGCGCAGGGCTCAATGCCGCCGGGTTCGATGTGATCGCGCCGCAGGGCGGCTACTTCACCGTCGCCGACGCCACCGCCCTCGGCGGGGCGGACGCCTCGGCCTTCTGCCGAGCGCTGCCGGAGGTTGCCGGAGTCGCCGCGATCCCGCTGAGCGCGTTCGTCAGCCCCGAGCACCAGGCGACTACGCCGGACTCGTGCGGTTCGCTGCGTGCAAGCGCGTAGACGTGCTCGAAGAGGCCTCACGACGGTTGGCTGCGGCCGAGTTCTGAGGATCCCGGTGAGTCAGACTCAGCGCGGAACGACCGCGTAGCGGCGCAGCCGCAGCACGGGATTCAGTTCGCGGACGCGCGTGAGGGCATCCTTCGACAGTTGCGCCATTGCAATACCGGCTGCTGTCCCGACACCGGCGATCACCACGCCCTGCGGGTCGATGATCTGCGAGTGGCCCACTCCGATCGGGGTGGGGTGGTCGGCGGCGACCACATAGACCGTGTTCTCGATCGCACGTGCGGCAAGCAGCGTCGTCCAGTGGTGCTCCTTGAGCGCACCGCGCACCCACTCGGCCGGCACGACGATGACATCGGCACCGGCGTCTACAAGAGTGCGGGCGACCTCGGGAAAGCGCAAGTCGTAGCAGGTCATCATCGCGATGCGCAGGCCGTCGATATTGAGTGTCTGTGGAGTGTCAAGCGCGCCCGCCTCTATCCAGTCGGACTCGGTCTGCCCGAACGCGTCGTAGAGATGCTGCTTGCGATACGTGGCTCGCAGGCCCGTGGCATCCACCGCGACGAGCGTGTTGCGTACGCGCTCCCCCGCGTCTTCAACGAGTCCTGCGATGATCGTGACGCCGTGAGCGGATGCCGCCTCCCGCAGCGCCTGCACGAACTCACCGTCGAGCGTCTCGGAGTTCGCAGCGAACGTGGCATCCATCGGATCGACGAAGTAACTCGAGTACTCCGGGAACACCACCAGACGTGCGCCCCGGCCCGCAGCCTCCGCCGTCAGTTCGGCGATGCGTGCGCGGTTGTCAGCGCGCGAAGAGGTCGGGCTGAATTGGCAGACGGCGACGGTCGTTGCAGACGATTCAGGCATCTGTCCATCTTCGCTCATTCGGCCTCGATGTGACGGGCCTCAAATCCCGTGCTAGGCTATAAATCGTGCCGCGGGGTGGAGCAGTTCGGTAGCTCGCCGGGCTCATAACCCGGAGGTCGCAGGTTCAAATCCTGTCCCCGCAACGAGAATGCGACACAGAAAGACCCCCTGATCAGGGAAATCTGATCAGGGGGTCTTTTTCGTTTCGAGGCATCCACTAGTCTGACTTCCAGAGCAGCTGCGGCACACACTGCCGACAGCTACGAGGGGACGAGAAGTGACGACGCGGAGCAGGCTACGTCGAAAGCGGGTACGCAGAACCGTCTGGTGGCTGGTCAGCATCGTGGTCGTCGTCGCCCTTGCCGGCGTTGGGATCGGCATCGCCGCGTCCGCAGGAGTCCTGCCCTTCGCTTTCGCCGACACCCCGTCGCCCACACCCACTGCGACGACCAAGCCGGTACCGACGCTCTCGCTCACTCCCACCGCTCCCCCGCCATCCCCGCCACCCGCCTCTCCTGCGCTAACGAGCTGCGAGACACACGCGACGACGGTCTTCGTCGCGCACTATGACGATGATCTTCTGTTCGCAAATCCCGCGATCATTCAAGCGTTGGCACAGGGCGACTGCGTGCACACTGTCTACCTCACGGCCGGCGATTCTGGCCGGGGCCTGAGTTATGCAAAGGGTCGCGAGACGGGTATCTTCCGGGCCTACAACGTGATGCGCGGAGGGCAAGGCGCGAACTGGACCGCCCGAGATCTCACTCTTCTCACCGGCGTGCACGTCACCGAGCTCTCTCCCGAGGACAACCCCAACCTGACCGTGACACTGCTGCGACTTCCCGACGGAAACCTCAATTCCAGCGGATTTCCCGCAACCGGATGGCAGTCCCTCGCGAAGCTATACAACGGCTCGATCTCAGAGATGACGCAGATCGACACCGGCGGATCCGTCACCCTGGCATCACTCACCGCCACGATCCAGGAACTCATCACCGCTTACGGCACCAACACCCTGATCACGCTGGTGCCCGGCGAATCGGGATGGTCAGGACATGATCACAGCGACCACTCAACGACCGGCAGCATCGTGCGCAGTGCGTGGCAGGGCATGGGCTTTGATCCGGCGGCCGTCTTGTATGCGGTTGGCTATGACACCGCCCACAAGCCAGAAAACGTCTTCTCCCCCGACCTTGACATCAAGATCGACGCTTTCATGGTTTACGCCCAACAGGATCCGGTGTCGTTCTGCGACACTCGCGCTAAATGCCTCGGCCTTCACATGTTCGGCCCTTCCCTGGCGCGCGAGTACCTGCTGACGGAGACCGAACTCTTCCAGTGATCGGGAAACAAACGTGAATGGGCGCCCCCGCGGGGGCGCCCATTCACGTTTCAAAGCTGAGGCTACTTCGCAGCTTCGGCTTCCAGTGCAAGCAACTGGGTGACCGCATCCGTAAGTCGACCGTCGGCCTCGGCGAATGCTGTGAGGTCGCCCGACTTGAGTGCGGCATCCCGATCTGCCAGTGCCTTCTGTGCCGACGCGAGCGCAGTTGCACGCGCGTCGGTTGAGGTACCCGGATCTGTGGCGCCAGGAGTCGTCCCACCATCAGCGGGCGGCGTAGTCGCGCCCTCAGCGGGATCGGTGGGCTGAACCGCTTCATCGCCACCGCCGGCCCCAGCGTCTCCGCCGAAGATCACATCGAGCGCCTCGGTCAGCGTGTCTTCGAAGGCGACGCTGTCACCGAACGTGACCAGCACCTTCTGCAGCAGCGGAAGCTGGGTGCCCTCAGACGACTGCACGTAGACAGGCTGCACATAAAGCAGGCCACCACCGACAGGCAGCGTCAGTAGGTTGCCGTACTTCACCTCAGATTTTCCAAGGGTCAGCACGTTGAGTTTGTCTGCGATCGTCGTGTCAGAGTCGAACGTGTTCTGCACCTGACCCGGGCCGGGCACAGTCGTGTCCGCGTCGATCTCAAGAAGTCTCAGCTGGCCGTAACCCTCGGCCTTCTGGCCCGCTGTGGAACCGGCATCCGAATCGACCGCGAGATACCCCATCAGTACGTTACGACTGGTCGTTCCCTGCGCAGACGCGGGAATGAACGTCGAGAACATCGAGAAGCGCGGTGAATCCTGGCCGGGCATCTGCATCGACAGGTAGTACGGCGGCTGCAGCTGGGTGTCGTTACGAGGATCGTTCGGCGTCTGCCAACGGTTGTCCTGCTGTGCGAAGGATCCTGCCGTGTCAACGTGATACACACCGAGAATCTTGCGCTGCACCTTGAACATGTCGGTCGGGTAGCGCACGTGGCTCACCAGATCGGCTGACATCTTGCTGATCGGCTCGACCGTCGACGGGTAGACGTTCTGCCATGCCTTGAGGATCGGGTCGGTGTCATCCCACGCGTACAGCGTCACTGAGCCGTCGTAGGCGTCAACCGTGGCCTTCACCGAGTTGCGGATGTAGTTGATGTCGTCGATCGCGAAGCTCGGCGCTGCCGTGTTCGAGTCGGCAATTGCGTCGGACAGGCTCACGCTCGTCGAGTACGGGTACGTCGAACTGGTCGTGTAACCATCCACGATCCAGACAATGCGTCCGTCCACGACGCTCGGGTACGGGTCGCTGTCGAGCTCGAGGTACGGAGCGACCTTCTCCACTCGGGAAATCGGGTCGCGGTCGTAGAGGATCTGCGAGTCAGAGTTGACCAGGTCGGAGAACATGATCTCTGCCTCCTGGAACTTCAACGCGAACAGAAGCTTCTCGAACGTGTTGCCGATCTTCGGCCCTCCGTCGCCGACGAAGGTCGTCTTCGTCTCGGTGGAGCCGTCCTTGCCGCGCGGGTAGTCGATCTCGACCGGGTCGGTGCCCTTCGGCCCGCCGACGATGGAGTACAGCGGCGAGTCCTCGCCGAAGTACACCCTCGGCTCGAAGTTCTCGCCATCGGTCAGGAAGCCCGACGACGGGATGCCGCGCTCGAGGAACACCGGCTCGCCCTCGCTGGTGCGCTGGTTTCCTGCCGCGACCACGAGCCCGTAGCCGTGCGTGTACACCGCGGTGCGGTTGTTCCAGTTGTTGCTGTCGCCGAGACGGTCGACATCAAGCTCGCGGACCGCAACCACGGTGTCTTGGCTTGCGCCATCGATCTGGTAGCGGTCGACGTCGAGCGTGTCTTGGAACTGGTAGTAGTTACGGAACTGCTCAAGCTGCTGAACCGTCGGGCCGATGATGCTCGGGTCGAGGATGCGGATCGACGCCGTGGTCTCGGCATCCGCACGAAGCTGACCGGCTGCGGCGTCGGTGACGGCCTTGAACGGCGTGACCTCAAGATCAGCGATGTTGTAGGCCTCTTTGGTGCCGTCGATGTTTCGCTGGTAGTACTTCGCCTGGTAGCTGTTCTGGTTCGGAGCCACCTGGAACGTGTCGACGACCCACGGGTAGCCGAGGCCGACGACAAGGGACGCCACGATCAGCAGGGCGGTTGCAATCAGGGGGAAGCGCCAGCGGCCGATGATTGCGGTGACGAAGAAGAGGATTGCGACGAGAGCGGCGAGAATCGCGAGGATTGCCATGCCGGGGATGACGGCATTGACGCCGGTGTACGCGGCGCCGGTGATGCGGTCTTCCTCAGCGACAAGTGTTTTGTAGCGGTCAAGCCACAGGCTGGCGGCCTGCACGAGCAGGTAGAGGCCGGCGAGGACTGCCAGCTGGATGCGAGCCGGCTTCGAGATACGAAGCTCACCCTGACCGATGCGCACCGAGCCGTACAGGTACGACACCAGGGCGGTCACGATCAGCGACAGCAGAATGACGGCCGAGACGAACGCGAGCAGAATCGAGTAGAACGGCATCGCGAAGAGGTAGAAGCCGGTGTCCATACCGAACTCCGGGTCAGCAACGCCCGTGGCGCCACCGTTGAGCCACAGCACCACGGTCTGCCAGTTGCCTGCGGCAGCGAAGCCAGCAAAAACGCCGAAGAAGATCGGCATACCCCACATGGCAAGGCGACGCAGCGGCTCAATGACCTCCTGGTATCGATCGAGCTGCGAGCTCAGCCGCACGTACACCGGGCGAAGTCGGTAGGCCAGCTGAATCACAACGAACAGCGGCACCGCCATCCCGAGGAATCCGATGACGAACATCACTGCAACGGCAAGCCATTGCGTGGTGAGAACGTTCGCGAAGTTCAGCTGGTCGAACCACAGAAAGTCTGTGTACAGCGAGGCGAAGACGAAGAAGGCTGCGATGATCGCGGCGATGATCGCCAACGAGATCGTGAGGATTCTTCGCGATGTGTGGGGCGTGGCCGGAGTCGGCGCCGAGGTCGTGGTCACCCGTCCATCCTAAGCTCGCATCGATGCGTGCTGGCTGTGTGCCCAGGCAAGGCGAGCGGCTTCCGCTGTCAGCGCAACCTCAAGATGCCGCGCACTTCGGGAGTGCAGCCACGTCGCCGTCCTTCGCGATCACGTTGAGAGCGTCCAGTGATTCCTCGAGCGTCGATGTGGGAATCACCCGCAGTCCGTCAGGGATATGCCCCACGACTTCGTCGCAGTTGGATGCCGGAGCAAGGAAGAACGTCGCGCCCGCATCACGCGCGCCGTACAGCTTCTGCCGGATGCCACCGATGGGCCCGACGGCACCGGTGGCGTCAATCGTTCCGGTGCCGGCGATATCGTTGCCGCCGGTGAGTTTGCCCGGTGTCAGCTCGTCGACGATCCCGAGCGCGAACATCATGCCGGCGCTCGGACCGCCGACGTTGTCGAGCTGAATCTTCACATCGATCGGGAAGTCGTACTCGGTGGTCAATGTGATGCCGATGAGCCAGGCGTCTGTGCCGTTTGTCGTGCTGAGCTCAGGCGTGATCGCCACCTGCTGCTCGTCAGTACCGCGGAGCACGGTCAGTTCTACGGCTTTTCCCTTGCCGTCTTGGATGGCTGCGCGCAGGTCGCTGGCGCTCGTCACCTTGACGCCGTCGATGGCCTCGACGACGTCATCCGCCTTCAGAAGCCCGTCCGCTGGCGAGTCCTTCACGGCAGAGACGACTTTGACGGCCGCGCCGGTGTCGTAGCCGAGCTCGTCAAGCGCCGCGGCCGTGGCCTCGTGCTGCGAATCCACCATCAGCACAGTGTTCTGCTCATCGCGCTGCTCGCTGGTCACACCCTCGGGAAACACCGAGTCGATCGGTACGACCGCTTTCGAGGAGTCCGTCCACGCCAGGGCCAGCTCGAACCAGGATGGCGTGCGTTCGCGGTTGCCGACGACCTGCACGGTCGTCAGGTTCAAGCTGCCGGAGGTCTGGAATGTCTTGGCGCCGTCGATCGCGATCAGCGGAACCTGCTCGCCGTCGGCGCTGGCCGCGGTGCCGAGAGTGTCATATACCGGCCCCGGCCGCTGGATAACGTAGGGAGTTGGCAAGAACGTGAGCACGACGAGAGCGATGAGGGCGACAATCAGCGCCCAAACACCGAGCCCGACCCTGGGGGTGCGGGAATGTGACACGTGGATCCTCCGTCGTTCGCGACCGGCGTACAGCGATCTGCTCGCACCGGGGTCGCGCGCAGAAACCTGCAACTAGCGTAGATGCCACAGCTAGCGACGTGCTGAGAGGCGAGCGACATGGCAGACAACGAACCAAACCCTGAAGACTTCCAGGAGTTCATCCGGCGGATGATGTCCGGCGCGGGCGGCGGTGACTTCGACCTGAGCGCGCTCCAGAACGCCCTCGGCGGCGAGGACGGCCTCCAACTCGATCCGGCGATGATGGCCGGGCTCATGCAGCAGTTGCAGGGTGCCTTCGGAGGCGACCCATGGGAAAACACTCTGCGGCAGGCGCTGCACATCGCGAACCGCGAAGGTCAGAGCATCACCGATAGCTCGCGCTCCGCGCTCACTGACGCGTTCACGCTGGCGAATCTGTGGTTGGGCGAAGCGACCACAATCTCGGAGCTCGCAGAAGCACCGCAGGCAATGACCCGCGGCGAGTGGGTCGAAAAGACACTCCCCGTGTGGAAAGAGATCGCTGGCCCCGTCTCTACGAGCATCGCAGATGCGCTCACCAGCGCTCTCGACACCCAGGTGCCGGACGACATGCGCGAAGCGATCCAGGGCGCGGGCAAGCTCATGCGAGGACTTGGCTCTTCCGTGTTCGCCGCGCAGTTCGGCCAGGTGCTCGGCAACCTTGCGCTCGAGGTCGTCTCCGGTGGCGATGTGGGCATCCCGGTTCTGCCCGCCGGTACCGCGGCCGTCATCCCGCAGAACATCACTGCGTTCGGAGAGGGCCTCGAGATCCCTGAGGATCAGATCGCGCTCTACCTCGCGACCCGCGAGTTGGCGTATGCGCGGCTGTACCGTCACGCCAAGTGGCTGCACCTGCACGTGATGTCGCAGATCACCGATTTCGCCCGTGGTGTCACCGTCGACGTCGAGGCGCTTGAAGACGTCGCCAGCCGACTCGACCCCTCAAACCCCGAAGAGTTGCGGGCCGCGATCGAGGGCGGAGCGCTATTGCCTGCCCAGACCGAGGCTCAGCGCGAGGCGCTCGCTCGGCTTGAGAACATCATCGCGATCGTCGACGGATGGGTCGACGTCGTCACCGCCGAGGCGACATCGCGTCTTCCCGAAGGTGTGCGGCTGGCAGAGGCCGCTCGACGACGTCGCGCAGTGGGGGGTCCTGCCGAGGATGCCCTCGGTGCACTCGTCGGGCTCAAGCTGCGTCCGCGTCGGATGCGCGAGGCAGCAGCAATGTGGCAGAAGGTGACGGACGCCGTCGGCATCACCGCGCGCGACTCGCTCTGGGACTACCCGGATCTGCAGCCCACCGCAGAGGACATCGACGACCCGACGGCGCTGATCGAGCGCCTGCAGGCACGCGCTCGCGGCGAGGCTCCCGCCGCTGACGAATTCGATGAAGCTCTCGCGCGGCTGCTCGATGGGGACGACTTCTCGGACGACGACAAGGACGATACCGGCGACGAGGGCGAGAACCCCGGCACCAATCAGGGCGGCGAGACTCCGGTCTGAGTCCACGGTCGTTCTGCACGGTCGTTCTGCACGGTCGCTGATCGGAAGGATTTGTCCACCGATCTGGTCGCGGCGCCCCATCGCAGGCGTGCCGTGACCAGAATCGGAACATGTCCCCGATCACCCCACCGATGCTGACCCGTCTCGATCCGGCCTATCCGCTGCTGTGGCGCGACGCAGATACGGTGCAGTTCGGCTTGGACGGAATCGTGCAGGTGTCGGCCACAGAACCGTGGGTCGAGCGTCTCCTGCAGTCGCTGCGAAACGGCTTTCGTTCTACCGCGTTCGATGTGATCGCGCACGGAGCCGGCGCTCCACGCGATGCTGCCCGCGAGCTGCTCGCGACGCTGCGGCCTGTGCTGCGCACCGATGCGCCACCGCTGCCCGGGGTGTGGATCGAAAGTCTCAACCTGGCCGATTCACGCGTCGAAACCAGGACGGAGATCGCCCTGTGTGATGAAGGGTTCGTGACGGCGGATCGCTCCGACCCGAACGCCGTGGGAATCGTGCTCGTCCACGGCGCAGCATCCGCTCAGCAACTCGCCCGCTATCTGCGAGACGACCTCGCGCACCTGCCGATCGCATTCGAACCGGGTGGGACCACGATCGGTCCCCTTGTCATCCCTGGCCGCACACCGTGTCTGTCCTGCCGCGACGGGCATGAACGTGACCGAGATGCGGCGTGGCCGATCTTGCATGCCCAATTGGTAGGCGCAACGTCTGGCCGCATCACCGCGGCGCGCACAGCCGAGGCTGCAGCCCTGGTTGCGCGCGTGCTCGCCGAACCCGGCAAGCCCAAGAGCACGAAAACGGTGCGGATCAGCCCCGACGGCCGCCGCGTCTGGCGATCGGTGCGGTTTCACGCAGAATGCCAGTGCCGCGAGCAGTCGTTCCGATCTCCGCAAGAAAACGGGAAGGCTGCCGTTCCCCTCGTCCCGCGGCGCGTGCCCACGACAGAGTCAGCGTCCGCGCTGCGCGCGTGATGCCGACGTACGCCAGTCGCCGTTCCTCATCGATCGCGTCGAAGCCCGTCGCATAGGAAATCGGTAGACCGCCCTCTGTCCAGCCCGCCAGATGCACGTGCGGCCATTCCAGTCCCTTCGCCGCGTGGAGCGTCGACAGCGTCACCGTGTGCATGGTCGGCTCATGCTGATCCTTCGCACGGGCCATCAGCGTCTCGCTGAAAGATCGCAGCGTGGTGTCGTTCGGAGCTTCCTCCGCCAGCCGCAGGATCGCACGTCGCGCTTCCCAGCCATCACGTTGCGCTCCCCCGGCCGCGGGCGGCTCATCGCTCAGACCGAGTTCGCGCATCACCTTCTGCACGTTCGCGAGGAAGCCACGCTCGGTCGGCGCCACCGACGCGCCGCGCAGCGCGAGAACGGCCTGGCGCACCTCCGGCATGTCGAAGAAGCGTTTACCGCCGAGCACGGTTGAGGCAATCCCCGCCTCCCCCAAAGCCTGCTGGATGGCAGCGGACTGCGAGTGCGCGCGGTACAAAACCGCAATCTCGGATGCCGATGCTCCGGCAGCGATCTGGGCACGGATGGCGGCAGCGATGCCCGCTGCCTCTTCAGTCTCGCTGTCATACGCGCTCACGGTAGGCGGCTCGGCGGTCGGTGCCTCGCGCGCAGCGACGAGCTGGAGAGCACCGGGGCGCCCCTTCATGAGCGCGTTGGCGGCGGCGAGAATCGGAGGCTGTGAGCGATAGTTCGTTTCCAGCCGGACGACTGTCGCATCCGGGTAGGTCCGCCCGAACTCGAGCAGGTACTTCTGTTCCGCCCCCGCGAAGGAGTAAATCGTCTGACTCGCGTCTCCGACGACGCAAATGTCACGTCGATCGCCCAACCAAAGCTCCAGCAGCCGGTTCTGCAACGGCGATACGTCCTGGAACTCATCCACAGTGAAGTGCCGGTACTGCTCGTGAACGGATGCCGCCACCCGCGGCTCAGCCTCCAGCATCCCCGCACATGCCAGCAGCACGTCTTCGAAATCGAGCTGGCGACGATCGTCTTTCAACATCTCGTAGGCCTGCTGCACCTCGGCGAGCTGATCGGTGTTCACCCGCCCCACCGAACGACCGAGCGTGGCATGTTGCTCGATCGAAAGCATCGAGACTTTCCGCCACTCGATCTGGCTGGCGATGTCACGCAGCGTCGGAGTATCAAGACGCAACCGCAGCTGTTCGGCTGCCTGGCCGAGCAACCGCACTTTATTGTCGACGATCGAGGGGGCAGGGGACCCGGCAAGTGTCGGCCAGAAGAAGTTCAGTTGGGCAAGAGCTGTGGCATGGAACGTTCGGGCAGCGACTCCCACAACGCCCAATGCGCGCAGGCGTCCACGCAACTCGCCAGCAGCTTTCGCGGTGAAAGTCACCGCCATCACCCGACCTGGAGAGTAGGCCCCCGTGTCGACGCCATGCGCGATGCGATGCGTGATGACCCGGGTCTTTCCCGTGCCCGCGCCCGCGAGGACAGCGACGGGGCCGCGCAGCACAGATGCCGCTTCCCGTTGCCGTTCGTCGAGAGCGTCGAGTGCGCTCACGCCCGTTCCTCGTACCAGCCCTCGATGAGGACTCTGGCGATGGATGCCGGTCCCGGCAACCCCACGGGACCATTGCCTTCAGAGCACTGCCGATCTCTTCACGAGTGAACCAGCGAACATCGATGATCTCCTCGCCGTCCGGACGAGCACGACGTTCATTGGATGCGGTCGCACGGAAGCCCAGCATGAGCGAGCGGGGGTACGGCCACGCCTGCGAGCTGATGTAGCGGACCGAGTCCAGGCGCACTCCGGCCTCTTCCTCGATCTCACGGTGCACCGTGAACTCCAGCGATTCGCCAGCTTCGACGAATCCGGCAAAGCACGAGTACATCCGGCCGTGCCAGTTCGCGTTCGCGCCCAGCAGCAGTCGTTCGCCATCATCACTCTCGACGGCGACAATCACCGCGGGATCTGTGCGCGGAAAGATGTCCGCGCCGCATGACGGGCAATGCCGTGACCAACCGGCCTGGCGCAATTCAGCCTCAGCCCCGCAGTTCTGACAGAAGCGCCCACTTCGCAACCAGGACGCAAGCGCGATCGCCTCTACGAGCAGCTCAGTGTTCTCCACATCGAGGAGGCCACCGGTATCGCGTAGCCCGAGCCAGGTCTCGGCGGGGGCCGCATCGATGGTATCGAGCAGGGGCCCTACTGCTGCGAGCAGCAGCGTACTGCCGTCGCTGTGCCGCCCGAGCAGTGCCCACTCTGCGTCCCCGACCTCGGAAGGTTTCGCGGTGACCAGGGCGGCGTTCTCAATGCGAACACGTCCTTCACGGACGACAATCACACGAGCATCGGCGGATGATCGCAGTGCCTCAATGATCCCGGGTTCATCGCGGAGGTGTCCTGCGCGATCCAACAAAGCACGTCGCACAGTCATCGACTCCCTCTCTCACAGGCGTGGCGTAGGCGGAACCGCACCTGTGCCGACCTACCCTGGGGGCATGGCACGGTCTCCCTTTACTCTAGCGGCGGCGGTAACGGCTGCACTGCCCGGTGCTGAGGTCGTCGGCGCGCGAACTCTGACCGCTGGCGGCGACGGTCGTTACGACTCCGCGGTCGCGACGCTCGCTGACGGTCGCGAGCTCACGATCCGCGTAGGTGACGACGATGAAACAGCGCGCGAGCTCGCGAGCGAGTCTCTGGCGCTGCGCGCGCTGACCGCAGGGGCTCGCGCCATGCTGCCCTTCCGCGTGCCGGAGTACATCGGTGAGACGCGGCTTGGCGATGGCCGGGCGCTCGTGACCGAGCTTCTCCCCGGATTCCAGATCGAAGCTTCACATGTACCTGGCGGACGAGGCGCCGCGGAGTCGATGGGAGCGTCCATCGCCGCAGTGCATGCGTTGCCCGCATCCGTCGTACGCAATGCGGGTCTCACCGCGCGCGGTGCTGAAGAGGTACGCGAAGAAGTCCGACAACTCGTCGACCGCGCAGCTGCCACCGGTCGGGTTCCCGCCCGGCTGACGGTGCGCTGGCGCGAAGCAGTCGAAGACGATGACCTGTGGCGTTTCGAATCCGCAGTGACTCTCGGCGGCGTCCAGTCGACATCTTTCCTCTTCGACGATGACCCCGATCAGGGACCTGAGGTCGTCGGAGTGCTGCACTGGCACGGCTTGTCTCTGGGTGACCCTGCCGTCGATCTCGCGTGGCTCTCGTCCGCTCCGGACGCCGCGGGGGCTGTGCACGCGTCATACGCACAGGCATCTGACCGTGCGCCGGATGCCGCACTCGCTGTGCGCGGACGGTTGCTGGCCGAACTCGACTTCGCCCGCTGGCTCGTACACGGGGACTCGCTGCACCGCACCGACATCATGGATGACGCGGCCGCCCTGCTCGAGTCGCTGGCTGAGGGGCTGCGCGAAAACGATCTATCCGTGATTCAGGCTCGTGGTGAGGGCGTCGATTCGGCGCTGGACGCACTGGATCGCGTCCCCGCGACGGCCGCCGCGCGCGTCAACACTTCCATGCAGACTGACGCGTACAACCCCGCCGATCTGTTGCCGGGCGAGGATCTCCCCGACGAGAACATCGGGGATGCAACGGAAGATCTGCGCGAAATCGCCGAGTCAGACCTCCTGCCCAGGGACATTGACTCGGTCGACGGGCCGAAATCGGACTTCGGGGACGGCACTGACTCTGCAGACGAAGCTCAGCGCGCGGCGCGAGCCGCACTCCAGCGCTGGACGAGCTCCTCCTCCGAGTAGACCCGGTCGCCGCGAATGACAAGGTCGTCGGCGACGTAGTACAGCGCGACATCGATGTCATCCAGCGGCACATCGAACCTGCGGTGATAGGCGAGGCGGTACAGCGCGAGCTGCAGCATCCGCTCTTCCCGTTCTGCGGCGTTGCGCGGCGCCTTGCCGGTCTTCCAATCGACGATCTCAATCCGGTCGCCGCGGTCTTCGCGTCGGTAGACCGCATCGAGCTTGCAGATGACTATGTGCGAACCAAGCACGAAGTCGATTTCTATTTCTACGGCGATGGGCTGGCGCATCGCCCACTCGCTGTGTTCGAAGATCTCGCGCAGGCGTTCCAGGTCGGCCTCGTCGGCAGTGGATGCACTCCACGGATCCGGCTGTTCATCGTCCGATTCCCACAGCGCACTTTCCGGACTCGGCGCTGCACCGACGAGACCTGAGCGGTGTTCCACCCACGCATGAAACAGCGTCCCGAGTCGGGTCTGCCGGTACGGCCGTTCGGGCATGGGCCTGCTCAGTTCCCGCACCGTGCCATCGAAATCGGTGACATAGTCCTTGAACTTCGAGGCAGGCACTCGCGCCGGCGGCTCTGCCCTGATGCCCCGCTGTCGCTCGGCGCGCTCGACGAGCAGGCGTTCTAGTTGGACGGTCGGCGCCGGCGCGGTTCGCCTGGAACCGCTCGCACAAGGGCGGCAGCATCTTCAACCGCGGCACGACGTCCGCCCAGAGGATCCAGCGGCCACACGCTGGTCTTGCCCTCCCCCGCGTACGGGTTTTCGTCCTCCTCGACTTGGGCGAGCGGCTCGAGACCGAGCACCTCGATCGCCTCGCGCAGGTATGCCCCCGCTTCGCGGGGACTCTTCTGTCCTGCCCAGTGTGATCCGCTCAAGAGCAGATCGGTGCGCGCGCGTGTGACGGCGACGTACGCGAGCCGACGCTCTTCTTGCTGCTGGTAGTCGCGGTACGCGTCTTTAAAGACCGTGAGCGCCCCGGGCGCGTTCTTGCTTTTGCTCGTCAGAGAGGCGACGCCAGCCTTGAGCCGCTTGGCCGGGTCAGGCTCGTCGTCGGCGGGCGGATCCCACACGAAGGTCGGGAGCGCCGCACTGTCACCGCGGAGCGCAAATGGCAGCACTCCGAACCCGAACCAGCCCGACGTGTCGGTCGGCCGGGACGGCAGCTCACCCTCAACCATGCGCACCACGGCGACGGCGTCCCATTCGAGGCCCTTGGAGCCGTGGATCGTCAGCAGTTGCACTACGCCCGGCTCTGGCGGTTCTGGGCGCGGCATCAGCTCGTCGGTGCTCTCCGCCTTCTCGAGCCAGGCCAGCAGGCTCGAGATCGTGCCGCGTTGATCTGCGGACAGGAACGCACGCACTTCATCGGCAAAGGCGCGCAGCTGGGTCGCGGCGACTCGCGCGGGCCCGCGGGTCTCATTGGCCGCGAGTTCGATGTCGAGCCGGAGCTCGACCTCGATGAGCCGGATGAGCTCAGGAATGGGCTGAGCGGACGCGCGTCTGAGACGCTCCAGCATCTCGCCCGCCGCTCGAATTCGTGCGCGGCCCGGGGTCGTGATGCTCTGGATGAGCCGGTAGTCGTCGCGAAGGCTGCGCACCACATCGACAGCGTCGACGATGGAAACCGCCTCGTCCGCCCCCCGCGAGGAGCGGATCCGTGCGCGCAATTCGTCTGGCAGCGGCAGCAGCCCGCTGTCGCGCCGCGACAGTTCAGACGCCAGATCGTACAGCGCCCCCATATCGGCGACGCCGACGCCGAAGCGCGGACCGACGAGCAGCCGAATGAGAGCCGACCCGGCATTCGGATCATGCATCACGCGGAGCGCAGAGACGACGTCAACGACTTCGGGCGTTGCCAGCAGTCCGCCGAGACCGAGAATGCGGCGCGGGATGCCGCGAGCTGCGAGCGCCTCAGCGAAGGTCTGCATATGCCGCTTGGATCGGAACAGGATTGCCCCGGTGTGCGGCGTCGCTCCGGCGGTATGCGTCGCGGCGTGCGTGGCACGGCGTTCAGCGAACCACTCCGCGACCTCCGCTGCTTCTTCATGCACCGTGAGCGGATAACGGATGTCGACTGCACCTTCACCTGCGCCTGGTCGGGCCTCCAGCGGCGGAACCGCAAGGCCCGGTCGCCGGAGCGGTTCGAGCACACGGTTGGCGATGCCGAGGATCGCGCTGTCGTTGCGCCAACTCGTCATCAGGCTGTAGCTCTGTGCCGGTGCATCCCGAGAGAACGTGCGCGAAAACGCATACAGGTTGTCGGCGCTGGCACCGCGCCAGCCGTAGATCGACTGATGCGGATCGCCCACCGCCATCACCGCCGAGTCTCGGAAGACTGCGGCGAGGAACTCGGTCTGGATCACCGAAGTGTCCTGGTATTCGTCCAGCAGAACCACCCGGTGCTGCTCGCGCAGATCGGCACGCACCTCTGGCGATGACTCGACAATGTCGTAGGCACCGCTCACTTGGTCGGCGAAGTCGAGCACACCACGGCGCTGCTTTTCGGCGATGTACTCGCGGACGAGAGCAGTGAGCGTCGGCAGAGCGAGCAGGTTGTCGGCGACCTTCGCGATGTCGCTGCTGCTCCGATAAGGCTCGAATGCCCGCGCCTGCTCCCGTACGATCCGCTCCGCTTGGGAGAGGTCCGCCCGGTGATCGAGTGAGTCTCCCGCGAGTCGCTGTACCGCGTCGACCACGGTGCCGACCGCGTACTCGATGTCTTCCAGCTCAGGCAGGTCGGCACGCAACACGACCTCGCGGGCGAGCATCCACGACCCGGCTTGACTGAGCATGGCCACATCGGGGTCGCGCCCGATCCGTGCGGCATGCTCGCGCACGATCGAATCAGCGAACGCGTTGTAGGTCGACACACGGGGGCGGATCATGAGGTCTTCCGCCGTGCGCGGGGCGGTCGGGTCCCATCCTGTGTCGAATCGCGTGGAGAGTTCATCGAGCACATGCGTGCGCACCAGTGCGCGTTGCGGTCCTGCCGCGGCGTCGTCTACCCGGCGTAGGGCGCCCGAGGCGACGATCTCCGGCACATGCGCCAAGAGTCCGCGCTGACCGTACTCGTCAATCACCGCGAGCCGCGCGGCAATCCGCTCGGCGAGTTCTCCGGCGGCCTTGCGCGTGAACGTGAGCCCCAGAATCTCGTCGCGTCGCACGTGGCCGTTGGCGACAAGCCAGACAACCCGGCCAGACATCGTCTCGGTTTTTCCGCTGCCCGCACCGGCCACAACGAGGGCAGGCGTGGGCGGAGCTTCAATGACGCGCTGCTGGGCAGCCGTGGGCGGTGGTTGTCCGAGCGCTGCCGCTACCTCAAGCGCCGAGAGCGCGGGGCCCTGGTCGTTCCACGCGGTCATGCGCTGACCGCCGGCACGGTGTGGATGCGGCAGGGGTGCACGCGCCACTGCACATCAGCGCAGTGTGCCTCAACGTGTGCGGTGAAGCTGTCACCCGACATCCCCTTGGCTGCGGCGGCGAGTCTGTTCAGGAACCGTGTGCGCGCCTCGCCTTGCAGCGTGTGCTGATGCGCAACGCGATAGTCACTTCCCGACAGCGTGTTGGCAACGAGCAGCAGGCGGGCTCCCGCAAGAGCTCCGGCATCAGCGCCTTCGATTAACCCCTGTTCTACCGCGACTTGATAGGCGGCGAGCTGCGCGTGCTCTTCGACTCTGGCATCCGTCGTCGGCTCATTCTTTCCTGTCTTCAGATCTACGACCACGACACGTTCTCCGTCTATCCCTTCAGCCATGTCGGTCCAGCCGCGACCGCGAGCGGCAGCATGCTCACCCGCACCGACCGGGTATGCCTCGACCCTGTCGATGAAGCCATGAACGATCGCCCGGTTCGGACCGCTGACTTCGTCGCCCACATGCACAGCCGGCGCCGCAGCATCGTCGTCTTCTTCGGAAACATCTACCGAGAAGCGGAACTCCACTTCACTCGCGAGTACGCGTCCGCGGTCCCCCGTCACCTCGCCGAGGTACGAGTGCAGGCGCTCGATGTACAGGTCGGCGCGGCGAAGCTCTTTGCGCCCGATCCACTCGGTCTCAAAATCGAGCTCAGGCCAATGCTCGGTGAGGACGGCTCGGAGTTTCTCAAGATCTCCGTCGGGAACTGTCTCCATCGCTTCGTGGATGATCGTGCCCATCCCGGCGGACGGTGGCAGCACCGTGTCACCGCCGAGGGCAGAAATCGCCCAGTTCAGCTCGCACTCTTCGAACGACTCCATCTTCGACGGCGAGACTCGCGCCGCTTCAACCGCCAGGTCATGCAGCGGCGCAGCAGTCGAGGGCTCAGCAATGCCGTACCACTCCTGGGGATCTGCGCCCGCAACGCCCTCCCGCGCGAGCACGGAGAGCTGGCCCGCGGCATCCGCTCGGGTGGCGGGATCGACCGCGCTGGTGAGCGTGCGCCGGTGTCGAGCCACCAGCCCGCGCAACGTGAGCGGATGCTCGGCCGCCGGATGCTCGGATGCCGGTGGCGGATCGGGCAGGAACGCGAAGAACGGACTCCGTCCGGTGCCGTCGTCATCCACTGCTGTCACGACAAGGCGTTTGCGTGCACGCGACAACGCTCGCACGAACAGCCTGAGCTCATCGTGCAGCGCCGCACGGCGGCGATCGAGGTTATCCAGCGCAACCGCAGACACTCCTGTACGCGCACTGCTCACTGCATCTGAGAGCCGCCAGGTCTCAAGCAAACCACCGCGCAGGCGCACGTTCGGCCATACCCCGTCTTGCACCCCCGCGATGACGACCGCATCGAACTGCGTGCCGAGCGCCGTCGCCGGTGTCAGCAGTGTGACCAGGCCGGGTCGATCGGGGGTCGAGAGCGTGTCTTCGGGTACTTCGCTGTCGAGGATCTCCCGCACGAACGTCTCCGCGCGCTCATTAGGGGTGCGCTCAACGAACCGTTTCGCGGCGTCGAATAGCGCGACGAGCGCGTCGAGTGCGCGGGCGATCTCACCGCCACCGGGCTGCTCAGAGGCTGCACGCCAGTAGTTCTGCAGTTTCGAGCCGTCGAGAGCTCGCGCGGTGTCCCAGATTCGCCAGAGCAACTCGTGGATGGTTTCACCTGCTCGGCTGCCGCAGCAGTCTCGGCGAGCGTGGTGGCGAAGCGCGATGCGATGCGGGCCTCAGGGGCGTCGACGAACGTGAAATGCGCGGGGAAGGCCATCGCCTGGCGCAGCAACTCCGTTGCGGGCGTCGATCCACCGTCGGCAAGTTCGACGTGTCTCAGTCGCGCGCGCAGGCGGCGGAGGCCGACAGCATCCATCCCTCCAAACGGCGAGCGCAGTGCGTCGATGAGAGCCTCCGGCTCGCGCTCTTGCACCGGCTGCAACGCGAGGCGGACGATGCCGACGATGTCGCGGACGACTCCCTCACTGCCCAGCGGACGCTGGACACCAGCCGCTCGAGTCGGCACCTCACGGGCTGCGAGCTCTGTTTCGAGCGCAGTGACCTGTCTGGTGTCGTGCGCGATCACCGCCATGTCGCTCCAGGCGATGCCATCGGTGAGGTGCCAGTCACGTAGCGTGCCGGCGATTCGATCGACCTCCTCGTAGGGAGACGGGGCAAGGAACGCCTGCACAGCGGGGTCTGGCACCTCGGGGCGCGGGGCGGGCGCCCGGCGATGCTCGACGCGCCCGGCTACGCCGATTGCCTGCGTGACTGTGCGGGTGAGAGCGGTGAGTGCCGGCGCCTGGCGGTGCGGTGTGTCGAGAACGAAGACGTGTTCGAGCACACCAGAGAGTTCATGAAACAGTTGCGGGCTCGCACCGCGGAAAGCACCGGATGAGATGTCGGGATCTCCGAACGCGAACACGGCGATGCCACGCGAGCGCAGCGCGCGCACCAGCGTGATGCCGCCGCGGGTGACTTCCTGGGCATCGTCGATCAAGACCACGCGAAGCGGCGCGAGTGGGCCGAGGACCGCGGCATCCGCTTCGCGCAGAATGGCGGCCGCCTCGCTGACCAAATCGGCCGCGTCGCGATAAGCAGTGCGCATGCCAGCGAGTACCGCGCGGTATTCGTCGATGAAGGTTCCTACCGCGCACCACACGGGGCGCTCGGAGGCCTGAAGTTCTTCCGGAAGCACGCCAAGCTCGGTGCACTCGGCGAGGAACGCACGCAGCTCAGAGCGGAACCCTTTCGATGCGCGAACGCTCGCGCTCAGCGACTCTGGCCAGCGGGATGCTTCGCCTGCTGCTTCGTCGTCGGCGTCACCGGTGAGGAGGTCTGCGATGATGCGGTCCTGATCGGCGCCGGTGAGAAGTGCCGGAGGCTCGTCGCCCGCGCGCACCATCGCACCGCGGACGATCTGGAATGCGAACGAGCCCAGCGACCGTGCCAGCGGACCCGGAGTCGCCTGGCCGATGCGCACTCCGATCCGGTCGCGCAACACGGTTGCGGCCTGGCGGTTCGCCGTGAGCACCAGCACCTCTTCGGGTGTGAGAGCGTGCGCGCGCAGAAGCGCCACGACCCGGTCGATCAGCGTCTGCGTCTTACCTGTCCCTGGCGCGCCGATGATGACGCCCGAGGCATCGACAGCGGCGTCAACGACTGCTCTCTGCCCGGCATCCTCTGTCATGTCATCCACGCTAGCGGGAGGCCCAGACACCGCCGCACCCGCAGGCAGCGTTGAACGGAACGGCTTGTGCGCCCAGGGCGAAACCGAGGGTCGCGCCCGATCCGAGCATGCCGTGCCGGGGTAGAGTTGGCGCTGTCCCCGAACTTCAAGGAGCACGCGTGGAAATCCGCATTGGCATCATCAACACCGGCCGCGAACTGAGCTTCGAGACCCCCGCCAAGGCGGACGAGATCCGCTCTCAGGTGACCGCGGCGCTCGAGCAGAGCACCGCGCACGTGAGCTTCACCGATGTAAAGGGCAACTCCTACATCGTTCCGACCGCGAACCTCGCCTACATCGAACTGGGCACTGAAGAGTCACGCCGCGTCGGCTTCGTCGCCTGACCCGCGATGTACATCCTTCTCGCGCTCATCGCTGCGTGCGCGCTGGGCATTGGCGTGCACTATCTGCTGCCGCATCGTAGGCTGCGTGGCGTCGCCGTTGTGCCCGCCGTCGCCACGGCGATCGCCGCTGTCGTCTACACGGCGATGCAGTGGTCAGGCGTCGGCGAAGACAGCGGCTGGCTGTGGCTGGTCAGCATCGGCGGCGGCGTCGTGCTGTCTGGCGCAATCGGCTACCTCGTCACCGAACAGCGTCGCCGATCGGATGCCGCGACGAAGGTTGCGCTCGGCATCTGAGCCACCTTGCGTGCGCGAGACATCATTCTTTGCGTGACGCATCATCGTTGCGTGGTGCCTCACGCAGGATGCAGTGACTCACGAAGAATCTGGTTCCTCACGCCAGCTGCGCAAGGAAAATCAGGCGGCGAGCCCCATCGCGTCCATGCGACGAGCGTGCGCACCCATGAGTTCGGTGTAGACCGGCTCGACGCGGTGCTCATCCACGGCGAGACGCTCGGGCCGCAGCGCCTGTCGCGCGACAAGCAGTGTGTCACCGACGAGTCGGCGAGCCCACATCGACAGCAGCGAGCGCCACTCTTTGTCGCTCTCGATCGTCTGCGTCAGAATCGCGACAATCTCGTCGGTGTCGTCGTCTTCTCGAAGAATCTCTGCGACGCGACGCCCTGTCTCGCCATAGCTGGACGCCAGGGCCAAGTAGAAGTCATCCAGCATGCCGGCCGTGATGTAAACGGCCAGCAGAGTCTCTCTCGGGCGCACTCCGATGGTCTTGCGACGAAAAGCATCGAGGTGCTCACGGAACGGCAGCATCAACTGGGTGGGGTCATCCCCCTGCTCGCGGATGATGTCGAGGATCGCGCGGTGTTTGACCAACGCAGCACCGGCGGCACGCGAGAGCGCCTCTTTCTCTTCCAGCTCGGGAGTCGCCCTGATCAGTCTGCTCAGCGTTTCGAAGTAACCGAGCTGCAGGTACGCGGCCTGGCCGAGAAACCTGTTCAGCTCGGGGGCGAGCTCAGCGAAGTCCACCCGCGTCGCATCTCCCGCATCTCCGCGAGTGCGGAGTGCGAGTGCACGTAGGGGCGTGTCACGCTGCCAGAACCACTTCACCACGGGTTCAGACTACCTGCGCGAGACATGTTCGCTGTCCGGATCCGAGGGGTTTTGCGCCCCTCGGGTAGTCTTGTGGTGTCCTGCCGTCGGAGCAGGGCCCCGCGCCTGTGGCACAAGAGACGGCGTGGATCCGTTTCAATGGTCGGCCGCTCGTACGGCCGCCGGACAGGCACAACTTAAAGTGACAACTTTCTCTGATCTCAACGTCGATCAGGACATCGTCGAGGCACTCGCGGGCAAGGGCATCGTCGATGCGTTCCCCATCCAGGAGCAGACCATCCCGCTCGGCCTTCCCGGCCAGGACATCATTGGCCAGGCAAAGACCGGTACCGGCAAGACCTTCGGCTTCGGCATCCCGGTCGTCCAGCGTCTCGGCCTCAACCCCGAGCCCGGTGTCAAGGCGCTCATCGTCGTCCCGACCCGTGAACTCGCGGTGCAGGTGTACGAGGACATGGACCTGCTCACCAGCAACCGCTCCACCAGCGTCGTCGCCATTTACGGCGGCAAGGCGTACGAAGGACAGATCGACCAGCTGAAGGCCGGCGCACAGATCGTCGTCGGCACGCCTGGTCGCCTCATCGACCTTGCCGGTCAGCGACTGCTCGACCTCTCCGGAGCGATCGAGGTCGTCCTCGACGAGGCAGACAAGATGCTTGACCTCGGCTTCCTCGCCGACATCGAGAAGATCTTCCAAAAGGTGCCTGCTGTCCGCCACACGCAGCTGTTCTCGGCGACCATGCCCGGCCCGATCGTCGCCCTCGCGCGCCGGTTCATGTCGAACCCGATTCACATCCGCGCAACCGACCCCGACGAGGGTCTCATGCAGGCGAACATCAAGCACCTCGTCTACCGGGCGCACTCGCTCGACAAAGACGAGATCATTGCCCGCATCCTGCAGTCTGAGGGTCGCGGCAAGACCGTGATCTTCACCCGCACCAAGCGTGCCGCACAGCGTCTCGTCGATGAGCTCGGCGATCGCGGATTCAACGTCGGCGGTGTGCACGGCGACATGGGCCAGGAACAGCGTGAGCGTTCGATGGCCGCCTTCAAGGCTGGCAAGCGCGATGTGCTCGTCGCAACCGATGTCGCCGCACGCGGCATCGACGTGGACGACGTCACGCACGTCATCAACCACACCATCCCCGACGAAGACAAGACGTATCTGCACCGCGCTGGCCGCACCGGTCGCGCGGGGAAGACCGGAATTGCGATCACTTTCGTTGACTGGGATGACCTGCACAAGTGGGCGCTCATCAACCGCGCGCTCGAGTTCGGACAGCCGGAGCCCGTCGAAACCTATTCTTCGAGCCCGCACCTGTTCGAGGAGCTCAACATCCCCGTCGGGACGAAGGGCCGTCTGACCACAGCGCCCAAGACTCAGGCAGTGAAGACGCAGCGCACACCGCGTCCGGAGCGTGCCGCTGACGCCGCAGCAGAACAGGGCTCAGGCGAAAGCGGAGCACGGCGCCGGCGCGTCGTGGTGGCTCTGGCGACAAGGTCGGCGCAACATTCGCCGAGGGCGCACCGGACGCGGTCGACTTCGGATGCAGCGCCCGCAGTTGAGCGCGCCGCCGAGGGCGCTGGCACCCACGACGGCAAGGGTGGCGAGCACCACGATGGCAAGACTGCCCCGCAGCGTCGCCGTCGCCGTCGTCGCTCGGGTGGTGCGGCGCCGGCCGGAGCGTAGTCCCACACGCGTTTAGAGAGGCGGATGCTGCAGTCGCGGCATCCGCCTCTCTCTATTTTTAGGCGTACCGGGGCATTTCCAGGCGTAGCGGGGTATTTTCAGGCGTAGCGGGGCGCGGTGCCTGTCGCACGCTCGATGAGTCGCGCGACCATCGCGTCGGACGTGGTGTTCTCGCCGGGCAGGTTGGGTTTGCCCGCCCCGTGATAGTCGCTGGAGCCGGTCACGATGAGGTCGTGCTTCGAGGCCAGGTCGCGCAGCATCCGCTTTCCCGCTTCGGTGTTCTCCCGGTGCTCGATCTCGAACCCGCCGAGCCCGGCACTGATCAATTGCTCGATGAACGCGACCGGCATCATCCGGTCGCGTCCCGTGGTCACGGGGTGAGCGATGATCGCTACTCCCCCGGCATTCGTGATGAGGCTGACAGCGGTGAGCGGGTCGGGCGCGTAGTGCGGCTCGTAGTAGCCCTCGCGCGGGTGCAGGATGCCGTCGAACGCCGCCGAGCGGTCGCTGACGAGTCCGCGGGCGACAAGAGCGTCAGCGATGTGCGGGCGGCCGACCGTGGCGTCCCCCACGGTCTGGGCCTGCACGTCCTCCCAGGTGAAGTCGTAGTCGCGGCCGATGCGACGGACGATGCGCTCGGCGCGTCCGATCCGGTCGTCGCGGATGTGATCGGTCTCTGCGCCGAGAGCGGCATCCTCGGGGTCGAAGAGGTAGCCGAGCACGTGCACGCTGCGCCATTCGTGCTTCGCCGACAACTCCATGCCCGGCAGAAACGTCATGCCGAGGGATGACGTGACCCCTGAGGCTTCGTCCCATCCGGTGGTGCGGTCGTGATCGGTGAGCGCGAGCGTGCGAATGCCGTGGGCATGCGCCTGACGAACCACCTCGGCCGGCGATTCGGTGCCATCGGAGTGGTTCGAGTGCAGGTGCAGATCATTCGGACCCGAGAAGCGCTGCACGTCTGTCATGCTTCGACATTACTGCGACGGCTGCACAGCGGCGCGGCAGGCGATTCACAGAGTGCGACCTTAGGCTTGAGGGGATGTTTCGACTCCTGGGGATCCTGCTCACGGTGCTGTTCGCGATCGCGACGGCAATCGTGGTGTGGCCGCAATTCTTCCACCTCGAGCAGACGTACCCGTTCGCGCAGCTGATCGCCGTCCGCGGCGCCGTGCTGGCCGGGTTCTTAGCGATCGCGGTGGTCTCGCTGCTGCTGCTGTTTGCCCGACCGCTGCGGGGGTTCGCCGCTTCCATTCTCATCGTTGCCCTTTTGGGGGCAGCAGCGACTGGCGGGATCGGGGCCGTCCGCGGATTCGGCACCGGGACGTTGCCCGAGAAGACCGATGGCAGCGTTCGCGTGCTCTCGTGGAACACCGCCGGCGAAGCTGTCTCTGCCGAGACCATCGCCGATGCCATCCTGACGCAGCAGGTCGACGTGGTGTCTCTGCCGGAGACCGCCGAGTCCGTCGGCGAGCGCATCGCGGTGATGTTGCGTGAGCAGGGGCATCCGATGTGGGTGCACCATGTGAAATTCGGCGACGTCGAAAATGGGCCGCAGGCGTGGGAGACGACCATCCTCATCTCCCCCGAACTGGGCGACTACTCCGTGATCGGATCGTCAGAGGACCGAAGTAGCAACACCGGATCAGTGCCCAGCGCTGTGGTGATGCCCCTGAGCGGCACCGGACCCACGATCGTCGCCGTCCACGCTGTGGCGCCGCGGATCGAAGAGATGCAGCAGTGGCAGTCTGACCTGCAGTGGATCGCCGATCAGTGTCCGGCGGGCGATTTCATCCTCGCCGGTGACTTCAACGCAACGATCGACCACATGGCCTCGCTCGGCGTCAACGGCGGCGACATGGGCAACTGTCGTGATGCCGCGACGCGCACCGGCACCGGAGTCACGGGCACGTGGCCAGCGCAATATCCTGAACTACTCGGTGCGCCGATCGACCACGTCATGTCGAGCGCGAACTGGAAGCCGACCGGATCTCTCGTGCTGGACGCATCAGGCAGCGATCACCGCGCGCTGGTCGTACAGCTCGAGCCTGCCGGCTGATTGAGTCTGCGGCGTTCGCCGTTCATAACTCCTCCAAATCCCCAGCCCGCGCCCGGCAGCCCGCGGAATTCCGCCACCCAGATGCCGGAAACCAACGTTTCTGGAGGAGTTATGAACGAGCGCGCCCGCGCACCCGCCGGATGAGCGCGAGAACTGCGCGCCAGCCGATCAGGAACAGCGCCAGGGTGAGGGTCGCGACGATGATGAACGGCAATGCCGTGCCCTGACCGCTGAGCGCGCGCAGCAGCAGTCCGCCGACAACCGTGACAGCCCAAATGACGGTGCCAGGCAGCACGCGGTCGGTGCGAGTGCGACGGATGAGCGCGATCACGTGCGCGACAAGGACTGCTGCCAGGAACGGCCAGATCGTGACCAGGAGCCCCGGAATGTCGCCGAAGATACCCTCAGCGTGTGACAACCGGCCGATCACGCAGAACACGACCACGAGGACCACGTCGATGACGATCGTGAGAGTTGTCGAGAGTCGGGGTGTGGTGGTATCGCTGCTCATGTACCCCAGCCTAGGTCGGAGTGAGAGACTGGATGTATGACCACCGCAGAGAGCGACACGACCGCTGAAGCCCCTGTCACGAACCGCAAGCAGCCATTCCCGCGCGGGTTCCTCGACACCATTTCGACCGGATGGGCTGAGCGGCCCGAGTCGCTGCCGTCAGCGCGCCCACAGGCCCCCTACGCGGCAGCGCGTCGCGCCGCAGTATCGGCGGTCTTCACTGGCAAACGTCTCGTGTTCGAGGCCGGTTCACTCAAGCAGCGCAGCAACGACACCGACTATCCGTTCCGCGCGCACTCCGCGTTCGCGCATCTGACCGGGTGGGGCGCCGATGCTGAACCAGACTCTGTACTCGTTTTCGAGCCGACGGATGCCGGGCACGATGTGACCCTGCACTTCCGCGAGCGCGCCGGCCGGGAAACGACCGAGTTCTACGCGGATGCCACCGTCGGTGAATTCTGGATCGGACCGCGCCCGTCGCTCGCCGGTGTCGCCGCGGACCTGGACATCGCAACCGATCACCTCGCCGCCTTCACCGCATCTGACGACGACGTCACGCTCGGTCAGAATGCCGCGCTCGACAGCTACGTCTCCGAACTGCGCCTCGTGAAGGACGAGTACGAGATCAACGAGATGCGCCGAGCCGTCGAGATCACCGCGCGTGGATTCGACGACATCATCCAGGCGCTGCCAGATGCCGCGAAGCATGCCCGCGGCGAGCGCGTCGTCGAGGGAGTGTTTCACCGCCGCGCTCGCGAGGACGGCAATGGCGAGGGCTACGACACGATCTCGGCATCCGGCCCGCATGCCTGTTACCTGCACTGGACGCGCAATGACGGCGCCGTCGTACCCGGAGACCTCATTCTGGTCGATGCTGGCGCCGAAGCCGACAGCCTGTACACCGCTGACATCACCCGTACGCTGCCCGTCAACGGGAAGTTCTCCGACGTGCAGCGACGCGTCTACGACGCCGTAGTCGAGGCCGCGGATGCCGCGTTCGCTGCCGCTCAGCCCGGCGTGAAGTTCCGTGAGGTGCACGAAGCCGCGATGGCGGTGATCGCCGAGCGCGTCGCCGAGTGGGGTCTACTGCCGGTCACTGCTCAGGAAGCATTGGATGCAGATGCGGGCGGCCACCACCGCCGCTACATGGTGCACGGCACCTCGCACCACCTGGGCATCGACGTGCACGACTGCGCTCAGGCCCGCCGCGAAATGTACTACGACGGTGTGCTCGAAGCGGGCATGGTGTTCACGATCGAGCCTGGCCTGTACTTCCAGATCGATGACCTGACGGTGCCGGAAGAACTGCGCGGCATCGGCGTGCGCATCGAGGACGACATTCTGATGACCGAGGACGGCCCCGTGAATCTCTCGGCCGACATCCCCAGGACGGCTGATGACGTTGAGGCGTGGATCGCTCGGGTGCAGGGCTGATCGCACCCCTTTGGTAGAAGAATTTTCCCGCTCCGATCGCACTCGGAGCCGGGTTTTCTTTTACCATCACGCTCCCGGTGTAGAGCGCAGGTGGGATTGCCGATACGGCATCCTTTTGCCATAATGATTACTGACCGATCGTTTAGTAATTAGGATGCTGTCCTCGACGCTGTAGTCAGGAGTTCACATGGCCGACGCTCCGGCTCTGCTCATCGAGCGGCACCCCGACCGGGTCGTAGCGACGCTGAACCGACCTGAGACGCGAAACGCGATCGACCAGAGCGCGATCGACCAACTGCACGCGCTGTGTGCAGAGCTCGAGTCCGAACCGCGAACCCTCATCCTCACCGGATCGGGAGGAGTCTTCGCGTCTGGCGCTGATATCGCGCAGCTGCGCGACCGCCGCGCAGACGATGCCCGCAAGGGGATTAACGCGATGGCTTTCATCCGCGTCAATGAGCTGCCCATGCCAGTCATCGCGGCCATTGACGGTTTCGCCCTCGGCGGCGGTGCAGAACTCGCCTTCGCTGCCGACATCCGTATCGGAACACCCGCACTGAAGATCGGCAGTCCCGAGACTGGACTCGGAATCATCGCTGCCGCAGGCGCGACCTGGCGGCTGCGCGAACTCATCGGCGAGTCACGCGCCAGCGAGCTTCTCCTGACCGGACGAATCATCGACGCTGATACTGCGCTCGCCTGGGGCCTTGTCTCGTCCGTGCACGACGCTGATGATCTGCTTGCCGCCGCGCACAGACTGGCCGACCGCATCGCCGCGAATGATCGGCTTGCTACGCAGTACACGAAGCGTGCGTTGCGCGCGCCACGCGACCAGCATCCGGCAATCGAACTCGAGCTTCAGGCAGAGCTCTTCGAAAGTCCGGAAAAATACCGGCGCATGACCGAGTTTCTCGAGAAACGGAGCGGGCGATGAGCGACGACCTGGCGACGGTGGCACCGGCGCGTCTCGGCGTGCTCGGTGGCGGGCGCATGGGTGCGGGCATCGCACACGCGTTCCTGCTCGCCGGATCGCGCGTGCACATCGTCGAACGCGACGCAGATTCTGTGGCGGCCGCATCCTCACGAGTGCTGCAGAGCGTCGAGCGTTCACTCGAGCGCGAAGCCACGTCACGCTCAGAGGGCGCGCTGCGGGCCGCTTTCTCCGTTGGCACCGATATCGCGGGCTTCGCCGACGCCGACCTCGTGATCGAAGCAGTGCCAGAGGATCGCAACCTTAAAGCCGACGCCCTCGCTCGTGCAGAGGCGGCTATTTCTGAGACAGCGACGCTCGCATCCAACACGTCATCGATTTCGATCAACGATCTTGCGGGCGCCCTCTCACGGCCTGCGCAGTTCTTGGGGCTGCACTTCTTCAACCCGGTGCCAACCTCGGCACTCGTCGAGGTCGTTGTCGGCACGGCGACCAACCCTGCACTGATCGAAGCTGCACGCGGATGGGTCACCGCGATTGAGAAGACCCCCGTCGTCGTACGTGACTCCCCCGGGTTCGCATCCAGCCGTCTGGGCGTAGCGCTCGGACTCGAGGCGATCCGCATGGTTGAGGAGGGCGTGGCCAGCGCCGCTGACATCGACGCGGCGATGGTACTCGGCTACAAGCATCCCGTCGGCCCGTTGCAGACGACCGACATCGTCGGACTGGATGTGCGCCTCGGGATCGCCGAGGAACTGCACAGGGCACTCGGAGTCCGATTCGAACCGCCCGAGCTGCTGCGTCAAATGGTCACCGAGGGAAAACTCGGCCGCAAAAGCGGCGAAGGCTTCTACGTATGGGAGAACAACTGATGATCCTGCCGAGCTACATCCAGGGTGAGTGGTGGAGCCCGTCCCCTGACGAAACAAACGCGCCCGCCGAAGTGCACGACGCTTCCACCGGCGAGCTCGTCGCCCAGGTCAGCACCGCCGGACTCGACCTCGCCTCGGCGCTGGAGTACGCGCGCACCCTCGGTCAGAAGAGCCTCGGCGCGCTCACTTTTCACCAGCGCGGGGTGCTGTTGAAGCAGTTCGCGCTCGCGCTCACCGAACGCAAGGACGAGCTGTACGCCCTGTCGGCGCGCACCGGAGCAACCAAAGCCGACTCGTGGGTCGACATCGACGGCGGCATCGGCGTGCTCTTCTCCTACTCAGGCAAGGGTCGCCGTGAGATGCCGAATGCGAAGGTCTTCGTCGACGGACCGGTCGAGCCGCTGTCGAAGGACGGCTCATTCCTGGGACGGCATATTTACACCCGGCTGCCCGGTGTCGCGGTGCAGATCAACGCCTTCAACTTTCCGGTGTGGGGGGCGCTCGAGAAGTTCGCGCCCGCATTCCTCGCCGGTATGCCGACCCTGGTCAAGCCGGCAACCCCGACCGGATACCTCGCTGAGGCGTTCGTTCGCATCCTCACCGAGTCCGGGCTGCTGCCCGAAGGATCGCTGCAGCTGGTCAGCGGCAGCGTGCCCGATCTGTTCGATCACCTGCGTCTCGGCGATGTGGTCGGCTTCACCGGCAGCGACTCGACCGCTGAGACCCTGCGATCACACCCCAACGTGCAGACCGGTGGGGTGCGCTTCACCAGCGAAACCGACTCGATCAACGCCTCGGTGCTCGGTCCAGACGCGACCCCGGGCACGCCAGAGTTCGATGCGTATGTGCGTCAGCTCGTCACCGAGATGACGTCAAAAGCTGGCCAGAAGTGCACGGCGATCCGGCGTGCGATCGTACCGACCGCATCCATCGACCCACTTATCGATGCCGTCCGCACCCGCATCGCTGATCGCGTCGTCGTCGGCGACCCGCGGGTCGAGGGCGTCACGATGGGCCCGCTTGCCTCACTCGCCCAGCGCGATGAGGTGCTCCGCCAAGTGGCCCGTCTTCTGGCGGCCGGCGGAGAGATCGCCATCGGCTCGACAGAACCGCCCGCTGTCATGCTGGCCGACGGCACGACAGGCATCAGCACCGAGGGTGCCTTCCTCGCACCGCTGCTGCTCCGATTCGCCGACAAGACGGATGCGGCCGTGCACGAGATCGAGGCATTCGGACCAGTGTCATCGGTCATCGGTTACGACACGATCGACGACGCGGTGGACCTAGTCGCCCGCGGTGGCGGATCTCTGGTCACCAGCATCGCCACCCACGATCCAGAGGTTGCGGTAGAACTCACCAGCCGCATCTCGGCGTTCAACGGGCGCGTGCTGCTGCTTGACCGTGACGACGCGCGCTCCTCGACCGGACACGGCTCACCGCTCCCGAACCTCGTGCACGGTGGGCCGGGACGCGCCGGTGGTGGCGAAGAGCTCGGCGGCATCCGTGGCGTACTTCACCACATGCAGCGCACCGCAGTGCAGGGGTCGCCCGAGATGCTCACCGCGCTCACCGGTGTATGGCACGCGGGTGCGGCCGTGCGCTCTGGCGACCAGCATCCGTTCCGCAAGTCACTGGCTGAGCTTCACGTCGGCGATCAAATCGCGTCCGCCTCTCGTAGAGTCACGCTCGCTGACATCGAGACGTTCGCGCAGTTCACCGGCGACACGTTCTACGCGCACATGGACGAAGAAGCAGCCGCGGCAAACCCGTTCTTCCCTGGGCGGGTCGCACACGGGTATCTGCTCGTGTCGTGGGCGGCTGGGCTCTTCGTCGACCCGGACCCTGGCCCCGTGCTTGCCAACTACGGCCTCGAGAACCTGCGATTCGTGACGCCAGTCTCGCCCGACGATGAGATCCGCGTGGAACTGACCGCCAAACAGATCACACCGCGTGAGACCGACGAGTACGGCGAAGTGCGCTGGGATGCCGTGATCCGCAACCAGAACGACGACATCGTCGCCACCTACGACGTACTGACCCTCGTGCAGAAACAGCTCACAAACGTGGAAGGGGACCGAAATGACTAGCCCTATCGACCTAAGCGCCGTGGAACCCGAAATGTCCGACGAAGAGCTCCGGTTCAACGAGATCATCGCCGCGGACTCGCGCATCGAACCCCGCGATTGGATGCCGGATGCCTACCGCAAGACGCTCATTCGGCAGATCTCACAGCACGGCCATTCCGAGATCATCGGCATGCAGCCGGAGGGAAACTGGATCACACGTGCGCCGAGCCTCAAGCGCAAGGCGATCCTGATGGCCAAAGTGCAGGACGAAGCAGGCCATGGCCTCTATTTGTACTCTGCGGCGCAGACACTCGGCATCACCCGCGACGAGATGACCCAGCAGCTCATCGACGGCAAGGCGAAGTACTCGTCGATCTTCAACTATCCGACACCCACCTGGGCCGACATGGGCGCCATCGGCTGGCTCGTCGACGGCGCAGCGATCTGCAATCAGGTGCCCCTGTGCCGCGCGTCCTACGGCCCGTACGGGCGCGCGATGGTGCGTATCTGCAAGGAAGAGTCGTTCCACCAGCGTCAGGGGTTCGAGATCCTCCTCACCCTGATGAAGGGCACCGACGAACAGCGCCAAATGGCACAGGATGCCGTGAACCGCTGGTACTGGCCCAGCCTGATGATGTTCGGGCCACCCGATGACCAGTCGCCGAACTCTGCGCAGTCCACCGCGTGGAAGATCAAGCGCTTCTCGAACGATGACCTGCGCCAGCGGTTCATCGGGATGCTGGTCCCCCAGGCCGAAGTGCTGGGAGTCACTCTGCCCGACGATAATCTGAGGTGGAACGACGAGACCCAGCAGTACGACATCAGCGAGATCGACTGGACCGAGTTCTTCGAAGTGCTCGCCGGCCGCGGTCCGATGAACGCAGAGCGACTGCGCGCCCGACGCGAAGCTCACGAGAACGGTGCTTGGGTTCGCGAAGCGGCGCGCGAGTACGCGCGTAAACAGGCTGACCGCACAGCAAAGGCGGTCGCGTGATGGCTACCCCTGGTGGAAGCCCCGAAGAGACCTGGCCCCTCTGGGAGGTCTTCGTTCGCGCCAACCGTGGCCTGAGCCACGTGCATGTCGGCTCGCTGCATGCACCGGATGCCGAGCTCGCGGTGCGCAACGCGCGTGATCTATACACCCGTCGCGGCGAGGGCATCTCGATCTGGGTGGTGCCCTCCGACGCGATCACCACCAGCGACCCCGATGCAAAGGGCGCTTTCTTCGAGAGCCCCGCCGGCAAGAACTACCGTCATGCCGTCTACTACACAGCGTCGGAGGGGGTGCCACACCTATGAGCACCACCGAGGCAGCGGGGGTCACTGATGGTCGCAATCACACACCCAAAGCGACCAACGCAGGCGCCTCCGCGCCGAGCAACGACCACGTGCGGCCCCTCCCGCACGGCTCGGTCACGGTCGACGAGCTCACGCTGGCAGCCGAGCTTTCCGGCGACACCGATGCGATTGCCTCTGCCGATGTCGCCGAGTACGCACTCTGGTTGGGCGACGACGCACTGATCCTGTCGCAACAGCTCGGCTGGTGGATCGCTCGGGCCCCAGAACTCGAAGAAGACGTCGCGCTCGGCAACATCGCCCTGGACCTGCTCGGCCACGCACGTTCGCTGCTGCGCTACGCCGGCACAGCAGACGGACGCACCGAAGACGAGCTCGCCTATTTCCGCGACGAGCCGCAGTTCCGTTCCGCCTGGATCGTCGAGCAGCCGAACGGTGATTTCGCGCAGACCATCGCCCGCCAACTGGTCACCGCCACGTACATGTTTGAGCTGTACTCGGCACTTCGCCACAGCGATGACCCCACGCTCGCTGCGATTGCCGAGAAGTCACTCAAAGAGGTCGACTACCACCGCGATCACGCGATCCAGTGGACTCTGCGCCTCGCCGGCGGCACCGACGAATCCCGCACACGCACGATCCGCGCTGTAGATGCTGTGTGGCCATACGTGGACGAGCTGTTCCACGACGAGCCACTGCTTGACCGACTGAACGGAATTGCGGCCCGACCGTCCGCGCTACGCGACGGTTTTGACGCGATCGTCAACGAGGTCTTCGCCGAGGCCGAGCTCGAGATCCCGAAGGGCTTCATCTCTTCGGGCGGCGGACGCCACGGCTCGCACTTCTCCACGCTCGGGTTCATCCTCGCCGAGATGCAGGTCCTCGCCCGTCAGCATCCGGGGGCGACATGGTGAACCTCACACACTCCCAGGAGCACGCCTGGACCGTCGCTGCGACCGTCACCGATCCCGAGGTGCCGGTGCTCACGATCGAAGACCTGGGCGTACTGCGCGCGGTCGAGGTTGAAGGTGACCGCGCGGTCGTGACTCTCACTCCGACGTACAGCGGGTGCCCGGCGCTCGATACGATGCGCGATGACGTCATCCTCGCGCTCAATCACGCCGGCTACGGCACGGTCGAGGTGCGCACGACCCTCTCACCAGCCTGGACGACCGACTGGATGACGGATGCCGGAAAACAAAAACTGACCGCATACGGTATTGCTCCGCCCACCGGGCGGGCGTCGCTCGGCAGCGGCATCATTCGGCTTCGTCTCGCCGTCAAATGCCCGCGTTGCGGGTCTCTCGACACCAAAGAGGTCGCCCATTTCGGATCGACCTCCTGCAAGGCCCTGTTCGAGTGCCGCGCGTGTCTCGAACCCTTCGACCACTTCAAAGTCTTATGAACACCGCATCCACCGCCATCGCCGCAACCCCCACCCGCCGCCGCGCGCGCTTCCACGAACTCGAGGCGCCGAGGTGCGTCCGCTCACGTCGGAGAGCATCGAGGTCACCTTCGCTGTGCCGCCAGAGTTACACGATCAGTACGACTACCTGCCGGGTCAGTACGTGGCGCTGCGCGCTCATGTTGACGGGCACGAAGTGCGCCGCAGCTACTCAATCTGCCGCCCGCCCACCCCGGGGTTCATCAGCATCGGCATCAAACGCGACCGGGGAGGCATCTTCTCGGTCTGGGCGCACGAACACCTCGCACCGGGTGACCGCATCGACGTGATGAGCCCGGAGGGCAAGTTCACCTCGAACCTTCCGAATTTGGATCACGCACACCTCGTCGGCATCGCCGCAGGCTCAGGTATCACGCCGATGATGTCGCTCGCGGCATCGGTGCTGGCATCCTCGCCCACGGCACGCTTCTCGCTGATCTATACGAATCGCGCGACGCAGGATGTGATGTTCCTCGAGGATCTCGCTGACCTCAAGGATCGCTACCCCGCGCGCCTCGCGTTGCACCATGTGCTTTCGCGTGAGCAGCGTGCGGCGCCGCTGCTATCTGGCCGTATCGACGCCGAGAAGCTCGATGCGATCCTCGACCGGCTGGTGCCGCCGTCTTCGGTGACCGAATGGTTCCTGTGCGGGCCATTTGATCTCGTCACGCTGTGCAGAGATGCGCTCGAGCGTCGTGGCGTGGATGCTGGAAATATCCGCTTCGAACTGTTCACGACCGATGCCGATGAACCGCGCGTCGACCGAGGCCGACCCATCGAAACCAATCCTGACGATGAGACGTATTCAATTGAGTTCACTCTCGACGGTTTGTCATCGGTCGTCGAGTCACCTATCTCGGCGAACGAGGCGATTTTGGATGCTGCGCTCAGAGTGCGTGGCGATGTGCCGTTCGCGTGCGCCGGGGGTGTGTGCGGAACGTGCCGCGCACGCGTCGTTGAGGGCGCTGTACGGATGACGCAGAACTTTGCGCTCGAGCCCGACGAACTCGAGCGTGGCTACGTGCTGACCTGCCAATCTCACCCGACGACCGAGCGGGTCGTCGTCGACTACGACGTCTAGGAGCCACGATGATCGACCTCACCATCGACGAGGGTGTCGCCCACGTCGTGTTGAACGCCCCCGAAAAGCTCAACGCCCTCGACGAAGCCGCGCTGGGTGAGCTTTCCGACGCCTACGCCGAAGCCGAAGCATCCGGCGTGCGCGCACTGGTGCTTCGCGGCGAAGGACCAGCCTTCTGCGCCGGGCGCGATATCTCCGGCGTCGATCCACGCGACGACGACGTGATCGGCTACCTCGGCGGCCTTGTCACACCGCTATTGCGTCGGATGGCGGCCTTCCCCGCCCCGACCTTCGCGGCCGCCCAGGGTGCGTGCCTCGGGGTCGGCCTCGGCCTGCTCATCGCAACGGACGTGGTCTACGTCGCCGACACCGCGAAGATTGGTTCCCCGTTCGCCGCGCTCGGAGCGACCCTCGACTCGGGTGGACACGCCCTGTTCTATGAGCGTCTCGGCGCACACAAGACGCTGGACCTCATCTACACAGGACGCCTTATGAACGGTACGGAGGCCGTGCAGTCCGGACTCTTCTCTCGAGTTCTCCCGGCCGACGAACTGCGGGCAACGACGACGGATGCAGCGGTCAGAGCGGCGACAGGCGCCACTTCGGCGTTCCTCGCGAGCAAACAGCTCGTGTCACGCATCCGCGACGAACGGCTCGCCCTCTGGGACTCGATCGACATCGAAAACGCCGCCCAGGCTGCGCTCTGCGATACCGACGACTACCGCGAGGGCTTCGCCGCCTTCCAACAGAAGCGATCCCCGAAGTTCAGCGGGCGCTGAGCCGCGCGGCGGGTCCCGCAAACTCCGCTGGGTACTGACCCTGTGCACAGGCCTGAGGAGTTGCGTCAGGCTGTAGGTTCGACAGGTCAGGCACGCTCATCGGCAGCCGCGCCGTTGTCGTCGCCGGATGGCTCGGCGAAGGACGCTCCCGACTCGCGTCCGTCAGTGCCCGCGGCAGCCTCCTTCTGCGCAGGCGCCGGAGCATCGGCATCCGGCACTCGCTCGCCGTACCGCGGCACCGGATCAGCCGGGCGCGGCGGGATGACGTGCTCACCAATGCGTTCTGTCTCGCTTGCAGGACCTCCACCCACGGCAGAATCCTGAGGATTCGTACCGGGAGTGACGCGCTCGCCGTAGCGCGGCGGCTCATCGAGGTTGACGGGCGGATGCACGACCTCTGTGCGCTGCCCTGTTCCCAGCAGACCGCGAGCCTTCGCCAACGACGCCGCCTGCACGGTGACCTCGTAGTGGTCGGCGGCGAGCTGTGTGACACTCGCAAAATCGCGGCGGCGGCGCACGATCGCGTAGGTGACGAGGCTCAGGATCATTCCCAGCGCGACGCCGATGAACACGAAGCCAACGAACAGCTGCATCGGCACGTCTGGGTTGCCGATCACCAGGATTGCGGAGAGGAGCAGACCGATCAACACACCGTTCACGGCGCCAGAACGGGCCGCAGCCGCGTACCCGAGTCGGCCGGTGATGCGCTCGATCGTGCGCACACCCTGACCGACAATCGCGATGTCGCGGGCCGGAACTTCGCCGGCGATCAGCTTCGACACCGTCTTTTGTGCACTCTCGTAATCGCGCATCGAAGCGACGGTGTCGCCGACAGCTGTGTTGCCTGCAGGACGGTTCAACATGCTCATATATCCATTGTCCCACGTGCGCTCGTCAGCAGCCCGAGATCATGGGTCTGCAGACTACGCTGGACGCGTGAGCACACAACGGGTTTTCGTCGCGCGCCTGGCAGGCTGCGCCGTCTTCGACCCCGTAGGCGACCGGCTCGGCAAGGTCCGAGATGTCGTCATCGTGTACCGAAGTACGGTCTCGCCGCGCGTGATCGGTCTCGTCATTGAGATTCCCGGGCGGCGCCAGGTGTTCATGTCGATCGGACGTGTCACGTCAATTCGGTCAGGACAGGTCCTCACCACCGGGCTGATTAACGTGCGACGCTTCCAGCCGCGCCCTGGCGAGGTACGTGTGCTCGCCGAGTTGCTCGGCCGGCGCGTCGAGCTCGCGACGGAAGCGGCAGCGCAGTGATCGAAGATGTCGCCATCGAGCCGAACCGCCTCGGCGAGTGGAACGTCGGTCAGTTGTTCCTGCGCAAGCCGAAAACGAGCGCCTCGCCCTTCGCCAAGGGACCGACGACGTTTGCCGCGTGGAGCGAAGTCGCAGAGAAGCGCGCGCCTGGTGAATCGCAGTCTGCCGAGCAGCTTGTCGCGTCCTACTCCGAGCTGCATGCGGCCGACCTCGCCACGACACTTCTCGATTTGCCAGAGCAGCGGATGATCGAGGTTGCTGGCGAGCTATCGGACGACCGTCTCGCCGATGCTCTTGAGGAGATGCCCGAGGACGATCAGGTCAGCATCCTCGACCGCCTGGGCGATGAACGCGCCGCCGACATCCTCGACCAGATGGAGCCGGACGACGCGGCCGACCTGCTCGCGCAGCTTCCGGAGAAGCGTCTGGAACACCTCCTCGAACTCATGGAGCCCGAAGAGGCCGAAGATGTGCGCACCCTGCTCCGGTACGGACCAGATACTGCCGGTGGTCTCATGACGACCGAGCCGATCATTCTCTCCGCCGATGCCACCGTTGCTGAAGCTCTCGCTCTGATCCGTCGACACGAACTGCATCCAGCACTTGCCGCTGCGGTTTTCGTGACGCTTCCCCCTTTCGAGACCCCGACTGGCCGGCTTCTGGGGGTCGTACACTTCCAACGGATGCTGCGCTACCCACCGCACGAGCGTCTGGGCGCCATTGTCGACGAGACGATGGAACCCATCTCCGTGACGGCATCTGCGGCGGAGACCGCTCGACTTCTCGCCAGCTACGACCTCGTGTCGCTACCCGTGGTCGATGCGGCTAACCGCCTGGTCGGCGTGGTGAGCATCGACGATGTGCTCGACTACCTGCTGCCTGATGACTGGCGCACACAGGATGCTGACGCCGACGCTGCCGCAAAGGGAGGTGCACGTTGATGGCCAAGCCGGACCGCTCCGCCCTCGACGCTCCCCTCGGTCGGAGCACCGCACGCCAGCGCCCCGCGCCATCTCGCGACCGCTTCGGCCGCTTCACCGAGTGGGTTGCCCGCGCGATGGGCACCCCCACTTTCCTGCTCATCCTCTCGCTGTTCTGCGTGGCGTGGCTCAGCTGGAACGTGCTGATGCCGGAACCGGTGCGCTTCGATGATGCTGCCCTCGGTTTCACCGCCCTCACCCTGATGCTTTCGCTGCAGGCCTCGTACGCTGCTCCGCTCATCCTGCTCGCGCAGAACCGCCAGGATGACCGCGACCGGGTGCAGATCGAGCAGGACCGTCAGCGCGCTGAGCGCAACCTCGCCGATACCGAGTACCTCGCGCGCGAGATCGTCGCACTGCGCATGGCTCTGGAGGAGCGCAACTCTCAGACGGTGACGCGCGACGTGCTGCGGCAAGAACTCAAGGCGATGCTGGCTGGTCTCGGCGACGAGAACGACGATGACATTCTCTCTGCCCCCGATCCTAAGACTGGTCCGATTTCGACCGCACCGCGCCGCCGACGCACATGAGCCTCGTCGATCGTGTGCGTCAGGCGGTCAGCGCGGTGTCCGACCCGGAACTGCGCCGACCGATCGGCGATCTCGACATGGTGAGAGACATCGCCGTCGATGGCGATCATGCCCGTGTCGGCATCGCACTCACGATCGTCGGATGCCCCGCCGCAGACCGCATCGAGAGTGACGTGCGGCGTGCCGCGGCATCCGTCGCCGGAATCGCCGACGTCACAATCGACATCGGCGTGATGTCTCCCGCCGAGCGCAAGGCTCTCACCGAGAAACTGCGTGACGGCCGACCAGCCAGACAGATGCCCTTCGGCCCGGATTCACTGACCCGCGTCATCCTCGTCTCGAGCGGCAAGGGTGGCGTCGGCAAATCCACCCTCACCGCGAACCTCGCCGTTTCACTGGCCGCACAGGGCCTCGCGGTAGGACTCGTCGATGCCGACGTGCACGGGTTCTCGATTCCCGGGCTCCTGGGTATTCCCGCTGGCACCCAGCCGACCCGCATCGATGACCTCATGCTGCCGCCCGTCGCCCACGGTGTGAAGACGATCTCGATCGGCATGTTCCTGCGGGGCGATGAGGCGGTCGTCGCCTGGCGGGGGCCGATGTTGCATCGCACCGTGCAGCAGTTTCTCACCGACGTGTTCTTCGGCGACCTCGATGTGCTGCTCATCGATATGCCCCCTGGCACCGGCGACATTGCGATCTCGATCGGACAGATCCTCCCCCACGCAGAGGTCATCGTCGTTACGACACCACAGTCCGCAGCATCCGACGTTGCGATTCGCAGCGGACTCGTTGCCCGCCAGACCGGTCAGCGTGTCATCGGCGTCGTCGAGAACATGGCTGCGTTCACCCTGCCGGATGGCACGATCATCGATCTGTTCGGCGCTGGCGGTGGCGCGGAGGTTGCCGCTGCGCTCTCGCAGCCCGAAGATACCGTGCCGTTGCTGGCGTCGATCCCGCTCAGCCCCGCGCTGCGCACCGGCGGCGACGCCGGAGTACCCGTCGTCCTCGGGGCGCCAACGGATGCCGCGGCACAGGCAATCCGCACGCTCGCAGATGCGCTCGCGCATCGTGGCCGAGGACTCGCTGGCCGGTCGCTGCCGCTGTCACTGTGAAAGACTTCTGACGTGCCAGCTGATTCCGCCCCTCGTTCGATTTTGGTCGATCGGGAGCTCCATCGGGGCATGATCACCGATGGCACCCTGTACGCCGTGACCCGGCCGCTCGCCATCCTCGCGTACACGACACTACTTGCCGCATTCATCATCAACATCATCGTGCTGACGATCATCGGAGACTCCGGTAGCGACCGAGCGTCGACCCTCGCCTGGACGCCTCTGGCGATCGCCGCGCTCATCGTCGCCTCGATCATGTTCACGCGGTCATCGGTAGCTCGCGCGATCACCACCGCTATGCCCGCCGGAACGACGGTGTCAGCGAGTCTCGACGAGGACGGCATCCAGCTCGCCGCGAAGCGCGGCCGCTCGGTGATGGTCTACTCGACATTCCGAGCAATGCGCGTGGGAAAGCATGCGGTACTTCTGCAGTTGCGCGGAGACTCGGCGATCACAGCTGTGCCGCGCGCGCTGCTGAGTGACTCCGACATCGCACTGCTCCGCTCAAAAATCTGAGCTTCGCCCCGTGAATTTACACCGTGAATTTACGCAGGGAAGCGGCCTGACTCAGGTCGCTTCGAGGTCGAATGGCGGCGGGAAATCACGCGTGAATTCTCTCCGAACCAGAGGCGTGCGCGGCGCAATCGGTTCGGTCACGCCGGTAGCGGCGACGACAGTAGCGGTCTTGACCGGCGGCGTGGGAGGGTCTTCGAGCAGTGCATCGCGGATGATGCGGCGCGGATCGTACTGGCGCGGATCGAGCTTGCGCCAGTCGACATCGTCGATCTCTGGCCCGATCTCGTCACGCATCCTGGTCTTCGTATCGCGAAGATACTCACCAACTTTTCGCACCGCGCCAGCGAACGTCTCGGCTGCCTTCGGAAGGCGCTCCGGACCGATGATGAACGCCGCAATCACACCGATGAGCAGAAGCTTCTCGAAGGTGAGCCCGAAATCCATGTACATAGGCTACCCGCCGCGCCTGGCCTCCTCAGCCGCGGCATGCGAATACTCTGGTGGAAGCAGCAATTCCACGGGAGCAGGGTCATGAGCGAGAACGACGCGAACGCACGTTACATCCGCGAGGCGATCATCGAGCCCGCCACCATCGCACGAGCTCGCGCACACGCGGTCGAGTTGGGTGCAGCTCCGGTCAGCCCTGCGGTGGGTGCGCAGCTCGCCGTTCTGGCAGCTGCGACCAACGCCCGCTCGATCGTCGAGATCGGCACGGGCGCTGGCGTCTCCGGGCTTTGGCTGATGCGTGGCGCGCCTCAGGCTGTGCTCACCTCTATCGACAATGAGCCCGAGCATCTTGTCGCCGCACGGCGTAGCTTCAGCGAGGCGAAGATCCCGTCGACGAAGGCACGGTTCATCACCGGTCGTGCTGCCGATGTGTTGCCGCGCATGAACGAGGCGTCGTACGACATCGTGCTCGTCATGCCGATCCAGAAAACGTCATCGAGTATGTCGAACATGGTCTGCGATTGGCCCGCACTGGTGGCATCGTGCTCGTTCCGCGCGTGCTCGCCGGCGGCAAGACGGCAGACCCGGTGCAGCGTGACGCAATCACCACGGCTTACCGCTCGCTCATCCAGGAAACTCAGGAGTCGCCTGCGGTGCTCGCGGCGATTTCCACGGCTGGTGAAGGCCTGCTGCAGCTGGTCAGCATTAAGACGGACTGAAAACTTCGAGCTCGACACAGTTCGAGCTCGAACCAGTTCGAGTTCAACTCAGTTCGAGTTCAACCCAGAAGGGGCGACGGATCAAAAGATCCGTCGCCCCTTCGAAGTGGAAATCGAAGATCAGCTCACAACGCCTGCCAGCACGCCGTGCAACTCCTTCGCTTCTGCATCGTTGACTGAGACGACCAGTCGTCCGCCGCCTTCGAGGGGAACGCGCACGATGATCAGTCGTCCCTCCTTCACGGCCTCCATGGGTCCGTCTCCGGTCCTCGGCTTCATCGCTGCCATCGTGGCTCCTTTTCCCTCGGTGGTATGCATCAAGTTTATCGGTATGCTTCCGCCCTGGCGCGCCGAGTGGAGAACGCAACGTGAATTCATCGTCACGGCACTTGCCAGAACGTGTTGCCGAGCGCGAAAACGAAGTAGATCCAGAGCCACTGACCAAGCAGACACAACGCCAGTACGCCGAAGCGATACCCGCGCGAGCGCGGCACGGCAACGGTCCCCAGAGCGGAGTGAGCGGCATCAACAGCCGGAATGCGCTTGATTGCGGGAAGAACACCGCGAGCAGGTACAGCAGATAGCTCGCACTCCACAGTCGTAGATCCACTCCGAGTCGTCGTACTTGCGGCGCGAAAAGCAACACGGCTGCGAAGCCGATGACCAGCAGCACCAGCGCGATGAGCCCCCACCATCCCGGCATCCTCCACTGGGTGAACCAGAATTGCGCGGCCTGAACCCAGCCATCGAAAGGCACGAAGCTGCCGTCAGCGCCGGTAACCCAGTTGCGTCGCCAGGCGAGTTCCGTCGCCATATATGCGCCAGGATCCTGGGTCACCACCGCCGCGATCACCTGCCACGCGAAGCCCGTCGCTGTCGCCAGCGCCCCGAGCGCGACGATATGTAGGATCTCGCGCACCGGAAGCGGATCGGTGCGACGCCGGATCCAGCGCAGGATGCCGTAGAGCCCCAGATACAACGCAAAAGCGAGGATGCCAGGCCGGGTGAACGCCATGACCGGGACCACGAGGTAGAGCCAGCCGTAGCGCCGTCGAGCAACCAGGTCGAGAGCAAGTAGCAGCAACAGCACGAACAACGCCTCGGCGTAGCCGACCTGGAACATCGCCGCCAGCGGCCCCCACGCGAAAAATGTGACCGCCCAGAGCGCAGCTGAGGAGCCCACCCGCCCATGCAATAGTCGATACAGCATGAGGCAGGCCAGAAACCCTGCGACGAGGGAGATCAGCAGCGCGCCGATGCCCCACGACCCGAACGGAAGTCCCAGCACACCGGCTGTGTAGGCGTAGACCGGCATGAAGGCCCAGGCGTTCTCGGCAATCTGACCCGATTCGGTGAGCGGAAGGACGGACGGATATCCCTGCCATGCGACCAGCCAGTACCACTGAGCGTCCCAGCCAACCAGGAAGCTCCCGATGCTCGCATCGGCGCCGAAGCGTGACGTTGGACCAGACAGCTGAGCAGCAATCTGCAGAAAACCGGTCGTGACCACTCGACCAAGCACGTAGATTACCGAGATGCGCGCGATGATCGGCATCCGCGCCCACCGTCGCGCAGCGGTAATCAGGGCGCGGTGAGCCACGCTCGTAGGCCCTGCTCTACCGCGTCGATCTGAGCGAGCGGCACACGTTCTTCATCGTGGTGGGCGAGATGAGGATCGCCGGGACCGTAGTTCACAGCCGGGATGCCGAGCGCTGAAAAGCGCGCGACATCAGTCCAGCCGTACTTGGGAAGGGGCTCAGCCCCTACTGCAGCGACGAACTGCTGAGCGATCGGGGCGTCCAAGCCCGGCCGCGCACCCTCGGCAGAATCAGTGATCTCGACCTCAAAGCCACCCAGCACCCGGCGGACATGCGCCTCGGCATCCGCCGCTGTTTTGCTCGGCGCGAATCGATAGTTGACCTCCACCTCGCAGAGATCCGGAATGACGTTTCCGGCGATGCCGCCGCTGATGCGCACGGCGCTGAGGCTCTCGCGGTATGCCAGGCCCTCCACCAACACCTCTTTGGCGCGGTACTCCGCAAGACGCGCGAGAATCGGGGCTGCGGCATGAATCGCGTTCTCGCCGATCCACGCACGGGCGCTGTGGGCGCGCACACCCCCGGGTGCGAACGATGGCGCGCAGCGTGCCGTTGCATCCGCCCTCGACCTGGGAGTTCGACGGTTCGCCGAGAATTGCGAAGTCGGCCGCGAAGAGATCCGGCCGGTCAGCAGAGAGCAGATTGAGTCCGTTCAGAGATGCCGCGACCTCTTCGTTGTCGTACCACATCCACGTGATGTCGACCACGGGCGCAGTGAGCTCGGCTGCGAGCTTCAGCTGCACCGCGACACCGGCCTTCATGTCGACGGTGCCGCGACCCCAGAGGTGCGGTTCGCCGTCGACGTCGATGTCGCGGGTCGGCAGGTTCTCGTTGATCGGGACAGTGTCGATATGTCCGGCGATCACCACCCGCTGAGCACGACCGAGGTTCGTGCGGGCGACGATCGTGTTGCCATGCCTGATGACCTCGAGGTGCGACAGTCCCGCAACGGTGGCCTCGATCGTGTCGGCGAGAAGCGCTTCGTCGCCGGAGACACTCGGGATATCGCAGATCGCACGGGTGAGATCGATGGATGACGCAGTCAGATCGAGCAGCATGCATCCAGCCTACGGCGCACCGGGCGGTAGCGTTGAGGCATGAGCAACGCACGCGCAGTATGGGGTATAGGTCTGACCACGATCGCCGCAGACGGCACCGTGCTTGACGCGTGGTACCTGGAGGTCGGCGGCGGCGAGTTGCCCGCTGCTGACCTCGCCGCGCTCGAGGCTGAGACCGGCCCAGACGAGCGTCGCAATGTCCGCATCGAGACCGTGCAGTTGCAGATTGACTTGGACGCGGCCCCCGCCTCGACCGCTGACGCGTACCTCCGCTTGCACGCGCTCTCGCACCTGTTGGTGCGCCCGAACGAGCTGAACCTCGACGGCATCTTCGGCCACCTTCCGAACGTCGCGTGGACGAACGCGGGCCCGATGCATCCTGATGACGCCGCACGCTTGCAGCCGCAGATGCGTCGACACAGCATCCAGGTGCAGGGGCTCGACAAGTTCCCCCGCCTGACTGACTACGTTCAGCCTGCGGGCGTGCGTATCGCCGATGCCGCCCGCGTGCGGCTGGGCGCGTACCTCTCCCCCGGCACCACAGTCATGCACGAGGGTTTCGTGAATTTCAATGCCGGCACCCTCGGAGCCTCAATGGTCGAAGGACGAATCTCACAGGGTGTCGTCGTCGGCGAGGGCAGTGACATCGGTGGCGGTGCATCGATCATGGGCACTCTGTCGGGTGGCGGCACGATGCGCGTGTCGATCGGCGAGCGCACACTGCTCGGCGCGAACTCTGGTCTCGGCATCGCACTCGGCGATGACTGCATCCTTGAAGCCGGGGTGTACATCACCGCCGGCTCCAAGATTGTTCTCGTCGATAGCCCGACCACCGCTGATGGTGCCAAGCGCACCGTCAAGGCTGCGGAGCTCTCCGGGCGCGATGGCCTGCTGTTCTGGCGCAATTCGCTCACCGGAGCGCTCGAAGCCAAGCAGCGCAAGGGCGCCGGGGTCACCCTGAACGAGGCGCTGCACGCCTGACGCTGTCGGGACCTGCTAGGCTAGGACAGTTGTCCAGATTGATTTTGGGCAGCTACGTCGTCGTCACGGGGTCTTTTTAGATCGAAGCGAGCTGCACAGCTCCTCCACCAGTTGGCGTTTCGAACGGCGAACCTCTGCGCACTTCCTGTGTGCGGTCGCCCATCAAACTATCGCGCGTATTGACGCGCGCTCATGGAGTATTTTTATGCCCACTTTCCTTGAACTTGGCGTGCCTGCGCCCCTCGCATCGGTCCTTGCTGCCGAAGGCAAGACCGAAGCTTTTGCTATCCAGCGCGACACGCTTCCCGACTCCCTCGCCGGTCGCGACCTCCTCGGTCGCGGTCGTACCGGAAGCGGCAAGACCATCGCTTTCGCCATCCCGCTCGTTGCTCGTCTGACGGACTCAGGACGCAAGAGCCGTCCCGGCCACCCGCGCGGCCTTATTCTCGCGCCGACTCGTGAGCTTGCCACGCAGATTGCTGCGGTCGTCGCACCACTTGCCGCCGCCGTAGCCTGCGCGTCACCACCGTCTTCGGTGGCGTCAGCCAGCGCCCACAGGAGCAGGCGCTTCGCGGCGGCGTCGATATCGTCGTCGCGTGCCCTGGCCGCCTCGAAGACCTCATGAAGCAGAAGGTCGTCAACCTGGACTCGGTCGAGGTTGCTGTGCTGGACGAGGCCGACCACATGGCCGACCTCGGCTTCCTCCCCGGTGTCACTCGTATTCTCACGGCGACACCCGCCGGCGGACAGCGTCTGCTGTTCAGCGCGACGCTTGACCGCGGCATCGACTCGCTCGCACGCCGCTTCCTCTCGAACCCGATCAGCCACGAGGTCGACGAGTCCAGTGTGCCGGTCGGCGAGATGATCCACCGCGTCCTCGTCACCACCTCCACCGAGCACAAGACCTCGCTCGTGCGCGATCTTGCCTCCGGCACCGGCCGTCGCATCCTCTTCACCCGCACTAAGCACCAGGCGAAGAAGCTCGCAAAGCAGCTCACTGCCTCCGGCATCCCCGCCGTCGATCTGCACGGCAACCTGTCGCAGAATGCACGTGAGCGCAACCTCGGCGCGTTCTCGGCCGATCCTGCAGATGGTGGCGTACGTGTGCTCGTTGCAACCGATGTCGCCGCTCGTGGCGTGCACGTCGATAACGTCGACCTCGTCGTTCACGTCGACCCGCCGATGGAGCACAAAGCATATTTGCACCGCTCTGGCCGCACCGCACGCGCCGGCGCAGCTGGAACCGTTGTCACGGTGGTTCTGCCCGAGCAGCGTCGCGACGTCAAGGACCTCCTGCGCAAGGCGCAGATTTCTGCCGCCCTTGAGGATGTCAACGCGAACATCGTGAACGAGCTCGTCGGAGAGCGTGCCGAGCACGTGCGTCCGGCTCCTGTGCAGGCCCAGCAGACCCAGCAGCCTCGCAAGCCCCGCCAGGCCTCTCAGCAGCGTTCAGACGGCTCAGCTCCACCCGCACGTCGCCGTCGTCCTCATCCCGCCCAGGGCGGACAGGGCGGCCAGCCGCAGCGCGCTGGACAGGGTCGTTCCTCGGGCGGTCAGCGCTCGCAGGGCGGCCGCGCAGGATACTCGTCGGGTCGCTAAGCTCCGCAGCCGACAATCAGGTCGGTATAACTAAGCATTGACGGATGCGAGGACCTTCGGGTCCTCGCATCCTTTTGCAAACCCCTTGATGCGGCCGCGGATCTCGTAGCCGAGCACGCGGACACCGACCCATTCGGCAATCGGCGCCAGCCAGGCCGGACGACAGGTGAAGTTGTATTTCCACACTGCGTAGGTGCCCGAGCCGTCCTCGGCAGGAGTGTATCGCCATCCGCCGCCGAGCTTCTCAAAGAACCACGGACCGCGTTCCATCACCATGCCTGCACGCAGCGGCGGCGCAAACGAGACGTAGTGACTGATCATCGTGAAGCCCAGACGCTGCCGGGTGTACACGCGCACACCCTTGGCCGCGACTGGGGCGTCGTCTAGGTAGTGCTGTTCGCTGATAAACGGATCCCAGCGGCGACGGATCGCACCGGTTGTCTGCGACACGGCAAAAGCCGTCGCCACATCGACCGGAACGAAAACCTTCGCGGTGACGACGGGCATGCTGCTCGATGACTCAGCGGGTCGGGAACTGGCGTTCCGGAGCCCCGGTATACAGCTGCTGCGGGCGGCCGATCTTCGTCTGCGGGTCAAGGTTCAGCTCACGCCACTGGGCAAGCCAGCCGGGCAGCCGGCCAATCGCGAACAGCACAGTGAACATGCGCGTCGGGAAGCCCATCGCCTTGTAGATCACGCCGGTGTAGAAGTCGACGTTCGGGTACAGGCGACGCTCCTTGAAGTAGTCGTCTGCGAGAGCGATCTCTTCAAGTTCTTTGGCGAGATCCAGCAGCGGGTCAGTGACTCCGAGTTCGCGAAGCACCTCGTCGGCTGCTTCCTTGACGAGCTTGGCACGCGGGTCGTAGTTCTTGTATACCCGGTGCCCGAAGCCCATCAGCTTCACGCCTTCTTCTTTGTTCTTCACGCGCTCGACGAAGCGCTGAACACCCTGGCCGGAGTCGCGGATCTGGCCGAGCATCGTGAGGACGGCCTCGTTGGCACCACCGTGCAGCGGACCGGAGAGTGCCTGAATACCGGCAGAAATTGACGCGAACTGGTTGGCACCCGTCGAGCCGACGAGTCGCACCGTCGACGTCGACGCGTTCTGCTCATGGTCCTCATGCAGAATCAGCAGCAGCTCAAGTGCCTTGGACATGACCGGGTTGACCTCGTAAGGCTCCGAGTGCACACCAAAGTTGAGCTTGAGGAAGTTATCGACGAAGCTCAGGGAGTTATCTGGGTAGAGGAACGCCTGACCGACGCTCTTCTTGTGTGCGTATGCAGCGATGACGGGGAGCTTCGCGAGCATCCGCACCATGTTGAGCTCAACGTGCTCGGGGTTGTTCGGGTCGGTCTGTCCCTCGTAGTAAGTCGAGAGGGCAGCGACGGCCGACGAGAGCACCGACATGGGATGCGCGGTGTGCGGCAGTGCCGAGAAGAAGTGCTTGAGGTCTTCGTGCAACAGTGTGTGACGACGAATGCGATCATCGAAGTCCGCCAGCTCAGTCGCCGAAGGCAGCTCACCGTAGATGAGGAGCCAGGCGACCTCAAGGTAGTTGCAGTTGTTCGCGATCTGTTCGATCGGGTAACCGCGGTAGCGCAGGATTCCCTGGTCACCGTCGATGAAGGTGATCGCCGACTTGGTGGATGCCGTATTCACGAAGCCGTAGTCGAGTCCGGTGTAGCCGGTCTGCTTCGTCAGCGTCGAGAAATCGATGCTGTTCGTACCAGCTGTGCCACGAAGCACGGGGAATTCTGCTGTGGTTCCACCGATCGTAAGAGTCGCTTTCGCCTGCTGATCTCCCGCTGCACTCACGCGGTCCTCCTTGTACGTCGTACTCGACCTGGTCGGTCTGATTCGTCGAGGGCGATGTATGGCGCGGAGCGCCTGGCCGGATCTCGACCGAATCGCCCTTACAGCCTAGTCGTCACTTTGGCCTACTGTGACATCCACCAAGAGATGCTCGAGGAGCACCGTGAGAACCTACAGAGCTGCGCCGCGTAGACGCAGTGCCGCCTCGGAGACACGGTCTAGCGGCGCTGTGAGCGCCAATCGCACATGCTGACCAGCATCCGTCCCGTAGAACGGTCCGGGGCCAGCGAGGATGCCGAGATCGGCAAGGCGACCCATCGATTCCCAGGCATCTTTACCCTCGGTTGACCACAGATAGAGTCCCGCCTCTGAGCCATCGATGCGGAATCCGGCCGCTTCCAGCGCGGGCCGCAGCACGTCGCGCCGAGCACGATAGAGCTCTTTCTGCGCGGCGACATGCGCATCATCGCCGAGAGCGACCGTCATCGCATGCTGCACCGGTTCGGGCGGCATCAGGCCGAGGTGCTTGCGGGCGGTGAGGAGATCGCCGACGACACTTGCGCAGCCAGCGACAAAGGCCGCGCGGTAGCCGGCGAGGTTCGACTGCTTACTGAGCGAGTACACGCTGAGCAACCCCTTGCGGCTGCCATCGGTCACCCGAGGATCGAGAACTGAGGGGATGCGCTCCTCGGACCAGCGACCGTCCCAGCCCAGTTCGGCGTAGCATTCGTCGCTCGCAAGCACCGCACCGAGTTCACGCGCTCGGCGCACTGCCACGGCAAGTTCGTCGACGGTCCAGGTGCGACCGTCCGGGTTGCCCGGCGTGTTGATCCAGATGAGCTTGGTGCCCTCCGGCCACGCGGCGGGATCATCTTCGGCGACAGGAGTCGCGCCGGCGACCCGCGCGCCCACCTCATACGTCGGATACGCGACGCGCGGAAGAACAACGATGTCGCCCTCGCCCAGTCCGAGCAGCGTCGGCAGAAGTGCGACGAGCTCTTTGGAGCCGATAGTGGGCAGGACGTTGTCGACTGTCAGATCGGTGACCCCGCGTCGACGTGCGTACCAGTCGACGATCGCCTCACGCAGCGCAGGAGTGCCGACCGTCTGAGGGTAGGCGTGCGCATCCGTAGCCTCGGCCAGTGCTCGACGAATGATCTCCGGCGTCGGGTCGACGGGCGAGCCGACCGAAAGATCAACGAGACCCTGCGGATGCTGCGCCGCACGCTCGCGGTAGGGGACCACCGCATCCCAGGGGTAGTCGGCGAGGTCGCGGACGCCCACAGGACTTACTCTCCCTGCGGGGGAAGAGCCGCGATGATCGGGTGGTCGTACTTGATCACGCCCACCTTCGCCGCGCCACCAGGAGAGCCAACCTCGACGAAGAACTCGACGTTCGCCTTGTAGTAGTCGGCCCATTCTTCGGGCAGATCGTCTTCGTAGTAGATCGCTTCGACGGGGCAGACGGGCTCACAAGCTCCGCAGTCTACGCATTCATCGGGGTGGATATACAGCGAACGCTCGCCCTCGTAGATGCAGTCAACGGGGCACTCGTCGATGCAAGCACGATCCTTGACATCGACGCACGGAAGAGCGATCACGTACGTCACTCCCCCAGTCTACGACGTGGGGCCGCTACTCTCTCCGCGACGAGGCGTTTCGGACGGAACAGGTGCAATCGGAACGGCCACCATTACAACCGCCTCCATCGGAACAGAGGTGATGAGCGGGGCCGCCTCGGGCTCAGCGACAGCCTCGGTCGCGACGGGCAACCTACGCTGCGGCAGCGATGGCCAGGCGATTACGACCAGTGCGAGTCCGGCGACGAGGTAGATCCAGATCTGGCCAACCGGAGTGTTCGGCACGATGACTGAACCACCCGGGCCAGGGCCAGAGATGATCAACAGCGTCCCGAGCATCCCGATTGCGGTGGCGAGCGCCGCGCCACGATCGTGCGTCAGCGTGCGAACGGCGACAAGCAAAGCTCCACAGGCGATGCCGCCGATGATCAGTCCGACCGGAATCACGCCCCACATGAGGCTGTGCGCGATGGTGCCCGCCGCGCCGTAAACGACGCCGACGAGGGCAGCCGCGATCCAAGAGAGAACACGAGACATCCAATTGGGCACGCTGAGAGCTTACGCCGCCCCGAACTGGAACCCGGTTTCGGCTATGAGCCCAACGACTCAGACGGCCCAGCCGACGAGCCGGAGAAATGCTGCGACCACAGCCGCGGCGATCACAACGACGAGGAACGACTGCCGGAGGTACAGCAGGCCCGCTGCTACGAGCACCGCGGGGATCCTGGCATCCACCACCACTGACTGTCCGCTCCCCACGGTTTGGACGGCGACGAGCGCAGCCAGTAGCGCCACCGTCAGCAGATCGGAGATGCGGGCAGGGCGAGGCGCTTCAAGGAGGTGCGCGGGGATGAGGTATCCGAACGCCTTCAGCGCCACGCAGAGGCAGGCGGCAAGGAGCACCGCGCTCCAGACACTCACGCGATCGCCTCCTTCGAAGCCGCCGCGCCGCGCGCATCGTCGCGCCCGAGCCAGTTGAACCAACCGACCACGATTGCGACGACGGCAGCCACAAGCACCGGAAGCCCCGGCATGAGGAACGGCGTGAGGGATGCCGCGATGACAGCCGCCGCGACACCCACGGCGATCGCCTGACGCTGCTTCAGCCGTGGCCACAGGAGCGCGAGGAATGCGGCGGCGGCCGCGGCATCCAAACCCCAGTCTTTGGGAGCGCCGAGCACATCACCGAGCAGTGCGCCCACGAGCGTCGTGATGTTCCAACCGATGAAGACGCCAACGCCGGTCACCCAGAATCCGAGTTGCCCGAGCGGACGCGAAGGCTGCGAGATCGCCACCGCGGTCGACTCGTCGATCGTCACGTGCGCTGCGGCCGTACGCCGCCAGAACCCGCTGCCGATGATCGGCGACATCCGCATTCCGTAAGCAACGTTGCGCACCCCGAGTAGCACCGCCGACGCGATCGCCGACGGGAGTGCGGCAACCCCTCCCGCACCGAGCACTCCAATGAATGCGAACTGTGACCCGCCGGTGAACATCAGCAGGCTCAGCACGCAGGTCTGCCAGACGTCGAGACCGGATGCCACGGCGAGCGCGCCGAACGAGATGCCATAGGCGCTCGTGGCCACGGCGACGCCGACGGCTTCGCGCAACACCTCGCGTCGTTCGGTCACTTCCCGCTCCTCGTTCGTTTTACTGAACACTGACCACCATTGTGAACAATGCGAGACCACTAGTCAAGATGAACAATCGTTTGCCATACTGAACGAATGGAGGATCTCGGAACACGAATCGGACAAGCCCTACGGCGTGAGCGAGAGTCCGCCGCGATCACTATCTCGGAGCTTGCCCGGCGCGCCGGAGTCTCCAAGGCAACGGTCTCGCAGCTCGAGAGCGGCACCGGAAACCCGAGCGTCGAAACTTTGTGGGCTCTCGGCGATGCTCTCGGCATCCCCTTCGCCTCGCTCGTTGACCAGCAAGCCAATCCGCCGACGCTGATTCGCGCCGGGGATCTCGACGGCGTGCCTTCTGCGGCCGCGCACTACAGCGCGACACTCCTCTCGGCGAGCCCACCCGGTGCACGCCGCGACGTCTATGTTATCCGCGCCGAGCCCGGCGAACCACGACGTTCAACGCCACACCTGGCTGGCACGACCGAGCACGTCATCCTCATGACCGGTTCGGCACTCATCGGCCCCGCTGAAGAGCCGATCCTGCTCTCCCCCCGGCGACTACCTCTCGTACGCGGGCGACGCACCGCACGTGTTCGAGGCGTTGGCGCCCGGTACGAGCGCAGTGCTCATCACCGAGCTGCGCTGACGCTCGCCCCACACGTTCGAATCGCTCAAGTTGTTCCATCCTGGCGCGGATGCAACAACTTGAGCGATTCGAATGGCGGACGAGTGTCCGTTAAGCGTTGGCGTCCTGACGCTTCATACGCGATGTCTCGCGGCCGCGAACGGTCGCATCGAGGATCACCTTGCGGATGCGCACGACCTGAGGTGTCACCTCTACGCATTCGTCGTCACGGGCGAACTCGAGGCTCTCTTCCAGGGTCAGCTGGCGCGGCGGTGTCATCGACTCGAAGGTGTCCGAGCTTGCGGCACGCATGTTCGTGAGCTTCTTTTCCTTGGTGATGTTCACGTCCATGTCGTCGGCGCGCGAGTTCTCGCCGATGACCATGCCCTCGTACACTTCCTGCGTCGGCTGGACGAAGAACGACATCCGCTCCTGAAGAGCGATCATCGCGAACGGAGTGACGACACCCGAACGGTCAGCAACGATCGAGCCGTTCTGACGCGTGGAGATGTGTCCTGCCCACGCGTCGTAACCGTGCGAAATCGCGTTGGCGATGCCGGTGCCGCGCGTGGTGGTCATGAACTCGGTGCGGAAGCCGATCAGTCCGCGCGAAGGAACGATGAATTCCATGCGCACCCAGCCGGTGCCGTGGTTGATCATGTTGTCCATGCGGCCCTTGCGGGTCGCGAGCAGCTGAGTGATCGCACCGAGGTACTCCTCGGGAGCATCAATGGTGAGGTGTTCGAAAGGCTCGTGCACCTTGCCGTTGACCTGCTTGGTGACGACCTGGGGCTTGCCGACAGTGAGCTCGAAGCCCTCGCGACGCATGTTCTCGACGAGGATCGCGAGAGCCAGCTCGCCACGGCCCTGAACTTCCCAGGCATCCGGACGTCCGATATCAACGACCTTCAACGAAACGTTACCGATCAGCTCGCGGTCGAGGCGATCCTTCACCATGCGGGCGGTGAGCTTGTGGCCCTTCACCTTGCCCATCAGCGGCGAGGTGTTGGTACCGATCGTCATCGAGATGGCGGGGTCGTCGACATGGATCTGCGGAAGCGGACGCACATCGTTGGGGTCGGCGATGGTCTCACCGATCGTGATGTCTTCGAAGCCAGCGATGGCGACGATGTCACCGGGGCCAGCGGACTCGGCCGGGTAGCGCTCCAGAGCGCGGGTCTTCAGCAGTTCGGTGATGCGGGCGTTCTGGTGTGTGCCGTCTGCGCGCACCCAGGCGACAGTCTGGCCCTTCTTCAACGTGCCGTTGAAGACACGCAGGAGCGCCAGGCGGCCGAGGAACGGGCTGGAGTCGAGGTTCGTGACCCAGGCCTGCAGCGGCGCCTCGTCGTCGTAGGACGGCGCAGGAATGTGCTCGAGGATCGCACCGAAAAGCGGCTCGAGGTCCTCGTTGTCGGGCAGCGTGCCATTCTCGGGACGATTGCGGGATGCCGCACCGGCCCGGCCGGATGCGTACACAACCGGCACGTCGAGCAGCGCGTCGACATCGAGGTCTGGCACGTCATCGACGAGGTCGGATGCCAGGCCCAGCAGCAGATCGTGCGCCTCTTCTTCGACCTCGGCGATGCGAGCGTCGGGGCGGTCGGTCTTGTTGACCAGGAGGATGACGGGAAGCTTCGCTTCCAGTGCCTTGCGCAGCACGAAGCGGGTCTGCGGGAGCGGGCCCTCAGACGCGTCGACGAGAAGCACGACACCGTCGACCATGGACAGGCCGCGCTCGACCTCGCCGCCGAAGTCGGCGTGGCCGGGGGTGTCGATCACGTTGATCGTCACATCACCGTCGGTCGCGTGCACACCCTTGTAGGTGATCGTGGTGTTCTTCGCGAGGATCGTGATGCCCTTTTCGCGCTCAAGGTCATTCGAGTCCATGGCGCGCTCATCGACGTGAGCGTGTTCGCCAAACGAGCCCGTCTGACGGAGCATCGCGTCCACGAGCGTGGTCTTGCCGTGGTCGACGTGCGCGACGATAGCGACATTGCGGAGGTCAGAACGAAGGGCGTGCGCCATGCAAAATTCCTAAACGAGGAGGGGGTGCGCCGGGATGCCGACGCTACAGGATATCGCACGATGGCTGATCACACTCTGAGCGCGCATATGAACGCTCCCGTAACATCGGTCTGTGACCCTTCGACGAGCTCAGGGACCGGCAGGTCAGGAACCTGCGGTGCCCGCACCAGCGCGTTCGCGCATCTGGTGGGAGATTGCATCGTGCTCGCGCTCGGCCTCGGACAATCCGCTGTCTACGCCATCGTGCAGCTCGCGTATCGACTCACGGATTCGACGCCGCTGGCCGAGCAGACCACCACATTGAACCCCTCGCGCAGCACCGTGAGATCTTCGACCTCATCTACCAGGTGCTGGGTGTCGGGTTCTCTATTGTTCCGGTGCTGTTGGTGTGCTTCCTGCTGTGGCAGTCGTCACGCCCGCACCTGGGTCGGCTCGGGCTCGACGGCACACGCGTGGGCCGCGACGTCGGCCGCGGCATCCTGCTCGTTCTGGCCATCGGCATCCCCGGACTTGCGCTCTACGTGGGCGGACGGATGCTGGGACTCTTCGTCGCCGTGAATCCCGGCAGTCTCGACGCCTACTGGTGGACGGCGCCCGTGCTGCTGCTCTCCGCCGCGCGCGCGGCTCTCATGGAGGAGTTCGTGGTGCTGGGCTACCTGTTCACCCGTCTCAAGCAGCTCGGCTGGGGCACCTGGCCGATCATCATCGCGACCTCGGTGCTGCGTGCGAGCTATCACCTGTACCAGGGGCCGGGCGCCTTTATCGGCAACCTCGCGATGGGACTGCTGTTCGGCTGGCTGTTCGCTCGCACCGGTAGGCTGCTGCCGTTCCTAGTGGCACACTTCCTGATCGACGCCGTGGCCTCGTGGGGTACCCCCTGGTGGCGCCTTTCCTCCCCTAGCCAGAGTGCAAAACCACGCCGAGACAGCGTCGCATCGCGGCTGTCTCGGCGTGGTTTTGCAGTTTGAGTGAGGGGTGCCGGGCCAACTCGTTCTGCACATCGGATGCAGCGGGGACACAGCTGTGCAAACCGAGAATCGTTCCGCCGCACGGGCAACGTTGGATTATGCAAATCGTCCCCAGCCCCCTGCCGTTTATCCTCTCGCGCGATGAAGGGGTCAGCCACACCGAACGCGGATGGCGTTCTGGTGCGCTGAAACGTCTCGCACGCGGTGTGTATGTCGAGACGGCTCGCTGGGATGCGCTTCCTCCTTGGGAGAAGCAGCTCGTACGCGTACACGCTGCGCTGGCGACTGATCCTCGGCGCGTGATCTGCGGTGAATCCTCGGCAACACTTCTCGGTGTGCTCATCGCGTACCCGAGTCGCCCCGTACACGTGCTCGTCAGCGAAGGAACGGCCCGCGAGTACCGCGGAATCCGCACCCACGTCTCGGTTGACACTCGCGAAATCATCGTGATCGACGGCATCCGCTTGACTTCCCCCGCCGTGACCGCCGTCGACATTGCCCGTTCTCGGCCGCCCGCGGAGGCGCTCGCATACGCCGATGCTCTGCTGCGTATCGACGTCGCCGCCTGTCCAGCATCCCTCCTCGCGCTCAACGAGTCACTGGGATCGGGACGGGGGCGACGCCAAGCACGTTGGGCACTGGAGCGTGCGACTGGGACTCCGGAGAGCGTGCTCGAATCAGCCAGCCTCGCCGTAATCGAATGGCTCGGCTATGAGAGGCCGATCCTCCAGCAGGAGTTCTTCTTTGAGGGACACCTCGACCGCGCCGACTTCTACTGGCCGAATGCAGACATCATCGGTGAGTCCGACGGCGATGTGAAGTACTCGAGCGATCTCGGCGACCCGACTCGCGCGATCGTCGATGAGAAGCGTCGAGAGAACCGGCTTCGCCGCAACACGGCCGGGCTCGCGCGCTGGGGCTGGACGGAACTGTATGAAATCGAGCCCGCCGATGCCGCACTACGCGCTGCGGGGTTGCGTCCCGTGCGGCCTCGCGACACGATGCGCCTGACAGGCTTGCGTCCGTTCGGTCGGGATTGATCCTCGAGACTGCAAAACCACGCCGAGACGCGTGCGATACGTCGCTGTCTCGGCGTGGTTTTGCAGTCTCGGAGAAGTCAGCCGGCGCCAAGGGTGATCGAGGCGCCGGGGATCGCGCTCAGCAAGCGCTCGGTGTACTCCTGCTGCGGGTTCGCGAAGATGTCGTCGACGGTTCCCTGCTCCACGATGCGTCCGCTCTCCATGACGCAGACGCGGTCGGCGATCACACGCACGACGGCGAGGTCGTGAGTGATGAAGAGATACGTGAGGTTCAGCTCGGACTGCAGATCGGCGAGCAAGGCGAGCACCTGCGCCTGCACCAACACATCCAGAGCAGACACCGCCTCGTCAAGCACCACGATCTCGGGCTTCAGAGCCAACGCGCGGGCGACCGCAACACGCTGCCGCTGCCCACCGGAGAGCTCGTTCGGGTACCGGTCTGCCACGCTCGCGGGCAGCGCCACCTGATCGAGCACCTCGAACACCCTGGCACGCCTCGAGGCGGCGTCACCTACCCCGTGCACGCGCAGCGGCTCGGCGACCGTGTTTCCGATGTTGTGCAACGGATCAAGCGACCCATATGGATCCTGGAACACGGGCTGCATCTGCCGACGCATCGCCTGCAGCTCCGACCGGTTGAGAGTGTCGGTGTCTCTGCCGTTGACGAGGATCTTTCCAGCCGTTTTATGCTCCAACCGCAGCAGAAGTTTCGCCGCCGTCGATTTGCCCGATCCGGACTCGCCGACGATCGCCATCGTCGAACCCTTGGGCACCTGGAACGAGATGTCGTCCACAGCTGTGAACCGCGTTGAGCTGAACCCGGTGCCGCGAATCTTGAACACCTTCGTCACGCCGCGGAATTCGATCACGGGTTCGGCAGTCTCCGAGACAACGTGCGCTGCGACCGAAGGGATCGCCGCCAGGTCTGCCGCCCCTGCTGTGTCGGTGATCTCGATCACCTCGCCCGGCGCGTCGGCACTGGATGCAGCCTGAATCCGCTTCGAGGCGATGCTCGGCGCTGCTGAGACCAACCGCTGCGTGTACGGATGCTGCGGGTTCTGCAGAATCTCGAGCGCGGGCCCCGACTCCACGATCCGCCCACGGTGCATCACCACGAGGTTCTCGGCACGCTCGGCCGCAAGACCGAGGTCATGCGTGATGAACAGCATCGCCGTGTTGCGTTCCGCAGCAAGCCCCGCAAGATGGTCGAGGATCTTCTTCTGCACGGTGACGTCGAGCGCACTGGTCGGCTCATCGGCGATGAGCAGGTCCGGATGCGACGACAGGCCGATTCCGATGAGCACCCGCTGGCGCATCCCGCCGGAGAACTCATGCGGGAACTGCCTCAGCCGAGCCTCTGCATCAGCGAGTCCGGCCTCCTTGAGCACCTCAATTGCCCGTTTGCGTGCGGCCCGACGATTGTTTGCCAGCCCGTTGGCGAGGATCGTCTCCTCGACCTGGAATCCGATGCGGTGCACGGGGTTGAGGCTGTTCATCGGGTCTTGAGGCACCAGGCCTATGAGCTTTCCTCGCACATCTTCGATCTGAGAGCGACTCAGCTTCGTCAGATCGCGTCCCTGGAAGTTCACCGCTCCGCCGGTCACCCGCCCGCTGCCAGGCAACAGGTTGATGATGGCGTGTGCGGTCGTCGACTTTCCAGAGCCCGACTCGCCCACGATCGCCATCGTCTCGCCGGGGTAGATATCGAAGCTGACACCGCGCACGGCAGGCACGACGCCATCCTGCGTCCGGAAGGCGACTTCGAGGTTCTGCACGGATAGCAGCGGAACGTTCGCATCGTTGATGCTCATCGCAATGCCCTCGCCTTCGGGTCGAGCGCATCGCGCACAGTCTCGCCCAGCATGATGAACGAGAGCACGGTCAGCGACAGTGCGATCGATGGATAGATCAGCGGCATGGGGTCGGTGCGCAGACGAATCTGCGCATCGGCGATGTCCTTGCCCCAGGAAACGACGTCGCCGGGCAGCCCGACGCCGAGGAATGAGAGCGTTGCCTCCGCCGTGATCGCCGCGGCGAGCCCGATGGTGCTCACCACGATCACGGGAGCGATCGAGTTGGGCAGCACGTGCGTGAACATCGTACGGATTCGGGATACTCCGAGCGCCTCGGAGGCCATCACGAAGTCACTCGATCGCACCCGCAGGATCTCCGATCGCAGGATGCGCGCGAGCGATGGCCAGCCGAAGAAGCCGATGGCAAGTGAGATCACCAGGATGTTCCGGTTAGCCAGGAACATCGACATGATCACGACAGCTGCGAGGACGTAAGGGATCGCGAAGAACATGTCGCCGATGCGCATGAGCAGCGAGTCGACCCATCCGCCGAAGAATCCAGCGAACGCGCCGACGACGATACCCATCACGGCAATGATGATCGTCACAATGATGCCGACCGACAGCGAGGTGCTCGTGCCATTGATGACTCGCGAGTAGACGTCGCACCCTTGGAAGTCGAAACCGAGCGGGTGCCCGGCGCGAGGGTCGGCGTTCGAGTTCGACAGCTCGCAGGCGTGTGGTGAGACCTGCACAAAAAGGCCAGGAAAGAGCGCGACGACGATGAGCAGCACGACGAACACCGCGGAGACCCAGAACATCCAGCGCCCACGGAGGTCACGCCAGGCATCGAGCCAGAGGTTGCTCTTGCGCTCGCTCACTCGTACGGCGTCGACAGCACCGAGTCCCGCCTCGTCGATTTCGGCGACGTAGTGCGCCATCCGGCGCGTAGGAATCTCATTTGACATAGCGAATCCTCGGGTCCAGCACGCCGTACAGAAGGTCGATCAGCAGGTTCACCAAGACGTAGATGATGACCAGCACGGTGACGATCGACACGATCTCGGGGGCATCGTGTCTTCGGATCGCCTGGAAGAGTTCGTTGCCGACTCCTGGGACGTTGAAGATGCCCTCAGTGACCGTGGCACCGACGATCAGGATGCCGAAATCGGCAGCGAGGTTCGTGGTGACGGGGATCAACGAGTTTCGAAGCACGTGCACGGGAATGACTCGCCGCGTGGGCAGCCCCTTACCGAGGCCATCCGGACGAAGTCCTGCTGGCGAGTCTCGATGACCGAAGCGCGGGTCAGTCTCACCACATAGGCGAAGTTCAGCGCAGCAAGCACGATCGCCGGAAGCAGGAGGTCTATCCACGGCACGCCCCTACTGACGGTTGGCCGGAAGATCTCCAGCTGGATGCCGAGGAAGAACTGCGCGATGAACGCGAGCACGAACACGGGAAGAGAGATGAGGAGCAGGGAGATCAGCATTGAAACGTGGTCGAAAACGCTGTTCTTGCGCAGGCCCGCAACGAGGCCGACGGCCACACCGAACACGAGCTGCAGCACGATGGCCAGCAGCGCAAGCCGCAGCGTCACCGGAAAGGTTCGCAGCAGGATGTCGTTGACTTCTTGACCGCGGAACGTCGTGCCGAGGTCGCCATGGAACAGATCGGACAGGTAGATCAGGTAGCGCGTGAAGAACGGCTGATCGAGGTGGTACTCCGCCATGAGCGCTGCGTACTGCGCATCGGTCGGCGTCTTATCGCCGAACAGCGCGAGGATCGGGTCGCCGGGCAGGAGGAAGACCATCGAGAAGATCAGGAAGGTCGCCCCGAGGAAAACGGGTATCGCCTGAAGCAGGCGTCGGAAGATATATCCAGTCATAGCGAGCACCCAAGCCGTGCGGTGCGGAGCGACGAATCTGCATCGCTCCGCACCGCACGTTCAGGACAGTGCCTGAGAGCTACTCGGCCTTCGTGATCTGGTAGATGATCGGCCAGCTGTCCCAGCCGTACTCCACGTTATCGACCACCGTCGAGTAGCCGGCGTTCGTCGAGCGGTACCAGAGCGGCAGGACGGGAAGGTCAGCGAAGAGAACTTCCTGCGCCTGGTCGAAGAGCTTCTGACCGTCTTCGACCGTTGGCGCTGTCGCACCCTCCTGCACGAGCTTGTCGTACTCGGGGTTCGAGTAGTCGCCGTCGTTCGAGCCTGCACCGGTGATGAACAGCGCACCCAGGATGTTGTAGGCACCCGGGTAGTCGAACTGCCACCCCGAACGCGTTGCGGCGTTCAACGTGCGGTTCTTGATCTCTTCACGCAGCGTGGCGAGATCGGGGAACGACTGCCCGGCCGCATCGATGGCGAGTGTGTTCTTCAGCTGGTTCGAGACTGCATCGACCCACGGCTGGTGGCCACCATCGGCGTTGTACGCGATGGTGAAGGTGCCGCTCCATGGCGAGATGGCGTCAGCCTGTGCCCACAGATCTTTAGCCTTCGCAGCATCCGCGTGCGTGACCTCGGAACCCTTGAGCGAATCGTTCCATCCGTCGATCACTGGGGATGTGTAGTCGACGGCAGGCGTCCTGGTGCCCTCGAAGATCACATCGGTGATCTCGTCACGGTCGATGGCGTAGGAGATCGCCTGACGACGCAGGATTCCTTCTTCGTCGTTCGCGAAGTGATCGAGGCGGGCAGGAATCGTCAGCCCCTCCCAGATCGCGGCGGGCTGGTCGACAGCGCGGTCGCCGAGGTCATCCTTGTACGTGGCCAGTGCCGACGGCGGAACGCCGGGGTTGATCACATCGAGGTTGTCGGAGAGCAGGTCGGCGTATGCCGCCTCCCCCGTGCCGTAGCTGACGAGGTCGACTCCACCGTTCTGAGGCTTGCGCGGGCCGTCGTAACCCTCGTTCGGGACGAGCGAGATGACCGAGTCGTGCTCCCACTTGTCGAGCTTGTACGGGCCGTTGCCGATCGGAGCTTCGCCGAACGCCTCCGGGTCATCGAAGAATGACTCGGGCAGCGGCGAGAACACCTGGTAGCCGAGCGAGATCGGGAAGTCCGACTGGGGAGCAGCAAGCTGCACAGTGAAGGTCGTGTCGTCGACGACCTCGAGGCTGAGCGAATCCTCGACAATGGCGTCGGCGCTGTAGCCCTCGAAGTTCGCGAACCACCACTGGTTCTCAGCGGCAGGATCGGATGCGGCGTACTGCCAGGAGTTCACGAACGACTCGGCGGTGACAGGGGTGTCATCGCTGAACTTCGTGCCGTCCTTGATCTTGATCGTCCAGAGCTGGTTGTCTTCAGACTCGATCGACTCCGCGACATCCATCGCCATCGCGCCGTCGGCTTCGTAGTAGACGAGCCCGGCGAAGATGTTCTGCAGCACGAGGCCGCCGCCGACTTCGTTCGTCACTGCCGGGATGAGTGGGTTCTGCGGTTCGTTGCTCTGGACCGTGACGACTCCGCCAGACCCACCTGCGTCGCCGCCACCGTCGCCGCCGCCACCTGATGCACATCCGGAGAGAGCAATGACGCCCGCTGCCAACATCCCCACGCCCGCGAGGGCGATCTTGTTTCTCTTCACTTTGTCCTCCTGTGGACATGTAGAAGTGCGCACCCGAGTTCGAGTCGCAGATGTGTTGAGAGTAACCCGCGCAGACCCGCAATGGGGTGTTGTGTTAATCAACCGTTACTGAGTGGTGACCTTCTGGAAATATCTTGCAGAGGCTAGGCGAACGCCTCAACCGGCGGGCAGGCGCACACGAGGTTGCGGTCGCCGTATGCCTGATCGATTCGGCGCACGGGTGGCCAGTACTTGCCTGCCACGAGCGTGCGCACCGGGTATGCGGCATCCTCGCGCGTGTAGGCGTGGTACCACTCCCCTGCGATCAGCGCGACGGCGGTGTGCGGCGCGTTCACCAGCGGGTTGTCATCGGCGGGCCAGCGACCGGATGCCACGGCATCCGCCTCGGTCTTGATCTGAATCATCGCCTCGATGAACCGGTCGATCTCTCCGATGTCCTCAGACTCCGTGGGCTCGACCATGAGCGTTCCCGGCACCGGGAACGACATGGTCGGCGCGTGGAAGCCGTAGTCGATCAGGCGCTTGGCGACGTCGTCGACGGTGATGCCGGTGGCTTCTTTGAGGGGGCGGAGGTCAAGGATGCACTCGTGTGCGACCCGACCGTTCTCCCCCGTATAAAGCACCGGGAAATGCTCGCCCAAACGTGCGGCGATGTAGTTCGCCGACAGCACCGCAGCCGCGGTGGCATCGCGCAGTCCCTCGGCGCCCATCATTCGTACGTACGACCAGGAGATCGGCAGGATGCCGGCCGATCCGTAGGGGGCGCCCGACACGGCCCCGCCGGCGAACTCGAATCCTCCGGCGTGCGTGGAACGCTGCTCGAGCGGATGCGAGGGCAAATACGGCGCCAGGTGCGCTTTCGCCGCCACCGGACCGACGCCGGGGCCACCGCCGCCATGCGGGATGGCGAACGTCTTGTGCAGGTTCAGGTGCGACACGTCACCGCCGAGGTCACCGAAGCGCGCGTAGCCGAGCAGCGCGTTGAGGTTCGCACCGTCAACGTATACCTGCCTCCGGCGTCGTGCACGGCGGTGGTGATGTCAATGACATCCTGCTCGTATACGCCGTGCGTCGACGGATACGTGATCATGAGTGCCGCGATCTCGTCGGCGTGCGCCTCGATCTTCGCGCGCAGGTCGGTCAGATCGACATTGCCCATCTCGTCACACGCGACGACGACGACCTTCATTCCGGCAAGCACTGCGGATGCCGCGTTCGTGCCGTGCGCGGAAGACGGAATCAGGCACACCGTGCGGTGCGCGTCGCCGTTCGCCTGGTGGAAGCCGCGGATCGCGAGGAGCCCTGCGAGCTCACCCTGCGAGCCCGCATTCGGCTGCAGCGAGACGGCGTCGTAGCCGGTGACCTCTGCGAGCCAGCTTTCCAGCTGATCGATGAGGTCAAGGTATCCCTCGACATCGGATGCCGGAGCGTAGGGGTGGATTCCGGCGAACTCCGGCCAGGTGATCGCTGCCATTTCGGTGGCGGCATTGAGCTTCATCGTGCACGAGCCCAGCGGGATCATACCGCGGTCAAGCGCGTAGTCGCGGTCGGCGAGGCTCTTCAAATAGCGCATCATCGCCGTCTCGCTGTGGTGCACGTGGAAGACGGGGTGGGTGAGGAATTCGTCCTGGCGCGCCAGCGCCTCAGGTAGCGCTTTTCCGCCGCTGCCGACGAAGGCGAACGAACGCGCTCCGCCCTCCCCGAACAGGCTCGCAACCGAGAGCAACTGCTCGAACGACGTCGTCTCATCGACCGCGATTCCGACGGTCTCTGCGTCGACGAGCCGCAGCAGGATGCCCTTCTCGTCATGCGCACGTTGCACGATGGCTGCGGCATCCGTCACGCGCACCTGCAGCGTGTCGAAGAACGAGTCATGCACGACCTCTGCGCCGGCATCCGTGATCTGCTTGCGAAGGAACGCTGCCTTCGAGGCAACCTCGCCCGCGATCTGTCGCAGCCCATCCGGCCCGTGATAGACCGCATACATCGCGGCCATGACGGCCAGCAGCACCTGCGCGGTGCAGATGTTCGACGTCGCCTTCTCACGGCGGATGTGCTGCTCGCGCGTCTGCAGCGAAAGACGATACGCAGGCTTGCCCTCAGCATCCACCGAGACGCCGACGAGTCGACCGGGCAACTGACGCTCCAGGCCCTGGCGCACTGCCATATAGCCGGCGTGCGGTCCACCGAATCCCATCGGCACACCGAAGCGCTGCGTTGTTCCCACTGCGACATCCGCGCCGAGCGAGCCCGGTGAGGAGATCAGGGTGAGCGCGAGCAGGTCGGCCGCGACGACCGCGAGGCCGCCAGCCACGTGGGCGGCATCGATGACGGCGGTCGGGTCCCAGACGAGACCGGATGCGGCGGGGTACTGCACGAACACGCCGAACAGCTCCTCCGGCAGCGCTTCACCGCCGGACAGGTCGCGCTCGGCGAGCTCGATGCCGAGGGCGTCAGCACGTGTGGCGAGCAGTGCCTTGGTCTGCGGGAACGCGTCGGCGTCAACGACGAACACGGCAGACTTCGACTTGGATGCGCGCCTGGCAAGCAGCATCCCCTCGACGACGGCCGTGGACTCATCGAGCATCGATGCGTTCGCAGTCGAGAGCCCCGTGAGATCAGCGACCATCGTCTGGAAATTGATCAGCGCCTCCAGGCGCCCCTGCGAGATCTCCGGCTGGTACGGCGTGTAAGCCGTGTACCAGGACGGGTTCTCCAAGACGTTGCGCTGAATCACGCTCGGAGTGAGCGTTCCGTAATAGCCGAGACCGATCATCGGCCGATTCACCGTGTTGCGCGACGCGAAACCACGCAACTCGGCGAGCGCTTCTGCCTCGGTCGCGGCATGCGGGATGACGGAGGTCTCGGAAGGCTCGGTAAAGATCGCCGCCGGCACTGCGCTGCGCATCAGAGCTTCAATGGGTGCGTCAGCGTCGGAGATACCGAGAGCATCCAACATCGTGCGCTGGGTCTGGGCGGTCGTCCCGATATGACGGTCGGCGAACTTTGTCACTGAGAAATCAACCCTCCGTGAGAGCGACGTAGGCGTCGCGGTCGAGCAGTGCGTCGGCGGCACCATCGTTGATGGCCACCTTGATGAGCCAACCGCCCTCGAAAGGCTCACTGTTCACCAGTGAGGGGTCATCGACAACAGCATCGTTGATCGCGGTGACCGTTCCGACAAGGGGTGCGTAGAGCTCGCCGACCGACTTGGTCGATTCGATCTCGCCGACGACAGCGCCGGCCGCGATCTCGGTGCCCACGGCGGGCAGCTCGACGAAGACGACGTCACCGAGCTTCTCGGCAGCGAAATCGGTGATGCCGATGGTGGCGACACCGTCCGTGATCGAGAGCCACTCGTGCTCTTCGGTGTACTTGAGGGCGTTGAGGTCAGTCATTTCTTCCTCCGATAGAAAGGCAGGGCGGCTACGGCCGCGGGGATCTTAGTTCCACGTACATCCAGGAATACGGCTGTTCCCTCTTCGACGGAAGAAGGATCGATAAAAGCCATCGCGATCGGGTGGCCGAGGGTCGGGCTGAGCGCGCCGCTGGTGATCTCACCGAGCACTGTGCCATCTGCGTCGACCACCGCGTAGCCGGCGCGGCCAGCGCGCTTGCCTTCGGCTGCGAGACCGACAAGCACGTGCGCACCTTCCGCGGCCGAGACAGCATCCTTGCCGACGAAGGATTCCTTATCGGATGCCACGACTCGACCGAGTCCGGCCTGCGCAGGCTTAGTGTCGAGCGAGAGCTCATGGCCGTACAACGGCATGCCCGCCTCGAGGCGCAGCGTGTCGCGGGCGGCGAGGCCAGCCGGGACGATGCCGTGCGGTTCTCCGGCTGCGAGCACCGCATCCCAGAGAGCAGGGGCATCTTCGGCGCGGACGAGCAGTTCGAAGCCGTCCTCGCCGGTGTAGCCGGTGCGAGCGAGCAGCAGCGGTTCGCCGTTGTAGCGCGCGGACGCCCAGGCGTAGTACTTCTGCTCCCCCCAGGGGATGCTGAGCTCGGTGATGCCGTCGATCTCGGCAACAATCGCCTCGGAAGCAGGACCCTGGATCGCGAGCAGCGCGTAGGTGTCGGAGACGTCGGAGACGCTGACTCCGCGGCGCGTGGTGTCGTCGTCTTCCACGACCAGCTCACGCACGAACGGACGCACTCGCTCGCCGAGCGCTTCGGCGACTGCACCCCGGTTTCCGGCGTTCGAGATGATCAGGAAGTTATCGTCAGCGAGTCGGTAGACGATGACGTCATCGATGATGCCGCCGCTCTCGGCCAGAAGAAGAGAGTACTTCGCCTTGCCGATTGTCATCGTGGACAGGCGCCCGGCGAGCGCGTAGTCCAGGTATGCCGCAGCATCCGGGCCCTCGATCGTGAATTCGGCCATATGCGAGATGTCGAAGAGCCCGGCGGCATCACGCACTGCGTGGTGCTCGGCGAGGTCAGAGGTGTAGCGCACCGGCATCTGCCAGCCACCGAAGTCGGTGAAGGATGCACCGAGCGACTCGTGCCGCTCGCGAAGCGGGGTGTATCTGCTGGTCGGCGTCGCGCTCTCGCGCGGCGCATGGGCCTCAGTCATGGAGTTCTCCCGTGTCGATCGGAAGGATGCCGTACGGAATGCACGGTATCCGAGAACTCCCCCTCTGTCATGGGCCTGAGAGTTTCGCCCCAGATTGGGGGCTTTCACCGTCGGCGGATGCACGCATCACTTTCCAGAGTGGCCTGACCTGCGCGGTACGCGGTACCTGAGAGATTGACGGGGAGGCTTGCTCCTTCGGTGCCCGGCTGCATTCACCGGAGCTCTCCCGCACGGGTCGTGGGGCCTGTCTTCAGTTGTTCGCACCAGCTTAGCGTTCACAACTCCTCCAATTTGGTCCCGTTCGCTACAACCGAGCCGTTTTGCATTCGCGCGCGCGAACTTTGGAGGAGTTGCGAACGCGTGATCAAGTGTTACGACGCGAAATTGCGCTTCGGGTCACTCTGACACTAAGATCAATTCCGGAGGTTAAAGTCATGATGACCAGAACCCGGGAGTCTGATATTCGCGTCGCGGTGTCGACAGTGATCCTGACGCTGCGGCGCGCGCCCGTCGAAGAGCTGCCCTCGCTCGCGCTGCCGATGGTGCTGCGCACGCGCGATCCGCACCAGGGTGATTGGGCTCTTCCTGGCGGCTGGCTCGAACCCGACGAGAATCTTGAGGATGCCGCGGCCCGCACCCTGCACGAAACCACCGGCCTCTCCCCCAGCTATCTCGAGCAGCTATATGCCTTCGGGGCCGTCGACCGTTCCCCAGGCCGCGTCATCTCCATCGTTTACTGGGCGCTGGTGCGCTCAGACGAAGTCGACGCGCAAAGCGCGGCGCATGTGGCATCCGGTCTGGCGCCCGAGAACGTGCAGTGGTTCGATGCCGCAACTCTCCCCGCACTCGCCTTCGATCACAACCAGATCATCGACTATGCACTCTGGCGTCTGCGCAACAAGGTCGGCTATAGCCGAGTCGCACACGGATTCCTGCCCCCGACCTTCACGTTGGCTGATCTCCGCGAGGCCTATGAGGCGATCCTCGGCAAACGGTTGGATCCGGCCAACTTCCGCCGCCAGGTCGAAACTTCCGCCACGCTGCTGCCGACCGACGAGTTCCGCACCGGCAGTCACCGTCCCGCCCGCCTGTACCGATACAACAACGCCGTCGAGCTCGCCGACCGTGGCCCGCTCGCCGTGGATGAAAAGAGGACCCGATGACCCTTCAGCAGCTGCCCCCTGTCGACGCCTCCGTCGATCATCTGATCCAAACCATCGTCACCGGTGCGTCGACGGATGCGACCTGCAGCACCGATCTGGCCGTGGGCCCGTGGGATTTTGATTCTCGGCCTGGCTACGGTCCCGGCTCTTCGATGGGCGACGTCATCCCGACCGGGTCGCCGCGCCAGGGGGAACTGCCTGCCGCGTACCGCGAGGCGAGCGAGGAAGATCTCGACGCTCGCATTCGCGCCGCGAAAGCAACTCTGGGAGACCGCGCGGTCATCCTCGGCCACTTCTACCAGCGCGAGGAGGTCATTCAGCACGCGGATTACGTCGGAGACTCGTTCCAGCTGGCGAACGCCGCTCTCGAGAACCCCAATGCCGAGGCGATCGTCTTCTGCGGCGTGCACTTCATGGCCGAAACCGCTGATCTGCTCTCCGGGCCAGACCAGGCCGTAATCCTGCCGAACCTCGCTGCCGGATGCTCGATGGCTGACATGGCAGACATTGACCAGGTCGAAGACTGCTGGGAGCAGCTGGCCGATGTACTCGGTCCGCTCGACGCCGTCGACGCGAGCGGCCGGGTGCCCGTCATCCCGGTGACCTACATGAACTCCTCTGCCGCGATCAAGGGATTCGTCGGACGCCACGGCGGAATCGTCTGCACGTCCTCGAACGCCGAGACCGTGCTGGAATGGGCCTTCGAGCGCGGCCAGCGTGTGCTGTTCTTCCCCGATCAGCACCTCGGCCGCAACACCGCCAAGGCGATGGGTGTGCCACTGGAGCAGATGCCGATGTGGAACCCGCGTCGCCCATTTGGCGGTTCTTCGGCTGAGCAACTGGTCGATTCACGAGTCATCCTTTGGCACGGGTTCTGCTCGGTGCATCGCCGGTTCACCGTCGCGCAGATCGATCAGGCCCGCGTCGATCACCCTGGCGTGCGCGTCATCGTGCACCCGGAGTGCCCGATGGAGGTCGTGGATGCCGCTGACGAAGCAGGCTCGACCGACTACATCCGCCGCGCGATCGATGCCGCCACGGAGCCGTCGACCTTCGCGATCGGCACCGAGATCAACCTCGTGCGCAGGCTCGCCGCGCAGTATCCGCAGCACGAGATCTTCTGCCTCGATCCGGTCGTCTGCCCGTGCTCGACGATGTATCGCATCCACCCCGGCTACCTCGCTTGGGTGCTGGAAGAGCTCGTCGCCGGGCGCACGCCGAACCGCATCCAGGTAGCCTCCGACGTCGCTGATCCCGCTCGCATCGCTCTCGAGCGGATGCTGGCCGCAAAGCCCCGCGCATGAACGTCATCGTCGTCGGCTCCGGCATCGCCGGACTCGTCGCGGCCCTGCATACCGCCGAAGCCGGTCACACGGTGACGCTCCTCACCAAAGGTGCGCTCGGAGGCGGCTCCACGCCGCTCGCGCAGGGCGGCGTCGCGGGAATTTACGGTTCCGGTGACTCGCCCGAGGCTCACGCTGCCGACACGCTCTCAGCGGGCGCCGGCCTCTCTGACCCCTCAGCCGTGAACGTGCTCGTCAGCGAAGGCGCCGAAAGGATCGCCGAGTTGATCGCGCGCGGTGTGGCGTTCGATCGCGCTCCCGATGGCACGTTGCTGCTCGGCCGCGAGGCCGCCCACAGTCACGCCCGAATCGTTCATGCGGGCGGCGATGCAACCGGAGCTGCGATCTCGAGCGCGTTGATCGCGCAGCTGTCGTCATGTCCGATCCATGTCATTGAGCACGCGTTTTTGGCCGACCTGATCGTCGACGACGACGAACTCACCGGGAAGCGCGCAGTGCGCGGCGTCCGGATGCTGTGCGGCGAAGCATCCGTCGATCTCGAAGCGGATGCGGTGATTCTGGCTACTGGCGGCGCCGGTCAACTGTTCGCTCACACGACGAACCCGCTCGGTGTGACGGGCGACGGCATCGCCGCAGCGATGCGTGCTGGCGTCGCCGTCACCGACCTGGAGTTCATGCAGTTTCACCCGACGGTGCTCGCCGCGGGGGCCGCATTCCTCATCTCCGAGGCTGTGCGTGGTGAGGGCGCGACACTGCTCAATGACGAGGGTCGGCGGTTCGCGTTCGACAGCCACCCCGACGGAGAACTTGCCCCGCGCGATGTGGTCTCGCGTGCGATCGCCCGCCAGGCTGCGGCGCAGGGCCGGCCCGTGCTGCTGGATGCCACGATGCTCGGCGCCTCGCGGTTGGCCGAGCGGTTCCCCACGATCGACCGGGTCACGCGCGAGCGTGGCTTCGACTGGGCGCGCGAGCCGATCCCCGTCACGCCCGCTGCGCACTATCTAATGGGTGGAATCATCACAGACCTCGACGGTCGCACGTCCATTCCCGGACTTTTTGCAGTCGGCGAGGTCGCCCGCACCGGCGTGCACGGCGCGAACCGTCTGGCATCCAACTCGCTGCTCGAGGGTGCGGTGTTCGCCGCGCGTGCCGCAGCCGCTGTCACCTCTCCGTTCGAATCGCGCAAGTTGCTGCATCCGAGGGGCGAATGGCACAACTTGCGCGATTCGAAAGTGCCCCACGACCGCAGCGGCCTCCAGCAGCTCATGTGGGACAACGTTGGGTTGCTTCGCACCGAAGGCGGCCTCGTCGAAGCGCTCGACTCGATTCGTTCGTGGGCCGCAGCGCCAGCCCCCATCGCTACCCCCCGCACCCGTGCCGAGCACGAAGACGCGAGTCTCCTGCAGCTCGCAGAGGCGATGGCATCCGCAGCCCTCGCCCGCGCCGAATCCGTCGGCGCTCACCACATCGCTCATGAACCTGCCCTGATCGGAGCCTGATGCTCACTACCGCCACCCTCACCCGCGTCGTCGGCGCAGCCCTCGAAGAGGATGCCCCCTGGGGCGACCTCACCAGCAGCACGCTGCTGCCCGCACATGCCACTGCGACGGCTGACCTCGTGGCGCGTGAGCGCGGGGTCTTCAGTGGCGGCGACGTCTTCGCTGCCGCGTTCTCACTCACCGACCCGACGCTCACGGTGGATATGCACGTCGGTGACGGCGACGAGTTCGCGCCGGGCGACGTGCTTGCTTCGGTGTCGGGATCGGCTCGCAGCATCCTCACCGCCGAGCGTGTCGCGCTCAACTTCACGCAGCGGATGAGCGGCATCGCGACGCTCACTGCCCAGTACGTCAGCGCGATCCACGACACCGACACACGCATCGCCGACACTCGCAAGACAACGCCGGGGCTGCGTGCCTTCGAGCGGCACGCGGTGGTCTCCGGGGGCGGCAGCAACCACCGGCATTCGCTGTCGGATGCCGTAATGGCCAAAGACAACCACCTCGCCGTGCTGCAGCGATCCGGAGCTGATCTCGCCACGGCCCTGCGGGAGGCGCTGTCTCGTCTGCCGCACACCACGCACGTCGTCGTCGAGGTCGACCGACTCGATCAGATCGAAGCGGTGCTCGCCGGCGGCGCCCACACCGTTCTGCTCGACAATTTCTCCCTCGAAGACCTGCGGGCGGGCGTCGCTCTGATCGGCGATCGCGCGACGGTCGAAGCATCCGGCGGCGTGAATCTCGACACGGTGCGCGCCATCGCCGAGACCGGAGTCGACGTCATCTCGGTCGGAGCGCTCACGCATTCCGCACGCGCGCTCGACCTCGGACTCGACGTGCGGATCGACTGATGCAAGACGATCAATAATGCTCTACCTCGATCACGCGGCGACGTCTCCGGTGCGTCCGGAAGTGCTCAACGCGATGCAGCCGTACCTCACCGGCGTCTTCGGCAACCCATCGAGCCATCACACCGCGGGTGAGGCTGCGGCGAGCGCGCTGGAGGATGCACGAGCGCGGGTCGCTCGGGTGCTGGAAATGCGTACCGGAGACGTGATCTTTACAGCGGGTGGCACCGAGGCGAACAACCTCGCGGTCAAGGGGATCGTGCTCGCTGCGCTCGATCGCGGACGCACACACCTGATTACGACGCCGATCGAGCACGAGTCGATCCTTGAATCTGCAGAGTATCTGCAGCGCTTTCACGGCGTCGAAGTGACACGGGTGCCGGTCGATTCTGCCGGGCGTGTGAGCGCTGATGCTCTCGCCGACGCGTTACGCGAGAACACCGCCCTGGTCTCGCTCGGACACGCGAACAATGAGATCGGCACGGTGCAGGATGCCGCGACCCTCGCCGCGGTGACAAAAGCCGCCGGCGTTCCGCTGCACCTCGATGCGGTGCAGTCGGCCGGTTGGCTGGAGCTCGCAGGGCTCGGCGCTGATGCCGTGTCGATCGCGGGCCACAAGCTCGGAGCGCCCAAGGGCATCGGTGCGCTGGCTGTGCGGGGCCGTGTGCCGCTGGAACCGCTGTTGCACGGCGGTGGGCAGGAGCGCGGGCGCCGCTCCGGCACCGAGAATGTCGCAGGGGCCGTGGGGCTCACGGTCGCCTTGGAACTGGCTGAGGCTGAGCGGGATGCCGTTGCTGCGCGCGTCGAGGAGCTGACGGCGAGGTTCATCTCCGGAGTGCTCACCGCAGTACCGCAGGCTGCGCTGACCGGCGACGCGGTGCGTCGCCTTCCCGGTACTGCGAGCTTCACGTTCGCCGGCACGAGCGGCGAAGCTGTGCTGCTGGAGCTCGAGCGACGAGGCGTGATCTCGTCGAGCGGATCGGCGTGCGCCGCGGGCAGCGGCGAGCCTCGCACGTGCTGCTGGCCTGCGGCATCGCGCCGGAGGTCGCCCAGACGTCGGTGCGTTTCACGTTCGGTCGCACGCCGCTGGTCGAACAAGCGCCCGAACAACTCGCTGCGCTCGTCGCTGCTGCAGTCGATGCTGTCGGTTCTGGTTCATAACTCCTCCAGATTCATCAGTGGGACGCTCCAGTTCCGCGCCGTTGCGGCACTACCTCCCGCGCTGGCACCGTTTTTGGAGGAGTTGTGAACGGCCAGGACCTTAGACTCGGCTGGTGACCGCCTCTGATCCGACCGGATCCGCCCCGATCGTGACGATGATTGTCCCCGGCCGCGACATTGCGGCGTTCGCCCCGGCCGCGATCGCCTCCCTCCAGGTGCAGACCGAAACTCGCTGGCGCGCCATCCTCATCGATGACGGGTCGACGGATGCCACTGGCGACGTCTTCGCGGATGCCGCGGCATCGACCCGCGGTTCACAGTGCTCCGCCACGAGGCTTCCCGCGGCCTCGGCGCCGCACGCAACATCGGCCTCGAACTCGTCGACACTCCCCTGCTCGGGTTCCTCGACTCCGACGACGAGCTCACCCCCACCGCACTCGCTCGACTGACCGGCACCCTCGCCGAGACCGGCAGCGACTTCGTCGCCGGCGCATACGTCCGCTCTCGGTTGCAGGATGGGTCCTACGTTGCCGGAAGAGTTCAGCCGTGGACGGCCGCGGCGACTGATCCGCAGCGTCTGCGCACGACAATCGCCGAGCACCCCCGGGCGTCAGCGAACATCGTCGCCTGGTCAAAGATCAGCCGGACAGACTTCTGGCGCGACCTGCGATTCCCGGAGGCGTCGCCTACGAAGATCAGATCGTGGCGCAGCAGATGTACACACGGGCCGCATCCTTCGACGTCATCCCGGACGTCGTCGTGCAGTGGCGGCTGCGTGCCGACGGTACCTCCATCACGCAGGGCAAGGCACAGCTGTCGGTGCTGCGTGATTATCTTGGCGCCCTTCGTGGCGGCATCCGCGTGCTGCGCGAAGCCGGTGCAACCGACGCGGTGGCCGCGCGAGTCGAACTCATCCTGGCCATGGATCTGCCGCCGCTGCACGAGATCGTCAGTACCCATGCGGACCCTGCATACGCCGCCGAGGTCGACGCCTTCGTCGAAGGGCTGCGCGCGCTACCCGAGTTCGCCGAGGCCCACCCCGATCCGAACATCGCCGTCGCTCTCGCCTGGTGAGGGCGATCGCTCACTGACCGTCTCTCACCCCTCGTCGGGATAGCCTCGAGGACCCGGACCGGGGCCATCGAGCAGCGGCACCGGAGCAGTGAGTGCATCAACGGCGTCCTCGGCGACGGAACCTTCCGGCGCACGATCTGCACGCCGATTCGCGAACGCCGCAGCGATGCCGCCGGAAACTGCGCCTTCGATGACCGTTTCGACCTCAAGCACGCGGGATGCCGCGACCTGCTGTGCCGCGAGCTCGGCGTACAGGCCACCGTGCGCGAGCAACTCGCTGTGCGTGCCGGACTCGACGATCTGCCCCGCCTCGAGAACGTGAATGACGTCGGCTCCCATCACCGTCGACAGGCGATGCGCGATCGAGATCGTCGTCCGGCCCTTCGCAGCCTCATCGAGGGCCTCTTGAACGACCCTCTCTGACACTGTGTCGAGTGCCGAGGTTGCCTCGTCGAGCAGCAGCACTGGCGGATCCTTCAGCAGCACCCGCGCGATCGCGATGCGCTGCTTCTCCCCACCAGAAAGTCGGTATCCGCGCTCGCCAACCACGGTGTCATAACCGTGCTCGAAGCCAGCGATGATGTGGTGGATGTTCGCTGCCACGCACGCGGCAATCAGCTCCTCTTCTGAAGCGTCGGGTTTCGCGTACATCAGGTTCTCGCGAATCGTGGCGTGGAAGAGGTAGGTCTCCTGCGACACGATGCCGACGTTGTCGATGATCGATTCTTGCGTCAGGGTGCGCACATCGGCGCCGGCGAACAGGACCGCTCCCCCGTGCGCTTCGTACAGGCGCGGCGCGAGGTACAAGATCGTCGTTTTACCCGCACCAGACGGTCCGACGAAAGCAACGTGCTGGCCGGGATTTGCCACGAACGAGACGCCCTGAAGAGTCGGACGGGAATCCGCCGCGGCATCCGGATACCGAAACACAACCCGATCGAATTCAATGCGTCCGAGCGGCCCGGGCGCCTCAACGACGGATGTCGCTCCCGGAGCATCCTCGATCTCAGGAACGAGGTCGAGGTACTCGAAGATGCGGGCAAACAGCGCAGACGAGGTCTGCAGGTCGAGCGAGACGCGCATCAGCCCCATGAGTGGCTGCAGCAGTCGGGCCTGCACGGTCGTGAACGCGACGACAGTCCCGGCGGTGATCGCTCCGGCACCCCCGGCGATCAGATAACCAGAGACGAGGTAGATCACGGCGGGCACTGACGCCATCAGCACCTGAACAACCGCGAAGAAGCCCTGGCCGCTCATGGCCCGCCGCACCTGCAGCTTCACCTGGTTCTGGTTCTCAGCCTGGTAGCGCTGCGACTCGGCGCGCTGACGGTTGAAGGATTTCGAAAGGAGCATTCCCGAGACGCTCAGCGTCTCCTGGGTGATCGAGGTCAGCTCTGAAAGCGACTCCTGTGTCTCGCCAGCAATCCGCGCTCGCACCTGGCCGACGCGGCGCTGGACGATGATGAGGAACGGCATCAGCACGACGGCGATGATCGTCAGCCGCCAGTCGATCAGAATCATCGCGACAAGCGATGCGATGACGGTGACGACGTTGCCCAGGATGCTGGTGACGGTGTTCGTGAGCACGCCAGAGACGCCGCCGACATCGTTCTGCAGTCGAGACTGGATGACACCGGTCTTGGTGCGGGTGAAGAAGCCCAGCTCCATCGCCTGCAGGTGTTCAAAAAGACGCACGCGCAGGTCGCCGGTGACGCTATTGCCGACCGTGGAGGTCAACCAGGTCTGGCCTACGCCGAGCACGGCAGAAAACAGGAAAAGTCCGACCATCGTGAGCACGAGGCGGATCAGCAGACCAATCTCGGGACTGCCGCCGTCAACCGGGAACAGCGCATCGTCGAAGATCCGCTGGACGATCAGCGGCGGGATGACCGCGATCGCGGCGCCGACAACCACAAGGATGCCGGTGAGCACGATGCGTTTGACATAAGGACGAAACAGCCCGACGACACGCGATCCGAGTCCGGTGATTTTCGGGGCCTGTGCGTTCAGCTTCTTCTGCGCTGCCTCATCGACACCCCGAAAACCGCCGCCACCGCCACCACCGCGTCCACCGCCGCCACCACCCATGCTCATTCGGTCAGCCTATCTGCGAGAAACTTCCCTCTGGCGGGAATGGGAGCACAGCGAGGGGCGTTATTCTGGATCGTCGTCCGCGAGCGGATGCCGTATCTGTCGGCTCCGCGATTGGCCTTCCGCCCACCCCACCCGCTGAGGAGACGTTTTGGCCACCACATCTACCGGTTCATCGACCGGTTCTATCCCCACTGCGAAGTCGGCGCCGCTGATCGCGCCCTCAGATATGCGTGTGATCTGGCTACTGTTGGTGGCTGCGTTCGTTGCGATCCTCAACGAGACCACGATGGGCATTGCGATTCCGCACCTGAACACTGACCTCGGCATCCCGCCCGAGCTCGGTCAGTGGCTCACGAGCGCGTTCATGCTCACGATGGCGATTGTGATTCCGACAACGGGGTTCCTGCTGCAGCGCTTCACGACGCGGCAGGTCTTCATCGCCGCGATGAGCGCTTTCACGCTCGGAACGCTCGTGTGCCTGGTCGCGCCTGGTTTTGAGATGCTACTCGTTGGCCGTGTCATCCAGGCAGGCGGCACCGGCATCATGATGCCGCTGCTCATGACCACCATCATGAACGTGGTTCCCCCGCAGTCCCGCGGCCGCATGATGGGCCGCGTCGGACTCGTCATCTCTCTCGCGCCTGCCATCGGACCGACTCTCGCCGGCGCGGTACTGAATTCATTCAACTGGCGGGTGCTGTTCGCCATCATCCTGCCGATCGCTCTGATCGCCCTGGCGATGGGCATCAAGTGGATGACGAACCTGGGCGAAACACGCAAGGCGCCGGTCGATGTGCTGTCGATCGTGCTGTCGGTCTTTGGTTTCGGTGGTGTCGTATACGGACTCAGCCAGTTCGGCGGCGGCGGTGAATCAGGCGGCGCGACGATCGGCGTGATCTCGCTCGTCATCGGTGGCGCCTCGCTGGCGTTGTTCGTCTGGCGCCAGCTCGTCCTGCAGCGCGTCGACGATGTGCTGCTTGACCTACGCGTGTTCCGCTCTGGCAACTACACAATCGGCGTGATCATCATGGCGATCCTCGCGCTGTCGATGTTCGGCACGCTCACCCTGCTGCCCCAGTACCTGCAGAACGTTGCTGGTCTCGATGCGCTGCAGTCGGGACTGATCCTGCTGCCGGGATCGGTGTTGATGGGGCTCCTCGGGCCGATCATGGGACGCATCTATGATGCGCGGGGCACGCGCACGCTGCTGATTCCGGGCACGATCATGGTGTCGGCCGCACTGTTTTTCTATTCAACGGTCGGCGAGCACACCGAGTGGTGGATGCTGGTCCTCTCACAGACCGTCATGTCGGTGGGACTCGCGATGTCGTTCACGCCACTGTTCTCAGCATCACTGGGGTCGCTGCGCCGTCGCTTCTACTCGCATGGATCCGCCGCGCTGAATACGATTCAGCAGGTCGCGGGGGCTGCCGGTGTCGCGTTGCTGACGGTGACGTATTCGTCGATCCTGCACGCGGGCGAAAACGCAGGGCTCCCGACCGCGGTCGCGGGGGCGCCCGGTGCACGATTGGCATTCCTGATCGCCGCGATCATCTCGCTCGGAGGAGTCGCGCTCAGCGCTTTCGTTCGCAAGCCCGCTGACGACCAGGAAGAGGGTGCGCACGGCGGCCACTGACCGCCGTGGAGCGAGCGGGCTCTAGGCTCCAGGCATCGAGCAGGAGCCGCCGCCACAGCAGGCGCCAACGCTCGGGTCGCCCAGCAGATTCAGTCCAGCAGGTGCCGCCAGCGTGTCCACGTCCGGTGTGGATTCCGAGGTCTGAGAAGTACGCATCCCCCTATGCTACGCCCGCGTACGACAAGTGGCACGTCTTGTGGGGTGGACAGTACCGCTGCTAAAGCGGAACACTCAGAGCATGAACGATTCCCCCGGCATGAGCGACGATGGCAGAGGCGAGACGTCAAACGAGCGCGCGGATCGCAACTGGGATGAGCTGATGCAGGAGTTGCGCGTAATGCAGACCGGCACTCAGGTACTGTCGGGCTTTTTGCTCGCGGTCGCCTTCCAGCCGCGATTCACCGAACTCGACGATCTGCAGCGCGGTCTGTACATCGTGCTCGTGGGACTCGCTGCGCTAGCGACAATCCTCGCTCTCACCCCAGTGGGGATGCACCGATCATTGTTCGGGCAACACCGCAAACCCGACCTCGTGCGGTTCGCATCTCAGATCGTGAAAGCCGACCTCGTCGTCATCGGCGCTCTCAGCATCGGTGTAGTGACGCTTATCGTCGACTTCACGCTCCAGCGGATAATCTCGACCGCAGTGCTCGCCGTCGGTACAGTCCTTGTCATCGCCCTGTGGGTAGTGCTTCCGAGGTTGATGCGACGAGGTTGAGAGGTTCCTGCGAATTCGGTTCTGAGGTTGCAGCATCCGTCGCACTGCGGAATCGTAGCCCGGACATGTTCCGTCTGGGGCATGTCCGCAACCGGAAGGAGAGTCTTTTGCTCACCCTCACCGAGAATGCAGATGCCGTCGTCACCACCATCGTCGGCCGAGAAGAAACCAGCGCGGAAGCCGGGCTGCGTATCCAGACCGCTGACGGGCAAGGCCCGAGCGGAGAAGCACGATTCGCAGTGCACGTCGTCACCGCACCCGAGGCCGCCGACGTGATCATCGAAGGAGACGGCAGCCGTGTCTTTCTGGAAGAGAATGCCGCCGAGGTACTCTCTGACAAGGTGCTCGATGCTGGTGTCGATGATGCCGGAGCGGTCAGCTTCACGATCCTGCCGCAACCGGCGTAAAGCTTCACCGGAAGGGGCGTCGAATCACCTTCGGCGCCCCTTTCGCGCGTCCCCTACATTTCGGCATGTTTCGATCGGCGAGCAGGCCGGGGTGTCGATCTCTAGTGTCACGGTATGACCAGCTTGCCTGCACCCACCGCCTCCCGTCATGACGAGAGCCGCCCTGTCGAACGTCACGAACTCGGCTCGGTGTCTGCTGACATGTTCAAGTCGGTGTTTCGTGGGCACCCGTCGGGCGTCGCCGTCATTACCGCGCAGAGCGAAGCGGGGCCAGTAGCGCTGACCGCGTCATCGGTGTCGTCGGTGAGTGTTGACCCGCCGCTGTTGATCTTCTCCGTCTCCAGCCTGTCGTCGGCGGCACCGGCGATCTTGAACGCCTCAACGATCGTCGTACACCTGCTCGATGCTGATGACATTGCGATCGCCCAGCTCGGTGCCACCAGCGGAGTGGACCGATTCGCTGACACGACGACGTGGGCTCCGCTTCCCACCGGAGAGCCGGTGTACGCCGGCTCCCGGGCGTGGGTGCGCTGCGCGATCGTGAGTCGGATGGATGCCGGTGGCTCCACGGTCATCGCCGCACACGCAGTCCAAGCGCACATCGATCGCGACGTCGAAGCCGGTACGCATGGCAATGCACTCGTCTACCAGAACCGCAGCTGGCACCGTCTGAGCGAGGAATCTCAGCTGGGGTGATCTACGGTTGAGAGGTGCTTCGACGACTCATTTCTCGTATCTTCTGGCGGTTCAGCCGGTGGACGCTCGCCGGGAACAGCGCCCCGCAGCGACCGACGGTTCTCGTGGGGGCGCCTCATACGTCGAATTGGGACTTCGTGTTCATGCTCGCGATCGCATGGCGCCTCGGCATCGACATGCGCTGGCTGGGGAAGAACAGTCTCTTCCGCGGGTGGCGAGGACCCCTCATGCGCGCGCTGGGCGGGATTGCCGTTGACCGCTCTGATCCCCGCACGGTCGTTGCCGATGTCGTCGAGCGAATAGATGCCGGCGAGGTGTTCGGCCTGGTGGTCACACCAGACGGCACTCGAGGCGGCAACGAATACTGGAAATCGGGCTTCTACCGCATCGCGCGCGAGGCAGGAATGCCGGTGACCCTCGGATTCGTGGACCGCACCACTATGACGACCGGCCTTGGCCCCACTCTCGATATGACCGGCGATGTTGCCGCCGATATGGACCGCATCCGCGCGTTCTACGCCGACAAGTCAGGATTTCGTCCTGAGCTGCGCACCGAGCCGCGCCTGCGCGACGAGAACCCGCTCGACTCGAAGGAATCCTTATGAACATCACCCTGCTTCAGCGTTTTGTCGCGGTCGCCGACGAACTGCACTTCCCGCGAGCAGCCGGGACGCTCGGCATTCCCCTCGCTGCTTTGTACACATCGATCGAGAAGCTCGAGGATGAGGTCGGACAGCCGCTGCTCACGCGTGGAAACCCCACCCGGCTGACTCCCGTCGGAACGATGTTCATCGACGAAGCCAAGGCGATGATCGCCGCCGCACCCGCCCCCGCCGAGAAGCCGAAAGTGCCGGCTGGCGGCAAGGCAAAGGCGTCGAAGGGCAAAGGCCGAGCACCGGTCGTCAAGGGTCAGCCGAAGCCATTCAAGAAGCGCCAGGGGCGCTAGCTCTTACAGCTCGCTGACCTGACCCGCCTCGACGCGCCAGCGCCGGTCAGTCTTCACCGTGTCGAGCATCCGCCGGTCGTGTGTGACCAGCAGTAGCGTGCCCTCGTAAGATTCCAGCGCCTGCTCGAGCTGCTCGATCGCCGGAAGATCGAGATGGTTTGTCGGCTCATCGAGCACCAGCAGGTTGACGCCGCGCACCTGCAGCAGCGCCAGCGCGGCGCGTGTGCGCTCTCCCGGCGACAGCTCATCGACCGGACGATTCACGTGATCGGCTTTGAGCGCGAACTTCGCCAGCAGGGTGCGCACCTCGCCGGAGGCCATCTCCGGCACGAGTGCCTCAAAAGCCGCAGCGAGCGGCTGCACGCCTGTGAACAGCGACCGCGCCTGGTCGATTTCTCCGACCTGCACGCTGGCACCAAGACTCGCGGTTCCCTCGTTCGGAAGCTGCCTGCCCAGCAACGCACGAAGCAGCGTCGACTTGCCCGCGCCGTTAGGCCCGGTGATGCCGATGCGGTCGCCGGCGCTCACCTGCAGTGACACCGGGCCCAGGGTGAACGATCCTTGGGTGAACACGGCAGAGCTGAGGGTGGACACCACCGAACTTGAGCGCGGTGCCGAGCCGATCGTGAACTCGAGCTGCCACTCTTTACGCGGCTCTTCAACCTCATCAAGCTGGGCGATCCGGCTTTCCATCTGGCGCACCTTCTGCGCTTGCTTCTCGCTCGATTCGGTCGCTGCCTTGCGTCTGATCTTGTCGTTGTCTGGTGACTTCTTCATGGCGTTGCGCACGCCCTGGCTCGACCATTCGCGCTGGGTTTGTGCACGCGAGACGAGGTCGGACTTCTTGTCGACGAACTCGTCGTACTTCTCACGTTGTGGCGGCGAGCGGTCGCGCGTCTTCGAGGTACGAGTCGTACCCGCCACCGAAAACACGATTGGATGCTTGCACGAGGTCGAGCTCTAGCACTCGTGTCACGCAGCGAGCGAGGAACTCACGGTCGTGACTCACCAGCACCACGCCACCGCGGAGGCCACGCACGAACGACTCGAGGCGTTCAAGACCGTCCAGGTCCAGATCGTTGGTGGGCTCATCCAGCAACACGATGTCGAAACGCGAGAGGAGCAAAGCTGCCAGCCCGACGCGGGCGGCCTGCCCACCGGAGAGCGACGTCATCAATGCATCCGCGACCTCCTCGTCGCCAAGGTCGAGTCCCAGATCAGCGAGCACTGCGGGGAGTCTGTCCTCGAGGTCGGCGGCGCCGCTGGCCAGCCAGCGCTCGAGAGCTGCGGAGTAGACGTCGGCGGGATCTGGCCCCTCGTTCGTCGCAGCCGTGGTATCGCCGAGGGCGGCAGCTGCGGCATCCATGTCTCGGCTTGCCTTGGCACACCCAGTGCGGCGCGCGATGTACTCGGCGACCGTCTCCCCGACGACGCGTTCGTGCTCCTGCGGCAACCAGCCGACGAAGGCATCGGCGGGCGCCAACGAAATGGTGCCGCCCTGTGGCTCATCGATGCCGGCGAGGAGGCGAAGCAGCGTGGATTTTCCTGCACCGTTCGCGCCGACGACTCCCACGACATCGCCAGGGGCGACGGTGAGATCGAGAGCATCGAAAAGGGTGCGATGGCCGTGTCCGCCGGCAAGGTCGCGGGCCACCAGTGTTGCGGTCATTGCTCAATCCTCCCATTCGCGGACTGCTAGCGTCGTCACCATGGCTGAGTCCCCTGGCATGAACGACTGGACGCGTCTCTGCGAACTTCTGGATGATGACCCTGAACTCCTGCCGGCCGTGCGGCTCGCAGTGGCTGGCGACGAAGATCCGTGGACAGCCCTCATCGACGGACTGGACGACGCGGGAGCGCTCGCCTACCTCGAGGTGAACGACACCGGCATCGAACTCGCCGATGCCCTTCCCCCGCTGCCGCGCGTCTTCGCGACCGGCGTCGAGCTTGACAAGGTCGGCGATGTCGAAGGGGATCTGACGGCCGCGATCGTTCGCGCCGACAGTCTCCTGGCATCCCGTGACCTTCGTATCGTCTATCTCGACGAAGACTCCGATGCGTACCCGCTCGTGGTGGTACCAATCGCAAATGTCGCCGAGATCCTCGAGATCACCGAGCGCTTAGGATTCACGGCCCGGATTTTTCCGTAGCTCATTGCGGCAGACTGAGTACGTGGATGACCTGCATGTACCTCCGGGCCCCGGCGCTCCTCGCGGCCTCAGGGTTCCGGCGGGAGAGCTCGTCGAGCAGTTCTCTCGCGCCTCCGGCCCGGGCGGTCAGGGCGTCAACACCACCGACTCGCGCGTGCAGCTCAGCTTTGACGTCGGTACCACGAGCGCGCTGAGCGATATTCAACGCACGCGGGCCCTGGAACGGCTCGCATCGAGGCTTTCGGGGACTATCCTCATCATCAGCGCCAGTGAACAGCGCTCCCAGCGGCAGAACCGGGTTGCCGCACGGCAGCGGCTTGCCGAGCTTCTTCGCGAGGCGATCGTACCCGGCATAGTTCGTCGATCAACGCGACCCACGAAGGGATCGCAGCGCCGGCGACTCGAAGGAAAGCGCCAGCGTTCAGAGACCAAGAGCGGCCGTAGACGGCCTAACGATCAGGGCTGACCGCTACTCATTTCTTGGGGAAGCGGGTGCGGAGGGCGTCGAGCCCCTGCTGGGCTCCGCGACGCACCTCGATCTCAGGATCCTTGAGGAGGGCGCGGACGCCATTCATGTTGGCGACGGAACCCACCGTTCCCAGAGCTCTGCTGCCGCGACACGCACGCGAGGCACGCGGTCGGTCAGCAGTTCTGCGAGTTCGGATGCGGCGGGCAGGTTGCGCGCTGCGGCAACCCTCGCACCCATCTCGCGCACGCGCCAGGCGGGGTTGTTCAGGGTTCCGATCACGACGGGTGCGGCCGAGTCATCCCAGACATAGAGCAGTGCGCGGGCGCCCCAGAGTTCAGGCCAGTACAGCACAGGCGCGCCATCCAGAATGCCCTGAGCGTGCTCTCCCCCCACGAAGAGAAGAAAGTCCTCACCCTCATTGTTGCCAGCAAGCAGCGAGAGCGAACGCTCAACGACCGCGGGCTCGCCGTACCGCTCGACAGCAGCCGCCAGCCGTTGCTCAAGAGGAAGGTCGACGGGGACTGACGGGGAGTCTGCTGAGTTACGGGCCACGGTACAACCCTAGGCTCTCACTGTGCCATCCGCTCACCGGCAGGCGACAGCACCCACCACACGCCGTTGATCCCCTGTCCCATGACATCACCGGGCGCGCCATCTCCTGCGTAGTAATACAGCGGCCAGCCGTTCAGGGTGACTTGCATGGCACCGTCCACACCGGTGATCGTGCCGACTTCGCCCGACACGCCTTCGAGCTCAGGCATATCGCCAGAGGTCGTCACTGCCGGCCAGTTCGTTGCACACTGTCCCTCGCAGCTACTCGTCTCAGCCCCCTGCGTGTCGTTGTCGAACATATAGACCGTGAGACCCTCACCGTCCACGACGATCTCACCGAGCGACGATTCAGCGGTAGCCAGCGATGCCCCACCCGCGGATGGCGCCGCCTCAGAGGGCGCCGCCTCGGACGATTGAACACCCCCGTACCCAGGATCCGCACCTCCTGTCGAATCTCCGGCCGTCGAGGCACATCCGGCGAGACCGAATGTGAGCAACAACGTGGCGCCGAGAACGGCCATCGTGATTTTCGAGTTCATTTCGAGCCTCCTGCTCCGCAACCGGAAGTCCGGTCACGGTAGACACGAGTGCGGCGCGGCTCTGGTTCACTCCGGGCCGAAATCTCCCGGATCACTCCGCATCAGCACAGTGCCTGTCGCCACGGCACGGATCTCGACGGCTGCGATCGCAGACGCGTCGAGCGCAGTTCCCGCGCTCAGCCGTGTCGTCGACTCCGGATATGCCCGCCAACTGGACAATTCGCTCTCGGTGCCGTCAGTCGCGATCACGACGAGGGCGTAGCCCCATCCGTCTGGTGGCGCATCGACGTTCTTCTCGTAGCGGCACGTCATGTCGATCCGCGTACCCCAGGCCACCTCGGTGAGTGCGACAGATGCCGTCAGCGGCGCTTCCTCGACGGGTTCGAGTGCGACCGTCTGCGATGCGGCGGGGATGAGGGACGACACGATGGGAACTGCCGCGATCCCGATGACGAGTGCGACGGCGGCCGCGATCCCGCCGACCCACCACGTCCGACGCCGACGGGCGCGGGCCTCGCCGAGCTCGATCACGCTGTTGCGTCGCGTTGGATCGGGCCCCGGCGACGGTGCATCTGTATCGAGCAGCGCTTGGGCACGCTCCGGAAGGACGCGAGACAGCAGACCCAGCGTCGGTGCAATCTCCGCGACGGCGGCGCGGCAGACTCCACACTGCGCAAGGTGCCTCTCGTAGAGCGCACGATCGGCGGGACTGAGTGATCCCAGAACATAGGCGGCATCCCAGTCCGCGAAGCGCGAGTGATCCGAATTCATCGCGTCACTCCTTTCTCCTGCAGTGCCAGGCGCAGGGCTCGAAGACCGTAGTGCAGACGGGACTTGACCGTGCCTTCGGCGACAGCGAGGTCCTCCGCGATCTCGGCGACGGTCAGCCCGCCATAGTAGGCGCGGACAACGACGGTGCGATGAGCGTCGGTGAGAGTGGTCAGCGCCTCCTCGATGAGGATGGCGTCGAAGATAGCGTCGGTGGCGTCACGCACGGCCGACTCGGGAGGCTCCGGCATCGCGATTTCCCGGCGATGGTGCGCACTGCGTACCTCGTCGATGACCAGGTGGCGCGCGACGGTGTACATCCACGACCGAGTAGTGTCCGGATCTTCGGCGAGGATCCGAGGCGTGCGCCACGCGCGCAGGAGCGTCTCCTGCACGACGTCGTCGGCTGCGGCATGATTTCCGGTGAGATGCACGACGTAGCGCCAGATCGGGGCCGCGTGCGCGTCATAGAGCGCGCCCAGTCGCGCCGCGTCGTCGCTCGGCATCCTTAACCTCCCTCAGGAGACACGAGACCGGGACGCGTCAGGTTCATCTGAACCGATTTGCGTGCCGCCTCGTGTTCTGAGTATGGACCTGCTGGAGATCTCAGGGCTCCCCCTGCACCCACTCATCGTGCATGCCGTTGTCGTGCTCCTGCCGTTGACCGCGTGCGCTCTGCTGCTCGGCACCTTCGTCCCAGCCGCCCGTCGACGTCTCGGCGTCGTGACACCGATCGCCTCGCTGGTCGTGCTGGCACTCGTTCCCATCACCATCGCGGCCGGTGAATCGCTCAAGGAAGTGGTCGGAGCTTTGCCGTCGGTCCAGCATCACGAGATGCTGGGGCGGATGCTGCCGCCTTGGGCGATCGCGTTGTTCATCGTTGCCGCTGCTCAGTGGGCGTGGTTCAGGTTCCGGCCACGGCCTGCAAATCGCCAAGCGACCAAGGGCGACCGCGCAACCGTTGTTGTCTTCGCTGTGGCCGCGACGGTGGTCGCAGTGGGCAGCACAGTCATGGTCATCCTGATCGGCGAAGCCGGTGCACGAGCGGTGTGGGGCGGATGAGGCTTAGTCCCAGTCGAGGTAATCCTCGATGGCCCAACTGGTCGCGCCCATGTGCGTTTCGGGGAACATATGCCCAGCACCTTCGATCGGGACAACGCTCACCAGGCCAGGGGCCGCGGCCTGCAACTTCTCGCCGTTGACGGCTGGCGTGATCTCGTCGTGGGTTCCCTGGATGACCAGAACCGGGATGCCGGCGGCGAGCGCACCCGGTACAAGCGCTGACTCTTCAACGCCGAGAAGCAGCACACCGTTGACGCGATCGTGATGATCGAGCGCGACTGTGCGTGCGACGGACCCGCCGAAGGCATGCCCACCTACCCACGCATTCGTCACTGCAAGATGATCCATCACGTCAACGACATTCTGTGCCAAATCGTTCAGGGATGCCGCGGTATCCGCCCAGCGCGAACCGATCCGCACGATGCGGAAGTCTTCCTGGGCGACGGAGTGAGCGAGCAGCCCCAGGTAGGTGATGTCGAGTCCCTGCCCAGGAATCAAGACGATGGCGGGGCCGTGGCCTCGACGGCATACGGGATCGCCCGGCCCTCAGGGTCGAAGATCTGGATGTCGGTCATGCTCGTGATTCTCCTCGTTGCGCGGGCGATCTCTCGTGCTCCAACTTTACGCGGGGTGCTACGGGGATCAGGACGATGTGCGCTCTCACAGAGACAAGACGTCATAGCCTGTGGTCTACTCGCCGCATGGGATTCCTGAAGCGGTACCGATCTACGGGCGCTGATGCGCTGTTCGGCAATCCCACTCGAGCGCATCACGGTGTCGCGATGGAAGGGTATTTCTGGCGCATTACCGACCTGCGACGGGTCGTGTGGTCATCGCGCTCTGCGGCGCCAATGAAGGCCCTCAAGGTTCATGGGCAACCATCGGACTCGCCGCGTGGCCCGCCGGTTTCGTTCGCACCGAAGCGCTGGATGGTGCGTGGACCGATCCGGATGGCCTCGGCGTTCGTGGTGGCACCGACGGACGGGACGCCTCCCCCCGCGTTCGAGGGTGATGAGCGCATAATCAAGACGCTCCTAGACCGCGCGGCGTAGCGGCCGCCCAGCTGCTCAGTAGTGGTATCGAGCCTGCAGAATCACCAGGTCGTCGCCGTCGACGATATATACGAGTCGGTGCTATTCGGTGATGCGACGCGACCAAGCGCCATGCGCGCCGTACTTGAGCTGCTCGGGTTTACCGATGCCTGCACAAGGCTCCCGCAGACAAGCGTCGATTAGTGTGTTGATTCGTTTGAGGATCTGGCGGTCAGCGTCTGCCAGTGCTTGTAGTCCTCCCACGCCGACTCGTCCCAGTCTGACGAACCTCACGATCGCGGTGACCGCACCAGAACCGACGCTCTTGGCGACGTCGGTGACGAGCATCTCGGGAACGAGATCGGGTTCGAAGAAGTCGGCAGCCATCAGACGAATCTCTGAGCGGATGGGGCGGCTTATGCGAATTGTGCAAACATTGGGTGCGATGCACCGGGGTGGTCCGCAGCGACAGGCTTCGAATGAGCAGCCGTGGACGGACACTGCCGCCAGGATGGATGCTCCGTGGCCCGCTGATCGGCGGCAGCTCTCGGAAGGAACGAATATGACACAGGATTTCGAGATCATCATCTCGCAGGGCCGCGTTGCGGATCGCACGGATGGCGCGTTGAGAGGCGCTCAGGCAGCCGGGGAGGCGCTGAGTGCTTACCTCGATCACACCCCGGTCATCGTCGGGACGCCGTCTCCAGGCGCGGTGGACGACTGGAGCGTCGCGCTTCCCGCCGCACGGCAGACGCTGGAGGGCCTGCAGGATGCCGTCACCGCTGTTTTGGACGCCGGTCAAGTACCGCTTCTTCTGACCAACACCTGCGCGGCGAGCTTGGGCACGCTGCCGACTGCCGCGGCCCGGTACCCCGGAGCGGTCGTGCTGTGGATCGATGCCCACGGAGACTTCAACACACCTGAGAGCACCGACTCCGGATATCTGGGCGGAATGGTACTCGCGGCCGCATGCGGGTTGTGGGACAGCGGCCACGGCGCAGGTCTGAACCCCGAGCAGGTCATCGTCGTGGGCGGACGCGACATCGACCCGACTGAAGCTGGCCTACTGGCAGGAGCCGGCGTTCGCGTGCTGTCCCCGAAAGAAAGCACCCCCGCGCGCGTGGCGGAGCTTGTAGCCGGCCGTGAAGTGTGGATCCATGTGGACTGGGATGTGCTCGAGCCGGGGTACATCCCCGCGGCCTACCGTGTACCTGGCGGGCTGCTACCGCATCAGATCGCTGACATCTTCGCAGCGCTCCCGGTGGACCGTATCAAGGGGGTAGAACTCGCAGAATTCGAGTACGGCGCTCCCGAGGTGCCGTCACAGGTCAGCGTCGAGCTAATTCTCGAGACGTTTCAGGCTCTGCGGCGCTGAGCGTCGTTTGAGATGACGTAGTCGCGCTTGATGCCTGCGGTGGCGCGACCCCAATCGCTCGCCGCAACGCGCGCCTGGTGCGCATCGAACGCTGCGCGATCCACGGACCTTTCGCTTCACCTGCCAGATGAGCGGATCTGCTGTTGCTCGAACTAGGAAAGAGACGCAGCCAGGTTCTGCGGGCGTCAGTTCGACATGCCAGGGTAGCTGTTGGGCAACGGATGCCCCTGCTCCGCGTTCGGTCCTCTGATCCTGCGAGCGGCAACGCCGATACTCCGGAGACTCTCCCGAGGAATGCTTTGCCAGGAGCATCCAGCGGATGCGGCGGCTCATGCGGCGCGGAGCAACCTCTGGGTCGTCTGTCGCTAGTGTCGCCCGTTCGATTCGCGTCGTGGCAGAGTTGGTGCCATGACACCGGCAGTTGAACAGTGGGAGGCCTCCGTCGCCGACCTGTGGGAACGCTTCGACTCGTTCGATCGCGATGACGGCGTGGCCGCGATGCGTGAGTTGTCCACGGTATGCCCGGCAACCGACGGTAGGGCGGCGTTCGAACTTGCGGGCATGTACGACTCCATGGGATTCGAGGCTGAGGCCGGCGCAGAATACGAGCGCTCTCTCGAACTCGGCCTCGACGCAGCCAGGCATGCGCAACTCGCCGTCCAGTACGGGTCGACCTTGCGCAATCTCGGCCGCCTCGACGAGGCAATCGCCATACTTCAAGCCGCGCCGACGCATGAATCGACGGGTTCCGCACCCCGCGTCGTGTTGGCGCTGGCTCTCCATAGCGCCGGACGCAAGGATGAAGCACTCCGGGTCGCCATCGAAGCGCAGATAGAAACGTTGACTCGCTACCAGCGTTCAATGCGCAACTATGCCGCCGCGCTCACTGAGTAGGCGACTTCACCATGTTCCGGTATTGAATACGCCATTCGACACTCCGCGAGGCGGCATCGACGGTGCCATACCGTCGCAGGCCCCGGGCGTTACTGCCCGTCGGCTCGCCGCAGTCGCGCCCCGACAACCACGAAGAAGGCGCCAAGCCCGGCAGCGAAGGCGCTGACTCCGTATGCAAGTACCGAGGTCATCAGGGAGGTGCGCAGCGATGCCGCGGTCGACAGCGCCGAGCTGTGGTTGCGCAGTTCGGCCGCTTCGTCGCTGCTTCCGTCGATAACGCGCAGCGCATCACTGATATCGGCGAAGGTACGCCCGCCCGCGCCGCGCTCGGCGTTGCTCTTGATGACGAGCGCCTCGACGTAGGCAGTCACCGGGTCTTGAACCGGCTTGCCCGCGAGAATCGGTGCATTGCCGGGCACCGTGATCTTCTCGTCGCGCAACTGCTTCGTCACGGTGCACCAGGCACCTGCACCCGCAGCGATGAACAGCGTGCCAGCGACGATGGTGAGCCCCCCGACACTGCGGATGGCGGAGATGGTGGCATGAGATGTCATCGTTGATCCTTAGTTGTTGAAGCGGACCAACGTCTGGCGCGCCAGTTCACGAGGAACTGTGCGCCAGCATGTTGGAGCGCAGAGCCGTAGCGCTCAGTGGGCGGTGGTCCCAGCATCGATCGGGTAGACGCCACCGCTGATAAAGCCCGCCTCAGGGCTCGTGAGATACAGCACTGTGGAGGCGATCTCCTCCGGTGACGCAGCGCGGCCGAGGGCGTTCGCGCCGGTCACCTCGGCCCACTTGGCCGGGTCTTCCTTCCAGACCTGGGTCATCGCCGTGTCGACGAGCCCCGGTGCGATCGCGTTGACACGGATGCCATCCTTGCCGTGATCGATGGCCGCTGCCTTAGTGAGCCCTGCGACACCGTGCTTGGCTGCGACGTATGGTGCCATGTCGGGATCAGCGATGAGCCCCGCGACGGATGCGGTGTTCACGATGGCTCCCCCGCCGTGCTCCTTCATGTACGCGATTTCGTACTTCAGCGGGATAAAGACGCCGACGAGGTCGACGGCGATGACCTTGCGGAACGTCTCGACGGTCTGCTCGACGAGAGGTGCGACAGGCGGCAGTACGCCCGCGTTGTTAAATGCAACGTCGAGGCTGCCGAAGGTCTCCACTGCGGTCTTGATGAGGTTCTTGACGTCGTCCTCCTCAGTGACGTCCGTCTTGACGAACACTGCCCGACCCGCGTGCTCCGCGTTGATGAGCTCGACAGTCTCGGTTGCGGCCGACGACACGTCGCCGATAACGACATTCGCATCCGCTTCGGCATATGCGCGGGCCGTCGCACGGCCGATTCCTGTGGCACCGCCCGTGATAACGACGGTTTTCCCGCTGAAGTCGAACTTGATCATCTCAGTCTCCTTTACAACATGTATGCATTTGCATATATGTAAAGCCAACGGCAAACTGGGTGCAAAAAATTCCGCGCTGGGCAGGAGTCTATCCTGGCCAGAACGGGTCCGCCGGCATATCGAAGCACTCCCCACCCACGCTGGGAACGCGCACCCCAACGGCGCGCTCGTCGTGATGACGCCTCAGCTCACGGTCGGTGCGCGAGCCTTGAACGTCTCCCGAATCACAGCGATCCGGCGCGACGCAACATCCATCGCGAAAGTCAGGAACTCACCGGCGTGTCCTGGCTGAACGTGTTCCGCCAACCGCCGCGCCTTGGACCCACAGCGAGCTCACGAACATCGCCTCTGACCCATGGCTTCCGGGCCGCCGATAATCGGCGCGATAAGAGAGCATCACAAGAAGCACGGAGAAGGGCAAGCGACTACACGTTGAAGCGGAACTCCACCACGTCGCCATCCTGCATGACATATTCCTTGCCCTCGAGCCGCGCCTTGCCCTTCGAGCGAGCTTCGGCGACAGATCCGGTCGCGACGAGGTCTTCGAAAGAGATGACTTCAGCTTTGATGAAGCCCTTCTCAAAGTCAGTGTGGATGACGCCAGCCGCCTGCGGAGCCTTCGAACCCTTCGGGATCGTCCAGGCGCGAGCCTCCTTGGGACCAGCAGTCAGATACGTTTGCAGCCCCAGAGTGTCGAAACCAATGCGAGCGAGCTGGTCGAGACCCGACTCGTCCTGGCCGGTCGACGCGAGCAGCTCCGCAGCGTCTTCGGGGTCGAGATCGATGAGCTCTGACTCGATCTTCGCGTCGAGGAAGATCGCATGTGCCGGCGCGACGAGTTCGGCGAGTGCCGCCTTGCGCGCAGCATCCGTCAGCACGCCCTCGTCGACGTTGAAGACAAAGATGACGGGCTTGGCGGTCAGCAGTCCGAGCTCACGGATCGGCGCGATGTCGATGCCACTCGTTGACAGCAAGATGCCGCGCTCGAGGGCATCCTGCGCCTGCTTCGCCGTCTCTAGAACGATCGGCTCGGTCTTCTTGCCTCGCACTTCCTTTTCGATACGCACGATCGCCTTCTCGAGGGTCTGCAGATCGGCGAGCATCAGCTCGGCGTTGATCGTCTCGAGGTCATTCTTCGGGTTGATGGCGCCGTCGACGTGCACGACGTCACTGTCGTCGAAACCACGGACGACCTGTGCGATGGCATCCGCTTCACGGATGGTCGCAAGGAACTTATTGCCAAGCCCCTCGCCCTCACTCGCACCGCGCACGATCCCGGCGATGTCGACGAACGACACCGCGGCGGGCAGAATGCGCTCGCTGCCGAAGATGTCCGCCAGCACGCGCAGTCGCGAGTCAGGCAGGTTGACGACACCCACGTTCGGCTCGATCGTCGCGAACGGGTAGTTCGCTGCGAGCACGTCATTCTTGGTGAGTGCGTTGAAGAGGGTGGACTTGCCGACGTTGGGCAGGCCGACGATTCCGATAGTTAGAGCCACGGGGTAAGAGTCTACCGGGGCGGATGCTGGGTGCTATTGCGCTGGCCGCGAGCAGACCGGCGATGCCGGGCGCGTCCCCGCTCCCGTGGCGTGTCCCACAAGATGCGGTCTCAGCCATCCGGGACCCGCAACTTCTCGGACATGCCCCACCGCCGAGTACGGTAGTCGCCGCGTCAGCCCCGCACGGCGCGGAAGGCGCGCGTTATGTACGGCAGGTCAATCGTGCCCCCGGCATCGAGACCGAGCTCGTCGAACAGAGCGTCCATGCCCGCGCGGATGCGCGCCTTCTCGTCATCGGATGCTGTGATGACATAGCTGCGCGACGCTGCCATCTGATGCAGCTGCGCACGAGTGATAGGACGCACCCACTCCCACTCCTGCTCTTCCAGCTCACCGAACGGGTGACAGACCGTGGGTCCAGACGCAGCCAACATCTCTTCCGCGGCGCTCGCGTGCATGATCTCGGTGAGCCGACGCACCCACTCCGTGCGCGCATCGCGCGAGTTCCAGATCAAACCGAGCGTTCCCCCGGCGCGCACGACCCGGCCGATCTCCGCGGACGCTCGGACCGGATCGACCCAGTGCCAAGCCTGCCCCAGGACCACCGCGTCGAGACTCCCAGCGGGAAGCGGCAGCTGTTCGGCCGTGCCGTTGAATGTGGGGACGCCCGGAACGCTTTCACGCAACTTAGCGAGCATCATCGGGTCAGGATCGATCGCGATGACCTCAGCATCCGGGCTCTCCGCAAGCACGCGCGTGAGCTTTCCCGTGCCAGCGCCGACGTCGGCGATCCGACGTGACGCGTGCGGCATTTTCTCGAGCATCCACGCGACAGCTTCAAAGGGATATTCCGGCCGTGCCGCCTCGTAACTGTCGGCCGCAGCCCCGAAAGAAGTCGCCTTTGCGTCGCTCATGACGCCAGCCTACGGCGAGCCTGCGACAGACCCGACCTATCCGAGGAGAGGGTGGAATCGTGCCTTTGGACTTCACCGCAATCGACTTCGAGACGGCGAACTCCAGCGCCGCCTCTGCTTGTTCCGTCGGACTCGTCCGCGTCCGCGATGGCCAGGTCGTCGCCACGGCTGGCTGGCTGATTCGTCCGCCGGCAGGGCACGACGAGTTCCAAGAGTGGAACACCAAGATCCATGGCATCCGGTCGACGGATGTCGTGAATGCCGCCACCTGGGCTGAACAGTTCGACCGACTGTGCGGCTTCGCCGGCGCCGATGTTCTCGTCGCTCACAACGCGGGTTTCGACCTCAAGGTTCTCCGCACCGCTGCCGAAGTTACCGGCGCGGAGTGCCCACCGTACCGCTCGCTGTGCAGCTTGCAGGTTGCCCGACAGACGTACGAACTCGAGTCGTACCGCCTGCCGAAGGCGGCTGAGGCTGCCGGATTCGCGGAGTTCTCGCACCATGATGCGCTGGCGGACGCTCGCGCCTGCGCCCAGATCGTCATCGATGCCGCCCGCCGGGCCAATGCCGCAGATGTCGACGCGCTGGCCGAGAGCCTCGGCATCCGGGTAACGGAGCCGCGCGTCGCCGATTCACGTGTTCTCGTGGAAGAACGCGCCGCCTGAGCAGCGATGCATCCGTGCCGCTCTCGCGCCACACGCCCCTCTCGCGCCACAATAGGAGCATGACGATCCCCGACGACTCCCCCGTCAGCCTTGAGGTCATTGAGGGCACCTTCGATCTGGCTCGCCAGGGTCGCACCGGCCCACTCGGCGAGATGATCGACGCCGGTGTGCCGATCGATGTGCGAAACCCGCGCAATGACACTGTGCTGATCGTGGCGACCTACGCCGAGCAAGAGAGCACCGTCGCTGATCTGGTGCGACGCGGCGCCGATCTGGATGCCGTGAACGCCAACGGACAGACCGCGATCTCGTGTGCGGTGTTCCGTAAGAACGAGACGCTGCTGCGCATGCTTCTCGAGGCTGGTGCCGATCCGGATGCCGGTGGCCTGTCTGCTGCAGCGATCGCAGATCAGTTCGCCCTCAATGAGATGCGCGCCATTGTCGACGAGTACGCGAACCGTTGATCGGAGCGGCATCCCACCAATGTCAGACACCCTCGGCATCATGGCGGTATGGATGCTTGGCTGATCGTTCTTCTCACCGCCGCCGCCCTCGCGGTAGGAATCGCCGTGGGCTGGTTCGCGTGTTCCGCCCGCGCAGCGAACGAACGCACACACGCCGCTACTGAACTCGCACGTGCACAGGCCGAGCTCGCGGCAGCACGCGACGATCGAGATCGGCAGTACGACCTGTATCGCGATGCCGTCGAGCACGCGCGGATAGAGCAACACGCTGAGGCGCAGCGCGTGCAGCAACAGAACGCCGTGCTGACGGCGCTTGCGCCGGTGCGCGAGTCGCTGCAGCAGATGCAGAACAAGGTGACCACCCTCGAGCAAGAGCGACATGCTCAGTTCGGCTCGCTGGCCGAGCAGTTGCGCCGCGCGCAAGAATCCGACGAGGCGCTGCGCGCGACGACCGAGTCGCTCGCGGGCGCGTTGCGATCAACTTCCACCCGAGGTGTGTGGGGCGAGGCACAACTGCGAAGGGTCGTCGAAGCGTCTGGTCTCACCCGGCATGTCGACTTCGACCTGCAGTCCACGATCTCCTCCGATCGCGGTCAGGGGCGCCCCGATATGGTGATCCGGCTCGCTGGCGGCACCTCGATCGCGGTCGACGCAAAGGTGCCGCTCGACGCGTACCTCGAAGCCAGCGCTCTCACCGGCGGCGGCGCGCAAGAGGCCGAGCGCCGTCAATACATGCAGAAGCACGTCAAGGCGGTGCGGGCGCACGTCGACGCACTCGCGAAGAAGGCGTACTGGTCGGGGCTAGATGCGAGCCCTGAGTTCGTGATCTGTTTCCTGCCGAGCGAGTCGCTGCTCGCCGCAGCGATCGATGAAGACCCCACGCTGCTCGACTATTCCTTCGGGAAGGGTGTAGCGCTTGCCTCGCCGGTGAACCTCTGGGCGGTATTGAAGACGGTGGCGTTCACGTGGACGCAACATGAGGTCTCGACCGAGGCACGCACACTGCTGAAACTCGGCACACAACTGTTCGAGCGGATCGGCACCATGGCCGGGCATGCCGACGATCTACGCCGCGCCCTGGAGCGCACCGTCGACAGCTACAACCGGTTCGCGGGTTCGCTGGAGAGTCGAGTGCTAGTCACTGCTCGTCAGTTCCCCGGCATCGACGCATCAGCACTCGATGACGGGCCTCCGGTAATCACCGCGTCGGCGCGCAAGTTCACAGCGCCTGAACTGGTCAACGACCTGGCCATCGACGAAGAGCTGACCGCAGGAGTGCAAGCCGATCTTGGCGCGGTGCGCGAGCGGCTAGACGAACGTTAGGCGCCGTTCGGCACCCAGCTGAGCAAGGCGATTACGACGCCAGAAGTGGCAACGAACGCGCCGATCATCCACCACGAGCTGAGCTCATGGCCCTCGTCACGGCGAACGCGGAAGAATACATCTGGACGGCGTGCCGGGTCGATGTGCGCAGGCACGGTAGTTGCGGCTGCAGCGGCAGCAATCCGAGCGGCCTCGTCTTCTGGTGCGATCCGCAGGATGCGGCCAGTGTTGGTGGTGACCATGTTCGTCGGCAGTGGCTTACCGCCGCTACGCGTCTGCTCCGTGGTCATCTCTCACCCTCCTGGATGCCATCGTAAAAATGCTTTGATGGCGACGAATCCAGGCACCATTGTGCCAGCAATGCCTGAGAAAGGTTGGAGGAGCGAGACTCAGAGCCGTACCGGCTCGGTAACGATGCGCGTTAGAGCCACTTCGAGACGAGGTGCTCCGAAGCGATGCGACGAAGGGTTCCGGAGGCTCCACGCAGCACCACAGACTCCGTGTAGACGTAGTTGCCGTCGCGACGAACTCCGGCAACCAGCTGGCCGTCGGTCACGCCTGTTGCGACGAAAAGCGTGTTGTCGCCCTTCACAAGTTCGTTGGCCTCATACACGTAGTCCATCGTGAGCCCCGCGTCGATGCCACGCTGACGCTCGTCATCATCCCGTGGCCACAGCCGCCCCTGGATGTGTCCGCCGAGCGCCTTGATCGCGCAGGCCGTGACGATGCCCTCGGGGCTGCCGCCGACACCGACACACATGTCGGTGCGCGCGCCATGGCGGGCTGCGTTGATGCCGCCAGCGACGTCACCGTCGCTCATCAGGCGGGTGCCAGCACCGGCTTCGCGAATCTCCTCGATGAGGCGTTCGTGGCGCGGACGGTTCAACACGGAAACGACAATCTCATCGACCGGCTTTCCGAGCGCCTTCGACAGCAGGCGAATGTTTTCACCGACGGGCAGACGAATATCGACGATGCCGACGCCGGCGGGGCCGGTGACGAGCTTGTCCATGTAGAAGACGGTGGATGCATCAAGCATCGTGCCTCGATCGGAGACGGCGATCACCGAAAGGGCATTCTGGCGGCCTGCCGCAGTCAACGATGTGCCATCGATCGGGTCGACCGCGATGTCGCACTCAGGCCCGCGGCCCGAACCGACGACTTCGCCGTTGAAAAGCATCGGGGCGTTGTCCTTCTCGCCCTCGCCGATGACGACACGACCCTGGAAGTTCACTGTTCCGAGGAAGGCGCGCATCGCGTCAACGGCTGCACCATCTGCAGCCTCTTTGTCACCTCGACCGATAAATGGCACCGCACGGATCGACGCTGCTTCGGTCGCACGCACCAGTTCCAGTGCGAGATTACGATCGGGACGCAGGGGGCTCATATCAGCCGTCAGACTCACCATTGGGCCAGCATATCCACGCCATCGCGTGAAACAGCCAGTGTTTCGGGCGAATTCAGACGAAGGAATCGGTTTTCTTAACGACAGCGAAGACTGCGATGTCCAAGACGCCTCTGGCCACGGCATCCGCTCGACGCCAGCGATAGAGTGAGCAGTGTCCCGGCTTCATCTATCGCAGGAGTTTTCATGCCCGTCGCCACTCCGGATCAGTACGCAGAAATGCTCGACCGCGCGAAGGCTGGTGGCTTCGCGTATCCCGCGTTCAACGTCTCCAGCTCGCAGACCATCAACTCCGTGCTCCAGGGCCTGACCGAGGCTGGCTCTGACGGCATCATCCAGGTGACCACGGGCGGTGCCGACTACTTCGCCGGCCACACCGTGAAGGCTCGCGCCACCGGCGCACTCGCCTTCGCTCGCTACGCCACCGAGGTCGCCAAGAACTACCCGGTCACGGTTGCGCTGCACACTGACCACTGCCCGAAAGATGCCCTCGCCGGATTCGTCGAGCCGCTGATTGCCGCCTCTGAAGAAGAGGTCAAGGCCGGTCGCAACCCGATCTTCCAGTCCCACATGTGGGATGGCTCGGCGGTGCCGCTTGCCGAGAACATCGAGATCGCCAAGGATCTCCTCCCCCGCATGCGCGCGATCAACGCCATCCTCGAGGTCGAAATCGGCGTCGTCGGTGGCGAGGAAGACGGTGTGCAGCACGAGGGCTCGAACGACGCTCTCTACACGACGATCAGCGACGTGACTCAGGCTGTCGAGGCGCTTGGCCTCGGCGAGCAGGGTCGCTACATCGCAGCACTCACCTTCGGCAACGTGCACGGCGTGTACAAGCCGGGCGGTGTGAAGCTGCGCCCCGAACTGCTGGGCGAGATCCAGGAAGGCATCGCCGCCAAGTTCGGCACCGGTCCTAACCCGCTTGACCTCGTGTTCCACGGCGGCAGCGGCTCGACCGACCAGGAGATCGCGACGGCGGTCGCCAACGGCGTCATCAAGATGAACATCGACACCGATACCCAGTACGCCTTCACGCGTGCGGTCGCGGGCTACATGCTCAGCAACTACGAGGGTGTGCTGAAGGTCGACGGCGAGGTCGGAAACAAGAAGCTGTACGACCCCCGCGCATGGGGCAAGGTCGCCGAGTCCGCGATGGCCGCTCGTGTCATCGAGTCGACCCGCCAGCTCGGCTCATACGGCAAGTCCAAGAGCTGATACTCGAATCAAGAACGACGGATGCCCTGGCCAGTGCGGTCAGGGCATCCGTGTTTGCTGGCAACCGGGCACCTTAGGCCTGATGCACCGTACAGACGGCGAGTACGCGTGGGGTGTTCATCATCCTCCTGCGGAGCCGACATACGCTATAAACGCCGGATCGCTCATCATCGGAATCATGATGCAGATCGACACGACCACCATGGTCACCGCAGCACCGACGAGCGGAACCCACCAGGTGAGCTTTGCTTTGCGCAACCGCCTGACGGAGAGCCAGGTGGTGATAACCCAACCGATCACCAGCAGCACCGCAGCGATCGTGCCCCAGAGCTTGCCCTGGGCAAAGTTCGTGAACTCCCCCGGGATGCCGAGAATCTTCATGCTCTGATTCATCACCGTGGGCAGATCGAGATATGACATCCCAGTCATGATGACGTTGACCAGGCCGTAGGCGAGCAGGGCGATCGTGATAATCCGGTCGGCCCGACGCGGTTTTGCGGCAGGAGGCGTCGCGGCCTGCACCCGCTGGGGCGCTGCAGGCGAAGCATCCATCGGCGTCACTGAAGTCGCGGCCTCAAGCGGCGGGAGCCCTGCCAGACGACGCTGCTCCTCCGGAGTCGCATATTCGCCGTATTGGGGCCGTTGATCGGTCATTCCGCCATGCTAACCGTGATGCCTTTGAACAACCCACACAGCGTGCAGAAACGGCGGCGGCCCCGGAGAAGTGGGGACTCCTCGGGGCCGCTGACATCGAGCGCTGGGGACGCTCATGCCGAAAAGATGAAATGACGCTGGGGACGTCTACTTTCACCTGTAGCACCGTGAAACGGATGCCTACAACATCAGAGTAGACAACCGTCAAGGTTAGCGCGATCCCTATTTGTTCAGATAGTGAACTCGTCACCAGGGCCGCGTCCGGCGTCACCGGCCTCCATGGCATCCGCACCCAGCTGTAGCGAAAGTCGCCGCGCGGCGCGCTGAAGCTTGTGAACGAGTTCACCATCGACAATTGCGCGATCGGCGGGTAGCGAGATCGCCAACGACGCCGTCAGGTTTGGCGCGATGACAGGAACGGCGACACAGGTGCTGCCAACCGAGTACTCCTCATCATCGACCACCCACCTTGGCGAATGCTCCAGCTGGGTCAGCAGCGTGCGGCGATCACTGATCGTCTTCGGCGTCAGCTCTTCGAGACGATGCCGCGAGAGATAGTCGAGCCGGCCGCCTTCATCAAGGTTCGCAAGGATCTGCTTTCCGAGCGCAGTGGCGTGAGCGCTGGAGTGCAGACCGACCCAGAGCTCGACGCGCGGATTGTGCGTGGCATCCACGATGTCAACGAGATGAACCTCACCGTCATCGAATCGCGAAAGATACGCGGTCGCACCCACCTCGTCTGTGACTTCACGCAACGCCGCACGAACTCTGGCGAGAAACACGCCGCGCGCACTGATCTGACCTTGAAATGAGGGGAATCGCTTGCCGAGCACCACTCCGTCTGGCTCGGCGGCAAGATACCCCTCGTGGACGAGAGTGCGAACGAGGTTGTACGTGGTGCCAGCCGTGAGCCCGGTGGCAGAAGCCAACATTTTTCGTCGGAATCGGACGGGGCGCGTTGGCAACGATGTCAACAAGCCGTAACGCGCGCTGAACAGATCCAATCAACGTGGGTTCCGACTCCTGGGTGTTCACGTCGAGGTATCGGAATCCGTTGCGCGTCCACCGAGGGCACGGGCATCGCGGTTGCCTGCGGCGTCGTGACGCAGTTCCTTGGGAAGCGAGAACATCAGATCCTCCTCGGCGGTGCGAACCTCTTCTACGTCACCGTATCCGGCAGCGCTCAGCGCCTCGAGGACTTCGTGGACGAGAACCTCCGGTACGGATGCTCCGCTCGTCACTCCCACGGTGGCGACGCCGTCGAGCCATTCCTGCTTGACTTCTTCGGCGTAGTCGACACGGTACGCCGCCTTGGCTCCGTACTCCAGAGCCACTTCGACGAGTCGCACACTGTTCGACGAGTTCGACGAACCGACGACGATCACGAGGTCAGCATCTCGAGCGACCTTCTTGATCGCGACCTGACGGTTCTGCGTGGCGTAGCAAATGTCATCCGACGGCGGATTGTGCAGTTCGGGGAAGCGCGCGCGCAGCCGATTCACTGTCTCCATCGTCTCGTCAACCGAGAGCGTGGTCTGCGATAGCCATACGACCTTCGACGGGTCCTTGACCACGACGGTGTCTGCTTCGTCAGGAGAGTTCACGATGGTCACTCGCTCTGGCGCGTGACCGGCTGTGCCCTCGACTTCTTCGTGGCCTTCATGGCCGATGAGGAGAATTTCGAAGTCATCGCGTGCGAACCGCACCGCCTCGCGGTGCACCTTTGTCACCAGCGGGCAGGTCGCGTCAATCGCGTGCAGTCCTCGATCGGATGCTGCGCTCACAACTGCCGGTGACACACCATGTGCGCTGAACACGATGTGGGCGCCCTCGGGGACCTCGTCGACCTCCTCGACGAAGATCGCGCCCTTCTCTTCAAGCTCGGTGACGACGTGGATGTTGTGCACGATTTGCTTGCGCACATAGACCGGGGCGCCGTAGCGCTCAAGGGCCTTCTCGACGGCCACAACGGCACGGTCAACGCCCGCGCAATAGCCGCGGGGAGCGGCGAGCAGCACGCGCTTGCGTCCGTCCACCGGGTTATCCTGAAGCCGCTTCGCTCGCGAACGAGGGATGCGAGGAATGGGAAGATGTACGGTGGCCTGGCTCACGCTTTGATTCTACCGGTGAAAGCCCTCGACGGGCCTGGATGAGCATTCAGACGCATAAGCAGGAAAGGGCACGATGACGGTCTTTGAGGCATCTTCCACGGACGGCGAAGCTCCGCCAGCGGATGCCGTTGCTCCCCGCGACTCGACGGCGGATACCCCGACCTCCGTCGCCCGCCTGAACGGGACGATCCGCGACTTCATCGCCCGCTGGAACGTCGTATGGGTCGAGGGTGAGATCACCTCATGGAATGTGCGCTCCGGCAACGTGTTCGGCCGACTCAAAGACACCAAATCCGACGCGCAGATCTCGATCCGCATCTGGTCGAGCGTGCGCGGACGCATCCCCGCCGACCTCAATATCGGTGATCATGTGGTCGCCGCTGTGAAGGCGGACTACTTCGTCAAAGCTGGCGATTTCAGCTTCACCGTCTCATCGATGAAGCATGTCGGACTCGGCGACCAGCTTGAGCGTCTCGAGAAGCTGCGCGCACAGCTGCGCCAGGAAGGATTGTTCGACTCTGCCCGAAAGAAGCCACTGCCCTTCCTCCCCCACGTCATCGGTCTCATCACCGGTGAGAGGTCGGATGCAGAGAAAGACGTGCACCGCAACGCCGAGCTGCGCTGGCCCCAGGTGCGCTTCCGCACCGAGCACGTCGCTGTGCAGGGCGAACGCTGCGTACCTGAGACGTTGGCCGCGCTCGCTGCGTTGGATGCCGATCCCGACGTCGACGTCATCATCATCGCCCGCGGCGGCGGAGACCCCCAGACACTGCTGGGGTTCAGCGACGAACGACTCGTGCGAGCAGCGGCCGCAGCATCCACGCCCATCGTCTCGGCGATCGGCCACGAGAACGACCATCCGCTTCTCGACGACGTGGCGGACCTTCGTGCCTCGACGCCGACGGATGCTGCAAAACGCGTCGTGCCCGATGTCGGAGAGCAGCGCGCTCTGATCGCACAGCTGCGCGCCCGCGTCACCACGCGCCTCACCCAGCGCATCAGGAACGACATCGCCCAGCTCGAACAGCTGCGCACCCGCCCGGTACTGCGCTCGCCCGACCCGATCATCGACGAGCGCGCACAAGAGGTGTGGTTACTGGTCTCGCGTGGTCGCGACACGATCACCCGCCGGTTCGATGTCGCCGCTCGCAAGACCAGCGAACTGCGCGCCTCGCTGCGCGCGCTGTCACCGGCCGCGACCCTGGCCAGGGGCTACGCGATCGCGCATCTGGATGGTGGCGTGATTCTTCGGGATGCCGCGGATGCCCCAGTAGGCAGCACCCTCACCATCACGGTCGACCGAGGGTCGATCGCAGCGCGTTCCGAAGGCGAGATCACCGAGGCTGAGTGAGCGTACGCAGGGCCGTAGGATGGAAGGCGTGACTGCGCCGAACGTCTCCCCGATTGAGACCCTGTCGTTCGAGGCCGCTCGCGATGAACTCGTGCAGGTTGTCGCCGAACTCGAGCAGGGCTCTCCGACGCTTGAGCACTCGCTCGCGCTCTGGGAACGCGGTGAAGCTCTCGCGGCACGCTGCGAGGAGTGGCTACTCGGCGCGAAGCGCCGCCTCGATGAGGCTCGCGCCGCGGCATCCGATGAGGACGATTCGTGAGCAAGAACGCTCCCATCGTCGCCGAGCTCGGTCGTCCTGAGACGCCAGAGGAGACAGCCGCCCGCAAGGCCGAGTTCAGCAAGAACTACCGTGCGAGCCAGACGTTTCGAAACCTCATCGCCGCGCTGATCATTACGGTGGCAGTGGTCGCCATCGTCATCTTCGCCGTGCCACGCGGAGAACGGGCATCCGAGCCGACCGTCGACATGGTCGGCATCGCGCAGGACGTCGAATCGAACCTCGACCGCCCCGTGCTTGTCCCGGAGCTCGATGACTTCTGGCGTGTGAACGCCGCGGCATTGGATGGCGGCGCCACGGTCGTTTGGAACATCACTCTCGCACCATCCGCCGAAGACGAACGCGGCTTCATCCGCGTCGCTCAGGCCTTCGACGCTGACGCAGCCTGGGCACCGCAACTGCTCAACGGCAGCGCCGCCACCGGCACCACGCAGATCGACGGTCGCGACTGGGACGTCTACAAGCTGTCCGACTCAGCACAAGACAACATCTCATACGCGCTGGGCACTCAGGCCGGCACCGATTACATCCTCCTGTACGGCTCGCGTTCGGCCGATTCCACGGCTGAGCTGGCAGAGGCTCTCAGCCCACAGATCGAAGCTATCGCGGAGGCCAAATGACAACGCTCACCCCGACAGCCGCCTGGCAGGAAATGCTGGCCGGTAACCGTCGATTCGTTACGGGTGAGCCGCGACATCCGAATCAGGATGTCGAGCGTCGCAACGACCTTGCCCATCAGCAGCATCCGGTGGCAACGCTCTTCGGTTGCTCCGACTCGCGCCTGGCTGCTGAGATCATCTTCGACAAAGGCTTGGGCGACCTGTTCGTGGTGCGCAACGCCGGTCAGGTCATCGGCGAGTCGATCGTCGGCAGTCTCGAGTACGCCGTCGAGATCCTCAAGGTTCCACTCATCGTGGTGCTCGCGCACGACGAATGCGGCGCTGTGGCTGCCGCGATCGCCGGCACCGCGATTGATGCTGCCCCGCTTCCGCCGCACATCTGGAAGCTGATCGCTCCGATCATCCCCGCCGCCCGCAAGGTTCTGGCAGAGACCGGCGGCACCTCGCCCGCCGACATCGACGCCGAACTCGTCGGACGCGAACACTTGCGCAACACGGTCGCCAACCTGCTGCAGTCTTCCGAGCTGATCAGCGAGGCCGTCGCTGAGGGACGCCTGGGCATCGTGGGCGCGAATTACCGTCTTGCCGAGGGCACGGCTGTGCCCGCCATCACCGTCGGAATCGACAACACGGGGATCGACGATGTCCCCACAACCCAGGAGGGATCGAAGTGACTGATATCGAGTACCGCATCGAGCACGACACCATGGGCGAAGTTCGCGTGCCCGTGAACGCGCTCTATGGAGCGCAGACGCAGCGCGCTGTAGAGAACTTCCCGATCTCGGGCAAGGGACTGGAATCGACGCAGATCGCCGCCCTTGCACGCATCAAGAAGGCCGCAGCCCTCGCGAACAAGGAGCTCGGCACCCTTGATGGAGCGATTGCGGATGCGATCGCTCAGGCTGCTGACCTGGTCGCCTCTGGCGCACACGACGGCGAATTCCCCGTCGACACCTACCAGACCGGCTCCGGCACCTCGTCGAACATGAACATGAACGAGGTGCTCGCGACTCTGGCGACCGGCATCCTCGGCTCGCCGGTGCACCCGAACGACCACGTGAATGCCTCGCAGTCGTCGAATGATGTGTTCCCGACGTCGGTGCACATCGCCGTGACCCAGGCGCTCATCGACACGCTCATCCCCTCGCTTGACCACCTCGCGGTGTCCCTCGAGGTGAAGAAGGAGCTGTGGAAGGATGCCGTCAAATCCGGCCGCACGCACCTCATGGACGCGACGCCCGTGACCCTCGGCCAGGAATTCGGCGGCTACGCCCGTCAGATCCGTCTGGGCATTGAGCGCGTGCAGTCGGCGCTCCCCCGCGTCGCTGAGGTTCCCCTCGGCGGCACCGCGGTGGGCACCGGCATCAACACCCCGCTTGGCTTCCCGCAGAAGGTCATCGCGTTACTCGCTGAAGAGACTGAACTGCCGATCACCGAGGCCAAGGATCACTTCGAAGCTCAGGCGAACCGCGACGGTCTGGTCGAAGCATCCGGAGCGCTTCGCACCATTGCCGTCTCGCTGACCAAGATCAACAACGACCTGCGCTGGATGGGCTCCGGCCCCAACACGGGTCTCGGCGAATTGCACATTCCCGACCTGCAGCCCGGGTCGTCGATCATGCCCGGCAAGGTGAACCCGGTCGTTCCGGAGGCCGTGCTCATGGTCTGCGCCCGTGTCATCGGCAACGATGCGACCGTGGCGTGGGCGGGCGCGAGTGGATCGTTCGAGCTCAACGTCGCCATCCCGGTGATGGGCACCGCATTGCTCGAGTCGATCCGTCTGCTGGCTAACGCGTCACGCGTGCTCGCCGACAAGACGATCGACGGCCTCGAGGCGAACCTCGAGCGTGCCGCAGCGTTTGCCGGTATGTCGCCGTCGATCGTGACGCCGCTGAACAAGCTCATCGGCTACGAGGCTGCCTCGAAGATCGCGAAGCACGCTGTCGCTGAAGGCATCACCGTGCGTGAATCCGTCATCGCCCTCGGCTACGTCGAGCGCGGCGAGCTGACCATCGAGCAGCTCGACGAGAAGCTCGACCTGCTGAGCATGACGCACGCCGGCTGATACTGGTCTGCCGCGAACGCCCCGATTCGCTGAGTCCGTCCCGATTTGCTGACTTATTTCTCATATTCGTCAGCAGATCGGGACCGGCTCCGCAGATCGGGGTATTTTTGCCGGATGCTGGGCGGAATCAGGCCGGCAACGGCTCGACTTTGAACCTCACGAGCACGATCTGAGTGTTGTCGTCGACGGTGAACTCCGGGTCGCCCATTTCTTCGCGGAACTCCGAGCTGTGCCAGAACTCCTCGTGACCGACGCGCCATCCGTCGACAGTCGTGAAACCTTCGCCTTCTGCGATCGCGTGCTCGAGGTCGACATCTCCGAGCCGCACCACACGCACATCCGTGATCTCTTCGACGCACACCGGCGCACCGGCAGAGTCGATCACGACGGCGCGGTCGCCGACGGCGGGAAGAGGTTCGTCGTCCAGCTCGTACCCCGCGACAAGTGAGGTCGTCGAGGTTTTCTCGCCGCTCAGAATCGCGCCAACGAGTTGATCGCGCAGCGGCCCCGCGAATGCGTACTCGGATACGGGCAGGTCGGGTACGGGCAGGTCGGGTGATCCAGGCATCCGTTCATCGTATCGGCGCACTGACGACACTTGAATGTTCCGCTCCTCGGAGTGTGTGACGGACATCGGAGGTCCTGCCACGATTGCTCCGACGGACGCAACATGCTCCGCAAGGCGTCACGCGGCCAGTCCTTCTCCACAATCAGAGATCTGACGATTCTCTCCACAATTGGCGGCAGTGGCCACTGCTGGGCGCCTGTTCCAGTAACCCTGGAACGATGATCGATCCCGCACAGCTCATCACGAAACTCGGCGGCGTAGCCCTCGGCTCTCGCCTGCAGGAGTACGGCATCTCGCGCACGGCACTCTCTCGCCTCGTTGCGAAAGGAACGATCGAACGCATCCGTTCCGGCGTCTTCGCCGTGCCAGAACTGATGCCGCCGGTACGCGAAGCCATTGCGCACGGCGGTGCGCTCACCTGCACCTCGGCGTTGCGCACGCACGAAGTATGGGTTCTGCACGAGGGCACCGAACCGCACATCTGGATGGGCCCGTCGGGGCGAGCACGCGAGCATACGAACTGCACATGCGTCAGTCACTACTACCGAGGAGACCCACCACTCGGTAGGGCTTCACTCGAGCGTGCACTGCAACACCTGTACCGCTGCCAGGGCGGCGAGGCCTTTTTCGCCGCATTCGAGTCCGCGTGGAGACTCCGACTGCTGTCCCGCGCAGCCCGCTCCCGCATTCGTGCAGCGTTACCCGCATCCGCACGGTGGCTCGTCGACCTTGCACGCGCCGACGCCGACAGCGGGCTGGAGTCGCTTCTGCGGCTCCGCTTGCACATCCTCGGCATCCAGCTGGACCGCCAGGTCGTGATCAGCGGAGTAGGCAAGGTCGACTTCGTCATCGGAGGCCGCTTGATACTCGAGGCAGACGGCAAGGAGAATCACGCTTCGGAGAAGAACCGCCACAAGGATCTAGTGCGGGATGCCGCGGCATCCGCTCGTGGATATGAGACGCTGCGCTTCGACTACGCGCAGATCCTCCACGACTGGCCGACTGTTCAGGCCGCGATCCTCGCCGCTCTCAACCGCCTACGCGACCATGCGTGAGCGTTGCACTGGTCGGAGGTTGTCACGCCTGTCGGAGGTTTTCGTCGAGTAACTCCGACATCTGCAACAACCTCCGACAGGCGCAACGCCCAGCCGCCCTCAGCTGAGCTCTCCGCCCTCCAGCAGTTCCGTGACCAGCGCCGCGATGGCCGAGCGCTCCGAGCGCATCAGCGTTACGTGGCCGAACAGGTCGTGTCCCTTGAGCGTCTCGATCACCGAAGCGATGCCGTCGTAACGGCCGACGCGCAGGTTGTCGCGCTGACCGACGTCATGGGTGAGTACGACTCGGGAGTTCTGTCCCATCCGACTCAGCACCGTCAACAGCACGTTGCGCTCGAGCGACTGGGCCTCATCGACGATCACGAACGCGTCGTGCAGCGATCGACCGCGGATGTGCGTCAGAGGCAGCACCTCGAGGATGCCACGTTCCATAACCTCTTCGACGACATTGCCCGAGACCACCGAACCGAGCGTGTCGAACACCGCCTGCCCCCACGGCCCCATCTTCTCGGCCTGGTCACCGGGGAGGTATCCGAGTTCCTGCCCGCCGACCGCGAACAGCGGCCGGAAGACGATGATCTTCTTCTGCTGTTGACGCTCGAGCACCGCTTCCAGTCCGGCACACAGTGCGAGCGCCGACTTTCCGGTGCCGGCGCGTCCGCCCAGCGAGATGATTCCGACGTCAGGGTCGGTCAGCAGATCGATCGCGATGCGCTGTTCGGCCGAGCGTCCGTGCATGCCGAAGAGATCGCGATCGCCGCGAACCAGCTTGTACTCGCCTTCCCCGGTCATCCGGCCAAGCGCTGAGCCCCGCTCGGAGTGGATGATGAGGCCAGTGTTCACCGGGAATCCGCGGGCGTCTTCGCTGAGGCCGACCTCGCTCTCGTAAAGGTCACTGATTTCATCGCCAGAAAGGTCGAGCGTGGCAATACCGGTCCAGCCAGAGTCGACGGCCTGCTCGGCGAGGTACTCTTCGGCTATCAGGCCCAAGGACGCAGCCTTCACGCGCATCGGCAGATCTTTGGAGACGATCGTGACGTCTTGCCCGTCCTGCGAAAGGTGCATGGCGACAGCCAGAATCCGGCTGTCGTTGTCACCCAGACGGATGCCGCTCGGCAGAACGGAGCCGTCGGTATTGTTCAGCTCCACTCGGAGCGTGCCGCCCTCGCCGACCGGCACGGGGAAATCGAGACGACCATGCTCGATGCGCAACTCGTCGAGGTGCCGGAGCGCCTGCCTGGCGAAATAGCCGATCTCCGGATCGTGACGTTTGCCCTCCAGCTCCGTGATCACTACGACCGGAAGAACGATCGAGTGTTCGGCGAAGCGGAAGAACGCCTGAGGATCCGACAGCAGCACCGAAGTGTCAAGCACATAGGTGCGGAGGTCTTGGTCTGGCTTCCCTGAGGATGCCCGACGCGAAACCTGACGGGTGGACTGCTGTGCTGTACGTGTGGTCACGACCCACTCCCGACCCGGGATGATTCCCGGCTATGCCACGAGTCGACCAAGGGGCCACGAGTCGTGATCCAGAAGGCCGACTCGAACGGGCACCATGCCCGATGACTCGAAGCTACGACCGGCACGGCAACGCGCTGTGAGCGACACGCAACACGCCGGGTTAACCGCTGGTGAACTTCCCAGAAACCTCGCCCAGACGCGAGACGGGAGGCGGCCTCAGCGCCCGAAGCGCCGATCACGGTCGACGAAATCACGGATTGCCCGTAGGAAGTCGACCTGGCGAAGATCCGGGCCGAGCGCCTCTACGAAGTAGAACTCGCTGTGCGCGCTCTGCCAGAGCAGGAAGTCGCTGAGTCGCTGTTCGCCGCTGGTGCGGATCACGAGGTCTGGGTCTGGCTGGCCACCGGTGTAGAGGTGCTCGCCGATCATCTCCGGGGTGAGGTGCGCGGCGAGATCTTCGAGCGTGCCGCCAGACGCGTCGTGCTCGGCGATGATCGAACGCACCGCATCGACGATCTCGTTGCGTCCGCCGTATCCGACGGCAAGATTGACGTGCAGACCTGCGTGCCCTTTGGTGCGCTCTTCGGTGTCACGCAGCACGCGTGCCAATTCTTCGGGCAAGATGTCGGAACGACCGACGTGCTTTACCCGCCAGTCCGCCTCGTGGGAGAGCGCCTCGGCAAGCTCGGCAATGATCTCGATGAGATCGGCGATCTCCTGCGAGTCACGCTTTCGCAGGTTGTCACTGGAGAGCAGGTACAGCGACACGACTCGGACGCCGATGTCATCGCACCAGCTCAGGAACTCGCGCATCTTGGCCGCACCGGCCCGATGGCCGTCAGCGGGTGAATCGAGGCCGAGCTGTCGGGCCCATCGACGGTTTCCGTCGATCATCATCGCGACATGATGCGGCACCGATGCCGGATCGAGCTGTCGCCGGAGCCTCTTGCCGTAGAGCCGGTACAGCAGCCCCCGACCCTCGCTCACGCGTGCATTCACGTGCCTACGCTACCGCGCCGCAGTCGACTGCGGTGTGAGCAGACCGTGGATCTTGGATACGTACGTGGAACGACATAAGGGTCAGTTTAGAGTGAGTAGGTGAGCACTTCTGACGCTGATTCCGCCTCGGTCCCCGAGCTTCCACTGCACGAAGCAGCGGTAGTCGATGCCGCCATCGAGATCAAGCCGACCTGGCGCGGCTGGTTGCACGCTGGCACCTTCCCGGTCGCCATTGTCGCCGGGATTGTACTGATCGTGCTCGCCGATGGTGCGCCAGCGAAGTGGGCAGCCGCCGTGTTCATGGCGAGCTCCTTGCTGCTCTTCGGCAATTCCGCGCTGTACCACCGCATCGACTGGTCACCGAAGACCAAACTGATACTCAAGCGCATCGATCACGCGAACATCCTGCTGCTCATCGCCGGTACCTACACTCCCCTCGCTGTCAATGCGCTTGTTCCCGACAAGGGTTCGCTGTTGCTCGTTCTGGTGTGGAGCGGCGCTCTTCTCGGCATCCTGTTTCGAGTGTTCTGGATCAACGCACCGCGATGGCTCTACGTCGCCCTCTACCTCGTGCTCGGCTGGGCAGCTCTGATGTACATGGTTGACCTGCTGAATGCGAACGTGATGATGATGGTGCTGGTCTGCGTCGGCGGGCTGCTTTACACCGGCGGAGCCATCGTGTACGCGATGAAGAAGCCGAACCCGTGGCCGGGCCGCTTCGGCTTCCACGAGATCTTTCACCTCTGCACGGTGCTCGCCTTCCTCTGCCACTGGGTGGCGTGCCTGCTCATTTCGATCGCGCCGTACTCACCGTCGCTCGGCCTACCCGGCTGACGCCCAACAGATAGGAGATCATCATGGCTGACGTCGAAAGCTTCGCCCTCGATCACACCGCCGTACTTGCCCCCTACATTCGCCGCATCGCGGTGGAGCACGGGCCCAAGGGCGACGCGATTTCGAACTTCGATGTGCGCTTCGTGCAGCCGAACGAGGGCGAAATCCCCACGGCCGGCCTGCACACGATCGAGCATGTGCTCGCCAGCATCCTGCGCGATCATCTCGACGGCGTCATCGACATCTCCCCGTTCGGGTGCCGCACCGGATTCCACCTGATCGCCTGGGGCGAGCCGAGCGTCGCCGATGTTGTCGCTGCTGTCCGCGCCGGGCTCACGTTCATCGCAGAAAAGGCCACGTGGGATGACGTCCCGGGCGTCGACGCGATCAGCTGCGGCAATTACCGCGACCACAGTCTGCACAGCGCACGTGAATGGTCAAAGCGCATCCTCGAGCAGGGCCTCAGCCTCGACGCGTTCGAGCGCGTCGGCGTCTGATGTTCGACGAACTCCGCAGTCGCGTCGTCTTCGTCACCGGCGGCGCCAGTGGGATCGGCGCCGGGATCGTCGATGCGTTCCTCGCCGAGGGCGCAACGGTCATCAGCGCCGATCTGAGCCTCGATGAGGGGCTGAAGCAATCAGGTGAACGACGCTGGACGGTGCGTCTCGACGTGAGCAACGAGACGGCGGTGGAGGGCGTTCTGGATGCCATCACACAGACGGTTGGCACCGTCGATGTGGTCCTGACCGCGGCAGGCACCTCGACGATGGGTTTCTCGACCGAGACGACCGGGTCAGACTGGGATCGCAATCTCGATGTGAACGCGAAGGGCTCGTTCCTCGTGGCCAGAGGCGTCGCGCGCCGTCTGGTCGAGGCCGACCTCACCGGACGCATCATCTTCATCTCATCGCAGGCAGGCAAGAACGGCTACCGCGGTATGACCGCATACGTGGCCTCAAAGCATGCAGTCCTCGGCATCACGAAGACGATGGCGGTCGAGCTCGCTCCCCGCGGCATCACCGTGAACGCGATCTGCCCCGGCATCATCGAGACGCCGATGAAGCATCGCGAGCGCATCGAGGGCGGTGCGATCCGCGGCATGACCGCCGACGAGGTTGCCGCCGAGGACCGTTCGCAGGTGCCGTTAGGCCGCACCGGAACGACACAGGACGTGTCGGGCGTCGCCCTCTTCCTCGCCAGTGACCTCGCGAGCTACATGACCGGCCAAGGACTCAATGTCACCGGCGGCATGACGATGCACTGACGCGTCGACAGGCTCAGCCGCGTCGGCAGGCTCAGCGAACGGGACCCGCGGGAGGGGTCTCGTCATCGGCCGCCGCGTCATCGACGTTCGGATCGGCGGACGCCGCGGCATCCGGCTCCTCGGCAGTCGCACGCGCGGCTTCTTCAGCATCCAACTCTTCGCGAACCTCTCCGCGGTAACGCACGCGGCGCACGCGACGGTTCATGTCCCAGATGAGCAACACGAGCGCGATCACGACGATCACGACGACGATGAAGCCGGCAGGGCCCGGAGTGACGGAGTTAGGGTCGACGGTCATCGACGGCGTCGGAATCGGAGTCTCTGTCCCGAACAGCACGAGCATGTGTCAGCCTTTCCTGCGCAGTTCGCATAACCTGGAGTTACCAGCCTAACGACCGAAAGCCCCGCCCTGTGACGACAGCACTTGAGCTAGACGAGCGATACGGCCGCACCCGCGACAAGCGGACGCCGTGGATCGTCGGCAGCGCCATCGCCCTGATCGTGGTCCTCATCTTCAGCTGGATGACGGTCTCACAGTCGATGAACTCTGTGGATGCCGACGATCTCGGCTACGAAGTGGTCGATGCCCACACTGTCACGGTGCGTTTTCAGATCGCCGGCAAGCAGGGCGTCGCCGTCACCTGTGCGCTCGAGGCGCTCGACGAGGAGTTCGGAATCGTCGGTTGGAAGATCGTCGAGATCCCGCCCGGCGAGGGCCATATTCAGCAGCTGAGCGCCACCATTGCGACAGTCGCCGAGGCCACCACAGGTTTGGTGAACACCTGCTGGGTCGCATAGACTCCTCTGAGACAACCGACGCCCTGGCCCATTGCCGGGGCGTCTTGGCATATCCCCACCGCCCTGAAGGGCGTTCGACAAAGGAGCAGGCTGTGTCCACAGACGCTCAGGTACCGTTCCTCACGCAGGAAGCCTACGATCGACTCGTCGCTGAGCTCGATCACCTTTCGACGTTCGGCCGCGACGAGATTGCTAAGCGCATCGAGTCGGCCCGCGAAGAGGGCGACCTCAAGGAAAACGGCGGTTACCACGCGGCCAAGGACGAGCAGGGCAAGCAGGAGGCGCGCATTCGCACGCTGGAGCAGCTTCTGAAGACCGCGAAGGTCGGCGAAGCGCCCGCCAGCCGGGGCATCGTCGAACCTGGCACCGTTGTTACCGCTCTTGTCGCCGGCGGCGAAGAAGTCTTCTTGCTGGGCAGCCGCGAGATCGCAGTAAACAGCGACCTCGACGTCTACAGTGAGGCCAGTCCTCTGGGCCAGGCGATCCTCGGCCTCAAGATCGGTCAGAAGACCAGCTACGAGGCGCCGAACGGCAAGTCGATCTCGGTCGAGGTCACAAAGGTCGACACCTACGCCGGCTGAGGCGCCTGGACCTTTCCCGTCGGCTGTCTCTTGCGAGCTCAGTCCGGGACGACGCTCGGGTCGTATCCGGCGTGGCGAAGCGTGTCGAGCGTCAGCTCGGTGTGCTCTGCTCCTCGAGTCTCGATACTCATCTGCAGGATCACCTCGCTGATCTGCAGGCCTTGACCGTGACGGGTGTGCATGACTTCCATCACGTTCGCCCCTGCCTGCGAGACGAGCTCGGAGACCCTAGCGAGCTGACCTGGACGATCTGGCAGCGGAATGCGGATCGTCAGATAGCGTCCGGATGCCGCGAGCCCGTGTGACACGACGCGCTGCAGCAGCAGCGGGTCGATGTTGCCGCCGGAGAGCACAGCCATCGTCTTGCCGGTTGCAGTGATCTTGCCGGCGAGGATCGCGGCGACGCCAACAGCGCCCGCCGGTTCTACGACGACCTTCGCCTGCTCGAGAAGGATGAGGATCGCCCGCGCGATGTCATCGTCGGTGACAGTGACGATCTCGTCGACGAGATCCTTGATGATCTCGAACGGCACCGCACCGGGCTTCGACACCAGGATGCCGTCGGCGATCGTCGGGTGGGTCTCGATTTCGACGGGATGCCCCGCCTCGAGTGACGGCGCCATCGCGGCAGCATTCTCGGCCTGCACACCGATCACGCGCACGGTGCGCCCTGCTTTCGCCGCCATAGCCTTTACCGCGGTGGCGACACCGGCGATGAGACCGCCACCGCCGATTCCGACGAGGATTGTGTCGACGTCTGGAGCATCCTCAATCAATTCGAGACCGAGCGTGCCCTGGCCGATCACGATGTCACGGTGATCGAAGGGGTGAATCATCACTGCCCCGGTACGCTCGGCGAAGTCCGCGGCGAGGCGCAACGACGTGGCAACCGTCTCGCCTTCCAGCACGACCTCTGCGCCGTATCCGCGGGTGGCGAGCAACTTCGGCACCGGAACACCGAGCGGCATGAAGATCGTCGCGGGGATGCCGAGCGCTTGAGCTGCGAGCGCGACGCCCTGCGCATGGTTGCCAGCGGATGCTGCCACCACACCGCGCGCGCGCTCTTCGGCGGTGAGCTGCGACAGGCGATACGCTGCACCACGGATCTTGAACGAGCCGGTGCGCTGGAGGTTCTCCATCTTCAGCACCACGGGAGCACCAAGGATGTCCGACAGTGCGCGAGACGGCAGCGTCGGCGTGTGCGAAATTACACGTTCCAGCCCCCGTGCGGCTTCTTCGAACTCGGCCAGGCTCGGGACTGCACTCATGTATTCCTCCGTTGCCGCTCGCGCGGCACTGTACTCCAGATCAAATCACCGGCAGGTTTCCCACCGGTCTTCCACGAACCGCTGCTGAGCGTGACCGCGACAACGTTGACGAAGGCGGCAAGCGGTACAGCGAACAGCGCGCCGGGAATTCCGGCGATCATCGAGCCGCCAGCAACCACGAGCACCACAGCGAGCGGGTGCACCTTCACGGCAGATCCCATCAGGATCGGCTGCAGGATGTGGCCCTCGAGCTGTTGCACGCCGATCACGACGACCAGCATCCAGAGCGCATTCCATGGGTCGTTGTAGACGAGCGCGAGGAAGACGGCGACCGCTCCGGTCGCCACCGCACCAACGATCGGGATGAACGCCCCAAGGAACACCAGCACCGCGACCGGGATCGCCAGCGGGACGCCGAGCAGGAAGGCACCGAGACCGATGCCGATGGAGTCGATCGTCGCGACCAGCAATTGGGTCTTCGCGTAGCTGACGACCGTCCGCCAGCCATTGCGCGCTGCGGCATCGACCGCGGGCCGTGCCGCCTTCGGGAACAGCTTCGTCGCCCAACCCCAAATGCCGCCACCGTCAGCGAGCAGGCAGATGAGGATGAAGACAGTGAGAAGTGCACCGACAGCAACGTGCCCGAAGGTCGTGCCGATCGCAAGGGCACCGGACCACAGCAACTGGGCCTGTTCCTGAATCAGGGTGAACCCTTGATCGATGTAGTGCTGAATATCTGTCTCCGACAGATGCAGCGGCCCGTTGGTGAGGTACTTACGGAACTCATCGACCGCCTCAAGCGATCGAGTCTGCACCTGAGACCACTCGAGCGAGACCTGCCAGGCAACGAGCCACACGAGTCCCGCGACGATCGCCAGCGTGCCGAGCAGCGCGATCACGATCGCGAGCCAGCGCGGGAAGTGTTTGCGCAGCATCCACTCGAATGCTGGCCACAGCAGTGCGGTGATGAGAATGCCGACGAGAAGGGGGATGACGAGAAGCTTCAGCTGGATGATGATCCAGATGATCACGCCTACGGCAGCGGCGATAAGCAGCAGGCGCCACGCGTACCCGGCGGCAACGCGGAGCGAGAACGGCACGGCGTGGTCAGTCGGGGTGGAAACAGTGCGCTCTAGCGACATCCCGCCCCACAGAAGGTCACGCTTGCGTGGGCGCTTCTCATCCGTCATTCCGCCATTCTAGTTTGTGGTTCAGGACGGCCGTGTCGGAGCCGGGCGATACGCTGACGAGGTGTCCGAGACTCTCAGTGCTGCGCAGGCTCGTCGTGTCGCGCTGGCGGCCCAAGGGTTCACTCGTCGGCGTCCCACCGTCGAGGTCTCGGCTCGGCACGTGCACGGCGCGATGGAGCGCCTCGGCGTACTGCAGATCGACTCGGTGAACGTCTTCGCCCGCAGCCACTACCTGCCGCTGTTCTCCCGGCTGGGTGCGTATGACCCGGCACTGCTTGATCGGGTATTCCTCTCCCGCACCACTCATTACGTGGAGTACCTCGCCCACGAGGCGACCTTCGTGCCGATTGAGGACTGGTCACTGTGGCGATTCCGGATGGATGATTTCCGCAGGCGCTGGGAGTCCGACCCCGAGTCATGGCTGAGCCAAAATACCCGCACTGTCGCGTGGGTGAAAGACGAGCTGCGTGCCCGTGGCACCCTGCGACCAGCGCAGCTGCGCGCCGACGCACCCCGCGAGCGCGGCACCTGGTGGGACTGGGACGAGGTGAAACTCGCTCTCGAGTACCTCTGGCGCATCGGAGATGTCGCCATCAGCGGGCGCCGAGGATTTGAGCGGCACTACGCGCTCGAAGAACAGGTGATCCCCACGGAGGTTCGCGAACGGATCGTTCCCCGAGACGACGCGGTCCGCGAGCTGGTTCGCCGTGCAGCACGCTCCTCGGGAGTTGCGACCGAGGCTGACCTCGCCGATTACTACCGGATCCGCGATCGTCAGGCCGTCCGTCGGGCGATCAATGACCTCGTCGATTCGGAGGAGTTGCAGCCGGTGCAGGTGCGCGGTTGGGAACGCGGCGGGCGCCCGGTGCCCACCTGGCTGCATCGCGATGCGGTTCTGCCCCGACGAGTGGATGCCGCGGCAATCCTCACTCCGTTCGACCCGGTGGTCTGGTTCCGCGAGAGGGCGCTCCGCGCCTTCGACCTCGATTACCGCATCGAAATCTACGTTCCCGCGCACAAGCGTCGTTACGGTTACTACTCACTTCCCGTGCTCGTCGCGATCGGATCGTCGCCCGAGTAGATCTGAAGGCCGACCGCGCCTCGTCGACACTGCAAGTGCAGTCGGCCTGGTGGGAGCCGCAGGCGCGGGCGGAAGACGCCGAGCCCATCGCCCGCGAGCTCGCCCTGGCAGCCCTCTGGCAGGGTTTGGAGAACGTCTCCGTGTCCGGATGGGGTGACGCCGCGAACTCGGTGGCAGGAGCCCTGCACATCTCCCGCGGTGACGTGCAGCGGCATGTTCACGTCCGCGAAGGATCCATATGAGACGCCGCACCTACTGGATCGCGGGAGCCGCAGCCGTGCTCGTCGTAGCCGCGGGTGCCGCAGTGCTGCTGATCCCCCGAGCCAGCGGCGCCGAGGATCAAGCCTTGGCGTATTTGCATGCGCTAGAAAACAGCGATGTGGCGGCCCTCGAAGCCACCGGCGTCGAGGTTTCGACAGAAGCGGCAGCCGCCTTCGCCGCTGCGCGCAATCACCTCAGTGATGTTGCCGTTAAGTCCTCTGCGGCCACCGATTCCTCGACGGTCGTCCAGGTCTCGTACGCACTTGCAGGTGAGAAATTCGACGCCGAGATCACGATGATCCAAGACTCCGGGCAGTGGGTGCCGGATGCGGCAACGGCGTTGGGCACCGTCCAGGTCGACGCACCAGCCGGGATCGGCGCCGCGCTGCTCACACCGGATGCCACGATCGCGCTGCTGCCGGCAGAATACGAGGTTGTCGCGACCCCTGCCGAGTTCCTAAAAGGCAGCACGGTGATCCAGGTGTTGCCTGGCAGCGCTCAGGACGTGGCTCTCGAGGCGACACTTCAGCCCGCAGCAACCACCGCCGCGCAGGAACAGCTCGACGAATATCTGGCGACCTGCACACAGGCGGCAGCAGAGGTGCGAGCATCCTGTGGCATCAGCATTCCGTGGGCTGCCGACTTCGCCACGCTGAGCGGGATCAATTACCGCATTGAGCAGACACCGAAGCTCGCACTCACACCCACAACGTTTCAGGCCGGCGGCGGCACGCTCGTCGCTACGATTACCGGAATCGCGCTCGACGGCTCAACGAAGACCCTGAGCTACCGCACGGTGAACTGGGCGCTGCGCGGAGACGTCACGTTCACGGCAGACGACATCGTGTTGTCGGTGTGGTGAAGCGCTGAAGGTCGTGACGTGTCAGAACTGTACGCGCGGCGGCTCGGCGATCGCAGCGCTGTCGGCGACCTCGAAGAACTCCCGCTCGGTGAAGCCGAGTCCACGGGCGAACAGGTTGTTCGGGAAGACCCTGATCTTCGTGTTCAGCTCGCGCACACCACCGTTGTAGAAGCGACGAGCGGCCTGCACCTTGTCTTCGGTGTCGACGAGAGCGTGCTGCACCTGAAGGAAGTTCTGGCTCGCCTGCAACTGCGGGTAGGCCTCAGCCACCGCGAACAGGCTCTTCAGTGCCTGCTGCAGGTGTCCTTCGGCGATGCCGGCCTCGCCGGGACTCCCCGCTGAAAGCGTCTCGGCGCGGGCGCGCGTGACGTTCTCGAAGACGGCCTTCTCGTGTGAGGCGTACCCCTTGACCGTCTCGATGAGATTCGGGATCAGGTCTGCACGTCGCTTGAGTTGCACCGTGATGCCGCTCCATGCCTCATCGACACGAATCTTCAGTTGCACCAAGGAGTTGTACGTCGCCCAGAGATAGATGCCGATGACTACCAGCACCGCGACGATGATCACAACCGGAATGAGCCACTCCATGGCACACAACCCCCCTTGAACCGAATTTTCTTCATCCTAACCGCGCAGTCTGCACAGCGACTGGGCGACGCGTCATTCTCCGAGTACTCGGTCAAGATAGCGATTGGCAAAACGGCGCTCAGGATCGAGCCGGTCGCGCACCGCCACAAAATCGGTGAACCGCGGGTACCGGGTGCGCAGCTGCTCGGAGTCAAGGGTGTGGAGCTTGCCCCAGTGTGGCCTTCCGCCGTGTTCGAGGCAGATTCGCTCGACCGCTTCGAAGTACTCGGTGGGATCGGCGCGCCAGTATCGGTGCACCGCGATGTATCCGCTCGCTCGGTCATATGCGGTAGAGAGCCAACGGTCGTCGGCTTCGGCAAAGCGCACCTCGACCGGAAACTCGATCCGCCAACCGCGCTGAGCTATCAGCGCCTGTACTGCTCTGAAGGCGTGGATCACGTTCTCGGCCGGCAACGCGTACTCCATCTCGCGGAACCGCACGGTTCGACTCTGCGTAAGCACCACATGCGAACGGTCGGTGTACTCACGATCCCCAGTGAGCTTCACTGCAAGGCGATTGAAGGGCGGGGTGATCGCAGGGATCGTTCGCGCCGCGTCACACACGGCGCGATAGACGCCGTTCGAGAGCAGGGTCTCATCGATCCAGCGGCCGACACGAGGCAGCGGCCGTCGAGGCGTGGACTCCGGCAGTCTGCTCTGCCGCTTGGTGAGCGCGATGTCGGTGTGGGGGAACCAGTAGAACTCAAAATGATCGGATGCTGCGACCCGCTCGTCGAGCGTCGCAAGAACGTCCTCGATGGGGAGCGGCTCGTCGATCGCGTGCATGACGAAGGCGGGGACGCACTGCAGCGTGACGTCGACGAGGATACCTAGCGCGCCAAGTCCGAGCGCGACGGCAGGCAGTAGCTCGGCGTTCTCGGTCTCGTTCACGCGAAGGAACTCGCCGGCCGCCGAGATTAGCGTGACGCCGACGACTTGCGTCGCAAGCCCACCAAAACGCGCGCCTGTACCGTGCGTTCCTGTCGAGATTGCGCCGGAGATCGACTGACGGTCAATATCGCCGAGGTTCTGCATCGCGAGCCCGTGCGGCGCGAGGAGGCGAGGGATGCGGTGCAGGCGGGTGCCAGCGAGAAGGGTCACCCTGGCCCGATCGGGTTCGATCGACGCCAGTCCCTGCATGTCATCGAGCTCGAGCAAGACGCCGGGCGCTACCGCGATTCCGGTGAAGCTGTGCCCGGCACCGACGGCTTTGATAGGGAGATTGTGGGCGAGGGCCGCTTGCACCGCCCGCTGCACACCCTCCGCGCTGCGCGGGCGTTCAACGCTGGTCGGTTTGACCTGTGCCGAACGTGCCCAGTTCTGCCACGTACCACCAGGTCGGGTCACAGGAACGCCTTTCCTTCACCGCGATACGTCGGAAGCTCGTCGATCACCTGCGTACCTGAAACCAGTTGATAGGCATCGATGCGCTCGGCAGGCTCGCCGCTCTTGGCGTGCCGGAACCACACCCGGTCGCCGAGTTTCAGAGCGCGAGCCGCACCACCCTGAAGGGGCGTCTGCACCTCTCCAGCGGCTTCCCTGGGCATCGTGCGCAGCCCCGCGGGCCATACCGGCAGCGGCTGGCGTGAAGCGAGCGCCGGACCAGAGGCGATCCATCCGCCACCCAGCACCGTGGCGATATCGCCCGCTGGCCGACGAACGACGTCATAGGCGAATGCCGCTGCGGGCGCTGGTCGGAATGACCGATAGCCGTCGAAGAGGTGTCCGCCAAGCAGGCCACTACCGGCCGAGGCCTCGGTGACGGATTCATCGCTGCCCGTGAATTCCAACGAACCTGTACCGCCGCCATTCAGAAACTCCAGCGGCGCGATCTCGGTGAGTGCATTGGCGATCTCAGCGCGACGCACACGCAACTCGTCGCGCGAACGAGCCTGAACCCTGCGGATCACCGGCCCATCCGGACCGTTGTCGCCCTGACCGGCGATCTGTGCCTCGTACATCTGCAACCCCACGAGCCGAAATCCCGGGCGTCCAGTGATCTTGCGGGCGAACGCCGCAACGTCGGCCGCGGTAAAAAGCGGCGATCGCCGCACGCCGATATGTCCAAGTAGCGCAGACCGCCACGAGGCATCCGCATCAATAGCGACGCGGATCGGCTCACGCTGATCAGGTGCGGAAATGCTGTCAATGAGGTCGAGGTGCGAGACGTCATCGACCATCAGAGTGATCCGGGATGCTGCGACCTCATCGTGCACGAGTCGCTCGAGCCCCGCACGATCCGCCGTCGGGTACCCGAGCACGATGTCATCGTGCGTCTCAGCCAGCCACAGCGCTTCCGCGAGCGAGAACGAGAGGATGCCGCGATACCCCGGAATACGCAGCACAGCATCGAGCACGGATCGCACACGCACTGATTTGGATGCCACTCGGATCGGGATGCCGCCGGAACGCACCAGCAGATCCATTGCGTTGTGACGCAGCGCCTCAAGGTCAATGACAGCGACGGGCGCAGACAGATGCGCGGTGGTATCCGTCAGCCTCGGCCACCACGCAGCAGGATTCTCCCACGCGCGAGATCGCGAATCTACGGGGCCCAGGTCAGCAGTGAGGTCGAGCACTCTCCCACCCTACGACGTGGGCAGAGGATTCGCGCGGCTAGGCTTATGATGCACGCCCCCATAGCCCAATGGCAGAGGCAGGCGACTTAAAATCGCTACAGTCTGGGTTCGAGTCCCAGTGGGGGCACCGAAACTTCGTACACCACTGAGAACACAAACGACCGCCCTCCCGAATATCGGAAGGGCGGTCGTTTCGTTGGAGAAGCGGGTGGCTAGCGAGCGCCAGCCGCGCTCTTAGCCGGAGCCTGCTTCGCGGCAGGCTTCTTAGCCGGCGCCTTCTCTGCCTCAGCGGGCTTCTCAGCAGCAGGCTTCGCCGCAGCGGCCGGGGCAGCATCCGTCGTCGGGCGCGGGCGCGAGGCGAATTCTTCGAAGATGCGCGCGGCTCCTGAACCTTCTCGAGGTTGACGATGTCGCGGTCAAGCCACAGGTTGTTCCACCAGCCCCACAGCACGCGGAACTTGCGCTCCCAGGTCGGCATGGCAAGGCCGTGGTAGCCACGGTGCGCGATCCAGGCAACGAAGCCCTTGAGCGCGAGGTTGCCGGACTGGAAGACACCAGTGCCCAGGCCGAGGCCCGCAACGGCACCAAGGTTCTTGTGCACGTAGTCGATCGGCTCTTCGCCGCGAAGCACCCCAACCAGGTTCTTCGCGAGACGCTTCGCCTGACGGACAGCGTGCTGGGCGTTCGGAACGCAGAAGCCGCCGACACCGCCACCGGTCAGATCAGGAACGGCCGAGACGTCTCCGGCAGTCCAGGCACCGTCGACAACATTGCCGTCGGCGTCAACGACGCGCAGCGTGGCCTCCGCACGAATACGACCGCGCTCTTCGGTGGGCAGGTCACCGGCACGCACCACCTGCGGGTTGGCCATCACACCGGCCGTCCACACGATGATGTCGGTCGGGATGACGTCGCCTGCTGAGGTCTGCACGTCGCCGTTCACGGCGCCCGTCACCTGAGTGTCGAGGTGCACGTTCGCACCGCGCTTGGCGAGATCCTTGAGGACCCATTCGCTGGTCTTCAGCGAAACCTCCGGCATGATGCGCCCCATGGCCTCGATGAGGTGGAAGTGCGTCTCGTCGAAGGAGAGTTGCGGGTAGCGCTTGAGCAGTGCAGAGGCGAAGGAGCGAAGCTCGGCAAAAACCTCGATACCGGCGAACCCGCCACCGACCACGACGACCGTCAGCAGTCGCTCGCGCTCAGGACCAGCCGGGAGCGCTGCTGCCTTGTCGAAGTTCGACAGCAACTTGTCACGGACCCAGACAGCCTCTTCGATCGACTTCATGCCGATCGCATTGTCGGCGATACCGGGGATCGGGAAGGTGCGTGAGACAGAGCCCGCGGTGACCACGATCTGGTCGTACTCGAACTCGTACGACTGCCCCTCGGCGGGAGTGATTGTGGCGACCTTGTTCGCGTGATCGATGTTCGTGACCTTCGCCGCGACGACGTTCGTGCGCTTGAGGTGACGTCGAGTAGAGACCACTGCGTGGCGCGGCTCGATCGATCCCGCTGCAACTTCCGGAAGGAAAGGCAAGTAAGTCATGTACGGCAGCGGGTCGACCATGGTCACGTCGGCTTCGCCCTTGCGGAGGTGTTTTTCGAGCTTCCACGCAGTGTAGAAACCCGCATAACCGCCGCCGACAATCAGGATCTTGGGCACAGGTGGACAACTCCTCGTCAGGGTGCTGGCGTGCTTTGCTTGCGCGCCGTTCGGATGCGCCGGGCAGCAGCGGTGACGCCTAGCCCGATAAGAATACCAGGCACTGTAAGTGCAATGAGCGGCAGAGTCCCATATCGCAACGATTCGACACTCGGTACCAGCGGCGAACCAGCCTCAGTGGGCGGGTCTGCGGCAGGCAATGGTTCGACCGCAATCGGCGTCACCTCCGGGTCGGGCAGAGGCTCGGCCTCGGCCCGTCGATACAGCCGCACCCACTCTGCGAGATCACCCATCGGGTTCTCATCGACGAGCGAAACCGATGCCGATACCGCCCGTGATGCATCCAGCAGGCCGTATCCGTAGAGCTTGTCTGGGACCTTGGTCACGCCGGGGACTGGGATCGCCGTCTTGATGATGCGGTTGATGACGTTCGCGGCATCCAATTCAGGGTGTGCCGAGCGAATCAGCGCCGCGACGCCCGCGACGATCGGAGCCGCACCGCTGGTGCCGCTCCATGATGTCAGCGTGCCGTCTGCGGAGACGCCAAGCAGCCCCTCGCTCGGGGCTGAGATTGCGATCGTGATGCCCTGAGTGGAGGCCTCTACACTCGCGGTTCCGGTCTGATCCACGCCGCCAACCGTGAGCACACCGGGAATCGTGGCCGGAGCGCCGACGACATCGGTGCCGCTGCCACGGTTTCCGGCAGCCACCACGATTACCACGTCGTGCTCATACGCGTAGAGAAACGCATCGTCCCAGCTCGGGTCCCAGTCCAACGTGTTCGTCGTGAACGACATGTTGATGATGTCGGCGCCGTTATCGACAGCCCAGCGGACACCATCTGCCACCTGCTGAACGAAAGGCACAGTCGCGGCGGCGCCGAAACCCACCGACACCGAGAGCAGCTTCGCCTCGGGCGCCACGCCGATCATTCCGGTGCCATCCGCATTGCCACGCCCCGCCGCGAGTGACGCTACCCACGAACCGTGATCGCCGTCAATGGCGCCAACGGGTGAACGGCCGTCGGGCGAGCCGCTGCCCGAGACATCTGTACCGTCGAGCACTGCGTCCCCGAACGTCAGCGGCACCTTGCCGATGCCCGTGTCGATGATCGCGATAGTGACACCTGCACCACGCGTCGTCTGCCACGCTTGGCGGATGCCGGCACCATCGAGCCAGTACTCGGCCGCGCGCACCGGGTCCGTCGGCTTGTCTGGAATCGGCGGCGGAGTCGCAGTGGCCCCGGTGAGCAGGACGGATGCCGCCACCGCCGCAAACGCGACGGTGCTGCGCAGCATCGTCGTAATCCTCATGCCGTCGCGGCTCCTGGCGCCTCACACTGGCAACGCTGTGGAGACCAGGAGGACCGGGCAAGTGCCGCATCGCCGATGGGGTTGACCCCGGGCCCCGCGGCGAGCGCGTGACCCGCGAGCGCGTGCAGGCACTTCACCCGGGTCGCATCCCGCCGGCCGAGATGCCATCGACCTCCGGAACGTCACCGAACTGGGCGCGATCGGCGAGGTATGCCGCGTGCGCGGCGTGGTAGCTGGCCGCGACGGCTTCGTCATCCGCAAGGAGCGCTGCGAACTCCGGCATCACCTGGGTGGCTTCGAGTGTTGACATCGCGGCGGTCGCGGCCGGATGCGTCAAATAATAGAACGTCGGAAACGGCGTGCCGTCGGGCAGTCGAGGACTGGTGGCGACGACCGTCGGGTTGCCGCAGACACAACGTGCGGCGATGCCGAGGACTCCACGAGCCGGACGGCCGAGTTGCGCAGACACAACGTCGATCTCGGCGGGCGTGGGTGGGGCAAAAGGCGGGGTCGTCACCGGCTCAGCCTACGGGAGGCAACCCTGAGGAAGCCCTTAGCGAGCTTCGCTCGCGGTCTGTGCGAGACCGGCACCGGCAACGGTTCGCAGGAGCTGCGGCATCCAATCGGCCGGGGTCTCTTTGAGTTCTTTGCTGACCGCAGTCTGTTCCTGAGGAAGGGATGCCGGGTCGAGATCATTGTCGACGAGGTAGACGACTTCACCGGGTTTGACATAGTAGAGCCGCTCGCGCGCCTGGGTGGTGATGTACGCCGGGTCGTCCCAGCGGTCGCGCTCCTGTTCGAGCGCCTTGATTTCATCGGCGCTAACTTTCACCGAAACTTCAAGGGCTGCAATTTTCTGTCGCTGATCAATGTACGTACCGAGCGTCGGAACCAGCACCCACGCACCAAGTATGACCAACGACAGCATGATGACCATGAACCCCGACAGACGGATGCCGGAGGCCCATTCCCGCACGTCAACCTGGGTGCGAGAGCGTGTCCGAGTTCGCGGCGCCGTGGTCGACGGACGAGTAGCGGCCTGATTACGGGCATGAGAAGGGGGAGCCGGACGTCGTGCCATGGCTCCCCCTTCCCTGCGCCGCTTCGCTGGCGGTCTACTACTGTGTGTGGCTTAGCTGCGTTCAGCCCTTGAAACGGGGGAACACCGAGCGGCCCGCGTAGACCGCGGCGTCGCCAAGCTCTTCCTCGATACGCAGAAGCTGATTGTACTTCGCAACGCGCTCGCTGCGGGCAGGCGCACCCGCCTTGATCTGGCCAGCGTTGGTGGCAACGACCAGGTCGGCGATCGTGGTGTCTTCGGTCTCACCCGAGCGGTGCGAGAGCATCGCGGTGTAGCCCGAGCGCTGGGCGAGGCTGACCGCGTCGAACGTCTCGGTGAGCGTTCCGATCTGGTTGACCTTGACCAGCAACGAGTTGGCGACACCGCGCTTGATGCCATCAGCGAGGCGCTCGGGGTTCGTGACGAACAGGTCGTCACCGACGAGCTGCACCTTCGAGCCAAGTGCGTCGGTCAGTGCCTTCCAGGCATCCCAGTCGTCTTCGGCGAGTGCATCCTCGATCGTGATGATCGGGAAGTCGTTCACCAGACCGACGTAGTACTCGGTGAGCGCTGCGGCATCCCAGTCCTTGTTGTCGAGACGGTAGACGCCGTCCTTGAAGAACTCGGTCGCTGCGGCGTCGAGGCCCAACGCGATGTCGGTGCCGGGCGTGAAGCCGGCCTTTTCAATCGCTTTGATCAAGAACTCGAGGCCCTCACGGTTGCTGGGCAGGTCGGGGGCGAAGCCGCCCTCGTCGCCGAGGCCGGTTGCGTAGCCCGCTGCCTTCAGCTCGCCCTTGAGGACGTGGTAGGTCTCAACGCCCCAACGCAGTGCCTCGGAGTAGGTCTCGGCGCCGATCGGTGCGAGGAAGAATTCCTGCATGTCGATGCCGTTGTCGGCGTGCGAGCCGCCGTTGATGACGTTGAACATCGGCACGGGCATGACGTGCGCGTTCGGGCCACCGAGGTAGCGGAACAGCGGCAGGTCAGCAGAGTCTGCTGCGGCCTTCGCGACAGCAAGGCTGACACCGAGGATGGCGTTAGCACCAACGCGCTTCTTGTTCTCGGTGCCGTCGACCTCGATGAGGATCTCATCAACGATGCGCTGCTCGCTGGCTTCAACACCCTCAAGTGCCGGGCCGAGCTCATCCATGATGGCATCGACGGCCTTCAGGACGCCCTTGCCGCCGTAGCGGTTCTTGTCGCCGTCGCGGAGCTCGTACGCCTCGAAGGCGCCAGTGGATGCGCCGGAAGGAACAGCGGCCCGCTGGACGACGCCGTCGTCCAGGAGCACCTCCACCTCAACGGTCGGATTTCCTCGGGAGTCGAGAATTTCGCGTGCGCCTACAGCCTCGATGAGTGCCACGTATGTGCTCCTTGCTCAGGGAAAGGGTTGTGGTGGAGCGTCGTCGATCCGTGGTCAGTCTAGCCCGCGGCGTCCGTCATACGCAGGCCCGTGTCCTCAGACGATTACGGCAATGTCCTCAGACGATTACGGCAATCGCGATGCCGTCCCAGCCCTTGATTCCGACCGTCTGCAGCGCGGTGGCGTCGAAGCGCGGGTCTGTCCCGAGCATGTGAAGGGCTTCGCGGGTACCGGTCACACGCGGATCCGTGGCATCGTCTCGGACAATCTCACCATCGCGGCCGATGTTGTCGAGCAAAATCACGGTTCCGGGGCGACCCAGTCTTGCCGCCCAGTCGAGGTAGATCGTGTTCGACTCCTTATCCGCATCGATGAAGACCAGGTCGAACGGATCTGAACCCTCGAGCGTCGGGAGCACGTCTGCCGCGCGCCCGATGCGGATCGCGACCCGCTCCCCCAGCCCCGCGGCGTCGATGCTCGCACGCGCGACAGCCGCGTTCGCCGGTTCCGCCTCGATAGTCGTCACTGTGCCGCCCTCGCCGACAGCCCGTGCCAGCCAGATCGTCGAGTAACCGCCGAGCGTACCGATCTCGAGCACGCGGCGCGCTCCGCTGATCCGGGCGATGAGGTTCAGCAGCTTTCCGCTGACCGGCGCAACCTCGATAGCGGGAAGCCCGGCCGCGTGCTGCGCGGCGAGCGCGGCCTCCAGCTGTGGGTCATGCCCGACAAGCGTGTCGGAGAGGAACTCGTCCGTGCGGCGCCAGTTTTCGGGGGTCGGTTCAGTCATGGCTCCACCCAACCCCGGGGCGCCGGCGCCGTCAAGGGTCAGGGCCTCGTGTCTTCAACGACGCGGTGCCGACAGCATCCGGCCGACTGCGCCGTCTAGCTCTGGCTGTCTGCGGAACTGCCCGGTCAGCGCGAGGACGATCACGACAACGGCGCACACGATCCATCCGGCGACGCGAGGGGTCCCGCCAACGCCATGTCGAAGGTCGTTCCCGCCGCGAACAGCAACCCGATGAGCCCAGCGGACGCATTCATCGCACCGTGCGCGAACACCGCCGGCCATAACGACGCCGAGCGCAGACGCAGCCAGCCCAGCAGCACACCCCAGGCGATGCATCCGCCCGTCATGAAGAGGACGCCAGTGATGTCAATACGCCCGAAGTTGTAGCCCAGCAGGATGACAGGCGAGTGCCACAGGCCCCAAATAGCACCGCTGATCAACAGCGTGGGCCAGGTGCCGAGCGGACGAAGTGCCGGCACTAGGAATCCACGCCAACCGAGTTCCTCACCAAACGCCATCACGGCATTGACCGTTGCTGCTGCAATCGGGATCAGGACGAGCTGAGACAGGATGACGACGATCGCGGGTGGCACCGGCGCCCCGGCCGGCATGCTTGCGGCGAGCTGTTCGGAGAAGCCAGAGAACTCGACGAGGTCAAGCTGCACCCAGCCGCACAGCGCTGCGACGGCGACGCTGGCCACGACGAGCACGACCGGACCGAAGAGTCCCAGCACCATCATCCAGACCACGCGCTTGGCCGGTCGCACCGGCCACATACCAAGGAATCGCAGGCGCTCCCCTTTGGGGATCGGACGAAGCGCGAGCAACACGATCAGCACGGCGAGTGCTGGCGTGAACATCATGATCGGGATGAGAACGCCGGCGAGGGGATTCGTCAAGCCGCCGTCCAACCAGAGCGGAAGCGCGACGAGCCAGGCCAGGCCGCACGCCAGCAGGATGAAGGCGATCGTGGCTGCGGGCCGGATGTGGGTCATGAGTTTTCTCCTCGGTCGGGGTTATTCATTGCTGCGGTGAGTGCTGCCGCGGCGGTGCGGGCGTCGTCGATTGTGACGACGAAAGTCCTTCCGTTCGCGCGAGTTACCTGCAGGCCTTCACCGGTGCGCAGCACGACGCCCATGCGCCCATCGATCGCGAGGCGCAGTCCCCATCCCCCGAACTCTGCCATCGGATTCACCTGCACAACCTGAACCTCAGTGATATTCGACGCAGGGATGTTCCAGCGAGGCCAGCCGGCGATGGAGCGCATGAGCAGACCATCACCGTTGATCCGCACCCGGAACACGAGCGTGGTGGCGATCAGGGCAATCATCAGCACCGTCACGACCAGCGTGATCCATCCGGCTCCCCCTTGGCCAAGTGCAAACACCCAGACGGTGGAGACGATCAGGATCAGCACTGCGAGCGCCAAGGTGATGACTCCGGGGCGACTCATCGCCGCAGTTCCGAACCATGCGGCTTTCTCCCCCGGCGCCAGCCGGAGCTGCAGCGCCTGTTTCGACGGCGCAGGTGTCGCTGTCACGTTCGGTTGAAGGAACCAGCCGGCCAGGCCGAGCAGCACCATCGCGCTGAAGCCGATCGCCATCACTACTCCGATTTCTCCGCCGGCAGAGTCGCGCTGGATAGCCACCGATCCGACCGTTGAGACTGCCACCATTCCGGACGTTGCCAGCGACGTCGCGCCGAGAAGCCGGCAGGTGACCCCCCAGGACTGCTTCATCATGAGCAGGATCGGGACCGTCATCATCAACGGCAGCGCCAAGCCCAGAATGATCTGCATCCAGACAAGAAGCATAGGGCTGCCGTAGCCGTCCGGTCCGTTCGATCCCCAGTGCGTGACGATTTGATCGGGTAAACCCGGGAGCCATGTCAAGAGAGCCCCGACGGCAATGGCGGCGACCACCAACGGCACGATCAGTCCAACGACAGCGAACGCGCTTCGTGCACGACGCACGTCAGCGTTGATGGCAACAGGAGTATTCATGATTCGATCTCCGAGACGAGAGCAGCGAGCGTGGCGGGCGAGATTCCCCGAGCGCCTGCGCGACGCACGAGCTCGGTGACTTCACTGGCGATTTCGGCGAGGGGTGCGGCGGATGCCGAGACGACAGCTCCGCGCCCCCGGCGGAGATCGACCAACTTCTCGTCGCGAAGCTGCTGGTATGCGCGCAGTACGGTGTGCAGATTGATGTCGAGCGCCTCAGCCACTTCTCGTGCCGAAGGCAGCCGATCCCCAGGCACGAGACGCCCGGCGAGGATGTCGACACGCACCGAAGAGGCAACCTGTTCGAACAGCGGACGCGAACTCTCCGCGTCGATTCTGATCAACATCGCCCACCTCCGTCCCATTTCTAATTATTCTAGTTGAACTAGAACAAGTGTCGCAACCCTCCAGAAGAAGGAAGCCCTGGTTGGAGACGGGTTCAGGGCATTGCGGATGGCAGGTTGCCCGCGACGGTCAAAGCCGCAGGCAACCTGCCATCGTCAAATCGTCGGTGCGCCGCACGCGCAATTTGGGGCTAGTTGTGTCCCCTTCGACGTGTACTCGACCGGAGCACTCAGGGAATCACGCGAGCGGGGTGTGCCGATGGATCGACTTGTAGGTGAGGTAGGCGTGCAGCCCCTCTGGCCCGTATTCGACGCCGAGCCCCGAGTCGCGCCGACCGCCGAACGGCGCCGCGTGGTTCGAGGCGAAGAAGTTGATGCCAACGCTGCCGCTGTCGATGCGGTCCGCGGCCTGGAGGGCACCGCGTTCGTCGGCGCCGAACACGATCCCGCCGAGACCGAACTCGGTCGAGTTGGCGAGGGCGATAGCTTCGTCGACCTCGTTGTAGCGCAGCACGGTCAGGACAGGGCCGAAGATCTCCTCGCGGGCGACATCCATGCCTGGCGTCACCTGCGTGAGAACAGTGGGCTCGACGAAGAACCCCGCATCGAAGGGTGCGGGAAGCGCGGGCGCCGCACCGCCCAGCGCGACGTGGGCACCCTGGGCTCGCGCCGACGCGATGTGGGCACGCACACTCGCCTGCTGCGCGGCGCTCGCCGACGGGCCGAAGATCGTGGCGGGGTCGAGCGGATCACCCTGGGGCGCCGCGGCGACGGTCTGCACGATCGCCTCGACGACCTCATCGTGGCGGCTGTCGGGAACGAGGATGCGCGTGGAGATGTAGCACGTCTGGCCGGTATTGCGCAGGCTGGAGCGGATGAGCACCGAGCGCAGCACGGCGAGGTCGGTGTCGGGGAGCACGATGGCGCTGGACTTGCCACCGAGCTCGAGCGTCACGGGGCGCAGCAGTTCACCGCACTGGCGGGCGATGGAGCGGCCGACCTGGGTCGATCCGGTGAACGCAACTTTGTCGACGTCGTCGTGCCGCACGAGTTGGTCGCCGAGTGCGCCCGAGCCGGTCACGACGTTCACGACGCCGTCAGGGATGCCAGATTCGGTAAGTGCCTGCACGATGAACCGCACGGACAAGGGGGTGAGCGATGCGGGCTTGATGACGACCGTGCAGCCGGCCAGAAGCGCCGGAGCGAGCTTGACGACGACGAGATTGATCGGGAAGTTCCACGGCGCGATGAGTGCGCAGACACCGATCGGGTCACGGCGCACGACCGTCTCATGCGTGCCGGCCGGCGCGGGCCGCACGTCGTCGGATTCGAGCAAGGGCGCGAGGCCCGCGAAGTAGCGGAAGATTGAGGCGGCGTTGGCGGCCGCCCCTCCGCTCTCCGCGACGGGCGTGCCGTTCTCGAGCGTATTGGTCAGTGAGAGCGGCTCGGCAAGCTGTTCGAGGCGATCTGCCGCGCGCCGGAGCACGGCCGCGCGCTCGGAGGGCGCCATGCGCGGCCACGGTCCGCGATCGAACGCCCGTCGGGCACTTGCGACAGCGGCATCGAGGTCGGCGCGGTTGCCGACGGGAACGCTGCCCCACTCCTGCGCCGTCGCTGGATCGATCACTCCGCGGCGCTCTGAGGAGTCCGCGCGCACCCACGCGCCGTCGACGAAGATGTCATCGACGTGCCGGAAGGGCAGCGGAAGAGCATCGATGCGCTCGGCCGGCGCAAGAGCAGCGGGAGAGTTCACCGGAGAACCGCGGTCTTCAGCAGCGCGCGCGATCGCTCGAGCTCGGCGCGAGCCATCTCGACACCCGCGACGGTGAGCAGCTCGGGCAGCACGTCGGCTTCGAGCCGGTCGGTGTACTGGGCGGGCGTCATCGAGAACCAGGTCGATGAGACCGCAACCCCCGTGTGGGTGAAGCGCCACAGTCGATCGGCGTCGCGCATGAGCGCATCCTCGATGCTGTACGCGACCAGGCGCGTGTCGTGGCCCTCGATGATCGCGCAGACTGCGTCGATGAACGGCTGATCGTAGCCGAGTGGAGGGAGCACTTCGCCGGCGACGAGGCATCCCTGCCGCTCATGCTCGAACCGGATGCCGGAGCGGCGCCAGTCGGGTCCGAATCCCTCCGAGATGATGCGGGACTCATCCACCCGCGCCCAGCCCGTGTCGTGCAGCAGAGTCGCGACCCGGACGAGGAGGCGGTCGGCTTCGGGATGCGCGTCGCAGAGGCGCTCGGCGAACGCGAGCGAGATGGGCAGGTGGATGTCGTTGCGGCGCGCGCGCGTCTCGGGCTCGACCGCCAGCCAGATCTCGTCGAGATCGGTGTCGGCGGCGGGTGACAGCGAGATCGGCGCGGTGTCGATCGAGCCAGTGGCCGGGATCGGCTGCACGGGGTATGCCTGAGCGAACGCCTCCGCCGATGTTGTGTCGACGATTGCGTCGTGGTGCCTGCTGGCGGTTGCTGAGGTCAGGTTCGACATGATGCTCCCGTGTGTGTGTCAGATGAACTGGCGGCCGCCGTCGACGACGAGCGTCTGGCCTGTGATGTACCCGCTGTCCGGGCCGGTGAGGTAGAGGATGGCGCCGACGATGTCCTCGGGCCGAGCCGAGCGCTTGAGTGCCGATCGCGTCACGCCGTAGTTGTCGGCGTCATCGATGAGCGCATAACTGGCTTCGGTGAGGGTGAAACCGGGTGCCACGGCGTTGACGGTGATGCCGCGGGGGCCGAGTTCGCGGGCAAGTACACGGGTGAGTCCGATGCGCCCGCCTTCGAGGCGACGTAGTGCGCCCACTGCTCGGAGCCGCTGAAGACCGTCGCGCTGGAGATGTTGACGATCCGCCCGCCGTCCTCGAGCGCATCGCGGGCCGCGACGGCCATCACCCACGGACCGCGCAGATTCACGGCCATGACGCGATCCCATTCGTCCACCGTGATCTCATCGAACGGGGCACGCCGGATCGTGGCGTAGATCGCCGCGTTGTTGACGAGCGCTGTGAGTGGACCCGCGGCGGTGGTGCCGGCCTCGACGGCTCCTGCAGCCGAGGCCGGGTCTGTGACATCGACGTAGACGGCGTGAGCCTGCCCGCCGGCCGTCTCGACCAGGCGCGCCGTCTCGCGCGCCTGGTCGAGATCGATGTCGGCCGCGATGACCGTGACGCCGCGCGCAGCAAGTGCCTGGGCGATCGCTCGCCCGAGGCCCCCGCCGGCTCCCGTGATGAAGGCCGTGCCTGCGTGTGTCGTCTCCACGTCATCGCTCCTTGTCATGATCGGTTTTCAGTGGCCGTGCTCAATGACCGTGACCGTGCGCACCGACGAGCGCGCCATCGGCGTCGGCGGACTCGTCGACGATCTCGACGGTCCCCGCTGTGCCGTTGACGCGCAGCAGCTGTCCCGTGCGAATCGTCGTGCTCGCCGTTCCCGTGCCGGTGACCGCCGGCAGGTTGTACTCGCGGCACACGATCGCGGCGTGGCTCATCATGCCGCCGATGTCGGTGACCGTCGCCTTGATCTTGCCAAAGATCGGGCCCCACGACGGAGCCGTGACGGATGCCACGAGGATCTCGCCCTCCTGCACCTGGTCGAGATCATCGGGGCTCGCGATGACGCGGGCTCGACCCTCGACAGAGCCGGGCGATGCCGCCATCCCGCGCAGCAGGCTGCCGCCGCTTTCGTCGTCGGAGAGCCAGCTGTTCACCTGCTCGGTCGTGATGCCGTAGAGCATCGAGGTGAAGGGCTCAGTGATCTCCTCGGGTGGCGTGTTCAGCGCGATCTGCGGTCGCTGCGTCTTGAGCGCATCGACGATCCCACGGCGACGCTCGATCTCGGTGGGCCAGTACGCCGGGCCCACCGGATCAGCTCCGACGCCCCATCCGGTGACCAGGTCGAACAGCGCGTCGCGCACCTCGTTGCGGCCCAGGTAGAAGATGCCGTCCTCGTCGGGCCAGAAGCCCTCCGCCTGAAGCATCCGCGAGAGCTCGCGCACCTTGCGCCAGAACACGCTCATCGCCCAGTGCTCGATGTAGAAGTTGTGGTTCTCAACGTAGGGGTAGGCCGTCTCGGCCAGCGCGAGCTTGGCATTGAACGTGTCGAGCGCCTCGCCTTCGAGCAGCTCGCGGTACTCCGACTTGATCCGCTCGCGCTCGGCGATCAGCTCGTCGATCGGACGCTGGATGTCGTGTCCGCCGTCGAGGCGCCGGATGTAGTCCCGGATATAGCCGAGCGGAATCTCCTGGTGCTCGATCCAGTACTTGTCGTGGCCGTACATGCCGTTGCCGACGGTGAAGTTGAACCACGGCTGTTGAGCACCCTCATAGGCGGCGATCCACTCGTCGCCGCGCGGCAGCGCTGCGATCATCGCGAGCGTTCCCTCGACGTCGGCGGTGTTGCCAAATGCCGACTCCAGCGTGAGTTCCCGCGCGAGGATCGCGAGCTTCTTGAGCTCGTCGTCGGGGCGGAACAGCTCCATGTCAACGCCCTGCACCATCGTGGCGATGCTCAGCTCGGGGATGTCGGGGAACACCTGCTTGCAGAACATGAAGAAATCGAGGTAGGCGATATATCCGAGGTTCAGGAACTCGAAGTGGTACTGGTAGGCCTGGTAGCACAGCTGGATGAGCCGGTCGTAGTTCTCCAGGAGAACCTCGGAGCCGTCCATCGACTTGCCCGAGCGGATGTCTTCGATCGGCACCATCTCGGGGAGCTTCTCGAAGGTCAGTGACTCAAGTTCGCTGATCGTTCCCTTAATCTTTCCGTACCATTTCTCCAGCAGCGGCTCCCAGTTCTGGAAGTAGTAGCCGGCGCGCTCCTCGAAGTGCGGCACGCGGTCGGCGATCTTCTCGACGGGCACCGGAATCGGCGACATGTAGAGATAGCGAGGTGTACGCGGAACTCGATGCCGTTCGCGTTCGGAATGAGGAGGTGTCGCGCGTTGAACTGGCCGAGACACTTGACGGCGAATTCGCCCGTGATCGTCTCGAACGGGCGGAACACCGTCGGCCAGTGCTGGCTGTCGCAGAACCAGAACTTGTCATCGTCGCCCGAGAGCTGGTCATCCTGGAACGAGAGGTAGTACGGGTACAGCTGCTCCCAGCCTTCAGCGCCGGCCGGAACGGTCAGCTCAGATGGCTTCAGGAATGAGCGGAGTGCCATGGGAATCCTTGCTTTCTCCGACGCGTCATCGCGTCGGGTTCGGGTGTTGCGTGTCTAGGAATCAGGCGGATACGCGCGTCAGCGACGCCGTGATGCTCCCGAGCGAGAATCCGCTCGTCGCGGCGACCTGCGGCACGGTCGCCGTCAGCGGCTTCGCGCCGTGCACGGTCTCGGGTCGGGCCTGGAGCAGCAGCAGGTTTTCGCCATCGGGCAGGTCAGCGTCGATGGCCCACTCGATGTCCTGCGGCACGCGGTAGTGCTTCTCGGCTCGCTTGGCAAGCTCCGCGACGGCTCGCAGCTCGACCGTGCTGAGGCAGGGAACGGAGCGCCGGGCGTTATCGACGTGCCGTTCGACGAGGCTGCCGTCGACCGGGACGAGCTCGCGCGCCTTGTCGCCGAGGTGCTGGCGCACGACGGCGAAGGTGATCTTGTCGAGCACGGTGTTGTCGGGTGTCACAGTGCCCGAGACGACGAGTTCGCCGAGCCCGTAGGACGCATCGATGACGACTTTTGAACGGTCTCCGGTGGCGGGATCGAGGGTCATCGCAACGCCGGCGGTGCGCGCGTTGACCATCTTCTGCACCACGACCGCCATGGACAGGCCGACTTCGTCGATGTTGTTTGCACGGCGGTAGGTGATCGCCCGCGAGGTATACAGCGAGGCCCAGCAGCGCCGCACATGCTCCTTGACGGATTCCGCGCCGTTGATCCACAGGTAGGTGTCCTGCTGGCCGGCGAACGAGGCATCCGGAAGATCCTCCGCGGTCGCGCTGGAACGCACCGCGACGGGGGTCTCGCGGCCGATACGATCCATGAGGGCCTGGTAGGCATCGCGAACCTGCGAGCGGACGGAGTCGGGAATAGCCGCCTTCTCGAGTGCCCCGCGGATGCGCGCGGATGCCGCATCCACCGCCTTGACGTCGTTCACGTCGAGCGCGTCGAGCTCTGAGTCGATCAGATCGGACAGGCCACTGGCATCCCGGAACTCGTCGAACGCGCCGGTCGTGATGACGAATCCGGGCGGCACCGGCATGCCGGCACCCGTCATCGTGATGAGGGACGCCCCCTTGCCGCCGTGGATGTCGACCTCGCCCTGGGTGAGATCGGTGAATGAGTGAACGACGGAAAGCATGGGCTTCATACCTCGTTCCATGCGACCGGCACAGCGGTCGGCACTCGGAAGGACAGGTTCTCGCGGAACTCGATCGCCTCGGGATCGACAGCGCGCAGCTGTGGCACCCGGCGGATGAGCTCTTCGAGCACGATCTTCATCTGCATACGGGCGAGGGGGGCGCCGATGCAGGTGTGGATGCCGAACCCGAACGACAAGTGTTCGCGCACATTCGGGCGAGCCACATCGAAATCGTCAGGGTGCTCGAAGCGGGAGGGGTCGCGGTTGGCCGAGCCCATGACGACCAGGATGTTGGCACCCTTCGGGATCGACACCCCGGCGATCTCGGCATCGCGGGTTGCCCGTCGGCGCCACGCCACGATCGACCCGGAAAAGCGGAGGACTTCTTCGACGGCTGCCGGAATGCCCGTGGGGTCGGCGACCAGGCTCTCCCACTGCGCGCGCGCAGGCAGCAGGACACGCAGCGAGTTGGCGAGCAGAGTAGTCGTCGTCTCGTGGCCGGCGAACAGGAGGCTGTAGAGCACCGACGCGATCTCGTGATCCGTGATCGGGTCGCCCTCGGCCTGAGCGCGCAGGAGGTCGCTGGTGAAATTCTCACCGAGATTCTCCTTGTACTGCGCGACGACGTTCTGGCACTCTTGCCAGTACTCGACCAGGTTGTGAGCGTGCGGGATCTGCTGCTCGTCGTCGAGGTCGCCCCACGTCATCGCCGCGCGCGAGTCGCTCCAGCGCTTGAACGTGGGAACCATGTCGGGGTTGACGCCGATGAGCTTGAGGATCGTCTCGGTCGGCAGGTCGTACGCGATGTCGCGCACGATCTCGCCCTGAGCATCGGGAGCGGAAAGCATCGCGTCGAGCAGTTCGGTCACGCGCTCGCGGATCGCGGGCTCAAGCTGGCGCAAGCGCCGGGGCGTGAACCCCTTGATCACGACGGAGCGGATGCGCGTGTGCTCCGGCGCCTGCCGGGAGCTGAGTCCTGAGTACACCGAGAAACCGCCGTCGGCCATGATCTGCTTGGTCGGTGGCCCGTAGGCACGCACGGGGGCGGCAGTGTTCTCGCTCGAGAAGGTTTGGTGGTCTGCGAAGATCGCCTTGATGTCGTCGTAGCGGGTGACCACGTAGTAGCCGATGCGCTCGTCGAAGAGATGGGCGCTTCCTCGCGAAGCCGCTCGTACGAGGGGAACGGGTTCTTCATCTGGAACGGCTCATAGCCGAAGTCTTCGCCGCCATCACCATGAATGATGGGGCAGCGGCCGGTCCCGGTTTCCGCGGTGGTCATCGTGCTCCTTTGCTCGGATCTCACTTGGTGTGGAAGCGTGCCCCCACGTTATGACCCGCTTCGAGCGGCCGTGCGATTGGTTCCACTGAGTGGACTCAATAGCCGAGTGGACTCGGACAGCTGAGTGGACCGATCAGCGATGCAGCGACGGCTGTCCGCTCTGGTAGAGCGTCTCCCAGGGAAAGTGGGCCGTCACCTTCGCGATGCGCCGGCTGGTGCCCTGCAGGGCGGGGACGAATCTCTCCATCGTGTCAGCCTGCTCGGGATTCACCACGACGCCGACGGCAGCGACCACCTGCGAGGACTGGAACACCGGCACCGCGATCGAGCACGACCCGACCCGCACCTCTTCGCGGGTGGTGGCGTAGCCTCGCGTGCGGGCTTCGTCGAGTTCGCGCCGCAGTGCCTTGGGGTCAATGATCGTGCGCGCCGTCGCCTGCTCCATATGCTCGCGGTCAAGGTAGGCCTCGCGCACCCACTCCTCCTCGAACGCGAGGATCGCCTTCCCGACCGCCGTCGCATGCATCGGCAGTCGGCCGCCGACCCGCGATGCGCGCGGTACGCGGCGGGTGCCGTAGATGCGCTCGATGTAGAGGACTTCGTCGCTCTCGCGTACAGCGAGATGGGTGGTTTCGCCGACGAGCGAGAACATGTCCTGCAGGAAGGGGCGGGCAGCATCACGCAACTGTCGGCCCGCGTTCTGCGCGATCTCCCAGAGGCGGATGCCGAGGGCGTAGCGGTTGTCGGCAGTGCGGGCGAGCAGGCCCGAATTGACGAGCCCGGTCAACAGGCGATGCATGGTGGCTTTGCGCAGGCCCGTTGCCGTGCACAGTTCGGTAAGGGTCTGAGCTCCCGGGGCGCGGTCGAACGCCTCGAGGATGAGCATGACCCGCTCGAGGACTCCGGTGCCGTCGCTGTTCCTGCCCGACATAGGTCCCCGATCAATCGTGGGCGAGCGTGGTGAACTGCGGCCACATGGTGACGGAGTTCACCGCGATGAATCCGCGCGCGAGGGCGCGGCCGGGCTCGGTGAACAGGTGGTCGACGACCCGCGAGGCGCATAGGGCCAGCGTCTGCGCTCGGTCCAGGCCGAACCACTCCATCACGACGTCGATTCCGTGCGGGGTCACGCGCCAGGTCTTGTCGGAGTCTTTGACGATCGCGTCTTCGATCGAGAGGGCGTGCGTGCGGCTGTCATGTCCGTCGATGATCGCCGCAATGCGCTCGATTGCTGCCGGATCGTGGCCGACGTCGGTGAGGATTCCGCGCGCCAGTCGTGCACCCTCGACTTCGTGTAGTCGCACGAGGTCGGGTCGGCCGCCGCCTGGCGCAATCGCGGCGAGCACTTCGTCGGGCGGCACCTGCGACCAGCCGATGTCGTGGAGCAGGATCGCCGGCAGCACGACGACCGGATCTGCCTCCGGCAGTGCGGCGCAGAGGGCCGCGGCGATGCCCAGCGCTTGGAGGGAGTGCGCGTCGTTGTCGCGGGTCGCCAGCAGGGGGGCTGCCCGCTCCCACATGCCGAGCAGATCGACGCGCAGGCCGTCGGGTTGGACGGGCGCCATCGCAACGAGATCGAGCACCCCCGGGGCATCCTTGGGAATGAATGCCGAGACATCGTCGCGGAAGCTTCGACCGCGCGGGTGCATCTTGATTGCCGGCCAGTGGGCGACCTGAGGAATCTCGGACATCGTCGTCGTGCTCCTTTCCGATGGCATGCGGCGCACGCCTCGTTCCTCCACCGTGCGAGATATCGTGCACGAGGGGGAGCAAGGTTCCACTCAGTGGGACTCTACCGGGAGAACTGGTAGGTGTCCACAGTACCATTGGGGCGCCATCAGGCTACGAGGACGACGGGAGGTGACGGGATGCGCGAATCAGGCGATTCAGCGGAACCCGATGCCGTCGGCGCACAGATCGCCGTCATCGGCAGCGGTCCGAGCGGGTGTTACACCGCGCAGTTCCTCACCAAGGCGGACCCGAGCGTGCGGGTGACCGTGTTCGACCGGCTGCCGGCGCCCTTCGGGCTTGTGCGCTACGGCGTCGCGGCCGATCATCAGGGCACGAAAGCCGTGATCCGCCAGTTCGAGCGGCTCTTCGACTTGCCCCGCGTGCGCTTCGCCGGAAACGTTGAGCTCGGCCGTGAGCTCTCGATAGACGACCTGCTCGAGAGCTTCGACGCCGTGATCCTGGCGACCGGACTGCACGATGACCGCCTGCTCGAGACGGATGGATCAGCTCTGCCTGGAGTCGTCGGCTCTGGCGTGCTGACGCGCTTCCTCAACGGCCATCCCGACGAAGACGGCGAGACACTCGCCTGCGGCAGCGATGTCGTGGTGGTCGGGGCCGGCAACGTCGCGGTCGATGTCGTGCGGCTGCTCGCCAAGACGGCCGAGCACTACGAGGGCTCCGACATGGACGACGAGGCGCACAGTCGACTTACTGCCGGCGTGCGGTCCATCACGCTCGTCGCACGTTCCAGCGCCGAGGCGGCGAAGTTCGACCGGGCCATGGTGCGAGAGCTCGGAGATATCGCCGGCGTCGCGATCGAGGTGCACGGCGTAGATACCGACGCGAGCGACCCGAAGAGCGAGACGGTTCGCGCGCTGGTGACGACGGATGCCCCATCCGCACGCGTGCGGATCTCCTTGCGATTCCACACCACACCGGGCGAGATCGTCGGCACTGAGCACGTTGAGGGGCTCCGCGTCAGCGACGCATCCGGCCAGCACGTGATCCCTGCCCAGACGATTGTGACCGCGATCGGCTTCAGGGGCGAAACCCTTGCGGTCTCGGACCCTCGAGTGCACACCGTCGGCTGGGCCCGTCGCGGTCCGGTCGGCACGATCCCGGATAATCGGACTGATGCACGGCAGGTCGCCGACGAGGTGCTCGCCGGCCTTGCCACACGGGATCCAGCGCTCCCCGGGTTCGACGGACTGCCGCAAACCGTGCGTGATCGCGCCGTCGCGATCGACCACTGGCGCCAGCTCGATGCGGTCGAACTCGCCAGCGCCGACGCGGGGCGCATCCGCCGCAAGATTCGCACGTGGGCTGGACTTCTCGACCAGCACACTGTCTCTCACGACACCAAGGGAACAGACCAATGACGATAGTGACTCTGTACGGCACCGAGTCGGGCAACTGCGAGATGATCGCCGAAGATATTGCTGACGCGATCCGCGACGTCGAGGTGCAGGTCGAGGACATGTCCGTTTTCGATCCGGCCGACCTCGATGCGGACGTGCTCTACCTTGTCGTCTGCTCGAGCCATGGCGATGGCGATCTGCCCGCGGGAGCGCAGCCGTTCTTCGATCGTCTCGAGCAGCAGCATCCCGATCTGACGGGCCTGCGCTACGCGATGTTCGGGCTCGGAGATCGCGCCTACATCGACACGTACAGCCAGGGCAGCGAGCACCTCGACCGACTCTTCACCGAGCTGGGTGCGACCCGCGTCGGAGAGTATGGCCGCCACGATGCATCCGGGTTCGACGACCCCAGCGACCTGTCCATCGCGTGGGCAAAGGCCGTCGTCGGGGAGCACGCCGCCGGCCCATCCCCGTTGGCGGCGACCCCGACGGCGGTCGTGGTCTCCTGATCGGACAACTGACGAGATGAAGATCACGCCACGCCGCCTCGCGACCGGGATGAGCCTGTGGGCTCCGAACTTTTTCAGCGGCATCCGCATCCGTCGCTTCAGCGAGGACTGGACGCACGCGACCGTTGAGCTGCACGTCAACGCCTTCACCCGCAACTACGTCAAGACCGCGTTCGGCGGCTCAATGTCGGCGATGACCGACCCGTACTTCTTCATGCTCGTGATGCACCAGCTCGGGCGCGGCTACGTCGTCTGGGACACTCGCGGCGAGATCGAATTCCTCAAACCTGGCCGCGGAGTGCTGACCGCCGAGTTCTCGGTGTCTCCCGCCAAGGTCGAGGAAATTCGTGAACGCGCCAAGGGCGGAGCGAAGGTGTTGGAGTGGTTTGAGACCGAGATCACCGACCGCGACGGCGATGTCGTCGCGAAGGTGCGGCGCGAGGTCTACATCCGCGAGAAGAAGCGTGTTACTGCGGCAGGCCAGTCCTGAGCTCCATTTGTTCACCACCACCTGACACTCTGGTGGAGTGGAACTCGCTCGTCGCCTGACGCTCACGGATGCCGTCGCCATCGGCCTCGGCTCAATGATCGGTGCCGGCGTCTTCTCGGTGTGGGGCCCGGCGATCGAGGCTGCGGGTTCCGGCCTGCTGGTGGCGCTCGCGATCGCGCCGTGGTCGCGTTCTGCAATGCCACCTCATCCGCGCAGCTTGCCGCCGTGCACCCGGTCTCAGGAGGCACATACTCGTACGCTCGCGCCGAGATCGGCCCATGGTGGGGCTTCATCGCCGGCTGGTGCTTCGTGATCGGCAAGATCGCCAGCTGTGCAGCGATGGCGCTGACCTTCGCCGCGTACGCCGCCCCCGAAGGCTGGCAGCTGCCGGTGGCGATCGCAGCGGTCGCGGCTCTGGTCACCGTGAACTGCTTCGGCGTCACACGTACGGCCCTGCTCACCCGCATCCTCGTCGTTGCCTCGTTGCTGGGACTCGCGATTGTCGTGGCGGCCGGGTTCACGTCTGCCCCGTCGGCCGATCCCGCTCTCCTGCCCGACCTCACCGCCTACGGTGTGCTGCAGGGTGCTGGGCTGCTGTTCTTCGCTTTCGCCGCTACGCCCGGATCGCCACGATGGGCGAGGAGGTCACTGATCCTGCCCGCAATATTCCGCGCGCGATCGTGTTCGCTCTGACCGGCGCGATCGTCGTCTACGCGCTCATCGCGGTTGTCGTGATGCTCACACTTGGTGCGGATGCCATGGCCACCGCAGCGCCGCTCGTCGGGGTCGTCGATGCCGCCGGATGGTCAGCGCTCGCCCCTGTTGTGCGCGTGGCAGCGGCAGCGGCATCCCTCGGCGCATTGCTCGCTCTGCTCACCGGAATCGGCCGCACGACGCTGGCGATGGCGAGAGAATCGGATCTGCCGCGCTTCTTCGCCGCCGTGCATCCGCGCTGGCAGGTGCCGCACCGCGCCGAAATCGCGATCGGTCTCATCGTCATCGTCATCCTGCTTTTTGTTGATCTGCGCAACGCGATCGGCTTCTCGTCTTTCGGAGTGCTGCTGTACTACCTGATCGCGAATGCGGCCGCCTTCCGGCAGTCGGAGGCGGCCCGTCGCTACCCGCGGGCACTGCAGGTTTTCGGCGCGCTCGGGTGCCTGGTACTGGTCAACACACTGCCGATCCTTGCCTCACTCATCGGCACGGGTGTCGTGCTGATCGGTGTGGCGTATCGGTTGCTGCGGCTGCGCGCCGCGCGGCCTCGGGCCTCAGCGCCGTGAGTTCAGCGCAGTGACCACTGCCGGCAACAGCGCCTCGGCCGTCCGGCGGTAGCCCGCGGCACTGGGGTGAAAACGGTCAAGGCTGAACATCTCGTCGGGCTGCTCGTGGAAGGTTGGCCCCACCGCCTGGCGCAGATCGACCGGCACGGCGCCGGTGCGCCACGCGACCTTCGTCTGCTCCATGGCGAGACGGCGCGACATTCGTGACATCAGTGCGCGTAACGGCTGAGGCACCGGCTGGAGAGTGCCGAGATCGGGACAGGTGCCGACCACGACCGGCGTACCGACCGCGTGCAGTCGGAGGATGGCGTGCTCGAGCCGCTCGGCCGCAGCCGACGATGGCACCATGTGCGTGACGTCGTTTCCGCCGACGACAATCACGGCGACGTCGGCGCGGTAGCCCTCCTCCAGAGCATCCAACTGGCCGGCGAGGGCAGTCGATTCTGATCCGACCACGGCAGCGGTGCGCAACCGCACCGGACGCTCCATCTGGCGGGCGAGAGCCTTGGCCACACGTCCGCCGAGCGTCTCCTTGCGATGCTCAGCGCCGAGCCCCGCCGCGAGCGAGTCTCCGAGCAGCAGGAGCTTGATCGGCTCGCCGTCGAGCGACCTGAGCCACACGCGGTCAGCATCCAGAGATTCTTCACCGAGCGGCTTCCCGATGCGCTTTCGCGCGATGGCCGCCTGGCGCACCAGCAGTGAGCGGCCACCGAGCACGACCGCAGCCAAGGCGGCCCCCACAAAGAGGGCGGTGCGAACCCGGCTCATGCTCCCATTTGATCGCGCCAGCGTGAACGTGACGTAAACGTGAGTACAGCGTTGTCAGGACAGCGGCTTGAGCTCCAGCGTTCCGGGCTCGACTCCGGCCGAGACCGTCGCGAAAGCTGTGTAACCGTCGGCGGCAGAGCGCTCCAGCAGCGCCTTGAAGTTCTTCACGCGGTGTTCCAGGCGCACGCGGCCCCCGTCTCTCAGCATTGCGGCCTTGTGCGCGACGAGTTCAGCAACCGGCACATCAGCGTCGTGTACGAGCACGATTGCCTGTCTACGGGCATCCGCTTTCAGCTCGACAAGGTCGACAAGACGCTCGAAGCCGAGCGAGAATCCGACCGCGGGCACCTGCTGGCCGAGGAAACGACCGATCATGCCGTCGTAGCGTCCGCCGCCGCCGAGCGAGTAGTCGACCGAGGGATGCGCGAGCTCGAAGATTGTGCCGGTGTAGTAGCCCATGCCGCGCACCAGGAACGGGTCGAACACGAGCGGAATGTCGGCGGCGCCACGACCGGCAGCGACAGCCTCGCCGATGCCGACCAGGTGTTCGACGATGTCATCCGGTGCATCTTCAGGCAGCGCCGTGCGGATCTGCCGCTCGCCGAACGGGGTGTATTCCATCGCCTCTGGGCGGCGCAGGAACGCCTCAAACGCTTCAACTGCCGATGCCGTGGCACCACGTTCGCGCAGTTCGGCGACGATGCCCTCCGGGCCGATCTTGTCGAGCTTGTCGATGGTGATCAGCACGCCGGGGCGTTCATCCGCAGCGAAGCCGAAGGCATCCAGCATCCAGTCGAGTACGCGGCGATCGTTGATGCGCACCGTCGAGCCCTGGAGTCCAAGTGCGTCCAGAGCGTCCAGCGATGCGACCATCAGCTCCGCCTCGGCACGCGAAGAATCATCGCCCATGATGTCGATGTCGCACTGCATGAACTGGCGGTAGCGTCCCTTCTGCGGGCGCTCGGCACGCCAGACCGGACCGATCTGGATCGCACGGAACACGCCTGGCAGCTGCCCGCGGTTGCTGGCGTAGAAGCGCGCGAGCGGCACGGTGAGGTCGTAGCGTAGGCCTAGGTCAGCGAGCGCAGCGGGATCATCCGCAGCGGAGCGGATGCCGTCAGCGTCCAGGCCGCGGCGCAGCACGTTGTAGGCGAGCTTTTCGTTGTCGCCGCCGATCCCGGCATGCAGGCGGGAGTACTCCTCCAGTGCCGGTGTCTCGATCTCATCGAATCCATGTGCGAGGTAGCGCTCACGAATGACGGAGAGCACACGCTCACGGCGGGCCTTGTCGGCGGGGAGGATGTCGCGCATGCCGCGCGGCGGGTTCACAGTAGCCACGCCTCTATCTTTCCATCCTTTCCATCCCGCTCTCGGCCGTGCGGACGTCGGCTTCCAGCGTGCGCAGTCGCTCGCGGAGGGCGCGCTCGGCGTCCCAGCCGCTTGCGCGCGCCTGGGCGACGAGCGCGAGCAGGGCGTCGCCCAGTTCGGATTCGGATGCTGGGGATGCGGGTTCAGCCGGCAGGGTGACGTCCACACTTGCCGCACGCCCCACAATCTTCTGCGCTAGTGCGAGTGCCGGCATCCCCCGCGGGACTCCGTCGAGCACACTCGTCCGCGAGCGCTTCTCGGCACCTTCGCGGCATTCCAGTGCACGAGCACCTCTTCAGGCGTGTGTGCAACCGCGTCGGCGAAGACGTGCGGATGCCGTCTGACCATCTTCTCGGTGAGAGTCTGAGCCACGTCGTCAATGTCGAACGGATCATCCGGATCCTGCGCAGCAATGGCGGAATGAAACAGCACCTGCCAGAGCAGGTCACCCAGTTCTTCACGAAGATCGGCGCGCGTGCCATCTTCTACGGCCTCGATCACCTCGTGGGATTCCTCGATGAGGTAGGGCACAAGGTCACGGTGGGTGATCTGCTGCGACCACGGGCACCGCTCGCGCACGGCACGCATCGTGTCTGCCGCGATGCGCAGCGCGTCGGAGTTCTCTGTCACCACTCGCCTCCAGGTCGTCAGGAATTGACAGCCGTGTTTCGACGGTGCCACGCCGCACGCAACGAGACGATGATGCCCGACAACACGAGGGCGATCAGCGAGCCGACGAGCACACCGAGGATCGCCTGGTCACGAACGCCGGGGTTGTCGGCAAATGCGAGGTTAGCCAGCAGCAGCGAGACGGTGAACCCGATGCCGCCTAATGCTCCGGCGGCAAGTAGGTCGGTGATGGTCAGTGCCGGCTTCTTGCCCTTCAAACCGATCCGCATTGCGACCAAACCGAACAGCGTGATGCCGACGATCTTGCCCAAGGGCAGGGCGACGGCAATGCCGAAGAATGCCGGCGACAGCTCAGCCGGCGAGACAGCGGGAATGACAACAAAGGCGGCTGCGAAAGCGAAGATCGGCAGGATCGCGCCATTCACCCACGGCTCCAGCGCGTGGCGCGTGGGCATGGCGGGTGACTGCGCCATGGCAAGGCCAAGCATGACGCCGGCGATCGTGGCGTGAATTCCGGATGACAGCACCAGAGCCCACACGAGCACGCCGACAACGACCATGCATGCGCCGATGATCCATGAGTTCTTTTCAGGAAGCATCCGAGACAGCACACCGAACACTGCCACGCCGACGACCGCGAGCAGGAGATACAGCCAGTTCAGGTCATGTGCGAAGAGAACCGCGATGAAAATGATGCCGATGATGTCGTCGAGAATCGCCAGTGCGAGCAGGAATACGCGAACCGCGGGCGGCAGCCCCTTGCCGAATACGGCAAGCACACCGAGAGCGAAGGCAATATCGGTCGCGGTTGGGATTGGCCACCCCGTCGATGTCTCCCCACCGCCAGCGATCATCAGGTACACAAGGATCGGCACGAGGACGCCACCGGCCGCTGCGATCGCGGGCTGAAGAGCCTTGTGCAATGAGCTCAGCTCGCCACGGGTGAGTTCGTACTGCAATTCCATCGCGACGACGAAGAAGAAGATCGCGAGCAGGCCGTCCGAGATCCAGTGCGCCACGGATAGATCGATCTCTGTACCGGGAATCGAGATGTGGAAGCCGAGCACGGCGTCGATCGGCTCGAACGCGGCGGTGTTCGCGAGGAGGAGACCCAGGGCAGCAGCCACCAGCAGGAGTACCGCCGGGAACTGTTGGGTGCGCAGAAGATTTCGGGAATCAGACATCGATCCCATGCTATGTCAGGCAACGCGCTCGTCACGCGGTGTCACGTGGTCGAAGCCCCTCGCACACGGCGATAACCTCGAACAGTGACCCCCGAGCCCACACACACAGAGGCCATCCGCGTCATCGGCCGATTCGAAGCCGGACGCGGGATTCCCGACGAGATGCGTGCGGACGTCCGCATGCTCGGAGCCCTGCTTGGTCAGGTGCTGCGCGAATGCGGCAGCCCCGGACTGTTCGAGGATGTCGAACGACTGCGGCTGGCGACCATTCAGGCGTACGACGAAGAGAGCACGCACGCCTTCGAGCGCGCCACTGAGATCGCAGACTCCTTCAGCATCGAGCGCGCCGACGAAGTTGCCCGCGCCTTCACCTGCTACTTCCACCTCGTCAACCTCGCCGAAGAGCATCAGCGCGTGCGCATCCTCCGCGAGCGTGACGGCCAGCCGGGCAGAGAAGGCGCTGTCGACACTGTCGCCACTGCCTATGCGCAGCTGCGCCGCGAGGTCGGCGATGACGAAGCACAGCGTCGGCTGGACGGGCTTCGATTCCAGCCAGTGTTCACTGCGCACCCCACCGAGGCTCGCCGTCGCGCGGTTTCTACCAGCATCCGTCGCCTGTCTGAGCTTCTCAGCCAGCGCGATGTCGCAAGCGAGGGCGGCGCTGAGCAGCATCGCGCCCACCGCCGGATGCTGGAAGAAGTCGACACGCTCTGGCGCACGGCACCGCTGCGCGCGCAGAAGCCTTCGCCCACCGACGAGGTGCGCACGGTCATGTCGGTGTTCGACGAGACCCTCTTCACCACTGTCCCGCACGTCTACCGACGTATCGACGATGCCCTCCGCGGTGAAGACTCCGGCGCGAGTGCTCCTGTTGTTCCCGCCTTCGTGCGGGTCGGATCATGGGTCGGCGGCGACCGCGACGGCAACCCGTTCGTCACGGCATCCATCACCCGCGAGGCAGCACAAATCGCCTCCGAGCACGTGCTTCGCGGCCTGGAGCGCGCGATCGAGCGCATCGGCCGCGGCCTGACCCTTGACGCTGAAGGCACCCCGCCCAGCAGCATGGTCGTCGCGCTGTGGGATGCCTTCGCCGCAGCAGAAGAAGGCACTGCCGCAGAAATCGCGGCGCGCTCCCCCGAAGAACCGCACCGCTGCCTACTACTGGCCCTCGCCCACCGTGTCGCGGCCACCCGTCATGGCGCGAGCAACGGCTACGGCGCACCGGAGGAGCTCCTTTCAGACCTCCGTTCTGTGCAGGATTCGCTGGCGGCATCCGGGGCAAAGCGTCATGCGTTTGGCGGCATCCAGCATCTGATCTGGCAGGTCGAGACCTATGGTTTCCACCTCACCGAGCTGGAAGTGCGCCAACACTCGCAGGTGCATCGCGAGGCTCTGGCTGAGCTGGACGCGGGTGGCGAACTCAGCGAGAAGACGCAGGAGGTCCTCGAGGTCTTCCGCGCGGTGGCCGACATTCAGCGCACCTATGGTCTTCGCGCCGCCGGACGATACGTCGTCTCGTTCACGCAGTCGGCAGCGGATCTCGCCAACGTGCACCGCCTCGCGCAGTACGCGCTGCCCGGCACTCCACCGGTGCTCGATGTCGTTCCACTGTTTGAGACGTTCGCAGATCTGCAGGCAGCGCCTGAGATTCTCGCTGAGGTCGTCGAGTTCCCCGAGTTCCGCGCCCGCATGGCCGCAACTTCGAACCGCCTCGAGGTCATGCTCGGCTACTCCGACTCGTCGAAGGACGTCGGCCCGGTCGCCGCCAACCTCGCGCTCTACGAAGCGCAGCGAAAGATCGCCCTGTGGGCGAAGGATGCCGGCATCGCCCTAACCCTGTTCCACGGTCGTGGCGGCGCTCTTGGCCGGGGTGGCGGACCCGCGAACTCCGCGATCCTCGCGCAGCCGCCGCACTCGGTCGACGGACGCTTCAAGCTCACCGAGCAGGGCGAGACGATCTTCGCGCGCTACGGCGAACCCGCCATCGCGATGCGTCACATCGACCAGGTCGCTGCTGCCACGCTGCTCGCATCCTCGCCCAGCGTCGAAGAGCGCACGAGTAGCGCGGCTGCCCGCTTCGCGGACGTCGCGACGACGATGGATGCCGCATCCCGTGAGCGCTTCTTCTCACTGGTCAAGGCCGAGGGCTTCGCGCCCTGGTTCGCTACCGTCACTCCGCTCGAGGAGATCGGCCTTCTCGCCCTGGGGTCGCGCCCTGCACGCCGCGGCCTGTCCGTCGAATCGCTGGAAGACCTGCGCGCGATTCCGTGGGTGTTTGCGTGGACGCAGGCGAGGATCAACCTGGCCGGCTGGTTCGGCCTGGGCTCGGCACTCGAGGCTGTCGGCGATGAGGCGTTGTTGAAGGACGCCTATCGCGAGTGGCCGCTGCTGCAGACGATGATCGACAACGTGGCGATGAGTCTGGCGAAGACCGACGAGCGCATCGCACGTCGATACCTTGCCCTCGGTGATCGTGATGACCTCGCGAAGCTGGTGCTCGACGAGCTCACCCTCACCAAAGAGTGGGTCATCCGGCTCACCGGTAGCAACGGACTGCTCGAGAACAAGCCGATCCTGCAGCGCGCAGTTACGTTGCGAAGCCCCTACGTCGATGCGCTGTCATTGCTGCAATTGCGGGCGCTCCGCGAACTTCGCGCACCGTCTGGCGCCACCGGCTCTGGCACGGAAGACGAGCAGCGTCGGCTACTCCTGCTGTCAGTCAGTGGCGTCGCCGCCGGCCTGCAGAACACGGGGTAAAACGGGTCCAAAACCGCCACGTGCAGTCGCTTCGAACCTCCGGGGTAAAGTGGGAACTCGTGCCCGACCTGGCACGCCCTCTTAAGTGACACGATCGCTCCCTCACCACACTCTTCAGAAAGCCGTCCCGCGTGACCGCAACTCAGACTGAATTCCACCCGCTCACCGAGTCTGTCCAGCCCGTGTTTGACACGGTTCTGGCCCGCAGCCCGCACGAACCCGAGTTCCAGCAGGCCGTGCACGAAGTGCTCGGAACGATCTCCCCGATGCTCGAGCAGCACCCGGAGTACGTTGAGGCCGGAATCCTGGAACGACTCGTCGAGCCCGAGCGTCAGATCATGTTCCGCGTTCCGTGGCTCGATGACTCAGGCAAGCTGCAGGTCAACCGCGGCTACCGCATCCAGTTCTCGTCAGTGCTCGGCCCGTACAAGGGTGGGTTGCGTTTTCACCCTTCGGTGAACCTCTCGATCATCAAGTTCCTCGGATTCGAGCAGATCTTCAAGAACGCCCTGACCGGTCAGGGCATCGGCGGCGCGAAGGGCGGATCTGATTTCGACCCGCACGGCCGCTCAGAGGCCGAGGTCATGCGCTTCTGCCAGTCGTTCATGAGCGAGCTATACCGCCACCTCGGCGAGCACACTGACGTTCCTGCGGGTGACATCGGAGTGGGCGGTCGTGAGATCGGCTACCTGTTCGGCACGTACCGCAAGATCACGAATCGCCACGAGTCGGGCATGTTCACGGGTAAGGGCACCGGCTGGGGTGGCGCTGAAGTGCGCACCGAAGCAACCGGCTACGGCGCAGTGTTCTTCGCGCAGGAGATGCTTGCCGTCCACAACGAGTCGCTCGCCGGCAAGCGCGTCGGCATCTCTGGTTCCGGAAACGTCGCTATCTACGCCATCCAGAAGGCTGCCCAGCTGGGTGCGACTGCGGTCACGGCATCCGACTCGTCCGGCTACATCGTCGATGACGCCGGTATCGACCTTGACCTTCTTCGTCAGCTCAAAGAGGTCGAGCGCACGCGCATCGTCGAGTACGCCAACCGTCGCGCGAGCGCACGTTTCGTCGAGGGTGGCAGCGTCTGGGATGTGCCGGTCGACATCGCCGTGCCTTCCGCCACACAGAACGAGCTGAGCCTGGCCGATGCTGAGGCTCTGATCGCGAACGGCGTGCGCGCGGTCTCTGAGGGTGCGAACATGCCGTGCGTGCCCGAGGCCGTTGCTGCGTTCCAGCAAGCCGGTGTGCTGTTCGCGCCGGGCAAGGCTGCGAACGCCGGTGGCGTCGCGACTTCTGCTCTGGAGATGAGCCAGAACGCGTCACGTCAGCGTTGGACCTTCGCCGACAGTGAGAACAAGCTCCGCGAGATCATGGCTGACATTCACGACGCCGCGTTCAACGCCGCTGAGAAGTATGGCGTGCCTGGTGACTACGTCGCCGGTGCCAACATTGCTGGGTTCCAGCGGGTCGCCACGGCGATGCTCGCCCAGGGCGTCATCTGATCGGCGTCATCTGATCCTTGCGGCGTTGCGCCGGTAGGACGTTGATACGGGTGTCGGAGTAATTCTTAGGATTTCTCCGACGTCCGTAACATTCTCCGCGGTCCGTAACGTGCTCCACCGCCGATAACAGGTCGAGCGGATGCTACGACTCACGCCGACTGGTCGTGCGCGTGCCGCGCGAGGGAGCGACCGTAGCGCTCGGTGAGCTGCACCATCAGATCAGGGGTGTCGCGGTCGACGCCGAATACGTGGCCAGGGAAGTCAAGATCGGTCTGCGCAGCGGCAATCTCGTCGGCCTGATCAGGTGAGAATAACTGCAGCGGGTCCCCTGACGCGACCCACCCGATCGGCACGACGGTGCCTTCTGGAAGGACCGCGCGACGCTGCACGATGGCATTCACTCGCACTTCACAGCGATCGCCAACCCGTGCGCCGTTGAACACCCGGCGCCCGAGGCGAAGAACACTTCCTCGCCAACGTTCGCTCCGGCGATGCTCGCCAGAGTACCGACGAGCGTGTGCGATCCGATGTGTACGGCATCAGCGGCCGTCGCCCGAATCAGCGCATTCTCCATCACGATGACATGCTCGCCGAGGGTGATCGGACCACCCTCTGCCGTGATCACGGCGCCGTGCAGCACCTGACACTCCGCTCCGATCGTCACGTCGCCAGAAATGACGGCGGTGGGCGCGATGACGGCCGTGTCATGGATCCGGGGCCGAGCCCCGAGGTGCTCGTACAACATGGGGCCAGCGTAGCGCTACGGTGCCGGCGCCGCAGCCACCGGCTCGGGGAACATCGCCGTGAACAGCTGCGTGACCCACTCCAGGGTGTTCACATCGGTCGGCAGCGGCACGACGAGCGCATCTCCCCCGCCAATGAGCTTCGCCTTCGGGTACAGCCGCTGCAGCCGCACCTTCATCGAGTCCTCGAAGTGCGCGGGTACCACGCGCAGGTTTGAGCCCATCACGACGACATCCGTGAGTCCGGCGCGTGCAGCTCGCCTACGCAGGTGAGCGATCGCGATGAGTCCGGCGACCTCTTCGGGCGGGGTGCCGTAGCGGTCGGTGAGCTCCTCTACGACGAGGTCGATCGCGTCGTCTTTCGCGGTCGCGGCGGCCGCTGCGGAGAACTTTTGGTATGCCTCGAGGCGCAGCCGCTCGCTGTCGATGTACGTCTCGGGGATGCGAGCATCCACCGGCAGCTCCATCCTCAGCTCATTGCCGGTCTCGACGTCTTCGCCACGGAACGTCGCGACAGCCTCGCCGACCATCCGCAGGTAGAGGTCGAACCCGACGCCGGCGATGTGCCCGGCCTGCTCGCCGCCGAGCATGTTGCCGGCGCCTCGCAGCTCGAGGTCCTTCAGTGCCACCTGCATTCCGGAGCCGAGCTCGTTGTTCACCGCAATGGTCTGCAGGCGATCAGCGGCCGTCTCAGACAGCGGCTTCATCTCGTCGTAGAGGAAGTAGGCGTACGCGCGCTCACGCCCACGGCCGACGCGTCCTCGCAGCTGGTGCAGCTGCGAGAGTCCGTACTTGTCGGCCCGGTCGATGATGATCGTGTTCGCGTTCGAGATGTCGAGGCCGGTCTCGACGATCGTCGTGCACACCAGCACATCGAACTCGCGCTCCCAGAATCCATCGACGACCTGCTCGAGCTGGTTCTCGCCCATCTGGCCGTGCGCGACGGCGATCCGCGCCTCCGGCACCAGTTCGGCGAGCTCACTGGCGACCCGCTGAATCGACTGGACGCGGTTGTGCACGAAGAAGATCTGTCCCTCACGGAGGATCTCGCGCCGAATAGCTGCCGCCATCTGCTTGTCGCTGCGCGGCCCCACGAAGGAAAGAATCGGATGCCGGTCCTCCGGTGGCGTCGCAAGCGTAGACATCTCACGGATGCCGGTGACCGCCATCTCGAGCGTGCGCGGAATCGGGGTCGCACTCATCGCGAGAATATCGACGTTCGTCTTCAGCTTCTTCAGCTTGTCCTTGTGCTCGACGCCGAACCGCTGCTCTTCATCGATGATGAGCAATCCCAAGTCTTTGAACATGACCTGGTCGGTGAGGATTCGGTGCGTGCCGATGACCATGTCGACCGAGCCGTCGAGAAGTCCGTCGAGGGTGAGACGTGCGTCCTTGTCAGTTTGGAAACGTGAGAGCGCCTTGACCTTCACAGGGAAGCCGGCGAAGCGCTCGGTGAATGTCTCCATGTGCTGTTTGACGAGCAGGGTCGTCGGCACGAGCATCGCGACCTGCTTGCCGTCCTGAATTGCCTTGAACGCCGCGCGCACGGCAACTTCGGTCTTGCCGAAGCCGACGTCGCCGGAGAGCAGTCGGTCCATCGGGATCGGCCGTTCCATGTCGGCTTTGATCTCGTCAATCGTCTGCAGCTGGTCTGGCGTCTCCGCGAACGGGAACGCCTCTTCGAGCTCGCGCTGCCAGGGGGTGTCGGGCCCAAAGGCGTGACCCTTCGCCGACATCCGCGCCGAGTACAGCTTCACCAGCTCGACGGCGATGTCGCGCACAGCTTTGCGCGCCTTGCCCTTCGCCGCCGACCAGTCGCTGCCGCCCATCTTCGAGAGGGTCGGGGCCTCACCGCCGACATACTTCGAGAGCAGGTCGAGCTGGTCAGTGGGAACGTAGAGCTTGTCTCCGGGGTAGCCGCGCTTGGACGGCGCGTATTCAAGCACGAGGTAGTCGCGCTTCGTCTTGGTAGCGTTGCGGCCGCCTGTGGAGACTTCGCGCTGCGTCATCTCGACGAACTTCGCGATGCCGTGGGTGGCATGCACGACGTGGTCGCCGTTTTTCAGCTGCAGCGGGTCGACGACGTTTTTGCGCCTGGACGCGAGCTTCTTGATGACCCGCTGGTCGCCGCCGATCGTGCGGCCGTAAAATTCGTTGTCGGTGAGGACGGCAAGCTTCGCCTCCGGAACCTGAAAACCAGATTCCACGGAACCCTGGACGAGCGTGGCCACCCCGCCATCGGGTGCATCGACGAGTGACTCCACGATTCGCGCGGCAAGTCCGCGATCGGAGAGCACGTCGCGGGCACGGTCGACCAGCCCTGCACCAGAGGCGACGACGACGACCCGCCAGCTGTCTGCCAGCCGCGCGGCGACGAAGTCGATTGCTCCATCCACGTTGCCGTGGAAAGACGGAATGATCGATGAGTGGATGTTCGCGGCGTCGCCGTCATCCGTAGCAAAGGGGCTGAATCGCCACCAGACGCCGTCACGCTCGCGGACGATCTCGCGTAGCCGAGCGACGCTGAGGAAGTCGCCCGCGCCGAGATCGATTGGGGCGGATGCGCCGGAGGTGGCAGCACTCCAGGCGGCATCGAGGAACTCGCGGTTAGTGTCACCCAGGCTTTGCGCCCTGGAGCTCGAGCGCTCCGGGTCGACGAGCGCGACCGCCGTGCCGCTGGGAAAGTACTCGGCGAGCGACTTGAGTGGCCCAGACACTGCGGGCAACAGCGATTCCATGCCTTCGACGGGGATGCCCTCGGACATTTTCTCGAGCATCCCTGCGATTGCGGGGAAGGCGTCGATGAGCGATCGGGCGCGGTCGCGCACATCTGCGGTGAGAAGCAGTTCGCGGGTTGCCGGCATGTCTACGCGTTCAACATCACCCGGAAGAGAGCGCTGATCGGCAACCGAGAAGGCACGGATCTGATCGATCTCGTCTCCGAAGAATTCGACGCGGTACGGGTGCTCGGATGTTGGTGGGAACACGTCGAGGATGCCGCCACGCACAGCGAATTCGCCACGCCGCGAGACCATGTCCACGCGCGAGTAGGCGCGCTCAACGAGCTGCTCGATGGCGGTTTCCAACTCGAGTTCTCTGGCACCGGCGACGAGCGACAGCGGAGCGGTGTCGCCGAGGTTGCCTGCGAGCGGCTGCAGCGCGGCGCGCACTGAAGCGACGACGATCAAAGGGCGCTCACGCGTCCAGGTAGTGATGCGGCGGAGTGCTTCGAGGCGCTGTCCGACGGTATCGGGGCTCGGGCTCAACCGTTCGTGGGGCAGCGTCTCCCATGCCGGGAAGCGGAGGATCTCGGTATCCGGCACATACGAACTCAGCGCTTGGGCCAGCGACTCGGCACGACGGCCGGTGGGTGCGATGACGAGAAGGGATGCCGGATGCCCCGCGCTCGCGCGCTTATCGAGCAGTCCTGCGATGATCGGGGCGTCAAGCCCATCGACGAGACCGAGGTCTGCGTCGGTCTGGGCCCACTTAAGCGCATCGTCGTACAGAGTCGCCTCTTCCAAGGCGCGCAGAATCCCCGGAACAGTCACCTGACGAGTTTAGTGCGCCCCGCCGACATCGGTCTCGCGTTCTAGGATGCCGGGATGGAACCTGTCGCCCTGCACACCGCCCGCCTCGAACTTCGTGCGCCGACCGCGGCGGATGTCGACGCCATCACGGCGGCGTGCCAGGATCCTGAGATCTCCCGCTGGACCACGGTTCCAAGCCCTTATAGTCGCGACGATGGTTCGGGTTTCGTGGAACTCGTCGCCGAGTGGTGGGCTGAGGGCGTCGAGACAGTCTGGGGAATCTTTTACGACGACGTGCTCGTTGGGATAGTCGGGCTGCATCGCATCACACCGCATCCGACGGGTGGGGCAGCGGAGCTCGGCTACTGGGCCACCGCAGAATCCCGCGGCAACGGGTACATGGTCGAGGCCGCGCGAGCGGTGATCGAGTGGGCTTTCGCCGAGCTGAAGCTCGCACGCATTACCTGGCGCGCGGTGGTCGGCAACGTTACCTCTGCCCGCACAGCCCGGGCTCTCGGATTTCGTTATGAGGGCCTGATGCGCGAGGCGCTCACCAGTGCACGCGGCCGCGACGACGGCTGGCATGCCGGGCTCCTGGCATCAGACGATCGCACGCCGGTGGCGTGGCCCATCCCCCTCGAGTGAGTTCCGCCGAGGCATGTCCATCGTCCGCGAGCGGTGGCAGGATGAATCCATGCCGGAGATGCCGGAAGTTCAGGGGCTGGTCGCGTTCCTCGGCGAGCGCGCCGTCGGCCGAACGATCACGCGTACGAGCATTGGCGCCATCGCTGCGCTGAAGACGTATGACCCGCCCAACACTGCGTTGAATGGCGCTCAGATCACGGCATCCACGCGGCTGGGGAAGTTTGTGGTGCTTTCCTGCGGCGAGGACCTCCACCTCGTATTTCACCTCGCGAAGGCAGGCTGGTTGCGCTGGTACGAGCTCCTACCCACGACCCTGATCAAGCCAGGTAAATCACCGATCGCACTGCGCGTCGCGCTCGATGACGACAGCGGGTTCGACCTCACTGAAGCGGGGACGAAGAAGTCGCTCGCCGTCTATGTCGTGCGCGACCCGCAGGAAGTTCCCGGCATTGCGAGGCTCGGACCCGACCCTCTGGATCCGTCGTTTGACCGCACCGCTTTCGCCGCACTGTTGGAAGGACGCCGCACGCAGATCAAGGGGCTGCTGCGTGACCAATCTGTGATCGCCGGCATTGGTAATGCCTACTCTGACGAGATTCTGCACGCCGCGCGTATGTCGCCATACGCCGTCGCCGCGACGCTCGACGAAGACGAGGTCGACCGCCTGTTCTCCGCGATGCACACGACGCTGACGGATGCCGTCGCCGAGGCATCCGGAAAGCCACCCGCCGACCTCAAAGACGCGAAGCGCCGCGGGATGCAGGTGCACGCGCGACGGGGCGAAGCCTGCCCCGTGTGCGGCGACATTGTTCGCAGTGTTTTCTTCGCCGATAGGTCACTGGAGTACTGCCCGACGTGTCAGACCGGCGGCAAGGTGCTGGCCGACCGGAGGCTCTCCCGGCTGCTGAAGTGACTCACCACTGACACGGAATGAAATCCACCCTGACGCGTTGAGTACACTGGGCATCAACGTGCTCCGGGGTCGGTGTGAATCCGAACCGGCGGTGACAGTCCGCGAGCGTCAAGGGAAACCGAGACGCTGATCCGGTGAAATTCCGGTACCGACGGTGATGCGAGAGAAATCTCGCTAGTCCGGAAGGGAGGCAGCACGACCCGCGAAAGCGCGCCGTCTGTCATCCCCGGAGCCTTATACATAAGGACAACGGATGGCAGTGCACGAGGTAGAACGCGACGCGATGACGCGTGCGCTTCACGCCGCAGCGCGCGGCCCCCGTGGAGTCAATCCGCAGGTGGGTGCCGTCATCCTGTCCGCCGCCGGTGAAATCCTCGCGGAAGGATGGCACCACGGCGCTGGCACCCCGCACGCCGAGGTTGATGCGCTCTCGAAGTTGCCCGAAGGCGCCGCGCGCGGCGCGACCGCCGTCGTGACGCTCGAACCCTGCAACCACACCGGACGCACCGGCCCATGCGCCGTCGCGCTGATCGACTCTGGCATCACGCGCGTCGTCTACGCGCTCGATGACCCCGGTGTCACGTCGGGCGGTGGCGCAGAGCGGCTGCGTGCCGCCGGGGTCGAGGTTGAATCCGGCGTGCAGGCTGAGGCCGTGCACGCACTGATCGAAGACTGGCTCATCGCGCACCGTCTCGGCCGTCCGCAGATCACCGTCAAATGGGCGCAGAGTCTCGACGGACGCGCGGCTGCAGCGGACGGCACGAGCCAGTGGATCACCGGACCCCAAGCGCGCGCCGACGTGCATCGCCGTCGTGCGGACGCTGATGCGATTGTCGTCGGCACCGGCACTGTACTCGCCGATGACCCGGCGCTCACCGCCCGGGACCACGATGCTCTCTACCCCCACCAGCCGACCCCGGTTGTCATCGGAACCCGCGAGACGCCGACGGATGCCGCGGTGCGCCGCCACCCGCACGAGGCACTGTTCTACGACACCCGTGATCTCGCCGCTGTGGTCGCGGATCTTCACGCTCGCGGCATCCAGAGCATTTTCGTCGAGGGTGGGCCGACGCTCGCCAGCGCGTTCATCGCGGCGGGTCTCGCAGATCGGGTACTCGCCTATGTCGCTCCGGTTCTACTGGGCGGCGGTCGCGTGGCACTGACTGACATTGGTGTATCGACGATCGCGGAGGCGCGACGCCTCGCAGTCGACGAGTGGGTGCCGCTCGGCGCCGATCTGCTGGCGATTGCACACTTCACGCCTGGCGTGAACGAAACTGATTTGAACGAAACTGATTTACACGAACCTGATTTAGACGAAGGAGTTCGCTGATGTTCACCGGAATCATCGAGGAGATCGGCGAGATCACCGCTATCGCGCCCTCCGGCGACGGCTGGCGGTTGACCGTCCGAGCATCAGGGGCCGCGCGCGACGCCGTGCATGGTGAGTCCATCGCTGTCTCTGGTGTCTGCCTCACTGTTGTCGGTTCGACGCCTGACACCTTCGACGCCGATGTGATGAAGCAGACACTCGACGTATCGGCGCTGGCTACGGCATCCGTCGGCACCCGCGTCAATATCGAAAAGGCGATGCCGGTCGGCGCGCGGCTCGGCGGGCATATCGTCCAGGGCCATGTCGACGGGATCGGCGCGGTCGTGGACGTACGCCCCGGCGCCGACTGGAGCGTCCTTCGCATATCGTTGCCGGCAGATCTTGCCCCCCTCGTCGTCGACAAGGGCTCGATTTCGGTCGATGGCACCTCTCTCACCGTCAGCGCAGTTAGTGAAGCATCCGCCGCCGCCGCGTGGTTCGAAATCTCCCTCATCCCCGAAACTCTCGTTGCCACCACTCTTGGATCGCGCACCGTCGGCGATCGCGTCAATCTTGAAACCGACATCCTCGCCCGTCATGTCGAGCGCTTGCTCGCCTTCCGGGCTCTCTCGGAAGGAGGCTCGCGATGAGCCTTGCCACTATCGAAGAAGCCCTCGCGTCATTGCGCGCGGGGCGTCCTGTCATCGTCGCTGACGATGAGGATCGCGAGAACGAGGGTGATGTCATCCTCTCGGCGGAACTCGCCACCCCAGAGTGGGTGGCGTGGACCGTGCGCTGGTCGTCAGGATTCATCTGCGCGCCAATGCCCGCGGATCTCGCCGACAGCCTGAATCTGCCTCCCATGGTCGAGGCCAATGAGGATGCTCGCTCTACCGCGTACACGGTCAGCGTGGATGCCGCGGAGGGCGTGACAACCGGCATCAGCGCCGCCGACCGCGCGCACACTCTCAACGTTCTCGCGAACCCGCAGTCAACGGCAACGAGCGTCATTCGTCCGGGACACGTGCTGCCGCTGCGTGCCGTCGACGGCGGCGTGCGTGAGCGCAGCGGGCATACCGAGGCCGCCGTCGATCTGATGAAGCTTGCCGGGCTCCAGCCCGTCGGCGCAATCGCCGAAATGGTCGCCGAAGACGGCAGCATGATGCGTATGCCCGGCCTCATCGAACTCGGCGCGCGCGACAATATTCCGGTGATTACGATCGAGCAGCTCATCGCGCACCTGAACAAGATCGACCCGCTGGACGGGCCGGTGACGTCCTCGCGCGCTGGTCGACGTCGCGTCAGCTTGCGAGCGGATGCAACGGTGCCCACCTCGCACGGCACGTTCCGTTTCCTCGCCTACAAGGACCGCGTTACGGGCACCGACCACATCGCGGTGGTCTCCGGCGAACTGGATGAAACAGCGCTGGTGCGCGTGCACTCCGAGTGTCTGACCGGCGAGGCCTTCGGATCGCTGAAATGCGAGTGCGGGCCGCAGCTCGAGGCTTCGCTCGACGCGATCGAGAAGCAAGGCGGCGTCGTCATCTACATGCGCGGTCATGAGGGTCGCGGCATCGGCCTGATCAACAAGCTGCGTGCCTACAGCCTGCAGGAGGATGGGCTCGACACCGTCGACGCCAACCTCGCCCTGGGGTTGCCCGCTGATGCCCGAGAGTATGCGGCAGCAGCTGGCATCCTGAGCGATCTCGGCGTCACGAAGCTGCGCCTGCTGACGAACAACACCGACAAGGTGAACAAGCTGCGCGAGCTCGGGCTGGATGTCATCGAGCAGGTGCCGCTGATCGTCGGCGTCGGCCCGAACAACCACCAGTATCTGCAGACCAAGCGTGACCGCATGGGGCACATCATCGGCGAGGCCGAGCTCACAGAGGCGCTTGCCCAGGGAAGGGACAAAGCATGAGCCACGAAGGCGCACCTCAGGCTTCTGATCGGGTCGATGGCACCGGTCTGAATGTCGTCATCATTGCCGGAACCTGGCACGACGTGATCACCAACGGAATGATTGCCGGCGCCGAGCGCGTCCTGAACGCGGCTCATGCGACGCACCGTCTGGTGCGCGTGCCCGGGTCGTTCGAGCTCGCCGTCGCTGCGCAGGCGGCCTTCGCGGGTGGTGCGGATGCTGTCGTCGCTCTCGGTGTCATCATCCGTGGCGGAACCCCGCACTTCGAATATGTGTCGGCGGCGACCACCAACGGGCTCACCCGCGTGGCGCTAGATGCTGGCAAGCCGATCGGCTTCGGTGTGCTGACGCTGGACGACGAGCAGCAGGGTCTTGACCGTGCCGGACTTGAGGGGTCGAAGGAAGACAAGGGCGCCGAGGCTGCCGATGCGGCGCTGCGCACTGCGCTCCTAATCAAGACGCTGCGCGGCTAAGGGTCGACTACCTGGCAGCAACCGGTGCTCGGGCCTACTCTGAGGTCATGGAGATTCTGCGTCAAATCGTTGTTCTCGTTCACCTCGTCGCTTCGCCACGCTCTTCGGCGCCTGGGTGGTGCAGGCTTTCGGAGGCAAGCGCGAGTTCACGAGCCTGATGAACGTCGGCCTTCTTATCGCAGGTGTCGCCGGGCTGATCCTCGCTGCGCCGTGGGGCTTGGCGGACGGCGCAGAACCGAACTACGCCAAGATTGGCGTCAAGCTTGTCATCCTGCTGATCATCGGCGCGCTGATCGGGATCGGACTGTCGAAGCAGCGTAAGTCGGGCAGTGTCGCGCCCGCACTGTTCTGGCTGGTTGGGATCCTCACCGTAGTCAACGCCGGTATCGCGCTTCTCTGGTGACCTGACCGCTGGCGAGCTAACCGCTGACGCAGACAGCGCCATTCAAACGAACATCACGCGAGGCTGCGGTTCGTCGATATATGTCGCGCCTGACGGACTCGTCCATGCGATGACCCCGCCGGGAAGCTGCTCGGCCGTCCATCGGTATCGATCGTCGACGTCGGGATGCTTGAGCGTGTGATGACCTCTACAGAAATGTGAGAGGTTGCAGAGCGCAGTTGGCCCGCCTCTGGCGTGATCGTGATTGTGGTCGATGTCGCAGCGATGTACCGGCATCCGGCACCCCGGGAATCGGCAATGCTGATCTCGTGCTCGAAGAAAACGCTTCATTGACGCGGTCGGCACATAGTTGTCGGTGGAGACTGCCATTCCTTCGGGATCAAGGAAGAGCCGGGTCCAGGATGTCGCCCTGCTGGCAAAGTCACGAGCCATATCGGGGAGGATCGGACCGTAGCCGTCGAGTTCCGCCATCCGCTCGTCATCGCCCGTGAGGGTGGCAGCGGTGAGCGTCACCTGGACCGTGGCATTGATCGATTCCGCAGCTGTGCCAGTAGTCGATTCTGCTTTTCCGGCAAGGAGAAGGTCCGTCATGATGTCTGCACGGATCTGATTCAGCGTGCGCTTGTCTGCATCATCGGAAGTATCGGCCTTGTTCTGTTCAAAGATGATCTTGGCCATAGCCGTGGCACGGTCGAAGGCCGCCCGACCTAGGACCTCAGGCGTGGTCAGGACGAGTTGCCCCATGCCATCGCCCACCGCATGAAACTGGACGTTTCGGTCTTCTCTCGCACTGCGATGACGTTCGGCAACAGTGGCGGGCGCGATCGCGGCGACGAGTGCTTTCGCATGCGCGGCGGTGCGTGCTGCCGTCTCTCCCACGGCGAACTCCAGTACACGAGCCTGGAACACGGCATAGGCGTATTCGTCAGTACCCGCCAGCCCGACCGTTGCCGAGATAATCACATCGACATGCCGCTTGCTGATCATTCCGGCGGCGAACGCCTTCGCGATCTCGGGGAGCTCACGCCTCAGCGTGTCAGCCCGGCAGAACTCTCCCTCGACGGTTCCTTGCGACATGTGCGCAGCGGCCGCGAACTCAGCTGCGATCGAACGGAACGCGACGTCGTGGTCGAACGCCCCTGGCGGCAGCTTCTCGCGAAGCATCCCGAACCGCTCGCCCAAGATCTCTGCCCGCCGCGCTTCTAACTGCGACACCGCGGTACCCAGATCGACCCACTCGTCTCGTAGCGCGGAGTCACGCTCGAGTTCAAGTTCGAAGTCCGGGATCATGACCATAGTTCAGTATGACACTTTTGTTCGATTTAATTGAGTACTTTTCGAATGTTTTTCGAAACTAATCACGATTAATAGCAAACGCCGGCGCCCGCCTCGAGCACACCGCGCTCCCCCAGCCCACGTAACCAACGACCCACGTCACAAAATAACGACCTCGCAGTAGCGGCGCGCGGTCTTAGCGAGACGCTTGTCGAGTGTCAGCAACGGAATCCCGAGCGCTTCTGCGAGCGCGACGTAGCCTGCGTCATACGCGGAGATATCATGACGGAGACTCCAGATCCGAGAGAGTAGATGTGACAGCGGATGGCGCTCGATCTCCAGCGACCTGAAAACGTCAAGCGCGTCGCAGGCACATCGTCCCCCAGTGCCGCACAAACAGGCCCTCAACACAAAGTACGGTCGTAGTACTCCCCTTTTCAGATCGAGGTCCCGCATGTCTCGCACGGCGACAACCCGCCGACGCGGACGCGGCGCGCCACAGGATGGTCCGCGCGCCACGTTCCGCCAGCTTCTCCCCTTCCTCTTCGAACACAAACGCACGCTGATTGTCGTCGCGGTGCTCAGCCTTTTCGGCGCGGCAACGTCGCTCGTGCAGCCATTGCTGGTCGGCCAGGTCATCACCGCGGTGCAGTCCAACACCCCGCTCGGAATCTTGGTCTGGTTGCTGGTCGGCTTCGTCCTCATCTCTTCGGTGATCTCTGGCTATCAGCACTACCTTCTGCAGCGCACCGGCACAGCCGTCGTGTATTCCAGCCGCCGTCAGCTGATCTCGCGCATCCTGCACCTGCCGATCCGAGAGTTCGACGCGCGCCGCACGGGCGACCTGGTCTCGCGCGTCGGCACCGACACGACGCTGCTCTACGCCGTCCTCACCCAGGGACTCGCGGATGCCGTCGGCAGCGCCGTCCTGTTCCTCGGCGCCCTGATTGCGATGCTGTTCATCGACCCGATCCTGTTGGCACTGATCGTCGTCGTTGTCGGAGTATCTGTCGTGGTCGTCGTCTTACTGAGTGGTCGCATCCGCACGGCATCCAGCGCACAGCAGGTGAAGGTCGGCGAGCTGGCGTCCGGCGTTGAGCGGGCCATCGGCTCTATCCGCACGGTGCGTGCTTCTGGCGCTACAGAACGCGAGACGGCATCCATCTCGGAGCTCGCCGGCGAAGCCTACGGACTGGGCGTTCGCATAGCGAAAGTCTCGGCGCTTGTTGTACCGATCTCGGGTGTCGCCCTGCAGCTCTCGCTGCTCGCCGTGCTGGGCGTCGGCGGCTTCCGGGTCGCGGCCGGCGCCATCACAATCGCCTCGCTCATCACCTTCGTGATGTTCCTGTTCATGCTGATCATGCCGCTCGCGACGACCTTCGGCGCCATCACCTCGGTGAACCAGGCGCTCGGTGCGCTAGGCCGCATCCAGGAAGTGCTCGACCTCCCCACCGAAGATCAGGAGGATGCCGAGATCGCGAGCACCCTGCAGTCATCCTCGACTTCGGATGCGGCGACGTCCGCGGTGCCGGCGCTCTCGTTCCACGCGTCCGCTTCCGTTATCCCGACGTGGTGGTCGCCGCCCGGGAGGCTGCCGAGACGGAGGCGCACACGGTTCTCGTCGACGCTCACCTCGAGCGCAAGACGGACGACACGGATGCTACGAAACGGGAAGACCGTGACGTTCTCCGCGGCGTCTCCTTCGACGTTGCGAAGGGCACCCGTGTGGCACTCGTCGGGCCGAGCGGCGCCGGAAAAAGCACGATCCTCTCCCTCATCGAGCGCTTCTACGACCCCACCGGTGGGTCCGTTCGCCTCGATGGCCACGACATCCGCACCTATCCTCGCGCCGAGCTGCGCGCTCGCTTCGGCTACGTCGAGCAAGACGCCCCGACGCTCGCGGGCACCCTCGCCGACAACCTGCGGCTGGCCTCACCGGATGCGTCAGATGCCGACTGCGAGCGCGTGCTTCGCGCCGTGAACCTCGGCGATGTTCTCGGACGCGGCACGCTGGGGCTTCAGACGCCGGTCGGCGAGGATGGCGTCATGCTGTCTGGCGGAGAACGCCAACGTCTCGCGATCGCCAGGGCCCTGCTCACCGAAGCGCCAATTCTGCTGCTCGACGAATCGACATCGTCGCTCGACGGCGTGAATGAACAGCGCATGCGCGAAGCGATCGATGCGGTCTCGACGGACCGCACACTGATCGTCATCGCACATCGACTTTCGACGGTCGTCGACAGCGATTTGATCATCGTGCTCGAAAACGGCTCTGTCGCGGGTCAAGGTACCCACGCCGAACTCATCGAGTCGACCCCGCTTTACCGCGACCTCGCGCGCCACCAGTTGCTGGCATAGCATCCGCCGTCCAGCGCACGGTTAGCGGACGCTGTCCCGATTTGCGGACCGAATCCCCCGAAACGTCAGCAGATCGGGACAGGTCCCGCAGATTGGGCTTTGCTGCCCGGATTATCGCGACGACAGGATGCCGGAGACCACTCAGCCATGGGTATGTCTGCGGCATCCCGCCGTCGCGGGTCTATTCAGCGCAGGAAGCTACTGCGCTACCTGAGTGAGGCGGTACCGCAGCGAGGCCAGCTCGGAGCGCAGCGCCACCGGTAGCTTGTCGCCGAAGGTGTCGAAGAACTTCTCCGTCGAATCGGCCTCCTGCAACCACGCCGCAGGGTCGATAGCGAACAGCTCGTCAAGGTCCTTCTGCGGGACGTCGATGCCGTCGAGGTTGAGATCCTCAATGAGGGGCAACCGACCGATCGGGCTGTCGACAGCTGCGACCTCGCCGCTGATGCGACGAATGATCCAGTCGACGACACGCGAGTTGTCGCCGAATCCAGGCCAGAGGAACCGGCCGTCGGAACCACGGCGGAACCAGTTCACCTGGAAGATGCGCGGCGCACGATCGAAGCGCAGCTTGCGACCGACCTTGAGCCAGTGGGAGAAGTAGTCGCCCATGTTGTAGCCGCAGAACGGCAGCATCGCGAACGGATCACGACGCAGCTCGCCGACGGTTCCCTCAGCCGCAGCGGTGCGCTCTGACGAAATCGTCGCGCCGAGGAAGACTCCGTGCGTCCAGTCCGTCGCCTCGACCACGAGCGGGACGTTCGTCGCCCGGCGACCGCCGAACAAGATGACGTCGAGCGGAACGGCCTCTTCCCAGTCGGCCGAGATCTGCGGGCACTGCGCGGCAGCAACGGTGAAGCGCGAGTTGGGGTGCGCGGCGGGGCGGCCGGAATCCGGCGTCCAGGCGTTGCCTTCCCAGTCGGTCAGGTGTGCCGGCGGGGTGTCGGTCAGGCCTTCCCACCAGACGTCGCCGTCCGGACGAAGTGCGACGTTGGTGAAGATCGTGTTGCCCCACAGGGTCTCAACGGCCGTGACGTTAGTCGACTCGCCCGTGCCGGGAGCGACACCGAAGAAGCCGGCCTCAGGGTTGATCGCCCACATGCGGCCGTCCTCGCCGGGACGGATCCAGGCGATGTCGTCGCCGATCGTCTCGACCATCCAACCGGGGATGGTCGGGCGCAGCATTGCGAGGTTCGTCTTGCCGCAGGCCGACGGGAAGGCCGCAGCCACATGGTAGGCCTTGCCCTTCGGGTCGATGATGCGGATGAGCAGCATGTGCTCTGCGAGCCACCCTTCGTCGCGGGCGATCACCGAGGCGATGCGCAGCGCGAAGCACTTCTTGGCGAGGATGGCGTTGCCGCCGTATCCGGAGCCGTATGAGTAGACCTCAAGCGTGTCGGGGAAGTGCACGATGTACTTCTCGTCATTGCACGGCCATTCGACATCCTTCTCGCCCGGTGCGAGCGGAGCACCGATCGAGTGCACGGTCTTGACCCATGGCTTGCCTTCAGCAATCTGACGAGTGACGGCGTCTCCGACGCGCGTCATGATGCCGATAGATGCGACCGCGTACGCGCTGTCGGTGACCTGCACGCCAATGTGCGAGAGCGGGCCGCCGACGGCACCCATCGAGAAGGGCACGACATACATGGTGCGCCCGCGCATCGAGCCCTCGAAGATCTCGGTCATCTTCTGGCGGATCTCGGTGGGGTCTGCCCAGTTGTTCGTGGGGCCGGCATCCTCTTCTAGCGCGGAGGCGATGAAGGTGCGCGCCTCTGTGCGGGCGACATCACTGGGGTGCGAGCGGGCGAGGTATGAGCCCGGACGCCACTCGGGGTTCAGCTTGGTGAGTTTACCCTCCGAGACCAGGCCACGCAGCAACGCGTCGTTCTCTGCCGGCGAGCCATCAACCCAGTGCACGGATGCCGGCTGGGTGAGGGCGCTGATCTCTTCGACCCACGCGACCAGCTCTGCCATCGCAGGGGTGTCGTAATCCGGAACTGCGCCGCGGCTTCGCGCCGCTGATACAGCCGAAACTCGAGGGGTGAACGTCTCTGCCATAGCCATGTCTGCTCCCTTGAAGAGTTGGGGTCTTCCCCTATTCTGCTGAACTTCACCCCGGTATTTCGCACAGAATCCGTCATAAGAAGTGCGTTTCTTTCGCTATGCTCAAAGAATGAGCGACTCCGGCATCCATCTCACGACTCTGGGCCACCGCATCCGTCATCACCGGGTTGCGCAGGGTTTCACACTCGACGAGCTCGGCGCATTAGTCGGCGTCGCAGGATCCCAGCTGAGCCTCATCGAAAACGGCAAGCGCGAGCCGAAGCTGTCGCTGCTGCAGGCGATCGCACATGCGACAGACACCGACGCGCAGACCTCATTTCCGGCGAGCCGCCGAACCGCCGTGCGGCGCTTGAGATCGAACTTGAACACGCACAGGTGAGTCCGGTGTTCCGGCAGCTCGGCATCACGCCGATTCGCGTCTCGAAGGGCATGCCAGACGACACAATCGAGTCGATCCTCGGCCTGCACCGCGAGCTGCAGCGCCGTGAGAGCGAGGCGATCGCCACTCCTGAAGAAGCGCGCCGCGCAAACACTGAGCTGCGACTCCGGATGCGCGCGCAGAACAACTACATCGGCGACATCGAGAAGCTCGCCGAGAAGCAGCTGAAGGCGGCGGGCCACGTGAGCGGAGCGCTCACGCACCGCACCGTGAGCATCATGGCCGACAAACTCGGCTTCGAACTGCTCTACGTCAATGACCTGCCGCACTCCACTCGATCAGTGACTGACCTGGAGAATGGCCGTATCTATCTGCCGCCGGCCTCGATTCCCGGTGGTCACGGTCTGCGCTCGATGGCGCTGCAGGCAATGGCGCATCGTCTACTCGGGCACAAACGGCCGACTAACTACGCCAATTTCCTGGAGCAGCGGCTGGAGATCAACTACTTTGCCGCGTGCTGCCTCATGCCAGAAACAGCTTCCGTCGCATCCCTGCAGCAGGCGAAGAAGGACCGCAACCTTGCTGTGGAGGATTTCCGCGACGCGTTCGGTGTCACCCACGAGGCCGCCGCGATGCGCATGACGAACCTGATGACCGAGCACCTCGGAATGTCACTGCACTTCCTGCGCGTCGCCGGCTCGGGCGCGATTACGCGCGTGTACGAGAACGATGATCTGCTTTTGCCGATGGATGTCACCGGGGCCGTCGAAGGACAGCCGGTATGTCGCAAATTCTTGGCTCGGGCAGCTTTCACGCAACAGAACCGCACGACTGAACATCACCAGTACACCGATACCCCATCCGGCACCTTCTGGTGTGCGACGCAGACGGGAACGGCAAGCGATGGTGATTTCTCGATCACCGTCGGCGTCCCCTTCGACGATGCACGCTGGTGGCGCGGTCGAGAGACCCAAGACCGTGCGGTGTCAACGTGCCCCGACGAGGCGTGCTGCCGTCGTCCCACACCCGAGCTCTCCAGCAGGTGGAGCTCAAAAGCATGGCCGAGCGCACGCGTGCACACGCAGATGTTCTCGCCACTGCCGCGCGGTGCATTCCCCGGCGTCGATGAGAACGAGGTCTACACCTTCCTGGCACGGCACGCGGCGGAGTGAGCCTGGGCGGCAGGCGCGTAGTGGCTCCCGACACGTCGCGGAGAGAGCGCCCTGGCCCTCAGCCGGTGATGAACGCCGCGTAGCGATCGAGCGCGACCACCACCTCCTCTTCGCTCGCGGCTCCAGCGGTGAGTAGCTCAGGAACCGGATCGTCGGTATGTCTGCCGATCGCCGTCGAATGACGCCAGGTGCCCACCACCACACCGTCGGCGACGATGATCGGACGCACCATCCCGTTCTTGCCCGGACCGATCGCGGCGAGGTGCTCGGGCGGGCAGGTGACAGCGCGATCGGTGTATGAGATGTAGTACTCCTCGAACGGACCGAGTGCGACGACGGATGCCGCGGTAGAACTTCGCCGTGGACGCACGCGGGCCGCGAACTGGCCCTCGGCGACCTCGTGAACGCGATCGTCGTCAACGGATGCCGCGGCTGCTGCCCGCGCGCCGCCGAGTGTCAGCCCGGCCCACCACGCGAAGTCTTCAGCCGTCGCCGGACCATGACCGATGATGTAGCGGATGAAGAGCTCAGCCGCGGGATCCGCCGGAGTCGCGGACTCGACAATGTGCTCGTCGGTGAGCACAAACCGTTGCTCCCGTGACGCTCCACCCGCGCGTGGCACCACGGGGCCCTGACAGATGATGCCGCGAAGTGCAAGGCTCTGTACCGCGAACAGTCCCCGCTGACCAGACGGGTCGATGCCTGACTTCTCCAGTACGACGAACAACTCACTGCGCGTCAGCCCATTGCCACCGCGAAGCGCCCCGCCGATCACCCGCTCAACAGTCGCGAGTTCGCTGACTCCGAGTCCGAGCTCACGGAAGCGCGGCGCAGCCATGCGCAGCTGCCGCTCGCCCGTGACACCCAACACCCACGCGAGGTCTTCGGCAGGGATAACGTGCAGCGTTCCGCGCTGCGTCCACGCACGCACGAGCGTGCCGCGGTTGAACAGGCGGTCAACTGTGCTCAGCGTCGGCGCGCCCGCGCTGCGCGTCGCGAGCGCCCATCGCCCCGCCCAGAATTCCTGCGCTTGCACCGCGAGCATGTGCCGCGCAGCATTCGCCACCGAACGCGCCGGGGCGCTCAGCCGATGCGAGCGCAAGCGCTCGGCGCGCAAGATGTGCGGTTTCATCACTCCATCATCCGGGTGGCCACCGACATTAGGCGCAACCCCTTACCCGACTGATTCCAGCGGAAAGATCAGCAGGCTTCCGGATGCTGTCGCCACAACCCTGCCCTGATTATCGACGACTTCCCCCTCGGCGAAAGTGCGGCCTCGCGTTTTGTCACTTCACTCGTCTTCCTCGGCCATCGGCTCGAGCACGAAGACGGCGATACGCCGGTCGGTCTTGGCCTGATACGCGTCATAGTCGGGGAATGCCGCCACGGCATGTGCCCACCACTCATCGCGTTCTTCGCCCTCAACTTCGCGGGCAAGATAGTCGCGCTTGTGGGCTCCGTCTTGCAGCTCGACGTGCAGGTGATGGCGAATGTTCCCGGCCCACTTGGGCTCCTGAGGAGCGCCACCGAGAGATGCGATGACCGCATACCGGCCCTCGTGCTCAACGCGCATCAACGCGGTCTTTCGCAGAGCGCCGGTTTTGGCGCCCACTGTTGTCAGCACGATGATCGGCATTCCTCGGAGCTCGTTGGCCTCAGATCCCTGAGATTCTTCGAACTTCTCGGCCTGCTCACGGGCCCATTGAGATTTTGACGGTTGATATTCTCCGGTCAGTGCCATGTGCCCATCCTAGGATCTTCCCGCCGGTCGCGCCCCAAGCAAGCGGGATAGCCTGAACGCATGACGACCACTCTCACCGCCCGCGCCGTGCTGCTCGATATGGACGGCACTCTCGTCGACTCCACCGCGGTGGTCGAGAGGCTCTGGTGGGAGTGGGCGGCTCCGCACGGACTCGATCGCGACACTGTGCTGCACGTTGTTCACGGCAGACAGGGACATCAGAGCATGGCGATCCTGCTGCCAGAGCGCGACCGTGCCGTGAACCTCGTCGAGAATGCACAGATGCTTGCGCGAGAGAGTGTCGAGGTCGATGGCGTCGTCGAGATTCCCGGAGCTGCAGCCCTCCTGCGCGCACTCAGCGGACTCCCCCATGCGATCGTCACGTCCGCTGACATCGCCCTGATGACCGCGCGGATGACAGCGGCCGGGCTCGAGATTCCCGAGCTGCGGATCACCGCGGAGAGTGTCTCGAAGAGCAAGCCCGACCCGGAGGGCTTCCTGCTCGCAGCATCCACGCTAGGCATCGATCCGAGCGAGTGCATCGTTTTCGAGGACTCTGGGGCCGGGATCCAGGCAGGTCTCGCCGCGGGGATGACGGTCATCGGCGTCGGGCGCCTCGCCCCCGATCACGCACCCACACACCACGTCGATGACTTGACGCAGATCGCGATCGCGGCCTCCGGCGACGGGATCGTCGTTCAGATCAGCTGAGTGCACTAATCGCTCAACGCAGGATGCCGGCGGACTATTGCCCTCGCGTGAATGTCAGATGTGTGACGCCACTCGGTGCGGATGTCGCTTCGATGTCGTAGCGTTCTTCGATTCCTTCTAGCCCTTCCCAGAGGCGCACGCCGCGGCCGAGCATAATCGGCACCTGGACGACGTGCAGGACGTCAATCAGCCCCGCCGCCAAGAAGTCCCTGACGACCGACGGACCACCACCGACACGGACGTCCAGACCGTCAGCAGCCTCCCGCGCACGATCAAGTGATTCCTGAGGCGTCGCATTGATGAAGTGAAAAACGGTGCCGCCTTCCATCTCAATGGATGGACGCGGATGATGCGTGAGCACGAACACCGGTGTGTGAAAGGGCGGGTTGGGTCCCCACCAGCCGCGCCACTCGCGCTCTGTCCCGAGATCGGTCCACGGACCCGATCGCCAGTCGAACTTGCCGCGCCCCATGATCTCGGCACCTATGCCAGGACCATGCCGCTCAGCGAAGGCGTTATCAACCCCTCCGCTGCCGCCTGGCTCTCCGGCCATCGCGTGCCAGAACCGGGTGGCGAACATCCATTCGTGCAGGCGCTGCCCCGCGTGACCGAACGGGGTGTCGAAAGTCGGATCCACGCCGGTGCCGAAGCCGTCGAGGGAGACCGAGAGATTGTGTACGCGAACTTGGGACATTTCTACTCCTGATGATTGTCAAATGCGATCACGGCGCGAGGACGGCCTCATGCCAATACCGGCGTAGAACTCGGTCGCAGCATGAGTCATGCCCTCAGTCTGCCGCTAGACTCATCGCGTCCGGTACTGCATTCAGCGCCGATGCCCGAAAAAGGGGCACAAGGCTCGCCGCGATGACGCGCGAGATGAGATACATACGGAACATTCCCGTCCGTCCGTGTCGAAAGGCCCTCGTATGCCCACCGTCTCCGCCCATGTGGCTCTCACTCTCGCCCAGCACATCGGCGCCGTCTTTGGCGTGATGGGCAATGGGAACGCGTACTTCCTTGACGCAATCGAACGACAGACGGGTGCCGTGTTCACCGCTGTGCGCCACGAGCAGGGTGCTGTTGTCGCGGCAGATGCTCACCATCGCGCTTCCGGCCGAATCGCTGCAGCCACCACGACCTACGGCGCCGGCTTCACCAACACCCTCACTGCGCTCGCCGAATCAGTGCAGGCGCACATCCCGCTCGTGCTCGTCGTCGGCGACGAACCAACTTCGGGTCCGCGCCCGTGGGACGTCGACCAGATCGCGCTCGCCTCCGCCGTCGGCGCCCGCACCTACACGGTCGGGCGAGCGGATGCCGCGGCGACCACGGTCATCGCCATCGAACACGCACTCACTTATCGCGTGCCGGTCGTGCTCGCCATTCCTTACGACGTTGCCGCTCTCGAGGCAGGGCCTGTCCCCTCAGCACCTGAGCCCCGGGTTCCCACCCCGCTCGCCCCCGCGGGCGAGTTCGGCGTCGGGATGTTGGATGACATCGCCGCGGCCCTCCGGGGTGCGAAGCGGCCGTTCCTGCTCGCAGGCCGCGGCGCGTGGCTAGCCGGCGCTGGCGCGGCGCTTGGCGCTCTCGCCGATGCCACTGGCGCGCTGACCGCATCCACCGCCCTCGGTCGCGGGATCTTCCCCGCGGCCCAATACGACCTCGGCGTGACCGGCGGATTCGGCGCCGAGGGCGCGATGCAGCTCATCCACGACGCCGATGTCGCCGTCGTCTTCGGTGCGGCGCTGAACCAGTTCACAATGCGGTTCGGTGAATTGTTCGCGCCGGGAACGCGGGTGTTCCAGGTGGATGTCGCGCCTGCTGCCACCCATGCCCACGTTGGGGGCTTCGTGCGTGGTGACGCCAAGATCGTGGCCGAGGCACTCGTTGAGCGGTTGGTTGCGGCCCCTGTCGCTGTGCACAACTCCGGAGAATTGGACCTAGATGCCCGTGTTTCCGCCGGGACGGAGGGACACCTGGGCAATTCCTCCGGAGTTATGCAGACGTTGTGGCGAGAACAGGTCGACGTAGCATCCGCTCGTGCTTACGAGCCAGGCGACGATCTCGCAGCGGACGGCCGCCTCGACCCGCGATCGGCCGCACGCCGCATCGCCGAGCTACTGCCAGAAGACCGCGTTGTGGTCTCGGACGGCGGCCACTTCATCGGCTGGGCGAACATGTATTGGCCCGTCGCGTCACCCGACCGGATGATGATGATCGGTACGGCATTTCAAGCAATCGGTCAGGGCTGGCCAAGTGTCGTCGGCGCGACCAGGGCGCGTCCGCATTCGACAATCGTGCTCACCTCAGGCGACGGCGGCGGGCTCATGGCGATCGCTGACCTCGAATCTGCAGTCCGCGCCGCGGGGGGGCGCGGATGCGCGGTGATCTGGAACGACGCTGCCTATGGCGCCGAGATCAACCTCTATGGCCTGAAGGGACTCGCCGAAGCACCAATGCGCATCCCCGAAGTCGATTTCGCTGCATTCGCTGCGGCGGTCGGAGCCGAAGGCGTCGCAGTGCGTACGCTCGAAGACCTTGATCGCCTGGGCACGTGGACAGCCGAGGATGCCGACGCCCGACGCTTCCTGTTGCTTGACCTACGCATCTCCGGCGGCGTGATCGCGCCGTATCAGCAGGAGATCATCCGAGTAAACAGCTGAATTGCGCTCTGCACTGCAGCAATCTGCACTGTAGCAATCAGCACTGTAGCAATCTCGCGCAGCTCGGCCGCACTGAGATCACCGCGCAAGGTCACGCAGTCGCGCGCAGCTGACGCAGACGCGATCGGTATTCGGCGGTCTTCGCCTGAATCGTCGCGAGGTCCCGGCCCGACACGCTGTTGACATCCCGCCAGAGGGCGATCTGCGCGGCCTTGGCCGCCTCGCGCTCGGTCTCGGTGCTCGCGTTGCGCGAGAGCCACACGTATCCGCCGCCGAGTTCGGTGGCCGTCTCGCGCATGATGTCGTAGACCATCGGGTCGAAAGCGACCAGGTCGGGGGCAAGTGCTGCCTTCGCCATGAGATCCCCTTTCGTCTACGTCTCCATGGTACGTCTTGCCCCGGACATCACGGCCTCTGATGGGAAATCGCGTCATCCGGTTCTTCACCAATCAGCCACGCACGTCTGGCAATGCATCGATTCAGTCGACACGTCCATCCGAGCAGATCGGCGTTGGTAAGAGTCGCTCAGAAACTACTGGTCGTGCCCTTCTCCGAACTCTCTAGCAGCGATCCTGATTAGATAAAGTTCGCGCGGTGGTTTGAGAGTCTGGGCTTCGATCTTCAGCCACCTCTCGCTAGTAACGACCATAGCGAGTTCCCATCTGGCAGGCCCCCCTCGCCACCACCTCGCTCCAGCGTCCTTGCCATCGATGTAGAGCTCTGCCCGCTCGGTCGTTCGCCGACTTCCCAAGCTCTCGGGTACTCCAGTCATGTGGACCACGCGCACCCGGCACCCTTCGTCGCCGGTACCTGCGATCGATACAGTGTCGATCGTTATCGTCCCATCGACGTCGAGGCCAGAGCCGACTTCGTATCCAGTTTCGTATTTCTGAAGCACCCGGAAGAACGGTCCGGCATACGTCCGAAGCGCGGTGATGAGTGGATCCATGCACCCCAGTTTGCATGGAATTTTCCGTCGCCGATAGACAGAGTCGAGCATTCAAAACTCCTCCTCTGTGGGAAATCCGTTGACAGGGGGCTTATTCGGAGGAGTAACTATTTATGCATCGACAACAATCTGAGGAGAAGTACATGAGAACGCTCTCACGACAAAGCCTCGTAGCAACCGCTGTATTGACCGCCTCCCTGCTCGGCATCAGCATGCCCGCTCAAGCCAGTGAGAACGATGCACCGCCGCCGCCTTCACCGGAGGTGATTGCTGCCGAGATTGCAGCGATTGATTCGCCGGAGGCCCGTGCCGCTGCCGAGCAACTTTATGCCCAGGCAATCGACGACGGACGGGAGGTACTGGGAGTTGCAGGCGGCTCATACGTAGCGGAGGAAGGGGACGTCGCCGCCCGTTCGCTTCCCAGCGACTGCGGGATGTCCGTGTTGGCATCGAGATCGGGCACGGTCATCTACAACGACACCCTCACCTCGTGCAGTGGATCTTTCAGCTCTTTGACGCACCATCTTGGAATCACCGGAGAGAACCCATACAACCCCTTCGACCAAAGGAATGTGCAGAACCGCTACTTCTACTGGTATAACCGGACGAGCGCAGCCAACTCGGTCCAGTACACGTGCGCAAACACCAATCTGACTAACTGGTGGACTCTTGGTGAAGGAACCCTCGTGAGGAATGGAACGACCTACTATTCCCCTGCCGTCTACGACACAGTCTCCGTCGTGTACTGCGGTTGGTGACGTCCTCGGCCGCAGCGCAAGGAGCGATGCCCACCACCTTGCGGTGCGCTTCGTATCGTGGGGCGATGCAACAGTAGAGCCTCGCCGCCGTCCGGGGGTCAGAACCCAAAGGATCTGACTGTCAGCGATCCGTCGGGGACGGCCGATCTATTCGGCATAGCAGCCCCGAGGGGTAGATTCCGCCAATACGGTGCTGTTAGCTGTGCTCGAGGGCAAGAATGAGCTTGTTCCTCATACGGAGGGAATGTAATACCAATCTTCACAAGAATCGGCGACAGGCGAGTGAGAAAGACCTTTGTTGGAGCCTGGGTCGGCGCACTAGTGATTGCGATGACGGGACTCAGTACCCCAGCACTTGCTTCTCCGACGGTCAACTCCAGCGAAGAAGCCGGGATCCAGTCCGTCACCACGGCGACCGGATCGAGAACCTGTGGTCCCCAACAACAGGTATATGTGCGCTTCACTTTGGACAACTACGGAACGGCCACCGTGACCAAGCAAGGCACAGGGGGCACCAGCGTGGTCTTAATAGGGACGGACCTGTTCCATGTCTTCGGCGCTTCAACGGTGAGCTGGAAAGTCACGGCTGCCAACGGTAACGGTATCGCGACGATCAACGATGGTTGTGTGGTGGCCAGGTAGAACTTCGGGGACCTAACTATGCGTCGTGGGGTTGAGATCTTTGAGAGTTGCAACCCCACGACGCGGCCCAGTGGCTCTCCATCTAAAGCTTGAAATTCTCGATCTTCAGATCTATCTCGATCAATTCCGCTCGCACACCGGCAATTGAAGCCGGGGAAAACTTCTTCATCTGCATGTCAAGTATGACTTTTGCCTCGAAATCGCTGATATCGAGCTCCTTCATCAGAGACCTGGTCACATCTTCAATCTCACCAGTCGTCGAAGCACAGATGCGCATCACCATTTGATAGTTATTCGCAGCTACCAACATTGCAGCTACAACCTGACGCTGCCCCCGCAAGTTCTCCAGTTCACTCATATCAGCGCACACTACCTGACGTGGCTTCTGAGCGGGGGAGGGCGCGGCCCTAGTCGCCCCGGTCGATAACGCATGCAACGGGGTCGAGGATCTCTATGTCGGCGCTTTCACACATCACGACTCTTCCGACTGGGCGCTTCTCGACGTAGTCAATGAGCAAGGAAGATTGAAGCGCCCTGGGTCTGATGGAGACTCGCGCTATTTGATTCCCACCAGCTGACTGCTCGTGGTTTGGCCAGCATAGAACGCCTGCTCGAACTCTGCGGGTGGGATGTCGCCGAGGTAGCCGTGGAGGCGTTGCGTGTTGTGCCAGTGGACCCACCCGAGGGTCGCGAGCTCGAGGTCTTCGACGCTCTTCCATGGCCCCGAGCGGGCGGGTCCGCGGACGAGTTCGGTCTTGTAGTAGCCGTTGACCGTCTCGGCGAGGGCGTTGTCGTAGTCGCCAACGGTTCCAATCGACGGTGTCGCACCGATTTCGGCGAGGCGTTCGCCGTAGCGAATTGACGTGAACTGAGATCCTGCATCGCTGTGGCAACGGAGGTCGGCGTGGTGTGCGCCGCGACCCCACCTCGCCATTTCGATGGCGTCGAGGACCATCTCGGTGCGCATGTGAGACGCGCAACGCCACCCCACGATCATCCTCGAGAACACGTCGACGATGAAGCAAACGTAGGCGATGCCCGCCCACGTTGGAACGAACGTCAGATCGGTGACCCAGAGCCGGTTCGGGGCCGTCGCGGTGAACTCCCGCTTGACCAGATCCGGGTGCCTCGCCGAGGTCGGATCAGACCTTGTTGTCTTCACCCGTTTCGTCCTGGTCGCGCCCTCGATTCCCGCGGCGCGCATGAGCCGGCCGGTCTGGTCGCGGCCGATGTCGATGCCGGCACGACGGGCGGTCTTCCAGAGCTTGCGGACCCCGTAAACGCAGTAGTTCGCCTTCCAGGGCGTCACCAGCTCCGGGGTGAGGACCGCGTCGCTGATCGCGCGCGCTGACGGGGCACGGTCTCTCGCGGCGTAGTACGTGCTCGGAGCTACCTGCAACAGTGCGCAGATGGGCTCGACTCCGAGCGGGCGACCTTCGACGACGTCGTTCTTGTTCGCGTCGATGAAAGCGACTACTTCCGGTGTTGGCGGTCGAGCTCCGCCCCGAAGAAAGACGCAGCCCGCTTCAGGATCTCGTTGGCCCGACGCAGCTCCCGGACCTCCTGCTCGAGCGCCCGCACCCGCGACGCATCGACCGTGGTTACGCCCGCGACGTGACCGTCGTCGATGTCGGCTTGCTTGACCCACGTCCGCACGGACTCAATCCCGTATCCGAGCTGCGTCGCGACCCGATGCACCGTCCCGTGCTCGGTCCCCAGCTCCGCGCGCAGCGTTCGCACCATCCGGACAGCGGCAGCCTTCTCTTCCGGTGAATACCGACGTGCCGTCGGCTTCCCAGATCCCTGATTCGTTGCCATGACTCCATCCTCGTTTCCAAGGTCAGGAGTCTCCAACAAAACCAGGGCGCTTCAGATATCAAACCCGACTTCCTTCGTACTTGACGGATGAAACCGACAGCTCCGACAATCCCAAACTGATCTGTCGGCGCGATACTCTCCCGATATGAGAGCCACGATCGTGCGGCCGTTCTGGTGCGCTGGACGACGCCTCACAGTGTTCATCCGCATCACGCGTGGGTGTGGGCGAGCGCCGTCACAAAGCTCGAGAGCCAGTAGTGGCCACCGCAAATTAGAGGCTATCTAGCGTCGCACGGGCGTCCTTGGTAAGCAGATATAAGGTGTGGCTCTGGTTCGGGAAACGCGTGAAGCCGAACTTCTCATAGAACGCCACAACGGCGTCGCTGAGGGCATGAACAAGTACAGCACTGTAGCAAGTCACTCGAGATGCTCGATGCCCTCCATACGGATCTGCTCGAGGTCGAGCCGTGCCGAGATCTGGTAGACGACGAGGTCATCAACCGTGCCAGCGCGGCGTAAGCCGCGCAACACCGTTCGCTCGTGCTCGATGACCGCGAGCTTGAGTCGGACGGTTTCCTCATGGTGCGTGAGCGGTGAACGCTGAGCCATATCGACGTCGGCCGAGGTCGCGATCATCTGCAGTGTCGTGCCCTCTCGGGCGTCGTCACCTGTGCCTGCGCCTACGCCCGCGGTGGGATCGGCTGGCGCCTGGCGCGTGGCTGCGAGAGGGTCGGGCTCACCCAGCAGATCTTCCATCGCGCCGACTTCGGCGTCGATGAGCGCCCGCTCCCTGGCCAGCGCTCGAGCATTCGCCAATTCGAGCGCCTCGTATCCGTCCCGACGGACTCGGTCCCGGACCTCGTCGCTGATTCCGTGCTCAGATGCCAACTGATCGAGCGCGGCCATCGCTGCCCCTGAGATCGCGCGTTCGGCGAGCTCGAATTCTTCGTCTTGGGCATGATCAACAGGGAAACCGGCCCAGCGCACCACCGCTGGAAGCAGCGGTCCTTGCACGAGCAGGCTCAGCAGGATCACCCCAGCGGTCACAAAGAGGATGTCACCACGCCCGACAAGAGCAGATCCATCGGGCATTGCGAGCGGAACGGAAAGCGCAATCGCTAGAGAGACGCCGCCGCGCATGCCCGCAACCGTACTGACGACCTGCATGCGCGTGCGAAGTCCCACCGGGTGCGCCGAACCGCCACCGATCCGCTGGAACGGCACGGCAAGGAGCTGGAACAGAAACCGCACCACGAGCAGCGTGACCCACACCGCGACGGTCGCGAGCGTCAGCAGCCCGATCATACGGAGCGAAGTCTGATGTACGACCCACTGCACCTCCAGCCCGATCAGCACGAAGAGCGCGCCGTTGAGGATGAAGACGCCGAATGGCCAAACCGCCTCCGCCTGCCGGCGCGAGGCCGCAGTCGTGACCTGTGAGCTGAGATATGCCGCGATCAGTCCCGCAACCACCACGCGAGCACGCCGGAAGCATCGATCATCTCGGCAATCAGGAAGGCGGTGAATGGCAGGAGCACCATCGTCACGTTGATCGTGATCGTCGTATGCACTCGACGCAGAAGCAACCAGGCTGCGGCAGCGACCACCACCCCGACGGCGATGCCCCCGAGGTAGGAGACGACGACCGTCCACGTGACCATGAGCGGTGTGACGTTCCCGCCGACTGCGAGCGAGACCGCAATTGCGTACAGCACAAGGGCTGTGCCATCATTCGTGAGGCTCTCCGCTTTCAACTTCATGAAAGAGCGCCGTGGCAGCAGGCGCCCGAGTGCGGCAACAGCCGTGGCGTCTGGGGGTGCGACCGCCGCGCCGAGGATCAGAGCGATCTCCCACGGCAGACCGAACAGCACCGCCACGCCCGCGACGGCAAATGCAGAAGCGACAACGAGCAACGAGCTCATCGGCAGGATGTACCGGAAGTCGCGGCGGATAGAGCGCAACGACGTGGTGAGGCTTTCCCAGAACAGCATCGCCGGCAGAAACAGCAATAGCACGGTCTCGGGCGGCAGCTGCACTTCGCGCAGCGCGGGGACGAATCCCAGCAGCAGCCCGAACACGACCAGTACGAGCGGGAGTGCGAGACGCACCCGCGGCGCAAGCATCGTCCCCGCCAGGATCGTCAGGCCCAGCAGGACCGTGATTTCAAGACCTTCCATGCGGGCACCCGATCTGCGTCGCGAGCGGAGCGCGAGCATGCTCAGGACACAGCGCCCTTCAGTGCCACCGTATTCCCGACGCGCCGGGCATGAAAGGGGTTCTGGAGTCGAAACCGTCAGCCGGCGGCAGCGTGACATTGCCTACGTCCCTTCAGGTCGCAGAAAACGCCGCTATAGCGACGATTTGGCGGCGCATTTTGCGACCTGAAGGGTGCAACCGGGTCAGGCTGGCAGAAAAGCTCCCGATAGGAACGCATCGAGCTCGGAGACGCCAGACAGCGGCAGCACCGCGGCGACGTACTGGTCAGGACGCACCACGACCACAACACCGTCGCGCGACAGCTCACGTTCGGCGAAGATGTCCGCGTCCGTCCAGGCGTTGGGAGCCGCGGTGTAGACCTTCTCCCAGTCGGTGAGGTCGAGCGGACCCGACTTCGGGAGGAACAGCGACGGCGTCGACAGGATCTCGATATCTTCGAAGGCCTGCTGATAGATCGCCTTCACGTCGAAGACCGCATCCGCGTCAGCATCCGCCGGTGTGTATCGCGCTACGAGGGGCGAAACCGCCGATGCCCACTCAACCAAGCGATCGCCGGACGCGTCCGCGAATGCATACAGGCGCCACCGGCCATCCGCCTTCGCGTGGTGTCCGAGATGCACCACGTTCCCGTCGCATACCCGCACCACCTCGACCGATTTGAAGCGTCTGCCCAGCGGGAACCCGGCGGCGAGCGCCTGATGCGCGTCGGAGCCAGTGATCGCCGACGGCGTGTAATGCGTCATGAATCCGGACGGGAACTCTGCCGTCGCCAGGTAGTAGTTCGACAGCTCCTGCGGGTCGGAGATCTCTTCGGGCTTGCGCGCCATCAGAGACGACCATTCCCGGTCGAAGTCGATCAGCTGCTGCGCAACGGGCTGGCGCTCGGCCGAATACGTCGACAGCAGGCTTTCCGGCGAAAGTCCGGTCAGCACTGACCCGAGCTTCCAGCCCAGGTTGAAGCCGTCCTGCATCGAGACGTTCATGCCCTGACCAGCCTTGGCGCTGTGTGTGTGGCAGGCATCTCCGGTGAGGAAAACCCGCGGCGAGCGCTGCGAGCCAAAAGCATCATCGAAGCCGTCGGTGACGCGGTGCCCGACCTCGTACACACTCGACCAGGCGATCTCTTTCACATCCAGCGAGTACGGGTGCAGGATCTCGTTGGCCTTGTCGATGACCGCCTCGATCGGCGTCTGTCGCACCTGGTGGTTGTCATCGGCCGCAACCTCGCCAAGATCGACATACACACGGCTGAGGTAGCCGCCCTCGCGCGGAATATGCAGAATGTTTCCCGCATTCGCGTTGATGGCGCATTTGGTACGCCAATCCGGGAAGTCGGTGTTCACGAGAACGTCCATCACGCCCCATGCGTGTGCAGAGAACTCGCCGACGTGAGTACGACCGATTGCCTCGCGCACACCGCTGCGCGCGCCGTCGCAGCCCGCAACATACTTCGCTCGAATCGTGCGCTCTTTACCCGCCCGCTCGCCTGCCACGTAACGCACGCGCACCTCGACCGGATAATCGCCGTCGTCGCCCACCGTGAGCCCGAGGAATTCCACACCGTAGTCCGGCACGATGCGCCCTGGACCGTCGGCTGCGGCCTCGGCGAAGTAGTCGAGGACGCGCGCCTGGTTCACGATGAGGTGCGGGAACTCACTGATCTTGAGCCCGTAGTCCTCGGTACGCGTCGTGCGGATGATGTTGCCGGGGTTCTCCGGGTCCGGGCCCCAGAAGTTCATGTACGCGATGTTGTAAGCCTCGGCCGTGATTCGCTCGGCGAACCCGAAGGCTTGGAAGGTCTCGACGCTGCGCGGCTGGATGCCGTCGGCCTGACCGAGCACGAGCCGTCCGTCGCGGCGCTCGATCATCCGCGTGGTGACGTCCGGATACTGCGACATCTGTGCGGCCAACAGCATGCCCGCGGGCCCGGATCCGACGATGAGTACATCCATCTCATCTGGCAGATCGGCGGGTCGATCAATGCCGGTGCCCGCAGCCGCGACGACGCGCGGGTCCTGAGAGACGTAGCCGTGGTGGTGGAACTGCATCGAGACTCCTTCAGATGATCGAGGGCGGGGCGGATGCCGCGTGCATCCGCCCCCTGTCGCATTCAGACCTTCGCGAGGCCGTAAATCGGGCTCTTCGCCTGCTCTACCTCATGGTCAGGGCCGAGCGGGATTCCGCTGCGGTCGCGGAGCAGCAGCGTTGCGACCAAGCCGATGATCGTCATTCCGGCCAGGTACCAGGTGACCATGTCGGTCGATCCGGTCGCTTCTACGATTGCTGCGGCGATCGTCGGGGCGAATGCACCACCGAGAATGGCGCCGATCGCGTACGAGATCGAGACACCCGAGAACCGAATGGATGCCGGGAACAGCTCGGTGTAGAGCGCCGCCTGCGGTCCGTACGTGAATCCCAAGCCGACCGTGAGAATCGCAAGACCAAGGAACAGCAGCCCGACGTTCGCCGTGTTGACGAGCGGGAACAGCAAGAAGACACCGATCAGCTGCATGATCCAGCCAGCGATGTAGGTGTTGCGTCGACCGATCTTGTCGGAGACCCACCCGGCGACGAGTGTGCTGAGCAGCCAGGTGACCGCCGATCCTGTTACCGCCCAGAGCACCGGCCCGAATTCGAGACCGATCGGCCCCTTGGGGTCGGTGGCGTACCGCTGGATGTAGCCACCCGTCGTCATGTAGCCGATGGCGTTGTTACCGGCGAAGACGAGAGCGGCGACGAGTACGAGCAGCGCGTGCTTTCGGAACAGCTGCACGATCGGCATCTTGGCCTTTTCCTTGCGCGCGGCGAGTTCAGCGAATACGGGGCTTTCCTCGACGTTGCGCCGCACGTAGTAGCCAATCAAGATCAGCACGACGCTGAGCAGGAACGGGACACGCCAGCCCCACGCGAGGAACTGGTCTCCCGGTGCGACCGCAGTCATGATCGCCATCACACCGGAGGCCAGCAGCAACCCCAGCGGCACACCGATCTGCGGCGAGGCACCAAAGATGCCGCGCTTGTGCTTGGGGGCGTGTTCGACGGCCATGAGGACCGCGCCGCCCCACTCGCCGCCAGCCGAGATGCCCTGCAGAATGCGCAGGAGCACCAGCATGATGGGGGCGCCAACGCCGATGACCTCGGCCGTGGGCAGCACACCGATCAACGCGGTGGCGGCGCCCATCAGGATCAGCGTCCACATCAGCACGCGCTTGCGGCCGTACTTGTCACCGAAGTGACCGGCGAGGAAGGCGCCGAATGGCCGGAACAAGAAGCTAATACCGACGGTCGCGAAACCGAGGATCACGGTGTTCGTGCCGAGCGCCGAGAAGAACAACTGACCGAAAACCAGTCCGACGGCTGTGGCGTAAATGAAGAAGTCGTACCACTCGACCGTGGTACCGACGACTGTGGCGAAGACGACGCGTCTGCGATCTGCGACGCTGGCTATGGTGCCGGTCGGCGTGAAGCCGGGCTGATCAGTCATTGATGCTCCTTGTGTGACGTCGTTGTCCGGGTGCGATGTGATGCTTGCCACCCGATACCAGGATGATATACGATTTCAAATACATCGCACAAGGGCGATGATTTCGACGCAAGGAGGCGCCCACTGTGACGGACCCGATTGATCGCCCAGGCAAGATCATCGCCATCCACCTCAGCTACGCGTCTCGTGCTGATCAGCGTGGACGACGCCCCGCACACCCCTCGTACTTCTTCAAAGTCGCGAGCAGCGTTGCAGCATCCGGCGGCACTGTCGAACGTCCCGCTGGCACTGAACTGCTCGCTTTCGAGGGCGAGATCGCCCTCGTCATCGGCACGCCTGCTCGCCACGTCCGCATCGAGGATGCATGGTCGCACGTGGCATCCGTCACCGCCGCAAACGACCTCGGCCTGTACGACCTGCGCGCGAACGACAAGGGCTCGAACGTCCGTTCCAAGGGCGGTGACGGGTACACGCCGCTCGGCCCAGAGCTGATCGACGCCCGCACGATCGACCCCACTGACATCCGCGTTCGCACCTGGGTCAACGGCGAAATCCGCCAGGACGACTCATCTGCAGGGCTCATCTTCCCGCTCGCGCAGTTCGTCGCCGACCTCTCCCAGCACTTCACACTCGAGACCGGCGATGTGATCCTGACCGGTACTCCTGCCGGGTCATCCGTCATCGTCCCTGGCGACGTCGTCGAGGTCGAGGTCGATGCCCCGAACGCACCGGGTGCTCCGACATCGGGTCGTCTGGTCACGACCGTGACGCAGGGTTCAGTGCCGTTTGAGGAAGCTCTCGGCTCGCTGCCTGCCGTAGATGACACCCAGCGCGCTGAGGCGTGGGGGTCGGCTGAGGCCGCCGGGTTGCCCGAGGTAACGCCGACCGGCCTCTCCCCCGAACTGCGGGCAAAGCTCGAAGCCGCACCCACTGCGGGGCTTTCCGCACAGCTGCGCAAGCGCGGCCATCACTCCTGCTTCATCGATGGAGTCGCCGCCAACATCGCCGGAACCAAGATCGTCGGCATCGCGCGAACGCTCCGCTTCATCCCCGCCCGCGAGGATCTTTTCAAGAGCCACGGCGGAGGCTACAACGCGCAGAAGCGACTGTTCGATGCCATTGGCGAGGGCGAGATCATCGTGATCGAAGCCCGTGGGGATGCGACAACCGGCACCCTCGGCGACATCCTCGCGTTGCGGGCGAAGACGCTCGGCGCGGCCGGAATCGTCACCGATGGCGGTGTGCGCGATTTCGACGAGGTCGCCCGGATCGGCTTGCCGGTGTTCTCGCAGGGCGCGCACCCGTCGGTGCTCGGCCGTAAGCACGTTCCGTGGGACTTCGACGTCACGATCGCCTGCGGCGGCGCTGCCGTTCAGCCTGGAGACGTGATCGTCGGCGATGGTGACGGAGTCATCGTGATTCCGCCGTCACTCGTCGAAGAAGTCGTCGAAGCAACGCTCACGCAGGAGGATGAAGACGCGTGGATCGCCGCGCAGGTCGAGGCAGGCAACCCGGTCGATGGTCTGTTCCCGATGAACGCCGAGTGGCGCGCAAGGTACGAGGCCCGCGTATGACAAAAATGCTTAGCAAGTCGCAGCGCGCGTATCACTGGATCAAAGAGCGCATCGCCGGCCAGGCCTACACCCCGGGCTACCGGTTGGTTCTCGGTAGCATCGCGGGCGAGCTCGAAATGAGCGTGGTGCCGGTGCGCGAGGCGATCCGGCAGCTCGAGGCGGAAGGGCTCGTGCACTTCGAGCACAACGTCGGCGCGCGGGTGGCGATGGTCGATGACACCCAATACCGCCACAGCATGGAAGCTCTCAGCATCCTCGAGGGCAGTGCGACTGCGCTGTCGGCACGACACCTCACGATCGATGATCTGAAACTTGCTCGCGCGATCAACGAGAAAATGATCGAGACACTCGGCAACTTCAATCCCTCGGCGTTCACGCAGCTCAACCAGCAGTTTCACGCCGCACTCATCGCGCCCTGCCCTAATCCGCGTCTGCAAGAGATGGTCACGCTGGAGATGTCGCGTCTGAATCGCCTGCGTGACTCGACGTTCAGCTTCGTACCAGGCCGCGCGCACGAGTCGGTCCGCGAGCACGAACAGATCGTCGCGCTGATCGAGAACGGCGCGCCACTCGACGAGATCGAGCGTGCCGCGCGCGAGCACCACACGGCGACCCTCGACGCATACCTGACTCAAAAACACCCCACGAAGTCGTCGGCATGCACATCCACTGAGACCGGAGAACCAATGACTGATTCACGCATCCCCGCTAACCTGCCGGATCACATTCAGCACTACATTGACGGCGAATTCGTCGACTCCGTCGACGGCGATACCTTCGACGTGCTCGACCCGGTGACGAACGAGAACTACACGACCGCTGCCGCTGGAAAGAAGGCCGACATCGACCTCGCGGTTGCGGCCGCCACGCGCGCGTTCAAGGAAGGCCCGTGGCCGCGGATGCTGCCACGCGAGCGCTCCCGCGTGCTGCACCGCATCGCCGACATCGTCGAGTCGCGCGATCAGCGTCTCGCCGAGTTGGAAAGCTTTGACTCCGGCCTTCCTATTACGCAGGCGCTCGGCCAGGCACGACGGGCAGCCGAGAACTTCCGTTTCTTCGCCGATTTGATCGTCGCGCAGGCGGATGACACGTTCAAGGTCCCCGGTCGTCAGATCAACTACGTCAATCGCAAGCCGATCGGCGTCGCTGGTCTCATCACACCGTGGAACACCCCGTTCATGCTCGAGTCGTGGAAACTCGGCCCCGCGCTCGCAACCGGCAACACAGTCGTGCTGAAGCCCGCCGAATTCACGCCACTGTCGGCATCCCTCTGGGCGGGCATCTTCGAAGAGGCTGGGCTCCCCAAGGGTGTCTTCAACCTCGTCAATGGCCTCGGCGAGGATGCCGGCGATGCGCTGGTCAAGCATCCCGATGTTCCGCTCATCTCCTTCACCGGTGAGAGCTCGACCGGCCAGCTGATCTTCGCCAATGCTGCGCCGTTCCTCAAAGGGCTATCGATGGAGCTCGGTGGCAAGTCGCCGGCCGTTGTCTTCGCCGATGCTGATCTGGAAGCCGCGATCAACGCGACGATCTTCGGCGTCTTCTCGCTCAATGGCGAACGCTGCACTGCGGGCTCGCGCATCCTGGTTGAGCGCAGCGTCTACGAGGAGTTCGTGGAGAAGTATGCGGCGCAGGCCAAGCGCGTCAAGGTCGGCCTACCGAACGATCCGACCACCGAGGTCGGCGCGCTCGTGCACCCCGAGCACTACGACAAGGTGATGTCGTATGTCGAGATCGGCAAAGGCGAGGCGCGCCTCGTTGCCGGTGGCGGCCGCCCCGAAGGCTTCGAAACCGGCAATTACGTCGCCCCCACCGTGTTTGCCGATGTCTCCCCCGATGCCAGGATCTTCCAAGAGGAGATCTTCGGCCCTGTGGTCGCGATCACTCCCTTCGAAAATGACGAAGAGGCGCTCGCACTGGCGAACAACACTCGCTACGGGCTCGCGGCCTACATCTGGACGAACGACCTCAAGCGCGCGCATAACTTCGCCGGCAACGTCGAGGCAGGCATGGTGTGGCTGAACAGCAACAACGTGCGCGACCTGCGCACCCCGTTCGGCGGTGTGAAGGCTTCCGGTCTCGGTCACGAGGGCGGCTACCGCTCGATCGACTTCTACACCGACCAGCAGGCCGTGCACATCACGCTCGGCGAAGTGCACAACCCCACTTTCGGCAAGAACGAGATCCACGAGACCGACCTCGACGATCCCGACCCCCGCTGATCCCCTCCGACTCAAGGCAAGGACGCTGACATGACGAACCGCAAAGACATGACCATAACCTCCTCCGGCTTCTACGTGAGCCAGGAGGCGCCGATCTCCTGCGAGAACCCCACTCCCACGCCCGAGGCTCCGGCACCCGACATCCTGCGCTGCGCCTACATGGAGCTCGTGGTCACCGACCTCGAAGCCTCGCGTCGCTTCTATGTCGACATCCTGGGTCTCATCGTGACCGAGGAGGACGAAGAGGCGATTTACCTCCGCTCGATGGAGGAGTTCATCCACCACAATCTGGTGCTGCGTAAGGGACCAGTCGCTGCGGTGGCCGCGTTCAGCTACCGAGTGCGCGCGCCTGAGGACCTCGACAAGGCTGTTGCGTTCTTCACTGAGCTCGGCTGCCGCGTTGAGCGTCGAGCCGAGGGCTGGACGAAGGGCATCGGCGATTCTGTGCGCGTCGAGGACCCACTGGGCTTCCCCTACGAGTTCTTCCACGACGTCGAACATGTCGAACGCCTCGCCTGGCGCTACGACCTTTACACGCCCGGTGCGCTCGTGCGCCTTGACCACTTCAACCAGGTCACGCCGGATGTTCCGCGCGCGGTGAAGTACATGCAGGATCTTGGATTCCGTGTCACGGAAGACATCCAGGATGAGGACGGCATCGTATACGCCGCGTGGATGCGTCGTAAGCCCACCGTGCACGACACAGCGATGACCGGTGGCGACGGACCGCGGATGCACCACGTCGCCTTCTCCACCCACGAGAAGCACAATATTCTCGCGATCTGCGACAAGCTCGGAGCCCTCCGCCGCTCGGACTGCATCGAGCGCGGCCCCGGTCGCCACGGTGTGAGCAACGCGTTCTACCTCTACCTGCGAGACCCGGACGGCCACCGTGTCGAAATCTACACGCAGGACTATTACACCGGCGACCCGGACAACCCCGTCGTGACCTGGGACGTCCACGACAACCAGCGCCGCGACTTCTGGGGCAACCCGGTCGTGCCGTCCTGGTACACGGATGCGTCACTCGTGCTCGACCTCGACGGCAACCCGCAGCCGCTGATCGTGCGCACCGATGCGAGCGAACTTTCGGCGACGATCGGGGCGGATGGCTTCTCGTACACGCGCCGCGATGAGGGAGAGGCTTCGATGCCGGAGTACAAGCAGGGCGAGTACAAGCTGGGCAACCAGCTCTGATGCTCGATTCTGAGACGATCGCGGCGATCGCGGACGAGTTGGCGGAGGCGGATCGGACACATGGCGTGATCCCGCGAATCACCGCACGGTATCCGGATGCCACGATCGAGGACTCTTATGCCATTCAAGGCATATGGCGGGACAAGAACGTCGCTGCCGGGCGGAAACTCGCGGGACGCAAGATCGGGCTGACGTCGAAGGCGATGCAGCAGGCCACCGGTATCTCCGAGCCCGACTACGGCGTGATGTTCGATGACACCGTGTATCCCTCGGGCGCTGAGATTCAGTTCGATGAGTTCTCAAATGTGCGTGTCGAGGTCGAACTCGCGTTCGTGCTGAAGGCGCCGCTTGAGGGCCCGGACTGCACGCTTGAGGATGCCCTTGCCGCGATCGACTATGCCGTGCCCGCGCTGGAGGTGCTCAACTCGCACATCGAACTCGAGGGGCGCACCATCGTCGACACGATCAGTGACAACGCGGCCTATGGCGCGATGGTGCTCGGTGACGTGCACAAGCGCCCAGACGAGATCGACCTTCGCTGGGTCCCGGGAGTGCTCTCTCGCAACGGTGAGATCGAAGAGACCGGTGTAGCGGCAGGAGTCCTCGGCCATCCTGTCAAGGGCGTCGCATGGCTCGCCAACAAGTTTCATCAGCACGGCGCGCGACTCGAAGCGGGTGAGATCATCTTGGCAGGATCGTTCACTCGGCCGATGTGGGTTTCAAAGGGCGACGAGGTACGGTGCGACTACGGAGAGATGGGAATCATCACATGTCGTTTCGTATAGAGCCTGCGCCGTCGTTCCGGGATCGGCTCGCATCGTCTGACCGGCCATTAGTCGGCGCCTGGATCTGCTCTGGCAGTCCGATCGCAGCAGAGATCGTTGCGGGCTCCGGCCTGGACTGGACGCTGATCGACGGGGAGCACAGTCCGATCGGCTTGGAGTCGACGCTCGCCCTGTTGCAGGCGGTCGCACCGTATCCGATCACCCCTGTGGTGCGGGTGCCGAGCAATGATGCGGTGCTGATCAAACAGATCCTCGATCTCGGCGCACAGAACCTGCTCGTCCCGATGGTGAACACCGCGGAGGACGCCGCCGCCGCGGTTGCCGCCACTCGCTACCCTCCCCTGGGCATCCGTGGCGTCGGCAGCGCGCTGGCCCGCGCCGGGCAGTTCAATCGGATCGAGAACTACCTGCAGCGCGCTCACGAGATCACCTCGCTGACGGTGCAGATCGAGACGGATGCCGCAGTGCAGAATGCTCGCGCCATCGCAGAGGTAGACGGCGTCGATGCGATCTTCATCGGTCCGAGTGACCTCGCGGCCTCCATGGGCCTGCTCGGCCAGCAGGAGCATCCTGACGTCATCGCTGGCGTCGAGCGAACGATCGCCACGGTTCGCTCGTTCGGAAAGCCCGTCGGCGTGAATGCGTTTGCCCCTGCCACCGCACGCCGCTACCTCGACGCCGGAGCATCCTTCGTGCTCGTCGCAGCAGATGTATCGATCCTGGCCCGCGCGACCGAGAAGCTCGCGGCCGAGTGGATCCCCGAGCAGGACGCCACCGAGCGCACCAGCTATTAGCACCTGCGTTTGCCGTTCATAACTCCTCCAGAATCCAGCCAACTGGCGCAGATTCAGTCCGATTCTGTCGATTCTCGGCAGAGTTGGAGGAGTTATGAACGGCGGGCGGGTCAGCGCAGCGGGTCAGCGAGGAGAGGTGCGAACGCCGCCTCGGCGGCGCCGATCAGCAGACGATCGCGGCCCAGGCCGGCTGACTGAATCTCGATCTGCTCTGCGGATGCCGCGAGCGCGCGCTCTCGCACTTCAGCGTCGAACCCGGCGGCGTCGTGGTCGCGCAGCACCGCCAAAAACCCGCCCAGCACGACGATCGCGGGGTTGAGTGCGTTGACAGCATTGCCCAGGGTCGCGGCGAGAATACGTCTCTGCCGTTGCACCTCGCGATCAGCACCTTATCCTCTGAGGCTGCGAGCGCCTGCGCGAACGTTGCATCATCCACTGCACCGAGACCTGCCGCCTGCAGCACAAGAGCGCGATTGACCTCATCTTCCAGGACGCCGTCCATGGTCACACGATCGCCACTCGCAGGGATGCCAGGACGCGTCTGCCCCCACTCGCCCGCGTAGCCGCCCGCGCCGCCGATCAGACGATCGTCGAGGATGAGTCCGCCACCGATACCGCTGGCGCCGCCGTTGAGGTAGATCACGTCGCGGTGTTCGCGCGCCGCGCCGAACAGCCACTCCGCACGGGCACCCAGTGAAGCATCATTGTCGACGGCGACCGTGACGCGGAGCGCCTCAGAGAGTGGCGCGGCGATGTCTTCGTCGTGCCATCCCAGGTGCGGGGCGAGTCTTACGACACCGTCGGATGCACGCACCAGACCCGGCACGGCGACGCCGACGCCGACCAGCCTGCAGTCTTTCAGTGCGGACTGTTGCCACTCGTTCACGACGCGCACGACCGCGGCGACGGCATCCGCGGCACTCGGCACGCTGTCAAGCTCGATTCTGATGCGCTCGCGCACACCACCGCCCAGACTGATCGCACCGATCTCGATCGCGTCGACCTCAGGGTTGACGCCGATGGCGATGACATCCGGATTTGCCGTCACTACAGGACTCGGGCGCGACCCTACGAGTCGGGTCTGGCTGCTGTTCGCCGACGAGTCCGCTCGCGACAAGGCCCGAGACGAGGTCAGAGACCGTAGATCTGTTCAGCCCGGTCTCGGCGGTGAGGACGGCACGCGAGCGCGGCCCGTTCTGGTGCACGAGACGAAGAACTTCGCCGAGGTTCGCTCGACGCACACCCTCCACTCCAGACGCCCGCTCTGCCATCTGTATTCCTCCGCTGCATCGATTTGTTGCTCTTGTCACGATATCGGCATGACAGCGGCGAGCGCGTGCAGGTCAGCGTGGCGTGTAGTCGAAACTCTGCACGCGCAGCCTGCTCTGCGTCGGGGCACCGTTGCTCGTGCCGAATACGCCAAACCACACGCCGAGGAAACCGCCGGTCGCCACGGAGTCGAGCGTGCGCCCGTCCGCGACAGCCACGACGTACGACTCGTCGCCGGGGCGCGCAGCCGAAAGCTCATAATCCTGTTCGCGTGCGCGCACGCTGAGCTCCAGCGCATCGGACACAACGCCATCCAGCCAGATCTCGCCGAGGCGCGCGTCAACACCCGCCTGCCGATGTGTTGCAACGATACGAATTCCGGTCGGTGATGAGCTCATCGACATACGTACGTGGTCGAGCTCTGATTGTCGAACAACAAGTCCGATCTCTTCGCCCTCCACCAGGTCACACGAGAGTGTGGCAACGACATCGACATCGCGGTGTTGCTGCCGCACCCCGAGGAATGCCGTGACGGTGGCATCCGAGAGTGTTGCAGGACTGAGCGGCATGACCCACCCGTCGCCCTCCCGCTCGGCGATTTGCTCGGGCTGTACACGCAGCGACGTCCATCGTGGATCATCCGAGCGGATCGTCCCCGATGCCGCGCCCTGCATCACGCCCAGAGTCTGTCGCGATGCGAAGGGCACATCGACCTCGCGCGGCACCCGACCCAGTCCCGGCGCGAACACCGGCCAGCCCTCTTCCCACGAGACCGGCACGAGAAAGACCTCACGGCCCAGGTTGTAGTGATAGCCACCGTACGGACGCATGGCTAACAGCACTGACCACCAACTGCCGTCGACCGCCTGCACCAGGTCAGCGTGCCCCACACCGACGAGATCAGCACCGTGCCCGAGCTGGCGATGTGTGAGCACCGGATTGGCCTTGTTTCCGATGTACGGTCCGGTCACCGTGTCGGCCCTGGCGACGGAGAGCGCATGATGAAACTCGGTGCCGCCTTCGGATGCCAGCAAGTAGTAGGTGCCGTCGATTTTGTAGAGGTGCGGGCCCTCTGCCCACACTGCCCCGATTACGGCGCCGTGCCAGAGGATGTGCTCTTCGCCGACGAAGGCCATGGTTTCACGGTCAAGTTCTCTGAGCCAGACCTCGGTCTGGTGAAACCACTCCGGGTCACTCGCGAGGCGTGTTCCGTGCATCCAGATTCGACCATCGTCATCGAAGAAGATCGACGGATCGATCCCGTCGACTTCGAGCCAGATCGGGTCAGACCAGGGTCCTGCTGCATCGGTCGCGGTCAAGAGGAAGTTGCCACCGCGAGACGCATCTTGCTGATCTACGAGCGTGCACACCAGCCAGAACATTCCGTCGTGGAAGCGAAGCGTGGGCGCGAACAGACCGCTGGAGGACGCCATCCCGTCCATGTCCAGCATTCCAGGGCGATCTATCGCGTGTCCGATCAGCTCCCAGCTGACCAGGTCACGACTGCGCTGGATCGGGAGCCCCGGCTGGTACTCAAATGTCGACGTGACGAGGAAGTACTCCTCTCCGACCCGGCAGATCGTCGGATCGGGGAAGCAACCCGGGATGATGGGGTTACGCACCACAGTCATCAGTGCGAAACCTCCGCGGTGACAAGGCGCCGATCAGACGTCTCGAGCACGTGTGCATCGCCCGTGATCGCGACCGTCGCCCTTCGGGTAGCGGTCCCCGCTGTCTCGGTGGCCGTTGCGTTCGCACCGACCCACACCTCTACGTCACCGGACTCGACGATGCGCGTCATCGAGCGGTCGCTGAATGCGAAGCGCTGCGTCGGCACCGAGAACGTCACCGTCACCGATGCGTCGGGATCAAGTGTCACCCGCTGGAAGGCGAGCAGTTGCACGACCGGACGCGTCACCGTCGCAACAACGTCGTGGCCGTAAAGCTGCACGATGTCATCGACCGCACGCTGTCCGCTGTTGGTGACCGTGACCGCCGCGGTGAAGTTGCCACCAGCGGTGGCTTCGGCATCGACAACGAGATCGCTGTAGGTGATCTCTGAGTACGACAGCCCGAAGCCGAACGGACGCACCGGCGTCGGGTCGGTGGCGGTGACCTCGGAGACCCCACCGAGGGGCGGATGCAGATATGTGAAGGGCTGCGCGCCGGCGGCGCGCGGCAGCGAGACTGGCATCCTGCCGGAGGGATTGACCCGACCGGAGAGCACGCCAGACAGAGCAGCAGCCCCCTCCTCTCCCGGGAAGAAGGATTGAAGCACGGCGGCCGGTCGACGTTCGCCGTCGAGTGCCCAGCCGATCGCGTAGGGTCGCCCGGTCAATGCGATCATGATGACTGGTGTTCCGCTGGCAACCAGCGCTTCGACGAGTTCGCGCTGGACACCAGGCAACTCGAGCGTCTCGGAGTCGTTGCCCTCACCGACAGTGCCGCGCCCGAACAGTCCGGCCTGATCGCCAACAACGACGACAGCGACCTCAGCTCCCGTCGCGGCGGCCACTGCCTCCTCGAATCCGGAACGGTCAGTTCCCTCCACGTCCGTGCCCTGGGCGTAGACGATCTCTGCCTCGACCTCAGCGGTGAACGCTTCCAGGAAGGTCGCGATCTCGAAGCCGATCGGGAACTCCGGGTGGTGCGCGAGCACATGGTTGGCGAAGGAATAGCAGCCCAGCAGCGCCTCGGCACGATGCGCATTCGGCCCGATCACGGCGATCCGCGACGGCGCCGCTTTTTTGTGCGCAGCATCTTTCTCGCCGAGCGGCAGGATGCCGTCATTGGACAGCAGCACGATCGACTCTTCGGCGAGACGCCGGGCGAGTTCACGGTGTCGCGGCGAGTCCAGGTCGACGTTGGTCGGCGGCTCGTCCTCGAACACATCCGCTTCGAGGAGTCCGAGTTCTTCCTTCTGGGCAAGTGCGCGTAGAACCGCACGATCGACAAAGGCCTCGTCGAATTCTCCAGCCCTGATCTGCTCTGCCAGCGGCGCCAGGTATGCATCGCCGGTCGGCAGTTCGATGTCGATTCCCGCCGTCAGCGCAGCCGCGGCTGCAGCGCCGCGGTCTGCGGCGATCGCGTGCATCACCTCAAGGAATGCGACCGCGAAGTAGTCAGCGACGACCACGCCATCAAATCCCCAGCGTTCGCGCAGCAGCTCAGTCAGGTACTCCGCGCTGGAGCCAAGCGGAACGCCGTCGATCTCCGCATACGAGTTCATGACGGAGCGCGCGCCCCCGTCGAAGAGCGCCATTTCGAAGGGAGGGAGGAAGACATCGGCGACCTCGCGGGGCCCGGCCGAGACCGGTGCGTGGTTGCGTCCGGCACGAGATGCCGAGTAGCCGATGAAGTGCTTGAGAGTTGCGTGCACCCCTGCGGACTGGAGCCCCCGCACATAAGAGGTTCCAAGGACCCCGACAACATAGGGATCCTCCGCGATGCACTCATCCACTCGACCCCAACGCGGGTCGCGGATGACGTCGAGCACCGGTGCGAGCCCCTGGTGAACGCCCAACTCTCGCATCGATTCGCCGATGGATGCTGCCATGTCGTACACGAGCTCTGGGTCAAACGACGCCCCCCAGGCCAGCGGCGTCGGGAATGCCGCGGCCTTCCAAGCCGCGAGCCCAGTGAGGCACTCCTCATGCACGAGCGCGGGAATTCCCAGCCTCGTCTCGCGCTTGAGCCGCCGCTGCTCATCCCAGAGCCACGCGGCGCGTTCGTTCGGATCCACCGGTCGCGTGCCATAGACACGCGTGTAGTGCCCGAGACCGTTCTTGGTCACATCGGTGAGCTTGCTGGCATCCTGCTGCCCCGATGCCATCTCCGATTGCATCGGGGCGGTCACACCGTTCTGGTCGAGCCAGTACCCGACGATCTGCGCGAGCTTCTCGTCGAGTGTCATCTGCGCATGCAGCGCGCGGACGCGTTCGGACACTGCGGGCATTGCGGGAACTCCCGCTGTCGAATTCGACACGGTTCTCTCTTTCATGGCTTCAGCCCTTGACCGCTCCGGTGAGACCGCCGACGATGCGGCGCTCGAACATGCTGAAGAAGATCAACGCCGGCAACATGGACAGCGAGGTATATGCCAGCACTCTCGCGGTATCGACCGAGTACTGCGATGAGAAGTTCTGCACCCCGAGTGGAAGGGTGAACAGGCTGGCGTCGTTGAGGATGAACAGCGGCAGCATGTAGCCGTTCCACGATCCGATGAAGGCGAGGATGCCGACGGTGATGACGCCGGGCAGGCTCAGCGGGATCACCATTCTCCAGAAGAATCCGAGTCGCGAGGCACCGTCGATCGATGCTGCCTCCTCAAGTTCTTTCGGGATCGCCCGCAGGAACGGCACCAGATGATGATCGTGGTCGGCAGAGCAAATGCGATCTGCGGCAGGATGATGCCGGCGAGGCTGTTCACCAGGCCGAGGTTTCGGATCAGCAGGTAGAGCGGTGTGATAGCGACGGTGATCGGGAACATCAGTCCCGCGGCGAAGAACGAGTACATGATGGCCTTGCCGCCGAAGTCGTAGCGGGCGATCACATAGCTGGCCATCACTCCGAGGAGGACGGCGCCGAAGGTGGTGCCGACGGCGGAGATCGTCGAGTTGACCATCGCCGTCCAGAACTCACTGCTGCCGAGGACATCGGTGTAGTTGCCGATCTCCCACGGCGCAGGCCACCCCGACGGATCGGTGGTGATCTGCGAGTTCGTGCGGAAACCTCCGACGATGATGTACAGCACGGGGGTGATGCAGATCGTGATCAGAATGACCGCGAGCAGATAGACGCCTGGGCTCCCCCAGCGCACACCGGATGGTGCGCGCCTGCGCCCACGGGGTCCGATCGCCTGGATGGCCACCGAGGTCTTCAGAGTGTCGGTCATCGCCGGCGCCCCTTTCGGCTATCGCCCGTCAACGCACCTTCAGTGTCGCGGCGAAGAACGAACCGCTGGTACACGAGAGCGACGACGAGTGAGATGAGGAAGAGCATTACGGCGACCGCGTTGCCGTAGCCATAGCTGCCGGCCAGATGCCCGTTCTGGTACATGTACGTGGCCATCGTCGAGGTGCCGGCGGTAGCTGAGATGTACTGGCCCCAGATGATGTTGACCAGGTCGAACAGCTGCAGTGAGCCGATGATCGACAGGAACGCCCAGATGCGGATGGTCGGTCCGAGGAGCGGAAGCGTAATGCTCCACTGCGACTTCCAGAAGCCGGCCCCGTCGATCGAGGCCGCCTCGTAGAGCTCTTCGGGAATCGACTGCATCCCCGCGAGCATGAGGATCACGGCGAAACCGATGTATTTCCACGTGATGATGATCATCAACGACCAGATCGCGATGGCGGGGTCCGCGATCCACGAGTTCTGCAGTGCACCGAGGCCCAGCTTCTCGAGCAGGGAGTTCAGCGCCCCGGCATCCTGGAGCATCAGGCTCCAGCCTGTTCCGACGACGACCTCGGCGATGACATACGGCGCGAAGATCAGCACACGGATCACCGATCGACCGCGGATCTTCTGATTCAGCAGCAATGCGAACAGAATCGCAATCGGCCCCTGCATCAGCAGCGAGAGCACGACGATGATGAAGTTGTGCCGCACTGCTGCGATGAAATTTTCGTCCTGCAGCATGAGTGCGTAGTTGTCGAGTCCGACGAACTCGGTGGGCCAGCCGTAGCCGTTCCACTTGAAGAAGCCGTAGAACGCGGCCATCATCACCGGGAAGATGACGAAGCCGACGAAGACCAGTAGTGCGGGTCCTGCTAGGAGAGCGATCTCGCCGCGCTTGCGCCAGTCGGGCCGCCGCGGCGCCCGTGTCGGGACCGATGCAAGATCGGTCCCGACACGGTTGCTCCTCGCAGGCGCACCGGATGGCATCAGCGCCTGAGATTCGGTCATGACGCCGTTCAGCCCCTAGCCGCGGCGTTCGCGATGCTGTCGACGAGCTTCTGCGGGTCGCCCTGACCTGCGAGCATCTCGACCACACCGGTGTTCAGTGCGTTTCCGACGTTCTGTCCGAGCGCGGTGTCTAGCCACAGCGACACATACGGTGCCTTACTGTATGCGTCCATCAGCGGAACCAGTGACGGGTCAGTGACGGCGCCGGTGGCATCCTGGTTGGCCGGGATCGTCTGGAATGCGACGGCGTACTTCTCCTGCCATTCCTTCGACGCGACGAAGTTGAGGAACTCCTCGCACGTCGCCGGAGAGTCGGTCGAGCACGAGTACCCGTCGACGCCGCCCATCATCGCTCCTGGCGTACCATCGCCACCGTCGACCTCAGGGAACGGGAACCAGCCGAGGTCCGGCAGTGGCTGCTCGTCAGGGGTAAGGCCAGCGATGACACCGACGTTCCAGGCGCCCATGAGCTCCATTGCCGCCTGGTGGTTGGCGACGAGTCCGGCCGAGGAGTTGGCACCTTGCTGGGCCGACGTCGTCAGGAAGCCGTCGTTGAAGGGCTCAGTCGCTGCGAAGTCGTTCAGGTTCGCGGCGGCATCCAGCCAGCACTTGTCACTGAAGTCGGGGCTGGTGGCCAGGTTCTCGATGACGTCCTGTCCACACGCGCGTACTGCGAAGAAGTAGTACCAGTGCGCAGCAGGCCACGCATCCTTCGCGCCGAGCGCGATCGGAGCGATCCCTGCTGCCTTGAGCTTGTTTACGGCGTCCTCGAGCTCAGCTACCGATGTTGGTTCTGAGTCGATACCAGCTGCGCGAAGAGGTCTTTGCTGTAGAAGATGCCGCCGGGCAACACCGCACTCGGCATTCCGTAGACCTTGCCATCGACCGTGAATGCGCTGAACGGAGCCTCGCCGAAAGCCTTCTTCACGTCGCCGTCGATAAGGTCGGTGAGGTCCTTGACCTTGCCGGCCTGGACGATGTCGGCAAGCTTGCCGCCACCGCGTGCCATGAAGATGTCCGGCATGTCGCCGGAGTTGACGGCGGTCTGAAGCTTGCCGTCCATGTCTTCGTTCTGGATCGAGGTGACCTTGATTGTCACATCAGGGTTCTTCTCATGGAAGGCGGCCGCTGCGTCGTCCCAGTACTGCTTACCGTCGCCGGTCGTCGAGTTGTGCCACATCGTGAGTGTGGTCGCGCCGGTCTCGTCTGTGCCGCCGCCACCACTGGTGCCGCTGCAGCCAGCCAGGACGAGCGATCCCAGTGCGACGATCGCAGCACCTGCCGCCAATGCCTTTCGCATCTTCATGCTGTGTTCTCCTCTTCTTTGAGTTCTCCTGCAGCGCGACACGACATATTTGTTGTCAGCCACACCAATGTGTTTGTGTGCCTACTGTGACACCGCTCCCAGGTTGGTGTCAAACGATATCGATAACGTTTTCCAAACGGTCTCGAAATCACCCTGTTCTGTCGATACGGCCGCTACGATCACAATGTGAGCCTCAACACGCCCCCCGCCGCTTACACGCCGCCACTCGGACGCGTGACGATCACCGACGTCGCGAGAATTGCGGGTGTCTCGGTGTCGACGGTGTCAAAGGTCGTCAACGGCCGCGACGGTATCGCTGCCGCGACTGCCGAGCATGTTCTCGGTGTCGTCAACGATCTCGGATATGAAACCTCGATCGTCGCGAGCAGCCTGCGCCGCAGCCACACAGGCGTGATCGGTGTTCTCGTCGCCGACTTCGAGCCGTACTCGACCGAGCTCCTCAAGGGCATTTCGAATGCCGCTGAGGGCACCGGCTACGAGCTGCTGGCATACGCCGGCGGCAACGACGGCAAGCGCACGGACTGGGAGCGCCGCTCACTATCACGCCTGGGCGGAACGCTCATCGACGGTGCAGTCGTGGTCGCTCCCACGGCATCCATGGCCAGCGGCACCGGCATCCCGGTCGTCGCAATCGATCCGCATTCCGGTGCAGAGAGCGTGCCAACGGTCGATGGTGACAACGTTGGCGGTGCGCGAGCGGCGACCGAGCTTCTCGTCGGGCTCGGCCATCGCCGGATCGCGTATCTCGGTGGCCGCGATGGCCTTGAGTCCTCTCGCCTGCGTCACGCCGGTTACCTGCAGGCCCTCGAGGCCGCTGGCATCCCGGCCGACGCAAAGTTGGATCGAGTGGGCGGATACCGGGCGGATCTCAGCGACGCCCCCGCGCACGAGCTGCTCCGACTGCCCACTGGAGAACGTCCCACTGCGGTGTTCGCGGCGAACGACCTCTCCGCGCTGCACGTCATGGAGGTCGCCCGAGAGCTGGGCTTGCGCATCCCCCAGGACCTGTCCGTAGTGGGCTTCGACGATATCCCGGAGTCGACTCGCAGCACTCCCCCACTCACGACGGTGACGCAGCCACTGCAGCAGATGGGCGCGGAGGCACTGCGAATCCTGCTGGCTCTGCTCGCAGGATCACCGGTAGAGGAGCAGCACCGCCGACTACCAGCGTCGCTCACGGTGCGCGAAAGCGTCGCGCGACCGGGTGGCGAACCGCTCTGAGGAGCGGCACGGTAACTGGCCTGTCCCCCACGCCGTTCTCATGATATGTTTTGAATCACAACATTTCCCCGACGAAGCTGGAAGTTCTGCCATGTCTCTCACTCCCACCCGCGATGACAAGTTCTCCTTTGGCCTCTGGACCATCGATTACAACGGCACCGACCCGTTCGGCGGCCCCACTCGACCGCGCCTCGACGTCGTGCACGCAGTCGAGAAGCTCGCTGAACTCGGCGCGTATGGTCTGACTTTCCACGACGATGACCTGTTCGCGTTCGACTCGTCCGACTCGGAGCGTCAGGCTCAGATCGACCGTCTCAAGGGCGCTCTGGCCGACACCGGCCTGATCGTGCCGATGGTCACCACGAACCTCTTCAGCGCACCGGTGTTCAAGGATGGCGGCTTCACCTCGAACGACCGCGACGTGCGCCGCTATGCCCTCCGCAAGGTGATTCGTCAGCTCGACCTTGGCGCCGAGCTGGGCGCGAAGACATTCGTCATGTGGGGCGGCCGCGAGGGCGCCGAGTACGACTCTGCCAAGGACGTTCGTCAGGCGCTCGAGCGCTACCGCGAGGCCGTCAATCTGCTCGGCGACTACGTCACCGACAAGGGCTACGACATCCGCTTCGCCATCGAACCGAAGCCGAACGAGCCGCGCGGCGACATCCTGCTGCCCACGCTCGGACACGCGATCGCCTTCACCAACTCGCTTGCACGCCCCGAGCTCTTCGGCGTCAACCCCGAGGTGGGCCACGAGCAGATGGCTGGGCTCAACTTCACGGCCGGCATCGCCCAGGCGCTGTTCCACGAGAAGCTGTTCCACATCGACCTCAACGGCCAGCGTGGCATCAAGTACGACCAGGACCTCGTGTTCGGTCACGGTGACCTGCACAACGCGTTCTCGCTCGTCGACCTGCTCGAAAACGGTGGTCCTGGCGGAACTCCTGCCTACGACGGCCCGCGCCACTTTGACTACAAGCCTTCGCGTACCGAAGATGAGTCCGGTGTCTGGGAGTCGGCCGCTGCGAACATGCGCATGTACCTGCTGCTCAAGGAACGTGCTGCCGCATTCCGCGCCGACCCCGAGGTGCAGGAAGCCCTGCTCGCCGCCAAGGTCGCCGAGCTCGCACTGCCGACGCTGAACGAAGGCGAGAGCTACGACGACTTCCTCGCAGACCGCAGCGCCTTCGAGGACTTCAATACCGACGCGTACTTCGGCGGCAAGGGCTTCGGCTTCGTTCGTCTGCAGCAGCTCGCCACCGAGCACCTGCTCGGCGCACGCTGAAATGACACTGGTCGCCGGTGTCGACTCTTCGACACAGAGTTGTAAAGTCGTCATCCGCGACCTCACGTCCGGAGCGGTTATCCGCTCCGGACGTGCCGGACACCCCGACGGCACTGAGATCGATCCCGCCGCATGGTGGGACGCTCTGCAGAGTGCGATCGCTGATGCGGGCGGGCTCGACGATGTCGCAGCCCTCGGCGTCGGCGGTCAGCAGCATGGCCTGGTCGCACTCGATGCCGATGGCCGGGTTATCCGCCCCGCCCTGCTCTGGAACGACACTCGATCAGCGGATGCGGCGGCAGCACTCACGGCCGAAATCGGTGCGAGCGAGTACGCCCGCCGTACCGGCGTCGTGCCGGTCGCCTCTTTCACCGCATCGAAGGTGCGGTGGGTTGCGGATGCCGAGCCGGAGAACGCGGCGCGCATCGCGGCGATCGCGCTCCCGCATGACTGGTTGACCTGGCGTTTGCGTGGTTACGGTCCGGACGGTGAGTCAGCGCTTGGGCCTGTGCTCGACGAGCTCGTCACCGATCGCTCGGATGCCAGCGGTACCGCCTACTTCGATTCAGCACGGGGTGAATACGACCGCGAACTGCTCTCGGTCGCCCTGCGTCGTGACGCCGCCGACATCGTGCTCCCCCGCGTCCTCGGACCGGCCGAGCATGTTCCCGGCCCGAACGGGATGATCGTTACTGCGGGCGCAGGCGACAATGCGGCCGCAGCCCTCGGTATGGGTGCGGGCAGTGGTGACATCGGCGTTTCGATCGGCACGAGTGGCACGGTATTCGCCGTCACTGACGTCGCGGTCGCTGATCCCAGCGGCGCCGTCGCTGGTTTTGCAGACGCGGCCGGCGGGTTCCTACCGCTGGTGGCGACGCTGAATGCGGCGCGGGTGCTGGATGCCACGGCATCCCTTCTCGGTGTCGATCACGACGAATTCTCTCGACTCGCCCTCGCCGCCGAACCCGGCGCAGGCGGGCTCGTGCTGCAGCCCTGGTTCGAGGGTGAGCGCACGCCGAACCTTCCGGATGCCACCGCCACGTTGTTCGGAATGACACTGGCAGCGACCAGTCGTGAGAACCTCGCACGCGCAGCCATCGAAGGCGTGCTGTGTGGCCTCGCAGAAGGACTTGACCGCATCCGCTCACACGGCGTGAGCGTCGAGCGCGTTTTGCTCGTCGGCGGTGCGGCCCAGAACGACGCAGTCGCGCGAATCGCAGCTCAGGTCTTCGGCACACAGGTTGTGGTGCCCGCTCCCGGCGAGTACGTCGCGCTCGGAGCCGCAGTGCAGGCAGCCTGGGGTCTTCGCGGTACGACGCCGGACTGGCCCATGGAGATCACCTCCAGCTTCGAGTCAGACGCGCACCCGATCATCCGCGAACAGTATGCCGCTCGCCTTCCCTAACCGCTTGTCACCCAGAGCTTGTCACCCAGAGGTGGCGCACTCATAGGATTCCCGGCCACACTGGACTCATGACCTTCGCAGCCTTGCAGCCACTTGCCGATCGCGCAGCCCTCTTCGCCGCACTCCGCCAGGATGCTCTCAACACCGCCACCGCGGCATTGGGAGAGCACCGTTGGAACGCCGACATGGTTGAGGGCACGCTCACCTTCACCTCGAAGGCTGATCCCGAGCGCCAGCTGGTCACACGCCCGCACCTGATCGCCACGATCGCGCCCGGACCCCGCTCTTTGCTGTGGGCGTGGGCGCACCCGCAAGGCGATACGCAGGGAGTCGCCGCTCAGCTGCGCGACTACGGCACGCAGTACGGCATCGCCGAGCTCAGCCAGCCCGAGTTGGCGTTCCCGGAAGACACCGGTTCTGACATTGAGGCCTGGATCGAACAGGCCGCACACCAGGTCGGCACCGTGGCGACCGAGATCACCGGCCGTTCGCCGTACTACTCGGCGCCCGTCGGCGGCGGCACCCGTGCGGTATTCTTGCTCGACGCGCCGGTCGCGCGACGACGGTTCAGGATGCTGTGATCATCGCACCCCGCATCCTCTCCGGCCTCGCACTCACCGACGCCCGCTCTTCGGTCTGGGATGCAGCGCGGCTTGCCGGCTGGACCCTGGAATGGACTGACGAGGCTTTCAGCGGCGCTGTCGTCACCGACGCTTCCGGCTCGGCGACCTTCCGTTTCGACGAGCATGCGCGCATCGTCGGAATCGAATCCGCGAACCTCAACGGGGCCTAAACCCCCGATGTGCGCCTGGCGCTGTTATGCCAGGCTGAGCACATGAAGAAATGGGCCATCCGCGCCGTCTCACTGTACGTGTTCAATGTCGCGGTTCTGCTGCTCATCGGGCTGCTGATGTCAAGCGTGCAGGTCGGCTGGAATGCGCTGTGGGCATCCGTCATCCTGACGCTGGCGACGCTGGCCCTCAAGCCAACGTTGCTCAAGGTTTTCCGCGGATCCGCTGCTAAGTCCGCCGCATCGCGCACAAAAATCGGCGAGAAGATCGTCCAGTACGTGCTCGTCTTCATCGTCGAGCTGATCATCTGGGTAATCACGGTGCTACTCAGCGGCGTCAACGTGCATGGATGGTTCTGGGGCTACGTCCTGCCCCCGGTGTACTTGCTCATCGCATGGGTGATCTACGACCTGATCGACGATCGCCTTGAGGCCAAGACGGGCGAACTCATTGGATCCGTGGGGTCAAAGCTCCCGCGGGCGGGTGCCGCAGAATCCGATTTGCCCTCGCCGGCAGTGGCCACTGGCCGCGACGAACTCAAAGACGGGCTGACGCCCGAACAGCGACGGATGCTAGACGGACTGTAGCGGGCGCCAGGAGACGCTCAGCGCTCGGCAGAAAGCCGTTCGGCGGCCTCGACAACGTTCGTCATGAGCAGCGCAACGGTCATCGGACCGACACCTCCGGGGTTCGGCGACACGAAGCCGGCGACCTCTGCAACACCGGGATGCACGTCACCGAACACCTTCGACTTCCCGGTCTCCGGGTCATCCTCACGCGTCACGCCGACGTCGAGCACCGCGGCGCCCGGCTTGACGTCTTCCGGACGGATGAGGTGTTTGACGCCCGCTGCCGCGACGATGACGTCGGCTTCACGCAGGTACTTCGGCATGTCGACGGTGCCGGTGTGGGTGAGCGTGACTGTGGCGTTGAGCTCGCGGCGCGTGAGCAGCAGTCCGATCGAGCGTCCGATCGTGACTCCTCGTCCGACCACAACAACGTGCTTGCCTTTGAGGTCGTAGCCATTGCGCAGCAGCAACTCGATGACCCCGCGCGGAGTGCACGGCAGCGGCGTCGTGATCGGCGAGTTGACGTTCAGCACGAGCCGCCCGAGGTTGGTCGGGTGCAGACCGTCGGCATCCTTGTCAGGATCGATGCGCTCGAGGATCGCGTCCGTGTCGATGTGCTTCGGCAACGGCAGCTGCACGATGTAGCCGTGGCAGGTCGGATCGGCGTTGAGTTCGTCGATCAGCTCCTCAACCTGCTCCTGGGTGGCATCGGCCGGCAGCTCGCGCTGGATCGAGTTCATCCCGATCGCCTCGGACTGACGGTGTTTCATCCCCACATACAGCTGCGACGCGGGGTCGGCGCCCACGAGCACGGTGGCGATGCCCGGGAGAACGCCTCGCTCCTTGAGCGCCGCGACCCGCTCGGTGAGCTCGCTCTTGATCGCCGCCGCTGCGGCCTTGCCATCCAGAATTGTTGCGGTCATCGTGGTGTTCCTTTCCTTGGCGCGACACCAGCTGCTCCGTGAGGCACCATCTTCGGCGTGAGACACCATGTGTGCCGTGGTGTCTCACGCTGTGAGTGATGTCCGATGCCGCAATGGTGCCTCGACGGACGTTAGAGGCTTACTGCTGCAGATCGGGGTAGAGCGGGAACGCACCGGCGAGCGCGTCGACGCGCGCACGGAGCGCCTCAACGTCAGCACCGGGCAGAAGCGCCAGAGCGATGACATCGGCGACCTCGGTGAACTCGACGTCGCCGAAGCCGCGAGTGGCAAGCGCCGCAGTGCCGATGCGCAGACCCGAGGTGACCATCGGCGGCCGAGGGTCGTTCGGAACAGCGTTGCGGTTCACCGTGATGTGGATCTCGTGCAGCAGATCTTCGGCCTGCTTGCCGTCGACCTCGGCGTTGCGGAGGTCGACGAGCACGAGGTGCACGTCCGTGCCGCCGGAGCGCACGGCGATGCCGGCCTCCTTGACGTCCGGCTGCGTGAGGCGATCGGCGAGGATCGCGGCGCCGCTGAGTGTACGCACCTGGCGGTCCTTGAACTCCGGGGTGCCCGCGAGCTTGAATGCGGTCGCCTTCGCGGCGATCACGTGCATGAGCGGACCACCCTGCTGACCGGGGAACACAGCCGAGTTGATCTTCTTTGCGAGGTCGGCGTCGTTGGTGAGGATGAAGCCCGAGCGCGGGCCGCCGATGGTCTTGTGCACGGTCGAGGAGACGACGTGCGCGTGCGGCACGGGGTTCGGGTGCACGCCTGCGGCGACGAGACCAGCGAAGTGCGCCATGTCGACCCACAGCAGTGCGCCAACCTCATCGGCGATCTCGCGGAACTTCGCGAAATCCAGGTGCCGGGGGTAGGCCGACCAGCCGGCGACGATGACCTTCGGCTTGTGCTCGAGCGCGAGCCGGCGCACCTCGTCCATGTCGACGAGCGAGGTCTCGGGGTTCACGCCATACGCGACGATGTTGTAGAGACGACCGGAGAAGTTGATCTTCATGCCGTGCGTCAGGTGTCCGCCGTGGTCGAGCGACAGGCCAAGCAGGGTGTCGCCGGGGCGGGCGATGGCGTGCAGCACAGCCGCGTTGGCTGTTGCGCCCGAGTGCGGTTGGACGTTCGCGAACTCTGCACCGAACAGTGCCTTGACCCGCTCGATCGCGAGCGACTCTGCGACGTCAACCTCTTCGCAGCCGCCGTAGTAGCGGCGGCCCGGGTAGCCCTCGGCGTATTTGTTCGTGAGCACCGAACCCTGCGACTGCAGGACCGAGACGGGCACGAAGTTCTCGGATGCGATCATCTCGAGGTACGTGCGCTGACGGTTCAGCTCACGATCGAGAACCTCTGCGATCTCGGGATCGACTTCAGAAAGCGGGGCGTTGAAGTAGCGATCGGTCATGTCGTCCTCTTTCGTTGCGGAATGAAATGTCATCAGGAGATGGATGTCATCGGCCCAGGCGCGCGGTCGAATTCCGTAACAGTCGCTCCCCGGTGGTGACCCACCCAGACGCCAGTCGCGACGGTTTGAGCATAGCGGAATTCATCACCCCCACAGTAGCCGTGACGCCCGGTTGCCTGTGCGCTCAGGGGTAGGTTTTGTTCATGGTTCTTCCACTTGTGCCGTTGCCAACTTCTGTCGTCGAGTCGCCTGGCAGATTCTCGCTCATTGCCGGTGCACGCATCATCGTGGCGAACGAAATTGTTGACATCGAAACGGATGCCGCGGCATCCGGCCTCGCTGACATGCTCGAAGAACGCACCGGGCTACGAATCGAGCGCGTGAACAATGCGGCGCAAGCCGGCGACATCGTGCTGCGCCGCACCGCCGAGAGCGGCGAGCACTATATGTTGCAGATTGGCGATGTGACGCAGATCGAGGGATCAGCGGCCGGCCTCTTCTACGGCATCCAGACGCTCCGCCAGCTACTCACCTCAGACGGTGACCGCTGGACGCTCCCCCACGTCGACATTGATGATGCTCCGCGCTTCGAATTCCGCGGCGTGATGCTCGACGTGGCGCGCACGTTTTTCGACGTCAGCACCGTCAAGGCCTATATCGACCGGGCCTCCTCATTGAAGTTCAACCGCCTGCACCTGCACCTCACGGACGACCAGGGCTGGCGTCTGCAGATCGACAGTCGCCTGCTGCTCACTGAACGCGGATCGACGACCGCAGTACTCGGACGCCCAGGCGGCTTCTACACGAAAGATGATTTCCGCGAGATCGTCGAGTATGCGGCTACGAACCACATGGTCGTCGTGCCAGAGATCGACCTCCCTGGTCACACGCACGCCATCGGCCTGGCATACCCCGAAATCGTCGAAGCGCCGGTCATGAATGACGAGCTTCTCAAGCAGTCGACCGCGCTCAACCAACCGCTTCCGGTCGCCGGTGAGCCGTACCAGGGCTGGGGTGTCGGACACTCCATTGTGAAGGTCCGCGACGAAGAAACCTGGGTGTTCTTGCGCGACGTTCTCACCGAAGTTGCCGAGCTCACCGCGGGCCCGTACCTGCACATCGGCGGCGACGAGGCACTCGGCACACCGCACGCCGACTTCGACACGTTCATCACGCGCGTCACCGCACTCACTCTTGGCCTCGGAAAGACACCCATCGCGTGGCACGAGGCCGGCTCCGCCCCAGGTCGCCGAGGGCACGATCGGACAGTACTGGGGCAGCACCCGTCCCGAGGCTCGCAGGCGGAGGATGCACGACGCTTCGCCGAGCGCGGCGGATCGGTCATCATGTCACCATCGAACACCGCGTATCTGGACCAGAAATACGACGCCGAGTTTCCTCTCGGACTCGACTGGGCTGCCCTCATTGATCTCGAGACCGCCTACGACTGGGAGCCGACTCAGATCATCGCTGGGCTCTCGCCCGATGCAATCCTCGGAATCGAAGCGCCGCTGTGGTCCGAGACGCTGACATCGTTGGCCGACATCGATCAGCTGTTCTTCCCTCGCGCAGCGGCACTCGCCGAAGTGGGCTGGTCGAAGTTCGAACGTCGCGAATGGGCTTCGTTCCGTGAGCGCGTCGGACGTCTGGGCGCGGTCTGGGATGCCGCAGGATGGGGCATGCACCGTCCCGCCGAGATTGACTGGAGCAGCTGATGGCCGCGACTCTGATCCACTCCGTTCGCCTCATCACCGATGGCACCGAAACAGCGAACGCCTGGGTGCGATTCGAAAACGGCCGTGTGGTCTCGACCGGTTCCGGCGCGGACTGGGCTGATGCCGATGAGGTGCTCGATGCCACCGAGATCGCGGGCGACGGTGCGATCCTGACGCCGGGATTCATCGACATCCACGGGCATGGTGGCGCCGGGGCATCCTTCGATGACGGCATCGATGCTATCCGCACGGCGCGCGCCTTACACCGAGCCCACGGCACGACGCGCGCAGTCGTCTCGCTCGTGACCGCGCCGATCGACGATCTCATGCGTCGAGTCGGCGAGATCGCCGATCTCATGACGACGGATGCCGACATCCTCGGCTCACACCTCGAGGGTCCGTTCCTCGACATCGCGCGGCACGGCGCGCACGACCCCGCGCTGCTGCGTGATCCGGTGGCTGCCGATGTGCAGCGTCTGCTCGATGCCGGCCGCGGTACGGTGCGCCAAGTCACGATCGCCCCCGAGCGTCCCGGTGGCCTCGAGGCGATCCGGCTGATCGTTGCAGCGGGCGCGGCAGCGGCCGTCGGTCACACGAGTGCAGATGCCGCCCAAGCCGTCGCCGCGTTCGACGCGGGGGCGACGATCCTCACGCACGCATTCAATGCAATGCCCGGCATCCACCATCGTGCCCCGGGTCCGGTGCTCGCCGCAGCGGCCGATCATCGGGTCGTACTGGAAGCAATTGCCGACAATGTGCACCTCCACCCGCACGTGATCAAGCTGCTTTTCGATACGGCCCCGGGCCGCGTCGCCCTCGTGACGGATGCCATGGCCGCAGCCGGCAGCGCCGACGGGAGCTATGACCTGGGCGCGGTGAAGGTGACGGTCACGGGAGGCGTTGCCCGAGCCGACGACACCGGCTCGATTGCAGGTTCCACGCTCACACAGGATGTCGCTCTGCAGCGCGCGGTGCAGGCGGGCGTCGCGCTCGTAGATGCTGTACTGGCATTGACGCGGACACCAGCTGCGGCCGTCGGTGTGAGTGCCCAGCTCGGAAGCCTCGCGCCCGGGTACCTCGCCGACGCCGTGCTCTTAGACGCACAGCTGCAGGTCGTGCGCGTGCAGACCGGTGCGCCGTTGGCGTAATCGAGGTGGAGGCCGCCGAATCCCCAGCGGCGGCCTCAGTCCCTCCGGCATGAGAATGGGTGGACCCGAGGACTCCTCCCCCGAGGTGCTCGAGCCCACCCCAACCGACGCTATTGCCCCCGCATCGGTGCCGAACTCCGCCCCCCGGTGGAATTCTGTTGGCTGTCTCTACTGATGAGACGACGACCGGGCCGATTCATTACGCAAAACTCAAAAAGATTTTTTGGGAGTTCGCACCGAGTTATCAACAGGGCTGGCCTCGCTGGGAATTTAGGGAGAGAATGTAAGAGACGCGTGAGCAGATTCTTGATCACGCGTCTCTTCATGTGGGAGCGCACCCGCGTCTCACAACAGATGGATGACAGTGCATAACGACGACCTTTCCAGAACTCCTGCGGTAGCCGACGCCGATCTGATCCTCCGCACCCGATCGGGTGACCGAGGGGCGTTCGGTGAACTCTGGCGCCGCCACTACCCCTCCGGAATGTCGGTCGCTCGATCGATCACGTCGAGCATCGATCCAGATGATCTGGTGCAAGAGTCGTATACCCGCATCTATCAGGCCATCCTCAAGGGCGGTGGACCGAACGGTTCCTTCCGCGCGTACCTCTTCACCAGCATCCGCAACACGGCCGCTGCATGGGGTCGCTCACGTCGCGAGACTCCGATCGACGAACTTGACACCGTCGCAGACCCCGACAGCACCGAGCAAGCGACGGACGAGGCGCTTGACCGCGGGCTGACCGCGCAGGCCTTCCGCAGCCTTCCGACGCGCTGGCAGGAAGTGCTCTGGTACACCGAGATCGAGCAGATGAAGCCGACCGAAGTCGCGCCTCTTCTCGGAATGAAGTCCGGAGCCGTCTCCCAGCTCGCATTTCGTGCCCGCGAGGGTCTACGAGAAGCATGGATCCAGGCGCACCTGAACAGCGCAGAATCTGGATCAGAGTGCCGCTGGACTATCGAACGCCTCGGCGCACATTCTCTCGGAAACCTGAGCACTCGCGATCAGAAGCGCGTCGATCTTCACATCAACGACTGCGCCCGCTGCATGATCGTCGCCGCCGAGGCGAAAGATGTCTCTAATCGACTCGCGCTTGTGCTTCTCCCCCTCGTGCTTGGCGTCACCGGTGCGGCCGGCTATGCCGCCACACTGCAGGGTGCCGCCCCAGTGGTCGCGCTCGCTGCCATGCCATCCGGCGTCTTCGAAGGCGGAGTCGTCGTGGGCGGCACGGGCGCTACGCCCGGCGCGGCTCTTTTGTCCGCCGGAAGCACTGGTCACGGCGCGGGTCACGGCAGTGGTGGTGTGGCCGGTGCTGGCGCCAGCGGCGGCCTGACCGGCGGCACAGTCACCGGAATCGGTGCCCTCGTCGGAGTAGGTTCCGCAGCGCTCGTCGTCGCAGGGGTTGTTGCTGCGACCACGATCGTTCCCGGACTACTGAACGCCAACTCCGCGACATCGCTGCCGAGCGCGAGCGACGTTGGCAGCTCCTCGATCTCCTCCGAGGTCGCATCCGACACTGACCTCAACGCGGATGAGAAGTTCGTCCTCGAGATTTCGGAACCTGCGCCGAAGCCTCCCGTCAAGGACGAGGCCACACCCGACACCGAGCCGCGCAGCAGCACTGAGCCGCCCGCTGCCGTGCCCGCGCCTCCCGTTGTGCCGAATAGTCCTGATGGCGACGGCAACGGTGCCGCTCCGCCGACCGATCCTGCCGAGCCGGGTACGGATCCGACCGATCCGACCGATCCCACAGATCCCACAGATCCCACCGAACCGACGGATCCCACGGACCCCACGGACCCCACGGACCCCACGGATCCAACCGATCCGACGGACCCCACAGATCCCACAGATCCGACAGATCCCATCGGACCCTCGGATCCAGAGGCGCCGTTGTCTTGGGGAACGGCACGAATTGAGTTCGACCTTTCCACTTTGAAGACGCACTACTCGGTGCCGATCACCGGCCTCAACTCTGAAACGGTGCAGGCGCTCATCGACGGCAGCACTGGCGGCGCGGATCGCATCGTTCTCGACGCCAACGGAACGGGAACAATAGATCTTCGGCCGACTCTCCGCCAGCTTCTTAGCCCCGCTCAGACCATCGTGACGTTCCAATACGTGACGGACGCCGGTGACGGGCGAGTTGTCGAGACGACGCTTGCTGCACTGGCAGAGCCAGCATCCGCTCCTGTTGCCGAGACTTCGACTACTGAACAGCCCGCACCACAGCCGCAGCCGGTCCCCGTCGCCGAGTCGACACCCGCGCCTGTCGACGAGCCACTCCCGGCCGAGACTGCCCCGGTCGCCGACGAGCCCGCCGTTGAGGAGTCGCCCACCACAGAGCCCGTCGCACCGACGTCCGCGGTCGAGCCCGCCGCCTCAATGCAAGAGGCTCCCGCCGTCGCCCCGACCGACGAGACGACCATCCCCGCCGAATAGACTGGGAGCATGCCCGAAGCCCCCGATACAGTTCCCGGTGTCACCCGTCCGAATCTCGCTCCGCTTGACATCATCCGGGCCATCATCCTCATCACGCAATCGCCTCGCTGGCGCTCTGGGGTTTCGTCATGTGGCCGTTCCCCTGGAACATCGTCCTGGGCATCGGCACGCCCCTCGTCGTCCTACTGGTCTGGGCACTTTTCCTCTCCCCTCGACCGGTGCTGGCGCTGCATCCGTTCATCCGGGCAGCCGTCGAACTGCTGATCTACGTGGGCGTGACTATCGCTTGGTGGTCGATGGATCAGGCCTGGGTGGGACTCGGCTTCGCTGTTGTCGCGGTAACCGCAGGGCTCTTCGCCGGGCGGAGAAACCTGCGATGACCGTCCGAGCGGCTCTGCGGGAGTCGCTCGGTGACATCGTCGATGTCACCGAGGAATCCCTGGAGTCCGCGCGCGCCGATCGCTCCGGGCACTCGTCGTCCGGACGGCCGCTCGCCGTCGTGCATGCCCAGTCGGTCCGCGACGTCCAAGAGACGATGCGAATTGCCACTGCGACGAACACGCCTGTCGTCGTACGCGGTGCCGGCACGGGCCTCGCCGGAGGCGCAAACGCCGGACCGGGTGAAATCGTCCTGTCTACTCTGCGCATGAACCGAGTGCTCGAGGTGCGAGCAGATGATCTCTTCGCGGTCGTTGAGCCCGGCATCCTGAACGCAGAGCTGAACACACTGTTGGCAGCCCAGGGTCTCTGGTGGCCTCCGGACCCCGCCAGCCGCGACATCTCCACCGTGGGCGGGAACATCGCCACCGGCGCCGGTGGACTGCTGTGCGCAAAGTACGGCGTCGTACGCGACGCCGTACTCGCCATCGACCTCGTGCGTGCCGACGGACGACTGCTGCACCTTGGCCACCGCAGTGTGAAGGGCGTAACCGGGCTCGATCTGACCTCGCTGGTGATCGGCTCCGAAGGCACACTGGGCGTCGTCGTCGGCGCGACGCTGAAGCTCCGGCGCCTCGTTGAAGGCGAAGTCTGCACAATCACCGCCCTGTTTCCGACGGTTCGCGCTGCTGCTGTCGGTTCGGCGGCGGTGACGGCTTCTGGGGCGCAACCGGCGATCATGGAGCTCATCGATGCCACGAGCCTGGTCGCCATCCACAGCTACCTGGACCTCCCCTCTCCCCCGACCGCGACCTCGCAACTGACCATCCAGACCGATGGCCCGGCTGCGGCCGCCGAAGCCGACCTGATCGCTGCGGTACTGCGTGACAACGGCGGCGATGTCACGCTGACCTACGATCGCGAAGAGGGCGAGCGGCTGCTCACGATCCGACGCTCCATGCACAGCGCGATGGCGGCCCTCGGCACGACTCTCATCGAAGACGTCTCGGTGCCGCGCAGTGCCCTTCCGGCCATGTACGACGAGATCGCCCGCATTGAGCGCGAGTACGAGCTGACGATTCCGGCGATCGCGCACGCGGGTGACGGCAACCTGCATCCAAACTTCATCTTCGAAGGCGACGAGGTCCCCGAGCAGGTCTGGGCGGCGGCCGACGATCTCTTTCGTTCGGCGATTAGCCTCGGCGGCACCCTGACCGGCGAGCACGGCATCGGCATACTGAAAAGCCGTTGGCTCGCCGCCGAACTCGGCGATGATCAGTGGGAGTTGCAGCGAGAGATCAAGCGTGTTTTCGATCCGCTCGGCATCCTCAACCCGGGAAAGGTGTTCTCCGTTGCCTGACATCCATGTGAGCGCGGCAGTGATCCACGACGCTGAGGGCCGCGTGCTGGTAGTTCGAAAACAGGGCACGACCCGCTTCATGCAACCCGGTGGCAAGCCGGAGGCTGGCGAGAACGCCGCGCAGACTCTCGCCCGTGAGCTCGACGAAGAGCTCGGCCTCAAAGTAGCCGAGGAATGCCTGCGCCCGCTGGGCAGATTCGTCTCAGCAGCGGCAAACGAGCCGGGCCATCGCGTCGTCGCCGACGCTTTCGCGCTGACGATCGACGCCGCTGACGTCACAGTGCAGGCCGAGATCGCCGAACTGCGCTGGATCACCCCGGCCGATGTGAACACACTGCCACTCGCGCCACTGAGTCTCGAGCACCTGCTCCCGCTGGCGTGGCCGGGCGAGCCCGCCTAGAGCCCCTGCCAGGCGGGCTTGTTCGCGTACGTGTAGCGGTAGTAGTCAACCAGCTTCAGTCGAGACGCGGCAGCCTCATCAACCACGACAGTGACGTGCGGGTGCAGCTGAATCGCGGACCCCGGCAGGATCGCACTGATCGGCCCCTCGACGGCTTCGGCCACGGCCCGCGCTTTGCTCTCCCCGAACGCCAGCATCACCAGATGGCGAGCCTGCAGGATGGTTCCGAGCCCCTGCGTAATGCAGTGCATGGGAACGTCATCGATTGAGTCGAAGAAGCGTGCGTTGTCTTTGCGGGTCTGCGCTGTGAGCGTCTTCACACGCGTACGGGAGGCAAACGACGAGCCTGGCTCGTTGAAGCCGATGTGTCCGTCGGTGCCGATCCCAAGAATCTGCAGGTCGACGCCGCCGGCAGCTGTGATGGCGGCCTCGTAGTCGGCACCGGCATGCTCGATCCCGTCCAGCGAGCCGTTGGGAACATGGATCTGCGACGGGTTGAGTCTGAGCGGCTCGACGACCTCACGGGCAATGACCGACCGATAGCTCTCGGGGTGGTGGGGGTCGATACCCACGTACTCGTCCAGAGCAAAACCACGCACCTGCGCCAGATCCGCGCCGCCGAGTCGCCGATGCAGCGCCTCATATACGGGCAGAGGCGTCGATCCGGTTGCAAGTCCGAGGACAGCGTCGGGACGGCCCTCGATGAGTCGCGCGATCTCATCGGCGACCAGAGCACCCGCGGCGGGCACATCCTCGACGATGACGACTTCAGCCACTATGAAACTCCTAATTGTGCGGAGAGGACCATGACCGCGGCTCCGCGCAGCACGATGTCCTCTTGGCGGGTGAGGCGGATGACCACGCCATCGAAGACGCCCTCTAGGGTGCGATCGCGCAGCGTGGTCGTTGCGGCGTCGATGAGGGTACCCTCGAGCAGGTCTGCAGGCCCCGACAAGACAATCTCAGAGAGGTCAAGGGCCGCCACGATCGGGGCGACAGCGATCGCCATGCGCGTGCCAGCCTCGCGAAGGATCTCCTCTCGAGCCGAGGGGTCGGCGGCGAGCGCCTCGCGAAGGCGTGCGACGCTCAGCCAGGCTTCAAGGCAACCATCCCGGCCGCAGATGCAGTGTGGACCGCCATCAGTGGCGACCACGACGTGGCCGATCTCGCCGGCAGCGAAACGGCTGCCAAGCAACGGCTGGCTATCGGAGATGAGTCCTGCGCCCACTCCGATGCCAACCTTGATCAGCATGAAGTCGGCTCTGGCCTCGCCTAAGGTGTACTCCGCCAGCACCGCAGCGTTCGCATCGTTGCGGACGAGGACCGGCAGATCGAGGTCGTGCCCGAGCTGGGCCTCGAGACCGAAGTCCTTCCAGCCGAGGTTCGGCGCGCTGAGCACAACACCGTCTGGCCGCACCACACCGGGCGTTCCGACTCCGACACCGAGCAGGGGTGACGTCGACACGGCGATAAGTTTGCGGCACAACTCCAGCAAGGCGACATAGGACGCCTCACCGTCGGGCTTAGTCAGGCGAGCAACCTCTCGGCGCTCAATCACCTTGCCATCGAGTGTGAGGACGGCCCCGCGGAAGACTTCGGCGTCGGACAGGTCGACTCCGATGATCTGGTGTCCGAGACGGTCAACATCCACGAGGATCGGCGGCTTTCCCGGCCCCGTTGTCTCACGCACACCAAGTTCTATGACAATGCCATCGGCAATGAATTCTGCAATGAGGTCTGAAATCGTGACTCTGGTGAGTCCCGTCTCACGTGAGAGGTCGGCGCGACTCATCGCCCCTGCGTGAAAGAGCGTCTGCAGCACGAGTGCCCGGTTGTGCCTTCGGGCCTGCTCGGGAAGGACCTTCGACCGGGAGCGCAGTTTTCGGGACGTCCCAAAAGCATGCGAATTAGCACCGGCATAGTTGACCTGTGCCACTTGTCGCAGTTCATCCGAAACAGGCATGTTTGTTAGTAGACCTTACGAACATTGATTGTGCAACTGCTGCCCCGCACCCGAGCGGCGAGGTTATCGAAAAGTTACCGCACCTTACGGTCGTCGCGAGACATGCGCTGACTGGTCTCATCGGCATGATGGGTCTTTCTGCCCATCGGGGCGTGCGACAAAACATGAGTTCAACTCGTTCGTCACTTCACTCGGCGAAACGGTCGACAAGGTGACGAACCCCGAAGTCAAGGAAGCCACCACCGCCGTGTACGACGACTTTGTCAGTCTCGGTGACCTGCTTTCGAAGGTGCTCCTCGAGGAAGATCTCGACGCCGCATCAGAGATGGGCACCATCACCACTGCGGTGACCGAATCGGGCACCGCGCTTCAGGAGCTCTGCAGCTGACAGCTCGTTTCACCGAACGCCTCCGCACTCGAGAAGTGTGGAGGGCGTTGGTGATTCCAGCCTGATTGACCGTTGCGCCACCGTTATCGGGCACCCGGTATGATAAGGGGCGTATGTCACATTGAAACACGGGGGTGAATTCGTGACTGATCTTATTGAGGCGCCGGGGGCGAGCACTGCTCAGACCACTTCTGTCTTTGAAGCGGCTCCACCGAGCGACGGCGATCGACCCCTCGAATGGGCTCCCAGCGAACCCGCTGAGAAGAAGCATCGCACCGGCTTGTGGGTCGGAATCGGCATCGGTGCGCTCATTCTCGCCGGTGCGGCAGCGTCCACCATTCTCATCGCTCCAGGCACCACGATCGCGGGTATCCCCGTCGGCGGGCTGACCCCCGGCGCAGCAGCAGACGTCGTTGGTTCCCGCCTCGCCAACGTAGAGATCACGTTGACAGACGTTGCCGGTGAGCCGACCCTCAGCGGCGCAGACCTCGGCGCATCTCTCGACGCTCGGGCACTCGCTGACGAAGCTTTCACGGCTCACCCAATGTGGAACCTCGGCGCCTGGCTTCCAGAACCCATCGCAGGCGACATCAGTCTCGATACCGCGGCCGCACACAGCACGCTGCGCGCGTTGGTCCCGACTAGCTACCAGGATGCCGTCGACGCTGGCGTCGTGTTCGACGCACCCACTGGCACGTATGTAACCACCGCGGCCGAGCCTGGCACCGCCGTCGACCTCGACGGGCTGAAGTCTGCTGTCACGACCGCGCTCGCAGACGGCGAGAGCGGTCTCAGCTTCTCTGCCGCACCGAAAGAGGCTCCGGCTACCGTCAGCGACAAAGATGCGGCGACTACCGCCGCAACGATGAATACGATGCTCTCGACCGTCGGCTTCTACGTCGGCGCAGAGCGCACGGTACCGATCGAACCCGCTGTCGCGGCGACCTTCTTCTCAATCGTCGACGAAGAGGGCAAGCTAAATATCACGGCAGACCAGACCGCTATTCAGTCTGTCGTCGATACGCTCCCCGCACTGGTCAATCGCGCCCCAGTGAACGCCGAGTCCATCATCAACGCCAGCGGCGACGTGCTCAAAGAGCTGACCGTAGGCGTGAACGGCCGCACGCTCGGCGACACCAGCACCGTGGCATCCGATTTCGCCCAGCAGCTCGAAGCCGGCAATGCGGTCCAGCCGCTCGAGGTCACCGAGGTTCCTTTCGCGACGGCGACGCTCATGCGCGAGATCGACATCAACCTCGCCAACCAGTCTGTCTCCGTGTTGGAAAACGGCGTCGTCGTGGACTCGTGGTACGTCTCGGCCGGCGCTGGCGCTAACGCCACGCACACGGGGTCATTCGAGATCGGCTGGAAGACATCCAGCCAAAACATGGGCAACCGCGATCTCACCAAGGCACCGAACTACTTCCAGCCCGACGTCAAGTGGGTCATGTACTTCAACGGCGACGAGGCTCTTCACGGCGTGTACTGGCACAGCAACTGGGGAACGGCCATGAGCCACGGTTGCGTGGGCATGCCCGAGGATCGCGCGCAGTGGCTATACAACTGGGCACCTGAGGGCGTCAACGTCTACGTTCACTACTGACCCGACTGCTCAACAGCGAGCACACGCAAGAAGGCCGGATGCACGTAGCATCCGGCCTTCTTGCGTTGTAAGGATCAGAACGTGTCGATGATCCCGTTCAGCGTTGCCGAGGGGCGCATGATCTTCGTCACCTTCGCGTCGTCCGGACGGTAGTACCCACCGATGTCGACCGCAGAACCTTGCACACCGTTGAGCTCGGCGACGATCGTCTGCTCCTTCTCGGCGAGGTCGGCGGCGATCGAAGCGAACGCCGAGGCAAGCTCAGCATCCTTCGTCTGCGCAGCCAGTTCCTGCGCCCAGTACAAGCTCAGGTAGAAGTGGCTGCCGCGGTTGTCGATCGTGCCGAGCTTGCGGCCGGGCGAACGATCCTCTTCGAGGAACGTTCCGGTCGCAGCATCCAGCGTTTCAGCCAGCACGCGTGCCTTCTCGTTGCCGTTGCGATCGGCGAAGTGCTCGAGCGACGCCGCGAGCGCGAAGAACTCGCCGAGCGAGTCCCAGCGCAGGTAGTTCTGCTCGACGAGCTGCTGCACGTGCTTGGGTGCCGAACCGCCCGCACCGGTCTCGAACAGGCCACCGCCGGCGAGCAACGGGACGATCGAGAGCATCTTGGCGCTCGTGCCGACCTCAAGGATCGGGAACAGGTCGGTCAGATAGTCGCGCAGCACGTTGCCGGTCACCGAGATCGTGTCGAGGCCGTGACGCATCCGCGCCAGCGTGTAACGCGTTGCCTCCTCTGGAGCGAGGATCGAGATCTGCGCCCCCTTGGTGTCGAGGGTGGCGAGAGCCTGGTGCACCTTCGCGATCAGCTGTGCGTCGTGCGCACGGTTCACGTCGAGCCAGAACACCGCAGGATCACCCGTCGCCTGCGCGCGAGAGACTGCCAAGCGCACCCAGTCGATCACTGGAATGTGCTTGGTCTGGGTTGCACGCCAGATGTCGCCAGCACCGACCTCGTGCTCGATGAGCACCACGCCGTCGCTGTCGATGACCTCGACCCGGCCGGGAGCCGAGATTTCGAAAGTCTTGTCGTGGCTGCCGTATTCCTCGGCCGCCTGCGCCATCAGTCCCACGTTCGGCACAGTGCCGATCGTTGCGGGGTTGAGCGGGCCATTCGCGATCACATCGTCGATGACAGCCTGGTAGACGCCGGCGTAGGAGGAGTCAGGGATAACAGCGAGCGTGTCGTCCTCGCCGCCATCGACGCCCCAGAGCTTGCCGCCGTTGCGCACCAGCGCGGGCATCGAGGCATCCACGATGACGTCCGAGGGGACGTGCAGGTTGGTGGTGCCCTTGTCGGAGTTGACGTACGAGAGACGGGGTCCGTTCGCGATGGCGCTCTCGAAGGCTGCGATGAGCTCGTCGCTGCCCTCGATACCGGCAAGACCCGTGAGGATCGAGCCGAGACCATCATTGGCGCTGAGTCCGGATGCTGCCAGCTGGTCACCGTAACGAGCGAACACATCGGCGAAGAATGCCTTGACGACGTGGCCGAAGATGATCGGGTCAGAGACCTTCATCATCGTCGCCTTCAGGTGCACCGAGTAGAGCACGTCGTCGGCCTTTGCCGTCTCGAGAGTTTCGCCTAAGAACGCATCGAGAGCGGATGCCGAGAGGAAGGTTCCGTCGATGATTTCGCGCGGCAGCACCTTGAGGTTGTCCTTGAGGACCGTGACCGTGCCGTCTTCGGCGATGTGACGAATCGTCAGGACATCGTCGTGAGCGGCAACCCAAGACTTCTCGTTGTGCTTGAAGTCATCCTGCGTCATCGTGGCGACGCGCGTTTTGGATCCCTCAGGGAACGGCTTGTTCGTGTGGGGGTGCTTCTTCGCGTAATTCTTCACCGCGAGCGGGGCACGACGGTCGCTGTTGCCCTCGCGTAGCACGGGGTTAACTGCGGAGCCCTTGATGCGGTCGTAGCGAGCGCGGACGTCTTTCTCCTCGAGCGAGGACGGGTCATCCGGGAAGCTCGGAATGTCGTAACCCTGCCCCTGCAGTTCGGTGATCGCCGCCTTCAGCTGGGGAATGGATGCCGAGATGTTCGGCAGTTTGATGATGTTTGCCTCAGGAAGCGTGGCGAGCCCGCCAAGTTCGGCGAGAGCATCGGACACTTCCTGGTCGGCGGTCAGCCGCTGCGGGAAGGCCGCGAGGATGCGCCCTGCCAGCGAAATGTCGCGGGTTTCAATCTCGATTCCAGCCTTGCCTGCATAGGCCTGGACGATCGGGAGGAACGATGCAGTGGCGAGAGCCGGCGCCTCGTCCGTGTGGGTGTAGATAATCGCGTCTTCGGTCACCGGGAGATTCTCCGTTCACGAGTCAAATTTGTCTCGATACCAAGATACCTGAGTGGTCTCTATGACGCTCTCCTCATAAGTTTCGGCACGAGAGCCTCGGGAGAGGTTACCCTGGGCATATGTCCGAACTGCGTATGGTTGAACTGTCCGCTGCGACGATCGTCGCCGTCAATAATCTGTCCCTGAAGCCAGGGCAGGAACAGTACCTCGCGCCCGTCTCGTACGGGATCGCCGCGACAGTGATCAATCCGCAGACCTCGTGGCAGCGAGTTGTTCTCGATAGCGATGAGGTGGTCGGCTTCGTCAGTGCGAGCTTTGACGCCGAGGCTCCTGAAGAGCATTTCCGTTCCGTGCTGTGGCGCATCAACGTCGACGCAGATGACCAGGGGCGCGGCGTCGGCCGCTTCGCGGTAGAGAAGCTGCTCGACGAGGCGCGCGCGCGCGGCATGGACCACGTCGACGTGATCTACGAAGCCGGAGACGGCGGCCCTGAGGCGTTCTTCCACCGAGTCGGATTCACGCCGGTAGGCGAAACCGAGTACGCCGAAGTCATCGCTGAAATCCGCATCACCTCCTGAGACGGGCGGCGAGGCCTCGGATCCCTCCCCCACCGAGACTTCGTCGCTCTCCAATCGGAGGATACGCATTTCGTCGCGTTGTGCAACAAAATCGGGAAACGACGCTAAGCTCACTGCATGCCGCTTTCCCCGAGCTGGTCCTGGCCTGCTTTGCACGACGCGCAGCGTGGCGTGCTACTCGAGGTTCTGGTGCACGGGTCGCGCTCGCGCGCCGAGTTGACCCGGCGCACAGGGATGTCACGGGCTTCTTTGTCCCGACTCTCCCGTGATCTCGTCGAACTCGGCGTGGTCGTAGAGGGTGCCGCCGAGGTGCGTCCAGGACGCGGCCGCCCGTCCGAGATGCTGCACGTGCGAGCGGATGCGGCACAGTTCGCAGGCATCAAACTGACCGGCGATGCCCTATACGCCGCGGTGGTGGACCTTTCGGCCCAAGTGATCGACACTGTCGAGTACACGCTGCCCTCTCGCGAGGTCGATGACGTCGTCGACCTCATCGGCACGGTGATCGAAGACCTGCGCCAGACGCACACCCGCATCGCTGCTGTCGGGGTGTGCCTCGCCGGCGATGTCATCGGCGCTGACGGTCGACGTCGAATCGTCGGCTCGCACTTCCTCGGCTGGGAGAATATCCCTCTGGCCGATCTAGTCAGCCGACGCACCGGCCTCCCCGCTGAAATCGGCAACGACGTCCAGGCGCTGACCGCAGCGCACCATTGGTTCGGCACGGGACGTGGCTCCGCATCGCTGGCCCTCATCGGTCTGGGTGCAGGCATCGGCGCCGGAGCGTCGTCGGAGACGAGATGATCCGTGGCGCGCACGGTCACCCCGGAAAAGTCGGGCACATGCGCGTGAGCGACACCGGCCCCCGATGCGATCGAGGGCACACCGGCTGCGTGTCGGCGTTCGTGACGATTCCCGCGGTCGAGCACAATGCGGGAGGTCTGCCGTTCGACGAGGTGCTCGTTCACGCCCGACGGGGCGAGGAGATCCCCCTGCGTGCCGTCAACGATGCCATCCGTGCGCTCGGCGTCGTGATCGGCAACCTGACCTGTATCGCCGACGTGGACAAGATCATCGTCACCGGTGAGGGACTACCGATCGCTCAGTTCGATGAAGCTCTCCTCGCGGCATCCGTCTCCGAAGCTCTCGACCCGGCCGCCGAGCCACCGCTGCTCGAGCTTCACCCATTCAAGTTCGCCGATTACGCCTGGGCGGCAGCTGTCAGCGCCATCCGCCTCGTACTCTCAACCTGAGGAACACGTGCCCGCACAACGCCGACGCCCTCTCGACACACATCGCACTCTCCTGTTCGGAGGTGACTACAACCCTGAGCAATGGCCGGAGTCCGTCTGGCAGGAGGACATCGCGCTCATGCGCGACGCCGGCGTGAACACGGTCACCCTCGGCGTCTTCTCCTGGGGGATGCTCGAGGTCGATGACGACCAGTGGGACTGGGACTGGTTCGACCGCGTGATCGCTCTGCTCGCTGACGCCGATATCTCGATCGACCTCGCCACCCCCACTGCGGCGCCGCCGATCTGGCTTCATGTGGAGCATCCGGAGATCCTCCCGGTGGATCGGCGCGGTATCCGCTATCACCAGGGCGGCAGACTCCAATGGTGCCCGAGCCATCCGGTCTGGCAGGACTACGCCTCCCGGGTCGTTTCGCGCCTGGGCGAACGGTACGGTCAGCACCCTGCCGTCAGCATGTGGCACGTGAGCAACGAGCTCGGCGGCGGCAACCGGCGCTGCTACTGCGAGCAATCCACGATCGCATTCCGCGCCTGGCTCGAAGAACGCTACGACGGGGTCGATGCTCTCAACCGCGCATGGGGAACAGCCTTCTGGGGACAGCGCTACCGCCGTTTCGACGATGTCATCGCACCGCTCGACAGTGAGTCCGCGCAGAACCCCTCGCTGCTGCTCGACTTCGATCGGTTCAGCTCCGACGCGCTGCTCAGCCATTTCCGCCTCGAACGCGACGCACTGCGCGCGGCCGGCGTGACGACGCCGATCACCACCAACCTCATGGTCTCGCCGCAGGGCAGCGTTGCCGACTACGCGTCGTGGATCGACGATCTCGACGTCGTCGCGATCGATCACTACACGACGGTGGACGACCCGCATCGCGAACGCGAACTGTCGTTCGTGGCGTCCCGTACCCGAGGGCTCGATCCCACCCGCCCGTGGCTGGTGATGGAGCACTCCACCTCTGCGGTGAACTGGCAGGTGCGCAATTCTCCGAAGGCTCCTGGCGAGATGATCCGCAACACCGTGCAGCACATCGCGAACGGATCCGACGGCGCGCTGTTCTTCCAATGGCGTGCGTCCGCTTCCGGGGCCGAGCAGTTCCATTCCGCGATGGTTCCGCACGCCGGCGCGAACACGCGTCAGTGGCGGGAAGTCGTCGAGCTGGGCGGTGTCCTCCGCCGTATCGGCGAAGTGGCGGGCAGCCTGGTGGAGCGCTCCGACGTCGCGATCATCACCGATGACGTGTCGCTCTGGGCGTGGCAGGCAGGGCAGAAACCCGTGAACGACTTCGCGCTGCATGACGATGCTCGCCGCTGGTTCGAGGCGCTCAGCGCACGGGGGTTCGGTCCGGACATCCGGCCTCCGCAGGCTGACCTCGACGATTATCGGCTCATCGTGCTGCCGTCGCTCTACCTCGTTGACGACGCCACCGTCGAGCGCCTCACGCGAGCCGCAGACTGCGGGGCGACGGTCGTCGTCGGCGCGCTCTCAGGCATCGCGGATGCCGACAATCATGTACGCGTCGGCGGCTACCCCGGGGCCTTTCGCGAGCTGCTCGGAATCGTCGGCGAAGAGCTGCACCCCCTGCTGCGAGGAACGAGCGTCCGTCTCACTTCGGGGGCGGATGTCGCCGATCTCGCGACGCGCGTGCGCGCGACATCGGCCGAGGTCGTCGACACCTACGCCGACGGGCCGCTGGCGGGCCTGCCCGCCGTCACTCGTCGGACGGTCGGAGCGGGTGTCGCATGGCACGTCACAGGACTTGTCGATCGGGGTCTGGACTCGCTCGCGGCCCGGATCGCCGGAGACGCGGGCGTCGTCAGACGGCTTCCGTCTGGTGACCATGTCGAGGCCGTGCGGCGCGTCTCCGAGGACGGCTCATGGCTTTTCCTGATCAATCACGGCGACCGAGAGGAGTCGATCAGGGCGCTGGGCACCGACCTCGTCTCGGACCGGGAAGCGACGGGACGTTCCTTGTTCCCGCCGGCTCCGTGTCCGTCATCCGCGAGCAGCGCGAGTAGCCAGCCACTGCGCCTGGCGCACCCATTGGTGCGTCTGACCGCCCTCGTGACCGTTGTACGTGTAGACCTCGATCTCGCGATCTTCGACACCGAGGTGGTTGTAGGCGGCGAACACGCTGGAGGGGAGGACGATCCCATCCATCAGCGCCACCGAGAACAGTGCAGGCGCCTGAACGCGACGCGCGAAGTTCACACCGTCGAAGTACGACAGCGTCCGGAACACGCACTCGTCCTGATCGCGGTGCACGGCGAGAAAGCGCGTGATCTCGGTGAAGGGCTGATCAGGGGCGACCTGCACAGACCGGCCGAAATGGCACAGGAAGGGCACGTCAGGCATGACGCCGACGAGACCGGGGACGAGACCGCCGACAGCGAGCGCGATGCCGCCCCCCTGGCTGGCTCCCGTGACGGACACGCGCGACGCATCGACGAAGTCGAACATCCGCACGGCGTCGACCAGCCGCACCGCATCCGTGAAGACGCGACGGTAGTAGTAGGTCTCCGGGCTGGCGATCCCACGCGTCATGAAACCGGGCACGGATCCCTCCGAGCCATGCGGGTCGGCCGTGTCACCACCCGTCCCCCAGCCGCTGCCCTGGCCCCGGGTGTCCATCAGCACGTACACGTAGCCCGCTGCCGCCCACTGCAGCTTCTCCCCTGCGACTCCTCGACCACCGTTGTATCCGATGTACTCGATCACGGCGGGCAGTCGACGGTCGGTGCGCGGTCTCGTGACCCACGCACGGATGGGCTCACCGCCGTACCCTGGAAAAGTCAGATCCTCGACGATGAGCTCACTGATCGGCGTCGACGCGTGATCGAGCGTGAGCGTTCCACCCGCGGCGCGTGATTCATCGAGCGTGCGTCGCCAGAATTCGTCGAAATCCTCGGGCTCGGCGACCGCGGGACGGTACGCCTGCAGCTGGTCGATGGGCAGGTCTGTCAGTGGCATGTTTCCTCCGCGTACATCATGGCCGCTCCGGATACATCGGATCAATTTCGGCACCGGGCTTGACTTTATGTTTCAGCACAACACAAAATAGCATCCGGAAGCATCCGACTGCGCTTCCTCGGCATCGCCGCCCGATCCGGGTCACGACACTGTCGTCTGAAAGGAACACGTCACATGAAATCCACACGCCACAGCACGCGGACTGCGCTGCGCTGGGTCGCCGCCCTCGCCGCGCCCGCACTCGCCGTCGCGGCGCTCTCCGCCTGCTCCGCCGGAAGTGAGCAGCCGAGCGCGGATGATCCCGTCACAATCGACTTCTGGGGCTGGGTGCCAGGACTCGAAGATCTCGTCGCCCAGTGGAACGACAAGAACGAAGACATCCAGGTCACGTTCCATCGCATGACCGGCGATGATGGGCAGAAGGTCGAAGCTGCAGTCGATGCCGGCAAGGGGCCCGACCTCGTTCAGCTGTCCACGCATAACCTTCCGGAATACGTGATCAGCGAGCGCGTCGTCGACATCACCGACTACGTCTCCGAGTACGAGTCGAACTACACCCCGGCGTCGTGGTCGCAGTCTCCTTCGATGGCCACGTCTTCGGCGTTCCACAAGGAATCGGCCCCGCAGGCACCATGTACCGCACCGACATCTTCGCCCAGTACGGCCTCGAGTTCCCCAAGACCTGGGACGAATACCTCGACACCGCCCGTGCGTTGAAGGCGGCGAATCCCGATGTCTACATCGCCAACCTCTCCCCGAGCGAGATCGGCCAGTGGGCGCAGGAGATCCAGCAGGCCGAGAGCAGCTGGTACGGCGTCGACGACGATTCGTGGACCGTGGGTGTGAACGACGAGGGCAGCAAGCTCGTCGCGGAACGCTGGCAGACGCTGCTCGATGAAGACCTCGTGACGACCGAGCAGATGTGGACGCCGGAGTACTGGGCGCTCGTCAACTCCGGCAAGATCGCCACGATCACCTACGCCGCCTGGTTCCCGAGCCTGATCGCCGAGAACGCGGCCGGCACCTCGGGAAACTGGGCAGTCGCCGCGATGCCGAAGAACGCCGGTTCGGAGAACTCCGGCGACTCGGGTGGAGCCGCTGTCATCGTGCTGAAGAACACGAAGAACGCCGAGGCTGCAGCGAAGTTCGCCTCCTGGCTGAACGGATCGGACGAGACGCAGGACACACTGATCACCGTCGGCGGCCTGTTCCCGTCGACCGAGAACGGTCTGGCTTCCGAAGCGCTGCTGCAGGAGTCCGAGTTCTACGGTGGCCAGGTCATCAACGAGGTGTTCATCGACTCGGCCAAGAACACCCCGAACACCTGGGTCGAGGGGCCGAACTACGGTTCGATCCAGACCGCGCTGCTCGACGAGTTCGCCAAGGTCGTCAACGGCCAGGAGACCTTCCTCGAGGCGCTCGACATCGCGCAGGCTGCAGCGATCGCGGATCTCAAGTCGCGCGGCCTCAGCGTCTCGGAGTGATCCTGTCGTGACCAGCATCCGCTCCACCTCCCGGCGCCGGTTCTCCGGCGCCGGGAGGCCCTGGGTCCCGTACGCGTTCATCGCGCCGTTCGTGATCGTGTTCCTCGTCTTCCTCGTCACACCGATCATCGTCGGCGTCGTCAACAGCCTGTACTCGCGACAGTCGAGCGGGCTGGGCTTCGGCGGCTCGAGCATCGACTTCGTCGGCTTCGACAACTTCATCCGTGCGTTCGCCGACACGGACTTCCTGCTCGGCTTCCCGAAGGTCCTGCTGTACGGCGCGATCCAGGTGCCGGTGATGATGATCATCGCCGCGGTCCTCGCGCTTCTCTTCGACTCCGCCCTCGTGAAGGCCAAGCGCTTCTTCCAGTTCGCGGTGTTCCTTCCGTACGCCGTCCCCAGCGTGATCGCGGCACTCCTGTGGGGCTTTCTCTACCAGCCCTCGGTGAGCCCGATCCTGCAGTTCTTCTCATCCTTCGGCGTCGACCTCAATCTTCTCGGCCCCGGCGCGATCTGGTGGTCGATCGGAAACATCAACCTCTGGTCGCTGATCGGAATCAACATGATCATCCTGTTCTCCGCTCTTCAGTCCGTACCGCGTGAGATGTACGAAGCGGCGCGGATCGACGGCGCCGGTGAAGTGCGCACGGCACTGCAGATCAAGCTTCCGATGATCACGCCCGCGCTGCTACTGACCACGCTGTCCAGCGTGATCGGCACCCTGCAGCTGTTCAATGAGCCGCAGGTGCTGCAGTCGATCACCTCCAACATCCCCAGCGACTTCACTCCGAACATGGCGATCTACGCGGCCTCCACACTCGGCAAGGACGCGAACCTGTCGTCCGCCATGGCGGTCATCCTCGGCCTCGCGACGCTGATCGTCTCGCTGCTGCTGCTCGCCGCCAACAAGCGCAACGCCAAGGGGGCCACCGATGGCATCTGACCTGCTCGCCGCCACCGGTGGCCTCGATACCCGCACCTTGATCGCCCCCGACGAGAAACCCCGCAAGCGCACGACCTTCGTGAACGGCGACCGGGTGAGTCGCGGCTGGATGGTCGTCGTCACGATCGTCATGGTCGTCGTCGCCGCGTACTTCCTGGTCCCCGTGCTCTGGCTCGTGATCGCGTCGACGAAGTCCACCGGAGACCTGTTCTCCACCCCCGGGTTCGCGTTCGCTGAATGGCATCTGTGGGACAACCTTGCGGCCCTGAACAGCTACGAAGGCGGAATCTTCTGGCGTTGGGGTCTGAACTCGATCATCTACTCCGTGATCGGTTCCGCGTTCACCACCTTCGTCTGCGCCGTGACGGGCTACGCTCTGGCCGTCTACCGCTTCCGCGGACGCGCCACGCTCATCGCGATCGTCCTCGCCAGCCTGCTGGTACCAGGGTCGGTCATCGCTCAGCCGACTTACGTGCTGCTGGTGCAGCTGGGATTGGACAACACCTATCTCGGCCTGCTGCTCCCGGCTCTCTGCTACCCGTTCGGCGTGCTGCTGTGCTTCATCTACGCGCAGGGCGCCGTGCCGATCGAGCTGGTCGAGGCTGCGCGCCTCGACGGGGCTGGAGAGTTCCGCATCTTCGGGACGATCGGACTCCGTCTCATGTCGACCGGCCTGGTGACAGTGCTGCTGTTCGCCTTCCTCGGCAGCTGGAACAGCTACATCCTTCCGCTGCTCGTGCTGACCGATTCGTCTCTCATGCCGCTCACCGTCGGGCTCACGGGTTGGAGCCAGGCATCCATCACGATTCCCGGTCTGCAGATCCTGACAGTGGTCGGCTCACTGGTCTCGATCATCCCAATCGCGATCGTGTTCCTCTCGCTCCAGCGATTCTGGCGGGCCGGTCTCACGGCGGGAAGCGTGCGCGGCTGACGTGAGCAGGATCCGATTCACTGGTGCGGCGCGCACCTGGCTGGAGTGCCTGCCGCTCGGCGACGGGCGACTCGGCGCGATGACCGACGGCGGGGTGTCCTCCACGACGATCCATCTCAACGACGCGACCGCCTGGTCGGGGTCGCCGAGTTCGGAATCCACGGGGTCGATGCCGGATGCCGCGGCGAGTGCCGACCTCCTGTCGGCCGCCCGGTCCGCCGTGGCCGCAGGCGATCCCACCGCGGCAGAGGCGCCGCTGCAGGCGATGCAGACGCGGTATGCGCAGTCCTTCGTGCCCATGGGCGACGTCAAGATCATCGTCGAGGCGGGTGATGCGACGGCTCTGCCGGCTCGTGAACTGGATCTGAGGACCGGCATCCACCGTTCAGGTGCCGACGCGATCAGGACGACGACCTTCATCGAGTCCGAGCAGAGCGTACTGGTGCACGTGATCGAACCCGCCTTGCCGGTGCGATTGGTGCTCTCATCGCCTCTGCGCGGCCCCCGTTCGGACGCGCCGGTCGTGGCCTCACCGGATGCCGCGACAACGGCTCTGCTGCTGCGTCTGCCGAGCGATGTCGCACCTGGGCACGAGCCGGATCTTCCCGGGGCGTTGTGGTCACAGGCTCCTGGCTCTGCCGTGGAAGGCGCGATCGCGACACGTGTGATCACCGATGCCACGCGCACTGTCGTGCTGGTCACGACAGCGACCACGTTCGCAGGAGTGGGCCGGATGCCGACGGGATCCGCCGCGGATGCGCTGGATGATGCCGTCACCCGGCTCGATGCCGCCGCGACGCCGGCGCTGACGTCCTGATGGGGGCGACCGAGGCGAACATGCGCGCTCTCCTCGGCTCCGTTGAGCTCTCGTTCGGCGAGGGCGCCATCGAACCCGACACGTCTGCCCGATTCGCCGCCGCGCGCGCGGATCCTCGTGGCGTGCTCGCAAGCGATCCGAATCTCGCCGCGCTGTTGTTCGAGTACGGGCGCTATCTCCTGGTGTCCTCATCGCGCCCGGACGGATTGCCCGCGAACCTCCAGGGGCTGTGGAATGCAGAACTGCGCCCACCATGGGGCAGCGCCTACACCGTCAACATCAACACCGAGATGAACTACTGGGGCGCGCACGTCTCAGGTCTCAGCGACCGTGCCGAGGCGCTGACGAGATTCACACGTGCCTTGGCCAGAGCCGCTGCCGCGCAGACATCGCGTTTGTACGGCACCGCCGGCTGGACCGTGCACCACAACACCGATGCCTGGCTGTACTCGACCGCGCCCGGTCGCGGCGCCGGCGATCCGCGCTGGGCGTTCTGGCCGATGGGCGGACCGTGGCTTGCGAGCCTGCTCACGGAGGCCTGGGAGTTCGGTGCGGTCGGCACCGAACACCTTGTGGAGATCTGGCCGACGCTCCGCGGCGCTGCGGAGTTCGCCCTCGCGTGGCATCGCGACGGGGCGACCTCCCCCGCGACGTCGCCGGAGAACGCGTTCCTGTTGCCCGACGGCACCTCCGCCTCGCTCGCCGCGACGTCGACGATGGACATCGCCCTGCTGCGTGCGCTGTTCTCGAAAACGGTCGCGGCCGGGACCGCCCTCGGACTCACCGACGATGAGGTGCTCCATGGCGCAGCCGTGCGCCTGGCCGAACTCGCGTCGATGCCGGAGATCACCCCCGACGGACGGATCGTCGAGTGGGAAGCGCCGCTCGGCGAAGAGGATCCTCATCATCGCCACGTCAGTCACCTGTTCGGGCTGTTCCCCGGCACCGAGCAGTGGGATTCGGAGCACCGTTCGGCCGCGGCTGCCAGCCTCGCAAGCCGCGGCGACGACTCCAGCGGATGGTCACTGGTGTGGAAACTCGCGCTCTGGTCGCGGCTCGGCCGTGCCGACAAGGTCACTGATCTGCTGAACCTGTTCCTGCGCAACGCCGAAGACGTCTCCGGAGAGTGGGCCGGCGGACTCTACCCGAACCTCTTCGCCGCGCATCCCCCGTTCCAGATCGATGCGAATCTGGGATTCGTCGGTGCGCTCGCAGAATCGCTGTTGCAGTCGCACGACGGCATCCATCTCCTCCCCGCTGTGCCGGCGGCCCTTTCGACCGGCGCCGTCGAGGGGCTCATCGCTCGCCCCGGCATCATCGTCGACCTCGAGTGGCGCGATGCGCAGCTCGTCACCGCGACGCTGCGTGCGCGCCGTTCATCCGCCGCCGGTGAGCACCGTGTCCGCTGGCGCGACCACACGATCGTCGTCCACATCGATGCGGAGCACGACACCCGCCTCGATGCCCGTTCATTCCCCACCGAGGAGGTGCGTCCGTGAGGTTCACTGACGGATTCTGGCAGTTGCGCGAAGGCGTCAGCGGTCTGTATGCAAGCGAGGCGCACGATATCGATGCGCGCGATGGTCGCCTGGTGATCACCGCGCCGACGAAAGTCATCGAGCGTCGCGGCGACACCCTGAACCGTCCGGTGCTGACCGTGACGCTGTCCGCGCCGCTCGAAGGCGTGATCGGCGTGCTGATAGAGCATCACACGGGTGGGCGCCCGCACGAGGGATTCGATCTGCCTGGGCTCGACTCCGGGTCTCAGGGGGTGTGACTGCCGTCGAGGCGAACGGCGGTTCGCTCACCAGCGGTGACCTCGTCGCCAGAATCGCGTCGGGGCCCGGCTGGAACCTCTCGTTCGAGCGCGCCGGCGCAGTGCTCACGAGCGCGCAGGACAAGTCCGTCGCGCTGCTCGATGTCGCCGAATCCGTGGCATTGGACGGACAGCTCGAGGATCAGCTGCGCCGACACCGCGGCGGCGGGTCGCAACGCTACCTGCGTCAGCAGCTGGACCTCGGAGTCGGCGAACTGGTCTACGGCCTCGGCGAGCGCTTCGGCCCTCTCGTGAAGAACGGCCAGTCGATCGAGACGTGGAACGCCGACGGCGGCACGTCGAGCGAACAGGCGTACAAGAACGTTCCGTTCTACCTGACGAATCGCGGCTACGGCGTGCTCGTCGATCACCCCGGCCATGTCTCCTTCGAAGTGGGTTCCGAGAATGTGGAGCGCGTGCAGTTCGCCGTCGCCGGTGAGCGACTGCAGTACTTCATCATCGCCGGAGACGCGCCACGCGAGATCCTGGAGCGTTATACCGCCCTCACCGGTCGCCCGGCTCTGGCGCCGGCATGGTCTTTCGGCACCTGGCTGTCGACGAGCTTCACCACCGATTACGACGAGCAGACCGTCAACTCGTTCATCGACGGCTTCGCCGAGCGCGATCTGCCGCTGAGCGTGTTCCACTTCGACTGCTTCTGGATGCGCGAGTTCAACTGGTGCGACTTCGAATGGGACTCGCGGGTCTTTCCGGATCCGGTCGGAATGCTGCGTCGTCTGCACGAGCGCGAGCTTCGAGTCTCTGTGTGGGTCAACCCGTACATCGGCCAACGCTCTCCCCTGTTCGAGGAGGCGAAGACGCAGGGCTTCCTTCTGCGGCGGCCCGATGGCGCAGTCTGGCAGTGGGACATGTGGCAGGCCGGCATGGCGATCGTCGACTTCACGAATCCGGCGGCACGCGGCTGGTATCAGGACAAGCTTCGCGCCCTCGTGGCGCAGGGCGTCGACACGTTCAAGACCGATTTCGGTGAGCGCGTGCCGCTGGACGTTCGCTGGCACGACGGCAGCGACCCGGAGGGCATGCACAACCGGTTCGCGCAGTTGTACAACGAGGCCGTGTTCGAGGTTCTGCAGGAGCGCGACGGTGGAGATGCCGTGGTCTTCGCGCGTTCGGCGACCGTCGGCGGCCACCGATATCCGGTGCACTGGGGCGGCGACAGCGCGTCGACCTTCGTGTCGATGGCGGAGACGCTGCGCGGCGGGCTTTCGCTTGCGTTCGGCGGCTTCGCCCACTGGAGTCACGATATCGGAGGCTTCGAGGGCACGCCGGATCCGGCCGTGTTCAAGAGATGGACGGCGTTCGGCCTGCTCTCCAGCCACTCTCGCTTCCACGGCTCCAGCTCGTACCGGGTGCCGTGGGCGTTTGACGAGGAGGCTGTTGAGGTGACGCGGATCTTCACGCATCTCAAGATGCGGCTCATGCCCTACCTGTATCAGCTGGGCATCGAAGCCACGCAAGCCGGGACGCCCCTGCTGCGCCCGATGCAGCTGGAATTCCCCAACGATCCGGGCGTCGCATATCTGGACCGGCAGTATATGCTCGGGCCCGACCTGCTCGTCGCACCGGTGTTCAACTCTGAGGGCGACGTCGAGTTCTACCTGCCTGAGGGCGAGTGGACGTCGTTGCTCACCGGCGAGGTGGTCATGGGCGGACGGTGGCGGCGCGAGACGCACGGGTTCACGTCACTGCCGTTGTACGTGCGCCCTGGCACGGTGCTGCCCTGGGGCGGCCGCGAAGACCGACCAGACTACGATTACCATGACGAGCTGACCCTCAGGGTGTTCCGCGGTGGCTCTGGCACGCGCTCGATCACTGTCACCTCACCTGACGGCGTCAGCCGCGATTACACCGCACACCTCGAGGAGATCACCGAATGACAGCCACGCCCGGCGCCGCCGACTACCGTGACTCCGGCCTCGTCTTCCCGCCGTCTTTCACGTTCGGCTCCGCCACCGCGTCGTACCAGATCGAGGGCGCCGCAGCCGAAGATGGCCGCACCCCATCGATCTGGGACACCTTCAGCAAGACACCGGGCAAAGTCTGGAACGGCGACACCGGTGACGTGGCCTGCGATCATTACCACCGCGTCGATGAGGATCTCGATCTGATGTCCTTGCTGGGGCTGGAGGCCTACCGATTCTCGATTGCCTGGCCGCGGATCCAGCCGACGGCATCCGGTGCGGTGAACCAGGCAGGGATCGACTTCTACTCGCGTCTGGTCGACGGGCTGCTTGAGCGCGACATCCGTCCGGTGGCGACGCTGTACCACTGGGATTTGCCGCAGTACCTCGAGGATGCTGGCGGCTGGACTTCCCGCGCGACAACCGACGCGTTCGAGCGCTACGCCGAGATCATGGGTACAGCACTCGGTGACCGCGTGCACACCTGGACGACGCTGAATGAGCCATGGTGCTCGGCCTACCTGGGCTACGGTCAGGGCGGCCATGCCCCCGGCCGCACCGAGCCCGCGTCGGCCCTATCCGCAGTGCACCATCTCAACCTCGCGCACGGCCGCGCGGTACAGGCGCTGCGTTCGACGTCCACCGGTGACCCGGATTATTCCGTCACGCTGAACTTCCATGTGCTGCGTGGGCAGGGCGAGGGCGCCGCCGAGGCAACCCGCCGCATCGACGCTTTGGCGAACCGCGCATTCACGCATCCGATGTTGCGCGGCGAGTATCCGGCCGACCTACTGGCTGACACCGCAGAGGTCACAGACTGGGCGTTCGTGCAGGACGGCGACCTGGCCACGATCAACCAGCCGATCGACGTTCTCGGGGTCAACTACTACTCGACGGCTACGGTTCGGCTCTGGGACGGCAAGACCGAGAAACAACAGAACGACGGGCACAAGGGCACTTCAGCTGGCACCGCATGGCCGGGCAGTGACGGGGTCGTCGAATTCGTCGAGCAGCCGGGACCATACACAGCCATGGGCTGGAACATTGCACCGGAGGGCCTCGAGGAGCTCCTCGTGTCGCTGTCGGAGCAGTTTCCCGAGCAGCCGCTCATGGTGACCGAGAACGGCGCAGCGTTCGAGGACGAGGTCGCCGAGGACGGTTCGGTCCCGGATCCCGAGCGGACCGATTATCTCCGCAGGCACTTCACCGCCGCGCATCGCGCTGTGCAGCGCGGAGTCGACCTGCGTGGCTACTTCGTCTGGTCTCTGCTTGACAACTTCGAGTGGGGTTACGGCTATGCCAAGCGATTCGGAATCGTCCGGGTGGACTTCGACACACTAGAGCGCACTGTCAAAGACTCCGGACACTGGTATCGGGAGTTCGTGCGAACGCGCACACTGCCAGAGTGAGCCTACGAGTCGTCCCGAGTCTCTTCGTTCTTCGGCTTGCGGCGAGAACTCCAGGCTGAGAACGCTGATACTGCAGCACCTGCCGCGCTGTCAAGCGCATCAGCTGCCCGAGTGAAAGCTTGTTGGGCGGTGTCTTGCCAGAGCGGTGTCGCGTTCGGATCAACACCGTTGGCGCGTGCCTTCGCGGTGTGCTCGGCGACATCGAATGCGCGTTCGAGGTGCGCAACAGCATCCCGATACGCGGCGAAATCTGCCGTCGTCACACGCGCGCCTGGCGACGGGCGCAGATCCAATGCGTGGCGTGAGGCGCTGAGAAACGCCGCTGTCGCCGGATCTTTGGCATCGCTCATCGTGGGATACGCAATGAGCTTCGCGGGGTCCGTTTCGTAGTCCATCCAGCGTGCCGTGACCGCATCGTGCGCGCGGTTCAGTCGCGCGACGGGGAAGCGTTCGCGTTTGGATGCCGCGGGGATCTCGGCGCGCGCCACATTCATGTGCACGCGGCGAGAGCGCACGTCAGCCGTTGACGCCTTCGCTTCTCGTTCGGCCTGCTGCAGTGCGCGCTTGGCGCTGGCGACGTCGGCGTTCGTGGCGCGCGAAGCCGTGCGCTCGGCGAGGAGTCGAGCGTACTCGACTCTCGCGAGCTTCACCGCTCGCTTACGCTGGCCGGCCTCGTGCCGTGCCTCTGACAAGTCATCGCGTGCGGCGTCAAACGCCAGCCGTCGACCGCTCGTGATTCCGCGACGGCGCAGGCCGACCGCAGCGACGGCGCCCGCCCCGGCCGCTGCCGGTGCGATCCACCACCACTCGGCCGCGAGAAGCAGAAGGGGATTCACTCCTTCATGCTAGTCAGCCTCGCCACCGATCCGCCCCGCCCCCTCAACTTCAGCGACCCTATGCCCGGTCAATCCAGCGGCCGAGATCAACTCTGGCGGCCACGTGCTTCAGATTTGGCCGCCAGAGTTGATCTTGCGCCGAGGTTGCACGGTTGCCCGACCCTCCACAGGTCCGGTCGCGCGGCAGTTGTCCACCATCCATGTATTCGGGCCTCACTGCGCCGCCCGCAGGTGCCAGTGTGTTCGCATGGATCTGGTCGAATGGCTCATCACCCGCGACAGCATTGCTCACCGAGCGGATGCGACGGCACGCGGCTTCTCGCCGAGCCATGTCCGCGCGGCGATCCGTGCGGGCCACGTGCGTCGCATCCGCAGCACGTGGATCGCCCTGGAGGACGCGCCTCGGGAACTGTTCACGGCAGCTACTGCGGCCGGGCGTCTGACGTGCCTGTCGCTCGCCCGCCGCCGCAAATGGTGGATCCCCGACAACGAGGACAACCAGCATCACTTACAAGTCGGCCCGAACGCGCACCGGTTGCTCAAAGACGTGACGTTTCATTGGGCGAAGCCGCTGGTCGACCGCGGAGACCGTGTGCTCGAAGCATCCGTCGAAGATGCGCTGGCGCACATCGCACAATGCCTTTCGCAGGAGGACGCGCTGTCCGTCTGGGAGTCCGCGGTCAAGATCGAGCATCTCGACCTTGAATCCGTGCGCGCGGTGCACTGGCCTGATGCGGCATCGCGCAACTGCGCGAACACGATCCGCGGGATGTCAGACTCCGGCTTGGAGACGATCTTCGTCGTGCGCCTGAGCCCATGGGGAGTTCCGATCAGACAGCAGGTCATGCTCGCCGGACACAAGGTCGACGTGCTCATCGGCACGCACCTCGTTGTGCAGCTCGACGGGTTCGCGTTTCACTCATCGTCTGCCGATCGCACGCGTGACGTGGCGCACGACGCGCAATTGCGACTGCGCGGCTACACCGTGCTGCGTTTCACGTATGCGCAGGTCATCCACGATTGGGCATACGTGGAGGCGACAGTCGCCGCTGCTATCGCGCGCGGGCTGCACCTGAGCCCCGCTGCACAGGCGCGCCGCGCCTGATCCTCGCAACTTCTGCGGATCAGTACAATTCTGGCGGCCACAATCTGAAGATGTGGCCGCCAGAGTTGCGCGCAACCGCCAGAGTTGCCGGCGGGGCCTAGACCAGCGTCTCCTGCCAGGCCGCGTGCAGCTGCGCGAACTTGCCCGTACCGCTGATGAGGGCAGCGGGGGTGTCATCCTCGATGATCCGCCCGTGTTCCATCACCAGTACCCGGTTGGCAATCGCGACGGTTGACAATCGGTGCGCGATGATGATCGCGGTCCGGTCAGCCAGCAGCGTCTGCAGCGCATCCTGAATCAGTCGCTCCGACGGGATATCTAGAGATGCGGTTGCCTCATCAAGGATCAGCACTGCAGGATCCGCCAGGAACGCGCGCGCGAATGAGATCAGCTGTCGCTGCCCCGCCGAAACGCGCCCACCACGCTTGTTCACATCGCTCGCGTACCCGTCGGGCAGCGCTGAGATGAACTCGTCGGCTCCGACGGCCTTTGCCGCCGCGCGGATCTCGTCGAGCGTGGCATCCGGCTTTCCGAGTGCGATGTTGTCCGCGACGGTGCCACTGAACAGGTATGCCTCCTGCGTGACCATGACGATCGCGCGGCGGAGATCCTTCGGGTGCAACGACTGCAGGTCTATGCCGTCCAGCGTCACACGTCCGAGGGACGGGTCGTAGAAGCGCGAGATGAGCTTCGCCAACGTCGACTTTCCGGCGCCGGTCGTGCCGACTAGCGCGATCGTCTGCCCGGCCGGAATGTCGAGCGAGAAGTTCGGCAGGATCGTCTTTTCCCCCGAATATCCGAAGGTGACCTCATCGAAGTTGATGTGTCCACGCGACTCCCAGAGGTCGATCGGCATCTGAGGGTCCGGAACAGTCGGAACCTCATCGAGCACGCCAGACACCTTTTCCAGCGCCGCGGTGGCGGACTGGTACGAGTTCAAAAACATCGCGATCTCCTGCATCGGCGCAAAGAAGTTGCGCACGTACAGCACCGCAGAAAGCAGCACACCGACCGTGAGCGCGCCATCGGCGACACGGATGCCACCCCACAGAACGACCAGCCCGAGGGTGAGCGCCGCGACAGCCATCAGCCCCGGTTCGAACGTACCGAACAGCAGCATCGATCGACGGTTGACGTCGCGGTAGTCGCCAGCGACCTTCTGGAAGCTCGTGTCGTTGCGCGGCTCTTTGCGGAACGCCTTGACCGCGCGGATGCCCGTCATCGTCTCGACGAACTGCACGATCACCTTCGCGCTCACCACACGTGATTCGCGGAAGACGACCTGCGAACGCGAATAGAACCAGCGCATCAGCAGCGCCAGCGGGATGCCGGCAAGCAGCAGAATCACGCCCGACTGCCAGTCCCACACGATCAGCGCGATGAACGTGAACGCGCCGAAAAGCACACCGGAGACGAGGTTGTTGAGACCGCCGTCCAGCAGCTCGCGAATCGAGTCAAGGTCGCTGGTCTGACGCGAGATGATGCGGCCAGACGTATACGACTCATGGAATTCGAGGCTCAGCCGCTGCGTGTGCAAGAAGATACGCTTGCGGAGATCGAGGAGCACAGCCTGAGTGATCCGCGCTGCGACCACCACGTACCAGGCGATCAGCGCTGCTGCAGTCGCACCGGCGAGCAGATAGATGAGCCCGATCGCAAAGGTCGGCATCCAGTTCGCGCGCTCGACTGCCTCCGGCAGCGCTTTGTCGATGCCGATACTGATGAGGATCGGCCCTGCGACCTGCAGCGCCGTCGAGATCACGAGAACGATCGCGGCCAGCACGATCTGCGCGCGCAGCGGCGACACCAGAGAGCCGAGCAGGCGCAGCGAGCGCTGGCGAATCGCCTTGCTCTCTTCGCGGGTGTAGTTCGAGCGATCTTCGCCCTGGGTTCCGGTGAGTGCCGCGCTCATGCCTGCACCTCCTTCTCGATGTTCTGTGTATCGGCGTGTGCGGTGATGTCTGCCGCTGCCAGGTCTTCGTCTCGGATGATCGGAATCGCACCGGTGCGAGCGGCCTCATCCGCCTCAAGGCTGGAGATCACGTGCCGGTAGTGGGAGCTCGTCTTCAACAGTTCAGAGTGCGTGCCGACTGCGGTGATCCTGCCGCGCTCGAGCAGGGCAACTCGATCAGCGAGCGCAACTGTCGACGGACGGTGCGCGACGATCATCGCCGTCGTGTCGGCGAGCACATGGCGTAGCGCCTCTTCGACGAGTGCTTCGGTGTCGACATCCAGCGCGGAGAGCGGATCATCAAGCACGAGCACCTTGGGCTTGGCCGCGACAGCACGAGCAAGAGCAAGCCTCTGACGCTGACCACCGGAAAGGCTGAGCCCCTCTTCGCCGATGACCGTCTCAACGCCTTCTGGCAGCTCATTGACGAAGCTGGCCTGAGCAACGTCGAGGGCCTCGCGCAGCACGCGCTCACCCTCTTCACTGTGCACGTCTAGTTCGGCGCGGCCCAGCAGCACGTTCTCACGTACGGATGCCGAGAACAGGGTGGCATCCTCGAATGCCATGGCGATGTGCGTGCGCAGCTCGGTCAGCGACAGATCGCGCACGTCGACGCGTCGAGCGTGACACGGCCGCCGGTCACGTCATAGAGACGGGTAGGCAACGTCGTCAGCGTCGTCTTGCCACTGCCGGTGAGTCCGACCAGCGCCATGGTCTCGCCAGGGCGCAGCACCAGATCGATGCCGTCGAGCAGGTCGTGCTCGGCGGACCCGGCATCCTGATACCGGAAATGAGCGTTCTCGAAAGCAAGTTCCCCTCGAGGTTCCGCGATCCGCACGGGGCTCTCCGGGTCGCTGATGCTGTTCGTCTCCGAGAAGATGTCGAACACGCGGTCGGTCGCGGTGCGGGCGTCCAGCATGAACGAGAACAGAAAACCGATCGATTCGATGGGCCACCGCAACACGGTCGCCATGGCGAAGAACGCGAACAGCTGTGCCTCATCGATGGCGCCTTGCGAGATCAGCCAGATGCCCGACATGAGGCTGAGTCCGACGCGGTCTGCGGCATGAGGTCGAGCCAGAACCAGATCGATCCGACGGCACGTGCTTTGCTGAGCTCAGTTTCGCGCAGGCTCTCTGCCTGGGTACTGAAGCGGCTGAGCGCGTGCTTGCCTCGGCCGAATGCCTTGAGTACGCGAATGCCGTGCACGCTCTCTTCGCGGCTGGTGGCGAGATCGCGGCCTGATCCTGGCTCTGACGCGCGAGTCGCCCGTAGCGCTTCTCAAAGCGGTAGCCGGTGATCCACAGCGGGATGGCCGTGGCGATGAAGATGACCCCCAGGAGCCAGTGCCAGCGAAACAGCAGTACCGAGCCGATGACGATCGTCAGGATGTTCACGACGAGCAGGATCAGCCCGAACGCCAGCCAGCGCCGGATAAGGCCGATGTCCTGCATCATGCGGCTGAGGAGTTGGCCAGACTGCCAGCGGTCGTGGAATGAAACCGGCAGAGTCTGCAGTCTCGAGTAGAGCTGCGTGCGCATCCGGTATTCGACCTCGGTGGAAGGCTTCAGGATGAACCAGCGCCGCAGCCACACCATCACAGCTTCGCCGAGGCCCAGCGCGAGCACAGCAAGGGCTCCGAGGGCGATGAAGTTGATCTCACCAGATTCGATCGGACCGCGCACGATCTGCTCGAGCACGATCGGAATCATGAGGGCGATCACGGCTGCGGCGAGCGCGCTCGCAGCGCCCCCGACGAAGCGTCCGGCGACGGGCTTTACGAATGGCGCGAGGCGCCACAGGGCGGCTGCAGTAGACAGCGAGGCGGACTGTGTGGACGATGACGACGAGGAGGACATGACTCTCAGACGAGTTTCGAAGCGGAAGGGCTGAGGCGGGCGCGACCGCTCTATGCGGTGCGCGGTGGTTCGTGGCGCGGGTGCGTGATGCGGGGTTCGTGGCGCCGGTTGCGGAGTGCGCTACCCGAGGCGTGCCGGGTTCGAGCCAGGAACGGTGATCTGCGCGACGGCGATCGAAATCATGGTGTCCTCCTCAGGCTCGGCCTCATCGCCCGGTTGGCGCGACAGCCTTCCAGCCTATTGCTGCGAACCCGCTGAAGGCAAGTGGCATTCCCTCGGCGATTCGTGGGCTCAGACCGCCGCTTCGCGTGCGAGCAGAGATTCCTTGACGGGCAGGCCCCAGGCAAAGCCGCCGAGCGAGCCGTCGCTACGCAGCACACGATGGCACGGGACGAACAGCGCGGGTGCGTTGCGCGCGCAGATGGATGCCGCGGCACGAACGGCTCGCGGATTGCCAAGTTCCGCGGCGAAAGACGTGTACGTCAGCGGCTCGCCCGCGGTGATGCGGCGAAGCGCCGTCCACCCTTCGCGTTGCAATGGCGTGCCGGACTGGTGCACGGGCACGCTGTCGATCGCCGCAATGTCGCCGTCGTAATACGCAATGACAGCAGACGCGGCATCCGTCTCGCCCTCGCGGATATCTGTCGGGCGCAACGACGCCGCAAGCCGTTCAAGAATCGCGAGATGGTCGGCCGTCCAACCGGATGCCAGCACCCGCTGTTCGGCGTCGACCAGGAGCGTGAATGCGCCATCAGGAGTGTCGAGGGTCTGGATGAGAGCGGTCATGCGAGGTCCTTCGTGATCGTCGTTCGTTTCGAGGTGCGCGGGGATCGTGCGGCGCGTACGGGTGCTGCGCGCCAGAGGTGTGCAGTGAAATAGCTGCGCCACGGGGCGGTGCGTTCTGCCCATGCGGTGAGCGGCGCAGGTTCGGCGGGAATGCCGGCAGCCCCAGCCCCGGCGCGCACAGCAACGTCGCCGGGGAGGAAGACATCGGGGTCGCCGATCACGCGCATGCGCACGTAATCGGCCGTCCACGGTCCGATACCCGGCATAGCCAGGAGGGCATTGCGTTGCTCGAGGCGGTCGTCTCCGACGGTGAGGGTGAGCGTGCGTCGGCGAGCGCAGCCGCAGCCCCCGTGATCGCGCGGATCCGGGCAGCTGGACCGCGAAGCACCTCGGCGCCGTGCTCAGCAATCGCCAGCATTGTCGGAAACAGATGCCCATCGTCCACGCGCTCCCCCAGCGCTTCAGCCAACGCGGTGAGCGAGGTGCGCGCGGCAGCAACGGTGATCTGCTGGCCGACCATGGCGCGGATAAGCATCTCGTGCGGGTCGGCGGCGCCTGGCACGCGGATGCCGGGCGTCAGCGCGACGAGCGGAGCCAGCTGCGGGTGTGACGACAGTGCGGCGTCGACGGCGACGGGGTCGGCATCCAGATCGAAGATGCGACGCGCAGTGGCGACGAGCGGGGCAAGGTCACCGAGATGGGTGACTCGAGCGCGCAGGCGCAACCGCGCGGCGGCGTCTTGACGCACTTCGAACCACGCTGGCCCGCCCGGCATGCGCAGGTGCCTGGCGAATGAGCTCGCGGTAACGCTCTCGACGCCAGGAAGGGCACGTGCGGCCATCCAGGTGAAGATGCCCACGGCATCCATCGGCTCGCGGTGCGGCAGGATCAGGTCGATAGTCCCCGGGGGCAGCGCGTCACCGGCCGCTCCGCTGGCGATCGAAGAGCGCCGGCGTGCGCGCACCTCGCTCGGTGTCAGCCCGAATACCTCGCGGATCGTGTCGTTGCACTGGCGGATGCTGGCGAACCCTGCCGAGAAGGCAATGTCAGAGATCGCGAGATCTGTGCCGACAAGCAGCATCCGCGCGTTGTGCGCACGGTGAGCGCGCGCGAGAGCCAAGGGTCCGGCGCCGAGCTCGGTAGAGAGCAGCCGCGTCAGATGTCGCGACGAGTACCCCAGGCGCGCAGCGAGACCGCCCACGCCCTCGCGTTCGACGACGCCGTCGGCGATGAGGCGCATGGCGCGTGCCGCGGTGTCTCCGCGGAGGTCCCAGGCGGGCGATCCGGGCGCAGCCTCAGGCAGGCAACGCTTGCACGCACGGAATCCGGCCTCGTGAGCGGCGGCGCTGGTCGGATAGAAACTGACGTTCTCGCGTTTCGGCGTGCGCGCCGGACACGAGGGACGACAGTAGATGCCGGTGGTGTGGACGGCCGTCACGAACTGTCCGTCGAAGCGGATATCGCGTGCGTCGATCGCACCGTATCGCTCGTCGAAGCTCATCGTGGGGAAGGTCATGTCTCCACTCTGACACGTCCGATAGCCGCTGGCTCGCGGAAATCGGACATGACAGTGGGTGTGCACCACTCAGTGGAAGAAGTGGCGCTCCCCAGTGAAGAACATCGTCACACCGGCAGCCTTTGCCGCCGCGATGACCTCGTCATCGCGCACCGATCCACCGGGCTGGATGATGGTCGCGATGCCCGCGTCAAGCAGCACCTGGGGGCCGTCCGCGAACGGGAAGAAGGCGTCGGATGCCGCGACCGAGCCCGCTGCACGCTCCCCCGCTCGCTCTACCGCGAGGCGGCACGAGTCGACGCGGTTGACCTGGCCCATACCGATACCGACCGTGGCTTTGCCCTTGGCCAGCACGATGGCATTGGATTTCACCGCACGGCAGGCCTTCCACGCGAAGATGAGATCTGACATGTCTTCGTCGTTGGGGCGCTCGCCCGTGACAAGTTCCCATTTGTTCGCGACAGAATCGATGTCGTCGGGGAAGCGATCGGAATCTTGCAGCAGCAGCCCGCCGGAGACCAGCCGCACGTCCATCTCTTCCTGGCGCCAGTCGTCTGGCAGCTGCAGCAGACGCAGGTTCTTCTTCGCCTTGAACACCTCGAGAGCGGCCGGCTCGAACGACGGCGCGACGATGACCTCTGTGAAGATGTCCTTCAGGTTCTCGGCCATCTTCAGCGTGACAGTGCCGTTGGTGGCGATGACTCCGCCGTACGCCGACACCGGGTCGCACTCGTGTGCACGCAAGTGCGCACTGGCGATCGGGTCGAGGGCGTTCGGGGCGGTCGTTGCGATGCCACAGGGGTTGGCGTGCTTCACGATGGCCACGGCCGGCAGCACCATGTCGAAGGCGGCCCTGAGCGCAGCATCCGCGTCGACGTAGTTGTTGTACGACATCTCTTTGCCCTGCAGCTGAACGGCTTGGGCGATGCCGTGTCCGCCGAGGCGCGTGTAGATCGCACCGCGCTGGTGAGCGTTCTCGCCGTAACGCAGGGTCGAAATACGCTCGGCCTTGATCGTCAGGTGCTCGGGCAACTCGCCGCCGTCGTTGAGGGTTCCCTCTGCAAACCACGCTGCCACGGCGGTGTCATAGGACGAAGTGTGCGCGAATGCGCGGGCGGCGAGCTCCCGCCGCTGGGAGAGTGTGGTGCCGCCGGCGGCGACCGCGTCGATGATCGACGAGTATGACTCTGGCGAGACGACGATGGCGACGTTGGCGTGGTTCTTCGCCGCGGCGCGCACCATCGCCGGGCCCCCGATGTCGATCTGCTCGACGACGTCATCGCCGGTCGCACCGGATGCGACCGTCTCGACGAACGGGTACAGGTTCACGACGACGAGTTCGAACGGTGAGATTCCCAGTTCACTGAGCTGGCGCTCGTGATCCTCAAGACGCAGATCGGCGAGCAGACCGCCGTGGATGCTGGGGTGCAGAGTCTTCACACGACCGTCGAGCATCTCGGCCACACCCGTAACGGAGGCAACATCGGTGACCGTGTGGCCAGCCTCGCGGATGGTCGCAGCCGTCGAACCCGTCGACACTATCTCAACGCCAGTGTCGGCGAGTGCTGCCGCAAGCTCGAGCAGACCGGTCTTGTCGCTGACGGAGATGAGCGCGCGCCGGATCGGAACAGTGTCGCGTTCGCGGTAAAGGGACGAGTCGTGGCTGGGGCCTGCATGGGAGCTCCTTCTGCGGTATTCGTGCGGTGTGAGTAGCTGTGGTGCCTGTGAGTGCGTGATGCGGGTCAGTAGGTGGGCAATGTCAGGGTGTGAGTGTGAGGTCGCCGGTAGCGATCCGACGCACGACGTCGATCAGCAAGCGCCGTTCAACGGGCTTGATGCGCTCGTGCAGGCTGTGCTCAGTGTCATCCGCGTGCACGGGCACGCGTTCTTGGGCGAGGATCGGGCCGGAATCGATGCCGTCGTCCACGACGATGACGCTGGCTCCGGTCTGTTCGGCTCCGGCGGCGAGCGCGTCGCGGACGCCATGCGCACCGGGAAACTCCGGCAGGTATGCGGGGTGCGTGTTGAGGATCCGCGGCGCGTAGCGCGAAACCAGCGATGACGGCAGCAGACGCATCAGTCCGCTGAGCACGATGAGATCGGGCGTCCAGACGTCGATCTGACGACCGAGCTCTTCGCCCCACGCGTCACGGCTTTCGTGCGCGTGCCACGGGACGGTGAAGCTGGGGATGCCGAATTCTTCGGCATGCGCGAGTCCCTCGGCATCACGATCAGCACCGACGACGACCACCCGCGCGGGGAAGTCGGGATGGCTAGCTGCTTCCAGAAGAGCGCGGAGGTTCGAGCCGGTGCCCGAGATGAGAACGGCGACCGTGAGCACCCGGCCAGTCTAGCGGGGCGAGGCGGTGTGGCCGTCCCCGAAGAAGCCGTGGTCGTCCAGCGGCATCGTGTCGTTCGCGTCGCTGGCGGGATCCGCGGGGTCAGGTGTCAGCGCGAAGGCCGGGATGCCGGCATCCACCAACGGCGAGGCACCCATTTCGGCGACCCAACGGTCGGTTCGTTCCTCCGCGAGCTCATCGCGGTGCCGCGGCGCGAGCAGCAGCACGGCGGCGCCCACCATCACTTCGACGCCGATGGCGAGCGATACCCATCCCACGTGCGGACCGACTTCTGCGAGACGGCCCGGTCCGATCGATCCGGATGCCAGCACCGAAGCGATCGCAGTGATCCCAGCGCTGAGCAGCGCAATACCGACGGTGATTACTGCGCGCGGAGCGAGCGTGTGAGCAGCATCCGCCCAGACGAGCCGTGAGCGCACAATCCATCCGGCGAATGCACCGGCGGCGACCGGAAGCAGCACGACGATCAGCATCCAGATCGAGCTGTTCTCTGGCAGTAGCCCGAGTACGGGGATGCCGGGCACCACACCGAGCTGCGTGCCAGCGGGCGAAACCGCCGTGCCCGCGCCGACCGAGAATCCTGGACCCGCGATCCACGCCACCGCCCATACGAGCAACGTGGGCAGGTAGGCGAGGTGTCCGAGCGTGAGCACTGCGGCGCCGGTGGCATCGACCCGTGCGGCCTCGAACAGCGCCACCACCTCTCCCCCGCGAAGCGCGACCATCAGCGCGACAGCGAGCCCGGCGATGCCGGTGAGCGCGACGATCACGACGGCTGTGCCGCGCACGACTTCTGTCGGGACGACTCCCCATTCGCCCCAGCTATCAACGACGTCGTGGAGGCGGTCGATGAGGCCACCATCGCCTTCATGCCAGGCGTAGCGCACAGCGCCGCAGAGAGCACCAACGAGATAGACGGCGGACGGAAGCAGAATCGCGAGCCACAGCGGCACCTGGGCAGCATCCATGTGCGCACTGAGGGCGACACCCACGGTGATGACGGTGAAAGTGAGCACACCAGCGCAGACGCCGAGCAACCACGCTCCCGACCGCGCGGCCCTGGTACCAGAACGACCCGCGAACAGCAGCGTGAACACGAGGAACGCGAGCGGTGTGAGCGAGAGAGTGAAGTGCGCGGCATCCGGTGAAATACCGACCGCGATCAGGACGTCATCCGCGATTGCGATGTCCACCGGCACGCCATGACCGAACTGCCACAGGGTTCCAGTGACCGGCCAAAGTGATCCCCAATCGGCCGTAACGCCAAACGCGAGAGTCCAGAGAAGGGTGAGCGGGGCGAGCAGCACGACGAGGCCGACGGCCGCCGCGATGGCAGCGTCGACGGCGGCAAGGATCGCGACGAGGAGGCGTTGCATGTCTCAACGAGACTACGACGAGAACCTGACTGCCTTGTGGTGGCGCGCGTGACGTTACCAGACACGATATTGTCTCCAACGGAGGTCCCCCGATGACTACTGCCCCCTCGTCCACAACAACGCACTCTGCTGAGCCGAAGAACGCGCTGGATCGCTTCTTCGAGATCAGCAAGCGCGGCTCGACCATAGGTACTGAGATCCGCGGTGGTGTCGTGACATTCGTCACGATGGCCTACATCGTGATCCTCAACCCACTGATTCTGAGTACGCCAGACATCGACGGAAATACACTGTCGGCACCCGCGGTCGCTGCGGCTACTGCGCTCGCCGCCGGTGTGATGACGTTGCTGTTCGGCATCATCACCCGACTGCCGTTTGCTTTTGCCGCTGGCCTCGGTATCAACGCGTTCGTCGCGTTCACCGTGGTCGGCTCTGTCACGTGGCCCGAGGCCATGGCGCTCGTCGTGATCAACGGTGTCGTCATCGTGCTGCTGGCTGCCACCGGGCTTCGGAAGATGATCTTCGACGCCGTCCCTGTGCAGCTCAAGCTCGCGATCACTGTTGGAATCGGCCTGTTCATCGCGTTCATCGGCTTCGTGAACGCCGGGTTCGTGACCGCAACCGGTAACCCGTCCCCGCCGGTTGATCTGGGTATCGGCGGCTCTGTCGCCACCCTCCCGACGCTGCTGTTTGTGATCACCCTGCTCCTCGGCGGCGTGCTCATCTCGCTGCGCCTCAAGGGTGCGCTACTCATCGCGCTCGTCGGCGGCACCATCCTCGCCGCGATCGCAAACCTCATCTGGCCGTTCGGGCTCGACTTCGGTTTCGCTGGCGGCATCATGAGCCTGCCCGACCTGAGCCTCATCGGCGCCGTCGACTTCGGTTTCGACGTCTCAAAGGTCGGCGTCGTCGCGCTGGTCATGTTCGTGTTCACGCTGGTGTTCTCGAACTTCTTCGACGCGATGGGCACGATGACGGGCCTCGCGAATGAGGCCGGACTCGCAGACAAGAAGGGCGATTTCCCCCGCATCAAGTCGGCGCTGATCGTCGAGGGTGTCGGCGCGATCGTCGGCGGTGGCACGTCGTCGTCGTCGGCGACAGTGTTCGTCGAGTCGGGCTCCGGCATCGGTGAGGGCGCACGCACGGGCTTTGCCACCGTGATCACTGGGCTGCTGTTCTTGCTCGCAATGTTCTTCACGCCGCTCGCATCGATTGTTCCCGGTGCGGTCGCTGCGGCAGCTCTCGTGCTGGTCGGCGCGATGATGCTGGCCCAGATCAAGAACATCGACTTCAGCGACTTCCGCGTGCTGCTGCCGGTGTTCCTCACCGCCACGGTGATGCCGATGACCTACTCGATCGCGAATGGAATCGGTGCAGGCTTCGTCAGCTGGATCGTCGTGAATGCACTGTCTGGCAAGGCGAAGACCATCCACCCGCTGCTGTGGATCGTCGGCTTCGGCTTCGTGCTGTTCTTCGCACGCGGGCCGATCGAGACGCTGTTGGGCCTCGGCGTCTAGGACGCTTTATACGGTGGGGCGGATGCTGCGGCATCCGCCCCACCGTCGTTAACAGGTGTGGGCCCCGGGCTGACGCCCGGGGCCCACCGTCGAAGACAGGTGTTACAGCGCTTCGATGATCTCGCGCATGAGGTCTGCAGTCTCGGACGGGGTCTTGCCGACCTTGACGCCAGCGGCCTCTAGAGCTTCCTTCTTCGCCTGAGCGGTGCCCGCAGAGCCGGAGACGATGGCGCCAGCGTGGCCCATGGTCTTGCCCTCGGGAGCCGTGAAGCCTGCGACGTAGCCGACGACCGGCTTCGTCACGTGCGCCTTGATGTACTCGGCCGCGCGCTCTTCAGCGTCGCCACCGATCTCACCGATCATGACGATGGCCTTGGTCTCAGGGTCAGCCTCGAATGCCGCAAGCGCGTCGATGTGCGTGGTGCCGATGACCGGGTCGCCGCCGATGCCGATGGCGGTCGAGAATCCGAGATCGCGGAGCTCAAACATCATCTGGTAGGTCAGTGTGCCCGACTTCGAGACGAGGCCGATCGGGCCCTTGCCGGTGATGTTCGCCGGGGTGATGCCGACGAGCGCCTCACCGGGCGTGATGATGCCGGGGCAGTTCGGGCCGATGATGCGGGTCTTGTTGCCCTTGCTCTGCGCGTAGGCCCATGCCTCAGCGCTGTCACCGACGGGAACGCCCTCGGTGATAACGACGAGCAGCGGGATCTCGGCGTCAATCGCCTCGATCATGGCATCCTTCGTGAAGGCGCCAGGAACGAAAGCGATCGACACGTCAGCGCCGGTCTCTTTCATGGCTTCGGCGACCGAAGCGAAGACGGGCAGTTCAACGGCGTTGCCGTCCTTGTCCGTGTGCGAGACGGCGGTGCCGGCCTTGCGAGCGTTGACGCCACCGACGACCTGGGTGCCAGCCTTCAGCATGAGGGCAGTGTGCTTGGTGCCCTCGCCGCCGGTGATGCCCTGGACGATGACTTTGGAATCCTTGTTCAGGAAGATCGACATATCTCTAATCCTTCTGTCTCAGGCGTTCGCCAGTGCGGCGGCCTTGTCAGCGCCCTCGTCCATGGTGGCGGCGAGGGTGACGAGCGGGTGGGCGTACTCGGCGAGGATCGCGCGACCCTCTTCGACACGGTTGCCATCGAGGCGCACGACGAGCGGCTTGGAGGCGGTGTCTCCCAGCGTCTCGAGGGCACCCTTGATGCCGTTCGCGACGGCGTCGCAGGCAGTGATGCCACCGAAGACGTTGACGAACACGCTCTTGACCTGCGGGTCGCCGAGGATGACGTCGAGGCCAGCGGCCATGACCGCAGCCGATGCTCCGCCGCCGATGTCGAGGAAGTTGGCGGGCTTGACACCGTTGTGGTTCTCACCGGCGTAAGCGACGACGTCGAGCGTCGACATGACAAGGCCTGCGCCGTTGCCGATGATGCCGACCTCGCCGTCGAGCTTGACGTAGTTCAGTCCCGACTCCTTGGCCTTGGCCTCGAGCGGGTCAGCAGCATCCTTGTCCTCGAGCGCTGCGTGCTCGGGGTGACGAATCTCGGAAGCGTTCTCGTCAAGGGTGACCTTGCCGTCGAGGGCGACGATGTCGCCGTCTTCGGTGCGAACGAGCGGGTTTACCTCGACGAGCGTGGCATCCTCACCCTTGTACACGTCGTAGAGCTTCACGAACACGTCGGAGACCTTCTCGATGAGGTCTTCCGGGAAGTTCGCTGCGCGGGCGATCTCGACGGCCTTCGCCTTGTCGATGCCGGTCAGCGGGTTGACCTCGATGCGGGCAAGCGCCTCAGGGCGCTCGACTGCGAGCTCTTCGATCTCCATGCCGCCCTCGACGCTGCAGAGCGAAAGGTACGAGCGGTTCGCGCGGTCAAGCAGCACAGAGAAGTAGTACTCCTCGGCGATACGTGCGCCTGCGGCGACCATGACGCGCTTGACGATGTGACCCTTGATGTCGAGACCGAAGATCGCCTTCGCAGCCTCGTACGCCTCTTCAGGGTTCTTGGCGACCTTGACGCCACCGGCCTTACCTCGACCACCAGTCTTGACCTGTGCCTTGACGACGACGACGCCACCGAGCTTCTCAGCTGCCGCTTTCACCTCCTCAGGAGTGTCCGCGACGATGCCGGCGAGGACCGGCACTCCGTACTTCTCGAAAACGTCTCGTGCCTGGTACTCGTACAGATCCACTGTGCTTCCTTCGCTGGTCTGCGGTCCGGAAAGTCTCTCGATGTCGAGATATCGACCATCCCAAAGCTTACTACCTCAGTCTGAACGCCCCGAGACGTCTAGGCTTCTCGCTATGCACGAATCCGCAGAACCACGCACCGGCGTCGTGGCCGCTGCGCTTGAGTTGTTCCAGCGCCAGGGCTTCGATCAAACGTCAGTGGAGCAGATCGCCAAGCTGCCGGCGTCTCGCGTTCGACATTCTTTCGCCAGTTCGGTGGCAAAGAAGACGTCGTCTTCGCCGATCATGAAGTGCTGCTCACCGAGTTGCGCGCTTTCCTCGCCGAGGGGCACCCCGATCCGTGGGATGCCGTGTGTCAGGCGTCTCAGCTCGTCTTTGCGCACTTCGCGCACGACCCCGAGCTTGCCCGGCTTCGCTACCAGATCGTCCGTCAGGTGCCGGCGCTGCGCGAACGCGAGATCGTGACGGTCTTCCGCTACGAGCGCCTCTTCGACGAGTACCTGCGCAGCGCCCTCCCCGGAATCGACCCTTTGGATGCCGTCGGCTTCGCAGCCATCGTCACTGCGGCGCACAACCATGTGCTGCGTCAGTTGCTGCGCAGCACCAAGCGCGTCGCACCGTCGGTGCTGCAGAGTGCGTTGGATGACGCGCGGCGCCGCTACGGCGTGCTTCCGGATGCCGTAGAACCAGCCCACGACGACATGGTCGTGGCCGTGTTCCCCCGGTCGATGCCGATCGCCGAGGTCACACGACGGCTGCAGACTGACCTCGGCTGAACGTCGTCGGCAGTTGCAGGCGAGTTGCAGATCAGTCGCAGTTGCAGGTGCCTGACGCAGTGCGCACCATGAAGCAGACGTCGCAGAAGCCGTAGTCACGTTCGATCGGCTTCGATGCGCGCAGTGCTGGTTCAGCGCGAGGCGTAGAAGGCCGAGATGCCCCGGATCGCTTCGATGCCGTCTTGGCCGGCGTCAGCGGGCGGAACTCGCTCGGGTGGGAGACGTAGAGGTACGGCGCGCGTCCCTCGCTGCGCTGCAGGCGCAGTGCCGCCGAGCCCACGATGATCTGCTCGCCATCCATGAAGCCATTGGTGTAGGTCTTGCCGATATGGAGGGTGGGGCCCTCGTCGCGCCGGATCGCTTCGATGTAGCGCCCTCGGTCGATCAGCGCTGTGATGCCAACGGCGTCGATGATCGACGAGATGAAGTCGTGATTTTCCTCGGGGACCCGGTGCGCGCGCAGGCCTTCTTGGAGGGTCTTGAACGGACGGGAAGTGCCAGTGGGGGTCGGGCCCTGGATTTCATTCATTTGTTCAAGGATCGCACGTTCTGCTCAGTGTCGCCCGCGAGTTGCTTGCGCACCGCTCTTCGCACATGCTTTGCACACGCGTGCGAGACTGGCGGCATGCCCAGAGCGACGATCATCGGCAGCGGACCGAACGGTCTTGCATCCGCCGTCTCGCTCGCTCGCGCCGGCTACGAAGTGCGGGTTGTCGAAGCAGCCGAAACGATCGGCGGCGGTCTGCGCACGACCGAGGCGACACTGCCGGGATTCCGCCATGACGTCTGCTCTGCCGTACACCCTGCCACACTCTCTTCGCCGTTCTTCGAGGCCTTTGGTATGGCCGAGCGCATCGAGTGGATTCATCCCGAAATCTCGTACGCGCACCCGTTAGACGACGGGCGCGCCGCCGTCGCCTGGCGCTCGATCGACCGCACCGCCAACGCCCTCGGCGTCGACGGCCGGGCATGGAACGCGCTGCTGCGGCCACTCAGCTCACACATCGACGGCGTCGTCGACTTCACCGGTAACGCTCTGCTGCGGATGCCGCGCGAACCGGTCACCGCACTTCGATACGCGCTGCGGATACTGGAGCAGGGCACACCGCTCGCAAGCCTTACGTTCCGCACCGAAGAGGCCGCCGCACTGTTGGCTGGGGTCATCGCGCATGCCAACACTCCCCTGCCGTCGTTGGGCGGCGCGGCCGCCGGGCTGCTCATCGCCTCCATGGCCCACGCTGGCGGATGGATGTACCCGCGCGGTGGCGCACAGCGGATCGCCGATGCCTTGGTCGCTGATCTCGAGGCCCACGGCGGCACCGTTGAGACCGGCGTGCACGTGCACGACCTCGCCACGTTCGACTGGGGTGATCCCACCCGCGGTGATGTGCTGTTGCTGAACTCGGCGCCGAGACTCGCGCTCACTCATCCCGGCATCCCGTACCGCTATGCCAAGGCAATCAGCGCGTACCGCTACGGTCCGGCGGTGGCCAAGGTCGATTTCGCGCTCGACGGACCGATTCCGTGGACGAACAGAGATGTCGCGAAGGCGCCGACCGTGCACATCGGTGGCACCCAGGCCGAGGTATGGGCAAGCGAGAACGCGGTGGCACGCGGTCGGATCAGCGATCGGCCGTACGTGCTGTCGGTGCAGCCGTCGATCTTCGATGATTCTCGGGCGCCGCAGGGAAGGCCGTGCTGTGGGCGTACATGCACGTGCCGCAGAACTCTGACTTTGACGCGACCGAGATCATCACGCAGCAGGTGGAGCGCTTCGCGCCGGGGTTCCGCGAGCGCATTCTTGCCAGTCACTCGGTGCCGGCATCCGCTCGCGAGGCGATCAATCCCTCTGAGATCGGCGGCGACGCACTCGGCGGAGCGTTTACGATCCGTCAGGCGTTGCGACGTCCTGTGCTGTCGGCGGCCCCCTGGCGCACGCCGATGCGCGGGGTCTATCTCGCATCGGCAGCAACCGCTCCTGGCCCCGGTGTCAACGGACTGGCGGGCTGGCATGCGACGCGCACCGTACTGAGGGATGCCGGAACTCCGGCTACCCTCAGCGACCTGTTCGGCTGACCCCAGCCCTCCCTCGGTCTCGACCTCGACCTCGACTTCGACCTGTAACCTCCACCGACGCGCTCTCGACGGAGATCGGTACCGGCTCTTTCGCAGGTCAGTCGGTGGCGCGAAGATGGACGCATGCGCTACGAGATCCCCACACCGATGCTCGCGAAGGCTGCCGCCGCGGTTCCTGACCCTGCAAAATACGACGGCGGGATGCTGTTCGAGCCGAAGTGGGATGGATTCCGCGGGCTCATCGCGTGGGACGGTGACACGCTCGAGATCGGATCCCGTGGCGCGAAGCCCCTCACCCGCTACTTTCCTGAACTCGTAGAGGCGCTGGCACAGATCCTGCCCGGGCCATGCCTGCTCGATGGTGAAATCGTCGTGGCCACCGGCGAGGCGGGCGCGCAGCGGCTGGACTGGGAGGCCTTGAGCCAGCGCATCCACCCAGCGGCGTCACGAGCACACGCCTCGCCGAAGAAACACCGGCGATGTTTATCGCCTTCGATCTGCTTGCCGAGGGCGAGGACCTTTTGCAGGACATCCCGTTCCGCGAGCGACGCGAACGTTTGGAACGAATGCTGACGGGCGCCGCGCATCCGCTCCACCTCACACGCACGACCGAGGACCGCGACGTAGCTGTCGGATGGCTCGCCGAGTTCGAGGGAGCCGGGCTCGACGGGGTCGTTGCGAAGCCCCTCGATCAGCCGTACGCGCCGGGCAAGCGCACGCTGATCAAGATCAAGCACGCCCGCACGGCGGATGTTGTGGCGCTCGGCTATCGCATCCACAAGTCCGGCTCAGGGGTGGGATCGCTGCTGGTTGGGCTGTATGACTCCGACGGCGAGCTGCGACAGGTCGGTGGCGTCGCGGCGTGGAGCGACAAACGGCGACAGGAACTCGTCGATGAGCTCGCTGGGCTCGTAGAGCGCGATGAGGATGGCGCTGCGGTAACAGGCGCCGGTGAGCGCAGCCGGTTCACTGGCTCGAAGGACGTCTCTTTTGTGCGCCTCCGGCCGGAGAGTGTGCTCGAGGTGCGCTACGACCAGCTCGAGGGCGCCCGCTTTCGCCACACAGTGCAGTTCGAGCGCTGGCGCCCCGACCGTGAGGCACGCTCATGCACCTACGAGCAGCTCGACACCGTCGCCGGCTACGACCTCGCAAACGTCTTGGCCTGACCGTCACTCTCCGATGCGGTTGCGTCCTCATCCCAGTTCTCGGCAACACGCTTACTGGGCTGCACGCGGGGCGGCTCGCCGGGCATCTTCGGGAAGTCTGGCGGAAAAGACAGCTCGCCGAGGCCGTCGGCGAGGTCGCGTTCCCACCAGCCGAGCAGCGTGTCGATCCGCCCGGGCTTGTCCTGCATCCGCGCCCACGGGTCGCCAGCATCCGCAAGGCGCTTCGGGATGCTCTGCACGGTGAACACGGTCGGATCAAGGCCGTCGAGCTCATCCCACTCCACGGGCGTCGACACCGTCGCGCCCGGAAGTGCCCGCGGGCTGTAGGCGCCCGCCATCGTGCGGTCACGGTTGGCCTGGTTGAAGTCGACGAAGATGCGCTCGCCGCGCTCTTCCTTCCACCAGTTCATGGTCACCTGCTTCGGCATCCGCCGCTCCAGCTCCCGACCGGCCGCGATCACCGCGTGCCGCACATCGAGAAACTCCCATTCCGGCACGATCGGGCAGAACACGTGCAGTCCGCGGTTCCCGCTGGTCTTGATGAACGCCTCGAGCTCGCCCTCGCACAGCACCTCCCGCAGCGCGTGCGCGGCGGTTACGGCATCCGCGAAGTCTGTTCCCGGCTGCGGATCGAGGTCGATGCGCAACTCAATCGGGTTATCGGTGTCAGTCGCAAGCGACGCCCACGGGTGAAAGACAATCGTGTTCATCTGCACGGCCCAGACGATCGCGCTCGGTCGGTTCAAGACGATCTGCGGATGCTGTCTGCCGCTGTTGTACGTCACCGTCACTGCGTCCACGAAGTCGGGGGTGCCCTTGGGCGGATTCTTCGAGAAGAAGCTCTCACCGCCGATACCGGCACGGAATCGTTCCAGCGAGACCGGCCGCCCGCCGTTCGCGTTGAGGAACGGCTCGGCAACGACCTGCACGTACTCGGCGAGCTCGGCCTTCGTGATGCCAGCCCCTGATCCTGCCGAAGGGGCAGGCCAGATCACACGGTTCGGGCTCGACACATCGACGTCTCGCTCCCCGTCAGGGTCGGAGATCGTTAGCGTCACGCGCTCAGAGGCCATGCTCCGACACTAGGGCGGGCACGCCCTCCGCGGTAGTGTCAGGCGTCGATATCGATGGCGAGCACGAGCACCGAGCTCAGTGCGTCCCGCTCGACGATGATCGAAGGACCGGCAGAGTCGACGAGCACACCGGCGATCTCGGTGTGCTCAGTGAGCACCTTCGCGAGGCGTTCTGGGGTGAAAGGCATGGGCTTGTCGCCTCGGCCGAGAGCGACAATCTCGAGCGGATGCGAGAACACCTGCAGGAAGCGCTTGCCTTCGGCGGTACGCGCTTCTGCGATGCCAACCGGCGCGCCGTTGCCGCCATCGTTGACAGCAACCCAGACCTTGGTCCTCGCGAGAGCGTTGCCGACCTTCTGCGCCGTGTCCTGCTCGCGCGGCGCGGCCAGCAGCATCTTGATCGTCATATCGGCGTCGGACTGCTCGAGCGCACGCTCAAGGATCTCAATCGGGAACACCGCACGATGCACACCCGACGCGTTGTCGATGATGAGGCCGTTGAACTTGCCCGCAACGACCTGCTGAAGCACAGCTGTAACCGGCTGTGCGACGGCGGTAGTAGCCGTCGGATCAGTCTCGCGCTGCACGGAATCTCGCACCGCAACTGCTGAGCTGAACGCCAGCATGAATGCGCGCTCACCGTCACGGACGACGGCGACCGAGAGGGGCTTTCCTTCGGTGATCTGCGTGCGCGCATCGCCGTGCACACGCAGGTACAGGTGGCCCTGCAGCATCTGGCGAAGCACACCGATCAGCTGCTCGTTAGTTGCTCCTTCACCGAGTTCAGCAAGCGCTGTGCGCAACAGCACGTTGTCTTTCATCCCGGGAACCGACTCGGTCTCGGCGGGGGGCAAAGCGGCGGCTAGCGGCAGACTGCGCTTTTCGGGCGGCGCAGGCGCCGCGGGCGGAGCAGGCTGAATCGGGGTGGTGGCTGCTCGCGCTGGCGCTGGCTCGTTCGGGTCTGGGAGTTTCACTTCGGGGCCAGCATCCGCGCCAACGCCACGGAACGCCTGTACCGAGATTCCGATCTGAGGAACAGGCTCGGCGGGTATCTCTGGGGCACTCGCCTCTGCCGCCGCCTGCGCTTCGGCAGATGTCTGCGATTCGGGCACGACGTCGTCGGTCTTCTTGCGACGGGAAAACAAAGCCATATCTGTCAGCCTAACCCGCACCGCCCGTAGCATGGGGCCTATGGCAGCCCCCGAGAAACTCTCTGACATCGTCACCTCGTTTCTTGATGTCGTACACGATCGGCTCATCACGGACACGCGCGGATCAGTCGCCGATTACATCCCCCAGCTGGCAGGCGCCGATCCTGATCTGTTCGGGATCGCCCTGTGCGGTCTCAACGGCCACGTCTATGAAAGCGGCGACACGGATGTGGAATTCACAATCCAGTCGGCATCGAAGCCGTTCGTCTACTCGCTCGCCCTCGATGACCGTGGACTCGACGCTGTACACGTACGCGTCGGCGCCGAGCCCAGCGGCGAGGCGTTCAACTCCGTCAAGCTCGAGGCCGGTACCGGACGCCCGCCGAACCCGATGGTCAACGCGGGCGCGATCGTCACGACCTCACTCGTCAGGGGATATTCACCCGAAGAGCGCTTCGCCCGAATCCTCGCCCGGCTCAGCGCCTTTGCAGGCCGAGAACTGCACGTCGACGAGAGCGTGTTCGCTTCTGAACAGGAGTCGGGTGACCGCAACCGGGCCCTCGCGTACCTGATGCGCAGCGCGGGCTCCCTCACCGCGCCCGTGGCAGAGACACTCGACACGTACTTCCGTCAGTGTTCTGTGCTCATCACTGCGCGCGACATCGCGGTGATGGGAGCGACTCTGGCGAACGGTGGCGTGAACCCGCTGACGAACGAACGGGTAACAAGCGCCGAAACATGCCAACACGTCATGACTATCATGGCGACCTGCGGCATGTACGACTATGCCGGGGAATGGCTACTGCGCGCAGGCCTTCCGGCGAAGTCCGGAGTCGCTGGCGGACTCGTTGCGAGCTCGCCCGGCGAGTTCGGGCTCGGACTGTTCAGCCCGCGTCTCGACACGAGCGGTGCCAGCGTTCGCGGTGTCGTCGCGGCCGAACGACTCGCGACGCGGTTCGGACTTCATGTGCTTCACCGCCCGCTCACGCTGTCGGCGGCCGAGGTGACAGCGGCCGATGACGCACTCGCGGCGGGCCTGGGAGCCGAGCAGGATGCCGAGGCCCAGCAGATTCTGCAACAGAACGCCGACGACCTGTCCGTGTGGCGCCTTCGCGGCTATATCGACTTCGACGGCGCCGAACGGCTGCTCCTCAATCTCGATGCCTGGCTTGCCGCGCGCCCGACCGACCGAGAATCGCCAGCGGTCATCGTTCTTGATCTGACCGAGGTCACGCAGTTGCAGTCCGTCGCGATGTGGATGCTGGCCGCGCTCGCCACCTGGTGTCGGGAGCGTGGAATGCGCGTCATCGCGAGCGACCCGCAGGGCCGCAGCCTCGGCGTCGCAGGGCTCTCACAAACGGACGGCTTCGACCATGCGATGCGTGATGCCGCAGCGACGGCAGGCGGCAACCAGAACGACGGCTGAGTGGCCTATAGCTTTTCGATCGGGGCGATCTTGATGAGGAGCTTCTTCAGCCCCGCAGAGTCGAAGCGCACGTGGGCAATGCGCTTCGCGCCTTCGCCCGTTACGGCATCCACTCGTCCGTCACCGAAGTCGGCGTGACGGATACGGTCGCCGGTCGCGAGTTCGAGATCGCCGTTGTCGCGCACCTTGCCGGTGACTCGGTTCGGGAACTTGTCCATCGAGGTCGACAGCGGCTTGAGCGTGTCGCGCGGCGCCAGTGGCTTGACGGCAAACCGATCGCCGCTGCCACCGCTATCGCCACCGAAGCCACCGCGCCGCGCGTTGAGCGCGCGCGATTGCATGCCTCCGCGGGAATTCACATCGCCCGGTGACTGGCGCCAATCGACGAGCCCCGCCGGAATCTCTTGCAGGAACCGGCTCGGCATGGCCACGTTCACTTCGCCGAACTGTGCGCGGGTCATCGCCAGCGACAGATGCAGACGCTTGCGCGCACGAGTGATGCCGACATAGAACAGCCGACGCTCTTCCTGCGGTCCGCCCGGCTCCCCCGCCGAGATCCGGTGCGGGATGAGGTCTTCTTCGACGCCGGTGACAAACACTGCGTCGTACTCGAGCCCCTTCGCCGTGTGCATCGTCATCATCGACACCGAGCCGGACTCATCGTCCAAATCGTCTGCGTCTGAAACCAGCGCGACTTCGGTGAGGAAGTCGATGATCGTACCCTCGGGGTTGTTGCGTGCGAAGTCGCGGGCGACGGCGACGAACTCGTCGAGGTTCTCGACACGTGCTTCGTCTTGCGGGTCGCGGCTGGCGCGCAACGTGTCGAGGTAACCGCTCTTCGAGAGCAGCAGGCTGAGTCCGTCTGCGACGACCGTTGGCGCCGGAATCTCACCGGATGCCGGCAGCATCAGCGCCGTCGCCTCAGTCAGCACCGCGTCCAGCCGCGCGATTGCGCCCTGGATCTTTGGCCCGACGCCGAGTTGACCGGGCATTGACAGAGCCTCGCGGAAGCTGATTCCCTGCTCTTCGGCGAGCCGTGCGATCGACGTCTCAGTGACATCTCCGATCCCCCGGCGCGGCTTGTTCAAGATGCGACGCACCGACATGTCATCGGCCGGATTCACGACCGAGATCAAATAGGCGAGCGCGTCTTTGATCTCGGCACGGTCGTAGAACTTCGTGCCGCCCATGATCTTGTACGGCACCGCGGAACGGATGAAGATCTCTTCCAGAGCACGCGACTGCGAGTTCGTGCGATAGAACACGGCCATCTCGGAGTACGGCATGCCGGTGCGACGCAACGCCTCGACCTCGTCAGCCACGAACTGCGCCTCGTCGTGCTGCGAGTAGCCGGTGAAGCCGACGATCTTGTCGCCGTCGCCCTTGTCGCTCCAGAGCTTCTTGTCTTTTCGATCGAAGTTGTTGCCAATCACCGCGTTTGCCGCCGAGAGGATGTTCTGCGTAGAACGGTAGTTCTGCTCGAGCAGCACGACCCTGGCGCCAGGGAAGTCACGTTCAAACTCGCTGATGTTGCGGATGTCTGCACCGCGGAACGCGTAGATCGACTGGTCAGAATCGCCCACGACGGTCAACGATGCACCATCGAGCGCGGGCGCCGTCGGGTCTGAATGCGATGGCTCGAAGATCATCATGCCGTCAGCGGCATATGGATCAGGGGCATCGCTCGACGCGGGCCGGGTCAGCTCGTGGATCAGCGAATACTGCGCGTGGTTGGTGTCCTGATACTCGTCGACAAGGATGTGTCGGAACCGACGACGGTAGGTGTCGGCGACCTTGGGGAACGCGCGGAACAGGTACACGGTCTGACCGATGAGGTCATCGAAGTCGAAGGCGTTCGCCTTACGCAGATTCCGCTGATAGTCGGAGAAGATCTCGACGAACTTCCGCTCTGTCGGGTCGCTCATGTTCGCGTCGCGCGAGTAGGACTCGGCATCCTGCAACTCGTTCTTGAGCTTCGAGATGCGTGACTGCACGGATGCCGGGGTCAGTCCGTACGCGTCGGCCTCGTGCTCTTTCACCAGACGCTTGATGAGTGCCCGGGAGTCGCCAGAGTCGTAGATCGTGAACGATTTTGTGAATCCGAAGTGCTCGGCCTCACGACGCAGGATACGCACGCACGCAGAGTGGAAGGTCGAGATCCACATGCCTCGGGATGCTTCACCCACGAGCGCTCCGACCCGCTCGCGCATCTCGCCAGCGGCCTTGTTCGTGAACGTGATCGCGAGGATCTGACTGGGCCAGGCCTCGCGATTGTGCAGCAGCGATGCAATGCGCCGGGTGAGCACGCTTGTCTTACCGGAACCTGCACCCGCGACGATGAGCAAAGCGGAACCACGGTAGGTCACTGCTTCGAGCTGTTGCGGGTTGAGACCCGCGAGCAGGTCGTCCTGATCCTCTGCCCCCGTAAAGCGTGGGCCAGCGGCGGACGGGACAATGAGAGGCGCTTCGGTCATGGCCTTACGAGTCTAAGCCGGGGTTCTGACACCGGGGTACGATCGGATCAGGCGGACGACGCGAGCGGGACCCTCGGGGTTCGGAACGGTGCGGACATGATCGAAACCCTGAGCGAGCAGCTGTGCTTCGAGCTGCTCCGCACGACGACCGTGGGTCGACTCGGCTTCGTCGAGGATGCTCGAGTGCAGATCATCCCGGTGAACTACCTCGTCGATGACCGGGACATCTTGATACGGGTCACGCCCGGCGGAGTCCTCAGTGTGCTGCCAGACAGCCCAGTAGAAGTAGCGTTCGAGGTCGACTTTCATGATGATCTGGCTGGATCTGCCTGGAGTGTGCTGATGCACGGCCCTGTCTCCGCCGAGGAAGAATCGGAGCCGTTCACCGGTCGCGGATCTCCCTGGGCGGGCGGTGCTCGCACGCTACTGCTGCGACTGCGGATCCAGTCCATCTCGGGCCGCAGCGTGCGCCGAGAGAGAAACTGACCGTCAGTCCGGAGCAGATCGGTCGTGCGACAATGGCCCTATGCGCACGATCTTGAACATCATCTGGGTGATCCTCGCCGGCTGGGGACTATTCCTCGGCTACGTCGTCGCCGGAATCCTGCTGTGCATTCCGATCGTCACGATCCCGTGGGCGATCGCCTCATTCCGCCTCGCGGGCTTTGCCCTCTGGCCCTTCGGCAGGCAAGTGATCGAGAAGCCGACCTCCGGTGTCGCGCGTTCCTCGGCAATATCATCTGGGTGGTTCTGGCCGGATGGTGGCTGGCGATCGGCCACATCATCTCTGGTGTCGCACTCTGCATCACCCTCATCGGCATCCCCATGGGAATCGCCGACTTCAAGATGGTGCCAATTTCCCTCATGCCGCTCGGCAAAGAGGTAGTTTCTGCGCGGCGAGGCCCCTTCGACAAGAGGTAGGCCCCGCGCGTAGAAGGGGGTGTGCCGGATCATCCGGCGCACCCCCTTCTACGTCACATCACACGGATGCTACGACACCCGAGTCCGGCGCCGTGCGGCCACCACGAGCCCGCCGGCGAGCAGAAGCCCGAACGCCAGCACGAGGTTGCCTGCCGGGAGCTCTGAGCCTGTGGCTGCAAGAGCTCCGCCAGGCTTGACTTCGATGTTCACCCAACCGAGCAAGTCACCGGCCGCGGAGTACACCGCAATGCGGTGAGCCCCGGCCGGAGCATCCTTCGGGATGGTGACGGTGATCGCGCCAGCGGCGTTCAGCGTGCCATCGGTGAGGAAGATCGGGTCGGAGTACATCCAGACCTCGACATCTGCACCGGCATGCTGTGCGCCAAGCGTGATCGTCACCTGACCGCCAGGAGCGACGATCGATTCGCTGGCGGTCGCGCCGCCATTGTTGCTTTCGACGAGCGCGCTGCCTGGCAGCGGCTCGATGGACGCTCCGGGCTGGCTTCCGCCAGTGCCGGGGCCACCATCGCCACCCGAGCCATCACCCGGACCAGCGCCACCCGAACCATTGCCGCCGGCCAGCGTGCCGACTCGCAGTGCTTCGGACGCATATCCGTCGGCGAACCACCAGACCGGACGCTGACCGCCTGTCGACAACGACGCCGGCGCCGTGGCGAAGCCTCGTTGTTGATGTCAGGCAGCCCCGGTGCGCGCGTGAAGTGTGCGATGCCGGGCTGCGCGGTGCCATTGAGGGTGATCTGGGCGGACTTTCCCCCACAGCCGTCATCGCACACGGCCCACATCACGCCGAGCACGGCGTCGTAGTCCAGCGCCATGACGCCGGCGAGGCCCGGATCGATGGTCGAGACGAGCACCGCTGAACCATCCGTCTTCAGTGCGAAGGCGTACACCCCGCCACCATCTTCAACAGCGACGAAGAACAACCCGTTGCCGCGGTCCGCGTATACGGAGGGATCGTAGGCCGACCGAGTGTTGTCATCGAAGAGCTTGCCTGTGAGAGCAGCATCCGGCACCCACTCGACTGCCTCGATGCCGAGGTTCGCGCCGACCGCCGGAAGCAGCGCGGTGAGGTCCCACTCGGTCTGGGCGATGAGGTCGGCATCCGATGCATTCGGGTTGACCTGCAGCACCTTGTTCTGATTGACGCCCTTTGCGCTGTTGTCACGCTCGGATGCCACATACACAAGGCCATTGTCGTCAACCGTGATGCCCTCGGTGTCTGGTCCGGCGGCGCCGGGGTTGCCGGCATCCTTCTGGAAGCGCACGCGCTTGCCATCGGTCCAGCCGTCAGCCGGTGTGATGGAGCCGTCGGCCGAAGCCTTCAGCTTCCAAATGCGACCTTCGCCGTTGTCGACCGCCCAGAGGAACGTACCGTCGGCGGTCTCCTGCGTGTCGAGTCCTGAGCTGTCTTCGAGGAAGGTGGGCAGGACGTCAAGAACGCGTACCTCGGCCGAGCCTGGCCAGGGTGAGACCGCGATCTCGCCGGCACAGATGTTGGCTGCCCCCTTGGTCGGCTCTGCCGTAACCGCAAAACTGCCGGTGATGTCGGGGCAACGCCCCCAGGTCGTGGCCGCGTGGCTCGTGCCCCACGAGGTCGAGTCGACCAGCAGCTCGCCGTCGAATACGCGAACGGTGTCGTCTTTACCGATTCCGAAGTCCAACGTGTCGAGCACGAGGTAGCCCCCAGCAGGGATGCTGGTGCCGTCGGCGATGACGTGTGCGTGCGAGTCGTCGTTATCCTTCACCACGATGCCAGAGACGTCGAGCGTCGCATCGGTCGGATTGACAAGCTCCACCCAGTCGGGGTCACCGTCGGATTCGACCTCGTTGATGCGCACCGGGTTGCCACAGGCGTTTCGGATGCCGGGGGTGCCGACTGCAACATCAACGAATTCTCCGATGCCGTCCTGGCATCGAGCCCAGAAGCCCTCCGCATGCTTCGGATAGGCGTGCTCTGCGACGGTCAGTCCGTCCGCATTGCGGATGGTGACGGTGTCGCCGTTGCCGAGACCGAAGGTGAAGTGATCGGTTCCGTTGAAGACGAAGTACGCGCCAGGCTGGAGGATCGTGCCCTCAGCCAGCGGATGCACGTCGGCGGCGTGACTGGTCGGATCGTTGTCCATGAGGGTCCAGCCAGAGATGTCGATCGACGCGTCGCCGGTGTTGACGATTTCCGCCCAATCCGGCTTGCCGTTCGAGTCGATCTCGTTGATTGCGATTGTCGGAGGAACGCAGTTGTTCGCTGCACCAGGAGTCGCATACGACAGGGCGAAGGCACCGACGCCATCGACGCAGCGAGCGAGTGTTGCGGCAATCGCGTCGCCGTTGATGTTGGCGTGGCCCTCCCACGTGCCGGTGCGGTCGATCAGCTGACCGGCCGGCGCGAAAAGACGGATCTCGTCGGCGGAACCGATGCCGATCGCTCCCGCGAACGTGCCGTCCGCATATGTCTTGGTCTTATCGTTGTACGCCAAACCTGCAGTGTTCTCATCGATGACAAGGAACTGTCCGGCGGCGATCGACGAGTGTGCGGGAAAGGCCCAGCGGTGGTCGTCGGAGTTGTCGCGGAGCTCGTATCCCGAAAGATCAAAGGCTTCGGTCCCGGGGTTGTAAAGCTCCACCCAGTCGGCAGGCTGTGAGTCGACCTCGTTGAGCACGACGGAACCGGCGACCGGTGTCTCGCCGGGAGTTTCGGGTTCTTCCGGCGTCTCTGGTTCTTCCGGCGTTTCCGGCACGTCGACCGGGAACGTGTTCGCTGCACCCTTGGTGCTCGCGTCCGTCAGGCCCCAGACGAGCTCTCCGTCGACGTCCTGAGCGCCCCAGCTGGGCACGGCATGTGTGTCGGCGGGCCAGGTCGTCTGCAGCAACGGCTCTGCGCCGTTGGCATCGCCCGGCGCGAAAACGCGCACGCTGTCGCCCTTGCCGAGACCGAAGTCGAAGTCACCAGCGCCGGACTTGACCGTGTCAATGACCAGGTAATCATCCGGCGCCACGATCGTGCCGTCGGGGAATGTGTAGGGATTCTTGTCGCTGTTGTCCTGAACGACATAGCCGCTCAGATCGACATCGCTGTCGGAGTAGTTGTAGAACTCGATCCAGTCGTCCGGGCTTCCTCCGTTCGACACAACTTCGTTTATGCGGACGCCGAGCGGTGCGTCAGCACCGATGGCAGAGGTGGGAACGGCAAGCAGCAGGGCGGCGCTCATTGCGCACACTGCTGTTGTCGCGAACCCGCGTTGCAGGCGAGACATGTGACTCCAGGGTCAGGAAGAGAACGGGATACGTCCAGACCATCGAGTCGCGCTTAAATTTCTGCGTCGAGAAGATGTCCACCACATGAACGGGCTGTGGCCAGCCATGGCGGTGAGGCTCAGGCTGTGCAGCTCAGGCGATGCGGGTACCCGGTGGCAGCATCCGCGCCGGAGTGCGCGTGCGCGCCCACGCGCCGGCGAACAAACCTGCGGCGATGACGATTTGGATGCCGAGCCCGACGAACCAGCTGGGAACACTCCTGTCGATGACTTCACGCGGAGTGGGGTAGGTCGTTGACAGCATCTCATCGCACGCGTCCCACCGTTGATCTGCGGGCGGCTGTTGCGCGCTGCGTACGCCGTACTTGATTTGACCGAATAGATCGACCGGCGAGCCATGGGCGTCGAACACCGTCGGTGTGGCATCTGCCAGCACCACGAACGGGTTCGCAGCGAGCGTCCACCAGACCCGATCAAAGCGCGGTGTCTCGTACGTGTACGACTCCCAGCGGGTGCAGTCCGCGTTTCCGGCGTTGTCGAACGGACGGTTGTACGAGGTCGTCTCGCTACGCAGTGCGGTGCCGCCGAGCCCGAACGCGATGAGAGTTCCGATCGTGAGTGCCGCCACGACGAGATAGGTGGCCGCCACCGAGAACAACGGACGTGCAATGAGTCCGCTCAGGCCCACACCGACCGCGGCAACGACGATGATCTCGGCGGCGAGCACGAGTAGCGACACCGCAAGCGTCGCCGGATACACGCCGCCGCCAACCAGCGATACCGCGAGGAATGGCAGCGCGACGAGCAGGAAGACTCCCCCGGTCGCGATTGCAGCGAGCAGTTTGCCGAGCATGATGTCACCGGTCGACACTGCTGTGACCTGCACGGCGGCGAGGGTTGCGGCATCCCGATCGCCGTTGATCGCATTGCCGCTGAGCGTCGGCGAAATGAGGACGACCAGCAACAGAACGAGGTTGACCACGATCGAGTAGACGCCGGCGCCCGCTGCCCCGGTGTACGAGTACACCGCGAATGCAAGGACGGTGCAGCCAAGCAGGATAACGGCGAAGACGCCCAGCAGGATGTACCAGCCGACGCTACGTAGTCGCTGCGTGAGCTCAAGTCGGGCGATGGTGCCGATGTGCGCAATGCTCATGCTCCGGCCTCCGTCCGAGGAAGGTTGAGGAACGTATGCTCCAGGGCGCTCTGCGCCGGAGCGAACTCGGCAACGGCGAGGCCGGCGTCAACGATCCTCCGCAACCCGTCTGCCGCGGCATGCTCTGCGTTGAAGCCGACGATCACACCGTTGCGATCCGTGCCGAGTGCCCCAGGCGCCATGGCAAGCGCCGCAGCGATCTGCTCGACGTCGGCTGCCAGCCGATCCGTCGCGCTGTCAGCAAGGCGAATGCGCCAAGCACGCACGGTCTCGCGTTCGGGTGCCGCATCAACAACAGCACCCGCGACGAGGAACACCGCGTCGTCGATGACCTCTTCGAGTTCGGCGAGGATGTGGCTGGAGATCAGCACCGTGCGTCCCTCGCCCGCGAGCCGCCTGAGCAGCTCCCGCAGTTGCACACGCGCCTGCGGATCAAGACCCGATGCGGGCTCATCCAGCAGCAGCACCTGCGGGTCATGCACGAGCGCCCGCGCCAAGCCGAGCTTCTGCTTCTGACCGCGTGAGAGAACCTTCGCCGGAGCGTCCGCAAGGTCATCGAGACCGACGAGGGCGAGCAACTCAGCAGCCCGCGCCTCGGCTGCGGATCGCTCGATGTCGTAAAGCCGCGCGGTGGTAACGATCGTCTCGCGGGCGGTTAGCGATGGCCAGGCGCCGAGGGCATCCGGCATCCAGCCGAGCAGGCGACGTGCAGCGAGCGGGTCCTCCAGCGGATCGATATCGTTGATACGGATCGTGCCCGATGCTGGCGCCAGCAACGACGACAGCATCAGCAGCAGTGTGGTCTTGCCCGCACCGTTGGGGCCGACCAGCCCCGTGACTCGCCCGGGTGCGGCGTGGAAGCTCGCGTCTCTGACGGCATGCACCGTGCCGAAAGATCTGCTGACACCATCGGCAACGATTCCGCTCATGCCGTCATCCTGACATCTAGGCGGCACACGGTCTGAAGACTCGCGGCAGACGCACAGCCAGCGCGGCGATCGGCTGGTCGGGCGCCGCTTAGCTCCGAAAGAACGCCACTCCGAGGTCAGCGTGGTCGACGAACACCCCATCGATGCCGGTTCGAGCGATCGCTGCCCACTCCGACTCGTAGTCGCCGTATTCCGAGCGGCCTCCGGTGCCACGAAATTCTGTGGCGAGGTACGAATTCTCAGGGCGCGCCGTCCAGGTGAACACCTTCAGGCCGCGCGCGTGCGCATCTTCGACGATCGTGTTGCCTTTGGCGAGCAGCATCCGCTTGTTGACGCTGATGCCGTCAACCTTGCCGACCAGCGCATCGAGGCCACTGGGCGTGACAGTCGCCAGGTAAGTGTCCGCCTGACGGCCGTGAGCGACGAGTTGATCGTACGGGCGGCCGGATGCCTCGATCAGATAGATGTACGACGCGGAGATGTCGGTTGCCCGCAGCTGCACAAGGACGGTCGACTCGAAAGACTCGATGATCAGGGGCAGCTCGCCGTCCGCCCATCCGGCCGCTTTCACATCGTGGGCGACCAGCGGCGCCAGATCGAGCCCGATGCTCGCGAAGTAGGTGGCGTGTTTGATCTCGACGACGACGCCAATCTCGCGCCCGTGCTCGACAGATCCCGCACGCACGATGTCGAATACGTCGCTCAGCCGTAAAATCCCCTGTGCTCCGTCGAAGCTTGCACTCGACGCGCGCACCTGCGGAAGCCGCTCGCGCGTGCGCAACGTCGCAAGCTCGTCCCAGGTGAAATCCTCGGTGAACCAACCGGTCAGCGCATGGCCATCAATACGCTTGGTGCACTTACGGTCGGCGAACTCGGGGCGTGCCTCGACATCAGTGGTGCTTGATATCTCGTTCTCATGGCGAACGACGAGGACACCATCCTTGGATGCGACGACGTCGGGCTCAACAGCATCCACCCCCATCGCCAGAGCGAGTTCATACGAGGACCTGCTGTGCTCCGGACGGTACCCAGGGGTGCCCCGATGGCCGATGACGAGGGGAAACTTCCTGGGCATGCTCCCAGCGTAGAACACACCATTGAGCGATTCGCGCCGGTATCGTAGTGTTCAGCGACCTGTAAACCCTTTTGGAGTGAGGCCACGATGAGCAATTTCGCATTCAACAACCCGGCGTTCAAGCAGCAAGATCCGCGCAACGTCGCGACCTATCCTGGCGGCCCGCAGGCAGCTGCTGGCGCACAGGCCGCGTCGGTTCAGCACGCAGGCATGGATGCCGCAGCCAACGCACAGCTCGAGGGCATGTACGCCGCGCCCCCGGCCGGTGCTATTGAAACTGACCGCATGAGCGTTGAGGACACGGTCTGGAAGACCGCTGGCCTGTTCGCAATCCTGCTCGTCACCGCCGTTGTCGGCTGGATATGGACGCTCGGCGGTGTACGGGCTGATCCGTCCGCGGGCGTATCGATGCTTCCGTGGATGATCGGCGCACTCGGTGGCTTCGTCCTCGCGATGGTCATCACGTTCACGTCGCGCAAGAAGGTGCGCCCGGCACTGATTTTCGCTTACGCGGCTCTTGAAGGGCTGTTCGTCGGCGGTATCTCGGCGTTCTTCGAGATGATGTGGCCCGGTATCGTCATGCAGGCGACACTCGCAACCCTCTCTGTCGTAGGTGTAACGCTCGCTCTCTTCGCAAGCGGCAAGATCCGCGCTTCCAAGAAGATGACCAAGATCGTCATGATCGCGATGGTCGGCTACCTGGTGTTCTCGGTGCTGAACCTCATCCTGATGTGGACGGGTGTTCTGCCGGCTGGTCAGGCATTCGGTCTCTACAGCGCAACGATCATGGGCATCCCGCTCGGACTCATCATCGGCGTCCTGGTCGTCTTCATGGCGGCGTACTCGCTCGTGTTGGACTTCGATCAGATTCAGCAGGGCGTGCGCAACGGCGCTCCCCGCCAGTACGGCTGGCTCGGCGGCTTCGGCATCATGGTCACGGTCGTGTGGCTGTACGTCGAGATTCTGCGCATCATCGCCATCGTTCGCAACTGATCACCAAACGACCTCTCTGTCGCAGAAAAGGGCCCATCTCCACGGAGATAGGCCCTTTTCTCATATTTGAGACTCGCCCGCAAGGGTCTAGCAAGACTTCGTTGAGTGCGGCATCATATTGTCACCGCTACAGAAAGGGAGAACATTATGGGTTTCCTCGCATTTCTTATCCTTGGACTGATCGCTGGCGCCATCGCCAAGCTGATCCTGCCGGGTAAGCAGGGTGGCGGCTGGATCGTCACACTGATCCTCGGAGTCGTCGGAGCAATCCTCGGCGGCTGGATCGGCGGCATGCTCTTCGGTGTCGGCATCAACGAGTTCTGGAGCCTGTCCACATGGGCTCTCGCAATCGGTGGCGCAATCATCGTGCTGCTGATTTACGGCCTCATTGTGGGTCGTGGCAGCAAGGCAAGTCGCTAACCCTCGCTACTGAGAGGCCTTAGCCTCAAGAAAGGCGCGCTCCCTGTCGTTCCCCGCGAATTTCGCGGCGGTGGCGAACTCGGAGCGCGCCTCTTCTTTTCGTCCAAGTCGCATGAGCATCTCGCCGCGCGTCGCCGAGAGCAGGTGGTAGCCCTTGAGAGCACCGGATGCCACAATTCGATCGATGATGCGCAGAGCGGATGCGGGGCCGGTCGCCATCGCGACGGCCGCAGCCCGGTTGAGTTCGACGACCGGCGACGGTGCGATGCGACCGAGTGCTTCATAGAGGACAACGATTCGATCCCAGTCGGTGTTATCAATGGAGGCCGCCACCGCATGGCATTCTGCGATCGCCGCCCGTAGCCCGTAGGCCGTTCGCCCTCCGCCGATGGCGTCGGCTGCGGCGAGTTCCGCGCGGCCTCGTAAGAGGCGGCCGCGGTCCCACTGAGAGCGGTCCTGATCAGCGAGGTTTACCGGCTCCCCCTGTGCATCAACTCTGGCGGGAAAGCGCGCGGCGGTGAGCTCCATAAGCGCGAGCAGGTTGTGCGCGTCGCGCTCTTGCGGAAGGAGCCCGATGAGCACTCGCGCGAGGCGGATTGCCTCGATGCTGAGTTCTGGGCGCATCCAGTCCGAACCGCTGGTGGCAGCGTGACCCTCGTTGAAGATCAGGTAGAGCACTCCGAGGATCGCGCTCAGACGCTCGGGGTACTCCTCGCGTGGCGGCAACTCAAAAGGCACCTTCGCTGCCGACAGCGTCCTCTTCGCGCGCACGATGCGGTCGCGGTAGCGCTCCTGCCGACGCCATCCGTCAATCGCCTTGCGCTTCGCGACCGACGTGAGCCAGGCTGCAGGATTGCGCGGCACGCCCTCAGCCGGCCACTGGCTCAGCGCATCGACGAGCGCATCCTGGGCGAGGTCCTCGGCGAGACCGAAGTCGCCGACCATGCGAGTGAGAGTCGCGACGATCTTGGCCGATTCGATACGCCACACAGCGGCGACGGTACGCTCCACGCTGCTAGTAGAGTGCACCGTCGCATCACCGGTTGCGGTCATGTCACTGCTGGGCGCGTTGCGCCTGCTCGCCGCGCATTTCCTGTTCCTTCTGCACCCATTCATTGTCGGCCGGGAAGTCCTCGACTCCGGTCACGCGGCGTACCTCAAGAAATGAGCCTGCGCCGAGCGGGGCGCGCTTCGCCCATTCTGCGGCCTCTTCGCGGGTAGAGACTTCGAGGATCCAGAAGCCGTTGAACAGTTCCTTGGTCTCGCCATACGGCCCGTCCGTGACGAGCGGTGTCTCGGCAGAAAAGTCGACGACGAAACCTTCCTCCGCATCGCTGAGGCCTTCGCCCGCAACAAGGACGCCCGCCTTCGTCATCAACTCGTTGTACTTGCCCATCGCCTCGATGACCTGCTCGAACGGGACGTTCTTGTATGCCTCGACTGCTTCGTCCGTCGCGCGCATAATCAACATGTACTTCATGATTGTTCTCCTTGAGTCTGGGGCCGTTATCGACCCTCTCACTGAAGACGTCGAACGGGAAGAGTCCGGATCGACAAGGAGACAGGAATTTTCAGCGCGGAAGTGACTTCGTCACTCCCACTCGATGGTCCCCGGGGGCTTTGAGGTCACGTCGAGAACAACGCGGTTGACGTCGCGCACCTCGTTGGTGATGCGGTTGGAGATCTTCGAGAGCACGTCGTAGGGCAGGCGCGTCCAGTCGGCGGTCATCGCGTCTTCGCTGGAGACCGGGCGCAGCACGATCGGGTGACCGTAGGTGCGGCCGTCGCCCTGCACGCCCACCGAGCGGACGTCGGCGAGCAGCACAACAGGGCACTGCCAGATCTCATTGTCGAGGCCCGCGTTGGTCAGCTCTTCGCGAGCAATCGCGTCGGCTTCGCGCAGAATCTCGAGACGGTCAGCGGTAACCTCGCCCACGATGCGGATACCGAGGCCGGGCCCCGGAAACGGCTGACGTCCGACGATCGCCTCGGGAAGGCCGAGCTCACGACCGATCGCGCGCACCTCGTCCTTGAAGAGGGTGCGCAGCGGCTCGATGAGCTCAAAATCAAGGTCTTCGGGGAGGCCCCCGACGTTGTGGTGCGACTTGATGTTCGCAGTGCCAGTGCCACCGCCAGACTCTACGCGTCCGGGTAGAGCGTCCCCTGCACAAGGAACTTCACCGGCTCCCCCGACGCCTTGGCTTCGGCGACGAGATCGAGCTGAACCTTCTCGACGCGCGAATGAACTCGCGGCCGATGATCTTGCGCTTCTGCTCGGGGTCACTGACGCCCTCAAGGTGACCGAGGAACGTTTCTGCCGCGTCAACAGTGATCAGACGCACACCTGTAGATGCCACGTAGTCGTTCTCGACCTGCTCACGCTCGCCCTTGCGCAACAGTCCGTGGTCGACGAACACGGCAGTCAGTTGGTCACCAATCGCCTTGTGCACGAGAGCAGTGGAGACAGCCGAATCAACGCCACCGGATAGGGCGGAGATGACGCGGGCGGAGCGACCTGCTCGCGGATGCGGGCGATCTGCTCGTCGATGACGTTGCCGCTGTTCCAGTCGGCGGCGAGTCCCGCGGCCTTGTGGAGGAAGTTTTCGATGACCTGCTGGCCGTGGTCGGAGTGCTTCACCTCAGGGTGCCACTGCACACCGTAGAAGCACCTCTCTGCACTGCCGAAGGCTGCGACCGGAGTGGCCGCGGTGGAGGCGAGCACCTCGAATCCTTCTGGCGCGCGGGCGACCTGGTCGCCGTGGCTCATCCACACGTTCTGGGTGTTCGGCTGTCCGCCGAGCAGTACGCCGCCGTCGCCGGTGAGCGCAGCATCCGTCGCACCGTACTCACGAAGCCCGGTGTTGGCGACCTCGCCGCCGAGTGCCCGCGCCATCACCTGGAAGCCATAGCAAATGCCAAGCGTCGGGATGCCGAGATCGAAGATTGCGCTGTCGAGCGAAGGCGCTTCTTCGGCGTAGACCGACGAGGGCCCGCCGGAGAGAATGAGCGCGACCGGGTTCTTCTCGCCGATTTCAGCGGCGGTGACCGTGTGCGGCACGATCTCGCTGTAGACGCCGGCCTCACGGACGCGACGCGCGATGAGCTGCGCATACTGGGCACCGAAGTCGACGACGAGGACGGGGCGCTGGGCGGTATCTGCGCTCATCGCGTGGCCTCCTGGGGGTGGGTTTCGGCGGCGAGGGCCGCCTCACGGGATACGAGATATGCCTTGACCTCGCGGGAGACCTTGGCCTCCATGATGAACGAGAGCGCCGGAATGACGCCACCGAGAGCGAGCACGATGAACCGCGAGAACGGCCAGCGCATCAGGCTCCACATGCGGAAGCAGGCGAAGAGGTAGACGACGTAGAACCATCCGTGCGCCACAAGGATGAATAGCGAGATGTTCACGCCGTCACCAGCGGAGACGAGATCGCAGCCCATGCCTCCCGGCACGAACAGCGAGAACCACTGGCATCCGTCACCGACGATGACCGGAGCGAACCAGAGGATCCCTCCAGAGCCGCCGGCGAAGAGCTCGACGTGAATGGGGCTGTACTTCAGGATCATCTCGGTCAGCAGCAGAAGCAGCATGACACCCGTGATGATCGACGCGATCTGGTAGAACTTCAGCGCCCCGCGGATCTTCGGGAAGGAGGCAGCTTTGGGTTCTGGCATGGCGTCAAGTCTACCCGGGGTCGCAGGCGCACCGCCGCGCAGGCTTGCCGCACAACGACAGAGGCCGCCGGGTTCACCCCGACGGCCTCTGCGCGTGTATCAGCGGACTCAGAACCAGCCGCGCAACAGCCCCCACAGCCAGTCGATGATGTCGCGGATCACTCCGCCAACAGCGCCGCCGTTGCCACGGTTGACCGTGACAGTGCCTGTTGCCTGGTCTCCATCCGCCTGAGCGACGATGACGGTGTACTTCCCGGCATTCGCCTTCTTGGGAACCGTGACTGAGCTGGCGAAGGTGCCGTCTGCACGAACCGTGACGGTGCCCAGCTCAACGAGCTTGCCCTTCTTCGGCTGGAGGGTGACCGTCAGGATTTCGCCTGCTTCGAAGCTCGCACCGGTGATGCTGAGCTTCTTGCCTGCGCTGACTGTCTTCGATCCGACATTGATCGTTCCGGCGAACGTCTGCTCGATTTCATCCGCAAACGTGACCGGCACCTGCACCGAAGTGGCGCCGTTGGCGACCGTCAGCACCTGCGCACCAAAGACACCATCCGGAACCGTGAACGCCAGGCTGGCACGCCCCGCTTCGTCGGTGGTGTCAACGATTGTCGGATCCACAGCGCCGGTCGCGAGAACCGTGTCACCAAGCGACACAGTGACGTCGCCCTGGGCTGCTTCACCGGCGCTGAACGCCAGCGACGACAGGTCGATCGTGACCTGGTCGCCTGTGCTGTAGCCATCGGCATCCGGAGCACTCAGCGCCACACCGACCGCGCGCTGGGCGAGGTCAGGTGATGCGGTGCCGTTGGCGTCGAACCAGTCCACCATCGACGCGAGGTCGATCTTTCCGGTGTCTGCCTTGTTCGTGCCCTCTGCGAAGGTGAAGAAGTTGTCTCCACCAGCCGCAAGGAACGAGTTCGCCGCGACGACGTAGGACGCCGCCGGGTCGATTGGACTGCCGTTGAGCGTGATCGACGTGATCCGCTCCCCTGCCGCTGCCGTCGGGTCGTAGGTGTACTGCACGCCTTCCGAGACGCCGAGCTTCAGGAACGGACGGCTCGAACCGGCCGGCTGCCACTGCTCCTCAAGCACAGCCTTCAACTGCGCACCAGTGAGGTTCACCGTGACCAGCGTGTTGGCGAACGGCTGCACCGTCGCGGCCTCACGGAACGTCACGTTGCCATCGGCGTCGTCTGCACCGCCGGACGCGTAGGTGAGATTCGCACGGATGCCACCCGGGTTCATCAGCGCAATATCTGCGCCGGTGGCCCACTGGTGAACGTCAGCGACGAAGTTTCCGATGGTCGACTCACCACCGCGGTTCTCCGACGCGTTCGTTTGACGTGCACGGTTGAAGTCAGCCGTGATGCCACCGACCGGCTCAGCGCCCAAGACATCGGCTTCAGCCTTCGCCGCGTCGACGATGTCCTGCACGCCCTTGACTGCCGGGTACAGCGCGGTTCCCTTGTCGGTGAGCGGCTTGATCTCGTTGGTGATCGAGAGCAGCTCCTTCGACTTCGGGTCGACCTTCAGGTTCATCAGACCGAAGTTCTCGCCGTACTGCCCTGCCGAGACGACCGGGCGGCCGTCGATGACGTGGTTATAGGCAAGGTGCGTGTGCGCGGACACGATCGCGTTCACGCTGGGATCAACGCCTTCGACGATCTTGCCGAGGGCCGACTCGGGGGTGATGCTCGCAACGTCGGTAGACGTCGCACCCTCGTGGACCAGCAGGATCAGCACATCGGCTTCACCGTTGGTGTCATCACCATCGGTGAGATCAGTGGCAACACCGTTGACCGAGTCGACGATGCTGCGCACCTCGAGATCAGCGATGCCTTCGCGGGAGACTAGCGAGTCGAGCTCTTCTGTGACAGCACCGATGAACCCAACCTTCACGCCCTCCATTTCGGTCACCCATGCGGGCGCAAGCGCCGTCTCACCGGTGTCGGTGACGAAGACGTTCGAGGAGATGTACTCCCAGTCCGCGCGGCTCTGCACGCGGTCACGGAGGTCTTCCCAGCCCTGATCGAACTCGTGGTTTCCGGCGGCGCTCACATCGAGTCCGGCGGCGTTCAGCGCATCGATCGTGGGGTTGTCATCGTTGATGAACGAGGTGAACGTGGAGGCACCGATGAGGTCACCCGCTGCGGCGAACACCGTGTTCGGGTTCGTATCACGCACCGACTGCACCGCACCGGCAAGCACCGCTGCGCCCGCCGAGAGGTTGTCGGCCTCGATACGACCATGGAAGTCGTTGATCGTGACGATGTCGATGTTGACCGGTGGGATCTCGGTAGAGATGCCGACGATCACCGGGTCGTGGTCGCTCGAACGGAACGGCGTGCCAGCCTCAGCAGCGCCGAACGAGTAGCCACGATCGCTCCACTCCGAAGAGTTGATCCCCCAGACGCCTGTACCGCTGACCGACTGCGTCAGCGACGGAGATGCGATCGCGTGATCGAGAGAGCCGAGCTCGCCGTCAAACGTGTAGGTGTACTGGCCGGCGGCGTTCGCCGGCACGAGGTCGGTCCAGCCTGCCTGCGCGAACACATCGATCGGGTCTTCCTTGCCGTAGGCATTGAAGTCACCGAGCAGGAGGACGTCGTCGCTTTCGCTGGTCGTTTTCAGAGTCTCGGTGAGCTCAAGCAGTGACTGCGCCTGCGCCGTGCGGTCCTCGTTGAAGAAGCCCTGTCCATCAGCGGGCTCAGCGCCGCCGCCGGATGGCGGGGACTTTGACTTGAAGTGGTTCGCGACGACCGAGACGACCTTGCCGTCAAAGTCGAACGTCTGCGCGATCGGCTCACGTGCGTTGTTCCACACGGTCTCGTCGACCACCGTGACGCTGTCGCCTACCGGGCTGGCGGCATCCTTCTTGTAGATGATCGCGTTCGTGATCACGTCAGTGTCGGTGTTGAGTAGCGCGGCCGGCGTCGGGACGTATGCCCAGATGTCGGAGCCGGCGTCGTCGTTGAGACCGCTGACGAGGTCCTTGACTGCGGTGTCGACTGGCTTGTTGAAGTGGATCGAGTTTTCGATCTCCATCAACGCGACCACGTCGGCGTCGAGACCGTTGATCGCCGTGACGATCTTCGATTTCTGGGTCGCGAACAGCTCAGCGGTCTTGGCCCCACGAGCGTTTGAGTCTTCGCTCTGCAGCGTCGTGAAGTAGTTGAAGACGTTGAATGCTGCGACGTTGACGTCGCCGCCAACCTCGGGAGCCGTCTCAGGGCGCGGGTTGCTCGCCTCGAACGTCGCTTTGTAGGCTGCATCGCTGGCATCGTCGATCGCGATGACAGGCTGCAGGCGCCAGTCATCGAAGCCATACTGCAGCACGTAACCGGTCTCGGCGAAGTCGACGAGGTCGCCGTTTCGCACCGCGGTGTCTGCCGTGAAGTAGGGCTGCTCGCCAGGGTGCGCGTTGCTGGTGACCTGCGAGTTCCAGCCGTCGTCGAGCAGGATGCGGTCGGCGCGGTTCGCGGCGGCGATCGCATCGGCGTCGGCACCAGGACGAGTGGTCTCAGTGCCCTTGACGTTGAGGTCGCCCGGGTTCAACCACAGCGTGCCGAAGTTGTAGAGCTGGTGGCTGGAGGCGACCAGGTAGGCGCCGGTCGGCGCGACGAGCATGTTCTCGTAGGCCTCCCGGTCGGTTCCGACCACCGATTCCGGCAGCGGGGTGACGGCAGGAACGCCGGCGGCGGCCGTCGCGACGGTCACATTGCCCGCGGCTGCCGGTGCGATCTGCGTCTGGCCGAAGTACTCCGAAACGCTGCCCGTAACCGAGACAAGATCTCCGATCGCGAGTGTCGGGGCCAGGTTGTTGAGGAAGACGAAGATACCGTCGGATGCTCCGGGCGTGGCATCCGTGTCGCCGCCGCTGCCGGCGGTCTGGATCGCAATGCCCTTGTACCCGCCGACGCGATAGTCGCCGGTGACGATGCCCTCGACGGTGACCGTCTGGCCAGCGAGCGGAGAGACATCGCCTGTGCCCTGCACCTCAGCGATGGAGGTCGCCTGGCCGGGCTCCGGTTCAGGTTCGGGATCCGGGTCGGGATCCGGGTCGGGATCGGGGACTGTGCCAGTCGTCTCACCCGCTGCGTTGGTGGGCGACACGGTGGCTGAGAGCAAGAAGTCTGCGCCGTTGGTGTCAGTGTCCGCACCTTCCGCACGGTTCATCGACTTCACGTCGGTGTTGGAGGAAGGCGCCGCAGCAAGCGTGCCCTCAAAAGTATTCGAGCCACCGTAGCCGAGCAGGTCAATGACACCATCGACGCCCACGATCGAACCAGTGCCGAGGGTGACCGCCGAGGTTCCCTGTACGAGCGCAACCGTGCCAGTGGTGCCGCTCGGGTTCAGAGCGCCCGACACATCCGCCGTGGGCAATTCCGAAGCTGCCGATGCGCCGCTGTTGGTGCCGCCCTTAACCAGGAAATACCCGCCGGCCGGAATCGTCCCGGTCAGCGGGGTCACACCGGTGAATGCGGCAGCGCCGCCCGCGGAGCGGTACTGCAGCGACATGCCGTCGAGAACGATCGGCGCGTCGGTGGGGTTGTACAGCTCGACGAACTTGTTCTTGAACGCCGCACCGGCGCTACCACCAGAGAGGTAGGCCTCGTTGATCACAACGCCTGTGCCGTCAACGGCGGCAGAGGCGGGAACAGCGCCGAGAGTTCCGATGGCGAGAGCGGCGGTTGCGGTCGCTGCGAGAGCCGCAAGGCGCCCCCGTCTGCGTGGGATAGACGATCCAGTGCGCAGCACTGCACCGTCGGGGGCGAACATCATGCGGTAGGTCTCCTCGACGTCGACGGAAATGGCCCTGAATGCCTTCATGAGGCACACAGGCGGCATCCACCGCGAACGCCTAACAGAGGGGTTGGCGGGGCTCCGGGAGCGAGCCTAGGTCGGGCCGCCGACATCCTCAATGGAGTTCACCGATCACTAACCAAAAGGCCACCTTCTGGTGCCTCAGCCTCTATGACCATCAGGATGCCGCGGCTGCGCGCTCTTCGAATTCCTCGACTTCGAGCTCCCAGCGGTCCTTCGCCAGGCGATACCAGATGTAGAACGCGAAGCCAGCGAAGACTGCCCACTCGATGGCGTAGAAGACGTTCAACCAGTTCACCGGCGAGATCTCGTCCGGTGCGGGTGAGTCGATGTCGTCCAGGCCTGCGGGCGCCTCGATGGAAGCGAGATAGGGACGATACATAGAAAGCTGCTCGGTGTCGTGCCACTGGCTGAGCAGCATCGCCGGAGACATCCGGCTCATCGCGTACGGGTCGTCCTTCGTCGGCAATGACGTGCCCTCGTCAGAGATCACGCGCCCGGTGATCTCTGCGATGGTACCTGCCGCGTCGGATTCGAGAGCGGATGCCGCGGCATCCGCTGACTCGCGATCAGGTGCCCATCCGAGCGCGACGGCGATCGAGGTGCGCTCGTCCACGCGCAACTGGCCGGTGACCCAGTAGCCCTCGGCACCGTCATTGAAACGAGAAGAGACGACCAGGAAGTCACCGGCGACCCAGGTGCCTTCGGTTTCGACACGCTGCCCGACGTACGGCTCGGGCAGATACTGGCCCGGCATGACGACGTCGGCGAGAGGCCGCACGTCTTCAGTGATACCGGGGGCGGTGGGCTCGGTATCAATCGCACGCTCAAGCTGCCACTGCCCGAGAAAGGCGAAGACACCCGCGACTACGAGGCAGAGGCAGAGCACGCCGATCCAGCGTCCCCGCAGCATGACCTCGCGAAGGGTCGGCGCGAATGTCTGCGGTGTCGTCACGGTGTGCTGAATACCCGTCAGGACTGCGGGTAAGGAGCGAGAACGACCTCGACGCGCTGGAACTCCTTGAGATCGGAGTAGCCGGTGGTCGCCATCGATTTGCGGAGAGCCCCGATGAGGTTCGCAGTGCCGTCGGCGACGGGAGCGGGACCGTAGAGAATCTCCTCGAGCGTGGCGACGCCGTCGACGGCAACGCGGCGGCCGCGGGGAAGCTGCGGGTGGTGTGCCTCAGGACCCCAGTGGAAGCCCCGCCCCGGAGCATCCGTGGCGCGAGCGAGCGCGACGCCGAGCATGACAGCATCCGCACCCATGGCGAGCGCCTTGACGATGTCGCCGGACGTGCCGACTCCGCCGTCGGCGATGACGTGCACGTAGCGTCCGCCCGACTCATCGAGGTAGTCGCGGCGGGCCGCGGCAACGTCGGAAACGGCGGTGGCCATCGGCGCATGGATTCCCAGGACTGCGCGGGTCGTGGACGCCGCTCCCCCGCCGAAGCCGACAAGCACGCCCGCGGCACCGGTGCGCATGAGGTGCAGCGCTGCGGTGTACGTGGCGGCACCGCCGACGATGACGGGAACGTCGAGGTCGTAGATGAACTTCTTCAGATTCAGCGGCTCGGCAACGCTCGAAACGTGCTCGGCCGAAACCGTCGTTCCGCGGATGACGAACAGGTCGACGCCTGCCGCGACTACTGTTTCGTAGAACTCTTGGGTGCGCTGCGGCGTGAGGGATCCGGCAACGGTGACGCCCGCGGCACGAATCTCGGCCAAACGCGACTTGATGAGCTCGGGCTTGACTGGCTCGGAGTAAAGCTCCTGCATCCGGATCGTCGCCGCGTCAGCGGGGAGAGACGCAATCTCGGCGAGCAGCGGCTCTGGATCGTCGTAACGAGTCCAAAGACCTTCGAGGTCGAGAACACCGAGTCCGCCGAGCTTGCCGAGCATGATCGCGGTCTGCGGGCTGACAACCGAATCCATCGGAGCGCCGATGATGGGGGTGTCGAACTGATAGGCGTCAATGACCCAGGCGGTCGAGACGTCTTCAGGGTTGCGGGTTCGACGCGACGGCACTACCGCGATGTCGTCGAACGTATACGCGCGGCGCGCGCGCTTTCCTCGGCCGATCTCGTTGTCCATGCTCACCACTCCAGCCTACCCGGCTCAGCGGGTGCGACCATTGCGTGTGCGGGCTGCACCGTTGGCGAAACCGCGCGCGTCAGTCGGATGCCGTGGGCCGCAGTTGAATGACCCGCCCGGACTCACCCCACGCTCGATCCGCAGTGAGTGCAGCGGTGTCGAGCCGTTCTGCCAACGCAAGGCAGAGCCGATCGCCCAGCGAAAGTCCGGAGCCACTCTTCCAGAGCGACGCTGCAGCCTCTGCGTCTGCAGCGGAAACCGGTTCAATGCGGACGGTATAACTCCGCAGCAGTGCGCGGGCTGTCGCCCAGTCCGCCCCCGCTACCCGCACCCTCTGCGCGATCTCGGCCCAGTTGGCCGCGCCGATCACTCCTCCATCGAGCTCCGGCTCGGCCTGGTCAGCGCCAGGTTCTCCTTGAAGGAACGCAAGGACAGCCGACGCGTCGAGAACGCTCACGAACGATCCTCCGCGAGTGCCTCCGCCACTCATCGATACGCAGTGGGATAGCGTCACCTCGGGATGGGCCAGAGTGGGCCGCTAGAACGCCGATTTAGCGACCCGCTGCACCCCCCGCCGGGCCGGCTGCCGGGTGACGCGTCAGACCAACGCGCTCGCGGTCGGCACCGCGTTGGAGAAGAGGTCAAGTACGGGGCAGTGTGCGTCGACGACCTGGCGGAGGTTCTCGTACTCAGCGGCGCTATTTGGCCCGCTGATGTCGACCTTCAGCCGAACGTCGTGGAATCCCGCTCGGCCAGACTCGTCGATACCGAAGAGCTTGCGCACATCGAGGTCACCCTCCGCAGTGATCTCAATCTCGTCGATGGTGAGCCCAAGTGCCTGTGCGTACAGGCGGAAGACAACAACCTGGCACGACACGAGCGCGCCGAGCGCGTACTCGACGGGGCTCGCCGCTGCGTCATCGCCGGCGAGGCCACTCGGCTCGTCCACGAGGAAGCGGTGCTTCCCCGCCTGGATCTCGGTGGCCACGGATCCGACACCGCGTCCGGTCACCTTGTATGTGAGCGCAGCATTGGAGCGTCGCGCGCGATCCGCTCATTCCACGTGGTTCCCGCGTCGGTGAGGCGCTCTGCGCGCTCGCCGGGACTGACGGATGCGACGGTATCGAGCTGTTCCTGGAGAAGAGTCATGCCGCGACAGTAGCGACAGCGACCTCTCCTGCGCGCAGCATCCGTCATTCCTCGTCACACGCGGTCATGCGGCGTCATCGACGGTCATCCTCAGCAATAGACCACCGTTCCTCGCACCGGCCCCGCACCCTTGGCGAGGGTCGCACATTGCCGCTAATAGTGGGGCAGGCGACCAACTTCGACACCTCCGCGCGCTCCCTCATCCAGCGCGCCCTGGCGCCAAGACTGCACTGACGCAAAGGCGGAGACATCACGTTCTTCGCGAGTCAGCATTCTCGGCGTGGGACATCACTGGAGGTGTGGTGTCGCACGCAGAATTTGCGGGCCCATGCTCAATTTGGTGTCTCACGCGCAAATGGAGACCCGAGAAACGCAAGTGGGGGCGGATGCCGCAGCATCCACCCCCCACTCAACGCGAAGCCCCTACTTCTTGTAGTTGGGCGCCTCGACGACGATCTGCACATCGTGCGGGTGCGACTCTTTGAGCCCCGCCGCTGTGATGCGTACGAACTTGCCACGGGTCTTCAGCTCTTCGATCGTGCGAGCGCCGACGTAGAACATCGACTGACGCAGGCCGCCGACGAGCTGATAAGCGACCGCAGCAACCGGTCCACGGTAAGGCACCTGGCCCTCGATGCCCTCGGGGATGAGCTTGTCGTCACTGGGGACGTCAGCCTGGAAGTAGCGGTCCTTCGAGTACGAGGTCTGCTTGCCGCGGGTCTGCATGGCTCCGAGTGAGCCCATGCCGCGGTACTGCTTGAACTGCTTGCCGGACTGGAAGACGATCTCACCCGGAGACTCGTCTGTGCCAGCAAGGAGCGAGCCGAGCATGACAGCATCCGCCCCTGCGACGAGCGCCTTGGCGATGTCGCCTGAGTACTGCAGGCCGCCATCGGCGATCACCGGGATGCCGGCGGGGCGAGCAGCGATGGATGCCTCGTAGACCGCAGTCACCTGCGGGACGCCGACACCGGCGACGACGCGGGTGGTGCAGATGGATCCGGGACCGACGCCGACCTTGACGGCATCCACGCCCGCATCGATGAGCGCCTGGGCGCCCTCGCGGGTCGCCACGTTGCCGCCGATGATGTCGATGTGCGCGAAGGCCTCATCGGCTTTCAGCCGCTGAACGAGGTCGATGACCCCCTGGGACTGGCCGTTGGCCGTATCGACGACGAGTACGTCGACACCAGCGTCACGAAGCGCCTCTGCGCGCTCCCATGCGTCGCCGAAGAAACCGATCGCCGCGCCGACGCGCAGCCGTCCGTGCTCATCCTTGGTGGCGAGTGGGTACTTCTCGCTCTTGTCGAAGTCCTTGATGGTGATCAGGCCGGCGAGCTTGCCGTCCTCGTCGATGAGCGGCAGCTTCTCGACGCGGTGCTTGGCAAACAGTGCGATGACCTCACCCGCGGCAACGCCGACCTTTGCCGTGACGAGGTTCTCGCTCGTCATGACGTCTTTCACGAACGTGCTCTGGCGCTCGAAGCCAGAGACAAACCGCATGTCACGGTTTGTGATGATGCCGACGAGGTGGCCATCGGGGTCAACGACCGGGAGTCCAGAGATGCGGTACTTCGCGCACATCTCGTCGACTTCTTCGACCGTGGCATCCGGCGTCGTCGTGATCGGGTCGGTGATCATGCCCGACTCGCTGCGCTTGACGCGATCGACGTGCGCGGCCTGGTCGGCGATCGAGAGGTTGCGATGCAGGATGCCGATGCCCCCCTCACGCGCCATGGCAATGGCCATGCGTGACTCGGTGACGGTGTCCATGGCGCTGGAGAGCAACGGAGTAGCAACCGAGATTCGACGCGTGATGCGCGATGACGTATCAGCCTCACTCGGGATCACATCGGTATGCCCGGGCAAGAGCAACACGTCATCGTAGGTGAGTCCGACGAAACCGAAGGGATCGTGCTGGTCCATTGATGAGCCTCCTGCAGCAAGTTTGCGATGTATTGATTCTAAGCGTGCAGAAGCACCATAAATTCCCTGAGCCTCGCGCAAAATCCATCACATTCCAGCTCGTCGGTAGGAAAATCGCAGATCGCGCACTACGCTCAAATGCGTCGCCCCTCACTGCGGATCACACCCGATGATGCAGTGACAGCACTCAAAGTGGAGGTTGCGTGGGACCCACAACAACGCCCGTTCGACGACTCCGGCCCTGGCTGGTTGCGTTCATCGGCATTCTCTTCGCTCTCGGAGCGGTAGTTATGCAGCATCCTTATGCCGCATCGGCGAGCACAACCGACGACGGGCAAGAGGTCACTGACTTCTACTTCGCGGGTGTGATCACGTTCGATGACAAGCCTGTCGAGGGCGTCACCGTCGCGGTCGACGGAAACGGCTTCGATGCCAAGACCGAGACGGATGCTGACGGCAAATGGCGCCTTTACGTGCCCGAGAAAGAGAAGTACACCCTCACCGTCGATGAGGACACACTCCCGAAGGCGTGATCGTCGAGGGCGACTCTGCGTCGCAAGAGGTGGAGTTCGGACTCACCGGCACCAAGATCGTCAACCTCTTCCTCGGTGAAGGAGTGCGCGAGACCGAATCTTTCGGCGATCAGCTGCTCTCCCGGCTCGTCGGAGGCCTGAACTTCGGCCTCCTGCTGGCACTCGCCTCCATGGGCGCCGCGCTGATCTACGGCACCACGAGGCTCTCCAACTTCGCCCACGCGGAGATGGTGACCTGGGGCGGCGTCGTCGCGGTCCTCTTCACCACGTTCTGGCATCTGCCGGTGTGGCTCGGCATCGTCGCTGCGGTGGTCGGTGGCGGCCTGTTGGGCTGGGCATTGGATGCAGGCCTGTGGAATCCGCTTCGCCGCCGCGGACTCGGCATCGTTCAGCTCATGATTGTCAGCATCGGGTTGTCGCTCGCACTCCGCTACGCGTTCAACTACGTCATCGGCGGTAGCACGCTGCAGCTGCCCGGCGCCGGGGCGACGCCGATCCAGCTCGGTCCGGTCTCGCTGTCGTACATCGATATGATCGCGATGGGAGTGAGCATCGTCGTCATCGTCGCCGTCGCCTTCTTCCTCACGCGCACCCGCATCGGCAAGGCGACCAGGGCGATCTCGGACAATCCGCAGCTGGCCGCGGCATCCGGCATCGACGTCGACAAGGTGATTCGCATCGTCTGGATTCTCGCCGGCGTGCTCGCGGCGATCTCTGGCGTCCTCTGGGGATATTTCCGACCCGGTGTGCGGTGGGACATGGGCATGCAGATGCTGCTGCTCATCTTCTGCGCGATCACCCTCGGCGGCTTGGGTACGGCGTTCGGCGCACTACTCGGCTCACTCATCGTCGGCATCGCCGTTGAGGTCTCCACGCTGTGGATCCCCTCCGACCTGAAGTACGCGAGCGCTCTGGTGGCGCTGATCCTCATTCTGTTGATCCGGCCGCAGGGCTTGCTCGGACGACGAGAAAGGCTGGGCTGACGCATGGACTTCGGCAGCATTTTCGGCAACACCGCCGCGTACCTTTTGAGCCCGGTCACGATCGCTTACGCCTTGGCGGCGACCGGATTGGCCGTGCACTTCGGCTACGCCGGTCTGCTCAACTTCGGTATGGCGGCGTTCATGGCCGTCGGCGGCTACGGCTACGCCATCACCGTCCTCAGCTTCGGTCTTCCCTGGTGGCTGGGCATGCTGGTCGGCCTGCTAGGCGGGGCTCTGTTCGCCATTCTGCTCGGCATCCCGACCCTGCGACTGCGCGCCGACTATCTCGCGATCGCGACGATCGCGGCCGGCGAGATCGTCCGGCTGCTGTTCACGACGCAGCTCTTCGACGAGTGGACGAACTCCGCTGATGGTCTGGCCGGATACCACTCGGGATTCCGCGACGCCAACCCGTTCCCGGAAGGCACCTACGGCTTCGGTCCGTGGACCTACAACGAGAACGACCTGTGGACCCGCGTATTCGGCCTGCTCTTGCTGGCCGTGGCGATCTTGCTGGTGTGGGCGCTCATGCGCAGCCCATGGGGGCGAGTACTCAAGGGCATCCGCGAAGATGAGGATGCTGTGCGCTCGCTCGGCAAGAACGTCTTCGCCTACAAGATGCAGTCACTGGTGATCGGCGGCATGATAGGCGCCGCCGGTGGCATCGTGTTCGTGCTGCCCTCGGCGGTCGTCCCCGGCAGCTACACGACGTCGCTGACATTCTTCCTGTGGACGATCCTGCTGCTCGGCGGTGCGGCCACCGTATTCGGACCGACGCTGGGCGCGGTGCTCTTCTGGCTCGTGTTCGCCTTCCTCGGCAACCTGCTGCCCGATCTCGCATCGGCCGGAATCCTGCCGATCTCCGGCAGCCAGGCCGGCAGCATCCGCTTCATCCTCGTCGGTGTGGCGCTGATGCTGCTCGTGATCTACCGTCCGCAGGGCATCCTCGGAGACAAGAGGGAGATGACCTTTGTCAAATGAACTGACCCCCGAACCGGTCCCTGAGCCTGTCGCCGCGCCGCCAACCGGCAGCATCCGTCGGCCGAAGGCGACCGGACTCGCAAAAGGCCCCGCGAAGCCTGGGGTCGCCAAAGTAGACCCGATTCTCATCGCAGACGCCGTGCAGCGCCGATTCGGCGGACTGATGGCCGTCGATGTCGACCACGTCGAGATCCCTCGTGGCGCGATCACCGCTCTCATCGGCCCCAACGGTGCCGGCAAGACAACCCTGTTCAACCTGCTCTGCGGTTTCGACAAGCCCAACACCGGCACCTGGTCGTTCGACGGCAAGAATCTCGCCGGCATCCCGTCGTTCAAAGTGGCGCGGATGGGGCAGGTGCGCACGTTCCAGCTGACCAAGTCGCTGTCGCTGCTCACCGTGCTGGAGAACATGAAGCTCGGTGCGCCTCACCAGCGCGGCGAGGGGTTCTGGAGCAGCCTGTTCCCCTTCCTATGGCGCAAACAGGACAACGAGATCGAAGACAAGGCGCGCGAGCTGCTCGCGCGGTTCAAACTCGACGCCAAGGAGAACGACTTCGCAGCCTCGCTCTCCGGCGGGCAGCGAAAACTGTTGGAGATGGCGCGCGCCTCATGAGCGACCCGACGCTGGTCATGCTCGACGAGCCGATGGCCGGGGTGAACCCCGCACTGACGCAGTCACTGCTCGAGCACATTCTTGACCTGAAAGAGCTGGGCATGACAGTGCTGTTCGTCGAGCACGACATGCATATGGTGCGCCACATCGCAGACTGGGTCGTCGTGATGGCAGAGGGCCGCGTGGTGGCAGAGGGGCCCCCGGACGAGGTCATGAGCGACCCCGCCGTCGTGGACGCCTATCTCGGAGCCCACCAGGATGTCGACCTCGGCGCGGTTACGGGGCGGATTCCGGTCGTTCAGGATGCTGCCGCGCGGAAGTTGCGCGCACAGATCGAGGCCGAGGCGGAGGCGGAACTCGCCGCGACGAGCACCGCCGACACCGACCAGAAGGGCACAGCATGAGCGTCGACAGCACAGCAACCCCCGCGCAGGCGTCGTCGAACGATGACGTCGTGGTCGAGCTCAAGGACGTGCACGCGGGCTATCTTCCCGGCGTGAACATCCTCAACGGCGCGAACCTGGTCGCCAGGCAGGGTGAACTGATCGGCATCATCGGACCGAACGGCGCGGGCAAGTCGACGCTGCTCAAGGCGATGTTCGGCATGGTGAACGTGCGCAGCGGCGAGATCACCCTCAACGGCGAGAGCATCATCGGTCTCAAAGCCGACAAGCTCGTACGGCGCGGTGTGGCATTCGTGCCCCAGACGAACAACGTTTTCCCGTCGCTCTCCATCGAGGAGAACCTGCAGATGGGGCTGTACCAGAACCCGAAGATCTACGCCGAGCGACTGGAGTTCGTCAGCAGCATCTTCGCCGAACTCGGCACGCGCCTGAAGCAGCGCGCGGGCTCGCTCTCCGGCGGTGAGCGCCAGATGGTGGCGATGTCGCGGGCGCTGATGATGGACCCTTCGGTGCTGCTGCTGGATGAGCCTTCCGCCGGCCTTTCCCCTGTGCGACAGGATGACGCGTTCATCCGCGTCTCCGACATCAACAAGGCCGGCGTCACCACAATCATGGTCGAGCAGAACGCCCGCCGTTGCCTGCAGATCTGCGACCGCGCCTATGTGCTCGATCATGGCACCAGCGCGTACGAGGGCACCGGTCGCGATCTGCTCAACGACGAGAAGGTCATCGGGCTCTACCTGGGCACGCTCGGCACCGACGCCGCGTAGCGGTCTCGCCGGTCGCGGAGCCGGTCTCCTCGCCTGTACGCCTCGGCAGTTAGCAACGACGAGGGCCTCGGATGCAACATCCGAGGCCCTCGTCGTATGTGTCAGATCAGTTGATCCGCGAGTAGGTGTTGTCCGCACCGTACTGGAAGATACCGATCGCGGCGCCCTTCGGGTCACCGTTCTCGTCGAACGTGATGTCGCCGGAGTAGCCGTCATAGTCGGCCGTGCCACCGTCGTTGATGATCTTCGCGCAGTCGGCGAAGCTGGTGCACTTCTCACCATCACCCGAGCCGCCCGAGACTTCCTGCATCTTCGTGGCGATGTCGGCGCCCTCGGTCGAACCGGCGGCGAGCGATGCCAGCGCCACGAGGATGACGGCGTCGTACGCCTCAGCCGCATACGTCTGGTCAGCGATCTCGGGGTTGCCGAGACCGGTCCACAGCGTGTTCAGACGCTCGACGAAGTCGTCTTCGAGAGCAGGGCCCGGCTTGGTGCCCTTCGCACCCTCCAGCGAGACCGGGAAGTCCGCGCCGTAGGTGTTGGAGAGGTTCCCGTCAACAAGGTAGAACTTGTCTGCCGAGATGCCGGCGTTCACGAGGAGCGGCCCGATCGTCTTGAACTGCTCGAACGAGACGATGGCGACAGCATCCGGGTTCTGAGCCTTGATCGTTGCGACCTGTGCATCGAACTGCGCATCACCGACGTTGAAGGATGCGTCTGCGACGACCTCTCCGCCAGTGCCCTCGAACGTCGTCTTGATCGCGTCGAACAGACCGGTACCGTAGGCGTCGTTCTGGTAGATCACGCCCAGCGTCTTGTGGCCGTCCTCGGCGATGAGGTTGCCGAGGACCTCGCCCTGCAGCAGGTCGCTGGGGGCGGTGCGGAAGTAGAGCCCCTTGTCGTCCCAGGCAGTGAAGTCGGGCGACGTGTTCGACGCCGAGATCTGGAGGATTCCTGCGCTGACGTTGCCGTCGAGGATCAGCTTGGAGACGCCGGATGCTGCGGCTCGACGACAGCGGAGACGCCCTCGCTCTGGAGCTTCGAGATCGAGGTCTCGTATGCCTTGGTGTTCGTGTCGCCCTCGTCAGTGGGGGTCAGATCGATCTGGATGCCGGCATCGGCGTCGTTGACCTCCTGCACGGCGAGCTGACTTCCTGCTTCCATCGGCGGGCCGAGGAACGACAGCTCACCGGTCTGCGGCAGCAGCGATCCCATCTTGAGTGTCAGATCGCCCGCTGGCTTTGCGCTGTCGCCTGACGGGGTGTCGGTGGGCGTGCTGGCACAACCGGCAATGACAAGTGCGGAAGCGCTGAGTAGCGCGATTCCGGCGAAGACCCTCGCTGTGCGCGAGCCCTTCAATGCGTTCATGATGCTCCCTTGCGTAACTGAACGTGGAATGTGACCACAATCGGGTGCTCTAACCATAGAGCGTCACGTGCGCGTTGAGAGCGTGCGAGTGTCTCGGTGCGTTAACGATCCTGAACCGGGATCGCTCGTGTTCTCAGACGGGTGCGAACTGCGCGCTCACACCACCGCAGCCGCACGGGTGCGCCGACCGCGCCGCGCGGCGAGAACCAGGTCGATCACGAATACACCCACAGCGACCCATACGATGACGAATCCGATCAGCCGTTCGGTCGGCATCGGCTCGTGCAGGATGAGCACCCCGGTAAGGAACTGCATGATCGGCGTCATGAATTGGATCATTCCGATGACCGTGAGGTTGATGCGGCGGGCGCCGGCGGCGAATAGCAACAGCGGCACCGCGGTCGCGATTCCGGCGAACACCAGGAGTGACGTGTGCCACACACTCACAGTGCCGAATGTAATGCCTGAAGTCTGAGCGACGATGATGAGCTGCACGACGGCGACCGGGATGAGCCAGAACGATTCGAGGGTCAGGCCGCTCACGGCATCCACTGCTGGCCCGATTTTCTTCTTGATGAGCCCATAAACCCCGAAGGATGCTGTCAGCGACAGCGCGATCCACGGGAATGAGCCATAACCGATGATGATCACCACGACAGCGAGGGCCGCGATGCCGATCGCGACCCACTGCAACCGCCGGATGCGCTCGCGCAGCACAAACACGCCGAGCAACACGGTGGTGATCGGATTGATGAAGTAGCCAAGTGCGGTTTCGACGACGTGTCCGCTGAGGGTTCCGATGACGAACACCTGCCAGTTGACGTAGATCAGCGCTCCGGCGAGCGCGGTCCAGCCGAGTAGTCGCGGCTGGCGGATGATCGCATGATGCGCCGCCAGCCGCCTGCTGCAGTGAGAAGTAGCAGGCAGAAGACGAAGGAAAACAGCACGCGTGCGGCGACGATTTCCCACGGCCCTGTCGGCGCGAGCAACAGGAAGTACATCGGGAGGATTCCCCAGAGCAGATATGCCCCGCCGGCATATGCGCCGCCGAGGGCGCGGTCGCGTGGGGATGCGTCGATACTCACTGCTCCACCCTAGAGCGGATACGCGCTGCGACGGCCCGGACCCGCATCCAAGTGCCTCTGGTGGAGCCGCTACTTCAGCTCTATAGTGATCATCACCCAGGGCCGCAAGGCGGTCCAGATCTTTGGGGGATCGAACTGCGTGAGCGAATTTGATTATGCTCTCGCGATTGATATCGGCAACAGCCGTGTCGTTTCAGCTATTGCCCGTGTCTCTCGGGGTGAGCGTGCCGAAATCGTTCTGTGCTCGCTAGGAACTAGCCAGCACAGCACGTCTTCCGGGGTGTTCGCAGACGCCCACCGATCACTCTTCTTCGGTGATGACGCTGAACGACTCGGCGCGCAACAGCCCGAACGGATGGTGCGCGAGTTCTTGCAGAGCGTCGGTGCCGATGCGCCGGTAATGGTCGGCGGGCACGCGGTGGCTGCGGAAGAGCTGTACGCGCGCATGTGTGCGTGGATCGTCGACTCTGTCACCGCACAAGAGGGGGCGCCTCCCGCACAGATCGCGATTACGCATCCCCCGTCATGGGTCGGGCACCGCCAGTCAAGGTTGCTCACCGCGCTCACGCGGGTGGGCATTGGCAGCGCCATCCTGGTCGCCGAACCGATCGCCAGTGCACGGCGTTACGAGATTGAGCATCCGCTGAAGTCGGGCCAGCTGCTCGCGGTCTACGACCTCGGCGGCACGCGCTTCGACGCCTGGTGCTGAACCGAAGAGCAGCCATCACACCCGAATACCAGATCGTCGGCGAGCAGATCCACATCGACGACCTAGGCGGCGCGAACTTCGACGATGCGGTGTTGCGGCAAGTGATCGCAACCGGTGCAGACCTTGGCGCGATTCCGCTCGACCTTGCACAGTTGCGAGGCGACGTCGTGAAAGCCAAAGTGACGCTGTCGTTCGAGGCGGATGCCACAGTCCCCGTACAGCTCGCATCGGGCAACGCAAGCGTGCGCATCAACCGTTCCGAGTTCGAAAGCCTGATCGATGCCGATCTGGCAAAGACTCTGGACGCACTGGAGCTCGCGATCGAATCAGCGGGCGTCGCGGCCGAGCGGCTTGAGGCCATCGTGCTCACTGGCGGTTCGGCGCGCATCCCCCTCGTCGCCCAACGCCTATCCGAACGATTCGATCTACCGATTTTCGCGGATCCTGATACCAACGGCACCGCGGCGTTGGGCGCGGCGCAAATCGCTCTCGAACGGCTGCAAGAAGGCGCTCTTGTTCACGCACCGGCGTTGGTGTCACTCAAGAGTTCGGTCGTCGGTACGGAGTTGGTGCCCGCGGGAGAGCAGTCCACGTCCGCAGCAAGCACGGAGTTGGTACCCGCCCCCGCACGCGCCGGCCCGCTGACGATCTCGCGCCCGGCAACCCGTAAGTCGTGGTGGCCGAAGTCGCCGATTCTTCTTAGCGTCGCCGCCGCGCTTATCGCTTTCGCAATCATCTTCAGTAACACCACTGCCGCCGGCTCACGCTGGCCCGACTACGTTCAGGAGATCGCCGACGCGGCTGTGCGCATCGTGTCGCCTTTTAGAGCGATGGAGGCGGCAGAGGCTGTGGCGGTGCAGCCCGCAGCACCCGTCGTGCCCCCGGCATCCGCTCCTCCGTCAACGAATAACGAACGAAACGTCACACGCGACGAACCATCGACGCCGGTGAACCGCACCCGCAAGATCGCCGAACCGGATGCTCCGTCCACTTCGACACCGCCGCGCGAAGGCGTCGAGCCGGCCGCATCGGGTCCGAGAGTAGAGCCGAGTTCCCCTCCGGACGCGGAGCCGCCCCAGACCATACCTCCGGCAGACACGACACCTCCCGTTGAGACTCTGCCCGCAGACGCCGCTCCCCCAGCAGAGACTCCTCCCGCCGACACCCCGCCGCCGACGGACACCCCGCCCGCAGACACCACACCTCCGGCAGAAACCACCCCTCCCACAGACACAACTCCCCCGGCAGAAACGCCGCCCGCAGACACCACGCCTCCGGTCGACACCACACCCCCGGCAGAGCTTCCCCCCGGCGGATATTCCGCCCGCAGCTCCCGCGCCAGAGCCACCGGTAGACACTCCCCCCGAACCACCTGGCCCTGTGGCAGAGCCGGCCTGACGTGACCGTGCACAATGACCCTTCTTGCTGACCCTCCCGAAGCGCGCCCGAGCGCCGAGACGCAACTCTCCTGGCCCAGTCTGAAAGTGGCCGAGCCGCCGTTCGTCTGGGCTCGCCAGATCCGCTCTGCCATCGATGCCGTCATCGAAATCGCCCCGCCTCGTGCACTCGTTGTCGGCAACGCCGGATCAGGAAAATCGGCGACGCTACGACACCTGCAGGGTCTGCTCACCGCGCATGAGCGCGATGCGGTGTACGTCCGGCCGGATGCCACCGACATCTCCCGCTTCTCGCGATCGCAGGTACTGCTCGTCGACGATCTGCATCGGTTCAGCCGGGAACAGGTGGCTCAGTTGCGCGAACGCTCTGAGGACCCGGATGCTGCGCTGATCGCCGCGCTTCGCCCTTCAGCCTGGAGCGAGCAGGTCGCAGCAATCGTGCACAGCCTGGAACAGCACCGGCCGGCCGTGGTCCTCGGGCACCTTTCGCGCTCCGACCTTCTCAACTATCTGGAGAACAGCACACTGTTTTTGACCGATTCGTGCGTGGACCACATCCTCAAGGTGACCGGGGGCGTCTCGTGGCTCGTATCGGAGTCGCTACGGGCGCACGACGAACGCGACTGTCGAGACGACACCAGCCACCGCGAGCTTCGGGGCGCGCTCGAGGAACGCATCGCCCATCGTCTTGACATGATCGATCCAATCCTTCGTCGCACGATTGAGCAGATCTGCATCGCACCTCCCGGTCATATGCTGTCGATTCTCGACACATCAGCCGACGGCGTCATTGTCCCCGGCTACGCGGAGGGGCTGCTCATGCGCAGCGGGCAGCCCGTGCCGCTCGTGCGATCCACCGTGCACGCGACCATTCCGGTGCAGCGTCTGCTCGAGCTGAGTGAGGAGCTCGCAGACGGCATCGCACATTCGGCCGCCGCTGGCGACTCCAGCTACCAGGCGTGGGTCGGGTTGCTGCACGACAAGAACCTGGGCACCGCCCTGGTGCGTCACGCCGACCAGTTGCTCCAGAGCGACCCCGCGCGTGCCGCAGAACTGTACTTGGGAGCAGTGCAATCTGGAATCGACCCAGACTCGCTCGCGGGGAAACGTGCGCAGGGAGCGTGGGCTGCGGGCGAACTCGACGCGGCCAGCGCTCTCGTCGATGACGCGACTTCGCAGGAGAATTCGGTAGCTGACGCACGCAGCGACCTTCGGATCATCGACACATCGGCGGCAATCTGGGCCGCGCGGGGCATGATGGATCAGGCATGTGCGGTCTATCGCGCGAACCCACCAGCGAATGCCATTTCTGCCACGCGTGCGGCGATCGCCGACTTCGGCATCGGCTCGATCGGTTCTCTCGCCGCGGCGAGAGAACCGGGCAGGCCGGATGACCCGGTCACGACTCCCACGGCCTTGGGCGTCTCGATGGCGTTGTTGCGACGGGGGCTTGCGGCTTCCGTCGTCGTTGACCAGGCGGAATCGGCGCTCGCAGACCTCGTCCGCGCCTCTGAGATGTACACGACGTCACGCACCTCGGCCGGCATCCCCGAGCTGCCCGCCGTGCTCGCGGCTATCGTCGCCCTTAACCTCGGCGGGCTCGCCACCGCCGACTCGGTGATCGACGACGCCATCTCGGGTGGCCAGGGCGGACCGTGGGCAAAGCCACGCCTGTTGTTGTGGCGTGCGTGGATCGCGGTGCAGCGTGCGCGGCCGGCCGAGGCGCGCGACGCGCTGGCAGAGGCAAAGAGTGCCATGGCCGACGCAGCGCCCCGCGATGTGCTGCTCGCCGGTGCCGTCCAGGTCGCGATCGCACGTCGCTACGAGGATGCCGCGGGACTGGAATCTGCGTGGCGAAATGCTCGCGGTACCCTTCTTCGCGTCGACGTAGACCTCTTCCTGCTGCATCCGCTCGCAGAGCTGATCAGCTCCGCATCACGGGTGGGCGATATTGAACGCATCCAGCCGCAGTTCCAGCGTGCGCTGGAGCTGACCGAACGCTTCGGCAGCCCCGCACTGTGGTCAGCGCACCTGCGGTGGGCCGGCATCCAAAATGGCATTCTGCGCAGTAGCCCCGAGTCGCTCCGCCCGCACGCGAAGGCGCTCGTGGACGCATCGGCAGACAGTCGAGTCGCCGCGATCATGGCAAAAGCCGGCCGCGTGTGGACCTCGGTGCTCGGCGGCACTGTCGACGCCGACGCCGTTGAGAAGGCCGCGCACGGTCTCGCCTCGATCGGTCTGGTCTGGGATGCCGCACGGCTTGCCGGGCACGGCGCCGCGCGCTCCGAGGATCGGAAGATTTCGGCACGATTGCTGGCGTGCGCACGCGAGCTGCACCCCGTCGACGGCACACGCTCGCGCGTGGCCCCCGCTGCCACCGATTCTGGGACCAGCATGCGCACGCCTCCGGACGAGCTCCTCAGTGAGCGCGAACTGGAGGTGGCAAGACTCGTGCTGGAAGGAAAAACCTACGCCGAGATCGGCGAGACGATCTTCATCTCGCCACGAACAGCCGAGCATCACATCGCGCACATCCGCCGCCGACTTGGCGCGACTTCACGTTCCGAAGTGATCGCAAAGTTGCGTCAGCTTCTCGGTGGCCAATTCGATCAGTCTGTCCCCTCCCGTGCGAACCCGCACAGTGTGGATGGACCCCCCTAGGAGTCTTCCGATCTATCGGGGTCACCCCCGATGCTCGCCCGGGCAGCGGCGAATACGCTCCTGAGTATCCCCGAGTGAACCGACGTTCGAACAAGGTGGAGAGGTCACCCATGAGCACACCAGTAGCGACCATCGCGGATGCGCTGATCGCGTTTATTCTGAGTCTGCTGCACGACCCGGATGCGGCAGAAGAATTCGCCGCAGACCCCGCACCAGCGATGTTGCGTGGCGGCGTGCAGGAAGCCTGCGCCGCGACGTGCGCGCGGTGGCCCCTGTGATTGTCGACCATCCCTCGGTGATGCCGAAGCCGCCACCGCCGAACCCTGGCCCGACCGACCCCCCTGGGCCGCCCGACCCAGTGGTCAACGAGATCATCCGTCTGGTGAACCAGTTCACGACCATCGACGCCCGCTCTACGATCGTTGATCAGTCTGTGAACCAGAACATCTGGACGCAGGGCGGGGATGTCACCCAAATCTTCGATCAGGAGGCCATCGTCGCCTCGGGTGACGAATCCGTCGCCGCCGGCAACGACGCAACGCTGGTCAACTCCGATACGGACATCACGACCGGAGACGTCTCGATCGGCAATGACGAGTACAACGACTCCTTCAACGAAGACGGCTCGACCAACGAAACAGCGAACGATTCGTTCCAGGACAACTCCATCACCGACGGCTCCACCGACGGCACTGTGGCTGACTCGTTCCAGGACAACTCCACGACCGACAACTCGACCACCGGCACTGTGGCTGACTCGTTCCAGGACAACTCCACCGACGTCAACGTAGAAGTCGACGACAGCACGATCGCGGCTCCGGCCGAAGCCATGAGTGCCGCTGTCGTTGAAGAACCCGCCGACGTTCTCGAATCCGATATGACTGCTGCAGTTGACGACACGTCTTATGCGACGGACTCGGTCGCAGTCGTAGATGAGCCGATGATCGAAGAGACGGCTGAGGAGCAGTGACCATCCAGACGAACCCGACACCTGCGGGCGGGGGCCCTCCAAAGAGGGAGGCGCCAGCCCGTCCGCCGGTGCGCGGACCGAATGCGGCGCCGGTACTGGTCAAGTTGCCGCCGCCGTTCTCGGTGCGGGTGAGCCAGTTCTTCTGGATCATCAGCTTCGCGGTCGGTGGATTCACAGCGGTGTACTTCTTCATCATCCGCCAAGAGTTGCTGCCGCTCATCGCCGATGTCGCCAAGGGCGTGACCCAGGGGCGCGATGATTCGACTTACAAGACTGCCGCCGACATCGTCTTCTGGGTGGTGTTCGCGATCATCGCCGCCATGCTGATGGTCCAGATCACGCTCCTGGTGTCGTTCATGGGCAGACGTCCACAGGTGCGCTGGTGGCAGCTCGCGACTCTCGCCGTGCAGGCTCTGCTCGTCCTACTCTCACCGGAATGGGTGGCGCTGGGCCAACGCGGTGAACCGTTGCCATCGTTTCTTGCCGCCCAGGCGGGGCTCGTGCTTCTCGCCTTGCTCGCCAGCGTGATGCCCAAGGCCATCTCCTGGTCCGCCCGCCAGCATGACGTCCGACGAGGCCCCGAGACCCCGGCCAGCACCGACTTCTGACGCGATCTCGTCGAGGCTGCGCAACACCACCCGGCAGACGCTGACCGTCGATCTCTCTGCGGTGGGCGCCTGACTGACACGATGCCAGTGGTCGATCTTCGCCGCCACTTGCGCGCGCAGCGCGTCGGGTTCGGAGGTGCCTGACATTCCGAGGCGCAGATGCGCTGCGGTGCCCTCCGCTCCGGCGATGCGCTGCGCGTCTGCGGCATCGGTGTCGGCGAGAGGGAGACCGCTTGAGCGGGCTGTCGCCAGCAAGGCCAGTTCGCGCAGCGTGTGCGCATCGGCGGTGACGCGTTCGATGCCAGCGTGAATCTCGTCGAGATCGTCGCGCGGATGCTCGCGCAGCAGTTGCTGCAGCTGCAGCAGCACACCACGTGTCTTCAACGTCGCCGCCCTGGTCTGAAACTGCGCCCTGACAAAGTCCTGCAACTCAATGAGTCCGCTCTGCTGCACCATTTGTTCCGACAGCTCAGATGAGCTCCGCACCCCGCCGCGAATAAGAGCGGTCGCGAGCCTTACGCCGAACAGGCCGAAGCGGGCGAGCAGATCCTGACGCACCGTGGTGCTGAGCGTCGTCGCGGTGGATGGCCGGGTGAAACGGTCTGCGGAGACGATCAGGCGTTCACGGTCGGCGCGCTCCAGACCCGCGAGCTCACGGAAGGCGATGTACTCGCTCTCCCTGAGCGTGCGCGCGCCTTCGGCGAGAAGTCCGGCGACCGGGATCACCCGTAGCACGAGCGAGGCGAGGTCGCCGTCGCGTTCGTACCGCTGCGCGACCTTGCCCGCAGAGAGCAGCGAGTCGATGCGGCCAGAACCGATCTCGTCGGAGCGTGAGAGCACCCCGACCGCGCAGACAGTCTGCGCCGCCCCCGCAGCTGTGTCGCGAAAGGCTTCGAGGAAACGCACGTCGGCGCCGTGCAGATGTCGCATGAGGTAGATGACCGCGTCTGCGGCAGAGGGCGAGGCATCCGGGGTGAGGAACCTCTTTGTGCGGGCCGACGTGTGCTCTGAAAGTGAGCCGATTCCGGGCGTATCGATGAGAATCACCGATTTGAGACCTTCCAGCGGCCAGCCCACGTCGATCCATTCCACTTCCTCTGCCGTGAGCTCATCGAGGCTCAGCACCAGGCGTCCGCGCTCACGCCGGATCGGCATGCGCCGCGGGGCGCCCTTACGAGGATGCATCGTGACAGTCGGCGTCGAGCTGTAGCGATACCACGTGACCACGCGCGTGCACTCACCGGTATCCGTCGGCGCAATTTGTTCGCCGAGCGCGGCGTTCAACAGGGTGGATTTTCCGGCCTTCACCATCCCTGCGATCGCCAACCGCAGCGGTTCCTGCAGTCGAGTCTGCAGCTGGGCGATCACCGCGAGAGCAGGGGCATCGCGCTTGTACAGCGTGGCAGCGGCGCGCAGCACGGCATCCGCTTCCGCGATGACGTCGCTCGTCATCGCGGCGTCTCCGTGGACGCGCGCGGCAGACTGCGTGCCTCCGTGGGTGCGCGCGGCAGAGTGCGCATCGCCGGTACCGGCGGCAGCTCAGGAATCACGTGGCGGATGCTTTCGAGTTCGGAGAGCTTCGTCTGCAGTGCGATCACGCGCTCATCCCGCGATGAGGTGAACGTCCCGGCAGCGAGCTTGGCGCCGTTGAGTGCCTCAGACAGCGAGCGATGCAGTTCTTCCGCCATCGAGCCGAAGTGGTCGCGCGCCGTGCGCTGCACGAGCCGCAGGCGGTCTTTGAGCTGTTTGCCGACCTGGAAGATGACCTCGTCAATGTAGCGTCGCACGAGCAACTTCGCCTCCTGCTGACGTCGCGCGAGCCGAGCGTGCATGTCTTCCCGGTAGGCGCGGCGCCCCACGAAGATGCCAGCCAGCAGCGAAAGCGGATTGATCAACGCCATCCCGATGAGGCCGGTCGCGAGCCCCACCATGAGCACACCGCCATACGATCCGCGCACGCCGATGTAGATCTTCTCCCCCGCGCCCATACGGCCGGCGTCGAGGGGCGAGATCGGCTCGACAACGTCAAGCAGTCCTTCGGTGCTCCCCACATCGATCGCAGGGATGCCGGATTCGCCCTCGCTGAACAGATCAGCGACTTCTTCGGACAGCCAGCGTGAGCGTTCGTCTGTCCACACAAATGTCTCGGTGACGGCCGCGGCGGCGCGCTGATCGATCCACTCGCTGATCTGATCCCAGATCGGACCGGGGTCGCCCTCTTCAATCGCCTTCTCCGCCTCACGCTGTACCGTGCGCAGGCGGTCGCGGAGGTCGTGCTCCATGTCGGCGATCAGATCGGTAATGCCGTCGGTCAGGGTGACTTGCCAGCGCGCAGAGCGGCCGCGGAACTCGTCGGCTTTGGTTCTCGCGTTTTCGAGCTCGGCGATCATGCGCGGAGTGTCATGCGGATTTAGTAGCGCGTTCAGTTCGGTGCGTAGCGACATCGTGAGCTGCTCGACGACGGAGAGCAGGTCATGCACGGCGCTGCGCTCGTGGATCACCTCAGCGCGCCCCAGCACCTCACGTCGCAGGTGCGCGACGAGTGCAGGAAATCCGGACTCGTCGTTGAGCTCGCGATCTTGGAGTTCGGCGGCGAGCAGGCGCAGGTCGCTGGAGACCGAGAAGATCGGCACATCGCCGACCTCTTCCAGGTGCCCCTGGTCGATCTGCTCGACTTGACGCCACTCGGGGTAGAGATCGGTCTTGGCGAGCACGGCCGCGACGTTCGGCGAGATGCGCATGGCGTGCTTGAGGAACTGCACCTCGGGTTCGGTGTACTCCTGTGACGCATCCGACACGAGCAGTACGGCATGCGCCGTCGATAGCGCAGACAGCGTCGCGAGCGCGTTCGAAGAGTCGAGTCCGCCGACGCCTGGCGAGTCCACGAGGTTCAGCCCGCCGCGGAGAATCTCGCGTGGGAGAAGCACCTCGGCAGAGAGAATGTTGCGCTCGTTGGCCGGGTTGCCATGCTCTGACACGTACTCGGCCAGGTCTTCCAGAGGAATGGCGACTCGCTCGACCGTGCGATTTGGAGAGCGGGATGCCGCGGCATCCGTCTGCATAAGCACCGATGCCGATGGTTCGTCGGCATACCCGACTGTCATCGGCACGCTGGTGGCCACGTCGTCGTCGACCGGGCACACCGGCGCATGGACGAGAGCGTTGATGAGCTTGCTTTTGCCCTGTTTGAACTCACCGACGACGATGACGCGCACCCCTGGGTCACGCAGGCGTGACTGGGTCTGCTCAAGCCGCTCGGCAAGATCAGTGCGTCCCGTGGACGCAGCAAGTTGGCCGACATCGCGAACGACGTCGACGATCGGTGAAGCTTCGGTGATTTCCGTGTCAGCCACGTCATTTCCCCAGTCCCAGTCGCCGGTGAGGCGTGTACCTCAGGCTAGGGGCGGGAAGTCTCGTCCGCTAGGCCTGATCAGATCGGAAAGTCAGAGTCGAAAGCGGTGTCGCCGATGTCGATGGCGTCTGCTGCCCCGCCGTCTCCCCACAGCAGATCGTTGTCAACGTCCCAATCGGAGGCGTTGACGTTCTCGATCTCTTGGGTGAACATGTCTGCCCCGGTGAAGTCGAACGTGTCGTCCAAGTCGTCATCCGAAAGCTCCGGCGCGTCGCCGTCGGCCGGCGAGATGCCGGACGGTTCGAGTGCGTCGCTGGACATGGATTCACACTTTCAGGTGAGGTAGTTGGGAGTGTACTGGTCTGCCCGGCCACCCGATGTGGGCGGCCGGGCAGGTTGCAGAACTGGGTCAGAAGTCCAGTTCGTTCGCGTCCCCAAACGGACTTGCAACGTTCGAGTTGTCGACATCGACATCGACTTCGAGTGAGTTGTCTTGGAACGAGTCGTCCACGGTCCAGCTGTCGGAGTTGTCGGTCATCGAGTTGTCCTGGAACGAGTCGTCAACCGACCAGTTCTCGGAGTTGTCGGTCATCGAGTTGTCCTGGAACGAGTCGTTGATCTCCAGGTTGTCGGAGAAGTCCGAGTTGAAGGAGTCGTTGTACATCTCGTTTCCGATGGAAATGTCGCCGACACTGATGTCGGTGTTGATGTTGGCGATGTCAACGTTTCCTCCGGCTGCCACCGAGTTATCTCCAGAAGCGGAGACGCTGTTCTGGCCGAAGTACTGCGAGACGTTTCCTCCAGAGGCGTCCCCGCCGGTGGCTGCTGCGCCGCCAGCGTTGCCGCCGCCCGCACCGCCGCCACCCGCGAGCGCAC
>NZ_JHET01000002.1 GCF_000685355.1 Microbacterium sp. CH12i | reverse complement strand
GAGCGCCGCGAGCGCGCCGGCCGCGTCTGGTGAGCCAGCCGCACCCGCATCGCCAGCCGAAACCGCATCCGTCGTAGCATCTGTCGAGTCTGACCCGACACCGCAGGCCGCGCTCGCACAGATTGACGTGAGCACGCCGCTGCCGTTTCAACGCACCGTCTTCCCGGGCAAGAATGCCAATTACCACCCGCAGCCGGCGCCAGAGCCGCAGCGCATCGGGCCCTTCACCAAGGGTCAGTGGGCTGGCACCGTCATCGTCGGAGGTATCGGCCTGCTGGGTGCCGCGGCAATGGCAGTCCTGTTCGTGCGGTGGCTGCTGAGCCTCGCTGGCATGCAGGACTTCTTGCAGACCTACCCTGGCGAATATCACCTGCCCGAAGGGGCGCCGGTAGGTTTCCCAGCGTGGCTCGGCTGGCAGCACTTCTTCAACGTGTTCCTGATGGTGCTGATCATCCGCACCGGACTCAGCGTGCGTAACGACAAGCGTCCGACGGCGTTCTGGACAGCACGAGGCAACAACAAGACCAAGATCAGTCTGACGCTGTGGTTCCACCAGGCGCTCGACATCCTGTGGCTCGTGAACGGCATCGTATTCGTCGTGCTTCTGTTCGCAACCGGGCAGTGGATGCGGGTGATCCCCACCAGCTGGGAGGTCATCCCGAACGCGCTCTCGGCGGTGCTGCAGTACATCTCGCTGGACTGGCCGACGGAGAACGGCTGGGTCAACTACAACTCGCTGCAGCAGATCGCCTACGGTGCGACGATCTTTATCGCAGCGCCGCTCGCCGCCATCACCGGTGTCAGGATGAGTGGCCTGTGGCCGAAGAACGCCACGAAGCTCAACAAGCTGTACCCGGTCGAGTGGGCGCGCGCCCTGCACTTCCCGGTGATGCTCTACTTCGTTGTGTTCATCTTCATCCACGTCGCGCTCGTGCTCACCACCGGGGCGCTGCGCAACCTGAACCACATGTACGCAGCCCAGGGCTCGACAGACCCGACTGCGTATGCGGATAACTGGACCGGATTCTGGATGCTCGTGGCATCGCTCGTAGTCATCGCTGCCGCGTGGGTCGCAGCCCGACCGCTGGTGCTGGCCCCGATCGCGAAGCTGTTCGGAAACGTCTCCGCGCGCTGATGGGAACCGCGTCAGGATCACCGCAGCAGGTGCGAGTCAGCAGCGGTGGGATCGAGCTCGCCGGTGACCACTGGCCGGCCGCCTCGAATTCAAAAGGGTCCGTGCTGCTGCTGCACGGCGGTGGGCAGCGCCGACACTCGTGGCGGCGCACCGGTGAATGGCTGGCAGAAGCGGGCTGGTCGGTCTGGAGCTTTGACGCACGCGGGCATGGGGAGAGTGGCCGTTCGCCGGACGGTGATTACTCGATCTCGAAGCTGGTTGATGATGCAGCCGCCATAGTCGACGTCATCGGTCAGGCTCCGGTGCTCGTCGGTGCATCGATGGGTGGCATGACCTCACTCATCGCCGAGGGCGAGCGTGGCCCGCTGGCACGCGCCCTCGTGCTGGTCGACATCGTCGCACGCATCGAATCAGAGGGCTCGGACAAGATCCAAGCGTTCATGCACAGCGCCCCGAACGGTTTCGCGACGTTGGAAGACGCATCCGACGCCATCGCGGCATACAACCCGCACAGGCCCCGCCCGAAGTCTCTGGACGGCCTGCGCAAGAATCTTGTGCAGCGTGAGGACGGCCGGTGGCACTGGCACTGGGACCCCCGAGTTCTTCAGCGCGGCAGCGAACCAGAACTCGAGATTCGTTATGAGCGCGCGAAATCAGCGGCCAGAAACATCACTGTGCCCACGCTTCTCGTGCGCGGCGGCCACTCGGACATCGTCAGCGACGCCGGCCTGCAGGAGATGCGTGAACTCATCCCGCACGCGCAGTCCGTCGAAGTGGGCTCAGCCGGTCACATGATCGCGGGTGACGACAACGACGTGTTCACGTCGGAACTGTTGCAGTTCATCGAGTCGACGCCGCGACCGCAGTGAGCCTGCCGACCCTTCGACAGGCTCAGGGAGCGGCAGGAAGCGTCAGCGCACGAAGCGGACTTCGGTCAGCGTCTCGCCCAGGAACGGCTCGGTGTGGCTGGTGCCGTCGAGTGAGAAACCGTTGCGTGCGTAGAAGCGGTGCGCGCGGGGGTTGTCTTCTGCGACCCAGAGGTACAGCGGCTCGTCCTGCTCAACGGCCGCCTCGAACAGCTTCTGTCCGAGGCCCGTGGAGTGGTACTCGCCGAGCAGGTAGATGAAGTACAGCTCGCGGAACGCCGGAGCATCCTTATCGCGGGCAGGTCCAGAGCCGACGAAACCGACGATCTCACCGTCGACCAGCGCTGCGCGCATGGTGAAGTCTTCGCCCTGCGCAGCCCAGTGTGTCCACAGCTCTGCCATGCGACGAGGGGACACCCGCTCTAGAGCGGCCTTGCTGATCAGGTGGTCGTAGGTCTCGTGCCAGCACTGTGCGTGCACGCGACCCAGAGCCTCCGCATCCACATCGCGGACCGGACGGATGATGACTTCAGGCTGGGCTTCGGCGCTCATGCCGCGACTCTACGCGCGCCCCGAGCGAACGGGAAATCGAGGGGCGGGGCTGTGGGATACCGACAACGGAGTTCGCAGTTCATGCGACGGTGGCTACTATCAGAACTCGTGAACGTGATCTGGCGAACCCTGCTTGTGATGTGGAGTGCACGACGCCGTCTGCGTCGAGAAGGGCATCTCTCGCCCAGCGAGGTCGGACGCATTCGCGTGACGACTCTGCCTACCGATCTTGACGTCCTTCGTCACATGAACAACGGTCGCTATCTGTCGCTGTTCGACCTCGGACGCTGGGATTTGCTGGTGCGCACCGGGATGGCCGAGGCGATGAAACGCAACGATTGGTACGCGGTGGTGTCGGCCGAGACGGTGACGTTCCGCAAGTCGCTGGAGCTCTGGCAGCGCTTCGATATCGAGTCGCGCCTGCTCGGCCACGATGACAAAGCCATCTACCTCGAGCACCGCGCTGTCGTCAACGGTGAGATCTACGCCCGCGCCATTATCCGGGCTCGCATGCTCAAGCGCGCCGGTGGCACCCTCTCGCACCAGGAGCTGTTCGCCGCGGTCGGTCGGCCCGAAGGCCTGCCGGACGTCGCGTCCTGGGTGCACGAGTGGGCCGTGGCGTCCGCGCTCCCGCCGACCCGCGCCGAAGCCCCCAGCCTCTGGGAGTGACTCTGGCGTGACTCGGGGCTAGTCGCTGCAGACTCACGCGCGCTAACGTGGGCACGTGCTGACCATCCTCGCCTCGACCGGTCGCGTGCTCCTGCGGCACTGGCCGGTGATGCTGGCCTGGTTCCTGGCTGGTCGGCTCGTGCACTATGTCGGCATCGAGGTCGCCGGCTACGTCGGCGCCTGGAGTTCGGTCGGTGGCTTCCTGATTCTGCCGCTCGCGATCCTCGCGCGGCTGATCAGCTTCGTGGCGATGTTCCTCGTCATCCGTGACGGACTGCGTGAGTTGCAGGGCATCGCCCCGGTTCCGGATGCCGCGGCAGAGCGACGACGAACGTTCGTGAACACGCTGCTCGCGAGCATCCTGCCATTCTTCGCGATCTATACCGCGTGGGGGATGCTGCGCGACGATGTCGTGGACTACACGACCAAGGCGTTAGAGGTGAACAGCGGAGTCCGATTTCAGGCCCTGGTCGACGGTGTTGAGCTGCCGGATCTCGAGTTCGCGAACGAACTGAGCCTCAACATGACAACCGCGCTCATCATCGTCGGCGCCTATGCGGGCCGTTGGGCCTGGAAACGCTGGTCAGCAAAGCTGCCCAAAGCTCTCTCGCTGGTTGCGGTGTACTTCGAAGCGGTCTGGGTGTGCTTTTCGCTTTTCCTCATCCGCATCGCATTCGACGCGGTCGGGGGCTGGGCCGACACCAGAGTGGGGATGCAGTGGGTCATCCAGCTACGCGCATGGGTGGGCGAGCAGCTCAGGCCAGTCGCCTGGATCTGGGACGGCCTCGAGTGGTTCATCGGCGAAGTCGCAGGGCTGTTGGCCGAACCGCTGGCATGGCTCGCGATCGCCGGTGTGATCTACGGACAGGCGATCGCCGCGGAGAAGCCCTGGACCAACCATCGACTGTTTACCCGGAGCCAAGAACGCCTGAAGTGGGTGCCGAGCCGCGCGCGACGCATCTTGCGCGAACTCGGTGCAGATTTCACAGGACGATTCACTCCCATCCTGAACGCGATCGGACTGATGTGGCGGGCAGGCCCGGTGCTGATCGCCAGTTTCGTGCTGCTGTACACAGTCGTCCTCGCCGGACACGGACTCCTCGAGTTCGTGATCGTGCGTCTTCTCGGGCCGCACGACCTGTTCGAGTTCTGGGGAGTCGCAGATGTCTTGATCGCTCTCGTGGCGTCGCTGATCTTCGAGCCCGTTCGCATCAGCCTCGTGGCAGCGGCTTACGACCGCGCCCTCGGCGCACAGCGGCGTCACATGGATGCCGTGGATGCCGTAGCCCCCACGGACGCCGCGGCGGAGCAGAGCGCTCAGGGATCGATCGAGAACCGAGCCAAGTACGGGATCGCGTCGGTGGGTGAGACTTCGACCCAGAACGGTCCCTCGGCGTCGTCTGGCACCCCGAACGCCAGTATGAGCTCGTAGGGATCAATAACCGGCTCATCATCCGTGGCGACAATGCACGATGACGACTCTTCGGACGAGTACGGGATGCCGAGTTCGCTGCGCATCTCGTTCCACTGTCGCCCCGTGCTCTGCTCGACGAGTTGCGGCGACAGGCATCCCGGCGGTTCACCGTGCGGGTCCACAGCGACGGCAACGACGATCACACGCACGCCAGCGGGCACTGTGTATGCGGAGGTGTCATCCAACTCCGCCGAGCGCGCGGGACCCCATGTCGTGTCGTCGAGTTCGACCGTCCCATCGGCATTCGCATCGATCGGAACTGTCGAGCGGTAAAGAAAGTAGTCCTGCCATTCGTTACCGCCAATGACGAAGACCGTTGTGGGGACGAGAACGACGAGGGCTGCGAGTGCCACCGCGTTTCTCCGCCACCAGCCGTTCATCCCCGACCCCACTCGGTGTCGTGGATGGCGGCTACGTCTTCAATGTTGAGACTGTCCAGATCGATCCGCATCTCTGCGACCGAGTCACCGCGAGTGTCGTCATTGGTCGACAGTCGAAGGATGCCAGTACCGGTGAGAGCGCCGTCAGGGAGCTCAAACGCAAGGGTTCCGCGATAGGGGATGCCAGGGACGAGTCGATGCTCCATCATCGACGGCATCCGCTCACTCGCTCGGATCGTGCGCTCGCCGATTGTGAGCGTTGCTCCGTTCAGAAGCGTTCCTTCCTGGGTGAGCGTGGCCTCAGCTTCGAGATCGACGAGCAGCCAGGTGCCCTCAGCCCGCCAGTCGTTCGGTGCGGTCGCAGTGCGCGCCGCTCGGATGTCGTGCACGGTGAGGGCAAAGTCGCGAGCCACTACTTCTTCGTCCATTTGGGTGGTCACGGTGAACGGCGTGAGCGTCATGTCGTCCTTCGGCGCAGCGAAAGCAACCATCCAGGCCGCTCCGAGAAGCGCGACCGTGATGATCCATGGCAGATAGCGCTTCATCCACCCGCCGCCATGTCGAGATCGTCGACCGGGATCGTCAGATGAGCACCGGTCGTGATGTCGTCCCAAAACGTGCCGGTAATGACGAATGATCCGGTCTTCTTGGTCGCGGTGTACAGGGCGATTCGTACGTCATCGCGGTCGACGAAGAGCGAGGTGGGCACGGCCCACGTGAGCGTGAGTTCGGCGGGAACACCCGACTGCAGCCACGGAAAGGTTGTGCCATCGTCTAGGCGCGCGATCGTCGGCTTTACGTCTCCTACGCCGTCGATGCGAATTTCGGAGACGCTTCCATCGCTAATTGCGGGGCGGGGCTCATCGTCTATGTTCGTCACCTCGACGGTGAGGACGAGCAGGCGTTCACCTTCGGCCGCGGTCACGCCGGTCTCGCGCCGCTCATCGAGGATGCTCGCCTGCTCGACCGTCATTTCGAGGCTCGCTCCGGTGAATGTCTCGCCGGCGACCAGTTCGGGGAGCGCGGGCACGGGGACCGACGCGAGGCCACCAAATGCAGCGGTTGCGGCCAGCACAATGCCGGTCGCGATGCCTCCGAGCCACTTCGCGGGTACGCGGTCGGAGACAGCGGTGATCCAGCGGGTGCGCTTCGACGCGGACGCTGCATCAACTGGCGCGCGCTCGGCCGCGCCTTCGACCGCCCCCGACCCTGTCACGGCAACAGCCTAGAGGCACAGCCTCGAGGCGCGAAGCATCCGCGTGCGAGGATAGTGGTGACAGCAGAATCAGCGCGGGGGACGAACGGCGCTGGAATATCGGAGGAGCACACATGTCGAACGAGTCCGAGCACGTGGTGCCGCCCCAGAGCGAACCCAGCCCGCAGCCGCCCGTGTACCCGCAACCAGCGCAGTACCCACCGGCGCAGTATCCCGCGACGCAGTACCCGGCACCGCAGCAGTCGGCACCGCAACAGCCTCCGTATCAGCAGCCTGCGCCACAGCCGCAACAGCCTCCGTATCAGCAGCCTCAGGGTGCCCAGCCGCCTTACGGTGCGCCACAATATGGCGCACCCCAGTACGGCACTCCCCAGTACGGCACTCCCCAGTACGGCACTCCTCAGTACCCCGATCCGAACGTGCCCGTGGCATATCCCGGTACGGCCATCCCCGGTGGCCCCTCGCCGCAGTACCCCAGCTACATGGGACCTTCGGCTTACGCGCATCCCGGTATGACGCCCACCGCCGGCCCCGGTGGGATTGCCATCGCCGCCCTGATCGTGGGGATCGTCGCTTTCCTGTCCGGATGGGTGCCCTTCTTCGGGCTGATCGTTGCTGCTGCTGGCATCGTTCTTGGCGTCTTCGCTCTGCGTCAGCCTCGCGGCAAGGGGTTCGGTATCACGGCTCTGGTGCTCTCTGGGCTTGCCGCGATCACCGGAATCTTCATGCTCGTGCTGTACTTCGGGGTCATCGGCACCTCGGGGTCGTACTACTAGGCCGAAACTTCAGCGCCGACTCTCGTGGTGTCATGGCCTGAGGAAGCCTCCGCTCTCTTAGGCTGAACGCATGTCAGAGTTGTCCGGTCCTGGGGCCATTCCGCTCGCCGAACAATCGGTCGAGCTCGCGCGTCGCTGGGTAGCTGAAGCCGCCGAGGCAGAGGTCGACCCGGCTGCCGCGCGTCTCGCCGATGTGCTGCAGGACGAGAACGGCCTGCCTTTCACCCTCGGGTTCGTCGACGGCGTGATGCGGCCGGAGAGTCTCGCCGCGGCGGCAGCTCAGCTGCAACGGATCGCGCCGATCGTGCCGGATTTCCTGCCCTGGTATCTGCGCGGTGCTGTTCGGGTCGGCGGAGGTCTTGCCCCAGTGCTGCCGTCGCCGATTGTGCCGATCGCACGACGGGTGCTGCGCGACATGGTCGGTCACCTCGTGGTCGACGCGCGTCCGGCGAAGCTGGGCCCCGCAATTGCGAAGATCCGTGAGTCAGGCGCGCGACTGAACCTCAACCTGCTGGGTGAAGCGGTGCTCGGTGAGGCAGAAGCGAAGCGCCGGCTCAACGGCATCCATGACCTGATTCGACGCGACGATGTCGACTATGTCTCGGTGAAGGTCTCATCTGTCATCAGCCACATCTCGATGTGGGCGTTCGATGACGTCGTCGAGACGGTGGCCGAGCGCCTGCTGCCGCTCTACGTAACGGCGGCGCAGACAGGCACCTTCATCAACCTCGACATGGAGGAATACCGCGATCTCGATCTGACGATCGCGGTGTTCACCAGAATTCTCGAAGATCCGCGACTGCTCCTCCTCGAGGCAGGAATCGTCTTGCAGGCCTACCTGCCGGATGCGCTCGCTGCGCTGCGCGAACTCACTGCCTGGTCGAAGGTGCGTGTCGAGCACGGCGGGGCGAAGATCAAGATCCGTCTGGTCAAGGGTGCAAACCTTGCGATGGAGGCTGTGGATGCGACCGTGCATGGCTGGCAGCTTGCCACCTATGACACCAAGCTCGACACCGATGCGAACTACTTGCGGGTGCTCGACGAGGCACTGCGTCCGGAGAACACCGACGCGGTGCGCATTGGCGTCGCCGGGCACAACCTGTTCGGCATCGCGCACGCCTGGCTCCTCGCCGGAGAACGTGGCGTACGCGACGACGTCGAGTTCGAGATGCTGCTGGGCATGGCCCAGGGTCAGGTAGAAGCCGTCTCCCGCGACGTCGGCCCGGTGCTGTTGTACGTGCCGGTCGTCAAACCTGACGAGTTCGATGTAGCGATCAGTTACCTCGTCCGCAGGCTCGAAGAGAACGCCGCGTCAGAGAACTTCCTCTCGGCAGCGTTTCATCTTCATGACGATGAGAGCCTGTTCGACCGGGAGCGCGACCGGTTCCTCAACGCTCTAGAACGTTCGACCGATCGCACGCTTCGAACGGTGCCGCGCCGCACGCAGAACCGTCAGACTCCCGTTCACGAATCGCTGCGGCCGACGAGCGTCGCACCCGCAGACAGCGGCGATCTCACCAAAGCCGTTCTTGACATTTCTCGGGGGTCAGACGGAGAGCCCTTCGTGGAGACGGCGGTGTACTCCCGCCGCGAGATGAGCTCCGGCTCTGCCGGCGCGCCTGGCTTCACAAACACCGAAGACAGCGACCCGGCGCTTCCCACGAACCGCGAGTGGGCTGAGGGCATCAGAGCCCGCATCGACACTTCTACTCTCGGGGACGCCACTTTACGCGCAGCGCTCATAGAGAATGCGCAGACGATGGACGAGACCATCGCGCGAGTGCAGGTCGCAGCTGCTGGCTGGGGTTCCCGGCCAGCAGCAGAGCGTGCCGAGGTGCTGCTGCGAGCGGCAGCGGCCCTGGAATCACGTCGTGCGGAGCTCATCGAAGTCGCAGCATCCGAGACTGGAAAGGTACTCGCCGAGGGCGATGTAGAAGTCAGCGAAGCAGTCGACTTCGCCCGCTACTACGGCGCAAAGGCACGCGAGCTGGATGCCGTCGCCGGCGCGAGTTTCGAGCCCGCACGCGTCACCGTCGTCACCCCACCGTGGAACTTCCCGATCGCGATCCCCGCTGGGGGAGTGCTGGCCGCGCTCGCCGCAGGCTCTGGCGTCATCTTCAAGCCCGCTCCACAGGCCCGTCGGTGCGCGGCGGTCGTCGCTGAAGCGCTCTGGGAGGCCGGCATCCCACGCGACGTGCTCGCCCTCGTCGATATTGAAGAGGGCGAGCTCGGGCAGCAGCTCATCGCGCACGACGCAGTGGACCGAGTCATCCTCACCGGTGCGTGGGAGACGGCGGCGCTGTTCCGCTCGTGGCGGCCAGATCTCCCGCTGCTTGCCGAGACCAGTGGCAAGAATGCGATTGTCATCACACCGTCGGCCGACCTCGATCTCGCGGTCGCCGACCTCGTGAAGAGCGCTTTCGGGCACGCCGGGCAGAAGTGCTCGGCGGCATCCCTTGCGATTCTGGTGGGTCCGGTCGGTCGATCCAAGCGCTTCGCGCGACAGCTCGCGGATGCTGTGCGCTCACTGCACATCGGCTGGCCGAGCGATCCGCTCGCCGAGGTGGGGCCGGTGATCGAGAAACCGCAGGGCAAGCTCGCCTGGGCGCTGACCGAGCTCGAGGGCGAAGAGCAGTGGCTGATCAAACCGGCGCTGGTCGAAGGTGATGACACGGGTCGGCTCTGGCGTCCCGGCATCCGCGTCGGTGTGCAACCGGGATCGCGCTTCCATCTGGAAGAGTTCTTCGGACCCGTTCTCGGCATCATGCACGCGCCGACCCTCGGTCGGGCGATCGAGCTGCAGAACGCGGTCGCCTACGGGCTGACAGCGGGACTGCATACGCAGAACCCCGACGACCTCGCGCCGTGGCTTGACCGCGTGCAGGCCGGAAACCTCTACGTCAACCGCGGAATAACCGGTGCGATCGTGCAGCGGCAGCCCTTCGGCGGGTGGAAGCGCTCGTCCGTCGGTCCCGGCACCAAAGCGGGCGGCCCGAACTACCTGATCGGGCTCGGCACGTGGCGCTCGCGCAACGGCGGGCAGGCATCGAGCACACTGCATCTGCGCGGACTCGACTCTCGCATCACCGCGTTGATCGAATCGGCGCAGTCATCGCTGGACTTCGAGAGCTTCGAATGGCTGCGCCGTTCCGCACTGTCGGATGCTGTGGCCTGGGACCGCGAGTTCGGCCAGGTGCGTGACGTCTCGCAGTTGGGTGTCGAGCGCAACCTGTTCCGGTACCGGCCGGTGCCGGTCATGATCAGGGCGACCGGAGACGCCGCCTGGCATGAGCTGTTGCGCGTTGTCGTCGCAGCGCTCCGCGCTGGCGCGGGGTTCTTCCTCAGCACTCCCGTCGGGCTGCCCGCCGAGGTGCGCCGGGCGCTCTCTGAGCTCGATGTGTCGGTCGCGGTAGAGAGCGACGAGGAATGGATCGACCGGATGGCGCGCGCCGATGACCCCGCAGACATCCTCAACCTCACCGTCGCCAAGCGCGCTCAGCGGGTGCGGCTTGTCGGCACGCGGGCGGCGGTCGCGGCAGTGCATCGTTCCCTGGCTGAGGCCGTCGACGGTGACCCTGATCTGGCGGTTTACGACGGTGAGGTCACCTCCGCCGGGCGCATCGAGCTGTTGCCGTTCGTGCACGAGCAGGCGATCAGCATCACCGCGCACCGCTTCGGCAATCCCGACGCCTGGAGTGCGGGAGTCATCTGAGTTGCCCATGAGTGCCATTGCGCGCCTGACGCGCCTCTGGCGCACGTACAGCGTCGGATGTCACAATGAATGCTGGCGTGCCCGTGTCGCATCTTCCCCTTCGCTCGATCGAGTGATTGGGTCGAAGGACCGTCGGGCCCCTGGACAGCGTCCGCCGCATCTCTGACGAGGAGCACTCATGTCGACGCCCGAAACGGTAACCTCCACCGCCACCCCCGCGCGCACCGCGCAGCACCGCCGATACCTGATGTGCCGCCCGGAGCACTTCACGGTCAGCTACAAGATCAACCCGTGGATGGAACCCGCAAATCCCACCGACACCGCAAACGCCGTCGCGCAGTGGCAGAAGCTCTACGACCTCTACCTCGAACTCGGTCACGAAGTCGGGCTCATCGAACCGCTCGAAGACTTCCCCGACATGGTTTATACGGCCAACGGTGGCTTCCTGATCGATGGTGTGGCGTACGCGCCGAAGTTCCGCTTCACCGAACGCGCGGGCGAAGCGCCGGCGTTCACCGACTGGTTCCGCGCCAACGGCTTCACAACTGTCGTCCCCGAAGAGGTCAACGAGGGCGAGGGCGACTTCCTGCTCGTCGGCAACACGATCCTCGCCGGCACCGGATTCCGCTCCACCGGCGACAGCCACCGTGAGATCGGCGAGGTCTTCGGACGCGAGGTCATCTCCCTCAATCTCATCGACCCCCGCTTCTACCACCTCGACACCGCACTCACCGTGCTTGACCCGGTTGAGGGTGTGGAGAACAGCGGACCGGAGCGCGCGAACATCGCCTACCTTCCCGGCGCGTTCGACGCTGCCAGTCGCGCGATTCTCGAAGAGCGCTACCCTGATGCCATCCTCGTGTCGGATGACGACGGTGCAGTGTTTGGCCTGAACTCCGCCAGCGACGGTTACAACGTCATCATTTCGCCGCGCGCGAAGGGCTTTGAGGCTCAGCTGCGCGAACGCGGTTACAACCCGATCATGGTCGACCTGTCCGAGCTGCTGCTCGGCGGCGGCGGAATCAAGTGCTGCACGCTCGAGCTGCGTGCGGCCCAGGAGGAGAAGAGCGCATGAACGCCACTGCTGTGAACACCGAGGCGCACGTCGCCGAGAACTACAGCCCGCTGCCGGTCACGATCGCGACCGCTGAGGGTGCGTGGGTAACCGACACCGAGGGCAAGCGCTACCTCGACCTGCTCGCCGCGTATTCGGCCGTGAACTTCGGCCACCGGCATCCGGCGCTCCTCGCAGCGGCTACTGATCAGTTGGCGCGCGTCACCCTCACCAGCCGTGCGTTCATGAACGACCGGCTTGAGCCTTTCGCCGAGGCGCTCGCGCGGCTGTGCGGCAAGGATCTCGTCCTGCCGATGAACACCGGTGCCGAGGCTGTCGAGACCGGAATCAAGGTCGCCCGTGCGTGGGGATACCGGGTCAAGGGCATCGCGCCCGAGAAGGCGCGCATCATCGTTGCGGCCGGAAACTTCCACGGCCGCACCACGACGATCGTCAGCTTCAGCGACGATGACTCGGCGCGCAGCGGGTTCGGTCCGTTCACGCCCGGCTTCGACGTGGTGCCATTCGGAGACGCGGATGCCATCGCCGCCGCCATCACGGATGACACCGCAGCAGTCCTCGTCGAGCCGATCCAGGGCGAGGCCGGCGTCATCGTTCCGCCTGAGGGATACCTCCGCCGCATCCGCGAGATCTGCGACGAGCGCAACGTGCTGTTCATCGCTGACGAGATTCAGGCGGGTCTCGGACGCGTCGGAGAGACGTTCGCGTGCGACCGTGAGGACGTCGTTCCCGACCTCTACCTGCTCGGCAAGGCTCTGGGCGGCGGCATCCTGCCGGTGTCAGCAGTCGTGGGCAATCGCGATGTACTCGGCGTGATCCGTCCGGGCGAGCACGGCTCGACCTTCGGCGGCAACCCGCTCGCAGCGGCCGTTGGGCTGCGCGTGGTGGAGATGCTCGAGTCGGGCGAGTTCCAGGAGCGCGCTCGCGCACTCGGCGAGCACCTCGACGCCGGGTTGCAGAAGCTCGTCGGCCATGGCGTCACCACCGTGCGCGTTGTGGGGCTCTGGGCGGGTGTCGACATCGATCCTGCCTACGGCACCGGGCGCGAAATCAGCGAAAAGCTCATGGAACGCGGCGTGCTCGTTAAAGACACCCACGGTCAGACGGTTCGGATCGCGCCGCCGCTCGTCATCCGCGGCACCGAGATCGATTGGGCGCTGGAGCAGCTCCGGCTCGTGCTCGAAGGCTGACGCCTCCCGCGCGCTTCGCTCAGTTCGAGCGCGGGATGCGGATCGGTGTGGTGGCCGCGGCGACCTCGTCGCTGAACTCCACCGGATCGACGCGCATCACGGAGATCGGCCTGGTCTCATCCAGTGTGAGACGGAACCGACTGTGCTCGCTGCGGCGCAGCCGCCCGGATGACAGCATCCATGTCACTCCCACGGCCATGGCAACGAGCCCGGCGATCCCGCCGACGAGGATGGCGGCACGGGGGCCTGCGACATCGGTGATCCAGCCCGCAATCGGTGCGCCGATCGGAGTCGAGCCCATCACGACAGCCATATAGAGCGCCAGTACTCGTCCGCGAAGCGCAGGGTCAGTGGTTGTCTGCACGTAGCCGTTCGCGGTGGTGAGCATACTCACGGTGGCGAATCCGACGAAGATGAGCACTGCCGCGTAGCTCCAGTAAGACGGCATCCAGGTGGAAACTACGGATGCGACGCCGAATCCACCGGCAGCGATGACGAGCACGCGGATGCGCGCGCGCTCGCGCCGGGCAGCGAGGAGAGCTCCGGCCAGTGAACCAATCGCCAAGACCGAACTCAGTACTCCGTAACCGTCAGCATCCCGGCCGAACTCGATCGCCATGGTCGACGCGAAGATCGGGAAGTTCATTCCGAAGGCGCCGATCAGGAACACCATCAGGAATGTGACTTTGAGGTCACTGCGCCCCCAGACGTAGCGGAAGCCCTCGGCGAGCCCGCCACGTCCGGTGCTCTTGACGCGGGGGAGCAGCTCACCGGCGCGAATCATCACCAGTGCGAGCAGCATCGCGAGGAAGGTCGCCGCGTTGATGACGAATACCCACCCGGTGCCGACTGCGACGATCAGGAGCCCGCCCACGGCAGGGCCGATGAGGCGTGCCATGTTGAAGGATGCTGAGTTGAGTGCGACAGCGTTCGACGCGTCCTCCAGCGTCACCATGTCAGAGACAAACGCCTGCCGTGCGGGAGCGTCGAACGCATTCGTCACGCCGAAGGCGAGCGCGAAGCAGAACATTAGTGGCAGTGTCATGACACCGGTCAACAACAGGGCGGCGACACCGAGTGCGAGCAGCAACAGCACCGACTGGGTTATCAGCAGGATCTTGCGCCGGTCGAAGCGGTCGGCAACCCACCCGGTGGCGCTCACCAACACGAGCGGAGGACCGAATTGCAGGGCCATCGTGACGCCCATCGCGGTGGCGTCATTGTTCGTCAGCTCGGTGAGCACCACCCAGTCTTGGGCGGTCGCCTGCATCCAGCTGCCGACGTTCGAGACCAGCGCTCCGAGGAACCAGATCCGGTAGTTGAAGGTCGAGAAGGAGCGGAACATGGAGCTCATCGTTCTGCCACCTTCCGCATCAGGGCCGAGGCTTCGCGAAGGGTTGCGAGCTCCTCGGCAGTGAAGTTGAGCTCGGCGATCGCGTCAGCGAGGGCGGCGTCGCGCTTCTGCACGGTGGCAGTGACGACTGCGGTGCCGACATCTGTGATCTCGATGTACACGCGGCGACGGTCGGTGTCATCCGGCACCCGCACGACGTGACCGCTCTCGGCGAGGGCATCCACGGTGTTCGACATGGTCGGCGCGCTCACGCGCTCGCGCTGCGCCAACTCGCCGACGGGGAGGCGACCGTTCGCGCGCAGGCACGCGAGGACGGCGAAGTGCGCGTCGCTGACGCTGTCGTAGGCGCGCTCGCGGCGCAGCCGTCTGGCGAGGCGGAAGGTCGCCAGGCGCAGATCTGTGGCGGTGTCGTGGAGGAGATCATCAAAGTCAGTCATTACTTAGGTAGTCTAACTAAGCTTTCTGAGAATGGCTACGAAATGGATGCCGCGCATCCGTAGACTCGACCTCATGGCCCAGACCTCTGAGTTCACCGACGCGTATGGCGTTTCGATCGTCTACGACGTCCACCCAGCAGAAGGTACGGCACGGGGTGTGGTGCAGCTGCTGCATGGTGTCGGCGAGCACGCCGGACGATATGGCGCGCTGATCGCAGCGCTCACAGCCAGGGGGTTCACCGTGTACGCCGATGACCATCGGGGGCACGGGCGTACCGGCATTCGCCAGCATGGTGGGCCAGCAAAACTCGGCCGACTCGGCAAGGGCGGAATGCGCGCAGCGAAGGATGCAATCTGGCAGCTCACCGGCATTATTCGCGCCGAGAACCCTGACCTGCCGCTCGTGCTGCTCGGACACTCGTGGGGATCGTTCCTGGCGCAGATGCTGATTAACGACCACCCCGAAGCATGGGATGCCGTGGTCCTCTCCGGTTCGGCATTGCGGACACCACGCGATCTCAATGCTGCGCCATTGAACGCGCGCTGGGAAGGCAAGGACGCGACCGGATACGAGTGGCTCAGTCGTGACACCGCTGTCGGCAAGGCGTTCGACGATGACCCCTTGACGACGAACGTTCCGCTGTTGAAGCTGTTCGGGCCACTCGAAGCGTTGAAGCTCTACGGACGCCCCGCGAGAAACCTCGGTTACGACATTCCGATGCTGCTGATGGTCGGTCGCGATGACCCGGTCGGCGGAGCGCACAGCGTTCACAAGCTCGCCGAGGAATACCGCACTCGGTCGGGATTCACCGACGTCACCACACTCGTCTATCCGGATGCCAGACACGAAATCTTCAACGAGCTGCAGCAGGACGAGGTACGCGCCGACCTCATCGCCTGGCTCGACAAGCACGTCCCGGCTGCTTCCTGAGCCGCACCGTCGCTACCTGGGCCTGTCGAAGGGCCGACGCCTTAAGCTGTACACGTGCATGGTGAGTACAAAGTCCCCGGTGGAAAACTTGTCGTCGTCGATCTTGAGGTCGAAGGCGGGGTCCTGAGCGACTTCCGCCTAGCGGGTGATTTCTTTCTCGAGCCAGATACGGCGCTCGAAGACATCAACGCCGCGGTCAATGGTCTTCCCGTCGAATCGGATGCCACGGTCATCGCCGCAGCCGTGCGAGAAGCCCTTCCCGCCGGCGCGCAGTTGCTCGGCTTCACGCCCGAGTCGGTCGGCACCGCCGTGCGCCGTGCGCTCGTTACCGCGCCAAGCTGGCGCGACTTCGACTGGGAAATCGTGCATGACAAGGCAGTCTCCCCACGGATGAACCTCGCGCTCGACGAGGTGCTCACCGCCCGCGTCGGTGAAGGCCGCCGCCTCCCCACCCTGCGTATTTGGGAGTGGGAAGAGTCGGCCGTAGTCATCGGTTCTTTCCAGTCGTACCGCAACGAGGTCGACCCGGAGGGCGCAGCACGCCACGGCTTCGACGTCGTGCGCCGCATCTCTGGTGGTGGGGCGATGATGATGGCCGCGGGGCAGATCATCACGTATTCGTTGTATGTGCCGGCATCCCTCGTGCAGGGGATGACGTTCGCTGACTCGTACGCGTTCCTCGATGACTGGGTGCTGCAGGCGCTGCGCTCGCTGGGTGTCGACGCGACCTATCAGCCGCTCAATGACATCGCGAGCCCGTCCGGGAAGATCGGCGGCGCTGCGCAGAAGCGGCTCGCCAATGGGGGAGTGCTGCACCACGCGACGATCTCGTACGACATCGATGGTCAGGTGATGACCGAGGTGCTGCGCATCGGTCGCGAGAAGTTGAGCGACAAGGGCACGACGTCCGCGGCTAAGCGAGTTGACCCGCTCCGCACGCAGACCGGTCTCAGTCGCGCGGCGATTATTGATCGGTTCAAGGAGACGTTCCGCGCGCTGACGGGCGCCGAAGATGGCACGGTCGCCGCGGATGAGTACGCTGACGCCGAGGCGCTCGTCGAATCGAAGTTCGCGACTGACGCGTGGCTTCACCGCGTGCCGTGAGCTCCGCGTTGGCCGCTGAGCCCGTTGCACCGGGTGCGGTCTCGATCATCCAGGGCGACAACCTGGCCGTCGCGCGCACGCTGCCCTCGGCATCCTTCACGCTCGTCTACCTCGACCCGCCCTTCAATACCGGCCGGGTGCAGAGCCGACAGGTGGTTACGGCCCGACGCACGTTCACAACTCCTCCAGAATCGGCCGCAACAGGCACAGATGGCGCCGATTCTGCCGATTCGGGCGAAGTTTTGAGGAGTTATGAACCGGAAGCGCCGGCGAAGGAGATCCGCCACGGCTTCCACGGACACCAGTACGAGCGGGTGCGCGGGATGCTGCGCGCATATGACGACAGTTTCGACGACTACGGCGACTTCCTGATGCCGCGGCTCGAAGAGGCCTGGCGCCTGCTCGCCGACAATGGCACTCTCTACCTGCATCTCGACTACCGTGAGGCGCACTACGCCAAGGTCATGCTCGACGCGGTATTCGGGCGTGATTGTTTTCTCAACGAGCTCATCTGGGCCTACGACTACGGTGCCAAGTCGCGCAGCCGCTGGCCGACCAAGCACGACACGATCCTCGTCTACGTGAAAACCCCAGGTGGGCACATCTTTAACGCCGACGATATCGACCGCGAACCGTACATGGCCCCGGGACTTGTCACTGCAGAGAAAGCTGCGCGCGGCAAGCTGCCGACGGACGTGTGGTGGCACACTATCGTCCCCACGACTGGGCGTGAGAAGACTGGTTATCCGACGCAGAAGCCCGAAGGAATTCTTCGTCGGATCGTGCAGGCATCGAGCCGCCCCGGCGACCGGGTGCTCGACCTCTTCGCCGGCAGCGGAACGACCGGAGCGGTGGCATCCGTCTTCGGGCGGGATGCCGTGCTCGTCGACGACAATCCCGAGGCGATCCGCGTCATGCTCGAGCGGATGCCGCACGCTGAGGTTACCCACGCGCGACAGAAGTATGTCCCGCTGATCTGCGTCATGGGGGTGTCTGCGGCCGGTAAGTCGACCGTAGGCATAGCGCTCGCCGAGACGCTGGGCGTGCCATTCGTGGATGCTGACAGCCTGCACTCTGACGCCAACCGGACGAAGATGAACGCCGGCACCCCCCTGACGGACGACGATCGCTGGCCGTGGCTCGACACGGTCGGCGGTCGCTTCGAGGACTCCGCTTACACCGGACTCGTCATGGCGTGCAGTGCGCTTCGACGGGTGTATCGCGATCGCATCCGTGCGGCTGTGCCCGGCGTGGTGTTCGTGCATTTACACGGGTCACCTGAGCTGCTGCGGGAACGCGCCGGTGCCCGGGCCGACCATTTCATGCCCGCGTCGCTGCTCGACTCGCAGCTTGCGACGCTGGAACCTCTTGACGACGACGAAGCTGGTTTCGTCGTGAACGTCGACCGCGGTCCGGACGAACTCGTTCGGGAGATTGTTGAGCGGCTGTCCGCTCGCTGATCTCGTGTCTGGAGCTAGCCGGCCCTCAGATCAGGGCGAGCACGCTGTCGTAGGCGTCGTCGGTCGCTTCGGCACCGGCACCGCCGAAGATCCGAGTCGTGCCGGGCCGCGTGCGCCACTCAGGCCACCCGGGGTCGCTGCCGGTGACCATCGCCACAGCGGCGGCGTGCATCTCATCGGCAAGAGCCTGCGGCGGATGCGGGCCAGCGAGGTTCGCGACGCGCTCTCGGTCGAGCCCATCGAACCAGAACGGCACATCCAAGCAGTGGCACGCCCATCCCTTCGTCGGTGACACCCACGAGAAACGGTACGTCCAGGTTTCGGCATCCGCTCGCGCGCGTGCCTCGGCGACCTGCGGCACCAGAGCTCGGAAGATGTGGTCGCTGACATAGCGGCCGACCATCGCGGCGCTGCCCTTGGCGCGCTGCGCATGGTTGGCAGCGAGGTATGCGCGCCGGGTAGTCCCGTTCCGCAAAAAAAGGCCTCAGCAGCACTGCGGAGGGGATCATCCGCACCTTGCTGCGTTCTTTCTCGGCGACCATCGTGAACTCGTCGTCTGCGGAGCCGAGCAGAAGCGGCTTGTCGGCGCCGATGCCCGCGCGTAGCGAATCGACCGTCGGGCGAGGGATCAGCTCGCCGTCGATCATCGGCCCCCAAGGCAGGCCGTCAGCGAGGAGGTCGATGACCATCCCGACGCCCTTTCGCGGTGTCGCCGATTGCGGCTGCAACTGGCGGATGCGCTGCTCAGTGAGAGTGCGAAGGCCGTCGATGGTCGGCTCGACGCCGCCGAGCGTCGCGAGCCGAGTGCCCCGCTCGCGTGCCGTCTCAAGCGGCACGTCGGCGAGAGCACCCGAGATCGACAACGCTGAATGGAACAGATGCTGCGCCGACGGCATCCCGAGCAGCGTGAGCACTGCGCCGCCACCGGCAGATTGTCCGCCGATTGTGACGCGTGTTGGGTCGCCGCCGAAGGCTGCGATGTTCTGCTGCACCCATTCGAGGGCTGTGAGCCAGTCGAGTACTCCGCGGTTGTGCGGTGCGCCATCGATGAAACCGAAGCCGTCGAAGCCGAGCCGGTACGAGATCGACACCGTCACGACACCGTCGCGATTGAAGGTGCTGCCGTCGTACCAGGGGCTTGCGGGTGATCCTTCGGTGTATCCGCCGCCGTGGATCCAGACCAGCACCGGTAGTGATGCCTCGGTAGAGGGGGTGAATACGTTGACGTTGAGAGTGCTCTTGCCGGGTATCGCGGGCTCCGGAATCAGCGTGTCCGTGCCGGTCGTGCGCAGGGCGGTCGCGCCGTACTCGGTCGCATCGCGCACTTCGGTCCATGGCTCTGGCGGGGCCGGCGCGGAGAATCGCAGGTCACCGACAGGAGGTTTCGCGAACGGGATACCGAGGAACGCCGCGGATGCCGCCGGCGTGCCGGGCTCACGCCAGAAGCCGCGCACCGGGCCTGCGGCAGTGGTGACGACGGGCGCTTCGCTCACGCGTTGCGCCGCGCTTCCCACCCGGTGCGCACCATCTCGTCGACCGTGTAGCGCATCTTCCAATCCAGGTCGCGGGCAGCGAGTTCGCCGGTCGCCACAATGCGATCGGGGTCTCCTGCGCGGCGCGGCGCGATCTCGGGGGTGAAGTCAATGCCGGTCACCCGCGCCATGGCATCCATGATCTGCTTCACGCTCAGGCCGTCGCCCGAGCCGAGGTTGTATGCGGCCTCAATCGATGCACCAGACGCGAGGCGCTTTGCGGCTTCGACGTGGGCTGCGGCGATGTCGCCGACGTGCACATAGTCACGCACGTTGGTGCCGTCAGCTGTGTCGTAGTCGTCGCCGTTGATTCGCGGTGTCTTGCCGTCGAGCAGCGCCTCGAACACGATTGGGAAGAGGTTGTGCGGACTGACGTCGTAGACGGTCGGGTCCGCGGAGCCGACGACGTTGAAGTAGCGCAGCGAGGTGTGCCGCAACGGATGCTCGGACTCCGCCGTCGCAATCGCCTGGTCGCGCAGCAGCCACTCGCCGATGAGTTTGGACTCACCGTAAGGGCTCGCCGGTTTCTTTTCGGTCTCCTCGACGACGAGCGGCACGTCTGGAGTGCCGAAGACCGCGGCCGATGACGAGAACACGATGTTGCTGACGCCGACGGCTCCCATCGCCTCGAGAATCACGCGAGTGCCCTCGACGTTTTGCGCGTAGGTGTGCAGTGGGCGCTGCACAGAGACGCCGGCGTACTTGAAGCCGGCGACGTGGATGACGCCCTCGGCGTTGTAGTCGCGCAGCGTCTTCTCGACGAGCTCACGATCGAGGATGCTGCCCTGAACGAAAGGCACGCCTTCGGGTACGAACGACGCTATCCCGCTGGATAGGTCATCGAGGATGACGGGGGTGAGCCCAGCGCTCCCCAGTGCGCGCACGACGTGCGCCCCAATATAGCCAGCTCCGCCAGTGACAATCCAGGACATTCGTTCCCTCTTCCTCGGGTACCTAGCTCGTGTACCTAGCTCGTGTACCTAGATTCTCTCAGCTGTCGCGGCGGGCGCCAGCCGCGGGAGTCACGGTGAAGATGTGCGGTGACGCGAACCTGGATGCTGCAAACGCTGCGGTCACGGCATCCGACACTGTCTCGACAGCCGACTGCTCGACGAGTGCGATCGCCGCTCCACCGAAACCGCCGCCGGTCATCCGCGCGCCGATCGCGCCAGCCGCGAGAGCCGCATCCACTGCGGTATCCAGCTCGGGCGCGGAGATCTCGAAGTCGTCGCGCATCGACGCGTGCGAGGCGACGAGGAGGTCGCCGATCGCGCGCGGCCCCCGCTCACGGAGTGTGCGCACGGTGTCGAGCACCCGCTGGTTCTCCGTCACGATGTGACGCACTCGTCGGAAAGTGACCTCGTCGAGCATCTCGGCGGCACGGCCGAGGTCAGCGACGGTCACGTCACGCAGGGCAGGGACACCGAAGGCGGTGGCTCCTCGCTCGCACGATGCGCGGCGCTCACCATAGCCGCCGGTGGAATGCGCGTGTGAGACCCGGGTGTCCATGACCAGAATCGCCAGCCAGCCTCGCGCATGCTGAGGGGCACGAGGTTGGCGTCGAGGGTGCGGCAGTCCAGGAACAGCGCGGCATCGGGCTCGCCGAGCATCGACGCCATCTGGTCCATGATTCCGGTCGGCGCGCGACGGCCTCGTTCTCGGAGCGGCGCCCGATCTGAGCCAGCGTGATGCGGTCGAGCTGCGCATTCCAGAGGTCGTTCAGAGCGGATGCCGTGGCACCCTCGATCGCGGCCGAGGAAGAGAGACCGGCGCCTACCGGAACGTCCGAAGCGATCGCGATATCCACGCCGACGCCGGTGGCTCCCGCTAGCTGCAGTGCCCATGCGACGCCCAGCGGGTACGCGGCCCACTCGGCCACAGCAGGCTCTTCACCGGTCGCGGTCGGGAATAGGCCGTTCAGCTCGTCGAGCGCGACCTCGACGGTCTCTTCGGCGAAAATCGACGAGACTCGGATGCGACCGTCCGCACGTATGCCGACAGCGGCATATGTGCGGTGGGGGATCGCGAACGGCAACACGAAACCGTCGTTGTAATCAGTGTGCTCGCCGATGAGGTTCACCCGCCCTGGCGCTGACCAGACCCCCTCCGGGGCATGGCCGGTGAGCTTTTCGAACAGCGCGACGGCCTGCGCGGCGGGGGCTAGCGTCTCGGGGGCGGGTGCGGTCATGCGCTCGCCTGCTCTGCACGTTTGATTGCTTCGCGGATGCGGGCAGCACCCTGTTCTGGAGTGACCTCAGCGGCCCACGCCCACATGGCAGATTCGCTGCCTGCGAGGAACTTCAGCTTGTCTGCAGCGCGGCGCGGGCTCGTCAGCTGCAGGTGCAGGCGCACCGTCTCGCGACCAACATTCACCGGTGCCTGGTGCCAGGCGGCGATGTACGGGGTGGGGGTGTCGTAGAGGGCGTCGACGCCTCGCAGCAGCTTCAGGTACAGCGGTGCGAGCTCGTCGCGCTCATCCTGGTTCGTCTCTGCGAAGTCGGGCACGTGTCGGTGCGGCATGAGGTGCACTTCGAGCGGCCACCGAGCGGCGAACGGCACGAAGGCCGTCCAGTGCCTGCCCTGGAATACGACGCGCTCTGAGTTCTGTTCGAACTCGAGAATGTGCTGGAACAGATCGGGTGCGGTGTGGTCGATGCTTTCCAGCAGACGAGTCGTGCGCGGAGTGACATACGGATACGCGTAGATCTGACCGTGCGGGTGAGGGAGCGTCACGCCGATGGCCTCGCCGCGGTTCTCAAACGGGAAGATCTGCTCGATGCCAGGCATTAGCGAAAGGGCGGCTGTCCGGTCGGCCCACGCCTCAATAACTGTGCGCGCCCGCGTGACGGATTGGGTGCCGAACGATCCGGAGGGCTCCGGGCTGAAACAGACGACCTCGCAACGGCCGACTGAGGTGCGGGTGCGGCCGAGGCCGAGTGCCGCGAGGTCGTCGAGTCCGCGCGGAGCGTCGGAAGCGACCGGGGCAGTGCCGAGCGCTTCGGCGAGGGCAGGGCCGAACGCAGGGGAGCGGTTCTCGAACACCGCCACGTCGTACATCGACGGAACCTCGGACGGGTTCGTCGGCGTCTGCGGCGCCAGCGGGTCGGCATCGGCGCTCGGCATCATGATGCGGTTCTGGCGGTTGGCGGCCACAGTGATCCAGTCGCCCGTGAGCACATCCTGGCGCATCGTCGCGGTGCCAGGGCGCTGGTCGAGCGTGCGCGCATCAACGGCGCGGTCTGCCCCGAGTGCGCTGCCTGCATCGTCGTAGTAGATCAGGTCGCGGCCATCGGCCAGTTGCGTGGCCCGTCGGAGCACGCCGGCGCGAGTTCGGTCGTCGTAACTCCTGAGATTTGTCCGTGTTCACGTAAACACGGTACCGCTCGGGCGGTGGTAACGTCAACATGGAGGAGTTGTGAACGGGGAGTTTGGAACGGAGAAGGAGCCAGGGATGCCGGGCGAAGATGAGCTGATGCGTGCTGATGGGCGCCGCCGCGCCGCTTCCGGACCGGCCGCGCCGGGCCACGCATCATCCGGCCGCGTGTCCATGGCGCAGGTCGCCACTCGCGCCGGAGTCTCAGGCCAAACGGTGTCGCGCGTCGTCAACAGCAGCCCGCGCGTTGATCCCGCCACCCGTGTCCGCGTCGAGCAGGCCATGGCTGAGCTCGGCTACCGACCGCACCGCGCAGCGCGCGCCCTGCGTACCGGACGCACGCAGACCATCGGCCTGGTCGTGACGACACTCGCGACGGTCGGAAATTCGCGGATGCTGCAGGCCACGGCAGAGGCGGCAGAACAGCGCGGCTACGCACTGCTGGTCGTTACGGCCGAAGGTTCGGTGGCGACAGCGTTCGCGCGGTTGCACGAGCAGGGCGTTGACGGCGCAATTGTGCTGAACGAGGCGTCCGCGCTGTTGCAGGCCGATGACCTGCCTGCTGGAGTGCGGCTTGTCGTAGTTGACGCACCCACAGCAGCCGGTCGTCGCACTGTGCGCAGCGATCACGCCGGCGGAGCCGCCGCGGCGACACGTCGGCTGCTTGAGCTTGGGCATGCAACGGTCAGGCATCTCGCTGGTCCCGCCGGTTCTTTCGCAGCGGACGAGCGCGAGCGTGGCTGGCGTGAGACGCTGCAGGCCATGAGCATTCAGCCTGACGAGCTGGTGCGGGGTGATTGGTCGGCAGAATCCGGTCACGCGGCGGGTGCCGAGTTGCAGGGTGCGACCGCGGTGTTCTGCGCGAATGACCAGATGGCGCTCGGACTCATCCGCGCGCTCACCGATCAGGGCCGACGGGTACCCGAAGACGTGAGCGTGATCGGGTTTGACGACGTGCCGGATGCCGCGAACTACCGCCCGCCGTTGACAACGATTCGGCAGGACTTCACTGAGCTAGCGACAGCCGCGGTGTCGGCGCTCATTGCGGAGATTGAAGGCGGCGCGGTTGAAGCGCCGAGTGTGATTCCCGCTCAGCTGATCGAGCGGGTCAGCACGAAGTCGCCCTGACCCGCTCAAGGCTGCTGACCCACTCAACAATGCGAGCCCGCTCGAGGCTAAAGCGTCCGCGCCGTCGGATCGAAGTCTGCGGCCAGCGAGCCGATCTCGCCGAGAGTGCTGGCAACCGGGGCGAACCCGCCGGCCACTGCGGTCTCTTCGATCGTGAGAAGCGTGTCGAGCACGTGGTAGCCGAACTTTCCGGTGGCGACGTGCGGACGGCCGGCGCGAATCGAACGTGCCATGTCGAGCACGCCGAGTCCGCGACCGGTGAGCGTTCCCTCCTGGGGAACATCAACCGTGTCCTGAACCGAAGACGCGTCCTTGAGCGGGCGGGTGATGGTGATCTCACCGCCGAACGTGTTCGGATCCGGGATCACCATGGTGCCCTCCGTGCCGGCGATCTCGACGATGCCCGCCCGCTTCAGAGGTGAATCGGTGCTGTAGAGGCTCTGCCCCTGGCCGCCCCGCTCGAACTGCATGAGCACTGAGACGGTGGATGGCACCTCAACCGGGAAAATCTCGCCGGCGAGCGGGCCGACCTGCACCGTGCGCGTTTCGGTGCCCTTGAGGCCCAGCGCGGCTACCGCGGCAACAGGACCGAAGATGTGCACGAGCGTCGACACATAGTACGGGCCCATGTCGAGCAGCGGCCCGCCGCCACGTGCGTAGAGGAACGCGGGGTTGGGGTGAAAGACCTCTGGACCCTGCCACTGGAAGGTCGTCTGCGCAAACAGCGGCTGACCGATGTCACCGCGAGCGATTGCGCGTTTCGCTGTCTGCACGCCAGGGCCGAGGACAGTGTCGGGTGCGACGCCGACGCGAAGACCCGCGGCCTCTGCGACCCGCAGCAGTCTCTGAGACGAGTCCCGATCGACGCCGATCGGCTTCTCGGTCCAGACGTGCTTTCCAGCGGCGATGATGCTCTCTGACACCTCGACGTGCACGGCCGGGATCGTCAAGTTGACGACGATCTCGATATCAGGATCGTTCAGAACAACATCGACGCCACCGGCGCGGGGGACGCCATACTTGGCGCCCTGCTCACGAGCCCGCTCTTCGATCTGGTCGCCGATCGCACGCAGCTCGATGTCAGGAAAGGTGCTGAGGTGGGTGAGGTACTGATCGCTGATGTTGCCTGCGCCGATGATGCCGACGGCGACGGGGCCGCTCGCGGCCATCAGCGGGTGCCCGAATCAGTCGCAAGGGCCTCATCGATGAATGCGCGGCTCGATTCGACGGCAGCATACAGATCGCCTTCGAAGTGATCGAACTCGACGACAGCGACTTCCAGCGCGGTGGCGGTGGCGAGAGCATCCGCCAGCGGAACCGTGCCCTCGCCGGCCGCAACCTGATCTGCGGGCGGGTAGGCGTTCACCTTTTCGGGGTCGAGCGTGCCGTCCTTGACGTGTAGGGCGATCACGCGCTCGCCGAGAGTGCGCAGCAGCGCGAGTACGTCGACACCTGCGCGAGCCGCCCAGTACAGGTCGACCTCGAGGACAACGCGGGGATCGAGATGGTTCGCGAGAACTTCGAGACCGGTGAGGTCACCGAAGCGTGCTTCCAGTTCATGAGCGTGGTTGTGATACCCGATCCGGATGCCGCGTTCAGCGGCCGCCTCGGCTGCACGGTTGAGCAGCTCGGCGATCTCTTGGATCTGCTCGATGCTCGTCCAGCGAGCCGGGTCGGTGTACGGCTCGATGATGACGCCCATGCCGAGTTTCTCGGCGGCGGTGAAGGTCGCATCGAGAGTCGGGACGTCGTTATCGGTCGGGGTGCCATCGGGGTTCACGAACGAGGCGGACGCGACAAACGCATGGCCGGTGGGCGCCGCAAGTCCGCGAGCTGACAGGGCGGCGGCAAGTGCATCAGCGCGGCGCACGAAGTCGTAGGGCTCGACCGTCGTGAAACCGCGGGATACGAGGGTGTCGAGGGTTTCTTCGAGATTCTCTTCGAGGTCAGATTTGACGGTGAAGAGCTGAATAGAGGTGAGAACAGACAAGCGGCAGTGCTCCTCGGGAGATGGTTTCAATGGTGTGGTGCGAGACTAACAGACAAAACCCCCATGTGGAGGTTTTAAATGGGTAGGATCGTGATCATGACCGCGGACCGCGATAACACCGCTCAGGTAGCCGCCACCGACGCCGTGAAATCTGGCTCCCGAGGGGCATATGCCAAGGGCATAGCGCGGCGGCAAGAAATCCTCGATCGCGCGATCGAGGTGTTCGCGCAACGTGGCGCCGATCGCACGAGCCTGCGTGCCATCGCTGAGGCGGTCGGGGTGACCCACGCGGCGCTCCGGCACTATTTCGGGTCGCTGGAAGAACTGCTCATCGCAGTGTATGAAGAGTCCTCAAAGCACCATGATCCCGACGATCGTTCGGAGCCACAGCCCGTCGGCGAGATGCGCCGCTCCGCGCAGCGCAACCAGAAGATCCCCGGGCTCGTTCAGCTGTACTCGTCGCTCGTCGCGGCCGCGCTGGAAGACGGGCACGAACATGCCACCGAGTGGGCATCGGTACGTTTCGCGCGCCTGCGAGCGATCATCGCCGAACAGGTGCGCGCTCTGCAGCAGTCCGGCGGGATGCGTGCAGACGTGGATGCTGAGGCCGCCGCAGCCTCATCATCGCGGCATCCGATGGACTTCAAACGCAGTGGCTCCTCGACGCCGACACCAAACACGAAGACGCCTTGAGCATGCTGGAAATGCTCCTGGCGGTGCCTGAGCGGCAGCCACAGCAGCCGTCAGGCTGAACCGAGCGCGGCCGACACCACCGCTCGAGCCTCCTCCTGCACCTCGGCAAGGTGTTCGGCACCGAGCAGGCTCTCTGCGTACAGCTTGTAGACGTCCTCGGTGCCAGACGGGCGCGCGGCGAACCAGGCATGCTCGGTCTGCACCTTAAGTCCGCCGATCGCTGCACCGTTTCCCGGCGCGTGCGACAGCTTCGCAGTGATCTTCTCACCGGCCAGTGACGTTGCCGTGACGGCATCCGGTGCGAGCTTGCCGAGCGTTGCCTTCTGCTCCGGCGTGGCCGGGGCATCGACGCGCTGATACGCGGATGCTCCGAACGCATCCTCGAGTTCGGCATAGCGCTCCGAGGGGCTCTTGCCGGTCACCGCAATGATCTCGGCGGCGAGCAGGCAGAGCAGGATGCCGTCCTTGTCGGTCGACCACACCGTGCCGTCCTTGCGGAGGAACGACGCTCCGGCCGACTCTTCGCCGCCGAACGCGACAGAGCCGTCGAGCAGTCCAGGTACGAACCATTTGAATCCGACCGGTACCTCCAAGAGGCGGCGCCCGAGCGACTCTGCGACGCGGTCGATGATCATCGACGAGACCAGGGTCTTACCGATCGCGGCATCCCGCGGCCATTCGGTGCGGTGCGAGAACAGGTAGTCGATCGCGACGGCCAGGTAGTGGTTGGGGTTCATGAGGCCGGCATCCGGAGTGACAATGCCGTGCCGGTCAGCGTCGGCGTCGTTGCCGGTGAGGACGTCGTAGTCGCTCTTCTTGGCGACGAGGGATGCCATTGCGTTCGGTGACGACGGATCCATCCGGATCTTCTCGTCCCAGTCCAGCGTCATGAAGCGCCAGGTCGGGTCGACCTCGGGGTTCACGACGGTGAGCGCGAGGCCGTGCATCTCTTTGATGAGCGCCCAATACTCGACGGATGCTCCGCCCAGTGGGTCCGCGCCGATGCGCACGCCGGCCTTCTTGATGGCATCGAGGTCGATTATCGAGGGGAGGTCCCGCACGTAGGCGTCGCGGAAGTCGTAGCTGGGCAGTGTGTCCCAGTCGATGTCAGCAAAGCGGTGCGCCTTCACGCCCTCGAGTCCGCCCTCGATGAGTTCGTTCGCGCGTGCGGCGATCCAACCGGTCGCGTCGGTGTCTGCCGGGCCGCCGTGCGGAGGGTTGTACTTGAACCCGCCATCGCGCGGGGGGTTGTGCGACGGGGTGACGACGATGCCGTCGGCGCGACCCGCAGCATCCGCCGCTTTTCCGCGATTATGCGTGAGGATGGCGTGGCTGAGCGCGGGAGTCGGCACATACGAGTCGCGGGAGTCGACGCGCAGGTCGACACCGTTGGCGATCAGCACCTCGATCGCGGTGCGCTCGGCAGGAAGTGATAGCGCGTGGGTGTCTCGACCGAGGAAAAGCGGGCCGGTGATGCCCTGACTCTGGCGGTAGTCGACGATCGCCTGGGTGGTCGCAAGGATGTGCTGCTCGTTGAAGCTGCGCGACAGTGAAGAGCCGCGGTGACCGCTCGTGCCGAACACGACGCGCTGCGCCGCGACGGACGGATCGGGCTTGAGATCGTAGTAGGCGGCGATCAGTTCGTCGACATCGATGAGGTCAGTTTCCTCCGCAGGGAGGCCGGCACGGCTCGTCATGAGATCAGTCTGCCCCGATCTTGGCTCGTGCGCATCCGTCGAGAGCCCATATTGCACTCAGCGGTCACCGACATTACGGACGGGGCTAAGGTAAAACGCGTGACCGAACGCCGTACATACAGCTATCTGGGCCCCGCGGGCACCTTCACCGAAGCAGCGCTCGACCAGGTCGCCGAAGCGCGAGGTCAGAACTGGCGCCCCGTGCACAACGTCGGAGAGGCGCTCGCCGACGTGCTGGAAGGCCGCAGCCACGCGGCGATGATCGCGATCGAGAACTCGATCGAGGGTGGCGTCTCGACGACTCAGGATGCGCTGGCGACACTCCCGGGTTTGCGCATCATCGGTGAGTACCTGGTGCGCGTGAACTTCGTGCTCGTCGCCCCGCGCGGCACGACACTCGCTGATGTGACATCGATCGCTGCGCATCCGGTCGCCTACGCACAGTGTCACGCCTGGCTTGGCGCGCATCTGCCGAACCACTCGCACGTTCCGGCTGCCAGCAACGTGGCATCCGCTATCGGGGTGCTTGACGGCACGCTGCCAGCGCAGGCGGCGATCGCCCCTCCAGGGATCGTGCAGCACTACGACGTCGACGTGCTCGCCTCCGAAATCGGCGACAGTACTTCGGCGGTAACGCGCTTTGTGCTGGTCGCGCAGACCGTGATGCCGGCGAACCCGACCGGCGCAGACAAGACCTCGCTGATCGTCGAGCTGCCGAACGACCGTCCCGGCGCGCTGCTGGAGATGCTCGAGCAGTTCTCGACCCGCGGCATCAACCTGTCGCTGATCGAATCACGGCCAATCGGCGACGAGCTGGGTCGTTACCGCTTCGTCCTCGATGCGGACGGGCACGTGCAGGACGAGCGGATGGCGGACGCACTGCTCGGCATTCGCCGGTTCAGCCCGCGCGTGGTTTTCCTCGGGTCGTACCCGCGCGCTGACCGGCAGATCGTGCATTACCCGGATCGCTACGCGGATGACGTTTTCGTCGAGGCGCGCGACTGGCTGCGCGGTCTCCTCTCCGGGGCGCCGGAGTAACCCCGCGCGCCACCCCCGCGCGTGGGGTAGGGAAATCCCCTCGGGGAGGGCGCTCGTGGAGGAGAAAACAATACTTCACCGGGTAGCGGGCCTAGCGCGCGGGCGCGGTAGCGGGCCTGGCGCTTTGGGTTGCGATCGCGCTGCGGATGGAGGCGACGAGAGATTTCGCGCCGGCATGAAGATCGCGCTCCGTCAACCGGATTACGATCCACCCGCGCGCTTCAAGGTCACGCTGACGCTGGATGTCGATACGCCACTGCTTTTTGTTGGTTCGGTGCCCATCGCCCTCATACTCGATCGCGATCTTCAGCGCGGGATACGCCAGGTCGACGCGAGCAATGAGCCTGCCGTGTTCGAACACCTCGTGCTGAACGCTGGGCTCCGGCAGCCCAGCATCAACGATGGCTAAGCGGGTCTCGGTTTCTTTCGGGGACTCCACCCGCTCTCGCACGAATGGAAGTGCAGTGCGGATTGTGCCGCAGCCCGGGAATCGTCCCCAACGGCGCAGGTGCTGTTCGATGTCCGCACGTGTGTTCGGAAGCCGCCGCATGAGCTCCGGGTAGTTCGTTGCGGTGGTGACGAGAGCATCGAGCATGATCACCGCTTCATTGTGACTGAGCGATTCTGCGCACAGAAACACGGCCGAGATGGGGTCCACGACAGGGATGCCGCTGATCGACCAGGTGCGGGCCTGTGAAAACGTCGTAACAATCGCCGGCGCGTGCAGAACGACGCCCCGGCGCCCTGCGCCCACGCGATGGCGTACGGAAATCCCTCGCTCCCTGGTGTCTTGGAGGGGATATCCCTACCCCCACACCGATGTTGGGGTGGAGGACGCGCGGCGAGGTGCGTTACAGCGCCGCGGCCACCAGTTCGAGCGTCTCGGCGCGACCAGCCGGAGCATCCTTCGGCTCGGCCTCGTACGCACCGGCCACTGGTGACAGCATGACCTCGTCGACACCATGCTTCTCGGCGAACGCACGCACCTCGGCTGCGACAGATTCGCCGGTTCCGACGAACCAGCGTGATCGCCCGGCCTGAACGGCCTGTTCGGTGGCGGCATCCGGCTCGGCGCCGAGGGCTTCCTCCACTGTTTCGAGGGCGATGAGCGGCTTGTTCAACCGCAGGCGCGACATCATGCGCAGCTGAGGCAGGGCGCGGGCCTCGGCCTCTTCCGCCGTCGGCGCTGCAACGACGTTCACTGTGAGGAACGTGCGCGGCTCAGGGTGCGCCTCGCTTGGCTGATACCCGGTGCGGTACAGGTCGAGAGCGCGCTCGAGTCCCTGCCCAGAGAAGTGGTTGGCGAATACATACGGCAAACCTTGGGATGCTGCGAGCTGGGCGGAGTAGTCGCTCGAGCCCAGCAGCCACACCTCTGGAGTGCCGGTCGCGGCGGGTGTGGAGCGCACGGTGTACTCGCCGCCCGACGTGAAGCGCACGGTCGCGCCTTCGCCCGACATGAGCAGTGCGATGTCTTGCACGTGGCGCGGGAATTGCTCGACATCACTCGGAGTTCCCGTGGCCCGAAGGAGCTGCGTGATCACCGGGTCGCTACCGGGCGCGCGGCCGAGGCCGAGGTCGATGCGCCCTGGTGCAATGGCCTCCAGCGCGGCGAACTGCTCCGCGACGATGAGCGGTGCGTGGTTCGGCAGCATCACGCCGCCCGAACCCAGTCGGATGCGAGAAGTCCGGGCGGCCGCGGCGGCGATCAGCACCGGAGGAGTAGTGGATGCCACGGCCGGCATGTTGTGGTGCTCGGCGAACCAGTAGCGGCGATAGCCAGACGATCAGCGGTCGCGGCGAGAGTGAGCGACGCGGCGATCGCCTCGCTGCTGGTCTGGCCGGTGCGCACCGGAACGAGGTCAAGAACGGAGAGGGCGGGGGCTGCAGAAGTCATCTCGCTGTCAAACAGTTCTAGTGTCGGAGGAATTCCCGGCCGGCGCATTGTTTGACCCCGTTACTCTGACGGAATGGATGCCGCCCTGTTCTACGTGCTTGTCGGAGCTGTCATTGTGGCAGCCATTGCACGGTGGCGTGGGTGGCCCGCACCTCTGCTCGTCACGGTTGTCGCGCTCGCGGCATCCTTCCTCCCTTTCGTGCCCGAGCTACAGATCGACGGGCACGTGCTTCTCAACCTCGTGCTGCCGCCGTTGCTGTATTCCGCGGCATTGAACGTCTCGTTCGTCGGGTTCAAGCGCAGCTTGCCGCAGATTCGCCGGTTGGGTATCTGGTTGGTGTTGCTCACAGCGGCCGCGGTGGGGCTGATCGCCTGGTGGATTATGCCAGAGCTCACACTGCCGGGAGCATTGCTGCTCGGAGCGATCGTCGCTCCGCCGGATGCTGTGTCCGCCGCTGCTATCGGTCGAAAGCTCGGGCTTCCGCGACGAATCATGACCGTGCTTTCTGGTGAGAGCCTCATCAATGATGCGACCTCGCTGACGCTCTATCGCGTGTTCGCGGCGATCATCGCCGGGGCGGCGCTGACAGTGTGGAACGGCATCTGGCAGTTTGTTCTCGCGGTCGTCGTCGGCGTCGTGGTGGGACTGGTGTTCGGCATCGTCCTGCACCAGCTGCGCATGCGCGTCACAGATCCCGTCGTCATCGGCACGTTCGGGCTGCTGGTGCCGTTCGGGGCTTATGCGATTGCCGAGCACCTTGGTGGCTCTGGTGTGCTCGCCGTCGTCGCGATGGGGCTGTACGTCGGCTTCAACGCTCCGCGCACCGACTACACGACCCGCCAGCAAGAGGTGCCGCTGTGGCTGTCGGCTGACTTGCTTCTTGAGAGTTTCGTATTCGCGTATATCGGGCTGCAGTTCCGGCGGGTGCTCAGCGATCTCAGCCTGGAATCGACGGAGCAGCTCCTGTTGCTCGCCGGTGCGGTGCTGCTGGTCGTGCTCGTCGTGAGGCCGCTCTATGTCTATCCGGCGCACGCGTGGGCGAAGTTCCAGGAGCGTCAGCGCATGCGCCGGTGGGAGCGTGTGGTCACGAGCGGGCGGTTCAGTGAGCGGCGTGAGCAGCAGGCGAATCAACGCGAGTCGTCGGATCAACAGCAGCGGTCAAGGCGCCAGCCGCGCACTGAAGCAGAGATGAAAAAGCGCCTGACCGAGCCTGATCTTGATTGGCGGGACAACGCGGTCATCTCGTGGGCGGGGATGCGTGGGGTTGTGACGCTGGCGACCGCGCTCGCCGCGGCCGACCTCGCGGCGCTCGACGCCGATGCCTCGCATGCGATCGTGGTGGTCGCGTTCGTCGTGACTGTCGCCACGCTGATGTTGCAGGGGCTCACTCTGCCGCGGTTGATTCGTCGGCTCGGGATCGCGAGTGATGTGGATCATAATGAGGATGCCGAGGCCATTGCCGCCGTTCGCAAGCGCAGCCGCGAAGCAGGTAAGGCCTTTCTGTCGGAGCAGCGCGAGGAGTGGGCGAAGAAGTACGGACCGGTCGAGATGGAGGCGTTCGACGCTTTCACCAAGCGGATGACGAGGGTCGAGACTGACACCGACAAAGCGCAAGAGGTCGAAGATTCCGTCCCGCGGCCCTCGTACGAAGACCTCGTCTTGCTGTCGAAGGGCTGGCTGCACGTGCGACGCGAGATTCTGCTCGCCGAGCGCGACGCCGACAACTTGGACGAAGAGCTGATGCGCGAGCTCATGACAGCGATCGACGCCGAAGAGCTCGCGCTCGACACGCGCGGTGCGACCAGGCCGCAGTCTCGGGCGTGAGTTCTCGCTAGCTTGCGTGTCGCCGGCGCTGGGTGATTAGGAGACGCACTCCGCGGCGGCGCTCGACATCGTGTCGGTGACAAGCGCCTTGGATTCCTGCGAAGTCTGCTCATCTTTGCCAGCGGCGAGGTTCGAGAGGTCTTCATCGGAGACCTTCGAATCGAGGAACTTCTCGGCGACGCAGTCAATCTGGTCGTCGGTCAGGATGCCGCCCTGTCCGCCTTCTTCGAGGATCGTGGTGAGGCCGTCGCTGAGCTGATCGACGGACGGACGCTGCGCGCCCCCCGAGCACGCCGCGAGTGAGAACGCGATGGCTACGACCGGCAACGCCAGGAGGAGGCGGGAGGGACGTGTGCGCAGGTTCCGGTTCATAGGAACAAGCGTACGGGCTCATAGGTTTCGGACAGGTGCGTGCGGATGGGGAGAGATCCCCATGCGCTGCGTTCGCTTGCGGAGCGGGGTTAGCTCGCCTGTCGGTGCGCGCTAGGCGAGCGGCGTGTGGCCGGGGGCTCGGTTGCGGTGCTCTGGAACATCGACGTCGTCAGTCCTTCGAGGAACTCGCCCGGCTCGGCCTTCAGCGCCTCGGCGATGCGCACGAGCGTTTGGACGCTGAGCATCGCGCGCCCGGATTCGTAGCTGCGGATGTTCGACGAGTCGATGTCGCTGAGGACCGCGAGCTGGTCTTGAGTGAGTCCCCGACGCTTCCGTTCGGCGGCGATTCTCGCCCCGATGTGGGCGGCTGCGGCGGAGGGGATTCGGGGCACTCACCAAGCGTGATCAACCCCGGTGAATCGCACCAGGGTGCATGTCGCCGGGTACTTGTACACTCATGCGTGTGAGTAGAACCCCGGATGCTGTCGAGCCTGAGCGCCTGGTGAAGTCGCGGCAGCGGGTCGCCGACCATGGTGAAGTTTTTACCCCGCGTTGGCTGGTCGACGACATGCTCGATCTCGTCAAGGGGGAGAGCGAGCGCATTGACTCGCGGTTCCTCGAGCCTGCCTGCGGGTCGGGCAATTTTGTTGTGCCAGTGCTAGAGCGAAAACTCGCGGCCGTGCAGGCGAAGCATGGTCGCAGCGAATTCGAGAAGCGGCACTATGCATTGTTCGGGCTTATGTGCATCTACGGCATCGAGCTGCTCGAGGATAACGCGGTCGAGTGTCGCGAAAATCTCGCGGGTACTTTCACCCGGTATCTCAGCGTGGATGGTGACAACGAGTGGGTAAAGGCGGCCACGGCGGTGCTCGCCGTCAACATCGTGCAGGGCGATGCGCTGGCGATGACAATGGCCGACGGTGAGCCGATCACGTTCCCCGAATGGGGGTATCTCGGACGCGGAAAATACCAGCGTCGCGACTTCCGCTACGACAGCCTCACGCAGCGCGCGTCCGCGTCTGAGGGGCTATTCGCGCACTTCGAGGAGCACGAGATCTTCACACCGGTGCGTACGTATCCGGTGATGACCGTGAAGGAGATCGCGGCATGAAAACGGACGTCGTCAAACCGCAAGGGGTGTTCTTCAACCCTGTTCGGCTCGTTGTGCCGCTGTTCCAGCGGCCCTATGTGTGGTCGAAGGAAACACAGTGGGAGCCGCTGTGGCAGGACATCGTTCGCCTGATCGAAGTCATCGAGAAGCATGATGCGGCAGCGAGCCACTTCCTCGGAGCGATCGTCATCCAGCAGGTGCCTGTTGCTCTTGGCAGCCTGCCCGCGTGGAACGTGATCGATGGGCAGCAGCGGCTGACTACGTTGCAGCTGCTGCTGGATGCCCTGCACTCCGAGCTCGAACGTCGCGGCTGGACGGGACTGGCGAGCCGGGTGCACTCGCTCATCGAGAATCCTCCTGAGCACTGCGAGGCAGAGGAGGACCGTTTCAAGCTGTGGCCGACCAACCGTGACCGTGATGGCTTCTCCCAGGTCATGTCAGCGCCGACACCTGTCGATTACTCTGCGGTCGAGGCATCCCGACTGCGCGACGCACACCGATTCTTCGCGGATTCGATCGCGGAGTGGCTCGGCGAAGATGAGGGTGCTGAGAAGCGCGCGCGTGTGCTCGTCGCGACGGTCACCGACCGGTTGGAGATCGCGAGCATCAGCCTCGACGCCAATGAAGACGCTCAAGCGATCTTCGAGACGTTGAACGCCCGGGGTACGCCGCTTTCCGCGGCCGACCTCATCAAGAACTTCGTCTTCCAGCAGGTTTCGGCGAGGGATGCCGAGCGCCTGTACTTCGCAAACTGGGCGGAGTTCGAGACGCCGTGGTGGGAACGGGAGGTCACGTCCGGTCGCATCAAGAACCCGCGTTCGTCGTTGTTCCTCTGGCAGTGGCTCATGGCGCGCACACTCGACGACTTTCCGATCCGCGAGGTGTTCACGCAGTTCAAGCACTATGTCAACACGGTCGAGAAGGACGTCACTGTCCTTCTTCCTCAGATCAAGGCGGCGGCCGATCGTTACCGGTCGATCATCGAAGGCGCTGAGCGCCCGGACGGGCCTCTCAGCAGAGTCGAGCTGTTCAGCTATCGGGTAGCGGCCTTGGATTCCGATATCGTTCGCCCGCTGGTGATCTGGCTGGGGGAGCCCGAGCAGGATGCTGTGCCCGACGAAGCGCGCGAACGCGTTCTAGCGATGGTGGAGAGCTGGCTCGTACGACGTGCACTGGTGAAGGTGACTTCGCAGGGAGCGAACCGATTCACGCTCGATCTGATGCGCTATCTGAGCGAGCAGACGAAAGAGTCTTTGCCGGAGGCGACGGAGCGCTATCTCGCTGGCAACCAGACTGTGGTCGGCTACTGGCCTGGTGATGCAGAAGTGCGTGACGCCCTGCTGCTTGAACCGGCGTACTGGAACTTCCGTCGGGGCCGACTGCGCATGGTGCTCGAGGCGATTGAAGACCACAAGCGGGGTTACCCCGATGGTGGTCGTCTGGCGATGTCGCCGATCACCCGAGGCAAGGCGACGATCGAGCACCTGATGCCGCAGTCATGGCAGCGGAACTGGGCGATCGAGTCCGCAGAGGAGAGTGCGGAGCGTGACCAGGCGGTTCAGCGTCTGGGCAATCTCACGCTCGTGACGCAGGCGCTGAACAGCAAAGTCTCGAACGGTGCGTGGGAGGTGAAGCGTGCCCACTTCCGCGGAATCAACGATGTGCTGCTCACCGGGGAAGCCCTCGCCCTTGCCGGCGAAGACACCTGGAGTGAACGCCAGATAGCGGCGCGAACCGAGCGTTTGATCGAGAGCATCGTGATGATCTGGCCGGTCCCCGCAGGCCACACCAGCTACGGCGGGGGAGAGCGGCGGATGGCCGAACGCCGTGCGGATGTTGACCTCGCACAGCTGGTGTCTGAGGGGTGGATCGAACCGGGCACGCGCCTGCGCGCTGCTTCGCAGGCACACGCTGAGCGTGAGGCGGCGATTGCGCAGGACGGTCGCGTGCACTTCGAGGGAGTGCCGTATGACTCCCCGTCTGGGGCGCTTCGCGCGCTTCGAGGTCGCGGAGGAAACGGCTGGTGGCACTGGATGCTCGTCGAAGATGGGCGACGGCTGTCCGAGGTTCGCAGCGACTATCTCGCGAGCCTCGGTGAGGCGGAAGCAGTGACTGAAACTGCCGATGAGGTCGAAGAGTCATGAGCCTCCAAGCGTCCTTCACTCTCCAAGGCCACAACCCCGATGTGCTCACCTGCATCGCGAATCTCTCGAACGACGAGGTGTTCACACCGCCGGAATTCGCGAACCAGATGCTCGACACGCTCGAGCAGGCCTGGGCCGAATCGAATGGTGGCGAGTCCATCTGGTCGGATTCGACCGTGACATTCCTTGACCCGTTTACGAAGTCTGGTGTGTTCCTGCGCGAGATCACCCGGCGGCTGACCGAGGGGCTTTCGACGCAGATCCCCGACCTTGACGAGCGCGTCGATCACATCCTCACGAAGCAGATCTTCGGGATCGGGATCACCCAGCTCACATCGTTGCTCGCACGGCGGAGCGTCTACTGCTCGAAGGATGCGACGGGTGAGCACTCGATCGCGAAGAGCTTCGATCGTGACTGGGGCAACATCTGGTTCGAGCGGACCGAGCATACCTGGGTGGGGCGCAAGAAGGTGCGGCGCTCCAATCCACTCACAGCCGACGAAGAACTGGTGGAAGAGAGCGGCACCGGGAGGTGTCGCTTCTGCGGAGCATCGGAAGCCGAATACGCCCGCGATGAATTCCTCGAAACCCACGCCTACGCCTTCATCCATACAGACAACATCAAGGCTCGCGTAGCCGAGCTTTTCGGAGCCGACATGCAGTTCGACGTGATTATTGGGAACCCGCCGTATCAGCTGAGCGACGGGGGGCTACGGAACTTCTGCGGCGCCGATCTATCAACTATTCGTTGAGAAGGCGTTGGAGCTCGAACCGCGCTATGGCGTATTCGTTACGCCATCGCGATGGTTCGCAGGTGGGAAAGGCCTCGATACCTACCGTAAGCGGATGCTCGAAGATCACCGTATGCGGGACATCATCGACTATCCGAAGTTGTACGAGGCGTTCCCCGGAGTGAAGATCCGCGGAGGCATCTCCTACTTCCTCTGGAATCGTGACTACAACGGGCCCTGTCGGATCCAAACGATGTGGGACGGAGCGCCCGTCGGCGATGCCGTCGAGCGCTACCTCGACGCGTATGACGTACTTGTGCGTTGGAACGACGCGGTGCCGATCCTCGACAAAGTGCGTGCGAAGGGCGAGCCGACGCTTGATGCGAGGGTCTCCACAGGCAAGCCCTTCGGGCTGCGCACATTCGTGCATGGAGCTGAGTTGAGTCACGGCATTGCCGACCCCGTAAAGCTCTTTGGATCGCGAAAAGTGAGTTGGATCAGTCGGGCAGAAATTTCCACCAACGTCGACTGGATCGACGACTGGAAAGTCCTGATGACTGCGGTACAGGGTACGAGCGCGGCAGTAGAGACGAAGTTCCTGTCGAGACCCATCATCGCTGGCCCAGGTACGGCCTGTACGGAGACATATCTGGTTGCGGGCCGGTTCGGAACCGAAGTCGAGGCGGACAGATTCTCACGCTTGCTGGGCACTCGATTCGTGCGATTTCTTGTCTCTTTGCGGAAGTCGACTCAGCACGCGACTCGCGATGTGTATGCGTTCGTCCCCGACGTGCCTCTTGACCGTGTGTGGACCGACGAGCTCTTGTACGCGCGATACGGCCTCACAGCCGACGAGGTTGCCTTTGTAGAGTCGCAGGTAGCGCCGCACGATCGGACGCTGCTTGATGAGCTGGGATCAGTCGAGGGCGACGTCGATGCCTAAACCGCTCGACGAGGTCTTCCAAGACAGACCGGACGTCCGACTCCGCATCTACGCCTGGTCATCCACCGAGGTCGCGGAGCGCTGGCGTGACTGTCTGAAGGTCGGCCAGACCGCGCAGGCCGATGTGAACGACCGCATCAAGCAGTCGCAGGGACAAGCACGCGTCGACTACACACTCGAGATCGACGAGCCGGCCGATCGCGAAGACGGCAGCACTTTCACCGATCGTGACGTTCGCGAACGCCTGATCGCCAAAGGATTCAAGAACGTAGTCTTCGAGTCCAGCCGCGAGTGGATGCGTTGCACACCCGACGACGTGCGCACTGCGATTGCCGAGCTCCGTGCGAACAAGAGCTACAGCGGTACGCACCACGCAGACTTCCCGATGCGCGCCGAGCAGCACGCCGCGGTCGAGAAAACCCACGACTACTACCGCTCGATCTGGGCAGAGGACTCCGACGCCGTCCCAGAGTTCCTCTGGAACGCGAAGATGCGCTTCGGAAAGACTTTCACGACGTACCAGCTAGCCAAGAAGCTTGAAGCCAAGCGCGTGCTGGTGATGACCTTCAAGCCCGCGGTGGAGGATGCCTGGGACACCGACCTCAGAACACACGTCGATTTCGAGGGCTGGCAGTACCTCTCACGCAAGAGCGAGGGCGATCCGTCAAACGTTGACCCGGAGCATCCGCTCGTCTTCTTCGGCTCCTTCCAAGACCTGATGGGGCGTGATGCCGCCGACAACTTCAAGCCCAAACACAAATGGTTGACCGAGCTCACCTGGGATCTCGTCGTTTTCGATGAGTACCACTTCGGCGCATGGCGCGACGCGGCCAAAGAGCTGTTCGAGGGCGAGGACAACGCGAAGAAGGAAGAGAAGATCGAATTCTCTCCGGCGGAGGAAACCTTCGCTGAAGAACTCGAGGAGCGCGGCAGCGATGAGGACGCGTTCGTGCCGATCAAGGCATCCGCTTATCTGTACCTGTCTGGCACGCCCTTTAAGGTGCTGAACGAAGGTCGCTTTATCGAAGAGCAGATCTTCAACTGGACCTACACCGACGAGCAGCGCGCGAAAGCGCAGTTCGCGGCGCAGCATCCGGACGAACCGAACCCGTATGCATCGCTGCCCGAGATGCGGCTACTCACGTACCAAATGCCCGACGAGCTCGTGGCGATCGCTAACCAGGGTGAGTTCGATGAGTTTGATCTCAACGCGTTTTTCGAGGCGAAGGGTGCCGGCGCCGACGCAGAGTTCGTGCACAAGGACGACGTGCAGAAATGGCTCGACATCATCCGCGGCTCATATCTGCCCACGCAGGTTGATGCGATGAAGGCTGGCACTCGGCCGCCGTTTCCGTACTCGGACACCCGGCTGCTGCCCTATATGCAGCATTCGCTGTGGATGCTGCCGCGCACGGCATCCTGCGCGGCGATGGAGAATTTGCTCGCCGAACAGCAGAACACGTTCTGGCATGACTACACAGTCGTGAACGTCTCTGCGTCGAGCGTGGGCGTGGGGCTCGCAGCGCTCCCGCCGGTGCGCGACGCGATCGGCAACGGGCACGACACGAAGACGATCACGCTGACCGTTGGAAAGCTGACGACCGGAGTCACGGTGCCACAGTGGTCCTCGATTCTGATGCTGCGGAACCTGCAGGCTCCGGAAACGTACTTTCAGGCGGCGTTCCGTGTGCAGTCTCCGTGGAGCATCCGCAACCCGAACGGCAATGACCCGCATGAGGAGGCAATTCTCAAGCCGGTCTGTTTCGTGTTCGACTTCGCGCCGACTCGTGCTCTACGCCAGATCAGTGAGTACGGCCGCGGTCTCGCGCCAGAGAACCCGAACCCAGAGCGTGCCGTCGAAGAGCTCGTGTCGTTCCTGCCGGTGCTTGCGTACGACGGTTCAAACATGACGCAGGTCGATGCCGCCGGCATCCTCGATATCGCGATGTCGGGCACGTCTGCAACGCTCCTCGCGCGCAAGTGGGAGTCGGCGGTGCTCGTGAACGTCGACAATCTGACCCTCAAGAAAATCATGGCGTCGGATGCTGCGATGAAAGCGTCATGAACATCGAGGGGTTCCGTGCGCTCGGTTCTTCGGTATTTGAGACGGTGGTGAACAAGAGCGAGGCGGTGTCGAAGACCAAGAAGGACCGCGGAGATGACATCACGCCTGGTGAGAAGAAAACGCTCACCGCTGAGGAGAAGGAATACAAGTCGAAGCGGAAGCAGATTCAAGAGAAGCTGATCAAGTTCGCCACTCGAATCCCGGCGTTCATGTATCTGACGGACTATCGCGAGAACACCCTCTACGACGTGATCACCAAGATCGAGCCGGAATTGTTTAAGGCGGTCACGGGGCTGTCGGTGACGGACTTCAACCTGCTCGTCTCGCTCGACGTCTTCAACTCCGGCCACATGAATCAGGCGGTGTTCGCATTCCGTAGGTACGAGGACGCATCTCTGTCGTACACCGGGATCGAGTCGCATGAGGGGCTAAGGCGATATGGGTTGTACGACACGGTGGTGGCTGTCGACGGGTGAATCTGAGACGGTGTCCGTGGTGGAGCCGATGCGTTTCGGTCGCTTGATCTCGACGGCGACGGCATCCCCGATGAGGCACGAGCGGTGACCGCGATGAAGGGCGCCGGGAGCGCGATCGCCGGAGCGGCTGACGGCATGCGAGGAAAGGCCGCTTCGCTGTTCGCCGCGCGACGAAAGCAGAAAGCATCCGATGCCGAGAGCGCACCCGACTCTGAACCCGAAGCGGTCTCGGACGCGGAGTCAGCTCGCGCTGATGAGTGAGGCTCGCTGTGCGCCAGTACCTGTTGGGTAACAGGCCGCTTCAGCGCCCAGCATCCGCCTTCGCCGGATCGAAAAATTTCAACCCGGGGAACCGCGCGAAGCCACGATCCCTCGTCGCTAACTGCGCACCGTTGGCGATGCAGAGCGCGGCGATGTGGGCATCTGGGACGAGGTTTCCTCGGATCCCGGAATCGTCTGACGCGAGGACGTCGAGCTTCTCCCAGGCGCTGGCGCCTGGTGCAGCCACTCAGTGCTCGGCGTATTGAGCAGGTGCCTGACGAAAGCTAGGGCGGCTTTCGTCGGAGTCGGTTCCGCGGAGATGCGCGGGTGTGTCACGACGCGCACGAATCCACTGAGAATAGTGTCAGCGACACCGATGCTGTCGGTGCGCAGGGCGCTGTTGAGCCATCCGGCGTATACCTCGTGTTCCGGGGCGTCCGTGCGGAAGGCGTAAACCAGTACATTCACGTCGGCGACGATGAACGTCATGCGCTGGCATCCAGTGCGTCCCACACCGCTTCTTTGTCATCAAGGTCGACGAGGCTGCCGGGAACCTGCGGTGTGTAAGTGGGCAGAGCCTGCGGCGCAGCCTGCGGAATTTCGCGCGCAAGGTGTTCACGGAGGGCATCCTCAAGGAAGCTCGTGAACGTGCGGCCCTCGCTTGCAGCCCGAGCCTTCGCCTCGAGTGCAAGCGCATCAGAGAGGTTAAGTGTCGTGCGCATGCAGATCATCATACGCTACTCAAGCAGATGTCTGCCTGGAATGTCTGTGGCCTCTGTCAGTATGAAGTATGGCAACTTTCACCGACGTCGCGGCGCTGATCCCCACGCTGTGTGGGCATCAGATCGATGACGCTGAGGTGGCGCAGGCCTCGATGATGCTGATGGCGGATGCTGATGTTGTGAAGGTTCTTGCCGAGACTGCTGCCTTGACGAAGCAGGTCGAGCAGATTCAGTTGCTTGCCGCGGGAGTGGTCGCCGTGCGCTCTCGCCGCGATCGTGGACACTCCGGCCTCTCGCAGTCGCGCGGGCATCGGTCCGCCGCCTCTTTCGTACAGAACGCCACCGGCTCAACGAAAGCCGAAGCGAACCGAAAAGTGCGCGTGGGCGAGGCGCTGCTCGACGACGAGTCCGCGCGCCCGAAAGTTGAGTCTCCGCAGGATGGCAACGCCGGCGATACCTCGTTTGGGCCGTGGTACCAGCCGCTGCGCGATGCATTGCGGCATGGGGGCCTGAGCGCGGCGCAGTTCGATGCGATCCGTCGCGGGCTGGGTGATCCGCCCGAAATCGAAGCGGACGAAGTGGCGGCTGATGGTGCGGATGCCGTGATGGATGCTGATGAGCGGGCGGCTGCGCGGGAAGAGGCTCACGCAGCTTGGGCGCAGGCCGCCCTGCACCTTGTGAGCGAAGCAGCAGAGCGCACGGTCGAAGAGCTTTGGCAGGCAGGGCGGACTATCCGGGATCTGCTCGACCCCGAGGGTGCGGAAGCGCGCTTCCTCGATCGGTTCGAGAAGCGCTCCTTCCGCACCTACCGTGGCGCTGACGGGCAGAAGCGTGCGAGCTGGATCTTTGACGACGAAGGCGACCTCTTCATTGAGACGTTGCAGGCGGCCGCGCTGCGGCCGCGCCGAGGCGGTCCGCGATTTGTGGATGCTGATGAGAAAGAGCAGGCCGCGTCACTGGCCGATGACCCTCGCACCAATGATCAGCTCGCGTACGACCTGATGATGGATGTGCTGCGCGCGGGCATGCTTGCTGACACCGAAGCAGTGTTCGGTACTCGCCAGGCCGGAGTGCGCCTCGTGCAGGTAGTGGATGCCGAGGGCAACCGCGCTCCGGTCGCGCACAGCGAAGACCATCTCGTCTCGCTGCCCGGGTCGGTCGCCGATCAACGCATCTGCGAAAGCGGATTCGTGCCGGTGACCGTCGATTCTCACGGAAATCCACTCAATGTCGGGCGAGAACAGCGATTGTTCACCCCGAAACAGCGCATCGCACTCGCAATTCGGGATGGCGGATGCCGATGGCGAGGATGCGACCGACCCGCGTCGTACTGCGAAGCGCATCACATCGACGAGTGGGACAGAGATCAGGGCCGCACCGACATCGATCGCGGAATTCTCCTCTGCCGATATCACCACATGACCCTTCACCACGGCGAATGGAACATCACGCGTCGCGGTAAAGACGACTTCAAGCTGCATCACGGGTTGGGGGAGAGCTCTGGCCCGGCGGAGACATTCGAAATGCGCCCGCGAACCGTGCTCACCTATGCGTGGGGCGGGATCGACCTGCCTGCGAAACGATTTAGGCCAGCCACGTGAGGTGGGATCCCTATCGCGATGGCGCGATGGGCGAGAGATATCGGGATACGCGAGAGGTATTGCAGGGTATCTCGATAGGCGAGAGGTACCGCGATACTGCGATACCTCAGCTGGCTCGTCCGGGAGCGAGCACCAGAAGCTCGCCCACCTCACACTCCAGCACGTCACAGATCGCACGCAGAGTCGAATATCGAATCGCCCGTGCACGGTCGTTCTTCAATACGGAGAGGTTCACGATGCTGACCCCGACCCGCGCACTCAGCTCGGTGAGCGTCATCGCGCGCGCGGCAAGCAACTCATCGAGCCGACAGTGGATTCCGGTCTCCTCCTCTTCGGCCGCGGGAGTCATACCAGCCCCTCCGCATCGCGCTGCAGCGCAGCGCCGCGCCGGAACACAATCACCAATACGCCCACAGCAATCGACGCGACAAACAGCGGCACAGCGTCCAAAAGTAGCTGAGGATGGCTCTCGAACTCCCCGCCAGCAGCAGCAAACACCCCATTGAGTCCCATGTTCGTGAACCAGACATTGCCCAGAGGCCCGATGAGCAGTACGAGTGAGATCGCAAACGTCAGGCGCGTGTTGGTCGCATCGAAGACATGCCCGCGGAGCAACCGGCGACAGAGGACAGCGCCGAGCACAGCCGCGACGATCAGCCCCACTGTGCTCAGCACGATCCCGAGAACGAGAAAGATGACGCCGATGGCACTCACATCCGACACCATTAACGTGGCTGCGTGAGCCGTGGCCGAGGCCCCGGCGCCGATATTCGCGGTGAACGGCTGCGCAGTGAGCGGCGTCTCGACCGTGATTGCACCCGGAGTCGAAAACAGCATCGCGATCTGACGGATGCCGTTATAGATGAGAAATCCGACCGCGAAAGCCGCAACAACGACGGCGGTGCCGAGGTCGTTCCGGTCGCTCCGCGCGAGAGCCTGAGCATCCTTAGCCATGATCACACCAGCCTTCCGTGTCGCGCTGCATCCGTTGACCGATCTCGAAAGCGCCGGCGACAACAGCAAGCGCCAGACCCCACCCGAGCGGCGTGAAATCGAGCACCGCGAGGAACACAGGCAAACCGGCATCCGACAGCCCGAGCGTTTCGGCGATCTCGGCATTCGCGATGGTGTTGAAGAGCAAGCCACCGAGCCCGCCCGCGACCACCAGGATCGACGCGATGCCAATACCCCACGTCGCAGAACGCACGAACGGGCGGCCGATGAAGACGCGCAGGCACAGCCAGGCGACGACGGCGCAGACGCCTATCGCAACCAGCGCGCTGAGGATAGCGGCGGTGATCAGCAACCCGCGCACCGATCCACCTAGCCCCGAGGCCGTGAGAGTCAGGCTCTCGAAGTAGGCGCTGGACACCTGAGGAGACGCCGCCGCGACCCGATCGGCCGAGAAGTCCATCAGCGGAATGCCATAAACCGTAACCTCCTCGGAAGTGGCGATTGTGCTGACGCGGACGACAAGCGCAACGAGGTCGACGATCGCGATCGCCGCAGCAGCCCCGGCGATAAAGCCAAGGATCGCCTTCTCGGCGAGTTTCACCCCGCGTTTCGTATGAGTGTGCTCCGTCATGCCATCCTCCGGTTATCGATATTCGTTGTTATCGCTTGTCGTTAACATAACGAATCTCGATAAGCGGGTCAACCAGGACCTCAGCATCCGGCCGTCAAGCGGGGCCGCAAGCTATGCCGACGGCGAACACGGGCATACCCCGCCCGTGCGGTAGTTATTCTCGATGTACAGGCGCCGTAGCGTCTTCGCCCCGTGCGATAAGGAGTCAGCATGTTTGAGAGATTTACCGACCGAGCTCGTCGGGTCGTCGTCCTCGCCCAAGAAGAGGCGAAGATGCTCAACCACAACTACATCGGCACAGAGCACATTCTGCTCGGCCTCATCCACGAGGGTGAGGGAGTCGCAGCCAAGGCGCTAGAGTCTCTCGGCATCTCCCTCGATGCCGTGCGCGAGCAGGTACAAGACATCATCGGCCAGGGGCAGCAGCAGCCGACCGGCCACATCCCCTTCACGCCCCGCGCGAAGAAGGTGCTTGAGTTGAGCCTCCGCGAGGCGCTGCAGCTCGGCCACAACTACATCGGCACCGAGCACATTCTGCTCGGCCTCATCCGCGAGGGTGAGGGTGTCGCAGCACAGGTGCTCGTGAAGCTCGGCGCCGACCTGAACAAGGTCCGCCAGCAGGTCATCCAGCTGCTCTCCGGTGCACCCGGTCGCGAGACGGCATCCGTCGGCGCCCAGACGCACGACAACGCGCAGGCCGCGCAGGGCGGCTCCGCCGTGCTCGACCAGTTCGGTCGCAACCTCACGCAGGCCGCGCGCGACAACAAGCTCGACCCGGTCATCGGGCGCGAGAAAGAGATCGAGCGGGTCATGCAGATCCTGTCCCGCCGCTCCAAAAACAACCCGGTCCTGATCGGTGAGCCCGGCGTCGGCAAGACCGCCGTCGTCGAGGGCCTCGCCCAGGCGATCGTCAAGGGCGATGTTCCTGAGACTCTGAAGGACAAGCAGGTCTACTCGCTTGACCTCGGATCGCTCATCGCTGGTTCCCGCTACCGCGGTGACTTCGAAGAGCGACTGAAGAAGGTCACCAAAGAGATCCGCACCCGCGGCGACATCATCGTCTTCATCGACGAGATCCACACCCTTGTGGGTGCGGGTGCTGCCGAGGGCGCGATCGATGCGGCCAGCATCCTCAAGCCGCTGCTTGCTCGCGGCGAGCTGCAGACGATCGGTGCGACCACGCTTGACGAGTACCGCAAGCACTTCGAGAAGGATGCTGCGCTTGAGCGCCGCTTCCAGTCGATCCAGGTTGCCGAGCCGAGCCTCGCGCACACGATCAACATCCTCAAGGGGCTGCGCGATCGCTACGAGGCGCACCACAAGGTGCAGATCACGGACGGCGCGATTGTCGCGGCATCCAACCTCGCTGACCGTTATGTCGCAGACCGTTTCCTGCCGGACAAGGCCATCGACCTGATCGATGAGGCCGGCGCACGCCTGCGCCTGTCGATCCTGTCGAGCCCGCCCGAGCTGCGTGAGTTCGACGACAAGATCGCCGCAGTGCGCGCGCAGAAGGAAGAAGCTTCCGAAGAGCAAGACTTCGAGAAGGCTGCATCCCTGCGCGACGAAGAGAAGAGCCTGCTCGCTGAGCGACTCCGTCTCGAGAAGCAGTGGCGTTCGGGCGACGTCGCGACCGCAGCGGTCGTCGACGAGGGTCTGATCGCCGAGGTGCTCGCTCAGGCCACCGGCATCCCCGTGTTCAAGCTCACCGAAGAAGAGTCGAGCCGACTCGTCTTCATGGAGAAGGCACTTCACCAGCGCGTCGTCGGTCAGGAAGAGGCCATCGCGGCTCTCTCCCGCACGATCCGTCGCCAGCGCGCCGGCCTCAAGGACCCGAAGCGTCCTTCGGGCTCGTTCATTTTCGCCGGCCCTACGGGTGTCGGAAAGACCGAGCTCGCCAAGGCTCTCGCCGAGTTCCTGTTCGACGACGAGAACGCCCTCATTTCGCTCGACATGAGCGAGTTCGGCGAGAAGCACACGGTTTCGAGGCTCTTCGGTGCTCCTCCCGGATTCGTTGGATTCGAAGAGGGCGGTCAGCTCACCGAAAAGGTGCGCCGCAAGCCGTTCTCCGTTGTTCTCTTCGACGAGATCGAGAAGGCGCACCCCGACATCTTCAACTCGCTGTTGCAGATCCTCGAAGAGGGTCGTCTCACCGACGGTCAGGGTCGGGTCGTTGATTTCAAGAATACGGTCATCATCATGACCACGAACCTTGGATCGTCTGCGATCGCTGGGGGGCCGGTCGGCTTCCAGATCGAGGGCAACGCGCAGACCAGCTACGAGCGGATGAAGGGCAAGGTCGACGAAGAGCTCAAGCGGCACTTCAAGCCCGAGTTCCTCAACCGTGTCGATGACGTCATCGTCTTCCCGCAGCTGTCGAAGGTCGAGCTGGTGCAGATCGTTGATCTGTTCGTCAAGCGTCTGAGTGACCGTCTGCTCGACCGTGACATGACAATTGAGCTGTCGCAGGCGGCGAAGGAACGCCTCATCGAGATCGGCTTCGACCCCGCGCTCGGCGCTCGGCCGTTGCGTCGTGCGATGCAGCGCGAGATCGAAGACCAGCTGTCGGAGAAGATCCTGCACGGCGAACTCAACCCCGGTGACCACGTGAAGGTGGATGCTGAGGGCACCAAGTTCCTGTTCGAGACTGCTCCTCGCGGTGAGAAGGTCGCGGTCGGCGTCGACACCACCGGCGGCGCGATCACTGCGACCCCCGACCTGGCGGCGTCGTCGGGCGAGTAACTCTGAATGCGAAACGGCGGATGCTTCGGCATCCGCCGTTTCGTCGTTCTCGGGTGCGTGACAGGGAAACGGTGACGCGGAGTTCTAGGCTGGACCTGTGAGTGAGTACATCGTCCGCCCGGCGCGCAGCGCCGACATCATCGGCATTCACAAACTGTTGGAGCCGCTGGTTGAGCGACGAATCCTCCTCGGCAAAGACCTCGCCGTGCTTTACGGCGCGGTGCAGGAGTTCACCGTCGCCGAATCCGACGGCGTGCTGATCGGCTGTGGCGCCCTGCACGTGATGTGGGAAGACCTCGGCGAGGTGCGCACCCTGATCGTGCGCGATGACTGGCTGCGCCGTGGCGTCGGTCAGGCGATCGTCGAAGCGCTTGAGGTTCGCGCCGGCGAGCTGGGCCTGCAAAGACTGTTCTGCCTCACGTTCGAGATGGACTTCTTCACCCGCCGCGGGTTCTCGACGATCGGTGAGCAGGTCGTCGACCCGGACGTCTACTCGCAACTGCTGCGTAGCCCCGATGAGGCGTCGCCGAGTTCCTCGACCTCGCGCACGTGAAGCCGAACACGCTCGGCAACACTCGCATGCTGAAGAACCTCTGATGGCCCGCCGTCGTCGTACCGCCGCCGTCTACCGGCGACGCAGGCTCGTCGTGTTCGGCGCCGTGATTGTGCTGATCGCCGCTCTCATTGTCGGCGTCTGGCTCGTCGTCGCACAGCCCTGGGCGGATGCCGCGACAAAGCTCACTGCGACACCCTCGCCGTCAGCGTCGGCAGAGACCCCGACTCCTGAAGTCACCAACACCGAGACGCCGTCGTCGTCGCCAGAGCCGAGCACCACCGAGACGGCGGCTGTTATTCCGTGCCGGGCCGTCGATGTTCTGGTGGAGGCCGTCACCGATGCCGACACCTATCCGGCCGGCTCACTGCCCCAGCTTTCGATCGCGCTGACGAACACGGGCTCTGCGGACTGCACAATTGACGTCGGCTCGGCCACTCAGGTGTTCACCGTTTCCAGCGGCGACGATGTCTGGTGGCGTTCCACCGACTGCCAACAAGATCCGAGCAGCATGGTCGTCACACTTGCCGCGGGACAGACGGTGTCAAGCGCCGCGCCCGTCGTATGGGACCGCACGCGCTCCGATGTGAACACCTGTGCTGACGAGAACCGACCGCGCGCTGCGGGTGGCGGCGCTTCATACCATGTCGCCGTCGCAATCGGCGGGTTCGAGGCACGAGCGACCCAGCAGATTCTGCTGGAGTAGTGGCGAATGGGGCAGACACCTTCGCTCCTTTGGGATACCATTGAAGGAGCTCTCGGAGTATTCGGTGTAAGCCATCCCCAGTGGCGTCGTATTCAGCGTCCCCAGCGCTTCGACATTTCACCGTTCGAGAGTTCGAGGGCCCTTTCGAGTAATCCAGTCCCCACTGGGTGATTCGAGAGGGCCCCATCTGTTTAAGCTGTCTACATGGCAGCGAAGAAGTCGAAGTCGGCCGGCAAGAAGCCCGCACCGGAAGAGTTCCGCTCCGAAGCGCTCGCCCAGGCGCTCGAGAAGCAGGACATCGCCGCTGTTGCGTTGGCACTGCGGTACGGGACGACGGTGGTGCCGCTGCTCAAGGCCGGTGCACGCGACAACCCGCTCGACGGTGGTGAAGTCTGGACTTACCGCGACCCCACAAGCGGAGACGTCGCACTCCTGCTGTTCAGCGACGCGAAGAACAAGCCGGAGAACCTGCCGCCCGGGGTCGGGATCTATTCCGCCGCATGGCTTCAGGCATTCCTCACTACGCACCGCGAGACCATCACCACGGTGTTCCTCGACATCGCCGGCCCGCACCCGATGCAGGCGTCGCCGGACGAACTGCTCAAGGCGCTGGGCGCCTGACACTTCGACAGCTCAGGGATCGACTGCTCGTACGACGTACCTTCGCCTCGTGCGACGTACCTTCGCTCAGAACGGCGGGATGTCGTTTTCGGGCCGCCGAGCCGTGCTACGCGCCTTCACGTCGTGGAGCGCCGCCTGCAGTGTCTTCGATCGCTCATCGACGACCTGCTCGTAGCCGAGCCGCGCTGCCTCTGAGCGCCGCTGCTTCGCCTGTGTCACTGCGCGCACTTCGCCGGCCAGGCTGAGCTCGCCGACGGCCGCGACGGTGCGCGGAACCGAGAACTGCTTGATGGACCCCGCCACCGCGATGGCAATCGCCAGGTCGGCTGCGGGCTCGGTGAAGCGCACCCCGCCGACGGTGGAGACATAGACGTCGAGCTTGCCGGTTGGTATCCCTGCCCTGCGTTCAAGGATCGCGAGCACCATCGCGACGCGCGAGGAGTCGAGGCCGTGCACGACCCTGCGCGGGTTGGGTGCGGTGGTGTCAACGGTGAGTGCCTGCACCTCGACGGGAAGCGCTCGGCGCCCCTCCATCGCGATCGCCACGCACGTACCCGGTTCCGTCGATCCCTGACCGAGGAACAGGCCGGACGGGTCTGGCACCTCGGCGATGCCGTCGCCGGTCATCTCAAAGCAGCCGACTTCATCGGTCGGGCCGAATCGGTTCTTGAGCGCACGAATGAACCGCAGCGCCGTCTGCCGGTCACCCTCGAAGTGGCACACAACATCAACGAGATGCTCGAGGATGCGAGGGCCAGCGACTTGACCGTCTTTGGTGACGTGCCCGACGAGAATGATCGGCAGGCTGCGCTCTTTCGCAATGCGAATGAGGGTGGCAGCAACCTCACGCACCTGACTGGGTTGCCCGGCCGCGCCATCCGACAGCGAGGATGCCACCGTCTGCACCGAGTCGACGATGACCAGTTGCGGCTTCACCTCGTCGATGTGACCGAGGATCGTGGCGAGGTCAGTCTCGCTCGCGAGATAGAGCTCATCATGCAGAGCGCCCGTGCGCTCGGCGCGCAGTCGCACCTGCGCCTGCGACTCTTCAGCACTGGCGTACAACACGCGCCGTCCGCCGCGAGCCGCTTGGGCGGCAACCTCGAGCAGCAGGGTTGACTTGCCGACACCCGGCTCACCACTGAGCAGGATCGCCGCCCCTGGCACGATGCCGCCGCCGAGCACGCGGTCAAACTCTGCGACGCCACTAGAGCGACGGGGAGTCTCGGCCGTGGTGATCTGCGTGATCGGCCGCGCTGCGCGGCCGACCCCCGGAGCAAGAGGCGCCATCTGCCGCAGAATGCCGGTCTTTGCCGCCTGTTCTTGCACCGTGCCCCACTGCTGGCACTCGCCGCAGCGACCGACCCACTTCGACGTCGTCCACCCGCACTCAGTGCAGACGAACGCAGCGGGAGCGGGACGACGAGTGACCATGTTGCCAGGCTATCGGCCGCATCCGACATCCCTATCGTCCAGGGCTTCATTGGCGAGCCGCGTCACGGGATACTAGGTTCAGGCCAACGTCGTTCTCGTCAACGGGCCGATCACGGCCCACCTCACGGGTGCAGTTCACGCACCTCGGAGAGAAGGAGTCCTGTGATGGAGTGGCTTGATCCACTGATTCTGTCTCGATGGCAGTTCGGTCTCACCACCATTTACCACTACCTTTTCGTGCCGCTCACGATCGGGATGGCGCTGGCGGCCGCGATCCTGCAGACGGCCTGGGTGCGCACCGGAAAGATCGAGTATCTGCACCTCACCCGGTTCTCGGGAAGATCTTCCTCATCAACTTCGCGATGGGCGTTGTCACCGGCATCGTGCAGGAGTTCCAGTTCGGGATGAACTGGTCAGATTACTCACGCTTCGTCGGCGACGTGTTCGGCGCGCCACTGGCCTTCGAAGGACTACTGGCCTTCTTCTTCGAGGCGACGTTCATCGGCCTGTGGATCTTCGGTTGGGACAAACTGCCCCAGAAGCTGCACCTGGCAACGATCTGGTGCGTCTCGATCGGCAGCATCCTGTCGGCGTATTTCATCATCGCCGCGAACGCCTTCATGCAGAACCCGGTCGGCTACGAGTACAACCCCGTCACCAACCGTGCCGAGCTCGTCGACATCTGGGCGCTGCTGAGCAACCCGGTTGCGCTCGCTGCCTTCCCTCATACGATCTTCGGCGCATTGATGTTCGCTGCCGGAGTCATCATCTCGGTCTCGGCCTGGCACCTCTACCGCGGGCAGCACGCCGACACGATGCGCATCTCGCTGAAGTTCGGGCTGTGGGGCATGCTCGTCTCCACCGCCGGAGTCGCCCTTACCGGCGACCAGCTCGGCCTCGCAATGTACGCGGCCCAGCCCATGAAAATGGCTGCGGCCGAGGCAACTTTCAACACGGTCTGCGGAGCGGATGCCTCGTTCAGCCTGTTCACGCTCGGAACCCCGGACGGCACATCCGAACTCTTCTCGATCAGAGTGCCGTACCTGCTGTCACTGCTGTCGACGCACACTCTTGACGCGTGCGTGCACGGCATCAACGACCTGAACGCCGAATACGCCGTGCAGTTCGCCGACACCGGCATCACCGACTTCACGCCCGTGCTGTGGATCACATACTGGGCATTCCGCTGGATGATCGGTCTCGGCATCCTGCACGCGCTCATCGCCCTCGTCGGGCTGTGGGTCACGCGTCGCGGAGCGAAGAAGCCGCCAGCGAAGTGGATGTGGAAGATCGCGATCTGGTCGTTCCCCCTCTCGCTCGGCGCGAACATCGTCGGCTGGGTCTTCACCGAGATGGGCCGACAACCCTGGCTCGTGTTCAGCCTGATGTCGACACAGGATGGCGTCTCGCCTGGCGTCAGCGGACTCGAAGTGCTGATATCGCTCATCGCTTTTACTGCGATCTACGCGGCGCTCGCTGTCGTCGAGATCCGCCTCATCATCAGGGCCGCTCAAAAGGGCCCAGACACGAACGAGCAACCCCACGATGAGACGGCCCAACTGCCGTCGGTTGTGTACTGAGAGGTGTGACCATGGATCTTGCAACGCTCTGGTTCGGACTCATCGCCTTCTTCTTCGTCGGCTACTTCGTGCTCGACGGCTTCGACTTCGGTGTCGGAATGTCGCTGCCGTTCCTCGGCAAAGATGACGTCTCACGCCGCCAGGTCATCAACACCATCGGTCCGATCTGGGACCTCAACGAGACCTGGCTCATCGTCGCGGGCGCCTGCCTGTTCGCGTCGTTCCCGGAGTGGTACGCCTCGCTGTTCAGCGGCTTCTACCTGCCGCTGCTGATCATCCTGCTCGCGCTCATCCTGCGCGGCGTCTCGTTCGAATACCGCCACCAGCGCGACGATCCGAAGTGGAAGGCGCGCTTCGATCGGATGATCGTGATCGGCTCAGCTGTTCCGGCATTCCTCTGGGGCGTCGCGTTCGCGAACATCATCCAGGGTGTCGCGCTGGACGAGCGGCACGTCTACGTCGGCACCATGTTCGACCTGCTGAACCCCTACGCGCTGCTGGGCGGTGCCGTCACGCTGCTGCTCTTCTTCACCAACGGGGTCACCTTCGTCGCCCTGAAGACCGACGGTGAGCTGCGGTCGAATGCTCGTCGGCTCGCATTCCGCGCCGGACTCGCGACCCTCGTCGTCGCCGCTGCATTCTTGATCTGGACGGTCGCAGCGCACTTCTCGATCGCCGTACTCGTACTGGCCGCGCTCGCCGCAGTGGCGCTCGTGCTCTCGCTCATCTCGAACCTGCGCGGGAACGAGGGCTGGGCTTTCGCATTCGGCTCGGCGACCACGCTGTTCGCCGTCGTCACGCTGTTCGCGGCACTGTTCCCGAACGTGTTGCCGTCGACGATCGATGCCGCCTACAGCCTCACGATCGACAACGCCTCGAGCACCGAGTACACGCTGCAGATCATGAGCTGGACGGCACTGGTCTCGATGCCGCTGATCCTGCTCTACCAAGGCTGGACGTACTGGGTGTTCCGCAAGCGCGTCACCCGGAAGTCCGTAGAAGCGGCACCGGCGCACGCGTGAAACCCGTCGACCCGAGACTGCTGCGCTACGCCAGCGCCGCGCGAGGATTCTTCGCTCTCGCGGCGGTGATCGGGGTGCTCCAGACCGCGGTCGTCATCGCGTTCGCCTGGTTTCTGACGGATGCCGTCACCGGGGCGCTCGCTGGCCGCTCTGTTGCGGCATCTTTGGTGTGGCTGCTGGGGCTGGCACTGACGCGCGGGGCGCTGATCGCGGCATCCGATGCTGCCGGCACTTCCGCGGCGGCGCGCACCGGTATGCAGTTGCGGTCAGCGTTGGTGCGCGCGGTCGGCACGCTCGGGCCAGGATGGCTGGCGGGGCGCAACCAGGCATCCCTCGCCGTGACTGCGGGACACGGATTAGAGGCACTCGACACGTACTTCGCCCGTTACCTGCCGCAGCTCGTGCTGACGGTGATCGCGACGCCGGTGATTGTCGCGGTGATGTGGTGGCAGGACTGGCCGAGCGGGTTGACCGCGGCGATCACGCTGCCGCTGATTCCGCTGTTTCTGATCCTGATCGGCATTGCGACGCGCACGGTTCAGCGCACGCAGTGGGAGACGCTGCAACGGTTGGCCGCGCGCTTCGCCGACACCGTGCAGGGGCTGTCGACGCTGCGGCTGTTCGGCCGCGATCGACGGGCGGCCGCGCAGATCGAAGTCACAGCCGAGCAGTACCGGCGCGAGACGATGAAGGTGCTGCGGTTCTCGTTCTTGTCCGGCTTCGCGATGGAGTTGCTCGCGTCTTTGGCGGTTGCGCTGATCGCGGTGACGGTCGGGTTCCGGCTGCTGGCGGGGGATATGCCGCTGGAGGTGGGGCTGTTCGTGCTGCTGCTCGCGCCCGAGGCCTTCTTACCGATCCGTCAGGTCGGGGTGCAGTTTCATGCGGCATCTGAGGGCGTGGCGGCGACCGAAGACATCTTTGAGGTGCTGGAGGCGGCGGGTGCGGCGGTGGCTCCGCCAGTTCTCGATAAGAACTCCTCCAGAACTCGGCCGAAACCGCTCGAAGCGCCCGATTCTGCCCGAACTTCGCCGATTTTGGAGGAGTTGTGGACGGAGAAGTCCGGAGACCTCGCCGTCCGCAATCTCCGCGTCCGCAACCTCCCGCCGGTCTCGTTCGAAGCGACCCCCGGCACGATAACCCTGATCGAAGGGCCGAGTGGTGCGGGCAAGTCGAGCCTGCTGGCGGCGTTGCGAGGTGCAACTGTCTTCGAGGGCGATGCGGCGTTCGGTGGCGCCGATGTCCGCACGCTCTCGCCCGCGGAGTGGCTCGCCTGGGCTGGACAATCGCCGGGACTGATGCAAGGCACGATCGCCTCGAATGTCGCTCTCGGCGACCCTGACCCTGATCCATCCGGAATCCGCACAGCCCTCGACGCGGCCTGCGCCGAAGGCCTCGATCTGACGCAGGAACTCGGCGTGCAGGGGAGTGGGTTGTCCGGCGGGCAGGCGCAGCGCGTCGCTGTGGCGCGTGCGCTGTACCACCATGTGCACGATCCGGCACGCGTGCTCATGCTGGATGAGCCCTCGAGTGCGCTGGATGCCGACACCGAGGCACGGCTCTGGCAGTCGTTGCGCGGACGAGCGGATGCCGGCGCCACAATCCTGCTCGTCTCCCACCGCCGCACGGCTCGCGTCATCGCCGATCGAGTAGTCGAGTTGGGGGTGCGGGTATGACGAGCGTCGGCACCATTCTCCGTCTCGCGCAGCCGCCCGTTCGACGGTTTCTGCCCGGACTCCTCTGGGGCGTACTGTCGGCTGGCGCTGCGGTGTCACTCCTCGCAGTCAGCGGCTGGCTGATCGTCAGCGCCTCAATCGTCGACTCGCTCGTACCGCTGTCGGTCGCCGTCGTCGGCGTGCGGTTCTTCGCGGTGTCGAGGGCGGTGTTCCGCTACCTCGAGCGACTCTCCGGGCACGACGCCGCGCTGCGGCAACTCGCCAGCACACGGTCTGACATGGTGCGCCGCCTCATCCCGCTCTCGCCCGCGGGGCTCGGACGGACCGATCACGGTCAGGTTCTCTCGGCTCTGGTTGATGACGTCGAGAACCTGCAGAATCTGCCGCTGCGCGTGGTGCAGCCCTTGGCAGTGTCGGCGTTCGTGGCGATCGGCGCCGTCGGCTTCATCGCGTTTATCTCGCCGCCCGCCGCGCTCACCCTCGCCGCGTGCTTGGCGGCCACCGCACTGGTCGCGATCGGCCTCGGCTGGGTGTTCGGCTCTCGATCCGAGGAACAGATCTCGAGGCAGCGGGCAGAGCTCTCGGCATCCCTTGTCGACTATTTCGGCAGCCTCGACGTTCTGCTCGCCTACGGTGCCGAGCCACCGGCGCGCGAGCGGATCGAGCGCGCCGATGCGTCGCTCCGCCGCACCGTCTCGCGCGCCTCGCTCGCGCAGGCGCTCGCCGCCGGAGTCGTCTCGGCGCTCGCGGGGGTGGCATCGGTGTGGGCGCTGGCTGTGGCATCCCCGGGGCTGGCAACCGGCGCGATCGACGGGCCGTGGCTTGCCGTCGTCGTGCTCGTGCCGATGGTCGTGTTCGAGGTCTTCGGGGCTGTGCCGGTCGCAGCGTCATCGTGGCGCAGCGTGCGCGCCAGCGCCCAGCGCGTCGTCGACGTTCTGCCCGCCGAGATGCCGGACGAGCTGCGATCGGATGCCGGATCCGCCGACATTCCGGCATCCGCTGCCCTCCGCCTCAGGAACCTGCGCGCTACGTGGCCCGGCGGCGCACCGGCGCTGCGCGGCGTGGACCTTGACCTCGCGCAGGGTGAGCGCGTGCTCGTGTCGGGACCCAGCGGAGCGGGCAAGAGCTCGCTCGCGTCAGTGCTAGTCGGGTTCTTGCGCGCCGAGGGCGAGTTCACGATCGGCGGGACGGATGCCGCGACGCTTGCCGGCCCGACCCTGCGCAGCATCATCGGGCTCTGCGAGCAGAGCCCGCAGCTGTTTGACGAAGACATCCGGCAGAACCTGCTGTTCGCCCGCGACACCGCCACCGATGATGAGTTGTTCGCGGTGCTCGACCGGGTTGGACTCCGCGGCTGGGTGCGAGACCGTGGCGGCCTGGACGCTCGCGTCGGTGACCGGGGCGCGCTGGTTTCGGGTGGTCAGGCACAGCGCATCGCGCTAGCCAGGGGATTGCTGCGCGGGTTCCCCGTGCTCGTGCTTGATGAGCCGACTGCGGGCGTCGACCCGGAGGCATCGGATGCGCTGCTGCGGGATCTGTTGGCGGCAGCGGGGAAGCAATCGGTGCTGCTCATCTCACACGTTGAGCCGCCCGCAGGAACCGTTGACCGCGTCGTGCGCATCGTGGAGGGCCGCACCCTCTGGTCACCGCATCGCCTGGCGGATTAGCGCGCCCGGCCAGCGTCGCGTAAGCTATTTCGCGGTGACGTGTCCGAGCGGCCGAAGGTGCAACACTCGAAATGTTGTGTAGGTTCACCCCTACCGTGGGTTCAAATCCCACCGTCACCGCCATTTTGAGCCCCGTTTCAGTTGATTTTGATCGACTGGGACGGGGCTCGTTCCGACTGGTTCGGGTTCAGCTGTGGGCACGGTGTGGTCAGGGGTTTTCTTGCTGACAAGCTTAAGTGTTCGTAACTCAATCCAGGCGAGCTGAAACGGTACGAGAACGGTCGAGACAGGTGTCGATCTGGGCGTGCCCACGGTTTGCCCACACTTCTTTGTTTGGTGCGGATGCCCACCGTCGGTTGACGGCTGACCGTCCTGCGTGCGAGCAGCCTTCTCTGGACGATTCTGCAGCCAGGAGAGCTCCTCAACTCCGCGGGATGCTTGTCACGCGGAGATTGTTGGTTCGACGACGTGCGAGCGGACAGTTAGCCCCTTGTGCCGCTCGACGCTAACGTCGCAGTACGACTCGGCCGTTGACGCTCCACACCTGTCCAGTGACCCATTCTCCGTCTTTCGAGAGAAGGAAGGCGATGGCAGCCGCGATGTCGTCAGGAGCTCCGCGGAGCGCTAGGTGTAGTTCCTCGGGAGGTTGTGAACGCGTGACATAGGGAAGACCTCCGGCAAGGATGTGGGTTACCACACTCGCATCTCTAAACCGGAGGTCTCCATGACACACGCTAATGCTCCGTTGACTCCTGAGGGGCGCCGGCGCCTTGCCCTGTTGATAACTCAGGATGGATGGTCGCTTCGCCGCGCTGCGGAACGGTTTCAGTGCTCGCCGGCGACAGCGAAACGGTGGGTGGATCGGTGTCGGGCTGGGCTGCCGCTGACGGACCGCAGCTCGAGGCCGCGGAGGTCACCGAGCCAGCTGCCACGCAAGACCGAGCGGCGCATCGTCGCGTTGCGGCTCACGCGCCGGTGGGGCCCGCACCGGATCGCGTATCACCTGGGGTTGCATCGCTCGACGGTCGGGCGTGTGCTGGCCCGATATGGCATGCCGAAGCTGACTCACGTCGATCAGGCCACCGGGCTGCCGGTGCGTAAGTCGACACCGAAACGATATGAGGTCGCTTCACCGGGCCAGCTGGTGCACGTGGACATCAAGAAGCAGGGCCGCATCCCCGACGGCGGGGGATGGCGGGTCCACGGCCGCGGATCCGCCCAGGACCGCGCTGCCGGCGTCGTCCGCGGCAAAGCCACCCGTGCCGGCGGGGCAGAATCCCGCGGCTACCGATACCTGCACCATGCCGTGGACGACAACTCACGTGTCGCGTACTCGGAGATCCTCGACGACGAGCGCAAGGAGACCGCGGCCGGGTTCTGGACTCGTGCGAACGCGTTCTTCGCCAGCCTCGGCGTGACCGTGACCGCGGTGATGACCGACAACGGCGCCTGCTACCGATCCCACGCGTTCGCTGCCGCGCTCGGCGAAACCATCAAGCACAAGTGGACCAGACCGTATCGGCCGCAGACCAACGGGAAAGTCGAGCGATTCAACCGGACCCTCGCCGTCGAGTGGGCATATGCGAGACCCTACGCCAGCGAATCCGAGCGAGCCGCCGCCTACGAGACCTGGCTCCATCACTACAATCACCACAGACCCCACACCGGCATCGGCGGCAAGACCCCCTCAGAACGCGTTCACAACCTCACGGGGAAGTACAGCTAGCCGGCGTTCGCCCCGATGACCTCGCCGCCGTGGTCATGAAAGCTACCGCCGAGCGCACTGGCCTTGACCCCGCGCGCATCGAAGACGTCATCTTCGGAGACGCGAATCAGGCTGGCGAAGACAACCGCAACGTGGCGCGGATGGGCGCACTGCTGGCGGGCTTTCCGACGAGCGTGACCGGTGTGACGGTGAACCGGCTGTGTGCCTCGAGCGTTGAGGCAGTCATTCAAGGCTCGCGGGCTATTGAGTCCGGAGATGCGCAGGTCATCCTGGCCGGTGGTGTCGAGTCGATGAGTCGTGCGCCGTTCGTGGTCGAGAAGTCCGCCAAGCCGTATCCGGCGACCGGAAACCAGACGATGTGGAACACGGCGATCGGCTGGCGTATGACGAACCGCGCTCTGCCGACGCACTGGACGATGTCGAATGGTGAGGCGGCCGAGAAGGCGGCGCGTGTTGCGGGCATCAACCGTGAAGATCAGGATGCTTTCGCCGCTCGCTCCCACGAGTGGCAGCGAAGGCCTGGGCCGACGGCATCTACGCTGACGAGACCGTGCAGGTTCCTGGCGCGGAACTGGCCCGCGATGAGGGTATTCGCGACGGATCGACGGTAGTAAAGCTTGCGGGGCTACGGCCGCTGTTCGCCGAGGACGGCACGGTGACTGCCGGCAACTCCTCATCGATCAACGACGGCGCATCCGCAGTGCTGCTCGGCGCTGAGGGTGCGCTCGACATCGAACCCCTCGCGCGGATCACCGGTCGCGCGGCGCACGGTGTTGACCCGGATGATTTCCCGCTCGCGCCGATTGAGGCTGCGAACAAAGCACTCGCTCGCGCTGGCCGCACCTGGGCAGATGTCGATCTGGTAGAGCTGAACGAAGCGTTCGCGTCGCAGGCGCTCGCGTGCCTACGCGGATGGCCGGAGCTTGACCCCGAGAAGCTGAACATTCACGGCGGAGCGCTGGCGATCGGGCATCCGCTAGGCGCGTCCGGGGGTCGCATCATCGGCCATGCCGCGCACGAGCTGAAGCGTCGCGGTGGCGGGGTCGCCGTGGTCGCGATCTGCATCGGTGTAGGCCAGGGACTTGCCGTCGTCCTAGAAAGCTAGCGGCGAGGGTTTTGATGTGACAGAAAGCAGGGGCATGAGCGAGAAAATTCGAATCGGCATCGCCGGTTATGGCAACCTGGGGCGCGGTGTTGAGGCCGCAATCGGTAAGAATTCCGACATGAGCCTGGTGGGTGTTTTCACCCGGCGTGACCCGGCTCAGCTCACGCCGTTGCATCCTTCTACTGCGGTCTTCTCGATGGATGATCTACCCTCCCGACGGGACGACATCGATGTACTGATTCTCTGCGGCGGGTCGAAAGCCGACCTTCCGGTGCAGGGGCCGGAGCTTGCGGCGCTGTTCACCACGGTCGACAGTTTCGACACGCATGCGCGTATCCCCGAGTACTTCGAAGCGATGGATGCTCCGGCGAAGGCAAACGAGACAACAGCGTTGATCTCGGTCGGATGGGATCCGGGATTGTTCTCGATCAACCGGCTCTACGGCGAAGCCCTCATCCCCGACGGCGATACCTACACGTTCTGGGGTCGGGGGCTGAGCCAGGGACACTCCGACGCGATTCGCCGCGTCGCAGGAGTGGCGGGCGGTGTGCAGTACACGCTGCCCGCGCAGCCGGCGATGGATGCTGTGCGCAGCGGCATCCGTCCGCAGCTCAGCACGCGCGATAAGCACACCCGCGAGTGCTTTGTTGTGCTCGAAGATGGTGCAGATACGGCATCCGTTGAGCAGGCCATCGTGACCATGCCGCACTATTTCTCCGAGTACGACACGACGGTGCACTTCATCACCGCGGAGGAACTCGCTCGTGATCATGCGGCGATGCCGCACGGTGGTTTCGTCATTCGCAGCGGCAATACCAGCGAGGATGCATCTCAGGTCATCGAGTACAGCCTCACTCTCGACAGCAACCCCGAGTTCACCGCGAGCGTGCTTGTGGCGTATGCGCGGGCGGCGTTCCGTTTGACGCGCGGGGCCAGTTCGGTGCAGTGACGGTGTTGGATGTTCCGCCGGGATTACTCTCGCCCAGGACTGCGGCGGAGCTGCGCGCCGAACTGCTGTGATGACTGGTGGTGGCTTGCCACCATCAGCGTAGGCTTTGCGCATGCAGCTCAACGAGACTCGCGCCTGGAACCGGTTCTACGCTCCGGGGACGCCGATCGACATCGAACCTGTCACCGGATCTCTCAGTGATCTGCTCGACGAACGCGTCGCCGAGTGGGGCGACCGCGACGCGATCGCTTTCTTCGACCGTACGGTCAGCTACCGCGAGCTCGGCGACCGAGTCTCGCGGGTCGCCAATGGTTTGCGTGAGATGGGCGTGAAGGCGGGCGATCGCGTTGCGCTGATCATGCCGAACGCCCCGCAGCACGTCATCGCCTTCTATGCCGTGCTGCGCCTCGGCGCTGTCGTCGTTGAGCACAACCCGCTGTACACCCGCGACGAGCTCGAGGTGCAGTTCCGCGACCACGGTGCAGTGACCGTCATCGCGTGGGACAAGATGGTCGCTACCCTCCGCGCGATGCCCGCAGATCTCGGCATCCGGGACATCATCTCGGTCGACATCACGCGGGCGATGCCGTTCGCTACGCGGCTGGCGTTGCGGCTTCCGATCGCGAAGGCACGCGAGTCGCGCGACAAGCTCACCGCCCCGGCGCCTGGCGCTGTGCCGTTTGCGAAGCTCGAGCGCAGTGCACCGCTTGCGGCATCGCACCCGCGTCCGAAAGGCGGCGACCTCGCCGCGCTGCAGTACACCTCTGGCACAACCGGCACGCCTAAGGGTGCCATGATCACGCACTCCAACCTGTGGTCGAACGCGCGTCAGGGTGCCGCATGGATGCCGGAGTTCACCCGCGGTCAGGGACGCATCTACGGTCTGCTGCCGATGTTCCACGCTTTCGGCGTTCTGCTCTCGGTGATCTACTCGGTCGAGACGGGCTCCTGCGCAGTGCTGTTTCCGACGTTCGATCCCGAACTCGTCTCGAAGGCAGCGAAGAAGTTCCCGCCGACGTTCGTGCCGGCGGTACCGCCGATGTTCGACCGGCTGGCTCGCGTCGCGAAGGAGGGCAACCTCGACCTTTCGGGCGTTGTCTATGCGATCTCCGGCGCGATGACGCTGACGCCGGCGATCGTGAAGCGCTGGGAAGACCAGGCCGGCAGCATGCTCAACGAGGGCTACGGCCTCACCGAGACGAGTCCCGTTGCACTGGCTAACCCCTTCTCTGACGCACGCAAGATCGGTGCGATTGGCATCCCGTTCCCGACCACCGACATCCGCGTCGTCGATCCGGACGAGCCCACTCGTGAGGTTGAGCTTGGTGAGGCCGGAGAGTTGCTGATTCACGGTCCGCAGGTGTTTCGGGGGTACTGGAACCGTCCGGAGGAAACCGCAGCCACCCTGCTCGAAGGCGGCTGGCTGCGCACCGGCGACCTCGTCGTGCAGGATGAGGACGGCTTCGTCACAGTCGTTGACCGCAAGAAAGAGCTCATCATCACCGGTGGATTCAACGTCTCGCCGAGCGAGGTCGAACAGGTTCTGGTTGGTGTCGGCGGTGTCGCGGCATCCGCTGTCGTCGGCATCCCGCGCGGCGGTGGCGCCGAGGTTGTCACGGCCGTCGTCGTGCTCGAAGAAGGCGCGTCGTTCGATGAAGAAGCGGCGCGTGAGGCTGCGCGCGAACACCTTGTCGAGTACAAGCGCCCGCGCTCATACATGGTCTGGGAAGAGCTGCCGACGTCTCTGATCGGAAAGGTGCTGCGCCGTAAGGTGCGCGACGCCCTCATCGCCGACCGTCACGCGACTCGCGCTGCGGCGGACTGAGATCTAGCCGCTGAGGCGCGTTCAGCGCCGGTCGAGCACGAACCGATCGCGCGCCGCGAAGATACCAATCACACCCTGCAAGGTCATCGTCACGAGCAGGATGACGAGCGCTGCCGTCCAGTTTCCCGTCAAAGCGTGCACGCCTCCGAAGAGCACCGGGCCGATTGCTGCGATTGCGTAGCCGACGGACTGCGACATGCCTGACAGCGCAGACGATGTGCTGTGATCGCGGGCGCGCTGCGCCATCAGCGTCAGCGAGACGCCCAAAGAGAGGCCGGAGAACAGGCCGAGTGGCATGACCCAGATGCCGACGGCATCCGGCCAGATCATGAGGCCGACGATCCCGGTGATACCAAGGATCGGCAACGCGGCCGGTGTGATCTGCGCACCACGACCACGCATCGCCAGGGCCACAGTGAGGGCGCCGACCAGCGAGAGCAATTGGTAGATCATGACGTCGACACCCGCGACTGCGGCGCTGCGTCCGGTCGCGAGGGACATGGATGCAAGCCAGGTGACCAGGATATAGAAGGTGGTCGACTGCACGCCCATATAGCCGGCGACCTGCCAAGCGACCGGATCACGCCAGATGCCGGTGCGTGGCGCGCGTTCGAAGGATGCTGCTCGCGTCGCCCGCATCTCGCCGCGGCTGACCAGCCACCACCCCGCCAGTGCCAGTGGCACGACGACGCCACCAGTGATCAGCAGCGAGAGCCTCCATCCCGCCCCGACATCCGAGCCGGTCAGATCAGCAAGGGGAACCGCGAGGCCGGATGCCATCGCACCCGCTCCGCCCAGAATCGCTGAGTACACCCCCATCATCATCGGCACCCGCAGCGGGAAGTCCCGCTTGATCACCGCCGCATCAACACATTCGCGATCGCGAGTGCGATGCCGATCAGGGCGGTGCCGATCCACAGCCACGCGGTCGACCCGGGGAGCGAGCGGACCATCACACCGACGGCAAGCAGGCCCAGCGCCGCGAGCACGGCACCCCCGAGCCCCAGACGTCGCCCGACCCCGTGCGCGAACGGCGACACAATCGCCCACGTGATCAGCACGATCGTCGACAGCGCGCCGAGCAGTGCGAGCGGGATGCCGGTGTCCGCTGCCATCCGGTCGATCAGCGGCCCCACGGCGGTGATCGCCGGTCGCATTACAACGGCGACGAGACTCAGAGCGATTACGCCGGCGATAGCGGGCAGCATCCGACGGCGTTCAAGATCAGCGATGATCGGAGTCCTCTCAGTCCTGTCGGATGGCTTGCAGAACGTGCTCGTCAGGCTGCGGCGCGATCAGTGTTTTACGCTACTTCAAATTTCCACTGGACAAATAGTTGGTATGCAAACTACTATCGACTAAAGCGTTCAAAGGAGTTCGTATGCAGTTCCACCTCAATGGCTTCCACGCCGGTGACCCGACCATTGCCATCCCTGCTGCTGGTGTCGACGACCGCCCAGCATTCAACACCTCGGCGACTGCCGAGGTTGATGTCCTGATCGTCGGATCCGGCCCCGCGGGGCTCATGCTCTCGGCGTATCTGTCGCAGTTCCCCGAGATATCCACGCGCATCATTGAGCAGCGTGAAGGTCCGCTCGTGCTCGGCCAGGCTGACGGAATAGCCTGTCGCACGGTAGAGACGTTTGAAGCTTTCGGGCTCGCGTCGCAACTTCTGCAGGAGAGCTACTACGTCACGGAGACCTCGTTCTGGCGGCCGGACACGTCGAACCGCACAGACATCGTGCGCACCGGGCTCATCCGCGATGTCGAAGACGGACTGTCAGAGTTTCCACACGTCATCGTGAACCAGGCGCGCATCAACGACTACCTGCTCGGTTTCATGCAGCGCAGCGCCACGCGCCTTGTGCCCGACTACGGGTGGGAGTTCGCCGGTCTCGAGACTGACCGCACCGACGCGCATCCCGTGCTGGTGACAATGCGATCGACCGCCGGTGAGCTCGCCACCGTGCGTGCGAAGTACGTCGTCGGCGCCGACGGTGCGCGAAGTGGCGTCCGCAAGGCAATCGGCCGCACGCTCAACGGCGAATCGGCCGGTCACGCCTGGGGTGTCATGGATGTTCTCGCGGTGAGTGACTTCCCTGACTTCCGTGTGAAGGCGGCGATCCAGTCTGAGGCCGGCAGCATCCTTCTGATTCCTCGCGAGGGCGGCTACCTCGTGCGCATCTACGTCGACCTCGGCACGGTCACCGATGACAACCGCGCCGAGGTGCGCGGAAAGAGCAAGGAGCAGCTCGTCGAAGCGGCTTCCCGCGTGCTGCATCCGTACTCTCTCGACGTCAAAGACACCATCTGGTGGTCGATCTATGAGGTCGCGCAGCGCGTCACCGATGGGTTCGACGACGTGGCTGGTCGAGATGGCCAGGACCCGCGGGTGTTCATCGCCGGCGACGCGTGCCACACGCACAGCGCCAAGGCCGGTCAGGGCATGAACGTGTCGATGCAAGACGCGCTCAACCTCGGGTGGAAGCTCAGCGCTGTGCTGCGCGGCGCAGCCCGGCCCGAACTGCTGGAGACGTATTCGACCGAGCGCGTTCCGGTCGCAGAGCGGCTGATCGCTTTCGACAAGGAGTGGTCGGCGATGATGGCCGCTCCTCCCAAGGATCCGGCTCACTCCGAACGTGGAGGCGTTGACCCTGATGAGCTGCAGGAGTACTTCGTCAGCGCCGGACGATACACCGCCGGCGTCGCGACCCAGTACACGCCCTCGACGCTGACGGGCAGCGATGCTCATCAGCAGCTCGCCAGCGGATTTGAGGTCGGCACACGATTCCACTCGTCGCCCGCGACGCGCATTGCGGATGCTCGACACCTCGAGCTCGGTCACGTGCACCGTGCCGACGGCCGCTGGCGTCTCTATGCATTCAGCGGTGCTGACGAATCGGCGCTCGCCGCGCTGTGCGACTGGCTGGAGAAGGATCCCGCGTCTCCCATCGTTCGTCACACTCCCGAGGGTGATGACATCGACGCCGTTATCGATGTGCGCGGCATCCTGCAGCGACCGCACCGCGAGGTCGAGGTCGGCGAGCTGCCCTCGCTGCTTCGTCCCCGTAAGGGGCGGTTCGGGCTCGTCGATCACGAGAAGGCGTTCAGCTCGATCACCCGCGGGGCTGATCTGTTCGACGCGCGCGGCGTGGATCGCGACCAGGGCGCGATTGTGCTGGTGCGCCCTGACCAGTACGTCGCCCAGGTATTGCCGCTGACCGCACGCGAAGAGCTGAGTGAGTTCTTCGGTGGCTTTCTCGCCTGAGAGACTTCAGCCATGAGTGTGCCGCCGATTCAAAGACTCAGCCATACCGGTCACCTGATCCGTCGGGCGCAGCAGTTGCACGTCGCCCTGTGGAATCAAGAGGTGTCGAGCGAGGTCGGCAGTGTCCAATACGCGGCGTTGGCGGTGCTCGAAAGTGCGCCAGGGGCCAATCAGCGAGAGCTGGGAAGCGCGCTCGACCTTGACCGTTCGACAATCACCGCGCTCGTCGAACGACTGAAGCGCAAAGGCCTGATAGATCGAGTGCAGAGCGAACAGGATCGTCGGCACAAGGTGCTGACAATCACAGAGGCCGGCCGCGATGTGTTGCGTGAGCTTGATCCGAAGGTGGCGCAGATGAACGAGTCGTTGACCTCGGCGCTGTCGGACGAGGAGCAGGTGGTTCTCCGGCGGTTATTGGGGACGATGCTGGAGACCGGCGACTAATCACTGAGGGCGTTTGTTGAGCGCGTCCGCGATCCGAGTGATGGCCTCAACTAGCAGCGGGCGGGGCAGGGCGAACACGAAGCGGGTGAAGCCGATGGCTGCGACACCGCAGGCTGCGCCGTCGGTCATCGCGACGCCGGCATGCTCACGGAACCATTCGCCGAGGTCTCCGGTGAGTCCGCTCTGTCGGAAGTCGAGCATGGCGATGTAGGTGCCCTCCGGCATCGTCACGCGCACGTCGGGCAGGTGCTCTTCGACGAGTTCGGCAAGCAGGCGGCGGTTGCCGGCAAGATAGTCGACGACCTCGTTCAACCACTCTTCGCCTTCGTTGTACGCGGCGACGTTCGCGACGGCGCCGATCGTCGAGGTGCCGTGGCCTACCCACCCGCCGACGCGATCCCAGACCTCAGCATCCTCATCGTTGGAGAGGATGATCTGTGCGCACTTCAGGCCGGCGAGATTCCAGGCTTTCGAAGCGGATGCTGCCGTGATGGTGTGGCCAGCGGCAATCTCAGAGATCGAGGCGTACGGAATGTGCTCGGCGGGGGCGTAGACGAGCGGCGCATGGATCTCATCGGAGAACACCCGCCCGCCAGCGCGAGCGACCGTCGCAGTGATGAGTTCGAGCTCTTCACGTGTCGAGACCGTACCGAGTGGGTTGTGCGGATTGCACAGCACGAACAGTTCGCCGCCGTCGGCGAACGCGGCTGCCACCGCATCGTGGTCGATCTGCCAACGACCATCGAGCTCGATGCTCGGCACTTCGATGACGCGCCGGCCGTGCATCTGCGGCACCATCAGGAACGGCATGTACGCCGCGTCGGCACGATGACAGCCGACCCCGGCTTCGTGAAATTCTCGATAGCGAACTCAAACGCCGCGATGACGTCGGGGACGTGGTGCACGCGATCCGCCGGCACGTTCCATCCGTGGGCACGCGAGTAGCGGTCGGCCGTTGCCTGCGCGAGGTCGTTCGCAAGATGCTCGGGGAGGTAGCCGGTGAGTCCGCGGTCCATCGCCGCGTTCACAGCATCCTTGATCGGCTGGGCGAGACCAAAGTCCATCTCTGCGACGAACGCGCCGATCATGTCGGGGAACATCGTCCACTTCATGCTGCCTGCCCGGCGCAGGTCGCTTCTCGTGATCGCGTCGATGTCCTGGTGCGTCATATGTCGAGCGTAGTCACGATCTCGGCGGAGGATCGGTGGCAGGAGAAGCGGCTGCGGCCGCACCCCACGCGGCAATCGCCGAGCGTGTGCGAGCAGCCGCGTCATCAACCGACATTCCGCGTGCAACCGCAACACCCACGAGGTAGGTCGTGAGCGGGCCCGCCGGCCGCACGATCCCGTGTGCGGCGTCGCGCGTGAGGTCGAGCAGAAGGTTCGTCGGTACCTCTCCTTCGGGGAGATCGAGCGCCTCGGCGAGCGACGCGACCCAGCTGTCGAGTCCAGCGGGTGAGTCAGACATTTTGATCCTTTCGCCTACTCCGATGCTCGTCGATGTCAGCCCAGGTATCAAGGTCGCGTGCGCTTCCTTCGTCGGTGACAGTGAGGAGCGTGAGAGGTGCAACGAGCGCACGCACAGAAGCGCCGGCCGGGTCCGAGAACTGCGCGAGCGCCTTGCGCAGCGAAGAGATGCGGTAGCGCCCGGCGAGCCACTGTTCACGTCCGTCAACATCCACAGCGATCACGGCATCCGCATTCGATGAGAGCGGCACCTGGCTGAGCCGCTCAACGAGCGTCGGTGCGAGTGGCAGGTCACAGGCGAGGATCCACGTCTCAAGAGCTTCCGAATCGTCAAGCGCGGCGAGCCCGGCCGCGATCGCCGCCACGGGCCCGCCGAAGCGCGGCTCCTCGCGGACGACGCGCACGCCTGGGCGGCCCGTCTCATCCGGCCCGACCGCGATGATCGGCGCGCAGTCATGCACAGCCGCATAGACGTGGTTGACGAGGGGGATGCCGTCAATCTCCATGGACGCTTTGTCGATGCCGCCGAGCCGTGACGCGCGCCCGCCGGTCAGCACGATCGCCGCGACAGGAACCAGCGGCGTCATGACAGGACCATCACAGAGACTGGATCACCGATGCTTACCCGTTCGACATCTTCCGGAACAACGGCGAACGCCATCGCTGCAGCGAGTGAAGTCACCAGGTGAGAACCGCTGCCGCCGCGGGAGGCAGGCTGCACCGTCTTCTCGTCGAAGATCGCGGGCAGGATCTGCACGCGCCCCGATGGAGAGTTCCATCCGGTGGCGGCCATTCGGGTGACCCGGGGTCGATCAAGCACTACGGCACCAGCCATTCTTCGCAACGTGGGGCGCACGAACATCTCGAACGAAGCTGCAACGCTGACGGGATTACCCGGAAGACAGAATGCGAGCATTCCCGATTCCAGCACACCGAAGCCCTGCGGGCGGCCCGGTTGCATCGCCACGCTGTCGAACCGTACTCCGAGCTCTCCGCCGAGCACAGTCCTGACCACGTCGAACGCGCCAACACTCGCTCCGCCGGAGAAGATCACGGCGTCAGCGTCGACCTCACTCAGCGCTCGCCGCAGTGTTGCGGGGTCGTCCGCGATCGTGCGCACCGAGATGATGGTCGCGCCGCTCGCGCGGACTGCTGCAGCCAGCAGCACCGAGTTCGATTCGGGAATCTGGCCGCGTTGCGGAGTGTCCGAGGGGGCGATGAGTTCGCTCCCCGTCGATATGATCGCCACCCGCGGAGCGCGGTGCACCAGCGCCCGCCCGTAGCCTGCCGACGCGATGCTCGACAGCTGCCACGGCCCGAGGGGGGTTCCCTTGCCGACTGCGAGCGCTCCGGCCGGAGCATCCTCTCCACGCCGACGGATGTGCGCACCGGGCGCGGGCTGACGGATGATGGTGACCTTCTCTGGTGCGCTCTCGCGGACGACCGTTCCGAGATCGGTCAGCTCCAGCGGAACGATCGCATCCGCGTCGGCAGGTACTGGCGCCCCCGTCATGATGCGCACGGCCTCTCCGGGTCCGATCGCAGGATCGTCCGCTGATCCTGCAGCGACGTCGGCGACGACTCGCAGAGATGTGCCGGCGGTGGCGTCTGAGCGACGCACGGCGTAACCGTCCATTCCCGAGTTGTCAAAGAGCGGGATCGGCCAGCGGCTAAAGACGTCCGCAGCCAGGATGCATCCGAGGGCATCGGCGAGCTCGCTCATGGCCGTGGGCGTGGGGCGAGCGGCATCCAGGATGCGCGCGCGATGCTCATCAACGGTGATCATCGAGAAGGTCCCATGTCGTTACGCTAGCGCGACTGGCGAGCCTGTGCTCGCACAGGCTGAGGGCCGGTCGTCGGGGGCTACGCTCGAGGTATGGGTCGAATCACGACGAAGCGGTCGGTGTTGAAGGTGACGGTGGGCGGCAGCACCCACCGTCGGCCGGATACTCTCGCCGTCGAGGAACCGCTGGAGATCCGGGTCGCTGGTACGCCACTGGCAGTCACGATGCGCACGCCTGGCCACGACGTCGAACTCGCTGCCGGGTTTCTCGTCTCCGAGGCTGTGATCGGCGTGGGTGGCGAGTTTCAGTCTGCGATCCACTGCGGTGGGCCGGGCACAGGCGGGGTTGAGAACACGTACAACGTTCTTGACGTCTCGTTGGCGCCCGGAGTGGCTTTGCCCGCGCCGGAGCTGGCGCGTTCCTTCTATACGACCAGTTCGTGCGGAGTCTGCGGCAAAGCTAGCATCGACGCCGTCGAGACGGTCTCACGCTACGACGTCAGCGCGGACGCCATCGTCGTAGATGCTGCGGACATCGCCCAGTACCCGGACCGACTGCGTGAACAGCAGGATGTGTTTGACAAGACCGGCGGGCTGCACGCGGCCGCGCTCTTTGACATCGCGACCGGCGAACTGCTCGTACTGCGCGAAGACGTCGGCCGCCATAACGCAGTCGACAAAGTCGTTGGGTGGGCACTGCTGAATGATCGCCTTCCGCTGCGCGGCACAGTGCTTCAGGTGTCGGGTCGGGCGAGCTTCGAGCTTGTGCAGAAGGCGGTGATGGCCGGCATCCCGGTACTGTCCGCGGTGTCAGCTCCGTCGTCTCTGGCTGCAGAGCTCGCTGAGAAGTCGGGGCTGACCCTTATCGGCTTCGTGCGTGGGCAGACGATGAACGTGTATTCCCATCCACATCGGGTGCGGGTGGAATCGACGGCGCCGACAGCGGCGCTCGTGTCGGAAGGAGCAGGCGATGACCAGTCTCAATAGTGGGGTCGCTTTCGGCCTAATGCCAGAGACTCCTCGGCAGGGTGGCTACGGCCCGGTGACGAGCAAAGCGTGGTCGCAGGGCGACTATCTGCACCCCGCAGCGGCGTGGGGAGCGGCGCTCTCGGTCGGCGAAGTGCTCGTAAAATCGCAACGTCCGGTGAGTGGCGCGCTGGCGATGTTCACGATGAACCATCCCATCAAGGGCTTCGATTGCCCCGGATGCGCGTGGCCTGACGATCAGAAGGGCCTCAAGCTCGACATCTGCGAGAACGGCATGAAGCACGTCACGTGGGAGATGACCCACAAACGTGTCGGCAGCGGGTTCTTCTCGAAGCACACCGTCAGCGAGCTCTCGACCTGGACGGACTTCGATCTCGAGAACGCCGGGCGTCTCACCGAGCCGATGGTCTACGACCCCGAGACTGATCGGTACGCACCGATCAGCTGGGACGATGCCTTCGCGCTGATCGGCGAAGAGTTACGCGCGCTCGAGAGCCCCGATGAGGCCACGTTCTATACCTCGGGTCGGCTGAGCAACGAGTCATCCTTTCTGTACCAACTCATGATTCGTGAGTACGGCACGAACAACATGCCGGACTGCTCGAACATGTGCCACGAGGCGTCTGGTCGGGCGTTGACGGCATCGATCGGCAGTGGCAAAGGCACCACCATGGTCGACGACTGGGAGCAGACCGATCTGCTGTTCCTCCTCGGGGTGAACGCCGCCTCGAACGCTCCGCGTATGCTCACCGCGCTGTCGGATGCGGTGAAGAACGGCGCGCAGGTTGTGCACGTCAACCCTCTGATCGAGGCCGCGTCTAGGCGCACCACTGTGCCGCACGACTTCGTCGATATGGCGCTGTTCAAGACGCATGAGACCGGGACGCTTGACCTCCAGGTGCGCCCCGGCGGTGACATGGCGCTGATGCGCGCCATCGCGAAAGTGGTGTTCGAGGCGGCCGAGACCGACCCGAGTGCACTGGATGCTGATTTCATCGCCGAGCACACCACCGGCCTCGACGCTATCGCGCGATCGTTGAGGCGACGCCCTGGGCCGAGCTGGTGGAACAGGCGGGCCTGACTGAGACGCAGCTGCGCGCCGCCGGCCAGCTCTATCTCAACGCAGGCAAGACGATCATCAGCTGGTGCCTGGGCATCAGCCAGCAGGAGCACGCCGTCGACATGGTGCGCGAATTCATGAACGTGCTGCTGCTGCGGGGCAACATCGGTCGTGTCGGTGCGGGTCCGGCGCCCGTGCGCGGTCACAGCAACGTGCAGGGCAACCGCACCTGCGGCATCAACCACCACTCACCCGCCTGGTTGCTGGACGCCCTCGACGAGGTCTGCGGCATCACTTCGCCTCGTAAGCCCGGACTGGATACCGTCGCCAGCATCCACAAAATGCACGAAGGTGCGGTCAAAGTCTTCGTGAGCCTGGGCGGCAACTTCGTGCTCGCGGCTCCCGATACTCATTACACGGCAGAGGCGCTCAGCGGATGCAGGTTGACGGTGCAGGTGAGCACGAAACTCAACCGCAGCCATCTTGTGCACGGGAAGAAGGCGCTCATCCTTCCGTGCCTCGGGCGCACCGAGCGAGACGAACAGGCTGGTGGACTGCAGGGGCAGTCTGTTGAGGATGCCATGAGCATGGTGCACCTCTCCGTCGGCAAGAAGAAGCCGGCCTCTGAGCATCTGCTCTCTGAACCGGACATCATCGCCCGGATGGCGCGCGCCACCATGCCAGACAGTGCGACGTCGTGGGAGGCGTACGCGGCTGACTACGACCGCATCCGTGACGTGATGGCGAAGGTGCTGCCGGGCTTCGAGGGGTTCAATGAGCTCGTGCGACAGCCGAACGGTTTCCGCATTCCGCAACCGGCGCGAGAGCTCGACTTCCGCACGCTCTCGGGCAAGGCAGAATTCTCTGCGCCGGCGCTCTACGACGTGCTGCCTGCCGCGGACGACATGCTGGTGTTGCAGACCATGCGTTCGCATGATCAGTGGAACACCACGATCTACAGCAACAACGATCGTTATCGCGGCGTGAAGAATCTGCGTGAGCTGATTTTCATGCACGAGGCCGACATGCGCGAGCGCAGAATCGAGCAGGGCGACTTTGTCGACATCGTCTCGACATCAAAGGACGGCTCGCAGCGCGAGCTGCGGAAGTACCGTGCGGTCGCGTACGACACCCCGCGAGGAAGCGCGGCGGGCTATATGCCAGAGATGAACGTGCTCATTGGCCAGGCCGACTACAGCGCGCAGAGCGACCAGCCGCTGATGAAAAGCATTCATGTTCGCGTGGCGCGCTCAGGTTGACGCTCGGGATGTCATGACTTTCACATCCATTTCTGGCGTTTGAAGAGCACGTACAGCACGAGGGCAAACGCGACCATTGCTCCTACCGCGAGCGGATACCCGAAGGCCCAGTGCAGCTCGGGCATGTTGTCGAAGTTCATGCCGTAGATCGCGCCGATCAGCGTGGGGGCGAAGAGGATTGCGGCCCACCCTGAGATCTTCTTCATATCTTCGTTCTGCCGCTGGGCGACCAGCGTCCCGTTGACGGTCAGAATCTGTGAGAGCGAGTCGCGTAACTCAACAACCTGCAAGTCGACGCGGTGGAGATGGTCGGCCACGTCTTGGAGATAGGCCTGCAAGGGATCGGGGATTTCGTAGCGGTCGAAGCCCTTTCTTAAACCTTCCAACACTTCGGTGAGACCGTAGGTTGCCTGCCGAAGGTCGATGATTTCCCGGCTCAGGCGATAGATGCGCTCGGTGACGGTGGTGTCACCACTGAAAACCTGGCGTTCAATCTGTTCCCCGTCAATCTCCAAGCCGCGGACGACCGGTGCGTATCCATCGACGATCGCATCAAGCAGACGGTACGCGACCGCTTCGGGTCCGAGGTGTAAGAGGTGCTCGTCGTCAAGTAGCGTGTGCTCGCCGCCATCTGTGGCAGCCGATGCATCGCCGGCGTCGACGCCGTCTATCCACCTGCCGTCCTGGCAGAGCACCGCGATCGCATGCGGCCTGACCAGCACGTGGAACTCCGAGAAGTCCACTTCTTCGGCGTCATCCAGATACCGTGCCGACCGCACGACCATGAAGAGGACATCTCCGTAGCGCTCCAGCTTCGGACGCTGCCCGGCATGCAGAAGGTCTTCGATGAGCAGCGGATGCAGCTTCCACGCACCAGCGAGCTCTTCGATCTCGAGTCTCGTCGGTGCCGGGTAGAGCAGGAGCGCTGTGCGGGAATCGTTGCCATCGGCGAAGGCCATTGCGTCGGTTACCGACGTGTCGAGCGGAGCGCGGGTGAGGTGGCCGTCCTCGACATACCGCGTGCGACGTGTCGCGTTGGTGTCTTCTAGCGGGTCGGCGGCGGGGCGTCGACGAAAGACGCCGGGTCGACGTGGTGCGGATCCCTCACCGGGTTGCTGAGTCATCGGTCGTGCTCCTTCGGCGCTCGCTGCCGCATAGCGGCCCCGCTCAGTCTCGCCCATGCGTCGGGCTGGGGCAAAGATGCGGAGAGGAATTCAGACTCACCGGGGCTTCAGAGTCGCGCGCCGCGTTTACTGATCAGGCGAACATGACGCGCAGTGTTGGTTGATCAGCGTAGGTTCGACCGAGCGGACTGGTCCATAGGACGACTCCGTCGTCGAGTTGTGTGGCCGTCCAGCGGTCTCGGCTGTCGACGTCTGGATGCTTGAGCGGATGATGGCTGGTGCAAAACAAGCACAGGTTGCAGAGGGAGGTGGGTCCGCCCTTGGCATGGTCGTGATTGTGATCGATCTGGCAGCGATGTGCGGGCGTGCGGCAGCCGGGGAATCGACAATGCTGGTCACGGGTTCGCAAGAAGCGTTTCATCCCTGAGGTGGGGACGTAATTGTCTGTCTCGGTGACCATGCCTCGCGGATCGAGGAACGCTCTGTCCCAGCTGGAGGCGTGGCCGGCAAGAATACGGGCCGCATCTGGCGTCATCGGTCCTTGCCCGTTGAGTTCAGCCATCGCGTTGTTGTCCCCGGCGAGGGTGGAGGCGCTGATGGTGATCTGGACAGTTGCTTTCACGGACTCAAGCGCTGTCGTCGTGACGCTGGTCGGTGTGGTCGTCAGGAGGAGGTCGGCGAGTAGGTCGGCCCGCAATTGGTCCGTCGTGCGGGTGTCGTGCGTGAGCGGTCCGTACCCGTCGTGCATCGGTGTGGATTCGTGGAAGAGTCCGTCGGTGGTGTCTTCGATGAGATCGGAGTCATCGATGAACTCATCGCCCTCAGGATCGGAAGCCATAGCACCGACGTCTTCGGCCGAATCTTGTGCCGGACTTTCTGCCGAATCTTCTGGTGTACCGCTCTCCCACGGTGGACGCTCATTCATCGTGTACTGGAATGCATCGTCAAGATCATTTGACGGTTCGGGATCGGACGGGGCCTGTTCGGCACGCGCGGCATCTCGCTCGGCTCTGATCTTCGCCAGTGTGGATTGGCGCGGTCGGCGCTGTCCCTTTGGGCGAGCCTTGACGACGTCGCCAGCCATCGCTGTCAAGCGATCATGGATGGCGTAGGCGAGAAGCTCGGGCAGGATCGCAGTCAGCACCGCCATGCCGTCGCCATCAGGTTTGACCGTGACGCTGCGTTCGGTGCGGGCCCGGCGATGCTGCTCAGCCATCCCCTCGGGGAACACCGTCGCGGCGACGCCGCGTGCGTGCGTGCGTGTGCGAGCAGCAGTGTCTTTCTCTGCAAACGGCACCACCTGGCGTTCGTACTCTTCGCGCAGCTCATTAGCGTCGGGGTGACCGCTCACGTTCGGTACTTCAGCCACGATGACGTCGGCGTGACGCTTGCTGATCGTTCCCGCCGTCAGCGCAGCGTGAGTTGCGGGGAACTGCCGCACCAGGGACCACGCATTGGTGATGTGGATACCGGCCGTGCTTGGCGGAATATGTGCGGCCGCCGCGTACTCGGCGCACATCGATCGGAATGCGAATTCATCCGATCTCGGATCCAACGATCGCTCCTGCGCGAGTAGGTCGAGCCGCGCAGCCAGTTTCTCGGCACGCCGTGCTTCGAGCGCGGCAATCTGCCTTCCCAACCCGACCCAATCGTCGAGGAGCTCGCCGCGTACCACGAGGGATTCCTCGAGTGCCTGGAGCGTCGGACTGATCGGTGCCATAGACCTATACTAGAACAAAATGACGATAAAAGAAAGGATTCTCAGTAGTCAAATTAGCTCTTAATAACTAGTTAGATATCTAGGATCGCGAGATCGACGCCGAGTTGGGCAATGGGCGCGTCGCGCGCGGCAAGCAACCCGTATTTCGCGGATCGATCCGGTGACCGCGACACGTGTGCCCTGTCTTAAGGACGCTATCGCGCTGCGAAAAAGTCGGAGGGACTGACGGGAATCGAACCCGCGCTATCTGCTTGGGAAGCAGAAGTTCTACCATTGAACTACAGTCCCGAGGCCTTGCGGCGTTCGGCCAGCATAACAAACTTGCGCATGCAGTTTCGTCGCTGCGGACGCTTCGACAGGCTCAGCAACCGGGGCGTGCAGGCTCAGCGACCTGGGTAGCTCGACAGGTGAACGACCGTCACCGCAGTGGGTCGAATGGTGCAATCGCGGTGGGCGTCTTGCCGGTGATAATCTGCGCGGCGAGCAGTTTGCCCGTCGCGGGGCCGAGCACGATTCCCCACATTCCGTGACCGCCGGCGACGTAGACGCCCTGCGCGCGGGTCGCTCCCACCAATGGCAGCCCGTCGGGTGTTACCGGCCGCGATCCGACCCATTCATCGTGCCGCTCATCGAGGTTGACTCCGCGCAGCATCGTCCGTGCTTGGTTGACGATCGCCTGAATACGTCGAGCCTGAAATGGTTCGTCCGGTCCACGGAACTCCATCGTCCCCGCGATGCGGAAGCGCCCCTCATATGGTGTGCAGGCGATGCGCTGCAATGGCAGGTACACCGGATGCGTTGCCGGCTCATCGGTGTCGACGGTGAAAGAGTATCCGCGACCGGCCTGCACCGGCACCTTCACTCCGAGTTTGCGCGTGAGTGCCGGCATCCAGGCGCCCGTCGCGATGACGACCGATTCCGCAGTCAGGCGCTCGCCGTCAGCAAGTGTCACGCTCGGCGAGCCGGCACCGTGAACATCCACGACCTCCGCATCCGAGCGAAGAGTCGCTCCGCGAGCGACGACCGCATCGGCCAGGGCCTGCACGAACGGTGCGGGTTCGATGAACCGCTGCCCGTCCAGCCGGTAGGCGACGGTCACAGCATCCGACAGCATCGGCGCGAGCTCTTGCGGGTTCTGCAGGCGCTCCAGCGGTGCGTCTTGTCCGTGCCGAATCACCCCTGCGATCTCGCGCAGAAACCCCTTGGCATGTGCCTGCTCTGTGAAGCCGATGACGAACGGACCCTCCCTCGTCCACGAATCGACATCACCGTCGGTGAGCTCGTCGAAGCACTCCAGGGCGATTTTGTCGATCGGCGTGAGTGCGGCCATGGTGCGATCCCACGCGCGATTGGTGCCGTGCGCGGCGAACCGTGCCAAGAAGCTCCAGAGCCGAGCATCCACCCGGAACGGCACGTGCAGCGCAGCATCCGGATCGATCAGCGCTTTCGGGCCATACGTCCACAGGCTCGGGTCGGCGAGGGGAATCGTCTTGCTCGGCGTGAGCCAGCCGGCGTTTCCCCACGAAGACCCAGCAGCGACACCGGAGCGATCGAGAACAGTGACTTCGACGCCGCGCTCCTGCAGATGCCAGGCCGTGGCGAGTCCGACCATTCCTGCACCGACGACGATCGAGTGCACCATTGCAACCTCCGTATGAGACCGATGACCTCAGGATGCCAGAAGCATCTGCTCTTCGGACGATGCCATACGCTGAACACGTGCTTCTCAGTGACCGTGACATCAGGGCAGAACTCGCAGCCGGCCGGATTGGTCTGGATCCCCACGAACCGGAGATGATCCAGCCCTCCAGCATCGACGTGCGCCTCGACCGCTACTTCCGGCTGTTCGACAACCACAAGTACCCGTTCATCGACCCTTCGGTGGATCAGCCCGACCTCACGCACCTCATTGAGGTCGCGCCGGACGAGCCGTTCATTCTGCACCCCGGTGAGTTCGCGCTCGGTGCGACTTTCGAACAGGTTTCACTCTCGGATGACATCGCTGCTCGCCTCGAAGGCAAGAGCTCGCTGGGGCGCCTCGGCCTCATCACGCACTCCACCGCCGGTTTCATCGACCCCGGCTTCACCGGCCACGTCACCCTCGAGCTCGCGAACGTCGCCACGCTCCCGATCAAGCTGTGGCCAGGGATGAAGATCGGTCAGCTCTGCTTCTTCCGCTTGTCTTCGCCCGCGGAGAACCCTTACGGCTCTGGCCCGTACGGCAATCGCTATCAGGGGCAGCGCGGGCCGACGGCATCCCGTTCGTTCCAGAACTTCCACCGCACCGACGTCGGCTATACCGATATCGGCTCGCTCGGCGGCTGACGATACCCGCCAACCGGATGCCGTTTGCGCCCGCACACGTATGATCAGGAACGTGAGCGGCAACAATACGGAGAATCTGCAAGAACCCGGCGAGGATGCCCCCACCGACGCGCCCGTGTCTAGCGGTGAACCGGTCGCGCCGCCCGCGGCCGCCGCTCCACCTGCCGCAGCCGCGCCGCCTGCCGTTTCGGGCGTCGAGCCATTCGCCGTGCCAACACCGGAGACGGTCGAGATTCCCGATGCCGAAGCGGCCATCGAAAACTTCGAAGTGCCACCGCCCCCCACATTCGGGGCGGTGCCGCCGTCGCCGAGCCCCGCGCCCGTCATTCCACCGGCACCATCAGACAATGCTGATGCACCGGCCGCCCCCGCGCTTCGAAAGCGCAGCACCTGGGCACCCGACGACACGTGGACCTCGGCATCCGCCCACAAGCAGGAGATCGTGCCGCCCACCGCTGCAGAGAAAGCCGCATCACGCGCCGCCGCATCACGCGCTGCGACGGCTCGCGAAGCGGCGAACCGCGACTTCGTGAGTCCCGCCGCTGGCGGCACGCCCGAGGGCAGCTACCGTGGCTGGACCATCACGATCTTCATCGGCCTCGCGGTGTTGCTCATCGGCGCGATCGTCCTACTGGGGTACCTCTTCAATAACTTGCCGCTGGGCCTATCCGGCGGGGCCGCCGGCCAGGTGATGCTCGCGCCGAGTGGCCACGTGCTGCCGATTTGATTGGTTGGTTCGGGAAACCGATCAGTCGATCGGGGTTCCGAGCAGCCGCGTGAGCCAGCGGACCCGGGCTTGGCGTGCGTCGTGTGACAACGCTGCGTCGGGAGCGAGTGCATCGAAGCCGTGCACGCCACCCGGCCACAAGTGGAGTTCGGCATCTCCGCCGCACGCCCAGATTCTCGATGCGTAAGCGATGTTCTCATCGCGGAAGGTCTCCGCTGACCCGACGTCTATAAACGTGGGCGGTAGCCCGGATAGGTCGTCGGCGCGCGCAGGGGAAGCATAAATCGGCACCTCGTCGCGTTGGATATCGCCCAGGTACAGATTCCAGCCAGTCTCATTCGCAGTACGGTCCCATGCGCCTTGACCGGTCATCTGGTGGCCGGAGTCGGAGTCGTTGCGATCGTCGAGCATCGGGCAGATGAGCATCTGGCCAAGCATGCGAGGCCCCTGGCGGTCACGCGCGAGCACAGCAACGCCGGCGGCAAGTCCGCCCCCGGCGCTCACTCCATGCAGAACGAGCCGTTCGCCGGATCTTGAGACGTGGACCGTCGAGCCTCCGATGGGTATACCGTCAGCGGAATTTCCGCATCTGGAGGTTCTTCAGACTGCAGAGGTGGGTGGTGAGAAGGTACTGCTCTTCTGCGGGCCACGGCGCACCGACAAACGGCAGGGTGCAGCTGACGCATCCGGCGTGTGGATGGTGTCTGTCCGCGGCGAACTCGGAGATGTCAGAGTCGATGACGCACAGTTGATCGCCGGCACGCCACTTTATGCCGGTCGCATCGTGCATGATCGCTCCGGGACACCCGTACTGCTGGCCTTTATCGGAGCCCCTGGCAGTGAGCATGAGCTCGCGGGGATTACCGATCCCATGGCCGTGACAACTGAATCTTCAGTGTCCTGAGCGCAACGCGGTATGACAAGAGGGGCACGGGTGCCCAAGCATCCGTGCCCCTCTTGGTGGGCGTTACTGTGCGTCGCGCCCGCGGGTGAAGCCGGCGTCGAAGCCGCGCTCGTAGGCACCCTGCGCGAAGTGCGCGATGCGTCCGCCGCCGTGGCCGCGGTGGCCACGCGGTCCGCCACGATGGCTGTGCCCCTCGTGGCCGTGCCCCTCGTGATCGCGACCCATGTGATCGCGACCCTCGTGATTGAGGTGGTGCTCGCCGTGGCGGCAGCCTTCGCGCTCGCTCATCTCAGGTGAGCCGTGTCCTTCGTGGCCGGAGTGCGGTTCGTGTTCCTCGTGGCCGAAGCCGCGTCCGGGGCGACCGAAGCCGTGTCCACGACCGAAGCCGTGCCCACGGCGACCGAAGCCGCCCGGGCCGAAGCCGCGTCCGGCGAAGCCGCCGCGCGGTCCGCGGGGGAGAGGCGTCTCCTCATCCCAGCCGAACGCACGAGCAAGCTGCTCGAGTGTGGCCATGGTGGTGGCGAGGTCCTCAGCGGGAACCGCGTCGGTGACCTTCGCACGGATGCCTTCGACGACGCCGCCGAGGCGCTCTTTGGCAGCGCGGCCGTCGTCGGTCAGGGTCCAGGTGCCTTCGGCATCCGTCACCCAACCGAGCTCGATGAGCCGGCCGAGCTTGTGTGCGGGAAGGGGGCGATCGCTCTGGCGGCGGTGTGCAGGGACGGTGCCGTCGACGATGTTCAGCAGTCGCCATTCGCGACGCGTGATGCCCTCGGATTCGAAGGCGGCGGCGAATTCGATGGCCATGAGGCGATCGACGGCCTTGAGCCAGAATCCGAAGGGGCGGGTGTTTTCATCAGTGTTGATGGAGTTCATGGGGTAAGTCCTTTGTTTGTAACTATGCTTGTAACTGTGCATGTATATGTAGTGTGACATGCAATGACGATACATGTCAAGTCGCATGTAAAGTTGGGGCGTGAGCACAGACATTCCTGACCCCGCCGAGATGATCGCGAATGCCCTGTCGCGCCTGCGCGGGCGGCGTCCGCTGGGCATGGGGCTGCACGGACACGGACACGGCGGACCGCATGGAGAGCACGGCCCACACGAGCACGGCCCACACGAGCACGGTTCACACGAACGCGGGCGCGGACATCGTGGTGCACCCGGATTCGGCGCGCCGCCGTGGGCGGGCGGCCCGGGTGGCCGGCTCGGAGGCCCGGCATGGATGAGGATGCTGGAGGCTCTAGCCGCAGCATCCGAACCGCTCAGCGTCAGCGCGCTCGGCGAAGCGATCGGCGTCGACCAGCCCCGCGCATCACGGCTCGTGCAGCAGGGCGTTCAGCGCGGGTTCGTGCAGCGTGAAGCCGACCCCGACGACGCCCGGCGCACCCGCATCGCGCTCACCGATGAGGGGCGGAAGATAGCTCGCGGCATGCGCGGGGAACGGCGCGAAATGCTCACCCACGCGCTCGAGTCATTCACCGAAGACGAGAGCCAGGAGCTTGCCCGACTGCTCAGCAAGCTCGCCGACAACTGGCGGCCTTGAGTTCTACTCGATGACGGCCTGCTTTGCCTTGACGGGGAGCATCAGCAGCAATCCGGCGAGCAGGACGAGCACGATTCCGAGGATGCCCAGACGCGTGTCGCCGGTGAGGCCGACGAACAGGGCGAACAGTCCAGGAGCAAGGAACGACACCGCGCGGCCGGTTGTGGCATAGAGGCCGAAGATTTCGCCCTCGCGACCCACCGGAGTGATTCTCGCGAGCATCGACCGGCTCGCCGACTGAACAGGGCCAACGAACATGCAAAGCAGAAGTCCTGCGATCCAGAATCCCATTTGCCCGTCGCCGATGAACAGCACGGCGGTGCCCGCGAGCACGAGCCCGATGAGAGAGACCATGATCACGCGCTTCGGCCCGAATGCGTCGTCGAGGCGCCCGGCGAGCATGGTGCTGATGCCGGCGACGACGTTGGCGGCCACGGCGAAGTAGAGCACCTGAGAGCTGGAGAACCCGAACACCTGCGCGGCGATGATCGCCCCGAATGTGAAGACTCCGGCGAGACCGTCGCGGAACACGGCGCTCGCCACGAGGAACATCAGCACCTGACGATTGCCTTGCCAGAGTTTCGCGATCGTGCCACCGAGGATGGCATAAGAGCGGAAGAACCCGACCTTGTTCTGCCTCGCACGTGCGGGGATCTCCGGGACGCGGAGCAGCACGGGGATGGCGAATATGGCGAACCATGCGGCGGATGCCAGCACAGCAAGGCGGATGTGCAGGCCACCCTCCGTCGTGACGCCGAGCGGGCCGGGGCTCGAGATGAGTCCGATGAACCCGACCAGCAGGATGACCAGCAGCACGATGCCACCGACGTAGCCCATGCCCCAGCCGAAGCCGGAGACTCGGCCCATGTTCTCCTTCGTGGAGACCTGCACGAGCATGGCGTTGTAGTTCACGCCGGCGAACTCGAAGAAGATGTTGCCGACTGCCAATAGCGTGGCGCCGAGGATGAGATATTCGGGGGCGCCGACGACGAAGACCATCGCAGCCATGGCGAGTACGACGACGCCAGTGTTGATGCCGAGCCAGAGCTTCCGACGGCCTGAACCGTCAGAGCGCTGGCCGAGTACGGGGGCGAGCAGGGCAATGAGCACTCCCGCAATGGTGAGTGCCCACCCGATCAGGCTGGCGTTGCCGGCAAGTGCCGCAACGAGCGCCGGGTCCTTGGCGTCGCCATTGGCTGCCGCGACGATTGCGGGATCCACGAACATCTGGCTGGCCAAGAACGTGCTGAAAACGAAGGTCGTGACCACAGCGTTGAAGGCGGCTGATCCCCAATCCCACAGAGCCCAGGCGAGCACACCGCGCTTGCGGACGGCCTCTACGGGATCGATCGTTTTGGGCGTGGTCGACCTGCCCCGGGAATCCGGCACCGGCTGCTCAGGAGCGCTCATGCTCGAAGTCTGGCCGGGTCCGGTGGACGGGCGGTGACGGCGCGCCGGTGCGTTGGCCGACAACACCGCTCCTCACGCATAGGACGACGCGAGCAGCTCTGCGAAGAGCTCTTCGGCATCGCACTCCACCCGGTGTCGGGCGAACCAGTCGCAGACGTTCACGCAGTCACGGTGCAGTAGGTCGAGCCCCTGCGGGTTCGCGATGATGTCGACGATCTGCGGCAGGTCGATCACGCGTACTCGGCCCTCGTGCACCAGCAGGTTGTACGGAGACAGGTCACCGTGGGCGAAGCCTGCCGCGGCGAAGACGCGCATGATCTCGACGATCTGCGCGTAGTAGTCGGCCAGCATCGCCCGGTCGCTGCGCACCTGTGCCAGTCGTGGTGCAGCCGTGGCATCCGTGCCGAGGAACTCCATCAGCACCTCCGATCCGTTCACCTGCACCGGATAGGGGACTGGGGCGCCGAGCTCCCACATGCGGCTCAGTGCTTGGAACTCGGCAAATGACCACTCGGCCGCGGCTACCTCGCGGCCGAACGCGGTCTTCTTCGAGATGGCACGACCTGCGCGTGAGTCGCGGACCTCTCGGCCTTCGGTATAGATGCCCGAGCGGTGGAAGCTGCGGTGTTCGGTACTGCGATACCGCTTCGCCGCCAGCAGCGTGCGCTGCGTCGGCTCGTCAGGCACGGCTCGCTCGATGAGGAAGACGTCTGCCTCCTTGCCGGTCTTGAGGATGCCGAGTTCAGTGTCGATCGCGCCGGCAGAAGTCACGACCCACTCGGGCCACGGCTCAGGCCCGCGTTCGGACGGCGTGATGGCTGGCCACGTGGACCAGCGCTGGTCATCGCCGGGTTCGACGTCGGCGAAAGTAAGGGACTCGTCGAAAAAGAGGGATGCGTCGAAGGACGCGAAAGAATCAGTCAAGGTGGTTGCTCCGAAAGGGAGGCCACGCGCAGATCAGGAGTGGGTGGCCTCGAGGGGAAGATGGTCGGCGAGAAGCGCGACGACGACAGTGTTCATGTCACGGCTCCTTCCGTTCGGTTCTTCCCGGGACATCCCGGTGACCTTTGACGATACACGACGGCGGACGATCGGTCGGATGCTGCGGACGAGTGGTCGGGCGCAGCATCGACGCTCCTGCGAAAGTAGAACAATGACAACGACCGCGTCCATCCCCGTCGCCGCCCCGAACCCCGCGGAGCGTATCAAGTACGGTGCCCTCATCGTTGTGATGCTGCTGAGCTTCGTCCTCGTCACCGCGGAGTTCCTGCCCAACGGGATGCTCACAGAGATGGCAGCCGAGCTGGGAGTAACGCCCGGTCAGGCGGGGCAGACCGTCACGGTGACTGCGCTCATCGGCCTGATCGTCGCGCCGACTGTGGGGATGGTCTTTCCTCGCCTCGACCGTCGGGCACTGCTGGTCTGGATGGCGCTCGCCGCCGCCGCCTCGAACCTCATCGTCGCGGTCGCACCGAGCCTGATCCTGATCCTGCTCGCGCGGTCCCTGCTCGGTGCGGCGCTGGCCACGTTCTGGTCGATGTCGATCACTGTGGCCGTGCGGATCGCCGGACCAGAGCGACTCGGCCGCGCGGTGATGTTCACCTCAGCGGGCACGTCGCTCGCCACCGTTGCTGGCGTTCCCGTCGGCGTCATGCTCAGCGAGATCATGGACTGGCGTGCGGTGTTCGCGGTTGCCGGCATCGTGACCGGGCTGTTGGCGATCGCACTGCGCACCATGCTTCCGCCGGTTCCGCCCGCACAGGTCTCGAGTTTCACACTGCTCCTCGACACGATTCGCCGACCCGGCGTCGGGCTCGGGCTGATCGGACACGTCTTCGTCGTGCTCGGACACTTCCTTGCCTACACCTATATTCGTCTCGCCCTTGAGCGGATGCCGGAGATCGACGCCGGCACGATCGTCATGCTGCTCGCGATCTTCGGAATCGGCGGACTGGTGGGAAACCTCAGCATCGGCCTGATCATCGACCGATCATTCAGGTTCTTCGCGGTTCTCGCGCCCGCCGTGATCGCGGTGGCGGTGGCTGCGACCATTCTGATGTCGGGCTCGGTGCTCGGCGTCGGGGTCGCGGTATTCGTCTGGGGCTTCTTCTTCGCCTCGTGGCTGATCGTCGTCAACACCTGGGTCGGACACCAGATGCCCGATCGACTGGAGGCCGGCGGCAGCCTGGTGGTCGTCGGATTCCAGTTCGCGATCATGCTCGCCGCAGGGCTCGGCGGGATCCTCGTCGACAGCATCGGCGTGGAGCCTTCGTACAGCCTCGGAGCGGCTGCGCTGGTCGTCGGCGCGGTGTTGTTCGGGGCCTCAAACCGAGTGCGCAACTGAACCGCGGTGACTACGCGGAAATCGGCGCGCGCCGACTCGACCGCCACTGCGACGGGGCAATTCCCGTCGACCGCCGGAACGCACGGCTGAAGCCTTCGTCCGAGCCGTAGCCGAGGCTGCGGGACGTCTCAGACACGGAGCGGCCGGCGTCTAGCATCCCCTTCGCCGACTCCATCCGCACCTCGGTGACGTAGCTGGCGGGGGAGCGGCCCAGCGCGGAGTGGAAGCGCGAAGCGAAGACTGAGCGCGACATCGCGCCGACTCCGGCGAGTGTCTCGACTGTCCAATCGCGGCCCGGCTGCTCATGGATGGCATCGACCACACGTTCAAGGAACGGGTCGTTCGAGCGGGACGGCCACCCGGCGGGTGCGCAGCCGTTCTCGGCCCAGGCGTGGATAACCGACAACAGCACGGTGGTGGCCATCATGCGGCAGATTATCGGGTTACCCGAACGCAGCGCGCTCGCACCCGCCTCCGACGGCCCGAGGTTACGGGCAAGAGCCGCCGCGGCGGGCTCAAGACCCGCGAAATCTGTGACTGTGACGAACTCGGGTATCACGTCACGCAGCAAGCTCGCCGTATCGGATAGTTGCAGCTCTGCGATCATCAGCGATGCGCCGTGCTCGGATTGCAGCGCGACGGGTCGTCGACCCAGCGTGAGGAAGGCATCGCCTTCAACGAGCACTTCGCGCTCTACGCCGGGCGTGCACGCGACGAGTGGCGAAGTGCGGTCAACATCAAGAGCACAGGCCGGGGCGAGCGGTGGTTGCCCGTGCAGACTGCCTTCGGCGACGAACACCAGCCACACCGCTCCGGACGCGAGAGGGGCGGTAGCTCCGGCGTCTAGGTTGATCCGCCGTGCATCGCCGACGCGGACATCGATGGAAGAGAGAACCTTCTCCAGGGCGTCCGCATCGATCGTCGTCATGCTTATGCGCAACGGTGCGGGGTCGGTGGCTATTCCGCGGTGACGTACGGTGGAAGAACTAACCCCGAACAAGGAGCGCGATGTTCCGCACGCCCGCCAGCCTGTACCGCGTCCTCGCGATCGCCGAGGCGATCACCTGGACCCTTCTCATCTCGGCGCTGATCGCCCGCGCGTCGGAGCTCCGGGCATCGTGGTCACAATCGCCGGCGGCATCCACGGGTTCGTCTTCCTCTCCTATGGGGCGACGGCGATCCTCGTGGCGTTCAACCAGCGCTGGTCGATCGGGGTCGGAGTGCTTGCTGTCGTCAGCGCCATCGTCCCCTACGCGACCATTCCGATGGAGATCTGGTTGCACCGTACTGGCCGGCTAAAGGGCAACTGGCGTCTCGAAGAGAGCGACCACCCGCAGGATCGCACCTGGTACGACCGGACGATGCGCTGGTTCCTGCGTCGTGCGTGGGTGCTGGTGGCGCTCATCGCCGTCGCCGTCGTGGCGCTCTACGTGATCCTGCTTACGGTTGGTCCTCCCGGCGGCAAGTGAGCCTCCCAGCGGCAAATAAGCGCTGGGCGGTGTTGCCCGCACTACTCGGGTTCGATCACGATCCAATTCTTCGACATCACGTAGCCTGCGAGAGAGTCGACATCCGTGCCGACACACTTCACGGATACGTGAACCGAGTAGTCGACCGCTACGAATGCGCGTGCCGCAATGAAGTGCCCCACGTCGTTGATTGTGTAAGAGAACTGACGATGCTCGACGCCCGAATCGCGGTGCTCTCCGAGCAAGAAGTACCCGTCGCTCAGTAATGGGCTGAGCTCGCTTGGGTCTTCGTCCAGCTGCGCAGCGATCACCGCATCGGTCGCTTCGCGATCGTCCATGTCGCCGGCATCGCCGAGCGGGCCCTTGCGGAACGCTGCAGTGCAGTTCAGGTCGACGTTCACATATGTCCATCGCCCCGGTGCGGCAGCGTCGTCGACGTGCTGCCATTCGTCGTCGTTGGCAAAGCCATCAGCCCACAAGATCTCTACGTCTGGCGACAGCGTGGCGCCATCCGCGAATGTCAGCGGCGGAACGGATGCTGCGCCCGAGGGTGAGTACGGGATCGCGAATGGCGTTGGACTTGCGGAGGGTCTTGGACTCGTGGACTGTGTTGGACTCGGCCCGGAGGCGTCCGCCAGATCTGACCTCGGGGCGCACGCGCTCGCTCCGAGCGCGACTGCGGTAACTATCGCGATGCTGGCAATGCGAAGGATGCTGCGTCTCATGCCCAGCGAGCTTATTCACCCGCTTGAGGATCCGTGGGGGCTGTGGATAACTCCCGCTGAGCGCGTGACTCAGTAGACGACGATGGCGTTCTTGTCGATGACGTCTGCCAGCACGGCCTTGACGTCGCCGCCGGTGCAGTCGACTATCACGTAGACCCCGGCACCCGTTGCGGTGAACGCGCGAGCGGCCATGATCCAGGTGCGGCCGTCTTCCTGACCGGTGACCTGCCGATTCGCGACATCAGCGTTTCCGCCGATCTGGTAGGCGAACGCGCCGTCAACCGCGTGCGGTGAGATGGACGCGGCATCCGTCTGGAGGAGTGCGCCGAGCATGGCATCCGACGCGACCTTGTCGTCACCCGACGTGAAATCGACGTCCGAGGCAAGGCCCTGCCAGAACTGTGCGGTGCATGTGCCGTCGATCGTGCCGTACGTCCAACCGCCGTTGCCATCGTCGGGCGACGTGATCTCCCAGCCGTCGTCTGCCATGAGGCCGTCGCCCCATTCGATGTAAGTGGTAGAGGGCAGCAGGCCGCCGTCGTCGAAGGACAGCGTCGCAGGCAAGTCACTGCTGGCGTCGGTCGGCTCATCCGAGACGGTGGGCGCCGGGCTGCTGGTCGACTCTTCAGCAGCGGGGCGCGGAGGGAGGGATCGACCCGGATAGCATCCGCTGAGCGGGAAAGTCGCGAGCGTGACGACGGCGATAGCGGCCAGACGGAACGAGAGATTATTCGTGCTCATGCTGGCAAGCCTAGCGTTCGAGGAAAAAGAGGAATCTCTCACACGACTCCACTGGCGCAGCTGACGCGATAGAAATATGTCATGCGCACCCGCTCGCGACGTTGGGTTCTTGTTGCAGTCGCCGTCGTCCTGATCGTCATCGGATTGATCGCAGCCGAGGCGATTCGACGCGTCGTCGAGGGCTCTGCCGAGCAGAGAACGGATGCTCCGTTCTATGTGCTGCCGACGCCGCTGCCGACTGCGGCGCCTGGCACGATCATCCGCAGCGAGCCGATCGCGAGTGTTCCCACCGGGTCGAAAGCGTGGCGGGTGCTCTATCACTCCCGCGATTTGACTGGCGATGACATCGCGGTGTCTGGTGTGGTCATCGTGCCGGACGGCCCTGTCCCGGACGGCGGCCGCACGATCGTCTCCTGGGCACACCCCACCACCGGTGCCGCTGCGAAGTGCGCACCGTCGCTCGCCCGTGATCCGTTCGAGCTGATCGAGGGGCTGCACGAGCTGCTTGCTGCGGGTTATGCGATTGCTGCTACTGACTACCCGGGGCTCGGCGTCGACGGAGCATCCTCTTATCTGCTCGGCATCCCGGAGTCGAACAGCATGCTCGACGCAGCGCGGGCGGCGAGAGCGTTGACCGACACCGGAGCGAGTGATCGATTGCTGCTTTGGGGTCACTCGCAGGGCGGGCAAGCCGCTCTGTTCGCCGCAGAGCGAGCGGCGGCCTACGCACCGGAATTGACGTTGGAGGGCGTGGCCGTAGCTGCACCGGCAGCAAATCTCAGCGCGCTGATGTCGGACGACATCGTGAACCTCTCCGGCACCACGATTGCCTCGTTCGCGATCCCGGCCTACGAGGCGGCTTACTCCGGCCGCTATTCGAAGGCGGAGATCGACGGCATCCTCACTCCGCTGGCCTCGCGGCGACGCCGAAGATGGCTGCGTTGTGCCTGCTGACCCAGACGAAAGAGATCCATGCCATCGCCGACCCGCTGGTGGGTGGCTACGTCCGTTCAGACCCGGCGACTACCGAACCGTGGCAGACGCTGTTGAAAGAAAACAGTGCCGGCGGGCAGAAGATCGACGTGCCGATCTTCGTGGGGCAGGGCCTTGCCGACAAGCTCGTGGTGCCGACTACTACCGAGGACTACGTGAAACTGCTCTGCTCGCAGGACGCGGATGTCGTGTTCCATAAGTACCCCGGAATCACGCATGCGCTCGCGGCCGATGCCTCCATCCCCGAGTTGATGCTGTGGTTGGCAGAGGTCGACACCGGTCACCGTCCGAACTCGAGCTGTTGAAAGTTGAGCGAAGCCATATCAACTTTGGTTTGACAGCCCGAACTGTGTCGGAGTACAGTTGAGCCATCGCGACTCAGGTTTACTGATTCGCCCTCATCTCTTCACTCACACACTTCAACCAGAAGGAGAATCACATGGCACGTGCTGTTGGAATCGACCTCGGTACGACGAACTCTGTCGTCAGCGTCCTCGAGGGTGGCGAGCCGAAGGTCATCGCCAATGCCGAGGGCTTCCGCACCACCCCTTCGGTGGTCGCGTACACCAAGGATGGCGAGGTGCTCGTCGGTGAAACCGCAAAGCGCCAGGCCGTCACGAACGTTGACCGCACGGTCGCGTCCGTCAAGCGCCACATGGGCACCGACTGGGGCTTCGACGTCGACGGCAAGAAGTGGACGCCGCAGGAGATTTCCGCGCGCATCCTCATGAAGCTGAAGCGTGACGCTGAGTCCTACCTCGGCGACACCGTGACGGATGCTGTCATCACCGTCCCCGCATACTTCAATGACGCTGAGCGTCAGGCCACGAAGGAGGCCGGCGAGATCGCGGGCCTCAACGTCCTGCGCATCATCAACGAGCCCACCGCCGCAGCTCTGGCTTACGGCCTCGACCGCGGCAAGGAAGACGAGCTGATCCTCGTGTTCGACCTCGGTGGCGGAACGTTCGACGTCTCGCTGCTCGAAGTGGGCAAGGACGACGACTTCTCCACGATTCAGGTGCGCTCCACCTCCGGTGACAACCGCCTCGGTGGAGATGACTGGGACCAGCGTCTCGTCGACCACCTCATCAAGCAGTTCAAGGACACCAGCGGTGTCGACGTCTCGGGCGACAAGATCGCTCTCCAGCGTCTGAAGGAAGCTGCCGAGCAGGCCAAGAAGGAGCTCTCGTCCTCGACGAGCACCTCCATCAACCTGCCGTACCTCTCGCTCACCGACTCGGGCCCCGTCTCGCTTTCCGAGACGATCACCCGCGCGAAGTTCGAGGACCTCACCAAGGACCTGCTCGACCGCACCAAGAAGCCCTTCGAGGACGTCATCCGCGAAGCCGGCATCAAGGTCGCCGACATCGACCACATCGTGCTCGTCGGTGGATCGACTCGTATGCCGGCTGTTGCTGAGCTCGTCAAGCGCGAGACCGGTAAGGAAGCCAACAAGGGCGTCAACCCGGATGAGGTCGTCGCCGTCGGCGCTGCCCTCCAGGCCGGTGTCCTCAAGGGCGAGCGCAAGGACGTTCTGCTCATCGACGTCACCCCGCTGAGCCTCGGTATCGAGACCAAGGGCGGACGGATGACGAAGCTCATCGAGCGCAATACTGCCATCCCGACCAAGCGCAGCGAGACCTTCACCACGGCAGACGACAACCAGCCGTCCGTGGCGATCCAGGTCTTCCAGGGTGAGCGTGAGTTCACCCGCGACAACAAGCCGCTCGGCACGTTCGAGCTCACCGGAATCGCACCGGCTCCCCGTGGCATCCCGCAGGTCGAGGTCACGTTCGACATCGACGCGAACGGCATCGTGCACGTGTCCGCCAAGGACAAGGGCACCGGCAAGGAGCAGTCGATGACCATCACCGGCGGCTCGTCGCTGTCGAAGGATGACATCGAGCGGATGGTTCGCGAGGCGGAGGAGAACGCCGCTGACGACAAGAAGCGCGCTGACGCACTCGAGCAGCGCAACCAGGCCGAGACGCTTTCGTACTCGATCGACAAGCTCATCAAGGAGAACGAGGACAAGCTGCCCGCCGACGCAAGGACACTGTTCAGGCTGACGTCGATGCTCTGAAGACGGCGCTTGCTGGCGACGACGACGACGCGGTCAAGACCGCGTTCGACAAGCTGAACGAGTCGCAGGGCAAGCTCGGCGAGGCAATCTACGCGCAGTCTCAGGCGGATGCCGCATCGCAGGCAGGCCCCGCCGAAGGCGAGGCGCCCGAGGGTGACGACGCTTCCGCTGAGGAAGACGTCGTTGACGCCGAGGTCGTCGAGGACGAGGACGAGACGAAGTAATCATGGCAAACAAGAACTTCGACGCAAACGGCGAGGTTCCTGAGGACGAGGGGTCGGATGCTACGGCATCCGGCCCCGCGTCGCAGGAGAACCCTGATTCCGCTGAGGCTGCCGCTGCCGAGGGCTCTGACGACGACCTCACGGTCGACGACATTCTCGGCGCTGAGCAGACCGGTGAGGCTGCCGCAGAAGATGCGACGCTTTCTGATCACGAGACATCGTTGTTGCACGACCTCAAGCGAGTGCAGGCAGAGTACGCCAACTACCGTCGGCGTACCGAGGCTGATCGTCAGCGAGACAGTGAGCGTGCGAAGGGTGAAGCCGCAAAGGGCCTCATCCCCGTGCTCGATGACCTCGATCGGGCGGCACAGCACGGCGACCTCGTAGACGGAACCCCGTTCTTCGTGATCGCCGAGAAGGTGCGCGCGATCGTCGAGCGTCTCGGTGTCGTCGCTTATGGCGAGAAGGGCGAGCCCTTTGACCCGCAGCATCACGAGGCGATCTTCCAGCAGCCGAGTCCGGATGCCGAAGCACCGACGATCCTCGAGGTCGTCGAGGTGGGCTACCGCCTGGGTGATGTCGAGCTTCGTCCTGCGAAGGTCGTCGTCGCCGTCCCGGCCGAGTAGGCAGGTGATCGATGGCTAGCCAAGATTGGTTCGACAAGGACTTCTACAAGACGCTTGGCGTCTCGAAGGAGGTCACTGCCGCGGACCTGAAGAAGACATATCGCAAGCTTGCGCGCAAGTATCACCCGGACTCCAATCAGGGTGATACCAAGGCTGAGGCGAAGTTCAAGGAGATCAGCGAGGCGTACTCGGTGCTCTCCGATGCGGAGCAGCGCAAGGAGTATGACGAGATCCGGGCGATGGGCTCGGGGGCTCGTTTTACTGCCGGCGGCGCCGGTGCGGGTGGCTTCGAGGACGTGTTCAGTCGATTCGGTCAAGGCGGCGGCCGTGCTCAGAGCCAGAATCCCGACTTCGAGGACATCTTCGCGATGTTCAACCAGGGGCAGGGCGGCGGCTTCGGAAACGGACGCTTCGGCCAGACGAGCGGTGGTTTCCGTGGATTCGGTGGCCCGCAGAAGGGCGCCGATGTCACGGCCCGCACGACGCTGGACTTCTCGACTGCTGTGCAGGGTGAGACGATCACGTTGCAGGGAGAGGACGGCAAGCCGTTCAAGGTGAAGATTCCAGCTGGTGTCGCTGACGGACAGAAGATCCGTCTGCGTGGCCGCGGTCGTCCGTCACCGGATGGTGGGGAGAAAGGCGACATCGTCGTACAGATCAAGGTGCGTCCACACCCGGTCTTCACACGCGATGGCCTGAACCTGCGCATTACGGTGCCGGTGACATTCACCGAGGCGACGCTCGGAGCAACGATCGAGGTGCCGACTCTCGCCGGTGACGTGGTCAAGCTCCGGGTCGCACCGGGAACGCCTTCTGGGCGTGTGTTGCGCGTCAAAGGCCGCGGTGTTGCCACGGCGAAGGGCACGGGCGATCTGCTTGCCGAATTGCAGGTCGCGGTGCCGACGCATCTGGACGATGCAGCGCGTGAAGCGCTACTCGCCTTCCAAGCGGCAGAGCCGAAAGAGAACCCGCGCGCCGAAATGATGGCGAAAGCGCGGGGCTAACAAGTGCAAGCAAGTTTGAGCGGCGGAGGTGATCGCGATGGTTGAAGATGAAGATGCTCCAGTCTTCGCGATTGCCGCTGCCGCCGAACTCGCGGGTATGCACCCGCAGACTCTGCGTCAGTATGACCGCATCGGGCTCGTCGTGCCGGGTCGCACGCGCGGCGGCTCCCGCCGCTACTCGGTGCGTACTATTCAGCAGCTGCGTGAGGTCGCCCGACTATCCGCCGATGGCATGAGTCTTCCTGCGATCGCCCGTCTCCTCGACCTTGAAGACGAAGTGCGGATGCTGCGGCGCCGAGTGCTTGAGCTTGAAGGTGCGCTGCGTTCCGAGCGCGAGAACCGTCCAGGAGTGCGAGTCTTCGCCGCCGGCGCAGGCGGAGTATTTCCGGTGCCGAGCGGGCGTCGCATCCGCCGGTCGACTGATGTCGTGCTGTGGCGGCCGGGTGGGCGTCACGAGGAGTAACCGGGACGCACGTCTGTAGCGCGTTCAGTGTGTATTCTGTCAACTGTTGACAGGAGGTCAGCGTGACGCAGACAGTGAAGCGCGGTGAATCGCTCGGCGCCCAGGTTGCCCGTGTGCTGCGGCAACGCATCGTTCGAGGTGAGCTCAGCCCTGGCGAACGCATTACTGAGGAAGCGCTCGCCGAGGAGTTCTCGGTGAGTCGCGGCCCGATTCGCGATGCGCTCACGCAGTTAAGTTTTGAAAAGCTTGTCGAGGTACAGCGTCCGCGCGGTGTCTACATTGTCGGGCTCACCCAGGACGACGTCGATCAGCTATACAGCCTGCGCGGCGCTCTAGAGCAGTTGGCTCTCTCACGCGCGATGCGGGTGGATGACCCGTCGCGATGGACGGCAATGGCTGCGGCCGTTGGGCGGATGGGGACAGCGGCAGATGCTGGTGATCACGCTGCTTTCGTGGCAGCGGACCTTGAGTTTCACTCGCAGATCTACGCTCTAGCTGACCATCCGCGACTCGCAGGGGCATGGAGTCAGTACCTGCCCACGTTCGCGGCGCTGCTCGAGGTCACAATCAACCATGACGAAGACTTGCACGAGTCATCCGGTGACCACGTCCGGCTCATGGACGTTATGCGTAGCGGTACGCCTGAGAAAGCCGCGGACGTACTTGCCGCCCACCTCGACGGCGCACGGGGTCGCATGCTGAGCGAACTCGCCCAGCGGCGATCCTGACTTTCGTTGTGGGTTAGTCGGCAGTCTCCGCGACGGAACGTTGACTGTTAACAGTCAACACTGCTACGCTCGCCCCGTTGGCAAGGTCCCGAACCTGCACTCAAACCAAACCTGCACTCAAAGAGGAGCGAAGATGTCGAATAAGCGCACGAGCCGCGTGCTGGCCACAGCCGCGGTGTTCACTGCCGCAGCGCTGGTCATGTCCGGATGTACGAAGGTCGAAGAGGGCGGCGACGCCGGATCGAGCTTCCCCGAGAAAGACATCCGGCTGATCATCCAGGCCAATCCCGGGGGCGGCTCTGACCTGTCGTCCCGCGCGCTCGCCACAGAGCTCGAGGGAATCCTCGACGTCAGCGTCATCCCAGAGAACATGCCCGGCGCGGCCGGCGCCCTCGCGATGGAGTACGTCGCCGAGCAGGATCCGGATGGCTACGTCATCGGATTCGGCCCCGTTGAGATCGCCATGCTCAACACCACGCAGGACGCCAACGTGCTGCCGGAGAACTACGACCTGCTGGGGCAGATCATGCTCGCACCGGGCGTCATCACCGTTTCTGCCGCCAGCGACATCGAGACCCTCGAAGACCTGGTCGCACAGTCCAAGACTGCTCCGATCACCGTCGCCAACTCTGGCGCGGGCTCCATCTGGGAGGCGGCCAGCATCGCCCTCGGCAAGGAGACCGGCGGTCAGGTCACACCGGTCCCGTACGACGGTGGAGCACCCGCAGTTGCGGCAGCAGCATCTGGTGAAACGATCGCGGCCGTGTCGGGCCTCGGCGAGGCGCTCTCGCAGGGCGACGCCGTACGCATCCTCGCCGTGATGAACGACGAGCGCCACCCGGATGCTCCGGACGCGCCGACCGCAGAAGAGGCCATCGGCACTGAACTGATCTTCGGTGGCTGGGGCGGCATCTACGCACCTGCTGGCCTGCCGGATGACGTGCACGCCACGCTCGAGGCAGCCATCAAGGAAGCCGTCGATTCGGACAGCTACCAGAAGTTCCAGAAGGATGCTGGAAACCTCGTCGTCTACCGCGACTCTGCCGAGTTCACGAAGTTCGTCGGCGATCAGTTCACTCTGTTCCAGGATCTGCTGGGCTGACACTATTCGCGGAGGCCGGGATGCCCCGGCCTCCGCACTCGTCGAAGGAAGCATATGTCCAACGCAGAGGTCGCAAGTAGCGACGAATACCAGGGGGCGCGTCCCTCGCGGGCGATGGAGATCATCTTCGGTGTTGCCGCGCTCGCGTTCACCTCTGGTTTTCTTGCGCTGTCCACTCAGATTCACCTGCGCCGCGAGGCGGCGCCCGGCCAGATCGATGCGCGCTTCTGGCCGCTCGTTCTCGGCGTCACTGCGTCGTCATCTCGATCATTATCCTCGTCTACGCGATCACGAAGCCCCCGCCCGGCCGCGAGGACGTCGAGGCGATTCAGCCCGGCGGCGTCATGCGCGTGGTCGTGACACTCGTGATTTCGTGCGTCTTCGTTGCACTTTGGTCGCTCGGATCCGTCATCCTGTTCGGCTACCGCATCGAGGTCTTCCCGATCGCGGCTGCGCTACTGATGGCCGCGCTCATGCTCGTCTACGGGCACCGCCGTTGGTTGAGTCTCGTTATCTACACCGCCTCGGTCACGGCGTTCATCTACGTCGTGTTCGGCATGCTCCTGAGGATCCCGCTATGACCCCGTTCCTGGAGGGGCTCGACTCGCTCCTTGACATCTCGATTCTGCTCTACATGCTCGTGGGGCTCCTGCTCGGCTTCATGGTTGGTGCCTTCCCCGGCATCACCGCCACGATGGCGGTCGCGCTCGCCGCCGGATTCACTATGACGCTTGAGCCCGTGCAGGGTCTCGCTGTGCTGCTGACGATCTACGTAGCAGCGAACTTCGGTGACCGCGTGCCATCGATCCTCATCAACACCCCCGGCACGCCAGCATCCATCGCCACGACGCTCGACGGCTATCCGATGGCCAAACAGGGGCGAGCCGGTCTCGCGCTCACGATGTCGGCGATCGTCTCGGCCGTCGGCATCCTGGCCTCTCTGGTGCTTTTCGCTGTTGCGGCCGTGCCGATCGCGAGCTTTGCTCGTGACTACTTCAAGTCTCCGGAACTGTTCGCTCTCGTCATCTTCGGCATCGCGATCATGATCGGTATTTCGTCGAAGTCGATGCTCAAGGGCATCCTCGCCGGGCTCTTCGGTCTCATGCTCGGTACCGTCGGCACGTACGCCGCGACAGCAGACAAGCGCTTCACGTTCGGTTCCCTTGACCTCGTCGAAGGTCTGAACTTCATCGCTGTCATCATTGGGCTTTTCGGTATCGCCGAGCTGTTCGATCAGCTGCTCACCTACCGCAAGAACAACGTGCGGCCCATCTCGAGCCTCGGTCGCTGGTGGCCGAACAAAGCCGAGTTCAAACAGAGTGGTCGTGCCACGGCGGTCGCCGGAGCAGTTGGCCTCGGCGTCGGGCTTATCCCCGCGGCCGGTGGCGACATCGCCGGTCTTATCGGCTGGGACCGCGCGCGCAAGGCATCGAAGCATCCGGAGGAGTTCGGAAAGGGCTCGATCGAGGGCGTCGCGGCATCCGACACGGCATCCAGTGCGACGCTCGGCGGATCGCTGACCACGACTATGGCGCTGGGCATCCCCGGAGACTCTGTCATGGCCGTGATGATCGGCTCGATGATTATCTGGGGGATTACCCCTGGGCCATCTCTTTTCACCGAACGACCGGATCTCGTTGTCTCGATCGTCGGCATCATGCTCGTCGCGACGCTGCTGTCGTTGGGGCTGAGCCTCGTGCGGATGAAGGGCATGGTGAAGCTGCTTGATGTGCCGCAGCCGTATCTATGGACCGGCATCCTGATTTTCTGCATCATCGGCACATACGCAACATCAAACAGCCTCGCGACGGTGGTCACGATGCTCGTGTTCGGCGTCGTCGGTGTACTGCTCAAACGGATGGAAGTTCCTGCAGGACCCGTCGTTCTCGGGCTGCTGCTCGGTCCGCTCGCGGAGGAAAACCTCGCGCGAACTCTCGCAATCCTCCCGACGAAGCCGTTCTTCGAGGTGGTCAGCCCGATCGCAATTGTGCTGCTCGTGCTCGCCGTGCTGTCGATCGTGATGCCGGCGATCCGCTCGGCCCGTAAGCCGCGCGGGGAACGTGCCTCGTTCGCCGATTCAGTACTCGACACCGAGAGCCTCGAGCAGATCTCGAAGGCGCACAACGAACTCGCTGCCGACCCAGACCTGCTCACCTCAACGGTGCGCAACCCTGACCCATCCACGCGGCGTGGCTTGCGCCGAAAGTCGAAGGAGAACAAGAAGTGACCCGTTACGACATCCTCACCGCGATCCCGACCGCGTTCCACCGCGATGGGAGTCTTGACCTCGACGGGTCTCGTGCAATCTTCCGTTTTGTGGGCGAGTCAGGCAACGAGGGCGCGTTCGTGCTCGGCACGACGGGGGAGTTCCCGGCGGTGGATGCTGCGGAGTTCCGCGTTCTCGTCGAGGCCGCACTCGCGGAACTCGCCGACAAGATGCGCGTGGTCGTGCATGTCGGCCAGCCCAGTGCGTTCGAAGCTGTGCGGGTCACACGCATCGCCCGTGACCTCGGTGCGACGGAATTCGCCGCCCTCACTCCGTACTACCTGCGCTCGACCGACGACTCGATCTTCGATTATTACCAGGCAGTGTCGGATGCTGTCGGCGATGGCCGCCTGTACGTCTACATTTACCCGGCGCGCAGTGGCAACCCGGTGTCGCCGGAGCTGTTGGTGCGGCTGTCGGCGCTGCCGAACGTTGTCGGCGCGAAGATCAGCGAGTTGTCGCTCGACGAGATCGCCGCCTACCGCGCTGTGGTTCCTGCTGACTTCGAGCTATACACCGGAGCCGACCGCGACCTGATCGCTGCGGTCGAGGTCGGGGCTCAGGGTGTGGTGTCGGGCGTCTCGTCTGTCACGCCCAAGCCGTTTCGTGCGTTGGCGGATGCCGGACGCTCCGGCGATGCTTCGGCGATCGCCGCGGCGCAGAAGTCCGTTGACGACGTCGTATCGCTTATCGGCGGCGACATGGCTCGCATGAAAGAGGGCTACCGCGTGCTGGGCGTGACTGACACGCACTGCCGGATGGCCATCGCCGAGCCGACTGATGCTGAGCGCGCGGACGTGCGCCGGGTTGTTGAGCAGTACCGCTGAGGTATCGCTGAAGTCGCTTTAGCCTAGAACGCGCTGGGGTGACCGCTCAGACGAAGCGGACCCAGTTCGCACCGTGACCGGTCTCGGACTGCTGGAGTAGTTCGAGATCGTCGTCGTGCACGGCGTAGAGCGAGACGGTCGTGGACATCTCTCCGGCGGCAACAAGGTACGCGCCGTCGGAGCTGATGGCGAATCCGCGCGGCTGGGTCTCGGTTACCGTGAAGCGCTCGGGAGCTGAGACCGATCCGTCGTCGGTCACTGCCACGGCGCCCAGAGTGTTCTCGGTGCGCTCAGTGCACCACAAGCGGCTATCGCCGGCTCCGAAGTGCAGGTCGGCGCCCCAGATGTAGTGGTTCGTGAGTGGGTCAGCGCCGAAAACGCTGTGCCCGAGGCCCTTCGACGTGTCGTATGCGGTGCTGGCATCCTGAAGCTCGAGCGTTCCGGTGTGCGCGTCGCGGCTGAAGTGCAGCACTTCACCGGAGAACTCGGTGAGCACGTACACCGCATCCTGCGCGTTATTCAGCACGAGGTGGCGCGGGCCGCTACCGGCCGGCGCCGCCACGGTTTCGGGCTGCAGCGGTACGAGCCGGCGGTCATCGGTCAGGGCGTATTGTGCGACCAGGTCAGCACCCAGCGACGCGAAGTAGGCGAAGTTGCCATCGGCGCTCGGCAGTACGGAATGCAGGTTTGGAAACTCGATCTTCGACACGGGCTCGCCAACGACGCCGTCCGAGACCTGGCAGCTGATGCCGTAGCCGCCGCTGTATGCGGCACCGAGCAGCCCGGTGCCATCGCTCGTGAGCGCAAGATAGTTCATGCCGCCATCGGGGAGATCGAGACGGGACTTCGGCGTGAGCTGTCCGCTCTCGCGATCAAGTGAGAGAGTCAGGATGCCGGCTGGCGCACCCTTCACTCCGGCGTAGACGAGATCGCGGCTGGCGTCGACGGCGAAGGTCGAGCATCCATCGAGCCCCTCCGTGACGGCCAGGCGCTCAAGCCGCCCGTTGTCGAGGCGGAAGGTGCTGACGGATCCGTCGCCAGCATTGGCGACGAGGACGAGCGGAGAGGTGGTCATCCTTCGATCGTAGGGCGAGTGTGGGAAGTGCGGGTGATAGCATTTGCTATATGAACGCGCAGATGCGACTGGCCGACGAGGTGAGCCGAGAAGCAGCGCGGGCAGATGCTCTGCAGCGTGATTCTCGCGACGTGCTCCTCAGTGCTGTGCACCGCGCCTCGTCCGCAGGGCTGTCTCAGCGCGAGATCGCCCGGATCGTACGCCGAAGCCAGCCTGAAGTGTCTCGGTTACTGCGTCAGAAGCCTCCGGGACCCTTGGCCTTGCGTGTCTCCCATCGGCGGCCGGAGGTGGCGGATGTGCTCACGAAGTACGGCGTGACCGATGCCCGCATCTTCGGGAGCGTCGCGAAACGAACGGAGACATCGGAATCCGACATCGACATGCTCGTCGAGACTCCGGGCGTGCTGAGCCTCGGTACGCTGGCGCGGCTCGAACGCGAATTGTCCGCAGTTCTCGATACCCACGTCGATGTCGTGCCGGTGCGAGACCTGCCCGAATACATGCGTCAGCGTGCGCTTGCCGAGGCGGTGCCGCTGTGAGTCGTACATCGCTCGAACTGCTCGCTGAGGTTGTGGGCTTCAGCGCTGACGGCGGGAGCGCTCAGCGAGCGCATCGACAGCCTGCAGCACATCGTAAGCAGCCCACGTGCGGTTTCGCCTTCCGGAGCCGATCTGCGTGAGGATGCCGTCGTCGACCAAACGGTCGATCGCAAGCAGTGCGTTCGGCGCGGTGACGCCGAGATGTGACACGGCGACCCTTGAACTGAGGGTGGGTTGTTGCACCAGGAAGTCGACGAGTCGTCGTGCCGACGAGCCGCGCCGCGCAGTTAGTCGGGCCTGCCAGGAATCCTGGACGGCTTCTAGGTCATCCATAAGCACACGAGTGGTCGCGACGGCAGTGTGTGCCGCTCGGGAGAAGACATCGACGATGTCAGCGGCGTGTCCGGCTCGGTACCGGGTCAGGGCGTCGAAGTAGCCGGCCGTGTCTTGGAGCAGCCCAGCCGAGACCGGTAGCACCGTCGACTGTGTGAGATCGGCGCGGCGCAACATCGCCTGGAGGATTGCGCGTCCGGTGCGTCCGTTCACCTCGAGAAAAGGGTGGATCGTCTCGTATTGCGCGTGGGCGATGGCGATCTGCGGGAGCGGAGGAAGGTCGCGCCGACGCATGAACGCCACCAGATCTGTCATCAACTCGGGCACGCGAGACTCATGCGGAGGTACGAATGAAGCACGCTGCGGTCCGCGTGATCCACCGCCAATCCAGATCTGCTGACTGCGCCAGCGCCCGCGTCGGTCAGGCCGGGTAGCGGCCATCAGCGTGCGTTGGACATGCACGATGGTGTCTTCGTCGATGGAGCCCGCGCGTGCGAGACTGATTTCGTCTGCCCGCATGTGAGCGACGACCTGCCTGGCATGGGGCTCCAGCGTCTCATCGATCTCCGCCAGGGTGACCGAGAGCGCCGACGCGGTCACCCGTTCGATTGCCGAGCTCGCGGAGCACTCCGCCAACAGGAGCAGCGGTCCGAGCGCGCGGGTCTCGCGTCCGAGTTCCGAGTCCAGCCGGATCAGGTCTGCCGTCGCATCGTGCGCCTGGCTCACAGTGTCTGGATCGAGATGCACTGAGATCTCTGCAATGAGCAGCGGGACCGATGCGCGGTAGGGGCCAGGAGCGGCGAGGTGTGGACTGAACGAGTCGCGGACGTCAGCGGCGGGATGCCACTGCCGCTCTTCGTATGCGACCGCCTTCCAAGGCTCGCCCGTCACTGTCATACGTTCACAATACCCGTCTGGATAAGTAGCTAACCGATAATAAGCGCCTCCTTGAGGTCGACTTCACGACATTCCGAAGGTACAACCGAGCTTGCATTCGATACCGCGTCAAACAGTCGTTCACGGCTTTGACCGCGCACACGAACCGTCCATAGAGTCGCTTCAGCGGCCAAAGTCGGCAAAGCGGAATGAGGAAACGATGAAGTCATACTCCATGTGGATGCTGGAGTACTCGCACTGCCTGGAACATCCCGTGGGGTGCATTTTCTACGGGACGTGGGACGGCTCGACGCGTATGTTCGCCTACTCCTATGTCTACCTCGAGGGGAACGGGCACAAGATCCTCGTCGACGTCGGGCACGACAATCGCGGATCGAACCGTGCATTCAATGATGTGAACAACATCGTCGATTTTCAGGCCCCGGACGTCGTGCTCGCGAAGCTCGGTGTCTCGCCCGAAGAGATCGATACCGTCATCCTCACTCATGCGCACTATGACCATGCGGGAGCGGTTCGCTATTTCCCCAACGCGACCTTCTACCTCCAGCGGATCGAGTTGGAGAGTTCGCGATGGGCGTTGGATAACGCCGACCTGTATGAGTCGATCATCGGCGCCCTCGACCCGCAAGACGTGCGGTTGCTCGAGGACATGGCGGAGCAGGGAAGACTGAAGCTCCTCGACGGTCCTGTGGAGAACTTGTATCCAGGGCTGCACATTCGCACTGCGCTCGACACCCACACGATGGGTGGTCAGTACGTCGTCGTCGAGGATGGCGACGAGAACTGGGTCGTGACCGGCGACGCGCTGTACTCCTACGAGAACGCAGAAGGCATCGGCGGCTCAGGCACTCCGGTGAACATCGGCTTTGGAGGAGGTAGCGGATGGAGGGGCCTCCAGATCATCGACGAGATGTCCCGCACCGCCGGTGACACGGACCGGCTCGTGATCGTCCACGAGTCCGCCACATTCCAAAGACACCCCTCCCGTCAGTACGACGATCGGCTCTCGGTCGCGGAACTTCTCCTCGCACCTGGGGAGCCATCACGAATCACTCCTTCGAGAAAGTAGAAAACCATGTGGAAGAATAAAGCCGTTCTTACGGTATCGGTCGCGTGTGCGGTCGTCCTCGGTCTGTCAGCGTGCAGCGTGCCCGACAGCAGCGGGGCTGGCTCCGAGAATATCGCAGCCAATGACAGCACGCTCCTCGGCATCGTCACCATCAGCGCGACCGACGCAAACAACGCCCGCGTCATCGAGGGAGCAACAGAGGCGGCTGAAGCTGCCGGCTGGACAGTGGAAGTCGTCGACGCTGCGGGCAACGCAGATCAGGCGAACACGGCGATCCAGAACTTCGTCAATAAAGACGCGGGGATGATCTTCAACCTTGTGTTCCCGGCGAGTTCACTGGGGGCAGGGCTGAACGCCGCTGCGCAGGCGAATGTGCCGGTCGCAACCTGGGGTGGAGGTGCGGGTAAGGGAATTGTGGTCGTGGCAGGCGACGGCGCGCCATTCGCCGAGCCCGCGACGAACGCGATGATCGATGCGATCGGAGGTGACGGCGAAGTGCTCGCGCTCACCTACCGCACCGGGCAGGTGTGCCGTGATCGTGAGGTGCTGTTCGACGAGATGATGGCTGAGCAGGCTCCTGACGTCAACGTCACGAAGAACGAGGTCAATATCCCTGGGTTCCTGCAGGATGGTGCGCGCTACGCGACCGCGTGGTTGGCGGCGCATCCGGAGGGCAGCGGGAACCTCGCTGTGTGGGGATGCTGGGAGGACCCAACTCTCGGCGCGATCTCGGCGATCAAACAGCAGGGGCGGACCGACATCCTCACCTATGGGATCAACGGGTCCAGTACGGCGATCCAGGCCGTGCAGGACGGTACGCTCACTGCCACAGTGTTTGAGGATGCGCGGGCCGAAGGGCGCACGATGTTCGAAGAGACTGCGGCGGCAATCGAATCCGGTGATTTCAGCTCTCGCACCGTCGATGTTCCTGGCATCCTCGTTTCGGCCGACAACATCGACGATTTCCTCGCCGAGCACCCGGAAGCGCTCGACTAGTGCCGTCGACAGTCGGAGTTCAGTCCGAGGTGACGAGAGCGGAGGCGGAGGAGCGGCCGCTGATCTCGATCAAAGAGGTGAGCAAATCGTTCGGTGGAGTTCACGCTCTCCGTGACGTGGCTTTCAGCATCCGGGCGGGCGTGGTGCACGGGCTTGTCGGGGCGAACGGCGCGGGCAAGTCGACGTTGATCAAGTGCCTTGCGGGCATCGAGCATCCCGACTCCGGCAAGATCATCGTCGATGGGGTCGCTGTGCAGATCGCTGCGCCGAGTGATGCTTCCGCGTTGGGCCTCGCGTTCATCCACCAGGAGATGAGCCTGATTCCCGGGTGGAGCGTGCTGCGGAACATGCTTCTCGGGCAAGATCCTCCCACGCGCCTTGGCCTCATCGATTGGCGTCCCGCACGGGTTCGCGCTCGCGCTGTCGCCGAACGGCTCGGCATGAAGTTCGGACTGAACATCTCTGTCGACGATCTCGGCCCGGCAGATCAGTGGTTGGTGCTCATCGGCAGAGCTCTCATGCGCGATGCGCGAATGATCGCGATGGACGAGCCGACGGCCTCCCTGTCCTCGGAAGAGGCCGGACGACTTCACACCATCATCCGGGAACTCGCAGCCTCTGGCACTGCCGTGATCTTCGTCTCGCATCGACTCGACGAGGTCAGTGCATTGTGTGAGGACGTCACGGTCTTCAAAGACGGGCAGGTAGTGGATCGGCGCGTGGGGGAGTCAGTGCCGAAGGCTGAGTTGGTGAGAGCGATCGTGGGCAGAGACCTCGAGATCGCCGAACACGGTCAGGAGCCGGCTGAGCATGGATCTCCCATCCTTGTCGTGAACGATGCGCGTGATGGGAGTCGAGTCCATGGCGTCTCATTGGTCGTCCACTCCGGTGAGGTGCTCGGCATCGGTGGTCTCGTCGGCGCAGGGCGGACCGAACTGGCCGGCCTGATCTACGGAGCGCGTCCGCGTCTTGGCGGCAGCGTTGTCCTGGATGGCAAGGAGGTCCGCTTCAAGGAACCGGCAGATGCTGTCCGTGCGGGCATTGGTCTTGTTCCGGAAGAACGACGCAGTGAAAGTCTCTTCCTGGAGCGATCCATCGACTTCAACATCAACGTGTCCAGCCTGGGCAGTTTACGACATTCACGCTTCTGGCCGTTTCTCAGAATGCGTGAAAGTCGTCGTCGAGCCCGGCGGCTTGCAGATGCTGTGACGGTCAAGGCCAGGGACGTCGCAGATCCGGTGGGGTCTCTATCCGGGGGAAACCAGCAGAAGGTCGCTATCGCGCGCTGGCTGGTGGAGCGTCCGCGACTGCTCATCCTTGATGAGCCCTCGCGTGGTGTCGATGTCGGTGCCCGAGCCGAGGTGCATCGCGTGGTCAGAGAACTGGCTTCCCAGGGCACCGGTGTCCTGGCGATCTCATCGGACAGCGAGGAGCTCGTTGGATTGTGCGACCGCGTCATCGTGATGGCTGAAGGTCGTGTGACTGGAGAACTTGTCGGCCGTGAGATCACGGAAGACCGAATTCTGTCGCTCAGTTTCGAGCACGGGGACGAAAGGAAGACCAATGACGATGTCCGTTGCGCCTGAGGCCGTGATCCGGCCCCGAAGCAGAGCGGGTGGCACGGCCCTTCTGATCGTCTCTAAGTATGGGACGCTGATCGCGATGGCGATCATGCTCGTGATCTTCGCCATCACAGTTCCCAACGGCGCTTTCTTCACCGCCAATAACCTGTTGAGCATCGTCAATCAGTCCTCTCTCACGGCCATCATTGCGTGCGGGTTGACGATGGTGCTCGTGGTAGGCGAGTTCGATCTCAGCATCGGCTACATGGCGAGCCTTGCGGGTGTCCTCGTCACGGGCTTCATCGCAAACCAGGGCCTGCCGATTCTGCTCGCCGTCGTTGTCACGCTCATCATCGGTGGCGGCATCGGTGCGGCGAACGGGATTCTGGTTACCAAAGCGCGAGTGAACGCCGTCGTCGCAACGCTGGGCGTCGGCACGATCCTCACCGGCCTCGCATTCGGGTACACCGCAGGATCTCCTATCACCCAGCTACCCGAAGAGTTCACTTGGATAACGCTCGCTCGCTTCATGGGCGTGCAGAATCCGATCTGGTTCATGCTGATCGTGGTTGCGGTTCTGTGGCTCGTGCTGAACAGGACGGCGATGGGCCAGCGGATCCAGGCGGTTGGCGCCAACCCGAAAGCCGCGCGTCTTGCCGGTATCCGGGTCGACCGGGCGAAGATCACGGCGTTCGTGATCGCTGGAGCGTGTGCGGCTCTCACCGGGGTGCTGCTGGCTTCGATACTGGGCAGCGGCACGGTTAGCGCGGCCGACGGGTATCTGATGGACTCTTTCGCCGCCGTGTTCCTCGGCTCCGCGACTCTCCGCGACGGTGAGTTCCACATTCTTGGCACACTCGTCGGGGTGCTCGTCGTGAGCGTGGGATTCAACGGTCTCGCGCTGCTCGGCACGCCGACCTTTTGGCAGTACATCTTCAAGGGCGGCATCCTGGTGCTCGCTGTCGCACTTTCGACGATCGCGCGAAGATACGCCCGAAGATAGAACCCTCGCGTGCCCACCGCATCATCGTGGGCGCCCCGGCGAGCACATGCTGAAATCGGTTACAGTGAAATCCACCATGACCACGATCTATGACGTCGCATCGCTCGCGCAGGTCTCGCCGGCGACGGTGTCGCGCGTCTTCAACGGCACGAGCGTCTCCGCGGGGAAGGTAGCGGCGGTGCGAGCTGCCGCGGAACAGTTGAAGTTCGTCCCCAACCGTACGGCCCGCACGTTGCGGCGGCAGAGCTCTGAGGTCATCGGACTGATCATCCCTGATATCGAGAACCCGTACTTCACAGAGATGGCGCGCGGGGTCGAGGATGTCGCATCCGAGGCCGGCTACTCAGTCGTGCTCTGCAACTCCGATTCGGTGCTGGCGAAAGAATCGACGTATCTCGACATCGCCATGGCCGAGCACATGTCGGGAGTGATCATCGCGACGGCATCCGCGGAATCGAAGCTCGACGGCATCCTCGCCACAGGCCGTCCGGTCGTCGCCGTCGACCGAGCCACAGCGTATGACATCGACGGCGTAATCATGGCGAACCGTGCGGCGGGATTGAGCGCGACCCAAGATCTGATCGCTGCCGGCTATCGCCGCATCGCCTACATCGGCGGCCCCGAGCACATCGACACCGCAGCCGAACGTGCGACCGGATGGCGTGAGGCGCTGGCCAAGGCCGACCGCGGGGTTGACCCTGAACTGCTCCGCTTCGCCACCTTCCGTGTCGACGGCGGGCGTGCGGCGATGGAAGAACTCCTCGCGCTGCCGGAACCCCCCGACGCCGTTGTCGCCGGCAATAACCTCATCGGGGTCGGCGCTATCCAGGTGCTCACCGAGCACGGACTCACCCCGCCGAAATTCGGCGTCGCAGTGATCGGCTCGCTGCCATTCACGACGCTCTCGCCCACCGCGGTCACAGTGGTGCGCCTACCCGCGCGCCACATGGGTGTCACCGCCGCGCGGATGCTGCTCGAACGCATTCGGGGAGCTCGGCAGCCCGCCCGTACAGTCGTGCTGCGCAACGAAGTGCAAGCGGCCAGCGCCCAGCGGTGAGTTAGCGCGAGCCCCAGAAGCGCGTAGCCAGCGTCGCGACCTCTTTGTCGAGAGTTTCGATCTTGTGCTCGACCGTGTCGAAGCGGGCGTTCAACTCCCCGCGCAGCCCGCCGACCTCCGCACGTATCACGCGGGTCATCATGGTTGTCGTCAAGGTCATGCCGCCAAGCATGGTCGCCGTGAACACGCCGATGAGCGTCCAGATCTGCGGATCGTTCATCTCCATACCTCCATCCTGTCCTCTTGCCAGGAGTTTGTCACTAGTGAGCGCCCCGACATGAGCGTGAGCGCGCGATCTGTGGAGAACCAGCCTGGACATGAAATTGTGCAGGAGGAGTGGCGCTTCTCGGTATCGCGCTTGCGGCATGAAATCGATTTCGCGTAGGGTCGTGAGTGAGCCGCGATCGCGCACGTCATGTGCTGCACCCTCGGAGTCCCACCAGCAATGGAGAACAGCATGACCTACACCCTGCCCACCTCGGCATCCCGTCCGACCACAGCGCCGAAGACCGCGTACCTGATCACCTCCGGTGACTTGCGCGAAGCGGCGAACATCGGCGGCTGGCCGACCCAGGTCGCGCTCGAAGCCGGTGTCACCGGTGTCTTCGAAGAGCTCGGCTGGAGCGTCATCCGCGCCTTCGACGTCGATCCGGCAACCGGCCACGGCTTCATCTCCAGCCAGCGCATGGGCATGGAAGTCTTCAAGAACATCCCCACGGATGCCCCACTGATTGTCGCAATCGCGAACTGGCAGTACTCGCACCACGTGCTCGCAGGTCTGCGCACCCACGAGGGCCCGATCCTCACGACCGCAAACTTCGCGCCGGACTGGCCCGGCCTGGTCGGCCTGCTCGGCCTGAACGCCGGCCTCACCAAGATGGACAAGCCGTACTCGTCAACCTGGTCAGTCGACTTCTCCGACGAATGGTTCAAGGCGACCATCAAGGAATGGATCGAGACCGGCACTATCACCCACGACTCCTCCCACGTGCGTGCGCTGCCTGAGCTCCCGGACAGCCCGGAGAAGCAGCTCGGCGAGGCACTCGCCGCCCAGCTTCGTGATGAGAAGGCGATCATGGGCGTCTTCGACGAGGGCTGCATGGGCATGTACAACGCCATCTTCGACGATGAGCTGCTCAACCAGACCGGCATCTATAAGGAGCGCCTGTCGCAGTCGGCTCTGTATGCGAGATGCTCGAGGTAAAGGACGACGAGGCTGACGCGGCCTTTGACTGGCTCGTCGAGCACGGCATGACGTTCCACTTCGGTGAGGACGGCACCACCGAGCTCACCCGCGAGCAGGTGCAGTGGCAGATGAAGATGTACATCGCCGCCCTGCGCATCTCCGACGATTTCGGTCTGGATGCCGTCGGCATCCAGTACCAGCAGGGGCTGAAGGACCTCGTTCCGGCATCCGACCTTGCCGAGGGCATCCTGAACTCCACCGAGCGCCCGCCGGTGACCTCGCGCGACGGTTCGCGCGTGCTGCACGAGGGCCGCGCGTTCCCGCACTTCAACGAGGCCGACGAGGGCGTCGCAGTCGACGCGCTGGTCACCGACCGCGTCTGGCGCGCGATGGGTCTTGTGCCCGACAACACCCTGCACGACGTGCGCTGGGGTGAAGACTACGACGGTCAGTTCGTCTGGGCCTACGAGATCTCCGGCTCGGTGCCGGCCTCGCACCTCGGCGGCTGGGACAAGGCCGAAGGCTGGCGCCAGGGTCACGTGTTCTTCCCCGCAGGCGGCGCGACGCTCAACGGCGTCTCCAAGCCCGGCGAGATCGTGCTTTCGCGCGTGTTCATCGCCGACGGCATCCTGCAGGCTGACATCTTCCGGGCATCCGTCGTCGAGCTTCCGGCCGAGGAAACCCAGCGCCGCAAGGATGCCACGAACCCCGAGTGGCCGATCGCCCACGTCGTGCTCCACGGTGTCTCTCGCGACCAGTTCATGGCACGCCACAAGGCGAACCACGCACAGCTCGTCTACGCGCCGGATGCCGAGACCGCCGACAAGGCGCTCGTGGCGAAGGCTGCGATGTTCGCCGGCATGGGCATCAAGGTGCACCTCGTCGGCGACGTGAGTATCTGAGGCGCCCGCGCCCCGTCGAGAAACCACTTCCCGCACTGGATATCTTCTTCTGCGTGAGACACTAACCACGGCGTGGTGTCTCACGCAGAAAGCACCGCCTCGCGCTGGAAGTGGTTTCTCACGCACGGTGAAGTTCAACGGAACCGGGTAGTCTTGCGCCGATGAGGATGACGCGTCGCGAGTTGCTGATCGGCGCCGGAGCTGGCGCCCTCGGCGTGCTTCTTGTGTCCTGCACACCCGAGCCGAAGCCCACTCCGACTCCGACCCGTTCGCCGTTTCCTCTCCCCACGAGCAATGTGCCGTTGCCCGCCGCGAGCATGCGCAGCACCTGGGCGGCGGACCCGTTCTCGCAGGGGGCGGTGAGCTACACCCGTTTCGGTGTGCAGCAGGCGACCCGCGAGACGCTGGCCGAACCTATCGAGGGCCGGTTGTTCTTCGCCGGCGAAGCGATCGATGTCGACAACCCCGGCACGATGCGCGGTGCAATTCGCTCGGGAGAAAGTGCGGCCATGCGCGTGCGTACGGCCGCGGTGAGCGGTGAGCGGATCGCCGTGATCGGTGCGGGGCTTGCCGGCGCGACGGTGGCAGCGAAGCTCGCGGGCGCCGACGTCGAAGTGACTGTCTTTGAGGCGCGAGATCGGATCGGGGGGCGCGTGCACTCGCAGCTCGACGATTCCTGGCCGATGCCAGTTCAGCTCGGCTCCTGGCTGCTCGGCGCGCGTGCGGCGGAGGCTGACGGGACGGTCGTTGATGACGCCGTGATTTACGGAGCGGATGCCGACGCCACGGTTTTGCACAAGCCGTAGAACTGGCATCCGCACATTGGCGTTCTCCAGACGGCGATATCGAGCCAGCCAGCAACGTCACGCTCGAGGCCGCCATCACCGCCGCACAGGCACTGCCCGCAGATATCGCGCTCACCGAGGCGCTCACCGACACCGGTGCGGACCCCGAGGAACCCGCGCTCGCGGCATTGCTGGCGTACCTTGCGACCACCTCTGGTGCGGATGCCGACAACACCTCTTCCTGGTTCCCACCACACCTGCCTGCCGAGACCACGCGAGGTGTCCTCGGCGATCTGACGCCCTTCGTCAAGGAGCTGCTGGGAGACGCCGAACTCAGCCTGTCGTCACCGGTGACGCGCGTCGCCTACGACGATTCGGGAGTCAGCCTGCGCCTCAGCACGGGCGAGTCAACCTCGTTCGATCGCGTCGTGATCACCGTGCCGCTCGGCGTGCTGCAGCACGAGGGCATTGACTTCAATCCACCGCTTCCCTTCGCTTACCGCGGCGCGATCAATGCGCTCGGCATGGGCCACATCGAGACGATCTGGCTGCGTTACGACGATGCGCCGTTCTGGGACACCGAGGCGACGATCTGGCACGTCGTCGGTGGCGACTCCGTGGTGCGCACCTGGATCAACCTGCTCCCCGTCACCGGTGAGAACGTGCTGGTGGGGATCGTCGCGGCGACGCCGCCGAGAAGTTCGCCGCCCTCGAAGAGAACGATGCCTTGGCGGCGGCACTCACATCGCTTGAATCGTTCTTGCCTTCCGCCGCGACGGGCTGACCCGGCTGATCACAGCGAGCACGGTTGCGACAAGCGCGAAGATCGCCAACGCGATGGCGCTCGTCGCGAGGAACTCTCCGATTCCACTCACCTGCCTGAGGTCAAGGAAGTAGTACGGGTACCAGCCGATGAGCGGCCCGCGCCACATCGTCACCAGGCCCCAGACCAGAGGGAACGCCAAAGAGCCCGGGATGATCCACCATGGCACCGAGTGGTGCCCTGGTGTGAGAGTCCAGGCGATGGCAGTGAGCGCTGGCAGCCAGAAGTGCAGAAGCTGATCTGACCATGGCACATCGACGCGGATGCCGCGTAGTCCTGCCTGCCAGACGATCAGTGCGAACGCGAGCCCTGCCGTAGTGGTCCACGTCAGCACGAGCGAGAGGGCGATGCTGAACCAGCGCGGATCATCATCGCGCCGAAACGCCAGGATGCCGCCGATGATGAGCAAGACAACGAGCGCGCAGTTCGATTCCACCGTGAGGTAGGCAAAGAAATTTCGACCGGCGATCGTCTGGGAGCTGAGGCCCCAGAAAAGTCGGTGGATAAGTGCGGCCAGGCACACTGCTGCCGTGACCAAACGAAGCACGCCAAACGTGTTTCGTGTCCTCACCGTTCCACTGACTCCTCTCCGACGCGGCTAACGCGTCACCCGGCGAGTCTACGGACTGGTAAAGCTTCGAGCCGCGACGAACGCCCGATAGTCGGCGAGTGAGACGGCCGCGTACGACAAGCTCCATTCCAACAGTGCGTCGGCGACCGCACGGCCGTTGCCGATGTATCCGGCGACGACGCTCGCTGATACCGATTGGCTGTGTGCGCGTGCCAGTGTTCCCGCACACGCCTGGGCATAGGTGACGAATGGGCCGTCATCGAGCGCCTCGACCTCGATCCCGCCCTTCATATCGTGGAATTGGCGAATGTAGAGGTCTGCGTTCGAGCTTTGCGCATGGCCGAGGAACGGGTCAGAGAGCGCTTGCAAAATGCGCTGCATCGCGACGACTCTGGCGCCCTCGCCGGACTCCGCGATCATCACCGTCAACGTCTCCGGCTGGGTGATGCGCCCGTACTGCGCCAACACGCTCTCTGATGCCTGCTTCGCCTGCATCAGCAGGGTGTTGTCTTCGCCGTCTTGAAGCAGCACGAGGTCACAGCGTGTGCCGACGCTGCCGACTCCGACGACCCTGCGCGCGACATCCGCCACAGCGAAGTGCTCGAACAGGAGCGCGATATCGCTGCTCGCGCTCCGGCGATACTCATCCACGACGGCGTCGACCAGCAGCCGGATGTCCGGGTCCAGCTCGGTGGTGGTCGGCGGCTGATGAACGAACCGACGCTTGCCCGCGGCATCCGTCTCCGTGATCCGCTGCACCGCGCGCTCGCCGGTGCGACGCGTCGCCTGCTTCACGGCCTTGCGGATCGCCCGAAGCGCAGCGCGATCGAGCATCGTCTTGGTCGCTTCAACATTGAAATGCGTGAAGTAGCGCTCGGTCGGGCTGAGCGTCGTGTTGTTGCGGATGCTGCGGGCGTAGGCCCGCACCCCAGCGCGAACGGCGCGCTCGACCACGGCATCCTCTCGGTTCGTGGCCTGCCCAGCGACGACGATGCTGCCGACAAGGCGCTTCACATCCCACTCCCATGGCGCCCACGCGGCCTCATCGAAGTCATTGAGATCGAACATGAGGTTGCGCTGCGCTGAGGCGTAGAACCCGAAGTTCGACACGTGCGCGTCGCCGCAGGAGGCGACCATGATGCCCGAGTGCGGGGCATCTGCGAAGTCAGCAGCCATCAGCGCCGCCGTTCCTCGATAGAACGCGAACGGGCTCGCCGACATGCGTTCGGCGCGCAGCGCGACGAGATCGCTCAGGCGGATCGCGTCCTGTTCGGCGAGTATCGCGAGGGGATTGCGGGCGGTGCGTGCCAGTTTCGCCAGGTCGCTTCTGGGCGTATGTTGGCGGGCGTTCTTGCCTTGCTCAAGCAAATCGGCGCGAGACGGCGGGCGCAACCATTCGGTGCTCATGACTCATCTTGGCACCGCGGACGACTCGCCGCGTGCGATTTTGGCAGAGCTAAGCGGGATCTATCCGCAGCACCTCTGGCGCTTCGCCGCCAGTCACATCGTCGGCGATGCGGATGCTGCGCGCCAGGTCATCCAGCGCAGGCAACAGCGTGCCGAACCGCTCACGATCACTGCAGAGCGCCGTCAACGTGATCAGGTGCGTACCGGTGTCCCAGGTGTAGGTCGCGAACGGGGGCGCGGACGGTGTCGCCGGGATTGGCATCAGCAACTTCTCGCCAGCTCCGAGCCGCGAGGCGAACGACTCGGTGTCGTCGTACTCGATGGGCATCGCGGCGCGAGCCCGGCGCACTTCGTTGGTCAGCTCCTGCGTCGTGGCCATGGCGACGACGAGCTCCGGATCGGCGCGCCACGTCCACACCAGAACGCGTCCGTTGGCTTTTCGCATGAGCATGGGCGCAGCCTGGCTCATCGCCCACGCCCCGAGCTTCGACCCCGGGCGCGCGGTCGCGCCGAGGGCCTGCGTGGCCTGGCCCAACAGCATCCGAATTGCCGCCTTGCGATGGCGTCGGCCCCTCCAGCCGAAGGAGTCCGTCACAGGGATCCACAGCTTGGGGTCGGCATCTGAAATCAGTCGCATGCCTCCAAGCTAGGGCAGGAACCCGAGAGGCGGCGGGGGAGAAGGGCACGCGCAGGCCGCTCGGGTAGAGTTGCCAGCGCCCTGATCAAGGGCCCCTTTCTCTGCCGCGTACCGTAAGGCTGCATATCCGTGACCTCCTCTGACGCTCCGATCGAACAGGTCGACCCGTCGAGCGCCCCCGAGCCCACCACCAAGTCCGACTCGGCGCGCGATGCGCGCCCGCTGCGTATCGTCATCGGGTGCGACACCTTCGCCCCCGACATCAACGGTGCCGCCCGCTTCGCTGAGCGTCTCGCCGCCGGTCTCGTGCAGCGCGGGCACGACGTGCACGTCGTCGCGCCGAACCAGAAGTACCGCAGGGCAGCGCCCGCAACCGAAGTCATCGAAGGCGAGCCGATGACGCTGCACCGTTTGCCGTCCGTGCGCTGGGCTCCGCACGACTGGGTGCGTTTCGTGTGGCCATGGCGCACCAAGCACTACGCGCGCAGGGTGCTCGATCAGGTGAACCCCGACGTCGTGCACATCCAGTCGCACATTGTGATCGGGCGTGGTCTGTCACGCATCGCGCATGAGCGTGGCATCCCGGTGATCGCCACGAACCACGTCATGGCCGAGAACATCCTCGACCACACCACCATGCCGAAGTTCATCGACGATCTGGTGCTCAAATTCGCCTGGTCTGATGCCAAGCGCACCTTCGACCTCACACGCGCCATCACCACCCCGACCCGTCGCGCCGCGGATTTCCTCGAGCGCACTGTCGGCGTGCAGGGAGTCATCCCGATCAGCTGCGGCATCGACCGCACCCAATACACGCCGGTGGTTGCACCGCGCACCGAGAACCGCATCGTCTTCGTCGGGCGACTGACGGCCGAAAAGCAGATCGAAGTCATCCTGCAGGCGATGACGAAGCTCGATCCAGCGCTGAACGCCACCTTCGACATCGTCGGCGGCGGGGACCAGCGCAAGAGCCTCGAACGCCTCACGGCCGACCTCGGCCTCGCAGATCGAGTCACGTTCCATGGCCGTACCACTGACGAAGAACTCCGCGCCCTGTTGTCGCGCGCGAGCCTCTTCGTGATCGCCTCGATCGCCGAATTGCAGTCGATCGCGACGATGGAAGCGATGGCGTCCGCTCTGCCGATCGTCGCGGCGGATGCTGTGGCACTGCCGCACCTCGTACATGATGGCGAGAACGGCTACCTGTTCGAACCCGGCAACGTTGAAGAGCTCACTGCGCGCTTGACTGACGTGCTCACGGCGGGGCCCGCAGAGTACGAGCGGATGCAGCGGGCGTCACTTGATGGCGTCCTCGTGCACGACATCAATCGCACGCTCGACACGTTCGAAGCGCTGTACCGCGACGAACCGCTGCCAGCGTAGCCATGCACATCGTCTTCTTCGGCGATCAGCACCTGGAATCCCTCGGCGGAGCGCAGGTGTCGATGAGGCTGCAGCGGCGATTCTTGGAGCGCGCGGGTCACACGGTGACCGCTGTTGCCCCCAAGATGCACGCGACCCCTTCGACCCTTCGCCAGGCTCATGGAGCGAAGGGTGTGGACGCCGGGTACCTTGATCTCCCGTCGATTCCGATCACCCTCGATCGGGAGTACTCGATGTCGTGGCCGGGGCGCCGTACCGACCGCTTCCTCGATCGAGCGATGCGAGATCGGCCGCCCGTGGACCTCGTGCACGTGCAGGCCGACTTCTGGGGCGCATTCATCGGGCACCGCTTCGCGTATCGCCACGGCATCCCGGTGGTGCACACCATGCACAACCGAGTGGATGTCGGGATCGCCGCCGTGACTCCGCTGCACCGCCAGGTGCTTGCCGTTTTGAACCTGTGGCGCCGTGTGGCAATGCGGGGGATCGGCGCCCCCGTCGCAGGAAGCGATGGTTGGGCCTATCTGCGTGGCATCGCGCAGGGCGCCGGGGCTGTCACCGCCCCTTCTGGCCACTTCGCGCGCCGCTTAGAGCAGCACAATGTCTTCGCCCACGTCGACGTGGTCTGGAACGGCATCGACGATGAGCTGCTCACTCAGGTGCGTGCCGGTGCTGAGACATCAGACTCTGCGCGAGACATCGCTGCTGGCCCGGTGTCTCATGGCGAAAGTGATGTCTCAGCGGGAGGCCTGCGCCGCCCGCGCTTTGTGTGGCTGGGGCGGATGAGTCCAGAGAAACGGCTGCTGCCGTTTCTGGAGGCCGTCGTCGCCTCGAAGGTGGATCCCGACATCGAGGTCATCGGCGGCGGTGGGCAACTGCGTGCCGCAGAGAAGATCGCCCGCAGGCATGACGGCATCCGGTTCTCCGGCCGCCTCTCCTACGCCGAAACGCTCGCGCGGATCGCGGCTGCGGATGCTGTCGTACAGACCTCGATCGGATTCGAGACGCAGGGGATGACACCGTTCGAAGCGGCAGCACTCGGCACACCCACAATCGTGAGTGACCCCGACATCGCCGGCGAGTTGCGGGGCGGTTTGTGGACGGTGGCGGATGCTTCGGTCAGTGCTCTTGCGGACGCATTGCAGCGCGCGGCATCCGACATCGTGGCAGGCACTGCCCCGATCCCCAATCCGGAGGTTGCGGCGGCGTTTCACCAGTCATCGCGCACGGCGGCGATGATCGACGTCTACCAGCGGGTACTGAGCGCTCGGTAGTAACCGCTCAGTCGTAGCGCTCAGTAGTAGAGGGACGCGGTCAGGCTGAACAGGACGTTGAATATTGCGCCGACCACTCCGGCGAAGCCGAGCCCGGTCGCGATGCCAGCCTGTGCCTGGGGGACGCCCGCCTTCCGGAGTCCGATGATGCCCAGGATCAGCGCGGCCGCTGATGCCGCGAACACGAGAAAGGTCCCGACGCCGCCAACCACACTGACCATCGAGTATCCGACGGAGCGAACCAGCATCTGCACGATGACGTTCATCAACAGGCCGAGCCCGAGTGAGACCAGGCCGATGATGAGGCCGATCTTTCCGGGGGTGTTGGTGTTGCCCGGACCTGTCTGCGCAGGTGGGGAGTAATAGCCCTGTGGGGCCTGCGGCTGTGCGGGGGCCTGGTAGTTCGGCTGTGGGGGCTGCTGACCCGGGTGGGATACGAACGGCGGGAGGTGCGGCTGTTGCGGGTCGCTCATGCCGACGAGCCTAACGTCTAGCGTTCGTTCGGCGACAGGTGACCCGGCTGCGCGAGTGCGACGTCGTGCAGGCGGATGCCGTCGGCGGTCACCGCTGCGAGACAGTACAGGAGCGACAGCGTGGGATAGCCGTGCGAACGGTTGTCGCGGATGATTGCGCGGTCATCTTCCGCCGGGAGCTCAGCGCTCTGCGCGAGCAGTTCGAGCCATGCCGGCCACCATTGCTCAGCGTCCGCACGAGGACGTTCGGCGCGGAATCGCGGTAGCCACTCGGCGATGCGCGCAGTCGCTGGATCATCGAGATCATCGTGCGCGATCATGTGCACACCGGGTGTCACCGGGGTCGTTCGCAGCTCGACGCCGTTCCAGGAGAGCACCTCAGCACCTTCGGGGGAGACCTGGAGAAGATTGAAACCGTGGGTGTGGGGCAGGTCGATGGGGCGGCGTCCCTCGACTGCTTCGAGTACCAGCCCGCCGCGGGAATGCACTTCATCCTCTGGCGCATCGAGCAGGTCGGCGCGGTTCAGAAGAACCGCGATGCGCCGCTCGGCAGGGTTCGCTGCCAGCCAGGCGCCGCCGGCGCGGCGATCGCGGATGCCGATCACTCCTGGGTGCGCGTCTGGCCACCATTCGCCGAGGGCATCCCACTCGCGTAGCGGATCCTCGTCTCGCACAGCCAGGAGGCGTGCCTCACCCGTATCCGTGAAGTCGATCACTACAGTGCACACGGTCGCCAGTCTAGGGGCGGTCGGATGTCGGGGCCTGGGGCAGAATCAAGACATGAACATCGTCGTTGGAGTCACGGGCGGCATCGCCGCGTACAAGACGGTGCACTTGGTGCGCCTGCTCACCAAGGCCGGTCACGAGGTGACGGTGATCCCTACCGAGGATGCGCTGCGCTTCGTCGGCCTGCCGACCTGGGAGGCGATCAGCCGTCACCCGGTCACCACCAGCGTGCACGACGACGTCGCGCGTGTGCGGCACGTGGCGCTCGGGCAGGCCGCAGAGCTGATGATTGTGGCGCCGGCCACCGCCAACACGATCGCGAAGATGACGGCCGGTCTTGCCGACGACTTGCTCGGAACAACTCTGCTGGCGACCACGGCCCCGGTCGTGATCGCTCCCGCGATGCACACCGAGATGTGGCAGCATCCGGCAACGCAGGCCAATATCCAGACGCTGAGGGAACGCGGCATCCACGTGGTCGGTCCTGCCGAGGGGGAGCTCGCCGGCGGGGATACCGGCGCTGGGCGTATGAGTGAGCCGGAGGAGATTGCCGCCGAGGCGTTGCGGTTCGTCGGCGGCAGCCGCGACCTTGAGGGGCTGCGCGTGGTCGTCTCGGCGGGCGGAACGCGCGAGCCGATCGACCCCGTCCGGTTCCTCGGCAACCGTTCCAGCGGCCGGCAGGGCGTAGCTCTCGCGGCGGAGGCCGCAGCTCGAGGCGCAGAAGTCGAGCTCGTCGCCGCTCACATCGGTACTGATGTGCTGGCTGCGGCGCGGCATCCGAACATCCACGTGCAGAACGCTGGCACGGCCGCCGAGCTTTCGAGTGTGATGAAGGATGCCGCAGCAAATGCCGATGTCCTGATCATGGCTGCGGCGGTGGCCGACTACCGTCCGGCCGAGGCTGCGACGCAGAAGCTCACCAAAGAGAGTGGTCGACTCGCGAGCATCGAGCTCGTCGAGAACGAGGACATTGTCGCCGCGCTCGCCGCGGCCCGTGCGGATGGGAATGCTCCAGACGGACAGGTGATTGTCGCCTTTGCCGCCGAGACCCTGCGCGACGCAGGGGAGCGCCGTGAGCGCGCCCGCCGCAAGCGCGAGCGCAAGGGCGTCGACCTGCTCGCCGTGAATCTCGCTGATGCCGAGCACGGGTTCGAGCGTGCCGAGAACGCCGTGGAGATCATTGGCGCGGAAGGGGTGGTCGTGGCATCCGCTGAGGGGTCGAAGCGCGAGGTCGCCGCCGCCATCTGGGACGCCGTGGCCGCGCTGCGCGGGTGAGATGGGAAAACGCGGACGATCTGATCGCGCGGCGGAGTGTCGCGTGTGGACGCGCCGGGCGGACCGAAGATGATCCTTGTTTTCCAAGGAGGACCAGGCCTTGCCCTCCAGCCGCCGATGCAGGTAAAGTTGAGTCAAGACGACTCAACTTAGAAGGAGCCCTCCAGGAGGACAGATGACCACCCCACAGAACGACGACCAGCAGTCCGCTCTCGAGCAGTTCGGCATCAACCTCACCGATCGTGCCCGCCAGGGCAAGCTCGATCCGGTGATCGGCCGAGACAGCGAGATTCGACGTGTCAGCCAGGTGCTCACCCGCCGTACCAAGAACAACCCGGTGCTCATCGGTGAGCCCGGTGTGGGCAAGACTGCTGTCGTGGAGGGGCTTGCGCAGCGGATCGTCGCGGGCGACGTCGCCGAATCGCTCAAAGGCAAAGAACTCATCACTCTCGACATCTCTGCCCTCGTCGCCGGTGCCATGTATCGCGGCCAGTTCGAAGAGCGCCTCAAGCAGGTTCTCAAAGAGATCACTGAGTCCGACGGTCAGGTCATCACCTTCATCGACGAGCTGCACACGCTCATGGGCGCCGGTGGGGGCGAGGGTTCCGTCGCGGCATCCAACATGCTCAAGCCCATGCTCGCTCGGGGCGAGCTACGTCTGATCGGTGCCACGACCCTCAATGAATACCGCGAATTCATCGAGAAGGATGCTGCTCTTGAGCGCCGATTCCAGCAGGTGTACGTCGGTGAGCCGACGGTTGAAGACACGATCGCGATCCTGCGCGGGCTCAAGGAGCGTTACGAGGCGCACCACAAGGTCGCCATTTCCGACAGCGCGCTGGTCGCCGCGGCATCCCTCTCGAATCGCTACATTCCCAGCCGTCAGCTGCCAGATAAGGCCATCGACCTGATCGATGAGGCGGCGTCCCGGCTGCGATGGAGATCGACTCGGCCCCCGTCGAGATCGACGAGCTGCGCCGGTACGTCGACCGCCTCAAGCTCGAAGAGCTTGCGCTGAAGAAGGAGAAGGACGCCGCCTCGAAGGAGCGCCTCGCCACTCTCCGCGAAGACCTCGCCACGCAGCAGGTGAAGCTCGGCGAGCTGCAGGTGCGATGGGAGCGTGAGCGCGCCTCACTCAACCGCGTCGGAGACCTCAAGACCAAACTGGATGCTGCCCGCATCGACGCCGAACGCGCGCAGCGCGAGGGCAACCTTGAGAAGGCATCCCGGTTGCTGTACGCCGAGATCCCGGCGCTGGAGCGCGAGGTCATTGAGGCTGAGCAGTCCGAGGATGCCGACAGCGATGGCGAAGGTCGCATGGTGGGCGACCAGGTGACCGAGCAAGACATCGCCGGCGTGATCGCCGCGTGGACCGGCATCCCCGTCGGTCGCCTGCTGCAGGGCGAGAGCGAGAAGCTGCTGCATCTAGAAGCCGAGCTCGGCAAGCGACTGATCGGTCAGAAGGACGCCGTGACGGCGGTGGCGGATGCTGTGCGCCGCTCGCGTGCCGGAATCAGCGACCCTGGGCGCCCGACCGGATCCTTCCTCTTCCTCGGCCCGACCGGTGTCGGAAAGACCGAGCTCGCTAAGGCGCTCGCCGCGTTCCTCTTCGACGACGAGCACGCGATGGTGCGCATCGACATGTCCGAGTACGGCGAGAAGCATTCGGTGTCGCGTCTTGTCGGCGCCCCCTCCCGGGGTACGTCGGCTACGAGCAGGGCGGTCAGCTCACCGAGGCTGTGCGGCGGCGGCCGTACAGCGTCGTGCTGCTCGACGAGGTGGAGAAAGCGCACCCAGAAGTCTTCGACGTGCTGCTGCAAGTAATGGATGACGGTCGCCTCACCGACGGACAGGGACGGACGGTCGACTTCTCGAACGTCATCCTGATCCTCACGTCGAACCTCGGCTCGACGATTCTCATTGACCCGATGCTGTCGCTCGACGACAAGCGTGAAAGCGTGCAGGCGCTCGTGCGCCAGGCGTTCAAGCCCGAGTTCATCAACCGCCTCGATGACATTGTCATCTTCCAGTCGCTCACCGAGGACGACCTCGCGCAGATCGTCGAACTCGCGGTCGACCAGCTGCAGGTGCGGCTGCGCGATCGGCGTCTCACCCTTGCGGTGACGCCAGACGCCCGATCGTGGCTGGCCGAGCGTGGCTATGACCCGGTGTACGGCGCGCGTCCACTGCGAAGGCTCATCCAGACCGAGGTGCAGAACAAGCTCGCGACGGCGCTGCTCTCCGGTGGCGTCCGTGACGGCGACACTGTGCGGGTGGATGTCTCAGCCGATGGTGCAGGGCTGGTGCTGACCTCGGCGACGATCTGAACGAGCGCATAGCATCGGAGGTATGAGACTTTCGGGACGCTTCGTACGAGTCTTCCACTGGATCGCTCCGCTCGTACTGCCGTTACTGGTGCTGTACGGGCGGGAGATATTCGGTGCCCCGTCGGGCTGGATCGCAGCGTTCGGACTGATCCTGGTGCCGTTCGTCGCGGTGCCGATGTACGTGCCGCCGATCATCGTTCTCTTCGATCGCGACGCACGCGCAACTCGCCACACTCGTCGTATGTACAACGTCGCCAGCTATGTGCTGTGGGCAATGTTCTTGATCATGATGCTCACGCTCACCGACGGCGGCGACTCCGCTGCTCAATCGGTGCTCTCTCACGGAGGTCTCATCACCGCGGACGCGAGCATGGCTCTCTTCGTGTTCGCCGCCGGAGTCGCCGTGATCGCCTACATCGGGCAGGTCATCGCCGCCGTGGTCGGGATCACCGAGGCGCGCAGGGTGCCGCCACGGATGTGAGCCGAACCCGATGTGAGAACAGCGCCGACTTACGTTTCTCTAAAGGATCACAATTCTTTCGGTTCTCCGACGAGTCATTTTTCGTAAGTTAGCTGAGTCGCACCCATAGTCTGTGTAATTCATGTGCCAGCCGCGAAGCCTCACCAGGCGCCCCCGGCTCATCGACGCACGCACGTGACATGCAAGGGAGCAGGAACTGATGCGAATCGGCATCGTGAAAGAACAGGTCGGTGAGACGCGGGTCGCCGCGACACCGCAGACGGTGGGCGCGCTGCGCACACTCGGCTATGACGTCGTGGTGCAGAGCGGCGCAGGTGTCGCCTCTGCCTACCCAGACGACGCGTACGCTGCCGCCGGCGCGACAATCGTCGACGCGGATGAGGCGTGGGCATCGTCGATTCTGCTGAAGGTGGACGCACCGACGGATGCCGAGATCACGCGCATCGCGGACGGGGCAACGCTGATCGCCCAGCTCAGCCCCAACCTACGGCCAGAGCTGCGACAGGCGCTTGCGACACGGGGAATCACGGCCCTTGCCCTCGACGCTGTGCCGCGAATCTCGCGGGCACAGTCGATGGATGTGCTCAGCTCGATGTCGAACATCTCCGGCTACCGTGCGGTCGTCGAGGCAGCGCATGAGTTCGGTCGCTTCTTCACCGGTCAGGTGACAGCGGCGGGCAAAGTGCCGCCAGCCAAGGTGCTCGTCGCGGGTGCCGGTGTTGCGGGGCTTGCGGCCATTGGCGCAGCCTCCAGCCTCGGCGCGATAGTGCGCGCGACTGATCCTCGCCCCGAGGTTGCCGATCAGGTGAAGTCGATCGGCGGCTCGTACCTCGAGGTCATCGTTCCCGAGGAGCACAAAGAGGTCTCCAGCGATGGCTACGCCAAGGCCACCAGCGAGGCGTACAACCGCCGCGCGGCCGAGCTCTACTCTGAGCAGGCTGCCGACGTCGACATCATCATCACCACGGCTCTGATCCCCGGACGCGCTGCTCCTCGGCTGATCACCGCGGCTGACGTCGCGAGCATGAACCCGGGCAGTGTCATCGTCGACATGGCCGCCGGCCAGGGTGGCAACGTCGAAGGCTCTGTCGCCGGTGAGAAGGTCATCACCGAAAACGGCGTCATCATCCTCGGCTACACCGACCTCGCCGGACGCCTGCCCACGCAGGCCTCGCAGCTGTATGGCACGAACCTGGTCAACCTGCTGAAGCTGTTGACCCCGGGCAAGGACGGCCAGCTCACTCTTGACTTCGACGATGTCGTGCAGCGGGCGGTGACGGTGGTGCGTGACGGCGAAGAGACCTGGCCGCCACCGGCCGTGCCGGTGTCTGCGGCTCCAGCTGCCGCCGCCGTCGCGACGTCCGCCGTTGCGCCAGCGAAGACCAAGATCACTGCGCGCGGCAAGCTCGTGCTGACCGTCGTCGGCATCGCCGCCCTGTTCCTGGTGAATGCGGTGGCACCCGCTCCGCTGCCGCAACACTTCACCGTGCTGGTGCTGTCGGTCGTGATCGGTTTCTACGTCATCGGCAAGGTCGCGCACGCACTGCATACCCCGCTGATGAGCGTCACCAACGCCATCTCCGGCATCATCGTGGTCGGCGCGATCGTGCAGATCGCTAACCCGAACATCGTGGTGCAGATTCTCTCGGCGATTGCTGTGCTCGTGGCATCCATCAACATCTTCGGAGGCTTCGCGGTTACGCGGCGCATGCTGAAAATGTTCGCCAAGGGCCCCTCGTCCACCGCTGAGAAGGGAGCCGGACGATGAGCGCCATCGAGATCGCGGCGTCTGTCGCCGGAGCCGCATACATTGTTGCGGCGCTGCTGTTCATCATGAGCCTGGCTGGCCTCAGCAAGCACGACACCGCTCGCGCCGGTATCGGCTACGGCATCGCCGGTATGGTCATCGCGCTCGTCGCGACGATCTGGGTGACGTTCCAGGGTGCCTGGGGCCAGCCGCACGCGGTCGTCGGCCTGGTGCTGCTCATCGTCGCAATGGTTCTCGGCGCGGCCGTGGGGCTCTGGCGAGCACGCAAGGTCGAGATGACCGGGATGCCGGAACTCATCGCTCTCCTGCACAGCTTTGTGGGTCTCGCCGCTGTGCTGGTCGGCTGGAACGGGCACCTCGCCGCTCCGGACTACACCGGCGCCCTCGCAGACATCCACCACGGTGAAGTATTCATCGGCATCTTCATCGGTGGTGTGACCTTCACCGGCTCGATCGTGGCATTCCTCAAACTGTCCGGACGGGTCTCGTCGAAGCCCCTGATGCTGCCGGGAAAGAACGTGCTGAACCTCGGCGCGATCATCGTCTTCATCGCGTTGACCGTCTGGTACGTGATGACTCCGACGCTGTGGCTGCTGATTCTGGTCACTGTGCTCGCGCTGGCGCTCGGCTGGCATCTAGTCGCGTCGATCGGCGGCGGGGACATGCCCGTCGTGGTCTCGATGCTCAACAGCTACTCAGGTTGGGCTGCGGCTGCGGCCGGATTCCTGCTGAACAACGACCTGCTGATCGTGACGGGTGCGCTGGTCGGATCCTCCGGTGCGTACCTGTCGTTCATCATGTGCAAGGCGATGAACCGCTCGTTCATTTCTGTGATTGCCGGTGGCTTCGGCATCGCCGCGCCCACCGGCGATGAGGTCGATCACGGTGAGCACCGCGAGATCGATGCGGAATCGGTCGCCGACATGCTTCGCGAGGCCTCGACCGTCGTCATCACCCCCGGCTACGGCATGGCCGTCGCGCAGGCGCAGTATCCGGTCGCCGAGCTGACACAGAAGCTGCGCGATCGCGGTGTGGATGTGCGCTTCGGCATTCATCCGGTCGCCGGCCGTCTGCCAGGGCACATGAACGTGCTGCTCGCCGAAGCCAAAGTGCCGTATGACATCGTCCTCGAGATGGACGAGATCAACGACGACCTGGCATCCACGGCCGTTGTCCTCGTGATCGGCGCGAACGACACCGTGAACCCGGCTGCTGCCGAGGATCCGTCGAGCCCGATCGCCGGCATGCCGGTGCTGCGGGTGTGGGAAGCCGAGAATGTCATCGTCTTCAAGCGGTCGATGGCAGCAGGCTACGCCGGCGTGCAGAATCCGCTGTTCTTCCGCGACAACGCCCAGATGCTGTTCGGCGATGCGAAGGACCGCGTCGACGACATCCTGCGGGCGCTGTAAGTGGTCGTGGTCACGCCTCGACGTGACCGCCACCGCTGAGCTGGTCGAGCAGATGTTCAAGCACGCCGTCGAGAACGCCGAGCCCGTCGCGTACGCCCCCGGACGAACCAGGCAGATTCATGACGAAGGTGCGGCCGGCGACCCCGGCCACGCCGCGACTGAGGATGGCGGAGGGCACGACTGCCGCGCCACGGCGGCGAACCTCCTCGACGATTCCGGGCAGCTCTGCGTCGAGCAGTGCAACGGTTGCTTCTGGCGTGCGGTCATCGGGCGAGACCCCGGTGCCGCCGGTGGTGAGCAGCACATCGGGATGCTGCGCGAGAAGCCATGCGAGCGCATCGGCGACGTCAGCATCAGCGACGACGACCGGATCTGGCGTGGTGAATCCTCGCTCGCGCAACCAGCCGACAATCACCGGACCGGTGCGGTCGGTGTACACCTCGGCGGCCGCGCGCGTCGAGACGACAAGCACCGCCGCGGTCCTGGTCATTCGCGGGACCAGTCGCCGTTCTTGCCGCCGGACTTTGCCAGGACAAGAACGTCGGTGATGACGGCGCGGTTATCGACGGCCTTGATCATGTCGTAAAGGGTGAGGGCGGCGACGCTCGCCGCCGTCAACGCTTCCATCTCGACACCGGTCACGCCGTTCGTCACGGCCGTCGCGACGATCCTGACCCGGTCGCCCTCCGGCTCGAGGTCGACAGCAAGCTTCGTCAGCGGCAGCGGATGGCAGAGCGGAATCAGACTCGACGTCTGCTTGGCGCCCATGATGCCCGCCAGCCGCGCGGTGCCCAGAGCTTCACCCTTGGGCAGCGAGCCGTCGGCGATCATGGCAACGACCTCTTCGGTGGTCACGAGCACAGCCTGTGCGCGTGCTTCGCGCCGGGTGACCGCCTTCTCGGTGACATCCACCATGTGCGCCGAACCATCACTGCGCAGGTGCGTCAGTTCACTCATCGATCCTCCAGATCTCAACCTCAGCGCCAGCGGGGAGCGCATCGACGCCGATCGGCACATGCGCCAGCACCGTCGCGCGCGCGTAGTCGTGCAGCAGGTGCGAGCCCGGGGCTCCCACCTCGACGCTACCGTCGTCGCGCAGCATCCCGCGACGCACCTGATGCTTTCCGATTGGCGACACGATCGCGTGGGCGAGCGGCGCCGTGGCGACGACGCGCCCGGGCGCGAGCCCGGCGACCGAACGAAGTAGCGGGCGCAGGAACATCTCAAAAGACAGCAGCGCCGAGACCGGGTTGCCGGGGAACGCGACGACCGGCACTTCTCGCGGGCCGGATGCTGTGTCGAGCAGGGCGAGACCGTACCCCTGTGGTCCTCCCGGCTGCATCGCGACGTGTCCGAAGTGCACTCCGGCAGGCTCCAGCGCGTCGCGGACGACTTCGAAGGCGCCGGCGCTGACTCCGCCGGTGGTGACGATGATGTCAGCGCTCGCATGCGCGTCGATCGCTGCACGCACCGCTGCCGCGTCATCCGGCGTGGAGATGCCGATGGGCAGAGCACCCGCCTCGTGCAGGGCGGCGGTGAGCGACGTCGTGTTCGCGTCATAGATCTGGCCAGGCTCGAGTGGCTCGCCAGGGGCACGCAGTTCATGTCCGGTCGAAATCAGCAGCACCACGGGTCGCGATCGAACGTCGACCGTCGTGACGCCGCCTGCCGCGAGCGAACCGAGCTGCGCGGGCCCGAGCCGTGTGCCCGCGGTGAGTATCGTCGCGCCGGGAGAAAGGTCGACACCCACAGGGCGGACGAACGCACCGGCATCGACCGGCGACGCGAATGCGACAGAAGTACCCTCCGGTGCGTCGTGGCTGCCCTCTCCGATGCCGATGAAGTGCGGCGGATCGACGACCTCGATCTGCACGACAGCATCCGCACCCTCGGGGATCGGCGCTCCCGTCATCACCGGCGTTGCTGTGCCGGCCTTGTGCTCCCTGACCGGATCACCCGCGGCGCTCGTCGGGCCGACCGCGAGACTCACGGGCGCATCACCCGTCGCACCGGAGAGGTCGGCCGCGCGCACGGCATAGCCGTCCATCTGCGAGTTCGTGAACGGTGGCACGGCGAGTGTGCTCACCACGTCCGTTGCGAGCACGCGACCGTACGCGTCGCTTACGCTCACCCGCTCAGCGTTCGCGGGATCGGCAAGTCGACTCAGTGCTGGGGCGAGGAGCTCGGCGATAGCGTGCGCGTGTTCTGACGGGCTCGGGGTGGTGCCAGTCATGGTCTGCATCCGTTCTGCGTGAACACCTTTAGTGCTCAGCGGTCAGTGCTCAGCCGCCGGCGAAGGGCGGCAGGATGTCGACGGAGCCGCCGACCGGTGCATCCAAGTTGCGGCGCACAGTGCCGTCGACGAGGAAAGATCCCGAGCGCATCACACGGGCCATGGCATCGCCGTAGCGGCGCAGCAACTCATCGCGCAGCACCCCGAGAGTAGGGTCGGACCCGAGTATGAGTTGTTCTTGTTCGCGACCTGCCGCTTCGGAAGCTGCGGCGAAGTATCGCACCGTCACGATGGCCATATCGTCATCGTAGCCGGTCGTCGGAAACCGACGTTCGAATGGTGGAAGGCAACTGCAGCACTGTGGATTACGCCGGGTAGAGTTGCGGGCATGCTCCCGCTCGTAGAGCCGGGCCCGGCACTGGAGCCCGAGCGCATCACCCGATACAGCCGTCAGCTCATGCTGCCTGGTGTCGGTGAGGTTGCGCAGCGCCGCCTCCGCGCCGCCCGCGTGCTTGTGATCGGAGCGGGCGGACTCGGCAGCGCGCTCGTGCCCGTGCTCGCTGGCGCTGGCATTGGCACCATCGGCATCGCCGACGACGACGTCGTTGAACTCTCGAACCTGCACCGTCAGCTCAGCCACGGCGTTGCCGACATCGGGCGCGCGAAGGTCGATTCGCTCGCCGATACCGTCCACGCGATCGACCCGGAATGCACGGTGGTGAGGCACGGCGAGCGGATGACCGCACAGAACCTGCCCGAGATTCTCGACCAGTACGACCTGCTCGTCGACGGCAGCGACAACTTCCCGACCCGCTACTTGGCCAACGATTCCGCCGAACTCGCGGGGAAGCCATTGGTCTGGGGATCGATTCTGCGCTGGCACGGCCAGGTCGGTGTCGCCTGGCGCGGCCAAGGGCCGACCTTCCGTGACCTTTTCCCGACGCCCCCGCCCGCCGATGAGACGCTGTCCTGCGAGCTGGGCGGTGTGCTGCCGAGCCTTTGCACAGCGATCGGCTCGCTCCTCGCCACCGAGGTCATCAAACTCATCATCGGCATCGGTGAACCGCTCCTCGGGCGCGTGCTGTTCTATGACGCGCTGACCGCGCGCACCCGCGAGATTTCCTACGCGGCGGATGCTGACCGCGACCAGGTGACCGCGCTCATCGACTACGAGCTGTTCTGCAGCACGCGCAGCGACGCGAATGATTCGAAGTCGCTCGCCGCGGCCGAACTTCTGCAGCGCATTCGCGCGGGCGAACAAGTTGCTTTGCTCGACGTGCGCGAACCACACGAGACCGCGGCGAGACGGATTCCGGGTGCTGAGCTTCTGCCGATCGGGCTGATCGAGTCGGGTGAGAACCCCGCTCTTGACGGACCGCTGGTCATCTACTGCGAGCAAGACCCGCGCTCACGTCGAGCCGCAGGGGTGCTCGAGGCGCGGGGTTACGCCGTGAGCTACCTTGCCGGCGGCATTCGCTCGTTCGTCGCCGTTGGCGGCGAGGTGGAAGGAACCAGCATCCGTCATCCAGAAGAGGTGCATGCATGACCGTATCGATGGCCGTCATTTCGGAGGAACCTCTTGACGAGGCTGCGGTGCGTTCGGCCGTCGGCTCTGATGCACACGGCGCGATCGTCATGTTCTGCGGGGTAGTGCGCGACCATGATGGCGGCCGGACCGTGCGCTCTCTCGACTACCGTGCGCACCCCGACGCGCAGCGATTCCTCGCCGCAGTCGTCGAGCGCGTGCGCGCAGAGACCGGCCTTCTCGTCGCTGCCGCGCACCGCGTCGGCGACCTGCGGATTGGTGACGTCGCGCTCTTTGCCGCAGCTTCCGGAGGGCATCGTGCTGAAGCTTTCGCGGCGTGCGAGCAGCTCGTCGAAGAGATCAAACGCGAAGTGCCGATTTGGAAGCGTCAGCACTACAACGACGGTGTCTCGGAGTGGGTCGGGCTATAGCCGGGAGTCAGCCCCCGATGTAGCTCATCTCGATGCGTTTCCTGGATGCGCGCAGCTCAGGCGTGAGTTCTGAGCGAATCTCCGAGTAGCGGTCATCGCGCGCGCCCCAGATCGAGGCCATTGCCGCAGACAGCTCTTCATCGTCGGCGCCGCCGCGGAGCAGCGCACGTAGGTCGTGGCCCTCGGTCGCGAATAGGCACGTGAAGAGTTTGCCCTCAGTTGAGATCCGGGCGCGATTGCAGGTGCCGCAGAAGGTGTTGGTCACCGATGAGATCAGGCCGATCTCGCCGGTGCCGTCGCTGTAGCGCCAGCGCTTCGCAGTTTCGCCGGGGGACGCGGGGCCTACAGGCTCGAGGGGGTAGAGCGCGCTGATCCGCTCAACGATCTCGGACGAGGGAACGACTTCGTCCAGCGACCAGCCATTCGAAGTACCGACATCCATGTATTCGATGAAGCGCAGCGTGTATGGGGTGCCCTTGAACCGGGTCGCCATCGCCTCGATCTCGCCATCGTTGAGCCCGCGCTTGACGACCATGTTGAGTTTGATCGGGCCGATGCCCACTGCGTGCGCGGCGTCGATGCCGTCGAGGACGCGCGACACCGGAAAGCGCACGTCGTTCATCCGCTGGAACAGTTCATCATCGAGCGAGTCGACCGAAACGGTGAGGCGGTCAAGGCCGGCGTCTTTCAGCGCCTGCGCCTTCACGGTCAGTGCCGAGCCATTCGTCGTCAGCGCCAGTTCGACCCGGTTGCCTTCCGGGGTGCGCAATGCAGCGAGCCGAGCGATGAGCTCTTCAATGCCCCGTCGCAGCAGAGGTTCACCGCCGGTGAGGCGCAGTTTCCGCACGCCATGAGCCACGGCGATGCGTGAGATTCGCTCGATTTCTTCGAAGCTCAGCAGTTCATCACGACTGAGGAATGCATAATCACGACCGAATACCGCGCGCGGCATACAGTACACGCAGCGGAAGTTGCAGCGGTCAGTCACAGAGATGCGCAGGTCGCGCAGGGGACGGTCGAGACGGTCGATCAAGCTCCCCGTAGAGGGCAGACGAGACGCACCGGGAGCGCGGTGCTCGGCAGCTGGCGTGATCGACATCGCTCACCCCTTTCGACTCGCAACGGTAGCACCGCTTACCGAGAGCGACGCACTGAGACGTCGTCCGCATCGATCGAGAAAGCCAGTTGCACCCCGGGTCGGATGCCGAGCGTCAGTGCTGTCGTGGACGGGCAGTCGACCGCGATTTCGGGATGCTCCGCGGCGAACAATCGCACGCCGCCAGGAACCGGATCCATCATCGACACGGTGCCGGTCCACCGGTTGACCGCCGAAGTCGGGGTCGTCTGCAGATTGAGGTGCAGCCGCACAGAACCGGGGGCGAAGACGCAGGTCGCGGGCTCGCCGGCCGTCAAAGTGTCTCCTCGGCCAGACCACTTCATGCTGGCCCCATCGGTGGACCACAACATCCCCTCGCGTCAGTGATTCCGGCGATCAGGTTCACGCCGGCCATCGCCGCGACGAACTGCGAGCCTGGGTGTCCGAGCACCTCGGCGGTGGTGCCCTGCTGCACGATGCGCCCATCCCGGAGCACGACGGTGCGGGCGGCGAGCACCACAGCATCCATCGGGTCATGGGTGACGAGGACCATCGGCACGCCTGTACGGTCGCGCTGTTCGGTGATCAGTCGCCGCGCTTGCGCAGCTGTCTGAGCATCCAATGAGGTGAACGGTTCGTCGAGCAGAAGTGCCTCCGGCTCTGCCGCCAGAGCACGGGCGAGAGCGACGCGCTGCTGCTGCCCACCGGAAAGCTGGGCCGGGCGACGTTGCGCGTACTCGCCCATTCCGACTTCGCCCAGCCATGCAGCGGCAGTGGAGCGCGCGGTGGTTCGCGGCACGCCCTGGGCCCGTGGACCGAACGCGACATTCTCGAGCGCTGTCAGGTGCGGGAGCAGCATCGCGCGCTGTCCGAGCAGAGCGACGCGACGCCTCTCCGGAGGCACCCAGACGTGCCCACCAGAGCCTGAGGAGGGCACGCTCTCCAGTAGCCGCCCGGCCAGTTCGATTCTCCCGCCGCTTGCGGGCAGGTGTCCCGCAATCGTGCCCAGCAGGGTGGATTTACCCGAGCCGTTCGGCCCGAGCACCGCGAGCACTTCGCCACTGTGCGCCGTGAGTGCGGCCTCGAGGGTGAAGTTTCCCACCCGGGTGCGGATGTCGATGTCGAGCGTCATCGGACAGCATCCGTCCGCCAGCTGCGCATACCCAGAAGCACAGCCATTGCAACCACGATCAGCATCAGCGACAGGGCGATCGCGGTGTCTTCGCGGACTCCGGCGCCGTTGAACGCGGTGTAGATCGCGAGCGGCATCGTGCGGGTGACTCCTGGAGCATTCCCGGCGAACAGCGCGGTCGCGCCGAACTCTCCGAGTGCTCTGGCGAAGCACAGCACGGTGCCGGCCAGAAGTCCTGGGGCGGCGAGCGGCAGCGTCACGCGACGGAAAACGGTGAACCTGCTCGCGCCGAGGCTCGACGCCACTAGCTCGTGTCCCGTGCCGACCGCGCGCAACGCACCCTCGACCGAGATCACCAGGAACGGCAATGCGACGAAGGTCTGCGCGATGACCACAGCCGCGGTAGTGAATGGGATGCGGATGTCAGCAAATGCGAGCACGCCGCCCAGCATCCCGTTGCGGCCCAGCAGCGACAGGAGCGCGATGCCACCCACGAGAGGTGGCAACACCAGCGGCAGGGTCGTCAATGTTCGGAGCACCGCCGGCAACCAGCCGTGACTGCGTGCGATGACGAGGGCAAGCGGAACACCGAGAAGCAGGCACAATGCGATGGACACGGTCGCCGTCGACAAAGAAAGCCCGAGCGCCTGCAGCGCCTCGGGCGAAGTGATCGCCGCTGGCACCCCTGGCCAGTCCAGCCGCACGAGCAACGCCACGAATGGCAGCACCAGCAGTAGCACTCCGACGGCCGCGGGGATCGCCAACCACAGGGGCAGGCGCCGCGCGATCGAACGCGCAACGCCTGCCTTCAGGACTGTCGGGGCAGCTGCGGTCACGGCGTCCCGAATCCGAACTTGGCGAGCACCTTCTGGCCAGCATCCGAGAGAACAAAGGCGACGAACGCGTTTGCAGCCTCGGGGTTTGCCGCATCGTTCAGTGCCACGAGCGGGTACACGTTTGTGGCCTTCTCGGCGCCATCGATGTCGATCCCTGTGACGGCGCCATCGGCGGCTGCGACATCGGTCTGGTAGACGAGCCCGGCATCCGCTTCGCCCGACTTCACCTTCGCGAGCACGGCCGTGACGTTCTGCTCTTCGCTGGCAGGCGTCAGCGCCACACCCGCGGCGTCGAGGAGGGTCTTGGAGGCATTGCCACACGGTACCTCGGGAGCGCACACGACGACCGTCAGCTCGGGATCGGTTAGGCCCTCGAGGTCTTCGACGCCCAAAGGGTTGTCCGGTGCGACCGCGATCTGCAGGATGTTCGTCGCGAACGTGGCAGGATCGCTCGCGAGCGCAGCATCCGTCACCTTCGCCATGTTCTTCTCATCGGCCGAGGCGAAGCGTCGGCGGGCGCGCCTCGATCAGCTGCGTCGCGAGTACCGATGAACCGTCGTACGAGATCGGCAAGACATCGATGTCGGGATGCTGCTGCTCGAACTGCGTGGCGAGCTCATCGAATGCACCGGTGAGTGATGCCGCGGCGTAGACCGTCAGCTCGCCACTGATGTCGTCGGCGATGGCGGTGGGGGCGGTGGTCTCGCCCTCGGGAGCAACATCGGCGGGGGCGGCACAGCCGCTCAACGCAAGCGCAGCGATGACGCCAGCGGCAACAGCGGCGCGGCGGATCAGAATGCGGTTCACGAACGAGGGTCCTTCTCGGTTTCGAGGATGATCATGGTCGCTTTGACGACCGCCACAGATTTTGACCCGACTTCGAGTTTCATCTCGCGCGCGGCTTCGGACGACATCAGCGAAACGACCCGGTGCGGACCGCATTGCAACTCGACCTGTGCCATCAGCCCGTCGATCTGCACGCTGGTCACGAGACCTGTGAATCGGTTGCGCGCGCTGCGTCGCACGCTCCCGACATCCGCCGCCTCCGCGCCCATTTCTTTCGCACGCTCAGCAAGCTCGACGCCGGGGATGACCTGGCGTCCTGCCTCATCGTGTTCGACCGGGAGGATGCCGTCGGCAACCCATCGGCGCATGGTGTCGTCGCTGACCCCGAGGAGGGAGGCGGCCTCACTTATCCGAAAATGCGTCATAAAACAGAACTTAATCCCGCATTTGCGGAAGTACAAACAGAATTCTCTTTTTAGGACAGTCGACTCGCCAAAAAACCGTGCTGTCGTCGAGGCTATTCTCGAGCGTGTGACGAACATTTACCTCGCAGAGGTCTGACATGAAGCTGGTCATCGCCCCGGACAAGTTCAAAGGGTCGCTGACGGCCTCCGAGGTAGCCGAAAGGTTTGCGTCGGGGGCGCATCGTGTCGATCCCACGATCGAAATCGTCGCCATTCCCGTCGCCGATGGCGGCGAGGGGACTCTGGATGCTGCGCTCGCCGCAGGCTACGAGCGGCGGACGGTTTCTGTGGCGGGACCCACCGGTGAGGTGCTCGACGCTGACTTCGCGGTTCGCGGCACCGAGGCCGTCGTCGAGATGGCGCGCGCTCCGGGCTGGAGCAGCTTCCCGGCGGGCACAAAGATGCCACCGGCGCGACAAGCCTCGGCACGGGCCAACTCGTGCGCGCGGCTCTGGATGCCGGGTGTCGACGCATCGTGCTCGGTGTCGGCGGCAGCGCATCCACCGATGGTGGTGCGGGGTTCTTGCAAGGTCTCGGTGCGCGATTCCTCTCTGCGGATGGCGAAGAATTGCCTCTGGGCGGTGCGGCTCTGTCGCAACTGGCAATTGCTGACCTTGTCGGCCTCGATGCACGACTGGCCGATGTCGAGCTCGTGCTGGCCAGCGACGTCGACAATCCGCTGTTGGGCGCGCAAGGTGCTGCGCCCGTGTTCGGTCCGCAGAAGGGGGCGTCCGCTGAAGATGTCATCGCACTGGATGACGCGCTCGCACATTTCGTCGAGGTGCTGTCTGACGCTGGTCGCGTGCTGGCAGTGCCGGCGCTGGATGCCGCATCCCGTGCTGGCGCGGGGGCTGCAGGCGGCATTGGCTTCGCGGCGATCGCGCTCGGTGCGTCGCGTCGTGCAGGTGTCGACGTGGTGCTGGAATTCACCAACTTCGCCTCGCGCTTGGGGGGTGCCGACGCGGTCATCACCGGAGAAGGCAGCCTAGATGAGCAGAGCCTGATGGGCAAGACGCCGATCGGTGTGGCGAGGGCGGCAGCTGCCGCCGGCATCCCGGTGTATGCGGTTGCGGGGCGTACGACGCTTTCGGCTGCTGACATTGCGGCTGCTGGCTTCGCTGGCGCTCGCACCCTGTCAGAACTGGAGCCCAGTCCGGAGAAGAGTATGGCGAACGCCGGTGCGCTGCTGGAAGATCTCGCCGAGACGCTGGTGCGCGGCATCCGAGCGCTGAAGTAGATCTCGTGCTGCGCGGCACAGCTCACCTCGGCGAGAAAGCTTAGTGAGTGACAAACTGGATCTCGTGTCATCGTCAGAGAAGCAGCCGCCCGCCGAGCAGTCGGCCGCACGCCGAGGCCGGCCCGGCTATGGCCAGCGGGAGATTCTCGATATTGCTGTGCAGGTGTTCATCGAACACGGCTACGACGCGACCTCGGTCGCCTCGCTGGCTACGCGACTTGGACTGTCGAAGTCGGCGCTGTACCACCACTACCCGTCGAAGGAAGCGCTGCTCGAAGTCGCGCTCGATGAGGCGATCGGCTCTCTAGAGAGCGTGCTAGGTGAGCCCGGCGCGACCAGCGGGGGGGCGGGCGAAAGGCTCGAGCACGTGCTGCGCGGTGCAGTGCGTGTGCTTGTCGACAAGCTCCCGTACGTGACGCTTCTGCTGCGAGTGCGCGGCAACAGCGATATCGAACGCGCAGCCCTTGACCGACGCCGCGCCTTCGACCGTGCGGTGACCGACCTACTGCGGCAGGCTCAGGCGGAAGGCACCGTGCGCGCCGACATCGACGCTTCGGTCGCCACGAGACTGCTCTTCGGCATGGTCAACTCGATCGTCGAGTGGTATCGGCCTGCTGGCACTGAAGGCGGCGCAGAGCTGGCTGCCGACGTTCTCGCGCTGGCCTTCGATGGCCTGCGGACGCGTTGAGACTGCTCAGGCGATCGCGATGATCGTCTCTGAGAGCGGGCGGCGGGTGCGGGGAGCGAGCTCGCGCTGCTGCAGCTTCTCGGACAGGTCCGACGGATCGCCGAGCTCGCCCAGCGCAATCACCGAGGTCGGGGTGAAGCGGTCTTCGACGCCGGGAATGGTGCGCAGTTGGTCGCGCACGACGCCGCCCATCTGGTGCACGTAGAGTCCGTCGGCATGTGCCTGCACTGACAGGTGGGCGACGGCCTGACCCAGGTCGTACTGTGCCCACGGACGGGGGTTGCCCTCAGCGTCCACGTCTTCGGAGAGCGCGACGATCAGCACCTGGGCGGTGCCAGCCCACTCGCGGTTGAAGCCCATCAACGCCTCATCGATCTGCGTGTGCAAGTCGGTGCCGCGGCGGGCAACCAAGAATCGCCACGGCTGTGTGTTGCTTGCCGATGGTGACCAGCGTGCAGCTTCGAGTGCCGCGGCGAGCTTGTTCTCATCGATCGGTGTCTTGGCGTCGAATGCGCGAGGACTCCAGCGCTGGGCGAGGACATCGAGAACGGGAACGGAAGTCTCGGCGGTGCGGTCAAGAAGCGGAGTGCTCATGGTGCCTTTCGGGTCGGAACGTGCCGACTCCGTTGTCCGCGTTACTCCAGAGTAAAGCGGTGCACGCACGTGAGTATTCCCGCGTCGAAAGAAGACGCGGGAATACTCACTCACGTGACCTCAGCCGCGCAGCGCCTCGCGCAGCTTGACCCGCGCGCCCATCTTCAGCAGCGAGTTCTCATAGATCTTGGCGCCGATAAGAACCACGACGACGCACGCCGCCAGCATGATGACGAGGGCTGCCAGCGGCTCCCACCACGCGGCCTCGTTGAAGAAGAGGCGGATCGGCATTGCCACCGGCGCCGAGAACGGAATGTACGAGAGCGTGGTCATCACCACGGGATTGTCGCCGAAGAAGATCACCAGGAAGTACGGGATCATCGTCAGATACATCACCGGGGTCATCGTCGCACCGACATCCTCCTGGCGAGAGACCAGCGAACCAGCCGCCGCGAACATCGCCGCGAGCAGGATGAATCCGAAGAAGAAGAACAGCGCGAACCAGGCGATCGGCCCGCCGATTCCCTGCAGGATTGTGGTCTGCCCCGTGACCATGAGGCCGATGGCGCCGACCACCACCAGCAGCAGAATCTGCGAGATGGCGAGGATCGTGTTGCCGATCACCTTGCCCGCCAGCAGCAGGCGGGCGGGGATTGCCGAGAGCAGAATCTCGATCACACGAGTCTGCTTCTCTTCGACCACACTCGTCGCGATCGGCGAGCCGAAAGTGATCGCGGCCATCATGAACACCAGGCCGAACGCGATGCCGAGGATGTACCGCATGCCTCCGCTGGCCGGGTCTGGGTTCAGCAGTTCCACGGTCGGGGACTGCGACAGCATCATGACCAGTGACTGGGGTGCTTCCTTTTCCGCGACGACGACGATCCCCGTCGGGGAGGAGCTGTCATCGATGAGCGCAGCATCGACTTTGCCCTCCGTGACGAGATCCTCGGCCGCGGCGCGATCCGCGACCTCGGTGACATCGAAGCCCTCGACGCCGTCAAGCATTGCGGAAGCGGAACTCGTCGCCGCGATCGGGGTGATGCTGGGAGTCGCGCTGGCGATACCAGCCCAGATGACGCCGGCGAGCGCCATTACCAGCAGGATGCCGGTCGAAATGAGGTACGCCTTGCTGCGCAACTTCGTGCTGAGCTCGCGCTCTGCGACGAGCCAGACGCCCTGTGCGGGGGAGAGGGAAGTTGTTTTGGATCGGGCTGACGTGGTCACTGGATGACCTCCTTGAAGATCTGCGAAAGCGAAGGATGCTGCGGAGTGAAGCGAGTGACCTCGCCGCCGTCGAGGGCGCGGCGGAGCACCCGCTGCGCGATGGCCGGGTCTTCGGCATCGAAGACGGCGTTACCACCTTCGAAGTCCACGACGCTCACGCCCGGTTCGTCGCGCAACCAGCCGACGTCACCGTTGCTCTCCAGCTCCCAACGGGGGGCCGAGTGCTGTTCGCGAAGGACCTCGCGGGGGCCAGCAGCGCGGATCGTGCCGCCAGCGATGATGACGAGGTCATCGCAGAGACGCTCAACGACGTCGAGTTGGTGCGAGGAGAACAGCACCGAGACGCCGCGGGCGGCGCGCTCCTGGAGTACGCCGGCAACCGTGTCGACGGCGAGCGGGTCAAGGCCAGAGAACGGCTCATCAAGGATGAGCACGCCTGGGTCGTGCACGAGGGATGCCGCGATCTGAGCACGCTGCTGATTGCCGAGCGAGAGCGCCTCGAGGTTGTCGTTCAGTCGCTCACCGAGTCCGAGTTCGGTGAGGAGCGCGGTGGCTTTGTCGGTGGCATCCGATTTGTTGAAGCCATGCAGGCGAGCAAGGTAGACGACCTGCTCGAGCACCTTCATTTTCGGGTAGAGCCCGCGTTCCTCCGGCATGTAGCCGAACTGGCGGCGGGCGTCGGCGGTGAGTTCCGTACCGCCGAGAGTGACCGAGCCGCCGTCAGATGCGAGGAGTCCGAGGATGATCCGCATCGTCGTGGTCTTGCCCGCACCGTTGCCTCCGACGAAGCCGGTGAGGTGGCCGCTGGCGACAGAGAAGGTGACGTCATCGAGTACGCGGCGCGAGCCGTAACTCTTGGTGACGCCGGTTAGCTGCAGTGTTCCTGAGGTCATGCTTCCAGGCTAGGGATGCAGCATGCGTCGCCGTATCCCCCCAGCGGCGGATCTTCAGCGTCCCCCGCGCGGTTGAGTCGTGGATGCCGCTCTCGGCACCGCCTGGACCTGAGGCTTCCCAGGAAACTGATTGCATGCACGGGAATAGACTTCTAGAGGTGGTCGTTGATACCTCTAGACCGCAAAGACTCGTATTGAGCCCGAACAGAAGGAAAACCCTGTGACCCGCACTATCGGATACATCGTCGGCAGCATCTCCAGCACGTCCATTAACCGCCGTCTGGCGCGAGTGCTGGCAAACCTCGCTCCCGAGGGCACCGAGCTCGTCGAGATCGCGATCAAGGATCTGCCCTTCTACTCGCCCGACTACGACGGCAACTTCCCCGAGGTTGCAACGGAGTACAAGAAGGCGATCGCCGACGTAGACGGCGTCATCATCATTACCCCCGAGTACAGCCGCTCCATCCCCGGCGTGCTGAAGAACGCCCTCGACTGGTCGACCCGCCCGTACGGCGACATGTCGTTCTACGGCAAGCCGGTCGCTGTGATCGGCACCTCGGGTTCTGGTATCGCCACCGCCGCTGCCCAGCAGCACCTGCGCGCGATCCTCGGTCACTTCAGCGCAGTCACGATGGGTCAGCCTGAGGGCTTCATCCAGGACCGCCCGGGCCTGTTCACCGAAGACGGCCAGGTGACCGACGACAGCACCGCCGGCTTCCTCGTCGGATACCTTGAGGCATTCAACGGCCTCATCTCGCGCGTGCAGCACTCTGCGGACCTCGTTAGCGCGTAAGCAGCTTTCGAGAACCCTGACCCTTCCGCCGGGCTCAGGGGCCGGACGACAGGTGCCCCGTGGCCATGTGCCGCGGGGCACCTGTCGTTTCCGGGACTGGCGCGGCGGATGCCGCAGGCTACGCGAGCCCGTGCCGCAGCGCCAGAACAACCGCCTGTACGCGGTCGCCGGCCCCGAGCTTCTGCAGGATGCGCGAGATATGCGTCTTCACTGTCGCCTCGCCGATGAACAGTCTCGCGGCGATCTCCGCATTGCTCATCGCCTCAGTCAAGAGTTCCAGCACTTCCGCCTCGCGGTCGGTAAGCGGCTCTGCGAGGGTGAGCGCGGGGCGGGATGCCGTCGGTGCTGATTCGGTCGCAGCGGGAGTCGCGAACCGTTGCACCACCCGCCGAGTCACTTCCGGTGCCAGCATCCCGTCGCCGGCGGCGAGAACACGAACGGCTGCGACCAGATCCTCCGGGCCGCTGTTCTTGAGCAGGAATCCGCTCGCCCCGGCATCCAGAGCGCTAAACAAATAGTCGTCGCGGTCGAAGGTCGTCACGATCGCGATCGCGGCATGCACCTCGGGGGCGGCGACGATCTGCCTAGTCGCTTCGATGCCGTCCATGTCCGGCATCTGGACGTCCATGCAGATCACGTCGGGTTTGAGAACGGATGCCTGCGCCACTGCCTCCGCGCCCGTCGAGGCCTCGCCGACCACGGTGATGTCGGGTTGGATCTCGAGGATCGTTCGGAACCCGGCGCGCAGCATGGCGTGGTCATCGACGAGGAGGACGCGGATCGGATCGGTCATGCAGGGGCTCCTGTCAGTTCGGCGGCCTGCGTGAGTGGAACCTGCACGCGTACGCGCCAACCGCCGCGTTCGCGGGGTTCGGATTCAATCGTGCCACCCGAGGCGAGTGCGCGTTCACGCATGCCGAGCTGTCCCAGGCCGCTGCGAGGCGTGAGAACCGAGCGGCCGGTGTTCACGACTTCAAGTTCGACCTCTTGGTCGGTGTAACGCAAGCGCACATCTGCGGTGGCGCCTACTCCCGCATGGCGGCGGGCGTTCGTCAGCGACTCCTGAGCAATGCGATAGAGGTTCACCTGCACGACGGACGGCACCGGCACCGGATCGCCGACGACCGTGAATCTCGTGGGCACGCCGGCGTCGTTCGACGCAGCGACGAGTTGAGTGATGTCTTCGAGATCAACGGTGGATGCAGGATCGTCGGCATCAGCATCCGACGAGCGCAAGGTCTCGAGCAGGTGGCGCAGCTCGGTGATCGCTTCACGAGCGGAGTTCTCGACGCCGGAGAGAATCTGTTTCGTCTTGTCGGGATCCTGATCGAGCACCATGCGCGCGGCGCCCGCCTGTACGCCCATGACCGAGACGTGGTGTGCGACGACGTCGTGCAGTTCGCGGGCGATGCGCACCCGGTCGAGGGCGACAGCCTGGGCTGCGGTCACCTCGCGCTCGCGCTCGAGGTCTGCGGTTCGCTGCTCGAGCGCTTCGCGCTGCAGGGTCGCTTTCCAGGTGCGTTCGCCGAAGTAGTAGGCGCCTCCGAAATAGAGGGCGTTCAGCAGCAACTGCAGCATCATGAACGCGAGATAGGGCGACATGGCGCCCGCGATGATCTCGGCATCCTTGGCGGTGTCGATCGCATCGCGGTACATCGTAATAAGCAGCCAGACGAACATGCCGATGATGATCGACACGCGCACGATCATCGCTGCGCGACGGTTCTGCATCCACGCGCCTACCGTGTACAGCGCGATAAACATCGCGATATTGCCCGCGTAAAGCTCGGGGATGTGCAGCGTGACGGCTACAAAGTACGCGACCGAGACGATGACGGCGACCTGTGCAGGCCAGATGCGCCGCCCGGCAAGCGGCAGTGCCACGACCGCCAGATAGACGAGTGCCTGCCACAGCGGAGCCTGCTCATCGCCGTAGATCTCAGAGATCGCCGAGAGTGCGGCGCTGATGACGCCGGAGACAAAGACGATGACGGCCAGCAGCACGTCGGCTCGACGTTGTTGCGCGGTCAACGCGCGAGAGGGTGCGGACATACTTCCACGGTACGGGGGAGCGGATGCTGCGGCATCCGCCGCGCGACGGATTTGCGCTCGGTCCCGCGGTCCAGGTCGCGATGGGTGCCGCTCTGCGCGCGGCGGAGCGGCAGAATTTGCGACCTGAACGCAGCTCAGGCGAAGATCATCGGCATGTCGTCATCGTCGTCGGTGCCGCCGAAGTCGAGTTCGACCACCACAGGTACGTGATCGCTGGGCTGGGTGCCCTTGCGTTCTTCGCGGTGGATGGATGCTCCGGTCACGGCTTCGGCCAGGGTTCGTGAACCGAGCACGAAGTCGATGCGTACGCCTTCGTTGCGGGGGAACTTCAACCGCTGGTAATCCCAGTAGGTGAAGCCCTCGGGGATGAGCGGGCGAACGACGTCGGTGAGACCGGCATCCTGGAAAGCGAAGAATGCCGCACGCTCTTCGGGTGACACATGCGTCGAGACGCCCTCGACGATGTCGGGGTCACCATTGTCGTTGTCGAACGGGATGATGTTGAAGTCCCCGACCAGGGCCAGCGGCAGATCGGGATTCGACTGCAATTCGGATGAAGTGTGCTGGCGCAGCGCCTCGAGCCAGTGCAGCTTGTACGCGAGATGCGGGTCTCGAGCGAGCGGCCGTTGGGCACATACAGGCTCCACACCCGCACGCCGTCGACGGTCACGCCGAGCGCACGCGCTTCGAGCGGAGCATCCGGGCCGTCGTGGCCCTTCGCGAAGCCCGGCATCCCGGTAAACGCGGTCTCGACGTCGGTGATCGGCAAACGGCTCGCGATCGCGACACCGTTCCACTGATTCAGCCCGTGCACCTCGACGTGGTAGCCGGCCTCTTCGAAGGGCGCGTACGGAAACTGCTCCGGCTTGCACTTGATCTCTTGCATTGCGAGCACGTCGATGTCTTCACGCACCGCGAATTCGACCGTGCGGGCGACGCGGGTGCGGATCGAGTTGACGTTCCAGGTGGCCAAGCGCATGCGTTCAGCCTACGGGTGGGATCGCACGTCAGCGCTCCGCGGGCCTCGTGCTGCGTTCATTCGTTCGCGGCGAGATACATTTTGTTCGCTGCTGCGTGCACGGCGGCAGGATTGCTCTGTCCGGCTCGGTCAGCGGGGGCGAGGAGCGCACCGGGATCGTTCGCGCTGAGGCGGACTCCAGCCTCCGCGCACAACTCGACGAACTCGTCGAAGGTGTGGGAGTAGTCATCGAGTGACCACGCGAGCGCGTCGCTGAGGGAAGCGCCGGGGAGCAGCCGGTAGGTTCCCTCGGAGTCGAGCTGCACGATCGGCGCCTCGGTAATAGGAGTGTCCTCCGGTCCACGCCAATACCCCCACGCCGATTCGTTCTCGTCTACTGCTGCCCACGTGATGAGCGCGATCGTGTCCTTGTGTGCATGGATGTTCGCCGCGATTGACGGTTCCTTGAGTTCCTCGGCCGAGAGGTAAGTCGGCTCTATGTAACCCTCGTGCACTGATGCGGGGACCTCCCCCGCGGGTACGAACACGACACCGTCATCAGAGAACGGGGTGTCTTGTTTGGAGTTCTGGAGTTCGAGCCAGATCTGGAGGTCATTGGGAATCATCGTGCTCCTCGGCTTTCGGCGGCGTGGATCGGGTCAACGTCGCGAGTGTGCGATGGCTAGGCCCCTGGGCCTGTCGAAGGGTCTGCCGTGCCGACGAGGATGCCGCGGGCCAGCGTATGGAAGTGACGGTTGAATCCGAGTACCGCGGGCGTCGAGCCCGGCGCGATGTCGAGGGTGTCGATGTCGAGGGCATCCACAACGAAGAAGTAGCGGTGTACACCGGTGCCCTCGGGTGGTTCTGCGCCGATAAAACGCTCGGAGCGCGCCTCGTTCGGGAGCACGGTGGCGCCGTAGGGGAGCGACTCGAGCATCCCGTCGCCGCTTGTCAGGGAGGTCGTCGCGGCCGGCAGGTTGTAGGCCGCCCAGTGCCAGAAGCCCGATCCAGTCGGTGCATCCGGATCGAAGCAAGAGACTGCGAAGCTCTTCGTGCCAGCAGGCGGCGTCGACCATTGCAGGGCAGGCGAGCGGTCCTCGCCGCCACGGGCGGCCGCCCACGCGAACAGAGGTAGTGCGCCGCCCGGTTCGAAATCAGGGCTGGTCAGCTCAAGCGGCGCGAAATCGCGCAACGTGGAGAGCTCGGCGTAAGGATCGTACGAAAGCATGGGTCTCCTTCGAGTGATGTCACCGGCCACGATAGGCGAACACGGGCGCTGTGCATAACTCCTCCAAGTTCGCCGCGATCGGCGCGCGGCGGACACCGCAGGACCGATTCTCGTCCGATCTGGAGGAGTTGTGAACGTGGCCCCGGCTCTACACTGGATGCCGTGACCGCACTCGACGCAGACCGCCAGTCCCTGCTTGCCCTCATCAAAGACGAGGCGGTGTTCCACGGCGAGTTCACCCTCTCGAGTGGCAAGCAGGCCACGTACTACGTCGACATGCGCAGGCTCACGCTCGACCACCGGGCGGCTCCCGCGATCGGCCGAATCATGCTCGACCTGATCGGCGATCTCGACGCCGCGGCCGTCGGGGGGCTGACTCTCGGCGCCGACCCGATCGCGAACTCCGTGCTGCACGCCTCTGTCGCAACCGACCGTCCGCTCGATGCTTTCGTTGTCCGCAAGGAGCCGAAGGATCACGGGCGCGGTCGTCAAATCGAAGGCGCAGATGTCGCAGGCAAGCGCGTCGTCGTCTTGGAAGACACCTCCACCACGGGGCAGTCTGCGCTCAAAGCCGTCGAGGTGCTGCGCCGCGAGGGCGCGGAAGTCGTGGCCGTCGCCGTGATCGTTGACCGCAAGACCGGCGCACAGGCTGCGATTGAGGCCGAGGGCCTGCAGTGGCTCTCCGCCTTCGGTCTCGATGATCTCGGACTCGACCCGCAGTGACCCGCTACGCCCTGGCCGTTGACGTTGGTGGCACCAAGATGGAGGCGGCGCTCGTCTCTGACGAGGGCGTTCTGGTCGCCGGCAGTCGTTCGCGTAGCGCGACGGGTCGGGAGGCCACGCCGACGTCGCTGGATGCCGCCGTCGAGCAGATCGTCGCCCATGCACTGGCATCTCTTCCCCGGGGGGCAGAGTTCGTTGGTGCAGGTGTCGGCAGCGCCGGTCCCATCGACCGTGCGAGCGGTCGAATCGTCCCGGTGAACATGCCGTCGGCGCACGGCTACCCCTTGGCGGATGCTGTGCGAAACGCAGCATCCGGCACCGTTGGGCACGAGGTGCACACCGTCTTCGGCCATGACGGCGGGGCACTCGCGCTCGCCGAATCCTGGCTGGGTGCGACGCGAGACGCGCGGTCATCACTCTCGATCGTCGTCTCCACCGGCGTCGGCGGGGGGTTCGTCCTGGAGGGCCAGTACATCGCCGGCGCGTCAGGCAATGCGGGACACCTCGGCCAGGTCCGACGCGAGGGCGGGTTGACGCTCGAGCAGATTGCGTCCGGACCCGCCAGCGCTGCGTGGGCCCAGACGCAGGGGTGGAGCGGTGCGACAGGTGAGGACCTCGCCCGTGACGCAGCATCCGGTGACACGGTCGCGCGCGCCGCGATCGAACGCTCCGCCCGCGAAGTCGGCGCAGCGCTGGCGGATGCAGCGACCCTCGTCGACCTCGACATGATCGCCATTGGCGGCGGATTCTCACGGGTCTCCGCTGACTACATCGACCTGGTGCAGCAAGCGCTCACGGCCAGCGCCGCGCACGACTACTCGCGTCGGGCACGGGTGGTGCGCTCAGGACTGGGCGATGAGGGGCCGTTGATCGGCGCCGCTGCGCTCGTGCTGCGGTAGTCGCCCAAAGTGTGGGCGCTGGTCAGCGCTTGTCGTCGCCCCAGGGGCCTTCCCACCAGTTGCCAGAATGGCCGTGCTCGTCACGGCCCCCGCGGCGACGGGAGCGCACGAACTGCACGACGATGATCGTGAGCGACGACAACCCAATCAGGATCAGCACGAGGAACAACATGTCGTTTTGATTCACGGACGCTTCCCTTCCGCGGCATCCGCCACGATCTTTGCGATGCGGGCGGCCTTGGTCTCTGGGCGTCTCGCCGTGGCGATCAACGTGAGCCCGAGCTTCTTCACCGACTGGGGAAAAGCATCCCACGTCGCGCGCGCAACCGGAACTGCATCCAACGCCATCGTGAACTCAACGGGTTCGATGCCGGCCTCTGGCCCGTCGAGCATTTCCCAGGTGCCGTTGGCTTTCGCCACCTCGATGGCCCGGATGCCAGCCGGCGCGAGCTCGCCCTGTTCCTCGAGCGCTGTCAGCCGGGCCTTGTTCGTGGCCGCCCAGCCGCTGGCCGGCCGTCGCGGAGAAAACCACTGGCCGACGCCCTCCTCCGAGAACGTCCGCACCGGGCCGTCGATCCATCCGAAGCAGAGCGCTTGGCGCACGGCATCCTCGTAGCCGAGCGAGGTGCCATCGTTCGAGCCTCGCACGTTCATCGCCCAGACGCCTGTCGATTGCGCGTGATTCTCCTCGAGCCAGGCGCGCCAGGTCGCGGCATCCGTCGCCTGAATTCGCTCGCCATCGTCGAGAACGCCCATGATCAGTCGTCGGACGAGGAGTTCTCTGGCAGCAGGTCGGCGACGGAGTCCACGATCTCGTTCGGACGGAACGGGTACTTCTCGATCTCGGCCTGGTCGCTGATGCCTGTGAGGACGAGCACGGTGTGAAGCCCCGCCTCGATGCCGGCGACGATGTCGGTGTCCATCCGGTCGCCGATCATGCCGGTCTTCTTCGAATGTGCACCGATCTTGTTCAACGCCGAGCGGAACATCATCGGGTTGGGCTTGCCGACGACGTAAGGCTCCTTGCCGGTCGCCTTCGTGATCAGTGCGGAGATCGCGCCCGTCGCCGGCATCGGGCCGTCGGCGCTGGGACCGGTAGCATCCGGGTTCGTGGCGATGAAGCGAGCACCCTTGTTGATGAGCCGGATCGCTTTGGTGATCGCCTCGAAGGAGTAGTTGCGTGTCTCGCCGACAACCACGAAATCGGGGTTCGTCTCTGTCATCACAAATCCGGCGTCGTGCAGAGCAGTGAGGATGCCGGCCTCGCCGATGACGAACGCCGACCCGCCAGGAAGCTGCTGCTCGAGAAAAGCCGCGGTGGCGAGGGCAGAGGTCCAGATGCGGTCCTCTGGCACGTGCAGTCCGCTGGAGCGGAGCCGCGCAGAGAGGTCGCGGGCGGTGAAGATCGAGTTGTTGGTCAGCACAAGGTAGGGGAGGCCTGCGCTCTCCCAGCCGGCGAGCAGCTCGGCGCGCCGGGGATGGCGTCATTCTCATGGACGAGCACGCCGTCCATGTCGGTGAGCCAGCATTCAATGTCGTCGCGATGTGCCATGGGCTCAGCCTATTGGGCGGAACACCCGGGCGGCGGATGCTACGTGCTAACCCACACGACGTCGGCCGCGCCGTCCGGAAAATCGACCGCGGTGCCGTCGAGCTCGAAGCCACCATCGGTCACTCGAACCTCTGATCCAACAGCCAGCCCCCGCGCCTCCAGCGCACGCAGCAGCTCGGGGTCGCGGTCACTCACTCGTAGCACGCGACCGGAGTGCCAGGAGCGCGCTTCAGCGAGCAGCACAAAAGGTTCACGGTCGACGTTGCCATCGGCATCCGGAATCGCGTCGCCATGCGGGTCGAAGCGAGGAGATCCAAGCCGCGCGTCGATGCCCTGCAGCAGACGATCGCTGATGGTGTGCTCAAGCACCTCCGCTTCGTCATGCACCTCGTGCCAGGCGTAGCCGAACTCCTGCACCAGCCAGGTCTCGATGAGGCGGTGCCGGCGCACCATCGACAGCGCGCGGTTCTCGCCCTCGGGGGTCAGACGTACCGCACCATATGGCACGTGCGAGACGAGGCCCGACTTCGCGAGCTTCTTCACCATCTCTGTCACTGAGGAGGGGGCGATGCCCAACTTCGCGGCCAGCACGGACGGCGTGATCGGCGCATCCTGCCATTCGGTGTGCGCGTACACAGTCTTCAAGTAGTCGTCTGCTGCCGGGGATGCCACGCTCCCAGACTACGCTGGCCCGGACTACGCTGACACAGTGACCGAGACACCTGAGCGCAGTACCCACGGACTAGGGCCCTGGGATGGCGAATGGCCGTCGGGTGACCAGTACGACCCCGAGTTGCTCGAGCACGGCGACACCCGCAACGTCATCGACCGCTACCGGTACTGGCGGATGGAGGCGATTGTCGCCGACCTTGACACGCACCGGCACCCGTTCCATGTCGCCATCGAGAACTGGCAGCACGACATGAACATCGGCTCGATCGTGCGGAGCGCCAACGCGTTCCTCGCCGACACCGTGCACATCATCGGACGCCGCCGCTGGAATAAGCGCGGCGCGATGGTCACTGACCGCTACCAGCACGTCGTGCACCACGAAGATGTCGCCGCGTTTGCCACGTGGGCCGCAGCAGAAGGCATCCCGATCATCGCGGTCGACAACGTCGATGGCGCCGTCCCCGTCGACAAAGCCGATCTCTCCGAACGCTGTGTGCTGTTGTTCGGACAGGAAGGCCCCGGGCTTACCGACGAGGCGCTCGCCGCGGCATCCGGGCACATCGAGATCACCCAATACGGCTCGACGCGGTCGATCAACGCCAGCGCCGCGGGCGCCGTGATCATGTACGAATGGTGCCGCCGCTACGCCGACTGAGGTCGTGCTCAGTCGCGTTGGATGCCGCAGGTGTGACGCATGAGCGCGTGGACGTCGGCGCCGAACAGACCGGTGGCGAAGACGCCGATCACGGCTAAACGGTCTCGCCCAGCCACCGGCCGGTCTTCACGCGCCAGCCGAGTGTCGCGAAGCGGGCGAGCAGGTAGACACCGAAGAACGCGGCCGAAAGCCACACCAGGCCCGCGACGCCGTCGACGCCCGTCGCGGCGACGATCCACAGGGCGGGAAGGAACGGCAGGAGGTTCAGCCCGCCGGCGATTGCGAGATAGCGAACGTCTCCGGCGCCCATCAGCACGCCGTCGAGGACGAACACGATTCCCGCGATGGGCTGCGCGATCGCCAGCACGATGAGGGCCGGCTGGATGAGGGATGCCAGCACGGGAGAGCCGGTGAACGCGAGTCCGATCACGCCGGAGAGAGCGCCGATGATGATGCCGACGATCACGCCGAACCAGGCGCCCCAGGCCACCGTGCGCGTGAGCACCTGTCGCACGCCGGCATTGTCACCGGCACCCAGACCCTTGCCGATCAGTGCCTGCGCGGCGATCGCCAAAGCATCCAGCGCGAAGGCTGCGGCAGAGAAGATCGTGAACACCACCTGCCAGCCGGCGAGTTCCTCTGTGCCGATTCCGGTCGCGACGCCGACAGTGATCAACAGCGCTGCTCGCAGGCTGACAGTGCGCAGGAACAGCCATCCGCCGGAGCGGGCAGACCCACGAACACCGTCGCGCTGCGGTCGCACCGATGCGTCGTGCTTCCGTGCCAGCCGACCGATGACGACGACGTACGCAGCAACCATGGCCCACTGGGCAGCGACGGTGCCGACCGCTGATCCGGCGATTCCCCAGCCGAATCCGTAGATGAACAAGAAGTTGAGTAACGCGTTCGCGCCGAATCCTGCACCGGCTATCCAGAGCGGGGTCACGGTGTTCTGCATGCCGCGCAGCAGTCCGGTTGCGGCGAACACGATCAACATCGCCGGCAGGCCCCACATGCTGATCACCAAGTAGGTGTCGGCCTGTTCGGCGACCTCCGCAGATGCACCGAACAGCGAGACCACCCAAGGTGAGGAGACAGCACCCGCGACGGCAAGGACAGCACCGAGCCCCAGCGCCAGCCACATGCCGTCGATACCCACCGAGACGGCATCCTTATGGTCACCGGAGCCGAACTTGCGCGCGACCGCCGGTGTCGTCGAATAGGCGAGGAAGATCATCAGCCCGACGATGGTCTGCAGCACCGCGCTCGCGATGCCGAGTCCCGCAAGCGGCACCGTGCCGAGATGGCCGACGAGCACAGCATCCACGATCAGGAAGGCGGGTTCTGCGATCAGCGCGCCGAGCGCCGGGACCGCAAGGCGCAAGATCTCTCGATTGAGGGATGCAGGGCGCGCGGTCATCCTTCGAGCCTATGGGGTGCTCGTCACGAATCTCAGTCGGTACACGCGGCGCGCTGTCGGTCCCCGCGCATAGGGTAGATACATGACTGATGTTCTCCCCGCAGGCCTTGCCACAGAAGAGTTCAGCTCCGAGATCCGTCCGCAGGACGATCTCTACCGGTATGTCAACGGCGGCTGGATTGCTCGCACCGAGATTCCGGGAGATAAGGCCCGTTGGGGGTCGTTCCACCTTCTGGCTGAGCAGGCTGAATCTGACGTCCGCGCGATCATCCTCGAGTCACAGGATGCCGAGCCAGGCACTCTGGAGCGCAAGATCGGCGACCTGTTCACCAGCTTCATGGACACCGCGAGCATTGACGCCGCAGGCATCGAACCGCTGCGAGAGACGCTCGCCGAGATCGACGCGATCGATAGCATCCCGGCCTTCCTCGCTACCGCAGGCGCCTACGAGCACGACGGTCGCGCGCATCTCATCGGCCTGTTCATCGAACCCGATCCCGGTAACCCCGAGCGCTACGTACCGTTCCTGGTGCAGTCGGGCCTGTCGCTTCCGGACGAGAGCTACTACCGCCTCGACAGCTTCGCAGACACCCGCACCGCCTATCGTGCCCACCTCGGACGCCTCCTCGCGCTCGCCGGAGTTGAGGATGCCACAGGCAACGCCGAGCGTGCCTTCGGCATCGAGACCGAGCTTGCGAGTCACCACTGGGACAACGTAGCGAGCCGCGACGCCGTCGCCACCTACAACCTGAAGTCCTGGGATGAGACTCAGGCGCTGGTCGCGGTAGATCTCGCTCCGTGGCGGGATGCCGTCGCCCCCACGAACCCGGATGCCTTCGCCGAGGCGGTCGTCTATCAGCCCAGCGCGCTCGAGGGGCTGGGATCGCTGCTCACCGCCGAGCGACTGGAGGATTGGAAGGCGTGGATGCGCGCTCAGGTCGTGCACGCCGCGGCCGCGTATCTCACGGACGACATCGTGCAGGAGAACTTCTCGTTCTACGGCACTGAGCTCACCGGAGTTCCCACGATCCGTGAGCGGTGGAAGCGTGGCGTCTCGATCACTGAGGGTGCGCTGGGCGACGCGATCGGCAAGGTTTACGTCGAGCGGCATTACCCGCCGACGGCGAAGGCCGCCATGGATGAGCTCGTCGCGAACATCATTGAGGCGTACCGGCAGAGCATCACCACGCTCGATTGGATGAGTCCTGACACCCGCGAGCGGGCGCTGGCCAAGCTCGATGCCTTCACGCCGAAGATTGGTCACCCAGAGGTCTGGCGTGACTACTCGAACCTCGAGATCGACGCCGCGGATGTCTTCGGCAATGTGCGACGAGCATCCGTCTTCGACCACGACCGCAACGTCGACAAGGTGGGCAAGCCCATCGACCGCAACGAGTGGTTCATGCCGCCGCAGATGGTCAATGCGTACTACAACCCGCTGATGAACGAGATCGTGTTCCCCGCCGCGATCCTTCAATACCCGTTCTTCGACGCTACGCGCGACGCGGCCGCTAACTACGGCGGAATCGGCGCGGTAATCGGCCACGAGATCGGCCACGGCTTCGACGACCAGGGTAGTCGCTACGACGGCTCGGGCAAGCTCAACGACTGGTGGACCGATGCTGACCGCGCCGCGTTCGAAGAACGCACTAAGGCACTGATCGCCCAGTACGAGGCACTCGTTCCTGAGGGGTTGCCGGCAGAAAATCACGTGAACGGTGCACTCACGATCGGCGAGAACATCGGTGATCTCGGCGGCCTCGGAATCGCGCTGAAGGCCTACGAGCTGTCGCTGGGTGGTGCGGATGCTCCGGTCATCGACGGCCTCACCGGAGTGCAGCGGCTGCTGCTGAGCTGGGCGCAGGTGTGGCAGCAGAAGAGTCGAGAGGCCGAGACGATTCGCCTGCTCACGATCGATCCGCACTCACCGAACGAGTTCCGCTGCAATCAGATTGTGCGCAATATCGACGCGTTCTACGAGGCATTCGGTGTCGCGGAGGCAGACGCCTTGCACCTTCCGGCGGACCAGCGCGTGACGATCTGGTGATCATTTCCGATCACCCCTAACGCGGCGCGAACGAGCGGGTTACGATAGCCACTGCTGCTGGGGGGCATGCTCCTGGCAGCGTCCCCCCAACACACACCTTCCTGGGAAGGAACACGCGTGGGCACTCCCCCCCCGAGCCTTCGCCATCAGTCACGCTAAGCCGATCCCATCGCAGCGCCCGACGTCTGCCGCGCCGCGCAGCAGTGGGTCGGCGTTCGTTCGTGGCAACACTTCGCGCTCTGGAAGAGCTGACGGATGCCGGCGCTCAGGTATCGGTGCATGTGACAGACCTCGACAACGGCAGTGATGTGCTCGTCGGAGACGACCACATCACCATGCCGATTGCCGGTCTCGGGATCGTGCCGCTGCTGATCGAGGTCGCCGCGGGCTTTGACTCAGGGTCCCTGGACCCGCTGGAGCTCGTCGATCGTTCATCAACGGAGGATGTCACCGGCGCGGGGATCTGGCGTAATCTGTGGGCGCCGACGCTGCCCCTTGGTGATCTCGCTGTGCTGGCCGCGACCGCAGGTGATCCGATCGCCGTCAACGCGCTGCTGCAGCGCGTGGGGCATGAGCGGGTGAGCAATCTCATTGCGGCGCTTGGCCTGACGCACACGGCACTGCTTGATCGGTTCCGCGACCGCCGAGGACCGGATGACGCTCCACACGTCGCGGTCGGCACGACGCGTGAACTTGCCCGGCTCTTCTCCGCCCTGGTGAATTCGAAGGCTGTCGACGCTGCGGTGAGCGCTCAGGTCTCAGAGTGGCTGAGCCTCAACCATGACCTCAGCTTGGTCGCGGCATCCACCGGTCTTGACCCCTTCGCGCACGATCACGACGAGCATGGCCTGCTGTTCATCAATAAGACCGGTCGCGACCGCGGCGTCCGCGCTGAGGCCGGCGTACTTGCGGGCCCCCGAGCCGGCATCGCATACGCAATGATCGTGTGCTTCGATGACCTGTCGATCACTCACCGCCTGCGTGCGCACGACGCGTTCCGTGTGCTGGGACTCGAACTCATGGAGTACGCGCACTAGAACGGGCCGAAGCGTCGTTCCGGGTCGAGCGCTGCACAACCGGCTCGAGGGCATCGGCGAGAGCATCCAGTTGCGCAGGGCTGAGGTTGTCGAGCACCAGGCGGTGGACCGTGTCGAAGTGGTTGGGCGTCGCGAGGATCAGCTGGCGACGGCCCTGCGTGCTCAGCGTGAGCAAGACACTACGGCGGTCGTGCTCGCTCTCTTTTCGTTCGAGCAGTCCGCGCTGCTGCAGCCGGCTGACCACCTTCGAGGCGCGGGGGAGCGCCGCGTTCGTTGCTGCGGCCAGGTCGCTGAGACGCATCGCGCCGCTGCGCTGGAGAGCGCTGAGCAGGATGAACTCGTAGTGGGTGAGTCCGGCATCCCGCTGCAACTGTGCGTCAAGCGCCGCGGGCAGAAGTTCGGCCGTGCTGATGAGCGCGAGCCAAGCCCGTGACTGTGCGGGAGTCATGCGGGGAAGGGGAGTTGCCATGTTCTCCATTCTGCCGGGAATAGTTGCCGGGACAAGTGGGTTGACCTAATTACTTGCCGAAGCAACAAATTGTGTCGGCTCTCTGACGAAAGGTAGAACAATGACTGCAGTCACCATCATCGGAACCGGAAACATGGGCCAGGCGATCGCCGGCATCGCACACAAGGGCGGCGCACAGGTGCAGATCTTGGCCCGCGACCTCGAGAAGGCTGGCACCGCGGCAGCGGCGATTGGCGCAGCATCTGGCGTGGTCGGCGACGCGATCACCGGCGAGATCGTCGTGCTTGCGGTTCCCTACCCGGCGCTCGCCGAGATCGCCAAGGCCTACGGCGACCAGCTCACGAACAAGGTCGTCGTCGACATCACCAACCCGGTCGACTTCGCCACGTTCGATGCACTCGTCGTTCCGGCGGACTCGTCTGCCGCCGCCGAATTCGCCGCAGCGGTTCCCGGAGCGAAGGTCATCAAGGCGTTCAACACCACCTTCGCAGCCACCCTCGCCACGGGCGAGCTCGGCGGAGAACCGACGGTCGTACAGCTGGCTGGCGACGATGACGCAGCCAAGACTCTCCTCGCTGACGTGATCACCGCGGCGGGCCTCAAGGTCGCGGATGCTGGTGCACTGAAGCGTGCGCGCGAGCTCGAGGCGCTCGGATTCCTGCAGATGGTGCTCGCCGTGCGGGAGCAGATCGGTTGGACCGGCGGGTTCGCTGTCCGCAGCTGATGCTCTGAGTGACCCGCCGGCACGACTTGTCGGTCGTAGGTACGGATGTCGGTCGAAACCTCCGGGTTTGGGCCGACATCCGTGTTTTGGGCAGACAGGTGGACTCGACAACCGAGCGACCCGGACGGCCTCACCCTCTGACGGAGGTCAGCTCGGAAGTGACGGATGCCGTTCGAGCGGACGGATTTTCGGAATGAACAGCGACAGGACCAGCGCGATAACGCCGGCCACGACCGCGAGCCAGAAGCAGACGTTGAAGGCTTCGCGCGTGGGAACGGCGACCCCGTCGACGCTGACGCTCATCGCCGCGAGCACGCCGCCCATGACCGCCGACGCGCTCGACGTTCCTACCGAGCGGAACAGGGCGTTGAGGCCGTTAGAGGCGCCAGTTTCGTTGGCGGGCACCGAGCGCATGATGATCATCGGCATCGCGGCGAATGTGAAACCGATGCCCACGCCGATGATCGCGTTGGAAACCAGGATGTGCCACCACTCGGACGACCAGATGAGCACATAGCCGTAGGCGACCACGATCGCACCGGCACCGATGGAGAACAATGGCCGCGGTCCGATGGTGCGCTCCAGCCAGCCCGACAGCGGAGAAAGCACCATCATCACCAGGCCCGCGGGCATGATGATGAACGCGGCGGTCAACATATCGAGACCGAAGCCTGATCCCGTCTCGACCGGGAGTTCGAGCATCTGAGGGAACGTGACGTTGGATGCGAAGAAGGCGAAGCCGGTGCCGATCGCAGCGACGTTCGTCAGCAGCACGGCAGGACGCGCGGCGACGCGCAGGTCGAGCAGCGGGTCTTTCGCCCGCAGCTGATACCAGCCCCACACCAACAACACCAGCACGCCACCGACTAGCAGGCTGAGGCCGATGGGCGACGTCCAGCCCCATTCGGCGCCGCGCGAGACGTAGAGCAGCAGCCCGCTGAGGCCGATCGCCAGACCAATGGCGCCGAGAATATCGAGGCGCCCAGGCGAGAGCAGCACATCCTCCGGAACGAAGAGGAAGACCAGGATGAGACCGATGACGCCGAGGCCCGCGGCGAGCCAGAACAGCGCGTGCCAGTCGGCGTTCAAGGCGAGGTACGCGGCCAACGGCATCCCCAGCGCTCCGCCGACTCCCATCGTCGCGCTCATGAGCGCGACGGCAGTGCCCAGGCGATTGGTGGGAAGAATGTCGCGCATGATCGCGATGCCGAGCGGGATGACGCCGGTCACGCCGCCCTGCAGGCGCGCCCGATGATCACGCCGACGATCGAGCCGGACAGTGCGGCGATCACCGAACCGACGATGAGCATCGCCAGCAGCACGACTACCACGCGTCGCTTGCCGTACATGTCTCCCACGCGCCCCGAGATGGGGGTGGCGATGGCGGCGACGAGCAGGGTGATCGTGACGACCCAGGTGGTGTCTTCGCGAGAGGCGTTCAGGAGCGTCGGCAGCTCGGCCTGGAGCGGGACAACGAGCGTGAACATGAACGACGAGCAGAGCCCCGCGAAGGCGAGTACTGCGACGGTGAGTCCGCGATTCGGGGTGCGTGAGAGTCGTTTTCTTGCTCTGTCGTCCCTGTCTCCCATTCGTTCAGGCTATCGGTGCTCACACAGGGGAAGGCCACGCTCAGTATCGGCGAGCAATTGGTAGATGTGGGCGACGGGGAGCAGACTGGGACCGTGCGCACCATCCGTGATCTCGACACCGTAGAACTCATCCTCGATGCTCAGGCTCTGCTGGACTCCATCCGCGGGCCCGAACGCGTCATCGATGCCGGCACGCTGCGTGCGCTGGAACAATCTGGCAACTACGTCGTCGGACTCTTCGATCGTGAAGGTAGTGAAGAGCGAATGGTGGGTGCGTCAATCGCGTTCTTCGGTGCGCCGGGCAAGCGCACGATGCACTCGCACATCACCGCTCTGCTGCCCGAATACCGTGGGCGCGGCTGGGGGCGTGAGCTGAAAGAGCACCAGCGACAGTGGGCGTTCTCTCGCGACGTTGGGCGCATCACCTGGACGTTCGATCCGCTTGTCGCGCGCAACGCCCACTTCTTCCTGACCGTGCTCGGAGCGCGCGTTACCGGCTATACCGTGAACAACTACGGGATTTTCGGCGGTGGTGACGCGGGCGATGAGAGTGATCGACTCGACGTCGGTTGGGCCCTCGCCGACATCGCGAAAGCGCCGGATGCTGACGCCGTTGTTGCGACGTTGGAAATTCCTCGAGATGTCGAAGAGATGCGCATTTCCGATCCTGACGGGGCACACGAGTGGCGCGTGCGTCTTCGGACGCAAATGGAAGAGATGCACGGACGTGGCCTCCACATCGCGGGCTTCGACGTCACACGCGGGTACCTTTTCACCGAATAGCTCACCGAGTAGCTCATCCACGCGCGCGCCGAATAGGCGAGCCGCGGCCGGTGAAGTGCGCGGATAGTATGGAGGGTGCCCGGATTCTCGGGCGAACCCCCGCCGCATCCGACCATTGGAGCCACCATGGCCGAACAGTCCCGCCTCGATAAGGTCATCAGCCTCGCCCGCCACCGCGGGTTCGTCTTCCAAGCAGGTGAGATCTACGGCGGTTCGCGCTCGGCGTGGGACTACGGGCCCCTCGGCACCGAACTCAAAGAGAACATCCGTCGACAGTGGTGGCAGACCTTCGTTCGCGGACGCGGCGACATGGTCGGCCTTGACTCGTCGATCATCCTCCCCAAGCGCGTGTGGGAGGCCTCCGGCCACGTCGCCACCTTCAGCGACCCGCTCGTCGAGTGCCTCAGCTGTCACAAGCGCTTCCGTGCGGACACCCTCACCGAAGACTTCGAGGCGCGCAAGGGTCGTGCCCCCGAGGGTGGACTCGCTGGCATCGGGTGCCCGAACTGCGGCAACAAGGGTCAGTGGACCGAGCCCAAGGAATTCTCCGGACTGGTGAAGACCTACCTCGGCGTCGTCGATGACGAGTCCGGGCTGTTCTACCTGCGCCCCGAAACTGCGCAGGGCATCTTCGTGAACTTCACGAACGTTCTCACCGCGAGCCGCAAGAAGCCGCCGTTCGGCATCGGCCAGGTCGGCAAGGCGTTCCGCAACGAGATCACGCCAGGAAACTTCATCTTCCGCACGCGCGAGTTCGAGCAGATGGAGATCGAGTACTTCGTGCCGCCCGCCGAAGCGCAAGAGTGGTTCGATCACTGGGTCGAGGCGTGTTGGGCCTGGTTCATCGACTTGGGCATCACTCCTGAGAACATGCGCCAGTTCGACGTGCCAGAGGATGAGCGTGCGCACTACTCCGCCGGCACGATCGACTTCGAGTACAAGTTCGGCTTCCCCGGCAAAGAGTGGGGCGAGCTCATGGGTGTCGCCAACCGCACCGACTACGACCTCAACAGCCACTCCGAGGCATCCGGTCAGAGCCTGTCGTACTTCGACCAGGCATCCGGCGAGCGCTACACGCCCTACGTGATCGAGCCGTCCTTCGGTCTCACTCGCTCGATGATGGCGTTCCTCGTCGACGCCTATGTCGAAGAAGAAGTGCCGAACGCGAAGGGCGGCACCGACGTACGTACTGTGCTCAAGCTCGACCCGCGTCTGGCGCCGGTCAAGGTCGCTGTTCTTCCGCTGTCGCGGAACGAGAGGCTCTCGCCGCTCGCCCGTGAGGTTGCGGATTCGCTGCGTGGTCGCTGGGCGATCGACTTCGACGACGCCGGCGCGATCGGTCGTCGCTACCGTCGCCAGGACGAGATCGGCACGCCGTTCTGCGTCACGGTCGACTTCGACTCGCTCGATGACCACGCCGTTACCGTGCGCGATAGGGACACAATGGCGCAGGAACGTATCCCTGTCGACGCACTGAACGACTACCTCGCAGATCGCCTCAAGGGCGCCTGAGTGTGATCCCCCGCCCGGTGAGCAGTCGTCGCCGGGTGGGGATCCGTCACTCCTTCACGGTGGGGTGCCATGAGGTGAGGCAACACGGGCGATGCAACGTGGGACGATGCAACGTGGGACGATGGCGGGGTGGAGACGACGACTTTCGCCGCGACAGACGGCTTCCCGCACACCGCCCTCGTCGGAGTGACCGGCCCCGAGCAGACGTTGGCCGTCCAGGGCGATCCGCACAGCGCGCTCGCACTCGCCTCGGTGAGTAAACCGATCAGCGCATGGGGCGTGCTGATCGCCGTCGAGCGTGGGCTCGTCGACCTCGACGAACCTGCCGGGCCCGAGGGGTCGACCCTGCTCAATCTGCTCGATCACACCAGCGGGCTGCCCTTCGAGGGCGAGCAGACCCAGGCGTCCCCTGGCACTCGGCGCATCTACTCGAATGCCGGCTTCGACGTCCTCGGTGCGCACGTCGCTGCGGCCGCCGGCATGGAGTTCTCCGACTGGATGGCTCGCGAGGTCACGGAGCCGCTCGGGATGCGCGACAGTGACGTGACCGGGCGTCCCTCCGCCGGCTACAGCGCCTCGATCGAGGACCTGCTGATCTTCGGCCGCGAGGTGCTGCGTCCGACGCTGGTCCCCATGGCTCTCCGTGATCTCACGCTCATGGTCTCGCGCCCCGGGCTTCGGGGAGTCGTCCCCGGCTACGGCTCGTTCGACGACAATCAGTGGGGTCTGGGGTTCGAATTGAAGGGGACGAAGAGCCCGCACTGGCTGAGCGACTCGTTCGCCCCCGAAACGGCAGGGCACTTCGGCGGGCAGGGGAGCTTCCTCTTCATCGACCGCTCCCGCGACATCGCCGCGGCCTTCCTCTCCGGGGTGGCCTTCGGTGGAGAACACAAGCGCATCTGGCCGCCGCTCACCGACGAGATCGTCGCGCGCTACGGCAAGCGCTGACCGCTGGTCACTTTGTGACGGTGATGACCGCGTACGCGTCGTCGCCGGCTTCGGTCCAGGCGAGCGTGCTCTCCAGGATGCCGCGGAGCACCTCGAGATCGACTTTCTCGAGGTCCTTGATGTAGAGGCATCCCTTGCCCGTCGTGTGCGAGCCGAGTCGGGCGAGCTCATCGCTGTGCCTGGCGGTGTCGTCCAGGTAGATCGTCGATGCGCTCTTGCGCGGAGCGAAGGCGAGCACGGGCATGTCGCCCTCGTTGCCGGTGGGGTAACGGTAGTGGCAGCTGCCGAACCCGATGATCGTGCCCCACAGCTCGGGCTCGCGACCGGCGATCTCCTGAAGAAGAGACGTCAGGGTCTCGGCATCCCGCCGCCGGACTGCTGGCGTGACATCCGAGATGAAGGCGGCGACGCTGCCGCCGGTTGGTTTCACTTTGCGGCCTTTGCCGCTGCTTTCATCGCCTTCTTGTGTTCGCGCACCTTAGCGAGCGACTCGGGTGAGACGATGTCGGCGACGCTCCGGAGCGCACCTTCGTCGCCGTAGGGGGCGGACGCTTCGCGCCATCCGCCTCCGGCGAAGCCGTACTGCTTGCCGAGCAGCGCGAGGAAGATCTTCGCCTTCAGTTCACCGAATCCCGGGAGCTTCTTCAATCTGCGCAGAACTTCGGCGCCATCTGGAGCGTCGCGCGTCCAGAGGGCCGCAGCATCTCCGTCCCACTCGTCAACGAGTTCTTGGCAGAGCGTCTGCACGCGGGTCGCCATAGATCCTGGGTAGCGGTGCACCGCCGGCGTCTGGCGGAAAGCGTCAAGAAGATCCTCCGGGTCCATGCTTGCGATGGTCGTAGCATCCACCGCCCCGGTGCGCTGCTCGATCTTGAGTGGACCTGCGAATGCAGTCTCCATCGGAACCTGCTGGTCCAGAAGCATCCCGACAAGGAGCGCGAGGGGGTTGTCCGAAAGGAGGCGGTCAGCGTAAGCATCGCCGGTGATGTGCAGTTCTTGCATGTCTCTAGTCTGTCAGCGCGATGATGAGAGTCGCCGCAGCAAGCGCGATCGTGACGGGGGTCATCGTGAATCGCTCGAGTCGGCTGCGTGAAATCGCATTCATGAGAATGCCGAGAGCAAAGTAGCCGAAGAGGACCCAGGTCGCGACCAGCACGAATGCGCTGTCACCGCCCGGGATCACGCCCGCGCGGCTGAGCAGCACTGCTGCTATCGCGACGTAGAGAACCACAGAGACCACACTGCCGATGCGAAGTCGCGTAGGCAGCACCTTGTGTTGGCCACCCCAGACGAAGTGGCCGAGCGGTAGCCCAAGCGCTACGAGCACTTGCAGCGCTGTGAGGGCGGCAAGAAGCACCAAGGTACTTGTGAGAGCAAGCACAATCATGCGAACCTCAGTTCGTCGAGCCAGCGAGCCATGAGTTCGTGCGCGCGAACACCGTAGTCCAGCGTCGCCCGGCGGAACCGTGCGACATCGCGAAACGGCTCCGGTATCGGTGTTGCATCGATCTCGATTCGCAGTGCGGTGAGTCGTTCGAGATCCGCGGTGGTGCGTCGGCGAAGCAGAGTGACGACTTCTGCGCGATCTTCGGGCGCCATACTGCCCAGCAGATACACCTTCGCAAGCGCGCCTTGTTCGGCGTCCGACTCCGTGATCGGCGAAAGCATCCAGTCGCGCCACGCTTCACGGCCGGACTCGGTGATGGCATAGAGATGCTTCGGACGACCAGGGCCGCTGAAGACTTGTTTTGTCGCCCATCCCTGCGAATCGAGCATCCCGAGTGCCCGCTGGATGCTGCCGAGGCTGGCCGAGTAGAAGAGGGAGATGTCGGCGGTGAATCGTTTGCGTACTTCGTACGCGGAGAGGGGTCCGTGAATCAGGAGACCAAGAATCAGAAACTGCACGCCACGAGTATATACCTCATAGGTAGATTGCGACCTCGTTGGCAACTATTGGTTCCGGTCAGTGAGTGACTAGATGTCGGCCAGCGTAGGCGTGCACTATAAATGTGACTGATGCGAGGGATAGCCGATGGGGGATTCCCTGATGCTGCGACGGTGCGGATAGTGGAAGCAAGTTCACTCTGCACGAAGAAGGATATTCAATGACGAATACAGTTCCTAACCAGTCACACACGGTACGAAGGGCGGGGGCGCTTCAAGGAGGACTGCTGCTCGCCGGTAGCTGCATGCCGGTGCTCGGGTCGGTGCTCATCACGCCCGTGCTGCCGCAACTCTCCGCGCACTTCGCAGACGTGGCGGGCTCCGAGGTGCTCGTGCCGATGATCGTTGCCATCCCGGCGCTGATGATCGCAATCTTCGCGCCGTTCGCGGGTCAAATCGTCGACAGGCTCGGCCGCAAGACGCTCCTGATCGCCGCGATGTTCGCATACGCCATTGCGGGCACGGCGCCCGCGTGGTTGGAAGGGCTCCCGGAGATCCTCATCAGCCGCGTGCTTGTCGGCGTGTGCGAGGCCGCGATCATGACCGTGTGTACGACCATGATCGTCGACTACTTCCACGAGCCGGGTCGACGCGACAAGTACCTCGGACTGCAGACAGTCACCACTACTCTCGCCGCGACGGTGTTCATCATCCTCGGTGGTGCACTCGGTGTCGGGGGCTGGCACATGCCCTTCTGGGTCTACGCGCTCAGTCTGGTGATCGCCGTGCCGATGATCTTCTCCCTCTGGGAGCCCTCGCGCGCCGAGGTGGGCGAAGCACGCGCGGCCTCGGCGGTCAAGACACCGATTCCCTGGCGCCGTATCCGTATGCCCCTGATCGTCACTGTCTTCGGCGGGTTCAGCTTCTACGTGATCGTTATCGAGGCGAGCTACCTCGTCGTCGGCACAGGGATAGCTGCGACCGACACCGCCACGATTGGGCTCGTTGCAGCGGTCGCCTCGCTCGCGACTGCGATCGGCGGGCTCCTCTTCGCTCGTCTTGCGAAGGGCCGAGCGGGTCGCCTGCTGCCTGTTGCGTTCGGGCTCCAGGCGGTCGGGATGCTCGTGATCTGGGCTGTACCTGGCCTACCAGGGGTCATTATCGGCGCGATCATCGCCTCCTTCGGATCGGGGCTCCTGCTGCCGTCGTTGGTGACATGGGTCGTCGCCGCGACGCAGTTCGAAGATCGTGGACGAGTCACGGGCTGGTGGACGGCCGCGTTCTTCCTCGGACAGTTCTTGACGCCCATCCTGATGGGCGCAATCGGCGTCGGCGTTGGCGGCCTGTCCGTCGCAGTCGGCATCGTGGGCATCGTGGCGGCAGTCGTGGCGCTTCTTATGGGCCTTGGACTGCGGCGTTCTGCGCGGGCGCCCGTCGCCAGCTGACGAACGCTTCGATGGGTTCAGGTCGCACTTTCTGCCGCTCTGGTCGCGGTATAACGGCAGAAAGTGCGACCTGGACGCTGCGGGATATCCGGCTCAGGCCGACTCGGCCTCGGATGCTTCGGCTTCGGCCTCGCCCGTGATGCCGTACAGCGTCTCCAGGGCGGCGGCGAAATCGTCGCCGCGACCCTGGGCTGCGAGCTCATGTGCACGCGTAGTCGGTGTGTGCGTCAGGACACCGGCGAGGTGGCGCATAGCCTGTTCGACCTTGCCGCCGTCATCGCCGCGGGCGCGGGCACGGTCGATCTCCGCTTCCATGAGCGAGAAGATGTGCGAGCGGAACGCCACGACCGCCGGAGTCACGCTCTGCCGATCGCCGACAACATTGAAAGTATCCGCGGCATCGCGCACGACGCTGCGTGCGGCATCGGTCGCTTGCAACTCTTCGAGCGGTGCGTGCAGACGGATCGTTTCAAGGTCAAGCAGCGCGACGCCCTCAAGGTTTGCGACCCCTGGATCGACGTTGCGAGGCATGCCCAGATCGATGACGAGTTGAGAGGACACAGTCGACGCGCCCATGGGGCAACCGCCCGCCGCGCCGCTCACCGGTGCCTGTAGATGCTGCGGGCCGAGCACCGGCTCGGTCGCTGTCGTGCAGGTGATCAGCAGGCTCGAGCGGGATGCCGTGCGGGCATAGTCCTTGTCGAAGACGGCGGTGATGTCATGCTTCTTCGCAAAGAGCTCGGCGCGGCCAGACGGGGAGTAGACGGAGATGTCTGTGGCACCGCGTTCGCGCAAAGTGGCGAGAGTGACGGCTGCGTAGGCACCGGTTCCGACCAGCAACACGCGCTCAGCGGCCCAGTCGGCGATGCGGCTGTCGGCGAGCTCGAGCGAGAGACGCACGAGCGAGCGGCCGGCGCGGCCGATCGCGGTGACGTTCTTCACCTTGCGCTGTGCCTGACTTGCGCGCTGGAACAGACGCTCAAGTTCGGGAGAGGTCGTCCCCTCCTTGCGAGCGGACTTCAGCGCGCGGCGCACCTGGCCAGCGATCTCGCCCTCACCGGGGACGACGGATTCCAGACCGGATGCCACGGCGAACAGGTGTTCAGCAACGCGACGACCCGAATGCACTGCGTAAGCGCCATCGAGTTCTTCGGTGGGGATGCCGGTGGTCTGTTCGATCGCCTCGAGAACAGCCTCAACGCCCACCGCGCCGGCGGCAGTCAGCGGTTCATCCACCTCGACGTACGCTTCGAAGCGATTGCATGTCGACAGGACAACGGCCCCCTGCACGCACGGAGCGAGGCGAAGTAGATTCGGCGCAACGTCGTCAGGGGTGCGGCTCAGTCGTTCGAGCATATCGAAGGAGGCGGTCTTGTGACTCGCCGTCACGCACAGCAGCACCCGTACATTCTACGCTGACCTCTGGGCGGCCTGCTGACTGCCGCTTCTACGGTGACGCTCTCCTGCCGATCCATAGGGCTCAGATGGGAGGATGGTTGCATGCCTGCATCCCACGCCCCGCTGCTACGCGCGCTCGCCGGAGACCGTCCAGAACAGACGCCCGTTTGGTTTATGCGTCAGGCAGGTCGATCCCTGCCCGAATACCGCGAATTGCGCGTCGGTACCCGGATGCTGGATGCCTGCCTCACCCCGGAACTCGCTGCTGAGATCACCCTGCAGCCCGTGCGACGCCACGCGTCGACGCTGCGGTCTTCTTCAGCGACATCGTCATTCCACTGCGTCTCGCCGGTGTCGATGTCGTCATCGAGCCGGGCCGTGGGCCGGTGTTCGCTGACCCGGTGCGCACTCTCGCCGACGTCGATCGGATCACCGCGATCGATCCCGGCTCCATCGATATGACGGCCATCACCGATGCAGTGCGCATTGTGACCGCAGAGCTCGGGGACACCCCACTGATCGGTTTTGCCGGTGCACCATTCACTCTCGCCGCATACCTGGTCGAGGGCGGGCCTTCCAAGGAACACCTGCGTGCCAGGGCGATGATGCACACTGATCCCGCCGCCTGGAACCGACTGGCGGGCTGGCTTTCACGCGTCTCGCGCCGCTTCCTCGAGACGCAGCGCGATGCGGGGGCTGCGACCGTGCAGCTGTTCGACTCGTGGGCGGGCTCCCTCAAACCTGCCGACTATCGCACGTTCATCGCGCCGCACTCGAAGGCAGCGGCGACGAACATGGGCGTCCCCGTCATCCACTTCGGAGTCGGCACCGGACCCTTCTTGGATGACATGCGCCTCGACGGTACGGCATCCGCTGTCGGTGTCGACTGGCGTCAACCGCTCGATGAGGCTGCTCGAATTCTCGGCCCTGACGTCACCGTCCAGGGCAACATCGATCCGGCGCTGCTCTCGGCGCGTGGGAGGTGCTCGAAGCGCACGTCATCGACGTTCTTGAGCGCGGGCGCGCCGCTCGGGCGCACATCCTGAACCTCGGCCACGGCGTGCCCCCCGACACCGACCCCGACCAGCTCACCCGCATCGTCGAGCTGGTGCACTCGCGCTCGGAGGCAGCGCAGTCATGAGCGACGCCGGCATGAACGGCACCGGCGCGAACGGAACCCCCGATCTGGCCGGCCGCGCTGCCGCCCGTCATGTCATTGTCATCGGCGGCGGTATCGGCGGCCTTGTCGCCGCCCGCGAGTGCGCGAAGGTCGGAATGCACGTGACGCTGGTTGAAGCCGCGTCGACGCTCGGCGGTGCGATCCGTCGCGCTGAACTCGACGGTGTCGTGGTGGATGCCGGTGCCGAAAGCTATGCGACGCGCGGCGGCCACGTGCGAGAGGTGCTCGACGAGCTCGCCCTTGCCGATCGAATCGTCACGCCCAATCCGGCCGGTGCCTGGCTGGTCGGCGTGCCCGGGGTCGAGGCTGCGCCGCTGCCGAAGGGCGGCATCCTCGGTATCCCGTCCAATCCATTCGCCGACGATGTCCGACGCATCATCGGGTGGTCCGGTGCCTGGCGTGCGTACGTCGACCGCCTGCGTCCCCCGTTGACGATCGGTCAGGAGCACAGCCTCGGAAAGCTCGTCGCGAGGCGAATGGGCGACAAAGTACGCGATCGACTGGTCGCGCCGGTGACGGCTGGTGTCTACTCCGCGCACCCCGATGACATCGATACCGAAGTTGCAGCCCCCGGCCTGAACGAAGCGCTTACTCGGGCCGGTTCGCTGTCGGGCGGTGTCGTTCAACTGCTTGCCGAACGCACCGACCGTGCGAAGAAAGCGCCCGGATCGGCCGTTGAAGCGCTCGCCGGCGGCATGAGTGCACTCGTTGACGCGCTTGAGGCCGACCTCCTGAAGTTGGGTGCGGTCGTGCGTACCGGCGCCGATGTGCAGGCTCTGGTTCGCGAGGGTGAACGGTGGGCTGTCGCATTTCCGGTGCTTCCGGACGCAGCCAAGGACGAGGGTGCCCAGGGTGAGGGCGTGGACGCAGATCCGGTCATCGAGACGCTCACCGCCGATGCCGTCATCATCGCCACCACCGAACCTGTTGCACGCACGCTGCTCGCTGGCCACGTAGCGGACCTCGGCGTCGCGGGGACGGCGCCCGAGATCGAAATCGTGAGTTTATTGCTCGATGCGCCGGCTCTGGATGCTGCCCCGCGCGGCACCGGTGTGCTGACTGTCCCCGGCAGCCACACGGCAAAGGCGCTCACCCACGCGACGGCGAAGTGGGCGTGGCTGCGTGAGACGGCGGGCGCTCGCCACATTGTGCGGGTCTCGTTCGGCGCGCAGGGTGAGCCGGCCGCGACTGCTCAGCTCGATGATGCGTCCGCAGCCCAGCTCGCACTAGCGGAAGCATCGAAGTTGCTCGGGGTGCCGTTGGCCGCGTCGACGCTCGTCTCCGCACATCGCGCACGCTTCACGCAAGCGCAGCCGGCGTCGTTGATCGGAGCGGCCGATCGACGACGCGCGATCCGCTCTGCCGTGCAGAAAGTGGAGGGCCTGGCCGTCGTGGGCGCATGGCTGGCCGGCACCGGACTTGCGCAGGTCGTTCCCGACGCAAAGAAAGAATCCGATCGACTGCGGCGTTCCCTGTTGTGGGAATGACTCGGTATTTTGATCCCGAACTGCCTCAGTCTGTCAACCCCCTGAAGGTTAGATGCCGTTTTCGGCATATGGCGTTACGCTGGAACCCGGCCGTTGGCACCTGCGCTGCGGCTCGACCCGAACAACGTAAGGAGACCCCATGAAGGGGAAGATCGGACTTGTCATCGGCGTCGGCGTCGGTTACGTCCTCGGCACGCGCGCCGGACGCGAGCGTTACGAGCAGATCAAGACTCAGTGGTTGAAGGTGTGGCACCTTGACCCTGTGCAAGACCAGGTCACCAAGGCCAAGGCTTTTGTCAGTGACCGGACGGCCGCTGTTCCCGGAGCGATCTGGAACGGTGTCGTCAAGGTCGCTAAGGCGGCCGGAAACGCCAAGACCCCTGGCCAGAAGCTCGACTCGGTGATCGTCACTGGCAAAGAAGCGGTCGATGATGTCGCTGCCGCGGCCGACGAGGTCGTAGCGAAGGCCGAGAAGCCGATTACGAAGCGTGCTCCGGCGAAGAAGCCCACAACGAACGGTAAGTGAAATGGTCCGCGGATACCGTGATCGCGCAGACGACAGTTTTCTGACCCTCGTCGCGACCTGCCCGACCTCGTCAGCAAACTCGTCAAGGCTGAGATCGAGGCCGCCAAGACTTGGATCTCGCGCACCGCGAAGGATGCCGGGATTGGTAGCGTCTGGTTCCTCATCGCGCTGTTCTTCCTGTTCTGGCTGATCCCGATGATCCTGGTTTTTGCCGTCGCGGGCCTCTCGTCGTGGTGGCCGGTTTGGCTGTCTGCCCTGGCTGTGATCGGGCTGCTGCTGCTCTGCGTGCTCGTGTGCGCGGTGTTCGGGATCGTGAAGTTCCGAAAGGTGCTGCGTCGGGAAAACCCGGGTCAGGCGATCGCAACTGATGTTCGAATTGTGAAGGATGCCGGTGATGACAAGCTCTGAATTGAACCTGCCCCGCACCGCTGTTCCTGCGGGACTCACTGACCCCGTGGCATCCGCTCGGGCCGAGCTCAAGGCGGCACTCGCCGCGATCGAGGTCAAGGGAAACCTTCCTCGTCGCATCGAGAAGGCGTCGGTAAGAGGCGCCGCGAAGGCCCGCGTCTTCGCCGATCGCAATCCGGTGGGGGCGATGGCGGCAGTCGCCGGTCTCGCGGCGCTCGCCGGGGGCCTCGTCTGGGCAGTCGCGCGCGCCATCGCTCGCTGAGCATCCCTGGGTCGCTGGTGCTGAACCGCGCCGCTCCGTGAGCCTGTCGAGGGTGCGCATTCGCTCCTTTCCTCGGAAAGGGGCACACTGGATGTATGTCCGATGTAAGCGAAGAGAACCCGGCCGGTTTCACCCTCTGGGCGGTGTGGCGACGTAATCCTGATGCCCCCGTTGTCGAAACGGATGCGACTGAGTTGGAGACAATCTCGGGCTACATCACCGACTCCGGCGTCACGATTCGTGGCTTCTACGACGTGAGCGGCCTTCGTGCTGACGCCGACCTGATGGTGTGGCTGCACGGCGACACCGCAGAAGACCTGCAAAAGGCACTGCGGCGCCTGCGTCGGACCGAACTGCTGCGCACTCTGTTGCCCGTGTGGAACGCGCTCGGCGTGCACCGTGACGCCGAATTCAACCGGCGCCACGTCCCCGGATTCCTGCGCGGCGTCGAGCCGAAGCAGTGGCTCTGCCTCTACCCGTTCGTGCGCAGCCATGAGTGGTACTTGCTTCCCGAAGAAGAGCGCAGCAAGATGCTCGCGGACCACGGTCGGAAGGGCGCGACGCACACCGGCGTCATTGCCAACACCGTCGCGGCGTTCGCGCTGGGCGACTACGAGTGGTTGCTGCCGCTCGAGGCAGATGACGTCACGGAACTCGTTGATCTCATGCGCGACCTTCGCTACACCGATGCTCGTCGCCACGTTCGCGAGGAGGTGCCCTTCTTCACCGGGCGCCGGTTGCGGTTCGACGAGATCGCGGACGTTCTGCAGTAGGCCGGCATGAGCATCCCTATTCGTCTCGGTACCCGTCGCAGCGCTCTTGCCCAGGCACAGTCTGGGCACGTTGCTGCTGCACTCGAAAAAGTCACCGGCCGCAGGGTCGAACTCGTCCCCATCGTTTCTGAGGGCGACACCAACCGCGCGTCACTCTCGGTGATCGGCGGGCTCGGCATCTTCGCCACGCGTCTTCGCGAAGCGCTGCTGGCGGGGGAGTGCGACTTCCTCGTGCACTCGCTCAAAGATCTGCCGACGGCGGTGCCCGATGGTCTGCTGATTGCGGCGACTCCCATCAGGGAAGATGCCCGCGACGTTGCGATTACACGCGACGGCACGCCACTGCACAAACTTCATGCAGGCGCCAAGATCGGTACTGGTTCACCGCGCCGCATCGCGCAGGTACATCGTCGCGCGCCGCGCGCGGAGGTCGTCGACATCCGCGGCAATGTCGACTCGCGTCTCGCTCGAGTCGAGTCCGGCGAGCTCGACGCCGTGATTCTGGCGGCGGCCGGACTATCGCGCCTCGGTTCCGACACCACACTCGCCAAGGAGTATCTGGGTCTTGACGAATGGCCGACGGCGCCAGGACAGGGCGCTTGGCAATCGAAACCACGGCGGATGCCCCGGCTGAACTTCTCGAGGCGCTCGCCGAACTCGAGGATGAGCAGACCCGCCTCGCGATCACCGTTGAGCGCGGAATCCTGGAGGGTCTGGATGCCGGATGCCAAGCGCCGATGGCCGCGCACGCGGTAGTCGACGGCGATGAAGTTCGAGTGCGCACGATCGTCTACGCGCCGGAAGGTGAGCGTCGGATTGGGCTCGACGTCACTGAATCCCTGAACGGGGGGTATATTCGTCTGAACGGCAGTGGCAATGGAGCGGATGCTGCCGATGGTGCGTACCCGAATCACGCAGCACGTGAGATCGGACTTTCTGTCGCCCGTCGGCTGCTCGAACAAGGGGCGGCCGAACTCGTCTCCCGAGAGCAATCCTGATGACTACACCCGAAACGAATCATGAGAAGCCGCTGACCGGCTGGCGCGTCCTCGTGCCGCGCGGCGGCCCCTGGGGCGACGGTGTTGCTGCGAGCCTTCGCTCGCAGGGCGCTATCCCCGTCGTCGCACCATTGATCAACTTCGGCCCGACCAATGACCAGGCCGCCCTCGACGACGCACTCGCCAAGCTCTCCGCCGGAGAATTCGACTGGCTGACGGTCACGAGCGCGACAACCGTCGATGTGCTCTTCGCGCACCGGGCCAGCATCCCCAAGTCGACGAAGATCGCCGCGGTCGGCGAGACCACCGCCGCTGCCCTCCAGTCGGTCGGCTACGAGGTCACGCTCGTCCCAGAGGAAGACAATTCAGCCGAGGGAATGGCCGAGCAGCTTATTGCGCTTGAACCAGAACCACGACGCATCCTGACGCTCCGCAGTGAGATCGCTAAGCCCGTATTGACGCGCTCGCTCATCGCAGCCGGACACAATGTGTCGAGCGTTGTCGCCTACCGCACGGTCGGCGTGCCCGTGACCGACCGCATCCGTCGCGATGTTGATAGTGGCCGGATCAACGCGATTCTCATCACGAGTGGATCGGTCGCCCAGCAGGTGCGCGAACAGTTCCCCCAGATTCCGGACGAGACGTTGCTTGCTGCCATCGGACCGCGAACGGCGAAGGATGCCCGCAAGGCCGGCTTGCCGGTCACCGTCGTCGCGGACAAGCAGACGGTCGACGCGCTCATCGATGCCGTCGCGCACTTCACTCTGCCGCACGCCGCGGACGAGTTCGCACCGTGAGTAGCTTCCCCGAAATCCGCCCGCGTCGGCTTCGCCAGTCGCCGGCGGTGCGCAACCTCGTGCGCGAGACTTCACTCGAGCCTCGCCACCTGGTGCTGCCGATGTTCGTCCGTGAAGGCATTGCTGAGGCTGTGCCGATCAGCTCTATGCCCGGTGTCCACCAACACACGCTCGACTCGCTGCGACGCGCTGCCGTCGATGCCGCAGACGCAGGCGTGGGTGGCGTGATGCTGTTCGGCGTGCCCGCGGTGCGCGACGCCGTCGGCTCTGGGGCGGATGACCCGAACGGCATCCTGAACGTCGCGACTGCCGCGCTCATCGAAGAAGTCGGCGATGCTCTCGTCGTGCAGACAGACCTCTGCCTCGATGAGTTCACCGATCACGGTCATTGCGGCGTGCTCGACGCCCACGGCGCAGTAGACAACGATGCAACCCTGGAGCGGTACGTCTCGATGGCAATCGCGCAGGCGCGCGCAGGCTCTCACCTGCTGGGTCTATCCGGAATGATGGACGGCCAGGTCACCGCGATTCGCCGCGGGCTGGATGCCGAAGGCTTCACTGACACCCTCATTCTCGGTTACGCGGCGAAGTACGCCAGCGCCTTCTACGGCCCGTTCCGCGAGGCCGTCGACTCGCAGCTGCAGGGCGATCGCCGCGCCTACCAGCTCGATCCGGGCAATCGGCGCGAAGGCCTTCGTGAGGCACTCATCGATGAGGCCGAGGGCGCGGACATCGTGATGGTGAAGCCGGCCATGGGCTTCCTGGACGTCCTCCGCGAGGTGCGCGATGCCGTCCATATTCCGGTTTGGGCATATCAGATCTCTGGTGAGTACGCGATGATCGAGGCAGCCGCGGCAAACGGCTGGATCGACCGCCGCGCGGCCGTGCTGGAGTCGCTTCTTTCCATCCGTCGCGCCGGCGCTGACGCCGTATTGACCTACTGGGCTACGGAAGCTGCACGCTGGCTTCGCGACTGACCTTGGTTTCCTGAACGGAGAACACCATGACCGATCGCAACGATGAACTGTTCTCCGCCGCGCGCGCGGTGACGCCCGGCGGCGTGAACTCACCGGTGCGCGCCTACGGTTCAGTGGGCGGAACGCCCCGATTCCTGGCATCCGCTAAGGGCGCCACTGTGACGGATGCCGCGGGTATCGAGTACATCGATCTCGTGGCCTCGTGGGGTCCGGCGCTGCTCGGCCACGCGCATCCGGACGTCGTCGCCGCAGTGCAGGATGCAGCGACCCGCGGCCTCTCGTTCGGCGCTCCGACCGCAGGTGAAGTGCAGCTGGCCACCCAGATCGCCCAACGGGTGCGGGTCGGCGATCTCGCGCCCGTGGAGCGTGTGCGTCTTGTTTCGACCGGCACCGAGGCGACGATGACGGCGATCCGTCTCGCGCGCGGTGCCACCGGCCGTGACCTGCTGGTGAAGTTCGCCGGCCACTACCACGTCACTCGGACGGGCTCCTTGCCGAAGCCGGCTCCGGCGTCGCGACGATGGGACTGCCCGGCTCGGCCGGTGTCCCTGCGGCTATCGCCGCGCAAACGCTTGTCATCCCGTACAACGATCGCGCTGCGCTCGAAGCGGTGTTCGCCGAACACGGCGACCGCATCGCCGCCGTCATCGTCGAAGCAGCGGCTGCGAACATGGGCGTTGTCGCCCCCGAACCCGGCTTCAATCGCTTTATCGCCGATACTGCGCACGCACACGGCGCGCTGATGATTCTCGATGAGGTGCTCACCGGGTTCCGTGTGCACCACGCCGGATTCTGGGCGCTGCAGGTGTCGACCGGCGAGGTGTACATGCCGGACATCATCACCTTTGGCAAGGTCATCGGCGGTGGGATGCCGCTCGCTGCTCTCGGTGGTCGCGCAGACATCATGGACCTGCTGGCACCCGCCGGCCCCGTCTATCAGGCGGGCACGCTGTCGGGAAACCCACTGTCGGTCGCCGCCGGGCTCGCGACGCTGTTGCGGGCCACCCCCAAGATCTACGCCAGGGTGGATGCCGCAGCCACGCGTATCGCCGATGCCCTGGACCGCGCACTCACCGAGGCCGGAGTTGTGCACGCCATTCCGCGAGCAGGCAACCTCTTCGGCGTCGGCTTCGCCGCTCATGCGCCCCGCAACTATGCCGAGGCTCAGGCGCAGGAAGCGTTCCGCTACCCGCCGTTCTTCCACGCGATGCGTGAGCAGGGCGTGGCGCTGCCGCCGAGTGTCTTCGAGGCCTGGTTCCTCACCGCCGCTCACGATGACGCTGCTCTGTCGCACATTGAGCGTGCACTTCCGGCCGCGGCGGCTGCCGCAGCATCCGCTAGTCGTTCATAACTCCTCCAGAACTAGCGGTAGCGCGCCAGATCCCGCCGGAACAGGGTCCGAAGCGCCCATTTTGGAGGAGTTATGAACAGGATTGTTGCGGTCCTGTGAGGAAGTCGCAGACAGTTTCCAGGGCGACGCTGGCAGACTGGACGAATGGTGACCTTGCTCCTGGATCAGACGCAGCTTGAAGTTGTGCTCTCACCCCTTGAGCGCGCCGCGACGTTCCATCGCGAGAACCTGCGGATCGCGCGCGACACGATCACCAAGGTGCAGCTCACTGACGATGCGTGGACATGGATCCGCGGCGTCCCGGGGCCCGGCACCCACATTCCTGGCATCCTCGCTGGCGGTACGTGGAAGGCTGCAGCCACGACCGACTTCGTGCTGATCCGTCGACGTCGGCCGAGCGTTGTCATCGACCTCGAAGGCGACGACGATTTTCAGCGACTCGTCCTCACTACCAGGCATGGGCTCGCCCTTACGCAGGCACTCCGTTTGGATGTCTCGACAGAGCCCGCTGACGTCGTTGAAATCGTCAGTACTGCGCCGATCCCGGTGGTCACGGGGCGTCAGCGGCCGGTCATCCGACCGCGACCGGCGTGATTTCAGTGGTGTTCGTGTTCTGAGGAGCGTTCCTCAGGGACGACCTCGATCACGCGTGTTGCATCGACATCGTCCTGCTCTGAAACGTCAGAGTCAGAGCAGGATGCAGGCTCAACGTCGGAAGCCTCAATCTCTTCATCGACAGCGGGCACGTGCGCATTGAACAAGCTGGCCACAGCGGCGAGGCCTGCGATCCCGGGGAGGGGACGTTCCTCTTCCTGCGGTTCCTCGGTGGGCTCCGCAGGCTCGGCGGCCTCGGTGGGCTCAGGTGTCTCGGCAGACTCGGTTGCTTCGCCGGACGCCTCCTGCGGTGCTTCGAACGGCTCAACGACCTCTGCCGCAGCATCCGCCACGACCGGCGCAGCCGCGCGCACGTAACGGTCGTTCACGAGATCAAGGAAGACATCTTCGAGCGTCGGCCCGCGCTGCTGCAGAGTGGTCAGCGCAACGCCTGCACGGGCGGTGACTGCGCCGATCGTCGCGGCGTCGCTACCGCGCACGGTAAGGCCCGAGCGGAGAACCTCGAACTCGAACCCCGCACCGCGAAGGGCCTGAGAGAGCGCGGGTCGATCTGCCGCATCCACCACGACGGGTCCGCTGCTCGGGTCGGCAAGGTCTTCCATGGTGCCGGCAAACTTCAGTTCGCCATGGGCGATGACGAGAATCTCGTCGGCGGTCTGCTCGACCTCTGACAGCACATGCGACGACACCAGCACCGTGCGCCCCTCATCGGCGAGGCCACGGATCAGAGTGCGCATCCAGCGGATGCCCTCGGGGTCGAGACCATTCGCTGGTTCGTCCAGCACGAGCACACCAGGATCGCCCATCAGGGCGGTGGCGGCGCTCAGGCGCTGACGCATTCCGAGCGAGAGAGCAGCGATGCGAGTGTCGACGTCATCGCCGAGACCAACGAAAGAGATAAGTTCGCCGACGCGCGACAACTCGACGCCGTTCGTCTTGGCCACAGTGATGAGGTGACGCTCGACGGTGCGACGGGAGCGGAAACCGGGGTCTTCGAGCATGGAGCCGATGACGCGAGCGGGGTTGCGCAACTCCGAGAAGCGCTTGCCGCCGATCTTGGTGGTGCCGATAGTCGGGCGCTCGAGTCCGAGCAGCATCCGCAGGGTCGTCGTCTTACCTGCACCGTTCGGGCCAAGGAAGCCTGTCACGACACCGGGATTGACGCGTGCGGAGAGGTCCGACACCGCGGCGACAGCGCCGAAGCGCTTCGTCACATGGTCGAACTCGATCAGCTGTCCGTCGGGCATCCGCGACCTTTCATGAATGGGCGTTCTTCCTATCTTGCCGGAAATCACGCAGAATCTCGCCTTGAGGCTGTGCGCAACGTGTATAACGGGCCGATGTAACGTGGCATACGTGACTGATATCGACGCGGCATCCCCGGTTCTGGTTCGCACCGAGGGGTCGCTGGGGCGCCTGACGCTGAATCGTCCGAAGGCGATCAACGCGCTCGATATCGAGATGATCGGCCTGCTTACCGCCGCGCTTGATGCCTGGCGTGATGACAGCGATATCGACATCATCCTCATCGACGGTGCGGGCGATCGCGGCCTCTGCGCTGGTGGTGATGTGCGGGCGCTGTATGACCAGATCATTGCCGGTCATCCAGAGCGCACGGTCGACTTCTTCCGCGCCGAGTACGCACTCAACCTCATGATCGCCGAGTATCCGAAGACCGTCGTCGCTTTCGCGGACGGAATCACTATGGGCGGCGGGATCGGACTCGCAGGCCATGCCGCGATTCGCGTTGTCACCGAACGCAGCCGCCTCGCCATGCCTGAGACTCGCATCGGCTTCACCCCCGCGTCGGCGGCACCTACCTGCTCGGGCGTGCCCCCGGCAGGCTCGGCGAATACCTCGGGCTCACCGGCACCGTGATGGCGGGATCGGATGCCATCTACGCGGGCTTCGCGGATCACTACGTGCGCTCAGCGCACCTTGACGAGCTGCGTGAAGCGCTCGCACGACGCGCCGACCCGACCAGCCCTACTGAACTCGTGCTGCTGTTCGATGAGACCCCAGAGCCTTCTTCGCTCGTAGACGAGCGCGATTGGATCGACGAGGTATTCTCCGCCGACACCGTCGGGGAGGTCGCGCAGCGGCTCTCCGATCGGGCGGAGCCCGCGGCATCCGCCACTGCGGCAACGCTCGCCGAACTCGCGCCGACGGGCCTTGCCGTCACGCTGGATGCTGTCCGCGAAGCGCGCGAGGGAGACCTGAAGACAGCGTTAGAGGGCGAATATCGGCGGGTGATCTGGTTTGGCACGCATCACCCCGACCTCGTCGAAGGAATTCGCGCGCAACTGGTCGACAAGGATCGTGCACCGAAATGGCAGCCTCCAACGATCCGAGAGCTGGCGCCGGACGCAACGGCCGCCGCCCGCACGTTCGTACCAGAGGTCGCGCTGTTCGACTGAACTACCGGCGCACGAGGTTGCTGTACGGAGTGCAGGATCCGCAGCATGACCGGTGATGCGTTCGCCCTGAGCGGATAAACCTGCTGCGCAGTTTCGGATGTCCGAAGTTCGTGGCACTCTTTTTGTGGCCCACTCGGCCCTTCTCCCGCAAGGACTCCCTCATGCTCGGAAAACTCCTCTTCCGTTACCTCTCAAAATATCGTTGGCTGCTGCTGGGCGTACTGCTCTTCCAGTTCGCCAGCGCCCTCGCCACGCTGTACTTGCCGCGGCTAAACGCCGACATCATCAACAAGGGTGTCGCCCAGGCTGACACCGGCTACATCTGGCGCACCGGCGGCTTCATGCTCGTCGTCTCGCTCGGCCAGATCGTCTGCTCGGTCATCGCCACCTACTTCGCGGCCAAGGCCGCCATGAGCGTCGGCCGCGACATCCGCGCCGACGTCTTCTCCCGCGTGAGCGGTTTCTCAGAGCGCGAGGTGTCGCAGTTCGGCGCCGGCTCGCTGATCACCCGCAACACCAACGATGTGCAGCAGGTGCAGATGCTGGCGATGATGGGCGCGACGATGTTCGTCACAGCCCCGCTGCTGGCCATCGGCGGCATCATCATGGCCGTGCAGCAAGACGTCGGGTTGAGCTGGTTGATCGCTGTCTCGGTGCCGGCGCTGCTGATCGTCGCTGTACTCATCATCGGTCGCATGGTTCCGCTGTTCCGCCGCAACCAGAAGCAGCTCGATGCGATCAACCGCGTCATGCGCGAGCAGCTCACGGGTGTGCGGGTGGTGCGAGCGTTCGTCCGCGAACCGATCGAAGAAGCGCGCTTCCGCGACACGAACACCGAACTGATGATTCTCGGGCGCAAGATCGGCTCGCTCTTCGTGCTGCTCTTCCCGGTGTTCATGCTCATCCTCAACATCACCGTCGTCGGAGTGATCTGGTTCGGCGGCATCGAGATCAACGCGGGCAACGTCGAGGTCGGCACCCTGTTCGCATTCATGCAGTACATCGGCCAGATCATGATGGGCGTGATCATGTCGAGCTTCATGGCGATGATGATTCCGCGCGCTGCCGTCTCGGCCGAGCGCGTCGGCGAAGTACTCGACGCCGAGTCGAGCCTGCACCGGACCGAGAACGGTGTCGTCGACTTCAGCAACCCGGGCGCAGTTGTGCTCGAAGACGTCGAGTTCACCTATCCTGGCGCCGAGTCTCCGGTGCTCTCCGGCATCACGTTCGCCGCAAACAAGGGCGAGACGGTCGCGATCGTCGGCTCCACCGGCGCAGGCAAGAGCACGCTCGTCACTTTGATCCCACGGCTGTTCGACGTCACCGGCGGTTCCGTGCGCGTCAATGGCACTGATGTTCGTGAGGCTGACGTCGAAGCCTTGTGGAAGAGTATCGGCCTGGTGCCGCAGCGGCCGTTCCTGTTCACTGGAACCGTGGCGTCGAACCTGCGGTACGGGCGAGAGGAAGCCACCGATGAAGATCTCTGGCACGCGCTCGAGATCGCACAGGGCCGCGACTTCGTCGAAGAGATGCCAGATGGTCTCGAGTCGCGCATCTCGCAGGGCGGCACGAACGTGTCCGGCGGTCAGCGCCAGCGTCTCGCGATAGCGAGGGCGATCGTGCATCAGCCAGAGATCCTCATCTTCGACGACTCATTCTCGGCGCTTGACCTCACGACAGACGCGAGGCTGAGACAGGCCCTGTGGCGAGAACTGCCGGAGGTGACGAAGATCGTCGTCGCGCAGCGCGTGTCGAGCATCATGGATGCCGACCGCATCGTGGTACTCGACGGTGGCACCATGGTCGGCGTCGGCACTCATGATGAACTGCTGGCCTCGAACGAGACCTATCGAGAGATCGTCGAATCGCAGCTGGGGGTCGACGCATGAGCACGCCAGAACAGCTGACTGCAGAAGAGCAGTACGAGGCAGAGCTCGCCGATACGGCGCGCAGGGACGCAGGCGGATGGGACGCACCCGCCGCAGGCAAGGCCGACAACTTCGGCAAGAGCTTCCGGCGGATGATCGGCCTGCTCAAGCCCTCCGCTCTCGCGTTCGTCTTCGTCTCGATCCTCGGTGCGATCGGCGTCGTGCTGACGGTTGCCGCACCGAAGGTGCTGGGTGAAGCGACCAACATCATCTACGAGGGCTTCATCTCGAAGACTCTCGGCGACAGCGGCGTTCCCGCCGGTGCCTCGCAAAAGCAGGTCGTCGATCTGCTCCGTTCGCAAGGTCAAGACGACTTCGCCAACATGGTTGCCGCCTTTACCGACTTCCAGGTCGCGCCGGCATCGACTTCGAGCGACTGCGTTGGATCATCGTTTCGGTGCTCGCCATCTACGTCGGCGCCGCATTGTTGACCTGGATCCAGGGCTACGTCATAAACGTCATCATGGTGCGCACGATGTGGCGTCTGCGTGAATCCGTCGAGGCGAAGATCAACCGTCTGCCGCTGTCGTACTTCGACAAGGTGCAGCGCGGTGAGCTGATCTCGCGAGTCACGAACGACATCGACAACATCACCACTGCGATGCAGCAGTCCCTCTCCGGTGCATTGACCTCCGTGCTCACCGTCGTCGGCGTGCTGGTGATGATGTTCTCCATCTCGTGGCAGCTCGCTCTCGTCGCTCTCGTCGCGTTGCCGCTCATGGGCGTCATCTTCGGGGTCATCGGTCCGCGCTCGCAGAAGGCCTTCGGCTCGCAGTGGCGCAAGGTCGGCCGTCTCACGCGCAGGTGGAAGAAGCATTCTCCGGCCACGCGCTCGTGAAGGTGTACGGCCGCGAGAAAGATGCGCTCGACAAGTTCCAGGTCGAGAACGAAGAGCTGTTCCAGGCGAGCTTCAAGGCGCAGTTCCTGTCGGGAATCATCATGCCAGCCATGACCTTCGTCGGCAGCCTGACCTATGTCGGCATCGCTGTGCTCGGCGGCCTTATGGTCGCGAGCGGCCAGCTTCGCCTCGGTGACGTGCAGGCGTTCATCCAGTACTCGCAGCAGTTCACGCAGCCGCTGAGCGAACTGGGTGGCATGGCGGCTGTCGTGCAGTCCGGCACGGCCTCCGCCGAGCGCGTGTTCGACTTCCTCGACGCCGATGAGCAGGAGCCGGATGCTGCGGATGCACCGGCCCTCGCCGACGGCAAGGGTGTTATCGAGTTCGAGCACGTGTCGTTCTCGTACACGCCAGAGCGTCCGCTGATCAACGACCTCTCGTTCCGGGTGGAGCCCGGTCAGACGGTCGCGATCGTCGGACCTACCGGTGCCGGAAAGACGACGCTGGTGAACCTCATCATGCGCTTCTACGAGCTCAGCGGCGGTCGTATCCTGCTCGACGGACAGGACATCTCGAAGGTGACCCGATCCGAGTTGCGCTCGCGCACGGGCATGGTGCTGCAGGACCCGTGGCTGTTCGCCGGTTCCATCCTGGAGAACATCCGCTACGGCCGTGCCGACGCGACCGATGAGGAAGTGTTCGAGGCAGCGAAGGCGACGTACGTCGACCGGTTCGTGCATGCGCTGCCCGAGGGGTACGAAACAGTCCTCGAAGAGGATGCGGCGAACGTGTCTGCCGGCGAGCGTCAGCTCATCACGATCGCGCGAGCATTCGTGGCGAAGCCGTCGATCCTCATCCTCGATGAAGCGACGAGCGCCGTCGACACTCGAACCGAGCTGCTGCTGCAGCACGCCATGGCGGCGCTGCGACAGGGGCGCACCTCGTTCGTGATCGCGCACCGTTTGTCGACGATCCGCGACGCTGACCTCATCCTCGTGATGGAGCACGGCGACATCGTGGAGAAGGGCTCGCACAACGAGCTCATCGAGGCGCAGGGCGCGTACTGGCGCCTGTATCAGTCGCAGTTCGAGCAGGCGGCAACAGACATCGACGCCGAGGAAGTGATGACCGGGTCTATCCCCGTCACGCCGACCGGTGCGGCCACTGACGAAATCACCGCAGAGGCAGAGGCGGCCACTCAAGCGGAGGAGCGAGCCGAGCTCTGAGCATCAGAAACAGCGGCCAGCTGCTGGTCAGTTGGCCGCTGTGATGCCGAGCAGCTCGAGCGGGTGCGTGAGACGCCACCACGGGCTCGGACCCTCAATGTCGCTGGCGAGGGAGACATCGACGGCGACTGCATCCAACGGTCCGCTCACATTCAATGTTCCGACAGCGTCGCCATCAGCGCGCTGATCACCGAAGTCAAACTGCACGGCGGCGGTCGCTGCAGCGCCGTTCCACAGCACCACGCTCGCATCATCGTCGACAACGACATCCGCCTGCTCGCCCCACGGGGTGTTCACTTGGCCGACGAGGGTGCCCGCCGATACGGCTGGCGAGACGGTGTTCAGCTCGGCTTCCACACCCGCAAGGAGCGATCGCGTCACAGCGAGACGCTCGTCATCGGTGCTCTGGTTCAACACTGATGAATACAGTCGCACGACCGTGCCGTCAGCGAGCGTGACGTCTTTCGCCGTGAGCAGGCTCGAGCCGACGAGAGTTCCGGTCTTGATGCCCAGCACACCCGGGTCTGCCAGCATGCCGTTCGTGTTCGTGACCAAACCCGCGCCGGGAAGCTCAACGCTCGTCGTGCCGACGATCTCGGCGAACACCGGGTTCTGCATGGCCCGCTCAGCGAGATTCAGCAGCGCTTCCGGGGTCGCGACGTTTCCTTCGGAGACCCGGACGGTGTCACGATGGTGATTCCGGTCAGGCCGCGAGCCGCGAGCCACGTCGCGGCTGCGTCGGCAAACTGGGCGTCGGAGCCCCAGATGTCGCGCGCGAGTCGATCGACGTAGTTATTGGCGGATCCGAGCAGCGTGCCCTGAAGCATCTGGTACTCGGTCAACACGCCGCCCACCGGAACGTCGAGCGCGGACTGGTCGCCGCGGCGGTAGTCCCAGTAGTTCACGCTGTCGCTGTAGGTGAACGAGAATTCCGGCCCCTGCTCGCCCGGCTGCAGCGGCATCCGATCCAGCACCATCAGGCTGGTGACGACTTTGGTCAAGCTGGCGATCGATGCGGCATCGGGAGTCGAAGCCATCGAGGAAATACCGGCAACACTCACCCCGGCGCTTCCTGTTGTCGGCCATATCGGCGCAGCAGCCACTGACGGGGCGGTGTCAAACTCGATTGCTTGCACTGTCGGGGGGACCTCGTGGAGCGGCCACAGCAGCATCGTCGCGGAGTAACCGATGACGAGTGCGGCAAGCGTGCCGAGCGGCAAGAGCCACCGCCCGTGTAGGAGAGCCGGACGAAACCGCGCGTCCGCAAGGAGGCTAGGTTCGGTGTCTTCCGTGGCCGCGGCGTCGAGGTCGGCGGGGTGGGTGGATTCCTCGACATCGTCGGCATCGATCCAAGTGAGCGCGGTAGCCGGACGCACGGCGTCAGCCCACTGTGCCTCAAATTCCGTGTCGTCGGACGGCAAGGAGGGGGGACGCACCGAGTCCACCGGCCCCGTGCGTGCGCGCATGGCGCGGCGGGTGAGCGTGCCCGTATCGGGCGTCGCGTCGTCAGGGGTCACCTGCATACGCTATCGAATCCGCTCACCTTCGTGCGTTTCGGCGCGAGGACGCCGGTGTGAGTAAGATCGTCAACACAACCACGGGAGTCCGGCGAGCCGGGCTGAGAGGGAGCGATAAGCGCTTCGACCGTCGAACCTGATCTGGGTAATGCCAGCGCAGGGAGGAGTTCAAATGAGTACGTCTACAGGTGTGTCCGCGTCCGTTCAGGGCGGCACGCAGAGCCCATGGCGCTGGCGCGTCGTTGACATCGTCGTCGCTGCTGTTCTCGGTGTCGCGATCGGTCTCGCGTTCTGGGGTTGGAACACGATCGGCTACGCCTGGTTCAGCGCGGCGGATGCACTGACTCCCGGTTTCGGAGGCATTGCCGTTGGTATCTGGTTGCTCGGCGGTGTCGTCGGCGGACTCGTCGTTCGCAAGCCCGGCGCCGCGCTCGTCGTCGAGCTCGTCGCGGCAATCGTGTCGATGCTGATCGGCAACGTCTGGGGCATCTCCACGATCCTCTCCGGAGCCGTGCAGGGGCTCGGGGCAGAGATCATCTTCGCTTTGTTCCTCTACCGTCGCTTCGGCCTCCCCGTCGCTGTCCTTGCCGGCATTGGTGCCGGTGTCGCTGCCTGGGTCTTCGAGCTGTTCTACGGCAGCAGCCCGAACATCCTCAAGTCGCTTGAGTTCAACTCGATCTATCTCGTGTGCACCGCAATATCGGGCGCCATCCTCGCCGGTCTCGTCGGTTGGCTGCTGGTGCGTGCTCTTGCCACAACCGGTGCACTCAGCCGATTCGCCGCCGGCCGAGAACTCGTGCGCGAGGTCTGAACATGACCACTGCCACCCCAGCCCGCGTGCAGGCTGCGGGCTGGGGATGGCGCTACGCGGGACGGCGGCTTCCCGCCGTCAGCGACGTCACTTTCACGATCGAGCCGGGCGAGCGGGTGCTGCTTCTCGGAGCCTCCGGAGCAGGCAAGTCGACGCTGCTCGCGGGGCTGGCAGGTGTCCTCGGTGACGCCGATGAAGGCGAGCGCAGTGGTTCGCTTCTGGTTGACGGTGCGAGTCCCGAGTCACGGCGTGGGCACACCGGGCTGGTGATGCAAGACCCGGATGCCGGGATCGTGCTGTCGAAGGTCGGCGACGACGTCGCGTTCGGATGCGAGAACCTCGGTGTTCCGGCATCCGAGATCTCTGACCGGGTTGCTGAGGCGCTCGACGCCGTGGGTCTTGACGTGCCGCTGCGTCATGCGACGAAAGCACTGTCGGGCGGACAGAAGCAGCGCCTGGTGCTGGCGGGTGTACTTGCGATGCGGCCGGGGCTGCTGCTGCTCGATGAACCGACGGCGAACCTTGATCCAGAGGGTGTCGCCGAGGTGCGCGCGAGCGTGGAGCGCGTGGTGGATGCCACCGGAGCGACCCTCATTGTCGTGGAGCACCGCACGCCGGTGTGGGTCGATCTGATGACCCGCGTTATCGTGCTGGCCGCGGACGGTGGGCTACTCGCCGACGGAGCGCCCGAGCAGGTTTTCGCGGAGCACGGTCACGCGCTGGCGGATGCTGGGGTGTGGGTGCCGGGCCTGGATGTCGAGCTGCCGATGCTACCGAGGGGCGGCGCAGATTCCGACATGCTCAGCGCCGTAGACCTCGCGATCGCCCGTGACCCGCGCACCATCGTGCAATCCGGACTCGATGTGCATGTGCCGCGGGGGAGTGCGACGGTGATCACCGGTCCGAACGGTGTCGGCAAGTCGACGTTGGCGCTGACACTCGCCGGGCTCATTCCCGAGCACGAGGGCGAGATCGTCGCAGCGGCAGAATTGGCTGGCAGGGGAGGGCGCAGGCCGTTTCGGTGGACCTCCCGCGAACTGCTCACGCGCATCGGCACCGTGTTTCAAGAGCCCGAGCATCAATTCCTCACCCAGACGCTGCGCGATGAACTCGCGGTCGGGCCGAAGGCGCTGGGCTGGGATGCTGCGCGTACGACGGCGGTCGTTGAGGCGCTGCTTGAGCGCCTGCACCTTGCTCCTCTCGCGCTCGCGAACCCGTTCACGCTGTCCGGCGGACAGAAGCGCCGGCTGTCGGTCGCGACGGTGCTCGCGGCATCCCCCGAGGTGATCGTGCTTGACGAGCCGACCTTCGGACAGGACCGTAGAGGCTGGATCGAGCTCGTCGCACTGCTGCAGGAGGAGATAGCTGCCGGGACATCGGTCGTCGCGGTGACCCACGACGAAGGCGTGATCCGTCATCTCGGCGGGCACCGCATCGACCTGGGGGTTGCCTCGTGACTGAGGTGGATACCGCGACGCGTCACGCCTGGCTCGACGCGGTGAACCCCGTGACGAAGCTGCTACTGGCGCTGCTGCTATCCGTGCCGCTGTTCGCCTCGATTGACGTGACCAGCGGTCTCGTCGCGATCGCGCTGCAGCTGCTGTGCCTGCCGCTCACTGGTCTGCGTCTATCGACCGTGCTACGGCGATTGCTGCCCATCGTGATCTTCGCGCCCATCGCCGGTCTCAGCATGCTGCTCTACGCAGAACCTGCCGGTCAGATCTACTGGAGCTTCGGCTTCGCCACCATCAGCGAAGACTCGGTATCGCTCGCGATCGCTGTGAGCCTTCGCGTCGTGGCACTGGGGTTGCCGACGATTCTGCTGTTCGGCAACACCGATCCGACCGAGCTCGCCGATGCGCTCGCGCAGGTGGCAAAGCTCCCCAGCCGCTTTGTGCTGGGCGTTCTCGCCGGCACGCGGATGCTGGGGCTGTTCCTCGACGACTGGCGCACGATGGGACTCGCCCGCCGTGCGCGTGGGGTCGGTGACCGAGGAGTGCTTCAGCGATTCTTCTCCATGGCGTTCGTGCTGCTCGTGTTCGCGGTCAGGCGCGGCACGAAGCTCGCGATGGCGATGGAAGCGCGCGGGTTCGGCTCCGGCATCCCGCGCACCTGGTCTCGGCCATCGAGGCTGCATGCGCGAGATGGAGTGGCGCTGCTCGGCGGGGTAGTGATCATGACGCTCGCGCTGACGGCGGCCGTGCTGCTGGGAACGTTCCGCTTCGTCTGGAGCTGAGGCGGTCAGGTCGCGTTCAGCGCGGGTTTGCGTTCACAACTCCTGAGACCTGGCCGCAGAAGTCGGGTGTTCGTGGGATCTCGTACCGCTGCCGGTGGTTTCTCAGGAGTTGTGCACGGCCTACGGATGTCACAGCAGCGGGCGGAGCGCCTTTTCAAGCACGACGGCGTGATTGTGCTCCGGGTCGTGCGCGGCATAGACCAGCGTGACGACCTCGTGCGGCTTCAGCTGTGCGGCGAGCTCATCCAGCGCTGGCGCTGTCTCGTTCTCGAGTTCTGCGCGGTAACGGTCGGCGTAGGTGCCCCAGTCGTCATCCGATGCCGCGTGCCAGTCCTTTCTGAGCTCCGGACTGGGGGCGGTGTCTTTGGCCCATAGATCAATGGCCGCGCGCTCTTTTGAGACTCCGCGCGGCCACAGCCGATCGACGAGCACCCTGAACCCATCGGAGGGCTCGGCATTGTCGTAGGCTCGCTTTCGACGCAGTTCCATGGCCCCAGCCAACACCTCAACGACGATTGGCGCCAGGGGTGAGACTGCGAATCGCATAAGCTGGAACCGAGTTGCACGACCGTTCGAAGGAGAACAGATGCAGATTCAGGGATCAGGCGCCCTCATCACGGGTGGAGCTTCAGGGCTGGGCCTCGCGACCGCCCGCGCGCTCGCCGCCGCCGGTGCTCACGTCACCCTGCTCGACCTGCCGTCGTCGCAGGCGCCGAGCTCGCCGCCGAGATCGGTGGGACGTTCGCCGCAGGTGACGTCACCAATCCAGAGGATGCCGCGGCTGCCGCAGTCGCCGCGAATGAGCACGCCCCGCTCCGCATCGTCGTCAACTGCGCCGGCATCGCACCGCCAGCGAAGGTCCTCGATCGTGAGGGCAACCCCGCAGTCCTTGCCGACTTCGAGCGCGTGGTGCGCATCAACCTCGTCGGTACATTTAACGTCATCTCGCAGGCATCCGCCGTCATTGCGAAGAACGACGAGACCGACGCTGGCGGTCGTGGAGTCATCGTGAACACGGCATCCGTCGCCGCGTTCGATGGACAGATCGGGCAGCCCGCGTACTCGGCGTCGAAGGGTGGCGTGCACGCTATGACGTTGCCCATTGCGCGCGAGCTTGCCCGCTACGGCATCCGGGTCTGCACGATCGCCCCGGGGATCATGGAGACGCCGATGCTCGCCGGTCTCCCCGAGGCCGCGCAGGCGTCACTCGGACAGCAGGTGCCGTACCCCGCGCGCCTCGGTCGTCCCGACGAGTACGCCGCACTGGCCCTGAGCATCGTGACGAACGACTACCTAAACGGCGAGACCATCCGCCTGGACGGCGCCATCCGAATGGCACCGAAGTAACCCCACACCTCCCGTACCCCCGTTCGAATCGCGCAAGTTGTGCCATTTCGACGGAAAATACAGCCATTTGCGCGATTCGAAGGAGCAAGCATGAGCACTCTTGCAGGTAAGACGATTCTGATGTCCGGCGGTAGCCGTGGCATCGGCCTGGCCATTGCGTTGCGCGCCGCCGCAGACGGAGCGAACATCGCGATGCTCGCGAAGACCGACACCCCGCATCCGAAGCTTGAGGGAACGATCCACACTGCTGCAGAGCAGATCCGTGCGGCGGGCGGCAACGCGCTGCCGATCGTCGGAGATGTGCGTGAGGATGACGACATCACCGAGGCCGTCATGAAGACGCAGGGCGAGTTCGGCGGCATCGACATCATCATCAACAACGCCAGTGTCATCGACCTCTCGCGCTCGCTCGACCTCAGCGCGAAGAAGTACGACCTTATGCAAGACGTCAATGTGCGCGGCACCTTCATGCTGTCGCGGGCGGCGATTCCACAGCTGCGGGAAGCTGCAAACCCGCACATCCTCTCGCTGTCGCCGCCGCTCAACCCGACGCCGAAGTGGCTCGGCGCGCACGTCGGCTACTCGCTGGCGAAGTTCGGGATGACCATGGTCACGCTCGGACTTGCCGCAGAATTCGCGGAAGATGGCATCGCCGCAAACACGCTGTGGCCGCGCACGACCATCGCGACCGCCGCCGTGCAGAACCTGCTCGGCGGCGACCAGGTGATGGCCGCGAGTCGCACGCCCCAGATCTACGCGGATGCTGCCTACGCAGTGCTCACCAAGACGGCGCGCGAATACACCGGGCAGAGCCTGATTGTTGAAGACGTGCTGGAGGCGGATGGCGTGACTGACTTCTCCGGCTACGCGGCAGTGCCCGGCACTCCCGACAACCGCCTCTTCCCGGACATCTTCCTCGGCTGAGCCGGTGTCAGGTCAGGTCAGAACAGCAGGTACACCGCACCGATGATCGTGAGGACGATCACGATGCGGTCGAACAGGCGCTGGTTCATGCGGCGTGCCAGCCACAGCCCTGCGAGGGCGCCGATGACGACGAGTGGGACGAGTGCGGCATCCATCAGTAATACCGAAGGTTGAAACAGCCCGAGTCCCGCGAGGAACGGCACCTTCACAAGGTTGATGATGGCGAAGAACCAGGCGGAAGTCCCGAGGAACACCTGCACTTGCGTGCGGGTGGCGAGGAAATACATCGACATCACGGGACCGCCGGCGTTCGCGACCATGGTCGTAAAGCCGCCGAGCGTGCCATAGGTCGAGGCGAGCAGAATGCTGCCGTGCGCTGGTGTTGCGGCATCCGTCCGCGACTGGCGCCATCGTCGCCAGAGTGTCACGGCGATCATCAGCAGCAGAATCACACCGATCGCGCGGCGAACGATGCCGTCGCCGGCGAGCGCGAGGAAGGCGAATCCCGCGAGGAGTCCGGCGACCACCGCTGGTGCGAGCCGTACGAGCGTCGGCCAGTGCGCATGGCGCCGGTAAGCGATCAGCGCGAACACATCACCGACCATCAGCAAGAGCAGCATCGCGGCAGTCGAAGTGCGAGCCGGCAGCACCGCCGCGAACAGCGCGATCGCGAGGATGCTACCGCCGGGCAACGCGGTCTTTGAGATTCCGATCGTGACCGCGGCGAGCGCGAGCAACGCCCAGGCCCACGGCAGAAGATCAGGCATTAGCCGTGAACGGCGGAGAACGCGGCGGCAAACTTCTCTGCGCGTCGCGTGAGGTCTGCCCAGTCGGATGCCTTGATCGACGCGGAGTTCGCCAGATCGCCGCCCGCACCCACAGCGACGGCGCCAGCGGCGAACCAGTCTGCGAGGTTTTCGGGGCTGACGCCTCCGGTGGGCATGAGCGGGGCATCCGGGAACGGGCCGCGCAGCGCTCCGAGGTAAGACGGTCCGCCGAGGGATGCCGGGAAAATCTTCACAACGTCGACGCCCAGCGCGAGAGCGCTCATGACCTCGGTCGGGGTCATGGCGCCCGTCATCACGACGCGACCGGTGTCGAGCATCGCACGGGTGAGGTCAGGCAGCGTGCCAGGGCTCACCAGGAAAGCAGCACCCGCATCGGCTGCGGCCGTCGCCTGCTCCACTGTGGTCACCGTGCCAGCGCCGATGTAGGCAGCATCACCGTGCCGGGCGATCAGCTCACGAATCACCGCAGGGGCGTCCGGAGTCGAGTAGGTAACCTCGATGCCCGCGACGCCGCCGCGGATGATCGCATCAGCCGCCTCAAGCGCGAGTTCGGGGGAGGGTGCGCGCAACACGGCGAGAATGCCGGTGGCCCGGGCGCGGTCGAGACGGTCGGTCATGAGTGCTCCTCAGTCGGTGATGTCCCTATTCTGTCGCATCTCGCAACCTGTAGTGACAAGTTCGCTCCAGCCTCTTCTCACTCACCACCCCGTACCCTGGATACATGACTGAGTCCTCTACGATCCGCACGACGGGTCCCGCCAAGCCGCAGGTGCGTCCGCGGACCGAGGGCTGGACCCAGAAGAAGGACGAAACCGGTCGCCCGCTGTTGCAGTTCGCGAGTCCGAAGCGCGGCAAGCCGCCGGTGCATCTCGCTGACCTCACACCGGCTGAGCGCACCGCGAAGGTGAAAGAGCTCGGGCTGCCCGGCTTCCGTGCGAAGCAGCTCTCGACGCACTACTTCACGCACTACACCTCGGATCCTGCCGAGATGACTGACCTTCCGGCCACGCAGCGCGACGAGCTCGTCGCCGGCATGATGCCGCCCCTGCTCACCGAGGTGAAGCGTCTCGAGACCGACAAGGGCGACACGATCAAGTTCCTTTGGCGTCTGCATGACGGTGCGCTCGTCGAGTCGGTCCTCATGCGTTACCCGGGCCGCATCACGCTGTGCGTGTCGAGCCAGGCAGGTTGCGGCATGAACTGCCCGTTCTGCGCCACCGGCCAGGCGGGACTTACCCGCAACATGTCGACGGCCGAGATCATTGAGCAGATCGTCCGCGCGAACCGCCTGATCGCCGAGGGGGGCCTGGGTGGCAAGAAGAGCGATGACCACTCGATGGAGCGCGTCTCCAACATTGTCTTCATGGGCATGGGCGAACCGCTCGCCAACTACAAGCGAGTGATGGATGCTGTGCGCATCATGGTCGCCCCGCAGCCAGACGGCCTCGGCATGAGCGCCCGCGGCATCACGGTTTCGACGGTCGGTCTCGTTCCCGCCATCCGCAAGCTCTCTAACGAGGGCATCCCCGTCACCTTCGCGCTCTCACTGCACGCCCCCGACGATCACCTTCGCGACGAGCTCATTCCGGTGAACTCGAAGTGGAAGGTCGATGAGGCGCTGGATGCTGCGCGCGAGTACTACGAAAAGACCGGCCGCCGCGTCTCGATCGAGTACGCGCTCATCAAAGACATGAACGACCACGCCTGGCGTGCCGATCTGCTCGCCGAGAAGCTCAACCAGCGCGGCCGTGGCTGGGTGCACGTCAACCCGATTCCGCTGAACCCGACGCCAGAATCGGTGTGGACGGCATCCACCCGTGAGGTAACGAACGAGTTCGTACGGCGTCTCAACGACGCCGGCATCCCGACGACTCTCCGCGACACCCGCGGCAAGGAAATCGACGGCGCCTGTGGTCAGCTCGTCGCAACGAGCGAGGACGAGGTCGCGGCCAAAGCGATGGCCTGAGCCGTCAAACCTGTGAGCGCCTTGCAGGACTCTTGCACCGTATCCACAGGCATACTTTCGTAAGTTATTCGGATGCCTTATTCCGCTCATCGACCCGGTCAGTTCGACTCGCAGGGTCGGATCGTCCTCGACAGTGACTCTGCGGACGACACGGCGGACCTCGATTTTCTGCGTGAGTACGAGCCCACCGGCGCCGAAGATGCCCCCGCCGTGGATGTCTCCGAGCCATTCATCGGCACTGCGCTGATCGACCCGCCGCTGACTGACCCCGCGATGACTGAAGACAACGCACCGTCGGTCGAGTCGGATCTCGCGGCCCCCGCGCCTGAGAAACCGATCCGCGCAGCGCGTGTGCACCGTATCCGCCACCCGCGCACCCTCGGCTCCCGCTTGCGCACGCTCGCGATTCTCGGTGGCGCTGACGGTGATATTCTCGACCGCGTTCCGGGTGAGACGCCGCGGTTCGTGCAGATGTTCTTCGTGCTCGCCGGCACGGCGCTGGTCTCGGCGATCTCAATGGTCTTCGCGCTCACCACCGGAGTGCAGGCCGCGATCTGGCTGGCCGTTCCGCTGGCGGTTGTCTGGGCGCTGATCATCTTCAACCTCGACCGTTTCCTCACCTCGACCATGTCGTCGACGCGGAGCGTACTCAGGATCATCGCGCTCGCCCTACCCCGAGTGATCATGGCCGCGATCATCGGTTTCGTCGTCGCCGAGCCTCTCGTGCTGCAGATTTTTCAGAATGACATCAGTCGCGAGGTCGCTGCAACGAACATCACTCAGTCGCAGTCTGACCAAGAGGCTTTGGAGAGCGGTCCGGAGAAGATCGCTATGGATTCAGCATCCGATCGCGTTGCCGAACTCGAGAATCAGGCGGCAACCGGCGTTGTCGCTGGCACCGGCTCTTCTTCTGCCAGTGAGTCCGCCGCACAGGCAACCGTCGACGACCTGACTACCAAGATGGCTGATCAGCAGGGCGTCATCGACCAGGCCAGAGCGCTGTACCAGTGCGAGCTGACCGGTGAGGGCGTCGGAACCGTTCCCGGTTGCACCGGAGTCTCCGGCACGGGTGCGAGCTCGGATGCTGCGCAGGCGCAGCTCGCACAGGCGCAGCAGACCTACGACGCTCTCGCGGGCCAGCTGCGTGACGCGAACGCTGGGCTCGAAGAGGCCGGCACCGCCGCGAAGGCCAACACCTCGACCTCTGAGGCTCAGAACCGTGAACAGGCGCAGTCGCAGCTTCCTGCCGCACGCGACAGCTATGACCAGGCGCTCGCCGCGTACAACGCGCGGGCGGATGTCGTCGCCCAAGGCAACGCGGGCGCGGTCGGCCTGCTCAGCCAGATCAGTGGACTGAACCGGCTCTCTGAGAAAGAGCCCACGATCCTCTGGGCGCACTGGCTGATCGCTGCGCTGTTCTTCATGATCGAGTTGCTGCCCGTGCTCGTGAAGGTCCTCACCAGCTACGGCGACCCGACGCTGTACGAGAAGGCCGCTGCTATCCGCAAGCAGGTGAGCCTTGATCGGGTGACTGCCGAGGGCTTCCGCGACCGCGCGAAGATCGTCACCGAGAGCTGACCTCCCGTTCGAATCGCTCAAGTTGCTCTATTTCGGCTGTAGATGCAGCAACTTGCGCGACTCGAACGGTAAAAGAGGCTCTAGCGTGGGTACATGGTCAATTATCGCTATCTCGGAAACAGTGGTCTCAAGGTCTCGGAGATCACCTACGGCAACTGGGTCACGCACGCCTCACAGGTTGAAGATGATGCCGCGGTGAAGACCGTGCACGCCGCGCTCGACGCGGGCATCACGACGTTCGACACCGCCGACACCTACGCAAACACCGCGGCTGAAGTCATCCTCGGCAAGGCGCTCGAAGGCCAGCGCCGTGAAAGCCTGGAGATCTTCACCAAGGTCTACTTCCCCACCGGTCCGAAGGGCCCGAATGACACCGGCCTTTCCCGCAAGCACATCCTCGAGTCGATCAATGGCTCGCTCACGCGGCTCGGCACCGACTACGTCGACCTCTACCAGGCGCACCGCTTCGACTACGAGACGCCGCTCGAGGAGACCTTCCAGGCCTTCGCCGATGTCGTTCGTGCCGGCAAGGCGCTGTACATCGGCGTCTCCGAGTGGACGGCAGAGCAGCTGCGCGAGGGACACAAGCTCGCACGGCAGCTGGGCGTTCAGCTCATCTCGAACCAGCCGCAGTACTCGATGCTGCACCGTGTGATCGAGGGCAAGGTTGTGCCGGCATCCGAAGAGCTCGGTATCTCGCAGATCGTCTGGTCGCCGATGGCGCAGGGCGTGCTCAGCGGTAAGTATCTGCCCGGGCAGCCCGTGCCTGAGGGCTCGCGTGCCACCGACCCGCACAGCGGCGCCGACTTCATCAAACGTCTCCTGCAGGATGACATCCTCACCGCCGTGCAGCGCCTGAAGCCGATCGCCGAACAGGCGGGTCTCACGATGCCACAGCTCGCGATCGCCTGGGTGCTGCAGAACAAGAATGTCGCAGCAGCACTGGTCGGAGCATCCCGCCCCGAGCAGCTCGCCGACACGGTCAAGCCTCCGGCGTCACGCTCGACGCTGACACGCTTGCCGCGATCGATACGGCGCTCGGTGATGTCGCCAACACCGACGCGAGGGCACCTACTCGGTCTCTCCGAAGACGCGTCTGGTCTAAGGCCTCGAGTAGTCGCGCGGATCGTACTTCGACAGGCTCAGCACTCGGGTAGCTGCACCGCTCCCTGAGCCTGTCGAAGGGTGCGCATCGCCACCGTCAGGCGAGCGTGATGTCGACTTGAATCTCGGATGCCAGTCGCTCGAGATCCGTACGCAGGGCGTCAAGATCGGCGGATGCCGGTACCTCTGCCGTCACGGATGCCTCGAAGAGGCGGCCGCCGGCCATCGCGGCATCCCGTGTCGTCGTCGTCATGTCGTCGATGCTGAGGTGATGCGCGCTGAGCACGGTGGATATCTCTCGCACGATACCTGGGCGGTCGTTGCCGAGAATCTGCAGTGAAATCGGCTGAGACGCGGCATCGGTAGCGCCTGTGCCGGCGTGCACGGCGACGGTCAACCCGTCGAGGGACTGCAGCGCCGCGGTGAGTTCTGCGGTGCGATTGTCGGGGACAGAGACCTGCACAACACCGGCGAACACCCCGGCGAGCTCGGCAAGTTGGCTGTTCTCCCAGTTGCCGCCGTGCTCGTCGACGACATCGGCGACGGCGGCGACGAGGCCAGGACGATCGGATCCGACAACGGTGAGGATCAGAGTGGTCATGGCGTCATCGTAGCCGTGCGGGCTCAGTCTTCCCAGACCCCGGTTTCGAGGAACCGATCCATGCGCGCGCGGTGCGGAGCCAGATCCCACCCCTGCTCAGCCACCCACTCGTCGCAGTAGTACGTGCCGGCGTAGCGCGCACCGCCATCGCAGATGAGGGTGACGACACTGCCCTGGCGTCCCTCAGCGCGCATCCGCGCGATGAGCTGGAATGCGCCTACGAGGTTCGTGCCGGTCGAGCCACCGGCCCAGTGCAGAGTGCGCTCCTTCAGCAGACGCACGGCGGCGATGGACGCGGCATCCGGAATCTGCAGCATCTCATCGATCACGCTCGCGATGAACGATGGCTCGACACGCGGCCTGCCGATGCCCTCGATGCGGCTCGGCGTTCCGGTCGTGTAGTGCGAAGAGCCGGTGCTCCAGCCCCCGAAGAATGCCGAGCCTTCCGGATCGACGACGGCGACCTTTGTCGGATGCTGTCGATAACGCACGTAGCGACCGAACGTGGCGCTCGTGCCTCCCGTCCCCGCACCGACGACGATCCAGTCCGGTATCGGATGCCGTTCACGAGAGAGCTGGTGAAACACGCTCTCGGCAATGTTGTTGTTGCCACGCCAGTCTGTTGCCCGCTCTGCGTACGAGAACTGGTCGAGATAGTGGCCGCCGCACTCGCTCGCGAGACGCTCGGCTTCGCTGTACATCTGGGAGGGCTGTTTGACGAAATGACACTTTCCGCCGTAGTACTCGATCAACTCGATCTTCTCGGCGCTTGTCGTGCGCGGCATGACGGTGACGAAGTCGAGTCCCAGCATCCGTGCGAAGTAAGCCTCTGACACTGCCGTCGATCCGCTGGATGCTTCAACGAGCGTCGTGCCTTCTTTGATGCGTCCGTTCACCAGTCCGTAGAGCATGAGAGAGCGGGCAAGCCGGTGTTTCAGTGACCCGGTCGGATGCACGGACTCGTCTTTGAGATACAGATCGATGCCCCACTCCGCGGGCAGCGGGAACACGTGCAGGTGGGTGTCGGCGCTGCGGTTGGCATCTGCTTCCAGCAGTGTGATCGCAGTGCTGGTCCAAGAGGTCATGGGTTCGAGCGTAGCCGTGGCGTCCGAGGCAGGTGGATTACTGGGTGACGTATGCGCCCGCGAAGGCTTCGGCCAGCGGGGCAGTCGCCTCGCCAGCGGATGCTCCAACGCTCGCCCACCAGATGATCCCGGCGGCGACAGCGGCGAGGGCCACCAGCACGATGACCACCACGACCCACCGTGGACGACGTCTCCGCAGTGCGCGCGGGATCGCCACAGGTTTTGTCAGTGGGCCGGGTGTCGGGGTCTCGCGCCCGGTCAGATCCGCGATCGGTGGCGTGACGTGGGGGCTGTCGTTCAGGTGATCACTCATCGGTATATGCTCCCTCTCCAGTGTCGTCCCTCAGAGTGCGACTGTACCGGCCCTGGACGTTCCGCCGTCGCCATCGACGTGCAGCAGCGAGGCCTGAGTCTGCTCCTGCCGCAGCTGGAACTCAAAACGTGAGCGATCACCGCGGTGCAGCGCGATGAAGTACTCGATGGGTGTTCCTGCGTCGTCACGGCTGATACTGCGAAGACGCAGCAGCGCCGAACCCGCACTGACCTCGAGCAGCTGTGCCTGGTCGTGGCTCGCGACGGTCGCCTCCGCGGAGCGCACTCCATCGGTCGCGCGGATGCCGTGCTCGGCCAGCACCCGGTACAGCGAGGATTCAGACAGATCGACGTCGAGAGTGACAGCGCCGACGGCATCCGGCATCCAGGTCGTCGAGAGCGACCAGGGTTCGCCGTCGACGTGGCGGAGGCGCTCCAGCGCGATGACAGGAGACCCCGTCGGCACCTCGAGTGCGCGGGCGACGTCGTCGTCTGCTGCTTCGCGCTCGTGGCGAAGGATGTCGCTGTGCACGTGTCCGCCGCGTCGTTCGACGTCGTCGTAAAGACCGATCAGCGTGTGCACCAGCGACTCGCTGGTGCGCGGACGAGACACGAAAGTGCCCTTGCCTTTCACACGTTCGACCAGGCCTTCGTGCTCGAGCTGCGCGAGTGCCTGACGGACGACCGTGCGCGAGATTCCGTATTGCTCACAGAGGCGGTGCTCGCCAGGCAGCGGGTCGCCGGGTTGCAGGCCGTCACGCGAGATGCCGTCGATGATCAGGTGACGCAGCTGGTCATACATGGGGGCAGCCGAATGGCGGTCGATCGCGTCACCGGTCGCTGTCGGCGGCATCTAGTACGCCACCCCCGCATGCAGGATGACGTTGGCATAGGGCGTGAACTCGCCAGAGCGCACAAAAGCGCGCGCGGTGTGAGTCTGCTTCTTGAACTCGACGTGAGGGACGAGTTCGATCTCGATTCCAGGCAGCCGCTCGCGCAGCCCAGCCAGAACCTCGGGGCTGTGTTCGGCGACCTCGGCAGAGACCGTCGCGCCCTCGACGACCATTTCCGCGAGCACGGTGTCGAGCACGTCGAAGAAGCCAGGAGCACCAGGGCGGTAAGCGAGGTCGATCCGCTCCGATCCGGGAGGGATCGGCAGGCCGGCGTCCGTCACGACGATGAGGTCGGTGTGCCCGGTCTCGCTGATCACGCGTGAGAGCGCTGGGTTGATCGTTGTCGAGGTCTTGCGCATGCTGTGCTCCTGGTCGATTCGACTCGTCAGATTGCCTGGGCGCCGGGCTGGTGGGATGCCGAGGCGCTTGCCTGTGGGGATGTCGAGTCGGCTGCCTGGCGGGATACCAGGCCGCTCGTCTGGCGGGAGGCCAGGAAGGCGTCGACATCCGTACGAAGCGGAAGACTGGGCGAGGCGCCCTGCTTGGTGACGGTGAGTGCTCCGGCGGCGGTGGCGAGGCGGACGCTGCGCCAAGGTCACTGCCGTTCGCGAGCGCCGCGCCGAGGTAGCCCGCGTATGCGTCGCCCGCGGCCGTGGTGTCGACAGCATCGACGGGCAATGGAGGGATGATCTCTGCTCCGTCAGCGGTGACGACGCAGGATCCCTGTTCGGCGAGCGTGATGACCGCTGCGCCGACGCCCTGATCGAGGAACCAGCGCCCGGCGCGCTCGGCGGATGCGGCGTCGGTGACCTCGATGCCGCTGAGGACTGTGGCTTCGGATTCGTTGGGGGTGACGATGTCGATGTTGCCCCACACCCCGGGAGGCAATGGTGCCGCAGGCGCCGGATCGAGGATCACGATCATGCCGTGCTCGCGGCCGCGGGCCGTGATGTGCGCGGTGAGAGTGGATGGCGTCTCGAGCTGAGTGAGCAGCACCGAGGTCGTCGGCGCGAGCGCGGCGAGCGCCGCATCGATCTGCTCGGCGCTGAGGTGGGCGTTCGCGAGCGGTACCATGACGATGTCGTTCTGCGCCGAAGCATCCACCCGGATGTGGGCGATGCCGGTGGGACCGGGCACCGTTCGCAGGTGGCCGATGTCGACGCCGGCCTCGGTGAGGGAGTCGACGATCAAGTCGTGGAACAGGTCATCGCCGACGCATCCGACGAAGGAGGTGCGGGCGCCGGCACGGCCGGCCGCAACGGCCTGGTTCGCGCCCTTTCCTCCGAGAAACAGGGTGAACTGGTCGCCGAGGATCGTCTCGCCGCGCACGGGGAGGCGCTGAGAGAACGTGGTCACATCCGCCGTGACGCTGCCGACGATGACGACGCCGGTGCGTCCTTCAGTGGGGGAGGTGGTCATGGGGCTCCTGATCTTCTTTGATATCGCCTTCTTTGACATCGCCGTGTCCTGTCATTACATTAGCCGAATCGGCACTTGTAACGACAGGTCGCCCTCAAGGAGTTCATCCCATGCCTAATGTCGCTGCCATTGCCCCGCGCCTTTACGTTGACAGCGCTGACCTCGAGCGGGTCTCCCGACTGTTGGATGCCGGAGTCGTGCACGGCGTGACGACCAATCCGACGATCCTCGAGCGCGGTGGCCGCACCGCCGCTGAGATTCCCGATCTCTACGCGCGTTGGGCTGCAGAGGGCGCGAAGGAGATCTTCTTCCAGACCTGGGGAACAGGGCGTGCCGAGCTGCTGCGCAATGCCGAGATGATTCGCGGACTCGGTGATCGCGTCGCGGTCAAGGTTCCCGCGACGGCAGAGGGCTTTGCCGCGGCATCCGCCTTGGTGTCAAGCGGCGCGACGGTGCTGGTGACCGCGGTGTACTCGGTGGCGCAAGCGCTCGCCGCAGCGAGCATCGGTGCGCACTACATCGCGCCCTACCTTGGACGGCTGCGCGATGGCGGTGTCGACGGTGACGCACTGATTCCGAAGATGCAGGCCGTGTGCGCCGGAAGCGCCACTAATGTGCTCGCCGCGAGCCTGCGCTCGCCCGATGACATCACTTCGTTGCGGCTGGCAGGCGTGCCGTATTTCACCGCAGCACCCGACGTGCTCGATCAGTTGCTCTTCCACGCTGTCAGCGACAGCTCGGCGGCGGAGTTCGAGGCGGCGATGGGCCGCATCGGCGCCTGAGGGTCAGTTGCTCGCAGCCTGGCGCAGCCAGCGCTCGACGCCAGCGATGTGCGCGGTGGCAAGTGAGGTCGCAAGGTTCGGATCGTGCTGTGCGATGGCATCGGCGATCGCTCGGTGCTCGGAGAGCGTGCGCTCGACAGCGCCCTGCTCGGTGAGTCCGCGCCAGACCCGCGCACGCACAGTCTGTCCGCTGAGGCTCTCGATGAGGCTCGAGAGATAGGCATTTTTGGTCATCTGCACGATGTCACGGTGGAAGCGGATGTCGTGCGCGACGAGGTCATCGATCGTGACCTCTGCGCCGACGGTGTCGAGCTCCTCGTGGAGTGCGGCGATGGCATCAGCGGTGCCGAGCGTGGCGGCAAGCCCGGTGGCCTGGGATTCGAGCATCCGGCGCACCGCGAAGATCTCGAGGAGCGAATCATCGTCGTGCATATCGGCGACGAATGAGATCGCCTCCAACAGCAGGTGCGGCTCAAGGCTCGTGACATAGGTGCCGTCGCCGCGCCGCACGTCGAGCACGCGGATGACCTCGAGAGCCTTCACCGCCTCGCGCATCGAGTTGCGTGACAGTCCGAGCCGCTCGGCAAGTTCTTTCTCCGGCGGGAGGCGATCCCCGGGGGAGAGCTCGCCAGAAACGATCATCGCCTTGATCTTTTCGATCGCTTCATCGGTGACAGCCATGATCGCCATTCTAGCTATTGATCGGATGTCTACGGCAGGATGGCGGGATGCGTATTCTCGATTCACACTTGCACCTCTGGGATCCTGCCATATTGGAGTACCCCTGGCTCGAGGGTCCGCTGCGAGCGCGCTTTGCCGAGACAGAGCTCGCCGCGGCAGTGGGCGCCGTCGACGGCGAGCGCGCTTTTGTCTTTGTTCAGGCCGACTGCGCCGAGCACCAGACCCTCGACGAGGTCGAATGGGTCGCCTCGCTCGCAGAGCGGGTGGGCGTGCGCGGAATCGTCGCTGGTGCGCGCCTCGACCGCGGTGCCGAATCAGTAGAGCACCTGGATGCCGTGGCGCAGCATCCGCTCGTCGTCGGGGTGCGGCACCTGCTCCAGGGGGAGCCTGCAGGGTTAGCCGGATCGGCAGAGTTTCGCGCCGGTGCCGCCGCACTTGCCGAACGACGCTTGACCTTCGATGCGTGCGTCCGCGGCGCTGCCCAGCTGCGCGATGTCATCGCGTTGGCGACGGACGTCCCTGACCTACGGATCGTGCTTGATCACCTTGGAAAGCCCGTGGTCGGTACCGCGACAGAGGCCGCCGTGCCCTCGACGGAATGGATGGATGCTCTGACGGCACTGGCCACGCATCCACAGGTGTTCTGCAAGCTCTCCGGTCTGCCCGCCGAAGCCGGTGGTACGTGGAGTGCCCGGCAGATGGAGCCGTTCTTCGATGTCGCGCTCGACGCGTTCGGCGCGGGCCGTCTGATGGTCGGCAGCGACTGGCCGGTGTCGGCGGTCGGGGCATCAGGAGTCGGGGATGACGCGCTGGATGCCACGATGATCAGCTCGTGGACGGATGCCGTGGCATCCTGGGCCGCATCACGCGAGCTCGACGTCGACGCGATCATGTGGCGCAATGGCGCAGGTTTCTACGGGCTCGACTGAGACGGGGCCCGCATTGTTGGGGCCAGCATTGTTCAGGTCGCGATAACTGCCGGAATTCCGCGTTTCAAGCGGCAGGAATCGCGACCTGAGGCGCGCGCTACTCCGGGCGCAGGCGCAACTGCGCCATGCCGCCGTCTACCTCGATGGACGTGCCGGTGGTCGAGCCAGCGGCCGGACTCACGAGGTATGCCACGGCTGCGGCAACCTCGTCGGGTGAGACCAGGCGACCATGTGGCTGGCGTGCCTCGAGGGCGGTGCGCTCGGCATCTGGGTCGGCAGCCTGACCGAGCAGGCGTCCCACCCAGGGGGTGTCGGCGGTGCCGGGGTTCACGGAGTTGACCCGGATGCCCTCGCGCAGGTGATCTGCGGCCATGGCACGGGTGAGCGCCGTGACCGCGCCCTTTGATGCGCTGTAGAGCGCGCGGGCAGGCAACCCGGTCGTGGAGGCGATGGATGCCGTGTTGCATACCGCTGCTGCGGGTGACTTCCGCAGCCACGGGAGCGCGGCTGAAGTCACACGTGCGATGCCGGTGACATTCACGGACAGCACGCGGGCCCACTCGTCGTCGTCGTTCGCGGTGATGTCGCCTACGGCGCCGATACCCGCGTTGTTCACGACGATGTCGATGCGACCGAATCTCTCGGCGACGGCAGCGACCGCGGCATCCACACTGGCGCGGTCGGAGACGTCGGCAGCGTAGGCGGCGAACCGCTCATCGGCATTCGAGGGGTCGCGGTCGAGTACGGCGATCTGCGCGCCATCGGCATGCAGGCGAGCGGCGACGGATGCGCCGATGCCGGAGGCACCACCGGTGACGATGGCGACGAGTCCTTCCAGTGGTGCGTTCATCGTGTTGCCTCCCATGCAACGAATTCTTGACGCTGGCGACCGAGTCCATCGATGGAAACCTCGACGATGTCGCCTGCCTTCAAATACGGGTACTTACCCGACAACGCGACGCCCTGCGGAGTGCCAGTGAGGATGAGGTCGCCCGGCTCGAGGGTCACATACTGCGAGAGGTGATGCACGATGGTCTGCACGTCGAAGATCATGTCGGCGGTGTTCGAGTCCTGACGCGGCTCGCCGTTCACGAAGCTCTTCAGGTTCAGGTTGTTGACGTCGACCTCGTCCGGGGTGACCAGCCACGGGCCGGTCGGGTTGAAGCCCGCGGCGATTTTGCCCTTGGACCACTGTCCGCCGGAGACTGCCATCTGGAAGTCTCGTTCCGAAACGTCGTTCGCGACGACGTAGCCGGCGATGTGCGCATCCGCTTCTTCAGGCGAGTCGAGGTACGCGGCACGGGCGCCGATCACGATGCCGAGCTCGACCTCCCAGTCGGTCTTCTCGCTGCCGCGTGGGATCGTGACGTTGTCGTTCGGTCCGACGACGGTGTTCGGCGTCTTGAGGAAGATGATCGGAATCTTCGGCGGCTCGGCGCCAGACTCTGCTGCATGCGCGGCGTAGTTCATGCCAACGCAGATGACCGCACTCGGTCGAGCGATCGGCGCACCGATGCGCAGATCGGATGCCCCTTCCAGCTCGGGAAGGCTGCCTGCAGCGTGCGCAGCTGCTACTTGGGAACGGAACTCACCGGAGAGGAAGTCCCCGTTGACGTCGGATGTCACAGACCGAAGGTCGAAGTGACGCTCCCCCTCGACCAGGACGGGGATCTCGGACCCAGGGGCCCCAAGCCGCGCGAACTTCATGGTTCTCCTACTTCTACTTCGTCTGCGTGTGTCTCGTCTGAGAGTCGTCGAGTGACGGCACGTCTGATTGACAGTATAGACATCCGATGTTTACACTCCAAGAGATCCGTGCAGAAAATTCCGTCTGCACGCGGAGAGGAACCCCGTGAGCCGTATCGTCGCACTTGAGACGACTGACATCCGCTTTCCCACGTCACTGAGCCTCGACGGTTCGGACGCGATGAACCCCGACCCCGACTACTCGGCGGCCTACGTCGTGATTCGCACCGACGCCGCTGACGACATCTCAGGGCACGCTTTCGTGTTCACGATCGGTCGTGGCAACGACGTGCAGGTCGCTGCGATCGACGCGCTCGCCGGACACCTCGTCGGCCGTGAGATCGAACCGCTGCTCGACGACATGGGTACGACGTTCCGTGACATCATCGGCGACTCGCAGTTGCGCTGGCTGGGCCCGGAGAAAGGCGTCATGCACATGGCGATCGGCGCCGTGATCAACGCGCTGTGGGACATCAAAGCCAAGCGCGCCGGTCTTCCGCTCTGGCAGTTGCTTGCCCGGATGACGCCGGAAGAGCTGGTCTCGCTGGTCGACTTCCGCTACCTCACCAATGCGCTCACCCCCGAGGACGCGCTGGAGATTCTGCGCGCAGCCGTGCCTGGTCGCGCCGAGCGCGAAGCCGAACTGCTCGCCACCGGCTATGCGGGGTACACGACCAGCCCGGGCTGGCTCGGTTACTCCGACGAGAAACTGGAGCGCCTCGCCCGTGAGGCAATGGCCGACGGCTTCACTCAGATCAAGCTCAAGGTCGGCGCGGACCTTGACGACGATATTCGCCGCTTCCGCAAAGCCCGCGAAGTGTGTGGGCCAGACTTCCCGATCGCCATCGACGCGAACCAGCGCTGGGAGGTCTCCGAGGCGATCGAGTGGGTGAACGCGCTCGCCGAGTTCAACCCGGCCTGGGTGGAAGAGCCGACAAGCCCGGATGACGTGCTCGGTCACGCCGAGATCGCTCGTGGCATCGCGCCGATCCGAGTCGCCACCGGAGAGCACGCGCAGAACCGCGTGATCTTCAAGCAGCTGTTGCAGGCGAAGGCGATCGAAGTCATGCAGATCGATGCCGTGCGCGTCGCCGGCGTGAACGAGAACATCGCCAACCTGCTGCTCGCCGCCAAGTTTGGCGTACCGGTCTGCCCGCATGCTGGCGGCGTCGGCCTCTGCGAGGCCGTGCAACACCTGTCGATGTTCGACTTCGTTGCCGTCACCGGCACCCGCGAAGGGCGCCTCATCGAGTTCGTCGATCACCTGCACGAGCACTTCGTGTTTCCGACCGACATCCAAGGCGGCTCATACATGGCGCCCACTGCACCTGGAGCGAGCATGGAGATGAAGGCCGAGACCATCGCGAAGTACACCTGGACGGGTGCGCATGTCGTTGACTGAGACCTTTCCCACTCTCGGTTACGGCGCGGCCAACGTCGGCAATCTCTTCCGCGCACTCACCGACGACGAGGCGTGGGCGGTGCTGGATGCCGCATGGGAGAGCGGCGTCCGCTACTACGACACCGCCCCGCACTACGGCCTCGGCCTTTCAGAGCGGCGCCTCGGCGCCTTCCTGCAGACGAAACCGCGGGACGAATTTGTGCTCTCGACCAAGGTCGGGCGTCTGCTGCGCCCGAACCCTGACTTCAACGGCGGCCTCGACACCGACAACGACTTCTACGTCCCGAATGATCTGCAGCGGGTGTGGGACTTCACTGCTGACGGCATCCGCGCATCGCTCGAGGAATCACATGAGCGACTGGGTCTTGACCGCATAGACCTCGTGTATCTGCATGATCCGGAGCGCAACGACCTGCAGCTCGCGATTGACTCGGCGTTCCCTGCGCTCGAGCAGCTGCGTGCGGAGGGTGCCGTCGGTGCGATCGGCGTCGGGGCGATGACGAGCGAGGCGCTGGCTCGTTCCGTGCGCGAAGCTGACCTCGACATCGTCATGATCGCTGGTCGGTACACGCTGCTTGAGCAGCCCGCCGCCGTCGATGTACTGCCCGCGTGTCACGAACGCGGCACCGGAGTGGTCGCGGCATCCGTCTTCAACTCCGGCCTGCTTGCCAACGCAGAACCGACGCGCGACGGCCGCTACGAATACGGCGGGATTCCCGACGACGTGTGGGATCGCCTGCAGCGCATCGTTGCGGTATGCCGCGCGCACGATGTGCCGCTGCCCGCTGCCGCTATCCAGTTCCCGCTGCGGGAGTCAGCGACGCGCTCGGTCGTGCTCGGCAGCTCGCGCCCCGAACAGGTGCGGCAGAACGCCGAGCTCGCAGCGCTGGAAATCTCCGAAGCGTTCTGGTCGGAACTCGCCGATGATGGACTGATCCCGGCATCACCGACGGATGCTCGGCCCTGAGGAGGAGCCAATGCTTGAAGGAATCAACCCGCTGCTGACCGGCGAGCTCCTGCTGCACCTGGATCGAATGGGTCACTCCGACTCTGTCGTGATTGCTGATGCGCACTTCCCGGCGTGGGGTCTCGGCGAACGCGCGATCGATCTGCCGGGGACTAGGACCCCTGAGGTCCTGGCGGCGATTCGCACCGTCATCCCGCTCGATGATTCACCGGGGCTTGACCTGATGGAGTCGGCCGACGCCGAAGTGCTCGACGTGCAGCAAGAACTCATGGCCGCGGCGGGGACGACGGTCGAGACCACGCGATTCGTCGAGCGCTTCGCCTACTACGCGTCGCCAAGACCGCGTACCTCATCGTGCGCACCGGCGAGACGCGCAAGTACGGCAACGCGCTGCTGCGCAAGGGTGTGGTCGGGCACGCCTCTGCGTGAGCCCGCTCATGCGGCAAGACACGCTCACGCGCGGACTGTTGATTCGCGCACCACGAGCGTGGCCGGAAACTCTTGCGTGGCAGGAAGCGGCGCGGTGGGGTCAGCAAGCTGCTGCAGCAGCAAGGCGCCAGCGGCGCGGCCGAGCTCGTAACCCGGCTGGCGCACACTTGTCAGCGGCACGACCGTCTGGCTGGCCTGTTCTACGTCGTCGAAGCCCACGAGTGCGATGTGTTCCGGTACGGAGACGCCGTGCCGGAGTAGTTGGGTGAGCACGCCGATTGCCACCATATCGTTGCCGGCAAAGACCGCATCCGGCCGCTCCTCGACAGGCCGCGCCAGCACGGTCTCTGCCGCGCTCAGTCCGTCTGCAATCGACAGCCCTTTGGTCGGGATCACCCACACCTGCGCGCCACTGTCGGCAACGGCATCCTGCAGGCCAGCAAGGCGCTCAGCGACCTGGACGACGCTTTGCGGGTCGCCGATGAACGCGATTCGGCGCCGCCCGAGACCGACCAGATGCGCGCCTGCCAACCGTGCACCGCCACGATCATCGAAGAGCACCGAAGCGACCTTGGTCGAGTCGTGCGCGGGTCCCACGGTCACCGAGCGGATGCCACGATCGGCAAGTTGCTCGAGGCGTGGAGTGACATCGCCGAGTGGAGAAATGATGATGCCCTGCGCACGATGCTTCTCGAACATTTCGATATTGCGTAGCTCCTGCTCGCCATCACGATTGCTGTTGCTGAAGAACAGCGACCACCCGCCTTCGCGTGTGACTTCTTCGACACCCCGTGAGAGTTCGTTGAAGTAGGGGAGCCACGCATCCAGCAGGATCAGCGCGAGGGCCTTGCTGGATCCGGCACGCAACTGTCGAGCAGACTCGTTGGGGACGAAACGCAACTGCTCGATCGCTGCCCGCACGCGCTTGCGGGTCGCCTCGCCCAGCATGTGCGGATGGTTCAGGTAGTTCGAGACCGTCGACGAAGACACCCCGGCGACGGCGGCGACGTCTTTTACGCTGGCGGTCATCGTGCCCCTCGATGTTGTCGGATGCGGCGGAGTGCTCAGCATATCCGAGCCGATTGGCACGTGACAATTAATCCTTGACACTGTGCCCATGTGCTCTTAGCCTGGGATCACACTTCGATTTGCAACGTGCCAATTGAGGCGACAACAAAGGGGTTCGATCTCGATGAAAATTGGTTGCCACGGTCTGGTCTGGACAGGATCATTCGACGCTGACGGCATCCGCCTGGCGGTTGAAAAGACCAAGGCGGCCGGCTTCGACCTGATCGAGTTCCCTCTGATGGACCCGTTCAGCTTCGACGTCGCCGCAGCCAAGGCGGCCATCGAAGAGCACGGTCTCGCTGTGAGTGCGTCGCTCGGTCTGTCTGAGGCGACTGACATCACCAGTGCCGACCCCGCCGTGGTCGCGGCAGGTGAAGCGCTGCTTCTGCGCGCTGTCGACATCGTCGCGGAACTTGGCGGCGAGCACTTCTGCGGCGTGATCTACAGTGCGATGCGCAAGTACATGGATCCGGTCACTCCGGAGGGGCTGGTCAGCAGCAAGCAGACGATCGCGAAGATTGCCGATCATGCGAGCGAGCGCGGCGTGACCGTGTCGCTCGAGGTTGTCAACCGCTACGAGAGCAACGTGCTCAACACGGGCAGGCAGGCGCTCGCCTACGTAGCGGATGTCAACCGCCCGAACCTCGGTGTGCATCTCGACACCTACCACATGAATATCGAGGAGTCGGATATGTTCGCGCCGGTTCTCGACACTGCAGCGAAGTTGAATTACGTGCACATCGGCGAGAGTCACCGCGGCTACCTCGGCACCGGCACCGTCGATTTCGACAACTTCTTCAAGGCGCTCGGGCGCATCGACTTCCAGGGCCCGATCGTGTTCGAGTCGTTCTCGTCTGCGGTGGTTGCTCCTGACCTCAGTCGCATGCTCGGAATCTGGCGGAACCTATGGACAGACAATGTCGAGCTGGGTGCGCACGCGAACGCATTCATCCGCGACAAGCTCGTCGCAGTGGACTCGATTCGCCTGCACTGAGCCGTACTTGTGATGAACTTGTTATTACAGGTCTTCCGCTTCCGCGGTTGAGTAGGTACATTTAGATACAACTTGCATCTCCATGGATGCTGGTACAGAATTGATCCGATGTTTAAAGTGCGCGGTTTTCGTCACTCGGGCAGAGGGCATACACGACCTTCAAGGAAGCAGGTGAGTAGATGAGCGATCCGATCCTCCGGGTGGAAGGCATCAGCAAGGGATTTCCTGGGGTGCAGGCACTCAAGGATGTACACCTTGAGGTGCACTCGGGCGAGGTGCTCGTCCTCGTGGGCGAGAACGGTGCCGGCAAGTCGACGCTCATGAAGATCCTGTCCGGGATCTACACGCGCGACGAGGGCACGATCGTCTTCGAAGGTCAGGAAGTCGAACTCACGAGTCCGCTCCAGGCGCAGCAGCTCGGCATCACGATTATCCATCAGGAGATGAACCTGATGCCCGACCTCACGGTCGCACAGAACATCTACATCGGTCGCGAACCCACCTCAGCGCTTTTGCTGTCCGAGCGCCGGATCAACAGGCAGACGACCGAACTATTGCAGCGGCTCGACATCGATCTTGACCCTCGCCAGAAGGTCGGCGAGCTCACGGTTGCCAAGCAGCAGATGGTCGAGATCGCCAAGGCGCTGTCGTTCAACGCCAAGGTGCTCATCATGGACGAGCCCACCTCGGCACTCACCGACAGTGAGGTCGAGACGCTGTTCGTGCTGATCGAGCAGTTGAAGGCGCGCGGCACTGGCATCGTCTACATCTCGCACCGAATGGATGAGCTCAAGCGGCTCGCCGATCGGGTGTCGGTGCTCCGAGATGGGTCATACATCGGATCATTGGAGAAACAAGAGATCAGCGTCTCGAAGATCATCGAGATGATGGTTGGCCGCGTAATCGATGAAGGAACCCGTCCGACGGCTCATGACCACCAGAACGACCCCGTCGTTTTGGACGTCGTGAACCTGTCGACGAAGGCGCTCTTGAAGGACGTCAGTTTCCAGTTGCACCGTGGCGAGATCCTCGGCTTCGCTGGCCTCATGGGCGCGGGACGCACCGAGACGGCCAGAGCTGTGATCGGCGCTGATCCTCGTTCCGGCGGGACGATCACGATCAACGGCAGAGACGCCAAGATTCGTCAGCCAGAAGATGCTGTGAAGCGCGGTGTCGGATACCTGTCCGAAGACCGCAAGCAGTTGGGGCTGATGCTCGAGCAGGATGTCACGTTCAACACCGTGCTGGCATCTCTCGGCCGCTACGCGAACGCGATCGGTTGGATGGGCGACAACAAGGCCAAGAACCAGACCAAAGAGTACGTGCAGCAGTTGCGAGTGAAGACGCCCTCGGTCAACCAGGTCGTCAAATTGCTGTCTGGTGGAAACCAGCAGAAGGTTGTTATCGCCCGTTGGCTGATGCGCGACTGCGAAATCCTCATCTTCGATGAGCCGACGCGAGGCATTGACGTCGGCGCGAAGGAAGAAATCTACCGACTGATGCAGCAGCTCGCTGACGCCGGCAAGTCCATCATCGTCATCTCGTCGGAGCTTCCCGAGATTCTGCGTGTCGCCAACCGCATCGCGGTGTTTGCGAACGGTCGAATCACCGGAACGCTCCGCAACGAAGAAGCCAGCCAGGAGAAGATCATGCAACTAGCAGCCCACGGGGAGGAAGACTGATGAGCACCCCACAGCAGTCCGGAGAGACGACTACCGTCATCCAGCAGGCCGTCACCGAAGACACCAGCAAGCGTGATGTCCGAGGTTTTCTGAAGCGTCAGGTCCAGCAGTCGCTGGCCTTCGGGACGCTCATCGTCCTGGTGATCTTCTTCTCGATCGCGAGCCCGAGCTTCTTCACCTTCAGTAACATCGCCACGGTGCTGCTGTCGACAGCAGTCATCGGCATCCTGGCCCTCGGCACGACCTTCGTCATCATCACCGGCGGCATCGATCTGTCACTCGGTACGGGCATGGCGCTGTGTGCGGTGATGACCGGTGTGATCATCACGAACATGGGCCTTCCCGTCTGGGTCGGCGTGATCGGCGGCATCGGCACCGGTGTGTTGATGGGACTCGTCAACGGCGTGAACGTGACCTTCCTGCGCCTGCCGCCGTTCATCGCCACGCTCGCGATGATGATGATCGCCGGTGGACTCGCGCTGGTCATCTCCAACGTCGCCCCGATCTACTTCTCGACATCCGCTCCGGACTTCAAGAAGATCGCACTCGGCATGATCATCCCCGGCATCCCGAATGCGGTGCTGATCACCGCATTGCTCGCGATCGTCGCGTACGTGGTGCTCTCCAAGACGCTTCTCGGCCGCTACACGTTCGCGATCGGCTCGAACGAGGAAGCGACCAGGTTGTCGGGTGTGAACACTCGCCGCTGGACGATCCTTGTCTACATGTTCTCGGGTGCCTTCACGGGTGTCGCCGGCATCGTCATCGCCTCACGCCTTGACTCGGCTCAGCCCCAGATCGGCACCGGCTACGAACTGCAGGCGATCGCCGCCGTCATCATCGGTGGCACCTCGCTGCTGGGTGGCCGTGGCTCGATCATCGGCACCGTCATCGGCGCCTTGATCATGAGCGTCCTCGTCAACGGCCTGCGGATCATGTCGATCCAGACCGAATGGCAGAACATCGTGGTCGGCGTCGTCGTGCTGCTCGCCGTGTTCCTCGACTCGCTGCGAAACCGCCAGCGCACCTGATCATCGGGTGGCGGCGATTCCCGTACCTGCCGCCACACGATCGGCCTCGGCCGAAACCGCGGAGCGATCCGCACCGGCACACCACCGGAATGTCCACACAGAGTCGGCCGCAAGGCCGGCACCACACACAGAACAACGGAGTTTCCATGCGATTTGGCAAGAAGACCGCATTCGCGGCACTCGTGGCCGCATCCGCGCTTGTGATGGCAGGATGCGCGGGCGGCGGCGACGTCGTCGATGAGGGCGCTGGCACCAGCGGCGGCAGCACTGACGGCGAAATGTACATCGCCCTCGTCTCGAAGGGCTTCCAGCACCAGTTCTGGCAGGCCGTGAAGAAGGGCGCCGAAGACAAGGCCGCCGAGCTCGGCGTGAAGATCACGTTCGAGGGCCCTGCCGCCGAGACCGAGGTTGCTCAGCAGCTCGAGATGCTCACGACGGCAATCGACAAGAACCCGGATGCCATCGCCTACGCAGCCCTCGACCCCGAGGCGTGCGTTGCTCCACTCGAGCAGGCCAAGGCCAAGGACATCCCGGTCGTCTACTTCGACGCACCCTGCAACGGTGACGTGGGCCTGAGCCTGTCGGCCACTGACAGCAAGGTTGCTGGCGCCCTCGCAGCAGAGCACATGGCAGAGCTGATCGGCGGCAAGGGTGAAGTCGCCATCGTTGGTCACTCCCAGATCAACTCGACCGGTGTCGAGCGTCGCGACGGCTTCGTCGACAAGATCGAGGCTGACTACCCCGACATCAAGATCGTCGACATCCAGTACGGCGACGGTGACCACCTGAAGTCGGCTGACATCGCCAAGGCCATGATCGCCGCGCACCCCGACCTCGCGGGCATCTACGGCACCAACGAAGGCTCGGCCATCGGTGTTGTGAACGCTGTCAACGAGCTCGGCCTGGAAAAGGGCAAGATCACCATCATCGGCTTCGACTCCGGTGCTGCACAGATCAACGCCATCAAGGACGGCACCATGGCCGGCGCCATCACGCAGGACCCGATCGGCATCGGCGCACAGGTCGTTCAGGCCGCGTACGATGCAGCCAACGGCAAGTCGGTCGAGAAGTTCTACGACACCGGCTCGTACTGGTACGACGCCAAGAACATCGAAGACCCGAAGATCGCTGCAGTTCTCTACGAGTGATCTGATCATACGAAAGCGGTCCCTCACCTTCGGGTGGGGGACCGCTTTCGTGTCAGTGCACGCGTGACGCCGCTGGACGAGTGCGGGCGGATGCCTCAGCCCAGAGTGAGCAGGCGGGCGGGGTTTGCGACCAGCATCCGCTCGACCGCCTCATCGCCGATGGCGTCGCGCAGGCGCGGCAGGTACCGGTCGCCGAGGTACGAGAGGCCGGGCATGCCGCCATAGGAGATGTACCGGGTGCGGCGCGCGACGTCGCCGCCGAGCAGGATGCGATCGGCTCCTGCCTCATCGACGACCTGCTCGGTCAGCGCCAATAGTTCGGCATCGCTGCGGGTGCGCGGGCGCGCGAAGCCGTCGTATCCGAGGTAGGCGCCGCGTTCGGCGAGCGAGACATGCAGGGCGGCATCGGGATCGCGGTCGGCGTGCGCGAGCACGACACGATCGGATGCCACGCCCTCTGCCGCCAGCAGATCGAGAACCTCGTGCGCCGCGGTGCAGAACTCCAGATGCACCATGATCGGCGCATTCGTCTTGCGGTGTGTGGCGGCCAGCGCGTCGAGCGTGGTGCGCTCGAATGGGCTGATGCGCCAGTAGTCGATGCCGCCCTTGAGTAGCCCCGCCCGGATAGGAGCACCCTTCGACGTGCGTGCGGCCGTGACATCGGGGGTCTCGAAGATCTCGGCGTCGTTGGCTGCCATGCCTGCGGTGAGGTCGGCGACGAAGAGTGTCGTCAGCTGCTCGACGTTCCACACCTGCATCGGATGATCGTCGCCGTAGTGCGCCTCGCGGTGCCGCCCGGTGGTGGCGACGATGTGCAGACCGGCTGTCTTGCTGATGCGCGCGAGGGCTTCGGGATTGCGCCCGAGGCCGAAGGGGGTGGCATCCACCATCGCGGCGAAGCCGCTGGTCTGCATCAGTGCGGCCTCAGCACCCGAAGCGGCTTCGTCGTCAAGCTCATCGCCCACAAGGAGCGGGGTGACCTGGAAGAGATGCTCGTGGTAGTTCGTCGGACCGAGGGTAGCTGGGTCGATATCGCCGAGAACGGTGCGGATCGCCGTCATGTGCGCTTCCGCCTTTGCTGTCATCGTCGTGCGAACTCCGCCGACTGTGCGAGTTGTTCCACGATATCGGGCGTGAGCTGAAGTTCGAAAACGTCGGCGACGACCTGTGACCAACCGTGGATGAAGTAGCGCCACCCGTCGACGACGTGCAGCACGCGCGCAGCCTCGGTCGCGCGTGCCTGGTGCAGGAACTCCAGCGATCCGCGGTAGTTGAATTCCCACACGTAGGCGCTTCGGGGAAAACGATGTCGTCGGGCAGCGGGGAGCCAGGACGATCCTTGCCCAGGCCGGTGGCGTTGACGATCAACGAGCCTTTGGGCGCCGCGGCGACGATTGCGGCGGCGTCTTGCGGAGTATCGGTGCGGACGTACTCGATGAGTCCTTCACGCGTGCCGTGCTGGCGGTGCACCTCGCGCAGGTGCTCGAGCTTTTCGTCATCGCGGGCGGTGATCGTGATCTTGATCGGGGCATCGCCGCGTTCTGCGAGTGCCCAACTGAGAGCTGTGCCCGAACCGCCGGCGCGAGAATGACAACTTCGGCGCGCGTGGTCGTGAAGTAATCAGCGGGCAGGAAGTCGCCGAGTGCCAGGTCGACGGTGATCGGATCCTTGGCGCGGCCGGACAGCGTGGAGCCGCGCTTCGCGATGCTCGAGATCTCAGAGCACGACACCGCGAACGGGTCGAGTTCGTCGAAAAGATCGGATGCCGCGGCGTACACATTCATCTTGTGCGTGGTGACCAGGGCGCCACGGTGGTGGGGGTCATCACGGATCTGCTCGACGAGCGCGCGGTACTGCTCGGGGGTGGCATCCATCGGCAGATCGTGGCCGATCAGGGTGCGCGTGGGGAGACCCAGGATGTCGGCCCATAGGGGGAAGACCTGCATGATCGACGACGAACCGGTAGTCACGCCAACGAAGCCCATGTAGTCGGCAGTGGAATCGGCTGCAGCTGGGGTGGAAGCGGTGGTCATGGGGAGCCTTTCGGGTGAGTTCAGGTCGCGAATATCGCCGTTACACGGCCGGAGCGTGAACGGGGAACCGGGGCTCGCGCCCCGCGAGCACGGCGAGCACATCGTCGAGCGAGTACGAGCCCATGTTGTCGACGGCCTGCGTGGTCTGAGCGCCGAGATGCGGGGTCACGATCACCCGGTCGGCGAGGTCATCAGCGAGAAGTGGACTGCCGGATGCCGCGGTGTCGCCGTCGAGCGTGTCTGCGGCGTAGCCGGCGAGGCGTCCATCGTTCAGCGCTGCGGCGACAGCCTGCTCATCGATCAAGTCGGGCCGGGCGGTATTGACGATGACGGTGCCAGGACGCATTGTCAGAAGACGGGCGGTGTCGACGAGTCGCTGCCCACCAGGAGCGTGCAGCGTGATGACATCGGCAGTCTGGAACAGCTCGTCGAGTGGCATCGGCTCTGCGCCAAGATCGCGGATGCGGTCAGCGGGGAAGTACGGGTCGGCGGCGATGACGCGCGTGCCGAACCCGCCCAAGCGCCGTGCGACGCCCTGACCGATGCGACCGAAGCCGACGATTCCCACCGTCGCGGCTCCGAGTTCGCGGCCGCGCCGGACGCTCCAGTCGCCCTGGCGTACCCGGCGGTCGCCGTCGGGGATGGTCCGGAGGGCTGCGAGCATGAGTCCGATCGCGTGGTCGGCGACGGCATCCGCATTCGCGCCGGGGGTGTTGGTGACCAGGATGCCGCGGGCCTCAGCCGCGGCCAGATCTACCGCCTCAGTGCCGACGCCGTAGCGCGCGATCACTTTGAGGTTCGGGGCGGCGGCGAGGTGCGCGTCGGTCACCGGTCCAGTGCCGGCGATCCAGGCATCCGCCGTCGCGAGCAGGGGAGCGAGGTCTATGAGGTCGTGGTGTGCGGGGCCGCGGACGATCTCGTGCCCGGCATCCTGCGCGCGAGCGATGAGGTCGAGCGAGCCGTCCGAGAATGAGCGGCTGGTGGCGAGGATGATTCCCATCAGTGTGCTCCGTCTGCTGTTGGCGCTGCGGCAAACCAGGGTGCCAGGGCGTCGTATGCCGAAGTGAAACGGTCGTGGCGTTTGGCATAGATGGCGTGGCGAGCAGCATCCGGTGTGAATTCTGCTGTCACCTCGCTGAGCGCGCGTGCCGCCGAGAAATCGGCGAGTCCGAGACCGACCGCGCCGGTTACCGCGGCACCGAGGCTGTTTGCCTCCTCCACGATCGTGCGGCGGCGTACGGTCACGCCCCACACATCGGCGAGGATCGCGAGCAGCGCATCGCTTTGTGCGCCGCCGCCGACAGCATCGATGCGGTCGATCATGGCGCCCGATTCGCGGAACGCATGGATGCTGGTGAGCAGATTGAATCCGATTCCCTCCAGCACGGCGCGCACAAGGTGTTCGCGAGTGTGGTGGCGGCCGATGCCGAGGAAGGCGCCGCGGGCGTTGGGGTCCCAGATGGGGGAGCGCTCGCCGAGCAGATAGGGGAGGAAGTAGAGATCCTCAGTGTCGAGGTCGCTGCCCGCATCGGCGGTCAGTCGCGCAGTCTCGGGATGCTTCGGGTCGGCGGAGAGTGCTTCTGAGATCCATTGGATCGAGCCGCCACCGGCCTGCATCGTTGCGGTGGGGACGAAGCTGTTCGGCACGACGTTGTCGAACGTGAAGGTGCGCATCTTCGCGTCGTGCAGCGGAGCATCACTCGCGAACGAGATCCACGACGAGGTGCCCAGGCACACGTACGCGCCGTCCTCTGGTGCGACGATCCCGGATCCGACGGCCGCCATCGGCCCGTCGCCGCCGCCCATCACCACGCGCACGCCGGTGTGGAGGCCCAGTGCGGATGCCGCGGCATCCGTCAGCACGCCCGCGATGGCCGTCGAGTCGAGGATCTCTGGGAACAATGTGCGGTCGAGGCGGGCCGCTGCGAGGACCTCTTCGGACCAGTCGCCCTTCCGCTGGTCGTAGGCGTTCGTGCCGGAGGCGTCGGAGCGATCGGTGGCAAGGCGGCCGGTGAGCTGTTGGACGATGTAGTCCTTTGCCACGCAGAAACGGCGGACTCGGGCCCAGACCTCTGGCTCATTGTCGCGCACCCACATGACCTTTTCGATCGAGTAGGTCGGGTTCAGTCGATGTCCGAGCACTTTGTAGGCGTGCTCGGCGCCGAGCGCGCGTTCGAGTTCGCGCTGCTGTGCACCCGAACGGGTGTCGGCCCAGATGATCGCCGGGCGCACGGGCACGCCCGCGGCGTCGAGGAGGACGGCGCCCATCATCTGGCCGCTGACGACCAGACCCGTGACATCGGCCGGCGTTATGCCGGTGCGGGAGAGGAGCTCGCGGGTGGCTGAGACGACGGCATCCCACCAGTCGTTCGGATTCTGCTCCGCGACGCCGCCGGCGGCGAAATGCGCGGGGTATCCAACGGTGGTGGAGGCGACCAGACGGCCATCGTCATGGTGCAGTGAGGCCTTGTTCCCGGTCGTGCCGAGGTCGTGGGCGATGATCACAGTTCGTGCCTGCTTCGGTGATTGCGGTTCCGGATCGTGCTGTTTTGGAGTATACCTGTAATTACAAGACATGTAAGTACAAGTTCGAGGAGAGCACCGTGAGCACCCATCCCGTCGTGGACATTCCCACTCTGCTGGAGATCTCGCCGCAGGGCGGCATCGAAGGGCGCTCGCGCCGCTATGAGAAGTTTCTGGGAGACATGGATGGCGTCTACCGCGATGACCAGGCGTGGCAGGATGTCGTCGGCGAGCGTGGCGTCGACGAGTTGGTCTACTGGGTCGATGACCACCGCTACCAGGAGGGTCCCGGATCGCTGATCGTCGGGACAAGCGCACTGCTACCGGGTCGTTACGGCGAGGAGTTCGCCGTCACCCGCGGCCACCTGCATGCGATCGCCGATCGTGCTGAGCTGTATTACTGCCTGAGCGGGCGCGGTGTGATGCTGCTCGAGACGCTGGACGGGCAGACCTCCGCCATTGAACTGACCCCCGGCAAGGCCGTCGATGTTCCGGGGCACTGGATCCACCGCAGCGTGAACGTTGGCGATGAGCCATTCGTCACCCTGTTCTGTTATGCGGCGGATGCCGGGCAGGACTACGCCGTGATCGCCGAGGCCGGGGGCATGAAGAACCTCGTCGTCGCGGATGGTGACGGCTGGGTACTGAAGGATAACCCGGATCACACCGGGTATCAGGCGACCTGACCTTAACCTCGGCACTGTTGACGAGGTGGACGATAGTGTCATCGATCATGGATGCTGTGGCAGATGACGCCCGTACGCGGCCAGGGTTGCGACTCGGGCTCCCGCTCGCGATCGCAGCGGCGCTCTCCTTCGGGATGTCGGGCGCGTGGGCGCGCGGACTCATCGACGCGGGATGGACGCCGGGTGCTGCGGTCACCGTGCGGATCTGGGTCGCAGCTCTCGTGCTGCTGATCCCCGCCGTCGCCGCATTGCGTGGTCGGTGGCGCCTGCTGCGCCGCAACGTCGGGATCATCGCCGCCTACGGGCTGCTCGCGGTGACGGCGACGCAGCTGTTCTACTTCCAGGCTGTCGCCGTGATGGACGTCGGACTCGCCCTCCTCATCGAGTACACCGCGCCGATCGCCGTCGTGCTCTGGCTCTGGATGCGACGCGGCGAGAAGCCCACCGGTCGGAGCGTCCTGGGTGCCTGATCGCGTTCTTCGGTCTCGTTCTCATGCTCGACGTACTCTCCGGTCGCAGCGTCGATGTCGGTGGCATCCTCTGGGCATTCGGTGCGATGGTGGGGGCTGCGGCGTACTTCATCCTGTCGGGGAAAAGCGGCACCGGACTACCGCCGATCGTGCTTGCGGGGTCTGGCCTGTTCGTCGGCGCGGTCGGGCTCGCTGTTGCGGGTCTGATTGGCATCCTCCCGATGGCCTGGAACACGGATGACGTCGCCTACCGCTTCGGGCCTGGGTATTGGTCAGCACCGTGGTTCGTCCCTGTGCTGGCATGGGGATCATCGCGACAGCGCTGGCCTACGTGCTCGGGATCGCATCGACGCGGCTCCTCGGCTCGCGGCTGGCGTCGTTCATTGCGCTCGCCGAGGTCATCGCTGCGCTGCTGTTCGGCTGGCTGCTGCTCGGCCAGCTGCCGAACCTTCTGCAGGGCATCGGGGCGGCGCTCGTGCTGGTGGGCGTCGTCGTCGTGAAACTCGGCGAGCCCGCGGCATCCGTAGCGGGAGATCCGGTGCTCCCGGGCTGAGTCCCATGCCGGTCGCAGGTCCCGGGCCGAGCCCCATGCTCGGGTCGCACGTCTTGCCGCTTCAAGCCCCTCCAAGCGGCAAGAAGTGCGACCCGAAAGCCCGGGCGGGCGGTGCGCAGAAGCCCCTTGATCTCAGCCCGGTACGGGGTGAGACTTGCGATGCCGGCGTTCGAACGGAGCCGGATCACGTGCAGGAAAGGGAACCGAAATGGCACACGGCGACATCACCCACATCGACATCCCCGTCACGGACATGGCCCGGGCGAAGGCCTTCTACTCCGGGCTGTTCGGCTGGGAGATTGCGGAGATCCCCGGGTTCGAGGACTATCCGATGTGGCAGGCACCGAACAAGATCAGCGGAGGCGGGCTCGCCCCGCGCAGCGCAGACTTCAGCCAGCCGCGCTCATACGTCGAGGTCGACTCGATCGACGAGACGATTACGGCGGCTGTGGGAGCCGGGGCGAGCGTGGCCATGGACAAGCAGCCGATCAGCGAGACGAGCTGGTGGGCTGTCATCGTCGACCCGGACGGCAACTCGATCGGGCTGTACGAAGGGGTTACCGACGCAGGCTGATCGTTCGCGTCGCGATTTTCGTCGCTCCGCCACGCGCCAGGCGGCAGCGATTGCGACCTGAATGCGCGGGATCAGAGCGCCCGTCTGTATACGTTGCGTCGCTTCGGATCGCCGATAGGCTCCTCCGAAGCGATTTATGTATACACTAGCTATGTGAGCACCGTAGTCGAGCGAACCAGAGCGAGCGATCGCGCCTATGCGACGTTGCTCGAAGAGATTCAGTCCGGCGACCTCGCTCCCGGCACAGTGCTTGCCGAAGTCGAGCAGGCTGCTCGCCTCGGCGTCAGCCGCACGCCGCTACGCGAAGCGCTGCAACAGCTCAGTGCGGACGGGCTCGTCGAACAGCAGTCGCCGCGGGTCACCGTTGTCACCGACATCGACGCGGACGACATCCGCTCGTTGTTCGAGATTCGTCGTGCGCTGGAGGAGTCCGCCGCGCGTCTCGCAGCCGAACGCGGCGACGCTGAGATGTTCGCGGGACTTGCATCCGAGTTCGCGGACGCCGGAGCATCCCTCAATGCTCAAACAGGGCGCGACAACTACTACGCGCTCATCGCCCGCTTCGATCGCGCCGTCGATGCCGCCGTCGATAATGACTACATCGCATCCGCACTGCGCACGGTTCGCACGCACCTCGTGCGGGTGCGGCGCCTGTCGCGCGACAACCCGCAGCGGCTGACGGCATCCGTGGCTGAGCATCGACTCATCGCCGAGGCACTCGCCGAACGCGATGGCGACCTTGCCGCCCACGCCACGCACGTGCACCTGCGGAACGCCCTCACCAGCATTCTCGATTCCCTCCCCTCTGACAGTGAAGGACCGTCATGACCGTTAACCACCACGTCCGCGTTTACAAGAGTGAAGAAGACCTGCCCCGCGAAGGGCAGCTGGCCTGGAAGATCGCCGAGGTTGCCACCGACACCGTCGAGGTCGAGCAGGATGTCGTCGACATGATCATCAACCGCATCATCGACAACGCTTCTGTGGCCGCAGCATCCCTGACTCGCGGTCCGATCATCGCTGCACGCGACCAGGCCTTCAGCCACCCGGCATCCACCGGCGGAAACGGCGCGACGGTATTCGGTGCCCCGCTCGACAAGCGTACGAGCCCCGAGTGGGCGGCGTGGGCCAACGGTGTTGCGGTGCGTGAACTCGATTACCACGACACTTTCCTCGCCGCCGAGTACTCGCACCCCGGCGACAACATCCCGCCGATCCTCGCGGTCGCGCAGCATGTCGGCGCCGATGGTCGCGCGCTCGTCCGCGGCATCGCGACCGGCTACGAGATCCAGGTCGACCTGGTGAAGGCGATCTGCCTGCACAAGCACAAGATCGACCACGTCGCCCACCTCGGCCCATCGGCCGCCGCCGGCATTGGAACCCTTCTCGGCCTGAACACCGAGACCATCTATCAGGCCGTTTCGCAGGCGCTGCACACCACCACGGCCACGCGTCAGAGCCGCAAGGGCGAGATCTCGACCTGGAAGGCGCACGCCCCGGCCTTCGCGGGAAAGATGGCCGTCGAAGCAGTCGACCGTGCGATGCGCGGCCAGACCAGCCCTTCGCCGATTTACGAGGGTGAAGACGGCGTCATCGCCTGGATGCTGGATGGCCCGGATGCCGCATACGAGGTGCCGCTGCCCGCCGCGGGCGAGGCCAAGCGCGCCATTCTCGACACGTACACGAAGGAGCACTCGGCCGAGTACCAGGCGCAGGCCTGGATCGACCTTGCCCGCAAGCTGCACGGTGAGGGCATTGACACCACAGCCATCGAGTCGGTCGTGCTGCACACCTCGCACCACACGCACTATGTGATCGGCTCCGGCGCGAACGACCCGCAGAAGTACGACCCGACCGCTTCGCGCGAAACGCTGGATCACTCGATTCCGTACATCTTCACTGTCGCGCTGCAGGATGGTTCGTGGCACCACGTTGACTCGTACGCTCCCTCACGGGCAGCGCGGGCCGACACCGTCGAGCTGTGGAACAAGGTCACCACGCTTGAGGATGCCGAGTGGACCCGTCGCTATCACTCGAACGACATCAGCGAGAAGGCCTTCGGCGGACGAGTGGAGATCACGCTCAAGGACGGCACTGTCGTTGTGGATGAGATCGCGGTCGCGGATGCTCACCCGCTGGGTGCGCGGCCGTTCGCTCGTGACAACTACATCGCGAAGTTCCGCCTGCTCGCTGCTCCGGTTCTCGAAGAGGCTGAGATCGAGCGGTTCCTCTCGCTCGTGCAGCGTCTTCCCGAGCTCACCGCTGCCGAGGTCGCAGAGCTCTCGATCATCGCGAAGCCTGGTGTCGTGGCATCCGAGCCGTCTACCAAGGGTCTGTTCTGATGGGCGCCCCGGCACGCGCTTCGCAGAACAACACGCTTCTCGCACGTTCTCGCCGAATCTCTGCGAGTTCAGTGCTGTTCTGCGAGATCTCGGAAGGAGTGGACTGATGCTGTACGCCAGAACCACGCCCGCCGAGAAGCGGCGACTGTTCCGCGAGCGGCTCGCAACCGGTGAGCTGCTGCGCTTTCCTGGTGCGTTCAACCCGCTGTCGGCCCGGCTCATCGAGCAGAAGGGCTTCGAGGGCGTCTACATCTCGGGCGCCGTGCTCGCTGCTGACCTCGGCCTGCCCGACATCGGGTTGACGACGCTCACCGAGGTTGCTGGCCGCGGTCAGCAAATCGCGCGGATGACCGAGCTGCCCGCGATCATCGACGCTGACACCGGCTTCGGTGAGCCGATGAACGTCGCGCGCACCATCCAGACGCTGGAGGATGCCGGTCTCGCCGGTGCCCACATCGAGGACCAGATCAACCCGAAGCGATGCGGTCATCTCGACGGCAAGGCTGTCGTTGATCTGGGTACTGCGGCGAAGCGCATCCGTGCCGCCGTCGACGCGCGTCGCGATGAGAACTTCCTCATCATGGCGCGCACCGATATCGCCGCCGTCGACGGCCTGGAGGCTGCGAAGGATCGGGCGAAGGCGCTCGTCGATGCGGGTGCTGACGCGATCTTCCCCGAGGCAATGCGGTCGCTGGAGGAGTTCGCGGCGATCCGTGCGGCGGTCGACGTGCCTATCCTGGCGAACATGACGGAGTTCGGCAAGAGCGACCTGTTCTCGGTCGACCAGCTGCGGGATGTCGGTGTGAACATCGTGATCTGGCCGGTGTCTCTTTTACGTTTGGCGATGGGTGCGGCAGGCCGTGGCCTCGATACGCTGAACGAGCAAGGACATCTCACCAGCACGCTCGGCGAGATGCAGCACCGCGCCGACCTCTATGACCTGATCGATTACGAGTCGTACAACCATTTCGACTCTGGCGTCTTCAACTTCACAATTACGAAGGAGTAAGCAGTGGCTGACAACGACATCAAAAAGGGCCTCGCGGGGGTCGTCGCCGACGAGACGGCGATCAGCAAGGTCAACCCCGAGACGAACAGCCTGCTGTACCGCGGTTACCCGGTGCAGGAGCTGGCGGCGACCCAGCCTTTTGAGGCTGTTGCCTACTTGCTGTGGCACGGCGAGCTGCCGTCTGCTTCGCAGTTGGCGGATTTTCGCGCCACGGAGCGCGCCAACCGTGCGTTGTCGCCCGCTGTCAAGGAGGCGATCGATCGCCTGCCGATCGACTCGCACCCGATGGACGAGGTACGTACTGCGGTCAGCGTGATCGGCGCGATCGAGACGGCGGGGATCAGCAACGTTCTGGATGCTGTCGGCACGCCTTCTGAGAATTTGGAGCGGAGCCTGAAGCTGTTCGCGACGCTCCCGGCGATCGTGTCGTACGGCCAGCGTCGTCGTCGTGGTCTTGAGATCGTCGAATCGCGTGATGACCTCGACTACGCCGCGAACTTCCTGTGGCTGACGTTCGGCGAAGAGCCGGATGCTGTCGTGGTCGATGCGTTCAACCGCTCGATGATCCTGTATGCCGAGCACTCGTTCAACGCATCGACGTTCACCGCGCGCGTCATCACCTCGACTCTGAGCGACCTGTACTCGGCGGTCGTCGGCGCGATCGGCGCGCTGAAGGGTCCGCTGCACGGTGGAGCCAACGAGGCTGTGATGCACATCTTCGATGAGATCGGTTCGGCCGCTGAGGTCTCGGGATGGCTTGACACCGCGCTCGCCGAGAAGCGCAAGATCATGGGCTTCGGCCACCGCGTCTACAAGCGCGGCGACTCGCGCGTGCCGACGATGAAGGCAGCGCTCGACACTCTGGTCGCGCATTATGACCGTCCGGATGTCGCCGAGCTCTATGACACCCTCGAGGGCGAGTTCGTCTCGCGGAAGGGCATCTACCCGAACCTCGATTACCCCTCGGGCCCGGCGTACAACCTGATTGGCTACGACACTCTGACGTTCACACCGCTGTTCATCGCGGCGCGCATTACGGGGTGGACCGCGCACATCCTCGAGCAGCAGGCGTCGAACGCGCTGATCAGGCCGTTGTCGGCGTACAACGGTCCGGATGAGCGGCACATCGAGGAGTATGTGCCCGATACTGCGGCGGTTGAGGTGCAGGAGCGGGCTGAGGAGGCGGTTGGCTGATGGCTTCTTCGCCGCGCGAAAAGGTTGCGATTGTTGCCGGTGCTCGCACCCCGGTGGGACGCTTCGGCGGTGCGTTCAAGGAGACTGCTGCGCACGAGCTGGGTGCTACCGCGACGATTGAGGCGCTCAAGCGTTCGGGTGTTTCTCCCGATCGGGTCGGCGAGGTCATCATCGGAACCATCGGCCAGGTCGCGGGCGACGCCTACATCTCGCGTCGGATCGCGCTCTCTGCCGGGCTTGATGTGAACACTCCGGCGTTCACGGTGAACCGGCTGTGCGGCTCCGGTCTGCAGGCGATTTGGTCGGCGGCGCAGGAGCTGCTCTGGGGTGGGATCGACGTGGCAGTTGCCGGCGGTGCGGAGAACATGACGCGAATGCCGTTCTACGACTTCAACGCGCGGTTCAATGATCGACTGGGGGACAGGACTCTTGTCGACGGAACCGTCGGAATCCTCACCGACCCTTTCTCGAACAAGCACATGGGTGTTACTGCCGAGAATGTGGCTTCACGTTTTGGAATCGGTCGCGCTGAGCAGGATGCCTTCGCCCTTGAGTCGCAGCGCCGGGCCGCGACGGACGCTGCACAGGCGGCGTTCGCCGAGGAGATCGTTTCCGTGACCACTTCCGGTCGCAAGCCGGTCGAGGTCTCGAAGGACGAGCACCCACGCCCGGATACGACGCTCGAAGGGCTCGCCAGTTTGCGTGCAGCGTTCGCCGACGATGGCACGGTCACAGCCGGCAACGCATCTGGTATCAACGATGGTGGCGCGGCCACAGTGCTGATGCGCGAAGCGGACGCTCGCGCCGAGGGTGCACCAGTGCTGGCGACCATCGAAGCAATCACCACTGCGGCTCTTGAGCCAGAGATCATGGGCTACGCACCCACGCTCGCGCTGAAGAAGCTCTTCAAACAGACGGGGCTTACGCCTGCGGATATCTCGACCGTGGAGCTGAACGAGGCTTTTGCGTCGCAGGCGCTTGCGGTGATCCGCGATACGGAGCTCGACCCCGCTCGGGTGAACCCCTACGGTGGGGCTATTGCACTCGGACACCCTGTCGGGGCGACCGGGGCGATCCTGACCGTGCGCGCCGCACTCACATTGCAGCGCACCGGTGGCGAGTACGCCATCGTCACCATGTGCATCGGTGGCGGGCAGGCGCTCGCGGCGCTGCTCAAGCGCGGCTAAGGGGGCGTCCGTTCAGGCGGCAATACCCTGCATAGCGACAGAAACGAACTCGGACGGCGTGAAAATCAGTCCTCGTTGGCGGATTACTTCCTCCACAGAGGACGGTACACTTGTCGGTCCGAAATCGTTGCGCCACGGGAAGGACCAGCGGACGCAAGGAAACCTGTGTTTGTGGGGCTTGATGCTGGAAGATCACGCTAAATCAATGACACTCTCCAACCGGTTAGGTACATATTGAAGGCGATGAGCTGCGCGTTGCCGCAGACTTCACCGTCCCCTTCAATAACAACCAAGCGGAGTGAGAAATCAGGCTAGTCAAGCTCCGCGGAAAGATCTCCGGATTCGTACGATAGCTCACGGGCGCGGAGCACTTCGTGAATGTCGGTACGTGATGTCCGCCGCCCGCTAACAAGTCGTAGGCGAGTTCGACATCATCCCGGCGGGTTCACTGAGTGTTTGGAGCCGTGAGCCCACCGTTTATTGCCTGTTATTGCCCGCGTTCAAGAGCATGGCTCAGCACACCATCGAGCTGCCGGTCTGCGTGAGTCCGACACGCAGCCGGTACGGTCGGCAAATGTGGGCAACGCTTGCCCGCGGCAGAAAAACACGTCTGGCACAAGCGCGATCACGCGCTGCAGCGCTACTACGACACCCACCCCGAACGCTTCCACGGCCGGCCCGTCACGCCATCACTCGCCGACCAAATCGGCATTAGCCTGCCCAAAGCAGCAACCACGAGCTGACCCCGTGACTCCACACAGCTTGACATCGAGCGAATGCCGGAGTCTTCCGCTGAGCTTCTCGCACAGTCATCCATATTGGCTGATTTTGCGGGTTCGGTGAGCGGATGGAGCATCGGAATACAGCAACTGCGGAGGATATTTGTGGCCCATTCTATCCGGAGTCAAGGTCATTGTCGACCAATGTCGACAATGACCTTGACTCCGGATAGCCCGGTATGCAAAGTTAGAGATATCGGGGCGATGACGCCCGCGATCAGGTGGGGAAACCTGTAATCCGCCGACGAACTGGAGCCAGCCATGACCGATGTTATTAGCCCGCTAGAGCGAGTGAAAAAGCAACTCGCCGCGCCGCTCGACAGAGCCAAGTCGCTCAAGAGCCTCATCCGTGCCGAGGCCGCGAATACACAGTCGGCAGGCCAGATTAGTCAGAAGGTCATCGACGCGCTTGACGAAGCGGAGCTGTACTGGTTCGCCGTGCCGACTGAGCTCGGCGGTGAAGACGCATCTATGCGCGAGCGGTTTGAGCTCTTCGAAGAGGTTGCGAGCTACGATGCCTCTACTGGATGGTCATATATGACGCTAGCGGGCTTCAATGGCTACTCGAGCGTCGGACTTGGTGACGATGCTGTCCGTGAGCTCTTCGTCGAACGTGACCCTCGCGCCCGCACTTCGGGCTTTGCAGGGCCGTCCGGCGTCGCGGTCCCCGTGGAGGGCGGCTACCGACTCACGGGCAAGTACCGTTTCGGCAGCGGTGTTCTTCATGCGACGCACTTCGCAGCGGGCGCGTTCATCGATGGCACAGACAAGATCGTCACTGGGTTCGTACCGCGTGAGCACGTCACCGTGACCGGTGGGTGGGATGTCTTCGGCTTGAAGGGTAGTGGCAGCGTCGACTTTGAAGTCAACGACGTCTTCGTCCCTGAACAGTATTTCTTCAGCCCTGTCGATTACGTTCCACTGCGTGGTGGAGCGGGTGGCCGGATGGACTTCGGGTCGACGGCGATTGCCTATCATTCGGCGGTGTCGATCGGTAACGCGAAACACGCGCTGCAAGAGATCGTGAAGATCGCAGATGCGGGTAGGCAAGTCCCAGGTCATGACAAGATCATTGACCAGGCACGCTTCACCTACGAGTTCGCGCACCATGAATCCCGGCTCGAAGCGGTGCGCGCGCTCACCCTGAGCAACATCGAGAACGCCCGCGTGAAGATCGAATCAGGCGAGGAGATGGACGATTTCGACAAGGCCCGGTTCTTCCAAGCAGGCAACCTCGTCCACGAGGTCTCTCGTGAGGTCGTGGAGTTCGCTTTCAGATGGGCGGGTACCTCGCCGGTTCGAGACGGATCGGCACTTGGTCGGGCACTGCTAGATAGTCTTGTTGCGCAACAGCACGCTCACGTCGACCATCACAAGGTTGTCGAAGCGGCACCGGCCATCATTGACCACTACCGAGTTGGCTAGGGGCATCATGACAGGTCTATTGCAGGGTAGGGTCGCCGTCATCACCGGAGGAGCGAGCGGCATCGGTCTCGCGACTGTCGAGCGATTCGTTGCCGAGGGCGCGCGAGTGGTCATCGGCGATATCGCCGATGAGAACGGGCGAGCCGTCGCCGACAGGCTCGGCGATGCGGCGGTGTTCGTGCACACCGATGTCACTGATGAGAAGGCGATCGAGGCGATTATTGCCGCGGCGGTAGATTCTTACGGACGTTTGGACGTCATGTTCAACAATGCGGGCAATCAGGGTGATGTGTCGCCGATGTCTGATCTCAATGCGGACGGATTCGACCGAACGCTCGCGTTGCTTACCCGATCCGTGGCACTTGGCCACAAGTATGCGACGAAGCAGTTCCAGAAGCAGGGGGGCGGCGGCACAATCGTCTCGACCTCCAGCACGGCTGGTCTGCAGGGTGGGTGGGCAGGCGCAGCCTACACAGCCTCCAAGCATGCTGTGATCGGGCTCATCCACCAGGCGGCGGCAGAACTCGCGCCGCTCGGCATCCGCTCCAACGCGATTGCCCCCGGGACCATCATGACGCCGATCATGGCGAACGCCTTCGGGGTGCCGGCGGAGAACGCGAGCGAGTTCCTTCGCTACTTGGAGCAGGAGCTCGGTCCGAAGCTTCCAATCGGTCGCGTCGGACTGCCGGAGGAGATCGCCGACGTGGTCGTCTTCTTGGCGAGCGAACTCTCTCGATACGTCACTGGAGTCGTCGTGCCTATCGACGGCGGCGCCACCGCCATTACACAGGGCAGCTTCGGCGTCGATGTCGTGAAGGCCGCTGAGGAGTTCTCGAACGGAGCACGAGCGAGCGCGTGAGTTCAAGGCCCGCACGCAGCCAGGGGTCCCCGGCCGCGTGCGGGCCTTTCCACGTTTCCTTTTAGGTAGGTCTAACGTGATGTACGGCAGCCGGGCCGAAAGCACGCGTCGGAAAGAAGAGAAAGTTTCACCCATGAAGGCATCTATTGCATTCGGCCTTGGACTCGGATTCACACCCAGAGAGGTCTCGATCGCTGATCCGCGCGGCAGGGAAGTGCTTATCGAAGTGCGAGCCTCCGGGCTCTGTCACAGCGATGTACATCTGGCCCAGACCGATTTCGGCATCGTCATGCCTGCGGTCTTTGGCCACGAGGCAGCGGGCATCGTGGCGGCGATAGGCCCGGATGTGACAACGATCGACGTCGGCGATCATGTCGTGGCGTGCCTCGTGCAATATTGCGGGCTGTGTGCCGATTGCGTCGCCGGAAGGCCGTACGCATGCAACAACAAAGGAGCGACCCTTCGCGGGGTCGGGATGCCTCCACGGGTGAGCTTTGATGAGGGACCACTGAACCAGGTGTACGGAATCGGTGGGTTCGCCGAGCAGGCACTTGTGCACGAGAATCAGCTCGCCGTCGTGAATAAGCAGATCCCTTTCCCCCAAGCCAGCATTCTCGGCTGCGCGACCGTCACCGGCGCAGGTGCCGCGATTAACTCCGCGCAGGTGCGAGTCGGTGACACGGTCGCGGTGATCGGCACCGGCGGTGTCGGGTTGAACACCATCAGCGGTGCCCGGATTGCGGGCGCACTACGCATTATCGCGATCGATATCGACGACACAAAGCTCAGGGCGGCGAAGCGATTCGGAGCCACCGACACAGTGAATGGCGCCGACGTGGACGCCGTTCAGGCAGTCCTCGACCTTACCAATGGCGGCGTCGATCATGCGTTCGAGGTGATCGGGCTCGAGGCCACGCAGCAGCAGGCCGTCCAGATGGTGCGGTCAGGGGGCGGCGCATATTTCGTGGGCCTTGCGAAACCTGATGCCAAGATCGAGCTTCCCAGTTCGCTCCCGATGCTTCGCGCGCACAATAGCGTCGTCGGCGTGCATATGGGTTCGACCAACCCGAAGCACGATATCCCCCTGTACGCCGACCTCTATGTTCAGGGACGGCTCAATCTCGATGACCTCGTTTCACAGGAGATATCGCTCGGTGACATTGACGACGCATACGAGCAGCTCGCCCGTGGGGGCGTGATCCGCTCCGTCATCACGTCGTTCTGAACCGACGATATCGACGCATTCGCGTGAAAGCGGGCGCTTTCGGCGCGCGTTCCGGGCGTAGGGCAGTCTCCCGATGGCGGATATACGGTTCCTTTGTGTTCTGTCTACAACGGTCGACTACAGTCGACTGATGCGCTACGCTGGAGAAACTCGCTGCCAGAGCCGGCTGCGAGAGACACGGGTTTGAACCGCGTCTCAACCTCACAGCAGCAATGGAGTACTGCGATGACACGAAGAAGTGTAGGCAAGATCAGTGGCACGAGGATGGCGTTCGTGGCGTTCGGCGCGACGATCGCGTTGGCGCTGACGGCATGCGCCGCCGGCACGTCAGAGCCTGGCGCTGATGATGACTCAACGATCAAGATCACCGTCTTGGCGGACATCACAGGTCCTGCGGCGTTCTACGGAGAGGCCATCAAGGATTCGGCGGAGTTCACGGTCGAGAAGATCAACGCTGACGGCGGGCTCTCTGGCCGCACGATCGACCTGGTGGTGCGTGACACTGCGTCCGCGGCGAGCACCGCAGCGTCTTTGATGAATGATGCGATCCTCGATGACACGGACGCTGTCATTTTCGGAGTCCTCACCGAGGAGGCTCTCACGATCGCGCCGCTTGCTCAGGAGGCGGGACTTCCGGTGATCAATGTACAGGTGGGCGGCGACGGTGTCGTTGAGACGGGTGACGCCATCTGGCGGATCACACCACCGCAGCCTAATTTCGTACCGACCTACGCGAAGTACATCGCGGACGTCGTTGGCGCAAAGACTGCTGCGGTTTTCTATGATTCGGACAATGCGGCCACGGTGAAGGTCGCGGCAGAAGCGCTGCCCGCAGCCTTCGACGATGTGGGCATCGAACTTCTGAACTCGGTGTCGAGCACGTCAACGGAGACCGATCTCACAACAGCCGTAACGAAGCTGCTTGAGGGGGATCCGGACTTCATCCATGTGCATGCCATCGGTTCCCAGAACATCGCTGTCATCACGCAACTTCGGCGCGCGGGATTCGAAGGCACGATCGGTGGAGGTACGGCGATCGGAGCGGGTGCACTGTCGGCCCTCGACGACGACCAGGCGAACGGGATCATCTACTACTCCTCGTTCGTCGGATCGGAAGACCTGCCACATGAGTCTGGACGCGCATTCACCAAGGCCTTCGAAGAAGCCACAGGCGAGCAGCCCAACACATTCCACGCTGAGACCTTCGATGCCTTCGGATTCATCGGCGCTGCCATCGAAGCGTCAGGCGACTCGTCTCGCAAGGGCGTGCTCGCCGGGCTCGCCGAAGTGGCAAAAGCAGGAGGCTTCGCCGGCGCGCAGGCCGATCCGATCACCTTCGACAACCGTAGCGCTGTGACCCCGGGATTCGTCATCGAATGGCGCGATGGTCACGAGACGCTCGCACCCGGACAGTAGGAAGTACGAGACGAGTCGGAGGAACGGTAGCGATACCGTCCCTCCGACTCGAAATCGGAGAGAAAATCCATGCAATATATTCTTAACGGGCTATCGCTCGGCGCTATTTATGCGTTGTTCGCGCTCGGGCTGAGCATCTCGTGGGCGGGCTTGAATATCCTCAACCTCGCACACGGGACCGTGTTCATGGCCGGGGCGCTGACCGCATGGTGGCTGACCACCACCGTTCCTGAACTGCCCTTCCCTCTGGTGCTGATCATCGCCGTGTTCGTGTGTGCGGCGATCGGGTTTCTCATGGAGATACTCATCTTCCGTCGGATCCGTCGCAGTCGAGTGATGAAGGCCAACAGACCCTAGCGACAGTGATCGCCACGGTCGCTACGTCGTCACTGCTGATTGCGATCGCCAGCCAGATTACGCAGAATCAGCCACACGGCTTTCCGCAGAAAGCCTTCGTGGTCGAAAGCTATGTGGTGTGGGGTGTGCGCATCACGAATATCCAGATCATCATACTGATTTGCGCGGCCCTGGCCTCTTGGGCTGTCGCATGGTTCATCAAGCGGAGCAAGCAAGGCCAAGCGCTTCGTGCGCTTTCCGTCGACCGCGATATGGCGACGCTTCTCGGCGTCTCGACAGACCGACTCTCGATGGCGACGATGGCTGGGGCCGGTGCAATGGCAGGTCTTGCAGGGGTGTTGCTGGCTGTCCATAGCAACGCCATCGACGCGCATATGGGCGAATCACTGCTCTTCAAGGCATTCGCGATTATTATCATCGCCGGCGTCGGCAGCATCGGGGCCACTGTGGTCGCGGCATTCTGTCTCGCGATGATCGAGACGCTCGTTGCAGCGTACTGGATCTCAAGCATGCGCGACGTGGTTGTATTCGCGATCATCATGGCCTTCCTCATCCTCCGGCCTCAAGGCATCGCAAGTAGGGCATGGCAACGAGCATGATCGAATTCTTCACAGCGAATGCGCCGCTCCTGCGCAATATCTCAGTTCTTGCCCTGCTTGGCTACAGCGTGCATATCGCGCTGAGAGCTGGCGTCTTCTCATTCGCCACCATTGGTTTCTTCGCCATTAGCGGGTATCTCTCGGCGAATCTCCTGCAGGCAGGCTGGGCGTGGCCGCTCGTCTTCGTTTTCGCAGTGCTGATCGGGTTGATTGTCGCCCTGCTGATCTCACCGGTACTCACCAGACTGCGACACCTGTACCTCGCGATGGCGACGCTGGCATTCACTCTCTTCATCCAGTCTGTCGCCATGTCGTGGGATACCTACACCGGCGGCGCGCAAGGTCTATTCGGCGTCCCGCGCGTCTGCCGATGGGTTTCATGCTCGCTATCGTCGCGGTCGTTATCGTGCTCACCTGTGTGACAAGCAGGGGAAAGCTGGGACGGGCAACTGCCGCAGTACGACATGACGAAATGCTTTCAGCTTCGCTCGGGGTCAATACGAATGGCAATCAGGCGGGCGCGTTCGCAGCGAGCGCGGCCGTCGGTGCGGCGGCCGGTTTCGTGCAGGTCTCAACGACCGGGGTATTCGGTCCGGCAAACATCAGCTTTGGCATGGTCGTCCAAGCATTGACGGTGCTCGTCGTCGGGGGGACGCTGTACTGGGCGGGACCACTTGTCGGCGCAGTACTCATTGGCGCACTGCCGCTGTATTTGGCGGGCGCCGGCAACTGGAGCCTGATTCTGCAGGCGGTGGTCGTGTTGTTCATTGTCGTCTATCAACCGGATGGAGTGATCGGAATCGTGAAGCGTGTCGTTCAATGGTCGATTCGTCTGATCAGCTCACGCTCTGGCGAGCGAAAATCAGGCTCAGATGTCGTAAAGGCGGCGCAGCGATGAGCGCGCTCGTTCTGGACGATGTCAAGGTCCACTTCGGTGGCGTCCGCGCACTGGACGGAGTGTCGTTCTCGGTTGAACAGGGCGAACTGTGTGGAGTCGTCGGGCCGAACGGGTCGGGCAAGACCACGATGATCAATGCGATCAGTCGTGTGACGAAGATCACCTCGGGTGAGGTCACCTTCCAGGGGGCGCCCATATCGAAGCTAAATCCGTACCGATTGAGCCGAGTGGGAGTGGCGAGAACGTTTCAGGGGATTCGATTGGTTCCCGATCTGACAGCGCATGAGAACATCATGGTCGCCGCAGAACAGAAGGATCGCCGCACCGGGTCAGCTGGTGAGCGAAGGGCGCCCTCGGTGATCGTCGATGAACTCATGGAACGGTTTGCGCTCGACCCGATCCGAGATGAACTACCAGGTGCGTTGTCATACGGAACGCAGCGGCGCGTTGAGATCGTGCGGGCGCTCGCGACAGAGCCGCAACTCCTGCTCCTCGACGAGCCCGTAGCGGGGATGAATCACGCGGAGCGCGACGAGATCACCCAGATCCTGCGTGAATTACACGATGACGGATTGACGATGCTCATCATCGAGCATGATCTACGGATGCTGCTGAGCATCTCGGATCGGCTCGTCGTGCTCAACTTCGGAAAACTGCTCGCTGAGGGCGAACCGCAAGCGACCGCTAAGCTCCCTGAGGTGCAGCGCGCTTACCTGGGAGGCGACCGTGGCTGATGCAATCGATGCACGTGGCGTGAATGTCCACTATGGCAGGGTGCACGCAGTGCGTGATGTCGACCTGCGTGTGGCCCGGGGCGAGGTCGTCGTCGTCGTCGGTCCGAACGGTGCGGGTAAAAGCTCGTTGCTCGGTGCTCTGAGTGGTCTCGTGCCGATCAGTTCGGGCACGGTGCATCTTGATGGCGCCGATATCACCGGCCTCCCCGCGCAGCGGATCGCGCGTCTGAATCTGTCTCAGGTTCCTGAGGGACGTAGGATCTTCGCTCCGCTGACTGTCGAGGAGAATTTGCGGCTCGGCGCCTATACGGTTCGGGACAACTCGAGGGTCAAAACGCTCCTTGAGGAGACGCTTGAGATGTTTCCGATCTTGTCGGAGCGGTTCCGATCCCCGGCGGGGCTTCTGAGCGGTGGTGAGCAGCAGATGCTTGCATTCGGACGTGCGTTGATGTCGGAGCCGCGCACGCTCCTGCTCGACGAGCCATCGATGGGGCTCTCACCGGCGCTTGTCGACCAAGTTATCGAGTCGATTCGCAAGATCGCAAGTGGGGGGCTGTCGATTCTGATGGTCGAGCAGAATGCGAGCGCTGCATTCGGTGTTGCTAATCGTGCCTACATCCTTGATCAGGGCGGGATCACGTTGCAGGGTCCGGTCGACGAAGTCGCATCCGACCCGCGCGTGCTCGAGGCGTTCCTCGGACTTGCTGACGACGCCGTATAGAAGCGTCGCCACTCGGACGCTCCTCGGTCGGAGCGACACTCTGGCTCACAGCGCATCCCGACGCTTATCACGTCCCTCGTTCCTAGGAGCGTCGGAGGGACGCAGACTGGTCCTGGACCTCAAGTCTGACCGCATTCTCGTCAATGCCGAGGGCGCGCATTTTTCTATAGAGCGTTGATCGGGCGATCCCCAGTTGGCGGGCGGCATCGAGTTTGTTGCCTTCCGTGTCGTGGAGGGCCTGGAGGATCGCGTGTGCTTCGATGCGCTCCAGTCCAACGAGACGACGTCGTTTCGCGTGGGCAGAAAATTCCTCTGGTAGATCTTCGGCGCGGATGTAGTTCGTGCGCACGGTCCGAAGCACTTGCCCGACCATGCGCTGAAGGGCGATCAAGTTCTCCGGCCAATCCATGTTTGTCATCGCCGCCACCGAGTCCGGCATCCAGCGCACCACCATTCGCGGATCCGCGCGACGGGCGAGGATCGCTTGAGTCATCTCCTGCAAAAGGAGCGGGATGTCGTCGCGTCGATCGCGCAGAGGCGGCACCGCGACGACATGCGGTATTGACTCCATGGCTGCGTCCACCGATGCGGCCGCGCCTGGGAAGACATTCGCTGTCGCTATCACCCGAACGGCGGGGTGCACCTCGGTAAGCAGGCCCTGCAGATCCTCGACCCGACGTGGTGACAGGCGCTCCAGCTGTCGGATGATGAGTGAGGTAGTGGTCGATCCGTTACGCACGGAGGCGCGCAACCAGTCATTGATGCGCGCCGAGTCGAATGCTTCAGCGGATATCTCCAGGGCCGGGGAACCCGCGATCACTCGGGCGAGCGATCGCTTCCCTGTTCCGGGCTCTCCCACCAACAGGAAGGAGTCAGATTCGAGGCGCTCGAGCTGACGCCGCACCGATCGCCACGCGAGACTTTCGCCGACCAGGGTCGGCGCAACTGCACCTCGGGAGGGCTCGGCGGCGGACTCGTCGATCGTCGTCTCTCGCTCGCCATACCGCCACGTGACGGCACCTTGCATACGCGGGGGCTCTTGCCGTCGTTCGCGTCCCGGAGGACACTGCTCGCGCGATGCCATGTTGAGCAAGGACTCTTCTATGAGTCGCGCGAGTTCCGTCACCCAATTCAGAGCGAGGGGACTGGTACTGACCACATCGTTGGTGAGGTGGAGGCTTCCGATCACAGCTCGTGTGACGGGGTGGGTGATCACCATTCCCGACGAGGTGATGTCGCTGAACTGATCGGCGAAATGCTCGGGACCACGGACGATTACCGGCCCGTGGGACTCCAGGGTGATTGCGCTGGTCGTACCGATCACGCCCTCGGCGGCGACGAAGCCCGGTAACAGATGCGCGGAATGCATGCGTTCGAGCAGCCCAGTGTTGCCTTCCCACTGCTGCAAGATCAATCCGTCTGCGTCGGTCAAAGTCAAACAGCCGTCGCTGCGCAGGATCTCGGAATGACGCGGTCCCAGGACAGAACTCGCATGCTCAATCAGATCCGAGGAGCCGCGTGCGTCTCTTGACACGGGGGACCCGAGAATAGATGCGTCGAGGCCGCGCTGAAAGGAACGTCGCCACGACGCGGCCACTGTTGGCGTGAGGATGATGTTGAGCTGCGCGAAGTCGCGTTGTCGCCGATGAAGAAAGTCGACGAGCTGCGATTCGATCACAGTTTCAGGTGACGGATCCATCTTGACCTCGCTGTCAATGGCTAGCACTGTCGCGCCGATCCATGCCGGGCGATCAGGACGCTTGTGAAACTTGTCACGACGCAAGGTCGCTGTCAAGACTTTGGTCGACATCAGTCGACCATGAACGATGAAGGGGATCAGCATGGCGCCGATCCCCTTCACCCGCGATCACGCGACGTCAGTCACCTGACGCACAAATGCCCCGAGATCTTCCACAGCAACCCGACCCTCCGGGAGGAAGCTGTGAAAAATAGGCCACACGTGGGCCTGACCTTCACCGACAATAAGTCGAGACGCGACACCAGCCTCCTTGGCTGCGTCTGCGAGGCGCTTCGCATCATCGAAGAGCACCTCATCGCTGCCGACGAGTACGAGCAATGGCGGAGCTCCTGCCCAGTCCCCGTAGATCGGTGAGAGGTAGGGTTCTGTCGCGGAGGCGTCTGCCCGGTACAACCCCGCGAGCCCCTCAAGCATCGGGCGGGAGCCGATCGGGTCGATTTCCTCGCGCGACACCATCGATTCTCCTGCGAAGGTGAAGTCGGCGATGGGCGATACTGCTATGAGGCCGGCTGGAATGGGGGCGCCTGCGTCTTTCAATCTGAGCATGACGCCCGCCGTGAGCCCGCCGCCTGCGGAGTCGCCGCCGAGCACGATCGACGACGGGGAACGTCCTTCGTCCAAGAGTGCGCGATAGACGCGGTCGACATCGTCGTGCGCCGCAGGGTAGGAGCTCTCTGGGGCCTGTCGATAGTCGGGGAGGATTATCTGACTGCCGGACGCGGCTGACAGCGCCGAGGCGAACGCGCGGTAACTGACAACAGATCCGAAGACATATCCTCCCCCGTGTGCCCACAGGATAGTAGTGCTCGGATCGGCCCCTGGGGCGGTGACGATGAGCACGGGAACGCCACCACGTTCGCTGGATTCGATGACCGTTCCTTCCGGGATCGGGAAATCCGCGCACATCGCGTTCCAGCCCTCGCGGTACTCGGGGATTCCCGCAGGAGGTGCCAGCGCTGCCAGAAGCTCGCTCCAGATCTCACGTACTCGGGTCGTTTCATTGCTAGGCATCTGTTTCAACTCTCGTCGTGACGTGATTCACATAGACCGAAGTACGGGCAGCACCTCGGTGCTGAAGAGCTTGAAGCTCTCCTCGGCCTGCTTGCCGAAGAGTCCGCCGTACTGGAAGACCATGATCGGCTCGTAGTCCCCGACGATCTCCTTTCGCTCCTTGTGGCGCTCGATCATCTCCTCAGGAGTTCCCCAGATCTGCCCGTTGACGTAGGCATCGACCACTGCATCGATGCCCAGTGAATCGATGGCATCCTTCGCGGCCGCATACGACGCGTAGCCGTTGGTCTTCTCGAAGTGGCGACCGCCGAACTCGTAGTGCTCCATGCACGTCATGTAGTAATTCGCGACGGCTTCCTTCGCGACCTTTGCCGCTTCATCCGAGTCGCGGTGGCAGTAGGTGAGGTCGACCATCATCACCGGCGGAGCCTCGGCACTATGCGTGCTTCGGTAGGCGTCTCGGTACTGCTCGATCATCGGAAGGTGCATCGTCTCGACAGGTCCTTGCACGAACGCCATCATCGCGATGCCGAGCTTTCCGACAGCGACCGCGGAATCCGGGCTCATCGCGACGCCGCTCATTCGTCCGGCGAAGGTGGCGGTTGGCTTGGGGTGGATCGAGACCCGGCTTTGCTTGTAGAACTCACCGTCGTTCTCGACATATCCACTCTCCAGGCCACGGATGACCATTTCCGCAGCTTCGTCGAAGCGCTGACGAGACTCGTCCATCGCGATACCGAAGCCCTCGAACTCCCGTCGCGCCAGGCCGCGGCCGATGCCGAAGATCAGACGACCATCTGCGATGTTGTCGAGAAGTGCGATCTTCTCCACCACGCGAAGCGGATCGTTCCACGGAAGAATGACGGCGCTAGTCTGCATCTTGATCTTCTTCGTACGAGCCGCGAGATGCGAAAGAAAGAGCGTGTTATCGGGGCACATCGAGTATCCCGGGTCGAAGTGGTGCTCGACGCAGCCAACGCTCTCATACTCGTACTTGTCTGCCGCCTCCGATATGGCGAAAGCATCGGTGAAGACGTCCCAGTCGTCGCGAGCGTTGTTGTAGTTCTGCATGATGTTGCTCAGGTGAACCTTCATACCATCTCCTTTGATAGATGACAGGCAGACCAAGGACGAGAAGGACCAAGGGCTTTGCGTGTCAACTTCATTCTTGGAGGGTATGGATCGAGCGCGATGTCCCATTTCGCAACACTCTGCATATCCCGGGCGCGCTCGCGAACAGTGCGAGATTAATTCGGCACCGGCACCGGCACCGGCACCGGCACCGGCACCGGCACCGGCCCGGCACCGGCACCGGCACCGGGCCGGATCCGATGATCCGGCCCGGCCGCCCTCCTCGCACATCCATCACCCTCTGCTGAGCACGACTTCCTCCACGCGAGGACTGACGAGCGAAAGGTCGCCCACGGGCGTCGGCTCGCTCGAATCATGCACGAAGCCCATGTACCGTTGTCTGCGACCTCGTCGCAGATGCGGCGATACTTGCCCACGCCGCCCAGGTAGGGCATGAACACACGGGGCTTGCCTGGCACATTGGCACCCATGTACCAGGAAGCCGCCTTCGGCAGCAGCGTTCGGTTGGCCAGCTCATTGACGTGTTCGACCCAGTTCTGCTCGGCTTCGGCGGAGGCCTCTGTGCGCCGGATACCCTCACCGCGCAAATAGGCGATGTAGTCGCCGATCCATTCCACGTGCTGCTCGATGGAGATGAACATGTTCGACAGCACGGAGGGGCTGCCTGGGCCAGTGACGGTGAGCAGGTTCGGGAAACCGTGCGTGGCGAGCCCCAGGTACGTCTTTGGGCCCTCTGCCCACTTGTCGACCAGCTTCTCTCCGGCCAATCCGCGGATGTCAATCTTTCGCAGCGCCCCGGTCATGGCGTCGTAACCCGTCGCGAGAACGAGCGCATCGAGTTCATACTCGACGCCGCCGACGACCACACCTCGAGCCGTGATCCGCTGGATCGGTTGATCACGCACACCGACGAGTGTGACGTTCTCACGGTTGAATGTGTCGTAGTAGCCTGCATCCAGCACGATGCGCTTGGTGCCGATCGGATAGTCATGCGGCTCGAGCAGCCGGGCGACAGCAGGATCCTTCACGATCGAGCGAATCTTCTCGCGCACGAATTCGGAGATGAACTCATTCGAGTCGAGGTTCACAGTCGTGTCGTTGAACGTCGTGGGCACGGTGATGCCGCCGCGCCACCAGCGCCGCTCCAGCTCGACCCTGGCCTGGGTGCGATCGGCTTCCTGTCCCGATCCGATCGGCTGCTCGAGCAGATGCCCGGTGCCCGAATAGCGCGCTGCCTGGCGGATGTCAGGATAGAGACTCTTCGTCTGTATGCGCTCGTCTTCGGTCAGCGGTCTGTTGCGGGCCGGTACGGTGAAGGTCGCCGTTCGCTGGAAGACCGTCAGATGAGCCGCCTGCTTCGCGATCTCGGGAATGATCTGGATGCCGGATGATCCTGTGCCGATCACGCCGACGCGCTTGCCGCTGAAATCGACTTTCTCGGTCGGCCACGCTCCAGTGTGATGGACGTCCCCCTCGAAGTCGTCGAGCCCGGGGAAGGACGGTGTCAGTGGAACAGAGAGGCACCCGACCGCGGAGATCAGGAACGGCGCCGTCGCGGTCGTGCCGCGATCGGTCTTGACCGTCCAGCTGTTGTCCGCGTCGTCGAACACCGCTTCGGTGACCGAGGTCTCGAACTCTATGGCTTCGCGGAGGTGAAAACGGTCGGCGACGTGATTCGCGTAGCGCAGGATCTCCTCCTGGGCGGGGTAGCGTTCGCTCCAGTCCCAGTCCTGCTGCAGCCCTTCATCGAATGAGTAGCTGTAGAAGACCGATTCGACATCGCATCGCGCTCCCGGGTAGCGGTTCCAGAACCACGTTCCTCCCACGCCCGTTCCGCGCTCGAAGACGCGGACGTTGAGTCCGAGCTCGTCGCGCAGCTTGTGCACGAGATGCATGCCCGCGAACCCTGCGCCGATGATCAGCGCGTCGTAGCGCGTGTTCTCTTCCATATTCCTACCCCTTCATCGCGGTGTGCTGGAATTCTTGAGAATCTCGTCAACAAGACGGGAGCCTCAGCCAAGTATCGTCGCGCATCGTTGTGCTGTTCGTCGGTCACCTGGACAGACATTGTGGTGACTTGTTCGCCATTTGGAGACCTTGGGCCTCATAGTCGGATATCTGCACCAGTACTGCTGGCACGTGTGGTGGCGGCAGTATCCCGTAGTCGGTACAGGATCACGGAGAGAAGCAGCCGTGATCGTTGAGCCACCGCGCCGACGTCGAACTCCAGGCTGCGTTCCGCACGTTTCACCCAGTAGGAGATTGAGTTGTGGTGGAGGTGAAGTCTCACCGCAGCCTTTCGTTGCGATTCGCTTGACGCATATGCCTCGAGGACGGTCAGGACAACTGGTCCATGTTTCTGTACCAGTTCGTCGAGCCGTTGAACATCGGAAACCGCGTCGATGGCCGCGCGGTTGAGAGAGGCGAGGGATGCGAAGGGGCCGAGGTCCTCGTGGCGGACCAGCGTGCCCTTCTGCTCGACTGTAAGTGATGCGATCGATGCGAATCGCAGCGCGGAGCGCGCGTTCTCGAACGCCAAGCTGACGTTGCGGGCTTGGTAGATCTCGCTTTCCGCCGCCACGACCTCAGCCGGTGGTGCGATCGGAGTGTAGGTCTCATCCGGTTCGACAACCCAGAGTGTGACGTTGAGGGTCTGCAGGCTCGCACGCGCGACGAGGCGACGGTGTGTCTGTGATGCGATGAAGGCGCTCCACTTATCGAGATTGCCCTCACAGATCTGCACACGGATGGTTTCATCCGGGCGTACGCGCAGGCGTTTCAGCGACTCCAGCAGAAGCGGCTCGGAGGTGCCTGTGCGAATCAGTATCTCTAAGGGGGGAACCCGAGAAAAGTCGCGAGGAGGCGGCTCCTGGGAGAGCATCTGCGCTGCGAGCGCGAATCGGCGAAGAAAGAACCCGGCGTCTTCGTATCGTTTATCCGCATCGTCGAGCCAGACGATCTGTCCGTGCGCGTTCTGCAGGCGGGTGGCGTGTTCCGGCGGGTTGGGTCGGAGCGCGTCGTCGGTTCGCCTGCTTGAGCGCTGAGTCGCATCGGGGAGGATGATACCGACGGTGGTATTCGCGAATGCTGCAGCGTTCACGAGCAGCTCATCTATCGAGACCTGTCGCTCCACCAGGTCGTCGAAGAAATCGAGTGTTTCGACGCGCTGACGCTCGAAGGCGATCACCGATGACCTCCGTTCAGCATTGAATAGACCTGCATTTATTGTACACTGCGGTCGACAGGCGTCGACGTGTCCGCCAGGCGCTCACCGGTCATAAGCGCACACTGTCAATATACGGTCGACTACTGTCGACAAAGGTCGACATGATGCTAGAGTGTTGAGTCATAAGCAAAATCGACCGTCAATGAGGACATGGTGCTCGCAGCGTTGCTGCTCCAGGTTCAAAGTTTCGCCCATCGGCAGAGGAGCCACACGTGATCGCACCACTCTCGGGAGTCACGGTTCTGGACCTGACGCGAAATCTCGCCGGCCCTTACAGCACGATGGTCCTCGGAGACCTGGGTGCCCGTGTGATCAAAGTCGAACGTCCGGGCTTCGGCGACGACACGAGGCAGTGGACGCCGCCGACGTGGGGAGATCACAGCGCACTCTTTCTCGCTCTCAATCGCAACAAAGAGAGCGTCGTCGCGGATATTGACTCGGATGCGGGTGCTCAAGCGATTCGAGACCTGGCGGCTCGAGCCGATGTGATCGTGGAGTCTAACCGAACCGGAAGCCTCGATAAGCGTGGCCTCGGGTTCGCTGCGTCCGCGAGATCAATCCAAGCATCGTCTACTGCTCGATCAGTGGCTTCGGTGGTTGGGGGCCGGACCGTGACCGGCCCGGATATGACACGATCGTGCAGGCGGCATCCGGCGTCATGAGCATCAATGGCGAGCCCGAAGGCATGCCCAGTCGCGTCGGTCCGTCGATCGTTGATCAGGGGACGGGCATGTGGGCAGCCCTAGGGGTGCTCGCGGCACTGCGTCAGCGCGACGCAACCGGCGAGGCGCAGCACGTGCAGACGAGTCTTATGGAGACAGGGCTCGCCTGGATGGGGTATTTCACCTCCAACTACTTCGCCAGCGGACAGGTGCCCACCCCGCAGGGGTCACGGCACGGACAGATGGCGCCATATCAGGGGTTCGCGACTCGAGATGGCTACATTTACATCGCCGCGCTCAACGACCGCCTCTTTCGCCGCCTGTGCGAAGCTCTCGGCATTCCCACTCTCGCAGATGATCCTGACTACCGAACGAACGCCCATCGAGTCGCGAAGAGGGACGAGCTGAGTGAGATACTGGGGCAGGTCCTGCTTCAGCGCGATGCGGTGGAGTGGGAACGGTTGCTGCGCGCCGAGGGTCTGCCGTGCTCGGGTGTGCGCACGATCGACCAGGTTGTCGCCGACCCCCACGTCAAGGCACTGGGCATGATCCGCCCCTGGCCGCACAGCGATATCGAGGATCTTCGACTGGTGGATCATCCCATCTCCTATAACGGAACCCGCTCGTATCGCCACGACTCTCCTCCCGACCTGGGACAGCACACGCGTCAGGTCCTCGAGGAGATTGGGTACGACGACGCCGCTATAGACGCTGTACTCGAAGACGAGTCCCTAACGAAATCTCGCAGCAAGGAGTGATGAACCGATGAACACCATCCAAGCCAACACGTCGTCAGATTTCCTCGCACTAGACGGACGTCACCATCAGATGTTCATCGATGGGAGATGGACGGACTCTGTCACCGGCGAAGTCTTTGCTTCGAGGAACCCCGCAACAGGTGAGGTCCTGGCGACTGTTCCACGCGGGAGCGCGGCAGACATCGATCTCGCTGTCGCTGCGGCGCGGCGGGCATTCGACGGCCCATGGAGCCGGTTCCGTCCCGCCGAGCGTCAGCGGCTTCTGCTGACGATTGCAGACCTGTTCGACAAGTACTGGGACGATCTCAGCCTGTGCGACACGCTCGACATGGGTAAGCCGATCAGCCGAGCGAGAGCTGATCGCGGCCGGGTAACAGGCATGCTGCGTTACTACGCAGGACTCGCGACCACACTGGACGGGCGCACCATCGACAGCTCGCTGCCGGGTGAGTACCTCAGCTACACGCGAAAAGAACCCGTGGGCGTTGTTGGTGCGATCATCCCGTGGAACGCGCCTATTGCGGCATCCGTGTGGAAGATCGGTCCCGCACTCGCGACGGGCTGCACGATCGTCCTGAAGCCCTCTGAAGAGGCTCCGCTGAGCGCGCTGCTGATTGCGCGAATCATGGATGAGGCGGGCGTTCCCGCCGGTGTCGTCAACGTCGTCACGGGCAATGGTCCCGAGGCCGGGGCGCCGCTCGCTGAGCACGACGGCGTCGATAAGATCGCATTCACCGGCTCAACGACAACGGGGCAGAGCATCCTGCGCGCTCGGCAGGCAACGTGAAGCGCGTATCGCTTGAACTCGGCGGAAAGTCTCCGATCATCGTGTTCGCCGATGCTGACCTCGATGAGACCGTCTCCCGTGTCGGACTTGCCGCTTTCGCGAACTCCGGGCAGATCTGTATCGCGGGTTCGAGACTCTTTGTGGAAGATTCGATTCACGACGAATTCGTTGAACGTCTTGGTGTGTATGCCGCGGGGTTGCGCGTGGGCGACGGCGCTGATCCCGCCACAGAGATCGGTCCTGTCGTCAGCGAGCGGCAGCTCGACAAGGTCACCTCGTATATTGAGAGCGGGATCTCGGAGGGCGCGCGCGCGGTGGCTGGAGCAACGCGACTCAGCGATGGCGCACTCGCGGATGGGTTCTTTGTTGCTCCCACCGTCTTCGCAGATGCGCGTGACGACATGAAGATGGTTCGTGAGGAGATCTTCGGGCCGGTCATATCCGCGATGCGGTTCACTGATGTGGATGACGCAGTACGACGGGCGAATGCGACTCCCTATGGCCTGTCGGCCGGGGTGTTCACGACAAACGTCGGCAGAGCACACCGCGTCGCACATCGCCTGCGTGCGGGGACGGTTTGGGTCAACACGTATCATGCGCTTGATCCTGCGGTGCCATTCGGCGGTAGCAAGATGAGTGGATATGGCAAAGAGGGTGGGATCGAGCACGTGGAGGAGTATCTTTCCACCAAGGCCGTCTGGGTCGATCTCGGCAAGGAATGAGATGATGGTGAAACTGCACCCCTTCGTTGAGAAGTTGCTTGAAGGTTCTCGCGGAGCGCCCGGGCTCTCTGCGGGAACACCCGAGGATGCTCGCAATATCGTGTTGAGGGCCCGTGCTGCCCTCGGGGCTGGTCGTGACATGGTCAGCGTGCGTGACATCGAGGTGCCGACCCGGAGCGGGGGAGTGCGGTCACGTCTGCTCATCCCGCTGACTTCGCCACGAGGCTGATCGTCTACGTCCATGGTGGCGGATGGGTCGTCGGGTCGATTGATGATTTCGACGCCCTCGGTCGTGAGATCGCGTTCAACACGGGATGCGCAGTGCTGCTGCCCGAGTATCGGCTGGCGCCAGAGCATCCGTTCCCTGCCGGGCTCGAAGACGTCGAGGACGTGTTGGCCTGGAGTGCAGTCTCTGTCGAGGGCCTTCTCGGCATCGATGGGCCACTCATTGGTGCAGGCGATAGTGCCGGCGCGAATCTGGTGACCGTTGCGGCCCGGCGCCTAGCAGACACCGTGCAGCTCGCGCTGGAAATACTCATCTACCCTGTCGCGGATTCGGACTTTCAGCGCGCAAGCTATCTGTCATTCGCAGCGGGGCTGCCATTGACCCGCAAGGATATGGAATGGTTCTTCGCGCAGTACGTCGCGCCGGGCCATTATCAGCATGAGGATGTCTCGCCGTTGCGCGCGGCGGACCTGTCGATGCTGCCGCCGACGACAATTATGGTTGCCGAGGCAGACGTCCTTCGCGACGACGGGGTCGCCTACGCTGCTCGATTAGAGGCGGCGGGAGTCCCAACGACACTTCGCGAATACGCAGGCGTGACTCACGGTTTCCTGCGCCTGCACAACCACCTGGACGTCGCCCGCGGCGCGATCGCTGATATCGCTGAAGACGTCCAGGCGGCGCTCAGCGCGCAGTAACCTCACATCCCCAGTGGGTGACGATCTGGTAGCGAGTCCGGTCGGAGGCTGTAGAGCTGAATGCGGAAGTCCCGCGCGCTCGTCATCTGTCGCTCAGCAGCGGCGCCAGCTCGTTCAATGTCCCTGTTGCGAACGGCATCGAGGATCTCGATGCACTCTTCAACGAAGACTGACCAGCGCTCGGAGTAGTGGAGGGTCGTTGACGACAGGCCAAGCACTTTGAGGTGCACCGACTCCAGCGTCGACTCCAGCGTGGCGTTGTGGCTGGCGCGCCAGATTTCGAAATGGAACGCATGTGCGAGCTTGGGGCGACGCTCGGACTGATCTTCGGGAAGATTAGTCATATCGCCCACCAATGTCGTGAGACGTCCCAGGTCAAGATCTGTGCGTCTCTCAGTAGCTGCCCGCGCTGCCGCGCGCTCCAGAGCGATCCGCACCTCGTAGAGTTCAAGGACGTCTTCGGCCTTGAGCACTCGCACTCGCATGACTCGCCCATGTCGTTCGAGGAGCCCCTCGTAGGTCAGCTGCCCCAGGGCCTCGCGGATCGGGCTCCTACTCACTCCGAACTCGGTTGCCAGGCTTCCCTCGACGAGCTGTGCTCCCGGAGTGATTTGGCCGTCGACGATTCGTGCACGCAACTTCTCGTAGATCGATCGCGGACTTCCGTCGCGATCGCGTTTGCCAGCGCTTCCCTCGGTGTTCTGTGCGTTCACGTTGTCCCTCAGTCGTCTGCTCGTCGTCGCTGCGGCAGGAACCGCGGTACCTACCGTATCCTCATGTTGCTCTATGTCATGGGCGGATCGATGGCGACTCGGGCCAAAAAAGCCTCTCTGCATTGTCATGGAGAACGCTGCGTAGCTGTTCTTCGTTCAACGGCAACGCACGTGCATCCCGAATTGCCCGCTCCATGTCGAGCAGGGGGAAGTCCGAGGCGAAGATGACCTTGTTTGAGCCTGCGGTGCCGTGCCACCTTCCCTGCATGAACTCCATCAGCTCCGTGGGATATCGCTTTGGAGACCAAGCTGATGTGCAGATGTAGACATTCGGATGCCGTGCCGCGAGCCGGACGGATATATCTGTCCAGGGGTCTCCGATGTGGTGAGCGATGATGCGCAGCTCGGGGAATGCGAGAGCCACTTCGTCGAGATGGATCGGATTGTGGTGCTCCATCGGCCAGAGCGGCCCCGGGGTTCCCACGTGCACGAAGACCGCGAGGTCGAGCTCAACGCACGCTGCGTACACCGGATAGAACCACTTGTGATTCGGTGGCATCCCCCATGGAGACGGCGTGAGGTGAACGCCTACGAAGCCGTATTCGTGCTTGGCATGTTTGATCGTTCGTACGGTCTGCATGACATCCCAGTACGTTCCGGGCCCGAGCTCCGGCGGTGGGATGGTTGCGACACCCTTCAAACGTCCGCCGGATGCGTCTGCAAGTGCGGCGAGTTCTCGGTGCACCGCGCGCACGCCGCGATCCGTCGCCGCGTAATAGACCTTGGCGGGAAGTAGAGCCTTGCTCACCCCGCTTTCATCCATCGCGGACAGGATCTCCTCGACCGTCAGTGAGGGCACGGGTCTGCCCTCAGGGTCGGTGTGACTGAAGGTACGCATCACGCGTTGGAGGCGTGTGTCTCCCCTCCAGTCGACGACGTCGCCGCGCGGATCGAGCGGATCGTCGCCGCCCAGCCACGGTGTGTGCAAGAAAGCATCGATCACAGGGGCGACCTGGGGTGTGAGCGGTGACATCGCCGTCATGGTAATTCCTTTGAGTGGTGGACAAATCTCGTCCGTTGTTGTTTGAGGTGGAGGTGGGTGGGCACCCACGATAGTGATGCCCACCCACCCCCACTGCTCTTATGCGGACTGTGAAAGCGGTTCGAAGAACTCCAGCGCCTTTTCGATGACGAATTCGGGCTTCTCCTCCGGGACGAAGTGGCCGCAGTTCTCCACCGCACCGCCTGAGACGTTTTCGGCGACATCCTCCCAGATGGGGGTGATGTCTCCGAGGAAGTGCGAGCCGCCGTAGGCGAGCACCGGGATGGTCAGCTTCTGTGTCGCATTCTTGTAGTTGACGGTGTCTTCGCGCAGCCCAGTTGCATACCACTGGAAGCCGGAGCGGATTGATCCGGGGATGGAGTTGACCCGCACGTACTCGGCGATATCCGCGTCGGAGAACACCGCTGGGCTGTAGTTGAAGTCGAGCGAGGTCAGGAAACGCCGGATGTACTGATCGACATTCTGACTCACGAGCGCTGTCGCATTGTCAGGGTTCCCACCATGGAAGAAGATGTGATTGATGAACAGTGTTGTCGGAAGCGGGAACGAATCGCCTTCCTTGATCAGCCCCGGAATCATGTCGAGGATGAATAGCCGCTCGACGAGATCACGATTGTCGTAGGCGAGATAGAACGCCACAGAGCCGCCCCAGTCGTGTCCGACGACACCGACCTTGTCGTAGCCGAGTTGTGCGACCAGCTCGGCTACGTCGCTAGCCATCGTGCGCTTGTCGAAGCCCGACTGCGGCTTCTCCGAGTCTCCCAAGCCCCGCAGGTCAGGAACGATGACGGTGTACTTCTCGGCGAGCGCTGGAATGATGTGGCGCCATTCGTACCAGCTCTGGGGCCACCCGTGCAGTAGCACGAGTGGGTAGCCCGATCCGGCGGTGACGTAGTGCATGCGGAACCCATTGATGGTCCGTTGGTGGTGTGTGATTTCTGGCATTGTCAGCATCTCCTCATTGATCAGCTTGAGTATCCTACCGTCGACGACAGTCGACAGTAGGATACATGCAAGCAGACGTCGACGGTTCGCACAAGGGTGGAGTGGACTCTTAGCTCACGAGGCGACGAGCTTGTCCCGTTCTTCGACGAGTTCCGCATAGCGGAGGATCTTCTGGCATTGCTTGTAGGAGGCGTCATCCTGCATCTTGCCGTCGACCATGAATGCCCCAGCCCCGTCAGTGAGGGTGTCGACGACGCGGCGCGCCCAGGCGACCTGTGCAGCGTCGGGGGTGAAAACCTTGCGAGCGACCTCGATCTGCTTTGGGTGCAGAGACCAGGCTCCTACGCAGCCCATGATGTAGGCGTTGCGGAACTGGTCCTCACACGCAACGACATCATCGATGTCGCCGAAGGGGCCGTAGTAGGGCTGGATACCGGCGAGTCTGCAGGCGTCCACCATTCGTGCGACGGTGTAGTGCCACAGGTCCTGTTGTGCCGTCTGCCTCGGTGCTGCATAGGCCCGATTCTCTGGATCTGCACGCACGAGATAGCCGGGGTGTCCACCACCCACGTTCGTCGTCTTCATCTCTCGGTCGGCGGCGAGGTCTGCCGGTCCGAGCGAGACGCCCTGGAGGCGGGGGCTGGCGATGCAGATTTCCTCCACATTGGCGACTCCGCGAGCTGTCTCCAAGATCGCGTGGAGAAGAATCGGGCGCTGAACTCGTGCGCGAGCCTCAAGCTGTGCGATCAGACGATCTGCGTATTGGATGTCTTCGGCACCCTGGACCTTGGGCAGCATGATCACGTCAATCCGGTCACCGACCTCACTCACGATCTCGGTCAGGTCGTCGAGGTTCCACGGCGAGTCAAGCGCGTTCACGCGAACCCACAGCGAAGTGGCACCGAGGTCGTTGGAGCGTGCGAAGTCGATCAGCCCTCGACGAGCATCCACCTTCCGATCGATCTCGATCGCGTCCTCTAGATTGCCCAACAGCACATCGACAGTCGGTGCGATGCTGGGCATCTTGGCGACCATCCGCGGATTGGAGGGGTCAAAGAAATGGATCATACGAGAGGCGATGGGCTCGATCACGTAAAGCGGATCTGGAGCGCCGATGGCCAAGGGGCGAAAGAAGTCTCTGGGGCTACGCATGGCTTCACTTTAGAGGTGTATCGTCGATTATTCAAACGTTGGTCAAAAAATTGGTGATGTCCTCCGGCATCCCCAAGAATGGAGAGCACGATGACGGATATGACATGGCGCACGAGCATTTCGCAGGTCACCACGGATGACGTCATCATCCGCGGTGAACGGCTCAGTGATCTCGTCGGCTCCGTAACATACGCGGAAATGGCGTTCCTGCTGATCCGAGGGAACCGTGCGACTGACGTCGAGCGGGCGATGCTCGATGCGATACTTGTGACGTTGGCCGATCATGGTATTTCGCCGACCTCTATCGTTGCTCGGACCCTCGCATCGTGCGGAACACCCGTTCAGGCGAGTCTCGCTGGCGCGATGGTCAGCATCGCAGACTGGCACGGTGGCACAGGTGAGGAAGTGGGCAAAATACTGTCATCGATCATGGAAGCCGCTGATGGAAAGGGCGCCGACCGGGTGGCACAACTGTGTGACGAATTCGTCGCTGACAGGCGGGCGCAGCGGCAGCAGATCCCCGGCTTCGGTCACCCACAGCACACTGACGGTGACCCGCGTGCGATCCAGCTTTTGAACCTTGCGGAAAAGCTTGGGGTTTCCGGCGCGTACTGCCAGACGTTAGAGGCGCTCGGAGAGTCTCTTCATCGCGCGACCGGCCGTGCACCTCTGCGCCGGGCGAACGTCACTGGCGCCCTCGCCGCGATTCTCCTCGATCTCGGATTCCCCTGGCTGTCAATCAGGGGCATCGTCGTCGCGGCTCGGTCTCTCGGGCTCACCGCGCACATCGTCGAAGAGCTGGAACAGGGCAACCGGTGGAGGCATGCCCCAGCAGATCAGGTCGAATACACGGGGCCGCAGCCGGCGTGATGATCGAAAGTCAACGTGTCGCAGGCCCGAAAGCGCGACGGCGGCGCGAGAGCATCCTGGAAGCGGCGGAGAACCTTTTCGCCACGAAGGGGTTCTCTGCAACGACGACTCAGGAGATCGCTGATTCCGTTGGCATCCTGAAGGGCAGCCTCTATTACTATGTCTCCTCGAAGGAGGAGTTGCTCTTCGAAGTCGTGCTGCGTAACCATCAACGTCTTCACCGTCACGTCCTCGACGATTCTGGCCTGGACACTCTCAGCGAGCTGGAGGCCGTGCGCCTATTCGTCGAAAGGCACGTGTCCTTCGTGTTGACTCACAATGCCGTATCGGCGCTGTACTTGCTGGAACTGGAAGTGGTGCGGACGGTGGACGCGTGGTGGGAGGTCCTCGCAGCCGAGCGCCGAAGCTACGAGGGCGCTCTGGTGCGGCTCATCGAATCCGCTCACGCTCACGGCGGGGTAGTTGTCGATGACGCTGCCCTCACTGCACGGGCGTTGTTGTCGATGGCGAACGCCACTATCCGCTGGTTCCGTTCGGATGGCCCATACCGACGGGAAGAGGTCGCCGCCCACCACGCAGCGCTCGCGGTACGTGCGCTCAGCCCTGTGGCCGGTGCGGCCCTCGACGAGGGCGCCGCCGGCCACAGCTAGATGACAGACTCAGAGGGTCGCGGCGGACCGTGCGTGAGACTGCCAGAGTTCGACGCCGTGTCGAAGCGCCGACGGTTCTACCGCGAGAAGGTCGGCGGATGAGCTTTCCACGAAACTTTCAAGCTCATCTACCCCCACGACATCTGAGACTAGCCCCATTGACAGTGCCGTCTCCGCGGAGATCGGTGCCCCCCGGAATGCAAGATTGAATGCGCGGCGCGCGCCGACGATCGATGCCAGTTCGCCGATGAGGTCCGCAGGAAAGAATCCTCGGCTGATCTCCGGCAATCCGAATGTGGAATCTGGTGTGACGATCACGCGGGAGCACGCCGCAAGAATGCTCAGGCCCGCACCACGCACAGCTCCGTTCACAACCGCGGTCCAATGGATGGGAGTCCCGCTCAGCGTCTCGACGATCTGTTCGACGGCTGCCCCGCCTGCGACAAGGTCATCGAGATCCGCTCCGGCGCAGAACGCGGGACCTTCCGCGTCGAGGATCGCGACACGAACTCCTTCTTCGCCAAGCATCGCCACGGCGGCCGAAACCTCATCGGCCAGCTGTTTGTTCACCGCATTCCGGCGCGGTACGCGAGCCAACGTCAGCCGTGTCGCTCCTGCCGTCGACGGAGTGATTCTGATCAGCTCTGGCGTCTTAGTCATGCCAGCTCACGGCGCATCCGGTCGCGAGCGGTGCCAGCGACTGGTCCCAGTCTCCGCCCTTGCCGGAGATCAAGAATGTGTCGACGCCAAGCTTGCGGTATGCGCGCAATGATTCCATGACGCGATCCTCTGTGCCGACCAGCGCGGATGCATTCCCCAGCCCGTTCATGGCCGCGACTAGCCCCGTCCATAGGCAATCGTCGTGCACCTCACCCTGCTGCGCCACCTTGAGCTGACGGTTGCGGCCTGCGTCTTCGGCATGCGCGCGCGTCGATACTTCAGCGCCCCGCTCGATGAACTTTTGGTAAGCGGGCTCAGACCTGGCCAGAGACCACGCCTCCTCCTCGGTTTCGCCGAGGTACAGTCGCAGGCTCAGACTGATGCGTGGGGTCGGACGTCCGTATCCGGAGGCTTTTGCAGAAATCTCCTCGATCCGCGCGCGCACTTCTTCCAGCGGCTCGCCCCACAGCATGTATACATCGGCCTTCGCCGCACCAAACTCCAGGCCCGCACCGCTGGCACCGCCCATATGAATGCGAACTTCTTCGGGCTTCATCTCGTTTGGGCGGGTGTCCTCGAACTTGTAGAACTCGCCGCTGTGCGAGGTGGGTGCCTCGGCGGCCCAGATCTGCTGCAACGCTTCCACGTACTCGGTGGCACGCCGGTAGCGATCATCGTGTGCGACGTAGTCGCCCTCTCGCAGCTGATCGCCGGGTGCCCCACCGGCAAGCACGTGAAGATCGACGCGACCATCTGAGACGCGGCTGAGCGTGCTGATCATGCGGGCTGCCACGGGCGGCTCGATCACGCCTGGGCGATGGGCGATGAGGACGTTCAGCTCTGGGTTAGCGGCGAGCACGAGCGCGGCGAGCACGATGTTATCTGGGCCGAAGCTGTGGTAACCGATCAGCGCGCGGTCAAGGCCACTGATCGCCGCCGAGCCCGCTTGGATCTCGTCGAGCGACTGCCCGAACGTTGTCGGTGTGAGGTAACTATAAATCTCGAGCTTGGACACTGCTATGTCTCCTAATCTGAAGTGTGTTGGTGGGGAATGAGAAGCGGCGTCACGCGGGTGATTCGCTCGCCTCGATGAGCTGCGCACCGTCAAAGAACGCGCCATTCGTGTAGACCAAGGGCGCGGCATCCGTGGTCGTGATGCGGCGAACTCGTCCGATGAAGATTGTGTGCGTCGACGCGTGCAAGGTGTCTTGGAGCTCAAGTTCCATCGCTGCGGCCGCGCCGTCGATGAGCGGCACACCGTGCTCGCCGTGATGCCATGCCACCTGGTCGAACTTTCGCTCCTGCTTTGTCGCGAAGACCTTTGCGACGTTCAGTTGATCTGCGGCGAGTACGCTGACGGAGAAGTGACTTGCAGCGATCAGATGCGAGTACGTCGAGCTGGACTTCTGAACGCAGACCAGGATGAGGGGCGGCTCGAGAGAGACGCTGGAGAATGCATTGACCGCGAGACCGCGAGGTTCTCCGTCAGAATCGACGGCGACGACCGTCACGCCGGTCACCATCTTCCGATGCATAGACCGCAGCACATCTATGCCGACGGCCGTCTTGGCATTGGGCTCTTCGACGGTCGAACTGCCGCTGAGCGGAACTCCGAGCGAGGAGTACTTTCCCCGACGATCGTAGATGACATTCTCCTCGACGATTCGGTCACCCTCGAAGTGGGAGAAGGTCGCGCCGGAAACGGAATATTGCCGTCCGGTGGGTGGCAAGCCCAAATATTCGTCGTGGAGCGTGCCGCTGCTCGTCCAATACAGAGCGAGGTCATTCTCGCCTTCGACGACTCGAGTGACTCGCATGTCGAGATCCGGGAAAGCCCTGCGCATGTCGAGTATCGATGACTTCAGCTCTTCCTTCGATTGACGCGATCGGCGTCCGCGTCGGACGTACGAGGGGGCAAGTACGGCATCGAGGGCGTCGACGTTGCCTTGCCCCCAGGACCTTTCCAACGCGCTGATGACCGCAACAGTGCGTGGTGTCAGCGTGGTGACATCGATCGTGGATTCCTCGTCCATGAGAGCTCCTAACCCCTTCGTGGAAATGTTGTATGTAATATATCAGGTTTTCCGGCAGATCGAAATCGGGCGCTGCCGCGAAGAGTCCGGCGGTAATTTATTGAGCGGGGATCAGTGGATCGTCTTCGACGTGGAGGTGGCCGCGTAGGCGGACGGCCGCGTCCTGGAAGTGATTCACCATCAGATGCTGTGCTCTCGCTCGGTCGCGATCGATGATGGCGTCAACCAACTCGGCATGCTCGCGGAGACTGCATGGCACCTGGTCGGGGACCACATCGGAGAATCGCTCGGGAAACAGCCGCGCGGTCTGAGCGATCAGTGCCATCACGCGGGACGAATGACTCGCTTGATTGACGCTCCGGTGGAACTCGAAGTTCGCCAGTGCGACGTCGCTGCCGGTTTCGGATGCCGAGACCACCGCGTCGCAGCGGGTTCGAATGCGGTCCACGTCCTCAGCAGTGGCTCGGATAGCCGCCCAGCCCGCCGCCATTCCCGCAAGATCCGCCATGATCTCGAAGTTGTCGAGGAGATCTGATGCGGTGATGCCTAGCACCGTGATACCGCTGCGAGGTGCCAGTTTCACCAGGTTGTCGTTGGCAAGCTCGAGCGTCGCCTCGCGGATTGGCGTCCGGCTCGTGCCGAACTCCTCGGCGAGTGCATCCAGGTCGAGCCGATCTCCTGCTTTGAGTGAACCCAATAGGACCCGATGCCGGAGTTCTCGGGCGACCCGATCACGGGCGGTCATGCCAAAATCGACCGACCGTGCACGATCGTGAGGCTTTACCCACAAGCTTCCGATCCCGTTGTTGGCGAGTGCGCTTAGGTCAGTCATCGTTGTGCCCCCGAAGAATATTTCAGATGCTACATTCTCGCAGATCAACGGGCGCGGTGGCTGCGGCGGGCTTCAGCCGATCGCGCGAAGCCTTCGTTGCACCGTCATCTCTGCCATCTTTCGGGTTGCTTCGTCGATCATCTCTCCGCCAAACGTGGCGGCTCCAGCTCCAGATTCTTTCTGGCTCTTATCGTAAGCATCCAGAAGCGCCTTGGCTCGCTCATACAACTGCTCGTCGGGTGTGAACACGCGGTTGCAGGTCTCGATCTGCGACGGGTGCACAACCCATTTTCCGTCGAAGCCCATTCCGGCGACTCTTGATGCCGCGCGGTCGAGGCCCTCGTCGTCGCCGATGACTGCATAGGGGCCGTCGATAACCTGGATGCCATTCCGTCGCGCCGCGAAGGCCAGCTGTACGAGTGCGGCATCGACGACGAGTTGCGCAGCACCTGCAGCCGCTCCGATCGTGAGTGACGGCAGTTGCATCGCAGCCATGAAGTCGCCAGGTCCGTAGACAACCGTCTCGACCCGCGAAGAGGAGGCGATGAGATCGTCGACGCGCTGCAGTCCGAGGGGATCTTCGATCTGCAGCTCCATTCCGATCTGACCTACGGGGGTGCCGACTCGTCGTTCGAATTCAGACAATGCGCTATCAACCGATTCGACATAGGAGCGTTTGGAGACCTTCGGCAGCATCACCGCATCCCAGAGCTCAGCTGCGGCGCCCACCACTTCGAGATCCTCAGCGAACCATGGTGAGTCGATGTGGTTGATGCGCACCACCACAGTCTTCTGACCCCAATCGTGCTGTCTTAGCGCAGTCAGTATATTCACACGGGCCTCAGCCTTGGCTGAGGGCGCCACCGAGTCCTCAAGGTCAAGTATCACCTCGTCGACGGGGAGGGAAGCAGATTTCTCAAGCATGCGAATGCTGCTGCCGGGGACCGTGAGGCAACTACGGCGCACGCGCATCGGTCGCTCGTTCATCATTACTCCTCGTTCGTGGTGCACTTGGTGCGGGAGAGAGACCTCGACCTACACATACATTCTCCCTCGATCATCATTTGACGGCAGGGCGGCGCCGCGCCAAGAAAGCATGCTGGAGTGCGCGGGACTCTTCGGTCGCCATGAGTCTCGCGATGGACTCTGCCTCCTGGGCGAGGTGCTCACCGTACCCTTGGATCCACGCGGCGTTCAGCAGTCGTTTGGTCGCCGCGAGTGCAGCAGCGGGCGTGCGTGCGATCGATCGGGCCATTGATGCTGCGGCTTCAGTGAGGGCATCCGGCGCGACCACGTCGTTGACGACGCCCCACTCCAGTGCAGTGCGTGCATCCAGTCGGCGGCCTGCAAGAGCGAGCGCCGCTGCACGCCTCGTACCGACGACGTGGGGGAGCAGATGGGTCGTGCCGCCGTCCGGGCTCACGCCAAGCGCGGAGTATGCCGTCAGGAAGGTCGCGTTCTCGGCGGCGACGACATAGTCGGCGTTAAGAACGATCCCGAACCCTGCTCCGGCTGCTGCGCCTTGGACGGCAGCGACCACAATCACGCCTGATTCGGCGAGGGCTAGCAGTGCTCTGTGAAGACTGCTGGCGAGCTCATATGTGTAGGCGGCCGGATCGGGGGCACCGCACATTGCCGCGACGTCGCCACCCCCGCAGAAGAGCGGCCCGTTCGCTGTTAAGGTTATAACGCTTGTTCCGTCTGATCTCGCGGTGGAAACTGCGTCCTCGAATGCCGCCGCGAGTTCGAGATCGAGAGCGTTGCCATCGTCTGGCCGCGCCAGCCGTATGTGGGTGATCGTCTCCTCGACCGAGACGATGAGCCCGGTCACTGCGGAGCCATCCGGAGTGCGCCGTCCAGCCGTACGGTCTCACCGTTGATGTAGTCGTGCTCGGCGAGCATCATGACCAGCTGTGCGTATTCCGCAGGTCGTCCGAGCCGGTGGGGGAAGGGCACCGTCGCAGCGAGTGATGCGTTGACCTCTTCTCCGAGTGAGGACAGCATCGGCGTGTCGAGGATGCCGGGTGCGATCGTGTCCACGCGGATGCCGTAACGGGCGAGGTCTCGTGCGGCGGCGATCGTCATCGCCACCACTCCACCCTTGGAGGCGGCGTAAGCGATCTGCCCGATCTGCCCCTCATAGGCGGCGACAGAGGCGGTGTTCACGATGAGTCCGCGCTGTCCGCCCTCGTCCGGCTCGGTCTTGGCGATCACCTCGGCCGCCAGGCGAAGGACATTGAACGTCCCGACCAGGTTGATGTCGATGGTTCGTTGGAACGTGGCGAGGTCGTGGGGGCCGCGTGATGACAGGATGCGCCGGGCGGGCGCGATGCCGGCGCAGTTGACGACGAGCCGCAGTGGAGCATCGGTGATCATCGTGAGAGCATGACTCACCTGCTCTTCGCTGGTGACATCCGCGGCGACGTATCGCACGTTGGCAGGTGCCGTGCCGGCACGCTCGATGCTCGCGGCAAGGTCCAGGCCGAGCACCTGTGCGCCGCGCTCCGCCAAGGCGCTCGCAGTTGTCGCGCCGAGCCCTGATGCGGCTCCTGTGACGAGCGCGCTGATTCCATTGATGTTCATTTGCTGTCCTCCGTGACGCGAAGAATGATGGCATCTCCTTGACCGCCGCCTCCGCAAAGTGCGGCGACTCCCAGTCCCCCGCCTCGTCTGCGCAGCGCGAGCGCGAGCGTGAGGGCGAGGCGCGCGCCTGACATCCCGACCGGGTGACCCAGCGCGATCGCGCCGCCGTTGACATTGACGCGCTCGGGGTTGACCTGCAGTTCGCGCATCGAGGCGATCGCCACGCTCGCGAACGCCTCGTTGATCTCGAGCAGGTCGAGATCGGAGACGCTCACGCCTGCAACGGCTGCTGCCTTCTCGATGGCGCGCGCCGGTTGATGCAGGAGCGAGGGTGTCGGCCCCGCGACTGTCGCGTAGGAGACGATCTCGGCGATCCACGACAGCCCGCGCCGTTGCGCTTCGGCTTTGTCCATCACCACGAGCGCTGCCGCTCCATCTGAAAGCTGCGAGGCCGAGCCTGCGGTGATCGTCCCGTCGGGAGCAAAGGCCGGGCGCAGGGAAGCGAGAGATTCTGACGTGGTGTCGGCACGTATTCCCTCGTCTCGACGGATGTCGATCTCTTGTCGCTTGCTTCGCACAGCGATCGGCACGATCTCGTCATCGAAGATGCCGCCATCTGCTGCTGCAGAGGCCAGTTGATGCGAGCGCGCGGCGAAGTCATCCTGTTCCTGTCGGCCGATCCCCATCGATGCCTGGTGCTGCTCGGTGCCAGCGCCCATCACGAGGTGCTCGAGACCGCAGATCAGTGCGTCCTGGTCGAGCGCGTCCGAAAGGGCACCGGGGCCGTATTTCACTCCGGAACGGACGTGGGTCAGGTGGGGCGCATTCGTCATCGACTCTGTGCCGCCTGCCAGCGCGGTCTTCAGCATTCCGCCGCGTATAGCGAGATCGGCGTGACCGAGGGCGGTCAGGCCGGAGAGGCAGAGCTTGTTGATCGAGGTCGCGGGGACAGTGAGCGGAACGCCGCCGGCCGCAGCGGCAAGTCGGGCGGGGTTTGGGCCGACCCCTGCCTGCACGACGTTGCCGAAGTAGACGGCTTCGAGATCGGCGGACTGCACTCCCGCACGGGAGATCGCCGCTTCGATCGCGTGTCCTCCCAGGTCAGACGCAGTCAGCGATGTGAATGCGCCCAAAAGCTTGCCGATCGGCGTTCGTGCGCCTGCCACGATGACACTTGTCATGCGATCCTCCTCGATCGTCGTAAAGTCGTGAGATCAACTCGAGCTATTTGTCGACCTAGTAATTAGTAGGAACTCCATCTACTATAGTGGACACGCGCCCTCGTCGGCGCGCCGAGGGGGATTCTCGAAATGACTCGTGAACTCACCCACTTCATCGGCGGCAAGCACGTCGCCGGTACGTCGGACCGCTTCAGTGACGTGTTCGACCCGAGTACCGGAGAGGTGCAGGCGAAAGTTCCGCTGGCGAGCAATGCCGAGATAACAGCCGCGATCGCCAACGCCGAGGAGGCGCAGGTCGCCTGGGGCGGCACGAACCCGCAGAAGCGCGCCCGGGTGATGCTGAAGTTCCTCGACCTCATCGCGAAGGACACTCAGAGCCTCGCCGAGTTGCTTTCGAGCGAACATGGCAAGACGGTCGATGACCAAGGGCGACATTCAGCGCGGCGTCGAGGTCATCGAGTTCGCAGCCGGGGCCTCGCACCTTCTCAAGGGCGAGTACTCGACGGGCGCGGGTACCGGCATCGACGTCTATTCGATGCGCCAGCCCCTCGGTGTTGTGGCGGGGATCACCCCGTTCAACTTCCCCGCGATGATCCCGCTGTGGAAGATGGGCCCAGCGCTCGCTGCGGGCAACTCCTTCATCCTCAAGCCGAGCGAGCGCGACCCCTCTGTCCCGCTGCGCATTGCCGAGCTCTTCCTCGAGGCCGGCCTCCCGGCGGGCGTTCTGAACGTCGTCAACGGCGACAAGGAAGCCGTCGACGCCATCCTGCACGACGACCGCATCAAGGCTGTCGGGTTCGTCGGTTCGACGCCGATCGCGCAGTACATCCACGAGACCGCTGCCGCGAACGGCAAGCGCGCGCGGTGCTTCGGCGGGGCGAAGCACCGGATGAGCGCGCCCGTGGAATCAGTGCCAGTGGAACCACAAGAACAGGTCCTCTTCGAGCAGTGCGGCCCCCTCGGCCTCGTGACGCTGAATCGCCCTCGCGCGATCAACGCACTCACGCACCGGATGGTGCAGCTGATACGTGCGGAGCTCGATCGTTGGGCGAGCGACGACTCCATCGACACGGTCGCGATCATCGGCGCCGGCGACCGAGGTCTCTGCGCCGGCGGCGACATCGTGTCGCTGTACGAGGATGCGACTTCCGGCGACGGCACCGCCGCCGCGCAGTTCTGGTTCGATGAATACCACCTGTACGCCGAGATCGCGCGATTTCCAAAGCCGATCGTGGCCGTCCAGGACGGAATCGTGCTCGGCGGCGGCGGCGGCGGCGGCGGCGGTATCGGCATCTCCGCACACGCCTCGCATCGTGTGGTGACCGAGCGCGGGCGCCTGGGCCTGCCCGAGGTCGGTATCGGATTCGTGCCCGACGTCGGTGCCACCTGGCTGCTCTCGCACGCGCCCGCGCAGCTCGGCACGTTCCTCGCGCTGACGGCGGGATCGATCGGTGCGGCAGATGCGATCGAGGTCGGCCTCAGCGATGTGCATATCCGTTCCGAGAACGTCACGAAGCTGCTCACCGCTCTTAGGACGATGGATGCCGGTGAGGCGGTCATGCTGCTGGCGGAGGACCCGGGAGAGGCGTCACTGTGCGCTGCGCGCTCCTGGATCGAGTCGGCCTTCGATGCGGACTCCGTCAATGAGGCGATCGTCCGGCTACGTACGGCGGGGGCGGCGGAGGCGGACGCTGCAGCCGACACCATCATCGCCAAATCACCGACGGCCCTGGCCGTGACGCTCGAATCGCTGCGCCGCGCCGCACGCCTCAGCTCACTGGAAGACGCACTCGATCAGGAGTACCGGGTGTCCCGCCGCATGCTGGCGACACTCGACTTCGCCGAAGGAGTGCGAGCGCAGGTCATCGACAAGGACCGCAACCCCCGCTGGAATCCCGCGGGTGATGTCGATGCGGCCGCCGTCAGCGGATTCTTCGCATTATCCGATGACCACGAACTCGCGATGACCACGAACTCGGCCTCGCCTCAGCGGCGGCCGCTTTGAAGGAGAGTTGAGATCATGACGACCATCGCATTCCTCGGACTGGGACATATGGGCGGCCCCATGGCCGCGAACCTCGTGAAGGCCGGCCACCGCGTCATCGGCTTTGACCCGGCCCCGGCAGCGCTCGACGCCGCTCGCTCGGCCGGTGTCGAGATCGCCCCGGATGCTGTCACGGCGGTCGGCGACGTCGACACCGTGATCACGATGCTCCCCACCGGCGCGCACGTGATCTCCGCCTACTCGGGTGAAGGCGACACCGCCGGGCTGCTGGCCTCGGCCAAGCCGGACACGCTCTTCGTCGACTGCTCGACGATCGCCGTCGACGAGGCGCGGCAGGCGCACGACCTGGCCGTCGCCGCGGGGCACCGTGCGGCGGATGCCCCGGTATCCGGTGGAGTGGTCGGCGCGGAGAAGGGCACCCTGGCGTTCATGGTCGGAGCCAGCGACGACGATTTCGCGACGCTGCAGCCGCTTTTCGAGGTCATGGGCGGACGCATCGTGCACTGCGGTGGCTCTGGCCTCGGCCAGGCAGCGAAGGTCTGCAACAACATGATCCTCGGCATCTCGCAGATCGCGGTCGCTGAAGCCTTCGTGCTCGGTGAGCGTCTAGGACTTTCACACCAGGCTCTGTTCGATGTGGCATCGAATGCGTCTGGCCAGTGCTGGGCATTGACGACCAACTGTCCCGTCCCCGGGCCGGTATCGACGAGCCCCGCGAACAACAACTACGAACCAGGATTCGCCGGAGCGTTGATGTCGAAGGATCTCGGCCTGGCGGAATCCGCCATCGACCTGACCGGCGTCGACGCCCAACTGGGCCGGCATGCACGCGAGATCTACCGGGCCTACGCCGACGGCGACGGCGCGCGCCAGGACTTCTCCGGCATCATCAACACCATCCGCGCGCAGAGCGCGACGACAGACGCCTGACAGGAGTACGACCATGGGTGCATACGAAACGATCATCGTCGAGACCAAGGGCCGCGTCGGCTGGATCACGCTCAACCGACCGGAGGCGCTGAATGCGCTGAACTCGACCCTCATCCGGGAGATCGTGACCGCCGGCAAGGTGTTCGACGCGGACCCCGAGATCGGCGCCATCGTCATCACCGGCTCGGCTAAGTCGTTCGCCGCCGGTGCCGACATCAAGGAGATGGCCGACAAGGGATACATTGACATGTACCTCGACGATCCCTTCGCCAGCTGGGGTGATTTCGGGCGGCTGCGCACACCGGTGATCGTCGCCGTTGCGGGGTTCGCGCTCGGCGGAGGGTGCGAGCTCGCCATGATGGCGGACATCATTCTCGCCGCTGACACCGCGAAGTTCGATCAGCCGGAGATCAACCTCGGCGTCATCCCGGGCATCGGCGGCACCCAGCGGCTTCCTCGGGCGATCGGTAAGTACAAGGCTGCCGAACTCGTGCTCACCGGCCGACTGATGGGCGCCGAAGAGGCGGAGCGTTCGGGCGTGGTGTCGCGAGTGATCCCGGCCGACGAGCTGCTCGCAGAGGCGGAGAAGGTCGCCGGGACCATCGCATCGAAGTCGCTTCCGGTGGTCTACGCGGCCAAGGCGGCGCTGCAGGCCGACGAGGAGACGAGTCTCGCCGAGGGGCTGCGATTCGAGAAGCAGGCATTCGCCGCGACGTTCGCGCTGGACGACCAGTCCGAGGGGATGGCGGCGTCCCGCGACAAGCGCTCCCCGAACTTCAGCCACCGTTGAGTGATCGACGCTGCCCCCACAGGCAGCGCCGATTCACAGCGGATCGGGGCCCGGTACGGGATCCCGGAAGTCGCCCGCATCCTTGCGAAAGCGTGCGAGGATGCGCACGAGGTCGACCGTGTCGTCGTCGGCGAGGCCCACGTCGCTGAACACGTCGTTGAGGGATGCCGTGGCCTTTTCGATGACCTCGCGGCCGGTATCCGTCAGCACGACGAGTGCGGCGCGTCCGTCGTCGGGGTGCGTCTCGCGCTGCACGAGCCCGTCCTTGACGAGGCGCGAGACGGTGTTCGTCACGCTGGTCGGGTGAACCTGCAGCCGCGCGATAGCGCTGGCCATCGGCATCCGTCCCTCGCGTGTGAAGGCGAGCAGCCTCAGCATCTCGGAAATCTATTCGTCTTGGCGCACCTGAGCGAACACACCTCGCAGAGCTTGTGCGTTGTGGGCACGTTGGGGTGGTCCGCGATACGGGCGGAGTCTCAAGACCTTGCTGATTTCGCAAAAACGGCGAATTCTTCGTCTGTGATTGGTCAATAGTCAGTACGAACTTTCCGTACCGTCGAATCATGCCCGCCCCCACTGTCCCAGACATCGCAGCCCAGCGCGCCGCGTACTTCGTCTCGGATAGCACGGGTGTCACCGCCGAAACCCTCGGCAATGCACTTCTCGCAAACTTCCCCGGCATCCGCTTCCTCAAGCACACGATCCCGTTCGTCGTCACAGACGCCGAGGCGCGCAGCGTCGTCGCCAGCATCGACGCTGACGCAGAACAAGGCCGCGCACCGCTCGTCTTCACCACGGTGAAGCACGCTGCACTCCGCAGCATCCTCGCTACCTCCAAAGCCACGCTCATCGACCTCCTCGCCGGCCACCTCACCGAGCTCGAACAAGCGCTCGGCGTGACGGCATCCGAACAACTCGGCAATTATCACGGCCTCGGCGACACCGACCGCTACTTCGCACGTATGCGCGCTGTCGAGTACGCCATCGAGCATGATGACGGCCAGAGCGCGAGAGCTCTCGACCAAGCGGATGCGATCATCATCGCCCCGTCCCGCTGCGGCAAGACACCCACGACCATGTACCTTGCGCTGCAGCACGGGCTGCGAGTCGCAAACTACCCCCTGACGGACGACGACTACCCGACCGAGGGACTCCCGCGCGCCGTCGCGAAGTACGGCGCCCGCTGCTTCGGACTCACCACCACTCCGCTGCGACTGAGCCAGGTCCGCCATGAGCGGCGCCCCAGCTCGCAGTACTCCAGCCTCGAGCAGTGCACCATCGAGCTGCGCCGCGCAGAAGACCTCTATCGACGAAACCGTGTTCCCTTCCTGAACTCCGCGACCAAAAGCGTCGAGGAGATGTCCGCGGTCATCATGCAGACCATGAAGCTGCGTGCGTGACCGTGTTTTCAATGAGCCCAGTGAAAGAAGCATCACTATGAGCAACATCCTCTGGTTCGACGAAGTCGGCATGGCAGACCTTCCCCAAGTAGGCGGCAAGAACGCCTCCCTCGGCGAAATGGTCTCCCACCTCTCCGACCTGGGCGTGCGCGTGCCTGGAGGTTTCGCGACGACAGCGGATGCCTACCGTGCGTTCCTCGCCGAGAGCGGCCTCGACCTGCGCATCCGCGAGGCGGTCGAAGCAATCGATGTCGATGACGTCACCCAGCTCTCCCGCGTCGGCGCAACGGTGCGCGAATGGATCGAGCAGCAGCCCCTGCCCGCCGACATCGAACGCGACATCCGTGACGCTTACACGCGCCTGGTCGAGAACGACCCCGCACCCGACTCTGTCTCCTGGGCAGTGCGCTCCTCGGCCACCGCAGAGGATCTGCCAGACGCCTCCTTCGCCGGGCAGCAGGAGACCTTCCTTAACATCTCCGGTATCGAGCACATCCTGCAGGCAGTGAAGCAGGTGTTCTCCTCGCTTTACAACGACCGAGCGATCTCATACCGGGTGCACAACGGCTTCGACCACCACGACGTCGCGCTCTCCGTCGGGGTGCAGCGGATGGTGCGCTCTGATATCGGAGCGTCCGGAGTGATGTTCACCGTCGACACCGAATCAGGTTTTGAGGATGCGGTCTTCATCACCAGCTCCTACGGACTGGGCGAGGCCGTCGTGCAAGGTGCTGTGAACCCCGATGAGTTCTACGTTTACAAGCCGGCGCTTGCCGCCCTCCGTCCCGCGATCCTCAAGCGCTCCGTCGGCGAGAAGGCCATCGCGATGCGATACACCGAGAGCGAGCAGGTCGGCGGCACGACGGTCTTCGAGGACGTCCCGGCTGACCTGCGCCGGCTGCTCAGCATCACGGATGCCGAGGTCGAAGAGCTTGCCAGGCACGCGGTCACGATCGAGCAGCACTACGGCCGACCGATGGACATCGAGTGGGCGCGTGACGGCGTCGACGGCCGGATCTACATCTTGCAAGCTCGCCCCGAGACCGTCGTCTCCCGCGCCGATGCGAACGTCATGCGCCGCTTCGTGCTGGCCGAGCGCAGCGAGGTGCTCTCCACTGGACGTGCCATCGGCCAGAAGATCGGATCGGGAGCTGTGAGCGTGCTGCGCAGCATCGATCAGATGGCGGACTTCACGGCGGGCGATGTGCTCGTGGCCGATATGACCGACCCCGACTGGGAGCCGATCATGAAGAAGGCGTCCGCGATCGTCACGAACCGCGGTGGCCGCACCTGTCACGCGGCGATCATCGCGCGCGAGCTCGGCATCCCTGCCGTCGTCGGCACGGGAGATGCGACCAGCGTGCTCCCGGACGGCCTCGATGTCACCGTCTCGTGCGCCGAAGGCGACGACGGACTCGTCTACCAGGGTCTCCTCGACTTCACTGAGGAGGAGACGCACCTGGATCGGATGCCGGAGGTCCCGGTCAAGATCATGATGAACGTCGGCACACCCGATCAGGCCTTCTCCTTCTCCCGCTTGCCCAATCGCGGCATCGGACTCGCGCGCCTGGAGTTCATCATCAACCGCCAGATTGGCATCCATCCGCGTGCGCTCCTCGAATACGACTCGCTCCCGGATGACCTGAAGACCCAGATCGCCGACCGCATCGCCGCGTACCCGACCGCGCGTGAGTACTTCATCCAGCGAGTTGCCGAGGGTGTCGCGATGCTCGCGGCGGCGTTCGCTCCGGAGCCGGTGATCGTGCGGATGAGCGACTTCAAATCGAACGAGTACGCCAACCTGCTCGGCGGTGACCGTTACGAGCCGCACGAGGAGAACCCGATGATCGGGTACCGCGGGGCGTCGCGGTACATCTCGGCGGACTTCCGCGAGTGCTTCGACATGGAGTGCGAGGCGATTCGTCGCGTGCGCGACGACATGGGGCTTACGAACGTCAAGATCATGATCCCGTTCGTGCGCACGGTCGCCGAGGGCGCAGCCGTTGTCGAGCTTCTCGCCGCCAACGGTCTGCGCCGAGGTGAGAACGGGCTCGAGGTCGTGATGATGTGCGAGGTGCCGTCGAACGCGCTGCTGGCGGATGAGTTCCTCGACCACTTCGATGGATTCTCGATCGGTTCGAACGACATGACGCAGCTGACGCTTGGCCTTGACCGAGACTCGGCGCTCGTCGCTGCGACATTCGACGAGCGCGACCCCGCAGTGAAGAAGATGCTCGCGATGGCGATCGAGGCATGCCTGCGCCGCGGCAAGTACGTCGGCATCTGCGGACAGGGTCCGTCGGACCACCCGGACCTCGCCGACTGGCTGCTCGATCAGGGCATCGAATCGATGTCACTCAACCCCGACACGGTGGTCGAGACCTGGATGCGGCTGGCACAGCGAGCGGACAAGGCGGTTCCCGTTGCCGGCTGACAGGTCGCCGGGAACCGTGCCCTGTCAGGCGGGCAATAAGCTTCCGGTATGATGTCCAGCTCGATGAACTCCACGCCCGGTGAGGTTCATCACGTCGTCGCGCTGGAGCAGTTCGCTCCGGATGCCGCGGTCGAACTGGCGGCCGCGGCCGACAAGAGCGGTTTCGCTGGCACGGTCGTGGCTGACCGGTTCCAGCCGTGGCTACCCAGCCAGGGAAATGCGTCGTTCGCGTGGGCTGTGCTCGGTGCCATCGGGCAGCAGACCACCGGAATGGTGACAGCTTCGGCCGTGCCGGGCTATCGGATGCATCCAGCAGCGGTGGCGCAGGCCAGCGCGACGCTGGCGACGTTGTATCCGAACCGGCACCGGCTCATCCTCTCCGCGGGTGACGCGATCGACGAACACATCGTGGGTCAGTACTGGCCGGAAGCGTCCGAGCGTGCGGCGCGGCTGTTCGACGCGGCAGAGGTCATCCGCAAACTCTTCGCAGCCTCGGCCAAGGGCAATGACACTCGTCATTCCGGCCCGCACTTTCGGTTGGAATCGTCGCGCCTGTGGACGATGCCCACGTCGCCGCCCCTGATGCAGGTCTGGGCAGGCGGTCCGATGACGGCGCGGCGTGCGGGGCGCACCCTCGACGGCATGGTCGTGCAGGCAGGCCCGGCAGAGCGAATGGCGGCATTGCTCAATGCATTTCGGGAGGGCCGGCGGGAGGCTGGACGTTCCACGGAGTCCGCGCAGACGGTTGTCCACGCGCAGCTATCGTGGGCGCCCACCGATGACGAGGCGATGACCCAGGCATTGCGGGACTGGCCGATGGCTGGCTTGCGTTTCCCAAGGGGCGACATCCGCTCGCCGTTCGACGTCGATCAACTCGCGCGTTCCGTCACAGCCGACGACATTCGCGCGCGCATCCCCGTCTCATCCGACCCCGAGGTTCATCGCGCGTACCTGCAGTCATTCTTTGATCTCGCTTCGACGCCGTCCATATGCACAACGTTGGGTCGCGCACACAGGGCGAATGGATCGAGATTGCCGGCCGTGAGATTCTCCCGAAATTGGTGAAATGACATGACTGATCGGATGCAGGTGTGGGCACTCGCGGGAATCCCCGAAGTCGCCGCGGGTGCTGACCTGCCCAGAATGATTCTGGATGCCATCACCGCGGCCGGAGACGAACTGATCGATGGCGACATCCTGGTCGTTACATCGAAGATCGTCTCGAAGGCTGAGGGGCGGTCGGTGCGAGCGGAGGACCGCGAGGACGCGATCACCTCCGAGACCGTCCGTGTCGTCGCGACGCGTGAACGCGCGGACGGTGGTGTGACGCGCATCGTGCAGAACCGTCTCGGCATCGTCGGGGCCGCCGCGGGCGTGGATGCCTCCAACACCGAACCGGGGACGATCCTGCTGCTGCCCGTGGATCCGGATGCTTCTGCCCGCAAAATCGCGTCGGAGATCCGTGCCGAGAGCGGTGTGAAGGTCGGCATCATCGTGAGCGACACCCTGGGGCGCCCGTGGCGCGATGGGCAGACCGATGTCGCTATCGCGCCGCGGGAGTGCACGTCTTCGACCAGCTGCAGGGCGAGCTCGACAGTGCAGGTCGTCCACTGATCGTGACGCAGCCCTGCGTTGCGGATGAGCTGGCGGCTGCCGGTGACCTGGTCAAGGGCAAGATCAGCGGATGCCCGGTTGCTGTCGTGCGGGGACTGGGACGCCTCGTGGGCGGCCTTGATCTTCCCGGCGCCTCGAGCATCGTGAGATCTTCCGAGAAGGACATGTTCCGACTCGGCGCCGACGAGGCGCACCGGATCGGATTCGACGAGGGATACAAAGCTGCCGGTGCGGCCGCTGAAACGAAGGAGACAGTCAATGACGCTGACACTGGGTTATAAGGCATCTGCCGAGCAGTTCGCTCCGCGTGAGCTGGTCGATATCGCTGTTGCGGCGGAGCGGCATGGGTTCGAGTCGGTGGCAGTGAGTGATCATTTCCAGCCGTGGCGATACACGGGTGGTCACGCGCCGTTCTCGATCGCGTGGGCCGCGGCCGTCGGAGCGCGCACCGAGCGGATTCGGATCGGTACGAGTGTGATGACGCCGACGTTCCGCTACAACCCTGCGGTGATCGCGCAGGCGTTCGCGACGCTCGGATGCCTGAGCCCGGGGCGGGTCTTCCTCGGCGTCGGCACCGGCGAGGCGTTGAACGAGATCGCCACTGGATTCCAGGGTGCGGGTGAGCAGGAGTGGCCGGAGTTCCGTGAACGCTTCGCTCGGCTTCGCGAGTCGATCCGTTTGATGCGGGCGTTGTGGACGGGGGAGCGGACGAGCTTCGACGGCGAGTACTATTCCACGCACGATGCATCCATCTATGACGTCCCAGAGGGCGGTGTCCCGGTGTATATCGCCGCGGGTGGCCCGACGGTGGCGAAGTACGCCGGGCGTGCGGGTGACGGGTTCATCTGCACCTCGGGCAAGGGTCGGGAACTGTACGTCGACAGCCTCGTGCCCGCGGTCAAGGAGGGTGCGGCCGCGGGCGGTCGCAGCTTCGAGCAGATCGATCGGATGATCGAGATCAAGCTGTCCTATGAGGAGACGACTGCGGCCGCGCTGGAGAACACCCGCTTCTGGGCGCCGCTGTCCTTGTCGAAAGAACAGAAGCACGACATCACCGACCCGATCGAGATGGAGAAGGCCGCGGATGCCCTCCCGATCGAACAGGTCGCGAAGCGCTGGATCGTCGGCACCGACCCGGATCAGGTCGTCGCGGAGATCAAGGAGTACATCGACTGGGGCTTCAACCACCTCGTCTTCCACGCCCCCGGCCACGACCAGGAACGCTTCATGACGTTGTTCGAACGAGACCTCGCACCGAGACTGCGGGCGCTGTAAGAATGAGCGACTCCCGTGCTCCGCGGATTGTGGTGCTCGCCGGGGGAGTCGGCGGCTCCAATTTCGCACTCGGCGTGCGCGAGGCGCTGCGACGCAGGGGAGCAGACGCTGCCTCGCATCTGACGATCATCGCGAACACCGGTGATGATCTGTGGTTGACAGGAGTGCGGCTGCAGCCCGACGTCGACTCCCTCGTTTACGCACTGGCGGGGGTCAACGACGCTCAACGTGGGTGGGGCCGCGCGGGCGAATCCGAGCGGGTCAGCGCGGAACTCACGCAGTGGGGTGCCAGCTGGCCATGGTTCACTCTCGGCGACCTGGATCTAGGGTTGCATCTCGCGCGGACGGGATGGTTGCGCGATGGTGCGACAGCCAGCGAGGTGATCGGCCGGATGGCGCAACGATGGCCTCTGGGCGCGCGAATCCTTCCTATGACCGACGCGGAGGTCGACACGATCGTGACGGTTCGCGAGGGCACCGCGGAGCGCTCGATGCACTTCCAAGAATGGTGGACGCGACACCGGGCAGCGTTGACACCTGTGCGCTTCGACAATCCAGGAGTCGCCGCGGCATCTCCCGCGCCCGGCGTGATCGAGAGCATCGCCGACGCTGATCTGGTGCTGCTCGCCCCGTCGAATCCAGTCGTCTCGATCGGGCCCATCCTCGCTGTCCCCGGTATCCGTGACGCGCTGCGTGACACTCCGGCATCCATTGTCGGAACGTCGCCGATCATCGCCGGCAGCGTTGTCAGAGGCATGGCCGATGTCTGTCTGGCGGCGATCGGTGTCGATTCGAGCGCGGCGGCGGTCGCGGCGCACTACGGAGCGCGTGCGGACGGGGGATTGCTCGATGCATGGCTGATCGCCGAGGAGGATTCCGTGCTCTCAGCCAACATCGACGCATCCGGCATCGCTGCGGTCGTCAGGCCCTTGTGGATGCGGGATCTCGACACGTCGGCCGCGCTCGCGGAGGACGCCATGCGGGCCGGCGAGGTGCACCGGCCGAGGCGTGGTCAAGCCGCGCGGTAAGAAGTGTGCCAGGCCGCGGTGTGCACGCCAAGGCCGAGCTCGGCGGCATGAGCGAGGCCGGCAGCCGTGTCGACGTCGCGGCGCAGAGACGACTGAGCGGGAACATTCATCGCGACGCATCCCATCCGCTGGTGCGCCGCGAACGATCCCGGTCCGAACATCGATTCCCAGTGGACGTCTGCCGACGCGGTCACCAGCGTGGATCCGATGCCCTCAGCATCCGCCACCACCCCGCGGGGCACGCCGCACGCCATGTGAAGCGCTTCGCCGAGATCGACAGGGGTGAGCGCCGGCAAATCGCCGAGCAGCGCTGCACGCCAATGCAGTGATGCGGCTGCCGCGCCAGCGGCGATCGCCGCGTTCAGCCCCGCATCTGGATCAGGCACGAAACGCACGGTGTCGGGCAGCCACCGGGGAAGGTCATTGTCATCGGTCACGACGATGACCTCGCCCACCGCATTGCAAGCCAAAGCGGCAAGAACGGTGTCTGTCGCCAGCGCCAGGGCGAGGGCGGCGCGCTCGCCTTCTGCGACGTTGAACCTCGATTTCGCGCGCTTGGTGTTCTTGATCGGTACGATCACCGTCCACATGCGCGCCGCGCTCCCACGGCACGGCATCACCGGTGCGTCATCGCGCATGTACGCCACCCGTGGACGAACCGGTCAATACCCCGGCATCGAGCGGCGAGAACGCGATCAACGGCGAGCCGTCCACTGGATGCGGGATCACATCGGCGCGCACGCCGTAGACGAGCTGGATCAGCTGAGGAGTGAGAGTCTCCGCAGGCACTCCGGATGCCACGACCCGACCATGGTCGACGACGATGACCTGGTCGGCGTAGCGGGCAGCAAGGGGAAGATCATGCAGCGCCGCGAGGATCGCGATGCCATCGTCGGCAAGCGTTCGCATCAGCCCCAGGGTGTGCAGTTGCGAGTGGATATCGAGGTGATTGGTCGGCTCGTCCATGAGCAGCAGCGTCGGCTCCTGCGCGAGCGCGCGGGCCAGCAGCACTCGCTGGCGCTCGCCGCCGGAGAGCTCCTGGAACCGGCGCTCGGAGAAGGCGTCCGCCCCAGCGCGACGCAGCGCCGCTCGGGCGATATCGGCATCCGCCTGATCCGGCCCGCCGAGCATCGAGAGATGAGGAGTGCGCCCGAGCAGCACGACATCGAGCACGCTCAGGTCGAGATCGGTGTCTGCCTGCTGCTCGACGAGCGCGGTGTAGCGCGCCCTCGCGCGGCGCCGCATCGTGCGAGCATCCGTCCCGCCGAGCTCGATCGCGCCCGTCGTCGGCGCATCCGCGGCGGCGATCAGATGCAACAGGGTCGACTTGCCCGCGCCGTTGGGGCCGACGAGCGCGGTGAGGGAACCGGCCTCGACAGTGCAGTCGATACCGTCGATCAGCATCCGCCCGCCTCGACTGAACGAGACGCCGTGAGTACGAAGGGGCGCGCGCGTCATGAGATCCTCCGAGAGCGCAGCAGCAGGAGCCCGAACAACGGCGCCCCGATGAGTGCAGTGACGACGCCAACGGGCAGTTCCCTCGGGTCGAATAGCGTGCGGGCCAGGGTGTCGGCCCAGATCAGGACGATTGCACCGGTCAGCGCCGACAAGGGCAGCAGCACGCGGTGCCGCGCGCCGACGATCAGTCGCACGGCGTGGGGGACGACCAGACCGATGAAGCCGATCGAACCGCTCACCGCGACCAGGCACCCAGTCAATAGTGCCGTGGCGCCGAGTAGGATCCAGCGGGTTCGCTCGACCGAGACCCCGAGTGAGGCAGCCGCACGATCGCCGAACGCGAAGGCATCCAGGGCGCCAGCGCTCAGCATCAGCGGCCCGCCCACTAGCACCATCGCCGCCAGCGCGAGGATGGCCATCGGCCAGGTAACACCGGCCAGCGACCCGAGCAACCACCCGAGGATCTCCCGGTAGGTGTCGCCGGTCGCGCTCCAGAAGATCACCAGGCTCGTCAGCGCGCCGAGCGCCGCAGAGACGGCGACGCCGGCCAGGATCGTCCGCGATGCGGTCATGCGCCCGATCGCACCGGCTAGCACGAGTGTCAGTGCCAGCGCGCCCAAAGCACCGCCGAACGCGGCGAGAGGAAGCGCGATCGAGAACCCCAGCACGATCACCAGGACGGCACCGAAGGATGCGCCGGAGGAGAGACCGAGCAGATAAGGGTCAGCGAGAGGGTTGCGCAGCACCGCCTGCATGATCGCCCCGCAGATCGCGAGACCGGCGCCGACTGCGGCGGCGGCGAGCACGCGCGGCATCCGCAACTGCCAGATGATCCCGTCGCGCAACGTCGTCAGAGAGGATTCCCCGATCCCTAGATGAGACAGGATGCTGCCCCACACCTCGCCGGCGGATATCTGCGCCGGGCCCAGGGTGACGCTGACCACGACGGAGAGCCCGAGCGCGATGATGAGCGCGACCGTCCACGCGCCGGTGCGCGCGCCGGACCGATCGCGCCGATCGGAATCGGGCGCGATCGCGCGTTGATTCGAGGTGAGGGCGGTCACGGCAGGTCGATCGCCTCCAGTTGGGTGAGCAGAGACTCGACGGCCTCGACATTGCGGACCCCGGCTTCGCCGGCGGGGAACGGGACGATCAAGTACCGACCGTTCAGAACCGCCGGAAGCTGTGCCGTCGCCGGGTTCGCCTCGAGCATGCCGATCTTCTTCTCCGCTGAACTCCACGCAGAATCGACCAGCACGATGACATCAGGATTCGCGTCGACGATGACTTCCCAACTCAGGCTTGACCAGGTCTCGTCCACATCTGCGGCGATGTTGGTGAGGCCGGCGGCATCCATCATCATCTGTGGTGCGCCGATGCCCGCGCCGACGAACGGGGTGTCGCTGCCCGAGCTGAACCAGAGCGCGGTCAAGCTCGATCATCGGGCGTGACGGCGTCGAGGCTGTCCTGCAAGCCAGCGACAAGCGCGGCCGCGTCATCCCGGACGCGAAGATCGCCCCCACCTGCTCGATCTCGGCGAAGACGTCGTCGAACGTCAGCGGATCGGGCTGGTATCCGGGCTCCTGGCAGGCAGCAGGAGAGACGAGTGTGTTCACCCCCAGGCTCGCGAGCGTTGCACGATCGCCGGCGCCATCGGCCGTGACGTTGGACTCCCAGCCGGCGTAGACGAGGTCGGGCTCAAGATCCAGGGTCGCCTCTTGTCCGGGCACCTTGTCGGAGATCACCGGGATCTCGGCGCCGCGAGAGGCCCACGCTTCTGCGAGCGATCCGTCCGAGAAGGCGGTGCCGATCATCCGGTCCTCAAGGCCGAGCGCGAGCATCATCTCAATCGAGGTCGACTTGATCGCGAGGACGCGTTCCGGTGCGCTATCGAACGTCACCCTTGTTCCGCAGTTGTCGAGCGTGAGGGGATAGGCGCTCTGGGCAGGCGACGAGCTCTTCTCGGGTGCGGCCTCGGCAGTGGATGCACAGCCAACGAAAGCGGATGCTGCGAATAGGACGGCAATCGAGGCGATGATTCGCTGGCGGGGTACGGGCATGATTCTCCTGGCGCTGGTCTGGAAATGACGAGCGGCCAAGTTCACGGCCGAGTTTCCCAGCCAAGTCAGGCAGAGGATCAGCACGAGTATAGTCGATACCTGTGCCGAGGCGGACTGCCTGACCTACCGCCCCAGCCCGGGGAACCCGGTGGACTCACGTCGCACGATGCGGAAGTCAGGCTTGACGGTGCGCGGTGCCCGCCGCACATCCTTCTCAGCGATGCGCTCGATGAGCAGGTCGACCGCGCTCGCGGCGATCTGCTCGCTGCCGACATCCACGCTCGACAGAGAGGATGACGCCGCGTTGAGCGCGCATAGACTTCGACGAGCCGATGTGCGGCGCGCTGAGGAGAGCAAGGGCATCATGGAGCAAAACTGGGCAGGCAACCTCAAGTACCGGGCAGCTGTCGTCGAGCACCCAGAGTCGGCGGATGAGGTCCGCACCCTCATCACCCGGGGCGGTCAGGTGCGCGTGCTCGGCACCAGGCACAGTTTCAACGACATCGCAGACACGGACGGCACGCTGCTGTCGCTTGACCGCCTGCCGCTCGAAATTGAGGTGAGTGAGGACGGCGACAGCGTGCGCGTCTCGGCCGGAGCGCGCTACGGCGACATTGCTCCGGTACTTGAAGCGCAGGGGCTGGCGCTGGCGAATCTCGCCTCCCTCCCGCACATCTCGGTCGCCGGAGCGGTGGCCACCGGCACACACGGCTCGGGAGATCGCACCGGCTCGCTGGCCTCTGCAGTCCGCGGGCTCACGGTCATGACCACCTCCGGCGAAACCCGCCAAATCTCGCGTGGCGACGCGGACTTCGACGGTGCCGTCGTCAGTCTGGGTGCGCTCGGCGTCGTGCTCGATGTCACCCTCGATGTCGAACCGACCTATCAGGTGGCCCAGTACGTGTACGAGCAGCCGAGCTGGGATGCGATTCTCGCCGATCTGGATGCTGTCACCGGCGCGGGCACGAGCGTGAGCATCTTCTCCACCTGGCGACGCACAGATGCCGCCGACCAGATTTGGGTGAAGCAGCGCCAGCCAGACGGGCGTGCGGCGGATCGGGCCGAGCTCGCAGAACGGCTGGGCGCGACAGCGGCCGACGGCCCACGGCATCCGATTCTCGGCGTCGACCCCGACGCCACCAGCGATCAGGCGGCGTGGCAGGGCCCTGGTTCCAGCGACTACCCCACTTCCGCCTGGAGTTCACTCCATCTGCGGGAGCCGAGATTCAGAGCGAATTCCTCGTGCCGCGCGCGGATGCTGTCGAGGCGATTGAGGCCGTGCGTTCGCTTGCCGATCGCATTGCGCCGATCTTGCTGGTGAATGAGGTGCGCACGGTGCGCGCCGATGACCTGTGGCTGAGTTCCTCATACGGCACGGATGCTGTCGCACTGCACTTCACCTGGAAGAACGATGAGCCGGCGATTCGGGCGCTGCTGCCCGACCTCGAAGCAGCGCTCCCGGCATCCACTCGTCCGCACTGGGGCAAGGTCTACACACTCGACGGCGCCGAAGTGCGAAGCCGCTATCCGCGCTGGAATGACTTCGCTGAGCTGCGCGCGCAGTTCGACCCGGAGCGTCGATTCGTCAACGAGTACCTGCAGCGGCTGGGGCTTTAACGCTCTTTTCGTCGTTACCCTTTCGTTGCAATGTGGGGAGTTTGCGCTCTTGTGAGCGCTAACAGTGAGCGCTAACATTCGGGGAGCTGCCATGGCGGCCGCCCCGTACGCACGGCGGAATATCGCCGCATTGGTACCGGACGAACAAGGAGGTTCACCATGAAGAAGCTCATTTCGATCGCTGCGGCCGGCATTCTGCTGCTTGGTCTTGCAGGCTGTGCTGCGGGCGGCGACACACCCGCAGCTGGCGGATCCAGCGAACCGAAGGCTGTCGGTGACCTGGTCGTCGGCTTCGCTCAGGTCGGTGCAGAATCGGGGTGGCGCACGGCCAACACCAAAGATGTTCAGGCCGCATTCGCGGATGCAGGCATCGAGCTCAAGTTCTCCGATGCCCAGCAGAAGCAGGAGAACCAGATCAAGGCGATTCGCTCCTACATCCAGCAGGGCGTCGACTACATCGCGTTCTCACCCGTCGTCGAGACCGGATGGGACGCCGTGCTGAATGAGGCAAAGGCCGCAGGCATCCCGGTCATCCTCACCGACCGCGCTGTCGACTCGAAGGACACGTCGCTGTACGTCAGTTTCTTGGGTTCTGACTTCATCGAAGAGGGCAAGAAGGCCGGCGAATGGGCGGTCGAAGAGTTTGCGGATGCGGACTCCGTCAAGGTCGTCCAGCTGGAGGGCACGACGGGTGCCGCTCCTGCAATTGACCGCGCCGAAGGATTCGCCGAGGTCGTCGGCAAGGACGACAAGTTCGAGACCGTCGCCAGCCAGACCGGCGACTTCACTCGTGCTGGCGGGCTGCAGGTAATGGAGGCGCTGCTGAAGTCCAACCCGGACATCGACCTCGTTTACGCGCACAACGATGACATGGGCCTCGGAGCGATCGAGGCGATTGAAGCTGCCGGTCTCGTACCGGGCGTAGACATCAAGATCGTCACCGTTGACGCCGTCAAGGACGGCATGCAGGCTCTTGCCGACGGCAAGATCAACTTCATCGTTGAGTGCTCGCCGCTGCTCGGCGCGCAGCTGGTCGACATCGTCAAGACCCTGAATGACGGCGGAACGGTCGAACCCCGTATTGTCACCGAGGAGACCACCTTCACCAAGGAGCAGGCGATCGAGGCGCTGCCCGACCGCCAGTACTGAGCACGACCCTGCCGGGAGCGGACGAACCTGTTCGCTCCCGGTTTCACCCCTTCGATGGAGAAGCAGGATGACTGATCTGAGCAGGCCCGCCGCCCCCGCAGAGCACCCAGAGCCGATCGTCGAGATCCGCGATGTGTCGATCTCGTTCCCCGGAATCAAGGCGCTCGACGGGGTGTCGTTTCGAATGTTCCCCGGCGAGGTGCACTCGCTGATGGGGGAGAACGGTGCGGGCAAGTCAACGTTGATCAAAGCGCTGACCGGTGTCTACCAGATCGACTCTGGCAGCATCGTGTTCGCTGGCGCCCCGGTGTCCTTCCGCGGCACTGCGCAGGCGCAGGATGCCGGGATCAGCACGGTCTACCAAGAGGTGAACCTTCTCCCGAACCTCTCCGTCTCCGAGAACATCATGCTGGGACGCGAGCCTCGCAAATGGGGTTCCATCGACCGTCGGGCTATGCGCGCTCAGAGCAGAGTCGTGTTAGACACCCTTGGCCTCGACGTCGACCCGGAGTCGATGCTCGGCAGCCACTCCCTGGCAATCCAGCAGCTGATCTCCATCGCACGTGCGATCCACATCAATGCGAAGGTGCTGATCCTCGACGAGCCGACATCGAGCCTCGACGCCGACGAGGTCGCCGAGCTTTTCCGCATCATCCGCAGTCTTCGCGACGACGGCGTCGCCATCCTCTTCGTCTCGCACTTCCTCGACCAGGTGTACGAGATCGCGGACCGTCTCACGGTGCTGCGCAACGGCCGCCTGGTCGGCGAGTACCTCACTCCCGAGCTGCTGCGCATCGAGCTCGTGCAGAAGATGATCGGCAAAGAGATCGGCACGCTTGAAGACCTCGAGCAGCGGGTGCGTGAGAACGAGCAGAGCACTGAGGAATCCGTTCCGTTCGTGCGAGCGCGCGGGTTGGGGCGGAAGGGCTCGGTGGCGGCGGTCGACATCAGCATCGGCGAGGGTGAGGTGGTCGGCTTCGCCGGTCTGCTCGGCTCAGGTCGCACCGAGGTTGCCCGGCTCCTCGGCGGGATTGATCGGGCGGATACCGGCACGATTGAGGTCCTTGGTGACACGCTCCGGCTGCGCACCCCACGGCAAGCACTCTCGCGACGCATCGCGTACTCCAGTGAGAACCGGAGGGCTGAGGGCATCGTCGACGAACTCACTGTGCGCGACAACATCATTCTCGCGCTGCAGGCGGATCGCGGCTGGTTCCGACCGATCCCGCGTAAGCGACAGGACGAGCTCGCACAGAGCTACATCGATGCCCTGCATATCCGCCCCGCGAATCCCGACGCTATCGTCCGCAACCTCTCCGGCGGCAACCAGCAGAAGGTGCTCTTGGGGCGATGGCTTGCTGTCGCACCGCGACTGCTCATCCTGGACGAGCCGACCCGCGGTATTGATATCGGCGCCAAGGCCGAGATCCAGAAGCTGGTGATCAGTCTCGCCGAAAACGGTATGAGCGTCGTATTCATCAGTGCCGAACTCGAAGAGGTGCTGCGACTCAGCCACCGGATCGTCGTGATGCGTGACCGGCACAAGGTCGCAGACCTCGAGAACAACGACCTGACCATCGACAACCTGCTCGCCCTGATCGCCGAAGGCGACTCGGACGAGGAACTCGGAGAGACCGCATGAGCGCCCTGTTCGCCCGCATCGCCTCCAGTCGCCTGTTCTGGCCGGTCGTGATGCTCGCCATCCTGTTCCTCATCAACGTCATCGCGTTCCCGGGGTTCTTCTCGATCACCATCCGCGATGGCAACCTCTACGGCAGCCTGATCGACATTCTGCGCAATGGCGCACCGATGATGATCGTGGCCATTGGCATGACACTCGTCATTGCGACCCGCGGCATCGACCTCTCGGTCGGAGCCGTCGCGGCGATTGCCGGATCCGTCGCCTGCAGCATCCTGCTCGGATCTCCCGACCCGGCAAACCCCGGCACCGTCGCCATCGCTATCATCACCGCCATTTTGATCTCGCTCGTGCTTGGCGCGTGGAACGGATTCCTGATCGCGGTGGTCGGCATCCAGCCGATCATCGCGACACTGATCCTGATGACCGCCGGGCGCGGGGCGGCCATGCTCATCACAGAAGGTCAGATCCTCACCGTGAACAGCGCACCGTTCAAGGTGCTCGGCGGTGGGTTCATCTGGGGCATTCCCGTTGCCGTATACATCGCGGCTGGGGTGTTCATCGTCGCCGCGGTATTCACGAGACGCACCGCTCTCGGGATGCTGATCGAGGCGGTCGGTATCAACCCCGAGGCCTCCCGCCAGGCGGGGGTGCGCGCACGGGGACTGCTGTTCCTGGTCTACATCTTCGCGGCGCTGTGCGCTGCGGCCGGCGGACTCATCCTCACCGCCAACACGATGGCGGCCGACGCGAACAACGTTGCTCTCTTCATCGAGCTCGACGCCATCCTTGCCGTCGTCATCGGTGGGACCTCGCTCGCCGGAGGCCGGTACTCGCTGGTGGGAACGGTTGTGGGAGCGCTTGTCATCCAAACGCTCGTCACGACCGTTTACACCGTGGGCATCCCCCCGATCATCACGATGGTGTTCAAAGCGGTGGTCGTGACGCTGGTCTGCCTGCTGCAGTCGCCGACCACGAATGACGCACTCTCGGCGTTCCGACGAAGGCTCGCGCTGCGAGCAGGCAAGGAGGCGGTGTCCGTATGAGCACTCTCATCAAGCGCCGGCGCCCACACCGACCGGACGGATCGCGCAACGTGTGCGTTCCACATTCACCAGCCCCAAGTACGGGCCGGTCCTGGTCACCGCCATCCTTTTCGTCGCGGTGTTCATTGCGGGTGGAATCCGCTATCAGGGGTTCTTCTCCGGTCAGGTGATCCTCAACCTCCTGGTGGACAACGCGTACCTCATCGTCCTCGCGGTCGGGATGACGTTTGTCATCCTTACCGGCGGCATCGACCTGTCAGTGGGAGCGGTCGTAGCGCTGTCGACAATGATGGTGGCAAGCCTGCTGCAGTCGGGAGTCCCCGCGGTCATCGTGATCCCGGTCATCATCGTGGCCACCACTGTGCTGGGATTGCTGGTGGGGCTGATGGTGCACTACTTCAAAGTGCAGCCCTTCATCGCGACTCTGGCAGCGATGTTCCTTGCCCGTGGGCTCTGCTACGTCATCAGTCAGAGTTCCATCTCGATCTCGGATCCCGCGTTCATCGCTCTTGCGGTGTCGCGGATCTCCCTCGGTGGGGGGATGTCGATCACATGGAGCGTTGTGATCGCCCTGGTGATCGTTGCCGCCGCGGTATGGACGCTGCACCAGACGCGTTTCGGACGCACGGTCTACGCGATCGGCGGAGGCGAGCACAGCGCCGAATTGATGGGGCTGCCCGTTGCCCGCACGAAGGTGCTCGTCTACGCCGTCAGCGGGCTGTGCTCTGGGCTCTCCGGCATCCTGTTCTCTTTCTACACGCTTTCCGGATATCCGCTCACCGCGATCGGCACAGAGTTGGATGCGATTGCTGCCGTTGTTATCGGCGGCACGTTGCTCACTGGTGGCTATGGCTTCGTTCTCGGGTCTGTTCTCGGGGTGCTGGTGCTGGGCATCATCCAGACGATCATCACCTTCGAAGGCACCCTCTCTTCGTGGTGGACGAAGATCTTCATCGGCGCACTGCTGCTCGCCTTCATCGGTTTGCAACGGGTGCTCACGGCACGCAAGACGTGACCTGTCGCGGTCAGGGTGCATCCTGACCGCGATAATAGGGAAAAGAACGCGTCGTAGGGCGCCCGACGGGAGCAGGCGGAGCAGGTGAGTTCGAACGACGAGCAGCCGCGTGCGTCGACCACGATTTTTGATGTCGCCCGCCTGGCCGGGGTCTCTCACCAGACCGTGTCGCGAGTTCTCAACAACCTGCCGAACGTGCGGGCGGCGACTCGTGAGCGGGTCGAGCAGGCGATACGTCAACTCCACTATGTGCCGTCGCAGGCTGCACGCGCACTTGTCACCAGGCGATCGAGGACGATCGGACTCGTCGCCACCGGGCTGCCCGACTTCGGGCCTTCGAGCATTGTTCTCAGCTTCAACAGGTCGGCGCGCATCGCGGGATATGCGGTCATCGCCTCACACCCCACCGATATTGAAGGACCGACGCTGCGCTCGGCGGCAGAGATGCTCATCCGCCAGAGCGTTGAGGCCATCGTGCTGCTCGCCGCTGAGCGCGGGGTGCTCGATGCCTTCGACGACTGGGAGCTTGGCGTTCCTCTAGTCGCGATCGCGTCGGAGGCGCGCGGGCGGAGCGTTCGTGTGAGCCTTGATCAGTACGGAGGTGCACGCCGCGCGGTCGGTCATCTGCAAGAACTCGGACACCGCGACATCCTGCACATTGCTGGTCCGGCGGGATCTATGGATGCCGAGGAGCGTTTGCGCGGATGGCGCGACGCGCTGATCGACGCAGGGATGCCGGTTGTCGAACCGCTGCGCGGAGACTGGTCATCCGACTCTGGGTACCGCATCGGGCAGCAACTTCTGGCCGAGCGGACCCCGGAGGCGGTATTCGTCGGCAACGATCAGATGACGCTGGGCTTCTTGCACGCACTCCACGACGCAGGGCTTCGAGTGCCGGAAGATGTCAGCGTCGTCGGCTTCGATGATGTGCCAGACTCCGAGCACTTCTCGCCGCCACTGACGACGGTCAGACAGGACTTCACTGCCCTCGGGCAAGAAGCAGTGTCGGCCGTCCTTGCTCAGCTCAAAGATGAAGAATCGCCGGTGATGAGCGCGATGCGGATCCCCGAGCTCGTCGTCAGAGCGAGTACGCGGCAGCGCTGACCGTCTCGCTTCGCGCTATGCCTGGTCGCGCCAGGAGTGCTTCGGCTCAAATCCGAGAATGCGTCGCGCCTTCTCGATGGAGAGCAGCGTCTCATTCGCTGTGACTTCTCGGGTGACGGGCACATCAGGGAACACCTCGGCGATGAGCTCGGCGTTCGGGCGTGACATCACCGTGTCGGCGGCAGCGATGACGAAATTATCGAACCCGGGAGCTGCGTTTTCCAGCGCGCGCTGCACCGCCTGTGCGCCGTCACGGGCGTCGATGTAACCCCAGAGATTCCACTTGCGCCCCAGCGCATCGTCGTCGAAGGAGGGGAACTCCGCGTAGTCCTCGGGGTTCATGACGTTCGAGAATCGAAGCGCGGTGATCGAGACGCCCGGGTTCCACCGCACCAGCTCTTGGGCCATCCGTTCTTCGAGCGTCTTCACCATCGAGTACACCGACTCGGGGCGAGCCGGATACTCCTCGTCAACCGGAATATAGGGTGGCGGGACGTCGAACGGCAGCCCCAGCACAGTCTCGCTCGAAGCGTAGACAATGCGCTGGATGCCGAGGCGCACAGCAGCCCAGAAGACGTTGAAGGTCGCCGCCATGTTGTTGTGGAAGGTCGCCACGTCGCTGCGAATTCCGGGAGCGGGAATCGCGCCGAGATGGACGATCGCATCGAACCCCTCGTGCTCGTTGCCCAGCCCGCCGATGCCGCCGAAGGCATCGACCACCTCCCCATAGTTGGTGAGGTCAACCTGCAAGAAGCCTGGCCCTCGCTGGCCGGTGACGTCCATGCCGACCACGTCGTATCCGTTTGCCCGCAGTTCGCGTGCGACGACGGTTCCGAGCTTGCCGGAGGATCCAGTGAGAGCAATTCGCATGTCTCCAGACTGGCACACCGGCGACACCAAGCGACCTCGCGTCGTACACTCGGGGCGATGAATGAGTCGCCGAGCACCTCTGGAGAGACCCGGACGGTCGGCGTGCGCGATGTCGCCGCGCTCGCCGGGGTCTCCAGGCAGACGGTCTCACGGGTGCTGAATGAACACCCCGATGTCGCCGCTGAAACGAATGCGCGCGTGCGACAGGCGATGGCCGATCTCGGTTACCGGGTGAACAACGCGGCGCGCGCGCTGGGTACCCGCCGTTCGCACACGTTGGGCGTGCTCGCCTCCGACGCCCTGCAGTACGGCCCGTCGCGCAGCATTGCCGCGATCGAAGCTTCTGCGCGCGACGCCGGGTACTGGGTGAGCGCTGCTTTCGCAGAATCGGGAGATGCCGACGCGGTCGTGGCGGCGGTCGATCACCTCATCGCGCAGGGTGTTGAAGGCATCGTGGTGGTCGCGCCGCATGCTCGCACGCTGCGCACGTTGGATGCGCTGAGCATCGGGATCCCGGTGCTCACGTTGCATTCGGCAGGGCGAGGCCGAGCAGGACTCTCGGTCGACCAGATTGCGGGCGCGCGATTGGCTGTGGCGACATTGGCGGATGCTGGGCACCGCAAGATCGCCCATCTTGCGGGCCCCGCAGACTGGCTCGAAGCGGAGTTCAGAGTCAATGGCTTCACCGTAGAACTTGCGGCACGCGAGCTGCCGATAGGACCCGTGATCGAGGGGGACTGGACCGCGCGATCCGGATATGACGCCGTCGACCAGATTCGTGCGGCCGGCGTCACCGCAGTATTCGCCGCGAACGACCAGATGGCGCTCGGCCTTCTCAGCGGCCTGCACGAGGCGGGCATCTCGGTGCCCGCCGACATCAGCGTCGTGGGCTTCGACGATATTCCGGATGCCGCCTACTACTGGCCCAAACTCACCACTGTGCGCCAGGACTTCGAGGAGCTAGCCCGTCGCACAGTCGCAGCGCTGACCGAACGGGACGATGCCGTGGCATCCGCTCTCGCGCCCATCGCTCCGGTCCTCATCTCCCGCGACTCCGTCGCTCCGCCGCGCTAAGCATCACGGCTCCGCCGCCACGCGTTCACAACTCCTCCAGATTTTGCACCATTCGGCTTGCCAGGCCGGTTGGGCCCCGCAACGATGCGGGGGGCCGCGGCCGTCGCTGCTGATTTGGAGGAGTTGTGAACGCTGGAAGCTGCAACCGGGCGCCTTGACGGTCGCTTCGACCACGTTTACACTAACTGTGACCGGTCACAGTGGCCATCAACATCCTGACGAGGTATCCGTGAGCAACGAAGCCCCTGCCAACACACCCGAGATCGAAGCCGTCCGCATCGACGTCGCCGGTCTGCACGGCGAACTGGTCCGTAACGACCTGGTGGTCTGGACGGGCGGTAACGTCTCTGGCCGCGTCCCGGGCGCTGACCTGTTTGTCATCAAGCCGTCGGGCGTCAGCTACGACGACCTCGCACCAGAGAACATGATTCTCTGCGATCTCGACGGCAACGTCGTACCGGGCAGTGCGGGCAGCGAGCGCGCTCCGTCGAGCGACACCGCCGCGCACGCTTACGTCTACCGGAACATGCCAGAGGTCGGCGGTGTCGTACACACGCACTCGACCTTCGCTGTCGCCTGGGCTGCGCGTGGCGAAGAGATCCCCTGCGTCATCACGGCGATGGCCGACGAGTTCGGAGGTCCGATCCCGGTCGGCCCGTTCGCGATCATCGGCGACGACTCGATCGGGCGCGGCATCGTCGACACGCTTGCCGGGCACCGCTCCCGTGCCGTCCTTATGAAGAACCACGGTCCGTTTACGATCGGCACGGATGCGAAAGATGCGGTGAAGGCCGCAGTCATGGTCGAAGATGTTGCCCGCACGGTGCACTACGCACGCGAGGCGGGCCCCCTGATTCCGATCGCACAGGAGGCAATCGACAGCCTCTACAACCGGTACCAGAACGTATATGGCCAGAGTGAGGACGCCCGCCGATGACCGCTCGTGAAGACATCCTCGAAGGCCGCACGAGCCTGGGCATCGAACTCGGTTCGACGCGCATCAAGGCTTGCTTGATCGGATCAGATGCGACCGAGGTGCTCGCAACGGGCTCGTTCGCCTGGGAGAACCGTCTCGAAGACGGACTCTGGACCTACGCGTTGGACGAGGTGTGGCAGGGGCTTCAAACCGCCTACGCCGATCTCATCGCCGACGCGGAGAAGCGCCACGGCATCCGGCCAGACACTTTCGGCGCCATCGGCGTCTCCGCGATGATGCACGGCTACCTCGCCTTCGACGCAGCCGGCGACCTGCTCGTGCCGTTCCGCACCTGGCGCAACACCAACACCGGTGCTGCTGCATCCGAGCTCACCGACCTGCTCGGCGTCAATATTCCGCTGCGATGGTCGATCGCGCACCTGCACCAGGCCGTTGTTGATTCTGAGGCTCACGTGCCGCAGATCGACTTCGTCGCGACCCTCGCCGGCTACGTGCACTGGAAGCTCACCGGCGAGAAGGTGCTCGGCGTCGGAGATGCGTCCGGCATGTTCCCGATCGACTCTGCAACGTGCGACTACGACGCGCGGATGCTGGACGCCTATGACGCTCTCGCGGGCAGCCGCCTTCCGGCACCCGTGAAGAACCTGCTGCCTGCCGTGCGTGCGGCAGGAGCAGCGGCGGGGGAGCTGACCGCTGAAGGTGCGGCACTGTTGGACCCGACCGGCGCCCTGCGCCCCTGCATCCCGCTCTGCGCACCCGAAGGCGACGCGGGCACGGGCATGGTCGCGACGAACTCTGTCTCTCCGCGCACCGGCAACGTGAGTGCGGGCACGAGCATCTTCGCGATGGTCGTGTTGGAGCATCCGCTCGAAAGCACTCACCACGAACTCGACCTCGTGACGACGCCTGCGGGCGACCCGGTCGCCATGGTGCACTGCAACAACGGCGCCAGCGAACTCGCCGCCTGGGCGGGAATGTTCACCCGGTTCTCGGCGGCCGCTGGCCAGCCGCTTGATGACGATGCGGTCTTCGAAGTGCTGTTCCGTGAGGCGCTCGAGGGTGAGGCGGACGCCGGCGGACTGCTGGCCTACAACCACCTCGCTGGCGAACCGATCGCCGGTCTCACTGAGGGACGCCCACTGTTCGTGCGCACCCCGGACAGCTCGTTCACTCTGGCAAATGCGATGCGCGCCCAGCTCTACGGCGTCTTCGGCACTCTCGCGCTCGGCATGAAGGTGCTCGAAGGTGAAGGCGTGGCACTGGATCGGATGTTCGCCCACGGTGGCATGTTCCGCACCGCCGGCGTGGCCCAGCGCTTCCTCGCGGGCGCCCTAGGTGCACCCGTCGCGGTCGGTGAACTCGCCGCAGAAGGGGGAGCGTGGGGCATCGCCGTCCTCGCCTCGTATCTCGCCCACGCTGGTGACGCCGACCTCGGTGCCTACCTCGACGAGCAGGTGTTCGCCAAAGCATCCCTCAGCGTCATCGACCCCGATCCGGCAGACGTCGCCGGCTTCGCCACTTACCTTGACCGCTACCGCGCCGGCCTCGCCATCCAAGCCGCCGCCGTCGCTGCTCTCTGACCCCTCGAAGGAATCCACTATGACCCGCACGCCGCTCTCCACCACTCTCGACGAGTACGAAGTCTGGTTCCTCACCGGCAGCCAGCACCTCTACGGACCCGAGACGCTCGCGCAGGTTGCCGAGCAGTCGCAACAGATCGCGCGGCTTCTCGATGACGCAACCGATGTTCCGGTGAAGATCGTCTGGAAGCCCGTGTTGACGGATTCCGCCGCGATCAAGCGCACGGCGCTGGAAGCCAACGCCGCCGACCGCGTCATCGGACTCGTCGCTTGGATGCATACCTTCAGCCCCGCGAAAATGTGGATCGCAGGCCTCGATGCGCTGCAGAAGCCGCTCGCGCACCTGCACACCCAGGCGAATGTCGAACTGCCGTGGGCCGACATCGACTTCGACTTCATGAACCTCAACCAGGCCGCCCACGGTGACCGTGAGTTCGGCTACATCCAGACCCGTCTCGGTGTTCCGCGCAAGACCATCGTCGGTCACGCCAGCGACCCGCGCGTGCAGCAGGAACTCGGAACCTGGCAGCGCGCAGCGGCAGGACTCGCGGCATCCCGCAGCCTGAAGCTTGCCCGTTTCGGCGACAACATGCGCTTCGTCGCTGTCACCGAGGGCGACAAGACCGAGGCCGAACTGCGTTTCGGCGTGCAGGTAAACACCTGGGGTGTGAACGAACTCGCCGAAGCAGTAGATGCGGCGACGGATGCCGAGATCGACGCGCTCGTCGCCGAATACGAAGAGCTGTACGAGGTTGTCCCGGAACTTGCGAAGGGCGCCGAGCGTCACCAGTCGCTCCGCGACGGCGCCGCGATCGAGATCGGTCTGCGCTCCTTCCTCGAAGAGGGCGGATTCGGCGCCTTCACGACGTCCTTCGAGGATCTCGGATCGCTCAAGCAGCTGCCAGGCCTCGCCGTGCAGAGGCTGATGGCTGAGGGCTACGGTTTCGGCGCCGAGGGCGACTGGAAGACCGCCGTTCTCGTGCGCATCGCCAACGTGATGGGCGCAGGTCTCCCCGGCGGGGCAAGCCTCATGGAGGACTACACCTACGACATGACTCCGGGCGACGAGCTCATCCTCGGTGCACACATGCTTGAGGTCGCCCCCTCGCTCACTACTGCGAAGCCGACGCTGGAGATCCACCCGCTCGGCATCGGCGGCAAGGACGACCCGGTGCGCCTCGTCTTCACCGCTGACCCCGGTCCTGCCATCGTGGTGGCAATGAGCGACATGCGCGATCGCTTCCGCCTCACCGCGAACGTTGTCGAGAATGTCGAACCACGCGCTTCGCTGCCGAAGCTGCCCGTCGGTCGCGCGGTCTGGAAGCCGCAGCCCGACTTCAACACCAGCGCAGCCGCATGGCTGACCGCCGGCGCCGCGCACCACACGGTGATGTCGACGGCTGTGGGACTCGAAGCGTTCCGAGATTTCGCCGAGATGGCTGAGGTCGAACTCCTCGTCATCGACAACGACACCACGCTGCCCGAGTTCCAGAAGCAGGTGCGCTGGAACCAGGCCTACTACCGTCTCGCGCAGGGCCTGTGATGACGACGCCTCGATCCGGGCGTCAGCTGACGCTTTCCGCGCACGGTTACGAGGCAGTCGTCGCCAGTGTCGGTGCTTCGCTTCGGATGCTGCAGCACGACGGCCGCGACCTCGTCGTGCCGTTCGACGCTGACGAAGTGCGCCCGGCATACCGAGGCGCCACTCTTGCGCCATGGCCGAACCGCATCGTCGATGGCCGTTACCGTTTCGGTGACGTCGACTACCAGTTGCCACTCACCGAACCCGAGCGTGGCCACGCGCTGCACGGTCTGCTGGTGTGGACGGAATTCTCCGACCGCATCATCGAAGAAGAACGGGTGTTGCTGTCGGCGACGATCGAACCGCAGACGGGTTATCCCTTCCGCGTCGAAGTCGAAGTCGAATACCGACTCGCTGAAGACGGACTCACACAGACCGTGATCGCCCGTAACCTCGGCGCGGATGCTGCGCCCTGGGGCACCGGGCCTCACCCGTATCTGGTGGGTGGCCCTTCGACAGGCTCAGGGACCGGCCCCGTCGACGAATGGACGCTCACGCTTTCGGCCGCCGAGGTTCTCACGGTCACGTCTGACCGGCTGAGCCCGGTCGCGGTCGAACCGATGGAGCAGCATCCCGAATGGGATTTCCGCGAGCCGCGCGTGATCGGCGATGTCTTCATCGACAACGCCTTCACCGAACTTGCGTCAGTCGAGGGCGTTGTCGAGGCGCGTCTGACGGGCGTCGATGGCCACGGCGTCGCGCTGAGCTGGGACGAACGATGCCCCTGGGTGCAGGTGCACACCGCCGACACGGGGGATGCCGCAACCCATCGGATCGGCCTCGCGGTCGAGCCAATGACCTGCCCGCCGGATGCCTTCAACTCCGGGGTCGATCTTCTCGTTCTTGAACCGGGCGCTGACGCTTCGGCATCCTGGCGGTTCACAGCGATCTGATCACGTTCCGGGCAGCGGGGTGGTTTGGCCGGGAATGAGCGGTGCCGCCGTTCTACGATGGGATCCGTGAGCAATGAGACACCGGAGAATCCCCAGTCCACCCCGCCGATCCCGCCGATCGTGCCCGAGTCTGAAAATGCGGCAGCGGGGGCGTCTGCCGCTGACGTGAATGCCGGGCAGCACGACTTCGGAGGGATGCTGTCATCAGAGGGCATTTCTTCTGAGAGTGCGGCACCCGAGCCTGTCGTCCTCCTGTTGAGGAGCCTGGCGTGGCACCCGAGGCGCCGAGCGCGTACCCGGCAGGCCCGGCGTACCCAGGTGCGGCGCCCGCGGCGCCTGAGTACCCGGCAGCCCCGATTTACCCGACCGCTGCGCCCGCCTATGACCCCAACGCCGCAGGCGTAGTCCCACCGAACGGCACGCAGCCTTATCCGACAGGGGGCTACCAGGCCGACGGGTACCCTGCGGGTGCATACCCGGGCGCGGTTCCGGCGCCGGCTCCGGCTCCGAAGAAGCCGATGTCGAAGGGGCTGCTGTTCGGCATCATCGGCGGCGCGGCTGCCCTGGTGCTGCTGGTCGCTGCGTGATCATCGTCCCCGCTCTGCTGCGCGGACCTGCCCAGACGGCATCCGGTGTCGTAGAGGAGTACTTGACGGCGATCTCCGAAGGCGACGCAGAGACGGCGCTGACGTACGTTGAGTCGTATGCAGATGACAGCCTGCTCACGGATGATGCACTTGCGACTTCTCTGAAGCTCGCGCCGATCACCGACATCGTGGTGGAGGAATCAGAGGGCTCGGATGGCCCCGGCGAGACGGTTGTTTCGGCATCCTTCGCGATCGGCGGCGAAACGGTCGATCGCAGCTTCACGGTCTACAACTACGACGACACCTGGCAGCTCACCGACGGCCTGGTCACGGCGACGCTGGCAAACTTCGAGGGACTCGGGCTCACGATCAATGGCGTCGAGCCCGCAGACACCTCTATGTCGATGTTCCCCGGCGCCTACCAGCTGGCGCTGGCGTATGACGAGTTCGCAATCGATGGCGAAACCGACACGTTCACGGTCGCAACGGATGCCGACACTGAGGCATTCTGGGAGCTGCAGCCAGTTCTCACCGATGATGGCGCTGCAACGTTCCGCACGCTGGTGCGCGCGGCAATCGAGGAGTGCGTCGCGATGAAGTCGCTCACCACACCCTGCGGCATGGACATCGACACCATTGATCTGCAGGGGTATACGCCGGTCGATGGCAGCGTCACCAGGACGATCTCCGCGGACGGTCAGAAGACTCTTGACGAGATGGCGGCTGACCTTGATTACAGCTCGCCCACGCTCGTCACGACGTACGACTCGGTCGATGTCGACATGACGCTGCAGGGTACGAAGGACGGCGCGACCGCTGAATTCGAGGTCTGGTTCGGCGGGTACATGAACTCGCCGTCGGTTGATTTCGCCAAGGAGACCCCGACAGTCTCCTGGGACTGATCACCTCTCGCTCCCATGAGAAGACCCCCGCCGACCCGATTCGGCGGGGGTCTTGGGAGCTATGCTCACCATTGCGTGGAAAGCTCTGAATACCCGATCCGGTCTGAGGTGTTCCACGCACAAGCAGTTGTAAGCGACGAATGTGGACGGGTGGTAAACGGCCACCGAACAGGCGCCGCTCACTCGTTCTGCACATTCGCGTACTCGCTCGGACTTGTCCACAGCCCCCGGAATCTCGGGGGGCGTCCTGTTCTAGGCGGGCCATCATCGTGGCATGACGAATACGAGCAGTCCTCTCAAAGACAGAGTCCTTGACCACGACGATGACTTGCGTGATCTGCTGCAGCTTGTGCTGCAGCGCGCGAGAAGCGACAGATGTGGCTGATGTTCATGGACGGGCGGGGATGTCTCGGCGATCCGCTCATGCCGATGGATGATTACCCCGATGATCCGTATGCCGTTGTTGACGTCGACGATCTCGGCACGGTGACCGAGGCTCATGTGCTCATGCACCGCGCTGGCATGCTGCGCCAGATGACCGACAACGCGAGCGTCGTGCTTGCCTGGGAACGCGTCGGAACAGATGCGGTCGGCGACGATGATCGGGTTTGGGCACGTGCGATGGCCGAGGCCGCAGAGCTCCTCGACGTGCCGCTGCGCGCGCAGTTCATCGTCCACGCCCGTGGCGTTCGCCAGCTGCACCCGGACGACTACCTGTAGACCTGCCTGCTTTCGAATCGCGCAAGTTGTTCCATTTCCCCCGGATGCAGCAACTTGCGCGATTCGAAAGTGGGGGATGGGCGGGGCCAGAGAGATGCAAGGGTGTCCTAGTAAATAGCGGGAAGGCCGAGTAGTGTAGGCATCGTGCCAATGTAGGCGTGAAGAGACTTCGCACAATGACTCGTACTATCCCCCATTTTGTAGGCGGATCGCTCCGCACTCCGGATGCTGGCCGCTTCAGCGACGTGTATGATCCGAGCTCGGCGCGGTGCAGGCACGCGTGCCGCTCGCCTCAGCAGACGAGGTTCGCGAGGTCATAGCGAACGCCGAAGCAACTCAGCCTGCGTGGGCGGCGACCAACCCGCAGAAGCATGCGCGGGTTCTGCTGCGCTTCCTCGATCTCGTACAGAACGAGATGACGTCGCTGGCGACGCCGAGAATGCGACGCTCGCCTTCATGGTCGGAGCATCCGACGAGGATTTCGCCGCCGCGCTGCCGTTGCTTGAAGCCATGGGAAAGCGCATCGTGCACTGCGGCGGGCCGGGGCTCGGCCAGGCAGCGAGGTGTGCAACAACATGATCCTCGCTGTGTCGCAGATCGTCGTGGGTGATGCCAGACCTTGGCGGATGCGCAGATGGGGCGCCTCGCGCAGCAGATCTACGCGGCCTTCGCCGCCGGTGAGGGTGCGGCGCGTGACTTCTCCGGGATCATCACCGACATTCGCGCCGGAAAGGTGTGAATTCAGCAAAGGTAGACATCTACCTTTGGTCCTAGGTAGCATTACACCATGAGTCTGAACATCAAGAACGAACGTGTGCACGAGTTGGCGCGTGAGGCGGCCCGTGTCACGGGCACGACTCAGACGAGCGCAATAGAAGCGGCACTCCGTCTTCTTCTGCAACAGCACGGCGAAGATCCTGACGACAATGCCCGGGCTGGTCGCATGCACCGGCTCCTTGCGATGGGTGAGCGCTACCGTCGGGAGGAAAGTACAGCGGCGGCAGGTGTCACCCGCGTCGAGGATCTCTACGATGAAGCCACCGGGCTGCCACGATGATCGTCGATAGCTCAGCGATGCTGGCGGTCATTCAAGGTGAGGCAGATGCGACGGCGTGCGCAGAGCTCTTGATACAGGAGAACTGCCGTATGTCGGTCGCGAATTGGCTGGAAGCCTCGATCGTCGTGGACAACCGATCCGTGAGCACGCAGCGCGACTTCGAAGACTTGCTCACTACCGCCGGCATCGCGCTTGAGCCGGTCACGGCAACGCAGGCGCAGATCGCCCGTGAGGCTTACCGTCGTTATGGTCGGGGCTCCGGACACCCGGCGAAACTGAACTTTGGCGACTGCTTCGCATATGCGCTTGCCGTCATCACAGGGGAAAGGCTGTTGTTCGTCGGAGAGGACTTCTCGGCGACCGACATTCTTCCGGCTATCCGACGTTAGCGGCAACTCGCCGCGGAGGGGAACACATGACCGAGTACGAGACGATCCTGGTCGAGCAGCGGGGCCGCGTGGGATGGATCACGCTGAACCGTCCGCAGGCACTGAACGCGCTGAACTCTCAGATGGCAGGAGAAGTCACGGCCGCCGCCGTCGCTTTCGATGCCGATGACGGTGTCGGCGCCATTGTTGTCACGGGTTCTGAGAAGGCCTTCGCTGCGGGCGCCGACATCAAAGAGATGCAGTCGATGTCGACCGCTGACATGCGCCAGACCGACCACTTCGGGGCATGGGATGACTTTGCCGCTGTGCGTACTCCGGTGATCGCCGCGGTCTCAGGTTTTGCTCTCGGCGGCGGATGCGAGCTCGCGATGATGTGCGACATCATCCTCGCCGCTGACACCGCGAGGTTCGGCCAGCCTGAGATCAACCTTGGCGTGATCCCCGGGATGGGCGGGACCCAACGACTCATCCGGGCCGTCGGATATTACAAGGCTGCCGAGCTCATCCTTTCCGGTCGGATGATGGGTGCTGAAGAAGCAGAGCGCGCGGGGCTCGTATCGCGAGTGGTCGCGGCATCCGATCTGCTGGCAGAGGCGACCAAGCTCGCCGAGATGATTGCCTTGAAGTCTTTGCCAAGCGTGTACGCCGCGAAGGCCGCGCTGGATGCGGCGATGGAAACGACGCTTGCCGAGGGCCTCGCGCACGAGAAGCAGGCGTTCTCCGCACTGTTCGATACGGCGGACCAGAAAGAGGGCATGGCCGCGTTCCTCGAAAAGCGCGCGCCCGACTTCACCAACCGCTGAGACACCAATTTCTGCGTGAGGCGCAACTTTCTGCGTGAGACGCCACGGCACGCGTGATGTCTCATGCAGGAAATGATGTCCAGCGCTGGATCAGCCGCGACGGTCAGGCTTCAAGTAGTCCCGCGAGGGTTTCATTGCGCTCGGAGATGATCCGGCGCATGTACTTGCGCATGAACAGCTTGTCGACAAGCGTGCCGATGGGGCCGAATGGCGAACGGAAGGTCACCGTGTCGCGCATCAACGTGCCGTCAGGATGCTCCAAAAACTCGTGCTCATGATGGAAATCACCGAACGGTCCCTTGATCTGCCGGTCGCAGAACCGGTGCGGTGGATCGATGTCGAAGACGACCGAGCTGAGATGGAACGGCACACCGAAGTGCCGCGCACGCCAGGTCGCCGTCGAGCCTTCGGTGAACGCGCCTCCGGCGGGACCCGCGACCATTGTCTCGCCGTAGCGCGCCATGGATTCGACGTGGAGGGCAGGATCAAGGGATGCCGCGCACACCGCTGCTGGCGTTGCGCGGATAACGCGCTCGAGCACGAACTCGGCCATCAGAGTGGATCTGGCTGCGGACGTGGTTCGGTGAAATCGCCGGCATCCTTGCGGAGGCGGGCAACGATCGCGACCAGGTCAGCGGCATCTGTCTGGGTGACGCCGGGAGCAGCAAACACCTCCGCGTTGATCGCAGTGGTCGCCCGTTCGACGAGTTCGCGCCCGGCCTCGGTCAAGGCCAACATCGCCGCGCGCCCGTCGTGCGGATGCGGCTCACGCGTGATGAGCCCGTCGCGCATCAGTCGCTCCGCCGTACTCGTAACCGTGGTCGCGTGCACCTGGAGGCGCGCAACCACACTCGACAGCGGCAAGCTTCCCGAGCGGCTGAACGCCAGCAGCCGCAGCACTTCGAAGCGTGCGAACGAGAGCCCGAAAGGTTTCAGCGATGTATCCACTCGTGCGAGCAGCAGCTGCTGAGCGCGCATGACGGAAATCACCGCAGTCATGCCGTCGGCAGCATCCGTCCACCCGTGCGCCAGCCACTGGCGCTTCGCCTCGGCGAGCGGGTCTATCGGAAGCGGACGGGATTGGGCCACGGTTCTACGCTACTGGGTGGGTGGGCATCCTCGAGGAACGTGCACTGTGTATACATTCAACGTCTCATGCGTGAGACCTGAGCCCGCAAAGCTTCAGTTTGGCTACATTCACCCGCTTACGGATAGACTCGGCCCTGTCGTGAGGAGCAGTCGATGAAGATTTTTGTCCTGGTCAAAGAGGTACCAGACACGTACGGCGATCGAAAACTGAATCTAGAGACCGGCTTGGCCGATCGTGCGGCCGGCGACGTGGTCCTGGATGAGATCACCGAGCGTGCGCTCGAGGTCGCGCTTGCGTACGCAGGCAAGGCCGAAGGCACCGAGGTCGTGGCGCTTGCCATGGCCCCCGAATCTTCCACGGCATCCATTCGCCGTGCACTCGCGATCGGCGCGGCATCCGCTGTGCACATCGTCGACGAGCAGCTGGCGGGCGCTGACCTGGGGCTGACCGCTGAGGTGCTGGCCGCGGCGATCCGCCGTGCAGAGCCTGACCTGGTCATTACCGGCAACCTCTCGACCGACGGCTCCGGCGGCGTGATTCCCGCGATGCTCGCCGAGCACCTCGGCTACGCACAGGCCACCGCCCTCAACGCCGTCGAGATCACCGCAGACGGTGTCTCTGGCACGCGCGCAGCCGACGACGGATCCCAGTCGGTGTCGGTGAAATTCCCGGCCGTGATCTCGATTACCGAGGCGCTTCCCGACGCGCGGTTCCCGAACTTCAAGGGCATCATGGCTGCGAAGAAGAAGCCCCTGGAGATCCTTACGCTCGATGATCTCGGCGTCTCGGCTGACCCCGCTGCGGCACCGCGCACGATCATGACCACTGTCTCCGAGAAGCCTCCGCGTGCGGCAGGCGTGAAGATCACCGATGAGGGTGACGCCGGCGCGAAGCTGGTCGAGTACCTCGTGCAGAACAGGCTGGTGTGACGATGAGCTACCCCGACAAGTCGATTCTCGTCCTCGTGGACGTGACCCCCACCGGTGCGGCAGCCAGCAGCACTGCTGCTCTGATCGGTGCCGCATCGTTGATCGGATCGCCGGTCGCGCTGGTGCCCGGCGGTTCCCCCGGTGCTGATGTACAACGCGCAGTGGATGCCGCGGCAGCGGCTGGCGCATCGGTCGTGCTGACCGCAGAGGCTGACGCTGGCGCTCTCACCGTTCCGGTCGTGGATGCACTGCAGGCCGCGTTCCAACGGGTGCAGCCCGACGCAGTACTGGTGTCTAACTCGATCGCTGGGCGCGACGTCGCCGGGCGCCTCGCTGTGCGCGAGAAGCTTGCTCTCTCGGTCGATGCCGTAGGAGTCTCTCGCGATGATGAAGGTATCGTCGCGCACCACTCGGTATACGGTGGCGCGTATCTCGTCGACTCCGCCGCGACCTATGGTGCGCCGGTCATCACCCTCCGTCAGGGTGCGGTGGATGCTCGCGCAGAAGCTGTCGCCTCGCCCACCATCGAGGCGCTCCAGGTCACCGCATCCGGCGCAGCCGCGGCAACGGCCGGTGCGACCGAGGTCGTCGAGGTCGAGTCGTCTCGTCCGGATCTGCGAGGCGCCCCGAAGGTCGTCTCGGGAGGTCGCGGACTCGGCTCGAAAGAGAAGTTCGTGCTCGTCGAGCAGCTCGCCGATGCTCTCGGTGCGGCAGTCGGCGCATCACGTGCTGCGGTCGACGCGGGCTACATTCCTTACGCGCATCAGGTCGGCCAGACCGGGGTCTCGGTGTCGCCGCAGTTGTATGTCGCACTCGGAATATCCGGTGCCATCCAGCACCGCGCCGGCATGCAGACCGCGAAGAACATCGTCGCGATCAACAAAGACGGCGAAGCGCCGATCTTCGACGTCGCAGACTTCGGCATCGTCGGTGACGTGTTCACCATCGTGCCGCAGGTGATCGAGGCGCTCGAAGCGCGGAAGAAGTAGCGCCGATGGCTGCGCAGAAGCTGCGGCGAGGGTTGCCCCGGGTCGCCGGTGGCGATGCCTGGCCTCCGGCGAGTGAAGTCGAGGTAGCGGACGCCGCGGCGTCAGATGCCGTCGCCGAGGCTCCGCCGATCGTCGAGGCCGCTCCGAATGCGGAGCCCGCTTCGGCTGTAGCTGGTGCTCCCGCTCCGGCCGCCGAACAGCAGGCTGTGCCGGCGGCGACAACGCAGTCGCGGACTGCTGCTCTGCGCCGCGGTCTGCCGCGTACGCCGGGTGGTGAACCGTGGCCGCCCGCAGGTGCTGCTGCGGCCGTTGCGGCGTCTGAACCAGTCGAGGCGCCATCAGCACCCGTGCTCGCTGCGGCGACGCAGTCCGCGAGCACACCCACAGCAGCCACGAAAGAGGCGCGCCCTTCGGCACGCTCAGAGAGCGCAATCGCACCGGCTGTCGAATCCGTCAGTGGTTCAGCGCTGCGCCGTGGCCTGCCGCGCTCGCCCGGGGGCGAGCCGTGGCGCCCGCGGGTA
>NZ_JHET01000001.1 GCF_000685355.1 Microbacterium sp. CH12i | reverse complement strand
CGTCGCGGATGGTGGTGACCAGCTTTCCGGTCTCTTCGGAGGTGGGTCCGGTCTCGGGCACGACGGAGAACACGGCGGTGGTGCCGTCCTCGTTGAGGCCGCCGAGGGAGACGGCGTTGACGCCGTCGATGTCGGTGAGATCGGTGTAGATGTCGGCCAGGTCTGTGGCGGGGATGGCGTCGTCGTCGGGTGAGGTGGCGACAACGACCAGTGGGCCGTTGTAGCCGTCTCCGAAGGCGTCGCCGACGACTTCGAAGCTTTGCCGCTGCGAGGTGTCGGGGCCGTAGCTGGCCCCGGAGGGTAGGCCGAGGTCCATGTCCAGCGCGGGGGTGGCGATGCTCGCGGCGGAGCTTGTCAAGTTGTTTGTGTAAGCGGGCGACGCTCGGTTTTTAGAGGTAGGGCTGGATTCGGTCGGGGTAGGCGAGGGCGAGTTGCGCGAGGGCTTGCTTCCAGTTCGTGGTGATCTGTCCCTCCACGAGTCGTCCCTCCGCGTTGCGTTTGGCTCCTCGGGGCCGTCCGCGCTCTTTGAGTCGCTCTCGGGCGCGCTTGTCCTCGATGTTGCAGATCGCGAGCCAGAGTAGCTTCACGACCGCGTCATCGGAGGGGAAGTGGCCCCGGTTCTTGATGATCTTGCGCAGCTGATAGTTCAATGACTCGATGCTGTTGGTGGTGTAGATCACCCTTCGCAGCATCGGCGGGAACGCGAGGAACGGGATGAACCTCTCCCAGGCATCCTCGAACACGCGCACCGTGTTTGGGTTCGCGATGCCGAGGTCGGAGGCGGCGAACTCGGCCAGCGCGGCCAGGGCCGCGTCCGCGTCAGCTGCCTGGTAGATCGGCTTCAGCGCAGCTGCGACGGCCTTGCGGGATTTGTAGGACACGAACCGCATCGCGGAGCGGATCAGGTGGACCACGCAGGTCTGAACCGTCGATTGCGGCCATGTCGCCTCGATCGCTTCGGGGAACCCGGTGAGCCCGTCGCAGCAGACGATCAGGACATCCTGGACGCCACGATTGGCGAGCTGCGCGCAGACTCCTGCCCAGAACTTCGCCCCTTCGGTGGCTTGGATCCAGATGCCCAGAACGTGCTTGACGCCGTCCATATCCGGCTCTTCCTACTTGAGGTGGGGGCTGGTCAGTGCGCCGCCGATGAGGAGCATGCGTAGCCGGTAGTTGTCGCGGTTGCGGAAGCCGCGGGCGACGCGGCGGTGTAGCTCGATGAGTCCGTTCACGGCCTCGGTGCCGCCGTTGTTGGATCGACCTGTGCTCCAGTACGACAAGAACGCGGCCTTCCACCGGTTCAGGGTCTTCCCGAGCCGGCGGATCTCAGGGATCGGGCAGGTGGGGAATGACGCGAGCACGCGTTCGGCGATCTCGCGCCCCTCGGCGAGGTCCTTGACGTGGTAGGCGTCGCGGAGCTGGCTGGCGCATTGCCAGGCGACTTCGACCTCGACGTGCTCATCGCGGGCGGTGAAGGCGACGTGCAGCCGGTAGTTCTGCTTCGCGGTGAGACGCTCGCGCCCGCAACGCAGGATGTTCCGGATCCCGTAGAGCGGGTCGCCGCGCCGGCCCCGGTGCCCGAGAGTGTCTTGCTGGACCCGGCGTCTGACCTCGTCGACGGCCTGGGTGCCGAGCCCCACGACGTGGAAGGCGTCGAGGACGGCGGTGGCGTCTTCGAGTTGGTCATCGATGGCGTTCTTGTATCCCTGGAACGGGTCCAGCGTCGCGATCTGCACGCCGTCACGAAACGCTTGATCCCGTTGCTTCAGCCAGTCCGCGTAGGCGGGGCCGGACCGGCCGGGCACCAGGTCCAGCAGCCTCGCGCGCACCCGTCCGTTGGCGTCTCGGGTGAGATCGACCATCCCGGTCAGTTCCTTCGGCCCGCGTCCACCGTCGCTGACCGGTTTCGTGGAGACGTGGTGCCAGATGTGTTCGTCAACGCCGAGCGTCGTCACGCCATCGAAGCGGGCTGGGTCCTTGTCCATCTCCACGAGCAGCGGCTTGATCGCTGACCAGACGGTGTTCCACGTCGTGCCGAGCTGACGGCACACACCCACCACGGATGCGTGCTCGCGGCGAATCTGCCCGACCGCCCACCAGCACGCTCGACGTGTGAGCAGTCCCCCGTCGTTTCGCGACGTCCTCGTTCTGCTCGGTGAATGACCCGATCGGGCAGGTCGGTTCCACACACCGCCAGGTGCGTTTGCGCCAGATCGTGCGCACGGGACCGTCGAAGCTGGGCGCATCAATCAACGTCACCGCACGCCGACCGCGAGAGGCCGCGATGACCCCGCAACGCGGGCAGCCCACCGCACCCGGCGCAGACTCAACCGTGACGGTGAGTGCGTCAGCCGTGCGGACGACGTCGATCACCCGCAGACCGTCCAGGCCGACGAGGAGGTCACATCGAGAACAGTAAGTGGAGTCGGGACAGCACGCATCAGTGCAGGCCGTAGGCTCGGACACGTCGAGGCCTTCCGGTGAAGGGTTGCTTGGTCGCTACCCATCCTGGAGGCCTCGACCCCGCTCACCCCGCCACCGCGCCCAGCCCCCTCAGACCCACCTCAAGTAGGAAGAGCCCGCAATCGATCGCAGTACGAACGGTCTCGCTGCGATCCATGCGACGATCATCAGGACAAGTGAGGCGCTAAAGATTGCAAAGCCGAGCCAGCTTTGGCCGTTGTTGACCGCATACATGTGGTTGAGGTTGTTGAGTGCCCCGGTTGCGAAAACGAGGGTGACGTGGACGACGATAAAGGCGACGAAGAAGACCATGGTGGCGAAGTGGATCTTGCGCGCGGCGGATAGGGGAAACGCCCGGTGGAGGGGATTGAAGTGCGCGGCGAGCCCGGGCGACATCCTGAGTCCGGTGATGAGCGCGAGCGGCGCCGCGATAAAGACAACCAGGAAGTAGCTGAGAACCTGCAAGGCGTTGTAGTTGCTCCAGCCGTTCTCGACCGGCCAGTTGAGCGAGGCGTATTGGATTCCGGCGGAGATCGCGTTCGGGAAGATGTCCCAGTGCACTGGGACGAGCCTGCCCCACTGTCCCGTGACGAAGAGCAGCGCATAGAACACGACGCCATTGATGATCCATAGGGTGTCGAGGCTGAGGTGCAGCCAGAGGTTGAGGCTGATCCGAACCGGGGATCCCTTGGTGCGGATCATGCCCTTGTTGTTGCGGGTCCAGTACGCGTCGGGACGCGTGAGGGTTCTCACCTGCCAGCCCGACCGGATGATGAAAAGCATGATGAATGCGTTCAGACCGTGCTGCCAGGCAAGCCACGCGGGGAAGCCGACCGGGGTGCCTGCGGGCAGACTCGACTGGCCGGGAAACTGGGTGATGAACGATTGCATCGCCGGCAGGCTGCGCAGCCACTGGGCGCCCAGCACCGCGACTGACACCAGGACAATCGCTGCCGGAACCGCCCACACGAGCGCAAACCATCGGCTCTTCCGAAAATCGGCCATTCTCGGAACCGGTTCGGCCATCACTCGCTCCGCTTGGCGATGGCATCGATCAATTGCGGAACGACGGTGAACACGTCGCCGACAATCCCGAAGTCGGCGATGTCGAAAATCGGTGCATCGCCGTCCTTATTAATGGCCACGATCGTTTTTGCCGTCTGCATGCCGGCACGGTGCTGGATGGCGCCAGAGATCCCCAACGCGATATACAACTGCGGCGACACAGTCGTCCCCGTCTGGCCGACCTGCGAAGTCTGTTCGACGTATCCCGCGTCGACTGCCGCGCGAGATGAACCGACCGCAGCACCCAGCGCGTCCGCGAGCTGCTCAACGAGAATGAAATTCTCCTTCGAGCCGAGCCCGCGGCCACCGGACACCACCTTGACCGCCCCACGCAGGTCCGGACGGTTCGATGCGACGGCAGCATCGTGCACCACATCGATCCGCCCCGAGGTTTCGGTCTCGACGGAGATGGAGACGACCGTGATGGTGGGTGTTGCGGCAGCCAAGGGGTCGTCGATTGCACCTTGCCTCAAGGTGACTACCGTTGGGCCGTCTTCTACAGTTGATTCGACGGAGTAAGCTCCGCCGAACACGGAATGATTCGCGACAATCTTTCCGCCCTGGTTCCGAATATCGACGGCATCAAGGATGAGGCCAGCCTTAAGGCGCACGGCCAAGCGGCCGGCGACATCTCGCCCCTCGACGGAGTTCGCGAGAAGAATCCCAGTAGAATCGAGGTTCCCTGCCGCGGCGACGAGTGCCTCAATCTGCGGTGACGACAGGAGTGATTCAACCTGGTCGGTCTCAGCGATGTAGATCTGCTGCGCGCCGAGGGAACCGAGTTGAGGGACGAGCGCTGTACCAGCTCCGGGCGCTGTGGCGACGACTGCGACCGGGGTACCGAGCTTTGCGGCTGCCGCGAGAAGCATAGGTGCGGTATTGCGGATTTCACCTGCGACCGTGACTTCAATCAACGCCAGAATATTAGACATATGAGCTTTCTCCTCTAGATCAGGTGGCGAGTGGCAAGGAACTCTGCGAGGTCGTTGCCTGCGTTGCCCGCGTCGACGATCTTCCTGCCTGCGGTCCGCGCTGGTCGCTCGCTGATGGCTAGCACCACGGAATGGCCAAGTCCTGCGAAGGCGACGGTCGAGTCGATGCCGACGTCAGCAAGCGATAGGACATCGAGTGGCTTCTTCTTGGCGCGCATGATGCCCTTGAAATTCGGAAAGCGCGGTTCGGCGGAACGTTCTGTCACTGAGATGACAGCCGGGAGCAGCGCGTGAACCGAGATTGTCCCGTTCTCTGTTGCTCGCTGCCCCGCGACTGAATCGGGCATGATCTCGGCCGACTGTAGAAACGTGAGGTGGGGTACTCGGAGGTGCTCGGCGACCATTGCGGGGATCACGCCGCCGCGCCCATCGGTCGATTCGCTGCCAGCAATCACCAGATCGAAACCAGATTTTGTAAGCACGGCCGCAAGCGCTGTGGCGGTCCAGCCAACATCGGATCCCGAGAGTTCGTCATCCAGTAGATGAAGGGCTGAGTCAGCCCCCATGGAAAGTGCTTTGCGGAGAACGGCTGTCGCGGATGCCGGCCCCATCGCAACTGCCACTACTTCCGCGTCGTTCGAGTCCTTATAACTGAGCGCGACCTCGAGGGCGCGCTCGTCGATCTCATCGATGACCGGTTCGCTTGCTTCGCGGTTAAGGACGCCCGTGGCCGGACTGAGCTTGCGGTCACCCCACGTGTCCGGAACTTGTTTCACAAGCACGATGATCTTCATTAGACATCATCCTTTCCACCGAAGGCACCACGACGAATCGAGGGAACTGCGTAGCATCTGTGCTTCATTTGTTCACCGCTTCGAGCTTCTGTCGAGCGAAATCTGTCATCGCTCCTCGATCGTATTTTCCCGTCGGCGTTGTTACCCAGTCATCGTTCGTGATGAAAACCACTTGTTTAGGAATCTTGTATCCTGCCAGCTTGTCACGGCAGAAGTCGCGGATCTCATCGCCGGTGACGTTCATCCCTGCACGAAGTTCAACGAGCGCGGTCACTGCCTCGCCCCACTTCGGGTCGGGAAGTGCGACGACCATGGCCTTCAGGATCCACGGGGTGTCGAGCTCGAGGAACAGCTCTACCTCTTGCGCGCTGACATTCTCACCGCCGGATTTGATGGTCTCCTTGTAGCGACCGCGGTAGTAGATGTAGCCCTCCGCATCAACCCAGCCGTAGTCGCCGCTGTGGAAGTAGCCCTCGTCGTCGAATGCAGCGGCAGTCTCCTCGGGCATGTTGTAGTAGCCCTTGAAGAGCGCGGGTCCCTTGAAGCAGAGTTCGCCGGGCTCGTCGGGGGCCAATGTCTTGCCGGTCGTCGGATCCTTGACCACGAAGTCGGTACCGAGCATTGGACGACCATGAGACAGCCGCATGCGGTACTCGTCTTTGCGATCGCGGTATGGGAAGTACCCTTGTGACGCTACATATTCGCTAGAGCCGTATATGTTGCCTTGGTGCGTGACTCCCATCGCCTTGATCTCGTCGAACGACCCTGGAGCCGAGCCGATCATTGTACGAGACAGGCTCGAGATGTCATACATCCGGAACTTGGGATGACGCGCCATCATCAGGAAATGCACGTCGAAGCCGAACATCATAGTAATCCGCTCGCTCTCGATGACCTCAAGGGCAGTGTGTGGCAGGTAGTACTCGAGCAGATGAATCGCTCCGCCACGCAAATGCGGCATGAGCATCGTCAAGTAGCCAGCAACATGGTAGTTGGGCGCAACGATCAGCATCTTGTCGTCGGGAACCACTTCGATTCCGTCTGCGTAACCGGCCACGCCGACGAGCAGTGTCTGGTGGTTATGCAGCACCGGCTTGGGGAAGCTGGTCGTGCCTGACGTGAGCAGGATGATCGAGAAGTCCTCCGGCCTCACCTCAGCACTCATCTTCTCGAACTCAGCGGGTACGTAGTCTACTCCAGCGGCCTCTACCTCGCGGAAGTCGTGTGCGAACGGGTACTTCGCATTCGACTTGCTCAGCGAGATGACGGTACGCAGGTTCGGCAATTCCTCGAGTTTGAGGGCGTTCTTGGCTTGCGAGGCGAGCACAGGGATCTGTTCGGTGAGCATTCCCAGGTAGTTATTCGTGCGAAAGTCATCCGTGGCGACCAGCACGGTGGACTCGGTGAGCGCGAGTCCCTGCACAATTTCACGACCCGTCCAGCTGAGGTTCAGGGGTACGGCAACAGCGCCGATGCGCAGGGCAGCATAGAACAGTGTCACCCAGTCGGGCGTGACGCCAAGAAGGAAGGAGACCCGATCGCCCTTGCGCACGCCGATACTGCTCAAACCTGTCGCGAGGGTTGCGACCCGCCGACGCAACTGAGTATAGGTGAGCCGTTCATCACCATAGACGACCGCTTCCCGGTCACCCCACTGTGCGCACGAGTAGTCATACATCTTATTGACCGTTTGACCTAGAGCTTCCTGGTACATCATTGTTCCTTTCAGAAGTCGATTACGGACTGTATTCAGTTATCGGTGGTGGACTGCGCGATTCATCTGCCTGTCCATCGGGGCGGACGCGACTCGCCGAACGACCGCGGACCCTCTTGGGCATCGTCGCTCAGGTAGACCTTCTCGAAAAGCTGCTCCGCGGCCGCGAACGCACCCTCGGCCGCTGCAGCGTTCGAAGCGTAGACCATTGCCTTCGAGGCTCTAACCGACAAGGGCGCATTGCGCATGATTCGACGCGCAAGCTCCGCTACCGTTGACTTCAGTTCCGCCATCGGCACAACCGTGTTGACGAAACCGAGTTCGTAGCCGCGCTGTGCCGAGATCGGCTCACCGGTGAGGAGGATTTCGAGTGCGACGCGTGGGGGAATCATCCATGGCAATGGCGCAGCCACGGGGCGCCACGACCCCACTTGGCCTCGGAGACCGCGAAGGTTGCATGGTCCGCAGCAACACAGAGATCTGCCATCTGGGCCAGGAGGAACCCCCCACCGAGCGCGACCCCGTTGACGGCCGCGATGACAGGTTTATCGAGTGAGAAGTTACGATTGAGTTGCGGCAGGAATCGGCGGGCGGAACCCGGAGAACCGAAGACGCCATCTCTTTCAGATCGCCTCCGGCGCAGAAGGCCTTCTCGCCCGTGCCCGTAATCACAAGCACTCCGGCATCTGCGTCATCGCGGAATGCCTCGAAGCAAGTCCACAGCTCACCGCGGGCAGCTTCATTGAGCGAATTTGCCGCGTTCGGACGGTCGATCGTGAGCCATCCGATTCCGTCGGAATCGCGTTCGTAACGCACCGTCTCAGTCATCGCCTGGCCGCTCTCCCAAATATGGAACGTTCTCTTCCGCCATTGCCCACAACGCCCGCCCGAGTGGGCGCTCCTGCTCTTCGGCGATATGGCCGACCAAACCCGCACTGCGACCGATCAGCGCGAAGCCGCGGACGATCTTCCACGAGAATCCGATGTCTGAGAGCACCGCGGCGACAGCGCCAGTCGCGTTGACCGTTACATGACGGCCCTTCAGCTCGTCCATGGTTGCGCTGAAGACCGCGAGCAGATCGGCATGAACGCCGCTCACCCCGGACCCCGCGGCGATTTCAAGCAGCTTGGGGGTGCGAGGATCATCCGGTCTGTGAATGTGGTGGCCGAACCCCGGGACCGACTTTCCCTCCTTCAGATAGCCCTCGAGGGTGGTTCGAGCGAAGTCCCCGGCCGTCGTCTCCCCCGCTCGGATAGCGGTAGCGCCATCCTGGAGAATATGAGCGAAGTCCTCCATGACACCGAGGAAGGCGCTGCCAGCGCCGAGCAGGCCAGCCGCGACAGCAGCTTGCATGGCGTCGGGTGAGCTCGAGTAGATAAGCCTTGCGGTGATCGAACTCGGCGTCAAACCGTGTTCCATCACTGCGACCAGGCTGGCGTCGAGCACGGCTCGTTCCCCGTTTGTGGGGAACCGTCCACGCAAATGGAAGAAGATCATGCTCGTGAAATCGACTTTGCCCATCAGGTCCCGGACGAGATCTTTCCCTCGAATGTAAATCGCGTCCGTCGTGGAGACGGCGATCGCGGTTCCGATTTCATTGTCCATCATGTTTCCTTTTCTAGTGCAGCGATGGCTCGATGTTCGGGATCGATTAGCGGCCGCGAGAATAGTCGCATCGAGGCGCGTCCCAGTGCCGCGATGCGACCATCTTCGCCACGCACCTCGACCTCGACGAAGATGATCTGTCGCCCACCGGAGATGACGCGTGCCGTAGCCTCGATGCGGTCGCCCACCGTGGGTTCCAGGTAGGTCACCCCGAGCTCGATGGTCACTTGGTGAGGTGGCCAGTTTCTGGTTGCGGCTGCTGCTCCCGCGGCGGCATCGACAAGCGCACTTATCACACCGCCGTTGACAGCGGAGGTCCCACCCCCGCCGCGATGATGAGGTTGAACGTCAATCGAAAGCGTGGCGCCGCCGTCCGTAACGTCGGTAACCGTAATTCCTATCCATGACCAAAAGGGATGAGCGGTCCAGTCCCCGAGTGCCTGGGGGGTCAGAGTGGGCAGCGAACTCATACTGCCTCCACAAGAGTGGCCGTTGCCATCCCGAAGCCAATGCACATCGCCTGCACGCCGTATCGCGCGCCTCGACGCTTCATTTCGTGTACGAGAGTGGTCATAAGTCGCGCCCCGGAGCAGCCAGTCGGATGACCCAGCGCGATGGCACCGCCATTGACATTGATCTTCTCGAACGGCACGTTTAGTTCGCGTTGCCATGCCAGAACCACGCTGGCAAACGCCTCGTTAACTTCGAACAGGTCGATCTCGGACGCGTCCAACCCCGCTCGGTCCAGCAATTGCTTGGTGGCGTCGATGACACCGTGGAGCATCATCACCGGGTCGACGCCAACGACGCAAGTGGCGACAATCCGCACTTGAGGTTCCAGACCCAGTCGGTGGGCGGTCGCCTCATCACCGAGAAGAACGGCAGCAGCTCCGTCTGTGATTTGGCTGGAGTTGCCCGCGTGCACCATGCCGTCCTCTTTGTATGCGGGGTTGAGCTGACCGAGGATCTCGACTGTGGTGGTGCGCCGAATTCCCTCGTCGACTGTGATAACGGCGTCACCGCCGTCGCGGCCGAGCAGGTAATCTGCAGGATTGGCCACGACGGCGAACGTCTCGCCAGCGAGCTTTCCGTCGTCCCATGCGCTTGCGGCGCGCCGATGGCTCTCCGCGCTGAACTCATCCATCTGCTCGCGAGTAATCGACCAACGATCGGCGATCATCTCGGCGGCGATTCCCTGGTTGACAATCTCATAGCGCTCGGTCACAGCCCGAGACAGTCCGACTCCCTGAGCGTCCGACCCCAACGGCACCCGCGACATTGACTCGACGCCGCCTGCGATCACGAGAGACTGCTGGCCGGCCATGATCGCCTGGGCGCCGAAGTTCAACGCCTGTTGACTCGACCCGCACATGCGGTTCATCGTCACGCCGGGAACAGATACCGGGAAACCTGCGGCAAGCGAGGCGATGCGCGCAATGTTACGCCCTTGTTCGCCGACTGCATTGACACAGCCAACGAGCACGTCCTCGATCTCGCCAGGATCCACCGTCGTGCGGTCGACAAGCTCCCGTAGCGTCAGCGCCATCAATTCGTCAGGTCGAGTATTAGCCAATGCGCCGTTGCGCTTTCCGAGGGGAGTTCGGACTGACCCGAGTACAAATGCTTCGGTCACGACATGTTCCGTTCGTCTGTGGTTTTCGTTTGTGGTTTTCGTTCAGCGCAGCGCGGAGACGCCGAGCAAGTCGCGACCCATCTGCAAGATTTGAATCTGCGAGGTTCCTTCGGGGATGGTGGCCTCGCGAGCGTCACGGAAGATCCGTTCGACCGGTGACTCCTCCATGAGCCCGGCACCACCGTGCACCTGAAGGGCCAGCGACGCCGCTTTGTTTGCCGATTCGCCGCAGTAGTACTTCGCCATCGAGCATTCCATCCGTCCTGGCTCACCGTTGTCGAGCACTCGCGCCGCGTTCATCCCGAGGAGCCGTGATGTCTCGGTGAGTGTCGCAATCTCGACGACCATCTCCTGGATGAGCTGGAACTCGGCGAGTTGTTTGCCGAACTGCTGTCGCGTCGTGACGAACTTGATTGACTCCTCGAGAGCAGCCTGACTGAGCCCGACTGCACCCATCGACATGTTGAGAGACCGACATTGATCGCCTTCATGGCAGCGGACAGCCCCCCGGCCCACCCCACCAAGTACGTTCTCCCTCGGCACTCGCATCTCGGTGAACACGAGCTCGCAGCTGCTCGTGCCGCGGACAGGCATGTGCGGAATGTCGTGGACTTGATAGTCGGACTCAGTGCGGTCAACGAGAAACGCCGTGATCCCCTTCGCCCCGGCCGAACGATCGACCGTTGCCATGACGATGCCGATGTCGGCGTGCGATGCGTTAGTTATGTAGATCTTGCTTCCGGAGAGAACATAGTGGTCGCCGTCGAGGCGAGCCGTCGTTCGCAGCGCCGCAGCATCCGACCCGGCATCGGGCTCGGTCATGGCGAACCACGCACGACGATCGCCGGCGAGCAGGGGCGGAAGAAAGCGCGCCTTCTGCTCCGGCGATCCCACCTGTGAAATGAGATATGGAACGATGGTGAGAATGTTCAGGGTCGTACGCAAGGAACCCCAACAGCGACCGGCTTCCTCCATCAGGATCGCGAGCTGCGAGTAGCTTATTTCGTCGCCGCCGTCCTTGGAATCAACCAATCCGCGGACGTAGCCGAACTCATGCAAAGCGGGAAGTACCTCCCAAGGGAAAGTTCGATTGCGCTCGTGCTCTGCGACCAAAGGGGTCACTTTCTTGCTCAGGAACTCGCGCACGGCGTTCTGAAGATCGCGTTCATCGTCGGTGAGAATGGTCATGATGCTGGAGCCTCCTGGGTCGCGGCGAGCGAACGCCAAATGAGCATTGGGGTGGTGAGGAGTTGGACGCGCTCCCCGTGCTGGTTGATGACGCGACGCTCGATGGTCGCGATCCCGCGCGTCCCATCCGTAGTCGGCCGCAGGGCCACGACCTCCGCGTCGACGTGCAAGGTGTCTCCGATGCGGATGGGACCTTCGAACCCGCAGTCGAGTCCGAGCATCGCAACGAGCGCGCCCTGAAGCGATTGTGACAGTGCCGTCCTGGTGAACAAGCCGGACGCAATCGAGATGCCAAGCAGTCCATGTGCGATCCTCTCGCCGAACTCGGACCCGGCCGCCTTGCGTGCATCGGTGTGTAGCCAGTTGAAATCACCGGACAGACCGGCGAACATGACAATGTCTGCTTCCGTTACCGTTCGAGCCGGTGAAGATTCACTCATTCCGACGCGCAGATCATCGAGATATAAGGTGGGATGGCTGCTCACGAGTACCGCCCTCCCGACACATGCAGGACATCACCAGTGATGAAGGATGAGTCGTCCGACGACAGAAAGTCGACGGCAGCCGCGACATCGTCCGGCTTGCCGAGCCTGCGAATCGAGTTCTCCTTGTTCGCGAGCTCGACCAGCAAGTCGTAACGTGGGTGGTTCTTCACTGCTGGAGTGTCGATGATCCCGGGCGCAACAGCATTGACGGTGATCGAGTGTTTGCCAAGTTCCTTGGCGAGCGATTTGGTCATACCGACAATGCCCGCTTTTGCCGCCGAGTAGTTGGCTTGCCCCGGGTTTCCGAGGTAGGCACGGGAGGCAATGTTCACGATCTTCCCGTACTTGCGTTCGATCATCTGCGGAACGACGGCGCGGGAGCATACGAACGCGCCGAATAGGCAGACGTCGACGACGCTGCGGAAGTCCTCGTCGGTCATATTCACGAGTGGGGCGTCTCGCGGGAAACCGGCGTTGTTTACAAGAATGTCGATTGGGCCTAAACGCGACTCAAATTCAGCTACAACCCGGGCAACTTCGTCCTTGTTCGTAACGTCAGCGACAGTCGCAGTCACCGCGCCTCCCTCTGCGCGCAGCAACTCAGCAGCAGCTTCCACGGCCCCGCGGTTGATATCAATGAGGACTACCGATTTTCCACGAGCGGCGAGGCGCCTACCGATTGCTTGCCCCAGGCCCCCGCCTCCTCCGGTCACCAGTGCTACCGATGCATAATTCATTGTCAATTGCCTCGCTCTTTTGAATATTCTCTAAAGTCGTATGGAAGGCTGACCCGGCGCCCACCGGGCTCCTCATGGAGCCAACGCCTCATCTGGATGTCGTCGCCGATGGTTGCGAAGTCGACAACCTCAGTGACGGGTACGTCCGAATTCGCGAGGAGGTCGAGCCAATGTGCACGATCAGCGCCGAGGAAGGTCGCGGCGAGCCTGCTGTTGACGAAGTCGGAGTGCGCACAACGATCCGCATAGCTGGTCAATCGTCGGTCATCGAGTAAGTCAGCGCGTCCGATTGTGGTACACAAGCGTGACCAGAAGCGATCTTCGATACACCCGACTGCGATCCACGCGCCGTCACGACAACGGAACGTGTCATAGGCGCCCCGGGACATCATCTGCTTCTTTGTCGGTTGCCCTTGCTCGTCATACTCGGCGAGCCGGGGCTCGCCCATCTTGAGCGCGCTTGCAGCAAGCGAAACCTCAAACCAGCTGCCGCGCCCCGTCTTCTCCCGCCTTAGAAGGGCGGCAAGGATGGCTTGAGTGGCGAAAAGGCTTCCGGCGAGGTCAGCGAGTGGGACTCCAGCACCAGGGTACGGTCGCCCGTCGGGCTGTCCGCTCAGCGACAGTACCCCGCTAGCGGCAAGGTAGTTGATGTCGTGCCCAGGACGATCCCGGTAGGCCCGTCGCTGCCGTACCCATTTATCGAGCAGTAGATCAACCGTGGATTCTTGCGAACGGTTTCCTCCGGCCCGAACCCGAGCCTGTCCGCTGTGCCGGGACGAAACCCCTCCACCAGGACGTCGGCGGTCGCTATAATCGACGACAGCTCGTCGCGTCCCGCTGTGGACTTCAAGTCCAGCTCAAGGGCCGCCTTGCCGCGGCTGACGAGTTCGTACGAGCCCGGCATCATGAGGCGCAGAGGGTCGCCACCGGGCGGCTCGATGTGGATGACGGTGGCGCCCAGTTCCGCCAACATGGTTGTCGCCCACGGACCGGGAATCAGGAGCGACAAGTCGACAACAATGATTCCATCAAGTGGCGCGGTTGCCGATACTCGCCCGGTCAAAATCCCACCACCCCGGCACCGGTGTCGCCTGCGTTGTCGGTGGTGTGCCACGGTGCAACCATTGTCGAGTTGATGGCTTCGGCCAGCTCATCACAGGTCTGACGCAAACGATTACCCCATGCGGTTTCCATCTCCTCATTCAGGACGCTTGCGATCGCGATGGCGCCAATGACGAGCAGGACTTTTTCCGTCTGCTCCGAACACTGGAGCGGCAACTGTGCTGACTCCGAGCGCAAAACCTTCCCTATCGACTGCCCACCCGCGCTCGCGCACGCGGACCAACTCCTGTCGGAATACCGAAGGGTCGGTCACGCTAAGTTCCGTGAATGCATGGAGTCCGCCGCGAAGAACCGCATCCACTGATTGGGGATCGTCGTACGCCATAAAACATCGACCGAACGAGCCGCCTTGAATCGGCATGACCGTACCGATGGGAACCGATATGCGCACCTGGTGGAGCCGCTCGAGTTTGTCAACAATTGACACGTGCTCCTGATCGAGTCGCCGGTAGATAACGAACGTCGCATCAACGTCTGCGGACAAATGTGCGAGGTATCTCTTCACTACTCGCAAGTAGCTGAGTTGATCGCTCGCGGACGCTCCCAGCTCAACCAGGCTGATTCCGAGTCGATAAACACGTCGATCGCTGTCGAGTTCGATGAGGCCCAAACTGCTCATCGTGCGCAAGAGGGAGAAGCAGGTCGATTTCGACAACCCCGTCGCTTCGATAATGCCGCGGAAGCTCAGCGGTCCTTTCCCCTGGAGTGCGCGCATGATGAACACCGCTCGGTCAATCGCGGGGACCTGGTAGGCGCATCGATCGACCGTCACCGGCGCCTCGACCGCCGTCCCGTCACGGCGCAACCTCGCGGCAGCCGTCGCCCGCGACTGGTCGATGCTTGGGGCCCGAACAGGATCTGAGGCAATCATGACGGGTGGCCAAACATCGGCGCACGGCGGTCGCGGAATGCCGACACCCCCTCGTCGGCCTCGCCGGTGAGGAACGCCGCGGATTGCGCATAGGATTCGAGATGGAAGACGGAGTCGAGACTGGCTTGATCTGTTGCGTTTATCACATCTTTGATCATCTGGTATGCGGCGGTCGGGCCCTCGGCCAGACGTCTAGCGAACTCTATGCCGTCCTCGAGCACAGTGCCTTCACTCGTCACGTGGCCGACCACCCCAGATGCGAGCGCCTCCGCTGCGGAAATCGGTTCGCCAAAAAACGCCATCTCCTTCGCACGATGCGGGCCGACGGCCCTCGTCCACAAATGCAATGCTCCAAGGTCGGGGATCAGCCCCGCACGAGTGAAGCTCGGATGGAAAACCGTATCCTCGGCAGCGATGACCAAGTCGCAGGCGAGGGCCACGCTGATACCAGCACCAGCGCACGCCCCGTTGACTGCGGCGACGACCGGAATGGGAATGTTCCTGATTGCTGTGATCGCCTCGTGAAAGGCGCGCATGTGCAGCCGCGCACCGTTGACTCCAGCCTGCGATAACAGGGGATGAAGTTCGATGAGGTCACCGCCGGACGAGAATGCCTTCCCGCGGCCGGAGAGGACCACGCTGCGTACCTCCGGATCGTGACCGAGCTGTCGAAACGCAACCACGAGCTCTGCGAGAACGGCACTCGACAGTGCGTTCAACTTCGCCGGTCGATTGAAGAGCACGACAGCAACTCCGTTGTCTAGTTGCTCGACAACGATGCCGGGTTCCTCGACAGCGGTCACAGCTTCTCCCTTCCATCCATCAACGACGCGGGCACGGGAAACCGACTCATGAGAGCAGCGACCGACTTGCCTGTCTCGTCGAAGCGGAGGGTGCGGGTCGCCCCGCCGCCCAGAGCCTTCTGCATTACGACCTGAAGTGAGTTCATTCGGGGCAATTCGTATACTGCGATCGGGCCGAGAACGAAACCTGCGAAGAAGTCACTCAGTCGCTCCGGCGTCAACCAGATTCGCAGCGCTTCATATTCGGCGTCGCCGAATGCCATGACACCGACGTTGCTCACATCACCTTTGTCGCCGGAACGGGTGTACGCGAGATCGTTAAGCGATAGCCACATTAGATCCCACCTCCTCGATGACGACGCTCGTGGGGATGAACTTGCGCGGGACAAGAGTTGGCCACAGGGCAATCACCTCTCTAGGCCGTAGCGGCGCACCGAACGCAGTGCCAACCGGACCGATCGTTGTCACATGAGTCACCTCGCGGTTCAGCTGCGCGGCCTCTTCGCGCGTGTCGACGTGCGCTGTGACTCGAAGCTCGATCTCTTCCGGGTCCCGCCTGGGTTGGCGCGCTAGCGGACCTGCCAGCGCATCGATTCCTACCCGGTCAAAGCGCAACTCGCGCGGTGTCAGCCCGACAATGTCCAATCGCTTGCGAATGATCTCTTCGCAGCGGTCGCCTTGGCAAGGGTGTCGGGGAACGGAATGATAACGCGGGCCTCAGCAATCCAGCCATCGGTATATCCGATCTGCACCTTCAACATCTCAGGCCGCTCTCGCCCGCTCATGTCCCTTAGCGAGACCACATTCGATCCGGCGTCATCCACGCGCAGCGTCGTCAAGTCGGCGATTCCGTCGGGCATCCGGTAGTCGGCGGGGTTGTGAGTCTCGTAGAGCAAGTGCTCTTTGATTGTCCACTGGTTGATCAGCCCGCCGGTACCCGGAAGCTTGGAGATCTGAGCCGTGCCGTCGGCCGCGAATTCGGCGATCGGGAACCCCATATTCCATGGTTCTGGCACGTTCTTCCACTGGGAGCTCATCCCGCCGCAACAGATTCCTGCGCATTCAATGACATGAGCAACCGTGATGGCCGCCCCGATCAAGTCCCAATCGGCATTGTCGAAGTCCCAACCGAACTCGTGCATCAGCGGACCGACGTAGACTGCACTGTCGGCCAGGCGCCCGCCGATGACGACCTCGGCGCCCAGATCCAACGCTTCGATGATCGACTCCGAACCAATATAAGCATGGGCTGCGACGATCCGGTCGGCGATCTCATCGATTGAGCGGGAAGGGTCCTCCATGTTCTGCAAACTCACGCCGGCCGCACGCAACTCACCGATCCTGTCGGTCAAGTCATCACCTGTGATAGCGGCAACTCGCACCCCGGACAGCCCTGCCTGACGCGCCTCGGCCATAACGGCATCCGCCGCCGCGATACAGTTCGTCCCTCCACCGTTGAGCACCATTTTGGTGCCCTGAGCGTGGGTGATCGGAAGCAGGGTGCGCATCCAGGGCACGATGTCGGGGATATACCCCTTGGTGTTGTCCTTCATCTTCGCGCGCTGCAATAGCGACATCGTCAGTTCCGCGAGAAAGTCGAACCCGAGATAGTCGAGTTCGCCGTGTTTGGCCAACTCGACAGCGGGCTCGAGCATGTCGCCCCAGTAGCCGGATCCTGCACCTAAACGAACTCGCTTCATAGGATCGCTCTTCCCTTTTCGTGGTGCCGCACTGCGGCATTGATATCGTCCAACTCGCCCAGGTTGGCCGTTACGCCACCATCGACGATGATCGTCTGTCCCGTGATGTATCGCGCCGGCGGCGAGACGAGGAATTTGACCACTGAGGCCATGTCTTCGACCGTGCCGAAGTCCTTGATTCCCGCCTGGCTGATGAACCTCTCTTTGAGGAACTCGAACTGCGAGCCCCCATAGATTCGGGACGAGTCAGTCTCAAAGCCTCCCGGACTCACACCATTGGTCGTGATGCCGCGCGGGCCGAGTTCAATAGCGAAAGCCCGGATGAGACTTTCCAATGCAGCCTTGGCCGCACCCAGAAGACCGTGTCCGGGCATGTAGTGGCCGGCGTCGATTCCGCTGATACCGACGATGCGGCCCGGGCGGCCCTCCATGAGCGGCACCGCCTGCTGGACACAGTGGATGAAGCCGTTGACCGTCAGACGTAGGGTGCGCGACATGTTGTTGTCCGAGAGATCCAGGAGTGGCTTAAAGGCCGTCGCTGCCGCATTGTTCACCAGAACGTCGAGGTGCCCGAACGTGGAGCCGACTTCCTCAAACATCGCCTGGATCTCGTCGGGAGACTCCAGATCAGCCTTGATCGCAACCACGCGTCGACCGCCGACCTTGAGTTCATCGACTGTCTGCAAAGCGAGCTCATCGTTGCGCCGATAATTCACGACGATGTCGTAGCCATCGGCTGCGAGAGCACGGGCAATTGCCTTGCCAAGACCACGGGAGGACCCGGTAATCAGCGCCACCTTCCTTTCGTCGGTCTGGGCGTCATCGCTGGGCTGCATTAGAACCTCCAAGTTGGTGATGATGAGAGAAACATACTTTTTCCGGCATTAGCTGATCTGCTCCTGTTGCATTACGACGAGTGCCGCCCCCGCCTCGACCTGATCGCCGTTGGCAACCAGAACCTCGGCCACGACGCCATCGACGGGACTCGTGACCGTGTGCTCCATTTTCATCGCTTCGAGAATGAGCAGCGGCTCGCCGCGCGTGACAACGGAGCCGACCTCGACAAGGACTCGTTGCACTGAGCCCGGCATCGGCGCAACGAGCGAGCCGCGCGAGCCGCGCGCGTCCGGCGCGGGAAAACGTTCCACCTCATCGAATGCCGTCGAGCCGAAGCGATCATGTATATAGACACGGTTCCCACCGCGCACGAACTCATAGAGCCCGCGCACCCCATTCATCTCAAGGTCAGCGGTGCTTGCGGTCAATTCGAAGACCCGTAGCTCCCCTAAGTCGGCGCCGTCGATCGTACCTTCGCCGTGCTCGGACCCACCGCATAGGCGACGCGGACTTCGCGGTCGCCAAGGGCGTATACGCAAGTTTGAGTGCTCGTGTGCACGCCCCAGCTGGATGGATTGTTGCGCCAACCCGAGGGAATCGTCTGCTGAGCTACCGCACTGTCCCGGGTCTGCACTTGAGTGATGAGCGCCGCAGCCAGCGCTCGGCGAGCTAAGACTCCGTCGGTCACGAACGACGAGTTCGCGACGAGTTCGCGGTGGTCGTCCAGGAAGCTCGTGGTGGTGTAACCGGCGAGAAAATCATTGTCTTCGAGGATAGACGCGAGCAAACCGATATTGGTAGTCACACCGTCGAGTTGTGTTTCGCGCAACGCGATGGCAAGCAGCGCCGCGGCTTCCTCACGGACCGGCGCGTACGAAATGAACTTCGCGAGCATTGGGTCGTAGTGCGTACTGATGGCGAATCCGGTCTCGATTCCAGAATCCACACGCAGCCCGGCACGCTCGGGCACCCTAAAATGCTCTACCGTGCCGGACGTGGGAAGGAAGCCCTTGGTTGGGTCCTCCGCGTATACCCTGACCTCGATCGCATGGCCGGTCATGCTCGGGTTCAGCGCTTCCGGTGGAAGAGCTTCACCTTGAGCGACGCGAAGCTGCAGCCTTACTAAGTCGAGACCAGTGACGGCCTCGGTAACCGCATGCTCAACCTGAAGGCGAGTATTCATCTCGAGGAAGTAGAAGGAGCCGTCATCGGCAAGAACGAATTCGACTGTTCCCGCCCCCCGGTAATCCGCAGCTCGAGTGGTGGCCACGGCGGCTTCGCCCAGACGCTTCCTCAGCAGATCATCGACCGCCGTGGACGGGGATTCCTCGATTATTTTCTGATGGCGCCGTTGAATCGAACACTCCCGCTCGAAGAGGGAGACAACGTTTCCGTGCTCGTCCGCGAAGACCTGGACCTCGATGTGTCGGGGATTGACAAGATACCGCTCGAGAAAAACTGTTTCGTCGCCGAATGCCGACAGCGCCTCACGCTTGGCAGAGGCAACTGCGTCCGCAACCTCCGCCGGTTCGTTGACAATACGCATTCCGCGCCCGCCGCCTCCTGCCGAGGCCTTCACCAATAGGGGAAATCCGATCTGTGTCGCTCTGTCTGCGATTTCTTCTGCCGTCAAGGCGTGAGATCGAATCCCTGGAGGACGGGAACACCGATTTCACTCATGAGCGCTTTCGATCGAAGCTTGTCCCCCATCAGTTCGATCGTCGTCGATGTCGGTCCCACGAACACCAGACCTGCGTCTTCACACTGGCGTGCAAAGTCGGCATTCTCGGAGAGGAATCCGTAACCGGGGTGCACGGCGTCCGCGCCGGCTTTGCGCGCCGCAGCGACGAGCAGATCACCCCTTAGGTAGGTGTCTGTTGGCGCCGTTCCCGACAGCCGGATTGCCGAGTCCGCCTCCTTCACATGGGGAGAGCCAGTATCGGCGTCCGAGTACACGGCGACCGTGCGAATTCCCATATCTCGGCAGGATCTAATGATTCGTCTGGCGATCTCGCCTCGGTTGGCGATCAGGACGGAGGTTATCTTCAAGTTCATGTGTGGCCCGCTTACATCCTGAACACGCCGAAACCGCGCGTGCCCGTCACTTCGTTGGAGTGAACCGCCGAGAGTGCGATTCCTAGTACCGTTCTGGTGTCGCGCGGGTCAATAACGCCGTCGTCGTAAATCTTGCCGCTCATGAAGAAGCTGTCGGACTCGCGTTCAATCTGCTCTTCTGTCTCGGCCCGTTGCCTCGCGTCTGCCTCCTCGTCGAAGCGACGCCCAGCAGATGCGGCCGAATCTCGTGCAACTATAGACAAGACCCCCGCGAGCTGCTGCGGTCCCATGACCGAGGTCTTCGCCCCCGGCCATGCGAAGACGAAACGCGGCTCAAACGCCCGCCCGGACATCCCGTAGTTCCCGGCACCATATGATGCCCCCATGAGCAACGTGATGTGGGGCACGTGACTGTTGGAGACAGCGTTGATCATCTTGGCGCCGTCCTTGATCATGCCGGCCTGCTCGTACACCTTGCCAACGATGAAACCCGTCGTGTTCTGCAGGAACAGCAACGGCACATCGACCTGATTGGCAAGCATGATGAACTCGGCCGCCTTTTTTGCTTCCTCCGGAAAGATAACCCCGTTTGCATTTGCGAGGACGCCTACCGGAAAACCGTGAATCCTGCCCCACCCGGTGACCAGACTCAAACCGTAGGTTGGCTTGTACTCATCGAAGTCCGAGCCATCGAGCACGCAGGCAAGAACGTCTCGCGGGGAGAAGGGTGTCCGCAGATCCGCTGAGACGATCCCCAATAATTCCTCGGGAGCAGCCCGCGGTGGCACAACAGGAGACGTCGGTCCGTACCCGAGCTTGCGCCAATTTATGTCTTTCATTACCTGCCGGCCGAGTCGGAGCGCGTCCAATTCATCGTTGGCGAGATAGTCGGAGAGACCAGACACTCGTGAGTGCATCTCTGCACCCCCCAGCTCCTCATCCGTAGATACCTCCCCCGTGGCCATCCGCACCAGCGGCGGGCCACCGAGAAACACCTTTGCCCGATCCTTCACCATGATCGTGTAGTCGCACATTCCGGGAACGTATGCCCCTCCCGCAGTCGAGTTACCAAACACGATCGCCAAAGTCGGCACCCCAGATGCCGACAGCCGGGTAAGGTCACGGAACAACGCTCCCCCCGGCACGAAGGCCTCGGCCTGAGTTGGCAGGTCCGCCCCCCCGGACTCCACGAGATTGATCACCGGTAGGCGGTTGTGTCTGGCGATTTCCAACGCGCGAATAATCTTCTTCCAGGTATACGGGTTCGATGCGCCGCCTCGCACAGTCGGATCGTTCGCGATCACGAGACACTCCACCCCCGAGACCACAGCGATACCGGTTACGACGCTCGCGCCCACTGTGAACGAACTTCCCCAGCCAGCAAGAGTAGAAAGCTCAAGAAATGCGGAATCACGATCAATGAGCAACTCAACACGCTCACGCGCCAAGAGCTTGCCGCGATCGCGGTGTCGCTGAATGTAGCGGTCACCGCCCCCGGCCGCCGCCAGCGCCTGTTGGCTATCCAGTTGTGCGATTCGGGACAGATGAGCATCCTTGTTGGCGCGAAAAACCTCTGAATGCTGATCGACGGAAATAGAGAGTACCGACATTCAAACCCCCTGCTTATCAGCAAAGCGGTCCCGAAGCTCGCGCTTGAGGATCTTGCCACTCGGCCCCTTAGGCAGTTCATCGATGACTTTCAGAACCTCGGGGATCTTGTGTCGGGCGACATCCATCTCCCGCATGAACACGTCAAGCTCCTCGAGCGTGATCACCATCTCGGCCTTGGTCGAGACCACCGCACACACCAGCTGTCCCTTGATCGCGTCTGTCACCCCGATGACCGAGACTTCGTACACGCTCGGGTGGCGCTGAATGATCAACTCAATCTCGGCGGGACTGATGTTCTGACCGTTACGGATGATCATGTCCTTCAAGCGCCCGACGTAACGCAACGAGTCGTCGTTCCCGATCGCAACCAAGTCGCCCGTTCGGAATAGACCCTCCGAGGTGAAAGACACCGCGTTGACTTCATCAGCATCGAGGTAGCCGGCGAACACCGACGGCCCGCGCACGGCAAGCTCACCGGGTTCACCAACAAGAACATCCTGCTCGGTACCCGGCTTGAGTGCGCGAAATTCTGTCGCCGGAAGAAACCGGCTCAACGCGTCGATGCGAAATAGGTCCTTGCGTTCCTCCACGGGCTGCTCAGGAAGTGTGAAGAAGAACCACCCCTCGGTCGCGCCAAACTCATTAATCACCTTGATGCCGCGCTCGTCAAGCATCTCGACGATCGTGTGCGGGGGCGCCTCGCCACCGCAACCGACCACAGTCAGCGAGGAGATGTCGTAAGTAGTATCAAGCCCCGGGTGATTCAGCATTGCGAAGTAGATCGCAGGAACGGCGATGATGTAGTTGACCCGCTCCTTAGTAATCTGCTCCAAGAAGACGTCGACATTGAACGGCTCGTGGGTGACGAACTTTCCCCCCGCCATGATCCAGGGATAGAGTTCCACCCCCAGTCCACCCATGTTGGCGTAGGGGAACGGCCCGGAAAAAACGGAGTCCGCTCCGTGTCCCGTCGCCTCCAGTATCCCTTTCGTCGCAACCATCCAGCTGTTTGGGGTACGGGGAACGACCTTAGGTGTGCTTTCAGTGCCGGTCGTCAGACACAGGGTCAACACGTCATCCGCTGAGACTTCGATCGCATCGAGTTCAGCGACCCGGCCTGGATTTGCGGCGGTGATCATCGTGGAAAGCTCGAAATCTGCGCCGAACCTGCCTTCACCTTTGAGCGCAATGATCACTTCGAGTGACGGGCAGACCTTCCGGGCGGTGTGAATCATGGCGAGATAGTCGGTACCGACGAAACTTCCCATGCCTACGGCGATTCGCGCCTTGGTCTTGGCGATCGCATGCTCGATCTCGGACGAACGTTGGCGCATGGGGGCAAACGTTCCCACAGCGCCGATACGATCGAGCGCGAGGTGGAGCAGAACCAACTCGACCGAGTTCGGTAATTGCACGAAGACAACATCGCCCGTGCGAACCCCTGCGTCGAGGAGCGAAAGGGCGAGCCCATCCGCGCGTTCGTGAACCTCGGTCCACGTCAGGCGCATCGGCTCGGTGCCGATGATCTCCAACTTGTTGGGCTGATCGACGAGGGCCTCCTTGTCGCCCCGTGCCGCAGCATGCTCGGCGACGTAATCGCTCCAGGTTTTATCTTCCCAGATACCGGCATCGTGATACTTCTTCACCGTCTCAGGCGGGTACACATTCATTGGTGACTCCTTTGTCGTATGAATTTGGACGGGTGGTGTAACGGGAATAGCCGATCAGTAGCTGCGGGGAAGCCCGAGGGAATGCTGCGAAATGTAGTTCAGCACCATCTCTCGTGATACGGGGGCAATCTTGAGAACTCTGGCAAATCCCCAAGCATCAGCAAGCCCATACTCGGTGGACATGCCATTGCCACCATGGATTTGGATTGCGCGATCGAGAGCCTCGACGGACGCGTCGGCCGCCGCGAACTTGGCCATGTTGGATGCTTCACCCGCGTCAAGACCGTTGTCATACATCCACGCGGCCTTGCTGGTCATCAAGCGCGCAAGTTCGACATGCACATACGACTCCGCTAACGGGTGCGCGAGACCCTGGTGGGTCCCGATCGGAGCCCCCCAAACCTGACGCTCCTTGGCGTACCTGGCGCCGCGATCCAACGCGAAACGACCAATGCCATTGGACGTCGCCGCACTCATAATGCGCTCAGGGTTGAGCCCGAAGAAAATCTGACGAAGCCCATCATTCACTTCGCCGAGCAAGCCTGTTGAGGGCACGCGAACCTCGTCAAAAAAAAAGTGTGAACTGCTTCTCGGGAGCGGTCACCTCAACGGGTATCACGGTCATCTGCAGGTTAGGGTTCGGGGTCTCTACGATGAACAAGGAGAGACGCGCGCGACCGGTTTTCTCATCGACACCGGTACGAGCGACGACCAGCAGGGCATCAGCTTCGTCTGCGCCGGAGCAGTAGTATTTGGTGCCGGTCAGAATCCAGCCATCGCCGTCTCGGCGACCTGCGGTCGCAATGTTGTGGCTGTTCGATCCCGCATCCGGTTCGGTGATAGCGAACGCCATCTTAATTTTACCGGTCGCTAGCCCAGGTAGCCAGCGTTCCTTTTGCTCGTCCGTTCCGAAACGGGCGATGACGGTTCCGCAGATTGCGGGCGAAACGATGAGCATGAGCAGGGGGGAACCCGCAGCTGCCAGCTCTTCCGCAACGATGGACAACTCCTGGATGCCCATCCCGCCACCGCCATACTCTTCCGGCAGGTTTACACCAACGAACCCGGATTCACTGATTGCCTCCCACAACTCGGTCACTTTGAGGCCAGCACGCGCACGCCTGACATACCAATCGTGATCGTAGTCAGCGACGATCGACCGTACAACCGCCCGCACCTCTTGCTGTTCAGCAGATTCCATCAGCGTCAACTTTGCACTCCTTTGTACTAGTGCTTCATGCTAGCAAAGGTTCGAGATTATAACAATGAGTTTATTATACTGAACCACGATTATGTTGAGTTTTGCGCGCGACACCCCGGGGCTGTATCGCACGAGCTCAGGTGTTGCCGAGGCAGGGCTCGGGGTCGCTGCGCCCACCTGACCGAGTTGAAGCTCGCCGGTGCCGCCGCCGGGCTTCAACGCGTCCTCGACCAGGGACACGCCGGGGCTGGTCCCTCACGCCCTGGAGCATCTCCTCGCTTGCCTTCACCTCGGCTGTGTCGGACGAGCACGTCCACCCTCGTGATCGTGCCACTGACGCAATTTTTTGGGCTGTCTGCTGCCCCACAGCTAATCGGTGCGTTGTCTGGCGGCGGCTATGTGGTCGAGCAAATGCGATGCGGTTGCCGTTCCAAGCCGGCGAGTAGCAGGGTGATGCCGAAGTCGAACTCCTCGCGCCCGCGACGGCATCGGAAGGGTCCGCCCCGTGTGTCCGTGTGAGGACACCCAAACTGTCCGCTTGCATTCGTTGCTGTTCATGCGAGACGTGCCCGAGGATGAAGTGCAAGAGCGCGGAAGCGCTGCGCCGCGCCGTCTCGGGCTCAAAACCGCCCAACGCCAGGGCGGCCGCAAGGCGAGCGAACGCTTCGCCCGATCCGAGACCCAGGGCGACTGCGCTCGAGACCACCTCTGCACTGTCGCGGAATGCCAGCAGGGCATCGCGCAGGGCGTCTGCTTCGATGCGCGCCGCGGGCATCCATCCGCCGACCTCGGAGGGAAGGTGGCGCGCCCGCGCGATGATCTGGTCGGCCACGGATGCGAGGAGGGCCTGTTTATTTGGGAAGTCTAAAACTGACGGAGGTTGTTGACAGTCGGGTCTTCCATTTGGGAGGAAGATTCCATGACATCACCCATCTCAGCCTCGGCCGAGCGGAGCTCGATCGTCGGGCGAAACATAAGCTCGCCGTGCTGCGGCACGTCGAGGAGATCAGCGGCAACGTCGCAGCGACCTGCCGTTACTACGGCATCAGCCGCCAGGCCTACTACGGCTGGCTGAAACGCTACGAGGCCGAAGACGTCGAGGGCCTTCGAGAGCCTTCGAGATCGTTCCAGCGCACCCCTGTCGCCCGTCGCGTTATTTGACGATGGCGGCGTCATCTTCGGTGGGGTCTGGCCGCGCTGGTGGGACTCTCCATCGGGCCCGCACGGAACCTCCACGCCGGGCTCAGCCTCGCCGCGACCCTCCAATGGGTTTAGCAACACGCCCTAATCGCGCGCGAGCTGCTTGGTGAGTTTGTCTCCTTCGATGTCGAGGTCGGGGAGGATGCGGTCGAGCCAGCGGGGCAGCCACCAGGCGGCGTCGCCGAAGATCGCCATGAGTGCGGGGACGAGGGTCATCCGGACCAGGAACGCATCGACGAGGATGCCGAAGGCCAGCGCGAAGCCGACTTGCGAGATCATGGGGTCGGCGTGAAGACGAAGCCTGCGAATACGCTGGTCATGATGATTGCCGCGGCGACGACGACCCGGCTGGCGACCGCGAATCCGCGGGTGACCGACTCGCGGTCGTGGGCACCGTGGACGTGTGCCTCCTTCATGGATGAGACGAGGAATACCTCGTAGTCCACGGCCAGGCCGTAGAGGACGCCCGTGATGATGATGGGCAGCAGGCTCAGCACCGGAGCGGTGGCGTCCATGCCGAGGAGAGGTTGCAGCCATCCCCACTGGAACACTGCGGTGGTCGCCCCGAACGTGGCCGTGACTGAGAGCAGGAATCCGGCGGTGGCCTTGAGCGGGACGAGGATGGAGCGGAACACCAGCAGCAGCACGATCAGCGACAGCCCCACGACTACCGCGATGTACAGGGGAAGGACCGCGGCGAGGCGTTCGGAGACATCGATCGCGAGGGCCGCGAACCCGGTGACGCCGATGTCGACGCCGTGGTCGGCGGCGAAGGCGGGTGCGGCGTCGCGGATGGTGGTGACCAGCTTTCCGGTCTCTTCGGAGGTGGGTCCGGTCTCGGGCACGACGGAGAACACGGCGGTGGTGCCGTCCTCGTTGAGGCCGCCGAGGGAGACGGCGTTGACGCCGTCGATGTCGGTGAGATCGGTGTAGATGTCGGCCAGGTCTGTGGCGGGGATGGCGTCGTCGTCGGGTGAGGTGGCGACAACGACCAGTGGGCCGTTGTAGCCGTCTCCGAAGGCGTCGCCGACGACTTCGAAGCTTTGCCGCTGCGAGGTGTCGGGGCCGTAGCTGGCCCCGGAGGGTAGGCCGAGGTCCATGTCCAGCGCGGGGGTGGCGGTGACCGTCACCCACCGGCCACCGATATCGACGTCCTTCACGTGCAGGCCGAGCACTTCCATCGACCGCAGCCCGCACCACAGCATCAGCCCCGCGATCGCCCGATCCCGCCAAGTGCGAAAACTGCCCGTCAGCGTCGCCGCATCCGACGGCGACAGCGCGACCGGTAACCGCCGCGGCTCCCGCAACCGCAACGCAGACCGCTTCACGGGACGACGGACCGTGTGAGCGAGCATCCCGGATCGTTCTCCCGCGGTCCGCCACCGTGCCTCCCTGCCCTTGGGCACCGGGTTTCGCCGGTCAGGATCCCGCAGCCCGGCGTAGGTGAACAACCCCGAAATCGCGGCGAGTCGACGGTTGATCGTCGTCGCCGCATATCGGTCCAGCCGCTGCCCATCCATCCCGACCACGTTCGGACCCGGCCGGCCCGGCAGGCGCGCTTCCCGACATGCTCGCAGAAACCCGAGCAAATCATCCGTCGTGACGTCCTCAACTCCGAGATCTTGCTCGATCAGCCAGCGGCAAAACGCAAGCAGGTCATACCCATACGACCGCACCGTCGCCGGCGAGTAATTCCGGTCCAGCAGATGCGCGAGATACTCGTTCACCAGCCCGAACTGGTCGGCGCGCCCGCCGACGAGCACCCACTCTGCATCGCGTCTCTCGAGCCGCAGGACTTCTATGTCCGTCATGAGACACATGTTGCACCCGCGACCCAGCACACCAATGCATCTCACTCCGCACGGCGTGGCGTAGCAAGGGCACTCGACTCGAATAGCCGGTTAAGAGGGAGTCACCAACGGTCCCAATCGACGGCGTCGCTCCGATCTCCGCGAGTCGTTCGCCGTAGCGAATCGACGTGAATTGAGACCCCGCGTCGCTGTGACACCTCAGATCCTCGTGGTGACGACCTCTCGACCAGCGGGCCATCTCGATCGCGTCGAGGACCATCTCGGTGCGCATGTGAGACGCGCACCGCCACCGACGATCGTCCGTGAGTACGCGTCGATGATGAAGCAGACATACGCGACGCCCGCCCACGTCGGCACGAACGTCAGATCGGTGACCCAGAGCCTGTTCGGCGCGGTCGCGGTGAACTCCCGTTTCACGAGGTCCGGGTGCCGCGTCGACGTCGGATCCGGCCGGGTCGTCTTGACCCGCTTGCTCCGGATCGCGCCCTCGATGCCGGCAGCCCGCATCAGCCGGCCCGTCTGGTCCCGGCCGATATCGATCCCGGCGCGACGGGCGGTCTTCCAGAGCTTGCGGACCCCATAGACGCAGTAGTTCGCGTTCCAGAGCGTGACCAGCTCAGGCATCAAGACCGCGTCGCTCACCGCGCGCGCCGAGGGGGCGCGGTCTTTCGCGGCGTAATAGGTGCTCGGAGCCACCTGCAACAGGCTGCAGATGGGCTCGACTCCGAGGCGGCGGCCTTCGACGACGTCGTTCTTGTTCGCGTCGATGAACGCGACTACTTCCGATGTTGGCGGTCGAGCTCCGCCCCGAAGAAAGACGCAGCCCTCTTCAGAATTTCGTTAGCCCGACGAAGCTCACGGACCTCTTGCTCCAGCTCCCGCAGCTTCCGCGATTCGGCCGTGGTCACGCCAGCCACATTGCCGTCGTCGATGTCGGCCTGCTTGACCCACGTCCTGACGGACTCGATCCCGTATCCGAGCTGCGTCGCGACCCGCTGGACCGTCCCGTGCTCGGTCCCCAGCTCCGCTCGCAGGGTTCGCACCATCCGGACCGCTGCGGCCTTCTCCTCCGGCGAATACCGACGCGTGGTCGGCTTCCCAGATCCCTCATTCGACACCATGACTCCATCCTCGTTTCCAAAGTCAGGAGTCTCCAACAAAGCCAGGGCGCTTCACTCCGTGGCGAGCTGGGAGACATCATCGGCCTTGATGACACCCTCGATCTCCCGGCTGATCGGCTTGGCAAAGATTTCATTGATCTGTGTCATCGTTACGCTTCCTGCTCCAAAATGTCCTTGGCCCGGTAGTAGCTGTCGCTTGCGCTGAGGTTGAGCGCGCGCAACTGATGGCCTTTTGCCTGGGTAAACTCGTACGTTCCCGGGAACCAGGCGAGCATGGGCCTACCCACCACGACGCTTTGTAGGTTCTCCAGCACCGTGTGCGTGCGGATGAACGGGAAAACTTCACCAATTCCGGTCAGGAACACAATGTCACTCGGGGTCTGAGCCAGGAGTTCACGGATCGCGGGCGCGAGGTGGTCGTGGGGGTCCAGCATCCCCTGCAACATTTCACGGAACTCGGACTTGTCTGTTTCTGGCTCTAGAGAAAGGATGCGCTGCCACACGCCGCGTTCCTCCAGAAGCCGAATGGCGAGGTCATACAGGTTGACTTCAACCACGCTGAGACCGTCGTCGCTGCGGAGCTTGTTGGTCACCCGTTCCCGCATTTCTTCGACGCCAAGTGCCCATGCTGGTGGATAGTGGTAAATGAAGAACGGCACCTCCTTGGAGAGGCCTTCCATCTTCAAGAACCTATGGCTACGCAGCACTTCGTAGACACGCTTTTCATCGCTCGTGAGGCTTCGCTCGGTCGTATTCATCGCTGGACCTCTACTGGCAGAGTGGTTGGGAAAAACCGGATGTCACTCGGGCGACGAGCTGCAAGGGTTTCGTGGATGGGCCCCGAGAGCACAGCGGGGATGATGTCGCCGTTCTTACCGAGCAGCCCCGCTTCGTGAAGCATACGAAACGCGTTTTGTCGGAGCTTGGCGCGAGTCGAGGGTTTCAACTCGTCAAGCTCGGTGTGCCACAAACTCTTGCCTGTCATGAACCGTTCGAAGTCCTCGGCGTCGAGAGTCGGCGTCATCAACAGGAACCGTTCGCGAACGACCTCTTCCGCGAAGTCGCCAATCAGGTCGTAACGACGGCATGCCGCAGCCCACATCAGATGACAGCGCTCGGTGAGACTCGACTCTGCGAGGAGTTCGAGTTCCGCGTCGTCGAGCACGCGCAACCGCTGAATCGCCTCCCGCGTCACGCGAAGACTCGACGAGGTCGTACGCGCCTGCAATAGATTCTGTTCAGTGGCTGCCTGTCGCACCGCCGTCCAGTCACGCGTCCGCAGATACACAGTGACGATCACGTCTGCCTCGCGCACCAAGAGGCCACCGCTGGTGAACGACAGCGCGTAACGTTCGTGCGACTCGGTACTGATCATCATTGGGGCCTCCTTCCGGGATTTGGGCAGTGGATCAGGATATGAGGAACCTCCGACATTGGTGGTCGGTGGTATAGCGCAACTGGTTCGGATTGGTCACCTGGGCACTGCGTCATCCGGAGCAGCTGCGCCTCCTCGGCGCACCCAGTCGTCGACTTCGCTCGCCTGGAACTTCCAGAGCCGCCCAATCTTGTGGGCGGGCATACCCTTCTCGGCGATCCAGGTGTAGACGGTGTCCTTCGTGACGCCGAGATGGGAGGCGATGTCGTCGGCAGACAGCCACGGCTCGGTCACGTAATTCCTCCATCTCGACCCGCGCAGGCCGACATTCCCGATGATATCGGAGTGACAGCGGGTTGAGGAGGGTTTTTCCGGGTGTGAACCGGCCTACTGCCCCTTGTGAGATCGCGATCGCATCACGTTGCAGATCAAGAAGCCAGCTGCTTCGCGAGCCAGGCGCTGACTGCAGAGCGCCATCGCGACGGGTCGGAGTTCCAAGCAAGCGTGTGCCCGGAGTCGAAAGTCTCTAGCTCTACAAGATCAGGACGTCGATGGCGGAGAGCTTCCGAGACACTGATGGGAACCGAGTCATCTCTGGTGCCGTGCAGGATCAGCATCGGAACGTTGAGTTCTTCGGCACGGTGCACCCAATCAAACTCTCCAAGTGGGATGGCGCCCGGCAGTCCGACCATGCGAGCGAGTGGGTCAAGCGTCAACCAGGGGGTCGCGAGATGGCCTGCCACTGCGGGCAAACCGCTGCGCACGCAGTTCGCTTTGATCACCTCGACCCAGTCGAGAACTGGAGAGTCCAAGACGAGTCCCACGATCACACCGCGCTCTCGTGCGCGGCTGGCAACTCGTAGCGCGATCGCGGCACCCATCGACCAGCCAAACAGCACGATCCGTTGCACTCCGTTCTGGATCGCGTAGTCCACTGCGGCCACGGCATCTTCGGCCTCCGTGAAGCCAAGCATTGAGCGCCCGGTACCGAACCGGGGGCCCTCGCCGTCATTGCGATAGCTGATGACAAGCGATGTGTACCCCCTCTCCGCGGCAACCTGCGCACCGCGCAACATTCCGGCCCGAGTGCTCCCCAGACCATGGATGTGGATCGCCCAGGTCGAGCAGTACTCTTCTCCCTCAATGAGCCATGCCGAAGCTGCGCCAGCAGGTGTGTTGATCGGGATCTCCCTGGCGCTGAGGCCTGCATCGACTGGGCTTGCGAAGTAAATCCCGCTCCATGAGAAGCGGTCGCCAGCGGAAGGTAGGAAGTCGTTTGCCGCATCCGTCACAACCCGGGCGATCTGGTCAGAGCCTCGGTCGAGCACCTCGTCGGATATTCGCAACCAATCGCCCGTCTCGAACCACAGGTTGTAAACACCACGCGCGGCAGTCTCGCGTGTGCGGTCGAGGACCAGTAGTCGCCGATCTCCATCAACCTCCACGTCGCGGATGGTCAAGTCAAAGTTCCTTGGGCCTACTGGTGCGGTCAGCCTTCGGGCAATAGTCCATCCGAGCCCCAGACCTCCCGCGGTGAGCAGCGCCGCGCCCACAGCGATGATCCGTCTCATACCTGTCCTCGTTCGCGTGCAGGGCGACCAGGCACAGATTCAAGTGCGCCGCGCGCATCAGCCCCCAAGAGGTGAGCCTCGGCTCGCTCCAGCAATGCACGATCGGGTCCAGTGACTTCGAAGGAGACGCGTGGATCGATCATGGCGTCACGGACTTCGACGATCTCGCGGTGGAGGCGAACCTCTGGGTCATCCAGGCTCGACCCGAGCGAGTTCGTGCCGCTGAGTCCCGGCCGCACGAGTGTTGCTCGACGCCAGAGCGGCTCCAGCTCTCTCACCATCTCAGCTGTCTGCGCGCGTCGGGCGCGATCCCGCACGTATCGGACCATTGGTTGCCCCACGAATCCGGCGCACAGAAAGACAAACGCGAGTAGAGACAGCGGCCCATACGTTGCGCCGACCGCGTTCATGAGTTCGAGGTTGCCTGAGATGTGCGCAACGTCCATAACGATCACCACCACGCAGAGTGCGACGCCCGAAGCGGAGCCGATGAACAGCAGCGCTGGCGGAATGCGCTGAATGCCATCACCAAGCCGGAACTGGCGCGTCGCCAGCGCGAGCATCGCAGCAACGACGATCCCGCAGTACGTGAAAGCGACGGTTGAATATGTCGCGGCCCACGGTTGGGCGCCGAGATCAATCATGAAATTGACCGTCGTTGACCCTCGATCGATGAGAGTGAAGGTCACCGAGGCGCCAAGGAGTGCGATGGACAGTGCGGAGCGACCAACGGCCGCGCGCACCAACCGAGGGCGATACTCCCCCACTTTCATTGCTGCCCGGCCGAGGAAGAAGAGGCCGATCATCAGGAGGCCATCTGAGAGCAGCGTGGCAAGGTTGGTTGCGCCAAGGGCCCGATCGACGATGACGTAGACCGCATCGACGTTGAGTGTCATCGCGATAGCGATTGTGAGCGCCGAGTACGTGATGCTGCGGTCTGTGCGTCCGCGCCGCAGGATGAGCAGACTCGCCACAAGCACCCACATGAGTGCCGCGACGAGCGTCTGGATCATGCGAATATCTCCGAGTAGCGAGACTCCGCGAAGGCCGAACCGCGGATGCCTGCCGCGAGCCGGTCGGCCAATGACTCTGCAGCGATCTCAGTGCCTGTGTCGAGGTCCTGGCGCCTGAGCAAACGTCCACGAGTGTGCGGTGGGATATCGGGCAGCAGGGCATCCACCTCGGAGCACTCGTCGCCGTCGCAGTGCCCAAGAATCATGTGAGCGAACTCATGCAGAACGAACTGTTGGCGGTGCAGAACCGAGTCGCTGTGGGCATGAAGGATCAGATCCTCAGTATCGGTAGTCAGCCAGACGGCGCAGATGCCATCGTGGTCGCCAAGCTCGGCAAGCTCAACGACGCGCAGCTTCCGTTGTCTGCGCTGCCGCACAGCGTCGAACAAGGCGTCGAAGGTGAAGGCTCCGCCCAGAGCAAGATCCGCGACAGCCGTAGACACGGTCATTTCGATATTCATGCTCTGCTCACCCTCCTTCGAGAGCATCTACCGGCGTTACTCCGCGCCGGGGGCACCGTCACTGCTCGATTGTGTGTGCCATTTCCTCGTCTAGGAACCTGCTTATGGCTTGGAGAGCCTTCGGTGAAATATCTCCAAGGGTGCGGGCTGCGTAGGACTTGACCTTCGCCGCCCGCATTGAGCGCACAAGATCAAGCTGTGCACTCACTCTCGCCGGGACCTCGGCCCCATCAGAACCGACAAGGAAGTCAGCGTCGACATCGAAGAACGATGCCAGCCCTTCGAATACCTCGGGATCTTGCACGTACCGGTGCCCGTTCACCATGTAGGTCCACCGCGATCTCGACAGATTGGTACCGCGTTCGCCTAGGTAGGCGGCGATCTGCGAATACGTCGGTTCGATACCGGACTCAGCGATCGCAACATCGAGCAGCAGGCGCAGGCGTTTCGCGAGATCCGCAGCTGCGGCTTTGCTCTCGTTCTCGGTCATTGGTGCTGACCCCTTCCGTCGGGACGGGTAGGTATCGGCGCCGGCCACCCCGGCGGGGTGTTGCGCATGCTCAATATAGCCGTTGAGCATGCACAAATCAAGGGTTGCGCATGCTCAATTGCCATGTTAGAACGGAAGACCTAAGCCATTTGAGCATGCTCAAACTTCATGATTGGGCGTGATGGCACCGCTGCCCAAAGGGAGGTGGACCATGCCCAGATTCGAGGCGATGATGCTCGTTCACTCAGTCGCGCGTAGTCACAGCACGCTCATGACATCCCGGCTAATATGCCGTTCCGCGTCACCGCGACTTGGGCATCCTCGCTCACCTCACAGGTGTATCGCCACACGCTTCTGCGTCATGGCACATCGAAGAGGAGGCGGATCAATGGCATCCACAGACGATCGCCGCGAAGCGCGGGAGGCGAAGCTCGATGAGTTGCACGAAAAGCTGACCGAGGCTGTCGATCAGCTGGTGTCTGGCGAAGACTGGGCCAAGGCACTTGCCTTCGCAGCCCAGTTCCGAAGCCGTTCGTTCAACAACACGCTTCTGATCCGGATGCAGCACACCGCCGCGCATGAGGCAGGCCTGGTGCCCGATCCGATGCCTTCGTATGTGGCCGGATACAAGCAGTGGCAGCAGCTCGGACATCAGGTCGAGAAGGGTCAGCCGGGCTATCAGATTCTCGCTCCAGTTACCGGCCGCTTCGCCTCATCATCGCCATCTGACCCGACATCGTGGCGACGACTCAACCGGTACGAGAAGCCTCGCCCCGGCGAGCAAGTTCGGTCGAAGATGGTCGGCGTCCGCCCCGCGTACGTCTGGGATGCCGCACAGACCTCGGGCGATCCGGTCCCGGCACCGCCTACCCCGAAGCTGCTGCGTGGTGAGGCTCCTTCGGGACTCAGAGCTGGAATCACTCGGCAGATCGAAGCAGCCGGATTCCAGCTGCACGCCGTGGCCAATGCAGGCGCGATCTATGGTGCGAACGGCGTGACCAACTACGGGGAGAAAACCGTGAGCGTCCGCGATGACATGGACCCGGCCGCCCAGGTGAAGACGCTGGCTCACGAGCTCGCACATGTCCTCATGCACGGCCCCGACCAGGGAGATGCACGTCAGCACCGAGGTATTGGTGAAGTCGAGGCCGAGTCGGTAGCGCTCATGGTGGGCGCGGCGCACGGCATGGACACCACCGGCTACACGATTCCCTATGTCTCGACGTGGGCGGCTCAAGTCGATGGGGAGGAACCGTCGAAGGTCGTTCGAGCAACGGGCGAGCGAGTCCGTGCGATGGCGATGAAGATTCTCGATCAGCTCGACACGCAAATGACCGGTGACGGCACACCTCCGGGGCTTGAGCGTGACTCGCCTCGTCAAGGCTCCAAGGCAGTCGAACACGCGGCGCCTCACCCTCAACCATGGCCACCGCGGCGTCACAGCAGGTGGCGTTGGCCGACGTGCGAGGGCTGCGATGAATGCGCCGGAAGCATTCGTGACGACGCTCGATCACATTGGTCGCGGGGTCTCTCTCCGTCAGAGCGCGCTCGCGTTCGCAGCATCCGGCGTCCCCGTGTTTCCCTGCACCGCGGGCGGGAAGCGCCCCGCCGTTGCGGGAGGGTTCCTTTCGGCCAGCAGCGAGCCCGAGTCGGTTCATCGCTGGTGGGCCGCGATGCCGTCAGCAAATATCGGGATGCCGACTGGCGCTGCCACGGGCCTTGTCGTGGTGGACGTCGACGTGCACAGCTCGGTCAACGGTTACGACGCACTCGATGGCGCCCAGCGTGCCGGGCTGCTTGAAGGTTGGGAAGCCGCCGTCAGGACTCCGTCCGGCGGGCTGCACCTCTTCTTCCCAGCAGACAGGAACAGCGAGCAGCGCTCGTGGCAATCCGCGCGGACCGGAATCGACTTCCGTGGCGACGGAGGCTATGTCATCGTCCCACCGTCTGAGCGCACCCTCGCTGGGTCGACGCACCGATACGAGATCCTCCAGTTGGCTGGTGCACCAGGTCGTCCGCTCGACTCGCGGCAGCTCCACGACTATCTCGATCCGCCGCAACTTAACGAGGCACGTCGAAGTGGGCGGTCGGCGCAACAGCCAGTTGACGTGCGACGGCTGGCCGATTGGGTTGCGCGACGCCAAGAAGGCGAACGCAACCATGGGCTCTTCTGGGCCGCGTGCAAGATGGCGGAGCAGATGGTGCCGAACAGCGAGGCGCTCGACGCCCTCAGCGCTGCCGCCGAGCAGGCCGGTCTCAGCCAGCGCGAAGCCACGACAACCGTCCAGTCTGCATACCGGGCAGTGCAGGGTGCACCTACGCAGCGATCGATACGCGCCAACACAACAACGTCGTGTGATCGCCCACCGCCCGCGTCACACCCACGGGCACTGGCATGAGTGATTTCAACGCGCGACGATGGGCTGTCATGACGGCCGTCGCGGGCACCGTCTTCATTGCCGCGGGAGCCTTCTGGCTGTCATTCACCTCGCCTGCGGACCTTGCCGCCCGTTCAGGGATTGGTGCCGGGCAAGCGTGGGCGTGGCCGCTCATTGTCGACGGCGTCATCGTCGTATCGACCGTCGCCGTCGTCGCGCTGGCCGGAGCCCGAGCCGCCTGGTACCCCTGGACTCTGCTGGCTGGCGCCGCGGCAGTGTCGGTGACAGCCAACTCGATTCACGCGGTTGTCGCGGCGGATGCCGATGTGCCGAGCCTTCTCGCCGCGGCGGTGGCGGCGGTTCCACCGCTGGTCCTGCTGGCGATCACTCACCTCACCGTGCTCCTCATCCGCATTCCCGAGCGTCCCGAAGCCGCTCGCAAGACCACGACGCAGACCTCGCCCCAGGAGTCTGCGGTGGCTTTACGCACGGAGGGGTGGTCGAACAAGAGGATCGCGCGTGAGCTGAGTGTGCACCCTTCGACTGTGGGCCGCTGGTTCGCAAACAACCCGCTCGATCAGGAGCGCACCTTGCGCCCGCATCCACAACGCCGCACGAGGAGGAATTGAAATGAACGAAGCAGAAGAGGATGGCAGGGCTCTCGTCGCCAATGAAGGTTCCGTGACGATGGCGAGCGCGCCAGAAGCTGTTGAGGCAGCGAGCGTTCAAGGTCATCGCAATGGCGCTGGAATCGACCCCGCTTTCTACCGCGGTCGTGGAGTCGAGTGGGTGAGGCCGACTGATCTGATGGTGCGCGGTGGGTCGCGCGTTGCCGGGGCAGGGATCAATTTCCAGGCCGAGCTTCGACGTCGCACGTACCAGGCGACCGCGACCAGCGCCCGAGGTGTTGCAGAGAGAGCCCGGCGCCTCCCCCCGTTGTCCGCGTTCGGACATGGCAGCTCCAGACGAGGGGCCGAGCGAGGCGCGATCGGGACACCCTGATCGTCGGGCACGGCATCTCATGGGCACTTCGTTGACATCCAGGACCCCGCTAGGGAGCGGGCGCGTACCTGCTTGTCAGGAGGTGCCCACACCATGATCGATACCAACAGCTCGACCCGGCAACCACGTGAGGACTACACGACGAGCGAGGGGCTTCGTGCCTTGCTGCATCGATTGCACCACGCAGGTGCTCGCGCGTGGGAGCACGACCGCGTCGCTGCCGAACTCGCAGCTTTCGCCGCGGAGAAATATGCGGCGTTGGCTCGAAAGCATGGCCTGGATCCGTGGGAGGCAGCGTCGGCAGCATTCGACGTGATGAGGACTCGATCCGCTCGCGAGGCCATCGATCCTTGGGCCGTGGTCACGCGTGGCGTTCAGGTGACCTGCATCGCCGAGGAACGCGGGCAGGGGTTGCTCTGCGCGACGCATCAAGCACGTCGCCCGCAGGTATCTGCGTTTCACGACCCTGAGCGTTTTGCCGACCGGGAGAATCCACTCGCCGACTATCACCCGGCATTCCACGTCGTCGATCGGTATCCAATCGTTGAAGACGCCGACCCCAACACTGCGCGCGACACCGATACGGCCCGGCGCGCGATCGACCGCTCGATCACCCTGTTCACGACCTTGGGGTGGCCCGAAAGCACCGCCCGCGAAGCGATCGAACATGTCTGCAGCGCGGTGGCACGAATCGGGTCTCGGCAAAGCGCTTACGAGCTGCTGCGCCGGGACAAGCACGCACGCGCGCTTCTCGACTTACCCGCCGACTCATGGTCGTCGCTTCTGCACGTGCTGCTTGGGCATCCGCACCCTGCATACCGGGCGACAAGCACCGGTCGCGGCATCCTGCTCCGCCTCCTCGTCGGCGAAACACTCCCGACGCTCCTCGGTGACGACGACCTCGTAATGATTATTGCGATGTCGGCGCCCACTCATGGGAACACACGATGAGTACACGCGACGGCCATATCGAGCTGGACCGGGCAGTCGGCTCGATCCAGGTCGGACGCCGTCACCGTACTGGGCTCGGCGACCTCGGATCGCTCTCCGCGTCGATCGAGCGCGATGGCCTGCTGCAACCGATCACGGTCACCCCTGACGGGATCCTGGTCTGCGGTGCGCGACGATTGGCTGCGATAAAGCAGCTCGGATGGCAGCACGTCAAGGTCTGGGTGCGGTCCGGCATCTCGGGCGATCTCGCGCACCTCCTTGCCGAGCAGGACGACAACGTGCTGCACAAGCCGCTCACCCAGTTGGAGAGCGCCGCGCTCTATCGAGAGATCAAGACGTTGATGGCTGAGGATGCCGCTCGCCGTCAGGAAGCGTCACGGTTCAGCCGCGAAAATCAACCGGGAACTGACGGTGACGCAAATTTTGCGGCACCGTCAGAGTTGCTCGGAGATTCCCGTGCGCAAGCCGCCGCGATGATCCCGGATGGCGCGTCACACACCACGCTGGAGAAGATCAACTACCTGCAACAGCTCGCTGACGATGAGAACCAGACAAAGTCGGTGCGAGAGGGTGTCGCAGCTGAGCTTGAACTCATCGGGTCCGGCGCGCCCGTGCATCCCAGTTATGAACGCGCACGGCAGCTCGTGTTGGGGGCTCAGCCAGACGCACCGGCCGAGGACGTAGCGCAGCTGGCGGAGGCCGCGCTGGCACGCATCAAGAGCATGCCGCGTCAGAAGCGTCGTCCCTCGCCGAGCCCCAAAACGGCGCCCATCGACACCGACGAGCCCTGGCCAGTTCGGGCGTTCGTGGTGACGTGGAACGAACTCGACGGATGGTGGCGACACTTTGAGGTCGACGACCTCGTCCGCCAGCTCAGCGATGCAGAAGTCGAGATGTTCCTCCGTGTCGTTGACGCGACTTCACACTTTGCCGAACAACTCCGAAGTGCGCTCGATGCCGAGGATGCAGGTTCGGACTCAACAGCATCAAGAGGCAACCTTCGCGCGATCTGATGACGGGCTGGTGCTGCGCACCTGCCCGATATGAAGCTCCCCACCGCGCTCCGCTCACGACGCACGCTCGTCGCTCTCATCACCGCTTCGATAGCGGTGATCCTCGTCACAGGTGTTGGCGTCTACGGGATCATCATCGGTTCCCGAGAATCCGCGGCTCCAATCGGTCCGTCACCGTCGAGCACTGGACCAGCAGCGCAACCGTCGCGTGAGTCACCGGTCCAGCCGTCTCGGATTCCGACTATCCCCCACAGCACCGTTGCGGAGACCTTCGCGCGCGGCGTCGCGACGGCGCTGTTCACCTGGGACACCGGCAGTGGGTTCCTGCCGCTGGACTATGCCGAAGTCATTCTCGAAGTCGCCGACCCCACCGGCACCGAGCAGCCGGGGCTCGCAGCCGACATTGCAACGTACATGCCCACCCAGGACGCGTGGGCACAGCTGCGACAGTGCGCGACGAGCCAACGCTTGGAAATCACGTCCGCGCACGTGCCAGATACCTGGGCCAACGCGCTCGCTCAGGCTCGCCCTGGCCAGCTCCCCGCAGGCGCCGCCGCATTCACGATCGCGGGAATCCGCCATCGCTCCGGTCTCTGGAACGGTGACCAAGTCAGCGCTAAGCAAGAGTTCGCGTTCACGGTCTTCATCGCGTGCCCGCCCGATGACAGTTGCTACGTCTTGCGGCTCTCACAGCTGAACAATCCGCTGCGTTAGGAAGACCAGCTCATGATGAAGAAGCTCGCGATCGCAGTCGTCGCCCTGATGTTCTTGGCTCCAACGCTAGGGCTCGTCACCGTCGGCCTCGTAATAAATCCCGCGGTTGTTGCGTGTCTTTCCTCGTCAGGACTCACCTTGGGTAACTTGCCGGACTCGCTCGTGGTGACAACAGCGAATGGTGAGACGTTCACGCTCAACAAGCAGCAGCTGACACACGCGGCAACGATCATCACCGTGGGCTCACGAATCGAGGGCGTCACCCGAGATGGCGTCCAGATCGCGATCATGGCTGCGCTCACCGAGTCGACGCTGCGGCAGCTCGCGAACACGGGCACCTACCCGGAATCCGGGGGCTATCCGAACGATGGAGACGGGTCCGACCACGACTCGCTCGGCCTGTTCCAAATGCGCCCACAATCGGGCTGGGGATCCGTAGCTGAGCTGATGGACCCCGAGTATCAAGCTGCTGCGTTCTTTGGCGGACCGTCCGGCCCCAACTATCCCTCGCCCCGCGGCCTCCTCGACATTCCTGGATGGCAGAGCATGGGTAAAGGCGAAGCCGCTCAGGCGGTCGAGGTGTCTGCCTATCCTTACCGGTACACCAACTACGAGCCCGTCGCCGAGGTGATCCTCACGGCCCTCACGAGCGGCACATCGACTTCTTCGACGACTGCCCCTCCGGCTGACGCCGTGACCGGATCCTCGCACGTCGTGTTCCCGGGGCCGGAAGGTACCTGGGTGCTCACTGGTGACTTCGGGCCCCGCTTTGACCCCATCACCGGAGAGAGGGCCTTCCACTCGGGCACCGACCTTGCTGCCGCTGACGGGACACCCATCCTCGCAGCAGCGGATGGTGTCGTGACCGTCGCGGAGTTCTCTGGCGGCTATGGCGGACTCGTCGTGATTGAGCACCGCATCGATGGCCAGACCATCGCGACCGCATACGCGCATATGTGGGAGAACGGCATCGACGCCACCGTCGGAGAACACGTCATCGCTGGTCAACACATCGGTGATGTCGGCTCGTCTGGACACTCCACCGGTCCGCACCTTCATTTCGAAGTCCGGCCGGGTGGCACGAATGCTGAGGCGGTCGATGCGGCGAAGTGGCTCAACGAGCACGATGCCGCTGACCTTCCGGAAGCCACCGCAGGAGCCGGATGCTTGGCAATGACGGGCGGCTTGTCGTGAATGTGTTTCCGGATTTCGGCAGCATGAGCGGTATCGGCGATCTCAAGGTTGTCATCGGGGCGATGCTCACGATCATCCTGATTTTTGCTGTCCTCATGATCATCATCAGCGCAATCATCTGGGCCATCGCCACCTCCACTGGCGACCCTGGTGCCGCCGCGAAGGCACGCGCCGGGGTCTTCGTCGCGCTGGGTGCCGCGGTCCTCGCTGGCGGTGGCGTGGCGTGGATGAACTGGCTCATTCAGTTGGGTGAGCAGCTGTAGCTCGCTTGTTCGTACCTGTCGAAAGGGACGACCGGCGCACCTGGCTCTCGACCATGTTTCAGCTACCGCCGACGGCGGTGTTCATGCCAAAGGAGCCACCGTGTTCGAACTCATCACGACCATCGCCTCAGCCCTGCCGATGGACATCGACATCACCCCGAATGATTCGGGGCTGCCGGGGATTGCGCAGCTGCGCACGATCGTCGGCGCCGTCATGACGATCGGCCTGATTCTCTCCGTGCTCGCGCTCATCATCTCGGCGATCGTCTGGGGATTTGGGTCAAACTCGTCCAACCCGCACCTCGCCTCTCGCGGCAAACTCGGCGTACTCATCTCCTGCGGTGCCGCCATCATCTGCGGCGCATCAGTAACGCTCATCAATTTCTTCTGGAACGTGGGACAGCAGGTCTGAGACTCACCCATCCGATACTTCCGGGAGGCCTGCGATGAGTGTCTGCGATATTCCTGTCATCTCCAACGTGTGTGATGCCGTCGGTGAAGGTGCCGCGACTCTCGTGTCGGCGCCATTCGACTGGCTCGCCTCCACGATGGGGCAAGCTGCCGGATGGCTCATCGAGGCCATGTGGACCGTCTTCGACAGCACAACCCTCGTGGACGTCCAATCCCCGGGCTACCTGAACGTCTACAACCTGCTCTTCGGCATCGGTGTCTTCATCGTTCTCCTGTTCTTCTGCTTCCAGCTGATCCTCGGCCTGATCCGGCGCGAACCCGCGGCTCTTGCCCGCGCGGCCCTCGGCGCAGCAAGGCGGTCTTGGGATCGTTCGTCGTCATCACGTTGACGGCGACGGCCTTGGAGATCGTGGATCAGCTGTGCATCGGGGTTGTTCAGGCCGCGGGAGAAACCACCGCCACCATGGGCGACAAGATCGCGCTCCTGACCGCGGGACTCACGACAATCAATATCGCTGCTCCGGGGGTCGGTGCGATCGTCACGATCTTCCTCGCCGGGCTCATGATCTGTGCTGTCGCTATCGTGTGGTTCTCGCTCCTGATCCGCAAGGCGCTGCTGCTCGTCGCAATAGTGCTCGCGCCGATCGCATTCGCTGGAGCGGCATGGGATGTCACCCGCGGATGGATCGGCAAATGGGCCGCGTTCGTGGTCGCGCTCATCATCTCCAAGCTCGTACTCGTCGTCGTGTTCCTCATTGCGATCACGCAGGTCTCGACCCCGATCGAGGCTGACTTGTCGGCAGTGACTGAACCGATCTCAGGCATCGTGCTGCTGTTCATCGCAGCCTTCGCGCCGTACATGGTCTACCGGTTCATCTCTTTCCTCGGCTTCGATGTTTACCACGCGATGGGAAGCGAGCAGGAAGCGAAGAGCGCCGTGAACCGACCGGTGCCTGTGCCGTCGAAGCCTCAGAGCGACGGAGTGAAGAAAGTTCTCGACGGTGGCTCCGGTGGTGGCGGGACATCCAACGCCGCTCCAGCAGCAACCGCTTCACCCAGCGCGTCTGCTTCGGGTGGGGCGACGTCCGGCGGATCAGCTGCCGGAGCGGGGGCGGGAGCCAGTGCCGGTGGCGCTGCCGCAGCTGCTGGCCCCGCAGCGGCAGCGGTCATTGGCGCGGAGGTCGTCAAAGCTGCCGCTACTGCCGGGCCCCAGCTCGGAGGCGCTGTTGGTAGCACGGCCGAAACTGCGGGTGCCGGTGCGGGTGGTTCGGGTGCGGCTGCACCCGCTCCTCATTCCACGCCTCAGCCTCCCGCACCGCGATCAGATCCAGCACCACCCAGAACCCAGCAGCCACGATCTGGGAAGGAATAGCTGACCATGCCAAAGGACTACGACGATCAACGGGCCGGGGACCTCATTCCGGTGAAATTCTCCCGACTGACACGAAGGGGCATCCTGCTCGGACTATCCCTTTCCCAGCTGGTCGCGCTCGGAATTGGTGTGACCACGCTTGTGTGGGCCTTCTATGCCGGAGGCGGCATGCTCATCGCGTTGTCGGCACCCGTATGGCTCTGTGCCGCGGCCGTGGTGTGGATCCGGATCGTTGAACGTCCGATCGTCGAATGGACTCCCGTTGCCTTCTGGTGGATGTGGAAAACCACCGGTGGACAGTTGCTCTACCGGCGGCGTGTTGTGAAACCGCGACCTGCGGGCTCGCTCGCGCTACCCGGCGACATGGCACGACTGCGCGAGTACGACGACCCGATCACTGGCGCCGGAATGGTTCATGACCCGACCGCCAGTACCCTCACGGCCATCGTTGCGGTCTCGCACCCAGCATTCGCGCTCCTCGATCCCGGTGAGCAGGAGCGGCGTGTCTCTTCTTGGGGACGTGTGCTCGCGACCGTGTGCAGATCCGGGCGCCTCTCAATGCTGCAAGTGCTTGAGCGCACCCTCCCGGACTCCGGGACAGGACTCGCTGAATGGTGGGCATCGCACGGCAACGCAGATGGCTCGTGGGCCTCGACGACGTACGCCGAACTCATCGACCGCGCAGGACCCGCTGGAGAACGCCACGCCACCACGCTCTCCCTCTCGCTCGATATGCAGGTATCGGCACGACAGATCCGCACTGCCGGTGGCGGCATCCGTGGCGCTGCGGCTGTTCTTCGCCAAGAGATGTCTACGTTGGTCGCCGCGCTGCGCTCAGCAGACCTCGCACCCTCATCGTGGTTGACGTGTGGTGAGATCGCCGTCATCCTGCGTTCGGCGTACGACCCGGCAGTCGCCGCGACGCTTGAACGGCGCGGCGAACTCGGCCAGTCGCTCGCCACCGCGGGTCCGGTGGCAGTGAACGAATCCTGGTCTCGGCTGCGCACAGATTCGGCGTTCCACGCGGTGTTGTGGATCTCAGAGTGGCCGCGGTCGATGGTCTACCCGGGCTTCTTGGCACCAGTACTCCTGTCGACCGGGATACAGCGGTCCTTCTCGCTGCTCTGCACACCGATGCGGTCCGACCAGGCAGCACGTGACATCCGGAAAAAGAAGACGGAGTACATCTCAGACGCAGCTCAGCGTCAGCGCATCGGGCAGATAGAGGATGCCTCGCAGACGGCTGAGTTTCAGGACGTTCTCCAGCAGGAAGCTGACCTCACGGCTGGGCACGGCGTCCTGCGCTACACCGGACTCATCTCAGTGTCCGCACGAACCGCTGATGACCTCGACGCTGCCGTCGCCGCGATCGAGCAAGCCGCGATTCAGGCTTCTTGTGAGACGAGGCTCCTCGTTGGACAGCAGGCCCAAGCGTTCACCGCCGCGGCGCTGCCGCTATGTCGGGTTGTGTGACCGTCACGGGAAGCCGATGACCCGATTAGATCACGTGGCATGTGCGCGTCAGTCGCCACCCTTCGCCACATTCTTCGCTGTCACGACGCTCACGACAGTAGCGACTGCAGTGGCACCTATGATTGCCGCTCCGGTGAGGGTCTTACGGCCCGCTTCGAGACCCGCGTTCTTCAGCTGCTGACGGTCACGGAGTGCGGATCTCCAACGGGTTGCTTCCATCGGGTCACGCATAGGATCGATGCCAAGTGGAGCGTGGAACTCATCGATGCTAGAGGCCGTGGCGTTTACAGAGTCAACAACGGAACGAGCACCTCGGACGTGCAGCAGCATGTTTGAGTCTGCGATCGCACCCGCACTGTCCATACGCTCGATCAGCTTTCGTGTCTTCTCAGTGATTAGTGCTCTGCGTTCCTGTTGAGCTGCACCGAGACCAACGCGGTGTCCATCAATGTCAGCGGGTGCCACGTCAAGAACGTGATCTATCTCCAGCACAGCGAATTCGTCTTGCAGCTGAAAGCACCGGGCGAGCACCGCGAGCCACACACTCACTTCGAACTCGATCTCCTCGGTCGCGTTGGCTATCTGACCGACCTTCTTCTTTCCCGCGACCTTATCCGCGAGGGCGTCGAGCGCGCGCAACGCAGATCCTTGCACTTCAGCGATCGTCCCTGACTCGGATTCGACCTTTCCCCAGGCCGTCTCCCTGTTGCCACTGTGCTCATGAATGGTCAACGCTTCTTTGATTGCGAGCGCAGCCCGATCCATCTTCGCGAGCACTGAATCTCGCTGTGTGCGGCGCACGTCATCGAGCTTCTCGTCAATCTTCACCAGCAGAGCCTTAAGTTCATTCGCTTCAGCTTGCTTCGCGAATTGCGTCATCAACCCACCGATGCCAGACAGCAACGCTGGATTAGTCAGAAGCGAACCTGGCCCGCTCTCGACTTGAAGCCACTTATTGATCGCTCCCGGTTCACCCAACATGGCGTGACCGATGCCCTTGGTCTTGGTCGGCATCAGACCGAGCTCTTTCGCCCGAGCGGCTGACTCCTTGGTGAGCTTTAGATACCGCCCTGAGTTCCCTGCAACGTCGGACGCAGTACGAATGACTGCGCCGCCAGCGTCGAGAACGCGTCCTAAGTTGTCTAACCCGAATGGTTTCGACGTCGAAAACAGACCGACCGACTTAAGGAAGCGCTCGACAGCGCGCTGTTCGCCGAAGACTGCGAGGCCGTCTCCATCGCTCACGAGCTCGATCTCGTCCGTCATCTTTCGCTCCTCGCTACTTGGCAGTTCCTAGGCTATTGCCCTCCTCGGACATCGGCGGGAATACCGGCTGCGCACCTAACTGCTATCAAGGCCCGCGCTCGATATCCAAGGAGACACAGCAATGCCCACGTTCTACGATCCCGGCGCGGACGCCGGGGAAGCATCCGAGGCGCTGCGCGGGCTCGCGCACGCAACGCGCACGTTTGAAAGTCCGCAGGAACTGTACGGCGTCCTCGGCGAACTGCTCTCAGGTGTGCGATCGCTTAGGCAGGTTCTCGATCAGATCGCTGCCGCTCACATCAAGAATCGCCCTCGCGCGTTTGACGACCACGGTGACCACTCCATCGGATCCAAGGATGCCCTGGCCGCCGCCGACGAACTTCACCAGGCGGCGACTCTGATCGACCAAGCAGAGGAACGGCTCGACGCCGCAGCGGGTGCGGCGAGTCGCGTTGCTTGGCACGAAGTTCCAGCCACCGAAGCACCAGCTGTCGCTCGCTGGATCAATGTCGTCTACATGCAAGGTCAAGAGGCGGACGAGGTGCTGGACATGATCGACGCCGACGGTGCTCTAGCCGGCCTCAACCATCTGAAGTGCTGGGATTACGGCGACCAGACCACCAGCGCAGCGATGGAAAATGGATACGTCTACGACGCACCTCCGAGTGGCCCGCTTGAGCATGAACTGCACGACGGTGATTATCACCTCGCCTACAGCCACGCCTTCGCGCACGTCGCGCTCTACCGAATCCACGCGGTGGACACGGTAGATCAACTGCCAGATGACGCTCGAAGTCTCGCTGCTCCGTCGCGTCGGCACCGAGCCGGGCTCGCGAGTCACAGCGAACGTCTTGGTTTGAGCCTGCCAGCATTACCGCGCTCAAGCGGCAGCGAGGCCTTGGACTATGAGCCGCGATGATGCCGAGCGTCTGCACACCTCGGTCCTCGTTGCTCCAGCATCCGAGAAGGGGCACATACGCAAGCAGCGCAGGCAGGCTGCCGCGAAGGTGCAAGCGAACCACCAGAGAGCGGAGCAGCAGGCGTCCCGCGCAAAGTACGCCGCCCATCTGGCTGAGCGCCGGGCAAACACATACATTTCTCCAGCTGGCGAACCAGGACCAACTCAGCTGCGTTCTCCGGGACGACTTCGCTTGCCACGGCATCAAGACACGTCGGCAACCCTTGCTGGTGCGTACCCATTCCTGGCTGAAGGCGGACTCGGCTCCGACGGGGTCTTCGTTGGTCAGGATCTGTACTCCGGCGGCTCCTTCGTCTACGACCCATGGGTGCTCTACGCGCGCGGCATCATCACCGCGCCGAACCTTGTGCTCGCGGGCATTGTCGGTTCCGGAAAGTCCAGCTTGGCTAAGAGCCTCTACACACGATCCATACCGTTCGGGCGGCGCGTCTACGTCCCCGGTGATCCGAAGGGCGAGCACACTGCGATCGCTGAAGCTGTAGGCGGTCGGGCCATCGTGCTCGGTCATGGGCTTGCTGCTCGTCTGAATCCGCTCGACGAAGGTTATCGCCCCACCGGAATGAGCGAGGAGAGCTGGGCATCCACGATCGCCGCCCGACGACGCGACCTGATCGGTGCGCTCGCCGAGACGGTCCTCACTCGACCGCTCACGCCTTTGGAACACACGGCGATTGACACCGCCTTGACCGAAGTCGTTCGCAGCAACGACGTGCCGATCCTGCCGATGATTGTCGAACACATACTCTCCCCGACAGCGCAGGCGGATCCGGATGGGCGCCTCGCAGAAGACGGACGGCTCGTTGGGCATGCCCTGCGGCGCCTTGTCGCGGGTGACCTCGCCGGTCTCTTTGATGGCCCGTCAACAGTGCGTTTCGATCCGTCGCTACCGATGATCTCCCTTGACCTATCGAGAGTGACGGAGAACTCGACCCTGACCTCGGTCCTCATGACCTGCTCGTCGGCTTGGATGGAATCCGCCCTACTTGACCCGAACGGCGGGCAGCGCTGGTGCATCTACGACGAAGCATGGCGCCTCATGTCTCATCCGGCGTTGTTGCGCCGAATGGATGCGCACTGGCGGCTCGCTCGCCACTACGGGATCGCGAACATGCTTATCTTCCACAAGCTGACTGACTTGGAAAATGTCGGTGACCAGGGTTCCGCGATGCGAGCGCTGGCAAGCAGCCTTCTCGCCAACGCAGAGACGCGAATCATCTACCGGCAGGAATCCGATCAGCTCGGGGCTACTGCGAGAGCGCTCGGTCTGACGGGGACCGAGCAGAAGCTGCTGCCGGGTCTCGGTGTCGGCCAAGGGCTATGGCGCATCAAGGATCGCTCTTTCGTCTGCCAGCACCAGCTCCACCCCGGAGAGCTGGAACTCTTCGACACGACAAGCCGAATGATCAGCTAAACGATGGGTGGGCGCCGACGCGCACCTCTGTGGCATGAGCAATCGCAATAGCCCTGCGGAAACGCCGCCCGGATGGCCCTCCGCCCTCCCGCTCGCTGTCATCACAGTCAGCGAGCGCGGCACCATGGCCGTCAGCTACGACGGGCACGCCTTCCCACCGCCGACGCCGGATGCCTCTTGGAGCCGGACACGGTTTGGTGATCTTCTTGATGCGATCTCCGACCACCGCAAGCACACCGTCCGAGTCGAAGTGCACGAGTTCGATGGCTCGGTGTTCACCGACATCATCCATGCGGCACGACGAGAACGCGCCATCGCAGAGGATCAGCCACCGAGTGCGACGCGGCGAGCGCGGCACCGCCCGATGCGTCAGCTCATCGAAGTCAACGGAGCCGGATTCATCCCTGGCGAAGACGTCACCGTCGCACTGTCGGTCTCCAGCGCTGAAGGATCCGCTGAGGGGACCGCCCGTGCGGTGATCGATGTGAGCAACTCACGGATCACCGATCGGAGATATTGCTCATCGGACGTGTCTCCGGCGTCATCGTCACCGAACGTTTGCCATCGTGAGCGCCCCAGGCGGTCAGGGCCGGGCTCTCGGCGATGAGTTGACTAACTTCCTGATGATCGCTCTGATCGCAGTCTTCGGGGTCGCCGTCGTCTTGCGAGCTGCGGGTTCCATTGCGGCATTCCTCTCTGGCGCTGCGCAGCCTCAAGCCGGGATTGCAGGCGGAGTCGCCCTGCTCTTCGACCCGACAAACCCGGCCGAGGTGCTGCAGGCACCTGGCCTGAATACAGTCCTCTACTGGACTATTGCAGTACTGCTGCTCCTGATGCTCGGCGGTGCTATCGGGTGGGCTTGGGTCCGTTGGCGTGGGCACTCGCACAACGTCGATGCCGATCCACGGCGCCTCGCGGGAACTGCCAGCAGTCACGAGGTGGTGACCAGTGCATCCACGAAGGCGCTCCTGCGCCGGGCTGCGACGCTTCGGCCTTCGCTGGATCAGCCGAAACCCGAGGAAGTGGGCTACCTGCTCGGGCGCTCACACGGTAAGCAGGTGTGGGCCAGCGTCGAAGACTCGATCCTCCTCATCGGTCCACCACGTTCGGGCAAGGGCCTGCACATTGTGATCCCGGCCATCCTCGATGCGCCAGGTGCAGTCGTGACGACGTCCACTCGGCCCGACAACCTGACGGCAACGATGCGGGCACGCGAGCGGGTCGGTCCGGTCGCTGTCTTTGATCCTCAGCATCTTGCTGAAGGCGTCTCCTCTGGGCTGCGATGGTCGCCCATTCGGGGCTGCGAGGACCCGTTGACCGCGATGATCCGCGCGACCGGCCTTGCCGCGGCTACCGAGCTATCCGCTGGCGGCGTCGAGGGCGGAGGGTTCTGGGAGGGAAAGACACGCATCGCTCTGCAGGCGCTCCTTCACGCGGCCGCGCTTGATCATCGGAGTCCGGCTGAACTGTTCCGGTGGACGCTCGACCCATCGGCGGCAGCAGAGGCTGTCGCCATCCTGACGGGCTCACCGTTCGCTGCCACGGGCTGGGCAGATTCGCTGGACGCAACGCTCGACGCCGACCCGCGCACACGTGACAGCATCTGGCAGGGCGTTTCGCTCGCACTGTCAGCGCTGGCCGACCCCAGAGTGCTCGATGCCGTCAGCCCTGAAGAAGGCGAGCAGTTCGATCCCGAGAGCTTCATCCGCGACCGTGGCACGCTGTATCTTCTGGCGACCGGCGTTGGGGCCGGGAACAGTGCAGCTCTCGTCGCAGCATTCGTCGAAGACCTCGTTGAGACCGCCCGTCGCATGGCTGCTCGATCACCCGGCGCACGGCTCGACCCACCGCTGCTGTTTGCGCTCGACGAAATCGGAAACCTCGCCCCGCTACCTTCGCTGCCCACACTCATGGCGGAAGGTGGCGGCACCGGCATCACAACGATGCCGGTGCTTCAATCCCTTGCCCAGGCGCGGGACAAATGGTCAGAGCACAAATCGGCAGCGATCTGGGACGCCAGTATCGCGAAGATCATCCTTGGCGGCGCCTCGAACTCTCGAGACCTTCAAGACCTCTCCACGCTGATCGGCGAACGAGACGAGTTCACCGACTCCGTCACTCTCGGCGACCATGGCTCGCGGTCCAACCAGCGTTCCATCCGTCGCGTACCGATCTTGCCGCCCGACCGCATTCGCACATTGCCGTTTGGAACAGGGGTCATTTTGCTCCGATCCGCTCCACCGATCATCACGGACCTCCACCCCTGGCCGAAGCGCTCCGATGGTGAACAGCTCAAAGCAGATCGTGCGGCGGTTGAGTCGCTGTTGGGACGCCCTGCAGCGCAATGATCCGCACTGGGGCGCGGCGCGCACCTGTCTGTTGCAGTGGCCACCACATCGGATGGCCGCCCCAACAGATCAAGGAGTCGTCATGTCCATCGACACCCAACAAGGCATCACAGGATTCATCGCGACCGAGCCGCGTCTGACCTACACCGACGACGGTACCGCGCGGTTCTACGCGCGGATCGGCATCGAGCATTCGCGGCAGGACCCAGACGGAAGCTTCACGCAGCTCGACCCGTCCTTCCACGACATGAGCGCCTTCCGGCGCGCAGCCGAAGAAGGAGTCGCGCGATTCCACAAAGGAGACAAGTTCATCGCCACCGGGCGCGTGCGCGAGTACAGCTATGAGAAGGACGGCCAGACAGTCGCAGCCGAGGAGTTCATCGTCTCCCGCTTCGGTCACGACGTTGCACGCACCCAATACGAGGTCGATCGCGGACCCCATCGCGACAGCAACATGCGCGAGTCGACCGGTCGTGATGCCTCCCCTTTTGAAGCACCTGCCCGAGCGCGAGCGCAGTCAGATGCCGCTCCTGCGGTCAGTATCTGAGTAGGAGAGGTCATCGTGACTGACTTCATCCCCAGCCCCGAAGCACACGAAGGCGCGACGCGGATGACTCCGACGAATCACTCGTCGCTGAACCACCGCATCCGATCAACTGGAATCTCCTCACCGCGAACGACGCGGAGGTCGAGTGGCTGGAACTGAATCGCTGGATCGACTGGCTCCGCCGAACCTACGGACTCCCAGCCGCAGTGATCCCGCCGTACTGGCATCGTCACCCCGAACTCGTCTGGGAGCTGTCAGCACTGCACCTCCACTGGTTGTGCGCCTACGACCCCAACCAAAACGGATCCGCACCGCTGGGCTGGCATCGCGACTTTGCGGATGTTCGCCTCCGCCTCCGAGACTGGGTAGCTACATCCGGGACTCGACTCGATCGTGATCGCCCCACACGGCAAGCCACCTGGCCCGGCGAAGAGGCGCCTACTCCCTCCGAAGAGTCAATGATCACCGACCGGGAAGCCGACTTCGTCGAGTTCGTCGTTGATGACGTTCAGCGACGTCAGGCAGCCGAGGACGAGTTCTACCGCTCACTCGGCAACCCTCCGCTGGAGGAATCATGAGCAACGCGGCCGAAGCGACTGCGCCAGTCTCACCATTGCTGGATAGCCGAGAGGTCGCCTCGTACCTGAAGGTCTCCGAATCGACATTGTCTCGATGGCGCTCCGCAGAGACCGGACCACCATTCATCAAGCTCGGCGGTATCGCCCGATACCGGCTCGAAGCAATCGACGAATGGCTGCAGAACTTGGAGCCACACCATGGCTCGCCCAGTTGAGCCGATGCCTGAGTCCTCACCCCGCCCGGTACCGCCAATCGGGGTGAGGATCTCCACCGACATGGAACGACGCTCCTACGGGATTCGAGCGCGGGCACGCTGGACCGATCCGCTCACCAAGCAGCGCGTGATCCGTACCGAGATCGTGAAGGACGAAGCAACCGCACAGGCATTCTTCGAAACGCTCCGGAACTCTTCAGTCAAGGGAATGGACGTCTCCATGACCCTCCTGGAGTTCTTCACCTCGATCGACGATCGATGGGCACGCGGCCTCGATATGACCTCCACCGGCGACAACTACCGGTACGGTCTTCGGCTACGAGTGCTCCCGGCGCTCGGTCACCTGCCCGTCACGCAGATCACCGCTGGAATGATCGACCGCACAATCGATGAGTGGGAGAAGCAGTACGGCGCATCGACGATCAAGAACACCATCGCACCTCTCGTGCGGGTGCTCGACGAAGCAGTTCGCGATGGTCTGATCACAATCAATCCGGCCAAACACCGTGCGAAGCGGAGCCTCCACCGAAACGCCTTCCGAGTTCAACCGGCCGAAGATGCTGCCCCGCGCGCACACGCGATCCCTGACCTGCAGAAGCTGAACCAGCTCGCCTCCGCCTGCGGCGACGTCCACCAGTCCTATTCAGACTTCGTGATGCTCGCCGCTCTACTGGCAGCACGCTCTTCAGAAGTCTCCGGACTTCAAGTCGGAGACGTGGACTTCACAAAGAACCTCGTCATCATCAGACGACAGGTCTTCCCCGGAAGAGGCGGCCTCATCACCAAGCCAACCAAGAGCCGCAAAGAGCGTCGCGTGCCGATTCTCGACCCACTCCGGCCGTCCTGAAACGACTCTGCGCGTTCAAGCAATCGGACGCACCACTCCTCGTCGGTCCGCGTGGCGGCTTCCTCACGACAGTCACCGTTCGCGACGCCACCAGCTGGGACCAGGTCGTTGCTGACCTCGGCCTGCCCAACCTCACCCGGCACGGCCTCCGACACACCGGTGCCACCTGGCTCGCCGACGCCGGAGTCCCCTCCATGTCCTCCAAGAGATCCTCGGACATGCCTCAATCGAGACAACACGCGGCTACCTCCACCCCGATGACCGCCACCTCGCATCCGCCGCAGAACAAGCCAACGCCTTCCTCAGCAGAGACGCCGCCCGAACACTTCAGGACGGCCACGGCAAGGCACCGGACGTGGACTGTGAGCGGCTCAGTCGTGGGTTTCCACCGTTCTGGTCCCCTTTTGGTCCCCTTATCCACAGACAGGGCATCGCGACGGATTCTGTCATCCACAGGTCGACCACGCATACCTGTCGAGGGGACAGGAGGGGACAGAGAAACGATGTTCAGAAACAACAAATCCCTGATGGAAATTGCTTCTCATCAGGGATTTTCTGTCGGGCTGACAGGATTTGAACCTGCGACCCCTTGACCCCCAGTCAAGTGCGCTACCAAGCTGCGCCACAGCCCGTGGCATTGTTTTTCAGTTGTTCGGGCCGACCGAAGAGTGGTAAACCACTTAACCCCCAGTCAAGTGCGCTACCAAGCTGCGCCACAGCCCGTGGCATAGATATTCAGTTGTTCGGGCCGACCAGAGAGTGGTAAACCACTTAACCCCCAGTCAGGTGCGCTACCAAGCTGCGCCACAGCCCGTTGACCTCCGCTCACGCGCAGGCAACTCCACTATCTTAGCCGCACGGTAACGCCTTCGCGAACCGACCCTTGCTCGTGTCGGAACCCCGGCGTACCGTGCCGATATGTCCACCATAACGACCACACTCGCAAGTCCCGATGTCTGGGAAGACATCCAGCACGCGCTAAGTGGTGGTGGCGACGGCCGAAGTTGCCAGTGTGTCTGGCCTGTGCTGACCAACAAGGAATGGGACTCTACGACGATCGACGATCGCACGACGCTGTTCCAACGGGAGATCGCATCCGGTCCGCCGCCCGGGCTCGTCGCCTATGTCGACGGCGAGGCCGCTGGCTGGATTCGGATCGGGCCACGCCCGGCCCAGCGGCGCCTTTCCCGAACACGCAACATCATCGCCACGACACAGGAATCATACGATGACGACAGCGTATGGGCCGTCACGTGCTTCGTCGTCCGCAAGGAATATCGCAAACGGGGCGTGAATGCGGCCCTCCTCAAGGCAGGCATTGACTTTGCTCGAAGCCTCGACGCCCGCGTCATCGAGGGCTATCCCGTCGACACGACGATTTTGAAGCCCAGCTCCAACAATCTGTTCCATGGCGCCCTGTCAACGTTTCTCGCCGCCGGGTTTACTGCGGGACCGAGCGCGAAGCCAGGACGCCCGTTGGTTAGTCTCGACGTCGCGGCCTGAAGCTACCTCGGGGCAGGTCGACCAGCGCGGCAATCGCCCCTCCCCCCTTGCGCACGGCGGGCTGATCCGGAAATGTTCACCCACCCGACACGGAGCGCGTGTACCTTCGCTGCTCTTGCGCAACACTCAACTCCGCGCCGTCGGGTTCGGACTCTCCGTGCATCTGGCCCGCTTCGCCGTCATCTGGATCACCCTGGCAGTGGCACCATTCTTTGGTATCTCCGGCTGATATCTGGGCCTCGCGGCCAACGTCACCTGTGTGATCTTCGCCGCAACGCTGGTCACCGTGCGCAGACTCTGGAAGACATCCGGAATTCTGGTTGCCTGGCGTGGCCCGATCGCCATCTTTCTGCTGTTGCCGCTCATGATCGAAGCGTTGTCCTGGGCGATTCCGGCAGGCCTGATCGAACAAGCCCCTGGATATGGACTCTGGATCATCACGCTCTTGCTCGCCGCTGCGAATGAAGAGCTGACCAGTCGCGTGGTCGTGCTGGAACGGATGCGCCCAGCGTTCGGTCCCCGTGCCGCAGCGGCGATCACCGGGGCCTTGTTCGGACTTCAGCATCTCTCTGCATTCGCCACAACGAGTCGCGGCGTCGCCGATATCCTCTTGAATGTACTTGTCTCCGCCTGTTACGGATTCGCTCTGGCGTCATTTCAGTTCCGCTTTCACTGGATCTGGCCGCTTATCCTCCTCCATGCTGGCGCGAACTTCATGACGATCTTCTCCGCGCGCCCATTGCCCGATGTCGCGATCGCCATCACCCTTATCGTGTTCATTGCACTCGGGCTGACGATCTTGTATCCGCTTGGCAGACGCCAGCCGCGAGACGCAAGAACCTGATCAGCCGGTACGCCAACCTACGATAGAAGCATGCAGCGCAGCACCCCGCTTCGAACGTTCCTCCCGTGGACGTTTCTCCCCTACATCGCGATGTCGATCGTGCATGTCGCTGCCCTTGCTTTCGAGAGCGAGATCGCCCCACCCACAAAGCTCTGGCTCATGCCACTGCTCGCGCTACCGGTGATCGTCTCGCTCCGCCTGCGCCCACCAAGCGCCATCGCGCTTCTTCTCATCGCCATCGTGCTGTCGTGGTTAGGCGACGGCGCCGGAGTCTTCTTCCCCGGTGGCCCCGAACTGCCGCTCATGCTGATGTTCTTCGGTCTCGCCCACATCGCCTACATCGTGCTTTTCGCTCGTATGCTGAAAGTGCGTCGGATGCCGTGGTGGGCCCTCGTGTACGCGGTGTGGTGGATAGCGATGATCGCTGTACTCGGCCCGCACACCGGCTCGTTGCTGTTTGCCGTCGCCGTCTACGGCCTCGTATTGGGCGGCACTGCGGCGTTCTCGACTCGCTGCCACCCCCTGGTGATCTGCGGCGGCGTCTTTTTCCTCATCAGCGACACGGTGCTGGCGTTCCGACTCTTCGTCCCGGATGCCATGCCACAGTGGACGAGTCCCCTCGTCATGCTCACCTACACACTCGGTCAGGGGCTCATCGTCGCTGGTGCCCTGGTGACACTGCGTACGAGAAGCCCACAAGCGAGGACGACGTCGTGATGGAAACCCCGGTCCGAGTGGACAGCTGGCTATGGGCCGTGCGCGTGTACAAGACCCGATCCGCCGCAACGACTGCATGCCGTGCGGGGCATGTACGCCTCAACGGCGTGAAGATCAAAGCTGCGCAGATGGTGAAACCAGGTGACGAACTGCGCGTGCGCATCAGCGGCTTCGATCGCATCCTCGCCGTGCGTCAGACGCTCACGAAACGCGTGGGCGCTCCGGTTGCTGCCCTCGCATATGACGAGCGCACTCCACCACGCGAACCTCAAGCCGCCCTTGGCCTCCGTGACCGCGGTGCGGGTCGCCCGACCAAGCGCGAACGCCGCGACATCGACAAGCTTCGCGGGCGCGACGGATTAGCTGAGTAGCTGCTCCCGCAGGCTCGGCCACGCTGCAGCAAAACCCGGATGCAACGGGAAATCTGTGACCTCATCGAACGGCACCCACTCCAGCGCGACGCTTTCGGGGTCACTGATCACAGGTTCAAACGGCGTGACGACGTCGGCAACGACCGTCGTATACGACCAGATCTTCAGATCCAGCACGCTCGTGAAGCGTGGCTTCACCGCACCGTCCGGGATGCCTGCTTCTTCAGCCGCTTCACGAAGTGCTCCATCTATCGCTGATTCCCCCTCGTGCAGCGCGCCACCGGGCAGTCCCCAGGTTCCGCCGAAGTGGCTCCAGCTGACCCGGTGCTGCAGCAGGATGCCACGCTCGCCATCAACAGCCAGCAAGCCCGCGGCGCCGAAGCGCCCCCAGTAACGCTCCCCCGTCTCAGCGACGACCCACGCATCACCAGGATCACGCGGCCCATCAGGGCGTCGTGGTTCACCGGGGGCAGGAGGAACAATCGTCACCCCCTCAGTTTTTCACAGCATCCGAAGAACTGGGTCTCAAGCGACGCGATCCGTAACGCAGGTCTGGGACAATAAAACGGTGAAGCTCCTCGTTGCCGCCCTAGATTCCGAACTCATCGCCTTTCCTGAGCAGCTGGAAGGCTTCGATCGGCTCGTGACCGGCCCGGGAAAGGTCAAGGCGGCCTACGCCCTGACCCGCGCGCTTGACGCCGGCGAATACGACGAGATTCTCGTGGTGGGAACTGCTGGCGCACTTGACCCGGCAGTCGAATCTGGCGTGCACGACGTTCACATCGCGTTCCAGCACGACGTCATCAACGAAGAGGGCGTCAAAGGCGAGCATGTCTCGATGCCGCAACGAATGGTGATCGGCGACGGCGACATGGTGATCGCCACCGGAGACAGCTTTATCGACGACGCGGATGCCGTGACCCTGATCCGCTCGCTGGGTGGCCGCCTCGTCGACATGGAGTCATACGTCTACGCCTGGGTCGCTGCGCAGTTCGGTGTGCCGATCCGCATATGGAAGGCCGTCTCTGACCGCGCCCAAGATGACGCGAACACCACCTGGACGGAGGCAGTCACAGCGTGCAGCCATCAGCTGCGTGACCGCCTCCGCGACCAGTACGGTGTGTAAACGAGCACGGGTCTAGCTAGCTCAGCACCGACTCGGAAGTCCCGGCGCGCAAGCGCGCAGCTGCCAACTCTTCGGCGGCGGCAAGCGGCGTGATGCCACGCTCAACGGAATCGGCAAGGATCGTCCGCACCGTGTCACCGATCTGCGTGACGCGCTGCATGATCTCTTCCCTCGTGCCACGCTCTTTCGCCACGTGGTCGAGGTAGATCACGCCGCCGGCGTTCACCACGAAGTCGGGGGCGTACAGGATGCCGCGCGCTGCCAGGCGATCTGCACCGCTGTGTGATGCGAGAGGGTTGTTCGCCGGCCCGCACACCGCTGCGGTCTCGAGCGCATCGATGACGGCATCCGTCAGCAAACCGCCGATGCCGGCCGGGACGAACACATCCGAGGGCACGAGATGCTCAGTGCCCGGTTCGACCCAGGTCGCACCGAGTTCGGTGGCAAGGTGGCGCCGCGCGGAGTTCACGTCCGTGACGGTCAACACAGCCCCCTCAGCAGACAGCCGAACCGCGAGGCGACCGCCCACCTGGCCAAGCCCCGAGATCGTGATCCGACGGCCTGTGACATCCGCGCTTCCGGTCGTGCTCTCGAGCACCGCGCGCAACGACTCATAGACACCGAGGCTGGTGGGTCCGGCCGGCTCGCCAGAGCCACCGGCAGCATCCGGCAGTCCGACGACATGGGCCGTGCGTTCGCCCACGACAGCCATGTCGTCCATGGTCGAGCCGACATCCTCTGCCGTGCGGTACCGGCCGCCGAAAGACTCCACGACATCACCAAGATCAAGGAAAGCATCTCGACGTCGCGCGGCGTCAAGTACTGTTCCCGGCTCCAGGCCGATAACTGCTTTGCCACCGCCAGCGTCGAGTCCGGCCGTTGCGTTCTTCAGTGTCATCGCAGCCGACAGGCGCAGGGCGTCGCCGAGCGCGTCACTCCAGTGCGAATACGTCCACAATCGGGCGCCGCCAAGCGCAGAGCCAAGCACCGAAGAATGCAACGCCACAGCCATGAAGAGGGCACTGCGCCGACCGGTGATCACCTCCACTCGCTCGTGAGTGAAGTCAGGAAGGGGCAGGATATGCGTCATTGCATGCTCTTTCGACAGGCCTTGTGGGCGCGGCTGTGGATACCGCGCTTTTCGCGGCATCCACCTCCATTGCACCACTCCGCCCGCGAATGGGCAACTAGTGCGAGCGCTTCTCCCGCACACGCATGTTGATGACGATGGGCGTGCCGTCGAATTCGTACAACTCGCGCAGGCGACGCTGGATGAACCGGCGATAGCCCGGGTCGAGGAAGCCTGTCGTGAACAGCACGAATGTCGGCGGACGCGTCGACGCCTGGGTACCGAACAGAATGCGCGGCTGCTTGCCACCACGCAGCGGGTGCGGGTGTTCGGCGATCAGTTCGGCAAGGAAAGCATTGAACTTGCCCGTCGGAATGCGACGGTCCCAGTTCTCAAGCGCCGTTTCAAGCGCGGGAACCAGCTTGTCGAAGTGGCGACCGGTCTTCGCCGAGATGTTCACGCGAGGAGCCCACGTGACGTGAGCAAGATCCTGCTCGATCTCACGCTCAAGGTAACGACGGCGGTCTGCGTTTTCCAGATCGATGTCGTTGAGGCGATCCCACTTGTTGAAAGCAAGGACGAGCGAGCGTCCTGATTCCAACACGAGGTCGATGATGCGCACGTCCTGCTCGCTGATCGACTCAGAAACGTCGAGCACGACGACGGCAACTTCTGCCTTCTCGAGCGCGGCAGACGTACGAAGTGAGGCATAGAAGTCGGCGCCCTGCTGCAGGTGCACGCGGCGACGGATACCGGCGGTGTCGACGAGGCGCCAAAGCTTTCCGCCGAGCTCGACGACCGAGTCCACCGGGTCACGGGTGGTGCCCGCGAGCTCGTTGACGACGACGCGCTCTTCGCCCGCAGCCATGTTCAGCAGCGAGGACTTGCCTACGTTCGGGCGGCCGAGGATCGCGACGCGACGCGGGCCACCAATCTCGTACTTAGCGACCGCTGAGATGCTGGGCAGCTTCTCCAACACAGCATCGAGCAGGTCAGCGACGCCACGACCGTGGACGGCAGACGTCGGATACGGCTCACCAAGACCGAGGCTCCAGAGCGCCGCGATTTCGGGTTCCTGCCGGAAGTCATCGATCTTGTTCGCGACCAGGAACACCGGCTTGCCGCTCTTACGCAGCAGCTTCACGACGTGCTCGTCTGTGGACGTTGCACCCACGATCGCGTCGACGACGAACAGCACGACGTCGCAGAGGTCGATCGCGATCTCAGCCTGGGCTGCGACCGAGCGATCAATGCCCTTCGCATCTGGCTCCCAGCCACCGGTGTCGACCAGCGAGAAGCGGCGGTCGGCCCACTCTGCCTTGTAGGTCACGCGGTCGCGGGTGACACCGGGGGTGTCTTCCACGACGGCTTCACGTCGACCGAGGATGCGGTTCACGAGCGCGGACTTGCCCACGTTCGGGCGTCCCACGATCGCGACGACAGGAAGAGCGGGCAAGAATTCGATGCCGCCCTCACCCTGTGTGAGGCCCGCGAGCAGCGCCGCGTCATCCTCATCGAGGTCGTAGTCGGCGAGACCGGCGCGCAGTGCTTCCGCGCGCTGTTCGGCGAGCTGCTCGTCGAGCTCGTCCATCTTCTCGGCGAGGCGGTCGGGGCCGCCTTCGTATTCTTCGTCAGCGGGCATTTTCCGCTCCTTGCTTTCGTTCGATCACCGCGAGTACGGCATCGATGGTCTGTGGGAAATCGAGGTCTGTTGAGTCGACGACTTCGACGCCTTCGGCGGCGTTCAGGAAGTCGACCACTGCGCTGTCGGAAGCATCACGCTTGTGTAGCGCTTCAGCGACGACAGCAGCATTCTCACTGGCAAGTTCGCCAGCGCGTCGGGCCGCCCGTACCTCGGGGGCGGCGGTGAGAAGGATGCGTACGGGGGCGTCGGGGGCGACCACCGTCGTGATGTCACGCCCCTCGACAACGACCGCGGGATAGGGCGAGGTCGCCACCAGCGAGCGGAAGAAAATGTTCACCTGTTCGCGCACCGCTGGCACGCGTGCGACGCCACTGACGGCGTCTGAGACCCGAGGTTCGCGGATCGTTTCGGTGATGTCGATATCGCCAATAGCGACGGTGCGGTCATCGGGGTCAAGCCCCAGCCGCAGATCGAAAGCGGATGCCGCGGCGAGAACCGCATCGACATCGCCGGTGTCGGCACCGCTGTTGAGCACATGCCAGGCGAGCGCGCGGTAGGCGGCGCCGGTGTCGAGGTAGCCGTAGCCGAGCGTGCGCGCAACAGCTTTGGAGACACTTGATTTGCCTGAGCCCGCGGGGCCGTCGATGGCGATGAATTCACTCATTAGTCGCTCCCGCAATCCGCCATCCGCGCTCCTGCAGCCCTTCGATCGCTCCGAGCAATGCAGCCGGGGCCACGCTGATCTCGGCGAGGCCGAACTGAGCGCCCGGCGAATGCTCCAGACGCAGGTCTTCTACGTTCACCCCGAGTTCGCCGAGCTCGCCGAACAATCGTCCGAGCTGACCAGCAGTGTCGTCAACCATGACGACGAGCTGTTCAAACTTGCGGTTCTGGCCGTGCTTGCCCGGCAGACGATCGACGCCGTCGTTGCCCTGGCGAATAGCTTCTGCGACGACACGCCGGGCTCCAGGAGCAGCCGGGTCGCGCAGCGCATCCGACACCTCTCGGAGGTCGTCGGCAAGTGCGTCAAGTATCTCTACGACCGGCTGCGCGTTGGCGCCGAGAATCTGCACCCAGAGTTCGGGTGCGGATGCCGCGATGCGCGTGGTGTCACGCACTCCTTGCCCTGCAAGGCGCAGCGCCTCTTCGTCTGCAGTCGCGAGGCGACCGGCTAAGAGGCTCGCCACGACCTGCGGCACATGCGAGGTCAACGCCACCGAGCGGTCGTGCTCTTCTGGCGTCATCTCTAGCGGCATAGCGCCGACGTCGAGCGCGAGAGCCTCAACCAGGGCAAGGTCGGCCGTGCGGGTCTGCTCGTCCCGACAGACAACCCAGGGTCGTCCGATGAACAGATCGGCGCGCGCAGAGATCGCTCCCCCGCGCTCACGACCGGCGAGCGGGTGTGAGCCGATGTAGCGAGTGATGTCGACGCCACGGTCTTTCAGCGCACGGAACGGTTCGAGTTTCACGCTCGCAACATCGGTGACGACAGCATCCGGAAAGCGCCTGAGCTCTGCCTCGATAACGTCGGCAGTGACATCGGGCGGCACGGACACGACAACTAGAACGGGCGCGTCATCGTCACGCGCCGCGCGGCCTGCACCGTAGTCGATGGCGAGCCGCAGCTGCGCAGGCGACGTGTCGGCGAGAACGACGTCTACACCCTTGGCCGTCAGTGCGTGCCCGATACTGGCGCCGAGGAGGCCCGCGCCGACGATGCGCACCGTCCCCGAAAGCCGCGGCGCATTGCCGCTGCCATTGGTTCTGGCCGTGTCGGTCACTCGTTCTCCTGGGCGTCTCCCGGCGTCTTGTCCGCAGGGGAATCTTGGCGCGAGAGAGTCAACAGCGCACCACATTCGATTTTAGTCAGTTCTCGCGTCTTCCCGGCCGGGAGAGTTCCCAGGTGGAGTGGACCGAACTGACGACGAACCAATTCGGTGACCGGGTGCCCGACTGCGGCGAGCATGCGACGAACGATCCGGTTGCGCCCGGAGTGCAGGGTGAGCTCGACCAGGCTGGAACCCCGCGAGACGTCGAGAAGACGCGCCTTGTCTGCCTTGATCGGGCCGTCTTCGAGCTCGATGCCCTTGGTGAGCTGAGCGATGACCTGCGCGGTGACGGTACCTTCGACCTTCGCGATGTATACCTTGGTGACGCCGAACGACGGGTGTGCGAGGACGTGTGCGAGCTCGCCGTCGTTGGTGAGGATGAGCAGTCCACTGGTCTCAGCATCCAAACGGCCCACATTGTAGAGCCGCTCTTCCCAGTCTTTGGTGAACTGGCGAAGATCCGGTCTGCCGTTCTCATCCTTCATCGTGCTGACTACGCCGGTGGGCTTGTTCAGCATGACGTAGCGCTTGGAAACGTCGAGCTGGACTGCCGTGCCATCGACGTCGACAATGTCGTTCTCCGGATCGATCCGGCGACCAAGCTCGGTGACGACCGTTCCATTGACGCGGATGCGGCCTTCGACGATGTAGTCCTCCACCACTCTGCGTGATGCGACGCCCGCCGCGGCGAGCACCTTCTGAAGTCGCACGCCCTCCGGCGCTTCGCCTGCGGTGCCTGTCACAGCGTCACTCATCTGATGTTCCCTTCGTCGAATCCGTCTGCACCGTCATCGAGCAGCGGTGAGATCGGTGGCAGCTCATCGAGCGAGTTGATGCCAAGGTTCTGCAGCAACGCGTCGGTGGTGCCGTAGTTGATAGCGCCGGTTTCGGAGTCGGCGAAAAGTTCGGTGATGAGCCGCGGGCAAGAAGCGTGCGCACGACAGAGTCGACGTTCACCGCGCGGATCGATGCCACCTGGCTGCGGGTAACGGGCTGCTTATAAGCGATCACGGCGAGCGTCTCGAGTGCCGCCTGCGAAAGTCGCGCGGGGGCTTGTCCGCCCACAAACTCAGCGACGAGGTCGTCCAGGTCTTCGCGGACGAACAGCCGCCAGCCGCCGCCAACCTCACGCAGTTCAAACCCACGCCGAGGCCCCCGACCCTTGCCGTCATAGTCCTCAACGAGCGTCTCGATTGCTTGCCGCACGGCCGGTACCGGTGCGCCGACGGCTGCGGCGAGGGCAACGAGACCCAGCGGCTCGTCGATGATGAGCAGGATCGCTTCCAGCTTCTCAGTGAGAGGGATCTCGATCACGGGTGCGTTTTCATCGGTCATAATCAGCCCCCAGGCTCGCAAGTGTTTCGTCCGACCAGGATTCGGCAGACCAGCGCAGCGTCAGCTCGCCGAGCGGTTCTAATTGTTCGAAGGACAGCGCCGACTGCCGGTAAAGCTCGAGCACCGAGATAAAGCGCGCGACGACAATGCCGGGCTCTGTCGTCCCCGCGACCAACTCACGGAAGGTCAGCGAGTCGGTGTTGCGCAGCAGCGTCACGACGATCGCGGCCTGCTCACGGATGCTGACGAGCGGGGCGTGCAGATGGTCGAGCCCCACGGTGGGGATCTCTTTCGGCGCGAAGGCAAGCAGTGCGATGGCGGCGAAATCATCGACGCTGAGCGTCCACACCAACTCGGGCGTCTGTCGGCGGTGCTTCTCATCGAGGCGCGCGGCCCGCACGTGTCGACGATCCTCTCGCTTCAAGCAACGGGAAAACCACGCCGAGACCTCTTTGAATGCGCGGTACTGCAGCAGCCGCGCAAACAGCAGGTCACGTGCCTCGAGCAGTGCCACCGATTCTGCGTCGACCAATTCCCCTTGGGGCAACAAGCCGGCGACTTTCATGTCGAGCAGCGTCGCCGCGATCACGAGAAATTCGGAGGCCTGATCCAGCTCTTCGTCGGACTCCATCTGACCCAGATACGCGATGAACTCGTTGGTGACAGCGCTCAGCGACACCTCGGTGATGTCCATCTCATGCTTCGAGATGAGATTCAGCAGCAGGTCAAATGGTCCGTCAAAGTTGGTCAGCGAGACGCGGAACCCCTCGGGTTCGCTTCCGGACCCTTCAACAGGCTCAGGGACCGGAAGCTCGACAGGGTCAGTTCTACGCGACGATCGGACGCCTCCGGCGTCCTCAAACGGCACAGTGCCTTCTGCGCCGTCGCTACGCGACGGCGCCACGGGCGACCAGCTCCCGCGCCAGTCGCAGATACGCCTGGGCGGCGGCATGCTCGGGTGCGAACTCTGTGATGGGTACGCCAGACACCGACGCGTCGGGGAACTTCACTGTGCGCCCAATCACCGTCTCGAGTACATCGTCGCCAAACGTCTCGACGACGCGTTCCAGCACTTCACGAGAGTGCAGCGTGCGCGAGTCGTACATCGTGGCGAGAAGTCCGTCGAGGGTGATCCCAGGGTTGAGGCGGTCGCGCACCTTCTCGATCGTCTCGATGAGAAGTGCCACTCCGCGCAGGGCGAAGAACTCGCACTCCAGCGGGATCAGCACACCGTGGCTCGCGGTGAGCGCGTTCACCGTCAGCAAACCCAGCGAGGGCTGGCAGTCGATGAGGATGACGTCGTATTCGCCGGCGACCTGACGCAGCACCCGCGCGAGGATAGTCTCGCGCGCGACTTCGTTGACGAGGTGCACTTCCGCCGCAGACAGGTCGATGTTCGCGGGGAGGACGTCGAGCCCTTCCACCGAAGACTTGACGATCACTTCGTGCGCGTCGCGCTTCGTGTCCAGCAGCAGATCGTAGATCGTGGGCACATCGTGGGTCTGGATGCCGAGGCCAGCGGAGAGCGCACCCTGCGGGTCGAAGTCAACCGCGAGCACCTTGCGTCCGTACTCGGCGAGTGCGGCAGCGAGGTTGATCGTGGTGGTCGTCTTGCCGACGCCGCCCTTCTGGTTGCAGAGCGCAATGATGCGCGCGGGTCCGTGCGACTTGAGTGGTGCGGGGGTGGGGAAGCCGTGATAGGGACGCCCTGTGGGTCCCATCGGGGTTTCGCCGTCCTTAGACGTCTTTCCCTTGGATTTCACCACGTTCTGAGCCACCGAATCTCCTGCTTCCCTCATGCTTGGTCGATTCTATCGATTCGCCCGCGGATCCGCGGGTTCCCCACCCGGCGATCCCGCGGAATCCTCCACCGGAGCTCACCGTGCGCGCGGATGCGATGTTGCGTAGATGTCCCGAAGCGTGTCGACGGACACGTGCGTGTAGATCTGGGTGGTGGCGACCGAGGCATGCCCCAGCAGTTCTTGAACGACACGCACATCAGCCCCGCCCTGGAGCAGATGCGTAGCGAACGAGTGGCGGAGTGTATGGGGCGACACTTCAGATGTGATGTGCGCGGCCTCAGCGGCCGCTCGGATGACCAACCAGGCGCTCTGACGCGAGAGCGGCGCGCCACGTGCCCCAAGGAACAGTCGCGCCGAGGCCCTCCCCTTGGCTGCGAGTCCCGGTCTGACCCGCGTGAGGTAGGCGTCGACGGCATCCCTTGCGAACGATCCAATCGGAACGATTCGTTCTTTCGATCCCTTGCCGCGAAGTCGCAGCACATCGCCGTGTGCAAGGTCGTCGACGTCGAGTCCGATTGCTTCAGAGACACGAGCCCCGGTCGCGTACAGCAGTTCGAGCAGCGCGCGGTCACGGATCCCGATCGGCTCTTCAGCCGAGGGCGCTGCGAGCAGCCGCTCGACCTGGTCGATCGTGAGCGCCTTCGGGAGACGCTGCGGCGCCTTGGGCGGACGCAACCTCCCACTCGGATCCTCGAGCTCGATGCCTTCACGCACCAGATATCGATGCAACCCGCGCACGGATGATTGCAGCCTCGCGATGCTGGTTGCCGCAGGCACCGGAACCAGCGATGAACGATCGGAAATGAAGCGTCCAATGATTGCACCAGTTACCGCGGCGGTGTCATCGATGCCTGCCTCAGTCAGCCATTCCAGGTAGACACCCAGATCACGGCGATACGCACCGACCGTGTTCTCGGAGAGGCCGCGCTCGATCGTGATGTGCCTGAGGTAGGTATCGATCGCACGATCCAGGCGCATCGTTACCTCTCAGCGCGCCTCAGCGATGCGGCGAGGACACCATTCGCGAGCAGGGCGTTGCGCATCCGTCCGTCGAGGACAGCCGTCACGGCGTCCGCCAGCGGCACCCATTCGACCCGAATGTCAGCCTCTTCTTCGGTGCGGGCATGCGTGTCGGGAGCATCCGACAACCCCGTGGCGAGGAAGAAGTGCACGATCTCGTTGCTGCCGCCGGGTGTCGTGAACGTGGAAAGCAGTGGCTTCCAATCCGCGGCGATGAGATCGGTCTCCTCGGCCAACTCACGCTGGGCGGCGAGCAACGGCTCCTCCCCCTCGATGTCGAGGAGCCCCGCAGGCAGTTCCCAATCGCGGCTTCGAATCGGGTGCCGGTACTGCTGAATCAGCAGAACACGGTCGTTTTCATCAATCGCGACGATCGCCACCGCACCGGTGTGATCGACGTAGTGACGAGTGATCTCAGAGTCGCCGTAGCGGAACCGGTCGGAGCGTACGTCCCAGACCGCCCCGTCAAAGACGACCTCGCTCGAGATGATCTCCGGGTTCAGCTCTTCGTCGCGAAGTGTCTCAGGCATCATCTGACACGTCGAACAGCTCGCTGGAGCGGTGCCGCTCGATCGCTGCGCCGATCAGACCGCGGAACAGCGGGTGCGGGGCGGTTGGGCGCGAGCGCAGCTCGGGGTGCGCCTGGGTGGCGATGTAGTACGGGTGCACGTCACGCGGCAGCTCGACGTATTCGACGAGGTCAAGCTCGGGGTTGAGGCCGGAGAAGACGAGGCCCGCATCCGAAAGTCGTCCACGGTAGGCGTTGTTGACCTCGTAACGGTGACGGTGGCGCTCAGACGCTTCCGCCGAGCCGTACAGCTCACGGGCGAGTGTGCCCTCGCCGAGCGCGGCCTGGTAGAGACCGAGGCGCATGGTGCCACCGAGGTCGCCGCCCTCGAGGATCTCAACCTGCTCAGCCATCGTGGCGATGACGGGCTCGGCCGTCTCCGGGTCGAACTCGGTGGAGGACGCACCCTCGATGCCGGCGACATCGCGCGCGTACTCGATGACCATGCACTGCAGGCCGAGGCAGAGACCGAGGGTCGGGATGCCCTGTTCTCTGGCGAACTTCAGCGCGCCGAGCTTGCCCTCGATGCCGCGGATGCCGAACCCGCCGGGCACGCAGATCCCGTCAACGTCGGACAACGCTTTGGCTGCGCCTTCTGGCGTCTCGCAGGAGTCGGAGGGAACCCAGCGGATGTTGACGTGCGTCTCTTGTGCGAAGCCACCGGCGCGCAGCGCCTCGGTGACCGAGAGGTACGCATCCGGAAGGTCGATGTACTTGCCGACCAGCCCGATGGTGACCTCGTGCTTGGGGTTGTGCACGGCCTCCAGCACCTTCTGCCAACGGGTCCAGTCGACCTCAGGGGCAGCTTTGTCACCGAGACCAAGACGACGCACGATGTACGAGTCGAGTCCCTGCTCGTTGAGCGTGGACGGGATGTCGTAGATGCTCGGCAGGTCGACAGTGTTGATGACCGCTTCGACATCGACGTCGCACATCAGCGCGATCTTGTTGCGGTTGCTCTCGCTGACCGGACGATCGCTGCGCAGCACAAGCGCGTCCGGCTGGATACCGACCTGGCGAAGAGCTGCGACGGAGTGCTGGGTGGGCTTGGTCTTCTGCTCACCGGATGCACCCATGAACGGCACGAGCGAGACATGCACGAAGAACACGCTGTCGCGACCGAGCTCGTGACGAAGCTGGCGGGCAGACTCAAGGAACGGCTGCGACTCGATATCGCCGACCGTGCCACCGACCTCGGTGATGATGACGTCTGGCCGCGGCTCTTCGGTAGCCTGCAGGCGCATGCGGCGCTTGATCTCATCGGTGATGTGCGGGATGACCTGCACGGTGTCGCCGAGGTACTCGCCACGGCGCTCGCGCGCGATGACCTGCGAGTAGATCTGGCCGGTAGTGACATTGGCAGCCTCAGAGAGGTTGATGTCGAGGAAGCGCTCGTAGTGGCCGATGTCGAGATCGGTCTCTGCACCATCGTCGGTGACGAAAACCTCACCGTGCTGGAAGGGGTTCATCGTGCCAGGATCGACGTTCAGGTAGGGGTCGAGCTTCTGCATCACGACGCGCAAACCGCGCGCGGTAAGAAGGTTCCCAAGGCTCGCAGCAGTCAAGCCTTTACCCAAAGACGAAACGACACCACCGGTCACAAAGATGTGCTTGGTCGTGTCGTTTTTGGGCCCCGCATCAGAAGAGTTCATCACGGGCTTAAATCCTAACAGTTCGCTCAGACCGCAAGGCTGAGAAGTTCTCGGGCGTGGGTGAGTGCAGCGTCAGAATCGGTGAGCCCGGACAGCAGCCGCGCCATCTCCGCTTCCCGTTCCGTTCCTTCCAGACGCCGGACACTTGAAGCCGTGACAGCGCCATCATTGGCCTTCACGACAGAAAGATGATTCGAAGCGAAGGCCGCGACCTGCGCGAGATGCGTGACCGCGATGACCTGAGACGTCTCTGCAAGTCGGGCGAGTCGCCGGCCTACCTCGATCGCTGCGGCACCGCCGATTCCGGCATCCACCTCATCGAACACAAAGGTCGGTACCGGGTCGGTGCTGGCAATCACGACCTCGATCGCGAGCATGACGCGCGAGAGCTCTCCGCCCGATGCGCTCTTCGCGACCGAGCGCGGCTCGGCGCCAGGGTGCGGCGCGAGCAAGATCGCCACATCGTCGCGGCCGTGGGTGCTCTCGCCCCCCGCGCGGACCGCTACTTCAAGACGAGCATCGGGCATGGCCAAGGCACGCAGCTCTTCGGTGACCGCGGTTCCGAGCCGGCCAGCGGCCTCTGTGCGAGCGGCTGTCAGCACCGCCGCTCGGTCGTCGACCGATACCCGCGCACTGTCGCGCTCTTCGTGCAGCCGATCGAGCCTGTCGCCGTCGTCATCGAGCTCAGCTAGGCGCGCAGAGCCGGTCTGCCAGAGCTCGAGCGCCTCGTCGAGCGATCCGTGCGCACGGATCAGCGTCGTAAGTGCAGCACGTCGCTCTTCGACGGCGGCGAGTTCGTGCGGCCCGGTCTCATCGAGGTCGGCAAGGTAGGCGGAGAGTTGGACTGCGAGGTCAGTGATGCGGTACCCGACATCAGCCATCCCCTCTGAAATCTCAGCGAGCGCGGGGTCCGCGGCGCGTTCCAGGGCTCGGCGTGCCTCGGCCACGAGCGCGGATGCGTCGGGTTCGCCTTCTTCGCTCGAAAGGGCGCCGCGTGCGAGGGATGCCGCACTCCGCAGCTCCTCGGCGTTCGATAGCCGTTCGGCGCGCTCTGCAAGCGCGGCGTCTTCTCCGGTCTCCGGTGCGGTCGCCTCGATCAGCGCGAGCGCCTCACGGAGGCGGCCTGCTTCTTCGGCTCGACGATCGTGGTTCTGGGTGATCTCGGTGATCTCGGCATCCAGTTCCCGCCAGCGAGCGAAGGCCGCGGAATATGCGGACAGCGCCACGGATATCTGCTCGCCCCCGAAGCGATCGAGCGCGTCCCGCTGCGCAGCCGTGGAGCGAAGCCGCAGCTGCTCGGACTGGCCGTGCACGACGACAAGCTGGTCTGCAAGGGCAGAGAGCACGCCTGCCGGGGCTGCGCGTCCACCGACGCTCGCGCGGCTGCGGCCTTCCGCACTGAGCGTGCGTGAGACGTACAGCTCGCCGTGTTCGTCATCGATCGGCTCGAGGTCTCCCCCAGCATCCGAAACGATGTCTGCCACCGGACCTTTACCCGGCACGATCCAGACGCCTGCGACAGAGGCCTGAGCGACTCCGGCGCGCACGCGCCGGAGTCAGCACGCTGACCGAGCAGCAGACCGAGCCCGGTGACGACCATGGTTTTCCCTGCGCCGGTCTCGCCGGTGATCGCGGTGAACCCTGGGCCGAGCGGCAACACAGCATCCGCGATGACGCCGAGGCCCTGCATCCGCATCTCTTCGATCACGCAGGCAGCCCTTCGACCTGTCCGCGCCAGCCCGCCACCGGCAGCTGGAACTTGCGTACCAGACGGTCGGTGAAGGCGGTGGGGTGCAGTCGTGCGAGCCGCACCGGACGCGAAGAGCGCTGCACGACAACGCGCGCACCGGGCGGGAGATCGTGCGAACGTCGCCCATCACACCAGAGGATGCCGGTGCCCGTCGTGCGCTCGAGCATCTCGATCGCGACGGAGGCATCGGGACTGACAACGAGCGGGCGAGCGAACAGCGCGTGCGCTGATAGCGGGATCACGGCGATCGCTTCGACGCTCGGCCAGATCACCGGTCCCCCGGCAGAGAAGTTGTATGCGGTCGATCCGGTAGGTGTCGAGATGACCATGCCGTCGCAGCCGTAGCTCGATAGCGGACGCCCGTCGATCTCTACGACGACCTCGATCATCCGCTCGCGGCTTGCCTTTTCGACGGTGGCTTCGTTCAGGGCCCAGGTATCAAAGACGACGTCGCCCGCGGAATCTTTCACTCGTACAGAGAGCGCGAGTCGCTCTTCGACGTCGTAGTCGCGCGCGATGACGCGGTGAACGGCATCGTCCATCGCGTCGCGTTCGATTTCGGCGAGGAAGCCGACGTGGCCCATGTTGATTCCGAGAACCGGTGCGCTACCGGCCCGGACGAGTTCGGCCGCGCGCAGGATCGTCCCGTCGCCGCCGAGCACAATGGCAAGCTCTAGTTCATCGACGGGGATGACATCCCCTAGTGTGTCGACGCCGCTGAAATCGCTGTCGACGGCAGAAAGTTCTGCGCGATCTTCGGGCGACAACACTGGCCTCGCGCCAGCATTACGCAGCAGTGTGATGATGTGGCGGGCGGCAGCGACCGTATCGTCCCGGCCCGCGTGGGCGACAACCAGGATGTTGCGCTCGTTCATCGTCCTCCCGCCAGCTCGTTGATCCGTTCCGTCCATTCTGTCGGATTGCTCCCCCGGCCGGGTGCCAGGTGGACGAGGAACTCCGCATTGCCATGGGTGCCGAGAATCGGTGACGCGATGATGCCGAGCATGCCGAATCCAGCGTCCCACCCGCTCCAGACCACTCGCGCCACGGCATCCGCGCGCGTGGCGGGGTCGGTGACAAGACCGCCGCGAACGGCTGTGCGTCCGACCTCGAACTGCGGTTTCACAAGCAGCACGATATCGGCGTCGGATGCCGCGACAGCAGCGACCGCAGGAAGAATCAGCTCAAGCGAGATGAATGACAGGTCGCCGACGATCAGGTCGGGCAGCGACTGCTCGCCGGTAGCTTCTGCCAGGTTCTCGCGCGTCATGTAACGCGCGTTGAAGCCCTCGACGCTGACCACGCCCGGATCCGCGGCGACAGAAGGCGCCAGCTGGTCGTGCCCGACATCAACAGCGAGCACTTTTCGTGCGCCACGCTCACGGAGCACCTGGGTGAATCCGCCAGTAGACGCACCCAGGTCGAGAGCAAGACGCCCTTCGACGACGACGCCGAAGTCATCGAGCGCGGCAACGAGTTTCTGCGCACCGCGGCTGACGTAGTGGTCGCTCTCCGCGAGTGTGATCACGGCGTCGTCGCTGACTGCGGCGGAGGCTTTGATGATCTGGCGTCCGTCGACACTGACAAGTCCGGCTGCGATCAGAGTGGATGCATGGCTACGCGAGCGCGCCAGACCTCGCGCAGCGAGGGTGGCATCGAGGCGGGTCACCGATCTCCTGACAGGTTCTTCTCACGGGAGTCGGCTCTGGTGCCGCTCTCGAGTCGGCGGAAAAGTTCGTCGTGCAGTGTTGAGTAGGCATCGGCTCGTGCGGCCAGGGGTTGCCCCTCGATCAGGCGCAACCGACTCCACAGACCATCGGTCGGCGTCGCCATCGTCTCATCGCTCACATGTTCCACTCTACGACGCAGGGCAGACAGCGCGGCGAGGCACACTCACGGCCGGTGGAACGGATCCTCGTAGAGCTTCTCCGGCACGCGCAATACAAAGACCGGCGTCCCAGAGTCCCAGATCGCCGTCGCACCCGCGCGCACCAGATCGATATGGCGGCTACCTTCGGCGAGGATCTCTACGTCTCCCCCGACAACACGGACGGATGCACCGTTGACCGTGACGACACCATCCTTGCGCTGCGTCTGCGGATAGGGCTCGTGCAGCTCTCGAAGATCGCTGAGAATGAATGTCGGGCGTGACCCCTCGGGAGCAGCAAGCACGTGCTTCGGACGATCAATGCCGGTAAAAACCAGCACGGAATCGATGCCGACGCGCGCAGCGCCCATGATGTCGGTGTCAAGACGGTCCCCGATGAACAGCGTTTTACTCGCACCAAATCGTGCGATCGCCTCTTCAAAGATCGGCGTCTCCGGCTTGCCCGCAACAGTCGCGAGGCGCCCGACCGCGGTATGCACAGCAGACACGAGCGTTCCGTTGCCGGGTGCGACACCGCGCTCGCGCGGAATGGTCCAGTCGCTGTTGGTGGCAATCCAGGGGATGCCACCCTCGTCTTCGGGGAGCTGGAGAGCGAATGCGGCTTCGGCCAGATCGGTCCAGGCGACTTCGGGGGCAAACCCCTGCACAACAGCATCCGGAGCGTCTTCGGCACTGCGAGTGACCGTGTAGCCAGCCTTCTCTGCCTCGACAACGAGCCCCTCACCGCCAACAATGAGCAGCTTCGCAGGCGGCGGCACCATAGAGGTCAGCAGACGCATCGCCGCCTGTGGGCTGGTGACGACCTCGTGGGGAGCAACGGTCAGACCGAGCGAGGTGAGGTGCTCAGCGACTGACACGTCAGTGCGCGACGCATTGTTCGTGATGTATCCGACACGTCGCCTCTCGGCGACGAGGTTGAGGCTATCCACGGCATAGGGCAGCGCTCCGGGGCCAGCGTAGACAACGCCGTCGAGGTCAGCGAGAACGACGTCAACGCCATCAAGGGGCGTCGGGCGTGGCTTCGAAAACAGTCCCACTCAGGCTCCTCACCCTCGATGAGTCCGTCTTCGATGACGATCTCGTCGTCATCGTTGTTAAGACCCAGGGCGTCGGATGCCACTTCTGCACGGGCCGTCCAGAAAGCAGCCTCTTCGTCACGGCCAAGATCTTCGAGCACGGCTGCCCGCGCGAGAAGAGCGCGGGGCTCCATTCGAAGGCGCGATCGGGGTCAAGCTCAGGAATCTCGAGCTCGCCGAGCGCAAGCTCTGTCTCGCCAAGATCAAGGCGAGCCCCAGACATGGCGATCGCCAGGGCAACACGCACGGGAGTGGGCAGTGCTGAGCGGTCTGCAGCCCGTCCTGTCTCGAGCGCGCGGTCAGGGCGGCCGATTCCGCGTTCGCTGTCAACCATCAGTGCGATCTGATCGTCCTTGCCAGAGATGCGGCGGTACGTGCGCATTTCACGCAGAGCGAGAGCGAAGTCTCCGGTCGCATAAGCGGTGATGCCGAGCGTCTCGCGCACAATCGCGATACGGCCGGCCCGGCGCGAGGCGGCAAGTGCGTGCTGATGCGCGAGCGCAGGATCTTCATCGATGAGCTTCGCCGCCATCGCGAGGTGGCGGGCTACTTCATCGGCGTTCTCTTTGCTGAGTGTCTTCAGCTCGTTGCGCGCGGAGGTGTGCAGATCCTGAGGAGTGATCTCCTCAGGAATCTCAGGGTCATTGTGCCGGGGACGGTCGTCCGACATCCGGTCCGGTCGGTCGCGACCGGTGCCGGCGCGCTGCGGGAATCCACGATTCGCGCCGGTGTCGCGGCGCGGGGCCGCACCATCACGGCGCGGAGCGCCTCCATCACGACGAGGAGCGCCACCGTCACGGCGCGGCGCAGCTCCATCACGGCGCGGCGCGCCAGAACGATCAGAGGAAGCGGGGCGATCAGTGCGCGGCGGCCGGCCCTGACGATCGTCACGGCGGGCACTGGAGTTATCTTCGCGTCGCGGGCGACGCTCATCCTCGTTTGGCATGTTCCTGATTCTCTCAACTTCCCGTAAAACGCAAAATGGCCACCCAGCTTTGGGTGGCCATTTCAACGAAGAAGTCCGGCGGTGTCCTACTCTCCCACAGGGTCCCCCCTGCAGTACCATCGGCGCTATGAGGCTTAGCTTCCGGGTTCGGAATGTAACCGGGCGTTTCCCTCACGCTATGGCCGCCGAAACACTATTGATGTTTCAATCAAACCTAAAGGAACACACAAACACGCACAAAACACGTGCAAGTGTGTCGTTTTAGGGTTCTCGACCGTACATCGAGAACCACTCAGTGGACGCGTAGCACCAACAAACATTGGTGTGTTATCAAGTCATCGGCTTATTAGTACCAGTCAGCTACACACGTTACCGTGCTTCCACATCTGGCCTATCAACCCAGTAGTCTGGCTGGGAGCCTCTCACCCACAAGGGGTATGGAAATCTCATCTTGAGGCCGGCTTCCCGCTTAGATGCTTTCAGCGGTTATCCATCCCGAACGTAGCTAATCAGCGGTGCTCCTGGCGGAACAACTGACACACCAGAGGTTCGTCCAACCCGGTCCTCTCGTACTAGGGTCAGATCCTCTCAAATTTCCTGCGCGCGCAGCGGATAGGGACCGAACTGTCTCACGACGTTCTAAACCCAGCTCGCGTACCGCTTTAATGGGCGAACAGCCCAACCCTTGGGACCTACTCCAGCCCCAGGATGCGACGAGCCGACATCGAGGTGCCAAACCATGCCGTCGATATGGACTCTTGGGCAAGATCAGCCTGTTATCCCCGAGGTACCTTTTATCCGTTGAGCGACAGCGCTTCCACAAGCCACTGCCGGATCACTAGTCCCGACTTTCGTCCCTGCTCGACCTGTCAGTCTCACAGTCAAGCTCCCTTGTGCACTTACACTCGACACCTGATTACCAACCAGGTTGAGGGAACCTTTGGGCGCCTCCGTTACTTTTTGGGAGGCAACCGCCCCAGTTAAACTACCCACCATGCACTGTCCCTGAACCGGATTACGGTTCGAAGTTAGATATCCAATATGACCAGAGTGGTATTTCAACAATGACTCCACCATAACTGGCGTCACGGTTTCACAGTCTCCCACCTATCCTACACAAGCCACACCGAACACCAATACAAAGCTATAGTAAAGGTCACGGGGTCTTTCCGTCCTGCTGCGCGTAACGAGCATCTTTACTCGTAATGCAATTTCGCCGAGTTCGCGGTTGAGACAGTTGGGAAGTCGTTACGCCATTCGTGCAGGTCGGAACTTACCCGACAAGGAATTTCGCTACCTTAGGATGGTTATAGTTACCACCGCCGTTTACTGGGGCTTAAATTCTCAGCTTCGCCTTACGGCTAACCGGTCCTCTTAACCTTCCAGCACCGGGCAGGCGTCAGTCCGTATACATCGTCTTGCGACTTGGCACGGACCTGTGTTTTTAGTAAACAGTCGCTACCCACTAGTCTCTGCGGCCTCCAAACGCTTTTGGGAGTAAATCCCTATACGCCGAAGGCCCCCCTTCTCCCGAAGTTACGGGGGCATTTTGCCGAGTTCCTTAACCACGATTCTCTCGATCTCCTTGGTATTCTCTACCTGACCACCTGAGTCGGTTTGGGGTACGGGCGGCTAGAACCTCGCGTCGATGCTTTTCTTGGCAGCATAGGATCATCCACTTTTTATCCGCATCGTGTCTCAGCCTATGTGAACGGCGGATTTGCCTACCGTTCGGCCTACGCACTTGCACCAGGACTACCATCGCCTGGCATGGACTACCTTCCTGCGTCACACCTGTTAATACGCTAACCGCACCAGCATGGGGTCGTACGCTAGGCCTCACCCCATCACCCCGAAGGGATCCGGTCATGAGGATTCAGATACTTAGCACCACTGGATTAGCTTGGGCGGTTCTTCGCCGGTACGGGAATATCAACCCGTTGTCCATCGACTACGCCTGTCGGCCTCGCCTTAGGTCCCGACTTACCCAGGGAAGATTAGCTTGACCCTGGAACCCTTGGTCTTTCGGAGGACGTGTTTCTCACACGTCTTTCGCTACTCATGCCTGCATTCTCACTCGTGTAGCCTCCACGGCTGGTTCACACCGCCGCTTCGCTGGCCACACGACGCTCTCCTACCCATCAATACGGCTGGACCACGAAGGCCTACCAATAATATCAATGCCACAACTTCGGTGGCGTGCTTGAGCCCCGTTACATTGTCGGCGCGGAATCACTTGACCAGTGAGCTATTACGCACTCTTTCAAGGGTGGCTGCTTCTAAGCCAACCTCCTGGTTGTCAAAGCAACTCCACATCCTTCCCACTTAGCACGCGCTTAGGGACCTTAGATGGTGGTCTGGGTTGTTTCCCTCTCGACTATGAAGCTTATCCCCCACAGTCTCACTGCTGCGCTCTCACTTACCGGCATTCGGAGTTTGGCTGACGTCAGTAACCTTGTAGGGCCCATCGGCCATCCAGTAGCTCTACCTCCGGCAAGAAACACGCAACGCTGCACCTAAATGCATTTCGGAGAGAACCAGCTATCACGAAGTTTGATTGGCCTTTCACCCCTATCCACAGCTCATCCCCTCAGTTTTCAACCTAAGTGGGTTCGGTCCTCCACGTGCTCTTACACACGCTTCAACCTGGCCATGGATAGATCACTTCGCTTCGGGTCTAGGACATGCGACTGAATCGCCCTATTCAGACTCGCTTTCGCTACGGCTACCCCACACGGGTTAACCTCGCCACATATCGCTAACTCGCAGGCTCATTCTTCAAAAGGCACGCTGTCACCCCTACTAAGGAGGCTCCAACGGTTTGTAAGCAAACGGTTTCAGGTACTATTTCACTCCCCTCCCGGGGTACTTTTCACCTTTCCCTCACGGTACTTGTCCGCTATCGGTCATCTGGAAGTATTTAGGCTTATCAGGTGGTCCTGACAGATTCACACGGGATTTCTCGGGCCCCGTGCTACTTGGGATACTCTTCGCGCCAGAACACGCATTTCGACTACGGGGTTGGCACCCTCTATGACCGGCCTTTCAAGACCGTTCGTCTATACGCTTCTGTAACACCGCCATCTCGGCAGAGATGACTGAAAAGTCCCACAACCCCGAATATGCAACTCCTGCCGGATATCACACACACTCGGTTTAGCCTGATCCGGTTTCGCTCGCCACTACTAACGGAATCGCGGTTGCTTTCTCTTCCTGTGGGTACTGAGATGTTTCACTTCCCCACGTTCCCTCTACCCGCCCTATATATTCAGGCGGGAGTCACTAGGTCGGCACGCCGCCCAGCGGGGTTTCCCCATTCGGACACCCTCGGATCAAAACTTGCTTATCAGTTCCCCGAGGCTTATCGCAGATTGCTACGTCCTTCTTCGGCTCCAGATGCCAAGGCATTCACCGTTTGCTCTTAAAAGACTTGATACATGAGTTTGAATCAAAACTCGACACACACCCCGAAAGGTGTGTATCTGAAATTGACTAATGATCTTTAAGATCATCTTGTGCAACCGATCCGAAGATCAGCTGCAAGATGCTCGCGTCCACTGTGTAGTTCTCAAAGTACGGGCGGTACCTTAAACCATCCCCAACCAACGGTCAGAAACAGCAAAAGGTCCAGAAAACCAGTCACAACCCCCGCCCCCAAAAGGACAACGATCGGTTCCGGTCCCTCAGGACCCAACAGCGTGCATATGCCGGCACCCAACTCCCACCCCCGTTCCGATCACCCAAAGGCGATGTACTAAGAGAGGAAACCTTCCTCCAGCATCTTGTCTAATGTTCCACCCATGAGCTCCCAGCGAGAAACGTATGTTCTCGATCTGGGGTCTGGACAGCCGAAGCTGCCAGTTGCTCCTTAGAAAGGAGGTGATCCAGCCGCACCTTCCGGTACGGCTACCTTGTTACGACTTAGTCCTAATTACCAATCCCACCTTCGACAGCTCCCTCCCCGAGGGGTTAGGCCACCGGCTTCAGGTGTTACCGACTTTCATGACTTGACGGGCGGTGTGTACAAGACCCGGGAACGTATTCACCGCAGCGTTGCTGATCTGCGATTACTAGCGACTCCGACTTCATGAGGTCGAGTTGCAGACCTCAATCCGAACTGGGACCGGCTTTTTGGGATTCGCTCCACCTCACGGTATTGCAGCCCATTGTACCGGCCATTGTAGCATGCGTGAAGCCCAAGACATAAGGGGCATGATGATTTGACGTCATCCCCACCTTCCTCCGAGTTGACCCCGGCAGTATCCCATGAGTTCCCACCATTACGTGCTGGCAACATAGAACGAGGGTTGCGCTCGTTGCGGGACTTAACCCAACATCTCACGACACGAGCTGACGACAACCATGCACCACCTGTTTACGAGTGTCCAAAGAGTTGACCATTTCTGGCCCGTTCTCGTATATGTCAAGCCTTGGTAAGGTTCTTCGCGTTGCATCGAATTAATCCGCATGCTCCGCCGCTTGTGCGGGTCCCCGTCAATTCCTTTGAGTTTTAGCCTTGCGGCCGTACTCCCCAGGCGGGGAACTTAATGCGTTAGCTGCGTCACGGAATCCGTGGAATGGACCCCACAACTAGTTCCCAACGTTTACGGGGTGGACTACCAGGGTATCTAAGCCTGTTTGCTCCCCACCCTTTCGCTCCTCAGCGTCAGTTACGGCCCAGAGATCTGCCTTCGCCATTGGTGTTCCTCCTGATATCTGCGCATTCCACCGCTACACCAGGAATTCCAATCTCCCCTACCGCACTCTAGTCTGCCCGTACCCACTGCAGGCTGGGGGTTGAGCCCCCAGATTTCACAGCAGACGCGACAAACCGCCTACGAGCTCTTTACGCCCAATAATTCCGGATAACGCTTGCACCCTACGTATTACCGCGGCTGCTGGCACGTAGTTAGCCGGTGCTTTTTCTGCAGGTACCGTCACTTTCGCTTCTTCCCTGCTAAAAGAGGTTTACAACCCGAAGGCCGTCATCCCTCACGCGGCGTTGCTGCATCAGGCTTGCGCCCATTGTGCAATATTCCCCACTGCTGCCTCCCGTAGGAGTCTGGGCCGTGTCTCAGTCCCAGTGTGGCCGGTCACCCTCTCAGGCCGGCTACCCGTCGACGCCTTGGTGAGCCATTACCTCACCAACAAGCTGATAGGCCGCGAGCCATCCCCAACCAATAATCTTTCCAACAACTGACCATGCGGTCGCTGTTCGTATCCAGTATTAGACGCCGTTTCCAGCGCTTATCCCAGAGTCAGGGGCAGGTTGCTCACGTGTTACTCACCCGTTCGCCACTGATCCCCAAGAGCAAGCTCCTAGTTCACCGTTCGACTTGCATGTGTTAAGCACGCCGCCAGCGTTCATCCTGAGCCAGGATCAAACTCTCCGTAAAAGAAAAAAACTGAACACACCGGAAAAAGGTGTGAGCAGCGAGTTTGAACTGACCAAAGAAATGAATCAAACTGACTTCATTTAAAATGCCAACCCCCGGAAGGGCTGGTCTTTGATCCAAAGGAATTCTCAACCACCAACCCAAAAGGTCAATGGACGAGGATAATTTGGCATTTGACAAGTGCACGCTGTTGAGTTCTCAAGGATCGGACGCTCCCACGACCCAACCATCACAGTCAGGCCCGAAGGGCAACTTCTCAATCTTACCTGCCTCATCTGCTTTGTCAAATCGACGCACTGAGCTGATCTAAGATCTGCAGTGCAGCCGTTGAAAGCAGCAGAAGAGGTAGATCTCCCATCTTAGCCGCAAGCGACTAAGTATCTCAAGTGAGATGACTCTCAAGTGGGAAGCAACTCTCAAATGAGAGTTTCGGGAGTGGTTCTCCGCTTGAGGGGGGTGAGGCCTTCCGGCCTTTCCGCTTCCCTGTGGGGCGAACAAGTAATAACTTACGCGGGATTCAGGGGGCGGGCAAATCGGGGCTGAATCCCTGGCGTGTCGCACTCGATCTGACCTCTCGCAGAGACGCCGAAAGGGTCTCTGCCGCAGTGGCAGAGACCCTTTCGGCGTAGGAAAGCGTCAGATTGCGTTGACGTCCAGCGGGATGCCGGGGCCGAACGTGGTCGACACTGCACCCTTCTGGATGTAGCGACCCTTGGCGCTCGACGGCTTGAGGCGAACGATCTCCTCGAGCGCTGTGCCGATGTTCTCGTTGAGCTGCTCAGCGGTGAACGAGGCCTTGCCGACGATGAAGTGCACGTTCGCGTGCTTGTCGACACGGAACTCGATCTTTCCGCCCTTGATCTCCTCAACGGCCTTGGCCGGGTTCGGAGTCACGGTACCGGTCTTCGGGTTCGGCATGAGGCCACGAGGGCCAAGAACCTTACCCAGTCGTCCGACCTGGCCCATGAGCTCAGGTGTGGAGACTGCAGAGTCGAAGTCGGTCCAGCCAGCGGCGACCTTCTCGATGAGCTCGGCGCCGCCGACCTCATCTGCTCCGGCTGCGATCGCTGCTTCGGCCGCGGGGCCGGTTGCGAACACGATGACGCGGGCGGTCTTGCCCGTGCCGTGCGGGAGCATGACGGTGCCGCGCACCATCTGGTCTGCCTTACGCGGATCAACAGCGAGCTTGAGCGCGACCTCAACGGTCGAGTCAAACTTCGCCGAGCCGGTCTCCTTCGCGAGCGCAACAGCCTCGGTCGGAGTGTAGAAACGGTCTGCCTCGATCTTGTCGACAGCAGCCTTGTAAGCCTTGGACTTAGTCATGATTATTCTCCTCAGCCCTCGACCGTGATGCCCATGGAACGGGCAGTGCCGGCGATGATCTTCGACGCGGCGTCGATGTCGTTCGCGTTCAAGTCAGCCTGCTTGGTCTCGGCGATCTGACGGACCTGGTCCTTCGTGATCTTGCCGACCTTGACAGTGTGCGGCGTGGCCGAAGCCTTCTGCACACCGGCGGCCTTCTTGATGAGCTCTGCAGCCGGTGGCGTCTTGAGGACGAACGTGAAGCTGCGGTCCTCGTAGACGGTGATTTCCACGGGGATGACGTTGCCGCGCTGCGACTCGGTCGCGGCGTTGTAGGCCTTGCAGAACTCCATGATGTTCACGCCGTGCTGACCGAGCGCGGGGCCGATCGGCGGGGCCGGGTTAGCGGCACCAGCGTTGATCTGGAGTTTGATCAGGCCGGTCACCTTCTTCTTGGGTGCCATTTCCTTTTCCTTTCATCGAACGGATGCCGATTGCATCCGCTCTCCCGCGAATCCGGCGATTCCGGACTGCGGTGCTTATGAGACGCCGTAGGGCGTCAATTCATCTTGGTGACCTGGTCGAACGAGAGCTCGACAGGAGTCTCACGCTCGAACAGTGAGACGAGCACAGTGAGCTTTCCGCTCTCCGGCTTGATCTCGCTGATTGATCCGGGCAGACCCGCGAACGAGCCTTCCTTGATCGTGATGGTCTCGCCAACCTCGAAGTCGACCTCGGCCGGAATCGAGCGGGCAACGGCCATGCCGCCCTTCGACTGGACGTTCTTCGCGGTCGGGATGTCCTTCACCTCGACGAGCGCCTTCAACATGTTGAAGGCCTCCTCGAAGCGCAACGGGGTCGGGTTGTGGGCGTTGCCCACGAAGCCCGTGACGCCAGGAGTGTGGCGGACAACAGACCAGGTGTCTTCGTTGAGTTCCATGCGCACGAGCACGTAACCGGGGATACGGACGCGCGTGACCATCTTGCGCTGACCGTTCTTGATCTCGACGACGTCCTCCATCGGGACCTCGATCTGGTAGATGTCGTCCTCAACCTCAAGCGTCGACTTGCGCTGCTCGATGTTGGCCTTCACCTTGCGCTCGAAGCCGGCGTAGGAGTGCAGGACGTACCACTTACCGGGAAGCATGCGCAGATCCGCGCGGAAGGCCTCGTACGGGTCTTCTTCGGCATCTTCGTCAACAGCGTCTTCGGCGTCTCCTGCCGGAGCATCCTCATCGCCACCAAGGTCGGGGCCGTCGTACGGCGCCACTTCTTCGGCGGCAGCCGCGTCGCGGTCTGCGGATTCTTCTGCTGCGGAGTCGGTGAGAACCTCAGCGGCAGCTTCGGTCTCTGCCGTTTCGTCAAGGTTGAGAGCGTCGTTCACGATCGCGTCGGCCTCCGGGTCGTCGATTTCGATGTCTTCCGTGCCTTCGTTGTTCTCGTCGTCGGCGTCGCCCTCAATGTGCACGGCGACGTGCTCAGCAGGCGCGACCGACTGCTCTTCGGCGGCAAGCGTGTTGCCCTCTTGAGCTTCGTCGTCCTCGCTGGACTGCTCCGCTGCGGTCGCCCAGTCGGCGTCGTCGGAATATCGTTCAGACACGTTATTTCTTTCCAATCATTGCGGTCGGAACCGCGAGGATGACGCTTACTGCGGCACCCCGAAGACCTGAGCTGTCAGCCACGAGAAGGCGGTATCCAGACCGTAGACCAGCGCCATCACGATCGCCACAAAAACCAACACAACCCCCGTGAACTTGAACAGTTCTTTACGCGTGGGCGTGACAACCTTGCGAAGTTCGCCGATGACCTGACGGAAGAACAGCGCGAGCCGGCCGAAGAAGCCAAGCTTCTTTACACTGGCGGCGCCGCCTGACGCGACGATATCGCCGCGCGGTTCGTCCTGATCCATCCTGAATGTACCTTTCGTGTGTCAGCGTTGCGCTGACGCGCAGGGCGGACAGGAATCGAACCTGCAACCTGCGGTTTTGGAGACCGCTGCTCTGCCAATTGAGCTACCGCCCTAGAGACTCTAGAGCCTCTCGATCTGCACGCTTCCCTACCCGAGGCATGGGAAAAGAATGCAGACAACTGCTCCTCTAGTGTAGGGCATGCTGCGCGGGGCGGCGAACCGAACCCGCCCCTCCCCCACTCAGAACAGCTGACGCCAATTCGCTTTGGCAAGATCAAGCAGCTCATCCCCACGACCAGACATGACCGTGCGCATCGCATAGAGGGCAAAGCCCTTCACCTGCTCTGCGGTGATCGCTGGCGGCATCGAGAGTTCCTGTCGCTCGGTCACCACATCGAGCAACGCTGGCCCATCGTGGGCGAGAACTTCGCGGACAGCATCCGGCAAATCCTCACTGCGCTCCACCCGCCGCGCAAAGATTCCGAGCGCCTCGGCGACGGCCGCGAAGTTCGGGTTCTCGAGGTCTGTGGCATAGGTAACCAAGCCCGCGGCCTTCATCTCCAACTCAACGAAGTTGAGAGAAGAGTTGTTGATCACAAAGGTTTTCACCGGCAGGCGGTTCTGAGTGAGGGTGATGAGCTCACCCAGCATCATCGCCAGTCCCCCATCGCCCGCCAGAGCCACAACCTGACGGTCCGGCTGCGCGGTCTGCGCGCCAATCCCGTGCATGAGCGCGTTCGCCATTGAGCCATGGTTGAACGAGCCGATCAGACGCCGTCGGCCATTCATGGTGAAATAGCGCGCCGCCCACACCGTCGGTGACCCCACATCGGCTGTGAAGATCACGTCATCCGTCGCCGCCTCGTCGATCAGGCGCGCAAGGTACTGCGGGTGAATCGGTTTCTTGCCCTTCGTCGGAACTGCGAGCTCATCAAGCTTGGCTCGAGTCTTGCGGTAGTGCGCGACTGCATCGTCGAGGTGCGAGCGGTCGCTCCTGACGGCGAGGCGCGGCAACAGTGCTTCTGCGGTCGCCTTCACGTCGCCGACGAGGCCGAGATCGAGCGGATGCCGTTTGCCAAGCTGGGATCCGCGGATGTCGACCTGAATGGTGACGGCGCCGTCGGGATAGAACTGCGTGTACGGGAAATCTGTACCCAGCATGAGCACTGCGTCAGCCGAATCCATCGCACGGTAGCCCGACGCGAAGCCGAGCAACCCGGTCATCCCGACGTCGAAGGGATTATCGTGCTCGATGAACTCCTTGCCGCGGAGGGCGTGGACGATGGGGGCTCCGAGGCGATCGGCGAGGGCGACCACCTCATCGTGCGCATCTGCGACCCCCGCGCCAGCGAGGATCGTAACCTTCTTCGCCGCGTTCAGCAGTTGTGCGGCTTTCTCGAGCTCCGCGCCGCTGGGGACGATCACGGGATGGGTGCGCTCGATCACAGTGGCGCGGTCGACCGGCACATCTGCGAGGGCGACGTCGCCGGGGATCACAATGACGGCGACCCCGCGCTCTTCAATCGCCGCACGCATCGCGATCTCAAGGACGCGTGGCATCTGCACCGGATCGGCGACGTACTCGACATAGACACTGCACTCTCGAAACAGCTCCTGCGGATGAGTCTCCTGGAAGTATCCGGAACCGATTTCCTGCGTCGGGATGTGCGCGGCGATCGCGAGCACCGGCACACGTGAGCGGTTCGCGTCGAACAGCCCGTTGATGAGGTGCAGGTTGCCGGGGCCACACGATCCTGCGACGACTGCGAGCTCTCCGGTGATCGCGGCATCCGCCGCCGCTGCAAATGCCGCCGACTCTTCGTGGCGCACGTGCAGCCACCGAATTGTGCCGTCTCGGCGGAGAGCATCGGTGAAGCCGTTGAGCGAATCCCCCGGAAGGCCGTAGACCCGATCAATCTTGTTGGCGCGAAGTGTGCTGACGATGTTCTCGGCGACAGTGACCATGGCTTCAGGCTACTCGGGCGCACCCCGCAGAGCGAGGTGTCAACGGTAGCGACGGGAAGTTCAGCCGATGCGGATGAGCTTCTTGTTCACGAACTCCTCTGCCGCGAGCAGACCCAACTCGCGAGAGGTTCCGCTGCGCTTCACCCCGCCGAACGGCAGCTCTGGGCTGTCTGCCAGCACCAGGTTCACATAGACCATGCCTGCCTCGATCCGGTCGGCGACCCGCTCCGCCTGGTCGGCATCCGTGGTGAACACATAGGAACCCAAACCGTAGGGTGTGTCGTTCGCCAGCGCGATTGCGGCCTCCTCATCGGCGACCCGGTACAGCACCGCCGCAGGGCCGAACAGTTCTTCGCGGTACACGTCCATCTCGGCCGTCACATCCGCAAGCACGGTGGGTGCGAAGAACGCGCCTTCTCGAGTGCCGCCGGTGAGCAGCGTTGCGCCCTGCTTCACAGCGCCGTCGATCTGCTCCTGCAGATGTTCGGCCGCAGCCACGGATGCCACCGGCCCGAGGACCGTGTCCGACAGCGTCGGATCGGTTGCCGTGACCGCCGCCATCGCCGCGGTGAACTTCGCGGCAAACTCGTCGTAGAGCGCATCAACGATGATGAAGCGCTTCGCACCGTTGCAGGCTTGGCCGTTGTTGTCGAGTCGCGCGTCGACGCCCGCTTGCACCGTGGCATCCAGATCATCGCTGGACAGCACGATGAACGGGTCTGACCCGCCGAGCTCGAGGGCGACCTTTTTCAGGTTGCGTCCGGCGATCTCCGCGACGGCAGCACCCGCGCGCTCTGATCCGGTGAGCGAGATCCCCTGCACGCGTCGGTCGGCGATGATGCCGGCGATCTGATCATTCGTCGCGAGGACGCTGACGTACGCACCCTCAGGGAAACCAGCATCCCGATAGATCGCCTCAATCGCGCTCGAAGACTCGGGGCACTGGGGAGCAGGCTTCAGCAGGATGGTATTGCCGACGATAAGGTTCGGGGCAGCAAAACGCACAATCTGGTACGCGGGGAAGTTCCACGGCATGATGCCGAGCAGCGGACCGAGAGAGTCGCGACGGATGACCCCCGAACCCTCACCGAGGATCGCGATCGGCTGGTCAGCCATGATCGTCTCGGCCTGGTCGGCGTAGTATTCGGCGATATCGGCGGCGAAGTCCACTTCGCCGAGCGCCGCCTCCCGAGGCTTGCCCATCTCCCTGACGAAGATGTCGGCGAGCTCTTCGCGACGTTCGCGGTGAAGTTCTGCAGCACGCCGCAGCAGAGCGGATCGCTCGGCCACCGTCGAGGATCGCGACCAATTACGGTGCGCGGTATCGGCCGCGGCAACGGCATCCTCGATCTGTTGGTCGTTGAAGGTGTCGTACGCGGTGAGGGTCTCCCCCGTGGCCGGGTTGACGACGGCGTAGTCAGTCATGATCGTCCTCTCAGGCGTTCGGAATCAGGGTGTACTTCGTGGACAGGTACTCATGGATGCCCTCAAGCCCGCCCTCTCGTCCGACGCCGGACTGCTTGACGCCGCCGAACGGAGCGGCGGCATTGGAGACGACTCCCACGTTGAGCCCCATCATCCCGGTCTCGAGCGCATCGATCATGCGGTGACCGCGCGCGAGGTCTTCCGTGAAGACGTAGGAGACCAGCCCGTACTCGGTGTCATTCGCCAGACGCACGGCCTCCTCCTCGGTGTCGAAAGTCGCGATCGCGAGCACAGGGCCGAAGATCTCCTCGCGGAGGATGTCACTGCCCTTGGCCACATCGGTGATCACGGTCGGCTCGAAGAAGGTGCCGACGCCGTCGATAGCGTTGCCGCCTGCGAGTACAGTCGCGCCCCGCTCGACCGCATCGCCGACGAGCTCACGAGCTTTGGCCACGGCATCCGCATCGATGAGCGGACCGATCGTGACACCGTCTTCTGTGCCGCGACCGACCTTCATGTCCCTGACTCGCGCAGCGACGCGATCAGCGAAGTCCTCAGCCACCGCGGCGTGCACGATGAAGCGGTTCGCGGCTGTGCAGGCCTGGCCGATGTTGCGGAACTTCGCCGCCATCGCACCTTCGACCGCTTTGTCCAGGTCTGCGTCCTCGAACACCACGAACGGTGCATTTCCACCGAGCTCCATCGAGACACGCAACACGCCCTCGGCGGCCTGCGCGATGAGCTTGCGACCGACCTCGGTCGAGCCGGTGAACGAAAGCTTGCGCAGCCGTGGGTCGGCGATGATCGGGGCAGACAGCTTCGATGACGATGAGGTCTGCACCACGTTCACGACGCCCGCCGGGAGCCCCGCTTTCTCGAGCAGCGACACAAAGAACATTGTGGTGAGCGGTGTGAGGGCCGGTGGCTTGATGACAACAGTGCATCCGGCGGCCAGCGCTGGCGCGATCTTGCGCGTCGCCATCGCAAACGGGAAGTTCCACGGCGTGATGAAGAAGGACGGCCCTACCGGACGCTGCGAGACGATCATCTGCCCGGTGCCTTCAGGGTTGCTACCGTAGCGGCCCGAGATCCGCACCGCTTCCTCGCTGAACCACCGCAGAAACTCACCGCCGTAGACGACCTCTCCGCGTGCTTCGGCGAGGGGCTTGCCCATCTCGAGCGTCATCAGAAGCGCGAGATCTTCCTTGTGCTCCTGCACCAGGTCGAACGCACGCCGAAGGATGTCGCTGCGCTCACGTGGAGCGGTCGCCGCCCAGCTCACCTGCGCCTCGACTGCCGCATCGAGCGCCCGGATGCCGTCTTCCGGTGTCGCGTCGGCGATCGAGGCGAGCACAGCATTCGTTGCCGGGTCGTGCACATCGAAAGTGCGTCCCCCGGTGGCGTCCGCCCATTTCCCTCCGATGAAGAGACCGGTGGGGACGTTGCCTAGGAGGGCGGTCTCGTTCGCTGCGAGTGCGGTGGTCATCAATCTCTCTTTCCGTGAAACTGCGGGGGTGTTAATGCTTGCGACGACGCAGGCTAGCCGGCGCATCCATGGAGAGCGTCTCACCACGGAAGAAGGCCGGGCGCTTGATCGCCTGCCAGATCATGATGACGATACCGACGACGATGACGGTCACGCCGAGGATGAACACCAGACCGACGCCGCCGATGTTCGATCCACTGCCGTAGTCGGGGTTCATGCTGTCGACGAGTGTCATCACGAACAGTGCCGCGAGGATGACCCCGCCGACGAGCGGGAACAAGAAGGTGAAGAAGAACGTCCGTGTCGTGTCGAACCACTGCTTGCGGAAGTACCACACGCAGGCGAAGGCCGTGATCCCGTAGTAGAAGCAGATCATCATTCCGAGCGCCGTGATGGTGTCCCAGAGGACGTCCTCGCTGATGAAACGCATCACGGCGTAGAACGCGGATGCCACGATCGCGGCGATGATCGTCGCGTATCCCGGTGTGAAGAATCGCGGGCTCACCTTGGCGAAGCTCGCCGGAAGAGCCCCGTAGTGGCCCATCGCGAGAAGCGTACGTGCGGGTGACACAAACGTCGACTGCAGAGAGGACGCCGAGCTCGTCAGCACCGCCAACGACACCAGGAACGCGAGCGGGCCGAGAATCGGGCCAGACAGGTAGAAGAACACGTTGCTCTGGATGTCTTCGTTGCCGAGTCCTAACTCGCCCGTGCCGATGCCGGCGAAGGACAGCAGCGCGATCGATAGCAGCAGGTACAACACCACAATCGTGATGACGGTGAGGGTTGCCGCACGTCCTGGAGTCCGTTCGGGGTCTTTGGTCTCCTCGTTCATCGTCAGGGTGACATCCCACCCCCAGAAGATGAAGATCGACAGCGAGAGTCCGGCGACGATCGCACCGACCGATCCGATCTCAAGCGGGTTGAACCAGCTCAGCTCGACGGGACTCGCATCAAAGGCGTTTCCCTGCGCGACCTGAACGAAAGCACTGATCGAGAAGAACAGCAGCACGAGCAGTTGGAAGCCGACCAGGTAGTACTGCAGCTTCTGGGTGGTCTGCATGTCGCGATATGAGATGAGCGTCGCGCCGAGCATGAAGAGAAGACACACGGCCACGTTGATGAAGGGATTGAACGCGAGCTCGGCGATGTTGCCGGGGCTACCGGCGATCTGATCGATGAGCAGGAACAGGAACTCGACGGCGATGCCGGCGAGATTGGAGAGGACGAGGATGGTCGCCGCGATCAGGCCCCAGCCCGCCATCCATCCGACCCACGGACCGAAGGCGCGAGCGGCCCATGTGAACGAGGTGCCGGAGTCGGGCATCGTGCGGTTGAGTTCGCGATAGCCGAAGGCGACGAGGAGCATCGGGATGAACCCGATCAGAATGATCGCGGGAACCTGGAAGCCGACCTCTGACACGGTCGGGCCGAGAGCCGCGGTGAGGGTGTACGCGGGTGCGATGCACGAAATGCCGATGACGACGGCGCCGATGAGGCCGACTGTTCCGGCGCTCAGCCCTTTCTGGGAGAGTCCGCCCGTGACGGGAGCGGACTCTTCGGTGTGCGGCGTGGTGCTCATGTGCGGTCTCCTTCGACCTGGGCACCGCTGCGGGTGCGTGGCACAACGATCATGGGTACGGGGAGCACGTGCAGCATCTTCGCTGCGGTGGATCCGAGGAAGAGCCGGCGCGGCTGGGCGAGCCGACTCGAGCCGACGAGAATGATCTCGCCGGGAAGCCAAGACAGGTGCGTGACGGCATCCTCGACGCTGTCACCGGGTGCCTGCTCAACCGTGGCGGTCACCCCTTCGGGCAGGGCGTCTTTCGCTGTTGCCAATATCTCGTCGGCGTGGGTGCCGGTGGCCACGCGGATTGCTCCGGTATCGAGCCCAGGCGGAACATCGAACGGCACCAACGACACCAGGCGGAGCGTGCTTGCGCTGTCTGCGGCGAGCGCCACTGCCTCGTCAAGCAGCGCGTCAGCACCCGTTCGCGTGCCGAGTGCGGCCGTGATCCGCGGCATGACGTAGCCGTCTTCTTTCGCGGTTCCTGAGGGCGCCAGCGCGACGGGAATCGGCGAGGAGTGCAGCAGAGCGGATGCTACGCCCCCGAGCCGGTGACGCCCGAGAACGGCTCCGCCCGCGGCACCGATGACGATCAGCCTGGCGCCGAACTCTTCGCCGGCTGCGATCAGGCCTTCGGCGAACGACTCGGCGAGTCTGACATGGCCGCTGCGAGTGAGGTCCTGCGGAAGTTTCGCCGTCGCGTCGGCGAGCCACTTCTTGCCCTGGCGGCGGATGACATCTTCATAGGCGCGCTCCGGCGGAACTGCAGCGCTACGGGTGCCCTCGGAGGGGAGCACGATCACCAGATGCAACCGGGCGTCTAGGCTGCGGGCGAGACGCGCACCGAGCGCTGCGGCGTCGGCGCCGGCATCCGTTGCGGTGTACCCGACAACGATTGCGCCGCTCATTCTGCGCCTCGGCTCGCATCGACGATGTTCGTCGCGACCAAGTGGCCCATGCGAATCGCACCGTCGACGTGCTGGTATCCGGCACCGGCAAGGTCGCTGCAGGCGAAGTGGATCGGCCCGACGGGGGTACGCAGATCTGCGCCGTAGCGGTGCAGCCCACCGAGATCGAAGCTCGCGGCGTAAGCGCCGCGCGTCCACTCCTCACTCCCCCAGTCGCTCTCGTAGTAGACGACCGGGTTCATCGCTTCTGGCCCGTAATAATGCGAGAGGGATTCGAGAATGTGCTGCTTGCGATCCTCCGCAGACATCTCGAACACCCTGTCGGCGTGCGCGTCCGAAACGAAACCGACAAGGGTGCCCCGCTCGTCGCCGTGGTTGGTGTTGTCGTAGGCCTCGTGCACAAGCTCGTACGGGCTGAACGCGGTGCCGCTGAGGCCCTGCTCTCGCCAGAACGGACGGTCGTACACTGCGTGCACCTTGATGACGAATCCCATCGAGAGATGCTGGTGCAGCTGGTGCTGGCGACGCGGCATCGGGGGGACGAAGGAGATGCGGCTGTACAGCACCGGCGCATGGGCGAGAATCGCGAAACGCGCCTTGACTGTGAGGTCGTCGGTCGTTGCCGTGACGCCAGCCTCGCCCCATTCGAGCGTGCGCACGGGCTGGTTCAGCAGCACGTCGTCACCAAGACGCTCGGCGAGCAACAACGGCACCTGTTGGAGTCCTCCGACGACACGCTCATCGAGGATGAAGTCCGCGTCAACAAGGTTCGTGAAGCTGCCAGCGGATGCCGCCATCAGCAGCGCCTGCAGCGTGGAGAAAGCGTGCGCGGGCTTGGTGAGCATGGCACCGGCGATGAAGAGGGCGATGTTGTCGCGCGCCTCTTGGTCATCGGTCTCTTGCGCGAGCCAGGCCTCGAAAGAGATCTCATCGAGGGCGGCAGCGTCGGGGTGCTCCCACGGACGGTCGGCGTCAACTTCTGCGACCATCGCATCGAGCTTGTCGATGAGGTCGACCATGATCTTCTCGGTCTCAGGTGCCACCGGGAAGATGTCTCCCGTGAACCGGGTCAGCTCCCCGGACGGGCCGATGTAGACGCTCTCGCCCTCGCGATAGCGCGAATAAGTAGCCAGACCGAGTTCGGCGATCGTCTCTTTCAGCGCTTCCTGATCCGGCGAAACCCATTGGCCGCCGATCTCGAGCATTGCTCCATCGATGACATCGGTCCACAGCCGCCCACCGACGCGATCGCGTGCTTCGAGGACGGCAACCGAAAGGCCGGCTTTTCGCAGATCGTTGGCAGCGGTGAGGCCCGCAGCCCCCGCGCCCACGATGAGCACATCCCTTGTGATCTCAACCATCAGCAACTCCTTTGTCGAATGTGTGGTCGTTCTGTGCAGAAGTGCCGACCGCGACCCGATATCCCCCGATACGGACCACAGCCGGACGTTTTATGCGGCCGCGAGCACCTCGGCGACGATGTCGAGTCCTTCGTTCAGCAGGTCGTCGCCGATCGAAAGAGGAGGGAGGAAGCGGATGACGTTTCCGTAGGTTCCGCAGGTGAGGACGATCACGCCCAGTGCGATGCATGCCTTCGCGACCGCGGCAGTGAGCACGGCATCCGGGGCCTTCGTCGCTGGGTCCACGAATTCGGCGGCGATCATCGCGCCATGGCCGCGGATGTCACCGATGCGCGCGTCGGTCTGCTGAAGTGCGGCGAGGCGCTGGATGAGGATTGTGCCGATCTCGCGAGCGCGTTCGATCACACCGTCGTTCTCGAAGATGTCGATGGCTGCGAGAGCCGCGGCACAGGCGATGGGGTTGCCGCCGTATGTGCCGCCGAGACCACCGGCGTGCGAGGCATCCATGATCTCGGCACGACCGGTGACCCCCGCGAGCGGGAGGCCCGCGGCGATACCCTTGGCCGTGGTGATCAGATCGGGTTCGATGCCGAAAATCTCGCTGGCGAACATGTGCCCGGTGCGTGCGAAGCCGGTCTGCACCTCATCGGCGATGAAGACGACGCCGTTCGCGCGGCACCAGTCGGCGAGCGCAGGCAGGAAGCCGTCGGCGGGAACGATGAACCCGCCTTCGCCTTGGATCGGCTCGATGATGATGGCAGCGAGGTTATCGGCACCGATCTGCTTCTCCATTTGCAGGATCGCGCGTTCCGCAGCTTCGACCCCGGACAGGCCGTCGCGGAACGGATACGACATCGGGGCGCGATACACCTCGGGCGCGAACGGTCCGAAACCGCTCTTGTACGGCATCGACTTGGCCGTGAGCGCCATGGTGAGATTGGTGCGGCCGTGGTAGCCGTGGTCGAAAGCGACGACAGCGGGTCGGCCGGTGTACTTGCGGGCGATCTTGATCGCGTTCTCTACGGCCTCGGCGCCGGAGTTGAACAGCGCGCTCTTCTTCGCGAACTCTCCGGGGGTGAGCCGGTTCAGCGCCTCGGCGACCTCGATGTATGACTCGTAGGGCGAAATCATGAAGCACGTGTGAGTGAACTGTGCAGCTTGAGCGGCGACAGCGGCGCCCACCTTCGGGTGCGCGTTACCGACGGTCGTGACGGCGATGCCGCTGCCGAGATCGATGAAGGAGTTGCCGTCGGCATCCACGACCACGCCACCGCCCGCAGCGACAGCGGCGATCGGGACGGTGTGGCCGACTCCGGCCGGGACGGCATCCGCCTTGCGCGCAAGGATCGCCGCAGAGCGCGGCCCCGGAAGCTCCGTGACCAGGCGACGCTCCTGCGGGAGGTCTGGTCCGCCGAGCGGTGTTGCTGTCGTCGTCGCGTCGAGTAGTGCCATGTTCGTGAGCGTAGGCCGGACTCCCTTGCGGCGCACTCGCCGCCCAGTACAATTTGATTGAACGACTCGCCCGCTCGTATAACATGCGTGTATAACAGAGGATGCCGTGGACCAGCCGACCCTTCGTGCGCTACTCGGCCGAAGTGACCTCGGGCTGCGACTCATCTCCCCCGCGGCCACTCTGCCGAGTGGCGCGCTCGACCGACCGTTGCGCTGGGTGCACTCCTCCGATCTCGCCGACCCCACGCCGTTCCTCGCCGATGATCTGGCTCTTCTCACGACCGGCACTCAGTTCGACGATGACGATGTCGCCAGCATCGACGCTTATGTCGCACGCTTGGCCGGCCGCGGCGTCATCGGGTTGGGCTTTGGCACCGAGGTGCAGCGTCCAGGGATTCCGGAGCACCTCGTCAGCGCCTGCATCGAGGCGAGCATCCCCCTGTTCGAGGTTCCGTACGACACTCCCTTCATCGCTGTCGCCCGCGCACACTCCGAGTCGATCGCGGCTCAGACGTATGCGCGGCGAACCTGGGCGCTGGACACGCAGCGGGCACTCGCGATCGCTGCTCTCCGCCCGCACGGCCTCGAATCCACGCTCACAGAACTATCTCGGCGCCTCGGACACTGGGTCGGAATGTTCGATGCGACCGGACTCCTCGTGCACGAGCATCCCCGTCAGCACTTCCCCCGAGAGGACGCCGCCACCCTCGCCGCCCGCGCCACCGAGCTGATCAGCCGAGGCGCTCACGCCAGCCAGTCGTTGACTCTCGGAGCAGAGTCGCTCACGGTTTTCACGCTCGGGCGCACCGGGCACCTTCGCGGCGTGATCGCCATCAGCACCGCATCCCTCGATGCAGAAGCGCGCGCAGTGGTCACCTCGGTCATCGCCATGGCGGGACTCGCCCTCGAACAGAACGATCAGCTTGAGCGTGGACGGCGGCGGCTGCGGTCTCAGGTGCTCGCCTCGCTGTTGCTCGATGACCCGACCCTCGCCCGCCATGTGCTCGGCTCCCTGCCAACGGCGCCCGTCGTGCTGGCCGTCGCAAACGCGGATGCCCCAGCAGATGCCCTCGTCGAGTGGTGGGAGCGCCAGCACACTGAGAACGGCACGGCAATCTTCGGCGCCTCCTCCAAAGTCGGAATCACTATGTGCGTGTCCGCCTCCGACCAGGGCCTGTTCGATGAGATCGCCGAGCGCTTCGGAATCCGGCTCGGCGTCTCTGAGCCAGAGGGATACTCAGCATTCTCGCGCGCACATGCGCAGGCCGTGGCCGCGCTTCGGCATCGCGGCGCCGGGAGCGCTGGCACTGTGACTGCTGGCGCTGTGGCTGGTGGCGCCGTGGCTCGCGGCGCCGGCGCTGTGCGCTACGCGGACACCGTGGCTGCCAGCATCCTCAGCGCTTTCGCCACCGATGAGGCGCGTCTTGTCGCCGCCTCGCGGCTTGCGCCGCTGCGCGACCATCCCGATCTCGAACGTTCTCTGCGCGTCTGGCTTGAGAATGATGCGCGCCTCGAGTCAGCGGCGGTTGCGCTCGGCATCCATCGTCATACTTTGCGAGCTCGAGTGGCGCAGGCATCCGCGTTGCTCGGGCAGGATCTCTCGTCGTTTCCCGCCCGCGCCGAGCTCTGGGCCGCACTGCAGACCGCCCGCGACTGACGCCCGCCCGACAGGCTAGCGCGGCGCGTGCGCCTCCAAGAACTCATACACATCGGTCGTATCGCGCCCGGGAACGACCCGGTCGGCAGCGTCGCCAGCAGCGTACGCGGCGTCTTCACGTTCGGCCAGGAGTGCTCGCGCCAGCGTTCCTCGAGGTCGGCGGGGGCCCGGCGGCAGCAGACTTCGACCGAGTGCTTCGAAACTCCGCGATTCTGGGTGTCCCGACCGACGAACCACTTCGTGTCATCGAAGCGCACCCCGACGCTCACCGAGTGCAGCCCTTCACTGGATGCTTCGACTCGAGCCGTGCACCAGTACGTGCCGTTGCCGGTATCGGTGTATTGGTAGTACGGGTTGAAGCGGTCATCCTCGTCGAACACCACACGGCTGGTCCACCTACGGCAGCACATCTGCCCCTCGATCGACCCGAGCCGATCGGTCGGAAAGTTCACGTCGTCGTTCTCGAAGGCTTTGGTGATGGTGCCCGACTCGTGCACCTTCAAGAAGTGCACGGGAATATCGAGGTGCCGCGTGGCGAGATTCGTGAAGCGGTGCGCGGCCGTCTCGTACGAGACCGAGTACGTGTCACGCAGGTCTTCGATAGAGATCGCCCTGCGCGACTTGGCATCTTTCAGAGCGGGCACGACATGCGCTTCCGGGATGAGCAGCGCACCGGTCAAGTAGTTCGTCTCCACGCGTTGGCGCAAGAACTCTGCGTAACTGCGGGGCTCTGAGTGCCCCAGCATCCGACTCGACAGCGCCTGCAGAACCGCGGTGCGCGCATCACCCTTCGCGGGCACTTGACTCGACAGGTACAGGCGGCCGTTCGCGAGGTCGGCAACGCTGCGCGTCGACTGGGGTAGGTCGGCGGCGTAGTGCAGCGTGAAGCCGAGATAGGCAGCGATTTCGGATGCCGTGCGCTGAGTCAGCGGACCACCCGGGTGGTGCACGGCATTGAGGATCTCTGCGGCCTTCGTCTCAAGATCTGCAAAGTGGTTGTCCTGCCGCCGCATGAGATGCCGGAGTTCGACGTTGGCGCGACGGGCCTCTTCCGGGGTCGCAGCACGCTCATCGCGAAGGCGATCAATCTCGCCGTGCAATGCGAGCAGCGCCTTCAGCGCCTCGGTCGGCACACTCTTGGCGATGCGGAACGGATCGATCCCGAGCGACTGGAAAGTCTGCCCTTTCATCGCACGCTCAAGCGCGATTTCCACAGCGCTGCGCTCATCGAGCGGTCCGCCCTCAAGCAGCGCATCAATACCAGTACCGAGCGCGCGGGCAATGGCCTGCAGCAGGGTGAGCTTCGGCTCACGCTTGCCGGTCTCGATCATCGACAGCTGGCTAGGAGCTCGCTCTACCGCTGCCGCGAGGTCTTCCAGCGTCATCCCGCGTGCCGTGCGGAGCTGTCGGATGCGCCGGCCGATTGTGAGGGCGTCGGTGTCTTCTGCAGCTTCAGCGATGGCCATGGGGCCGATTCTGTCACGAAAACAGAATTTTGAGCAATATTCTCCCCTGAATTGTTCGGGTGCGGGTGCGAACTTCACACAGAGTAGGTGTCAAGCCACTCACTCACTGCGACAGGCTCAGTGACCGGAACCGAAAGCGAGAAGCCATGACTACTCCCACCGCTCCCCCAACGACTGCTCCTACGCAGACCATCAAGCAGGGTCCAGCGCTCGAGGTCACTGGGCCCGCTCACGACCGCTTCGATGAGATTCTCACGCCGGAGGCACTCGCCTTCCTGACCGAGCTGCACCACCGTTTCAGCGCCCGTCGCCACGACCGGCTTGCTGATCGGATGCGTCGCCGCTTCGAGATCGGCAATGGCCACGACCCGCGCTTCCGTGACGACACTCGGCACATTCGTGACGATGCCGACTGGCGCGTCGCCGGCGCCGGCCCCGGTCTCGGGGATCGTCGCGTTGAGATCACCGGCCCGACCGACCCGAAGATGACCATCAACGCTCTGAACTCTGCGCCCGCGTGTGGCTCGCTGACCAAGAGGATGCCACGAGCCCCACCTGGAGCAACGTCATCGGTGGCCAGCTGTCGCTGCGAGACGCGATCCGCGGCGAGCTGAGCTTCACGAACGAAGACGGAAAGACCTACGAGGTCACCGCCGAGCGCACCCCGACGATCGTGATGCGGCCGCGCGGGTGGCATCTGGTCGAGAAGCACCTGACCTTCATCGATCGCTCGGGCCGCAGCATGGCGGCATCCGGTTCGCTGGTCGACTTCGGTCTCTACTTCTTCCACAACGCCAAGGCGCTGATCGACGCGGGCCGCGGCCCGTACTTCTACATCGCGAAGCTCGAGTCGAGCGAAGAGGCGAAGCTGTGGGACGACGTGTTCACGTTCGGTGAGGACTACATCGGGATCCCGCACGGCACGATCCGCGCAACCGTGCTCATCGAGACGCTGCCCGCAGCGTTCGAGATGGACGAGATCCTGTACGAGTTGCGTGATCACTGCGCGGGCCTCAACGCCGGCCGCTGGGACTACATCTTCTCGATCATCAAGAACTACCGCGGTCGCGGTGCACGTTTCGTGCTGCCAGACCGTTCCGAGGTCACGATGACTGTGCCGTTCATGCGGGCATACACCGAACTGCTCGTGAAGACCTGCCACAAGCGGGGTGCCTTCGCGATCGGCGGCATGAGCGCATCGATCCCCAGCCGCCGTGACCCTGAGGTGACCGCGCGCGCTCTCGAGAAGGTCGCTGCCGACAAGAAGCGCGAAGCCGGCGACGGATTCGACGGCACCTGGGTGGCGCACCCCGACCTGATCCCCACCGCACAGGCCGAGTTCGACGCGGTTCTCGGCGATCGGCCGAACCAGATCGACCGGCAGCGCGATGACGTGCACGTACGTGCGGAAGATCTGCTGAACCTGCAGATCGGCCGCCCGATCACCGCTCAGGGCGTACGCGACAACGTGTCGGTGGGCATCCGTTACATCGAGGCGTGGATCCGCGGACTCGGTGCGGTAGCAATCGACAACCTGATGGAGGATGCCGCGACCGCAGAGATCAGCCGTTCGCAGGTGTGGCAGTGGATCCACCAGGATCGCACCACCGAAGACGGCACCCGCATCACGCCTGACTACATCGAGAGTCTGATCGCAGAAGTGCTGGGCGAGGTTTCGCGCACCGAGGATGACCGCTTCGATGACGCTGCTGATGTGTTCCGCGAGGTCGCCCTGCAGAAGGAGTTCCCCGCGTTCTTGACGCTGGGTGCGTACTCGCGGTTCCTCGTCGAAACCGCCTGACGCCGAGACTTCAGTTTCTGCACGAGAAACGTCCTGTCCGCACGTGTTTCATGCGGCAGGACGTTTCTCGTGTGCGGGCTGTGGATAACTCCGGAGAGGCGCGGGCAGAATCGGTACCGTTTGGGCATGTACGAGCTTCCGAACGCCGCACCGGCCACTTCCGCACGCCGACGCAGTGTGGCCCGCGCCCTCCTCATCGCCGGCGCGATCGCCTCAATGGTTGGGCTCCTCGGCAGTGCGATGATGCTCACCGATCCCGATGAGGTCGCTCCAGAGTCGCTGCTGATACCAATGCTGTTCGTGTACTTGTTCGCGTTCACCTGGTGGGCGGTCGCCGCGGCATTGATCACCGGCATCCTGCTCAGCGTCAGCGTGCCAAACCGGCAGCCGCTGCTGGTGTGGGGCGTGGTCGGAATGCTTGCTTTCGTCATTGCCGTGGCACTGCTGGCGTCAGCCGGACTTTTTCCGTGGCCGTTCCCGCCTCGGCTCGTGTAGTCGGACACGGGCTCAGGCATGTCACAGAAACAACGACCAGTGAACAACCGAGGCCGCCACTAGTCGGACATGCCGACCGGCGATGTCAGGCGACCTCACCCGCCGCCACGGTCTCGGCGAGCGCGTGCACGCGCGGCAGGTGGTGCGCACCGTAGAAGTCTGCGGCGGTCAGGCGGCCGGCATCCTGCGCCTCGGCGGTCGCGTGCGCGAGCACGGCGACGACGGCGAAGGCATGCATCCAGCCACCGGCGAGGGTGCCCAGCAGCATCAGATACGGCACGCTCACAGCGTAAGCGTCGCGCGGCGACCCGGCGAAGCCCTGCACTGCGGCGGTCGCCCGACGACTCGCATCCACTGCGCGGGTGAGGCGCTCAGCGGTGCGCGAGGCGACCGGATGCTCGTACCCGCGAAGCTGCGCAATGGTCTCGTCGATCTGCTCGAACAGCGACTCGGCCGTCGCTCCCTGATCGCGCAGCACCTTGCGACCGACGAGGTCGTTGGACTGAATTGCGGTCGTGCCCTCGTAGATCGGCATGATGCGCGCGTCGCGGTAGTGCTGGGCGACGCCGGTCTCTTCAATGAAGCCCATGCCGCCGTGCACCTGTATCGCATCCGAGGTCACCAGGAGAGCATCCTCGGTCGCCCAGCCCTTCAGAATGGGGACGAAGAACTCGGCGAGCGCGCCCGTGCCGTCAGTCCCCGAACGGTCGAACAGGTCGCCGACGAAGACTCCGAGCGCACGCATCGCGTAGATGCGGCTGGACATCGACAGCAACAACCGCTGCACATCGGGATGCTGGGCGATCGGCGTGCCGGCCGGACGCTCGAGCACCGAGCCCTGCAGACGCGAGCCTGCGTAGCTCACGGCCTGCTGGTACGCGCGGTCGGAGATTCCGGTGGCTTGGAAGCCCATCCCCGTACGTGCCGAATTCATCATCACGAACATGCCGGCAAGACCGCCGTGCAGATCACCCACGAGGTAGCCGGTGGCGTCTTCATACGCGAGCACACAGGTCGGGCTCCCGTGAATGCCGAGCTTGTGCTCGATGGCGACGGTCGTAACGGCGTTGCGCTCGCCCAGCGTGCCATCCTCGTTCACCAGGACACGAGGTGCGACGAAGAGCGACAGTCCCTTCGCGCCCTCTGGTGCGTCGGGGGTGCGTGCCAGCACCAGGTGCACGATGTTCTCGGCGATGTCGTGGTCGCCCCAGGTGATGAAGATCTTCTGGCCGCGGATCGCCCAGCTGCCGTCGCCACGCGGCGTCGCCATGGTGCGGATGGCGCCAAGGTCAGTGCCGGCTTCTGGCTCGGTGAGGTTCATCGTTCCGGTCCACTCGCCGCTGACGAGTTTGGTCAGGAACTTCTCTCGCAGCTCAGGAGAGGCGACGGCATCCAGTGCGTGAATCTCTCCCGCTGTGAGCAGCCAGCACAGCGCGAATGCGGCGTTCGACGCGTTCCAGATCTCGCCGAGACCGGCACGCACTGTGCCGGGCAGTCCGTCGCCTCCGGCCGAGGCGGGCGCTTCGGCGGTGATCCAGCCGGCTTCGACGAACGCGCGATACGCCTCGGCAAACCCTGCCGGGAGGTGCACATTTCCGTCGACGAGCTGCGCGCCCTCGCGATCGCCGATGGTCTCCAACGGTGCGAGAACGGATGCGGCGAACTCGCCAGCACCGGCGATGATCTCGGTGGCGTCTTCTGCGGTGAGCTCGCCGCCGGTGCCGCGGGCGACCAAGTCGACGCCGAATGCCTCGCGGTAGAGGAAGGCGTAGTCGTATACGGGCGGCTCGTACACTGAATCGGCGGCCATGGCGCACTCCTCACACATCAACAAAGGTCGGGACTGAGGGCCAGTCTACGCGAAACTGAGTATCAATCACTAGAGCAGTTGCCTGCGCACACTCACGCATCCAGACGCGCGCGAGTAGGCTCAGAGCGTGACCGAACGCGCACCCCTCTCTCGCAAATTGTCCGCCATCGCCGAGTCGGCAACGCTCAAAGTAGATGCCAAGGCCAAGGCCCTGAAAGCCGAGGGCAAGCCCGTCATCTCCTATGCCGCTGGCGAGCCCGATTTTGCGACGCCGCAGTTCATCGTGGATGCCGCAGCCGTTGCTCTCGCAGATCCCGCGAGCTACCGCTACACGCCCGCGCCCGGCCTGCCGGCGCTGCGCGAGGCTGTTGCGGTAAAGACCCTCCGCGATTCTGGCCTTGAGGTCTCCCCCAGCCAGGTCATCGTTACCAACGGCGGCAAGCAGGCCGTGTACCAGGCGTTCCAGGCCGTGGTGAATCCGGGTGATGAGGTGCTACTGCCCGCACCGTACTGGACCACTTACCCTGAGGCGATTCGCCTGGCAGACGGCATCCCCGTCGACGTCTTCGCCGGTGCCGACCAGGACTACAAGGTCACGGTCGAGCAGCTCGAGGCCGCTCGCACCGCACGCACCACAGTTCTCGTGTTCGTGTCGCCGTCGAACCCCACCGGCGCGGTCTACACGGCTGAAGAGACGAAGGCGATCGGCGAGTGGGCGCTCGAGCACGGCATCTGGATCATCTCCGACGAGATCTACCAGAACCTCACCTACGAAGGCGTCAAGGCCACCTCGATCGTCGAGGCGGTGCCGGATGCCGCTGGCCAGACGATCCTCGTGAACGGGGTCGCCAAGACCTACGCGATGACCGGATGGCGCGTGGGCTGGATGGTGGGCCCCGCCGACGCGATCAAGGTCGCTGGCAACCTGCAATCGCACCTGACGAGCAACGTGAACAACGTCGCCCAGCGCGGCGCGATTGCAGCCCTCACCGGACCCCAGACCGAGGCTCAGCAGTTCCGCGAGGCTTTTGACCGCCGGCGCCGGCTGATTGTGGCCGAGCTGTCGAAGATCGAAGGCGTGCGGGTGCCTAACCCGCTCGGAGCGTTCTACGTCTACCCCGATGTGCAGGGGTTGCTTGGTCGCGCCTGGCCCACCATGGCTGGGGGCAGCGTCACGCCGACGACGTCGCTAGAGCTGGCCGACTTCATTCTGGAGCAGGCCGAAGTTGCCGTCGTCCCGGGTGAGGCGTTCGGCCCCTCCGGGTACCTGCGCCTGTCGTACGCTCTCGCCGACGACGCTCTACTCGAAGGCATCCAGCGCCTCCAGCGCCTGTTCGCCTAGACCTGGTAGCCGAGCAACCAGCGGATGCCGTAGCGGTCAGTAACCTGGCCGTCGAAGTCACCCCACGGGCGCTGCTGCAGCGGATCAATCGCCGTGCCACCGTCCGACAGCTTCGTGAACCAGTCGTGGAGCACCTCAGGCTCTGCCGTACCGAGCAGTGAGAAGCTCGCGCCGACGATGTGCACGGCATCATCTGTTGGCCCGGCATCCGCTCCGAACAGTTCGACCGTCCCCTGCAGCATGCCGTGCCCGATCGCATCCGCCGGGCCATCGGTGCGCTGGGCGTCTGCATAGGTGTAAAGCACGAGTTCGCCACCGAACACCGACTGGTAGAAGTGCAGGGCCTCTGCAGCATTGCCGGGAAAGAACACGTACGGGATTAGTCCGCTCATCCCGCGAGCATACCCGGCTCGAGTTACAGCTCTACGTCGACGAGCACTGGTTCTGGCTGCAGCAACAGTCCGAATTCGGCGTGCACTCTGGCCTGAATGAACCGGGCGAGCTCTGCGATCTCACCGGCGCTCGCGCCACCACGGTTGGTAAGCGCGAGCGCGTGCTTGGTCGAAACTCCCGCGCGTGAGCGTGGCAGCTTGAACCCCTTCGAGATGCCCGCATGTTCGATGAGCCAGCCGGCACTGACCTTCACTTCACTGCGCACAGTGCTCGTCGGCGGCACGTATCCTTCATATGCGCCGAGCGGAATGATGGTGACCGCGTCGAGGTCTGGCGCCACCGGCCAGCGGGGGCATTCGGGCGGAAGCTGACGCGCCACCGACTCCGCCACGATCGCGTTCTGGAAGAACGACCCGGCACTGCTGGTGTCGGGGTCATAGGGATTGAGCAGCATGCCCTTCGACGCGCGAATGCGCAGAATCTCGTCGCGCACCAAGGCCAGCGGCACCGGCTTCTCGTCAGTGAGCCCCAACGCACGGCGCAGCTGTTCACCACGAACGATGCGTCCGGCTTCACCGACCTCAGCGAGGTCAAGCGTGACCGAGAGGATGACTGCGTGACGCTGTGGAACGCTGCCGTAGTGGTGCTTGAACACCGAGGTCCGAAATCCCAGCCCGAGCTCAGACGCCGGCACCGTCGAGACTTCGCCGGTCAACTCGTCGATCAGTTCGACTTCGACCAGCGTCTCCTGAATCTCCTGCCCGTACGCGCCGACGTTCTGCACGGGGGCGGCTCCCACGGTTCCGGGGATCCCACTCATCGCCTCAACACCAGCCAGGCCATGCTCAACCGTGTATGCGACGAAAGCATCCCAGTCGTGCCCGGCCTGTATGCGCACGCGAACCAGGCCTGCATGCGGCGACTCGAGCCGCTCGATGCCCGAGGTCAGCACGCGAATCACGGTTCCCGCATATGGTTCATCACCAACGAACAGGTTCGAACCGCCACCGAGCACGAACCACTCTTCGCCGCGCGACCACACCTCGCGCAGAGCGTCGATGAGCTCCGGGGTGGTCGTGGCGTCCAGCATCCGTTCGGGGGCGGCACCCGTGCGCAGCGTAGTCAACTGCGAGAGTGGAATCGGGGTGATCTCTGTCATCTCAGCGAACCGGTCGTTCAGAGGGCGACGCGCAGCTGCGCCTTGACGAGCACGGTGACCTCATCGCACTTCACGGTGAGGTCGATCCGCGCCGATATCTCATCGACGGCGCCGACCTTCGCAAGCACCGTCACGTCTGCGCCGTTCTCCGCGTCCACCACGACGGGGCGGGTGAAGCGCACGCCGTAGTCGATGATCTTCGTGTCGGCATCGAGTGACGAGATCACCACGGACGACGCAATACCCATGGTCAGCATCCCGTGCGCGAGCACGCCAGGTAGGCCGACGGATGCCGCAACGTCGTCGCGATAGTGGATGGGATTGAAATCTCCCGAGGCGCCCGCATAACGAACCAGTGATTCGCGGGTCAGGTGGATCGTGCGCTCGGCGATCACGTCTCCGATGGCGTAGTTCATGCGTCTACCTCCCCTACGTTGTCATCCGAGCCGACCAGCAGCACAGTGGTGGCGGTCACGACATGATCGCCCGCGGCGTCAGAGATCTCGGACTCACTGGTGATCATCGCGTTGCCTGCCATCATGCGGATGCCGGTGACCTTCAGCTGCGCGGTGAGCTCATCGCCAGCGACAATCGGGCGTGTGTAGGCGAATCGCTGCTCAGCATGGATCGTGCGGGACAGTTCGATTCCGGATCCAGGCTCATTGAGCAGCTGCTGCAGCGTGAGGTCTTGAACCACCATCGCGAAAGTCGGCGGTGCGACGACATCGGGGTGACCGAGTGCGCGTGCCGCCTCGACGTCAGTGTGCAGCGGAGCATCGGCGAAGACGGCTCGGGCGAACTCGCGCACCTTCTCGCGACCGACCAAGTATGGCTGCGTCGGCGGGAACTCCCGGCCGACAAGTTCGGAGTTGACGGGCATCCATCGAGTCTACCGACCGGATGCCACACCCTCAGCGCTTGCGCCCGCGGAGCGCCTTGATGGTCATCTGCACGGCGATCGCACGAGATATACGACAAACAACATGCTGCCGGTGAACGGGTCGATGCGCGTCGCCAGCCAGGCGCCGAGAGCCGTCATCGTGCACGCCGAGAGACCGATGATCCCCGCTGCCAGTAGGTCGACGTTGCGGTGGCGCAGGTTGCCGATCGTGCCAGAGATGGCCGTCGGGATCATCATCATTAGCGACGTGCCCTTGGCTTCGAGGTCACTCGTGCCGAACGCCAGCATCAGAACGGGGACGATAATCACGCCACCGCCAACGCCAATTGGCCCGCGATGACACCCGTGCAGACTCCGACGAGGGCGAGGGCTACGCCGTTGATCCATCCGAGCTCGAACACGGCATCCCTCGAAGGGACCACGAGGAAGAGGCTCACGATCACGAGCACCAGGAAGCCAACGAAGCCCCAACGCAGCGCGGTCTGTGAAATGCGCGGCAGCAGTCGGGTGCCGATCTGCGCACCGATGACGGCCCCGCCAGCGAGGATGATCGCGGGGACCCAGGCGACTGAGCCCGACGCGGCGTACGAGATCACGCCGACACTCGCGGTGGGAACAATCGCGGCGAGCGAGGTTCCGGCGGCGAGGCGTTGGTCGAACGGCAGCAGCAATACGAGAAGCGGAACAATGACAGTGCCGCCGCCGACACCGAAGAGGCCAGAGAGCAGGCCAGCGATAAGACCGATAGCTACGAAGGTGATGTAGGCCCTGGGGCCGCGAACTCTCGCCGCGACTTCGCCTTCACCCATGTGCTGTTCCTCTCGCCCATGCCGAAGCTCGACCGGTGAATCCAGCCTACTGCGGCGTAACATGTGCTCATCACGCCGCCCGCGAGGATGCTTGGGGCGCGGTGCATAAATGTGCGAGGCTGACTCGCATCGCCGATGACGTGTCGGCCCACAGGATCAAAGGAGATCTCATGGTTCGCAGTTCGTACCCCGACGTGGAGATTCCCGCACTCTCCGTATACGACTATCTTTTCGGCGATCTGGACGAATCACGTCTGGATGCCGTTGCCATCATCGATGGAACGAGCGGCGCCACCACCACGTACCGGCACCTTGTCGGCCAGATCGGGCTCTTCGCCGGGGCGTTGGCCGCACGCGGTGTCGGCGTGGGCACCACCGTCGCCGTTCTGTGCCCGAACGTCCCCGCGTTCGCCACCGTCTTCCACGGGATTCTGCGCGCGGGCGCCACGGCGACGACCATCAACTCGCTCTACACCGCCGAAGAGATCGCGAATCAGCTCACCGACGCGACGCCACGTGGCTGATCACCGTCAGCCCGCTGCTGCCAGGGGCGAAAGCCGCCGCCGAAAAGCTCGGAATCGACGCGGGCCATCTCATTGTCCTCGACGGAGCAGAGGGTCATCCATCTCTCCCTGCGCTTCTGGGAGAGGGCTATGCCGCACCCAATGTCTCGTTCGACCCTGCAACACATCTCGCAGTGCTGCCCTATTCTTCCGGCACCACAGGGCGACCGAAGGGCGTCATGCTCACGCATCGCAACCTTGTTGCGAACGTCAGTCAGTCCCGAACGACAATCTCGCTCGGCGACGATGACCGTGTCCTCGCAGTCCTTCCGTTCTTCCACATCTACGGAATGACCGTGTTGTTGAACTTTGCACTGCGCCAGCGCGCCGCGCTCGTGACACTGCCGAAGTTCGATCTCACCGAGTTCCTTCGCGTCATCTCTGAGCACCGCACGAGCTGGGTGTTTATCGCGCCGCCGATCGCGGTGGCATTGGCGAAGCATCCGCTCGTCGACCAATACGACATGTCTGCGGTAAAGGTCATCTTCTCGGGAGCCGCACCCCTCGACGGCGCGCTCGCGTCGGCGGTCGCGAAACGTCTCGGTTGCATCGTGGCTCAGGGGTACGGTATGACCGAGACCAGCCCGGTCACTCACGCGATCCCCTACGACCGCGATGACATCAATCGCTCGTCCGTGGGCCTCCTGCTCGCCAATACTGAGGCGCGTCTGCTCGATCCAGAGGATAGGTCAGAGATCGAAGTGCCGGCCGCCGGTGTGAGTGCGCCTGGCGAGCTGCTGATCCGCGGTCCACAGGTGATGAAGGGCTATCTGAATCGTCCGGACGCGACCGCAGAGATGCTCGATGACGACGGCTGGTTGCACACGGGCGATGTCGCCACGGTGACGAGCGACGGGATTTTCCAGATCGTTGACCGGTTGAAGGAGCTCATCAAGTACAAGGGATATCAGGTGGCCCCCGCCGTACTCGAAGCGGTGCTGCTCGAGCATCCAGCGATCGCGGATGCCGCTGTCATCGGTGCACCAGATGAGGACGGCCAAGAGGTGCCGAAGGCCTTCATCGTCGTCCAACAGGGTGAGACGCTCGATGCGGATGCCGTAATGGCTTATGTCGCGTCGCACGTCGCACCACACGAGAAAGTCCGTCAGGTCGAGTTCGTCGACGCCATCCCGAAGTCGAGCTCGGGCAAGATTCTGCGCAAGGATCTGCGCGCGCGCTGAGCCACTGTTAACGACGAAACCCGCCACTCCGAAAAGGAGCGGCGGGTTTCGTCAATTGCGTGAGATTACTTGCCGGCCTCTACGAAGCCTGCAGCCTCAGCAGCCTCAGCGGTGCGGAACCACACCTCGGCGACAGTCTGCTCGTACCACTGACCATCGGGACGGTGGAACTTCATCGAGTCCTTGTTGCCCTTGATGTCGAAGCCCTCGGGAGCCGAGCCATCTTCGTTCGCAGCAGCGGAATCTGCACCGAATTCGTTCGACTCGGTGTCGACGATCGCGGCGGCGGCAACAGCCTCTGCAGCTGCGCCCTCCTCCTGCGACTCGGCGCCGGCGTCAGCCTTGTCATCCTTGGCGGGCTTCTCAGCCTTGTCAGCCTTCTCCGTCTTCGGAGCAGCCTTCGAGGTCGCCTTCTTCTTCGGGGTGACGGGCTCGAGGACGAGCTCGATCACTGCCATCGGGGCGTTGTCGCCCTTACGGAAGCCGACCTTCGTGATGCGGGTGTAACCGCCCTCACGCTCGGCGACCAGCGGAGCGATCTCGGCGAAGAGAGTGTGCACGACACTCTTGTCACCGATGATGCCCAGAACGCGACGACGCGCGTGCAGGTCTCCGCGCTTGGCGAAGGTGATCAGTCGCTCAGCGACGGGACGCAGGCGCTTGGCCTTGGTCTCGGTCGTCTTGATCGACTTGTGGGTGAAGAGAGCCGCTGCGAGGTTGGCAAGCAGCAGGCGCTCGTGTGCGGGGCCGCCTCCGAGGCGGGGACCCTTTGTGGGCTTAGGCATATTGGTCTAACTCCTGGTCAGAATTTCGGGAAGGTCAGAAGGACTCGTCTTCGCCTGCGCTGTAGAAGTGGGCGCCATCAAACCGGGCACCGAATCCTTAAGCGACAGACCGAGCGAGATGAGCTTGTCGCGCACCTCGTCGACCGACTTCTGGCCGAAGTTGCGGATGTTCATGAGCTGCGTCTCCGACAGTGCCACGAGCTCGGACACCGTGTTGATGCCCTCACGCTTGAGGCAGTTGTAAGAGCGAACCGAGAGGTCAAGGTCTTCGATCGGCATCGACAGTTCGCTGGAGAGGACGGGCTCTACAGGTGCCGGGCCGATCTCAATGCCCTCAGCCTCGACGTTCAGCTCGCGAGCGAGACCGAACAGTTCGGTCAGGGTCTTCGCGGCCGAAGCGACAGCATCGCGCGGGACGATGTTGTTCTTCGTCTCGACATCCAGGATGAGCTTGTCGAAGTCGGTGCGCTCACCGGCACGAGTTGCCTCGACACGGTAGCTGACCTTGAGGACCGGCGAGTAGATCGAGTCGACAGGAACTTGCCCTGCCTCGGCGTACTCGTTGCGGTTCTGGGTCGCCGAAACGTAGCCGCGGCCACGCTCGATGGTGAGCTCAAGCTCGAACTTCGCGGTGTCGTTGAGAGTCGCGATGACGAGCTCGGGGTTGTGAACCTCGACACCGGCCGGAGCCGAGATGTCAGCGGCGGTAACTTCGCCCGCACCGGTCTTGCGCAGGTACGCAGTGATCGGCTCGTCGCGCTCACTCGAAACAACGAGTTGCTTGATGTTCAGGATGATCTCAGTGACATCTTCCTTGACACCGGGGATCGTGCTGAATTCGTGCAGCACGCCGTCGAGGCGGATGCTGGTGACAGCAGCGCCGGGGATCGACGAGAGCAGGCTGCGACGCATTGCGTTGCCGATGGTGTAGCCGAAACCGGGCTCGAGCGGCTCGATGATGAACCGGCTGCGGTTCTCGGCGATCTTTTCCTCGGTCAGTGTGGGACGCTGTGCGATGAGCACTCTGTGTTCCTTTCGATCACATGTCCGCTATATGACATGTGGGTGGTGAGGTGTGGAGTTTTAGAAGTGTGATGTCTGCAATCGGGTGTGTGAGGGATGCCGATGACATCCCTCACACAAACCAGATCAGACGCGGCGACGCTTCGGCGGACGGCAACCGTTGTGCGCCTGCGGCGTGACGTCCTGGATCGAACCCACTTCGAGGCCTGCGGCCGTCAGTGAGCGGATCGCAGTCTCGCGGCCCGAACCCGGACCCTTCACGAAGACGTCAACCTTCTTGACACCGTGCTCCTGCGCCTGGCGGGCGGCCGACTCGGCAGCCATACCAGCGGCGTACGGGGTCGACTTGCGCGAGCCCTTGAAGCCCACGCCACCTGACGATGCCCAGCTGATGACAGCGCCGGTCGGGTCGGTGATCGAAACGATGGTGTTGTTGAACGTCGACTTGATGTGGGCTTGGCCCAACGCGATGTTCTTCTTCTCTTTGCGGCGCGGCTTGCGCGCGGCGGCCTTAGGTGCAGCCATGAAAGTCTTCTCCTAGTCCCTGGCCGCGCTTAGCGGGCCTTCTTCTTGCCGGCGACGGTGCGCTTCGGGCCCTTGCGGGTACGGGCGTTGGTCTTGGTGCGCTGACCACGGACGGGCAGGCCACGACGGTGGCGGATGCCCTCGTAGGAGCCGATCTCGACCTTGCGGCGGATGTCTGCTGCAACCTCGCGGCGCAGGTCACCCTCCACCTTGTAGTTGCCTTCGATGTAGTCGCGAAGGACGATGAGCTGGTCGTCGCTGAGGTCCTTGACGCGGATGCTCTCGTCGATCTCCGTAGCCTTGAGGATCTCGACCGAGCGGGTACGGCCAACGCCGTAAATGTAGGTAAGGGCGATCACCACGCGCTTATCGCGCGGGATGTCTACGCCGGCAAGACGTGCCATGCGGTTCTCCTGAACTGAGTAGAGGTGTGGGGCAGGATATGGACCCGGGCCTCTGTCCCGAGGTGTCAGCTTCCGGTCCCTGAGCCTGTCGAAGGGCCCGGTTGGGAAGCGTCTTGATCCTGCTGTTTTTGTATTGAGTTATGAGATTGCGAGAGCGATGCCCTGGCACCGGGTGTTAGCCCTGGCGCTGCTTGTGACGCGGGTTGCTCTTGCAGATCACCATGACAACGCCGTGGCGGCGAATCACCTTGCAGTGATCGCACATGGGCTTGACGCTGGGGCTGACCTTCATGATGTTTCCTGTTCGCTGTCTTCGTACACACCCGAAAGATGTGCCGTTACTTCTCGACCGGTTTAGCGGTAGCGGTAAACGATACGGCCGCGGGTGAGGTCGTAGGGGCTGAGCTCCACGACCACGCGGTCTTCGGGAATGATGCGGATGTAGTTCTGCCGCATCTTGCCCGAGATCGTCGCAAGGACCTTATGTCCGTTGCTCAGCTCAACGCGGAACATCGCGTTGGGCAGTGCTTCGGATATGACGCCCTCGATCTCGATGACACCGTCTTTCTTAGCCATAGCCTCGCTGACGCTTCTGCAGACCGGTCGATCTGCGGTGAATGGATGAGTTGTGGTGCCGCGCTAGTCGGACACGCCGAAACTGGGCGCAAGGCACCAACGGTCTATCTTATCTGACACCGAGGCGTCAGGCAACTTGAACCCGAAGGCGACGACCGAGGCGTGCGGGTATTAGCCGAGAATGGCGTCGAGCTTTGCCGCATCGCCGGCCTGCAGGTCCAGCCGTTCGCCGTTGATCTCGACGGTCGGAGTACCCTGAATTTCGTGCGCGTTGGTCTGGTCCCCGACGAAATCCATGTAGGTGCCATCTGCGATGCAACCAGCGGCGGCCCCTGCACCGACCTGCTCGGCAAACGCCGACAGCTCATCGTCGGTGAGGCCAGTCGAGTTCTCGGCCGGCTGCTTCTCGAACAGCAGGTTGAAGAAGTCGAGGTACGATTCCGACGCCTTCTCTGCCACGCAGTAAGACGCAGCCGCTGCGCGAGTCGAGTACTCGGTGTTCCGCGAGAGGTGGTCAAGGATCGAGATCGGGTGCACGTTGAGCGTGATGTCGTTGTTGGCTGCAGCCTGCTGCAGCTTCTCGCCGTACTGCTGCTCGAAGGCGTTGCAGGCCGGGCACATGAAGTCAACGAAGGTGTCGATTTCATCGGCACCGGTACCAAAGCTGACCGCTCCGGTCTCATCGTTGATGATCGCGCTCTGCGGCGCAGCACCGGGCGCCGAGGCCTGATTGTTCAGGAAGACCACCAGGCCGCCGAGCACGACGAGTACGACGACAACCGCAATCGAGATTCCGACGGCGAACCAGTTGGTGTTGCTCTTGGCAGCAGCAGCCATTACTTTCCGATCTCTCGAGGCTCGCGCCCAGCACGAGTCCGACCAAAGTCTGCAGGCGCGTGCGCGCCCATATCCCTCTATTCTGCCGAGCAAGTCTATGCGGCCGTTGTGAACGCCGCGCGGCATCCCGCTGTCGTTCCCGGCATCCGCCCCTCGCATGAGAAGCCACTTTCTGCGTGGGTTCATCCTTTTCACGTGAGACACCACACCTCCCGTGGTGTCTCACGTGCGCTCTGGCGCCTCGCGCGAATTCTGGTTTCTCACCGGCGGGTGACGCCGTCCTGCACAGACGAGTTACTGCGCGCGTTGTCCACCGATCGTGTGATCAGGCGTTGGATGCTTCCCTCAACTCCGGCAGGATGCGGGGATGCCACTGCTCCTCACCGATCGCGCCACCGCTGTTTCGCCGCTCCCGTTGATCACCACGTCCGAGGCCCGGATGCTCGGGGTGCCGCTGTCCGGTAGCAGATGGTTGCGCGTGCGCAGCGGGACCTACGTCGACAGGAAGGCGTACAGCGCACTTCCCCCATGGCAGAAGTACGCCGTGCGCGTGCATGCATTCACCCGACGGCATCCGAATGCTGTTCTCTGTCTGGAATCCGCCGCCGTCGTCCATGGTCTTCCGCGCTTCGGAGAGACGCGCGCCATCCACGTGTTCGATCCTGATCGACCGCGCTCCCGAACATTCGGAGACGTCGTTGTGCACACCAGCCAGGATCCGCGAGAAGTGGTGCGTGTCAATGGAGTCCTCACCACCGGCATTCTTGACACAGTCGGCGACCTCAGTCGGCTGCTCCCGCTCGCGCAGGCCTTGTCCGTCACCGACAGCGCTATCTCGCCTGTGCAGGGCGGATCACTCGCCCTCGACGAGCTGCGCGCGCACTCTGAGCGGCAACGGAATCGACGTGGCCGCGCGCGGTTCCGCTGGGTGTGGGATCACGCGGACGGGTTAGCAGAATCACCCGCCGAGAGCATCAGCAGAGCCGTGATCGAATGGAGTGGCTTCGAATGCCCCGAACTGCAGCGGGAGTTCCGGTACGGCGGCGTTCTCGACCGCACCGACTTCTACTTTCCAACCAATGGCGCCATCGGTGAAACAGATGGTTGGCAGAAGTACCAGCTCGAAGACCCCGCCGAAGCTGCACGCCTGCTTACTGACGAGAAGCGGCGGGAGGATCGTCTGCGGCGGCAGGGGCATCCGTTCGCGCGCTGGGATCTCACCGGTGCATGGAAAGTCAACCCACTGGTCGAAGCACTGACCGCAGCGAACGTCGCGCGCATTGCCCCTCCGAATGAGCACCTGTTGGCGACGCTTAGGTCCAATCCACGCGCGAAGACAGCTCAGCGGAAACCACGTTGAGCAACAGCCCACATTGTCTGCATAAGACACCACGGCAGGCGTGTCGCCTCACGCAGAAATCTCAACCTCATGCAGAAAGTGATGTCTCGTCGCTCGGCCGAGCAGGACGCGCTAGATCAGCCCAGCGGCACCGGCACAACGCCGAACGGCGCAAGGCCTGCGGCGCCGCCATCCGGAGCAGTCAGCACCCAGATGCCACCGTCGTGGCGAGCAACGCTGTGCTCCCAGTGCGAGCCATCGGTCCCGTCGACCGTCGAGACGGTCCAGTCGTCATCCTCGATGTGTGTCTCATCGCCGCCGGCAGTGACCATCGGCTCGATCGCGAGGACGAGCCCCGACTTGATCTCCGGCCCCGGGTCAGGTGTGCGGTAGTTGAACACGCTCGGCGCCTCGTGCATCTTGCGTCCGATGCCATGGCCGACGTATTCGCGAAGGATGCCGTAGGGCTCCCCCGATACTTCAGAGACGCCCTGCGCCTCGATGTACTCCTGAATCGCCGCACCGAGTTCGCCAATGTGACGAGCGGATGCCATCGCAGCAATCCCCGCCCACATCGAACCCTCGGTCACCCGAGAGAGTTCCTCCCGCCGCGCGACAACGTCAGGGCGATCGGGATCGGGCACGACCACGGTGATCGCGCTGTCGCCGTTCCACCCCTCGTACTGCGCTCCGCAGTCAACCGAGACAATGTCACCGGCCTGCAACATACGACCGCCGGGAATCCCGTGCACGACCTCTTGGTTCACCGACACACAGACGGTGTGGTGGTACCCGCGCACGAGCTGGAAGTTCGACTCGGCTCCGCGACTACGGATCGTCCGGTTCGCCTGCGTGTCGAGCTCGAGCGTCGTGACGCCCGCCCGAATCAGCGGACGAAGCGCTTCGAGCGCTGCGGCCGTGATGAGTCCAGGCTCGACCATCGCCTGCAACTGAGCAGGCGTCTTGTAAATGGAGCGGCGAAACATGTCAGCGGATGATCGCGTCAGCGGGCGACGTGCAAGCCGCGGGCGGCAAGTGCCGCGAAGATGCGCTCGGTGATCTCGTCAAGCGAACCGACGCCATCGATGTTGTCGACGATGCCACGCGGACCGTAGACCTCGAGAATCGGAGCAGTCTCCTTCTCGTAGATCGCCAGCCGGTGCGCGATGGCCTCTTCCGTGTCATCCGAGCGCCCCTGCTCTTCTGCACGCAGACGAAGGCGGGCGATACTCTCTTCGCGTGCGACGTCAAGCAAGATGATGGCATCGAGCGCCTCGTCACGGCCGACGAGGAACTCATCGAGGTGCTCCACCTGCGCAGCGTTGCGAGGATACCCGTCGAGCAGGAAACCGTTCGCCGCATCGTCTTGCGAGATGCGATCGCGCACAAGGTCGCTCGTCAGCTCATCCGGAACGAGGTCACCCTTGTCGAGGATCGCTGTGACCTGCTGGCCAAGCGGTGTGCCCTCTTTGATGTTCGCGCGAAGATGTCACCGGTGGAGACCACCGGGATTCCGAAAGCTTCGGCAATGCGCACGCCCTGCGTGCCCTTGCCCGAACCCTGCGGGCCGACGATGAGAAGTCGTGCGGATGCTGTCAACGGAGGAGCCCTTCGTAGTGGCGCTGCTGAAGCTGTGCATCGATCTGCTTGACCGTCTCAAGACCCACACCCACGATGATGAGGATCGAGGCGCCACCGAACGGGAAGTTCTGGTTGGCGCCGACAGTGGACAAGGCGATCAGCGGGATGAGCGCGATCAGACCCAGGTAAATAGACCCAGGGAACGTAATGCGGGTAAGTACGAAGTCGAGATACTCGGCTGTCGGACGCCCCGCACGGATGCCGGGAATGAACCCGCCGTACTTCTTCATGTTGTCGGCAACCTCAACGGGGTTGAAGGTAATCGCGACGTAGAAGTAGGTGAAACCGATGATCAGCAGGAAGTAGATCGCCATGTAAAGCGGCTGATCCCCCGTGGTCAGGTTCTGCGAGACCCAGACCACCCAGGCGGCCGGTTCGCTGCCGTCTTGCGGGGTGTTGAACTGCGCAATGAGCATCGGAATGTACAGCAGCGAAGAGGCGAAGATGATCGGGATCACACCCGCCATGTTCACCTTGATCGGGATGTACGTGTTCGTGCCGCCGTAGGTGCGGCGTCCGACCATGCGCTTGGCGTACTGCACGGGGACACGACGCTGCGATTGCTCGACAAAGACGACGAGTCCGGTGACCAGGATGCCGACCGCAAGCACAAGCAAGAAGACTTCGAAGCCGTTCGACTCGAAGATCGCCCACATCGCCGACGGGAATGTGGCAGCGATCGACGTGAAGATCAACAGCGACATACCGTTGCCGATGCCACGTTCAGTGACGAGCTCGGCAAACCACATGATGAGGCCGGTACCCGCAGTCATCGCCATGATGATGAGCAGCTGCGCCCACCACACGTCGTTCGTTAGCAGCTGCTGACATGCCGCAATATCGGTCGTGCCGAACAGCTGGCCGCTGCGGGCCACGGTGACGAGCGTCGTCGACTGCAGCAGCGCAAGAGCGATGGTGAGGTACCGCGTGTACTGGGTGAGCCGGGCTTGTCCTGCCTGACCCTCCTTGTGCAGCGCCTCGAAGTGCGGGATGACCACACGAAGCAGCTGGGTGATGATCGTCGCCGTGATGTACGGCATGACCCCCAGCGCGAAGATCGACAGCTGGAGCAGTGCTCCACCTGAGAAGAGGTTGACGAGGCTCAGCAAACCCTCGGTGCCGGCGTTGAGACGCAGACACTCTTCAACGTTCGGGAAATGCACGAACGGCGCGGGAACATGCGAACCAAGACGGTAGATGGCGATGATCGCAGGGTGAAACCGATCTTCCGACGTAGGTCGGGCGTGCGGAAGATCCGCGCGATAGCGCTAAACAAAGGCGTTCCTCCTGAAAGGGATGCCGCCCGACTAGAGACGGCTGAAAGACCAGGGTAACCCAGAAGAGGGGCCGGAGAATCTCCGACCCCTCTCTGAAGTGGTTACTTGACGGATCCGCCCGCGGCCACGATCTTCTGCTCGGCAGAACCCGAGACCTTGTCGACCGAGACGGTGAGCTTCACTGCGATGTCGCCGTTTCCAAGAACCTTGACCTTCTCGTTCTTGCGAACGGCACCCTTGGCGACGAGGTCGACCACGGTGACGTCGCCACCCTTGGGGTACAGCTCCGCGAGCTTTTCCAGATTGACAACCTGGTACTCGACGCGGAACGGGTTCTTGAACCCGCGCAGCTTCGGGGTGCGCATGTGCAGAGGCATCTGCCCACCCTCAAAGCCGACACGAACGGTGTTGCGAGCCCTGGTGCCCTTGGTACCACGACCAGCGGTCTTACCCTTGGAACCTTCACCGCGACCCTTACGGGTCTTCGCGGTGTTAGCGCCGGGGATCGGACGCAGGTGATGAACCTTGAGCACACCGGGGCGCGATGCCGGAGCATCGGCCTTCGGGGCAGCCTTCTTGCTCTTGGGAGCAGGCTTCTTGGCGGCAGAGTCAGCCTTGGCGTCGGCAGCAGCAGCCTTGGGGGCAGCAGCCTTCTTCGCGGCGGGCTTCTTCTCCGCAGCATCCTTAGACGCTGCAGCCTTAGGGGCAGCAGCCTTCTTCGGAGCAGCCTTTGCGGCGGCCGCCTTGGGAGCAGCAGCCTTCTTCGTTGCCTTTTCGGCGTCGACTGCGTCGTTCTTCTCAGCCATTAGTCGATCTCCTCAACCTTGACGAGGTGTGCGACGGTCTTGACGTAGCCGCGCATCTGCGCGTCGTCGGGGCGAACGGTGGTGTCACCGATCCGCTTAAGACCGAGGCTGCGCAGCGTGTCACGCTGGTTCTGCTTCTCGCTCACCTTGGACTTGATCTGGGTCACCTTAAGACGGGCGGCCATCAGGCACCTACCTTCGCAGCGGCCGCAGCTGCGGCCTTTGCCTCGTTGCGCACGATGATCGCAGGCACGACAGCGTCGTACTCGAGACCACGGCGGGCGGCAACAGCACGGGGCTCTTCGAGGCTCTTCAGAGCCGCGACAGTCGCGTGCACAATGTTGATCGTGTTCGAAGAGCCGAGCGACTTCGAGAGCACATCGTGGATGCCGGCGCACTCGAGTACGGCGCGAACCGGACCACCGGCGATAACACCGGTACCAGCAGCAGCCGGACGAAGAAGCACGACACCGGCAGCGGCCTCACCCTGCACGGGGTGCGGGATCGTGGAGCCGACGCGGGGCACGCGGAAGAAGTTGCGCTTGGCCTCTTCAACACCCTTGGAGATAGCCAGGGGCACCTCACGGGCCTTGCCGTAGCCAACGCCGACCAGACCGTTGCCGTCACCGACGACCACGAGGGCGGTGAAGCTAAAGCGACGTCCACCCTTCACGACCTTCGAGACGCGGTTAATGGTGACAACGCGCTCAAGGAACTGGTTGTCGCCACGGTCGCGTGAATTACGGTCACGGCCACCCTGGCCTCGGCCATCGCCACGACCGCCGCCGCGGCGGCCTTCGCGTGCGGGCTCTGCCTGGGTGGTGCCGGCAGCCGTCTCGGAGACGACAGGTGCCGTCTCTGGAACGGCAGCAGCCGTTTCGGAAGCGGCAGCAGCCGTTTCGGTCACTTCGTTCTCCTTGTTGTCACTCACAGTGCCAGCCCCCCTTCGCGGGCGCCATCGGCGATGGCTGCGACGCGACCGGCGTAGCGGTTGCCGCCACGGTCGAACACGACGTCGAGGACACCAGCAGCCTTTGCGCGCTCGGCGAGAAGCTCGCCGACCTTGCGGGCTTTGGCGGTCTTGTCACCATCGAACGAGCGAAGCTCGGTCTCGAGCGTAGATGCCGAGGCGACGGTGTGGCCCTTGCTGTCATCGACCAGCTGGACGAAAACGTGGCGGGCTGAGCGGTTGACGACCAGGCGCGGACGCGCCTCGGTGCCAACGACCTTCTTGCGAAGGCGTGCGTGACGACGCGCGCGGGCGTCAGACTTTGACTTGAGAGCCATGGTTACTTACCACTCTTTCCGGCCTTGCGACGCACGTTCTCGCCGGCGTAGCGCACACCCTTGCCCTTGTACGGCTCGGGCTTGCGGATCTTGCGAATGTTCGCAGCTGCCTCACCGACAGCCTGCTTGTCGATACCACTCACGGTGAGCTTGTTGGTGCCCTCAACCGTGAAAGTGATGCCGGCCGGCGGGTCGATCAGAACCGGGTGCGAGAAGCCAAGAGCGAACTCAACCGAGTTGCCCTTCTGCTGAACGCGGTAACCGGTACCGACGACCTCAAGACCCTTGGTGTAGCCCTGGGTCACGCCGATGATGTTGTTGTTGATGAGCGTGCGGGTCAGGCCGTGAAGCGACCGCGACTCACGCTCGTCGTCGGGACGAGCGACAACCACCTGGTTGTCCTCGATCGCGACCTCGATGGGGCTGGCCACGTTCAGGGTGAGTTCACCCTTGGGGCCCTTCACCGCGACCTTACGACCGTCAACCGAAATGGTGACGTCCGAGGGGATCTCGATGGGAAGTCGTCCAATACGCGACATTTCGAATTACCACACGTAGGCGAGAACTTCTCCGCCCACGCCCTTCTGCTCAGCCTGACGATCAGTGAGAAGACCGGAGGAGGTGGACAGGATGGCTACGCCGAGGCCGCCGAGAACCGTAGGAAGCTCAGTCGAACGTGCGTAGACGCGAAGTCCAGGCTTCGACACGCGCTTGATGCCCGCGATCGAACGCTCCCGGTTGGGGCCGTACTTCAGCGTGAGAGTGAGGTTCTGTCCAACGCGAGCGTCGGTAACCTCCCAGCCGGAGATGTAGCCCTCCCGCTGGAGGATCTCGGCGATGTTCGTCTTGAGCTTGCTCGACGGCAGGGACACGGAGTCGTGGTGTGCCGAGTTCGCGTTGCGCAGACGGGTCAGCATGTCTGCGACCGGGTCTGTCATTGTCATGGTTATTTTCCTTTGTTCACGAGGTTTCGGCTGCCGTTACACGACAGACGACCTGCTATGAGATGCAATCTTCAATTGTAAGCGCACACACGGCTTCCGTCCGCCCCCTTCGACAAGCTCAGGGAGCAAGCTCCTCAAACTCAGGGTACGGACGGAAGCCGATGCATTACGCCTTGGCGCCTTCGGCAGTAAAGGGGAAGCCGAGGTAACGCAGAAGCGCACGACCCTCAGCATCCGTCTTCGCCGTCGTGACGACAGTGATGTCGAAACCGCGGACGCGGTCGATGTTGTCCTGATCGATCTCGTGGAACACACTCTGCTCCTGGAGACCGAACGTGTAGTTGCCGTGACCGTCGAACTGCTTAGGCGATAGTCCGCGGAAGTCGCGGATGCGCGGCAGAGCGAGCGAAACGAGGCGGTCAAGGAACTCCCACGCACGGTCACCGCGGAGGGTGACGTGGGCGCCAATGGGCTGACCTTCACGCAGCTTGAACTGCGCGATGGACTTGCGAGCCTTCGTGACAAGCGGCTTCTGGCCCGTGATCTTGGTGAGGTCAGTAACCGCACCATCGATCACCTTGCTGTCACGGGCCGCTTCACCGACACCGGTGTTGACGACGACCTTGACGAGACCAGGGATCTGCATCACGTTCTCGTAGCCGAACTCGTCCCGCATCTTCTGCTGGATCTCGGCCTTGTACTTCTGCTTCAGGCGCGGCTGGATCTTGCCAGCCGGCGCGGCAGTCTCGGTGCTCATCAGAGGTCCTTACCTGACTTCTTCGCGTAACGCACCCGGACGGTGCGCTTGACGCCGTCCTTGGTCTGCTCCTCGACCCGGTGGCCGACGCGAGTCGGCTTCTTGGTCTCGGGGTCAACGAGTGCGACGTTCGAGATGTGGATGGGAGCTTCGAGAGTCTCGATGCCGCCCGTCTTGGTGCCACGCTGCGTCTGGCCGACGCGGGTGTGCTTGGTGACGTAGTTGACGCCCTGGACGATCACACGGTTGCGCTCCGACAGGATCTCGAGGACCTTGCCCTGCTTGCCGCGGTCGCCGCCACGTTCGGGCTTTGCGCCCGAGATGACCTGTACGAGGTCGCCCTTTTTGATATTCGCCATGATCAAATAACCTCCGGCGCGAGCGAGACGATCTTCATGAACTTCTTGTCACGAAGCTCACGACCGACCGGCCCGAAGATGCGGGTGCCGCGAGGCTCCCCGTCGGTCTTCAGGATGACCGCTGCGTTCTCGTCGAACTTGATGTAGGAGCCGTCCGGACGACGGACTTCCTTCTTGGTGCGGACGATGACCGCCTTTACGACGTCGCCCTTCTTGACGTTGCCGCCCGGGATCGCGTCCTTAACCGTAGCCACGATGGTGTCGCCCAGACCTGCGTACCGGCGGCGTGAGCCACCGAGAACACGGATCGTGAGTAGTTCCTTCGCGCCGGTATTGTCGGCGACCTTGACGCGGGATTCCTGCTGAATCACTATTGCTCCTTAAGTAAGCCGGAGGCTTACTTGGCCTTCTCGACGATCTCGACCAGACGCCAGCGCTTGGTAGCGCTGAGCGGACGGGTCTCGCTGATGACTACGAGGTCGCCGATGCCCGCCGAGTTGGTCTCGTCGTGCACCTTGCGCTTCTCTGTACGGCGGATGACCTTGCCGTACAGGGGGTGCTTCACGCGATCTTCGACCTCAACGACGATGGTCTTGTCCATCTTGTCGCTGACGACGTAGCCGCGTTGCGTCTTGCGGTAACCACGGGCGTCTCGTCACGCACATCGTGCGAGACAGTCTCGACGGTCGCTTCCGCTTCCTTCTTGGTGGCCATTACTCAGCCTTCCCTTCGGCGTCAGCCGAGGCATCCTCGGACTTCTTCGCCTTTGACTTGGACGCCTTCTTGGCCGGGGCCGGGGCCGCAGCAGGCGTCGCACGGATGCCCAGCTCGCGCTCACGGATCACGGTGTACAGGCGCGCGATGTCGCGCTTGACGGCGCGAATGCGGCCGTGACTTTCCAGCTGGCCGGTGGCCGACTGGAAACGGAGGTTGAACAGCTCCTCCTTGGCCTTACGCAGCTCCTCGACGAGGCGCTGGTCTTCGAACGTATCGAGCTCTGCCGGAGCGAGCTCTTTGGTGCCGATCGCCATTACGCGTCGCCCTCCTCGCGCTTGATGATGCGTGCCTTGAGAGGCAGCTTGTGAATTGCCCGGTTGAGTGCCTCGCGAGCGAGTTCCTCACTCACGCCGGCGACCTCGAAGAGGACGCGACCCGGCTTGACGTTTGCGACCCACCACTCGGGCGAACCCTTACCGGAACCCATGCGGGTTTCCGCAGGCTTCTTCGTGAGCGGACGGTCAGGGTAGATGTTGATCCACACCTTTCCACCACGCTTGATGTGACGGGTCATCGCGATACGAGCGGACTCGATCTGACGGTTCGTCACGTAAGCGGGGGTAAGCGCCTGGATGCCGTACTCGCCGAAGGAAACCTTCGTGCCACCGGTAGCCTGGCCGCTGCGACCGGGGTGGTGCTGCTTGCGGAACTTGACCTTACGCGGGATGAGCATTATGCCGACGCTCCTTCTGCAACAGGTGCCTCGTTACGCGGGGCACGACGACGGTCGCCACCACGGTCGTCACGACCGCGAGACTTCGGCGCGTTAGCCTGCTCGCGAGCAAGCTCCTTGGCGGTGAGGTCACCCTTGTAGATCCAGACCTTCACACCAATGCGGCCGAAGGTGGTCTTTGCCTCGTAGAAGCCGTAGTCGATGTTCGCACGAAGCGTGTGCAGTGGCACACGACCCTCGCGGTAGAACTCCGAACGGCTCATCTCGGCGCCGCCGAGGCGGCCGGAGACCTGGATGCGGATGCCCTTGGCTCCAGCGCGCTGCGCGCCCTGGAGGCCCTTGCGCATCGCACGGCGGAAAGCGACACGAGCAGTGAGCTGCTCGGCGATACCCTGTGCAACGAGCTGAGCGTCAGCCTCGGGGTTCTTGACCTCGAGGATGTTCAGCTGGATCTGCTTGCCCGAGAGCTTCTCGAGGTCGCCGCGAATACGCTCGGCCTCGGCTCCACGACGACCGATCACGATGCCCGGACGGGCAGTGTGAATGTCGACGCGGACGCGGTCACGGGTGCGCTCGATCTCGATGTTCGAGACACCGGCGCGGTCGAGCTGCGTCTTCAGCAGGTTACGGATCTTGATGTCCTCGGCCACGTAATCTGCGTAACGCTGGCCCGGCTTCGTTGAGTCCGAGAACCAACGAGACACGTGGTCCGTGGTGATTCCGAGGCGGAAGCCGTAGGGGTTTACCTTCTGTCCCATTACTTGCTCGCCTTCTTCTTGCTTTCGCCCTCAGCTGCGTCGGCAGCTTCAGGCGTCGAGAGCACGACCGTGATGTGGCTCGTGCGCTTCTTGATCTGGAAGCGCGACCCTGAGCACGGGGGCGGAAACGCTTGAGCGTCGTGCCCTCGTCAACGTAGGCGTTAGCCACGTACAGGTCCTGCTCGTCGAGGTACTCGCCGTCGCGATCTGCCTTGACCTGTGCGTTGGCCATGGCCGAAGCAACAAGCTTGTAGATCGGCTCACTGGCGCTCTGTGCTGCGAACTTCAGGATCGCAAGAGCCTCCTGGGCCTGCTTGCCCTTGATGAGCGCGACGACACGACGAGCCTTCTGAGGGGTCACGCGGATGTGTCGCACGCGTGCGATGGACTCCACCATTTCTCTCTCCTCTATCGTCCCCGCGTTAGCGGCGACGGCCCTTCTTGTCGTCCTTCTCGTGGCCGCGGAAGGTGCGGGTGGGCGCAAACTCGCCCAGCTTGTGGCCGACCATGGCTTCGGTAACAAACACAGGAATGTGCTTGCGACCGTCGTGGACCGCGATCGTGTGACCCAGCATGGCTGGGACGATCATGGACCGGCGAGACCAGGTCTTGATGACGTTCTTGGAACCAGCTTCGTTCTGCACGACAACCTTGCGAAGCAGGTGATCGTCGACGAAGGGGCCCTTCTTGAGACTCCGTGGCATCTTCTTCTACTCCTACTTACGCTTCTTAGACGCGGTGCGACGACGAACGATGTACTTGTCGCTTTCCTTGTTGGCGTGACGGGTACGACCCTCTGCCTGGCCCCAGGGGGAAACAGGGTGACGACCACCAGAGGTCTTACCCTCACCACCACCGTGCGGGTGGTCAACCGGGTTCATGGCGACACCACGGACGGTCGGGCGGATGCCCTTCCAGCGGTTGCGGCCAGCCTTGCCCCAGTTGATGTTCGACTGCTCGGCGTTGCCGACCTCGCCGATCGTGGCGCGGCAGCGTGCGTCGACGTTGCGGATTTCACCCGACGGCAGACGAAGCTGCGCGTAGATGCCCTCCTTGGCGACCAGACGAACGGATGCACCAGCAGAACGAGCCATCTTCGCACCGCCACCGGGACGGAGTTCGATCGCGTGGATCACCGTTCCAGTCGGGATGTTCTTGAGGGGCAGGTTGTTGCCGGGCTTGATGTCAGCGCCGGCACCCGACTCGACGATGTCGCCCTGGTTCAGCTTGTTCGGGGCGATGATGTAACGCTTTTCGCCGTCGAAGTAGTGCAGCAGTGCGATGCGTGCGGTGCGGTTGGGGTCGTACTCGATGTGAGCGACCTTGGCGTTGACGCCGTCCTTGTCATTGCGACGGAAGTCGATGACACGGTACTGGCGCTTGTGGCCACCACCGATGTGACGGGTCGTGATGCGACCCTGGTTGTTGCGACCACCGGTCTTGGAAAGCGGGCGCAGCAGCGACTTCTCCGGCGTCGATCGAGTGATCTCGGCGAAGTCAGCCACCGACGAGCCTCGGCGACCCGGGGTCGTGGGCTTGTACTTGCGAATAGCCATGATTGTCCTTTATCTCCCGGGTCAGCCGATTGCCGTGAAGATGTCGATGGTGCCCGACTTCAGAGTCACGATGGCGCGCTTGGTGTCCTTGCGCTTTCCCGTGCCGAAGCGGGTGCGACGGGTCTTGCCGACGCGGTTGATGGTGTTGACCCCAGCAACCTTGACGCCGAAGACCTTCTCGATAGCGAGCTTGATCTCGGTCTTCGTAGCACGCGGGTCAACGAGGAAGGTGTACTTTCCTTCGTCGATCAGCGAGTAGCTCTTCTCAGAGACGACCGGCTTCAGGATGATGTCGCGGGGGTCCTTGTTGAACGCCGACTGGAGGGCGCTTGACTGCTCGGTCATGCCGAGACCTCCTCGGTTTTGGCGGTCTTCGAGGCAATGAAGCCCTCGAGTGCAGCCTTGGTGAAGACGATGTCGTCAGAAACGAGCACGTCGTAGGCGTTGAGCTGGTCGAAGCTGAGCACGTGGAGGTTCGAAAGGTTCCGAATGCTCTTCACGGTCAGTTCGTCGTTACGGTCGGTCACGACGAGGACGTGCTTCGACGTGGCGACAGTCGCGAGGAACTTCGCTGCTGTCTTCGTCGAAGGTGCGCCGTCGATTCCGAACGACTCGATAGCAAACACGCGGTCACCGCGGAAGCGATCGCTGAGCGCACCCAGGAGGGCGGCGGCAATCATCTTCTTCGGGGTGCGCTGCGAGTAGTCACGGGGCTTCGGGCCGTGGACGATGCCACCGCCGGTCATGTGCGGCGCGCGGATCGAGCCCTGACGGGCGTTACCCGTGCCCTTCTGCTTGAAGGGCTTGCGGCCAGCACCAGAAACCTCGCCACGACGCTTGGTCGAGTGCGTTCCCTGGCGAGCCGCCGCGAGCTGCGCGACGACGACCTGGTGGATGAGCGGAATGTTCGTCTTGGCGTCGAAGAGCGCGGCGGGCAGCTCGATAGAGCCAGCCTTCTTGCCGTCGGCCTTGAGTACGTCAAGCGCGAGAGTCGAGTCAGCCATGGACTAGGCCCCCTTCACAGCGTTGCGGACGTAGACGAGACGGCCACGAGCACCGGGGACGGCGCCCTTGACGAGCAGCAGACCCTTCTCGGTGTCGATGCCGTGCACCGTCAGGTTGAGGACGGTCACGCGCTCGCCACCCATACGGCCGGCCATGCGCATGCCCTTGAAGACGCGGCTCGGAGTCGACGATGCGCCGATGGAGCCGGGCTTGCGGTGGTTGCGGTGAGAACCGTGCGATGCAGAAACGCCCTTGAAGTTGTGGCGCTTCATGACACCCGCGGTGCCCTTGCCCTTGCTGGTGCCGACGACGTCGACCAGCTGGCCCGCTTCGAACAGACCGTCGACCGTGAGCTCCTGACCAAGCGAGTAGTCAGCAGCATCCGCAGTGCGAATCTCGGTCACGTGGCGGCGCGGCGTAACACCGGCAGCCTCGAAGTGAGCGGTGAGGGGCTTGTTGACCTTGCGCGGGTCGATCTGGCCAGCCGCGATCTGAACAGCGTTGTAGCCGTCCTTCTCGGGCGTGCGGATCTGAGTGACCACGTTCGGTGCCAGCTCGATGACGGTGACGGGGACGAACTTGCCATCCGCGTCCCACACCTGGGTCATGCCGAGCTTGGTGCCCAGCATTCCCTTGGAAATTTTTGCGTTGATGTCAGCCATGTCGATCCTTACAGCTTGATCTCGATGTTGACGTCAGCCGGGAGGTCGAGGCGCATCAGCGAATCGACGGCCTTGGGCGTCGGGTCGACGATGTCGATCAGACGCTTGTGCGTGCGCATCTCGAAGTGCTCACGGCTGTCCTTGTACTTGTGCGGCGACCGAATGACGCACACGACGTTCTTTTCGGTCGGAAGCGGTACAGGGCCGACGACAGTCGCGCCTGCACGGGTCACGGTGTCGACAATTTTACGTGCCGACGAGTCGATGACCTCATGGTCATACGACTTCAGGCGAATGCGGATCTTCTGTCCCGCCATTGTCTGCTCATCTCTCTATAAGCGTCGTACCGTCCTGGATCAGGTGACCCAGGGGCATTGGACGCACTGCACCACTGTTCTTCTATCAGCCCACTCACGCACGACGAAACGTCGCAACGAGATATCGGGGCTTGTCCTGCTACCCGCGGCCTAGAACTCTGCGCGTTAGCGCCGCCTATGCACTGCCCTGGTAGTGATCCGATGGGCGCATAGAACGCACCGCCGGAATGTGGAACTTATCTATTCTGCCATGCCTGATTTGACTTACGCAAACCCGGGCGTGTCGCGGTCCGTGCGAGACGGCTTCCGACCTCGTTCCACGGGTGGGCGATGGGACGAGGCATCCCCATGCCTCGTCCCATCTTGGGGAAGTGTTCAGTGCGAGGGGGCACACCGAACACAAGAACCCGAGCGTGAAGGGACGCTCGGGTCCTCGTCTAAGGCACAGTGAAACGCCCGCCGTTGCGGCGGGGTGAGGCGCGGGCGCACAGAGTGCGCGCGACGCACGATGATCCCCAAATCGTTCCCCAGTGTCCGGCACGGCCCCAGCCGTGCAGTGCAGTTCGTCGAACCCCTTCGACGAACCCGGCCGCGAGATCCCCAGGCGGCTAACTCATGGTAAACCATGACGGCCGAGAATCGAGCACCCGCGGCTGAAACATGAAAAGAGGCGATGCACCCGAAGTGCGTCGCCTCTTTCGAAGAACTATCTATTCGTTGCCAACAGCCTTGTCGGCGGCGTTGCGCACGTCGTCGATCTGCGCGGCAGCTCCCGGGGCGACCTTCTTGGCAAAATCAGCGATGCCATCAAGCACCTTGTCGCTGACATCCTCTGCCTGCTCACTCTTCACAATCTCTTCGATCTTGTCTTTGTTCTGCTCGAAAGCGTTTTTGCCCTGGTTGACAATGTCGTCGATACCCATGCGGGTCCCCCTTCAGAAGGTCATCATGCTGGCAGGTGCCGCCGGCCAGTCTTATTCTGCATGGCAATGCGTCCCAGCGGAAGAGCCGAGACAACGACAAAGGGGCCGGGCCCGAAGGCCCGACCCCTTTGCGAGGAAGCAGATGCTTACTTGTTGATCTTCGTGACCGTACCAGCGCCCACGGTGCGTCCACCCTCACGGATGGCGAAGCCGAGGCCGTCTTCCATGGCGATCGGCTGAATCAGCTCGACCGACATGTCGGTGGTGTCGCCAGGCATGACCATCTCGGTGCCCTCAGGCAACGTGATGACGCCGGTGACGTCGGTGGTGCGGAAGTAGAACTGCGGGCGGTAGTTCGTGTAGAACGGGTTGTGACGGCCGCCCTCTTCCTTGGAAAGGATGTACGCGGTGCCGTCGAAGTTCGTGTGCGGGGTAACCGAACCCGGCTGAACAACAACCTGGCCACGCTCAACGTCTTCACGCTTCAGACCGCGAAGCAGCAGACCACAGTTCTCGCCGGCCCATGCCTCGTCGAGCTGCTTGTGGAACATCTCAATACCCGTGACCGTGGTCTTCTGCGTCGGGCGGATGCCGACGATCTCGACCTCAGAGTTGATCTTGAGGGTTCCACGCTCGGCGCGGCCGGTGACAACGGTTCCACGACCGGTGATCGTGAAGACGTCCTCAACGGGCATCAGGAACGGCTTGTCACGGTCACGCTCCGGCTCAGGAACGCTGTCGTCGACAGCCTGCATGAGCTCGAGGATCTTGTTGACCCACTTCTCTTCGCCCTCGAGCGCCTTGAGCGCCGAGACCTGAATGACAGGAGCGTCCTCGTCGAAGCCCTGGGCCGCGAGCAGCTCGCGAACCTCGAGCTCAACGAGCTCAAGGATCTCTTCGTCGTCAACCATGTCGCTCTTGTTCAGCGCGACGAGCAGGTACGGCACGCCGACCTGCTTGGCGAGCAGAACGTGCTCACGGGTCTGAGCCATCGGGCCGTCGGTAGCGGCAACCACGAGGATCGCGCCGTCCATCTGAGCAGCACCGGTGATCATGTTCTTGACGTAGTCGGCGTGGCCGGGAGCGTCAACGTGCGCGTAGTGGCGCTTGGGGGTCTCGTACTCAATGTGCGAGATGTTAATCGTGATACCACGCTGGCGCTCTTCCGGCGCCGAGTCGATGGTAGCGAAGTCGCGCTGCACGTTGGTGGACGACGGGTACTTGTCAGCAAGCACCTTGGAAATGGCTGCGGACAGCGTCGTCTTGCCGTGGTCAACGTGACCGATGGTTCCGATGTTGACGTGCGGCTTGGTCCGCTCGAACTTGGCCTTGGCCACTGGGTCCTCCTCAGGACGTTCGTGTAGAGATTGCCGGGCACTGGATTGTGACCGGTTCGCTACGGGGTTTGATTCTCAGTTTAGTAGAGAGAGCTTTGTGAAGTTGTGTGTTCTCCGGGGAGGCCTCTCGACCTCCCCGGACGAAGGGCTTATTCGCCCTTGGCTTTTTGCACGATCTCGTCGGCAACTGCGCGAGGAACTTCCGCGTAGCTGTCGAACTCCATCGAGTACACCGCGCGACCCGAGGTCTTCGAGCGCAAGTCACCGATGTAACCGAACATCTCGGACAGCGGGACGTGTGCACGAACGACCTTGACGCCTGCGGCGTCTTCCATCGACTGGATCTGACCACGACGCGAGTTCAGGTCACCGATGACATCGCCCATGTACTCCTCAGGAGTACGAACTTCAACAGCCATAAGCGGCTCGAGAAGCACGGGGTTCGCCCGGCGGAGAGCTTCCTTGAAGCCCATGGAGCCGGCGATCTTGAACGCCATCTCCGAAGAGTCGACATCGTGCGCAGCACCATCGACGAGGGTCGCCTTGACGCCCACGATCGGGAATCCGGCAAGCACGCCGACGTTCATCGCATCCTGGAAACCAGCATCGATCGATCCGATGTACTCACGCGGGATGCGACCACCGGTGACCGAGTTCACGAACTCGTAGGTCTTGTCAGCATCCAGCGCAAGAGGCTCGATGTTGAACTGGATCTTCGCGAACTGACCAGAACCACCGGTCTGCTTCTTGTGCGTGTAGTCGTGCTTCTCGACGGTCTTCTTGATCGTCTCGCGGTACGCGACCTGGGGCTTTCCGACGTTGGCCTCGACGTTGAACTCGCGCTTCATGCGATCAACGAGGATGTCCAGGTGCAATTCGCCCATGCCCTTGATGGTCGTCTGACCAGTCTCGGGGTTGAGCTCAGTGCGGAACGTCGGGTCTTCCTCAGCAAGCTTCTGGATGGCGACACCCAGCTTCTCCTGGTCGGCCTTGGTCTTCGGCTCGATGGCGACCTCGATAACCGGGTCGGGGAACGTCATCGACTCGAGAACAACAGGCTTCGCGATGTCGGCGAGGGTGTCACCGGTGGTGGTGTCCTTCAAGCCGATAACTGCGTAAATGTTGCCAGCCGTAACAGCGTTGACCGGGTTCTCCTTGTTGGCGTGCATCTGGAAGATCTTCCCGATGCGCTCCTTCTTGCCCTTGGTCGAGTTGGTGACCGCAGAGCCAGAGTCGAGGTGACCGGAGTACACCCGAATGTAGGTGAGGCGACCGAAGAACGGGTGCACAGCAACCTTGAATGCGAGAGCCGAGAACGGGTCGTTGGCGTCGGGGTGACGCTCGATGATCGTGTCGTAGTCCTTCGGGTCATGCGCCTGAATGGCACCGACGTCGAGGGGGTTCGGCAGATAGTCGACAACGGCGTCAAGCATCGGCTGCACGCCGCGGTTCTGAACGCGGAGCCGCAGAGCACCGGGTAGATCTCGGACGCGACGACCATCTTGCGGATCGCACCCTTGATCTCGGCGACAGTGAGCTCTTCGCCGCCGAAGAACTTCTCGAGCAGCGCGTCGTCAGTCTCAGCGACAGTCTCGAGCAGACGCTGGCGGTACTCGTCAGCCTTCTCCTTGAGGTCGGCCGGGATCTCCTGGACCTCGTACGAGGCACCCATGGTCACGTCACCCTTGGAGTCACCCTCCCAGACGAGTGCACGCATCTCGACGAGGTCGATGACGCCGACGAACTCACTCTCAGCGCCGATAGGCAGCTGAATAACGAGCGGTCGTGCGCCGAGGCGGTTGACGATGGTATCGACTGTGTAGTAGAAGTCAGCGCCGAGCTTGTCCATCTTGTTGACGAAGCAGATACGCGGAACGTTGTACTTGTCAGCCTGACGCCACACGGTCTCGGACTGGGGCTCGACGCCCTCCTTACCGTCGAAGACGGCGACGGCGCATCGAGGACGCGCAGCGAGCGCTCTACCTCGACGGTGAAGTCCACGTGACCGGGGGTGTCGATGATGTTGATCTGGTTGTTATCCCAGAAGCAGGTCACGGCGGCAGACGTGATCGTGATGCCGCGCTCTTTCTCCTGCTCCATCCAGTCGGTGGTCGAGGCACCATCGTGCGTCTCGCCCAGCTTGCGGTTGACGCCCGTGTAGAACAGGATGCGCTCGGTGGTGGTGGTCTTGCCAGCATCGATGTGCGCCATGATGCCGATGTTGCGGACCTTGCTCAGGTCGGTGAGCACGTCTTGTGCCACGGGAGTGTCCTTATCTTCGTGATGTCGCGGAGCAACGAGGTGAGAGGTGCACGCTCAGGAACGACAAGCACTCCTGAGCGTGCAGAGCTGTTACCAGCGGTAGTGAGCGAACGCGCGGTTCGACTCGGCCATCTTGTGAGTGTCTTCACGGCGCTTGACCGCGGCACCCAGGCCGTTCGAGGCGTCCAGAATCTCGTTCTGGAGACGCTCGGTCATCGTCTTTTCACGACGACCCTTGGCGTAGCTGACAAGCCAGCGCAGTGCCAGCGTGTTCGCGCGGTGCGGCTTGACTTCAACCGGCACCTGGTAGGTCGAGCCACCAACGCGGCGGCTACGAACCTCAAGGGTGGGGCGCACGTTGTCGAGCGCCTTCTTGAGAGTGGCGACAGCATCCTGGCTGTTCTTCGCCTCGACGCCGCGGAGGGCACCATAGACGATCGACTCAGCCAGCGACTTCTTGCCGTCAACCAGAATCTTGTTCACCAGCGAGGTGACAATCGGAGCACCGTATACCGGGTCGTTGACTACGGGGCGCTTCGGGGCGGGACCCTTACGAGGCATCTAACTCAACCCTTCTTTGCGCCGTAGCGGGAACGAGCCTGCTTACGGTTCTTGACTGCCTGGGTGTCCAGGGCGCCACGGACGATCTTGTAACGCACACCGGGGAGGTCTTTGACACGACCGCCGCGGACGAGCACCAAAGAGTGCTCCTGCAGGTTGTGGCCCTCACCCGGAATGTAGGCGGTGACCTCGGCGCCGTTGCGGAGCTTCACACGAGCGACCTTGCGCATCGCCGAGTTCGGCTTCTTCGGCGTAGTGGTGTAGACGCGGGTGCATACCCCGGCCTGCTGCGGGTTCGACTTGAGCGCCGGCGCCTTGGTCTTAGTGACCTTGGGCGAGCGACCCTTGCGAACCAACTGCTGAATGGTTGGCACGTTCTCTCCTCATAGTGCTGCACGGTGACAGCGTGATGGGTTTCACATCAAACCCACCGGCACGACGGAATCGCCGAGCTTTTGGTGTGATGGGTATGCCGTGGGGGCAAACCGATATGGACCGGCGCCCAGCGCACACGTCAAGACGTGCACACACCTGATCAAGTGTAATGCTGCGTACCTGTCGGTCAAATGGCGCAGGGCTCAGCGCAGATCTCGCACCCGCGCGGCCACGGTATCAGCCTGCCCCGTGCGTCGCTCGTAAGTGACGGCGATGATGAGGAGCACCGCGCCGATCACGGCGAGGGTGATCCACCATGGCATTGATTCGACACCGCGGCCGATCTGCACAGCGAACACGAACACGTTCTCGATCGGCAGCACCAGCATCCCGAGCAGGAAGGGCGCGGCCAGCTTGCGGCCAGCGCCGACCATGATCGCGGCGAGCGCGAGCACCATGACGAGGATCGCGCGCCACGTGAGCGGGTCAGTGAACGTGGAGACAATCGACGCGCTCATCATCGTGACGAGACCGGGGGCGAGCCACGCCCACGAGCTCCGGTGATTCATAGGCCAGTTGCTGAGAGAGCGGGTATCTGACTCCCCCACCTTCGCCTGACGCATCCCCGCGATGCCGGCCACAAGGAGGAATCCACCCAACGGAAGCGAGAACCATTCGACTCGGAGGTCACGCGGGGACCAGGCAACCACCGCCGTCACGAACGCGATTGCAAACAGGAACCACACCGGCGGCAGCGTGGTGCGCTGCGCGCGGATCGCCGCGACAACGAGCAACACCAGAATGCCGACCATCAGCGTCCACATCAGCCAGATCGATCCCCAGTCGCGCTCGATCGCGCTCCAGGTGCCGGCCGCAAGCGCGAAGACGGCCGGCGCGTACAGCCAGCGAGATCGGCGCGCCCTATCGGATGCCGTGGAGCGGATGCCGCGGGCGGCGAGCGCCATCACGATGGCAGCCGACGCGGCCAGACCGAAGCACGCGAAGAACAGTCCCGCTCCGTGAAGGCCACCGGGTGCGAAAGCGAGATCGGCGCCCACGCCGATCCGTACGCCCTGCACTGGGCCGACTACGGCCGCGAGTCCGGCAGCGACGAACGTCGGCAACACGAGAATCTGCATGCGTGGGAACCGGCCGAGCCAGGCACCGAGCGCAAGCAGCGCGGCGCCCGCGGCGAGAAGAGCGAGCGCACGCCACGGCACGTCGGCTGCGGTGCTGGCATCGGTTCGCCCAAGGCTCAATAAACCAAGACTGGGCAGCACAGCAATTGCGAGTCCTGTGGCGAATAGCCCCCGCGCCCGATACCCGCGAGCGGTGAGGATGGCAGCGACCACCGTTGCTGCCAGCGCAGGCGGCAGCAAATACGCCTCAAGAAGATCAACGCTGTTCATGGCCCAGATGCACCAGAGCGCACCGGTGATAGCGGCACCGGCAACCCACCAGCCGTAGCGACGATGAGCGAACAATGCACTCGCGGCGGCGCCGACGCCCAGAAGCACCAGCACGAGGAATGTCGTGCCGAGACCCGCCGCATCACGGGCGAGAGCAAGGCCGGTAGCAATGGCTCCGGTGAGAAGTGCCGACGCTTCAATTGCCAGGCGAGCGGCGGTTGCGGCATCCGCTCGCAGGCCGTTTTGACGCAGCGCATCACGGATGAGAGTCGTCGACGGCAGCACGAGCGCGACAATCGCGGCGATGATCGGCAGCGTCACCGGCGATCCGCTGACGGCCAGCAGCTGCGCGCCGAGGCACACCACCACGACCGCGATGGTCGGAACAAGCATTCCCGCAGCAAGCGTGCGCAGAATGATGTTGAGCCCGGGACGCCGCGTGAGAAGCAACGAGAGCGCGAGGGCGAACATCAGGGCGGTGGACAGCGCCGTCCAGCCGCTGCGCTCGAAGATCACCTGCACGATTCCGGCGGCGAATGGCACCGTGGTCACGGTGAGTACGGCATACCACGAGCGTGCGCCCACCCGGCGGAGGAAGGTGACCGCGATCGCGCCGAGGAGTCCGACTGTCGTTGTGAGACACAGCACCGCGATACTGCCGAGCTCGGTTAGTGCAAGAGCCTGCGCAATGCAGATCAGGGCGTAGGCGAATCCTGCGCCGACGTGCAGAAAACGGATGCTGGCAGACACCGTCCCTCCGGCGAGCGCGAGCGCGGCAACCACCGCAATGCCGACGAGGGGTGCAACCTGTGCGTCGCGCCACGACACGATGATGCCGACGCCGATCGCGAAGTGGATACCGAGTTGGAGTGCTGTGCGGATGCCCGATCGGGCATCCCGAACACTCGGCAGCCACCGCATCGCTGCGGCCACGGCGGCTGCAGAGCCGAGAACGATGGCGAGCCGCGCGGGCAGCGGCAGAACGGGTAGGCACGCCAGTGTCACCACGGCGGTGCTCGCTATGAGAATGGCTGCGACGTCCGTGCCGAGCACCATGGCACCGAGGACAGCGCGCCGATTGGCAAGCCTGCCAAACAGCGCCAGGCCTGCGGCGATGCCACCCAGCCCCACCACGAATGCCCACGACCACGGATCGGCGAACACGCCAAGATCCCCCGCCCCGCGCACAAATGCCTCGACCGCACTGATGCCCGTGAGCGCGGCGAGCGCGAGCGGCATCAGGCTGATCACCGCCAACACACTGACCGCACCGGACGCGAGCACACCCCTGGACGCGCGGCGCGGCAGCGGAGAGACCGAGAACAGCGCGAACGACAGCGACGCAGTTGCGGGAATGGTCGCCACCCACCAGCGGATGTCTATGACCTCGACCTGCGCGGCCTGGACTGCGACAAGGACGGATGCCACGGCCGCAGCACCCGCGACATAACTCCACCACCTTCTGATGAGGTGGCGCGTCGCGAACAGCGCGTGCGCGACGATGAGTGCGAGTACGGCAGCGATCCCGAACAGGTAAAGAGGCGTCGCCGGAGTACCCAAAAGCACAATCGGCACTGCGCTGAGCACGGCCACCACCTGCAGAGCCACGAGCACGCGGCGTTCGGGCTCAAGCTGACCCGTTGCGCCGTCGGGCATCAGGCGCGTGCGAGTCGCGGCAATAGTTCGATGAGCCAGGCTGCGATGAATGCGGCGGCGATATGTCCGACGGCGGCCGCAAACCCGTCACCAATCGCATAGCCGAGCATCGCCGGCACGGTCGAGAGAGCGAGCAGCGCTCCCCCGCCCCAGATCCGAATTCGCGCGGCGAGACCCGCCGCGAGCATCATGACGCCGGCGACAGCGGTTGCGGCAGCGGTCAGCAACCATGTGGCATCGCTGATCTCGCTGAGTTGCGCGAACGCATAGACATCCAGGCCAACGAAAACCAGGCCGAGGCCACCCACTGCTTCTGCCGAGAACTGCAGTCCGCGGCGCGCGAGCAGCCACGATCCGCCGAGGAAGAGCAGCGTGACAAGCCCCACGATGACGCTGCGCAGCGCGCGGTCAGCGAGGTCGGCGTGAGGAAGGTGAACACAATCGCGGCGACGGCGAAGAGGCCTGATCCGGCGATGGCGAGCACCGACTGCAATGTGGCGCTGCTGCCGGCGGAGCGGGGAGTGGAGGCTGGGGCAGGAGGCGCCGAAGCCGCAACAGGAGTCGCGGCAGGAGGCATGGTAATTGTCCGCGGCACACGCAGCAGGAGTGCGTTTCGCGCGCGGAGAGCGGCTGCGGCGGCATTCGAGGCATCCCACACCTCGTTGCCCGCAGGGCCACGGAGGTCGGCGCCGCACCGCGGACAGCATCCGGCTTCAAGAACTGAGCCGGCACAGACCGGGCAGGCGCGGCTATCGAGGAGATGCTGGGCGATGGCTTCACCCCATGCGGTGGTGGCGGTTGCACTCACGCTGATCCCCCTTCGTCGCTCGATCCGTCTTCTGGGATCCAGCGCAGAATGTCGCCCGGTTGGCATTCGAGCACACGGCATATTGCTTCGAGCGTGGTGAACCGCACCGCCTTGGCGCGGCCGTTCTTGAGCACAGCCACGTTCGCGGGGGTGATGCCGATGGCATCCGCAAACTCATGAACGCTCATCTTCTTACGCGCGAGCTGCACATCCAGGTCGATGACGATGGGCATCAGACGACCTCGGACAAGTCCTGCTCGAGCTCGAGCGCCTTGCGCAAGAGTCCGCGCATCACGACGACGAGCAGGGCGAGTGCCGCGCTGACGACGATGCCGAGCACTGCGAGCAGCGTGAGCGAAAGGGACACTGCACGACTAGCGACGATAACCGCGTAGGAGACCGTGATCAGCAGCCCCGCGCTCGCAAGCGTCCAGAGGATGATGTCGACGAACCGGAACGCATCCGCACTGAAGATCCGTTCGGTGCGCACCAACGAGAGCAGCTGCCACACGCAGACCAGTGTGACTTCGACGAGCGCCAAGAAGATGATGGCACCGATGATTCCGGGGATCTCAAGCTGAGCAACATCCGGGTTGCGGATGGCAGTGATCCGCGCCACCTCAGGAATCACCAGGATCTGACTCGCCAGGAGGAGCACGAGCATGACGACGATCAGACTCTTGAGCACGGTGGTTACGCGGGGTTGCATCATCTGCCTATCGATAAGCGGTTGGTATCTATCGAAAAACGATAGCCTGAGGATGTCGCGCGCCCAAGCACGCGCGTCGCTCTCACAGCGAACGCACGGGTGGAGGCTTCCCTCGCCGCTGACGTCGGTGAGACACCGGTTGCCGCGTGAGACACCAGCTCCCGCATGAAACGAAGAGGTGCTACGGCGCTTCGGGGTCGAACGGAGAGTCGAGGGCCTCGGTGAGATCCGCGAGCAGAGCCTCAATCTGCGGTTCGACGTACTGCGAGATCACGGCTTGCACGTTGAGGCGATGCCGCAGCAGGAGGCTGCAAATTTCACGGCCGACCATGTTCGCGTACTCGTCGGCGAGGCCGACCTCTTGCCTAAGCGCGGCCTTCGCCTCATCACTCAGCGGCGGCAGGGGCGGCAGCTCGACGAGCTCGTCATCGGCGAGACCAGCGATCGTGAAGAGGAACGGCGCACCGGGCAGCGGGTCGGGGTCGAGCGGAAGCCCCTCGAATTCGGGCGCGAGATCTTCGGATGGTCGGTAGCTGCGCGCTCGATTGCGCGCCGCTTGCTGATCGAGTTCCGTCTGCAGCATCGGAAGGTTGCGTGCGGTGTATTCGGCAACGGCGTGATCGACGATCGTCTTGATGCGCGTTGAGAGTCCGTGCTGCACCCCGTGCGGAACGTTCCCGCTGATGCCGACCGCAGACAGGATGGGAGATCCGAGACAGCGACGACACGGTGCCATGCGACCTCGGTGCGTTGCCGGTTCCCAGCGCGGCACCCAGCGCAACCAGGCTTCAACTGCCTGGTCTACCTGCGCCTCTAGCGACCGCTCCACGTCTACAGCGTACGGCGATCCGCGTGATCGCAGCAGATTTCACGCCGCCAGTCACGCCTCATCGGAATCCTCGCGCTCCCACGGCCACCGCGGACGCTTTGCCCGCGTGCGTCGAAGCGCCACCCCGGCCCATGCCGCAATCGCGGCGACCACGAGCATGACAAGACTCGCCCCTCCGGTGACCAGCCCGCCCATCACTGCCAACGCCGTGACGAAATCCCCGCCAGCGAACAGGAGGCCCACTCCAACAGCAAGCAGATGAGCCAAGGTCGTAGCGATCGATATTGCCCATACCGAGCGAAATCGTGGTTGCGCAATCCGCAGTGCAAGCCAGAGGATGCCGGCGAACACTGCGACAGCGATGATCATGCCGATGATGCCGGGCGCCTGTCCGACTCCAGCCACCGAGATGATCTCGGCATCCGTCGCGATGCTCAACGCACCGAGCCCAAAGACCGCGAGTGCAAAGAATCCGATGGTCGCCATAACCGTCGCCAGAGCGGCCGAGACCCCCGCGGGAGCAGGCCCGCGAGGGTCAGACGGCGACATGTTCGTGATTACCTCGAGAGTGTCGGGCCGGCCTCAAGCGTGCGCTCGTACTCACGCTGAGCCTCGGCGTTGAGCTCGGTCTTGCGGGCACCACTGCGGGCGACCCATGCACCGAACCAGATGGTCAGCTCGCGCCCGAGGACGAAGGCTGCGATGGCGAACGGCGCGAACAGCTGCTCGCTGACCAGGTCGGTCGCTTCGGACGACGTGATCAGCCAGAAAGGGGCTTCGAAAAGCTGGCCGAGGATGTAGCCGCCGTACGATGCCACGCCGACGAGGAGTCCGAAGATGACCCACTTGCCCCAGCGTCCGCGGTTGATGAACGCGCCCAGCAGCCAGAAGCTGAGGAAGAACACCACGACAGGAACCCAGAAGCCCCACATCGTCAGCGGAGCGATCAGCTGATCAACGATGTTCTCACCGTTGACGTTGCCCTGAAGTGCATTCCAGCCCAGCCCGAGGCCCAGGTACAAGATCGCGAAGACGACGGTCGCCAGCAGTCCGATGAGTCCCGCTGTGCCGCGGTTGCTACGCTCACGCGGAGGCTCTGGCGCCTGTACGAAGATCGGCTGGTGCTGCGGCGTGGCAGCGATCACCGGCTCAGAGGCAACAACCGGCTCGGAAGCGACGACCCTGGTCTCGGTGTCGTCGGCTGCCGGAGGTGCGTACGCAGTGTCAGCAACAGACGTTTCGGGTGCAACGTCGGCGCCGTAACCGCGCTCCGCGAAGTAGTCGCTTCTGGGTGTGTCACTGGCAAAAGAGTCGTCGACACCCTTGGAGGACTCGGCGCGCGGCGTCGTGTCGAACGTGCCGGGATGGCTCCGCTCAGCGTCCTCAAAGGCGGCAAGGTCGGGGTCAGCTGCGCTGTAGTCGACAGCTGCATCGTCGCCAGCGTTATTCTCACCAGCGTTGCTCTCGACGACGTTGGTGTCATCGGCGGAGTGGGTCGCACGGGGAACGTCAGCGCGCGCGGCGTCAGCTCGGCGAGGCCGGCGTTCGCGCTGTCGACGACGTCGTTGACGTCTGCCGGATGCTCGGACCGGGGAACCTCGGGGTCACTCATGGGGGCGCCTCTCGTCGGAAGTGTGCAGTGTGAGGGTATCGCCGTGCGGGCGCACGTCCGCGCAGGCGTGCCGACGTGTCGCCTGACCGGCGGAGAATTAGGGGTTTATGAACTAGTGGGAGCGACGTGCGAAGCACGTCTCCCATAAAGTCGACCAGCATCGGGCCCATCGGGGCAGCCAACCAAATGAGCCCGACAACGACGCCCGCGCAAAAGAGTCCCGCGATCCAACTCATCACCAGATTGCGACCGCCGACCCGTGCCATGTCTCCACGGTACGGCGGGGCGCGAGTTTGTTCGTTGTGGACACGCGAGGAGTTGTGCCCCCGACCGGCTCAGCGGCGGCGCAGCCGCCAGAGCAGCCACCCGCCGATGATCGGGATGAGCAGAAACACGAGCAGGATGCCGGAATGCCAGAGGTCAAATGCCGTGGGGAGAAGCGGGTTGCGCTCTGTTGCTACTCCGTCCACGGACATAAACCGCGCGAGCCACATCACCACGCTGAGAAGCACTGCTGTCGCGAATGGCAACGTGATGGCGAGCACCTTCTCCCAGCGTCGCCAACGCGCACTGACTGCGACCATCACCGCGCCTACGAACCACCCCACCACGGGGACGATGAAGCCGCCGAACGCGAATACGAGTGCGGCCGTGATCGCGAAGACACGGCTCTGCGAGAACGGTTCCTTATTCGCGTGCACTGAATTCGCGTGCACTGAGCTGGCATCGGTCGTCCGCACCTCGGCTTGTGCCTCCTGCGCGATGGTCGCCGGGTCGCCGAGCTGCTCGATGCGCCCGGCAGTTGCCGTGGCATCCAGACCATCAAGCTCCTCCGCAATACCAGCGCGGATCTCTGTTGCGATGCCATGCGGGACGCTCTGCATCTCGGCATCAAGCCTCGCCAGGAAGTCATCGCGCTGGCGCGCGGCATCTGAGTTGATCATTCTTTTCCCTCCCACTAGACCCGTGACGACACGGGCGAATGGCGTCCACTGCGCGCGAAACTGCGCCAGCTGTGCGGTGCCGGTAGCATGCCACGCACGCTACCGCCTCCTGCCGTCCTCGCGTGGGATAGCTACACTGGCCACATGGCAGATTCATCCTTTGACATCGTCAGCAAGGTCGACCACCAGGAGGCCGAGAACGCCGTCAACCAGGCGCGTAAAGAGATCGAGCAGCGCTACGACTTCAAGGGCACCGGCTCGTCGGTTGAGTGGAGTGGCGAGTCGATCCTGATCAAGGCCGGCACCGAAGAGCGGGCGAAAGCTGTTCTCGACGTCCTGCAGTCGAAGCTGATCAAGCGCGGCATCTCGTTGAAGAGCCTTGAAACCGGTGAGCCATTCGCCAGTGGCAAGGAATACCGCATCTCCTGCACCATCAAGGACGGCATCTCGTCGGAGAACGCGAAGAAGATCGGCAAGATCATTCGCGACGAGGGTCCGAAGTCCGTGAAGAGCCAGATCCAGGGTGATGAGCTGCGGGTGCAGTCCAAGAGCCGCGACGACCTTCAGTCGATCATCGCGCTGCTCAAGGGCTCGGATCTCGACCTTGATCTGCAGTTCATCAACTACCGGTAGAGCATGATTCTGACCTGGGGTTTTCCTGGTTTAGTCCGCAGGGAGTCCGCAGAATCCTAGGATGTGGCTCGCACGCTGGCCGTTGGTCGCGCTGCGAGAGCCATGAAGTCCGCGGTCGCTGCCCTCGTCTTGTCCTCTGCCGATGGCCAGAGGTGGCTGTAGACGTTCAACGTGATCGATGGCGTTGAGTGGCCGAGCGCACGCTGCACCGTGACCACGTCGCAACCGGAAGCGATGAGGTTCGAAGCGAACGTGTGCCGCAGAGTGTGCAATGTGATGTCTTCCGGAAGCCCGACCTCTTCGCGGATGCGTCGCCACTCCCCCGCTGCGTTATTGCGATTCCAGAGCCGACCGAGCGGAGTCGTGAACAGTTGCTCTTCGGGGTCGGTTACAGCGTTCCGCGCGACATGTGCCGAAAGCGAGGCGGTGAGTTCACCAGGCACATAGACGGTCCGCTCGGAGTGGTACTTAGGCGGCACCAGCTTGGCGGCTTTGATCGTGGAGCCCTGCACCTGGCGTGCCACCCGGATTGAACGGCCGAGAAAATTGATGTCGGCGAGTTGGAGGCCTGCCGCTTCGCCCAGGCGCATGCCGGCGAAAACGCATACTTCGACGAAACCTCGGAACTCACCAGCTGCCTCCAGAACGGCGTGGACTTCGTCGGGGCCGAGAACCCGCATGGTGGCTTCGAGTTTGCGGGCGCGTGGAGGCTTGACTCCAGCTGTGGGATTCGTTGCAATGATGCGATCGACGACTGCCGCGCGGAACGCCATCTGCACATAGTTGAGACGCGTCTTGATCGTGGATGGCGCGAGCCCGCGTTTCAATTCTCCCGCGATCCATGCCTGGACGTGTGAGGCGTTCACGGTGCCGACCGAACCGCTCTTCCACGGCACGCTGGATACGGCAACCGTGGCCGCTTCGTGCGTTCCTTCGGCCCATGTCTGCCGTTGCATCCACGCGCTCGTCCAGTCGGACCATGTGATCTTTCCGGCCTTCGGGTCGACGTACTGTCCGGTGACCACGGCTGCCGCGACTTCGTTCAGCCATCGCTGAGCGTCGCGCTTCAATGCGAAGTGTCGGGCGTGTTCTTTACCTGCCGCGTCTCGATACCGCGCGCGCCAGACGCCGTCGTCTCGCTGCGTGATGGATGCCATCAGTGCTCCTTAGTGGGCTCGATCTCCACTCGCGAAACGCCCGGTCTGCCCTTCGACCAGGTCGCGCACGTGGGTGTCGAAGGCTTCGGTGAACTGCTGAGCGGATCGGGCTACCGGACCATCCATAAGTTCGTTGGCATCGAGAAGTCCGCGATGATGTTCCGCCGCCCGGGCCAGCCCTTCGAGTGCAGCGTCGACCGCTGTGCGCCTTACGACGTCGATGGTTACTTCTTCATCCAACTCACCGGGGGGCACCAGATCGATGGACTCCGCGAGCTGTCGCTGTTCAGCGAAGGAACTGTAAGCAAGCTCGTGGATCTCGTCCAAACGTTCACCGAACTCGCGAAGCTGCAACGTGAGATCAAGGTGATCGCCCGTCGAAAGCAACATCTGATGATGGATGCCAAAGACCTGGCCGAGCGCGTCGGCCTCGGTCAGTCGGAGGGGCCTTTCGCCCTTCTCGACCGCCCATACGGTGGCCTGCGACCATCGGAAGCCTTTTTTGCGCATCGCATCAGCGAGATCCTTCTGGCTCCCACCACCTCTAAGGCGCGTCACATTTCGGCCGATTTCTGCATCGTTTGCCATGAGACGACGATACTACGAAATTCTATTGCGCGCGACTAGATATCGTGATCTACTGGAGTATCCAGTTACTTCCAACTACGAACGGAGGTGAGAAGAATGGACAAGATCATGTTCATCGGCGACGTAGCCGACCGCTTGCGTCGGACACCAGCGCAGCTACGCTGGATGGTACACATGGGCACCGCCCCGCAGTCGGCGATTATCGCCGGCCGCCGTTGCTGGCGCGAGTCGGACGTAGAGAAGTACATCGCGGACGCGTTTTCCAGTGCACAATGACGCGATCCGCTCGAGCCGAAGGTGCGGCCGACTCCGACAGCAGGTCGGCCGCAGCACAGCTCGTAAATTTTCTGAGGGTCGCGCCCGACCGTCGCGTCTTGCACCGCGGGGCCCCGCTGACTCGTCGGCCAGCTTGGCTTCTACGTCGAGATTGTTGAAGACCAGTTGCGCCGCCACGCACACCGAGCGACCGTTGGCCTCCTGCAGTGCACGGACAAGAATGACAGCGTCGTGAGGTACGCCCTTGCAGGTAGCGATTGCCCCAATGAAGCCGACTCGGTACGGATCTGCGGCCCGCAATCGATCCGAGGATTAGTCAACGAGACATTCCGGCTGTGCTTACGCCAGCAACTCCGAATCCTTGCGGCCTCATCGTTTCGTCTCGCGCAGCCCGCCGTAGCTCCGCTTCGACTGCGCGAAGCGAGTCGCTGATAGTGACCTCCGTGGTGCCTCGCAACATCGTCGCGGCGAGGGAGCTTTTAGCTGCGGCATCCGTCCTGGCGACCACCACCGCGTGATTCCAGTGACGCCCACGGGTGAGTCCGACGTAGAGGCCGGCAGCATCCACATCGGGGCCGACAATCGCTTTATCAACGGTTTCTCCCTGGACGCCGTGCACTGTCGAGGCGTATGCGAGCTGAACGTGCTCGAGCGCATAGTCGCGACTCACCCGACGTCGTTCGCCACTGTCGCTGGGTGAGAGGAGGTCAACAAAGTCGGGCTCGATCCGGCTGACGATCCACTGCGCTCGGTTGTCGACTCCGGTGCGCCGGTCATTGCGGCGGGTCTGCACGGCGTCGCCGACCAGGAGTCGCTGCTCCCCCATCCCCGCCGCAACGCGGGTGGGGTCGAGTTCGCCGCACTCGATGCGTCGACCCTGGATCAATGCGTTGACCGCATCCACCTCGCTGTTCGTTCCGCAAACTATCGCGACGCGTTGACCGCGGCCTTCGGCGTCGAGGTATCCGTCGATCATCGCTTCTCTTGCGGCCTCGACACTGTCGACTCGTTGCAGGTGTCGGCCCGCATAGAGTCTTTCGGCGAGCTCGAGGGCGTGCGCACCGTCGCGCGGGTTGCGGAGCTGCAAAGTGAGCGCGGCATAGTCCGCGTCGTGGAAGCGGTGCACCGTGTCCAGTTCAATGGATGCTGGTGCGTGACGGATCGCGGATGCCATCGCTCCGGCATGGCCGACCGGAAGCGCCTGGTGCGGGTCGCCGACCATTGCCACGCCGGCGCCGGCTTCGAGGGCGAGCTCGAGTAGGGCGTTCGCCGCTTGCAGGTCCAGGACGCCGGCCTCATCCACCACGATGCGGTCCCCCAGGCGCAAGGAGTATCTCTGTGAACCGTCGTAGTTCAACCCGGTGGCACTATCCACTTGACCGATCTCGAGGCGGCGCCACACCTGCGATCCCGTTGGGTCGGTCGACCATCGGTAACCGTAGTCGTACAGAAGCGCATGGACGCTGGACGCCTCGGCTCCTGTCTCACGCGACGCGACCGATGCCGCCTTGCGGGTAGGAGCGACAACGAGCATCCGCCGTCGTTGCGACGTCAACGCGTGCAGTGTCGCGCGCAACATCGTGGTCTTTCCTGCGCCCGCTGGTCCGATGACGGTCACCAAGCCGATCGAGCCAGCGATGGCGCACGCCGCCGCCATTTGGGACGCGTCAAGGCAGTCAGCAGCCTTGACCGATCCAGCTCTGCGCCGCAGCTCGTCCGGCAACAGCGATCGGCCGGAAGTAGCGATCGCGTCCAACGCTTCGCCAACACGGATTTTCAGCCGCATCGTCTCGCGCGCCATCAGTGACTTCACATGCTCGGGAACCGCCGGCTGTGACGACAGGCTCACAGTCAGGCGACGGGCGCGATCGGCGATGCGGCGCAGGACTGCATCGAAATCAGCACGATCCGCGACCACGCCCGATCGCGACAGCACCCGTATCGCCCCTGCGCGGAGGTCATAGTGGCTGAACCGTCCGCTGGATCCGGTGGATCGGAGATCGGCATCGACTACCGCGGCGGCGGCAAGCATGTCGAGATCCAGATCGTCCACGCCGACGAGGTCGGCTGCTCGCGGCATCCGCGAGGTCAGGAGTGCGGCATCGATCGTGGCGAGTTCTTCGCGCACGGTCGCTTCCCAAGATTGCTCGTCGAGCAGGGAGGGCTTGTTAGGGCGCGCGACTGCCCACGCTCTGCGGTCAATCTGCTGCAGCACTTCGACGCTCGGCCTGGTTCCGCTGTGCGCGGCCTCCCACTGCGCGATCAAACGGACTCGATTTGTCTCGATCTGCGCCGATCGCCGAGACATCGGCGCGACTGCGGTGGCGAGCTCCGCGATCTCCCCGTCCGCACCGATCGTGTAGCCGTGACGGGTGAGTGCGGTGATCCATCGCGGATCCGTGCGGGCGGCGAGCTCACCCTCGGCATTGATGACGGTGTGGAACTTCATCGCGACTCGTGAATCAACGTTGGTCCACTTCCCGTCGTCACCGCGCACTTTCACGTTCAACCAGAGGTGCCGATGCGCATGCGGGTCCAGCGCGCGGGATCGACGGTGTTGCAACTCGACGACCTCGAGCCGAGCGATGGACTCGCGGATGAGTCCGCCGTGGCCTCGCCGCGCATTCAGCTCGCGTTGCCAAAGTGCTATGACGCGGTTGCGGATGCGGTCCTGAAGCGCCTCGAATTCTGCCGCCAAATCAGGATGCAGCAATGCGGCGATGCTGTACGACTTGGGGTGATTCAGCGTTCCGTCCAGGAGCAGGTCTGCATCGGGTCGCATGAGGGACGTGCCGCGTTGCTCCCCCGTGACCGGATCATGGCCGGTGAGCCACACACGCAGTCCGCCTGCTGAGAGCTCGTCGGAACTGACCACTCCATCCTCGACGACGAAGCGCGCCACCGTCGAGCCGCCGGTACCGCTGTAGTTCTCGAGCACCTCGACCACGGCAGAGTGGGGCAAGTGGGCATCGCACCTTCCCTCAAGCGCGTAGGAGATCGCGTGGCGAACACCGCGCGAATCGCCACCTCGCTTCCAGCGCTCCAAGCCACCTCGCACAGCACAAGATTACTCCATTTGCGAGTAACAAGTAACTAGCAATCACTATTGGTGCCTGCGTGCATTGCATTAGGTCGTACGCGTGATTGTCGGGCTTCTGATGACGGAATCGGTTCCGCTCTCGTGGTCAGCCGAATACGTACCACATGCGTTTCGGCGCGAATTGGTTTCGGCAGGGGGTTTCGGTGGATCGTTCTTCGGCGTGTCGCGCACTTTGCCTTCGCCGTCGACGAGATCACCGGAAACGATCGTTTTCGGTGGTAGCCCGGGCACGACATCAACAGCGAAGTCGAGGATGATTGAGTCGTGGAGATTGAGCTGCTTTATATCGCCGGTTGCCCCAGCTGGGTTGAGGCTGGCCGTCGTGTTTCTGAGGCGCTACGAGAAACAGGCCACGACGAATCGGAGGTTCACTACCGACTCATCCGGACGGAGGAGGAGGCGGGCGCAGTCTCGTTCGCGGGCTCCCCCACGATCACCCTGGATGGCAACGATCTCTTTCCGGGGTCGGGGCGAAGCAATGACCTCGCCTGCCGTATTTACAGCACCCCTGCTGGGCTGGCCGGGATGCCAACGGTTGAACAGATTCGAGAGGCGCTCTCCGCTCATGGCGACTGACGAGGACGTTGCGTGCACGTGCTGCGGGCGACATCTGCCACGCAAGAAGCTGCACGCACTCGGAGACGATCGCGCTTTCATCTGTCGACGATGCGGCTGGTGGGTGGCTCTGCGCCTACATCGCGACCGCCCGCCTGCCTAAGCGTGAACTCACTCAACGGCTGCCCACGGCGATCGCGCCGATGTAGAGGGCGAGTTGATGGGTGTCCCACCACCGCACAACGGATCTCACTCGGTGCTCTCATCCCCGGCGCGGATCATGAAAACTGCTCCGGTGATCGCTGCGGCGAAGATTACGATGTCGGCGATGTTGCCGATGAACCAGTTTCCGTAGGCGAGGAAGTCCACGACGTGACCACGGGCGAATCCGGGGTCCCGGAAAAGGCGGTCGCCTGCGTGTGAGGCGGAAGCGCCGCCGAGCGCGCCGATGACGATCGCCCATCTCACGCGTTGCACTCGGAACGCGAACACGATCGCTGTGACCGTGGCGGCGACAGCGAGCAGCGCGAACACCCAGGTGAAGCCTTCCCCGAAGGAGAATGCCGCTCCGGGGTTATAGGCGAGCTGCAAACCCAGCAGGTCACCGATCAGCGGGATGCGCTCACGGTCGGTGAGGGTCGCTTCGGCCCACACCTTGGTTCCCTGATCGATCAGCACGACGACCACGGCGATCAAGAGCGCTCCACCAGTGAGCTGCCGCCGCCGGGTCGACGACAGCTTGCGCGCAGCGGGCGGATGAGCCTCTGACTGGGAGGAGGTCATGCGAGCACCTCGATCAGACGGACGATGACCCCAGATTCGATCAGGATGAACAGGCCCAGGCCGATGAACACGGCCGGTACGAGCCAGTGCTCGACGCGCTCCAGCCCCTCGGTAACAGCCTTGTTGGTGCCGATCAGCCGGCCGGCCGCGCACCAGACCGCGACGAGGATCAGGAATACGACGATCATGATCGCGACGTCGCTGGGGGCGCTGGTGCGGAAGATCGGCGTGTAGAGGGAGATGTTGTCGGCCCCGTTGGCGATCGTGATCCCTGCGACGCCCCATAGTCCGACCGCGGTGATCTTGGAGTCGTCATCATCGTCATCGCTGTTACGGCGCAGGCCGCGAATGAGCGTCCAGATGCCGATGCCGAGCGGGATCAGACCCAGGAAACCGACCCATTCGTCCGGAACGATGGTGAGACCGAGAGCGGCGATCACGCTGATCACGACGAGGGTGATGAACCCGAGATACTGGCCCGCGACGATCTGCCACGGCCGGGGCTTCCCTCGACTGGAAGCCAGGAACAGCACGGTGAGCACGACAATGTCGTCGATGTTGGTTGCCGCGAACAGGCCGATCGCTGAACCGATAGTTGCGAGCATCAGCTTTCCAGTCGTGGCGTGCGGGTGCGTGCGGCGCGCAGACCGTTGAGGATCACGATGACCTCCGCGACCTCGTGGACCAGGACGACGGCCGCGAGCCCCAGGACGCCGAAGAGCGCGAGCGGGAGCAGTGCAGTGATGATCAGCAGCGACAGGATGATGTTCTGGTTGATGATCCGTCGACCGCGGCGGGCGTGATCGAACGCTCGCGGGATGAGGCGCAGATCATGGCCGGTGAAGGCCACGTCGGCGGATTCGATTGCCGCGTCGGAGCCGGTGGCGCCCATCGCGATACCGATGTCTGCGCCAGCGAGGGCCGGTGCGTCGTTGATTCCGTCGCCGATCATCGCGACCGGCCCCGCCTTTGACAGCTCGCCGATCGCGGTTGCCTTATCCTCGGGACGCAGTTCCGCGCGCACGTTGCTGATCCCGGCCTGCGCGGCCAGTGCACGAGCGGTGCGGGCGTTGTCTCCGGTGAGCATCGTCACGCCGACGCTTGGTTGGTGAGCGTCCGGACTACCTCGGGGACTTCAGGGCGCAGTTCGTCGCGGACGCCGATCGCGGCGACGGGGGTTCCGTCGCGGTGGACGATCACGACGGTCATGCCCTGCTCCTCCAACTCCGCGACCTGCTTCCCGAGGTCGCCCGCGTCCAGCCAGCGAGGACTGCCGACGGTGATTCTCGATCCGCCGACAGTGCCGTCGATGCCGTGCCCGGCCTGCTCGGTCACATCTGCAGCTGCCGGTGTGCCCGGGGCCGCGGCGGTGATCGCAGAGGCAAGGGGATGCGTGCTGTGCTGCTCCAGTGCGGCCGCCCAGGCCAGCGCCTGTGTCTCGGTCACGCCGTTCGCAGTGAGCACCGCGGTGACCGCAGGTTCGTTGCGGGTGAGGGTGCCGGTCTTGTCGACCGCGACGTGGCGGACCGTGCCGAAGCGCTCGAAGACGGCGCCGGACTTGATGATCACGCCGAACTTGCTTGCTGCGCCGATCGCGGCGACGACCGTCAGCGGCACCGAGATCGCCAGCGCACACGGAGAAGCGGCGACCAGCACGACAAGCGCGCGGGTGATCCACACCTCTGGATCGCCCAGCAGCGACCCGATGATCGCGACGAGCGCTGCGAGGATCAGAACGCCGGGTACGAGCGGGCGGGCGATCCTGTCCGCGAGACGTGCACGCTCGCCCTTCTCGGTCTGCGCCTTCTCGACCAGCTCCACGATCGTGGTGAGCGAGTTGTCGGTGCCCGCAGCGGTCGTTTCGACCTCCAGCGCGCCGGCGCTGTTGATCGCACCGGCCGACACCGCATCGCCGGGCTCGACCTCGACGGGGATCGACTCCCCGGTGATCGCCGAGGTGTCCAGGCTGGAGCGGCCAGAACGGACGATCCCGTCGGTTGCGATCCGCTCGCCGGGACGGACCACCATGACCTGGCCGACCGTCAGCTCTCTCGCGGGCACCTGCGCAGAGACGCCGTTCTGCAGCACGGTCGCTGTCTCCGGCACGAGCTTCAGCAGCGCCCTCAGCCCGCCCCGGGCACGGTCCATCGCTTTGTCCTCGAGCGCCTCAGCAATCGAGTACAAGAACGCCAGAGCCGCAGCCTCCTCCACGTAGCCGAGGATGACCGCGCCGATCGCGCTGATCGTCATCAGCAGCCCGATACCGAGCTTGCCCTTGAACAGTTTCCGGATCGCGCCGGGCGTGAACGTCGACGCACCGAGGAGCAGACCGGCCCAGAACAACACCAGCGCCGGGATCTCGAGGCCGGACCATTCAAGGATCAGACCGGCCAGGAATGCGACACCGGAGAAGACCGGCACCATGATCCCACGGTCCCTCCACCAGGGCCGCACAACCTCTTCGGTCTCATCCTCCGCCGCAGTGGCAGGCTGGGCAGGCTCGTGCTCGCAGCCACACGCCGCGCTCACGCGTCCGCCCCCGTCCCACAGCAGCCAGCCACCGTGCACGCAGAGTCCACGCACGGCGCGTGCTCATCGACCGCCAGCGTCACGTCCACGAGCGCGACGAGCGCAGCCGTAAGATGCGGGTCGGCGATCTCGTAACGAGTCTGGCGACCCTCCGGCTCGGCAACGACAATCCCGCAGTCACGCAGGCAGGTGAGATGGTTCGACACGTTCGAACGCGTCAGCTCCAGCTCACGAGAGAGCACAGCCGGGTAGCTCGGTCCACCGAGCAGAGACATTAGGATTCGGGAACGCGTGGGATCGGCCATGGCCCGGCCGAGCCGGTTCATGACATCGAGGCGTGAGGAAATAGTCAGCACACACTGAACTATACAGTGATTGATGACCTATTGGAACGGCTTCACCCCAGGCGACATCTCTGGGGCCTGGGTGTAAGTACATCCGGCTCACACCCCACCGAATACGCCTACCGAAACCCGCTTACGGCGCACGTTTCTGGCATTCGATCTGGTGTGCCTTCACTCACCGCGCCGCAAACGATCGTTTCCGGCAGGCTCTCGGAGCACAAGCCATGATCGATCGATTATCGCTACCAATCGTCATCCGTCGTCCGAGCACTGGCGGTCGGCTGCCCGTTCGAAGTCTGGAACGGGTCGGTCTTGCGCGTCCTCGGCCGTCAGCGCGAGGCCGTTGCTTTCGATGTCGGCGATGAGCCAGTCCATTTCGAGGATCTCCCGGCGCTGCGCTTCGCTGATTTCAACCGCAAGTTCGCAGACGCGGACATCCTGCAGCTGTGCTCGCTCGGATCGGGTGATCGCGAGCGAGTGATGCGGAATCATTGCGCGCATGTACGCGGTGTCGTCGACGGTGATCTGGCTGCGGTCGAGGGCGATGCCTCCTCCGAGGAGGAGAACGCTGACGATGATGACCGCAATGTTCGCTTTCCTGTGCTTGTACATGTTGAGCATCCAGGCCAGCATGACCAGCCCCATGGCGCCGCCCATAGTGAGCGCCATGAAGACGCGGCTTTCGCTGAAGCGTATGTGCCCCCATTCCCACACTCCAGCGAACATCGTCCAATACATCACGACCATGCCGGTGAGAATCATCGCCGCGAATCGCAAGTACATCGTCAGCGATCCGTGCTTTTTCGCCCCTGCTTGTCGTCCATTTGTTTCGTGCGCGTCCTTCGACATATTCCTCACCTGTCGTCTCGGTTCGTTGCGCGGTAGCGCGATTGATGACGACGTGTGGGGTAAGAGCGCTCGCTAGTCTGCTTCGGCCTGGTCAACGGGCATCACTGGATTGATGCGGGTAGCGAAGAACTGCACGACGCCGTCGCGGTGGCTATTCAGAGGGTTGCGAGGAGCGCGGCGCAGGCATCTTCGCATCGCCGGCAGGCCGCAGCACACACCGCGCAGTGTTCGTGCATCGTGTGCTTCTCGCACTCGTCGGCGCAGCTCGCGCATGCCGTGCGGCACGCTTCGAGGGTTGCGCGGGTGAGGTTGGCGTCGTACCCGGTGTGCCTGGACAGGATGCGTCCGGTGGTTTCGCAGAGGTCGGCGCAGTCCAGGTTCGTGCGGATGCACTTCGTCAGCTCGGCAACCATTTCCTCGCTCAGGCACGCGTCGGCGCATGCGGTGCATGATTGCGCGCACTCAACGCACGCCTCGATACACTCCACCAGCACCTTCCGGTCAGCCTGGCCAAGGTCCTCGGGTAGGTGCGGAGCATTTCCGCCGCGACAGTCATAGTGGCTCCTCTCGTCATTGTGGAGTCTTTAAACTACGACCGCACCTCGCTCCCGGGGACCCCGTTGAATACCCCGGGAGGGCATGGTAGTTCAGCGGCAGATCATCGTCGCAGCGATTACTGTGCGGTGACGATTATTCCGTTTCTGCAGCGTGACTGGGTGGAGCTCGAAGGATCAGAGCCAGGGCGACAATGACCATGATTACGGCGATGTCAAAGCTGGCGATCGTGTACGTCCACCAAGCGACGTCGGTCGATTGGGCATCACTGATCAGATGCGCGAGCGCGAGGGCTGGACCGCAGATCAAGAGCATATATCCAAGACGCACGAGCCTTCGATGCGTCCGCTCCGCGGGACTGCGAGGCGAAGGCGCGCCGGGTGAGGACGAGTGCACGGCCGTCAGATGGTGCATCGAGTCGAAGGGGGATCTGGAGCCGGTGGGGGTCATCAGAAGATCGCTCCAATGGCGAGAAAACTAGCAGCGGCGAGGAGAGCAACGGCGACCGTCGCCACGATGACGAACAACACGAGGTTCCGAAAGGGGTTCTTGGGCGCTTTCACGAGGAATCCTTGGGCACAGGTCTTTGCGCCCGCGTTATTGGGCGGGACTCAGCACAGTGGTGCTGTCCGGTGAGACTTCAACGATGCCCCGGTCATCGACGAGGATGACGCGGTCGTCGATGACCGTGAGGGCTTGAACGGCGCCTTGGAGGGATTCGAGGTGATGCCAGGTTCCATTTTCATCCTCTGTCCACAGGACGCCATCGGTGCCTGCGCCGAGAAGAGTGCCATCGGTGCGAGCCTCCAGCGCGTAGAGCACAGGTGTTCCGTCGACTGGAGTGAATGTGTTACCGCCGTCGCTGCTGAAGAGAACGCCTTCTTCGGCTGCAGCGTACAAACCGGATTCGGTGACCGCGAGATCAGCGGCGCCGAGGGACGCACGCTCCGTCCAGTTGTTTCCCTCGTCTGTGCTGGTGAGCAGGTTCACTTGGCTAGAGGGGACGCCGTAGAGGGTGCCGTCCGGGGCCGCGGTGAGGATGTGGAAGTCGGTGGTTCCGTTGAGAGCAATAGGCGACCAAGTGTTCCCGTAGTCGTCGCTGCGGATGATGCCGAGGTTGGGCGATCCGAGTTCGGCCGGGGTCTTTTCGCCGGGATGCCCGGAGGCGAACAGCGCGTCTCCCGAGACCGTGAATCCCATGGCGTCGAAGGCGTGACCGCCGATCGGGCCGGAGATATCCCCATCTGGTGTGAGAGTGAAGATTCCGTTGTGCGTGGCCACCAGCAGATCATCGCCCCGGGGATCTTGGGCGATGCCGTGGATGTGGTCGATGCGGGGAGCTGAGTCCGGGTTGCCGAGCGGTGTCGCGGTGCATCCGGTGGCGACAGCCGCCAGGACGGTCACAGTGACGGTTGCGAGAAGGAGTGAGCGTTTCATGATGGTTTCCGTTAGTGGCCTCAAGCGGGCCTGGCTTCACGACGCGCAACAAGAGCACGCCGACGTCTGACTGCTGCCGCAATGGGGCAGCACGGATGACAGGTCCGGGCGGGACGATCGGATACCGGCCCGCCCGGAGGATTCCTACAGCTGGCCGAGGAGTTCCTGCATCGTGGCGATCTCCGCCGTCTGGTCGTCGATCACCTGTTGCGCGAGCTCGAGGACGTCCGGGTTCTGCGCATCATCAAGCGCCGTCTGCGCCATGTCGACGGCACCTTCGTGGTGCACGATCATCTGCTCCAGGAACAGGCTGTTCGCCTCGACAGCATCCGCGCTCTCCAACATGGTCATGTCCTCTTCGGACATCATGCTGTCGTCACCGCCCATCGAACCGTGATCCATGCCTCCCATGGAGTCGGGGTCGTACTCCACACCCCAGTCTTCGAGCCATCCGAGCATCTTGTCGATCTCGGGGCCCTGCGCCGCCTTGATCTGCTCGGCAAGTTCCACCACGCGTGCGTCGGCACCGTCTTTAGCTAGCAGCATGTCGGCCATCTCGATCGCCTGCTCGTGATGAGGGATCATCATCGTGACGAACATCTCGTCAGCCTCGTTCGCTGCCGAAGTCGACGACGACTGAGACGGGGAGGTGGATTCGCTGGACGGTGCCGTGCTGTTGTCAGCGCAGCCGGTGAGAACCAGTGCAAGGGTCAGTACACCCGTACTGACAGCAACGGGAATCTTCTTATTCATGGTTGTTCCTTCGATACGTCGTGTGAGGGTTCGCAAATGATGGCGCCAGACGGCGCCAGGAATCCGACCCATCAGGGTCGGCGGCGACTACTCAGGTGCGACTTATCGAAAGGAACGTCAGCGAGGGTGCCCGGGGAAGGATCCCGATCGCTTCCCACCTCACCAGGCTTACAGCACGGTGAGGGGGCAGCCGGTGACGCTGAATCAATATCGGAGGGAGGAGGAGAAGCAGACCGGCAAGCAACGCCAGCACGCACGCAATCAGCATCTCGTTGTGACCCTGCCCATGTCCGGTGTTCACATGACACGCACCCTCACACGCGGTGGACTCGCTCGCGACGTTTGACGCCGCTACGGTGGCGTGCTCCTCCCCGGCTGCGGAGTGGGTGAGTCCGACGGATCCGTGTCCCGCAGGTTCGGAGGTGAAGGTGTGCATCGCCAGCAAGCCGACGATAACCATCAGCGTGGCCCCGCCGAGCATCAACAACGCGCGCAACGACAACTGCGGACGTGCGCCACGAACTGCGACGTGCATACTCGGCCTCCTCCATTCCGTGCAGGATGCTAACACCACGATCTATGCGGCCGCCCGCCCTGATCCTTCAGCGCCGCCATGTATATCCTAGTGCGGAATACCCCCAGGGGGTATATCGTTAGGCATACCGACGCCGCACTCCGGTGTTTGAGAGAAAGAGGAACAAAACATGTCAGACTCCACTGGATCCTGCTGCAGCCGCAACAGCCACGGTTCCGTCGACGCCGAAGGACGCAAGGATCTCCTCACCCCGCCCGCGGAAGATCTCGCCGAATGTCCTGTGATGGTAGGCAGCACCGTCATCAAGGCGGATGCAGAAGCTGCTGGCCTGTACCGCGATTACGACGGCACCCGGTACTACTTCTGCTGCGCTGGATGCGAGCCCGCGTTCGACGCCGACCCGGCTAAGTACGCCACCGCTGCTGCCTGACACCGTTTCACGGTGCGGGGCACGCCAGACAAGTCAGCCCCACGGTTCTCAATTCCGAGGAGGATAGGCCCATGAGCCACTCGCGTAACGACGGCGCGGAGCACACCCACGCCCACCACGACCACGCGGCGTCGACCCCCGCAGTGACGACCGAAACTGACCACGATGCGCACGCGGGACATCAAGCAATGGCGCATGCACCGCAGTCAGACGCGGCCGCGCACAGTCACAGAGACCACGGAAGCGACAACGCGCCCTCCGGTCACAACACCCACGCTGGACACGGCGGTCATGCAGGCCATGGCGACCACGTCGGGCAGTTCCGTCGCCTGTTCTGGATCATGCTCGTCCTCGCCGTCCCCACGGTCGCGTTGTCGGGCATGTTCTCGATGATCCTCGGCTACACCCTCCCCGATATTCCGGGTCTGTCCTGGGTATCCCCGGTGCTGGGCACTGTCATGTACGCGTGGGGTGGAAAGCCGTTCCTCGTCGGTGCAGTCAGCGAGCTCCGCGCTCGCAAGCCCGGCATGATGCTGCTCATTGGCCTCGCGATCACCGTCGCGTTCGCCGCCTCCTGGGGCGCGACGCTCGGCGTGCTCCATCACGAACTAGACTTCTGGTGGGAGCTCGCCCTCCTCATCGTCATCATGCTTCTCGGGCACTGGATCGAGATGCGCTCCCTCGCCCAGACGACTTCCGCCCTGGACTCACTCGCCGCTCTTCTCCCCGATGAGGCAGAGCGCGTCGAGAATGACCAGGTCGTCACGGTCTCACCGACCGATCTCGTCGTCGGCGACGTTGTCATCGTACGGCCGGGTGGCAGCGTCCCCGCCGACGGGCGCATCGTCGACGGACGGGCCTCGATGGACGAGTCCATGGTCACGGGCGAGTCCCGCACCGTGGAACGCGGCAGCGGCGACCACGTCACAGCCGGCACCGTTGCCACCGATTCCGGGCTTCGCGTCGAGATCACCGCGACCGGCGACGACACGACCCTCGCCGGCATCCAACGTCTCGTCACCCAAGCGCAAAGCTCCTCGTCCCGCGCACAGCGGCTCGCGGACACCGCCGCCGGATGGCTGTTCTGGTTCGCCCTGGGTGCTGCGGCGATCACCGCGATCGTCTGGACGTTGGTCGGCTTGCCTGACGCGGCTGTCATCCGCACCATCACCGTCCTCGTCATCGCCTGCCCGCACGCGCTGGGCCTGGCCATCCCGCTGGTCGTCTCAATCGCCACCGAACGCGCCGCCCGGGGCGGCGTTCTCGTCAAAGACCGGCTCGCGCTCGAAAGCATGCGCACCATCGACACGGTCCTGTTCGACAAGACCGGCACCCTCACCAAGGGCGAGCCCGTCGTCTCCGAGATTTCCGTCGTCGACGGCACCGACCCCGACCAGATCCTCGCACTGGCCGCCGCCGCAGAAACTGATAGTGAGCACCCGCTCGCGAAGGCCATCGTGCGCGCAGCCGCCGACAAGCAGCTCACCATCCCGCGCAACGGCGACTTCACTTCCTCGCCCGCTGTGGGCGTCACAGCGACCGTCGACGGGAAGATCATCCGAGTCGGTGGACCGCACCTGCTCACCGAGGAGAACGCCGACGAGCTCCCGGTCGCCGATCAGTGGCGGACGGATGGCGCGATCATCCTGCACGTCATCCAGGACGGCCGCGTCGTCGCGCGTGAAACTCGCCGACGAGGTGCGCTCGGAATCCCGGGAAGCCGTCGACGCCCTCCACGCACTCGACGTGCAAGTGGTGATGATTACCGGCGACGCGGAAGCCGTGGCGCAGGCCGTCGCCCAAGACCTCGGCATCGACCGCGTCTTCGCCGGAGTACGCCCGGAGGACAAGGCCGCCAAGGTCCAACAACTCCAGAACGAGGGCCGTAAGGTCGCAATGGTCGGCGACGGCGTCAACGACGCCCCTGCCCTCGCGCAGGCCGACGTTGGGCTGGCGATCGGTGCGGGCACAGATGTCGCGATCGCCTCTGCTGGTGTCATCCTCGCAAGCGACGACCCCCGCTCGGTACTCTCCGTGATCGAACTGTCACGGGCTTCGTACCGGAAGATGAAGCAGAATCTCTGGTGGGCTGCCGGATACAACATCATCTCCGTCCCTCTCGCCGCCGGCGTCCTCGCCCCCATCGGATTCGTGCTCCCGATGTCGGTCGGAGCGATCCTCATGTCACTATCCACCATCGTCGTCGCCCTCAACGCACAACTGCTGCGCCGACTCGACCTCCGCCCCGACACCACGACCCGCGTCATCCTGAACCGCTGACCACAACCGCCGGAGATCCAGATGGCTGATACCACCGTCCCTACAACGTCCTGCAACCACACAGAGCACGGGTACATCACGGACAAAGCCCGCTACCTTGCTCGCCTCAAGCGCATCGACGGACAATCACGCGGCATCCACCGCATGGTCGAGGACGAGAAGTACTGCATTGACATCCTCACTCAGATCTCCGCACTGACCAGCGCCCTGCAGAGCGTTGCCGTCGGGCTCCTCGAAGACCACCTGCGCCACTGTGTGGCAGATGCAGCTCGCGCCGGCAGCGACATCGCCGAAGAGAAGGTCCGGGAAGCGTCTCAGGCGATCGCCCGCCTCGTTCGCTGACTCGCGGCAGATTCGAAAGTGCCCGGACCGGTGAAGCGCAAGCAGTTCGATTCCTCGTGCGCATGTACTCGCGCCAGCTGTGTCGGCCTGCATGCGACGCGTCACCGCCCCCGCTCGACCTCTTCTTCCAGCTCGTGTCGGTTTAGTCGGGTCGCGAGAACTGCCGGATGTCGACGAGCGCCGGCCGACGTGCAGGGTTCGTGTCGTCACTGAGCCACGTGACGACATCCGCCGTCGTCTCGTCGACGTTGGCACCGCCAATCCATACGGACTCGTCCGCGTCACTGTCGACCGGGATGATGACCACGGCATTCGAGTGCTCGCATGCGTCCAGGCACCGCGAAACCACTACTCGAGCTCACCCAGCTCAGCGACTTGACCGACGCCCTCGATGAGGCAACAGGCCGCTAACGCCGAGGGTCGAATCCCCCCGGCTCTCGCCGAATACGCCTGCCGAAAGATCGTTACGGCGCACGTTTCTGGAAACCGAATCCCGGATTCGTGAGCTAGATAGCCGAAAACGATCGTTTTCGGTGGACCTCCGGTGTGACCCTCGTGGCGCCACCTTCTGCGCGTCGGCGTCGGCGTCGGAATCGGTGGGCAGATCTGGGTCATCACCGCGGGAGCGACGCAATGGACAGAGGTCGGAACCATTCACGGGACCGCACAGGCCATCGCGATCACCAACGCCGGCGACATGCTCATCGTCGACGACAGTGGGATCACCCATGCACCCCCAAGATTGAGCACCGAATAAGGAGGATCCTGGAACCATGAAGATCGAACCGTTACACATCGCTGAATGCCCCAGCTGGATCGAAGCCGGGCGCGTGTTTCCGAAGCCCTACGAGAGACGGGCCACGAAGCAACAGAACTGCACTATCGACTCATCCGCTCTAAAAAAGACGCGGCAGAGGTTCCCTTCGCGGGATCCCCCACGATCACCCTGAACGGAGAAGACCTCTTCCCCGGTGCTGATACCAGCGTCGACTTAGCCTGCCGAATCTATGCAACCCTGGCGGGTCTCGCTGGTCTCCCGACGGTCGAGCAGATCCGAGAGGCCATCCTCACTCATCGCAACTGACTCCGACCAGGTGTGCACATGCTGCGGGCGATCGCTTCCCCGTAAGAAGCTGCGGTAGAGGCGAGGCCGCCGGCCAAGGTCAGGATCGTCATTGCGCCGCGACGACGCGCACCGTACCGGCAGGCGATGACCGTGAAAGCCGCTTGATAGAGCACGGATTCCCCAGCTGATGACCCGCCCTACGGAGAGCGCGGCCACACGCTCACCCGAGCGGGGCGGCGCCTCCACAGCGGTCATACCGAACGAAGTGCGTCAGCCGCCGCATCCAGCGCGCCGTCATTGAGAGCGAAGTACGCCCACTTACCCCGTTGCTCCCGCGTCACCAGACCGGCATCGGTGAGCAGCTTCATATGATGAGAGACCGTCCCTTGCGAAAGCCCCACCGGCTCTGTGAGATCACAGATGCATGCCTCACCGCCGGCGCCGGCCGCGATCAACGACAGCAGCCTGACGCGCGTGGGGTCCCCGAGTGCTTTGAACACGCGGGCGACACGTTCCGCGTCCTCTGCGGTGAGCGAAGATGTGATGCGCGGCACGCAGCAGGTGTTCGCTTCGATGGTGGTTGGCAAGCTCACGGGGCTAGTCTGACACGTATTGACATTCTTCGATAGATGCGGAACTCTTTTCATATCGAATAACTTCGATTTGAGGAGATGTGATGGATGAGCTTCCAGTTGTCGTGATCGGGGCGGGCCCGCAGGGGCTTGCCGCAGCAGCGCACCTTGCCGAACGCGGTGTGGACGTCGTTGTCCTCGAGCGTGGCGAGGGGCCCGCAGCAGCAGTTTCGGAATGGGGCCATGTACGGCTCTTCTCGGCCTGGCCGGAACTGACCGATGCGGCGGCACGACGTCTCCTCGAATCCACCGGCTGGAGTGCCCCAGCCTCGGGATACCCGACCGGCGCCGAATGGGTGAATGAATACCTCGCGCCGCTCGCCGACGTTCTGGGAGAGCAGGTGAGGTACGCCACGACAGTGACGGGCGTCTCTCGTCAGGGGCGTGACAAGGTCGTCGACGGTGGGCGCAAGAGTCAGCCCTTCATCGTGCACCTGGTCGACTCAGACGGGCATGAATCGCGCCTGGGCGCCCGGTCCGTCATTGATGCAAGCGGCACGTGGGGTCTTCCGAATCCGGCGGGCAGTGATGGATTCCCCGCGCTCGGCGAAGCAAGGGCCTCGGCTTCGATCTCGTACCGCATCCCTGACGACGTCTCCGAACTCGCCGGGTCGCATGTCGTCGTCGTGGGCGCCGGGCACTCCGCCACGCATGCCGTGCTGCGCCTGAGCGAACTGGCCAGGCGATCGCCCGGCACCCGCGTCACGTGGCTTCTGCGTCGCGGGAGCGCCATGAATGTCTTCGGTGGTGGGCTCGGCGATGAGCTCCCGGAACGCGCTGCGCTCGGCTCTCGCGCCCGCAGGATGATCGATGAGGGTCTGGTGAACCTGGTCACCGGATTCCGGGTCGCGGAAATCCGTCAAGAGGATGAGGCGTTGACGATCATCGCCGAGGACGGACGTGAGGTCGTGGGCGTCGCTCATGTGTTCGCCCTGACCGGGTTCCGGCCCGACACGGAGATGCTGCGCGAGCTGCGTATCAGCCTTGACCCCGCTCTCGATGCCGTCGCCGGGATCGCCGCGGAGATCGACCCGAACATCCACTCGTGCGGTTCGGTATCGGCAACAGGTGCCAGAGAGCTCGCGCAGCCCGAGCACGGGTTCTTCATCGTTGGGGTGAAGTCCTACGGGCGTGCACCGACGTTCCTTGCTCTGACGGGATACGAGCAGGTGCGCAGCGTTACGGCACATCTCGCTGGAGATCACGAAGCCGCCGCGCGCAAGGATCTCGTCCTGCCGGATACCGGCGTGTGTGGCGGGTCGGGTGACTTCGACGACAACGCGGGAAGTTGCTGTGCAGCCCCGGCTCCGGCCGTGGTGCAGATCGGGTTGCGTCCCATCCCGGTCGGCTAACCGCACATGCGAAAGGGTGAGGCCTCAGATCGAGGTCTCACCCTTTCGCGATCTCAGCCGACCAGGCGGGCAGCGAGTTGGCGGACCTTCTCGGCGACAGCGTCACGCAGTTCCCGCACGCCGTCGGCTTCCCAGTTCGACGGGTCAGGGAAGGACCATTCGACCAGCTCTCCGCCGACAGGACCAGGGAGCGGGAGTCCCGGCTTCATCAACACCACCACATCGGCGGACGCGAGATCCTCGACCGTGACAGCACGCGGACGTGCTGCGCTCGTGTCGATCCCGAGTTCCTGCAACGACTCAGCAATCACCGGATTGATCGTTTCTGCCGGGCTGATACCCGCGCTCGTCGCCACCAACTGCTCGGAGCCGACATGTGTGAGTAGATGGGCGCCCAGCTGCGAACGCCCCGCGTTGTGCTTGCATATGAACAGGACGGTCCTTGGCTGGGTCATCGTGATTCTGCTTTCTAGGCTGCAGCACGAGCGCTGCACTGGCAATGATCCGCTCGCCAGGTGACGGGCAGGTGAACTCTTTTCAGCATGATTGCATTCGGCATCGATGGATGTCAATATAGACGTATGTCGATTCAAGAGGTTGAGCTGGTCATCATCGGTTCCGGACCCGCCGGGTACACCGCCGCCGTCTACGCGGCTCGTGCGGGGCTCGAACCAGTGATGCTCGCAGGTTCCGTCACCGCGGGTGGCGCGTTGATGACGACGACCGAGGTGGAGAACTTCCCCGGATTCGTCGACGGTGTGCAGGGCCCCGAACTGATGGAGTCGATGCGTGCCCAGGCCGAGCGTTTCGGAGCACGCATCCTGCTCGACGACGCAGTCAGTGTCGACCTCGAGGGCCCGATCAAGGTCATCGAGACCGGTGCCGGAGAGACCTTCCGCGCTCGCGCCGTCATCCTCACGATGGGGTCCGCTTACCGCAAGCTCGGACTGCCCGAAGAAGAGCGGCTGACCGGCCACGGCCTGTCGTGGTGTGCGACGTGCGATGGGTTCTTCTTCCGCGAGCAGGAGATCGTCGTCGTCGGCGGTGGCGACTCCGCGATGGAGGAGGCACTGTTCCTGACGCGTTTCGCCTCGAAGGTCACTGTCGTGCACCGCCGCGAAGAGTTCCGCGCCTCGAAGATCATGGCGCAGCGGGTGCTGGATCACCCGAAGATCGACGTCGCGTGGAACAGTGAGGTCGCAGGCATCATCGGTGACGAGAAGGTGCACGCTGTCGCCCTCCGCGACACCGTCACCGGAGCAGAACGCGAGCTTTCGGCAACCGGCGTCTTCGTGGCTATCGGCCATGACCCGCGCTCCGAACTGGTCATTGGGATCATCGACACGGATGCCAACGGATATGTGCTCGTCGAACATCCTTCCACCCGCACGAACCTTCCCGGAGTGTTCGCGGCTGGCGACCTGGTCGACCACACCTACCGTCAGGCCATCACCGCTGCGGGCACCGGATGCGCCGCCGCGCAGGACGCCCAGCACTACCTGTCCGCTCTCGACGAGAGCACCACGTTCGAACTCGAAACCGAGGAAGTGTTCGCATGAGCGCCCCCACACCCGTCACCGACGCCACATTCCAGACCGAGGTCCTCGATGCGGATCTCCCCGTCGTCGTCGACATCTGGGCCACCTGGTGCGGACCCTGCAAGCAGATCGCACCGCTGCTGGATCAGCTCGCCACCGAATACGACGGCCGGATCAAGATCGTCAAGCTCGACGCCGACCAGAACCCGGAGACAGTAGTGGCCGCCGGTGTCACCTCGATCCCCACCCTGGGTTTCTACAAGAACGGTGTCCGCACCGACATCCTCATCGGCGCGCACCCGAAGCCTGTTATCGCCGAGAAGATGGAGGCGCTGCTCGCATGAGTGCTGCAACCGTTCCCGCACCGACGTCAACGACGCGCCGCCTGTCCACCCTGGACCGCTGGCTGCCGCTGTGGATCGGGCTCGCCATGGTCGCCGGCATCCTCCTCGGACGCTTCGTCCCCGGCGTATCGCCACTGCTCGCAAGCCTCGAAGTGGGCGGGATCTCGATCCCCATCGCCCTCGGCCTGCTGGTGATGATGTACCCAGTCCTCGCGAAGGTCCGCTACGACAAGGTCGCAGCGGTCACCGGCGACAAGAAGCTGCTCATCTCCTCGCTCGTGCTGAACTGGCTGATCGGCCCCGCGCTGATGTTCGCCCTGGCCTGGATGTTCCTCCCCGATCTGCCCGAATACCGTACCGGCCTCATCATCGTCGGGCTCGCCCGATGCATCGCGATGGTCGTCATCTGGAACGACCTCGCCTGCGGTGACCGCGAAGCCGCCGCCGTACTCGTGGCGATCAACTCGGTGTTCCAGGTCGTGGCCTTCTCGCTGCTCGGCTGGTTCTACCTCACCATCCTCCCTGGATGGCTGGGGCTGGACACCCAGGGGTTGGACTTCTCGGTCGGAGCGATCGCGCTGAATGTGCTGATCTTCCTCGGCATCCCATTGCTGGCCGGATTCGCATCCCGGTTCATCGGCGAACGCCGCAAGGGCCGCGACTGGTATGAAGAGAAGTTCCTGCCGAAGATCGGCCCGTGGGCCCTCTACGGGCTGCTGTTCACCATCGTGCTGCTGTTCGCCCTACAGGGTGAACAGGTCACCTCTCGGCCCCTCGACGTCGCGCGGATCGCACTCCCGCTGCTGGTGTACTTCGCCCTGATGTGGTTCATCGGACTCTTCACCGGCAAAGCCCTCGGCCTCGGCTATGCCCGCTCATCGACGTTGGCGTTCACCGCCGCCGGCAACAACTTCGAACTCGCGATTGCCGTGGCCATCGGCACGTTCGGGGCGACGTCCGGCCAGGCACTCGCAGGCGTCGTCGGCCCGCTCATCGAGGTGCCCGTCCTCGTCGGGCTCGTCTACGTGTCGCTCTGGGCAGCACGCAAGTGGTTCCACACTGACCCATACACCGCAGCTCCATACACCGAGGTAAGGACGCCATGATGAATGTCACTTTGACCGCTGAAGATACCTGCAGTCCGGTCGCCTCGCACGCGATCGGGCAGGACGCGGCGTCATCCGTCGCAGCCACATTGAAGGCGCTCTCTGACCCCCTGCGCCTGCGGATGTTGTCCGCGATCGCCTCCGACCCGCGCGGGGAATCCTGCGTCTGCGACCTCGCTGAGCTCGCCGAAGTGTCACAGCCGACCGTGTCGCACCACCTCAAGGTACTCAAAGACGTCGACGTGCTGACCTCTGAGCGACGCGGCACTTGGGTCTGGTACAAGATCAACCCGAACCGCCGTCGTGCCGTCACCACGCTGCTGGATTCATTCGCGCCCGCTACCGTTGCACCCTGGACAGAAGACGCGGCCGCAGAGGCGCGCCGACCAGACTTCGACGCCCGTGTCACTCATCTCGCCGACGAGCTGGCCGCAGAGATCCCGGAGCTTGACTCAGCAACCGTCCTCACCATCGTCCGAGAGTCATACACAGCCCTCGCTCGCACCGCCAGGGTGACCTCGGCCCTGATCCCGCTCACGGAGCGGTTTGCCAGGCAACGGCTGAGCGACCTCACCCGCGACCGCGACACGGCAGTCCCGCAGGTGCTGTTCGTCTGTGTGGCGAACGCCGGCCGCTCGCAGCTCGCTGCCGCATTGGTCAATCAGCTCGCGGGCGGCAAGATCATCGCCCGCTCGGCCGGCTCCAGCCCCGCAGATGTCATCCACCCGCACGTGCGATCACTGCTCGCCGAGATCGAAGGCGACGGCGCCGCCGAGCGGTTCCCGAAACCTCTGACCGACGATGCCGTCAGGGCCGCGGATGTCGTCATCACCATGGGCTGCGGCGACGTCTGCCCGATCATTCCCGGCGTCCGCTACGAGGACTGGTCCGTCGGAGACCCTGCCCTCGCTTCCCGCGAAGGCGTCGAAGCGATCCGCGATGACATCACCGGCCGCGTGCGCACCCTCGTCGACAACCTTCTCAACTGACCACTTTCTCAAAAACCTGGAGTCAATATGACCGACACCACCGCAAAGCCCTCCGTCCTGTTCGTCTGCGTCCACAACGCCGGTCGCTCCCAGATGGCCGCCGGATTCCTCCGGGACATCGCCGGTGACCGCATCGAGGTGCGCTCCGCCGGATCCATGCCCGCTGACCAGATCAACCCCATCGCCGTCGACGCCATGGCCGAGCTCGGCATCGACATCACCGCCGAAGCCCCGAAGGTACTCACCACCGAAGCGGTGCAGGCCTCTGACGTCGTCATCACGATGGGCTGCGGCGACGCCTGCCCGTTCTTCCCCGGGAAGCGCTACGAGGACTGGGAGCTCGACGACCCGGCAGGTCAGGGAATCGACTCGGTCCGCCCCATCCGCGACGACATCCGTGCACGCATCGAGCAACTGGTAAGCGAACTCGTCTGACGCACCAGGCATGCTGGTGACGTTCTCATACGACTGCCTACCTGTGGGTGTCCGGATAGCCGCTTACGCCCTCAACGCCCGTTACGATCACGCACCCGAAACGGCTCCTGCCTCGAGTTTCACCCTCGCTCCGACAATCGGCTGATCACGCGGCGAGGGGACGACGCAGTGCCCGAGTGAGCGGTTGCTAAGCGGAGCTCGCAGCGCAGCGGAGAGCGGAGTCTGCAAATAGCGAACGGCAGGAACGGAGTCGTTTCCTCGCCGCTACACTCTCGCCGTCGGAGGGAGGTGAGCGGCGCTCAACGCCTTCTACGCCTGCGCGCTCGCGACAATCCGACCGACGGAAACGGCCGTCACGATCAGTGGCACCCGAGACACCTTCACCGACATAGGGGCGAGCGCCTACCGCCGAATGGCGCCGGCATCCCCCTGCGGCAGTCCGCAGCCAGTCCGCAAAAAGTCCGCAGAATTCTCCGCGCACGCCTTTCAGGCCCGTCCCACGACAACCAGAAATCCGCGTAATTCCGCGGATTTCACCTGCGGGCAACCACCGGCAAACACCCCGATGCAGTCCATCAACTACCGGTAGAGCTCGCTGCCCACCCGGTGACCCAGCGCTCCAGCCGCGCGTATGCATCGTCACGTGCATCCTTGCGCGACAGGAACACGTCATGCAACGCACCATCGACGCGTTCAATCGTGACGGATGACCCGAGCTTGAGGGCACGTTCGGCGATGTCGTCGACGACGAGCACGGTGTCTGCGGCGACGAGTTCATCAGACCATCGCGTCGGAGCCACCGAACGCGCGGAGAGCAGCACGCACACCGGCACGGGTATCTTCAAGCCTCCGGCGACGACTCGATGACCATTGAGGATCGCGTGCAGCCATCCGGCATGCACGGACATAGACGGCACAGGGCGCCACGCGTGGTTGATCTCGACCACATCATCTGCGACAGCGGCCTCGGTCTGCGCACGCGCGTAGAACCCCAGATCGATCTGCGGCGCGACCTCCATCGGGCGCAGCCGCGCCTGCAGTTCGACGACCGGTGCGATCGCCGCGCGCAACGCTGCGAGTTGGAGCTCAAGCCAGGGAGAGTTCAGGATGACCGCGTCCGCAACGTTCGGATGCCGTGACGCCCAGAGACTGAGCACCAGCCCGCCTGTCGAGTGCCCGAGAAGCACGAGTCGGCGGGCGGATGCCGCGGCATCAGCCCCTCGTTCCTTCGAAGAATGGCCCATCTCGTGGAGAGCCGCCTCGATGTCTTCGTCGTAGGTCGTGAGGTTGGCGATGTAACCGGGAGTTTGTCCGTCTCGCAGGCTTCGGCCGTACTTGCGCAGGTCAAGGGCGAAGAAGCGCGCTCCGCGCGAAGTCCAGAACCTGGCGAGACGCTTCTGGAAGAAATAGTCCGACCATCCGTGCACGTAGAGCACGTCGACACCGTCCAACAACGGCGTCTCGGGCTCGACAGCTCGTCCCTGAAGGCGAGCAACAAATCGCTTCCAGGCCGAGGGCTGAGGTGCGCCCGGCCCCGGCAGCGCGCGCACCAGCGTCGCGACGACATCGCCCTCGGCATCCGTTCCGAGCGGCAGAGTGAGCTGCTCAAACTCGTCCCCGAGAACGTCAGGAAGCCAATCAGTCATGCCCCCATGCTATTGAGTACTGCAGCGCCCTGCCCGCTCCCCTATGCTGAGCGCAACATCAGTCGGAGGTTCTTATGACACGCCCGCACCGTTCTCCCGCGATCCGTACCACCGCGGCGCTCCTCGCTATCGGCGCCGCTCTCACGTTCGTCGGCTGCGCCAAGGACTCCCCAGAGGACAACGCGTTGCCGCCGGTGATCGTCGACATCACGAAGATCGACGGGTCGACCGTTCAGGTGGCCGAGGGCAACGTCGTTGATTTCACCGGGGACGATAAAACGTTCACCGATTGGACAGCCAAGATCCAAGACCCCGAGATCGTCGAGTTCACTCCCGGCAAGGATGACGGCAGTGCGCAGTTCAATCCCGGTCTGGACGCGCTGAGCGTCGGCGAGACCGAAGTGACACTCGACAATTCGACGAGTGGCGATTCCGTCACTTTCACGGTCGAGGTCACCGAGCCCGTCGACTGAGAAGAAGCGCTACTCGGCGCGCGAGACTCGCAACATTTCGTCGCGCGGAACGACCTTGATGCGCGCGCGCTCGCGCGGTGCACCCAGCGCTACCTCGTGCTCGTCGAGGCGGTGCCAGCCTTCAAGATCGGTCCAGGCCACTCCCCGAGACTCGAGAAGTGCAGGAACCGCCCCCTCGGATGGGTCTTCCGGATGCCACCACGACCCCTGGTCGTTGACCAGATGCTGCACGGTTTCCATGGCGTCGGACTTGGTGTGGCCGATGAGGCCGACTGGTCCCCGCTTGATCCAGCCGGTGGCGTACACGCCAGACACCCGCTGGTTGGAGTCCTTGGCGATCACCTGACCCTCGTGGTTCGGGATCACTCCGTGCTTCTTATCGAAGGGCACGTCCTTCAGTGGTGAGCCGAAGTAGCCGACCGCCCGGTAAAGCTGACCGATCTCGACTTCACGCATTTCACCCGTGCCCTCGAGTCCGCCGGAGCCGTCTGGACGCGTGCGCTCGTAGACGAGCGCTGCGACCTTGCCATCGGCATCCTTTCTCACCTCGACGGGCTTTGCCCAGAAGTGCAGGTGCAGGCGACGGGATGCTTCGCCCCCCGCGTTGTTCACGCTCGGGCGAGTACGCCACTGCTGCAGGATGCGGTCGATGACCTTGACCTGCTTGTTGCTGGCCACCGCAGCCAGCGACGCCTCGTCGTAGTCAAAGTCTTCGTCGTAGACGACCATGTCGACGTCGCGCAACTCGCCGAGTTCGCGCAGCTCGAGTGGGGTGAACTTCACCTGCGCGGGGCCGCGACGGCCGAACACGTGCACATCGGTAATCTTCGATGCCTCAAGCAGCGCGTGCACGTTGTCGGGAATCTCGGTCGGCAGCAGGTCTTCAGCGTGCTTGGCCAGCATGCGCGCCGCGTCGAGTGCGACGTTGCCGTTGCCGAGAACTGCGACGGATGCGGCATCCAGGGGCCACTCGCGCGGCACATCGGGATGCCCGTCGAACCAGCTGACGAAGTCGGCCGCCCCGAACGATCCCTCGGCGTCGATCCCCGGGATATCGAGGTGGGTGTCGCGGATCGCGCCGGTAGCGAAAATCACGGCGTTGTAGTGCTTCTTCAGGTCTTCCAGCGTGATGTCCTCGCCGAAGCGGACGTTGCCAAACAGGCGAATATCGCCACGGTCGAGCACGTCGCGCAGAGCGTTAATGACGCCCTTGATGCGCGGGTGATCGGGGGCCACTCCATAGCGAACGAGCCCGTATGGAGCGGGAAGCTGCTCAAACAGATCGATGGAGACGTCGAAAGAGCGTTCTGTTTTCAACAGAATGTCGGCGGCGTAGATACCAGCGGGGCCTGCCCCGACGATGGCCAGGCGAAGCTTGGTCATGAGTGTCCTTTCGGATGCTGCGGTGATCGAAGAATGATCAGCTGCTGCGGTCTACAAGAGATTCTGCGAAGCGGGTCAGCGCCTCGCGCACCGTGCCCTTAGGCAGTGGGGCGAGTGCGTCGATGGCGTCGCGCGTCCAGGTGCGGGCGAGTTCGAGCGTGTTCTGGGTGACGATGTGATCTCGCAGCTCTGTCAAAGGCAGATCGAGGATCGTCGGATCTTCGCCATCCGCGATGCGAGTCACGCCGTCGTCAATTCGTGCGGCGAGTTCTGCCGCGGCGGCATCTGGTTCTGCCTTGAGCAGCAAGTACGGCATCGTCGGTACGCCAGCACGGAGGTCGGTGCCGGGCACCTTTCCGGTCTCTTCCGGCTTGGCAGACAGATCGATCACGTCGTCCAGCAGCTGGAAGGCGACGCCGACCTTCTCGCCGTACACGCGCAGTGGCTCGACGTACTCGGCCGGAGCGTTAGAGAAGATCGCACCACCCTGCGTGGCCGCCGCGATCAACGAACCGGTTTTGTCGGCAAGTACCTGGATGTAGAACTCGATGGGGTCATCGCCCGGTTGCACGCCGACGGTCTCGTGCAGCTGACCCATCACGAGCCGCTCGAAGGTGTCTGCCTGCAACCGGATTGCGCGCTCGCCGTAGCGAGCCATCAGCTGGCTCGCACGGGAGAAGAGGATGTCGCCGGTGAGGATGGCGACGTTGTTGCCCCACACCGCGTGGGCGGCGGGGACGCCGCGGCGGCGGTCAGCACCATCCATGACGTCATCGTGGTACAGCGAGCCGAGGTGGGTCATCTCAAGCGCCTTGGCGATGTCGATGACCGCGGCGATATTGCCCTCACCGAGCTGAGCGGTCAGCAGCGTCAGCACCGGGCGGACGCGCTTGCCGCCTGCTTCGTAGAGGTAGCGGCTCGCGGCATCCGCAATGGAGTCGGCGACGCGAAGATCTTCGGCAAGGCCGCTCTCAACGAGCTCGAGGCCGTCCTCGATCTCGCGGGCCATCCGCCGGGCGGCCGGTCCGATGAAAACGCGGTCGCTGAAGCCGAGACGGCTCGCGAGGCGCGAACCCGGGGCGGCAGGGCTCGAAGTCACGGGTTCCACCCTACCTGTGGCTCACGGTTGCTTCGTCGCGGGCTTGGAGGCGCGCCGGATCGCAGGCTTGGCTACTGGCTTCTTGGTCAGAGGCTTGTTAGCGGGCTTGGTCGCGCGGTGCAGCGCGACGATGCCGAAGGAGAGGTTGCGGTAAGCGACGTTGGTCCAGCCGGCCTCGCGGATCCAGTTCGAGAGCTGCTTCTGATCTGGCCAATCCTTGATCGACTCGTTCAGGTAGTCGTAGGCCTCACCGTTCGAACCGGCAACGCGCGCGACCCGCGGAAGCACCTGCGCGTTGTAGAAGCGGTAGAGCCCACGAAACGCCTTGCCTGGTGGGGTGGAGAACTCGTTGATGACAAGTCGCCCGCCGGGCTTTGTGACGCGGAACAGTTCAGCGAGCGCCTTCTTCGGCTGCTGCACGTTGCGCAAGCCATATGACATCGTCACGGCATCGAACTCGTTGTCGGCAAAGGGCAGATTCGTGGCATCCGCCTCGACGAAGCTGAGGTTCTTCAGGTGTCCGTGCCGACGCTTGCCCTCGGCGAGCATCCCTGGCGAAAAGTCGGCGGCGACGACATCCGCCCCGCTGCCCGCGAGGGACGCCGAGGAAGATGCGGTGCCCGCTGCCAGATCGAGGATGCGCTCGCCACGCTTCGGGGACACTGCGCGGGTGGTCGCTGCCCGCCAGAACGCATCATTGCCGAAGGTCATGACGGTGTTGGTGCGGTCGTATCCTGCGGCGACCTGGTCGAACATCCCGCTGACGCGCCGGGGGTCCTTGCCGAGGTCGGCGCGATTGTGCGAAGTCACTCCGTAAGTCTACGCGCGAGCCCGAGCACCTCGAGGCGGTCAAGCCACGGCGCGACTGCGGGCAGCGCCGCGCAACCTAAACTTGAGAGGTGAGCATCAGGCTGGTTGTGCAGACGCGTGAGATCGATCCCGTCGAAGACCTTCTGGCCTATGCGCACCCCTCAACTCCTCTGGCGTGGCTCCGTCGCGGCGACGGGATCGTCGCGGTCGGCGACGAGATGCCCGCGTTCATTCGGGTGCCTGCCGGCACTGCCCCGATGCGCAGCAGGCTCATCGCCGATTCGTGGCGCGAACTCGCCGCAGCAGCCCAAGTCGACGACCCGGTCGGTCTCCCCGGCACCGGCCTCGTCGGATTCGGCGCGCTCACGTTCGACGAAGATTCTGCGGCCGACAGCGTCTTGATCGTGCCGTCGATCATCCTCGGCAAGCACCGGGGCCGCGGCTGGATCACCCGCATCGCGACCTCGGGCGATGACCTCGCCCAGGACCTTCCGGATGCCACGCTTGAATCATGTGCGTACGGGCCGCACTGGGCGGGCACTCTCGGGCCTGGGGCTCAGACCCCGGAGGGGTACCAGGACTCCGTACGCGCAGCACTCGGCCGCATCAGTGCGGGCGAAGTAAGCAAGGTGGTGCTCGCCCGTGATCTCGCCGGAACAATTCCGGCTGGCTCTGACCTACGTCGTCTCGTGCGGGCACTGTCGACCGGCTACCCGGACACCTGGGCGTTCGCGGTTGACGGGTTGATCGGCGCGAGTCCCGAGACGCTCGTGACCGTGCAGGGCGGCACGATGACCGCGCGTGTACTCGCCGGAACGATCGGCCGCGGCGCGGATGCCGACGAAGACACCGCAGCGTCGGCGCATCTCGCGTCCAGCACCAAGGATCTTGATGAGCATGAGTATGCGGTACAGAGCGTCCTTACCGCGCTCCGTCCGCACACGCGCGCGCTGGCTGCCAGTGAGCAGCCCTTCCTGCTCAAGCTGCCGAATCTGTTCCATCTCGCCACCGACGTCGAGGGTGAATTGTCGGACGGCGGATCGTCACTCGACCTCATCGGCACGCTTCATCCGACCGCAGCCGTCGCTGGCACGCCGACATCCGCCGCAATCGCGGCGATCCGCGAGCTCGAGCCGTTCGACCGCGGCCGCTATGCCGGTCCGGTGGGCTGGGTCGACGGCAATGGCAACGGCGAATGGGCGATCGCGCTGCGCTGCGCTCAGTTCGAAGTCGGGACGATGCGCGCCGGCGCAGGCGCCGACTCAATCGGAGTCACCGCATACGCTGGCGCGGGCATTGTCGCCGCAAGCGATCCCGAGACCGAGTTGCTCGAAACCCGGGTGAAGTTCCGCCCGCTGGTCGACGCGCTGGCCTAGCTCGCGGCGAGGCGTTTCTTCTCGGCCTTGACGTCGAAGTCGGCGTCTGGCCACTGCGGATCGATGTCTTCCAACGCACCCAGCAGCAGTTCCTGCACCGCGAGCCGCGCGTACCATTTCCGGTCCGCCGGCACGACATGCCACGGCGCGACCTCGGTGGAGGTCCGCTCGAAGACCGTTTGATACGCGGCCATGTACTCCGGCCACAGCAGCCGCTCATCGACATCGCCCGGGTTGTACTTCCAGTACTTGTCAGGGCGGTCGAGGCGCTCCATCAGACGCTCTCGCTGCTCGTCCGAGGAGATGTGCAGCATGACCTTGATGATGCGAGTGCCGGATGCCGCAACCTTCGCCTCGAATTCGTTGATCGCATCGTAGCGACGTTCGATCTCTTCTGCCGAGGCCAGTGAGCGCACTTTACCGATCAGGACATCCTCGTAGTGTGATCGGTCGAAGACGCCGATGAATCCCGGTTCGGGGAGGCGCTTTTCGATACGCCACAGGAAGTCGTGGGCACGTTCCGCCTTGCTCGGTGCCTTGAATGCGGTCAGCAGGATCCCCTGCGGGTCCACCCCACCAACGACATGGCGGACAATGCCACCCTTGCCCGCAGAGTCCATCGCCTGCAGCACCAGCAGCACGGCATCCTTTGCCTCGCCAGCCCTGCTTTCTGCGTACAGCCGTTCCTGCAGTTCGCTCATCGAGTCCAGGCCGCCCGCGAGATCTACTTTCCCGCTGGCCTTGTCACCGTCGTACCCGGGATGACTGTCAGGATCCACATCCGCAAGGCGGAATCCCTCCCCCACGCGCAGAATGTCGGATACGTCGTCGGTCCAGCCTCGCTTGCTCATTCACCCATCCTGCCCGCAGGGGGACCGAAAACGCGAGCGTCAGCGCTCTAAAGGCACCTCGATGACCTGGCGACCACCGGTCGTCGTCGTCAGCGCCTGGTCAAGCGCCGCGCGCGTCGTGATCCGCTGGTACTCCCAGCCGTAGGCGAGCGCGAGGTGCTCAAGCTGCGCAGTGTGGGGCGTGTAGAAGGCGCGATCGAGATCTTCGCGCGGCGCGGAGCTCGCCACCTCGAGCGAATCGAAGATCGTTCCGCCACCGTCGTTTCCGACGATGACCTGCAGCCGCGGCGCCTGCTCATCCGGCGGCAGTAACAGCGCGCCGACGTCGTGCAAGAAGGCCAAATCCCCCAGCAACACACGCGTGACACCGGCTGCGCCATCCGCCTGGCTGCCGATGGCGATACCCGTTGCGGTCGCGATCGTGCCGTCGATTCCGGCGAGCCCGCGGTTCGCATGGACGGGCACTTTCTTGCCGCCGAGCACAGCATCGGCGACGCGAACCAGCCGGGACGATCCGAACATGAGTCGGTCGTGCGGCCAGGTCGCCCGCCACACCGCGTCGACGAGGAGCTCTCGATCGAGCGGACGGCGTACTGCCTCAAGCTCTGCACGCACCGCGTCACGGCGGACTGCGAAGTTAGTGGAAAGCAGACCCACCTGGTCTGGCGCGTTCTCGCTGAGATCGACCACGCGTGCGGCGGATGCTTCCAGCCACGCGCCGAGCCAAGAAGGGTCAGCGTCGCCGGACGCGACCGTGACCGATGCCACTGCCTGGGTGCGTCCGTTCAAGTTGAGCGCTTCTCCCCCGGCGCGGACGGCGATGACCTCGATTTCGTCGCGGCGCAACAGCGCGGTCACCTCACGGCTGAGTGTCGGATGCCCGAGCACCACAGCGCGCTCGATGCGCCCGCCGAGCGCGTCTTCGCGCAGAAGTTCGCGATAGCCGTGCACGACGTAACGGCCGAACCGCGCGCCACTGACGATCTCTGCGATCAGAGGCCACGTGCCCGCGAACGAGATCTCCTCGGCAGCGTGACCAGCGCCGGCGCCGGCGATCACGACGGTGCGCGGGCCACGTTCGAGGATGAAAGGCTCGGCGGGTGCCAGAGCGGGCGCAACCCCGGGCGCCGCCGTGAAATCATCAGGCAAAGCGCCAGAGAGAGGCTCACGCGCCGGCAGGTTCAGGTGCACCGGGCCAGCTATTGCGGGCAAGCCCGAGGGCACAGCATCCGCCCCCATCGCCGCGGCGACCGCGAGGGCTGCGAGGCCATCCCAATCGCCATCACCCGGTACTGGCGCATCGAGCGACAGCCGCACCCAGGGATCAAAGAGTCCGGGCTGCGTGGTCGCCTGGTTGGCGCCGATTCCGCGCAGCTCGGGCGGCCGGTCTGCGGTCAGCAGAAGAAGCGGAACGCCCGAGTGAAAAGCTTCCATCGCAGCGGGAAGAAGGTTTGCGGCGGCGGTGCCTGAGGTGCAGATGACGGCGGCCGGGACGCGCTTTTCGCGGGCGAGGCCGAGGGCGGTGAAGCCAGCAACGCGTTCATCGATGCGCACGTGAAGGCGCAACGACCCCTCGCGGGCGAGGTGGGTGGCGGCGAGCGCGAGAGCCTGCGAACGCGACCCGGGGGAGATCACGACGTCAGTGACGCCGTTCTCGACGAGCTGGGCGAGGAGGGACGCCGCAGCATCCGAGGCTCGCGACGTCGTCATGAACGCGGATCCGGTGCGGGGCCGTCCGTCTCGTCGTCCAGTCGGGCAAGCTCTTCTTCCAGCTGGCGGATGCGGGCATCCTGCTCGGTCTTGCCCAGGCTGCGCAGGAACTCGGGGTCATCGTCCGGAGCAACAAGACGCATGCCCCCCTGGTCGCTGCGACGTCGCCGACCCAGCGCAAACCAGAGGATGCCACCGAGCACGGGAATCAGCACGACAATCGCAATCCAGGCCCCCTTGGGCACACCACGGTGCCGCGTCGCCGGCTGCACAGCGCAGTCGACGATGCTGAAGACCCAGAAGATGAGGGCTAGGAAGCCCCCGACGATCAGTACTCTTGCCACGTCTTCAGTCTAGGCGGGTTGTCCGGGCCGAGATCCGACCCGGACTTGCCGCTCAGGCACGGACGAGATCGGTGGGTTCGGATGCTGGCACTTCCGGCAGCGATCCTGCCTCGTCACCTGCATCCGATAGTGGCGCCGTCGGCGCAGAACGACCAGCCGGTAGCCACAGCCCGACGACTGCCGCCGCGAACAGAACCGCTGCACCAACCAATACCGCCGGACGTGCGGCGTCGACGTACAGATTGGGGAGCAGTTCGCCACCGCCGCTCACGAAGATCGCAGTCATGACGGCGGTACCCAGAGCAATTCCGATCTCTCGCACGGTCGAGTTCACCCCGGAGGCCTTGGCATGATCGGCCACTCCGAGCGATGCGAGCAGTGCTGTTGCGGATGGCGCAAACACCAGCCCCATGCCGACACCAGCCATGATGAATGGCACGATCAGCGTCACATACGGGGTCGTCTCAGACAGAATGAGCGCTATCCACAGCAGCGCCGCCCCCTGTAGCGCGAGCCCGGTGACCATGATGATTCGTGTACCGACCCGCGGCGCGAAGACGCCAGCGAGCGGGGCGATGATCATCGGGGCGAGCGTCCACGGCGTAGTCTGCAACGCTGCCTCCAGCGGCGACGAACCCTGGACGACCTGCAGGTACTGGATCAGGATGAACACGGCACCGAAGGTGCCAAAGCTGAAGGCGAAACCAACAACGTTCGTGACAGAGAACGAACGGTCTGAGAACAAGCGCAACGGGATGAGCGGCGCACGCGTGCGGCGTTGCCAAAGCAGGAATCCGACGAGAAGCGCAACGCCTGCGGCGAGTTCGACAACCACCCCGAGGGACGTCCATCCATCGTCATTTCCGCGGACGATGCCGTGCACGAGCGCGAGCACGCTTGCGGCTGCGAGCACGGCGCCAACGAGATCAATGCGCGCCTTCGCTCCAAAGTCGTTGTTCAGGACGAAGAGCGCGAGCGGGATGGCGATGATCGCAACGGGAACGTTGAGCCAGAAGATCGCCTGCCAGTTCCAGCCTTCCATGACGGCTCCTCCCACGAGCGGGCCGACTGCGACGCCAAGCCCAGAGACTCCGCCCCAGATGCCGATTGCCAGCGGCCTGCGCTCTGGCGCCACGCCTCCGGCAAGAAGGGCGAGTGAGAGCGGGAGCACCCCGGCACCTCCGAAGCCTGAAGCGCGCGGGCGGCAATGAGCTGGGATGGATCAGAACTGAGCGCCGCAGCGACAGATCCGACTGCGAACAGTGCGATGCCGATCAAGAAGACCGTGCGGCGACCGAATCGATCGCCGAGAGCGGACGCGACGAGAATCATGCTCGCGAACGCCAACGTGTAGGCGTTGACGAACCACTGCAACTGTTCGACGCTCGCACCGAGTTCTCTGTGCAGCACGGGGAGGGCGTTGGTCATGACGAGGTTGTCCAGCGCCGCCATGAAAGTGGGCAGTGCGGCTGCGGCGATGATCAGACCGAAGGGGCGACGACGCGTGAGAGACGCGTGAGTGGTCATGATTGCTTCTTTCATCTCTGGTTGTAATCAGATGATTACTACGACACGACCGACTGTAGTAATCGACTGATAACATGTCAAGCATGAGTTCACGCAGTGTCGAAGATGTCAACGCAGACAGCACGACCACCCCACGCCGCCTGTCATCAGACGAGCGGCGCGAGCAGATCCTGCTCGCGGCCATCGCCGTCTTCGGCGCCCGCGGGTACGTCGGCACCACGACTGATGAGGTCGCCCGAGCTGCGGGAGTCAGCCAGCCTTACGTCGTGCGCCTGTTCGGCTCGAAGGAGAACCTCTTCCTCGGGGCCATGGACGAGGCGCTCGACCGCCTGATGACCTCGTTCCGCGCCGCTATTGCCGTCGATGACAGCGATCGAACGGCAAAGCAGAGCATCGGCGATGCATACGTCGAGCTGCTCAGCATCCGCGGTCTCCATCAGACACTCGCGCACAGCTACCTGCTGGGCGGACACCCCGTCATCGGTCCGGCCGCGCGAGCGGGTTTCACAATGGTCTGGCGTTTCTTTCGCGAAGAGGCTGGCCTCGACGCGGAACAGGCCAGAATGTTCTTGGCCGAGGGCATGCTCATCAGCACAATGATCGGGCTCCGCCTTGTCGACGACTACGGCACGGAACCCGAGGTCGACGAGCTGTTCCTGGCGTGCTTCCCCTCAGAGTTGCGCCAAGTTCTCGATCTCGTCCCACGCGGCAAAGAGCCCTGGTAAACACGCAGCGACCTTCTGCACTCAATGCGCCCGCCTTTCAGGCTTGAACAAGTCAGAACATGATCAGGCCGGATGCCGTGACAATCGCAGAGCGCGGCGGCCCACGCTACTCGTCGCCCAGCCGCGCTGGATGACACGCATCGCATCGGCGGCTAGTTCTGCTCCGTCGTCGTACGGGGCACGCCAGATCGCCAGCATGTCTGAGGCAGGCGTCGAAAGCACCGATCGCGAGAATGCTTCGACGCCCCACGCCCGACGTATCCATCATCCAAAGCGGACCGGACGATCTCGGGCAGATCTACGCTCCCGGTGCTCAGTGGTCCTCGCGCGGACTGGCCGAGCTCGAGATAGCCGAGGAGTGGCATCGCTACGCGGATCGCCTCGGACATGTCGGCTTCCTCGACGGCCATGTGGAACGTGTCCAGGTGGATGCGCAGGTGCTCAGATCCGGTCAGGCCGACGTACGCGACGGCTTGCGCAGCGGTATTCACCATCGAGGTCTCGTAGCGGTTGAGCACCTCGAACGTCATCATGATGCCGCGCTGGTGAGCGTAGTCAGCCACCGCCCCGACCGCGCGCGCCGATCGCTCGACCGCCGCGCGCGAGGTCGGCCCGGAGGGTGGTCCGAAGGGTCCGTAAGGCACACCATTCATCTGATCCCCGCCCAGCGCTGCGGTGAGATCAACGATGTGCCGTAACTGAGCGGCACCCGCCGCACGCTCGTCGGGATCCTCCGATGAGACATCCGCTCGCCCCCCTTGACCGCCCGCGATCGTAATCGGCGCAATCTTGTACTCGACGAGCACACGGGCGAGCGCACCAGCATCGATCGCCGCCGGGTCAAGCGGCGGCAAGACTATGCGCGAGTACCCTGCATCCGCCAGAGGTCGCAGAACCCCGGGCAGATCGCCAGGCGCGACATCCGGCACTAGCGCATTGATATGGCACGCCACATCGAGGTGGGCCCGGGCGGTCGAATCGGTGGTCATCAGGCACTCCGGAATCGGTATCGGCGGCGTCAGAAGCTGGGCAGGTCGAGGCGCTTCTTGAATACCGAGTAGCCGTCGTCGACATGGACCACAGTGCCGTTGATGACGTTCGACTCGTCGGATGCGAGGAAGGCCACCACGTCTGCGATCTCTTCGGGCGCGGTCATGGTGCCGCGCAGCTGTTCGGATGCGAACGTGCTTTTCAACTCGTCGCTGAACTGGTTGATGATCGCGGTACCCACACGACCGGGGGCGATCGCCACTGCGCGCACGCCGTACTCTGCGAGCTCATACGCCGCCGAGCGAGTGAAGGACATGACGGCGGCCTTTGCCGCGCTGTAAGTAAACGCGAGTTCGGCGGCCTGCTCGCCGTAGATCGAGGAGGTGCTGATAATCACACCGCCCGTGCCCTGATCGCGGAACTGCCGACCCGCGGCGAGGATGCCGTAGTAGACGCCATCCTGGTCGATGCTGATCATCGGGACATAGTCGACCTCGGGGTCATGGTCCAGCAATGGCTTTCCGCCAGCGATCCCCGCGTTGTTGAAGATTACGTCGAGTCGTCCGAACACCTCGACGGCCTTCGCGACGGCGTCGACGACATCCGCATACACGGATACATCGGTCTGTACAGCGGTGACCGACCCGGAAAAGCCGAGCGCCTCAACTTCAGCGACTACGCCCTCCGCCTGCGGCAGGTTCATGTCGGCGATAACGACCTTCGCGCCCTCACGAACAAATTTCAGTACTGTCGCGCGGCCGATGCCGCTGGCGCCGCCGGTAATGACAGCGACCTTGTCTTTCAAGCGCATGGAGATTCCTTTCAAGGAGAGTGATGATGTGGCGGGTGGCCCGCGCAGCGGGGCACCGGTCGCCCGGAGCCCCGCTGCGCGGAGATGGGCTACTCGAGCTTGTCCGAGGGAGTGATGTCGGACGCGTTTGTCTTGTTGACGAGCGTCGTCGCGACGGCCTCGAAATTCTCGGCGGGCATCGTCCCGTCCTCCTGGTACGCGAGCACGTACTCCAGCAACTCATCGAAGATCGACGGCCAGGGCTGCTCTACCGTGGCCAAGAATGCTCCTCCGGCCTCGATCCCGGCGATCGCCTCGCTGGTCGCGTCGACGCCGGTCACTTTGCCGTCGGCCCCCGCTTCGGTGATCGCCTGAGCCGCACCCAGGGCGGCGTCGTCCCAGCCGACCCAGACAGCATCGAGACCACCCGGGTTCGCGGTCAGATAATCGGCCACAAGCGCGAGCGCCTCGGTGCGCCCGGTCGCGGGCGAAGTCACCTTCTGGATCCCTCCGCCAGCGATCGTAGCGCCCGCTTTGGTGAGCGCCTCCTCGGCGAGGCCGGCCCGAAGACGGATGCCGGGGTGCGGATCGTGCCCGATGACCATAACGGTCTTGCCTTTAAGCCCGTCCAGCGTTTCGTCGAGTTCTCCGAGGGTCTGATCGACGATGCCCTGCTGGTCGGACGTGATGTTGGCCACGAAGGCGTCGGTCGGTTCGGTCGCAGCGTCTATCGCGACGATAGGAATCTCGGCGTCCTTCGCCGCAGTCACGATGGAACCAATGGAGGCGACATCGGTGAAGCCATTGAGAATCACATCGGCACCCTGACCGATCGCGCTCTCGACGGCGGGATTCATTTTCTGGAAGTCGAAGTCGCCTTGGATCATCGTGAGATCCCAGCCGAGCTCGTCAGCCTGGGTCTGAACGGTCTTGACCCACCAGGCGCCGATCGGAGTCTGATTCCCGGAAGTGAAAGCGATGACCTTGAATGGCTCGTCTGATCCGCCAGCCGCACCACCACCACCTGAACTCGAACATCCTGTCAGCGTGATCGTTGCCGCTACGGCGACAGCTGCGAGGGCCTTGAATTTAGTACGCACGTGTCTACTCCTTTGTTTCATTGCGTTGGGTGTTGAATTGGCTCCGGGCGGAGTCGGGCCGCCCCGGCGATGCCGCTGGGACTACCTCTCCCTGGTTTTGAAGGACGACAGGGTGACCGCGGCGATGATGATCAAGCCCGTCACCACTTGTTGGACGTAAGCGTTCACGCCGAGGATGTTCAGGCCATTGCTCATCACGCCGATGATCCCGACACCGACCATGGTGCCGACGATGTTCGCTGCGCCGGAGCGGACGATCGTCATTCCCAGGAACACGGCGGCGACAGAAAACAGCAAGTTGTCCTCGCCCTGAACCGCACTCGCGCTGCCCAATCTCGCCGCTAGAAGCACTCCGGCGATCGCCGACACGAGTCCGGCAACGGCGAATGCCAGCAGTCGCGCTCGCTTGACGTTGATGCCGGAAAGGCGCGAGACTTCGGCGTTGCCACCGATCGCGTACCACCGACGTCCCAGCGTCGTGAACTTGAGGAAGAACCAGAGGATTGCTGAGATGCCGATCGCGATGAAGACCGGCAGCGGGATCTCGAGGAACCGGCCCTGCCCGAGGAAATTGAACTCCGGCGGCAGATTGAACAGTGTCGTCCCGTCGGTCACGAGGAATGCGAGGCCGGTCACCGAGGTCAGAGTCGCCAGCGTCGCGACGAACGCAGACAGATTCAAATAGGCCACAAGCGCGCCGTTGATCACTCCAACAAGCAGTCCGACGATGAGCGCCACCGCGATGGCAATGGCCACTGGAACGCCTCCCAGCATCATTGAGGCCGCTACCGCGCCCGCCAGGCAGATGTCGCCGCAACCGATAGATCAAAATCGCCCACGACCATGACAATGGTCTGCGCTCCCGCGACGATCGCCAGGATCGCCACCTGATAGAGGATGTTGCGCACATTGGTGAAGCTGAGGAAGACGTCCGGCCGCATCGCGAAGAAGAAGATGATGAGCGCGACGAGGGCGAGCACCGTGCCGGATGAGAGTAGCGTCTGTCCTATCGATTGGCGGGGGACGGCTCTGCTATCTGATGTGTCCTCCAGGCCTGGGTTACGCGTCGTGGTCATGTGAATCAGCCTTTCCGTAGCAGTACGCCAGCAGGACTTCCTCGTCCGCTTCCAAGGCCGCGACCTCACCAGAGATCCGCCCTTCGTGCATGATCAGAACCCTGTCGCTCATGCCGATGAGCTCAGGGAGTTCCGAGCTCACCGCGACCACCGTCGTTCCGCCGGCCGCAAGCTCTCGGATCAGGCGATAGATCTCCGCCTTCGTGCCCACGTCGATGCCGCGGGTCGGCTCATCCATGAGAAGCACTTTGGGTCTCCGGGCTAGCATCTTGCGAGCACAACCTTCTGCTGGTTGCCGCCGGACAGCTCGCCGACCGCCTGTCTCTGACTTCGGGCTTTGATGTGCAGATCACCCATTCCCTTGCCGACGATGTCGGAGATGCGCGCATTTGATACGAGACCGAACGAGCTCACGGCCGGAATGTTGGCCAGGGCGATGTTGTCGCGGATCGTCGTGCCGAGGATCACGCCCTGGGTCCGGCGTTCCTCCGGAACGAGTGCGATTCCTGCGTCCAACGCTCTGCCGACCCCGGGCGAGTTCGGCAGGGTCTTGTTCCCGATCGATATGGTTCCGGCCGAATGCTTTTGGGCCCCGGACAAGATGCGCAACAGCTCGCTTCGGCCCGAGCCCGCGAGGCCTCCGATTCCGAGTACTTCGCCTTTGAAAGCGGTGAAGGAGACATCCTTGACGCGCCGACCGTCCAGGCCTTCCACAGCGAAGGCCACTTCCTTCGTGACAGTCGTGCGTTCCGGATACAGCTCTCCGCCAGGACGGCCGACCATGTTCGAGATGACCTCGTCGATGTTGGAGTCGGCGACATCCTTCGTGATGATCGTCTCGCCGTTGCGCATGATCGTGAGGCGATCGCAGAGTTCGAAGACCTCCTCGAGACGGTGCGACACATAGACGATGGCCACACCCTCGTCGCGCAGACTACGCAGCACCTTGAACAGCTCGGTGATTTCGGTGTCGGTGAGCGAGGCGGTCGGCTCGTCCAAGATCATGATCTGCGCATCGGTCGCCAGTGCGCGGGCGAACGCGACCATGGTCTGCTGCACCGGCGACAGCTCCCCCGCAAGCTTGCCCAGCGGGAGCTTCTGGTGAAGGCGGTTCAGCTGCTCACGTGCGCGGCGACGCATGGCTCCCCACTGCACGACCCCGCCGCGTGAAGGCGCCTGATCACCGAGCAGAATGTTCTCCGCAACGCTGAGCGTCGGAATGATGGACAGCTCCTGGTACAACGCCACGACACCAGCCCGGTTGGCCACGCGCACGTTGGGGAATTCGACCTCCTCGCCGTTCCGTCGCAGCGTTCCGGCATCCGGTGCATAGATTCCCGTGAGTACCTTGATGAGCGTCGATTTGCCTGCACCGTTCTCGCCGAGGAGCGCGTGGATTTCTCCGCTTCGCACCTCAAACTGCGCGCCGTTCAACGCGTGCACACCATCGAAGCGTTTGACGATGTTGCGAGCTTCGAGTGCCGATGTCGTCACGCTCATCTGATCGACTACCGTCATGACGCGCTCGCTTCGTCGATGTCGTTGCAGCGCAGCACGACTTTCGGATGGATACCGCTCACGTGCACGGAGAATGCCTCGGCAGCGTCCTCCAGATCAAAAACGGCGCGGGTGAGCTCGTCGAGTTCGAGGTAGGGGAGGATCTGCAGCGCCCGCGGGAACGCGTAAGGCGAGACGAACACACCGGTGAGCGTCAGCTCCTTCAGATACAGGTAGTCCGACAGGTTGACGGGCATCTCGAAGTCGTGCGGATACATAGCCCCGTAGATGACGGTCGCGCCCTTGGCCGCGATGTCCAGCAACCCCCGCACCGCGCGCGACGCTCCCGATGCGTCGATCACGACGTCGAAGCCGCTCCTGCCGGTGATTTCGTCGGCGCGTGCGTACTGGTCCTCAGCGGTCGGGTCGATGACAGCATCCGCCCCGTGGCGCAGCGCCATTTCGCGACGCTCGGCGATGGGCTCGATCATCGTCAGGGAGGTGGCGCCGCTCATTTTCAGGACCTGCAACGCGAGCTGACCGATCGGGCCGCCGCCGCAGATGACCACGCGGTCACCGACCTTGACGTGAGCTTTGTCGGCAATCCGCACTGCGACCGACGTGGGCTCGAGCAGGCACCCCTTCAGCAGCGACACCGAGTCGGGCAGCGCGTACACCTGCGACTCGTGCCACGTGACCGTCTCGGCCATTCCGGGGCGATTGTAGTCCTGGATGTGTTCGCAGAACTGCTGCCGCCCCGCACGGCAAGGCGTGCAGGCCCCGCAGAAGCGAAGGAAATTGCCCGCGACTCGATCGCCCTCGCGAAGGCCGTTGCGATGCGCTGCGGCACCCAGCGCTTCGACCACACCCGACAGCTCGTGTCCGAGCCCGATCGGCACTTCAGTGCCGAAGTACCCTTCTGCCAGGTGCGGGTCCGAACCGCAGATCGCGGAGTACGCGACTTTGATGCGGACGTCTTCGGGGCCGAGCTCGGGTTGCGGCATATCAACTACACCGATGATCCCGCGTGTTGACTCGTCGGGGTCTCGGAGACTCCCGATCCTAGTGACTGCGACTGTTCTCATTCATCTCTCCATTGAGCGAGCGGGTGGGTTACGAGCGTTCAGTCACCGGCGGCGATGACCCTGCGGCTGGCGGCGATCGTGGCGGCGAGGCCATAACCGTGTTTGTCGCGCAGCTCTTCGTCGTCGCCAAACCCGGCGTAGACCTGCGGGATACCGAGACGCTCGAAGGCGTCAGATGGATGCCACGATCGGCGATCACGTCAGCGACCCGGGAAGCGAGCCCGCCGTAGGCGAGGTGGTCCTCAAGCACGACGAAACGTCCGCCGGTCTCCTGCGCGCACTGCATGATGAGTTCTTCATCGATCGGTTTGAGGGTGAACATGTCGACGACGCGCACCGAGAAGCCTTCGCGCTCGAGCTCGACGGCGGCATCCAGCGCCTGGGCGACGACCGTGCCATGGGTGAAGATCGTGGCGTCGGTCCCCTGTCGGGCAATAATGCCCTTGCCAATGCGGAAGTCGTGCTCGCCGGGCTCGTACAGCACCTTGTCTTTCTTGCCGACGGCGAGGCGGATGTAGATCGGGCCGTCCATGGTCATCGACTGGCGCAGGATCTCGCCGACCATGATCGGGTCACCGATCGAGGTAACCGTCATATTCGTCAGCGCGCACATGAGCGCAAGGTCTTCGACGGCGTAGTGAGTCGAGCCACCATTGCCGACGAGCCCGCCATGCGTACCGATGATCTTCACCGGCAGGTTGGGGTAGCAGACGTCAGAACGCACCTGTTCAAGCGCGCGCATGCTGAGGAATGGCAGCATCCCCGACACGACCGGGATGTTCCCGTCGTACGCGAGGCCAGCCGCGATGCCGACGCACGCCTGCTCTGCGAGGCCCACGTCGAGGAAACGCTCGGGGAACTTGTCGCGGAACTCCACCAGGGTGGCACCGATGTCAGGTGTCAGCACCCAGAGATTCGGGTAGTCGTCGCCGAGTTCGGCGAGGGTGGTCCCGATAACCGATCGGGCCGAGAGCATTTCTCCGAATGTAAACGTGACAGGCATCAGGCGGGCTCCTTCATGTGGGATGCTTCGAGCGCGGCCATCGCCCGCTCCAGGTCAGCGGCGCCGAGGGATCCGGCGTGCCAGGCAAGATTGTGCTCCATGAAATCGACCCCCTTGCCCTTGACGGTTTCGCAGATCACCACGGTCGGCCGATCACTGTCCGTGGCCGGTAGTGCATCGATCGCTCCGACAAGCTGACCCATATCGTGGCCGTCGATGTGAACGACGTTCCAGCCGAATGCGGCCCACTTGTCGGGATACGGTTCGAATACGACACGCTCTTCGGCGAAACTCGTCATCAGCTGCCGGTTACGGTCTACGAAGGCGACCAGGTTGCCCAGCTCGTTGCTGCGGGCTGCCATCGCGGCCTCCCACACTGAGCCCTCCCCTGTCTCGCCATCCCCGAGCAGACACACCACGCGGTGCGATTCGCCACGGCCACGGCCACTCAGTGCCATACCCACGGCAAGGGGCAATCCGTGACCAAGCGATCCGGTCGAGCACTCAACTCCGGGCAGCTGCACTTTGCAGGGATGCATGCCGTAGGCACTGTCGAGCTGTCCGTAAGTGTCGACGATGCCCTCGTACGAGAAGAAGCCGCGCATCGACATCGCGATGTACATGCACACTGCCGCGTGGCCCTTACTCAGGACGAAACGGTCGCGCGCGGGATTGCGCAGGTCGGTCGGATCGACGTCTAGTCCGTAGTGGTACAGCGCTGTGAAGATGTCGGCCGCCGAAAGGTCACCGCCGATGTGAACAGCGCCCTCGTACGTTCCGCACAGGTGGAGCAGCTTCGATCTCAGCTCGAAAGCCAGGTCTTCCAGCTCGCTCACGCTATGCGGAATTCCGCTGCTCTGAAGGGTCATCTTTGCGCCCATCTCGCGCCTCCTCGTCAGTGGGTCGACGAGGGACCGGTTGCGGTGTCTTCATCGACGTTATTCTGCTTTCGGGCTTGGACTCTTGCGCCCGATGAGTGACGGTAACACGGTTCACTTTACAAGTAAACAGGAATGAGCATAAACTTGTTTAGCGGCATACACTTGCTTAACGGCACACATGGGTGTGTTCGCCATGGGAAGCAAAAGCAATGAGGAAGACACAGAGAGGTGTTTGATCGTCATGACTGAAATGTTGGAGACAGTCCATACCGGGCTGTACATCGGGGGTGCCGCGCGTCAGACAGTGGACACGCTCACCGTCGCAGACCCGGGCAAACCGGGCGTCACAGTGGGATCCGCGGCATCCGCGAGCCTGAAGGATGTCGACGATGCGGTCGCCGCGGCCAGCGCCGCGTTCCCCGCGTGGTCGGCCTTGAGCGCCACGGAACGCGCAGAGCAGATGCGCGCTGCTCTCGAGGGGATCGCCGAGGAGCGTGACGCAGATGCCGCCATCCTGTCGCAGGAGAACGGCAAGGTCCGCCTCGAAGCCTGGGTCGACTCACTCGTCTTCGAGATCCGCTGGAACCTGGCGCTCATGCTGGCCGACGAGGTCGAGGCCGAAAAGGTGCTGCCGGTAGTTCCGGGCATTCCGGTCGAGACAACCATCTCGTACCAGCCGCTCGGCGTAGTCACCGTGATCGTGCCGTTCAACTGGCCGATCGCGATCCTCGCCGCCGCACTGCCGCAAGCGCTGCTCGCCGGCAACACCGTGATCGTCAAGCCCCCGCCCACGACACCGCTGGCAACCACTCGTGTCGTGCAGCGAATCGCTGAGAAGCTGCCCGCCGGCGTGCTGAACGTCGTCACCGGCAAGGACGAGAACATGGGCGCCCTGATCTCGGACGTCGCGAAAGTCTGCTTCACCGGCAGCGTCGGCGGCGGCAAGCGGATCATGGAAGTCGCTTCCCAGTCGCTGACTCGCGTAACCCTCGAGCTGGGCGGAAACGACGCTGCGGTCTTCCTCGAAGACGCGATCCTCGATGACACCCACCTGGACCGCATTTACGCCGCCGTGTTCGACACGACGGGCCAGATCTGCATGAACGCTAAGCGTCTGTACGTGCACCACTCGCGTCTCGACGAACTGGTCGACGGCCTCACGGCCCGACTCGAGAAGGCAGTCATCGGCTACGGACTCGACGAGGGCACCACGATGGGCCCGCTGCACTCCCCTGCGCAGAAGGCGTTCGTCGCAGACCTCATCCAAGAGGCCAAGGATGCTGGCGCCGACGTCCGCGAATTCGGCGAGCTACCGGGTGGTGACCTGGCCGGCGGCAACTTCCTGCGTCCGGCGATCGTGATCGACCCCGACCCGACGCTGCGCGTGGTCACCGAAGAACAGTTCGGTCCAGTCATCCCGATCATCCCGTTCGCCACCGAAGACGAGGCTGTTGCCGCGGCCAACGACACATGGAGTGGCCTGTGCGGCTCCGTGTGGACAGCGGACGTGGACGCCGCCAACCGTGTCGGGTCCCAACTGGTCTGCGGCTACGTCTGGGTCAACGACCACGGCGCAACTCGCCTCGACCTGCGCGCACCGTTCGGCGGTATGAAGCAGTCCGGCATGGGTCGCGAGCAGGGCATCGAGGGCATCCGCGCATTCCAGGACACCCGATCGATCGCCCACATCGACACGGCGGCCCTCGCCGCGCAGGCGCACTGATGACACGCTGCGGCCGCCATCCTCGGCTCCTTCTGCCGAGAATGTCGGCCGCAGCATCCGCACGCGCGCACCCCGTGGCCGTACAGTTGCTGGGTAGACTCTCCACGCGGATTTCGACATGATCCGCCGCTGGAATGGAGTGCAGGTGACGGGCGAGACGGATATGAATTCGGGATCCGTCTTCGTCGGCGCATCCGAGGTCATCACCACGCCGCTCGAAAATGCCCTCGACCCCGGCAGTTTCACACCGCGACTGCTGCACCTGCTTTCGAATGCACTCGTCTGGCGCGAATCCCGACTGCTTCGCCAGGCATTCAATCTGGGGACGAACGATTGGCGCGTCATCTCGGCACTGGCTCTCCGCCCGGGCTCGACCTCAACCGACATCTCCGAGTTCGTGGCGATGAACAAGGCGATCGTGTCCAAGAGCGTCAACACCCTCATCGTCCGAGAGCTCATCGTTTCGGCAGATGGCAAGCGCGGCTCCCGCCATCTGTATCTCACTCGCGCGGGCGCCGACATGCATGACGCCATGAAACCGCTGTCGCTGCAGGGGCAGGAGATCGTCCTGGCGGATCTCAGCGACGCAGAGGTGGATCAGCTCAACGATCTGCTGACCCGGCTGCTGAAGAAGACACCAGAACTCTCGAGCGCTACGGATAGCCCGGCCGACCTCGACGGATCATGACTGCGTTAGACGCGACGGCGGGAGTCGAACCCACAACGCCCTCAGGTATGAGCTGAAGCCCGGGGCCACCCGGATCGCCGCGATGACAACGACGTTACCCGACCGTGACATTTCCGGCCAGGGCATCTTCATTAAATCTCGCTGAACGTCTGTGAATGACGGAAGATTTCACGTGCCTACACTGGAAGGGTGAAGCTCCCCCCCTCCTCGTTTACTCTGTGTTGCGTTTATTGGCGTTCCTGGTGCCACTCGCGATCATGTGGTTCTTCTTCCCCGTCATGCGAGAGTTCTGGTGGTTGACGGCGATCTTCGCCGCTCTGATCGGCGCGAGCGTCTCATTCCTTTTTCTGCGCAAGCCCTTGGCAAACGCGTCATCCGAGATCTATCAGCGCCGTGAGGCGCGCGTAGCGACCGGTAAGCAGACCGCTGAAGAGCGGGATGCCGCCGCCGAAGATGCCGCCTTCGACGACGCGCCGAGCAACGACAGCCAGTCAGCCGACAACAACTCGACCGACAGCTGAGCCTCAGCCGACGAACGCCCAATAGAGCGCGCCGGCGTACACGAGCGCGGTCAGCGACGTCAACCCGAGCGCAACGACCAGCTCGCGCGCTTGGCGATACCACCAGACGATGATGATCGCAGGAATCGCCGCGAGCAGTGCCATCAGCGCCAGCCAAGCGATCGGATACAGCAGCGCGATGAAGCTCGACAGTGCGAACGGCACCAGCAAGAACACCGTGTAAACGACCTGCGTCGCACGCTTGCCGATGACGACCGTGAGGGTGCGTTTGCCGACCGCGCGGTCCTGGTCGATGTCGCGCAGGTTGTTGGCGAGCAGCACTCCGCACGCAAAAAGGCCGACGGCAATCGCGCCGAGCCAGGACTCCTGGGGCAACTGGAACGCCTGAACCCACGTGGTCCCCAGGGTCGCGACGAGTCCGAAGAAGACGAACACGAATACCTCCCCGAGAGCGAAATATCCATAGGGGCGCTTGCCGCCGGTGTAGAACCAAGCCGCGACGATGCACGCGGCGCCGACGGCCAGCATCCACCACTGCCCGGTGCGGATGACGATCGCCAACCCAACGAGCGCGGCAAGCGCGAAGAACACGAGACCGATCTTCAGCACAGTGCGGGCCGTCACCCGGCCGGAAGCTGTCAATCGTGCAGGCCCGACGCGCTGTGCGTCTGTACCCCGGATGCCGTCGCTGTAGTCGTTGGTGAAGTTCACACCGATCTGCAGCAACACGGCGACAGCGAGGCAGGCCAACGCGATCACCCAGTGCAGTTCGCCGTCGACGAGCTGAGCAGCACCGGTACCGATGACGACGGGAGCAATGGCGAGTGGCAGAGTGCGCAGTCGCGCCGCACCGATCCAGTCACCCGCGGTGACTGGCGGCGCCTCGACGATGGGTCGCCTGGCCGGGTTGCCGCTGGTGCGCACCGGCTTCCGCTTCGGTGCCGACGTCTTGCGCGTTTTCGAGGATGCTGCCACGCAGGGAATCTTAGTCGGCGCGGCGATGTCATCTTCGTGCGTGCGCGCCGCGGCTCGGGCTGACCGCACCGATCAGGCTCATGTGCTGCTGGCGACAGGCGCCCCTGCCTAGTTCGGGTTGCTGTCTTTCCCGTCGAGCCACAGCGTGTCCGTGGCATCCGCATGGGTCCCCGTCGTGCCGACATGCTTGGCGCTGATTTGGGGGCCCTTCGTGATGACGTGCACGAGAGCCATCGCATGACCCTGGCCGAGCTGGTAGCCGTCTTTCAACCACGCGACGATCGGGGTCGCCTTCGTCGAGGCGTCGAATCCTTTCTCGCTTGCAAGGGCGATGAACTGACGCGGGGTGAGGCCCGTCTTGGTCTCGATGTTGTCGAGGTACGACTGAAACGACATTGGGCTCCTCTGACCTATTCTTCGACGGCGATCGGTCGGTTCTCGTAGTACGTCTGAAGAACGATTGTGGTTCTCGTGCTGACATTCGCGGTCAAGCGGATGTCGTTGACCAAACGCTCCAGCGCACGCGGCGATGCTACTCGAACAAAGAGCATGTAGCTCGCGTTACCGGCGACCGAGTGGCACGCTTCGACCTCGGCGAGATGCTCGAGCAGCTCGGGGGGCGTTGTCCGGCTGCGCAGGATCGAGCGGGGTGATCTCGATGAATGCCGACAGCGGCTTGCCCAGCGCCTCGGCATCGAGGATCGGACGGTATCCGGCGATCACGCCGCGCGATTCGAGTCGGCGCAGCCGCGACTGCACGGCAGAACTCGAGAGCCCGACAGCCTCCGAGAGCTGCGCGAGCGTCGCGCGCGCATCACGGGAGATCTCAGTGATGATCAAACGGTCGACAGCATCCTCCATAGGTGGAAGAATATCGGTGAAACTCTATTTCACCCGTAAACATTCCGTCATATCTGCGATTGGAGGTCCCGATGACCACTCCCACCACGATCAACGCCATCATCGGCGAACCCGAGGTCGTCGAAGACGCATCCGCCGCAGAGACCTCGGCCGCGTGGCGTCAGCTCAAAGGTGCTGCGATCGCCATCCGCGAGTTGCAGGTGAAGGACGGGTCGATTCCTGCGCCAGGAGACCACGTCGCGGCCCGCGCCCACGTCGCCGCGATCGTTGCCAGCATCCGCGCTCTCGCGCCGGCCTTCCCACACGACGCCGAATACCTCACAGCATCCATCGTCGATTTCGAACGCTGGGCATCAGAGAGGTTCGGCGTTCCGGATTTCTATGACTCTCTGGTCGCGTTCCAACCGCAGCAGCACCGGGTCGACGGCATCCGTCACCTTGTCGTCTTCCCGATGTACACGCAGAACGGTTCCACGGATCGTCTTGTCGAGGCACTGATTGTTCAGGCGATCTGGCCGGAGTTCGTCGCCGAACTCGAGGCGGGCGACTACGGAAACAAGCTGTTCGTCTCGTTGCGTCTGGTGGACTTCACACCTGGCTACGACACGAACTCGGCCGTGCTGTTCCCCGAGACCGTGGCGATGCGAGAGATCCCCGCCTTCACTTGGGGTGCGATCTTCCAAGACCGCGAAGCAGCCCGTTACCGGCGCGTGGTGCGCGCGGCATCCGAAATCACGAAGCTCTCACGCCCGGAAGCCGCAGCGCGGATGCTGGATGACCAGTCGCTCACCGAGAACGTCTTCGTGATGTGGGACATCATCCACGACCGCACACATATGCGCGGCGATCTGCCGTTCGACCCGTTCATGATCAAGCAGCGGATGCCGTACTTCCTGTATTCGCTGGAAGAATTGCGCTGCGACCTGACGGCGTTCCGCGAGAGCGTCGCGATCGAGAAGCGCCTCGCGGCGCGTGATGACCTGTCCGACACCGAACAGGAGACGCTCGAGCACGCCGCGCTCGTGCAGTACGCCGTGATCTTCGACCGAATCTTCCGCTTCGCGATCACCGGGTCGCGGGTGCGCAACTACGACGGACTGGGCGGACAGCTGCTGTTCGCGTGGATGCACCAGCGCGGCGTGCTGCATTGGACGGACACACAGCTCAGGTTCGATTGGGAAGGCGTACCGGATGCCGTGATCGCCCTCGGCGAGACGATCGACGAGCTGTACTGGCGTTCGATCGACCGGCCGAAGCCGGCACACTGGCTCGCGGCGTATGAGCTGGTCCGTTCGACGCTGGCTCCGCATCCGGCATCCGTCTGGGCACGCGGCCTGCCGGATGAAGTGCTGTCCGGGCTTCCCAAGGGATACACCGACCAGGTGCTGGACGACGAGTTTCCGCTGTCGATGTTCTTCGAGGCGCTCGAGAAGAAGATGCGGCCGGTGATCGAGTCGACGGCCGGGATTCGTGCGGGCGATGAGTGAGATGGGCGTGGCAGGGCGCACCGTGTTGCTCGCCGGAGCCACGAGTGCCTCCGGGCTGGCCGTCGCGAAGGCGTTGTTGGACTCCGGAGCACGAGTCGTCGCGACCGGGCGATCGGGCGATCGACTTGCCCCCCTCTCGGATGCCGGAGCACGAGTCGAAGTGGCAGATGCGACCTCGCTCGATGAGATGGCCGCAGTTGCCGCACGCGTCGGCGCCATCGACGGTGTCATCTCCCTCGTTGGCGGATGGCGCGGCGGCGGCGGTCTCGCCGGACAGTCTGACGACGACTTCGCTGCCCTCATGCCCGCGCTCGAAGCTGTGCGGGCGACGAGTCGTGCCTTCGACTCCGCGCTGCAGGCATCGGATGCTGGGCGCTTCGCGATCGTGTCATCCGTCTCGGTCGCGCGCCCTCTCGCCGGCGGCGCGAACTACGCTGCGGTGAAGGCCGCGAGCGAGGCGTGGGCCCGTGCAGTCGCACAGGGGTATGCGAAGGCTGCACAGAATTCCGGCGAGCCGCTGCGCGCAGCATCCGTCATCTTCCGAGCGAAGGCCCTCGACCCTGAATCGCTTGCGGCAGCTGTGGTTGCGCTTTGGGATGCTGATGCGACTGCACTCAACGATCGCGTGGTCGACCTCGTCTGAGCGAGTGCGGCATCCCGTCCGAGTCATCATTTCACCCGTGACAGGATGAATTGATGCAAGCGATGCTCGAGATGCTGTGGTGGCGGGCCATCGCGGCGATCGGCGTCGTGTTGGTCATGCTTGTGTGGCGCCCGGTCAGAGACCTACTCATCGGCTGGTTCGAACCGCGGGCGGGTTGGGGTTTGCAGATGGGCATCGACGGTGTCGTCGGTTTCACTACCGATGCGCACCCCTTGGGTGTGGTTGCTGGCGTGGCCGTTCTGACGCTGTCCGTGACGCTGGCATCACTGCCCACTGTGGTGTTCGTGATCGCCTGGCGCAAGATTCTCTCCGTCGGCGTGAAGGAGTCACGCCCGGCTGTGTTTCGCACCGCGTTGACCGCCGGACTCGTCATGATCGGCACCGTCGTGATTGGTTGGATCGATGCCGGAGGCGGCAGCATCACGCTGGATGCGGCCTGGGCGATGAGCATTCTGGGTTTTCTCGGCGGGCTCGCGATGCTCGTTTCCGAGCGCTTCTGTGCCGGCGTCGTGCGGATGAATGTCGTCATGGTGCTGTTGATCATCGTGGCGCTCAGCATCATGCTGGGGCTCTTCGTCGTTCCGCGCTTTTTCTGAAGTCGGTGTCATCTCCTTAGTTCTGCGCCACCGCGACCATCCGACATAGGCTGGTGCAGTGAGCACTCTGCATGACCCCGCGATCCGGGGATTCGCGTCGGACAACTACTCCGGCATCCACCCCGAAGCCTGGCGGCGATCGCCGCGGCGAACGACGGACACCAGATCGCCTATGGCGAGGACGTCTACAGCGAGCGACTGCAGGAAGTTTTCCGCGGACACCTCGGTGACGGCATCCAGGCCTTCCCGGTGTTCAACGGCACCGGTGCGAACGTTGTCGGCTTGCAGTCGATGCTTCCGCGCTGGGGCGCTGTGATCACGGCATCCAGTGCGCACATCAACGTCGATGAGGGCGGTGCACCCGAGCGGATTGGCGGCATGAAGCTGCTCACAGTCCCCACGGACGATGGCAAACTCACCCCCGAACTCGTCGACCGCGAAGCCTGGGGCTGGGGAGATGAGCACCGCGCGCAGCCGCTGGCCGTTTCGATCACGCAGTCCACCGAGCTCGGCACGCTCTACTCGGTCGACGAAATCCGTGCGCTTGCCGATCACGCGCACGGGCACGGCATGCACTTGCACATGGACGGCGCGCGCGTTTCCAACGCCGCTGCCGCGCTCGACCTTCCGCTTCGCGCCTTCACCCGCGATGCTGGCGTCGATGTGCTCAGCTTCGGCGGCACGAAGAACGGTGCCATGCTCGGTGAGGCGATCGTCGTGCTGAATGCTGAGGCTTCGACCGGACTCATTTACGGTCGCAAGTACAACATGCAGCTCTCGTCGAAGATGCGCTTCATCTCTGCGCAACTGATCGCGCTTTTGGAAGGCGACCTCTGGTTGCGTAACGCTCGCCACTCGAATGCGATGGCCGCACGACTGCGCGCCGGAGTTGAAGCAGGGCTGGCCGACGGCTCGATCAACGGCGTCTCGTTTACGCAAGAGACCCAGTCGAACGGCGTCTTCGCGGCGCTTCCGGATGGCGTTGCGGATCAACTGCGCGAGTCATTCCGCTTTTATGACTGGGATGCTGCGCGCAACGAGGTCCGCTGGATGTGCAGCTTCGACACCCTGGAATCGGACGTCGACGCGTTCGTCGCCGAACTCGGTCGCCTGACGACTCAGTAGACGAATTGTATTCGTTGGAATACAAACTAATCTCCTGCGTTGTACTGAATAAGCGGCCACGACACCCCGTCGAAGGCCGCTGTCTCAGAGGAAAGAGGAGATCATGGCTCGTTTCGATGGTCGTGTCGCACTGGTCACAGGTGGCGCAAGCGGAATCGGTAAGGCAACTTCACTTCGAATCGCATCCGAAGGCGGAGCGGTGGTCGTCGCTGACGTCCAGGATCAGCTCGGCGCAGAGGTCGTCGCTGAGATCGAGAAGAACGGCGGCAAGGCCCTGTTCCTGCACCTCGACGTCACCGACGAGAGCGGCTGGAACGACGCCGTCGCCACCACCGTCGAGAAGTTCGGCGGCCTCAACATCCTCGTCAACAACGCCGGCATCGGCGACACCGAACCCCTCGAAGTGACCACCCTCGCCACGTGGGACAAGGTCGTCGCAGTGACGCAGACCAGCGTCTTCCTCGGCATGAAGGCGGCAGCCGAGGCGCTCAAGAAGAGCGGCAACGGCTCGGTCGTCAACATCAGCTCGATGTACGGCATCGTCGGCTCAGGCGTGAGCCCCGCGTACCACGCTGCCAAGGGCGCTGTGCGTCTGCTCACCAAGACCACCGCTCTCGGATGGGCCAAGGAAGGCGTGCGCGTCAACTCGGTGCATCCGGGATTCATCGACACCCCGATCCTCGGTGAGACCGATCGCAACATGCTCATCGCGGGCACCCCGATGGGACGCCTCGGCAAGCCGGAGGAGATGGCAGCACTCATCACGTTCGTCGCCAGCGACGATGCGAGCTTCGCGACCGGATCTGAGTTCGTCGCAGACGGCGGCGTGACCGCCGGTTGATCTCGGGCTGGGCTGTTACGCGCTGCGGAGGGTGTGACGCACGGCGGAGGGATTTGCCGAAAAGCACCGCTGTGCGTAACAAGGTCCGCCGTACGTAACAAGCCGCGCGGGTCTCGGGCTGCTCAGCGAAGCAGCCCCAGACTCGCGAGCGCCTGGCGGATGAGCGTGCCTCGGCCACCCTCCATTTCAGCAGCCACCGCATCGGATGCCGCGGCCTCGGGCGCGAACCAGGTGACCTCGAGCGCGTCCTGACGAGGTTCGCAAGTGCCGGTGACTGGCACGACGAACGCGAGCGAGACAGCGTGCTGCCGCTCGTCGTGGAATGCGCTGAGCCCCGGCATCGGGAAGTATTCGGCGACAGTGAACGGTGTGGGCTGCGGCGGGAGCAGCGGGAAGGCCATCGGTCCCAGGTCGTTCTCGACGTGTCGGAACAGCGCATCGCGCACGGTTTCGCCGAACCGCACACGCCCCGAAACGATTGTGCGGGTCATTTCACCCATCGGTGTCGACCGCAGCAGCATGCCGACCTCGGTCACTTGCCCTACTCCGTCGGTGCGCACGGGATGGCCTCGACGTAGAGCATCGGCAACCGCCGTCGGGCGTCAGCAAGTTCGAACTCACTCAGCCAGCCGGGGTTGCTGGCGTCGGAGGGTGCTTCATTGAACCGCGAGAGGTCGTTGTCGGAATCCTCGGGGTCGGGGTCAGGCGTGCGGACCGTCATGTCTCATTTCTACCAGTGTCTGTGTCCGCTGGCAGGATGGGGGTGTGAGCAACTCCCTGACGATCGATGTCGACGCCACGCGCTGGACTCCCGGAGACCGCGCCGGCCGGCCGCTGCTTGTCCTCCTCCACGGCTACGGGGCCGACGAGAACGATCTGTTCGGCCTTGTGCCGCATCTTCCCGACGGCATCGCGGTGGCATCGGTGGCGGCGCCTCTCAGCCCCCCTTGGCCGATGCCCGGCCGTTCTTGGTATCCGCTTGACGGGCCTGATGGCCGCCATGGGGATGCCGTGACTCTCGCGGCGCAGTCGCTGCTCGACTGGCTGGATGCCGCGGCCGGAGATGCTCCGAAGGTCGCTCTGCTCGGGTTCTCACAGGGCGCCGCGGTGTCGTTGCAGGCGCTGCGCTTGGAGCCGTCTCGTTTTGGCGCTGTCGTCGCCCTCAGCGGCTACGCCTCGCCGGACGAACTACCCAATGACGAGTCATTGCGCGAATCCCGCCCGCACGTGTTCTGGGGTCGTGGCACGAACGACGATGTGATCCCGGCGCCATTGATCGAGCACACCTCTCAATGGCTGCCTGATCACTCAGAACTCACCGGCCGCGTTTACCCCGGACTCACGCACAGCATCTCCGAAGATGAGCTGGTCGACGTGCGCGTGTTCTTGGAGAAGTGGCTCGCCGCCTCAGAGGGCTGAGTCGGGGTCTTCGCCAGTCGCCTCGTCAGTCGCCCCGTCAGTCGCTTCGTCGACAGTGTGGCGCGGTTTGCGGCGCCGTCCGATCGATCCGATCGCGATCGCGAACACCAGTCCGACCGCTATTCCGATAGCGATACCTACGCCCATGTTGTCCAGCGCAGACCCCGTCGCCACGCCGATGCCCATGCCGATCGCGATGCCACCGCCCCAGCTCAGGCGCTGACGCATCTCGTTGCCACTCATCTGTTCATCGGCCATGCCCCCACGCTACGCGAGCGGGCGCACGGCGTCTCTGCGTTCATAACTCCTCCAAAGCCGGCGCCCGGCACGCGTTATCTGCCGAATCTGACCTGATTCGACAGATTCTGGAAGAGTACGGATTCTGGAAGAGTATGAACCGAAATCAGGCGCGACGGCTGCTGCGCATCGCCCTGGTGTGCGAGACCTCAGGGTCGGCGGCAAGAGCCGCGTACTCCTCAGAACCCCGCGCAACCAAGGCCACTCGCCCCTCTGCATCGTGGTGAATCCCCCAGCCGTAGCGCTTGCCCAGCGGCGACGACCGCAAACACGGCTGACCCTTCGAGAAGAACTCGGCGCGAGCTGCGGAGTCGCTCGGGTCGATTCCTTTTCGCAGCGCGTGCGTCTCGAAGATGACGTCGTCCGAGGTCATCTCGTAGGGGCGCTCCGCGATCAGCCGATAGTGCAACGCCGCGATGGAGAGGTTCTCCGCGATCGGCGGCTCGACGCCGCGCTCAGCGCGACAGTCCTCCGAGACATCGATGAAAGTGCTCTGGTAGTTCGTCGTGTGTGCGCTCATGAGGCCAGCATGGCCTGACGCACCAGCACAGTCCAGAGTCGGATGTCAGCGGCCTGTACGAAGATGGAGCAATGAGCGATGTGCTCGAGCGATTCACGCCCGCGACCCAAGACTGGTTCCGCGGTGCCTTTGCCGCGCCCACCAATGCGCAAGTCGGCGCGTGGGATGCGATCTCGGCCGGCAAGCACGCACTCGTGGTCGCGCCGACCGGCTCGGGCAAGACCCTCTCTGCCTTCCTCTGGGCGATCGACAGTGTGTTCCGCGAGCGGACGATGCCGCGGCATCCGAGATCGCAAAAAAACGAGGACCCGGCGCGCACCCGCATCCTCTACATTTCGCCTTTGAAGGCACTCGGCGTCGACGTCGAGCGCAACCTCCGCTCCCCGCTCGTCGGTATCGGGCAGGCTGCACGTCGCCTCGGCACCGAAGCCCCGGCTGTGAGCGTGGGGGTCCGCTCCGGCGACACGACATCGAGCGATCGGCGCAAGCTGGTCTCTGACCCGCCAGACATTCTGATCACCACCCCTGAGTCGCTCTATCTGATGCTCACCAGCCGTGCCGGCGAGACGCTGCGCAACGTGCACACGGTCATCATCGATGAGGTGCACGCGGTCGCCGCAACCAAGCGCGGAGCGCACCTTGCCGTGAGCCTCGAGCGACTAGAGACGCTTCGCCGAGCGGCCGGCGCAGCAAGGCCGGCACAGCGCATCGGATTGTCCGCCACGGTCCGCCCGATCGACGAGGTCGCACGCTTCCTCGGTGGCGCAGCGCCCGTCGATATCGTCGCGCCACGTGCATCGAAGACGTCGAGCTGAGCGTCGTCGTGCCGATGGACGACATGACCAATCCCCCGCCGCCACCCGGCGTTTCCGGCGAAGCCGACGATGCCGAGTACACCGAAGTGACCGGATCGGTGTGGCCGCACGTTGAAGAAGCCATCGTCGATCGAATCCTGCAGAACAACTCGACGATCGTCTTCGCAAACTCCCGCCGTCTGGCCGAGCGCCTGACAGGACGCCTCAACGAGATCTACGCCGAGCGGACCGGCGCTTCACTCCCGCCGCCCACGGGTCCTCCGGCGCAGATGATGGCGCAGGCCGGATCAACGGCGGGCGCGACCCTGTGCTCGCCAAGGCCCATCACGGCTCGGTCTCTAAAGAGCAGCGTGCCCTGGTTGAAGAAGACCTGAAGTCCGGCATCCTGCGTTGCGTTGTCGCAACCAGCAGTCTTGAACTCGGCATCGACATGGGTGCGGTCGATCTCGTGATCCAGGTCGAAGCTCCGCCCTCCGCAGCATCCGGTCTGCAGCGCGTCGGACGCGCGGGGCATCAGGTCGGCGAGATCAGTCGCGCAGCCCTCTTCCCGAAGCATCGTGGCGATGTCTTGCACACCGCGATCGTCACCGAGCGGATGCTGGCGGGCAAAATCGAGGCGATTCAGGTGCCGCGTAATCCGCTTGACATCCTCGCCCAGCAGACGGTGGCCGCCTGCGCTCTCGGGTCAATTAGCGTCGAGGAGTGGTTCGAGACCGTGCGGCGCAGCGCGCCTTTCCAGTCATTGCCACGCTCGGCATACGAGGCGACGCTCGACCTCCTCGCGGGACGTTTCCCCTCTGACGAGTTCGCCGAGCTCCGGCCCCGGCTGGTCTGGGATCGGGATGCCGGTACCCTCACCGGCCGTCCAGGGGCACAGCGAATCGCGGTCACGAGCGGCGGGACGATCCCCGATCGAGGCCTCTTTGGCGTCTTCGTTGCCGGCGAAGGAGCAGGGCGGCGCGTCGGTGAGCTCGACGAGGAGATGGTCTACGAATCCCGCGTCGGCGACGTCTTCACTCTCGGGACGACGAGCTGGCGCATCGCCGAGATCACCCATGATCGAGTCAACGTGCTTCCGGCCTATGGCCAGCCCGGCAAGGTGCCGTTCTGGCACGGCGACGGCATCGGACGCCCCTACGAGCTTGGCGAAGCGCTAGGCAAGTTCTCCCGCGAGGTCGATGCTGCGACACCCGAAAAGGCAGCACAACGCCTTATCGAGGCCGGGCTCGACGAGCAGGCGCGCGCGAATCTGATCGCGCATCTGAAGGAGCAGCGCGAGGCGACCGGCACGCTCCCCACTGACCGCACGCTGACCGTCGAGCGCGGTCGCGACGAGGTCGGCGACTGGCGCGTCATCCTGCATTCCCCATACGGCATGAAAGTGCACGCGCCCTGGACGCTGGCGATCAACGCACGCATCAGGGAGCGCCTCGGCGTCGATGGTTCGGCTGTCGCGAGTGACGACGGCATCATCGTGCGAGTCCCGGATGCTGACGCCGAGCCGCCAGGAGCCGAGCTGTTCGTCTTCGATGCCGACGAGATGGAACACGTCGTCACGGAAGAAGTTGGAGGGTCAGCGCTGTTCGCCTCGCGCTTCCGCGAGTGCGCCGCCCGCGCGCTGCTGATGCCGCGGATGAACCCGAACAAGCGCACCCCGCTCTGGCAGCAGCGACAGCGCTCGGCGCAGCTGCTCGAGGTAGCGAGGCGCCACCCGACCTTCCCAGTGATCCTCGAGACACTTCGGGAGGTCCTGCAAGACGTCTATGACCTGCCGTCGCTGCGCCGACTCACCACCGCCATCGCCGAACGTAAGGTCCGCCTCGTCGAGACCGAACCTGCTCAGCCATCGCCGTACGCCAGGGATCTGCTGTTCGGATATGTCGGCGCGTTCATGTACGAGGGCGATTCGCCGCTGGCCGAACGACGAGCGGCCGCGCTCTCGGTCGATCCCGCGCTGCTCGGGGAGCTACTTGGCACGATTGAACTGCGGGAACTGCTCGACCCAGACGTGCTCGCCCAGTTCGAACGCGAGGCGCAACGCCTCGACCCCGAACGGCACGTGCGCGGGCTGGAGGGTGTCGCAGACCTCTTGCGAATGCTGGGTCCGCTTGACGCCGACGAAATCGTCTTGCGGTTGGATGCTTCGACGCCCGACGCGTCTACGGGCTCACTGATCGAAGACGCCAAAGCCCACCTCAGCGCCCTGATCACCGCGCGCCGCGCGATCCCTGTGACTATCGGCGGTACCGCGCGGGTCGCCGCGATCGAAGATGCGGGACGCCTGCGCGATGCGCTCGGTGTGGCGCTTCCGACCGGGGTTCCGGTCGCATTCCTCGAGCCGATGGCCGATCCACTCGGCGACCTCGTTGCTCGCTTCGCGCGCACGCACGGGCCGTTCACGACGGACGCTGTGGCCACCAGGTTCGGCATCGGAGCCGCAGTCGCCCGACACACCTTGCAACGACTGGCGCATGCCGGACGAGTGACCAGCGGGATCTTCCTGCCGGATGCATCCGGCGCTAACGGCACCGAGAACGAATGGTGCGACACGGAGGTGCTGCGGCGGCTACGCATGCGGTCACTCGCCGCGATTCGTGGCAGCGTCGAGCCGGTCGCACCCGAGGCGTATGCACGGTTCCTTCCCGATTGGCAGCACCTGACTCGCCCTCTCGAAGGGCTCGACGGGGTGCTCTCGGTCATCGAGCAGCTGGCCGGTGTGCCGATTCCAGCGAGCGCGTGGGAGTCGCTCATTCTTCCGTCCCGCGTCCGCGATTACTCCCCCGCGCTTCTCGACGAACTCACCGCGAGCGGAGAGGTGATCTGGTCCGGTCACGGTACCCTCCCCGGGCGTGACGGCTGGGTCTCACTGCATCCGGCAGAGCTTGCCCCGTTTACGTTGCCCGAGGTTGAAGACGACCTCGCCCCGGATTCGCTCGAGGCGCGGCTACTGAGTTCTCTCGGCGCGGGGGGCGCCTACTTTGCCGCACAACTGAAAGAGATGAGCGGCGCCGAGAACGAGCAGTCGGTTCTCGAAGCGCTGTGGAACCTCACCTGGGCAGGTCGCGTCACCAACGACACGTTCGCACCGGTTCGACAGTTGCTCGCGGGTGGATCGCAGGCGCATAAGTCGGTGCGACGAGCACCACGCACCCGCACTTTCCGTGGCGTCTCATTCACCGGGCAGCCGACTCGTCCGACTGTCACCGGTGGGCGCTGGTCGGCGCTTCCGCACGCTTCGACAGGCTCAGGAAACAGACCGGGGACAGGCTCAGCGATCACTACCGCGGATGCCGCGCGCCGAGCAACCGTCACCGCGGGGCTGCTGCTCGACCGTTGCGGCGTCGTCACCCGAGGCGCAGTGCAGGCCGAAGGTGTACCAGGAGGATTCGCCCAGATGTACCGCGTCCTGGCCGGGTTCGAAGAGGCGGGGCACTGCCGCCGCGGATACGTGATCGAGGAGCTCGGAGCTGCCCAATTCGCAGCATCCGCCACGGTCGATCGCCTGCGAACCTTCGCCAATGTCGCCGACCCCGCACCGCTGCGCACGATCACCCTCGCCGCCACAGATCCCGCGAACCCTTACGGCGCAGCCCTCGGATGGCCGCGTCGAGACGGAGTTTCGCACCGCCCGGGCCGCAAGGCGGGTGGGCTGGTCGTCCTCGTCGATGGTGCCCTCGTGCTCTACCTTGAGCGCGGTGGGCGCACAGTGCTCGCCTTCGATGATGATCCGGAAGCGCTGCGTGCGGCGTCATCCGATCTCGTCTCCACCGCCCGCACGCGCCGCCTCGACACGCTCACCGTCGAGAAGATCAATGGCGAACCGATCTATGGCACAACATTTGCCACCGCGTTGCAAGAAGCCGGCTTCGTGCCGACCCCGCGCGGCTTCACCCTGCGCAAGGCGTTATGACAGGTACGCGATCGCACCTGGTTGACTGACAGCATGAGGGAATTCTTCACTGGCGTCCGAACTCTCGGGCGAGGTTTTGGTATGTGGCGCACCCACCCGAAGTTGCTGGCACTTGGTCTCTTGCCAGCCGTGATCGCATTCGTGGTCCTCGCTGCGGCTCTCGTGCCACTGGCCCTCACGCTCGGCCAGCTCACTGACTGGATTACCCCGTTCGCTGACGGCTGGGTTACTCCGTGGAAGGACCTATTGCGGGTCGGTCTCGGCATCGTGATCCTCATCGCTGCCCTTGCGCTTGCGGGTGCCGTGTTCACCGCCCTCACGCTGACAATCGGTGACCCGTTCTATCAGCGCATCTGGCGCGGCGTTGAGCGCTCGCTGGGTGGATCGGAGCCCACCGGCGACACAGGTCTCTGGACGACCATCGGTGAGGGTATTCGACTGGTGCTGCTCGGTATCCTCGTCGCGCTTCTCACTCTTGCGATCGGCTTCATCCCGGTCGTTGGCGGGGTTCTCGCGACCGTTACAGGCGTGTTCCTGTCTGGCCGTCTCGTCGCGCGAGAACTGACCGGCCGCGCGTTCGACGCCCGCGGGTTCACGACATCCGCGCGATCGCAGCTTCTGCGTTCCGGTCGGGCACGCGTTATCGGCTTCGGCGTCGCGACACAGCTGTGCTTCCTCGTGCCGTTCGGCGCGATCATCGCCATGCCGGCGGCGGTCGCAGGGTCCACGATCCTTGCCCGCGCGCTGAGCGAACGAGCCGGGATCTCTGTCGTCCCGCAAGGAATGCAGCCTCCACCTCCACCTCCCCCGCCACGTCATGCCTGAAGGCGACACCGTCTTTCGTACCGCCCGACGCCTGCACCAGGGGTTGGCTGGCGCAGAAGTCACGCGTTTCGACCTGCGCGTGCCGGCATTCGCGACTGCCGATCTGACCGGCCAACAGGTGCACAGCGTGTCAGCGCGCGGCAAACATCTACTGATGCGCATCGGCGAAACAACACTTCATTCGCATCTGCGCATGGACGGCGCGTGGCACCTCTACCGTCCCGGCGAGAAATGGCGACATCCGGCATTCAAGGTGCGCGCGATCGTCGGTACCGCCGAACGAGACGCCATCGGCATCGACATCGCCGAGGTCGAACTCGTCCCGACCAGCGAAGAAGACCAGCTACTGGCACATCTTGGCCCCGACCCGCTCTCCGACAACTGGGATGCCGCCGAGGCAGCTCGCCGCCTGCACGGTGATCAGCGCAGCATCCATGTCGCTCTTCTCGATCAGCAGAACGTCGCGGGATTCGGCAACGAATACGCGGCAGAGCTCCTCTTCCTGCGCGGCATTCTGCCGACAACTCCCGTCGCAGATGTCGACGTCGATGCGCTACTAGGTCTCGGTGTGCGCACCATTCGCGCCAACCGCGACCGGTCGAATCGTACCTTCACCGGTGTCGCGCGCCGGGGTCAGAACACCTGGGTATACGGCCGTACGAACAAACCCTGCCGGCGATGCGGCAGCCCTATCCGACGCGGAGAACAGGGTTCAGATCCCACTCGTGAACGCGTCACCTTCTGGTGTCCGTCGTGTCAACGGTGATCGTTCGGCCTGCTCAGCGACCGGACATCCCAATTCGGGAATGAAACACGCTCTCCCCTGGTTGTTGATATATCCGGGAGTCTCCGGACACGGGAGGAATCGTGGGAAAGAACTACATCGACATCGAAGACGACCAGGGCTCGACGTTGCGTTACCGCAAGCACGTCAACGGTCGTGGACTCATCGCGCACGGCGCGAAGGTGCACCCGAAGGCTGTTATCGAAGCCGGTGCCTATGTCGAACCAGGAGCGCGCGTCGGCGCGGGAGCACGAGTGATCCGCGGCGCGTGGGTCGAACCCGACGCCGTGATCGGCGAGAACGCCTACATCGACGCACACGCGCACATCGGCCAGGGTGCCGCCGTCGGTGACGGCGCGCACATCGGCGTCCGCACCGAGATCGGCGCAGGTGCACGCATCGCACGCGGCGCACGCATCGGCGACGACGAGATCGTCGCCGCAGGCCTCAGGATCGCCACCGACCGCAGAGGGCTCTGGCTCGCGGCCTGAGCCCCCACCGCGAGGCGCGCATCTCCCCCCAAGGCGCGCGTCTCGCTTCACATCGTTACTTCAGCGCTCGGCGGATCAGAATCGACGCGCTCTCGACGATCACGACCATTCCGATGATCACGAGCACATAGGCGAGCACCTCGTCGAAGTGGCGCCCCTGCAGTGCGTTCAGCAGCAGGAAGCCGATACCACCGGCACCGACGATGCCAAGCAGCGTCGCCGATCGAATGTTCTGCTCAAGCAGATACATCAAGTGGCTGACGAGCGCGGGCACAGACATCGGCACGGTCGAGGAGAAGAACACCTGTGCACGCGTGCCGCCCGCGGCGACGAGGGCGCGCTCGGGCCCGTTGGGCACCTCTTCCATCGAGTCACCGATCAGCTTCGCGAGCAGCCCGACGCCGCCGATGCCGAGCGCGAGCGCACCCGCCTGTGGTCCGATGCCCGCCGCGATGATGAACAGAATCGCAACGACGAGGTCGGGGATCGCGCGGATGACGAGCGCGATGCCGCGGAACAGGTTGCGCACCCCACTGTTCGGGGCAACATTGCGCGCAGATAGCGGACCAACGACGGCCGAGATGATCGTTGCCATGAGAGTGGCGGCAAAGGCGATCTGAATCGTCGTGATGACCGCGGCGAGCACCACCGACCAGTCCCTGCTGCCGAAATGCGGTGGCCAGATCGCGCGATCCCGCTCAGGATCGACGATCTCGTTCCACGCGGGGGTGAGAGTCTTCGACAGGTCGGGTGCGGCGTAAGCGAATGCCCAGATGACGAGGATGATGCCCAGCCACACCCACAGCGAGTTGCTGATGCGGTTGCGGTCCCACGGCCGGTGCATGGCGGCTTCGATCCGCGTGTTGCGGTTCTGTGTCTTGATCGCCGCCGTGTTCGTGCTGGCCGGCGCATCGGCGCTTTTGCGCGCGACTGCGCGCGCAACCGAGTCGCCGAATCCCTTGCCGGTGGGACGCACATTCAGCAAACGCGTGCGCACCAGAGAAGAAACAATCTCGAACACCACACACAGCACGATGATGATCACAACGAGCGGGATCACCCGCGCATGCCGGCGGCGCCGCCGTGCAGCGCGCCATCGAGTTCGTAGCCGATGCCGATGACACCGACCACACCGAGGATCACCGTCGAGCGCAGGTTGATGTCTGCGCGGTGCAGCGTGACCGCTACCCATGCGGGAAGAACCTGTGGGACGACGCCGGACCAGAATTCCTGAGACTTCGACCCACCCGCAGAGCGGATGGCGAGTCGCGGGCCTTCATCGATCTGTTCGATCGCGTCGGCGAACATCTTCGAGATCATGCCGACCGAATGGAGGCCAATGGCGACGATTGCGGGGAGCGTGCCCGAGTTGAACCACAGGAACGCGAGGATGACGACGAAGACGACGTCGGGAATCGCCCGCGCCACAACCCCGATGCCGCGGCAGATCGCCAGCACGGCCACGTGCGGTGTCGTGTTCGCGGCCGCCCCGTAGGCTACCGGGATCGACAGCACTGCGGCGAGCGCGGTTCCGGCGATCACGAGAGCAAGGGTGATCGCGATGGTGACGAGCATCTGCCAGATCGGCTCGAATCCGACCCAGGTGGTCACGAATGCCTTTGTGCCACCGGCCTGAACCTCGGCGGTGACCTCCCAGCCCGGCCACTGCATGGGGGTGGCCATCCCAAGGAAACGAGCGATATTGCCGCCAGTAGTGTCTAAGCTCTTCAGGCTGTAGTCGAGGCCGATGAATGACCAGACGCCGAGACCGAGAATTGCGATGATCGTTCCGTGGGAGACGACGGTCGATAGTCGTGGAGCAGGTCGAGGTGCCAGAGCGATGCGCTCGGCAAGCGAAGGGCGCTCGGCAAACGTGGTCATGCGGGTTCCTCGTTTGCCATGTCCTCAGCGAAGTGTCCACGTGCGGCGGCGCGACGCGCCTCTTCGCTGCGTACCTGCTCGCGTGCTTCGGCGAGTTCTGTTTCCAGCGCGTCGATCTCGCCGGTCGTGGTGGCAACGCGCCCGTAGATCTCCATGACCTCTTCGCGCGACAGAGATTCGGTGTGGGTGTCGAGCACGACCTTGCCGGCGCGTAGTCCGACGATGCGATCGCCCCAGCTGAGAGCGAGATCGACCTGGTGAAGCGAGCAGATCACAGTCAACGAGCGCTCTGCCGCGATCTCGCGGATGAGCGACATGACCTGGCTGCTCGACTCCGGGTCGAGAGAGGCGACGGGCTCGTCGGCCAGCAGGATCTCAGGATCCTGCATGAGCGCGCGGGCGATGGCGACGCGCTGCTGCTGACCGCCGGAAAGGTTATCGGCGCGCTGGTACGCGAACTCGAGCAGCCCGACGCGGTCGAGGTGTCCGAGGGCCTTTTCGCGCAGAGCGCGGGGATAAGTCAGGATGCCGACGCGCGGTCCGCGAAGAGTGTTCAGCCCACCAGTCAGCACGTTCTCCAGCACCGTGAGAGCGCCCACGAGTTCGAACTGCTGGAAGATGAATCCCACGCGTCCGCGAAGGGTGCGAAGCTCGCGACCGCGCAGCTGCGGAACTTCCTGTCCGAGCGAGACGATCGAGCCCTCGGTCGGCGTTTCCAGTCCGTTGACGTGGCGGAGGAGCGTCGACTTGCCCGAGCCGGAAAGGCCGAGCAAGACGACGATCTCGCCAGGATTGACGGACAGCGACACCCCCGAAAGAGCTGCGTGCGCGGCTCCCGGGTACGTCTTTCCCAGATCTGTGATCTGGACGGCGGGGATGTCGCTGTTCGTCATGCCAGTTCTCCTGGGTTGAGTGTGCGTCGGCGAGCGGGGTCAGGCCCGGCAGGCCTCGACCTCGTCGGCGATCTCGGTGCACAGGGTGCGGATGAGGTCGTAGTACTTGTCATCGACGGCACCGAAGCCGAACCAGCCATCCGTCAGGAACTCGTTGAGCTCAACGCCAGCGTCGGTGAGGTCGGACTGCGTGCTGTCAGCGAGAGCGGCAACCAGCTGGTCCTGCACATCCTGCGGCAGGCCGGCCTGCATCACGATGGGAGCGGCCGGAACCTGCACACGCGTGACCTCGACGAGCTCGCCAGACTCGATCAGCGGGTCAGCGTCGATGTCCTGCGCGAAGCCCACCTGGCAGTCCGTGCCCTCGGCGACCTTCTTGGCGTTGAGGTCATGCTCCTCGCCGAAGAGGCGGTTGTCCGCGGCGACGGTGACACCGGCCTCCAAGAGACCGCCCATCGGAACCGCGAAGCCCGAGGTCGACGTCGGGTTGACGAAGCAGACCGGCTGGTCAGCGAAGTCGGCAAGCGACTTCACATCGGTAGCTGCCGGGTTCTTCACTGCGACCGAGAAGTAGCCGGGCTCGGCACCTTCCTTGGTGATCTGCGCACCGATCGGCACGATGTCCGCGCCGGCATTTTGCGACTGGTAGTAGGTGAATGCCGAGATCTGAGCGATGTCGATCTGGTCCGCGGCAAGACCCTGCACAACAGCGGTGTAGTCGGTCGCCTGGAAGAGCTCGACCTTCTTGCCGGTGATCTCTGCGATCCAGTCCGCGATGGGCTGGGCATCCTGGTCGGCGCCCTCGTGGTCGGGGAGGACGGCGAAAACGAGCGTGTCGGAGTTGCCGGAGGCGAACGTGCCGTCTGTGTTCTCTCCGCCGGTGGCGGAGTCAGCGGGCGATGCCGCACAGGCGGCGAGGCCGAAGGCGAGAGTGAGACCGGCGGCGATCGCGAGACCGCGCTTCACAGTGGACTGCATGAGGAAACCTTTCGAAGGTACGGGTGCAGGGAGAATTGATCGGCGGGACAGCCGACGTTGAGGATTCAAGCGGCGACGGGAAGACCGCATTGGAGCGAGGCGTGTCGAGACCGTGAATGGGTGATGAACTCCCAGTTCGCGTGGCGGAGCTCGCCACACGAGTACCCTGAAGCAATGGCACACTCCGGCAGATCCCGACAACGCGCAGCGCTGGGCGGGCCTGCGCGTTCGACAAAGCGACAGAGCGTCAAGACGACGAAACAACCGGCGAAGAAGCCGGAGAAGACTCCTCAGCAGCGTCCGGAGTCAGCACCTGAACCTCATGCGTTCCGCCTCGGCGCGGTTCCCGGAGCAACTCCGGGCAAGTGGATCGATACGTGGAAACAGCGGATGCCGCACGTCACGCTCGAGCTTGTGCCGATTGAGAAGGCAACACAGCGAGCAGCCATCGACGACCTAGACGCCGCACTCGTGCGACTTCCCCTCCTCGATGAGAGTCTGCATCTCATCCCGCTCTACGACGAAGTACCGGTGGTCGTGGCATCCGCCGAGTCGCACTTAATGTCCGTCGATCGCCTGACGGCAGATGATCTGGTCGGCGAGGTGCTGATCACCCCACTCGACGATGTGCTCGGTCCCCTAGATCTGCCGACCGTCACCCCGAGCTTTCCCCCGATAGACACGACGGCGGATGCTATCGCCACAGTTGCCACGGGAGTGGGAATCGTCGTAGTGCCGATGTCGCTCGCCCGGCTGCACCAGCGCAAGGACGTCGACTATCGCCCGCTGCTCGCAGGTCCTAGCTCTACCGTCGCGCTCGCGTGGTCCCGCGAACGTACGAACGAAGACATCGACACTTTCGTGGGCATCGTGCGTGGGCGCACCGCGAACTCCTCGCGGTAGCGCCCGCGCCCCTCAGGCAACCAGCACTGCAGCCTCAACCACGAGCCCGTCGTCCCCGGCATCCAAGCGAACAGTCCCGCCGTCGGCGAGCGCCCCTGAGACCAGCAGATCCGCGATGCGGTCATCGACCTCGCGCTGGATCAGCCGACGCAACGGCCGCGCCCCGTACTCCGGCTCGTAGCCGTGCTCGCCGAGCCAGGCCACCGCAGCGTCCGTCACGTCGAGCGCAATATCGCGATCCGTGAGTCGCGCTGAAGTCGCCCCCAGCATCAACCGCACGATCCGAGCGATCTCCTCGCGGCTCAGCTTCTGGAACAGCACGATCTCATCGATGCGGTTCAGGAACTCCGGCCGCATGGCCTCACGGAGTTTCCCCATCACCCGATCCCGGAGGTCCTTCATCGAGGCGAAGCCGTTTGCTGAGGCATCCTGCGAGGAGACGAAGCCGAGCGCTCCGGAGCGCGAAGCGAGGAACTCGGACCCGATGTTTGAGGTCATCACGATCACCGTGTTGCGGAAGTCGACCGTCCGCCCCTGACCATCTGTGAGGCGCCCATCATCGAGCACCTGCAGCAGCAGGTTGAACACGTCGGGGTGTGCCTTCTCGATCTCGTCGAACAGCACGATTGAGTACGGATTGCGGCGCACTCGCTCGGTGAGCTGCCCGGCTTCGTCGTATCCGACGTATCCGGGAGGGGCTCCGACGAGACGCGATACCGTGTGCCGTTCGCCGAACTCGCTCATGTCGAAGCGGATCACGGCGTTCTCGTCGTCGAAGAGGCGGTCGGCCAGGGCCTTCGCCAATTCGGTCTTTCCGACTCCGGTGGGGCCGAGAAAGAGGAACGATCCGACAGGTCGACGTGCGTCGCCCATGCCGGTACGGCTGCGTCGTACGGCGCGTGCGACAGCGGTCACGGCGTCATTCTGTCCGATCACGCGCGCGTGCAGGTCGCTCTCGAGGTCTGCGAGGCGCTCGCGCTCGCCCTCGGTGAGCCGACTGGCCGGGATGCCGGTAGCCCGCGCGATCACCGCGGCGATCTCGCGTTCATCCACAACGGTGTCTGCGCTCTCGGTGCGCCCGGCCGTCACGTCGTCGATCCGCGACTGCGTCTTGACGATCTGGTCGCGCAATCGTGATGCTTCTTCGTACTTCTCCGCGGAGACGGCCGCGTTCTTCTGCGCCTCAAGACCGGCCAGCTCAGCCATCAGGTCGGACGCGTCCGCAGGACGACCGAGCTTCAGCCGCAGGCGGGCACCGGCCTGATCGATCAGGTCGATCGCCTTATCTGGCAGCACGCGATCGGGCAGGTAGCGGGCGCTCATCGTGACGGCCGCCCGCAGCGCGGCATCCGTATAAGTCACAGCGTGGTGCTGCTCGTACGCGCCTTTCAGCCCCTCAAGAATGCGGACGGCATCCTCGATCGAAGGCTCGTCGATCTTCACCGGCTGGAAGCGGCGCTCCAGAGCGGGATCCTTTTCGATCTTGCGATACTCCTTCAACGTCGTCGCACCCACCATGTGCAGGTCGCCGCGCGCGAGGCGGGGCTTCAAAATATTTCCTGCGTCCATGCCGCCGTCACCAGCGCCACCTGCGCCCACGACCGTGTGCACCTCGTCGATGAAGACGATCACCTCGTCCTTGTGCGCGGCGATCTCATCCATGGTCTTGGTGAGTCGCTCTTCGAAGTCACCCCGGTAGCGGGTGCCAGCGAGCATGCCTGGCAGGTCTAGCGAGATGATGCGGCGGCCTTTCAGCTGAGCCGGGACAGTGCCGTTGACGATCGCCTGGGCGATTCCGTCGACGATCGCGGTCTTGCCGACGCCTGCTTCGCCGATCAGCACGGGGTTGTTCTTCGTGCGGCGGCTGAGGATCTCGATGGTCTGCTCAATCTCGTCGCTGCGGCCGATCACCGGGTCCAGTTCGCCAGCGCGGGCGCGGGCCGTCAGGTCAATGCCGTATTTGTTGAGCATCGAATCGGATGCCGTGGCCGACGGCTCTGCGCCTTCGCCGCCGACGGGAGCAGCGACCTGCTCGCGAGCGCCCTGAGTGAGCGCCTCAGCGGTCACTCCAGCGCGGGCGAGGACTTGACCTGCTGGCACGTCCTGACCGAGAACGAGAGCGAAGAAGAGGTGTTCAGGTTCGATGTACGTGCCACCGGCGGAACGGGCGACTTGATACGCATGGAAGAGCGCACGGCTCGCGCTTGGCGTGATCGTAGCGGCACCCGTCTCTGCCGCGTCTCCTGGCAGTGGCAATCGGGCTTCCACGGCGTCAATGATCTGTTTTGGGTTTACGCCGATGCGCTCGATAGCCTGCACGACTGCGTCATCCTCAACGATTACGCGCAGTACGTGCAAGGCATCCAGTTCGGTCTGGCCACGTTCGAGCGCAAAGCGTCCAGAACGTTGCAGAATCCTCTGGGTGCGCGCCGTGAGGAACCGACTGAGGTCAATCGATCGGGTCTGCCTGGCCTGCTCACCTGCGAGATACCGCGCGAGGAAATCGTCGAACGAGCCTGCGCCGGTGTCGTTAAAATCGTTAGCCACTAAATCCTCCTGGGAAAGTTGAGTGCACTTCGCTCAAGTTCAACGCACAGCGCCAGATGCTATTCCCGACCCACCGCGTCAAGCGACGATAGATTAACGGCATGACCACTGAACCCGACGCCCCCAAGAACGCCTCACGTCGCAGTTCTTCAAGCTCGGCGGAGCAGCTGTTGTGGGCGCGGCAGCTGGCGGAGCCGCGGGCGCAGCAATCGGCGCCACGGCGGGATACCGGTCGGGGTTCGCTGCAGGCGACGACGAATTCGACACGCTCCAACCCCGTTCGAAGCCCGGCTTCGATCACATCGTCGTGGTCATGGGCGAGAACCGCTCCTTCGACAACCTTCTCGGCCACCTCTACACGCCGGACACGCTTCCGGAAGGTCAGACCTTTGACGGGATCGCGTTCGGCGACTACTCGAACGTCGCACCGGACGGCACGGTTATCCCCGCGCACGTCTATGACGGACCCACCGATCATGTGATGGGCTTACCGAATCCCGATCCCGGTGAGGAGTTCCCGCACGTCAACACTCAGCTGTTCGAAGCCGTCTCCCCTGCCGGAAACGAACATCTCTGGGTCGAGCATATGACAGCGCCGTACAACGCTCCGGCACCCGGCGTGACGCCTACCAATGGCGGGTTCGTTCAGGACTACTTCATCAACTACCGGCGGTTGAAAAAGGGTGAGGCGCCGGCCACCGATCAACTTGAGCACATCATGGGTGGCTTCTCGCCTCAGATGCTGCCGGTGTTATCGACCCTGGCGCAGGAGTTCGCTGTTTTCGACCACTGGTTCAGCGCTGTCCCCTCGCAAACGTTTTGCAACCGATCGTTCTTCCACGCCTCGACGTCGCATGGGTTCGTCACGAACAAGCACGACGGCGGATATGAGAAGTGGATTGACGCACCAGAGGCCCCGACGATTTTCAATCGTCTCGAAGAGGCAGGTCTCAGCTGGAAGGTCTACTACGACGAGATCCAGCTGGTCTCGTACACCGGATTCCTGCACGCTCCGGTTCTGGAGAAGTACTGGAAGACCGACCACTTCGCCACGATGGATCAGTTCTTCAAGGATGTGAAGAATGGGGACCTGCCCGCCTACGCGTTCATCGAGCCGCGCATGACGTTCAACCACAATGACTTCCACCCACCGTTCGGCGTGCTGCGTGAGGATGCTGTCGACGGCGTCGACGTCATCGACAGCGCCCTCAGCGATGTGCGCGCGGGTGAGGCACTGATTCACAGCATCTATTCGGCGATCAAGGACTCTCATTCTTCCGAGGGTTCGAACGCCATCAACACGATGCTGCTGATCACCTTCGACGAGCACGGGGGCACGTATGATCACTCAGCCCCACCCGCTGCTGTCCCTCCCCATAAAGGCGAGAAGGGCGAAATGGGATTCGCCTTTGATCGCCTGGGATGCCGCGTCCCGGCCATCGCTGTTTCTGCGTACACGCGTCGCGGCACCGTCATCAATGACGAAATGCACCACGGCTCGGTCATCAAGACGCTGTGCGAACTGCACGGGCTCAAGCCGCTCACCCACCGCGATGCCGGCGCGAACGACTTGTCTTCCATCGTGAACCTCGAGCAGCCTCGGCACCCTGATGACTGGCCGGAGATTACGCCGCAGTGGGTGCCCAAAACCCGCAAGAGAACCCACCGCACCCCGCGCACACACATCAGAACAAGCCGCTCAGCCCGCCAGCCCGCGGTCTCATGGGCCTGCTTCAGGCGCGATTCGGCAATCCAGACGCACCGGTTCCCGAGACCTTCGCCGAGGCATACGAGCAGCTGCACAAGTACGGCGTCGGCGTGATGGGAACAGACTGATGGCGTCACTTCTGTACGTCTGCGTGCGGCCGGAGAAGGGCGCGGCGGAGGCCGAGCATGTGTCTTTCCTGCGCGGGCTCGGGGTAGACGAGCTGGATCAGCTCGACCTCGTCGCGACTCCCCTCACCGACGACGTGCTTGCGCGTCACCGTGGCTTCGTCATCGGCGGTTCGCCGTTCAACGTGACGGATGCCGAAAAGACACCGCTGCAACTGCGGGTTGAGGCAGACCTCGAGCGCATCGCGGCGCGCGCACTCGAGGATGAGACGGCCGCGTTCTTCACCTGTTTCGGTATCGGAGTCGTGACGCGGATGCTGGGCGGCACGCTCACTCTTGAGCATCCGGAGTCGACGAGTGCAACTGAGATCAGGACGACGGATGCCGCGGCATCCGACCCGATCTTCGGACCGAGCGCGCCGGCGCTGAAGGTGTTCACGGCGCACAAAGAGAGTGCATCGGCTGCGCCCGCGGACGCAACACTCCTGGCGACCAATGACGCGTGCCCTGTGCAGGCATACCGCGTGGGCACGCACCTGTACGCGACGCAGTTTCACCCCGAGCCGAGTCCGCGTGACTTCGCCGACCGCATGACGTTCTACCGGAACAACGGCTACTTCGATGCGGAAGCCTTCGAACGTGTCGAAGCCGAGGTGCTCGCTGCCGACAGCGTCAACGGCGCAAATCTCTTGCGCCGGTTCGCCGCACACTTCGCCTGAAGGCGCTTAGAAACCGGCGCTCTCGCGCATCAGCGGGATGCGCTCATCCAGATATGCGGCCAGCGGCATGTACGCACCGGCGCTCGACCATCGCACCGAGGGTACGGCGTCGATCATCGCTAGCGGACCCGAGGAGCCACCGGCATCCACTGTCTCGACGTCAATGACCGACCAGCCGACGTGTGCGACTTCTCCTTCGCCGAAGCCGCCGCGCAACGCCATCTGGCGACGCGCAGCTCGCGCCCGCGCTGACTCCGCTGTGTACCCACGGCGACCGGGGTCTGCGGCCCGCAGTATCTCGCCCGTGGCGAGCACGCGGTCTTCGCTGAGCAACAACACTCCGACATGCCACGCCTCCCCCACCTGCACAATCCGCTCGCCGCGCCAGCGTGAGGAACGCTCCTCGCCGAGGCCTTCCTGCGGCACACCCACCAGCGCAGTTCTCGCCGCGACCAGCAGTTCGGATGTTGTGGTCATAGCTCTCCCTGCGGCACGTCTCGCTCGACGGCATCCAGTCGCTCGCGCTCGCCGCGCAACGTCATCGCGATGAGCGGGTAGATCAGCACTGACAGCATCCCGGCACCGACCAATGCGGATGCGATCGCGGGAGCCAGTATTTTCTCATCCACACCGATCGCGGTGACGGCCACGATGATCGGAAGGCCCGTTGCGGCCATCAGCCCCACCGTGGTCCGCTCCCGCATGCCCGCACCCTTCACTACCGACAGTTGGGCTGCCATTCCACGGATCACCAGCAACGCGACCAGGAAGAGCGGCACGAGCGCGATCGTTGAGGGTTCTGCGGTGAGGGACTCTAGATCGAATGTGACGCCGGTGTAGAGGAAGAAGATCGGTATCAGGAAGCCGAACGCGATTGCCTCGATCTTGCTCTCAATTGCTGCCGCGTCGGGCGCGGGCGCCCCCGCCATGACGATGCGCCAGACGCCGCCGGCGACGAATGCACCGAGCAGCATGTCCAGATCCAAAATGACGCTGAGCCCGACCAGCGCGGCAATCAGCATCAGGACAAACCGCACGCCGAACTGGGCTGAAGTGTGTTGCGTCGCCCTTACGAATGCGTGCAGTCGCCCGTAGGGTGTGCGTTGCGCCACGACAATTACGATGACGGCTACTACGACAAATGCCAGCAGGATCACTGCGGCCAGCGGCGCCTTGCGGGTACTGAGGAAGATCGAGATCGCGATCAGAGGCAGAAACTCTCCGATGGCACCGATCGCGGTGACAGTCCGACCGAATGGCGTATCGAGTTCGCGTGCGTCGCGGAGAATCGGCATCAGCGTGCCCAGTGCCGTCGAGCTCAGCGCGATACCGATCACCACCATGCCCTCATCGGGTGCGAGTAGGAAACCGACGCCGATGCCCAGTGCCAGACCGAGAACCCATCCGAGTGAGGCACGCACGAGGGGCTTACCGGTGATGGCGCGGAAGTTGATCTCTGTGCCGGCCATGAAGAACAGCATCGCGAGTCCGAAGTCGCTGAGCTTCTCTAAAACGACGCTCTCTTGCACCCAGCCGAGCATCGCCGGACCGACCAGGATGCCGAGTACGAGCTCGAAGACGATGATCGGTACCCGCAGCACCGGGCGAATACCACGCGCAAGCAGAGGAGCAGCGACCGCGAGCAGCGGGATTAGCACCAGCCCCGCGTCGATCGCATCCACGTGCTCAGGGTATCGACAAGGCAGCCTGGTGTGCTCGATTCGTCAGCGTCTCACGAACGGGGCAGAATCGACACAGATCTTTTTGCAAGGAGCCCCCATGTCTCAGACCGATACCGCACGCCTGCTCATCGCCTGCGATGACCAGCCCGGCATCGTCGCGGCCGTCGCGGGCGCACTCGCCGCGCACGGCGCGAACATCATCTCGCTCGACCAGCACTCGACGGATGCCGCGGGCGGACGTTTCTTCCAGCGCACGGTGATCCACCTGGACGGGCTAGCCGCCGCACGCCCCGCGTTGGAGGCATCCATCGCGGAGGTGGCTGACCGCTTCGGCATGGAGTGGTCGCTGCACGACACCGCGCGCCGCAAACGCGTGGCGATCTTCGTGTCGAAGTACGACCATTGCCTGATGGAGTTGCTGTGGCGCACCCAGCGCGGTCAGCTCGACATCGACATCTCGATGGTTATCTCCAACCACGCGGATCTCGCTGAGTCGGTGCGCACGTTCGGGGTGCCGTTCGTGCACATTCCGTCTGGCGACAAGGTCGCGATGGAGCAACGCCAGCTCGAGCTGTTGCAGGGCAACGTCGATCTCGTGGTGCTCGCACGCTACATGCAGATCCTCACCGACGATTTCATCGAGCGCGTCGGCGCACCGATCATCAACATCCACCACTCGTTCCTACCTGCGTTTATTGGCGCCAACCCTTATGCGCGGGCCAAGGAGCGCGGTGTGAAGCTGATCGGCGCAACCGCGCACTACGCGACCGCCGACCTCGATGAGGGTCCAATCATCGAGCAGGACGTCACACGCGCCTCACACGCTGACTCGGCCGCTGACCTGCAGAGCCGTGGCGCCGATGTTGAGCGTCAGGTGCTCGCCCGCGCCGTGCAGTGGCACACGGAGGATCGCGTGATCGTGCACGGCAAGTCGACCGTCATCCTGTAGCCGGACTTAAGCGCGGGCAGGCAGCCCAGCTACCAGTTCCTGAAACACCTCGATCGCGTTGTCCAGTCGCGCAAGCGGTGCGGCCTGGCCCAGCCAGAGCGACTGAAGTTCACCCAGGTTCTGCTCTCCTGCTGCTGCCCGGAACTTCCCGGTGAGCCAGTTCTGCGCGGGGAACGGCCCGATCATGCCGCCCGCCTCGATCGCGCGGACCGTCCGGTTGCGCACACCACGGGCAAGGCGCCCGCTCATCGCCTTCGTCAGCACGCTCTCATCGGCGGCAGTCGAGCGGATGGCGCGTCGGTGCGCGTCGTTCGCTGCTGACTCCTGTGTCGCGAGAAACGCCGTTCCCACTTGAACGCCGGATGCTCCGAGCGCGAACGCTGCCGCCACCCCGCGTCGGTCGGCGATGCCTCCGGCCGCGATTACTGGGACCGATACGGCATCCGCTACCTGTGGCACGAGCGCGAACGTGCCGACCAGCGAATCCTCTGCGGGGCGCAGGAACGACACTCGATGACCGGCCGCCTCAGCGCCGCTGGCGATAATGGCATCCACTCCCCCCGCCTCCAGCGCGATAGCTTCGGCTACCGTCGTCGCGGTGCCGATCACCCGGATGTCACGGCGATGCGCCTCGTCGATCACCTCAGGCGAAGGAACCCCGTAGACAACGCTGAGCACCGCGGGCGCAGCATCCCAGATCGCCTCGAGCTGCTCATCCAGTGTCGGCAGATAGCGATCGGGCCGTGCAGGAATCTCGACCCCGACCACGGCGTAGAACGGCTCGAGCGCCTGCGCGAACACGCTGTATTGCGGACCCGGCTCGACCTCGTCGCCGGTGGGCAGCCAGATGTTCAACGCGAATGGCCGGTCCGTGACTTCACGTAGTGCCGCCGCGGTCGACCGGATTCGCTCGCCGTCGTATCCGTAGAGTCCGTAGGCGCCGAGACCACCCGCGGCGCTCACTGCGGCAGTAAGCGCCGTCGATGACAATCCACCGAAGGCGCCGAGGAAGATCGGATGCCGGATGCCCAGGAGTTCACGCAGATCACTCATACTTCCGAGGCTACGCCCGGCATCCGCATGCGTTCTCATCTGTGACGACGATCACTTATCGGCCGTCATCACACTGCCGTCACAGTTGCAGCGTGACTCCTGCATCGGTGCACGCCCCGCTCGCATCCAGCACCCACGTGGTCATGAGGCCCTGCGTTTCCTCCGACATGACGCCGTCGATGCTGGCCTCGTACGCGGCGGCCCGCAACACGGTGAACATCCCGTAGGTCTCCTCCGGGATGGTCGGAAGCACCGGCTCCAGCGCGAGACCGATGTCCATATATCCATATCCGTCGGGGTCTTCAGGATCGACGTCGCCGTAGTCCGCCCAGGTGCTATTGAAGAGCTCGCACGATTCCTGCACGCTGAGCATCTCGGCGCCAGAGCTCGTGGCATCGCTCGTATCTTCCACCGGCGCGGCCTCCGTCTCGACCGGCGCGGGAGGCTCGGGCTGCACAGCAGGACTGCAGGCAGTGAGGCCCACGATGACAACGGCGGTGACGGCAGCGAGCACCAGAAAGTTCTTGGACATGTTTCTCCTCGTGGACGATGCACGATGAGTCCCCCGCGCGTCTTCACCCTATGCGAAGACAGTGAGCGCTCAGAATCAGCGGCACTAGACTCGCAGCAGGACGGGAGATCGTGTGAGTGAGTGGTTTGAGCAGATGCTGAGCATTCTCCTCGCCGCGCTCGGCCTCGTCTCTGTGCCGGATGTGATGTCCTTCGGCGTCGCCATCGCGATCGTCGCCGTCGCGCTCCTCACGCTGACGATCGTGTTGAGCACCCTGCCGGCAGGCAGCAGCAGTGCCCCGCATCCGCGGCGCGCCATCGGCAGATCCGTCCTGCTCTCGCAGAGTGATCCGGGAGCCAGCGGCCACCCCCGTCCCAGGCGCCGGGAGTCGTGCGCGCCGTGTAACCGTCCGTTCGTGACGGGAACGCGGCTCTTCGCCGACCTTCCCGCCACACTCTGAACGGACTTTCCTTGGACATTTATGCCTTCCCGCCGATCGCGGCGATCCTCGACGCCGCCTACGGCGCGCTCACGGGACTCGCCGATCTGCTCCAGCCGCTCGCTGGATCTGCTGCTGCCGCCGCGGCCGTCATCCTCGTCACCCTCATCGTTCGCGCCCTACTCATCCCCGTCGGCGTCTCGCAGGCGAAAGCCGAGCAGACCCGCGCCCGGCTCGCGCCCAAACTGCGCGAAATCCAACGCAGGCACAAGAAGAACCCCGAACGCTGCAGCGCGAGACCATGCAGCTCTACAAGGACGAGAACACCTCGCCCTTCGCTGGATGTCTACCCGTACTGCTGCAGGCTCCGGTCGTCGGCATCCTTTACTCGCTGTTCCTGCGCACCGACATCGCCGGGCACCCGAACGACCTGCTGACTCACAACCTGTTCGGCGCCTCACTCGGCACGAGCCTCGTCAACATGCTGACCATCGGGCCGTTCTCGCTTCCGACGCTCGCCGTGTACGGCGCACTGATTGTCATCATGATCGTGATCGCCGAGGTCACGCGGCGCGTCTTCCGCCCCACCCCTGTTGAAGACTCCCCCATGTCGTCGCCAGGGATGCTCCGCATCATGAGCGCACTGCACTATCTGACCGCGGTGTTCGCCGTATTCGTGCCGCTCGCTGCCGGGCTGTATCTCACGGTCACCGTGACCTGGACGCTGGCGCAACGCGTGGTCCTGCGTCGCCGGTACCCGCTTCCGATCGCCAACGCGCGATAGGTTCGGTGGCATGATGATCGCCGATTCCAAGCCCTCACGCACCGCGCGGGTGCTCATCCTGGTCGGTGGCGGCATTCTGGCGTTGATCTTGTCGGTCCAAGCCGTCGGGATGCTTCGCGAGCAACTGCACGTCGGATGCTCGTTCGGCACGATGGGAGAAGCCACCGGATCCTGGATGTGCACCGATGGTATCGGCTACCTCTTCCCTGGCCTCGCCCTGCTCTTCGGTTCTGGTCTGTCGCTGCTGATCGGTGTGTTCGTGGTGCTGGGCGCGAGGTTGGAGCGCACTCGGCGCCGCGCTCTTACAGTCCTCGCGTTCGCACCGCTGCTGTGGTCACTCGGCTGGCTGAGCTCGGTGACGCTCGCCCGCACGGATCCGCTGCCGGATGGCGAAACGTGGCCGGGCGTCTGGCTGATCGCTGTGGGCATCAGCGCACTTCTCGCTCTCGCGGGCGCGGCCCTCGCAGCATCCGCACCGCCGCTGCGAGGAGGTGCCGCCTATTTGCTGTGGCTTACCGGCGGGGCACTCTTAGTCGCGGCCAGTATCGTGCAACCCGGTCTCGCGCTGGCGACAGTCCCGACGGCTGCACTGCTCGCCGCCGCGCGACTCGTCCCCCTCCTCACTCGAGACGAGTCAACCGACGGCTTGCGCGACAGATTCAGCGCGGGTTGAGGGCGACGCGCAGCGGCGCGCCTGGTGCGGATGCCGCGATGAGCGCAGCATCCACGTCATCCAACGGATGCACCGCACCGACGACGTCGGTGAACGGGAAGGCACGCCCGCGACCGGCGAGGAAAGCGACGGCTGCAGCGAGGTCACGCCCGGTGTAGTTGTGCACCCCGGTCACCGTGACCAGTCGCCGCACCAGACTTTCCGCATCGAGCAGCACCGGATCAGCGGGGAAGACACTACCGACCAGGACGACGGTTCCGCCGATGCCGGCCGCTGCGATCGACTCAGCTACCGCGTGGCCGGATGCTTCGATGACGAGGTCCGCCGGCCCTGCTGATTCCATCAGCGCAGTCGCTCCGAATCGCTCTGCGAAAGTGCGTCGCGCGGCCGAAGGGTCAACGATCGTCACCTCGGCACCGTCGTCCGCTGCGATCGCGGCGGCGGAAAGCCCGACCAGCCCCGCGCCGTAGACCAGCACCCGGATGCCTTCCAGGCTGCGTCCCGCCGAACCGCGGGTGACGGCGGCCCAGGCCGTGGCCGTTGCGCACGACGCCGGTGCGAGTACTGCGGCGGGCAACGCCTCTGGCACCCGCACGATCGCGGTGCCTGCGCGTAGATGCACGTGCGTGGCGAATCCGCCGGTGAGTTCCCATCGGGGTCCGATGCGCTCATGACCGTATTTCGCCAGTGACCGGCACTTCTGTGTGAAGCCCGCAACGCAGCGATCGCACGTGCCACATGACACGGTGACCGACCACACGACGCGGTCGCCGATGTGCAGGACAGTGCCGTCCGCGGTCACTGCACCGTCGTCGCCGATAGCGATGACACGGCCCACGCTCTCGTGCCCGAGCACCAGCGGTGTCGGTGCGGACCGGTGGCCCTGCACCGTGTGCACGTCAGAGCCGCACACGGTCGACAGCTCGATCGCGACCAGCACGTCGCCACCACTGAGCGCCACACCTGGCACGGCAACAGTCTCGTGCGGCTGGCCTACGCCGAGCCAGACCTTCGCGACCGCCGACGGGCGCAGCGTCACATCGTGGCGCTCTTCATGCGGCAGCAGGGTACGCATGTCAGGACGTTCCGGCGAAAGCTGCGTCCAGCAGGGTGCGCGCCCGGAGTGCGGCGTGCAGCGCAGTGACGTCGTCGAGCACCATGTCAGCGCCGGCAACGATCAGTGTGGCTCGATCGTGTGCGCCGCTGAGGACGCCGGCGACGAAACCCGCACCAGCCCGACGGCCACTCTCGACGTCGCTACTGGTATCACCGCACACAGCTACCGCGCGCACGGACGAGGTGCCGGTGCGCAACAGCGCCGTGAGAACCAGGTCGGGTGCGGGGCGCCCCCGGCCGGCGTCCACCGGCGACAGTGCGAGGTCAACGAGGTCGCGCCAGCCGAGCCCGTCAAGCAACGCATCGCGAGTGACGGGTGCAAAACCGGTGGTCAGCACGACCTTGAGGCCTGCATCCCGCAAGTTAGAGATGGCGTCCGCCGCGCCGGGAACTTCAGCCACACCATGCTCAGCGACGATCTCGGAATATGCGCCCTCGAACGCGGCGGTGGCGGCGGCGGCTCTGGCAATATCTCCGCCGGAGAGGTGCGTGAACACATCGATCTTCGACATGCCCATGGTGTCGCGTACGTACTCCAGGGCTTCATCCCACGGCATCCGTTCGGCGACGCCGGTGCGCTCTGCGGCACGCTGGAAAGCCTGCTCGACGACGCCGTCGTCGCGGACGGTCGTTCCTGCCATGTCGAGGACGACGAGTTCGATGTTGGTCATGGGGTTCCTCCCTGTGCGGGCTGCGATGCCCGGTCAAATGCAGATGAAAGTGTGCGTTCCGCGAGTCCCAGCCCCGTCGTCATGCCGATCCCCGTCGTCGCCGCGATCACGTGCAGCCCCGGCTCTGGCTCCTCGATAAGGAACTCGTTCGGCCCGGAAGCGTAGATGCCCTGCCAGCGCTCGAGCACGCGGAAGCGCTCAACGTCGAACAGAGAAGCCGCCTCATCAAGGAAAGCTTCGAAGGCCGACTCGGGCTGGAATGGCCCCGGCTGGATACCCCGAGAGTGCGAGTCGCCGATGATGAACGAGCCGTCCGGTAGCTGGGTGTACATCTGGTTCAGGTCGAGCGCGGCCAGGTCGGGGCGCTCGGTGTGCAGCCGTTCACGAAGACGAGCGGTCTCGGCGAACGCGCCGAAGCGGCCGTACCGCAGCAGCGACCACCCGGTCAGCAGCGGCGCGTCGAGCGGGCGTGGAACATGGGCGGCGACCCGCATCATGTCGAGCGCACAGCGCACGACGCCGGCGCGTTCTGCGAGCTCCGGCAAAAGCTGGTCGACGTCGTGATTGACAGCGACAACCACGAGCCCAGCATCGATCGCACCGCGCGTCGTCTGCACTCGAGATGCAGCAACCTCGGTAACGGCCGTGCGGAAGAAGAATTCAACACCGAGGGACGCGAGGTGTCTGACGATCGCGCCCGATGCTTCACGGGGATTCGTCTGCAAATCAGAATCGATGACTGCACCGCCGATGACCGCGTCTCGTCGGAGCGGAGCACGGTGAAGCAGCTCGTCGACATCCAGCATTCGCAAGTCGCCGTCTTCCGATGCTCGCTCGAGGATGGCGAACTCGTCTTCGTGGCGCGCGGCGATCAGCGTGCCGGACTCCCGCACCCAGAACCCGGCGTCGGTCGCGAGTTGCAGCCAGATGTCACGCGAGGCGTCGGCGAATTCGCGAGCAAGGCCCGTCTGTGCGCCGATGCAGAGGTGTCCAAAATTGCGGATTGTCGCGCCGACCGGTTCTGCCGTGCGATCGACGACAGCGACGCGCAGACCGCGACGAATTCCGGCGTAAGCGGCACCCAGACCGACGATCCCCGAGCCGACGACGACGAGCTCGACGGCCGTCACCGATCGAGTCTTCATGACGGCCTTTCGAGAGTGAGCGAGGGGGATCCACTTGCCACTCTGACACCGGCCAGAAAGGCATCCGCGCCGAACTCGGGAGAGTTTCCCTCCCGTTCACCGACCCTTCGCCCGGGTGAACAACAGATGCTCTACTCCCCGTCAAAGTGCGAGCAATATGATGCCGGCCACCACAATTCCCGATGCGCCCAGCCGCCACCCCGGCTTCGACTCTTTCAGAACCAGGACGCCGAAGAGGCTGACCAGTACGACGCTCACTTCGCGCAGCGGCGCGACGAGCGCGACGGGCGCCATCGTCACCGCGATGAGGATGAGGATGTAGGACAGCGGCGAGAGGAATCCGAACACCAGGATGCGGCGCCACTCCAGCTTCGCGAATGCCAGCGTCGCGCCCCAGCGACGCCGAAGCATGAACGAATAGACGAAAATCTCCATGAGGCAGGTGCCCACCATGTACGGCACCGGCGCAAGCGACCACTCGCGCACGGCGTGTGTGTCCCAGATCGTGTACGTCGCGATGGCAACGCCAGTGAGCAGACCGAACACGATCGATGGATCCCATCCGCGACGTCCGTTACCGCGCGGCGGCATGTCGACGAGTCCGAGCGCGATGACACCGCCGATGATCGCCAGCACCCCGACCAGTGCCCACACCGACGGACGTTCCCCGAGCAGCAGGATCGCGGCGATCACCGCCAGGAACGGCCCGCTGCCACGCGCGGTTGCGTACACCGTGGAGAGGTTTCCTACGCGGTAGCCGTGTTGCAGCACCAGCATGTAGGCGACGTGCAGCACACCCGAAACGCCAACACCGAGGAAGAACCCGGCCAGGTCGCTTTCGTGCAGCCCTCCGGTGAACGGGATGACAGCACCCCAGATGACGGCGCCAGCCACCGCACCGCACCACAGAAATGGGATGCCGGCACGGCTGACTCCGTGGGCAATGATGTTCCACGTGGCGTGCGTGACGGCTGCGGAGAAGACCAGGACAAGGGCAAGAAATGACACGGGAGCCTTCTGTTCGCCAGCGGGCGCGACGAACGGGCTCCTCCGGGCTTTTGTCCTGTCAGATGACGGCCATCCGTGGGGATAGACCGTGGTGCCGCTCGGACCAGTCGGGCGTAAACCCCGGAACCCTAGGCACTATCAGGCGTCAACATAGCATCCGGATGTGAATGGCAGGAACGGGCCTGGACAGCGAGGATCGCGAGCGCGAGAACGTCAGAGTCGCGCCCGCGATCAAAGCGCTGGGGACGCTTTATAACCAAGGCGCTGGGGACGCCTATCTGGGGTACCTCTGACGATACGGATACGCGGTACGTGCCAGTAGGCCCGAAGGTCCCGCACACCCTAGACCTTTGTCTAGATCTTCACTTGATCGGCAACTTCACTTGATCGGCAACAGTGCCGACACGCGCCATTGGCCATCGTCTGCGCCAGCACTGAACTCGCCGTGGGCACCGAGCACGCGCTCTGCCATCCGATTCACGCCAGTCTGGCTGGAGGGCAGATCCCGTCGGGGCGTCTCTGAAAGCGGGCTGCAGATCTCCAACTTCAGTGACTCGTCATCGACATCCAATCGGATGCTGACTTCTCCTGCGCCTGCGTATTTGAGAATGTTCGTCGTTGATTCGCGCATGACGCGAGCAAGAATGATTTCGCCGGCACGGTGAATACGCTCATCGCGCGGGGCTCCCTCGATGCGCACCCGATGCCCGGCGGCCTCGATCTCGCTGCGGGCCTCGTCGATCGCCGTCGCGAGGTCGCCAGAGTGCACTGCGGACGAGCGTGGCCCGTCATCTGCGAGTTCGATCACGAAACGTAGATCCGTCATCGCCGTTTTCGCGGCGACACGAATCGCTTCCTGCGAGTCACGGCTGCGTTCGGCATCATCGAGCATCTGAACATGCAGCGCGACGACGGTGAGGTGATGCGCGATGCTGTCGTGCAATTCGCCGGCGATCCAACGGCGCTCGGCGAGGACCGCTTCACGCTCGTGCTCGGCTCGCTCCGCGAGCTCCTGCTCTAGCCTTCGTCCCTTGTCCAGGGCGATTCGGAGCGCGAGCCCGATTGCTCCCGCCACTGTCGCGATGATCAGGTAAGCGCCGACGGTGACTGGAGCGTCGGTGTCGCCGTACGCGACGATCGCGGTCGCCACCAGGAAGGCACCGATGTAGCAAAGGATGAGCGCAGTTCGGCCCAACCGCATGACGAGTCCGACCGCCACAGCAGCGGCGAAGATCGACTCGGATTCCGTACCCGCGATGAACGACACCGCGAACACGATTCCCAGCGAGATTGTGGCCGCCCAGGGCGACCAGAGGTACAGCGCGAACACGATCGAGGTCGCGATGCTAAGAACAGATTGGAAGAGGCTGGGGCTATAGGAGAGGACGAGGCTGGAGACGTCGACGGCGATGACGCCGCCGATCACCACGAGCATCACGACACGCTCAAGAGTGCTCAGCGCCCCGGCTCGCGTCAGTCGAAGGAAGCCAGAGCCATCCGGGAGTAACCGACCGAAAGCCATGGTTCAGTATCTCCTATTTGCCAAATGCGTTAGCCTTAGAAACCGAAGGCCTTCGCCATCATTTGCCAGAAAGTCATAGTTTTCACCACCAAGATTAGGTCTTACGTCGAATGTCTAAACTCATCTTCTCGGTGAACAAGCGTCAGCGCATCTGACTACCGGACAGTCTTTTTTGACCAAAGGTCTAGGGCATCCGCGACAACCCTCCTGGCGGTTAGGCTTCTCTCATGCCGGAAATCCGTGTTCTCATCGTCGATGACGATCCGCTGGTGCGCTCAGCGCTCTCGCACTTCGTGTCGCGCGATGCAGAGATCGAGGTCATCGGCGAAGCCGAATCCGGTCTCGAAGCGATCGCCTTCGTGGAGCAGGACATTCCTGACGTGATCATGATGGACGTGCAGATGCCGGAGATGAACGGTATCGAAGCGACCGCAGCCATCGCGCAGCGCTGGCCGGACATCCGCATACTGGCCGTGACCACCCTCGAAGGGAGCGATACCGTGCTTCCGATGCTCAGCGCTGGCGCTTCCGGGTACATGCTCAAGGACTCCAGCGCCGAGAGCATTCGCGCGGGTGTACGCGAGGTCTACAACGGCGCCAGTTCTCTGTCGCCGAGGATCGCGTCGATGCTCGTCAAGCACGTGCGCGAGACCGAATCTGCCGCAGCCAGGCAGACGGATCAGCTCGCCCCGCTCACTGAACGCGAGAGAGAAGTACTCCACTGCCTGACGCAGGGCATGTCGAACGCTGAGATCGCGCGGGCGATCATCGTCTCTGAGGGCACTGTAAAAGCCCACCTCGGCAGCATCATGTCGAAATGGCAGGTGCGCGACCGCGTGCAGATCATCGTCGCGGCGGCGCATGCCGGCCTGGTGAACTTCGGCTGACTCGCCCTGACGCGCGGCTACGATCGAAGGATGCCCGTTACGCCGCACGCCCTGTCGCACGCTGAGGATCTCGCCGATTTCGTCGCAGCATCCCCCTCGAGCTATCACGCCGCCGAAGAGGTCGCACGACGCCTTGAGAACACCGGTTTCGTAAGGCTGAGCGAGGAGGACGCGTGGCCGACACAAGCCGGCGGCCGTTTCGTCGTTGTGCGCGACGGCGCTGCGATTGCCTGGGCTGTACCGAAGCATGCCGCAGCCACGACATCCGCGCAGATTTTCGGTGCCCACACTGATTCCCCCGGTTTCAAGCTCAAGCCGAAGCCGACGACCGGTTCCCGTGGCTGGCTCCAGGCAGGCGTCGAGGTCTACGGCGGCCCGCTGCTCAACTCCTGGCTTGACCGTGAACTGCGCCTCGCTGGCCGCCTCGCACTAGCAGACGGCCGTGTCGTGCTCTCCGATACTGGTGCACTGCTCCGCCTTCCCCAGCTGGCGGTTCACCTGGATCGCGAGGCGAATACCGGCCTCGCGCTCGACAAGCAGTTCCAGACCCAACCGGTGTGGGGCCTGGGAGATCCGACCGCAGAAGACCTGCTCGGTGAGCTTGCTTCTTCCGCTGGCGTGGACGCCGCAGATATACGTGGATTTGACGCCGTTGTGGCGGATTCTGCTCGGGGTGCGGTGTTCGGAAAGGACAACGCGTTCTTCGCCAGTGGTCGGCTCGACGATCTGGCATCCGTGCATGCTGGCGTAGTCGCACTGTCGGCACTGGCCGCGGACGAATTTGAGGGCCAGGGCATCGCGATCCTCGCGGCTTTCGACCACGAAGAGCTGGGTTCGAACTCTCGCTCTGGCGCCGCAGGCCCATTCCTTGAAGACATTCTCGCGCGGATCTACGCCGACCTGGGCGCAGATGCCTCTGAACAGCGTCGCGCGTTCGCGGCATCCTGGTGTCTCTCCAGCGATGTCGGTCACTCAGTGCACCCGAACTACGCGCACAAGCACGATCCGGTTGTGCAGCCGCTGCTCGGGTCGGGCCCGATCTTGAAGATCAATGCCAACCAGCGCTACGCGACGGACGCTCTAGGCGCAGCCGCCTGGGCGAACTGGTGCGCCACCGCGGGAGTCCATTCTCAAGAGTTCGTCTCGAACAACGCCGTCCCCTGCGGGTCAACGATCGGTCCGATCACGGCGACCAGGCTCGGAATCCGCACGGTTGACGTCGGCATTCCGATCCTCTCAATGCACTCCGCTCGTGAGCTCGCCGGCGTCAGTGACCTCGACGCGCTGACACGCGTCGCCGCATCCTTCTTCACCGCCTAACCCCACGCAGGCGCGGCAGTGCCAGGATGATGGCATGAGCCAGAAGATTGCAGCAGCACCGGGGCTGATCGAACGCGCCGGCATCGAGGTCATCCCCGAGTCTGATCGCACGGCGAAGCCCCGCGACCTGTTTTGGCCGTGGTTCGCGGCGAACGTCTCGGTGTTCGGCATGTCGTACGGCTCGTTCGTGCTCGGCTTCGGCATCTCGTTCTGGCAGGCGACGATCGTGTCGATCATCGGCATCGTGGTGTCGTTCCTGCTGTGCGGCCTGATCGCCATTGCCGGCAAGCGCGGCTCCGCGCCGACCATGGTGCTCTCGCGCGCGGCGTTCGGCGTGCACGGGCAGAAAGTCCCCGGCATCGTCTCGTGGCTGACCTCGATCGGCTGGGAAACGTTTCTGGCGATCATGGCGGTACTCGCCACTGCGACCGTCATCACCCAGCTCGGCGGCGACGGCGACAGCGTCGCTCTGAAGATCACCGCCACCGTGATCGTCGCGGCGCTCATCGTCGCAGCATCCGTGCTCGGCTATCACACGATTATGAAGCTTCAGTCGGTACTCACCTGGGTCACCGGCGCCGTCACGATCCTGTACGTCATCCTCGCCTTCTCGCACATCGATTTCGCCGCGGTCATGGCGCTCCCCGACGGCAGCCTCGGTCAGCTCATCGGTGCACTGGTGATGGTCATGACCGGGTTCGGTCTCGGCTGGATCAACATCGCCGCCGACTGGTCGCGCTACCAGAAACGCACCGCATCTGACGGCGCGATCGTCGCGTGGAACACGATCGGCGGGTCAGTCGCCCCGGTCATTCTCGTCGTCTTCGGTTTGCTGCTCGCGGGCTCCGACGAGAATCTGCTGAACGCGATCGCCGGAGACCCAATCGGCGCTCTCGCGGCGATTCTCCCGGTCTGGGTGCTCGTACCGTTCTTACTCACCGCGGTGCTCGCGCTCGTCTCCGGCGCGGTGCTCGGAATCTACTCCTCCGGACTCACGCTGCTGAGCCTCGGCATCCGCATTCCTCGCCCGTCTGCAGCGGCGATCGACGGTGTCATCCTCACGATCGGCACGATCTATGTCGTGTTCTTCGCGACCGACTTTCTCGGTCCATTCCAGAGCTTCCTCATCACCCTGGGCGTGCCGCTGGCATCATGGGCCGGCATCCTCATCGCTGACATTCTGCGACGCAAGAAGGACTACGACGATGAGGCGCTGTTCGACGCCAACGGCCGCTACGGCGCGTGGGACTGGACGTCGATCATCACGATGGTCGTCACCTCGGTCATCGGCTGGGGACTCGTCGTGAACCTGTTTGCCGAAGACGCCGCCTGGAATAACTGGCAGGGCTACCTCCTCCCGCTCATCGGAGGTAAGGATGGCGACTGGGCATACGCGAACCTCGGCGTCTTCTTCGCGCTCGTGCTGTCGTTCGTGGTGACGTACTTCGCCCGGGCTCGGAAGATCCGTCGTCAGGAGCAGGCGTGAGTACGCCGGTTCCTGACCCTTCGTCCGGGACCGGATGGCTCGTCATCATCGACCCGCAGGCGATCTTCGCCTCGCCGGATTCAGCCTGGGGTTCGCCGTTCTTCGCCGATGTGATGCCGAGAATTCGTGCGCTCGCGGATGCTTTCGGCGAGCGCGTTCTCGTGACCAGATGGATGCCGACAGCTGATCGCTCCACCTCGTGGGGCGAGTACTTCGCAGCGTGGCCGTTCGCAGATCAGCCGTCGACCGATCCGCTGTTCGAGCTGGTTCCGGAGGCTGCCGCGCTGAGCCGCCGCGAGACGCTCGACCTGCCGACGTTCGGCAAGTGGGGTGCAGAAATCGAGGCGATCGTCGGTCGCGGGGCACACGTAGTGCTGAGCGGAGTCTCGACGGACTGCTGTGTGATTTCAACGGCGCTGGCCGCAGCGGATGCCGGCGCGCACGTCACCGTTGCCGCCGATGCGTGCGCTGGTTCGACGGCAGAGAACCATGCCGCAGCAATCCAGGTGATGGGGCTCTATCCGCCGCAGATCACGATCAGCAATACCGCAGAGGTGCTCGCGAATATCATCTGATCCGCAATGACGCAGTTTGCTATCCTCGGTGCCAGAACGTGACTGAAGATGACTTTAACTGGCCGATACTCGACGGAACTGATGTGATGCCCGAAGATACCGCACCCCCTGTCCTTTCGACGCGAAAGAGCGCCGTACCGCCGCCCCGCTGGCCTGTACTGATCGGATCGGCGGCAGCGATCCTGGCGATCGCGCTGTGGGCGATTTTCGCACCGGTGCAAGCCGGTGAAGTCATCGGCGTCATGGTGGTGTGGATCTCGACCAACTTTGGCTGGTATTTCGTCCTCACCGCGGCGATCGTGGTGGTGTTCGTGCTGATCCTGGCGTTCTCCTCGGTGGGCCGCACCAAACTCGGGCCCGATCACTCGAAGCCGCAGTTCAGCATGTTCACTTGGGCGTCGATGCTTTTTGCTGCGGGCATCGGCATCGATCTGATGTTCTTCGCTGTCTCAGAACCCGCCGCGCAGTACATGCATCCGCCAACGGGCGCAGGTGAGACCATCGCGGCCGCCCGACAGGCGATCGTCTGGACGTTCTTCCACTACGGCCCCGTCGGCTGGGCGATGTACGCGCTGATGGGCGCAGCCTTCGCCTACTTCGCGTACCGCCGCAACCAACCGTTGACCATCCGCTCCGTCCTCGCTCCCATTTTCGGCAAGTACACGAACGGCTGGGTCGGACACAGCGTCGACATCTTCACCGTGCTCGGCACCGTATTCGGCATCGCTACGACCCTCGGCATCGGCGTCGTGCAACTCAGCTACGGGATGCATGTACTGTTCGGCACCCCCGATGGTGTCTCGATGCAGATCGCGCTGATCGTGCTCGCCGTAGCGATGGCGACCATCTCCACCGTCTCCGGCGTCGAAAAGGGCATCCGGCGCCTGTCCGAGGCAAACGTCGTCCTCGCCATCGCCCTGCTGATCTGGATCACGATCACCGGCCAGACCCGGCGCATCATGGACGGTCTCGTGATGAACGTCGGCGACTTCTTCGCCGCTTTCCCCAGCATGCTCATGGACACGTTCGCGTGGAGCCGCCCGGACGACTGGATGCAGGCATGGACACTGTTCTTCTGGGCCTGGTGGATTGCCTGGGCGCCGTTCGTCGGACTCTTCCTCGCGCGCATCTCGCGCGGCCGGACACTGCGCCAGTTCATCGTCGGCGTGCTGGTGATCCCGTTCGCGTTCATCGCGATCTTCATCTCGGTCTTCGGCAACTCCGCTCTCGAGCTCATCCTGGGCGGCGATAAGGCCTTCGCGGAATCTGCGGTGAACACCCCGGAGCGCGCGTTCTTCGATCTGCTGCAGCAGTATCCGGCTGCCCCCGTCGTGCTCGGCGTCGCGTTGCTGACCGGACTGCTCTTCTACGTCACCTCCGCAGACTCCGGCGCACTGGTGCTCGCGAACCTGACGTCCAAGATGGAAGACCCCCAGCAGGATGCCGGGAAGATGTTGCGCATCTTCTGGTCGTGGCCACCGGGCTTTTGACTCTCGGCATGCTGCTGGTCGGCGGCGTTCCGACGCTGCAGGCGGCCACGCTCATCATCGGCCTGCCCGTCTCACTGCTGCTGTACCTGGTGATGATCTCGCTATACCGCGCGCTGGGAGCCGAGAAACATCATCGTGCGGGCTACCTCGCCACGATCCCTGGACGCTTCGGCCCGACGCAGACGAACTGGCGCCAGCGCCTGAAGCGCTCGACCACGTTCCCCGGGCGTGCGCAGGCGATCAACTACCTCGACGCGGTGGCAGCGCCTGCATTGCAGGATGTCGCGGATGAGCTGTGCGCGGCCGGCGCCGAGGCAACCGTCGAACGCCTCGACATCGACGGTCTAGACATGCCTTCGCTGGTGCTGTCCGTCCCCTTCGCCGACGGCGAGAACTTCACCTACCAGCTCTACCCTGTTCCCCACGAGCTGCCAACGTTCGCCTACCGGAGCGTCAGCGAATCGGGACAGTACTTCCGAATCGAACCCTTCGCTGCCACCGGCTCACGCGGTTATGACGTCTACGGCTACACGGCCGATCAGCTGATTACCGACGTGTTGAGCGGCTACGAATCCCACCTGGAGTACCTGCGACTCACCGTCGACGTGCCGGAACCGGTCTTCACCGAAGCTCTGCCGGTGATCACCGACTGGCAGGGAGACTTCCTGGAACCGAAATCCGATTCCGACACTAACTCCACCTCTGATGCAAGCACTCCGAAGGAGACCCCATGACCGCCACACTCTTCATTGACGGCGCCTGGACCACAGCAATCGACGGCGGCACCAGAGAGATCCGCTGCCCCGCCGACGGCTCACTCGTGGCCGTCGTCGACGAGGCAACCGAGGTCGACGCGATCGCCGCGATCCACGCCGCACGAAAGGCATTCGACAGCGGAGTGTGGACGTCCACTCCGGCATCCCAGCGCGGCGATTTTCTGCTGCAAGTCGCTGAACGCCTGCGCGAGCGCAAGGAAGAGTTTGCTCGCGCCGAGTCGCTCGACACTGGCAAGCGCCTCGTCGAATCCCGCATCGATATGGATGACATCGCGGCGTGCTTCGACTACTTCGGCAAGCTCGCCGCTCAGGACGCCGGACGCATCGTCGATGCCGGCGATGCCAATGTCCTCAGCCGGATCGAGCACGAACCGGTTGGCGTGTGCGCGCTGATCACACCGTGGAACTATCCGCTGCTGCAGGCCGCGTGGAAGATCGCACCGGCACTGGCTGCCGGAAACTCGTTCGTGCTGAAGCCTGCCGAACTGACCCCGCACACGGCGATCCTCATGATGGACCTGCTTGATGAGTTGGGGCTGCCCGCGGGCGTCGCCAACCTTGTGCTCGGCGCGGGCGCCACAGCCGGCGGGCCGCTCTCCACTCACGAAGACGTCGACATGGTCTCGTTCACCGGAGGGCTGGTGACCGGCCGCCTTCTGGCCGCGAACGCTGCGGCGACCGTGAAGAAGGTCGCCCTCGAGCTCGGCGGCAAGAACCCCAACGTGATCTTCGCCGATGCCGACTTCGACGCCGCCGTAGACAACGCGCTGAACGCGGCATTCGTGCACTCCGGTCAGGTGTGCTCGGCCGGCGCTCGTCTCGTGGTCGAAGAGTCGATTGCGGAGCGCTTCGTTGATGAGTTGGTGCGCCGCGCTGAGGCCATCCGCCTCGGCGGCCCCTTCGATGATGATGCCGAGACCGGTCCCTTGATCTCTGCCGCACACCGGGAGAAGGTCGATGCATATGTGCAGGCCGGCGTCGTAGAGGGCGCCCGACTGCGCACTGGCGGCAAAGCCCCTGAGGGTGAGATGGCCGACGGCTTCTACTACCTGCCGACTATTCTCGACCAGGTGCAGCGCGGGATGTCCGTGGTGACCGATGAAGCCTTCGGCCCCGTCGTCACCGTTGAGACTTTCACCACCGAGGATGAGGCCGTCGAAATCGCCAACGACACCATCTATGGCCTGGCTGGCGCCGTCTGGTCGCAGGATGCCGGTCGCGCACAGCGCATCGCTCGGCGCCTCCGCCACGGCACGATCTGGATCAACGACTACCACCCTTACCTGCCGCAGGCCGAGTGGGGCGGGTTCAAGCAGTCCGGCTTCGGGCGCGAGCTCGGGCCGACCGGCCTTGCCGAATACCAGGAAGCCAAGCACATCTACCAGAACCTCACCCCCGCGGTGACCGGCTGGTTCCCCGAGCACTGAGTTCCCCCGAGCACTGATCAGGAGCTGATGACGATGAAGACGACACACACCTTCGACTATGTGATCGTTGGCGGTGGTTCTGCCGGCGCCGCGGTTGCCGCCCGGCTGAGCGAGGATCCGTCCGTCACGGTGGGTCTGCTCGAAGCGGGTCCCTCCGACACCGACCAGGAGGTCGTGCTGCGGCTCGATCGCTGGATGGAGCTGCTGGAATCTGGGTTCGACTGGGACTACCCCATCGAGCCGCAGGAAAACGGCAACTCCTTCATGCGCCACGCGCGAGCCAAGGTGTTGGGCGGATGCTCGTCACACAACTCGTGCATCGCTTTCTGGGCGCCGCGCGAAGATCTCGACGAGTGGGCCCACACCCACGGCGCCACCGGGTGGGATTCGGAGCACACCTACCCGCTGTACAAGAAGCTCGAGACCAACGAACTGCAGGGCGACCTGCACGGCCACGACGGCCCCGTGCACCTGATGAACGTTCCGGCGGTTGACCCCTGCGGGATCGCTCTTTTGGATGCCTGCGAACAGGCCGGCATCCCTCGCGTGCAGTTCAACAGCGGCGAGACGGTCATCAACGGTGCGAACTTCTTCCAGGTGAACCGTCAGGCCGACGGCACCAGGGCGTCGTCTTCGGTGTCGTACCTGCATCCGATCCTCGAGCGCGACAATCTCAGCATCCTGACCGGCCAGCACGTCAAGGAACTCACGTTTGACGACGATGGTGCGTGCACCGGCGCGATCACGGTCGACAATGCTTTCGCTCGCCCCTCTCACATCGCGGCAAGCCGCGAGGTCATCGTTTCAGCTGGCGCGATCAACACGCCTCAGCTGCTCATGCTCTCTGGCATCGGCCCTGCCGAGCACCTCCGCGAAGTCGGGATCGACGTCCGCGTGGACTCCCCCGGCGTCGGCTCGAACCTCGCCGATCACCCCGAGGGTGTCGTGCAGTGGGAGGCGAAGAAGCAGATGCCGCGCGAATCGACGCAGTGGTGGGAGATCGGCATCTTCGCGCCCACCGAGGAGGGCCTCGATCGCCCGGATCTGATGATGCACTACGGCTCGGTGCCGTTTGACATGCACACCTACCGCGCGGGCTACCCGACCGCTGAGGAGATGATCTGCCTGACGCCGAACGTCACGCACGCACGCTCCCGCGGGACGGTCCGGCTGCGTTCGATCGACTACCGCGACAAGCCGAAGGTCGATCCCCGCTACTTCACGGACCCTGAGGGCCATGACATGCGCGTGATGATCAACGGCATCCGCAAGGCACGCGAGATCGTCGCGCAGCCCGCGATGTCGGAGTGGGCCGGACGCGAACTCGCACCGGGTGCGGGTGCAGTGACAGACGAGGATCTCGCCGCGTACATCCGCGCCACGCACAACACCGTCTACCACCCGGTGGGAACCGTGCGGATGGGCCCCGTGGATGACGAGATGTCACCGCTTGACCCGCAGCTGCGCGTGAAGGGCGTCTCCCGCCTGCGCGTGGTCGATGCTTCGGCGATGCCGGAGATCACCACGGTCAACCCCAACATCACCGTGATGATGATGGGCGAGAAGTGCGCCGAGATGATCCGCTCGGGGAACTGACTTCCCTGTTACGCGAGCCCCGATCAGCTGATGGCGTCCCGATCAGCTGAGCAACCCGGCTAATTCGTCAGCAGATCGGGACAAGCTCGGCATATCGGGCAGGCTCTGCCACACTGAATCCCGGAGAGGGTTCTATGACCACGCATACGCACGAGACGGACAACAGCGACACCGCGAAGAAGACGCATCACCGGTGGCGGAAGACGAGGATCACTCTCGGCATCGTTGTCGCCGTCGCGGTAGTCGTGGCGATCATCGGATCGATCACTCCATGGCCATCTGCGATGGTCATCCGCTCGGTCTTCACTCAGGGCGGTGAGGCGACCGCGGCCGAGATGGACAAGTACCTGCCCGACACGAAGCTCACCGAGACGCTCGATGTCTCCTATGGTAGCGACGGCGTCGACACGACGATGGATGTCTTTACTCCAGCATCCGCGAGCGGCCCCCTCCCGACGGTTGTCTGGATTCACGGCGGCGCCTGGATCTCGGGTTCAAAAGAGAACATTGACCCCTACATGCGCATCCTCGCGGCCAAGGGATACACGACCATCGCGGTGAACTACACGCTGGGACCAGAGGGTTTCTACCCGAAGGCCGTGAACCAGATCAACGAGGCGCTCGGGTACATCAACGAGCATGCCGCCGACCTCAATGTCGATGACTCGCAGATCGTGCTCGCCGGAGATTCAGCCGGCAGCCAACTCGCCAGCCAGATGGCCACGCTCATCACCAGCCCCGATTACGCCAAGATCATGGACGTCACTCCGACGCTCAACGCCGATCAGGTCGTCGCCACCGTGCTGAACTGCGGCGTATATGACCTCGCGGCTCTCGCCGCTCTGAACGGCATCGTCGGATGGGGCCTGAAATCGTCGATGTGGGCGTACACCGGTACCCGCACGTGGGCCGAAGACTCATCCGGCGCGACGATGTCGACCATCAACTGGGTCACCGAGGACTTCCCGACCACCTACATCTCGGGTGGCAACGGTGACGCGCTCACCTGGTTGCAGTCCATCCCGATGACAGATCGACTGGAAGAACTCGGCGTCGATGTGACAACGCAGTACTGGCCTGCGAATCACGAACCAGCCCTCCCCCACGAGTACCAGTTCCACCTCGACATGCCAGACGCCCAGACTGCGCTGCAGAAGACGATCGACTTCCTCGACGCACAGACAACACCTGCCAGCTGAACGATCGTTCGGGATATCGTGAGGTCTCATGGACACCGATAATTCTGCGCGCTCCGCCAGCCCCGCGCACACAGGCAACGAGCGTGCGCTGGAGGACGGGATCGTCACCGACCTCACGGGCCGGATGACGTACGGGTCGTACCTCGAATTGGATCAGCTGCTCTCGGCGCAGCATCCGGTCAGCAGCCCCGAGCATCATGACGAAATGCTGTTCATCATTCAGCACCAGACCACCGAGCTGTGGCTAAAGCAACTGATTCACGAGCTGGGCTCGGCGCGCATACTGCTCGCCAGCGATGACCTTCGCGAGGCGCTGAAGCGGGTCGCTCGCGTCAAGCGCATCCAGGACGTCATGACTCAGCAGTGGTCAGTGCTGGCTACTCTCACTCCCACCGAATACGCGCAGTTCCGAGGGGCGCTGGGCAATTCATCCGGGTTCCAGTCCGTGCAATACCGCGCCGTCGAGTTCGCACTGGGCAACAAGAACGAGCGGATGCTGCAGGTGTTCCGCGATCATCCAGAAAATCTCGCGATGCTCACTGCGGAGTTCGAGCGTCCGACGCTGTACGACGAGTTTCTGCGCTTCGCGGCACGCCGCGGGCTAGCAATCCCCACCGAAATTCTCGAGCGCGATGTGCGCGAGCCGTACCGGCCGCACGCGTCGCTCGTACCGGCGATCCGCGAGATCTACGAGAACCCGCACACCTACTGGGACCTCTACGAGGCCTGCGAAGACCTCGTAGATCTCGAGGACAACTTCCAGTTCTGGCGGTTCCGCCATCTGAAGACCGTGACCCGCACGATCGGAATGAAGGTCGGCACCGGCGGCTCCAGCGGCGTCAGCTTTTTGCAGCAGGCGCTGGAGCTGACGTTCTTCCCCGAGCTGTACACGGTACGCACGGAGATCGGCAGCTGATGCGCGCCGCGGTCACCTGGTTCGATGGTGGTGATTGGCGTGACGGGGTTATCGCAGTCAGCGCCACCGAGGTGCGGCTGCTGGCGCACGCGCCGACTTCTGGGCTCCCGAGGCTCGATGGCGTCATCACCGGCGGGTTCACCGACCACCATGTGCATATTCAGCTCATCGACCCCGCGCTGCTCGCGGAGTCGATGCTCGGTCGGGTCAATGATCTCGGCGGGAACCCGGCGGTGCTCTCCGATGTTCACAACTCCTCCAGAATCGCGCGCACACCCGCTGATTCGGACGAATCGGCCCCGTACCTGACCGAATTGGAGGAGTTACGAACGATCCACGGCGTGGAGTTCGCCTTCGCCGGCGCATTCCTGACTCCTCCCGGCGGGTATCCGTCCGATCGCAGCTGGGCGCCGGAGGGTTCGGTCCGCGAGATCGCCAATGCGGATGACGCGGAACGTGCCATCGTCGAGATGAAGGATGCTGGCGCTGTGCGCATCAAGATCGCCAGCAACAGCAACGCTGGCCCGGTGTTCACGGACGAGCTACTGCGGACAATTATCTCGATCGCTGCATCCCATCGTCTGCCGATCGTCGCTCACGCCGAGGGTCGAGGCGAAGCGCAGCGTGTCGTGCGTCTGGGCGCCGGACGTCTCGCGCACGCGCCCTTCTCGGAACTGCTCTCCGACTCTGAGACTGCCGCGCAGGCGGCATCAGCCTCGTGGATCTCGACTCTCGCCGTCCATCACGGCGCAGGATATGACACCGCCGTGGAAAACGTCCGGCGCTTCCACGCCGCCGGCGGCACCGTGCTCTACGGCACCGATATGGGCAACGGACCCACTCCGGTCGGGCTGAACTCACGCGAGATCAGAGCATTGCGAGAGGCAGGAATCGTCGGCGTGGATCTCTTGCAGTGCCTCGACCCAACGGACCCCCGTGACCCACAATCGCGCCTGCTGTTTTTCCCCGGACAGTCGCCGGAGACGGCCGACCCGCTCCGCGCCCGGTTGCTCGCTGCCGACGATTTGAGAGTGTGACATGACCGACCTGCTCGATGCCGCCCGCGCTCTCGACGCCGCGGATACGCTGCGCACACACCTCGGCGCTTTCGTCGATGCCCCTGCGTCGACGCCTATCTTGATGGCAATTCGCTCGGCCGTCCGCTGAAAGAGACGCCGCACCGCATCGCGGAGTTCATTCGCGCAGAGTGGGGCACGCGTCTGATTCGCTCGTGGGACGAGCAATGGATGGAGCTTCCCACCAAGCTGGGTGACCGCATCGGCCACTCCTGTCTGGGGGCGGCAGCAGGACAGACCCTCGTCGCAGATTCGACCACCGTGCTGCTCTACAAGCTCATGCGCGCCGCCGTCGCAGCCCACGCAGAGCGCACCGAGATCCTCATCGAGGAGACGAACTTCCCCACAGACCGCTTCGTCGCCGAAGGTGTCGCTGCCGAGCGCGGACTGACCCTGCGCTGGCTTGCCTCCGATCCGGTCAATGGTGTGACACCGTCGGATGTCGCGGCAGCAGTCTCTGAAGACACAGCGCTCGTCGTGTTGAGCCACGTCGATTACCGCTCGGGCGCGTTGGCAGACATGGCCGCGATCACGGATGCGGTTCACAAAGTCGGTGCACTGATGCTGTGGGATCTCTGCCACTCCGTCGGCGTCATCCCGGTGCAACTCGACGCGTGCGGTGTCGACCTCGCCGTGGGCTGCACCTACAAGTATCTGAACGGCGGACCGGGATCCCCCGCCTTCGCCTATATGAACGCCCGCCACCATGGCATGCTGCCACAGCCCATCCAGGGGTGGATGGGCGCAGGAGACGTGTTCGCGATGGGTTCGGCGTATGCGCCGGCCGACGGCATCCGTCAGTTCATCAGCGGCACGCCTCCCGTGCTGGGCATGCTGGCGATGCAGGGCATGCTCGACCTCATCGAGGCGGCCGGTATCGATGAGGTCCGCACGAAATCCGTCTCGCTCACCGAGCTTGTCGTGCGTGCGTTCGACGAAGAACTCGCCCCGCTCGGCGTTCGTCTGCTCAGCCCGAGGGATGCCGCGCTACGCGGTGGCCACGTCACGATCGGCCATGAACGCGCGGCGGACGTGACTCGCACTTTGTGGGCGGATGGCGTGATCCCTGACTTCCGTTTTCCAGATGGCATCCGGCTCGGGCTGTCGCCGCTGAGCACCTCGCACGCGGAGGCGCTCAAAGGAGTGCGTGCGGTGCGCGACGCGCTGCTGACGGCGGCCGAATAGAACGTCGGGCGAGCACCCGCTGTTCAGCGCGCTGCAGAAGAGCGCCGGGTGAGAGCGCCGTCGACCTCGGTGACGACGTAGGCACGGCGCGGGAATTTCGTCAACATGGATTGTTTCGCCGGGTGTCATGGTGGCTTTGCTGTCACGCCGGCTCGACCTACTCTTGCCGAAACAGTTCCGAACCTGAGGAGATCATCGTGTCCACGCCACTTCGCCGCATTTCACCCCTCGAGGTGAGCGGGCGTGCGGCGTGCATGTGCGACCACGGTGATGTCTGCTCGTCTTTCACACCGGGGCACGCCCTGCACCTTATTCAGGCACGGCTCGCCTCCGCGACGCCGAGCGAGTGGGCAGACAGCATTGTCGAGCAGACGGATGCCGCAACCGGCGAAGTGCGCGTGCGGACGCTGGACGGCGAAGCCTGGACGCTCTGGAGCGCCCAGGGTGCCGCTCTCGAAGTGCAGCCAGGGTCACCGGTCGCTTTGCACCGGCGGTATCACGTGCTCGCCGTCGGGCGCGTGCGCTTCAACGTCGCGACGGCCTAAGACGGTAGCGGTCGCTCAGGCGGTCGCCATCATCATCTTCCGCATGTCCATGCAGGCGTCCATGCATGCCTTGCACGCGGCGGCGCACATCTTGCAGACCTCGCTGTGGTCGGCGTGCTCCATGCACGAGTCCATGCAGAGCTGACACATCGCTATGCAGGCATCGAGCATCGCCATCATCACGGCCGGCGTCATCCCCTGCATCCGCATCATTGAGCGCATCATCGTGTGACACATGTCGGCACAGTTCATGCACGCCGGTGCACAGTCCATCATCTGCATCGAGCACACCGTGCATGCCTGTTCGCACGCCGCGCATGCATCCATGCATACCTGCATGACGGCCATGTCCATCATCTCCATGCCGGGCATCGCCTTCATGTCCTTGGACATCGCACCCATCATCATCGAATCCATCGCACACCTCGCGTTCGTCTGGGCTTTCGCCGTCTGAAGCGGGGCAGGAGACCCGCCTGTCGCCAGGCTAGCCCCTTGGATGGGTGCGCGTCGATGGGGAGTCGCAGAGCGTAGTCTCATCATCGTGCCAGCCTTCTCTTCCCTTCAGCGACTCGTCATCACAATCGCCGTGCTGGCCTCGTTTGTCACGTTCCTCGACGGCACGGTCGTCACCGTCGCTTTGCCCGCGATCAGTGAGGAACTCGGCGGCGGGATCACGACACAGCAGTGGGTGGTCGATGCCTACCTCATCACTCTCAGTGCCCTGATCCTGCTTGCCGGATCCCTGTCGGATGCATACGGTCGCGTCCGGATCATGCGCATCGGGCTCATCGCCTTCGGCATCGCATCGATCGCGGTAGCGGCCGCGCCAGAACCGATCACACTCATCATCGCTCGCGCGCTTCAGGGCGCTGCCGGAGCGTTACTCGTGCCCAGTTCGCTCGCCCTGATCATGGCGACAATGCGCGGCAAACTGCAGTCGCGTGCGATTGGTCTCTGGACAGCATTCACCACCGGCGCACAGCTTGCGGGCCCCCTTCTTGGCGGGCTGTTCGTCGACCTCCTTTCTTGGCGCTTTGTCTTTTTGATCAACGTCATCCCGATCGGCATCACCCTCTTCTTGCTTGCACGGCTGCAACTGCCGGAGCATCCGCGCGCTCCCGCGTCGACTGGTGGAGCGGGATGCTGTGCGCAGTCGGCCTCGGAGCAGTGGTGTTCGCACTCATCGAACAGCCGAACCTTGGCTGGGCCTCGCCCGCGATCTGGATGCCGGGCCTGATCGGCGTCGTACTATTCATCACGTTCCTCGTGCGTCAGCGGCACTCCACGGCGCCGCTGATGCCGCTGTCGCTGTTCCAATCGCGCAACTTCGCCTGGGGCAACCTCGCAACACTGTTCATTTACGCCGCACTCTCGTTGAACGGCTTCGTCATTGGCGTCTACCTGCAAGAGGGCGCCGGTCTCAGCGCGACAGCTGCCGGGCTCGCGAGTCTTCCGATCACGATCCTCATGATCCTGCTCAGCTCGCGCGCAGGCTCCTGGGCGGGGCGTCTCGGTCCACGGCTGTTCATGACGATCGGGCCGCTGCTGATGGCCGCGGGCGCGCTGCTTCTACTGACGGTGTCGAACGAATTCAGCTACTGGTGGCAGGTGCTGCCGGCCATGATCGTGCTGGGTCTGGGGCTCGCTCTCACGGTTGCACCGCTGACCTCAGCCGTGCTCGGTGCGATCGACGAGAGCCGTTCTGGCATCGCATCCGCCGTCAACAACGCGATCTCCCGCGTCGCCGGCCTCATCGTCTCGCCATGCTGTCGACAATCGTCGGAGGCACGCTCGATCTCGACGGCTTCCACAGTGCGGCACTGGTGACGGCGGCATTAATGGCGTTGGGCGGGGTCGTTTCGTTTGTCGGGATCAGGAAGGCAGCCGCACTGCCGCAATAGCCATTAGCGGCATCCTGGACAGAGAGCTACTGGCCTTCAGCCGAAGCATTCGACGCGGCGTTCTCTTCGAAGTAACAGAATCTGAGTAACAGAAGCCGGTGCGCAATGCACCGTCAAGGCGTAGGCTCCGGGACATGGTCACCGAAGACCCCGTGGTCACGAATCCGGAGCACTACCGCACGCTTTTCGAGAACGACTACGTTCGCGTGCTCGAATACACCGACGAGCCCGGTGAGAGCACGACTGCACATGTGCACCCGAACAGCGTGATGATCACTCTCACGGACTTCCAACGACGGCTCAGTGTCGGAGGTCACGAACGGGAAGTCAGCCTCGCCGCGAATCAGGCGATGTGGGTTCCTGCGCAGCGACATGCGGGTGCGAACATCGGACAGACACCCACGCACACGATCTTCGTCGAGCTGAAGGGACCTTCGGCGGGCGACGTTTCGGACGCTACTCTCGGGCCCGTCGCGGCGTGACCCACGCGGGCGCCGCCCGAATGTGCGGAGCGCCTGAACCATGCTGACCGCCGTATCGTCTGGGTGGTCACTCTCCGAGCGCGCCGAGCAGCTTCACGAAATGGTCAAGATCAGCTGCCGACCAGCTGCGCAGACGTTCGCCGATGCGGCCTCGTACTTAGCGCGAGCGGTCGCTACACGTTCCTGCGCGAGATCTGTAGCAACCAAGACGCGAGCGCGCCGGTCGTCGGGGTCGGGGACGCTCTCGACGAGACCGAGCTCTTCCAGCTGGCGCACATGGCGACTCACGGCCGATTTGTCGGTCTGCAGGCGTTCGATGATCGCGCTCGCTGAGGTCGCCTTGCCGGTCGCGATCGACGTCAGCACCTGATACCCAAGCGGCTGCAGATCAGGGTGTACGGTCACGGCGGCCTCGCGCCAGCTCACACGAATCCGTGCGAAGAGCCGGCCAAGCTCTTGTTCGACCCTGGTGACGGCCTGGTCAAGTTCAATACTTTCCGTCATGCCCTCAGCATCGCCGGGTAGCGAGGTCACGTGGTCAGACGACGAGGCACTCATATTCGCCAGTGTACGGCGATGCTCAGCCGCTCGAATCGGTGGCGGAGCTGCTCTCGGTCGCTCATCAGACTTCTGCGAGCAGGCGGAACACCTTTGATGCTGCCTTTACTTCGTTCGGCGTCAGCCCCGTGAGTGCGGTTCGCAACCGATCGGCGTGATCGCCTCTCAGCGCGGCAAGGGAAACGCATGCCGCGGGTGTTGCCGTGAGAACCCGCTGGCGCCCGTCTTGATCGTCGGGACGGGATTCGATAAGGCCGAGGTCTTCCAGCATCCGCACCTGTCGGCTCACGAGCGACTTGTCGATCTCGAAGCGCTCAGCGAGTTGATGCGCGTTCGCAGTGCCCACCCGGGCAATGAAGACGAGCAACTTGTAGCCGGATGGCTGCAGCTCAGGATTGATCTGCGCTGCAGCCTCCTTCCACACTGCACGAGCCCGGACGAAGATCAGGTTCAGATGACCCTGAAACTCCGACAGCGTATCTTCGATGTCGACCGAGACGGCAGGCTCCGCGATAGCCATATCAGCGCCCGGACTCGGCAGCCGAGAGTCGAATAGTCCCGGTCGAAGCGGATGACCCGACCTCTGCTTCGGCGAGCTCGATGGCCGATTCCTCCGCCTGCTCGCGCAGCAACTCTGCAGAGGTCTTCGTCGACAGCGGCTTGTTCTTGATGAACGCGATCGCGATGATGCCCAGCACGGCGAGGGGGATCGCGATCATGAAGGCATCCGCAATACCGTGCCCGTAGGCAGCTTCTACGACGGTTCGGATCGTGTCTGGCAGATCTGACACCTTCGGCACATCGCCCGAGGCGAGGTTCTGCAGAGCACTGATCTCATCCGGTGTAGTCGGGGTGAAGACACTGAGAGCATCGGTCATGTAGGTTCCGACGCTGGTCGCCAGCAGCGAACCCATGACGGTGACGCCGATGGTGCCGGCGATCGTGCGGAAGAAGTTGACGTTAGATGATGCGGCACCGAGCTGCGACGGCGGCGTGTCGTTCTGCACGATCAGTGTGAGATTCTGCATGACCATGCCGAGGCCAGCGCCGAGCACGAACATGTAGACCGCGACGAACGGGAATGGTGTGTCGTAGCGCAACGTGGACATCAGGCTGACGCCCACGAGCGTGAGCACAGAGCCCGTGACCATCCAGCCCTTCCACTTGCCGAACCGACTCACCAACTGGCCGATGATGATTGAGGCACCCATCTGGCCGATGATCATCGGGATTGTCATGAGACCCGACTCGGTAGGTGTGGCACCGCGCGCGAGCTGGAAGTACTGCGCGAGGAACACCGACGTGGCGAACATCGAGACGCCGATGGCGATCGATGCGACTACCGACAGGGTGAAGGTGCGGTTACGGAACAGCGACATCGGCACGATCGGCTCTTTCACGAAGAACTCGACGGTGATGAATGCTGCGATCGCGACTCCTGCCGTGATAGCGAGCGTAATGCTCGTTGAGGAATCCCAGTCGAACTGGTTGCCACCCATCGAAACCCAGATCAGCAAAGTCGAGACGCCGACGGCGAGAAGCACGATTCCGAAGTAGTCGATGGAGACCTTCGCCTTCGCGGGCTTCGGCAGGTGCAGCGTGAACTGCAGAAGAAGAAGTGCTGCGATGGCAAACGGAACGCCCACGAAGAAGTTGGCGCGCCAGCCCAGCGTGTCAGTGATGACTCCACCCAGCAGCGGTCCACCGATCGTCGCGAGAGCCATAATTCCGCCGACGACACCCATGTACTTGCCACGTTCACGCGGCGAGATGATGAGGGCAACAGCAATCATGACGAGAGACATGAGACCGCCGACGCCGACGCCCTGGATGACACGCACGGCAATGAGCATGTTCGTGTCGGTCGAAAAGCCGGCAATGACGGTGCCCGCGGTAAAGATGATGAGCGAAAGCTGGACGAGGATCTTACGGTCGACCAGGTCGGCCAGCTTGCCCCAGATGGGAGTGGTGATCGCGGTCGCGAGCAGGCTTGCAGTGATGACCCAGGTGTATTGGGATTGCGTTCCGCCGAGGTCGGAGATGATGACCGGCAATGATGTCGAAACGATGGTTCCGGAAAGAACGGCGACGAACATGCCGACGATGAGGCCGGAGATCGCGGTGAAGACTTCGCGTGCTGAGCGCTTGGCCTCAGCTGCGGGTGGGGCGGTGGATGTCAAAGTGAAGTGCTCCTGCGTTAGGTAGTTGATCTGGAACAACTATACGCATTTAGTTGCTTCAGCGCAACTATCGCACAAGGTCAACTACTTCTCTTATCGTGCTCCGCGATGCTGACAAGTTACCCAGCAAGAACACCCGCGATAATCCAGAAGGGGCCCCGACGATGCCGGAACCCCTTCGCATTTTCTTGTTGATCGAACCTAGCTGAACTGGTTCATCGTGTTGTCCTTGCCGCCAGCCTTGAGGGCTGAGTCACCGGCGAAGTATTCCTTGTGGTTGTCGCCGATGTCGCTGCCAGCCATGTTCTGGTGCCGAACGGTGGCAATCCCCTCGCGGATCTCGCGCCGCTGCACGCCCTTGACGTAAGCGAGCATGCCTTCCTCGGCGAAGTAGCCCTTGGCCAAGTCATCCGTCGAGAGCGCCGCCGTGTGGTAGGTCGGCAGGGTGATGAGGTGGTGGAAGATACCGGCGCGTGCCGACCCGTCACGCTGGAACGTGCGGATCATCTCGTCGGCCACCTGCGCGAGCTCTGTCTCGTCGTAGTCGACGCTCATGAGCGTCTTGCGGTCGTATGCCGAAACGTCCTTACCCTGCTCCAGGAACAGGTCGTATGCCTGCTGGCGGAAGTTGAGGGTCCAGTTGAACGAAGGGCTGTTGTTGTAGACGAGTTTCGCGTTCGGGATGACCTCGCGCACCTTGTCCATCATTCCGGCGATCTGCTCGACGTGCGGCTTCTCGGTCTCGATCCAGAGCAAGTCGGCTCCGTTCTGCAGCGACGTGATGCTGTCAAGGACGCAGCGCTCCTCACCCGTTCCGGCACGGAACTGGAACAGGTTGCTGGCAAGACGCTTCGGGCGCAGCAACTTGCCGTCACGCTTGATGATGACGTCGCCGTTGCCGAGCTCACCCTCGGTGATCTCTTCAACATCGAGGAACGAGTTGTACTGGTCGCCGAGGTCGCCAGGCGTGTTCGTGACCGCGAGCTTCTGGGTGAGGCCTGCGCCAAGCGAGTCGGTGCGGGCGACGATCACGCCGTTGTCGACACCGAGCTCGAGGAACGCGTAGCGAACGGCGGTGAGCTTGGCGATGAAGTCCTCGTGCGGAACGGTGACCTTGCCATCCTGGTGACCGCACTGCTTCTCATCAGAGACCTGGTTTTCGATCTGGATGGCGCAAGCGCCCGCCTCGATCATCTTCTTCGCGAGGAGATAAGTGGCCTCCGGGTTACCAAAGCCAGCGTCAATGTCGGCGATGATCGGCACGACGTGGGTCTCGAAGTTATCGATCTGCCCCTGGAGGAACTCCACCGCGGTGTCGTCGCCCGCAGCCCGTGCATCGTCGAGTTGCGTGAAAAGGAGGTCGAGCTCACGGGCATCTGCCTGACGCAGGAATGTGTAGAGCTCCTGGATGAGAGCCGGCACCGATGTCTTCTCGTGCATCGACTGGTCAGGCAGCGGACCGAACTCAGAGCGAAGCGCGGCGACCATCCAGCCCGACAGGTAGAGGTAGCGCTTGTTGGTACTCTTGAGGTGCTTCTTGATCGAGATCATCTTCTGCTGACCGATGAAACCGTGCCAGACACCGAGCGACTGCGTGTACACCGACGAGTCAGCGTCGTACTCGCCCATGTCGCGGCGCATGATGTCGGCCGTGTACTGGGCGATCTCGAGCCCGGTCTTGAAGCGGTTCTGTGCCCGCATTCGAGCTACCGACTCAGGGTTGATGGCATCCCAGCTGGACCCGACTTCATCCTTCAGTGTCCGGATGGCTTCGATGTCGTCTTGGTAGGCGGTCATGATTTTCCTTTGCTGTAGTGGCGGCCAGCTCAGAAGAAGCGGCAACTGGAGGCGTTACATCCACTCTTAGGCAAGAAGAGAAGGTTCTCTTGCCAATCGCTAGGAGAAAATTACCGGTTATTCTGTTCTTCAGAATTCAACCGTTGTGCCACGTCCTATAAGAGCGCGAAGGCCAGCGAAACCATGTCGAGATCTGGCATCTCGTTGCCTGTCAGCGCCGGTTCCTGATTCGCGAACGAAAGCGGCTCGCTCCTCGACGAAAGCATCGTCTTGGTGTGCAGTGAGGCTGTTGGCGAGCGTGCTGAGCAACCGTTCCGCAATGGCCCACGCGTCTATGACATCTCCTGTAATCGGATCTACCAAGTGAGAGTGCATGCCTTTTCGGGCGGCCATCCACAGCGACGCGTCGATCTCTTCCGCGCCAAGCGGAACTGTCGAAGGCTGGTCAATGATTATGGCTCGTGTCAGAGCTGCGGCGAAGAGGGTGTCCTTCACTTGCAGCTGGGCATCGAACAGTCTTACCTCGACCGTGTTGTAGTTCTCCGACAAGCGCGCTGCCCATGAAATCGTGCCACGATCGACAGCGGCGTCCATCTGGACAAGGCGATCGATTCGATGCTGGTAATCCTCGAAGTCATGGAAAATTGGTGGACACCACATCGTCGCCAAACGGCGAAGTTGAATACTCCGCCAGCTCGCAAACCCGGAATCTTGCCTGCGCCAAAAAGGAGAGTTCGCCGTGAGTGCGAGTAGTACTGGAAGCCATGGCCTTACCGCATTCAGAGCTCGCACGCGATCTTCTGGATCACGCACCTCCGTGTGAACGTGTAACCCATTCACAAAATGCTCGCCGGTGAGACCCCCCATCAAGTTGGCTATCGTGTCGTAGCGGATGTCAGGCGTCACGGAGGAACTGCGTGCGGATCCGTAGGGTGTCCCCACGCAACCGGCGACCAGATTTATCTGTCTAGCGAAGTTGCCCAGATTGTTGCGGAAGCCAGCGAGCTCAGTCCCCGCCGAGAAGAGTGATTCCGAAGGTGACGTTGAAAACTCCATCTGGCAGTCGAGGAACTCGGGAGAAATCACTCCACCTACTGGTGAGCCTTCGAGAACCGATTGGGCCAAGTTATGCTTCAGCGCGCTCCGTATGGAACTCCCGTCCGGAATCGGCGCAAGTGCACGGTGGTCAAGAAGCATGAACTCTTCTTCGATACCGAATCTAACCATTCGAAGCTCCTGGCCGAACGGCGTGCGGTGGCGCAGGCGCAGGCGCAGGCGCAGGCGCAATGATTGCCGCATCCAGGTCAGCAAGGACTTCGTCCAAATTCCGGTATCTCGTCCGCGTCGGGCAGGGACTGCGCAACCACAAGACGTCGAGAGATCCCGTCGCGGTGCTGTCGATGTACGCGACAAGACGTGAAACGTCGGACTCGGCGCGCACGCGTTCGCAAATACGCCAAGCGCTACGCCCCAAGGGCAGAACTTCCCAGACGGATGCCGGTTTCGGCGCCTCCGGATTCGTCATGGTCATAGTGCCTTTCCTTCGCCGAGAGCGCGGTTCTTCGTCATTACACGGTGCGTCTCTTCGACATCCACGTGGTCTGCGACGGTCGTTAGCATTTTGATCACCCTCCTGGAGATGACTTTGCTCCAATCTGACTTCTGCATCAGGGGGGTTGACATTCCATATCTCTCCGCTCATGGTCTGCCGAAACGTCAACGTTCCAACGACGGAGAGAAGCGGGGTTGACACGCGCCTGTATTCATCGGACGGCCCCCGGCGTCATCTGGCAGTTGCACCGATGTCTCGTCGTGCCCAGGCGCAACACTCGGCCAGCCGTGATGGAGCACACCGAGATTTCGTTTTGTCAAGGCACTCGCACGACGGTGCCCAGATGAGTTAACTCGTTCTCAGCGACAACATGATATGCCGGGGAAGGAAGCCGGTGATCGACCGGCCTACACAAATCGGATACTGAAGGAGTACAGAATGAATGCCGAAGATCCTGTAAAGACACTGCTGGAGAAGGCCGAGAAGGCGGGTGTGTGCATGCTGACCACCGCTGCCCCTGACGGACGGATCGTCAGCCGGCCCATGGCCATCCAGGAGATCGAAGACGACCACTCCATCTGGTTTATCACTCGCGTCACCACGCCGAAGGTGGAAGAGGTGGCCGAAGGACGACCAGTCAACGTCACCGTCGCGGAGAAAGGCTTCTGGGCGTCCATCACGGGCACCGCAACCGTGATGCACGACGTCGAGCGCAAGAAGAGGTACTGGAGCAAAATCACCGAGGCATTTTTCGGCGAATCTCAACCTGAGGACTCGGATATCGTCCTATTGAAGGTAGACCCAGACACCGGCGAATATTGGGACTCTCCCGGCCTCCCCGCGACCGTGGTGGAAGTCGTAAAGGGCATGATCAGCGACGAACCGGCACGGCCTGGGGAGAGTAACACCGTCGAACTCTGACCCGTCGCGTTCGGCTCAGCCACGGGTCCTCGTAGATGACGTCACGCTGGAGAGCACGACACACTCGTATCAGGAGGAACACCATGAGCACTGCGACGGTGTTCATGGTGTTGGCAATGAGCTATGGCGCGAACTGCACTCTAGGGGCAGCCGTCGCGGTGAAGCTCGTCGACACCAGCGGCTTCAGGTGGTTGCATCATGCGCTGTACATCGCAACGTGTACGAGCACGGCGGTCGCCGTCAGCGCCGGATGCTGGGGCGGGCAGCAGGGCCGTCGAGCCGCGCTTGCCCTGGTCCCCGCGTCGGTGCCGCTCGCCCTGATCCCGTGGGCTGGCACTCGCGGCTCCCGGCATCCGCTCGTCGCACTTGCCGCCGCACCCTTCGTCGTCGCGGGCCTCATCTGCTCGCGGCAAATCGCAGACCGGAAGTGACTCCTTGGAACTGCTCGACGCGATCCGACGCCGAAAGACCACCAACGGGGCATTCCTCCCGGACCCGGTTTCTGCGGAGCACCAGCAGACCCTCTTGGAAGCGGCAGGGCGCGCCCCGTCCCAGTTGAACAGCCAGCCCTGGCGATTCGTCGTAGTCGAGAGCCCTGAGACGATCGATGAGATCGCCCGGATCTCTGGCGAGAGCATGACCGAGACGATGTCGAACGGTACGTTCTTCGAGCGGTACAAGCCATACTTCCGCTTCAGCCAGGCAGAAATGGATGAGAAGCGCAGCGGGATGCTTTTTGACAAACTGCCCGCGCCGCTTCGCCCTTTTACGAGTCAGGTCTTCACCAAACGCGGTCAGACGCTCATGAACGCGTTCGGCGTACCGAAGACTCTCGGCTCCGAGAATCGCAAGCTCGTCGCGGGCTCTCCGCTGCTACTGGGCGTGATGCTCGATCGCAGCGAGTACCGACCGGGGCAGCTGTCATCGTTCTACTCGGTCTTCAGCATGGGCGCTGCGATGGAGAATATCTGGCTCACCACGGTCGAGCTCGGCATGGGCATCCAGTTCGTCTCCTTTCCGATGGAGACCCCTGACCGCTGGGATGAGATCGTCCGCCTGCTGCATGTTCCCGACGGCCTCGAGCTGATGGCGGTGTACCGGCTGGGTTACCTGCCCACGGACCAGCGGCGACCGGCGATCGACTGGTCGAGCAGTCAGCGCAGAGTTATCTCTCAATATGTGTTTCGCGAGAACTGCGAGACGCCCCAACAGGGGTGGGATACGCCGCCCGCGCCGCGATGATCACTGTAGATTCTTCAGATCCCGCAGCGCAGGACCTTCGATGCGGGTGCCGTCGGGAGCGAAGCGTGAGGCATGCAGCGGACAGTCCCAGGTGCATTCGGCGTCGTTCCAATCGAGCACCCCACCGAGGTGGGTGCATACCGCGCTGACGCCGCGGGTGACCCCGCCGACAGTGGAGATGCCGACCGGACGCCCGGCCCTGTTGGCGACGACAGCGTCGCCTTCGCTCGGTCGAGCGACGGGGACTGCTCGGCTCTCAGCACCGGCCCATCCAGACGCGAGCTCAGCGGCGACGTGGCCGCTCTCGGCAGCCCCTCGTCCGATGTCGGAGGGCACCGTCAGTCGGGTGCCGATCGTGGTCATCCACTTCGGCCGAGCAGCCCGGCTGGTGCCAAGTATCTCTGCGGTCAGGCGCAGAGCGGCGGCAGGAGCGTTTGACAGACCCCACTTGGCGTAGCCGGTCGCGAAGCGGATGCGTCCCAGCCCTCGAGGCAGAGCACCGACGAACGGGATCAGATTGTGCGATTCGTAGTCTTGCGCTGACCAACGGTGGCTTTCCTCAGCTCCGGGAAAGTGCTTCTGAGTCCACGAGATGAGATCAACGATCGCCGCAGTCTCGCCGTCGGAGCGCCCGACCGGATGGCCATTACCGCCCACGATGAGCTGTGCTTCGCTACGCGGCCCATCGGCGTCCGATACAGGACGGATCGAGCGCGTCGGCTCGTCGACGGAGATGAACGTCTGCTCGACCACGTCGTCAGGTACCCGGAATGAAACGCAGTACGAGCGCAGCCCGCGAACCTTCGCGAAGTAGAGACCGCGGTCGATGATCGGCGTTCCGGTTGCGAGCACGATGTGCTTGGCGAACAGCGGCCCGGAGGGAGTGTCGACGCGCGGTTCGGGCAGCGCATGCGCGCCGGTCACGCGGATGCCGGTGTGCAACGTTCCGCCCGCCGCGAGCAGTGCTTCGGCCAGCGTGCGTGCGACGAGCACGGGGTCGATGGTCATCTGATCATCGAGCGCAACGGCGCTCGTAATCGGGAACGGAGCCATCGACAGCTCTGCGGCGGTGAGCATCCGTGTCGGCAGTCCCGCTTCCTGCGCCGCATCGTGTTGCGCTCGCACCGCGTCCAGGGCCTCGGGACTCTGAGCATAAGAATGGTCCGTGCGCCGGGTGTAAGGGACGCCGAACGCATCGGCGAATGTCGTCAGCCAGTCCATGCCGGCTCGGTTGGCGTCGACGTATGCGCGCACGAGCGAGGCGGGATGCTGTCGCCGAATTGCCGCCAATCGTTGGCCCTGAAGGAGCGAGACTTTACCGGTGTTCGCACCCGTTGCAAGCTCTGCTACTTCGCCGGCATCGACCACGGCGACGTCGAGTCCCCTATGCGTGAGCATCATGGCGGTGGCCAGGCCCGTGAGCCCCGCGCCGACGATGACCACATCATGGCGTGCTCCCGCGCTGAATGGTGAGCCCTCGGGAGTCGTACGGTCAGTCTTCCACAGCGGTGTCATGGAGCCAGTCAACGTCGCGAGTGCCTCTTCTCACATGCCCTTGACATTTCGTTCGAACAATTTGCCGGGCTGAGGGCTCCACCTGAGTTCCCACAAGACGCGTCCGACAGCGACTTACCTACCCGCTTAGTCAACTGTGGTCAAGGCCGTTCACGTACGAAGTCAACCACGGCAAACTTCTGGTTGACCAAGGAGTGAAGATAAATCGTGTCACAGCTCGCCAGTGCCCCAGAGGCCAACCGTCTCGCGTTCGGTGAGCGCGGGCCGCTCAGCAGTTGCGTGTTGCGTCGCCTTACCGGCTCATCGACAGATCGTGAGCACATTGAGTTGGCGCGTCTCGCGGTTGCCGAAACTACCGATGTCGTCTGGGATGACGACATTCAGCTCGCGCTGTTTGCGCTTTACGCCTCGGCCTACGGATCGATTGAGCAGTTCGTTCCATCTCTCGAGTGGGATGCGGAGCTGATCACGACTCGAGGAATCTTGGAAGAGCATTTTGAACGCACTCTTCGGGACAGGATCCCAGTGCCCGATCTGCCAGAGCCTGCGGTCGATGCCGTCTCGAGGTCGCTATTTGCGCTGACCGGATCTGACTCCGGACCCAGCCTGTCGCGATATCTCGCCAAGAAGGCGACAACCGAGCAGGCGAGGGAGTTCCTCGTGCAGCGCTCTCTGTATACCTTGCACGAAGCGGATCCCCACTCGTGGGCGATCCCCCGTCTGCACGGGCGCGCCAAAGCGGCGCTCGTTGAAATTCAGGCAGACGAATATGGCGGTGGTCGAGCCGATCGCGTTCACGCGACGATCTTCGCCGCGTCCATGCGCGGAGCGGGCCTGGACGACACATATGGTGCCTACATCGACGACGTTCCTGCAATTACTCTCGCCTCGCACAACATGATGTCGATGTTCGGGATCAACAGACGCCTCATCGGAGCGATCGTCGGGCACCTCGCCGCATTCGAGATGACATCCTCCGTACCCAACCGAATGTATGGCGACGGCTTTCGCCGACTCGGTTTCGGTGACGACGTAACGGACTACTTCGACGAACATGTTGAGGCAGATGCTGTGCATGAGCAGATCGCTGGCCGGGATCTCGCAGGCGCCCTCGCAGAGGACAGACCAGACCTGCTCGAAGACATCATGTTCGGCGCGGCCGCATGTCTGAGCGTAGACGGCTGGGCCGGGGCGCACATTCTCCACGCCTGGTCCAACGGCGAATCGTCCTTGCGGACAGGTGCAAGCTCATGAGCGAAGAGCGCGCAACGATCACTCCGTATCCGGATGGCCCGCTGATATTGCGCGGAGATGTTGATCTGCGCACTGTCGAGGGGGAACTCATCGGCCGCCGCCGCCGCACAATCGCGCTGTGCAGGTGCGGGCTGTCCGCAATCAAACCGTTCTGCGACGCAACGCACAAAGCGGCTGGTTTCCGCACGGAAGACTGACGTGCACTCGCCGACGGGTGCGTCCATGTCCTTTCTCCGTCACGGTGTGCTGCACCGTGATCGACGCGGGCTACTTCTCACCCTCCCGCAGCAGCGCCGGTCGACGATCTGTCCGCGTGCGCGAATCAATGATTGCGAAGCATCGAGATGAGTTCGGCCTTGCGCTTGCCCGAGTACCCCGTGATGCCGAGCTCCTTGGCCCTCTTACGCAGATGGCCGACCGTCCAGTCGTCGTAGTCCCCGGCTTCGCCACCGCGTCGGCCGACCACTTTGCGACCATCGCGTGCCGCGGCGTTCGAGATGCGCGCCGCCTTTTCCTTCGAGTCCCCGTCCCTGCGGAGCTCCTCGTAGAGTTCCGCATCCTTGAGACTGTTCGAGCCGCGTCGACCGGGCATGGGAGTCCTCCTTTGTCCAGTGACACACGCTACGCGTCGTTGCTACTTCATTCGAGGGGGTTGACACGGCGAGCACAATCGCCAGCACATCGCACGGTGGTCCAGCCCACGGGTGTCGCCGTCGATTGGATAGGTGTTTTGGTGCGCAGTGGGTGCACGATCACGACTGTTGTCAAGGGGGCGGGGTCGGGCCGATCTTCGCTGTAGCCTCCAGGAATGAGTGACCACATCGACCAGCTCTCGCCGGGGCTCTCGCTCTCTCACATCACGCCCCACGACGCGGGGGAGGTCCTGACCGTGCAGCGTGCCGCCTTCGTGTCGGAGGCGCTCATCTACGGCACCGTCGACATGCCTCCGCTGGTGCAGACGCTGGCCGAACTCGAAGCGGAGCTCGCAGGCTCAGACGGGTGGGTCGCACGCATCGACGGAAGACTGGTGGGTGCCCTCCGTGCTCGCACGAGCGGGGACGCGCTGCTGATCGGGCGAATCGCAATCGCACCGGACCAGCAGGGAAGCGGCATCGGTCACGCGTTGCTCGCGGCCGCCGAGAGCAACTCCTCCGCCCACTACGCAGAGCTTTTCACAGGTAGCCTCAGCGAGGCGAACATTCGTCTCTACGAGAGCTGCGGCTATGTCGAGACGGAGCGCGTGGACACGGGTGACGGAGTCGAAGAGGTCTACTTTCGCAAGCGCCTCACCGCGTCCGGCCTCGGTACAGAGGCAGCAACCCCACCTGTTTGTCAACCCCCGGACAGATGAGCGCGCGGTACGGCTGAATGAAGGTGTGCGAAATGCGTGCACCTTTTCGGAGCGGAGAGCTGATCATGGATGCGGACGAGCGAGGCCACAACACCCAGGGGACACCCGATGGGGATGTCGAGGCGGATACGGCATCGGGCGGAGCCCCCGACGAGCCTGACACGACGGACGAGAAGGGTCGCCCTGTCGAGAACCCCTCGGGCTGAACGGGGCCTTGCGATGATGAACGACAAGCGGGCGACGGCTGGCATGCGCGTCATGTTCTGGACGTGGATGGCGCTGATCGCCGGTGGCCTGGTCATCATGATCGTGCTGCCGCTGGCAGGTCGTTGACATGCGCCGGATGTGGAAGGACCACGGCCTCAGCCTGTTCTTCCTCGTCCTGTTCGTCGGGGCACTGATCGGGCAGTCACTGGTCGGTCACGCGAACAACAACGAGGAACTGCTGCGACATGGGCAGGCGGCAACATCTTACGTCGACTTCATCACGTCCTCCGCGTTCCTGGTGGATGTCGCGGAGAACTGGCAGTCCGAGTTCCTGCAGTTCTTCCTCTTCATCTTCGCGACGATCTGGCTGATCCAGAGGGGGTCGCCCGAATCGAAGAAGCCCGGAGACGAGGGAACCGGCACAGACGCGGAACAACTCGTCGGCGCCAGTGCGATTCCCGAGTCGCCCCGCTGGGCACGCGTGGGCGGCTGGCGTCAGAAGGTGTACTCGAACTCGCTGTTGTTGGTGATGGGCACGATCTTCGTGCTGTCCTGGTTCGCGCAGTCGCTGGGCGGTGTGGTCGTGGCGAACGAGGAAAATGCACAGCACGGCGTGGCGTCTGAGACTTGGATCGAGTACGTCGTGTCACCGGACTTCTGGAATCGCACGCTGCAGAACTGGCAGTCCGAGTTCTTAGCCGTCGGCGCGATGGTCGCGTTCGCTATCTACCTGCGTCAACGGGGTTCGAGCGAATCTAAGCCCGTAGGAGCGCCGCATCACGAGACGGACGTGGAAGCCGAGTAACACCCGACGTGTCCTGACGACGATCCCGTTATTGGTGTTCGCGGTCTGTCTACCTGGCCTCGGCCGCGTATCGAACGGCAAAGTTGCCAGACGGCTTCGGAGACACCAAGCTCAGCTGGCTGGCTGGGCGCGCTGCATGGATCAGGGTGCCGGGTAGGGGTGTTCCTTCAGCAGCGTCGCGAGGTGTACGGCGTTGCGTGCCGAGGATCGGACGCCCCGCGTCATCCGTCTCCGACAGTTCGGCATCCAGTCGTTCGAGAACCCGCTGCGCAATGCTGGACTTGTGCCCCATCCAGGTCGGTGAGCACAGCACGACGATGTCGGCTGCCAAGATCTGCTCTCGCAGCCCGGGCCATTGATCGCCATCTCCCATATCGGCGTCGACGCCGGGCTTCAGGTCGAAGTTGCAATCGGCGGCGAGCTCACACGCGCTCAAGCATGCGACTAACGCGAGCGGGCACCTCATTGGACGGCGTGATTCTCTCGCCGCGACCCCCGCGTGTCAATGGGGACGACCCTCAGGCCCGAGCCTGTGATCCTAAGCGGAGGAAACACCCAACTCGCACAGATAGGAGACAGAGATGTCAGATCCCCAGGCGTACCCGGACGAAGACGGTCAGATCGCAGCGGAAGGCGTGGATCCGGATCTTGTCTCAGACGAAAGTCGGCCCGAACCAGATGACACCAGTCCTGCTGAGGAAGACGAGGACGCGGACCTCCCAGACGTTCCGTAACACCGGAAGAGGCTCCCGGTCGGCTGCTCCGAGGAGCGACCTGCCAGGAGCCTCTTCTCCCTCGAGGCTACGCTCGCTGACCCGGGAAGGATAACGGTCGGGAAAGACGTGAAAAGAACTCCCGCCGGAGATCGCAATGTGACCGTCACGAGAAAGCTGACGTTGGAGTATCGGCGGGGCGACAAGGCCTGTAAGGACGAGACTCGGGATCAGTTCTTTGAGTTGAATTCCTGGTATCGCAGCCATGCCAGGAGTCGTTGGCGCAGGGGCTGGTGTTGAAGGGCGTGAAGCCGCGACTCGGCCGCCGATGTATGGGGAACCAGCAGATGAAGGAGTGGCGGTTCCGGTGGGCGGGTGCAGCGCACCCCGTGTCGACGGCCGCTGGCGCGCCATTGCAGGACCGAACCAGTGCCGTACTCAAAACGATTCACAGCGGAATCCTCGGCCGAGTGGTGAGCCCCCAAGCTGCGACTTATGACTTGTCAACCCGGTTGGAGTCTCCGCTATAACGCACGAAAGTCGCACGTGACGAGATGGGGTATGAAATGAAGGCACTCACCTGGCAAGGTAAACGGAAAGTCACTGTAGAGGAGGTGGACGACCCGAGCATTGAGCTTCCGACGGACGCGATCATCAAAGTGACCTCGTCGGCGATTTGCGGTTCTGACTTGCATCTATACGAGCTTCTGGGCCCGTTCATCGACCGTGGCGACATCCTCGGGCATGAACCCATGGGCACCGTGGTGGAGGTCGGAGCAAATGTCACGCAGCTGGTCACGCTGGCGGCGAACCAGTTGGGCGCTCCACGATCTGGTTACACCCGTCGATTCCCCTTCGGTTTACGTTCGATGACGCTGAGTCGCCGCAGCTCAACCAGCGATGGGTTGAAGGCCTGATGCACTCCGCAAACTCCACCGGCGGGATCACGCTCGTGGACGAGATACTCGAAGTCTCGGAGTAGTCGGCGAGCAGGAAGTCGCTGGTTGCGACATATCTGCTCATCCCTAGCCTGGTGTGAACCTCTCGTCAACCATCTCGCCTGGGACGAGAATGTCCAGCATGCTCTAGAGGTGAATCTCACGAATACGCCCGCGGGACTAGAACTTGCTGTGTCTTCCACGCCGATCAGCAGGGCTGTCGGCGTCCTCACATGTCTGGCATTTGTCGGCAGTCTGGTCGGGTGCGGCCTGTCCGTGCCGAGCGACCCTGACGGCACCCTTGCGACCGTCACAAGCGGGGAGTTGCGCGTGGGGGTCTCCCCTGATTCGGGACTCGTCGACGTTTCTAGCGCCGATCCAACAGGTCCGTTGGTGGATTTGGTCGATGAGTTCACGGAGACGATCGACGCGAACGCAGAGTGGACGGTCGGCAGTGAGGAGACACTGGTCGGGATGCTAGAGGCTGGCGACCTTGACCTTCTGGTTGGCGGGTTTACTGACCAGTCTCCATGGTCTGATCGCGCCGGCATCACACGCGGATACACGGCAATCGACGGCGCGGATGGGCGCAGCCTGGTGTTCCTCGTCCCGCTCGGTGAGAATGCGTTCCTCACGAAGTTGGAGACGTTCCTAGACGAAGAGGTTGGGCCGTGAGCGCGTATCACCAGTTCGGACGATCGACACTGCCGCCCGAGCAACAGAGAGCATTGAAGAAAGCGGTGCGATGGGAGTACCTCACCATCGCCTACACCGCCATCACGATCACTGTGGTTGCGCTCGTAGTCGGAAATTCCCAAGCGATGCGGACAGCGTGGATCGAGGACATGTTCTCTCTCATTCCCCAGATCGCATTCCTCATCGCGTTGATCTTCGTCCGACGGAAACCGAGCCTCCAACGCCCATACGGGATGCACCGGGCAATGGGCGTCGGGCATCTCGTCGCCGGTGTTGCGCTTCTCGCGGTCGGGCTCAATCTCGCCTTCGAGGCTATCTCCGGCCTCGTCGCGGCTGAGCACCCCACTATTGGCACAACTAATCTCTTCGGCCACACGATCTGGCTCGGATGGCTGATGGTCGCGGTGATGGCCATCATCGTCGTCGGGCCTTTCATCTATGGGCGCGCGAAGTCGAAGCTCGCCCCAATACTGCACAACAAGCTGCTCTATGCGGACGCAGACATGGCCAAGGCTGACTGGCAGACGAACGCCGCATCCATCATCGGGGTACTCGGCGTCGGTATTGGCCTGTGGTGGCTCGACGGCGTCGCCGCGCTCTTCATCTCACTCGGCATCATCTGGGATGGTCTCCGCAACGCGAAGAGCGCCGTGGTGGACCTCATGGACCAACGCGCCCGCACCTACGATGACAAACGCCCTCATCCGCTCGCCCTCGACATCGTCGAACATCTCCGCGCACAGCCGTGGATCGCCGACGCCGCGGTGCGGATGCGTGATCAAGGGCAGGTTTTTCACGTCGAAGCCTTCATCGTGCCTCGCAAACACCGGGTCTCGATCCATCAGATCAATGATGTCTCCGAGAGCCTCTCCGCCCTGGATTGGAAGGTCCAGGATGTCGTCGTCATTCCGTCCGAAAGACTCCCCGACGAAGCCGACACCGCGCGGTCCCGAGGAACCGAGGAGACCTAGCAGCCACCGCGACGGCCTCGCCCGACATCAGGGGTTCCGTCAATGGAAGGGGCATCGCGATGGCGCTCCGACCGCCTGGACGCGACCGCCGGAGAAAGGTTTGGTGGGGAGGCGGCGGCGATTCACCCCGAGCCCACTGTCCAGGATGGTCACGCGCTGGTCGCTCAGCGCCGCGACGGCGGCCGCGAGGCCCGCGATTCGATCACCTGAGCGAGTTCTGTACCAATGATGGGAGACTTCGATCCCTGGGACTTATGCCCGGCATACCCGGATCAGTTTCCGGAGCCACCGAGATCCGATCGACTCCAATGACCTCTGTGGTCAGATCCCGCGACAGCGCAGACCCGTGAGTCGGACCCGATCCAGGTACACACAGTGATGCACACAAGATTTCGGTCACTGACAATGTGCGCGCAAACGTTAGCGAGGAGTACCTCGAGGGAGGCTAGCCATCCACCGCCTAGCTGTACTTCCCCGTGAGGTTGTGAACGCGTTCTGAGGGGGTCTTGCCGCCGATGCCGGTGTGGGGTCTGTGGTGATTGTAGTGATGGAGCCAGGTCTCGTAGGCGGCGGCTCGCTCGGATTCGCTGGCGTAGGGTCTCGCATATGCCCACTCGACGGCGAGGGTCCGGTTGAATCGCTCGACTTTCCCGTTGGTCTGCGGCCGATACGGTCTGGTCCACTTGTGCTTGATGGTTTCGCCGAGCGCGGCAGCGAACGCGTGGGATCGGTAGCAGGCGCCGTTGTCGGTCATCACCGCGGTCACGGTCACGCCGAGGCTGGCGAAGAACGCGTTCGCACGAGTCCAGAACCCGGCCGCGGTCTCCTTGCGCTCGTCGTCGAGGATCTCCGAGTACGCGACACGTGAGTTGTCGTCCACGGCATGGTGCAGGTATCGGTAGCCGCGGGATTCTGCCCCGCCGGCACGGGTGGCTTTGCCGCGGACGACGCCGGCAGCGCGGTCCTGGGCGGATCCGCGGCCGTGGACCCGCCATCCCCCGCCGTCGGGGATGCGGCCCTGCTTCTTGATGTCCACGTGCACCAGCTGGCCCGGTGAAGCGACCTCATATCGTTTCGGTGTCGACTTACGCACCGGCAGCCCGGTGGCCTGATCGACGTGAGTCAGCTTCGGCATGCCATATCGGGCCAGCACACGCCCGACCGTCGAGCGATGCAACCCCAGGTGATACGCGATCCGGTGCGGGCCCCACCGGCGCGTGAGCCGCAACGCGACGATGCGCCGCTCGGTCTTGCGTGGCAGCTGGCTCGGTGACCTCCGCGGCCTCGAGCTGCGGTCCGTCAGCGGCAGCCCAGCCCGACACCGATCCACCCACCGTTTCGCTGTCGCCGGCGAGCACTGAAACCGTTCCGCAGCGCGGCGAAGCGACCATCCATCCTGAGTTATCAACAGGGCAAGGCGCCGGCGCCCCTCAGGAGTCAACGGAGCATTAGCGTGTGTCATGGAGACCTCCGGTTTAGAGATGCGAGTGTGGTAACCCACATCCTTGCCGGAGGTCTTCCCTATGTCACGCGTTCACAACCTCCCGAGGAACTACAGCTAGGCGGTGGAACATGCCGGCCTACAAGGTCACCTGGACTCAGACGGTGATCGCCACAGCGACGATTGACGTCGAACTCGACGAGCTCGCCCATTGGGCCATTCGAGCCGGCATTGTGCGCGCAGGTGGCAAAAAGTCTCCGCTGGCCCCTGACCCTCGTGCGCTGCAACAATCTCTCGAACGGAATCCGCATCTACGCGATGCGCTCCTGCGGCTCTACAGCACCAGCACTCCAAGCCCAGACACAAAATGAGGGGCGCCCCCATCCGGGGCGTCCCTCATTTCTTCATCGGTCACTCAGCCCAGCCGGGCAGCGAGCTCGTCGATCTTGTCTGGCCGGAAACCGGACCAGTGATTTTGGTCTGTGACGACAACCGGAGCCTGCAGATACCCGAGTGACTTCACGCGCTCGAGCGCAGCGGGATCTTCCGACAGATCGAGCACTTCGTAGTCGATGCCCTTCGAGTCCAGCGCGCGGTAGGTGGCACCGCATTGAACGCACGAAGGCTTCGTGTACACAAGCAAGCACTGTTGCATTAGGTGCCACACCCGCGGTCGCGTTTCCCTGCCTGCCATCCTTGCGGTCCCGCGACGGGCCGAGAGGGGTTGAAACGCACCGCAGAGGCGTCGGTCGCGCGCCTTCCCGATCGGGAACACATCTACGCGGCGGACTCCGCAGGCGCTCGCTGTTCATTTTCCCTGGTGAATAGACAAAATGATCGCTCTCGCGATCATGCACTTCTCGTAGCGGATTATGGCAAGACAACTCGCAATCCGATGCGCCTAGTGGCAGTGTGATACTTTCAGTGTCGTGATTGTTGCTTCTAATGCATCTAGCAGGAATCGCTCGTGACTGGTCGTCCTACAGCGATTGCGCCGGTTTCGCTGCTCGACCCAGCCCGGACGACTTTTCAAGACATGCTGCAGGGCTTCGCGGTGTCGATGAGATCACGAGGCCTGGCCGCGTCCACGATTGAGGTGCGTGAGTGGGGCGTGCGACGGTTCCAGAACTTTGCTGGCGAGTATCCGTGGACGTGGAAGCCGCAGGACATCGAGGACTACACCTCGTCGCTGTTGTCGGGGCGACGCCCTCTGGCGCACTCGACGATCCGCGGATATCAGCACGCGATCAAGAGCTTCTGCGGTTATCTGTCCAACCCGGCTTATGACTGGCACGAGATCTGCCTCGAGCGATTCGGGGAAGTTCCTACGCAGATCTGTCACCCCTGGAACACGTTCGCGCATCTCGCTGAGTTTGAGGCTCGGCCGACCCGTCGCCCATTCGGATACGACGAGCTGGAAGCGTTCTTTGCTCACGCCGATCAGCTCGCGCACGACTTGCTCGACAGCCGGAAGAAGGGCGCCCTTCCGGCACTACGCGACGCACAGTTCTTCAAGACCGTTTACGCGTTCGGGTTGCGCCGGCGAGAAGCGGTGATGGTCGACCTGAACGACCTGCGGCCCAACCCGTTCATGCCCGACTGGGGTCCGTATGGCAAGGTGCAGGTCCGCTACGGGAAGGCGATGAAGGGGTCACCTCCACGGCGACGCACGGTCCTGGCCTGCCCGGAGTTCGCGTGGGCGACCGAGGGGCTCAAGCACTGGGTCGAGGTTGTCAGACCACGTCTGGATCCCGGCAATCATGCCGCGCTCTGGTTGAGCGAACGCCACGACCGGATGACAACCCGGAACGTGGACGTGCGGTTCGCGAAGATCCGTACTGGCGCCGGCCTTGACCCCGCGCTGACGCTGCACAGCTTGCGGCATTCCTACGTCACGCACCTGATCGAATTCGGCTACGCGGAACGGTTCGTTCAAGAGCAAGTCGGACATCACCACTCATCGACCACCGCGATCTACACGTCCGTAAGCGATGACTACAAGAACCGGATCTTCCAGGAAGCCCTGACTCGCGTGCTCGGAAAGGAAGCGATCGCATGACCCGCAAACTCGAATGGCACCTCCGCCGCAGGCTGGCCGAGCAGGGCCTCTACAAGACCACTGAGCTCGTCCCGCTGCTCGCGGAGCGCGGGGTCTCGCTCTCTCGTGAGCAGGTCTATCGCCTGGTGACGTCCCCGCCGCAGCGTCTGAACATGGAGGTTCTCGACGCGCTCTGCGAGATCCTCGCCTGCACACCGAATGACCTGATCACGTTCGAGGAAGTCGCGGTCAAGCAGGTCAAGACAGCCGGCGGCGTGGTGACAGGCATCGGGTCGCTGCGCCCCGTCCCGGCGCAGATCAAGCGCCCCGGCAAGGAGTGACGGGCAGGACCAGCCGCGCGCTCTCTGCCTCCCTCGACTCCCTGCTCGCCCAGGGCGACCCGTGGGTGACGATTGGTGAGCGGGCGCTCATTGAGTTGCTCGTCGAGCTTGCACCGACCGGGCAAGGGATGGCGCATCTAGCAAGGTATCTCCGGACCACGACAGCCCGCGTCGCTGACGATGCCGACCCGCAGATGCCACGACAGGTCCAAGTCCTCCTCCGAACGATCCGCGGGCTCGGCTACAACATCGAGCTGCCCCGATGCGCGCGCTGCGGCGAAGAGAAGCTCCTCGTCCAAACGCTCCATGACGGCGTCCGAGCGTGCGCGACTGCGCGAAGGAGACCTACACGCGACGTTGCGACGAATGCAGTCAGGTCCGGCCGATCAGCATCAGTCGTGGCGGGGTGAGCTTCTGCAACACCTGCTGGCGGCGACAGGACGACGCGAGGAAGCCGTGCGTGGCATGCGGCAACGTTCGACTCGTTCACACCCGCACCGACGCTGGACCGCTTTGCCCGGAATGCGCACCCGGCAAGGTCGAGCCGTGCGTGCACTGCGGACTCACGAAGCGGGTGAAGGTGAGATTCACTGGCGGAGCGACCTGCGATCAGTGCTTCTCCATCATCCGCAACACCATCGGGCATGCCCGCGCTGCAACACGGTGACCCTGGTCGCCTCCGTCGCCGATGACGGCACACTGGCCTGCTCGAGCTGCGCCGGCAGGGTGTCCTCATTCGTCTGCGTCGAATGCGGGTCCGAGGGCATCCGACACGGGAAACGGTGCTACCCCTGCGCCGCACGTTTGGCGGTCAACGAACTGTTCGCGGACGGCACCCCGGCACGTCGGGTCGCGCTCGAACCGCTACGGGTTCGGCTCGTGCACCATCCGGAGCCGAAATCAATGGTCCTCTGGCCTAAGCGCAGCGCCTCCGCCGGGATCCTCGCCCAGATCCTGCGAGAAGAGATCGCACTCACCCATGAGGCGCTGGACGCGCACCTGGTCACTCAGGCCGCGTCGCTGCTGCGCTACGCCCTCGTCGACGTCGGAGCGCTTTCTCCGCGAGATGACGGCTGGGCGGGGTTCAATCTCTGGCTGGACCGTTTCCTTCGGAGCCAGTCTGACGAGATCTCCCAGCTCCTCAACCCTTTCTGCCGTTGGGATGTCACCGCCCGCACACGGCTGATGATCCGACGCAACGGCCTCACCGACGGCACATTCGATCGCGCTCGAGGAATCTGCAGGTCAGCGCAGCGCTTTCTCGCTCACCTGCACGCGCAGAACATCGCGCTGCTTGATGCCCCGCAAAGCGTGCTCGACTACTACCTTCAGGATCACCCACGGGAACGAGAGTCGCTGCGGAACTTCTTGCGCTGGGCAGCGGAGTCAGGGCACGCGACACGCATCACGCCAGTTCCCGCCAAATGGGCTGATCCCTCAACCAGCTACCCGATGCACACCTACCGCGAATGGATGAATCGGTTTGAGACCGAGGAGAGCATTCCGCTTCGCGCACGCATCTGCGGACTCATCGCGGGCACGACTGGCCGGCCAAGCTCCACCACTGCGAAACTCACCCGCTCGATGATCGATGACACCGGGGAGAGGATGACCATCCAGATCGGCCGGAGCCCGTTCCAGCTCCGCAACCCGCTCCCGGCGCTGATCCGACGGCAACTGGACGAGCCACGCCGATGGGACACCCAGTCCGACTGGCTCTTCCCCTCCAAACTCCGCGCCGCGCACACGCCGATTACAGCAGCTTCGTCAACGACCTGCAGAAGCTGGGCTGCAGCGTCGTCGCGCTGCGAGGAGCAGCGCTGGTGAACCTGGCCGCAACAATGCCCGTGGGGCCGCTTGCAGATCTCACTGGTATCTCCGTCAACGTCGCGGCCCGATGGCAGGTCGTTGCGGCGGCCGCATACTCGCAATATCCTGCACTGCGGCTCGACTAGGCCTTCGCCGGCGGCAACCACCAGAGACGACGCTGGTCGCTCCGTGCTCCGCCGCCCGATGAAAGACTGGCCCGGTGCTTGACCGACCAGAAATTGTTTGCATCTGCGGCTCCGCCCGATTCGCTGCCGAGATGCGTGCAGCGAACAGCGATCTCACCTTCGCGGGTGTCATCGTCGTCGCTCCGGGCGAAGCCGACGAGGTGATCTCAGACGAGCAGAAAGCCGTGCTCGACGCGCTCCATCTACGCAAGATCGATTTGAGTGATCGCGTTCTCGTCGTCAACCCGGGCGGTTACATCGGTGAGTCCACGAGCAGAGAGATTGCGTACGCTCAAGCAGCCGGCAAGCCGGTCTCGTTCACCCATCACGCGTGACCTCCTCCCGAGCGCCACTCGAGACGACACATAGACTTTCCGAATGAACTGGAGAGGGCTGAGCAGCACCGCTGCTGTCGTTGCCGTCGGTTTCGCACTGGTGGCATGCACCGCGGCGCCGCTGCCGATCGAGGACGCTCAGACCCCACGCCCCACCGCTTCGGCTACTTCCAACCCCACGCCCGCCCCCACACTCTCGCCGGACATCGAGCCCGTCGCTGATCCCGGTCCCTGCGAAGGAGCGACTCCGGCCTATCCGATCGGGGATGAGACCGAGGTCGAGCAGCTCGGCGGAGTCTCTCTCGCCGTTCCCTTCGACCGAGGCCCGATGACCCATGCTGCGGGCGAAGCCATCTTGAATGATCAAGGCATCCCCGTGGCATACACGGTCGCAGACAATGACACCATCTCGGTGGTCGGCGCCCGATTCTGCGTCGGCGAGCAATGGCTCTACTGGACCAACTACGTTCGGCGCGACGGAGACGCACTCTTCGTGGGCGACACGCTCAACCTCGATGCACACACCATCCTCAGCGTCGGCGACCAGAACGGCGTTGTTCACGATAACGCGCTGCCCGAAGGCTTCGTGATCCCACCCCAGCGCTGAGTTGCAGGCTCAGAGCGCACTGACGCTGATCACCGACTGGACATGAGTTTCGGTGTCATACGTTGTGATTCTCCAGGTCGGCTCACCATCGACCATCTGCAGTTCGAGCTCAACGAGCCGTGGGTTGGGATAGATCTCACCTGATAGTTGCGCGGCGTCATAAGCACTCACTTCGACCGCCGCCAGTTCGGCATCGGTCAAGGTCACGTGGTGCGTTGCCACCAACACGCGGGTGCTTGCGTCCACCAGCGCCTCACGACCACGGTCCGGTTCTGTGATGGACTCGCCCAGCACGTCTCGTCCAGGGTCGAGACTGCGGATCCGCCACACCCATCTGTCGTCGACATACTCAAGGCGCAGACCGACGATTGGCCCGCCCGCGGCTTCAGACTCACCGACAAATCCTTCGAGCCAGTCCGACGGCCAGGTCACGTTGACCGGGATCCCTCCATCGGGGTAATCGTCACCAACAGTCGCGGGCGGCGACGGAACCGATGCCCCGCAGGCCGAGAACGAAAGCGCGCCGACAACTATCACCACGCACAGCAGCATCCTCCGCACTCCACGCATGCGCCCGCCCTTCGACTCTCGTCGCAAGAGCCTAGGGGAGCGCTGGCAAACAGCTACTCTCGGGCCATGACGGATGCGCCCACAACGGCCTCGATCAACATCTCCCTCGCCGACTTCGACGGGGACGAAGACGAGATCACGCGCGGGGCTCTGACCGTCATGCTTAACCATGGCGGTCTTGCCCGAACCCTCGTCGATGGGGTCCTCGAGCTAGTCCGGGACCACACGCTTTGGCGACTCACGATCAGCGGCAACATGGGCCACACCGTGGACACCCTCACCAACCGGGGCGCCGACAACCCGTTCACCACCGCACGCGGCGCCGGGCACGTCGGCGGGATCACGCTGACGCGAGACGATGGCACGTTCGACATCGTGATCTCCGGGAACACCCTGGTTGCCACCCGTGAAGGCGTCGGCAGCCCGGAAGCGCTCCTGGAGCACACGCTCCGCAACGCCGCGCACCTCGCACGCCACGAGGCAGGGCATGCCGCGCTGGCTCTGCGCGGCGAGGACAGCGCCTCCTACCGGGACGTCACGGGACTGACACCGACCGACGATGCCCATCGCCCCCACCTCGCGTTACACATCGAGGACCATCGCATCGAGCGATACACAGCCGTGCACGCGCCCTCTCCGTTCAAACACGCCGAGCACCTCACCGATGCGATCGCTCACCTGCGCCGGGAACTGAACTACTCCAAACAGCACTGGCACGACAACATCGATGCCGCCGCGTTTCGGACGATGGACGCCGCCAACGGCCTCGTCCGCGTCCTGGCCTACCTCTCCGCCGAGCTCGGCCTCGAAACTCCCCGGCGACCCAACCGGCCGGACCCGCTGCCGGAGGGATGGAACGACTACGTCGAGGAATCCTGGGACGCGTGGAGCCTGACCTTCCATCGACTCCGCCCCGTCGACGAACCCATGCAGACGGCGGAGCTCCGCGCGATCCTCGCGGACCTCAGCCGTCTCAACACCGCATGGCTCACATCAATCGGTATCAACTACGGCATCGATGACCAGGACCGCGAGTTCATCGCCTGGGAACGCGACCACTACTAAGCCCTCCCCAACGGGGATCAGCGGGACGTCACCACCGCTGGTATTGCTTCAAAATCGCGCGCTGGGCGATGAGCGCCTCATCGAGCGTGAGCTTGCCGTCCAACAGCGAGTCCCAGGGCGCCGCGTGACCGCGCTCGGCCTGCTTGCGCAACGCCAACTCGGCCTGCGGTTCCTCACCGCGCCACGCCCACTCGCCGACATACTCGCCGCTCATCGCGTGATGCCCGGGCGTGAACTCCTGGATCAGCCCGATCCGATACTCGAATCCGCGATACGCCGCCAGGAACTCTTCCTCATCCGGAATGAGATCCGTGAAGAAGCGACGGATCTCAGTCGTGAACAAGTGGCTCGTCGGATAGACCCAACCGTTCGTGCCCGCCCAGCGCGGCAGACTCTTCGCCCAATCGTCCGAGAAGAACCTCTGATAGTGAAGAAGCTGCGCGGCATTCGCCCGTTGCTCGAACCCGGCGTGGGTCTGGCCCTCCACCTCGGTCGCGATCGTGAGCAGCAGCCCCTCCCGATTTCGTCGCGTCGCCGTGATCGAGATGACCGCCACGGCCACCAACGCCGGAATCAGCCGGACCGAGCGCAGCGCCTGATTGAACTGAGGCGGAAACGCCGCACCGGCATCGACCAGTCGCTGCACCACATCGACCCACAGGCGGTCGTGCACCCCGTCGGAGTCATGCCGAACTCCTTCGATCAGCAACGGCGCGAGCTGATCCATCGAACGGACGTGAGCGTCGATCGCGTCGTCCACCGTCTGCCAGGTGACTTCCGCACCGTCCACCGAGGTCACCGGCTGCGCGGCGATCGAGTCGACCACACCGTCGACGACACCCATCACTAGGTCGTGCAGATCGATTCGCCTGACTGGGTCCGGCAGATACCGTTTCAGCCGCGCGACCGCCATCGCCGTCGTCAACGGCGGCGCCGACAACCGATCCAACGCCTCCAGACTCTCGACCAGCTCGCCGAACAGGTCGTCAGCGCTCGACGCGGGAAGCACGATCCCACCACGCCCCGCCAGCAACCGCTTCGCCGTCTCACCGCGACTGCTGCGCTGATCCCAATACAGCGGATATCGTCGCGACGTCGACTGCTCCAACGCGCCGACCAGAGCGACATCCCAGTCCGCGGACCAGCCCGACACGATCAGCCCGTACTCGTCAAACACTTGCTCCAGCAGACCCGTCCACTCCGCGGGATAGTCCGAAAGCTCGGACGGCGTGTTTCGGGTCCCCAGATCCCGGTAGTCACCATGCAGCTTGATGACCGTCGCGTTCGAATGCGCCAGCGGCGCCATCCCGTTGACCGCTTCCGGCCGTGAAATCACCTGAGGAGACACCCCCACCGCATCCAGGGCCTGTTCCATCAGACGGTCGAAGTTGGTCGTGACGATGACCTTCACCGACCCGCGGCGCACCAACTCCGCGATCGCGCGATGCGCCCTACTCGGCTGCCGCACCGGCGTCTCGTCATCTGAGCCGGGCTCGAAGAATCCCGCGAGCAACCCTTGCCGAGCCGCCGCGGACGGAGCCAGCTGCTCCAACAACGACGAATACCCCAAATCACCCTCGCCGTTCTCGCTCCACCACAACTCAGGGTCAGCCCGGGCAGCAGAAACGGCATCGGCATCACCCGGAGCCGAGGCAGCCGCGACACGAGCCACGAGCTCCGTCACCACACCCCAGCCGGTCAGCAGCCCGGCGCCGGTCGAGACACCGGAACCCAGCAGCACGGCATAGACACCTGGCTGCGAATGCATCGACGTCGCCAAAGACACCAGCGGGGACAAACCTCTACTCGCAACCATGCGGCAAGCCTGGCAGTCTCCGCCGACACCTGAGCACCGCGCTTCGGGCGCTAACCACCCTGACTGGAGCTAATCAGTCGTTCTCGACAAGCACAGCAGAGAAGCCGTCGCCGGTCTCAACCGCATGGACCGCCTCGAGCACAGCATCGAGGACATGCCACAGCGCGTCCACCTCAGCCTCGAGCAGCACCGCCCGACGATACGCGTCGAGATCCTCGCCGAGTTGCCCACGAGCATCCGCGCGCAGCTGGCGTATCTCTGATCGCCGAGCCTCGAGCGACTCATAGAGCGCGGCCGTGATCGGCGCTTTGCCGGGGTCCAGGACATCCTGCAGGTTCATGGCACGAACCTAGACGGAGGTTCGTCGGCATTCAGCCGCCCAGCGACGGCCTCAGCCACGTCCTTCATCGAGATCGGACTATCCGCGATGGCCACCCACACTGACGTCGCGTCGCCCTCCCGCGGCGCCGCAACCGCCAGCGCATAAAGCAGGCGCAGGAGCGTCTCGGCAGCATGGTGACGCACCGAGACCGCATCGACCGCGCGTTGACGTCCACGAGCACTATCGCTCGTTTCAAGCGGGTCAGGGTCCTCTGGAGGAATGCCAAGACGGCGCCGGAAAGATTGCACGGCTTCGCCGTCGTGATGCGGCTCTTGGTCACCGGCCGATAGGAGCTGCTCAATACGAGGCACAAAGTATTCGAGCGGCGATGACCGAAAGAACTCAGCATCCAAGCGAGATGCCTGATCGTCGCTCAGATTCAGACCCTGCGGACTAATCGTCAACATGGGAACCCCCTTCGTCGACCGATTCAACCGCGATTAACGCGGGAACGTTTACCTCGGCGACGGTCTCCCTCCCGACGCGGGCATGAGTTACACCGCAACTGAGAACCAACGAATAGTTCCCGCTGCCACAAAGCACTTGCACCAGACCGTGATGGTCATTTGCTCATCCTCCTCTCTTTATTCGTAGTTTGCGAGCAACATCAGACACGCTCGCGAGCGCGTCGACGGAACCAGACGCTCATCACGACGAGAGCGATGACCAGGCCGAGTGCAACGAGGATCTGCGCCCATCCGAAACCGATTCCGTCGACGAACGGAATGACCACCTGATCGTCGGTGGCGAGCAGGTGGTATTGCACCATCCATTCCCGCACTGGGTTGAAAAGCACACCGAACGAGAACATGCCCGTCGCCGCTCCACCGCAGAGCATGAACATCAACGTCAGGAGATCGTCTTCGTTCTGAGCGGCAGACTGCGTCATGAGAACCACACTTCCTCGGGCGTCGGATCGGCCAGATCGGGATATCGCACTTCATGAGCACGGTCCTCGAGAACGCACACGTAGTCATCAGCGAAAGCCTCGGCCGCAGTGGGGGAGCTCCCCTGGTCCTTTGCGAAGGAGAGAGCACCCGCACGGGCGAGCTCGATCCGTTCCTCCGTGTTCTGCATTGACGTTCCTTTCATGCTGCTTCGGGGTGCCGGTAGGTGAGTACTTCGTTATCGGCGACCGTCATGAGTCCTTCGTCGCCGGATTCGAGCTCGCGGTACTCGATCGCCAATGCGTCGTCGTCAACGATGTCCGGCTCCACCGATTCCACGACGACCCACAGGTCAAGGCTCGGATCGGTCAGCACCAGGTCTCCGACTTCCAACTCCCCCGCGGCACCCTCGCAGATCTCCCCATATCCGCCTTCGTCGACATCCGCAGCCGATTCCACGTCATCGGGCTCAGGCACGGGCTCGAACCGAACCGAGGCTTTGCGCGCGCCGAGGGCAACAACGTTGCTCGGGAGCACTACGGGTGGCGTCACGACAACAGAGTCCTCGATGCCGTCGAACAGGGTGATCCGCGTGCCGACCCAGTCGTCGTATGTGGGAGGGATCTCATCGTCGCCGGAGATCAGCGGACTCGCCTCTGTGATCATCTTGCGAGGGTGATCGGTCTCGGCCGGAGTGAGAGAGCGCAGATGCTCCCAATCGGCAGCGTCTGACTTGTCGAGCTTCGCCGGATCTGGGGTGTAGGCAGCCTGGATCTCGACGGGCAGGGAGTCCGCGCTCAGGGTGACGCCACGGCCTCGCTTGTTGCGCGGCAAGGCAACACCGATCGCAGGTGAGTCCCACATCATCATCGCGCCCTGGGGAGAGAGACGACCGAGCGAAAGACGTGCACCGAAGTTGTCGCGCATCTCACCACCCAGAAACTCAACGTCAGGGCGCTGGATGCCGAGGAGCATATGAATCTTCGCGCTACGGGCGAGGCGAGCCAGATCCGAGAGGAGCTCAAGAACCGGAGCCTGCGTCGGGGCACCCTTCGGCTTCACCGTCTTGTACCATCGCTGCACTCGCGCCTTGAACGTCGCGTACTCGTCGATGATCAGCGCGAGCGGCTCGAAGTCCTCGAGACGAGCGGTGCCGCGCTCGAGTTGGGTGTATCGCTGCTCCATCAACTCATGAGCAGCGTGCAGCATCCGCACCTGGTGCTCAACACGCGCAGCGACAAGCTCCACGTTGGGCCACGTCCGGAATCCCGCGAACTCGATCCGCTTGCCGTCAAGCACCCATACTCGCCACCGCGCCTGCGCCAGGTGAGTGAGCACTGTGTGCTGGAAAGACGTCTTTCCCGATCCGGTGCCACCGATCACGAGCATGTGCGGGGAGACCGAGGGCTGCCAGCACTGCATGGAGCCGTCCTCGTCGACACCGATCGGGATCTTGAACGACTTGTACTCCGAGTGCGTCAGCTGCTTCGTAGACGGCGCCGGCTCATGCAACACCATGTCAGGCATCGGTGGCCGGATCTCGAACGTGACCTCGTCACCTTCCAGATCCCAGTGCGCACGCCATCGGCCCGGCAACATCGACGAGATCACCTTCTCAACCTGCATCCGCCGGATGGGGATGGCCAGGCGTGGCCCCATGTCGTGCTTCACCTGCACTCGGCGAACTTCCCCGCTGTCAGGGTCGGTCGTGATGTCCACCTTGGAGCTTTCTCCGAGTAGCAGCTTCGCTACTTGCTCGGCACGTTGCCGCTCCCGAGAGACGGGGGTTGATGGCGGCGCGAGCTCGAGAGTGAGAACACACCGACGAGGGACATGCTTCAGCACCCGGTACTCCTCCCCCAGCCGGCGAGAGAACGACGTCACGATCTGTTCGACAAATCGAGGATCCTGATCGTCAATGTGCGAGGCGTACCGGATCACGACTCGGCGAGGCACGCCGACCCATCCTCGAGTCCAACGAGCAGCCCTCACCAGATCCCGTGACGGACGGGAAGCCCCCAGCGAAGGAAGCACCGCCTCGATGCCCGGATCGAGACGACCCTGCTTCTGGAACGCACGCACGCCGGAGATCAGGAGGGCCGCGGCGACTGCCATCGCCACCACCCACACCAGCGCGATCGCGTCTGTGAACTGAGCTTGCACGTTCACCCCACTCACGACGCCGCGGCCGCTAATGCCACGACAGCGGGAACCACCCCCGTCAGCTGACGGCGCGGCAACACACCCAGCGGGGAGAACGAGCCTGCTGCCGTACGTGCCGGCGACCGCACTACTCGAGTCGCCATCACAGCCCCCGCACCCGTCGACACAGATGCCCGAGCTTGACTCGACCACCACAGCGGTGGCAACGCACTCGCAGGAGATATCGGCAGCCGGGGCAGAAGTTCCATCGCGAATCGAAGCTCTCGCCGCACCCTGGGCATCCCTCGGTGCCAGCGCCGTCGCCATCGATCGACCGCCCCAGCAAGGTGCTCGCGTATTCGTCAATGACCGCAACGGGATCGACCGGGACCGATGCCTGTATGCCACCCGCCGCACCGACCGCGAACGGTCGCTCCCGATCTTTACGCGCGGCGCTCCGACTGTGGGGCATGCGCAAGATGCTGAGCTTCCTCATGATCCAGGCCTCCTGAGTTCGGATGCGGATCTCGCATCCTTCTGAGTCATATAGGCCGCACGGATCGGTCTTCGCGGACAGAGGCTCTGGAGATTCCTTCTCTGACGCACTTATGGTGTCCCCGGCATCGAGGGTGTTCAACGCGAGAGTTGGAGCTCTACCGATGTGGTGTTGCGCGCAGATCATCACCACATCGGCGCAATATCGCCGCCACCTCCGCACTTGACACCCGTGGTAGGCTGGCCCCGCCAAGCGACCAGCGGAAGCGGGAGCGGGGCCAGACCTCCCCCAGCTGTAAGTAATATCCAGGGGCGCTATATCCTCACAACACCGCAGCTAGAGCACCCGCGACATCGAGGGAACAACTCGATCCCTCGGACTTGCCGGTATTCCGCGGATCTAGTTGTGTAGCGCTGACCTGCCGCTATAGCTGTGCAGCATGAGCGGTGGCATGCCCACTAGGCCGTGTTGCTATATCCATTGGAGTGCTGCGGCGAGGTTGAGTCCGGCTGCGTATGAGGTGGCGGTCTTGTCGTAGCGTGACGCGAGTCCTCGCCACTGCTTGATGAAGCTGAAGCATCGTTCGACGACGTTGCGGCCCTTGTAGCGTTGCTGCTGCTCGAGGCCGAAGTTGATCGGGCGACCGGGTCGCTTGCGTCGGTGCGCGATCTGGTCGTCGCGCTCGGGGATCGTGGCCTTGATGCCGTGCTCGCGCAGCCACGCCCGGTTCTTCTTTGACGGGTAGCCCTTGTCCGCGAGCACCCGGTCGGGTCTCGTGCGTGCAGGGCCTCGGCCACGGACGTGGATCTCGTCGAGGGTGTCGGTGAACATGCTGGTGTCTGCGATCTGCCCGCCCGTGAGCACGAATGCCAACGCCCGCGCCTGCCCGTCGCAGACGAGGTGGATCTTCGTCGTCAAACCGCCTCGTGACCGGCCGATCGCGTGGTCAGGAGGTTCCGGCCCGTACTTCTTGTAGTTCGCCGGAGCCCCCCGTGTCGCGGGGCAGGGTCGCGCCGTGCTGGTGGACACGCGCGATCGAGGAGTCCACCGACACGACCCAGTCGATCTCGCCCTGCAGAGACGCCCGCTTCTGCACGTGGGTGAGGAGGTCTTCCCAGACACCGTCGGCCGCCCAGCGACGGAAGTTCTTGTACATCGTGTTCCAGTTCCCGAACCGCTCGGGCAGATCACGCCACGCCGTCCCCGTCCGGAACCGCCACGCGGTCGCCTCGACAACCATGCGTCGATCGACGGGAGGGCGACCACGCGTCCTCGCCGGCGGAAACACGTCCTTGATCAGCTCCCACGCCTCGTCTGTGATGACATCTCGCGACACGCTTCAAGGATCGCCCGCCAAGCGGAACAGGATTTAGCAACACGCCCTAGATCACTCACGCTCAAGAGTCGGTCGTCGCTTCTCCACGACGTGTCTCCCACTCTCGGCGCAACCACTCACCCTGCCGGCGGGCCGCTGCCACACTCACGCCACGAGCCGAGTCCGGCGCAGGTGAGAAGACCTCGCCTGCGTTATGGCTTCCCTCGAGTCGGCTCGCCTCCTCGACGAAGACTCGCTCGACGAGCGCCGACAGTGTCGGTGAGGTAGCGCTGCGCGTCGCCCACCATGCCGCTTTGAGCCGCGTGTGCAGGAGCGCGGGGAGGTAGTAGGCGACGTAGCGGTGATCCTCTGATGACGACCCTCGGTGCCCTTGAGCTCCACGCGGCGCCTCGGGAAACGGAGCTCCGGCGTTGTGCTCTTGCTCGAGTCGAGAAACCTCAGTGACGAAGATCCGCTCGACGAGCGCTGATAGCGTCGGCGCCCCGTCGACGAGATCGCGAGTCGCCCACCACGCGGCCTTGAGCCGCGCATGCAGGGATGCCGGGAGGAAATACGACACGGAACGATAGCCGGTTGCCGTTGTGCGTGCTTGCGCACTGTTCTGGGCCGGATCATTGACGTCGGGGGCGTCTGGATCGGTCACAATCACCGTCTGGATAATCAGAAAATCTTGCGGGTTTGGGGGTCTTTGTAGACTACCCGCTCGATGATCCCGGAAGCCTTGGTGGCAACAGCTATTTACAAGTGCCGGCGGGGCAAAGCTCGACTCCCCAGAGGGCGAAGAAGTCTTCCGGGTTGACGTAGTTGTAGTTCCAGGAGTCTCGCGCGGGTGGGATCCGCGTCTCATTCTGCGAGAGGATCAGTCCGGCTACATCCGGGTTGGTGTTGTTCTCGACATTGATCCGAAGATCTAGGTGGCATCCGCTCGACGGCTGCACGTTGCCTGTGACCCCGACCTGCTGGCCAGCCTCAACGGTGTCGCCGACGTCGACGAGACGCTGCGATTTGAACATGTGCAGGTAGGACACGACGTAGCCGTCTGCGTGCTCGATCGACAGCCAAAGGGCACTCGAAAGAACGACCTTCCCGGGCAAGATCGCGTAGACCGGATCTCCGCACGGGGCCGGCCAGCGCTGCAAGTCGATCGCGGCGTGCCAGCTGGAAGCACCAGCGACTCCCGCGTTGCGAGGGCCGTAGTCGCTGGTTTGGTTGTAGTCCGACTGCAGAGGCAGCGCGATCTCTCCGGTGACACCCCCGCTGCAGTCGGCAACGCCAGGTCCCAGCGTGCTCATCAGTTGCTCGGCCGCCGCCTCCCACTTGTCGTACGCATCCGGGAACGCACTCACTTGCACTGTCTGCGCGGCTTCGCCCGGATGCATGCTCTCCCAGCCGCTGACATCGAGCAAACCGCGTGGGGAGCCGCCGTTGGGTCCGTCTGGACCGCCGAAGAATGCCTTTATCGAGTAGTCGAGATTCATGAGTTCTGCAACGCTGCCCCATCCAGACGAGGGGCGTTGCTGGAAGGGATTCACGCTGTCGTGGTCACTGCCGACCCCGTCGTGGGGGTAGTCGAGGGACTCCGGTACTCGCGAGCTCGCCAGCATTCTCAGGCGTGATTCCTGCAGGGCAGTCATGAACGCGACCTTGATCCCCTTGTCTGAAACACGCAGCTGGCTGCCAATGGCGATGATCCGCGACGCGATCGCTAGTTGCTTTGCGTCGAGTGTCACTGTTCCGTTTTTCCCGTACGGGATCTCCATCGAGTCAGGTGCCGCGGCGGCTGATGCCTCAGATGAAATACCCGCCCACCCCGTCGTCGACTGCGGCACGCACTGGGTCTCATCGCCCACTGCACCGGCCGCTGCGGCGATAACGCCCATGAACACGGCGAAGAATCCACCGACCACAAGCACGAACACCGCTACGAGTACCAGGCCGATCGCAAGGAGCTTATTCCAGAGCGATCCGCTCTCTTCGTCGACGGCGTCGGTGGACATCAGTTGGCCAGCGCCTTGGGTCGGTATGCCTCAAGCTGCTGGCGTCGCTCGAGTGCTCGTGTTGAGGGTCGCTGCACCGGCCGTTGAGGCAGAGATGAGATGTTCTGGACCGGGCTCGTCGTCTTCCGGCGCGCCGTAGCCACGCCTCGGGAATCGACCTCGATCCGGCTTGGGGTGGACTCGGCGCTCTTGACCACTTTGAGCTCGCCGACATCAACCGGGGCTGCCTGTGGCGTCGTACGACGTACTAGGGCGTTCGTGGCTGCAGAGGCCGCCTTACCTGTTGCCTTCCTCGCAGCCGCTTTCCCGACGACCACCGCACCCGCGGTCGCGGCACCCGCCACTCCGCCTGTGGCGGCACCCCTGGCAACCGCTGTGGCTGCACCAGCGGCACCGAGAGCCCTGTGCGCACCGGTTGCACCGATTGCTGCCCTGGGAGCCCCTGCGCTGCCTCCGGAGCCTCCTGGGGGCGAGCCAGGGGTACGTACTTGTGTGAGGTTGATGGGCTCTTCCGGAACCGGCGTCTGTGGCAGCGGCTTGGCCTCGAGCCCGGGGCTCTTCGAGGGGAGCCGTTTGAGTAGACCGGATGCGGTGTTCGCCATGCTCGCGATCGCGCTCATCTTGAGTAGTGCGTTGGAGTCCTTCGGCATCGGACGCATGCCGAGGCCGAGCTTGCTCAAGTGCTGGGCGACTCCGTGGCCGGCGCGCAGTGTTGCCCGGCGGGCGCGGAAGATCAGGATGATCACAATGATCAGGAAGAGGATCAGGAACACCATCCGCAACTGATGCGGCAGCCCGCCGGTCTGGCCCATGATCCAGGTAGTGAGTTTGAGATAGAGCGCTAAGCAGACTGTCATCACCATGAGGCTGATCGCTCCCATGTACATGTCCGAGAGCGCCTTCCACAGCGGCTCGCGGTTGATCGGGAGGATCGCGAGGTAGACCATGAGCATCGCCTTGATCGCGGCGATCAGGAAGAACACCACAGAGATCATCAGCAGCGCAGCGATCACCATCCCAAAGATGAACATGACGGTGACACCACCACCGTTGACCATCGCGTTGAGGATGTTCATTCCGCCAGGGTTATCGTGGGCGAAGACCGCAGCCTCCGGGGCGCAATCACGTAACGACGCTTGCGGCTCGCCGGTCTGGATAAAGGTGTCGAACGATCCTTGGCACTGATCTGGCAGCACCTGCGCGTAGGAGATCACCTGAAACGGGATCCGCACGAAGACATCCATGAGCGTGGCATTCACGGACGCCGACAATGACGTGTCATCTGTTTGTGCATCAGCATCCACGACGATCGATGTGGCCAACTGCCCACCGAAATCCTGCGCCTTATCCAGAACGCCGCCTGCAGCAGTCAGGGATGCAACGGGGTTGGCGAGGACACCAACTGCCAGCACCGCGATGACGGCCGCGATGAGCATTTCCCAGAGACCGCCCGAGACTCGGCCGACGAATAGCGCGAGGCCGCCGACGAGTGCGCTGATCATCAGGGCGAAGGGGATCCAGTTGAGCTCACCGAGTTGTTCCTGCAGCCACACTGCGAGGGTGTTGAACGGGGTAGACAACCATGCCACCCACTCGAAGCTGAGTAGGAAGTCGAACAGCCAGAGGATCACGCCTGTTGCGAAGTACTGGATCGACCAGAGCAGCTGCACGACGAAGTTGACGACGACCTTTCCGGGGCTCCACACATCACCCGCGTCGATGTCGATAGTCGTGTACTGCGAGAAGGCGTTGCCGTGAGAATCGGTGTAGTCGACACCATCGGGGAGGAAACCGGCCGCGTGTGCTGCCCTCGCCTGGGCGAAGACGAAGTACCCGACCAGCAAGACCACCGCGAGGACGCGCGCGCGTGCAGGGTGCTGGTGTGCCCAGATGCGAGCTCGCCAGATCCACCCGCCCATCGTGCGGAAGGCATCGGCGTAGTACGTGATCATGAAATCTCCACGGTCGAAGTGGATGGAGTGGAGAGCACCGCCTGACGGCGCTCGGGGCGGGCGGGGAGCGTCTTGCGAAACTTCCCGTAACGGCCACGGACATCACGCATGATCCCCTCGCCGCGACGCTCGACGGGCACCTTCCGGTCAGCGCCGATCGGGCTCAGATTCGTCATGACCTCGCGCACCATGTTCTGGTCTGCGGGCAAGCCCAGCCATTCCAGAGCGCGCTTGGCGAGTGTCTCGTCCCGCTGGCGCATAACGAAGCGGATGGGGATCAGTCCTCGAGTGACCTCGTCGCCGAAGTCGTGGGGGTCGTGAGATCCGATCGCGGCCGCGGCGTCGTGCTTGCGGCCGTCGCGGAAGAATGTCTGCAGTTCGGCTTCGCCGTCCCGTGAGGCAGTGATGTGGTGCGCCTCGTCGAAGATCGCAAGGGCGAATCGTCCGCGCTCCAAGAAGCACACCTCGCGGGTCAGCTGCGCGAGCATGGCGTACATCGCTCGGCCGACGATCTTCTCGATCGGCATCTGCTTGAACAGGTGCTCGTTCTCAACCTCGGAACGGTCTGGCAAGTTCAGGCCGCGTGTGGTGAACACGATCGCGTCGGCGGCGAGATCCAGGGCAGGAATGGCTGCATCGAACAGGACGGCGCCGAAGTCTTTGCTGGCCACCACGCGGATGAGGCCGAGCAATTCGGCTGCGATGGGATTCTGCTCCCCCAGCTGCGACAGGTGCGTCATCAGCGTGCCAAGGCTGTTGATCTTGTTTGTTTCCATGTAATCGGCTTCGAGCAGCCCAGACAGCTGCACCCCGCGAGTGTCCATCGTCTGGATGCCGAGCATCAGAGCGAACAGTGACTGCACCATGCGTGCCCCCTTTCGAGGGCCAAGTACTCGCAGCGGGTCCAGGGACCATTCAGGCTCGAGGAGGTCCACGACCCGCACCACCTTGCTGTTGAGCGACTCCGCGAATGTCGCGTATTCTCGCGCTACGGTGCGGTCCAGTGCGACGATCCGGCCGCCACGATCCAGCACGTCGCCGGCCACCGACTTGAGCAGCACGCTCTTGCCTGCACCGAGTTCCGCGACCACGCCGAAGCTTCCAGAGGAGTCAGCGCGAATGTTCCCGTGCAGGTCGATGAGGATCGGCGTGTGCCGGCCGGTCGTGACGTTGTCGCCAAGGCGGATGCCGCGGTCATCACCAAGGGTGTTGCTGACGATCGGCAGTCCAGATGCGAATTCTCGGCCCGTCGTGATCTGTGCCAAGTCGCGTACGATCCGGGACGTGGGCACGCCGGGCTGCATCCCCCACCAGAGCTCTTCCTGCCCGCCAACAGGCGCCTCGAGGAGGAAGTCGCTGGCCTTGTAGTCTGCGGCGACGTAACGTGCACGGGCCTGCGCGATCTCCGGTGTGGGTCCACCTACGGCGTAGATGACGGTCGCTTGAACCTCGACCTCCTTGTCGCTGGTGTTGAGCGAGGCGTGATAGGCCGCGAGGGATTCAGCGACTTGAGCGAGATCCGATCCACTACCGGTGATTGCGAGCGTTCCTGATTGCTGATCGACCTGGTCGAGCAGCTGCTCCTCAGCACGCTTGTTGCGGCGCTTCACCGCCTCGGCACTAGTCACGGTGAGACGGATAGCCCAGTCGACGTCGAGCTCGTACTGCTCAACGCGGGAGATCCACTCAACGCCGGGCATCAGCCAGCCCCCCTTAGGGCCGCCGACAACGGCCTGCAAGACCTGATAACTGGGTGCCTCAGAATGCGGGCTCTGCACCTTGAGGTAGCGGCGATTGAAGGGCAGAAACCGCTTGAGTTCTGACGGTGATAGGTCCGACTGGCCACTCTCGTCGAGCCACGGGTTCGGCATTGCGGTGGGCAGCTGTGTGGCAGGAACCTCGGCGATCCCGCCGAGCGCGTCAGTCTCGGGAACCGAGCTATCTATATTCAACCCGCGGTGCTGCGAGTGAAGCGCCATCCATACCTGCTCGGCGACAGTGGAAGGGCGTGCGTTGAAGTCTGCGGGGATTCGGTTCTCGATCTCCTTCGCCGCGACCATCGCAGATGCGACCTCTGCCGGTGAGGGAACGATCCTCGGCAATGCCAGCTGCTCCCGAAACTGCTCGACGCCCGCACGGACGGTAGCCCGCGATCGTGTACGCCAATTGCCGGCAGCCAGTGGTACGGCCAGCCAGAACGCACGCTCACCCAAAGAGATCTCCTCGAGGGAGTCCAAAGTCAGCGCGCACTCCTCTGCCCAGATGGGCTGCTCTCGGATGTCGACGCCGGCGAGCATCTTGTCGACGATGTCGACAGGGTCGGTCGTGGCACACAAGCCGATCAGCAATGCCTCCCCGCGCAGCGACTGGAAGAGCGCCTGGTGCTGACCGAGCACGAGGTACTGCAGTTCTTCCGTCCCATATCCGTGAGGAAGCCCCTGTAGACGCCATGTCGCCCAGATCGTTCCGGTGCGAGTCCACATCAGGTGTCCGGCGAATGACGCGGCGGGAATACGCATGATGGATGCTCCTAGTGGTTGTTCTTGGTCTGCTGCAGCAGGCGCTCGACCGCACTGACGGCGGTGCGCGCAGGCGCCTGGGATGAGTGCGTCGCAGGGATGGGTGCGGTCGTCGCCTGTTGTTCCAGCGATATGAGCTCAGGCGTAGAGGCGAGAGCGGGCATGATGTCGGGTTCTTCTGCGGGCTTGCTCTCACTCATGGGGGTAGGCATCAGGGTCGCGCCGATCGCCTGGTGCGGTCGGTTGAGTCGGATCGTTCGTTCCTGATACCTCCCCCCGTGAGGCTTGAGCATCGCCGCAGCTGCATCCACGAATGCGAGGACGAGGTTGCGGCGGGTCATCGGTATCAGGCCGACAACCCAAGTCACACCCCATGCGACACCGACCGTGAGGGCCAGATCGAGGAGAGTCGCGCCTGTGCTCCACAGAGTGCGCGTCATCATCAGCAGCATGAGCGCAACGCCACCGAAGCCGACCTGGGTGAGCGTGTACGGCCCCCCAGGAATCCGAGATCCATCGGTCATCCGACCGATCATCTTGGGGAATCGGCGTGACCGCGTGTAGAAGCGAGCGATCTCCTCTTTGGACATTGGTCAGGCAGCCAGGTCGTAGTTGATCAACACTGTCACCGAGGCCGGTGCAGCGTTGGTCTCGTTGTTGATGGTCTGCGAGAACCAGCCGAGTCCGTTCATAGTGACGGCCCAGATGACGAAACCGGCCACCAGTGTTGTGACGAGGAGCTTTCCCCAGGCGAGGCGGGTGACGATCGCCACGACGATGACGAGGATGATCGATGCGAGCAGCGCAAAGCCCTTCACCACGTCGGTCCAGGTCGAGAACAGGTCGTTGAGGTACTCAGAGAGAGACATTTCAGTTGATTCCTTTCGGTGCGTCTCTGTTAGCGAGACGTGGTTGTGGGTGTGCTTTCGAGGGGTGTGAGATCGACAGATGTCGTCTCCCAACGCCCATCACGCGCTGTCAGCGTGAGGGCGTAGGTCGTGGTCAGCCGCTGGTCGCTGGCACTCGAGACCTCAGCGGTCGCGAGCACATGCACCACCGACCCGGTGCTGGGGTCATCGGACGGCTCGACGTCGCCCTTGACGTCCTTCACCGTGAGATTCATGTATGGCGCCGGCGCAATCGCGGAGATCTCTGCCCCAGGCGTGATGTAACGGCTGATGTCACCAGAGCCGGCAAGATATGCCCCAAGGAAGGCTTCAACGGTCTGCCGGGCAGTCGACGTTGGAAGGACAGTCTGGTTATAGGCCAGGCGGATCGCACTGTCTTCCTTCGCCGGAGCAGCGATTGGTGCAGGCAGCCCCACAATGCTCATTCCTGCCTCGGTGACGCGTACGGTCGCAGCGAAGTAGCGACGTGGCCAGATCGTCGCGCCGCTCTCGCTCTCCATGTCGAACTCTTCGATGTTTGCGGCAACCACCACGCGGAGCAGGTCGGAGTCATCCGTCTTCCCGATCGACACCACAGCCAGATCTCGGTAAGTCCACGCTGTGGCAGACAGCTGCCCGATCGACGAAGGGTTGATGTACTCAGCGAGGTTCCCCTCGTCATCACTTGTCGCACTCAGCCACGAAGCAACGAACGCGGCCCCGTACTCCCCCGCTGACTGCTGTTGTGCAGTGAGCGGCTCGTCGACGACGGCATGAGCGACTGCCGGCTTCGATTGGCTGTTGACCGATGCCGTGACCAGCGCAAGCGGTCCGCATGCCACTGCGACCAGCAGCGCACCTGTGATGGCCTTCTGCCCGAATGCGCGGCCAGCTGTCCATTCACTCCCCCGAGCTGGCTGTGCGACTTTCTGCTCAGGCGTTTCGGTCTTGCGCTTACGCAAGCCCATCACGCACCCGCCGCAGTCAGCCGGGAGACGCGCACCGCTGCTGGTGCAGCCGCGCGAAGCTCCTCGAGTGCCGATTCCACACCGCCATAGGTCTGGGTGTCGAAAGGTCGATCGAGGGTACGAGCTACCGCGTCCTCGAACTCCTGCGTCGCTCGAATAGCACGGGCAGCATCGGGCTTGAAGCTCTCCCAGGTCTGGTCATCGAAGCTGTCATCTGCCACGTTCCCGGTCCTTCCTGTCGTAGTCGTCGCGCCCCGACGTGGGGCTCTACGTCATATAGGCCTCGGAATCCTCCATTCCCGGACACAGCCGGCGAAGATTTCTTGCGCGAATATTGCGGACAGGTAGCGGCAGTCCTTGAAATGCGGCTGACCAGGTGTTTTCCAGGGGACTGATCCCGCACCTACTACCGGCACCTTCGCCCGCGACCAAAGCCCATTTCGCGAGACCGCCTGGCTTATCCAGACGTTGACCCTGGGTGTCTGAGGAACGTGGCCCACGTCATACCGACGTAGCGACGAAGGGCCATTTCATGCACGTCTCCAACACAGCCACCCCGCTCGAACGGGCTCTACTCAATGAGTGGAACTCGACCCTCGCCACCGCGCGCCACAGCTTTGGCGCACTCGGTGAGCTCACCGGCGACGAGGCGGTGAACCTCATCCGCCAGCCTCAGCCTGCTGAGGACCGCGACCGTATTCTGATCCAGCTACTCACCCTCGAACACGACGCGACGAGATCGCCGGCAAGGTCGTAATGAAGTCCTTCCTCGCCCTCGCATTCCGTCTCGCTCGCACAAGCGCGAGCGTCCGCGACATCTGGCGGCACTCCCCCATCGACGCGACTGCGACGACAATCGGCGCCCTCTGGGAGATCATTCGCTGCTACCCGTTGCACCGCACCAACTCCGTCGCTGGCAACATTCGCCTCGAGTGCGTGAAGCTGCTCGAGAAGGGGTTTGGCGCGGTCACTGAGGTCGCCTGGACTGCCGTGGATGACGAGACCTTGGAGCACCTGGTGGACACCAACACCGAGCCGACCAATGACCCCATCCGCGACCTCGTGACTCTCTTCACCTGGGCGATAGACAACGGGACGCTGACAGGCGATGAGGTGCGCCTACTCGCCCGCATCGAGCTCGCTGATGGCAACCCCGGCAAAGAACGCGAACTGGCAGCCGAGGAGCTTGGAATCAGCCGAGACTCCCTCAACCGGCGCGTGCACCGCATCCGCACCAAGCTCATGACCGCCGTCTGCGGCGACGTCACCGAACGCGCACCCTACGCGCCACGCCGCAGATAGCCGCCCAACTCTCCACATCCGCTGAGCAGAATATCTGACTGCGGCCCAGCGGCCCTTATAGCTGACAAAGCCTCTGGATGGCCCCCAGAGGCTTTGTCTACGTCTTCCAAGCCCTTCACGCGCCTTTAGCGCCAACAGGCCCTCAGAACGGCTCTGGCGCACCCTCCTCATCGGATGGCACCCGGCAGCGCAACCGCCCCATCCCGCTCTTGGCACACGATCGCTGGACTACTACGTTGATAAAGCACCACACCCCAAACACAGTTGCGCATCACCCGGCGCAGTCTTCGCGCCATGCCTGCGCTCGCTGACTGCACTTCTATCGCTGTATCTATGCTGTAACTGCGCTATATCCGCGCTGTATGTGCCTGTCTTCTTGCGCAGTTATTGCACAGTCGCAGCGCCGCAGTTGCGCCGATCGGCTGTCTATCGCTTTCTACATATAGCGCTGTTATTGCGCAGTCCTAGCATCGCAACTGCACATGTTGAAGCGCATCACGAGTGCTATGCCGGTGCGGTACTCGTGCCGGTCTTGCACTGCACTTGCGCTGATGTATCTGCATAGTTGCGCACTTGTTACGCATGCCTGCTTGCATACCCCCTGCACCTAAGCGCTAGAATGCAGCCATGACTGAGCACATCTGCCTACCTATCAGCGGCACTACGTCGCTACTGAAACAGCACACCAGCACCCGCGTTGCGGCGATTATGCGCGGAGTTGACCGATGAAGGTCATCGGAGTCGCGCAGCAGAAGGGTGGCGTAGGGAAATCCTCGATCACCATCAACCTCGCCGCGTGCCTGGCACGCACCCACCGCGTGATCGTCATCGATGTCGACCCGCAGGAAACGTCGACACAATGGGCAGAGAACGCAACAGACGAACTGCCTTTCGAAGTCTTCACCGACCTCGACCCGGCGAACCTCGTGCGGATCCGCAACCTCGCCAACGAGTACGACTATGTACTGATCGATACCCCCGGCAGCCTTGCGGACACGGCCGTTCTCGGCGCCGTACTGGATGTATCGGACTTCTGCATCCTGCCGATCATCCCCGAAGGTCCAGTCGTCGGCCCGCTGCGACGCACAATCCGTGAGCTCGTCGAGCCACGCAACGTTCCCTACCGCGTGCTGCTAAACCGCATCGATCGCCGCATCTACGGGCAACTCGAGGATTGGGAAAACCTTCTGGACGACGGACTCAAGCTCCCACGCTTCGTCGGCCACATCCGCACCAGCAAGAGCGTGGCCGACGCCTTCCTCGATGGCTCGGTCGTCACACAGTTCAGCGATACCCGTGGCACTCGCAACGCGATCTCCGACTTCACCACTGTCGCCCAGGAACTCCGCGAAGCTCTGGATGCTGTACCCGCCCATGACTTGAAGGGAACGAACTAATGGCACGCAAGAACCTGAGTTCGCTGACCGCAATCGGAAGCGACAGCGAATCAGCGCCGACCCCGCCCGCTGCACCGGCACCGACACCGGCACCGGCACCGGCACCGGCAGATGCACCCGCAACACAGCCTGCAGTCGCACCCCACGCCGAACCAGCACCTGCAGAGAACGCACCCCGCGCCGCAGCGAAACGCAGCACAGCGACGTCCAGGGATAGGGGAGTGGCAGAGACCGCGAATAAGGGTGTTCCCGTGCACCTAACCGAGGAGCTCAACGAACGCCTACAGGCATACATGGCACGCAAGCGTTGGAGTCACCAGACCGTGCTTCTGGATGCGATCGAAGCGACGTACGCGAGACTGCCTCAACTCATCGACGAAGCGACTCACGCCAACGAGGAGACCGTCGAACGCACGCCCCTGTTCGACCGCCCCGCACGGCCTGTTCACACAGCTACAGGAGACGCGCGCGTCAAGCACACCGTCCGCATGACCGACAGCAACCGCAAGACCCTCGACGACATCACCGAAAATCTCGGCGCACCCAGCCGGAACTTCCTCATCACCGTGGCCTACGAGGCCTACCTGCCAACCATCGAAAAGAGCTAGCCCATGACTACAACCGCCCCTGAGACCACGAAGAAGCGCGCACGCAACAGCGGCAGCAACGGCGAGAAGGTTCCGCCTCGCCCTGCAGCAGTGGGGCAACCCACTAAGTCGCGGCGCCGCATATGGATGATCGCGCTCGGCATCACCATTGTCCTCATCGGCGCGTTGGCTACCTGGTACGTCACCACCACCACATCCCAGACAGTCTCCGTGCTCACCATCAAGAGCGATGTGCAACGCGGAGAAGCGATCACACAAGAAGACCTCACAACGATCTCCATCGCCGGCGGGCAGAGTACAGACACCCTCACCGCTTCCCAAGCCTCAACTGTTGTCGGACAAGTAGCGGCCGTCGATCTGCCAGCAGGATCTCTCGTGACATCCGCCAATGTGCTCGACACCCTCCCAGTGCCCGAGAACCACTCGATCGTCGGGATCGCCCTCACCACCAGCCAGCTGCCCTCCTACCGTCTCTCAGCCGGCGATGCCGTGCGTCTCGTTGATACGCCGGTCGCACAGGGTGAGCCGCCGACGGAAGACCCGACCACGTTCAAGGCCACTGTATTCACGAGCACCTACGACGAGACCAACCAGGTCTGGATTATCGACGTCGTCGTACCGACCAGGGAAGCCGCTTCCATCGCAGCGCGAGCCGCCACTCAGCGCGTCTCGATCGTGCTCGACGGCGTAGGGGAGTAGCCCAGATGTCGATCATCTACCTCACCAGCACGTCCGGGGCACCAGGAGTATCTACCCTTGCAGCGGCCCTGACACTCAACTGGCCGCGCCCCGCATTGCTGCTGGAAGCCGACGTAGCCAAGACCAGCCATCTGCTGGCTGGCTACCTCCGCGGGCAGTACAAGCACACCCACAGCCTCACTGAGGCCGCGATCGCTAACCTCCGCGGCGGCCTCGATGGCGAAACCCTCTTCGGGCAGACGATCAGCCTCGGAGAAGGCCGCTACGCGATCCCAGGGTTCAGCGATATCGGCGGCGCACGCGGCACCACCAGTGCCTTCTGGGCGAACATGCTCCGCGCCATCGATCAGCTGCCGACCGCTGCTGCCGCACCCGATCTCGACATCATCGTCGACGCAGGCCGCTTCGTCCCCGGGGATCCTCGTGGCCCGATCATCGCTGCAGCCGAAGCCGTGCTGCTGGTCACAGGAACCACGCTCCCTGACATCCACGCGCTCTACGCAGCTGAGCCCGCGTTCATGACCATGCTCGAACAAGCCGGCCATGCCGACTACCTCAAACTCGTTCTCACCAAGAGCCCGCTCACTACGGTGACCCGGTATACACAAAGCGAGATCTCACCAAAGACCGGCCTCGCCGTTGCCGGCGCACTCCCGTGGGATCCTGCCGCCGCCTCGCACTACTCGCACGGCGCCGCCGCACCCTCGAAGCGCTCTGGCTACACCAAGGCGCTCGCCGACATCATCAGCACGACCGATGCCGACCTCGCCGGCCGCCGCTACACGCCGACCGGACAGGACTGACCATGACTACCAGCAACCAAACCCCCGACCCGGCAGATCTCTCCTCGCTGCCCCTGTTCGATCGTTCACAGCCCCAGCCGGCCAGCGCAGCAGCAGCCAACCTGCTCCGGGCAAGTCGCCCGAAGTTGCCCGCAACGCAGCCGACCACGGAGGAGCGGCCCGACGCGCACAGCGCCAGTGGACTCACTCTCGACGCACACGCTGTTGCCGGCCCCGTGCCGACGCTGCTGCACGAGCTCGCCGACGCACGTCCCACTGCGACCACTCGCCGCAGCGCTGCAGACACTGTCGAAGATCAGGGCCGCATCCCCTGGGAGGTCGTGGCCGAATTCCGCGACGCGGTCTCGGTGATCCTCGCCGACGCCGGTCAGGCCGATCCCACACTTACCGACACTGCGCGCGAGAACCTCGCCCGCCAGCACACCGGAGAGCTCCTGCGCGCACGGGTCGACGACCTCACCCGCCGCGGCGAGGAACCGTGGAGCGCCGACCTGCAGAAAGACATCGCACAGGCCGTCTTCGATGCGATGTTCCGCCTCGGGCGCCTGCAGCCGATCGTCGATATTGACGGCGTAGAGAACATCGACATCGTCGGCTACGACAACGTGTGGCTCACGCTCTCCGGTGGCGAACGGCGCAAGTACCCGCACCCCGTCTCGCTGAACGACGACGAGCTCGAGCGGGAGATCAACTTCATCGCCACACGCCGCGGCGAAGGCGCACGCTCGTTCAACGCCTCACGTCCATCACTGCACCTGGACTTGCCAGGCGGGGCACGACTGGCAGCACTGGCCCGCCCGATCGCTGACCGCCCCTCAATCACTATCCGCATCCACCGTCACGTCGATATCTCCCTCGACGACCTGGTCGCCACACACACCCTCACGACCGTCGCCGCGTCCTTCCTCGATGCAGCCGTGCGCGCCGGACTCAGCCTCGTCACCAACGGGTTCCAGTCCAGTGGGAAGACCACACTGCTGCGCGCACTCGCTGATTGCATCCCACCCTCGGAGAAGCTGGCAACGATCGAGATGGAGCGAGAGCTCTACCTCCACAAGAACGCCGAGAAGCATCCACTGGTCATCGCATTCGAGTACCGCCCCGGTGAGGGCGAGCCGGGTGTATCGGGGGAGAGGGCAGGAGAGTTCCCCTTGATCCGTGGGCTCGAGGACTCCCTGCGCCACACCACCGATCGGCTGATCGTCGGTGAGGTTCGCGGCTCGGAAATCAACGCGATGCTGCAGGCGATGCAATCCGGAGTCGGCTCGATGAGCACCCTGCACTCGCAGAGCCCCGAGGACGCAATTGAACGCATGGTGACCCTAATGATGAAGGACGGATCGAACGCGACACCGGCGTACTGCTACCGCCAGATCGCGCAGAACATCGACCTGATCATCCAAATGGCGAAGATCCACGACCACGAGACCGGCCGGTCTCGCCGCGTGATCACGTCGATCTCCGAGATCCAGCCAGGCGAGGACAGCTACGGAGTGGCCCGCCCCACTATCAGCAAGCTCTTCGTGTTCGACAAGGGCACACAGACCCTTGAGCTCGGCCAGCTGCCGTCCCGCGAACTGCTCGACAAACTCGCCGAGGTCGGCTTCAAGGAGCGCGAGCTCAGCCCCTACACGGGAGAGGCAGCGTCATGAACAACGCCGGACTCCTCATCGCAATCCTCGTCGCTGCCGCCGGCGGCATCCTCATCGTGCTCGGTCTGGCCTCGCAGGCACCAGACCCCACGATCGCGAAACCAATCCGCGCCAAGCGCACCGCAGCGATGTTCAGCCGCCAACAGCAGGTGTGGGCTCTGATCGGTCTCGGGGCCGGCGCACTCCTGTTCGCATACTCAGGCTGGCTGATCATGCTGCCCATCGCCACAGTCGCCGGCGCCACACTGCCCCTGTTCCTCAGCAAGGGGGACGCCCCGGAGAAGATCGCACGCCTTGAGGCGCTCGAGACGTGGACCCGCAGCCTGTCCGGGTTGACCATCGCCGGTGCCGGCCTCGAGCAGACGCTGACCGCGTCACTGCAGTCAGCACCCGAAGCGATCAAGACTCAGGTCGGTTCCCTCGTCGCACGACTCAACGCCCGTTGGCCCACCCGTGACGCGCTCGAGGCGTACGCACGTGATCTCGATGACCCGACCGCAGATCTGATCGTCATGCACCTGCTGCTCAAGGAACAGGCGCGCGGTGCCGGTCTCGCCGAAGCGCTCGACGACCTCGCCGAGATCATCTTCGAGGAGGTCAAGGTGCGCCGGCAGATCGAGACTGACCGCGCCAAGCCCCGCACCCAGGTCCGCATCGTCGCGATCGCCACTCTCGTCGTGCTCGCCGCTCTGCCGTTCCTCGGCACGTACACAGCCGCGTATGCGACGCCAATCGGCCAGGTGTTCCTGGCGATCTGGGTTGTCCTGTTCGGCCTGCTGCTGGTCTGGATGCGCTCGATCAGCATCGGCAAGCCCGCACCACGGCTGCTCGTCGCACCCGAGACAAAGGAAGAGGCCACCGCATCATGAACCTGTTCGCACTCGTGCCCGGTCTGATCCTCGGCCTCGGCGTCGCCACGATCGTCAGCGCACTCATCCCACGTCAGGCACACCTGTCTGCAACCCTCGACCGGCTCCACGAAACAACCATCACCGTCCACGCACCGGGCGATGACAGCATGCAGCATCGCGTCGGATCATGGATGTCAGAGCACCTGCCCAACCGCTCCTGGCTCAAAGTGCCCACCACGGATCTCCGACTAATCGGAATGTCCGTCGACAAGTACTACTACGACAAGACCCTCCTCTCCCTTATCGGGCTGCTCTCCCCGCTCGTGCTCGGACTCTTCGCTCAGGCGATCGGGTTCATGCCGTTCTACATCCCCGGTCTGCTCGGGCTGCCAATCGCGTTCTGGCTATGGGTGAGCGTCGACCAGGACATCCGCAAGAAGGCGGACGATGCCCGTAGCGAGTTCACCCGTGCTGTCGCCGTCTACCTCGAAATGGTCGCAGCTGAACGCAAACGCGGCGCCACCGCAGCCCGAGCGCTCGAGACAGCCGCAGCAGTCGGTCGCAGCTGGGTATTCCTCCGCATCCGGCAGGAACTCACCCGCGCACGCTACGCAGGCGTCGCCCCCTGGGACGCGCTGCACGCCCTCTCACAAGAGATCGACGTGCCAGATCTCGCCGACGTTGCCAAGATTGTCCGCCTATCAGGGGAGGAAGGAGCCTCGATATATGAGACACTCAGATCGAGGGGAAAAACCCTCCGGCACAAGCTCCTCGCTGAGGAGCACGAGAAGGCAAATAGCGCGAGCGAACGGATGCAGATGCCTCTGGCCACGACATTGTTCGTCTACGTCGGGATCATCATCACCCCGCTCATGCTCAACCTCCTCTCCGTCTAGCGACAGCGGCATAGTCCGTCACAGGGCTTCGCTACCCTCCTCCGCACGTAGTTAACTCACACCGAAAAACCGCACAACCCACCACCAAGGAAGCGAGAACAACATGACCATCGCAGAACGCCTCACCGTAGCCATCGAGTCCACCAAGGCTCGCTACCGCGACCTCAAGGAAACGCCCGAAGATGGTCTCGAGACCGCGGAGAAGATCTTCCTCACGGTCGGCGCTGTCATTCTCGCGGCTGCAGCGATCGCCGGCATCACGGCATTCGTCAACGGTCAGATCGCGCTGCTTCCCAGTAACTGACCTCATGGCCATGTCTTCGATCCGCGCTCGTCTCCATCACTCGTTCCGGCGAGTGATGAGGGACGAGCACGGCTTCGAGACAGCCGAAACCGCAATCGTTCTCCCCGTACTGCTGCTGCTCATCCTCGGCCTCGTCCAGGGTGGCCTCTGGTATCACGGCACCAACCTTGTCCAGGCTGCAGCCGTCAACGCTTACGAGTCCGCACGTCTGTACGGGGCGACTACAGCTGACGGCGTCAACGCCGGCAGCACCACCGCCGAGCAGACCGGTGGGATGCTCACCGACGTCACTGTGACGGTCACTCGCAACGGCACCGAAGTCACAGCCAGTGTCACAGCCACCACGCCCGGACTGCTGCCCGGCGTGAACACGACCGTCACCAAGACCGTCACCGGCCCCATCGAACGGTGGGTGCCATGATCAACCGAATCCGACGCCGGCTCTTCTCTGATGAGCGTGGATCCAACGCCGCCGAGATCGTCATCATCGCGCCTGTCATCGCGATGCTCATCCTCGTCCTCGTCGCTGCCGGCCGCACAGCCCTCGCTGACAACGCCACGCAGAGCGCATCATTCGCCGCCGCCCGCGCAGCATCCCTGTCCCGCGACGCCGGCACGGCCACCACAGCCGCTAAGCAGGCTGCGCAGCGCGCGATGAACCACGCCGGCATCGCATGCCTCACCCTCACCGTCGACATCGACATCAGCGGACTCAACACCCCGCTCGGAACCACCGGTGAAGTCACCACCAGTGTTCACTGCAACGTGAACCTCTCTGACATCTCCCTCCCTGGCATCCCTGGCAACCGCACCATGAGCTCCACCGCCACGTCACCCGTCGACGCCTACCGGGAACGAGGCTGACCATGAACACCATCCGCCGCATCATCCACAAGCTCCACAACGACGAGCACGGATCAATCACCCCTATGTTCGTCGTCTTCGTCCCCGTCCTCGTCCTCGTCATCGGCCTCGTCGTCGACGGCGCCGGCAAGATCCAAGCGAACGAGAACGCCCAAGCGATCGCCTCCGGGGCCAGCCGTGCAGCAGCCAACGCCGTCGCCTCAGAAGTCATCGCCAACGGCGGCATCAGCCTCGACAACCACCGGGCACGGATCGCAGCGATCGACTACATCGAGACTTCCGGCATGACCGGAGCGGTCACGGTCACAGGTAACGAGATCCGCGTCACTGTGAAAACCTCATACGACACCAAGTTCATTTCCATCGTCGGCGTCACACGCCTCCCGGCCGAAGCAAGCGCCACCGCTGAGATCATCACGCAATAGGAGCCTCCACATGAGCATCAAGCGAATCGCACTCGTCGCATCGTCGCCGCAGCACTGACGCTGACCGCCTGCGCCCCTGCCGAAACGACCAGCCCAACAACAGCACCCACCGAGAGCGCAACGCCCAAGCCCACGGCCGCCACTTTCGACCCGCCTGCAGACGAGGCCGAAGCGATCAGCCGAGCCGAAGACACCATCACCCGCCTTCTGCAGGCTCAGAGCGAGATCAATGCAGCCGGCGGCGCCGGCGCTGAGCGCTACGACGACCTGGCGATGGGCAAGGGACTCGAGACATATAGGGGAAACGCAGAGCGTATTGCCAAGGGGCCACTTGCTAACGAAGCCGGCAAGAATGTTGAGGGCCAGGCTAAGAGTGAAGGCATCATCGTCTTCGACCAGGAGACCGCCTACGGCCAGGAGTTCAACGGCATCGCCAACGGCCTAGTGCTGCTCCCTGGTTGCCTTGACATCTCGGGTTACCAGATAACCGCCGCTGACGGCACACCGTCGTACCGACCTGAATTTGACAGGAACAAGGTCGAGTTCCAGGTCACCTATGACGCAGATCGGAAGATGTGGCTGGTCTCGAATTTGATCGAGTTCCCAGGAGAGACATGCTGAGACGCACCCTCGCCGCACTCGTCGCCGCTATCGCCCTCATCGCAGGCACACTGGTCGCTGCAGCGCCCGCATCCGCCGACGGTGGACTCTGGTGCAACGCGAACGGCGACTGCTACATGACGCTCAGCTCGCGTCCGACAGACCCGCGCCCGAACCCTGACTCAAATGGGTGGACGCCCGGAGCGCCGTCCTGCTGGGTCGAGATCACTGCTGATCTGGCTGACAGCCTCGGATACGAGCCCGAGGATCTCCGTGCCTGGACAGGCGGGAACGGTGTGACGTTCTATGCGACCATCGCCTGCAGCAGCCAGGCGGGCTATTGGTCGAACAACCGCCAGTGCTACGTGCATATGGTTGACGGCGTCTGGCCGCAGCGCCCACCGAGCTACAAGCAGGATGCCGGCTACTACATGTGCATCCAGCCAATGATGTTCGGCGCTGGTGTCGTCAGCTACTTCTGGTCCAACACAGTCCCACCGGGATTGAAGGTCTATACCCCAGGCATGGCAGCGATGAAACTCATCGAGACGTTCCAACTCCGCGGGATCGATATCGGCATGGCGCCCGAGGTAAACCCCGCATGGGGACACCGCCGCTCCTACGTCGGGATCCCGGTCTGGTTCTGGGTCAACAACCCACAGCCGCTGACCTGGGGCCCATACTCAGAGACCGCAACTCTCGGTGGGCAGACAATTACGGCCACAGCCAAGGTGACGTCCGTTCGCTGGTCGACCGGCGACGGCGGATCCAAGGTCTGCGGAGGTCTCGGCACGGCCTACACGTCGGGCTACGGCGTCACTGACTCACCGACCTGCGGTTACCGATACCAGAGCACCAGCCAGTCACAGGCGGGGGACAGGTACACCGTCACCGCGACGAGCCAGTGGGTTGTGACGTGGACTGCCCTGAGTGGTGCAAGCGGCACCGTCAATCTCACGTCCTCGAGCACGGCAAATCTCGAGGTCAACGAACTGCAGACCGTCAACACCGGAACATCCGGCAGTGACGGCAACAACGGCGGGTGAAAGCCACATGTCCGCGAACACCGGAATCTGCGGCCTATATGACGTAGAGACCGCATCGCGCGGACATTGACGCCGGAAAACGAGGAGATCATCATGAAGCGAGTATCCGAAGGGCTCGGAGCGCTCATTCTCTCTGCAGCGCTCCTGGTTGGTTTGCCGGCCGCGCTGATCTTCCTAGCTGGCAACCCGATCCCGTCGTGGGATCGCCTCGTCGCCGCTCTGACGATGCCCGACTACGGCGGAGAGTTCCTTGTCGGCACGGTCATCCCGATCATCGCCTGGATCGCATGGGGGACTTTCGCGATCGGCTACATCGCGGAGATCCCGAATCAGCTGCGCATCGCCGCCGGCGGAGGCCGAGCCAAGCGGGTGAGTCTGCCCGGCTTCGGTCTGCAGCAGAAAGCAGCCGGCGTCCTCATCGCTGCGATCCTCGCGATCTTCGCCCCAGCCGCGGCGATGGCTGCAACGCCCACCACCGCCGATACGGCGCCCTCCACCGTGGCAGCGAGCGTCCTCACCCACACCGAGACCACGCGGGCAACCGAGACCCCCGACGTCGCGGCCGCTACGGCCAGCACTGAGCGCACCGCGCAGACGTACACCGTCCAGTCCGGGGACTCCCTCTGGGCGATCGCGCAGCAGTACCTCGGCGACGGCAATCGGTACGAAGAGATCATCGAGCTCAACCGCGATACCCCTCAGCCTGGCGGGTACACCGTTGGCCAGCGCAGCGGCATCGACCCGGGCATGATCCTCACCCTCCCTGCAGCGGCAGCCACCGACGCTACACCTGCAGCTGCACAAGCTGACGAGGAGCGCACCATCGTCGCGGGTGACACTCTCTGGGACATCGCCGAAGACGAGTTGGGGGCGGGAGAGCGCTACACCGAGATCTACGACGCATCCAGCCTGATCACGCAGGCCGATGGTCAGCACCTGTCTGACCCGAACCTGATCCTCCCCGGCTGGACCGTGGTGATCCCGGCCGAGGCTGGCGCTGCCGAAGCCGCACCCGTCGTCCAGGAGCCCGTCTCAGCACCTCCTGCCGCTGACACTCTCGTCACGCCCGATGAGGCCGAGAACGCACCCGGCGCTTCCGGCGTGGATGCCGACAAGGCAACAGCTACGGACACTGGCGCGACCGTCGACGAGGTTGTCGCTTCCGAAGGCGATGCGACAACCGGGCTCGGATTTGTCACTGGCGGCGAAGAGATGCCCGCTGAGGAAGCTCCCGCGGCGGCTCAGGACGTCACAGCCGCCGACGTCGACGATGACGCTGACGCCGCGGCCGGCGGCGATTGGGTCGACATCGTCACCGACTGGCGGACGCTGGGTATCGGGGGAGTGCTCGCCGCTGGCCTGCTGGGCTTCCTCGGCCTGCGCCGCATCCAGCAGCGCCGCAACCGCAAACCTGGAACGCGCATCGCTCTGCCGAGCGACGACATCAACACCGTCGAGCTCGAGCTTCGCGCTGTCGAGAACCCCCAGGGCATGGAAGCCGTCGACCACGCGCTGCGGATGCTCGCGCTGTGGGCACAGGACACCGGGGCAACGCTCCCAGCGTTGTACGCGCTGCGGCTGTCCGAGACTGAGATCTCGGTCTTCCTCGACGAGCCTGCCCAGCTGCCGGCTCCCTTCCGCCAGAACACCGATGACGAAATGGCATGGTCGATCGGCTTCGACGATCTCACCCCGCTCGAGCGCATCCCCTCGGCGCCGTACCCTGCGCTGGTCACCCTGGGCCACGACGAGACGGACGCTCACCTTCTCGTTGACCTCGAGCGGCTCGGAGCGCTCAACATCGACGGCACCCCGGAACTCGAGAAGGCAACGCTCACGGCACTCGCGCTCGAGCTTGCCACCAGCGCCTGGGCTGAGAACCTGCAGGTCACGCTTGTGGGCGTCGCCTCCGGTCTGCCCGAGGCGATCGGCTCAGGCCGGGTCCGTCACGTCGACACCATCGACACACTGCTGCACAACCTGCGCGCACAGGCGGAGGAAGTTACCGCGACCCTCAAGCAGGCGGGCATTGCAAGCCTCGAGCAGGCCCGCACAGCCGGCCCCCTCGCGGAGTCCTGGACGCCAGAGATCATCGTGCTCGGCCAGCTGCCCGACGAAGAGACACGGGCAGAGCTCGCCGAGCTCGTCACCCGTGTTCCGCGCGTCGGCATCGCCGCGATCGCTGCCGGCCACCTGACCGGCAGCTGGAACTTCCGAGTGACCGACCGCAACACCGCTGAGCTCGAGATCCCCGACACGGACGGTGCAAGCCTCGCCCTCACGCCCCAGGTCGTGACGCAGGAAGAGTACAACCGCATCCTCGCGCTGTTCACCGTCGCGAACGAGGAACCAGCGATCGAGCATTCTGCAGCATCCGCGGAAGTCAGCCTCGACGAGATCTTCGCTTCGCTCGAGCACGAAACTCCCACACCGGAACCTGCCCCGGCCGCGGATGCAACCCCGACCGCACCGGCTGCAGCCGATGAGGAGCTTCCCACTGAACACCTGGTCGACGGGAACCCGAGCCTCGTCGACCAGGTACCCACACCCGACGCCCCCGTGCAGATCTCCATCACCCTCGATGACCAGATCACACCCGACGCCGAGGACGATACACACCTGGCCTCGATCACCCCGCTGTTCGACGCCCGGACGCCACGCCTGCAGATACTCGGCCCCGTGGCCGTTCTCAACCCGCAGGGAGAGGCACCCAAGAATCTGCAGCAGTGGAACTCGCAGCAGCTGCGCGCGATCGAGCTCATCGCATTCATCGCTACTCACCCGGACGCTCGCACCGAGCAGGTGCACGAGGCGCTCTGGCCGGGCAACGATCCTGCAGTCGGCACGGGCTCGCGCAACCGCCTCACCACCGCAGCGCGACGCTGGCTCGGAAAGGATGCCGCAGGACACAACTACCTGGTACCGGCAACTGGTGGCGTCTACAGCCTCACCGAGTCGTTCACGAGCGACTGGGACGACTGGCGTGCCCTCGTGGGCACTAACGCCACCACCGCATCCACCGAGAACCTGGTCCGCGCTCTCAGCCTCGTCAAGGGGCAGCCGATCTCGGGTGTCAAAGAGAAGTACTACGTCTGGTCCGAAAAGCTCCGACAGGACATGATCGCTGAGATCGGTGATGCCGCCCACGAGCTCGCCACCCGAGCTCTGCGCGACGGAAACACCCGCAACGCCCGGATGGCAGCAGCGATCGGCCGCATGGTCGATCCCATCAACGAGGTCTTCTGGCGAGACGCACTGCGCGCCGAGCACATGGCGGGCGACATCAACGGCGTTGAGCGCCTGGTCACGCAGCTGTCCCACGCGCTGACTCAGATCGACCCCGACTACGCCGAGCCGGAGCAGGAGACCGAGGAACTCATCACGCAGCTGCGCCATCGTCACGCGATCGCCAGCTGACGAGAGAGATCACCATGACCACGCTCACCGCACCTACCGTTCGGGGCTCACTCACCTGGCGTGAGGAAGCTTCCCAGCTGCACACGCAGTCACCTGACCAGGCTCAGGCCTGGCGCAACCACAACCTCGATGTCACCCCGATCACAGACGCGACGAGATCGCTGCCCTCATCGCTCGCGAGGACATCGTCTGGGTTACTCCGCAACGATGACGACCACACAGCAGCCCGCGGCCGCGCAGCGCCCTCAGGGGCTCTCCGCGCGTCCGCGGCTGCTGTTGCTGTGCCTGGCAGCACTGGTGGGCGCGTTCGGGCTCTCAGTGGCCCTCACAGCGCTTCTCCCGGCCTTTCAGCGAGCCGAGGCAGGGGAGTGGGGCGCGATCATCCTCTTCGCCGCCGCGGCGATCCCGCTGGCTGTCATCGACGCACGCACTCGCCGACTCCCCAACCGCGGCACCTTCCCTCTTGCCGCCGCAACCCTCGGCTACTGGGCCGGGATCGCGATGACCACAGGCTCCTGGCAGCTGCTCATCCAAGCCATCGTCACCACCATCAGCATCGTCGCGGCCGTCTTTCTCATCGCCCTGTTCGGCACCCTTGCCGCCGGCGACGTGAAACTACTGATCGCGATCGCGCTGCTCACCGGCTGGTTCAGCTGGATGCTGCCGGTGTACGCACTGTTCGCCAGCTACCTGCTCGCCATCCCGCACGCCGCGGCGATCCTTGCACGCCGCCGGCACCACGACCGCGACACCCGCCTGCCCTTCGGCCCCTACCTCGTCGCCGCGGCGATCCTCGCGGCAGTCGCAGCGAAGCTCTTCACCTGACGCCAACAGATCGGCATCGCTCTTGTCCGCGAACACAGCGATTCGTGGCCTATATGAGTAGCCATAGTTCGACTACTCGAGGAAACCAATCATGATCACCACGCGTGTGGAGAAACATCGGTGAGTGCCGCACCAGGCGGCTCGACTCCCGGCTCCGTTACCCCGCAGCAGGTTGCCTCTCGCATCGGCCATCGGCTGCAGCCGGCACCACACGTCACCCCTGCCGGGCGGCGATTCTCGCGCAAGGCAGGAGCACAGGTGCAGGAGCTCAGGATCTCGCCAGTCGACGTCGACGCGACTCTTGACCACCCGCACTCGACCGAGTCCACCCATCAGCACAACGGCACACTGTTCGTTCGTGGCACGCTCGGCGTGATAGTCCCTCGCGACGACCCCGGCATGGTCGTCGCGTTGTTCCGAGTCGCCGAGATCGCGCAGCCCAAGCCCCGCGCCCGGCGCGCCGGTGGTGGCCCCTCCCGTACCGTCCCCGGCAGCCTCTCCGAGTGTGAGCGGATGCTGCGCTCGCACGGTTTCGAGATCTCGACCGGAAGAGCGCACAGCAAAGGCACTCACCCCGATCACCCCGGTGTGACCATCACGCTCCCGCACACGCCCAGCGATCACCGCAGCTGGGCCAACCTCACCGCCGACATCCGCCGACGCACCGGGATCGACATCACCAGCCGTAGCTGAACTCACGCCCTCGCTTAGACTCGATGGATTCTTGTTCTAATCTGAGAGGCGGTAACGAGAATGAATGTCGTATCTGTTTTCACTCTCGCGGAACCTCTCACCACACTGCAACTGCATGCAATGTTCGAGTCTGTGCATGCCGGGTTCCCTAGCCCCGCCCAAGACTTCGATGAGGGACCGCTGGATCTGCTGCGCATCCTCATCGACGATGAAGCGGCAACGTTCGCGGTACGCATCGCCGGTACATCCATGATCGACGCGGGGATCTACGACGGCGATGTCGCGCTCGTCGACAAGTCGAAACGACCCCAAGACGGTGATGTCGTAGTCGCCTATCTCGATGGCGAGTTCACCATCAAACGGCTAGTGCGACAGCGTGGCACCTGGGCGCTGCGCGCCGAGAACGCAGACTGGCCTGACGTTGTAGTCGATGAGCTCTCCACACTGACGATCTTTGGCGTGGTGACGGTCAGTTTCCGCTTCCACCGGCTCCGCAAATGATCGCGTTGATCGACGTCAACAGCGCCTACGTGAGCTTCGAGCGAGTCTTCGATCCATCCCTCGAATCAGTGCCCACCGTGGTGTTGTCCAACAATGACGGCATGGTGGTCGCTTCATCGCGTGAAGCAAAGGCTCTCGGTCTGGATCTCGGGCGCCCTGGCACGAGCTCAAGCCCCACGCACAGCGTTATTGGTAACTCGCGGTGTTGCGATTGGCGGTATTGCGAGTCTGAGATGCGTCGATCGCTTCTCCGAGAGCGGCGTGTCGGAGCATGGTCGGATTTGCCTCCTCGGCGCTTCGATCACCCGCTCGCAGGCCGAGGTGGTCGACCCTGTTTCCGTGTTTACACGTATCTGCAGATCTGATCCGGGTTGCAGGTGTCCGGTTCGGGGTGCGCTGCGTTGTCTCGGAGATCGACGATGGTGTCGCGCAGCGCGGAGAGTTGCGCGATCTGCAGTTCGATGTCGCTCAGGCGGGTGTCGAGAAGGTCGCGCACGTGCTCGCACGGCGCGCGGCCGTGGTCGCGAATCTCCACGATCTGACGGATCTGCGCGAGGGTGAGGCCCGCCGCCTGGCCGCGGTGGATGAAGTCGATCCGTGCGGCGGCGTCCGGCGCGTAGTCGCGGTACCCGGACGGTGTCCGTTCGGCCAGGGGCAGTAGTCCCTGGTCCTCGTAGAACCTCAGCGTCTTCGCCGTGGTGCCTGCCTGCTCGGCGAGTTCTCCGATCCGCATCGCTGTCTCCCTCTGCTCGGCGCGCCGCGCTTGACCTTCCCCTGTACTGGAAGGTCCAGTATGGCTGAGACGGAGCAGGAATCCAAGTGTTGACAGGAGCAGCGATGCCTACGAAGTACGACCTCGCCATCATCGGATCGGGCGGTGGCGCGTTCGCCGCAGCCATCCGCGCAACCACGCTCGGCAAGTCGGTGGTGATGATCGAGCGGGGCACGTTCGGCGGCACCTGCGTGAACACCGGCTGCGTGCCGTCGAAGGCGCTCATCGCCGCGGCGGACGCGCGTCACGTCGCGGCGGACGCTTCGGGGCGGTTCCCCGGCATCGCGACGACGGCGGCACCGGTGGATATGCCGGCGCTGATCGGCGGGAAGCAGGACCTGGTCGAGGGCTTGCGGGGCGAGAAGTACGTCGACGTCGCCGAATTCTACGGCTGGCAGGTGCGGCAGGGCGAAGCCTCATTCGCCGGCACCCCCGATACGCCTCTCCTCGCGGTCACCGGGAACGATGGCATCGCCGAGACGATCGAGGCCGACCAGTACCTGGTCGCTACCGGCTCCCGCCCCTGGGCCCCGCCGATCGACGGGCTGGAGGAGGCGGGCTACCTGACCTCCACGACGGCGATGGAGCTGACCGACGTCCCCGAGTCTCTCCTGGTGCTCGGTGGCGGCTACGTGGCGCTGGAGCAGGCCCAGTTGTTCGCCCGGCTCGGGTCGAACGTGACCCTGCTGGTGCGCTCTCGCCTGGCGTCCAAGGAGGAGCCCGAGGTGTCCAAGGCCCTGGCCGAGGTCTTCGCTGACGAGGGCATCCGTGTGGTGCGCCGCGCGGTCCCGACCCGCGTCGCCCGCAGCGCCGACGGGCAGGTCGTCGTGACCGCCGACGTGTCCGGCGGAGCGCAGGAGTTCCGCGCCGACCAGGTACTGGTCGCCCTCGGACGCCGCCCCGTGACAGACTCCCTGAACCTCGGCGCGGTGGGGGTGAAGACCGGCGACGCCGGGCAGGTCCTGGTCAGCGACCAGCTGCAGTCCTCGAACCCGCGGATCTGGGCCGCCGGCGACGTGACCGGGCACCCCGAGTTCGTCTACGTCGCCGCCCACCACGGCACGCTGGTCGCCGAGAACGCCTTCGCGGACGCCGAGAAGTCGGTGGACTACGCCCGGCTGCCGCGGGTGACGTTCACCGGCCCGGCGATCGGTGCGGTCGGCATGACTGAAAAGCAGGTCCTCGACGCGGGGATCCGCTGCGACTGCCGGGTCCTGCCGCTGGAGTACGTGCCTCGCGCCTGGTGAACCGGGACACCCGCGGGTTCATCAAGATGGTCGTCGACGCCGACACCGGGGAGATCCTCGGCCTCACCGCCGTCGCCAAGGACGCCGGAGAGCTCGCCGCGGCCGGAGTCCACGTCCTCGGCAAGACCGTTGCGGAAGTCGCGGATGCCTGGGCCCCCTACCTGACCATGGCCGAGGGCATCCGAATCGTGGCCAAGTCCTTCACCACCGACGTCTCGAAGCTCTCCTGCTGCGCGTGAGAACCGCCGCGACAGCACACCGCCCGCATTAAGAAACTGGAGGAACCCGCAATGTCCGACCTCAGCACACAACTGCCGAACCGGTTCGACCGACCTGAGGAGACCGGCCTCGACCCCGGCCTGCTCGTCCCGCTGCTGCGACTGCTCGCCGACGGCGACCCCGTCACGATCGAGCAGCTCGCCGTGGCCGCGGGCCGCACCCCCGATCAGGTGCGGCGCGGGCTGGCAGCAGCGCCGGACACCGAGTATGACGAGCAGGGCCGGGTCGTCGGCCAGGGACTCACGTTGCGCCCCACCCCGCACCGGTTCACCGTGTCAGGAGAGGAGCTCTACACCTGGTGCGCCCTGGACACCCTGATCTTCCCGGCCCTTCTCGATCGCCCAGCGCGCGTGGAGTCGGTCTCCCCGGTCAGCGGCAAGACGATCCACGTCGTCGTCGATCCAGCCGCCGGCGTCACCGGCGTCGAGCCCGCGACCGCCGTGGTCTCGCTGGTGAACCCGGAGCAGATCACCTCGATCCGTTCCTCCTTCTGCAACCAGGTGCACTACTTCGCCTCCAATGACGACGCCGCCACTTGGCTCGCCGAGCATCCCGGGGCTGAGACAGTGCCGGTAGCCGAGGCCCACCGGATCGGCATCGAACTCACCACGCGCCTGCTCGACCGGGCCCAGGCCGAGATCTCGGCGGCTGACGACTGCCACCGCTGCTGCTGACGCGACCGACCCCCGAGGAAACGAGAACACCGATGACCACCAGACGTGACCACCGACCCGGTGGCGGCCTGCTCCTCGGGGCAGGAGCAGTACTGCTCCTGGCCCTCTGCTGCGCGCTGCCGATGCTCATCGCCGGCGGCGTACTGGCCGGCGTGGGCGGGATCCTCGGCAACCCCTGGGTGATCGGCACCGGCATCGCACTCGTGGCGCTCGTCGTGCTCGTCGTCGCCCTCCGCCGCACCCGCAGCGACCACACTGACCACGACTGCTGCCCGCCCACCGAATCCGCCCCCCGCACCGACCCGAGGACGACCAGAACCGATGATGACCTCCCTCACCCGCCGCGCGACGCTCTCCCTCGCAGGCGTCCTGCTCGCAGGGGCGCTGACCCTGACCGCCTGCGCCACCACCGACGCGCAGCCTTCCTCCGCAGACCCCGGCTCACCCGCGACCGTGACCAGCATCGACGGCCAGCAGGTCAGCCTGCCCGCCGCAGGGAAGCCCACCGCGGTGTTCTTCTTCTCCGTCGGCTGCGGCGAATGCGTCGGCGGCGTCCGCTCCCTCGGCGAAGCCGCCACCAGTGCGGAGGAGAACGGCACCGAGGCCGGGTTCCTCGCCGTCGACATGGATCCGGGCGAATCCAAGGAGACCATCGAAGGCTTCATGGAGTACGTCGAAGCCGAGCACGTCCCCGCGGCCATCGACGAGGGCGCAGCCCTGTCCCAACGGTTCGAGGTCGCCGCACTGTCCACTCTCATCGTTGTCGACGCCGACGGTCGGGTGACCTTCCGCGCTACCGATCCCGACGCCGAGACGATCACCGCCGAGCTTGAGAAGGCCGGGGCCTGAGCCATGGGCGGACTCCTCGCCCTCGCCTTCGCGGCCGGCATGATCGCCCCGGTCAACCCCTGCGGCTTCGCGTTGCTCCCGGCTTGGATCACCCATGCGCTGGGCGACGCCGCCGCCTCCCCGGCACCCGTGCGCCTCCTGCGGGCACTGCGGGCGGGCCTGGCCCTGACGATCGGGTTCGCCGGCACGCTCGCACTGGCAGGCGTCGCGGTGAGCGCCGGCGCTCGGGGCCTGATCCAGGCGGCTCCAGCGATCGGCCTCGTCGTGGGCGTCGTGCTCGTGCTACTCGGCGCGGCGATGCTCGCCGGCCGCTCGTTCTCACTCCGACTGCCCAGCATCCCCGACCGGGCCACGGAACGGCTGCCAGGCACTGCACGCATGGTCGTCTTCGGGGTCGGCTACGCGGCGGCGTCACTGTCGTGCACGTTCGGCGTACTTCTCGCGGTCATCGCCCAGGCCCAGGCCACAGCCAGCTTCGCCGGCATGCTCCTCGTCTTCGCCGTGTACGCCGCGGGCTCCGCCACCGTCCTACTGGTCGTCGCCGTGGCCGCCGCCGCGGCGGGCTCGGCGCTCTCGCGACGCATCACCGCACTGGCACGCTACGGCCCCAAGATCACCGCCGCGGTCCTCGTCCTGACCGGGGCCTACCTGGCCTGGTACTGGTACCCGGCAGCCACCGGCGACGCCCCCGCCTCCGGCCGCACCGATGTCGTCGCCGCAGTCGCCACTTCGGTGTCGGACTGGGTCCAAGGGCACATCGGTGTCGTCGCCGGAGCGTCTATCGCAGCCGTGCTCGTCGTGCTGCTGATCGGGATCCTCAACATGCGCCGCCGCGCCTTCAGCCAGAAGACCGAGGGAGACTGCTGTGACGCGGATCCGTCGCGCTCACTGAGAACACCAAACGACACGAATCCGCTGTAGGAGCGTTCTGTCACGTTGGGGAGGAACCGGGCGGAGACCTCGCCTCCAACGCCGTCGCCTGCTCGGAGGAGTGCGGTTCGGGGCGCGCCTCCCCGCCGCGAACTCCGCGGGCAGCGCCAGCACTCATCCCGCCGTCCAGGTTGCTGCCGACACGATTGCGGTCGCCTGACGGGTTGGCGTCTAGGGATCGGGAGGGGCATGCCGACTCGTTCGTCAGTCCAGCGGCCTGTCGGGCGCGGTGTCGACGAGGGCGGCGAGCACCGCGGTGTGCGCTTGGGGAAAGGTGACGGTCATCACGACCGCGTCCGGGCCTCTGTGAATGTGTAGGTCAAGCACGCGGGATCTCTAGGCTGGTGGGCATGAGCGCAATGGTGGAGTGGTGGGAACGGCACCAGGTGGCGCTCTATGTCGCCGCGATCGGTGCCGGCATCGCCATCGGGCTGATCTTCCCGGCAGTCGCGCCGGTGCTGTCCGGGGCGACGAATCCGGTGCTGGCGCTGTTGCTGTTCGCGACGTTCCTTGGCGTGCCGCTGATCGAGGTCGGTCGCGCGTTCCGCGACTTCCGGTTCCTCGGGACCGTGCTGGTCGTCAACTTCGTGGCCGTCCCGCTCATCGTCTTCGGGTTGTCGCGATTCGTGGTCGATGATCAGGGGCTGCTGATCGGGGTGCTGCTGGTGCTGCTCACCCCGTGCGTCGACTATGTCATCGTGTTCACCGGCCTCGCCGGCGGTGCCCGTGCCCGGCTGCTGGCCGCGACCCCGCTGCTCATGCTGCTGCAAATCGTGCTGCTGCCCGGCTATCTGTGGCTGTTCGCCGGCGGCGACACGGTCGCCCATATCGACCTCGAGCCGTTCGTCGAGGCGTTCCTGATCCTCATCGTGATCCCGCTCACCGCGGCCGCGATCGTGCAAGCCCTCGCCCGTCGCCATCGAGTTGGGCGGGTGATCGAGGAGGTCTTCGCAGCGGCGATGGTGCCGCTGATGATGGCGACCCTCGCCGTCGTGGTCGGCTCGCAGATCGCCGGCGTCGGCAGCCAAGCCGTCGCCTTGCTCCGTGTCGTGCCGCTGTATGCGGCGTTCCTCGTGCTCATGCTGCTCATCGGGGTCGCTGCGGGCCGGGTGGTGCGACTGCCGGTCCCGGAGACCCGGGCCGTGGTCTTCAGCGGCGCGACCCGCAACTCCCTCGTCGTGCTCCCGCTCGCCCTCGCCCTCCCCGGCCCGCTCGCGATCGCGCCGCTCGCGGTGATCACCCAGACCCTCGTCGAACTCGTCGGGATGGTCGTGTTCCTCCGACTCGTTCCCGCGCTCACTCCTGTGCGAGTCGACACGAAAAGGTGATGATCGGGTGCGCAGCGGTCAGGTCGCCGCCGTCCTCGAATCCGCATAGCCGGCCAGTAGTGCGCTCACCGTCAAAGGTTCGGGATGGGCATGCCGATCCGTTCGAGGACCGCGGCGGCGTATGCGTTGCTGTTCGCGCCGATCGCGTTGGACCACGCGATTGCGAGGTGATGTCCAGTCCGGTCAGTCGGCTGAGCACGACGGGTGGGAGTTCCTGCGCGAGAGCGATCAATGCGCTGGTGCGCGCCAGTCGCGGCGGGATGCCGACGGCGCGGAGCCGCGCGTTGAGCGTGTCGGGGGCCATGTGATGGCCGGCGCGGGCTCCTGGATAGACCCACTCCTGCTCGATGCTCTCCACGAACATCCGGGGCGCGGTGCGGTTGCCGGCCGCTCCAGCAGCGGCCGGTGCAAGCTCGGCGGGAAGCACGAGAGGTTCCGCCCCGAGACGAACAAGCACTGTGTCCTCGGTCACGGTGACGTCCTCGGCGCGCAGCTGGACGATTTTCGCTGCGCGGATGCCGAACATGAGCATCAACCTGCGGCGAACTTCGTGTGCGGATCGATGGAGGCGTCGGAGGTGACGTCGGCGAACAGCCGCCAGCGTTCGTCGTCGCTCAGCGCCTGCGGATTCAGCGTTCCTGACGGCGGCCTCGGGGCGACGAGGCGTCGAGACGCGCCGTCTCGTCCCGCCCATTTCAGGAAGTGGTGCAGGAACGGGCGGGCGCCGCCGGTGAGCCATTCGTCGACGTCCGCCTGGGTCAGGGATGCGAGGGAGCCTCCTCGGGAATGGATCCATGTGAGGAGCTCGATGATCCCCATGATCTCGATCCGTCGCCAGGACAGTTGCCCGGAGCGGGAGGCATCGTGTTCCGTCGTAGCGCGCGAAGGTGTCGCCAGCGCGCGTATTGGGTGACGGTGCGTCGCTCGCCTGGGTCGGGGATCTCTGCCAGCACGTCGGGGAGCCAGAGCTCGAACCGGGCGAGTAGTTCGTCGCGGGGTGGAAGCATCTCGTGGTCGATGAGCACGGACCGCACTGCTCGAGTCTGGTATTCGGATCCGGCCTGGTCGAGGTAGGCGTGGGTGCGCAGGGTCGGGTCTGTGAGCACCAGTGTGATCAGGGTGCAGGCGACGGTGCCGCGCTCGAAGGCGTGGATGATCTTCGACGGCGCGCCCTGGAACCACCGCTCTCGCAGGTGGGCGATGCGAGTGTCGGAGGCCGCGAGGTCGTCGGGGATCATCTCGCGGATCATCTGGTCGGCGCGGCAGCGTGGGCAGAGCTTCGCGATCAACCTTGTGACGGTCCCGCAGTTGGTGCAGGGGCGGAAGGACTCCGGTTGGCGGGGATAGCAGAGCGGGCAGAACGGGCGACCCTCGATCCGGCCGTTCACGATCCGGTCGTCGCCGCAGCTCGTGCAGGTCTCGATGATCGGCGCAACGCAGGCCCAGCAGAGATATCCAGAGCCGTCCTCGGCGCGTCGGTGGCGCAGTCGGATCTCCCCGCAGCTCACGCAGGGTTCGCGAGGGTTGGAGCACTGTTCGCAGGCTGCGCGTGCGGTGCCGGGCCAGCGGCATTGCCGCTCGTTCCCGCAGATCGTGCAGATGTCGACGCTCGCCTCGTCACTGCAGGGCTTGCAGATCGCCTTCGCGCTGCCATGGAACAAGCAGGCGGTGATCGCCCCGCAGACCGTGCAGGTGTCCAGCTGTGACGAGCCCCGACAGGTCGAACAGAGCGGGCCGTCAGGGCTCCGGTAGGCGATCAGGCGATGGTTCCCGCAGCGCACGCAGACGGCGTTCTCATCGGGGAGCTTGTTCGTGCAACGCTGGCAGATCCGGCGACCATCGGAGAGCAACCGCTCCAAATTGGTGACGTCACCGCAGCTGTCGCAAGGGCTGTGGTGTGCAATCCGGTAGCAGCGCCGGCAGCTCACCCGCCCCTCGACGCGTTCGGTGAGTGTGCGCGTGGTCCCGCAACCCCCGCAGCGGCGCTCCGGGAGGCGCGCGCCCTGCTGGTGCAGCAGATCGTAGAAGGTGCCGAACAGGACCGATCCCGTCGCGGGCTCTGCGAACCAGTCCTCGCCATGCACCCGCAGTTCGAGCAGGAGGCGGACCCGGCGGTCTCGGCCGGCAGCCGCCATCTGCGTGAGCGCGTGGCGGATGATTGCGGCCGCGACCCGGCGATGCCGGCGGACCTCGTCGATGATCCGGTCGGACGCGTCAGCCTTCATGTCGACCCAGCAGCGCTTGCAATACGCCGTCTCGCCCGGCCCGGCCTGCAGGCGGCGCGTCTGACCGCAACGATCGCATCGCCCGGTCCTGGCAGCGAACCGGCGAACGCAGGGCGCGCAGATCCGGCCCGTCGTCGTCACCTGCAGGAGCTTCCGCTGAGCTCCGCACTGCGCGCACCCCGGCGGCTGAACGGTGCGCGCTCCCGCCTCGTGAAGGCGCAACAGCAGACTCGCCAGCGCCGGCGGGGTCCGCGGGTCCGCGGCCGTGAGCAGCCTCGGAGTCGCGGTCACGAGGTCAAGGGTCCGGCGAGCGACGGGCAGCTGCCGGAACGACACTGTCACGATGTCGGCGATCCGTTCGTGGGGGAGCGTGCGTTCGACGGCGGCGATCTGTGCGGTCAGAGCGGCGAAGACCGGGTCACGCATCCGGCGGAAGAATCCGGGCCCTGCGCGGCTTCAGGCCGGAGTCCCGGAGCCGTTTCGTCGCCGAGTCGCCCTTCTCCGGCGCGGCGTCGGCCGTGCCGGTCGCCGCGACTGCGCCGCCGAGGACAACGCGGGGCGCGAGCTCCTCGAACGTGCAGTCGAAGATGTCCAGCAGCGCCACCAGCGCCTGCATGTTCATCCGCTCCGGCTTCTCCGCCGCGAGCCGGTAGACCTGACTTGTCGACAAGTAGACACCGCGCTCTTCCAACAGCGGGACCAGCTTCGTCGTGGAGAACATCCCCGCCGCCGCCATCACCTCCCGCAGCCTCCACTCAAACCCAATCAATCTCATCGCCCTGCTCCTTCCTCATCGCTCGGCCTCAGCCGTGTCCGTTCAATCGCCTGACTCATCATCGTGTTCATGTAGTCAGCGCTCACCCCGGTGTAGATCGCCGTCGTCGACTGATGCAGATGCCCGACCTGGCGTTGCACGAACGCGGGATCGACGCCCGACTCGATCAGATGCGTCACGTAGGAATGACGCAGCGCATGCGGCGTCAGAACCTCATCCAGGCCAAGTGCTGTCCGGTAGGTGGCGAACCTCGTCTCGAGCTCCCGAGTGCGGAGCCTCGTGCCGCGTTCCGACAGCCAGAGCGCCGTCGAGCCGTCACGAACCATCAGTGGGCGCACCTGCTCGACATACTCCTGGAGAGCGTCGACCGCCCAGTCGAACAACGTCACGACGGCGCGCCGCTTCGGTGGTCCGCCGCGCGAGGATTTCCCGTGACGGATCTGCATCACCCCGAACTCCCCGAACTGCGGTGCCTTCGGGTTCCGGTAGAAGTCGGTGATGTCCAGCCCGACCGCCTCGCTCGCGCGCATGCCCCAGGCGTAGACGACCTTGAAGAGTGTCGCGTCCCGGAACGCCGGCAACGCACCCTTGCGGTGCTCGTCCAGCAACCGCGACACCTCCGCATCCGCATGATCCAGGAGGCGCTGCAACTCAGACCTGGTCAACGGGCGTCGGCCGGGCTTGCCCTCGTAGTCCTGCAGGTGCGCGAGCGTGTTCCACTCATGACAGACCTGAACCGGATGCGTCCCGAAACGCTCCATGCACTCGGCGACCCAGCCGTAATGCGGCGAACAGACGTAATTGCAGAACGTGCGGACTGCACCCTGATACGACCGGATCGTCGACGCCTCCACCTGCCTCTGCGACACCAGCAGAGTCATCCACTCGTCGAAGTCTCCCGCCGACCACTCCCACGGCTTCTTCCCGGCGTAGGCCTCGAATCTCCGCACCACGCCCAGCGCCCGAGCCACCGAGTCCTCCCTGAGCCGGCGGCCACCGACCTGCTGCATCCGCCACCCCTCGAGCATCGCGTCAAAGACGGCTTCGTGGGCGTTAAGGAACGACACCCCGCTCGCGAGATACAACGACGACGCACCATGCGGAATCCGACCCATCGACAATCCAATCCATCCGTATAACGCTCTAATCATGCATTAAACGCGAACCCTGAGGATGGACGCAAGACTTCCCCGCGGAATGTTGCGCGGTAGATCGAACGCACCGATAGTGTTTCCGACACAGACGACGACTCGGATCCTGCATCGGATGCAATACCGCGGGGAACTGGACTTGACGGCACTCTCGTCGAATTATGAGCTCTATCAGGATTGCTCAAACAGGGTCATGGAAATCCTGTCACGCTTCACCCCCGACTTAGAGCAATACAGCATCGACGAGGCATTTTTTTGAAGTGAGCCCCCGGATCGCGAAAGATCCTGATGCGATGACAGCCCTCGGCCGAGACATCAAAGACACCCTTCGTTGGCTGGTGGGGGTCCCGGTGTGCGTTGGGATTGCTCCCACGAGAACTCTTGCGAAGCTTTCAAATAAAACGGCCAAGCGCCTCGAGGTGTTCGATGGAGTGTGTGTGTGGTCGTCGACCAGACCCGAGTGGCGTCATGCGCTCATGTCTCGACTGCCTGTCTCAGAGGTGTGGGGCATAGCCTCGCGCCTGGAACGTCGTCTGGCCGGTATTGGCATTCGGACGATCGCAGATCTCGCGGCCGCGGATCCCGTCCTCATTCGCAAGGCATTGAATGTGGTGGTGATGCGGACCGCGCTTGAGCTGCGGGGAGTGCCGGCGATCGTCGCGGAGGAGGACCGCACCGGGAAGAAGGATCAGCTGATCGTGTCGCGTAGCTTCTCGGAGAAGATCACTACGCGCGATGGGATGCGCCAGGCGTTGTCGATCTACGCGCAGCAGGCATCCACCAGGCTGATGAGACATAAGCAGGTGGCGAAGATCCTCACCGCGTTCGCCGGCACGAGTCATTACACCGAGCAAATCCGGTATCCAACACAGATGGTTCGGCTGCCTTTTCCGACTGCAGACCCTGTGGAGCTCACCCGCGCAGCTCACCGGCTACTCCCTCAGATCGAAGAGGGTGTCCGGTGGGCGCGCGCCGGCGTCATGCTCACGGATCTTCGGCCGCAGCGGTTATTCAGCCGTTGGAGTTGTTTCGTCATCCACATGAAGACGCCGGCATCGCCACCATCATCGACCAGGTGCAGAAGAAGGCTGGCCGGGAAGTCCTCGGACTCGGCTGGGGTGGCATGCGCCCTGGCCCTTCATGGCAGATGCAGCGCAGCATGCTCTCGAAGCGAGCGACCACGCACTGGGATGAGCTCATCGTCGCCCGAGCCTGAGCCTGAGCAATGTCGTACCCCCTCCCTAAGATGAAGGTATGAGGGGACGCATCATAGAACAGGCTGAAATCATCGCCCGAGCTGCGCACGTCGACCAGGTGGACAAGAGCGGGCATCCCTACATCGAACATCCCGCCCGGGTAGCTGCCCGGGTGCGAGGTGACGAGCTGCTCGAGGCGATCGCATGGCTTCACGATGTCGTCGAAGACACGGACGTGCAGCTTTCAGACCTCCAGCAACGATTCCCGCTTGAGGTGACCGACGCTGTCGATGCTCTCACCCACCGCGCCGGGGAACCGCGTGTGGACTACTACGCTCGCGTTCGTCGCAATCCTCTCGCGCTGCTGGTGAAGCAAGCAGACATCGACGACAACACAGACCCGGCCCGCATCGCCCAACTCGACGAAGCGACCCGCACCCGTCTCGCAGCGAAGTATGACGCTGCTCGGAAAGCCCTCGCTCGTGTGTAGATCATGCGACGAGGGGGGACGACGGTGTCTGGATCACCGACACCTGCGGGCGGTCGACGTCGACGACATTCGCCCTGCAGCAACGGAGGATGCTCCGGACGTGAATTGGGGCGATCGTCCGGCATCGACCGAGGATCTCTATGACCAGTACGGGTCAAATGTGGCCGGCGCCGCAATCGCCGAGCTCGAGCGCGTAGCCGCCATCGAACCAGAGATCACAGCGGCGATCGTCGCCGCTGCACCGCACGACTGTCGAATGCATAATCTCGAATTTCGGATGAAGTCACCATCATCACTCGCAGGCAAGATCGAGAACAAGATCCTCACTGACCCCTCTCAAACGCCACGCGAGATCACCGCTCATCTCACCGACTTCGTTCGGTACACCGTCGTTGCGCCGACACCGGATCGCGTCACCGATGCGGCACGCGAAACCCTCAGCGAGCTGAAGGCGAAAGGTTGGGACGTCAAAGAGATCGAGCACTCCTTCGTCGACGGCAATCCATACAAGGGACTGCACTCGGTCGTCGTGCACCACAGTGAGTCCGATCAGGACGTCGAGATCCAGTTTCACTCTGAGGCTGGAGCGGCGGTGAAAGACCAGTACCACCACGACTACGAGACGCTGCGCGATCAGGGTCAGCCGTACGCGGAGCGCTCTGTCGCTTTCAACACCATGGTCGCAGCCTGGAACGAGATACCAACCCCACCAGGCTGATCGACTTGCACATCGGCGACGTTGTGGCTGTTGAGAAGGCCTACGGTCCGCCCACGCCTCCCGCACGCCCTACTAAGACAAGCTAAGATGAGCTAAGATAAGAGTGTAGAGAGAACGGAGGACATTCATGAACCTCTACCTGGTGCGCAACACCACTGGTGACGCCATCTGGATTGCGCACGAAGACGACGAAATGCGTATCTGGAGCTATGTCCCGAACACGGGGAAGTTCCATCTGAACCAGGGTCTCTATCTCGATTTCTTCTTTGAACACAAGAACACCTACGAACCGATCACCGTTGCTGCAGCGCAACAGGCCATTCGTGATGGCATCGGCAAGCTCGATGGCCGCACGCTCAGTCACCTGATCGAGCGCTTTCAGGCAGACCCGAGCGCCCGCACTGTTGAAGACGTTCTTGGCGCAACGCCGATACCTACAACGCGTCAGCAAGCCAGCGCCCGTGCGCGCGCCCTCGCTGCAGCACCCGCGGGGCAGTGGATGACGTGGAAGAGCTATCCCCGCGAGAGGAAGCAGCTCGCGCATGTCGCAGTGACTGACATCCGATCCGGCAAGGTTCGCGCCCTCCGCGAGCTCGGCAAGGTCGACGTGCGTCTTGAGGACGTCGATGACCAGGTTCAAGTGCTCGTAGCTCGAGCCTCATAGATCCGCACCGCACACAAGGAGAGGGCCGGCTGCTTAACGCATCCCGGCCCTCTCCTTGTGTGCAGCAAGCTCTCAATTAAGCCTCAGGCAGCCGCACACCTCGGTAGATGAGAACCGCGCGGAGAACAGGATGAGGGTGCTCCTCAAACAGCCGCTGTAGCGCGGCAGTTGCAACAGAGGGGCCTCGGGACGTCTCGGCAGACGCGGGGAGTTGGAGATCTCCGAACAGGATCTCCTGCAGCTGCTTTCGGTTCTCCAGGTCAACCTCGCGACCCAACAGGCGTGATACCTCCCGCGCTGCCGCGAGCGCGTGGGTGTCGATCGCGGTGGCGCGGACCCGGCCCTTTTGGTTTTCGCCGGCGGTGCGTCGGCCGGCGATGAAGACGTCTGCTTCTAAGCGGTTGAACAGGGGTGTGCGGACGCGACGGGGGGTGATTGGGTCTGGGAAGCCGGGGATGTACTGGCCGCTGGTTGGGGTGCCGTACTTGTATGCGGTTTTGAGGGTGACGTGGAGCTCGCGTGCGATGTAGGCGTAATCGACGACCTTGTCCATGTCGATCTTGATCGGTGCAGGCGTTGTGATTTCGGCTGCGCCTTCGCGGCGGTGGGCGGCGATGTAGCGGTCCGCGTCGCTCGGCGAAACAGCGGCGAGCGCTGTTTGGGGTTCACGGGCTTGGGGAAGTCGGTGTGCCGGTGGCGGTATTCTCGGGCGGCTTTGGTGTGGAGGAGTCCGAGGCCGGCGGCGATGTATTCGTATCCGACGAGGTCACGGCTGGCCATGGTTGTGCTCCTGGTGGTTGGTGAGGGATGGGTGGGCGTGGATGGTGGGTCGGCGCCAGTCGGCGTGGGTTTCCTCGAGGTCGCTCGAGGTGAGGATCAGCCGGTTGGGGTCGGTGGTGCCGCGGTTGAGGCGTTCGCGGATGGTGATCCCGAGGCGGTCGATGTATCGGTGCGCGGGGGAGTCGGGCCAGCCGTCGTGGGTGCTGCAGATGTCGATGTAGGCGAGCCGGGTGCGTTCGATCTGCAGGATGAGGTCGTCGACGAGTGTGGGTGTGAGGAGTTCGGCGCGGGCTGCCACTGATAGCTGTTGTTATCGGTGGGGGATGCGGCGAGCGCGGTGGTGAGCATTTGGCCGAAGGTGTCGGCTGCGGTGACGAGTGCCTGGGGGTTGTGCTTCAGGTCGTCGTTGTCGGTGAGGCTGGCGATGGCGGCGGTGACGAGGAGGTCGATGCCGTCGTGGTGCATGTGCATCAGTGGGTTCCCTTCGTGATCGGTGGTGGGGTGCGTTGATCAACGAGAGAAGCGGCACCCGGCTGGAGCTGTTGCGAAATGTCAGGTTCACAACATGCAGGGACCACCGTTCCGCGCGAGGCGGGGGTGCTCGACAGCCGGGTGCCTTGGTTGATCATAGTGAGATTTCAGGTTTTGGGGTTCGTGAGCACGTGCATGGTGCTCACGTCAGTGATGGGGATGAGGTTGTTGGTGCTGTCGATGCTGCCGGTGGGTTTGCTGGTCCTCACGGTGAAATCGTCGCCGTAGGCGCTGCGGTTTCTCTCGACGGTTCGGATTACTCTTCGCTTCCAGGTGTGGTCGGTGTCGTCTTGAATGACGACGTGTTTCCCTTCGTCGCTGAAGCTGACTGCGGTCGGTTCAAAGAGAATGTCGAGGATGGCTGAGATCGGTCTTGCGGTGGCGTGCGCGGTGGGGCGGTCGCCGAGGAGCCGCTCGAATCGGGTTGGTGTCGTGGTGTGCACGTCGTTGTCGACCCGGAAGTACAGGGCAGGTGATGCGAGGTGAGCGGAGTAGCCGTCACCCCAGAGGGAGACGCGGGAGGAGGATCCCGTCTGGGATATTTCCTGGATGCCGCCAGAGGCGATTGTGTTTTCGTCGATGGCTAGGACGAACTCCCCGGGCGCGAGGTCTTCTACCGTCACGGGGTTTCCGAGGGCACGGAGATCGATGCCGAGTTGAGCGGCAAGATTCAGGGGAGCTCGGGCGGGGATTCTCATTTGGTTCCTCCGGATATCGTGAGGGCGGTTCGAGCGTCGGTGTCGTCGTCGTGAGGGATGTCGATTCCGAAGATGGACTCAGGTGTGGGGCGGTTTGGGGAGCAGGTGAGGATCGTGCCTGCGGCGAGCGCTGTGTGGTCACTGTCGATTCCGTTGGGAGTGGTGCAGTAGAGGGTGGCTTCGTGTCCTTCGAGGCCCGCGTACTGGTCGCTGTCGTCTTCGTTGACGTTGAGGAGGATGTCGAGGTTGTCGGTGAGTCGGATTCCATAGCCGCCGCGGTTGAGGGGGCTGATTGAGTCGATGGTGCCGGTGGCTTCGATCTGGGTGTGGGTGTTGGTGTTGGTGACTCGCGGGGTGATGAAGCCGGGAATGATGAGTCCCAATCCCACGATTGCGATCGTGGTGCCGGTGATCCAGGCCCAGGCTCTTCGTTTTGTGGTGCGTGTTCCTTTGTCGCCGGCGATCCAGGCGGTGGCGAAGAGGCCGCCGAAGAGGATGAAGAATCCAACGACGAGAGCGCCGATGGCGAGTGGGTTTGCATCGTCTGATGTCCACGTGGTGGTGATGAGGTCCATCAGGAATCCTTAGGTGCGTCGTGGTCGGCGGAGTCTTGGGGTGTGCCGTCGGGGGTTGATGGGTGGCCGGCCGGCGTCTTCCCAGCGGCTGATGGCTGCCCAGTCGTGGGGGTCGTTTGGTGGGCGGGTGTAGCTCGCCATCATGGGGTCCTCCTCTGGTGGGATGCGGCGAGCGCCGCCCCAAATCGTTTTTACTGTGAACCTGACATTTACAGTCTAGCGGGTGCCACTGACATTGGGAACCCCTGAGGGCGGATTTTCTCCGCCATTTCGGGGTGATCGGCTAGGCGTCCTCGACCTCCCAGATGGTCGTGTTGTAGGTACTGTCCGCGTCTGCGCCGATGCCGTAGATGCTGCCTTCGTCGGCGTCGGTGAGCCACGTTCGGAGGTTCTCGGCGATCTCTTCACGCGAGGCAAATTTTCCTGATTCGCGTTCGATTTCGACGTTGACTTTGAAGCTGAATGAGTGAGCCATGGTGCGCCTTCCCTGTCGATGGGGATGCGGCGAGCGCCGCTCCCGTTCTGTATCTGTGAACCTGACATTTACAGTCTAGCGGGTGCCGCCGACATTTGGAACCCGGGGAGGGGAACCCCCTCCCCGGGCGTGCTCAGGATTCTTCGGTGCTGTACACCTCCGTTTCGAGGATCTCCAGCGATCCGTTGCGGGCCGCTTCGATCAGGGCGTCGATGGAGAAGTCTTCGATGGCATGGTCGCCCGCTTCGTCGCCATCCGAGCCGCGTGCGCTCACGTCATAATCGATGGTGAGGCGCAGTGTCACGTCGTAGTCGCGCTCGCGGCGAGGGCCGTTCATGGCCTCTGCAATGCGGTCGTACTCCTGGCAGAAGTCCGCTGCATCTGCGATCCGTCCGGCACGCTCCCAGAACGTGGTGAGGCGGAAGTCTCCGCCGTCGGTGATCTGCTCGTGACGGATGGTGGCGAGCGTCTGGTCGCGCTGCGCGATCATGGCATCGCGCTCTGCGATCACTCGCTGCGCTTCGGCAAGCTCGTTGCGCGCGCGATCCAGCTCGCCGCTGAATCCGACCCGGCGATCAGTGACTGTCGGTGCCTGGGGGAGCGCCATGGCGCCCTCTCCGAGTCCCGCCGTGGTGGTGGTGATGTCTGTCATGTCATCCTCCATTGTTAGTTGTGAACCTGACATTTACAGACTACGGCGGGCCACCGACATTAGGATGCGGAGCGTCTCGCCAAGGTGCTGTACGTTGCTGGCGGGCAAGGGAGAGAAAGAAGCCATCTAGTGAGCGACACACCGCAGCCGGCTGGCGCTCTCGTCGACGCGCCGAAGCCGTCGTAGATGAGGATGTGCAGCCGGTAGGGAGCGCAGCTGGTGAAGTATCGCCGTACGAGTTGCCCGGCCGGGCCGGCTCGTGAACGCCCGCAAGCACGACGTGGGCACTACGCGCTCAGGCTGACCGGAGCGCCGTCGACGACCCGACAGGCGACCGTTCTGAACATCGCTCTTGTCCGCCGCGCGGTCATTTTTGATAAGAAGCCCAGGGCAACGAGGGCGGGCACGTCGAGCTGGTGCGCGAGTTGGGGCAGGGGGAGCCGATTCGGTTCACCAGGACGGCTCAGGATCGCGCCTGAATCTGCTTGATCCGCTCATCGTGAACCAGATCGGGATGCAGGCACCTATCGGCTGCTGCACGCGATCGTGCGTATCGCGCGCGACGGGGGTACAGCTCGACGCCTGGGGCCAAAAGGCCGCTCGCACAGTCCTGTCCCAGACGCTCGCCTCATTCGATGAGGACCGTCGCAACGCCACACTGGCTGACATCCTTCCGCGGCGACGATGCCGAACAGCGCCCGCCCCATTGGTGTCGTCGTGTCGATCAGGGGCTCGGGGGGACTGACGGTATTCACCTGGCGCGCGTCGAGATCCAGCAACGTCTCAATCAGGCCGCGCTTGGCGGACGCCCGAGCGTGATGACGCCCGAGCGGATCGTGACCGCCGAGCGGATGCGCGCTGAGCGGCAGAGCTGGGAGAGCATTGGGCGCGTACTTGGTGTGGGAGCATCCAGGGTCAGGCGAGCTCTCGCAGATCCGCAGTGACCGCTAGGCATCTCGGTAGTGGAGCGGCATGAGTGGGGAGTGAAGGTCCAGTTTTGGAATCTGCGTCCCGAACTTTGACCAGCGTCCGTTGCAGACATGCAGACCCTCTGTATCGGTAGTGCCGCCGTACTGGTAGATGAGCCATAAATGTAGATCGGCGAGCGGCGGATTGAGCCGTGGAGGCAACATCTCGAGCAGGATCGGCGGGAGCGCGTAGTGACTGAGCGCTGCCGTCAGGTTCCCGGGCGGACCGAACGGGTACATCACCAAGTGCTTGTTTGGGTACCCGCTCAGCTTCTCAGCGAGCGCCTGCACGCCGCCTCGATGTTCCGTGTCGATAATGTGCAGCGACCGCCGTACCAACCTCCATGGATCTTCCGGAGACGGCGCGTGCACCACAGGCCAGCTGATTTGATGAGGTTCAACGTTCGAGTGTCGGCAAACCTGAACACACATCACTCGGATCCCGTCATCGTAGGACCGCAGACCGAGAATCGGATCGGGGTTGTTCCCCTTGAGCAACTGCTCTCCATCGTGTGACAACCAGTGGTAGTCACACCCGGCTTCCGCTGTCCACCGGAGAACGTCCGCTTTAATGCTGTGGCGTACGCCCTTGGTGACACCACCCAGCCTCGGGTACGGAATCGTCACCCATACACAGTGAGGTAGTCGCGACTCATCTAAGGGATCGAGGTGCTGTTCCGCCTCCCGAACGGCGGGCAAAGAGGTCGTAACCACCTCTGCCACGTGCTTCCTGTCTGCCGACAGTAGGTCCGGCATGCTCGACCTAGAGCCGTCGTCGTAAAGGAGGAACTCCAGTCCCAACTCGCCGGAGAGCATGAGCCTGGCGTGCTCCTCTTCTCCCGATCTTGACAACCGTCTCCCCTTTCGTGGCGCCATCGACTGAGGACATCCCATCTAGTCTGGCTCACGCAGGCGTGCACTGACCCTCGAGCACTGCGCCGGACGAGGTCGCCCGGCCGCGAGCCTAGGGATCTCGAACGCAGAGCGATTCGCTCGTTACGGGCGATAGTCTCCTGCATCGCTAGGCTGTTGCCGGAGGTGCATGTTGAACGCAACACCAAACACCCGGGATGACGTCTTTCTGGACCCGCGCGACCTGAAGCTCGATCTTCAGAATCCGCGCATGCCCGATTCGCACTTTAATGACGAGCTGGAGGCGATCCTTTATCTCGTGGACACTGCCGATGTCTCCGAGCTGGTGCAGTCAATCACTACCTCGGGGTGGTTCGACTACGAGCCCCTGATAGTCCTGAGGGACTCTCGCGTCGTCGTCGAGGGCAACCGCCGGATGGCAGCCCTCCGAATCATTGGCAGTCCCGAGCTGCAGGCGGAATCTGGCATCAGCGTCCCTGAAGATGCCGCCCCCTACCCCGACGAGGTTCGCGTCCGGCTCGTGGAGTCGAAGCGCGAGGCGCGCAGCTTCATCGGCTTCAAACACATTAATGGAGCCTTCAAGTGGGACTCGCTAGCCAAGGCGAGGTTCGCGGCGGAATGGTTGGCTGACGAACCAGATGTGAGGAAGGTGAGCCAAGAGCTCGGCGACAATCACAGCACGATTTTGCGTCTCGTGAATGGGTGGAGGGTGCTGGAGCAGGCCGAGGACGAGGGCCTGTTTGACCGTTCGAAGAGCGACAAGCGGGTGTTCGCTTTTTCTCACCTCTATACCGGACTCACGCGACCCGGCATGCGAGACTACCTCGAACTCGAAGCCGGCGAAGATGGGCTCCTCCCGGAGAAGCCCATCAAACAAGCGAGATACCAGGAGCTCCGCCGCGTCACCTCTTGGCTTTACGGGCAGCCCGGCGAACCGTCGATTATCCGAAGTCAGAACCCCGACCTGAAGCGGCTTGTCGAGGTACTCGCCAATTCTCGGGCGCTCTCGACTCTTGAGCGCACTCGAGACCTTACGAAGTCCTACGACGAGGCGGAAGACAAGACCGCTCGCTTCGCCGAAATCGTGTACGGCGTGGTCGACGACCTGGAACAGGCATTGGTCTTAGCCAGTCAGGGATACGACGGTGACAGCGAGGTTCGAAAAACCGTGGGGGACATCTCCCGCACCGCCCGAGCGATCAACTTGCTTGTGAAGCAATATGACGAACAGCAAGCCGCTGCTCTTCGTGGGGACGACGAGGAAGATGACTAAGGTCTTCACCCCGACTGATTCTCGCGCGCGCATTGCGGACTGGGTGGAGCTACAAGCCTTGATCTCGACGCACCCTAGGAAGGTGACGAGCTCTCGTTTAGTGCGGGCGGTGAACATCATCGATGACCCTGTTCGCGATGACGACGATGAGGACCGTGAGGGCGATGTCGAACTCGACGACGACCTTCGCGGTGATCGCGGGATCCTGAACACTGTCGATGAGAACCTGTCGCTGCGGGTCTTTGAAGAGCTGGAGTTCCGATCCAACGCTCTAGGTGATAGCTATCCATTTGTTCTGGAGGTCGTCGGTCAAAACTGGTTCCTGATCCGACGCGAGCGACCCTTCCAGACCCCCGACGGGTTCGCCCATCTGTTCTACGTGGCTGCGTTACTCATCACTGCAATCAAGTATGAGTACGTGACGATCGCCGAGGACCACGAGCTGCGAAAAGCTATGCCCGAGCTGATGCAGGTCATGGCCGTTCTCGTGGCCGCGGAGTATGTCCACGGCGACGTCTATTGGATGGGCTGGCCCAGGCCTGACGAATCAAGCAAATTTCTCGATGCTCTGAACCGCTTTATCTCGCGGATCTCCGTCGGCCGTTTGATCTCCTCGAACCCGGCTTATGACCCCGCGGTCGTCAAGGATGGCTCGGTCGACCTCATAGCCTGGCGCTCATTCAAGGATGGCAAGCCGGGCAAGACGGTGCTGTATGGTCAGGTCGCATCCGGCAAAAACTGGCGCTCAAAACCGCTAAACGCCACGATGGATCCGCACTTCGTCGGATGGTTCCAGAATGGCCCCACGAGTGAGCGCCTGCTGTCCATGTTCATTCCGTTCATGCAACATGAGGACTGCAAGCCGAAGAAGGAGCAGGTATACGACGATCTGTCGCTCGCCCTCGCAGAGAAGGATGAAAGGGCGATGGGGATCATCTTCGACCGCCTTCGGATCACCGAACTTGCGTCGGCGGCGAACGAGAGACTGATTGAACTTAGCGGATCAACTGGTATTGACTTCGTCGCCTACGTCGCCCGCATCCACGCGTGGCAGGACGAGTTACTAGCTGTAGTTCCTCGGGAGGTTGTGAACGCGTGACATAGGGAAGACCTCCGGCAAGGATGTGGGTTACCACACTCGCATCTCTAAACCGGAGGTCTCCATGACACACGCTAATGCTCCGTTGACTCCTGAGGGGCGCCGGCGCCTTGCCCTGTTGATAACTCAGGATGGATGGTCGCTTCGCCGCGCTGCGGAACGGTTTCAGTGCTCGCCGGCGACAGCGAAACGGTGGGTGGATCGGTGTCGGGCTGGGCTGCCGCTGACGGACCGCAGCTCGAGGCCGCGGAGGTCACCGAGCCAGCTGCCACGCAAGACCGAGCGGCGCATCGTCGCGTTGCGGCTCACGCGCGGTGGGGCCCCGCACCGGGATCGCGTATCACCTGGGGT